>NZ_ASWE01000001.1 GCF_000407505.1 Enterococcus phoeniculicola ATCC BAA-412
ATTATGTAAGATTTAGTCAGGGAAAGAAATTATTTAAGCGAGTAATTGTTGTTCCCTATAATTGGGATGAAAAAAAAATAAGCAACTATATTTGTACCTCATTTCAACAGGTAGAATTACTTCGAATCTCTTTGGTAGAATCGGGATGGATTCCAAATGAAGTGATGAAATAAAATTTAAGTAAGGATGGATAAACATGAGGAAATATCAGACACTTTTATTTAGCTCGATATTATTAGGTATGCTAGCATTTGATAATCAAATAGTGAAAAGTGAGTCTGTGATTTATGATCCGTTGAATCCATCAGAAACGATTGTACCAGAGGTTAGAGAACCATCTACTAGCCAGGAAGTAAATAATCAAAATTCTACAAATCAAACAAGTTCGTCTACTGTAGAGGAAACAATTGTAAGTTCAACTAGTGATTCCATAGATGATTCTGTGAAGCAAAAGAAGAAGTCTGCACCAAAAATGGAAAAGAAAGTTTTATTTACTCCATCTAATATTTTTGTTGAAAAAAGTATCAATTTTCCAGATGAATCAGGTGGAGACAATTCCGATTCGACTTTTTATCTAGCGGAGATATCCTATTTGTTATCTGGAACAGCACTTTATGGGAAGAAAGCGGAAGGTGGAGTCATTGTAAATGTTCAAGATGTTTTTAGATAAGACGGAAATCCGAAAGATTGATTTTTTTCGCTATATGGAAAATCGTCCTCTTCTAAAAGAAAACAAAGAAACGATTATCGAAGAGTTGATGATTTCTGAATTTTTGCTGAATCGGACGATGGAAGAGCTGAACACTGATTTTAAACAGTATGAACTAGTGGAAGATTTTGAATTAGTAGAGACAAATACGACGATAGAGCTGCTTGAAAATGGACTAGGGACTTCTAAACAACTAGAGACGATTTATGTAGAAAAATCTATGGCCTTCTCGATGATGTTGGAACTTTTATTTGAAAACTTTCAGTCTGTAAATGACTATGCAGATAAAAATTTCATCTCGTTTTCTCCAGTTTATAAAAAATTAAAAGTAATGAGAAAATTTTTTGAACAGTTCAGCTTTACGATAACCAAGAAATTTACTTTTGAAGGTAATGAAAAAAAGCTGCGTCATTTCTTTTTACATGCATTATTTGAACAAATGCATCAAGAGTTATCTATATATCCTGAAAATATAGTGAAAAAATCACTTCACTTTTTAAAAACGGTACAAGAACATAGAAAAATGGGTATGCAAGAGTATGCTAAGCTTAAATTACTTCACTTTTTAAATATTACGTTTCTTAGAATAGAAAGAGGGCACACAATCACTGAGGAAAAAAGAATTGTATCATCCAGCTATCTAAATGAAAGCCCACATGCGAAATGGATAAGAGAGTGGTTGGAAAAAGAAATGAAAATGATTGATAAAAAGAGAATAGAATATGAAGTGGATGAGATTCTAGCTTATCTAGTGGGAGAGGAAATAATAAAATCCAGAGGCTATTTAGGCTTCGTAAATGATAAATCATTCCAACTGGATAGTCTGGAATTTGTAGAAACCGTACAATCTAAATTTCCCTTTGCAAAGCAATTTAAAAAGAAAAATTACAAACGCATAGCGTTATTTCATTTTTATACAGTAAATTTCACA
The DNA here is from genome assembly GCF_000407505.1 of Enterococcus phoeniculicola ATCC BAA-412. Taxonomy (GTDB): domain Bacteria; phylum Bacillota; class Bacilli; order Lactobacillales; family Enterococcaceae; genus Enterococcus_K; species Enterococcus_K phoeniculicola. Next base: position 1,641 of record NZ_ASWE01000001.1, read on the forward strand.
TTGGAAAATATCGAATATGATAAGAACCTAGATATAAATTATTTTGTTGATAATTATCCTGAATATGTTTCTTTTTGTAAAGAATATATTGAGGGGAAAAAAAATCAGAGGCATATATGGAAAAGAAAAGAGTTTTATTTCTATAACTATTTGTTGTTATTAGTAGATAAACTTCCATTACAAGAATTCCTTCAACCTATTTATCTGTACATTGATTTTTCATTTGGAAAAATCTACAACCGAATGATTGTTCGAAATATTAATAAACTATTCGAGTTAAATATTACTTATCAAAAATCTATAGATGAACAAACAGATTTGATTTTGTCAGACATTTACTTCGCGGAATTTGAAATGATTTCACAAATTATTTGGCTCGCACCACCCAGGGCCATTGATTGGGGAAATTTTTCAAACCATATAGCTAGGTTGCGTAAAGAAAAGAGAACACTTATTCCAAAAGAATGAATATGGAAAAATTATGATAGAAGATACTCTATTCGTATAAGTTGAAAAATTACTAGGACTTGGTAATTCAACTAGAAATAGAATGGAAACTAGTGGATGCGGCTGTAGTCAAATAAAAACATCGGTTACAATAATATGCAAATTCCCAAAAAGTGTCTACTCAATCAAGAATTAAAGCCACAGTTTAAAATTTTCTGCTAGTTTCTGTTTATGAATTTCATTGACCTCAAACATTACTCTCAGAGAAGCAGGCTAAAAGATTAGCCAAAAAGGGAGTCATTTATAATATTTGACCTGCTATTTTTTTAAGAGTACCATTATTAGTATAAAGAAAACAGAAAGATGTGAGAAACTATGGAAAAATCAAAAAAAATAGCCATTTTGCAAGATGTAATCAAAATTAAATCTGTTAATGGGAATGAAAAGAAAGTAGCAGAATACTTATCCAATTTATTAAAAGAGCACAATATACATAGTACGATCGTAGACTATTCAGATGACCGAGCTAATTTAATTGCAAAAATCAGTCAAGGGGATTCAAAAAAGACTCTTGGGTTATCAGGTCATATGGATGTTGTTGATCCTGGGGATGAATCACAGTGGACATATCCTCCTTTTGAAGCAACAATCGTAAATGATAAACTCTATGGACGCGGCGCTACAGATATGAAAAGTGGTCTTGTAGCTATGGTAATAGCCATGATTGAATTAAAAGAAAAGCAAACTGCTTTTAATGGCAATGTCAAACTATTAGCAACTGTTGGAGAAGAAGTGGGAGAACTTGGCTCTGAACAGTTAACAACACTAGGACACGCAGATGATTTAACTGGTTTAATTATTGGCGAACCAACAAATTATAATCTAATGTATACTCATATGGGATCGATTAACTACTCTGTTACTTCTCATGGAAAAGAAGCGCATAGTTCAATGCCTGAATTAGGATACAACGCCATAAATCATTTAAATAATTTCATCAGCGAAGTTAATAAGAAGATGGAAAAAATATCTGAGGAGTACGAAAATGATACACTAGGTCGCACAATCCACAATGTAACAGTAATATCTGGTGGAAACCAAGTGAATAGTATTCCTAATTTTGCTAAAATCCAAGGAAATATCCGTTCTATTCCTGAATTTGATAATGAACAAATTATCAATGTATTACAAGAAATTGTTGATACCCTTAATAAAGGAACAGAATATAAGTTAGATTTATCTATAGATTATAATAAGATTCCAGTAAAAGCGGACAGTCATTCAGAATTGATTACAGCTATTCAAAGTCAGTTTGACCAGCCTCTTCCATTAATCTCAGCAGCTGGTACAACAGATGCAGCCGAGTTCACAAAATCTAAAACTAAATTTGATTTTGTTGTATTTGGCCCAGGGGTTAGTTCAACAGCACATCAAGTAGACGAGTATGTCGAAATTGATAATTATCTAGATATGATTGATAAATATCAAGCTATTGTAAAAGCATATTTAAATTAATTATCTCAGAAAAATTATTTTTGAACGATTTATTTTCTAATCAAAGTCTTTAGATACAAGGATTTAGCTTCTATACTTTCACTTATTCAAGGCAAGTAAGTCCCATGAGTAGAGGGAGGAAAGCAAGAGCTAAACTTTTAGAAGAGCCGAACATAACTATTAGAGTTATGGTGTGGCTCTTTTTTATATGCTTTGAAATCTAATGAGTGGATGGAGAGAAGGTTTCTTGAAATCAACAAGAAGAGTGTATTTTAGGGAGAACTTCTATAGTTGCAGATTGAATAGATGAATAAAAAAGTTGCTTTTTATTACGAGGTAAGGATATAACTTAGAGAGTAATAATGTGTACCCTAAAAGTTGTACGTAAATTAATTAGCTAATTGGCTAGTATGAATTTGGTATTTAACTGAACTTATACCGGATAATTTTATTTTTAGATAGTTTCCATGTAATTTATGACGTATAGTTAAAGAAAATTAATAAATAGTAGATAACTGGAAATAAGGTCATTTTTCAAAGTAAGTGTAGGAATGATGAAAGGAATATGTCCATGAAAAAACTAATACAGGATTTTAAGGATACGAGAGTGGGAAACGAAGACTTTCTTTACTGGTTTCTGGTTCGTAAATTAAGTTTGGGTGGGAAGCTTTTTCTATCGGCTATTTTGTGGGGACTGTTTTTCAAATATGGCTACAATTTATGGGCAATGATTCTTTTATTTGAAGGAGTGATACTTCTATCCCTATTAACAGGGATTGTTTGGCTGATACAATTTTTTATAAAAAAATCAAAAGGCAGACAGAGAAAGTAAAAGATTTATCTTTCTGAATAGAGAATCAATACATGAAAGGGCAGAGAAAACAGTTCAGTTCAATAGGATAATTGGCGAACATTCCTTTCTGAAGCGCATTGAGATTTTTCAGTGAGACACTCAAAAAAATTCACAAAGTACATAGTTTTTTTGTTTTTTACGAGTTCCTTCTATAGAAAAGTATCTGATTTCATTTGGTTAGTTTTTTTGTGAAATCGATTGATTTTTAATAAGTAACAAGATGAAGAAAATAAATCCGCTTAAATACAGGGATTAGCAGCTTAATGTTTAAGACGAGAGAAAGCTTAAAAAGAAGAAATTAAATACGAGTAAGTATAGAGGAAACAGGGGAGTTTTTTGAACCTGTTTCTTTTTTTTGTGAAAAAAACTATAGTTTGTTCAAAGTTATCTATATTTTGTTTATTCTTATTCATGGATGAAAGCGCTAAAATAGATGTGTAAGTTTAATAGAAAGGGGTTTGATGATGAATAAGAAAAAGGGTATCGGACGATTCCTTAGTAATATCTGGCGATTTAAAGCACTTATTTTAATGGCAATACCTGGAATGATTTGGATGATTTTCTTCTTTTACATTCCTGTATTTGCAAATGTTGTTGCATTTAAAAATTTCCATATTTCACCTGATGGTTTTTTAGCCAGTTTAAGAGAGAGTCCATGGGTGGGCTTTGAGAACTTTAAGTTTTTATTTTCTTCCGATCAGGCATTTCTCATCACGAAAAATACAGTGCTATATAATGTAACCTTTATTGCGTTAAATCTTATTATTTCTGTAATTTTCGCGATTATCATGAGTGAGTTGAGAAATAAACGACTTGTGAAAGTGTATCAAACAATGTCATTGCTGCCGTACTTTCTGTCATGGGTTATTATCGGGTATTTTGTATACGCCTTCTTAAGCCCAGATAAAGGGATTTTCAATCAATGGATTGTAAGTCACGGAGGAACAGCGATTAACTGGTATAATGATCCGAAGTATTGGCCATTTATCCTAGTATTTATTGGAACATGGAAGGGAATTGGCTACAACAGTATCATTTACTTTGCTTCTGTTATGGGGATTGACCCAACATATTATGAGGCGGCGATGGTGGATGGAGCTTCAAAATGGCAGCAAATCAAAAATGTAACCATTCCGCAGTTAATTCCATTAATGTCTATTTTAACTATTTTAGCTGTCGGAAATATCTTTAGAGCAGACTTTGGGTTATTCTATAATGTGCCGAGAAATTCAGGCTCACTGTATGAGGTAACGCAGGTACTGGATACGTATATCTTTAACGGACTGACAGCCACTGGAGACTTTGGTATGACAGCTGCCGCAGGATTGTATCAGTCTGTTGTCGGATTTGTTTTATTAATGATTACTAACGCAATCGCTCGTCGTTATGATAGCGAATCTGCACTATTTTAGAGAAGGGGAGACAGTATGAAAAAGAAAAAAGTTTCGCAAGTTCAAATACGCTCCTTCAATAAGCCAGTGAACTTTGTTTTAAATATTGTGATTGCCTTATTTGCAATCTCTTGTGTCTTACCATTTATCTTTGTTATTGCGATTTCTGTTACCAATGAAGCCGCTTTGACAGCAAATGGCTATAGTTTTTGGCCATCAGAGTTTAGCGGGTTTGGCTATACGTATCTTTTCGGACAAATGCAGGATAAAATTTTCCAAGCATTGATAGTGACAATTATTGTAACGGTTGCCGGAACATTGATTAATAGTACAGCGACGTCGCTTTATGCATATGCAATCTCACGGTCAAACTTTCCGTTCCGTCGTTTCTTCACAGTATTTTGTTTAATTACAATGTTGTTTTCACCAGGGATGGTAGCTAACTATTTGGTAATGACGAACTTACTACAATTGAAGGATACCATTTGGGCATTAATTTTACCGATGGCGGTAAGTCCGTTCAATATCATTGTGATGCGAACATTTTTTAAACGCTCTGTCTCAGATTCAATCATCGAATCTGCACGTATTGATGGGGCAAGTGAGTTGAGAATCTTTGTTCAAATTGTTTTACCGTTAGCTGTTCCAGGGATTGCAACTATCAGCTTATTTGCTGCCTTAGGCTACTGGAACGATTGGTTTAATGCGTTACTTTACATTCAAAATGATAACTTGGTTCCATTGCAATACTTACTGGTGAAAATTCAAAATAATATTCAGTATTTAACGCAAAATGCAGGAGCAGGCAGCCAGTTAGCTGGCGGGCTCGCATCAGTACCAGGAGAATCAGCTCGAATGGCTATTGTTGTTATCTCCACACTACCGATTGCAATTAGTTATCCTTTCTTCCAAAAACATTTTGTAAAAGGATTAACAATCGGCGGCGTGAAAGAATAAAAATTTTAGGAGGATGAAACAAATGAAATTGTGGAAAACACTCGCTTTAACTGGTCTTTCAACTTTACTTTTAGGGTCGTTGGTTGCATGTGGAAACTCGAAAGACAAAGACGCAAGTAAAGGATCAGATGATGGTACAACGTTGCAAATGTATCAAATCGGTGACAAACCAGATAATTATGATAAATTGTTAGAAGTAGCGAATAAACGCATTGAGGATAAAATTGGGGCAAAAGTAAATATCAACTATATTGGCTGGGGCGATTACGAGAAGAAGATGAACGTTATCGTATCTTCAGGTGAAAATTATGATATTGCATTTGCAAATAATTATGTAGCGAATGCACAAAAAGGAGCATTTGCTGACTTAACAGAACTAGCACCGAAATATGCAAAAGATGCTTATGACCAATTAGATGAAGCCTATATCAAAGGGAATTTAGTGAATGGAAAACTTTATGCATTTCCTGTGAATGGGAATGTGTTTGCTCAACAAATGTTAACATTCAACAAACAATATTTAGATAAATATAATCTTTCCATTGATGGAATCAGTTCATATGAAGATGCAGAAGCAATTTTAAAAGAGTTCCATAAAAAAGAACCAAATATTGCAGCTTTTGCAATTGGTCAGGGATTTAAAGCAAAAGGTGATTTTGACTATCCATTAGGTGATGGCCAACCATTTGCAGTTGATTTAAATGGCGATAAAACAAAAATTGTAAATCAGTATGATACAGAATCATTTATCAAAACATTAAGAACGATGAATAGCTGGTACAAACAAGGGCTAATTCCTGCAGATGCTGCAACAAGCAATACGGATTATCCACTTGAAGGCAACACTTGGTTCGTTCGTGGAGAAACACAAGGCCCTTACGATTATGGTGATACAATTTTAACAAATGCTGCAAATCAAGAACTTGTTTCTAAAGCAATTACTGTTCCTTTGAAATCAACAGCACAAGCACAAATGGCCAACTTTGTTGTGTCAAACACATCAAAAAACAAAGAAAAATCTGTTGAGTTTTTAGGATTATTAAATAGTGATCCTGAGTTACTAAATGGTTTGATTTATGGTATTGAAGGCGAAGCTTGGGAAAAGATTGATGGACAAGATGGAAAAATCAAATTATTAGATGGTTACCAACCAAATATGCACATGGCTGCATGGAACACAGGAAACAATGCGATTCTTTACACTCAAGAAAGCATTACAGATGAAATGATTAAAACACGTGATGAATCAATTGAGAATGCAGAAGTTTCTCCAATTTTAGGATTCAGCTTCAACACAGATTCAGTGAAAGCAGAAGTAAGTAATATTTCTAACGTGATGAGCCAATACTTAGATGGCTTAAATACAGGGACTGTTGACCCAGATGAAACATTACCTAAATTAAACGAAGCATTGAAAAACGCTGGCTATGATAAAGTGTTGGAAGAAATGCAAAAACAATTTGATGCATTTTTGAAAGAAAGTAAATAAACGAAACACATGTAACTAGAATGAAGAACGGCGTAGTGGTTTCAAACTTTCGCCGTTCTTTGTATAATAAGGTTATCAAATAAGAAGGTGGCATAGACTTATGATAGGCAAAGCACTAGAAGCATTTTTTATCCGCGTATGGGTCATAATAAAATTGAATCTTTTCTTCTGGGCATTCAGCACAGCAGGATTATTTTTTGCTGGAGTGGGTCCTGCGTTAAAAACAGTGAATGAATTGTTTGCAGCCCATGAATTTGAATACAAGGAGATTACCTTTAAAGAAGGATGGAAGCTGTTCAAAACAAATTTTAAACGAGGAAATGGATTTTTTTGGTTCTATGGTGGAATTTTTGCTGTATTGGCTTATAATCTATACCTTTCTGTTCAAATTAAAGGGCTAACATTTTTAGTTGTTGATTTTATTTTGCTTTTTGCTCTGCTCTATACCTATGCAACGTATCAATACACTTTGTTATTAGACAGCCAATATGAAATTTCAGCAAAGAACGTAATCAAGCTGGCATTTATTTCAACATTATCAAGCTTTACCAATTTCTTAAAACTAGTCATCGGAGGCGCTGTGATTCTCTGGTTTACATGGAAATATAAAGGGCTCATCTTATTTGGCACATTTGCAATTATTCAGGTTTGGAATTTCTATGCAACAAAAACATGGCGTGTTTTAATTGATGAACGGTTAGAGACAAATGATTAACCAGTTTAAAGTATTGTTTTCTACAGGGACGCTGTTAAACCGACTGCTACGAAAATATGCGTTGATTCTAGTTTCTCTGATTACAATTGCAATGATTGGCATTAGTGTGAACACGTATATTCAAAATCAAAATCTGGCAGTTGCTGCGACAAAAGATGCTCTGCAGAATACCATGCGAATGCCTAGTGACCGCACCACCTTAAACAGACTAATTAAAGATCAGCTAGTAGGAAGTCCCGAAAAAATTAAGAATGTGACTTCCTATTTGACGTTGTCAATTTCTAATTACTTAATGTTTGTATATGATCATCAGAATGAAAGTCCTGATTTTGTTTCGTTTTCTGATCAGATTAAGGGCATTTATGCGGAGTATTCGGATGTCTCGTCTATTTATATTACAATGAAAGATTTTCCTGATTATTATCAGTCAACCGCAGAGGACAAAGGTGGAAAAATACGCAAGGGAACGCCGCAGCTAGACAATGGTTTTTACATAAAATCTTCTATATTGCATAACAGTATGGAGTGGGGAAGTATTTTTATCGGCTTTGAAAAAGAAGGATTGGAAAACAGCTTGAGTACCCTGTCTTCTTTTGATGGATTGTCTGTGTATATGATTTCTTCGACAAACAATCGTCTATACACCTATCATGATGAAAAATTACCAAAGAAAAGTACAGATTGGCAAGAAAAAACGATAACTCAATCATTAGAAAAGAATTCAAGTGTACCAGTCTCTCAGTTTTATGATGAGTATTTGGTGGAATATCAACAGCTAAATGGAGAGTATCGAATTTTAGCCACCTTAGATAAACGAATGATTCTGCGAAAAACGGCAAGAGATATTTTCTTCCTGGTGTTAGGTGCTTTGTTACTGGATGGCATTCTACTTTATACGTTGTCTCGAACTTTTACGAAATACTCCAATCAGTTAACAATGGTTATGGATACCATGGAAAAAGCATCTGAAGGAGATTTGGATGTTCGGATTGAAACGGATAAAACAGAATATGAGTTAAAAGAGCTTTCAGAAGGAATTAATCATATGTTAAAAAGTATCAACCGCTATGTGGAAGATATTTATAAGTTAGAAATTAAACAGCAGGATGCCCATATGCGTGCATTGCAATCCCAAATTAATCCCCATTTCTTGTACAATACGTTAGAGTATATTCGAATGTATGCAATTAGTGAAGGAAGTGAAGAGCTTGCTGAGGTTGTTTATGCGTTTTCGGCATTGCTTAGAAATAATACGAATCAAGAGAAAACGACGAATTTAAAAGCAGAGCTGGATTTTTGTGAGAAATATGTATATCTCTATCAAATGCGTTATCCAAAACGAATTGCCTATCATTTTACCATTGATAAACAACTTGAAAACTTACAAGTACCTAAATTTATTATCCAGCCGTTGGTTGAGAATTACTTTGTACATGGGATTGATTTTACGAGAACAGATAATGCGATTAGTATCAAAGCTTCTCAAAAAGAAAATCTTGTTCAAATTTTAATTCGTGATAATGGAAAAGGAATTTCTGAGGAAAAACTGGTGGAAATTGAGAAGCGTTTGAGCTATCCCAAAATTCAAATGTATCAATCTATTGGTCTTCAAAATGTGAATGAACGGTTGCGTGCATATTTTGGTTCTTCTTACAAAATGACACTTTCAAACAATAGTGATGGAGGATTAACAATCCAGATTTCTTTTGAAAAGGATGTGGAAACAAATGTATAAGGTTTTGCTGGTAGATGATGAATATATGATTTTAATGGGCTTGTCAAAAATTATTCCATGGAAGGACTATGGATTTGAAATAGCTGCAACAGCGGAGAATGCAAAGGATGCACTAGCTATTTTAGAAAAAGAAAGCATTGATTTAGTCATTACAGATGTAACGATGCCGGAGATGAGTGGACTTGAGTTTATTGAAGCTGCACAAAATCAGCGGTATACCTTTGAGTTTATGATTTTATCTGGCTATCAAGAGTTTGACTATTTAAAAAGCGGACTGCAGCTAGGAGCCATTAATTATTTGATGAAGCCAGTGAACAAAACAGAATTAATTGAGAGCTTGTTGCGTGTAAAAGAGCGTTTAGAAGAACGAATCGAACAAAAAAATCAGCAGGAAATCTATCGTGAATTTTTACTTTCCCAGTGGGTAAATGAAGAGCTAGATGAGGGAGAAGAACAAGAAGTTTTCACGTTTCTGGGAGAATCCACTGGTCCTTGGAGAGTTATTTTAGGACAATTTAAAAGAGAATATCGGAAGCAATTTAGTGAGTGGCTAAACAGGAAAAATCAACCTTTTTATTATTTCAGAAATCTAGGTGAGCTGGTCTATTTTGTTATTGTTTATCAAGAGGGGGAATCGATAGAACCATTTACTCGGTTTACGCAGGAACTTTTTTTAGAAACGAATTGGGTAATGAGTATAAGCCAGCCTACAAACGAAGTAGAAGAAATTCCAGAAATTTATCGTTTCATTCGCCAAACCTACCAGCTTCATCAATTTTATGGTATGCAAACAACGCATATTTTATTGCCGCAAGAGGAGAGTGGTCAGGATTCCCTGATTGATTTATCTGAATTTAATCGACTCGTGACATTAAATAAACCAGCTGCATTAAAAGAAGCGGTACAGAAAGTTTTTCAAGAAGTTTTGACGTTGGGGACTTCACCAGAAGATGTTCGGCATATTGCGTTTCTTTTGTTTATGGATATTTATCGTCAAGTGGGGCAATTAGATGACGAGTCGTATCTCGCAACCATTCAAACGATTAATAAGGCAATGACTGTAAATGAGTTGGAAAAATTATTGTTAAAGCTTATTGATGAGCAAAAAGAACCTGTTGCTTACAGTGAGAATGTTCAGAAGGTACTCGCGATTATAGAAGAGCAATATCAAGAGGAGCTAACACTTAAACGTATTTCAGATGAGCTTCATTTGAATGTGATGTATCTAGGACAGTTATTTAAAAAAGAGACAAAACGGAGCTTCTCGCAATTTTTAAATCAGCATCGAATGGAAAAAGCGCAAAGCATGCTTCTGCATTCTGAAAAAAATATCAATGAAATCGCAGATGAAATAGGCTATAACAACAGTACCTATTTCTCAAAAATGTTTAAAAAAATGTACGGAGTCTCTCCTAAAGAATACAGAGAGTCCATAGAGCGAGGAACCCTTGATAAGAAAGAGTGATTTCCAGTCCAAAACAAGAAAGAAACAGTAATTCGCATGTATCCGCTAAACACTCCTTCTCATAAATATCAGATATTCCCTTAGATTTACCAAAGTTTAAACAAAGCGCATGTTAAGATTTTAGAAAATGAGGGGTAGGACAGAAAAAATCATTCCCTTTGCGTTTTGCTCTTAACAATCTCTAAAAGAGGGACGCTTTAAGAATGGAAGGTCTTTCTGCCATTTATTAAGATTTCACGAGGGTGGAGCATAACTTAGATAGTTATGTCCTACGCTCGTTTTTTTTGCTGATAACTATCTCTATTTTGAGAGCAAGGAATTCATTTTGGAAAAACGAGCGTAGGCTAAGAATCACATAGTGAGAACAAGAGACGATGAGACGATAATTAAAGTGATTCCAAGTTAAACCACACAGAGTTAAAAAGAGGGGCAAATTAAATGAGGTAAAGGAGTAAAAAGAAGATGAAGCAAAAATGGAAACTGATGATTAGTTTGTTGGCGTGTGGAACAATTTTGACGGCTTGTGGAAATAATAAAAGAGACGAACAAACGGAGCAAAAAGTGACGTTAACTACTGCTGGTGAATTTCCTATTGTGAAAGAAAAACTAACGATGTCTATGATGGGACCCAATGTCGGGATGGCTGAATGGAAAGATATGGCCTTTTTCAAGGATTATGCAAAAAAAACAAATATTCAGTTTGATTTCACTACCCCACCTTCAAGTGATTTTGCAACTAAATTGAATTTAGCTTTTGCTAGTGGTGACATAGCAGATATTTTATTTGCACCAGGATCAACTGCATTAACACCTGCAATGGAGATGGATTATGGTGGACAAGGAATTCTTGTTGCACTGGAAGAAATGATTGATGAGAATATGCCGAATTTTTCCAAGTTATTAAAAGAGGATCCTAATTTGAAAAAAGCAATCACGACACCAGATGGTCATATCTATTCACTTCCTACGATTCCAAGAAGTACTTCCGCAATTTGGGGGAGTAATCCTATGTGGCTTAGAGGAGATTGGCTTGAAGCACTGAATGTAACAGAGCTTCCAAAAACAACGGATGAATTCTACCGCCTTTTGAAACGATTTAAAGAAGAAGACCCCAATGGAAATGGCAAGGCAGATGAAATCCCGTTATCCTCTTCAAAAGATTTTAGGATTAGGACTTGGCTGATGGGCGCATTTGGAATAAAAGGCTCGTCAAATGGTATTGAAGAGAATAACGGAGTCGTTCGTTACTATCCCATGACCGAAAATTATAAAGCGTATCTTGAATATGCAAATAAATTATATAAAGAAGGACTACTAGATAAAGAGACATTCAGTCTTTCTGTTGAACAGTTCACAGCCAAAGGGCAGAGTAATCAAATCGGCGCATTTCAAACATGGACAGCCTATTTTGTTACAGGTCAGACAGAAAAAGATTCGATGAATAACCCAATGCTTGCACCTTTAACTTCAGAAATAGCAGATAAGCCTGTGCTGCCAATGGGACTTCCAATCGGCAGAGAGACCTTTGCCATTACAAACAAGTGCTCTTCACCTGAGGCTGCCCTTCGTTGGGTCGATTATTTTTATTCGGCTGAAGGTTCTGATTATCTGATAAATGGACCAGAAGGAGCTTATTGGCAATGGGAAACCAACGATTCTGGAGAAAAAGTTCGGGTTCACACTCAAAAAGATGTAGATCCCGCACAATATGAGAATGGGCGTGCTGCTGCAACGCCAGCTTATGGTCTAGCGATTCCCAATCTCTCTTCGCCAGCGGATATTAGCGACATTCGAATAGAGGCCAATCAAGAGCCAGATGCAACTTTTGCAGAGTTTATAAAAAAAGAATCGGATGAAAAAATTAAGCCATATGTCGAGTTAGCTTACCCAACCCTTTATCTAAGCAATGAAGAATCAGATCAAGTTCAAGCGACAGCCACAGATTTACAAACTTATATAGAGCAAATGGAGGCGAAATTCATCACAGGCGTCGAACCACTAGACAATTGGGATAAGTACGTTAAAACAATTCAATCGATGGGGGTAGATGAATATGTGAAAGTCTATCAAACCACCTATGATAGGTGGGAAAAGCAGTGACAATCATGAATTAGAAGAAGTCTGATAAACGGAGAAGCTAGGGAGAGTCACACCCGGGTTTAATGGGTTTGGATTGAGTGTAAGTCTGGTGATTTATCTTATCTTGCTAGTTATTTTATTTGTAAGAAAAGAAGGGGGCGTCACTAAAGAGGATTCTGCGTTTTTCTGATTGGTTTAACGAAGAATCAAAGGCGCAAATAAGTAAATAGAAATGAATGCTTCAACGGAAATAATAAAACAAGAAAAATAGATGAAAGATTGATATATAAAGTAAAAAAAGAGGAGTCATTCATTTTTAAATCAGAAATTCTCAGAACATTTATTCAAAATTCTATATAATTTTATGGATAATAGAAAAGAAAATTTTACAGAGGAAAACGTGCAGAAATTTATCAAAAAAGATACTTGAAAGTCAACTGAGTAGAAGCTCTAAGTGTTATAATAATAGTATTCAAAAACTCTTTGTTAAAAAATTGAGTAGGGGGATATGGAATTTTCTCCATAGTCGTTTACGGTATATACACATGAAGAAATATGAGCTATATACAGGGGAGGATGAGACGAGTAGAAAAGAAACAAAGACGAATAGTTTTATGAAAGCGTTCTATTGTTTTTTTCGATAAGGCAGCTTCTTGCTCATCCTCTTTTTCAATCATTGTGATAGGAGTTGGAATGCTGGTGAATTCACTAAAATAAAAGTAATTACTCATATACTAAGCTTTTAGGAAATCTGGATAAAATTAGCAGTAAATCGATAGAAAAGAGGAAAGAAATGGTTAAACGACTAATTAGTGCTACTGCCTCAGAGATTCGAAAAATGAATCGAGAGGAGCTTTTTGAATCAATCAAGGCAAGTGATGGTCGAGTGATTGTGAGTGAGAATGTTTGTGTACAGGCACCTGCATCAGACAGTACAACTAATGCAGAGCTGGCTGCGGCATTTGGCGCAGATATGCTGCTATTAAATTTATTTGATTGTCTGAATCCTGTGGTCATTGGGTTACCCGGTGTGGGTTTGCAGGAAGCATTCGATTGGTGGGCGGATTCTTCAAAAAATACGCGTAATCCAATACAAGAATTAAAAGAGTTGACGGGTCGAGTCATTGGAATCAATTTGGAGCCTGTGGTGGAGGTACAAGAAACCTTAGGTGAAAAAGTAACCATTTCTGATGGTCGGAAAAGTACCGTTGAAACATTTTCGGCAGCTGAGCAATTAGGAATTGATTTCATCTGTCTGACTGGAAATCCGGGGACAGGTGTAACAAATAAAGAAATTGGTGAAGCAATCCGTGTTGGCAAGAGGCATTACAACGGATTAATCATTGCTGGGAAAATGCATAGTGCAGGGGTAGATGAACCGATTGTAACGCAAGAGGCTATCCAAACATTTCATGAGGCGGGTGCAGATATCTTATTGTTACCTGCTGTAGGAACCGTACCGGGATTTGATCAAGAAGAGATGAAAAAAGCCGTTAAGCTGGCGAAGCGATTAGGGATGCTGACGATGTCTGCTATTGGGACAAGTCAAGAAAGCGCTACGACAGATACGATTCGGCAGATTGCCTTATACAATAAAATGTGTGGGGTAGATATTCAACATATTGGAGATGCTGGTTATAGCGGGGTTGCTCCAGCGGAAAATATTTATGCTCTGTCGCTAGCTATTCGAGGGATGAAGCATACAATGCAAATCATGGCTAGGTCAATTAATCGATAAGAAAGATGAGGGATAAATGATGTTGAAATGTCGCGAAGATGGCACCTTTACTATTGCACAATTTACTGACTTGCATTTAGGGTATCCGACAAATGAAGCAACGCTAAGGACACAAGAACACTTAAGAACGTGCCTACAGACCAATGATTTTGATTTACTGATTTTAACAGGGGATCAGGTTTGGTGCTATGGCGAGTATGAGCCTAAAAAAGCCTACGAGCAATTAATTGCTATTTTGAATGAAGTGAAGCTACCTGTAGTGATAACCTATGGAAATCACGATTCTGAACATGGGAAAATTACACGTGGACAGCTTCGGGAATTGGAAAATCAATTGAATAATCGGGTGATTCCAGAAAACAAACAGCTTGTAAGAAACAGACAATCAGAAAGTTTAGATATTTATGATTCAAAAGGAGAACAAGTTATTAAACAAGTGTTTATTCTGGATTCCGGTGATTATATTGAAAATCAGGAAGAGTTAGGAATGAAAGATAAGCCAGCAGACAATTATTACGCGTATTTATATCCAGAACAAATTTCCTGGTTTAATCAAACATGTATGAGCAAGGGAAAAGGGGAAGAGGTACTTGTTTTTCTCCATATTCCATTAGTTGAGTATCAGGAGGGAAAGAAAAATATTTTAACTGGCGAATGCAGAGAGGAAATTTGCTGTTCAGATATAAACAGTGGATTTTTTACAGCATTAATCGAAAAAAATCTCAAAGCATCTGTTTTTTGCGGACATGATCATGATAATAATTTTACTTCTGAATGGCTGGGCGTCGGTCTTAATTATGGAGTGATTGGCGGGTACAACGTTTACAGCAGCTTTGAACGAGGTTATCGAAAAATTATTCTTAATGAGCAAGAATTTGTAGAAACAAAGCTGGTTTTTTATTCAGTCAAAGAAGAAAGCGATGAAAATAAATAGTTAAAGTGAATAAGAAATAAAAAGTGTAAAACAATGAATCGAATGACGGTAACAACTAAAGAAACTAAAGGAAAATACAAGGTCAGTTTGTTTCTCTTAGATTGTTTATTGGCAGATGTCGGTATTTCTGCTAGCTAGTACGGCTTCAACAGTTGGTATGAATGGAATCGTACTAATAGTGCACTAAGAGAAGAAAAAGATGTCTATTGCTTCAATGAGTAGAAATTTTATTTATTCATTTTTATAAGGACTCGTTATCTATAGCTTAACATCTATTGTTCTCGGATTTGTCTTTAGTTTTTTGTTATTCGTGGGTATAGTAGCCAACCTATTAACATCGCATGGGAAATGAAAAATTCATAAAAAGGATAGTGGAAATAATGATGCTTACATTAGCCACCTTCAATATTGCTTCTGGCAGAATTCCAGATACCGAAAGAATGAATCAATTATTCAATAAGCACCAGATTGATATTATTGGCTTACAGGAAGTGGATTGTCAGACAAAGAGGAATGCACGGGATTTGGTAAAAGAACTTGCAGGAGAAGAGTATCGCTATCAGCTTTTTAGTAAGGCAATGCCCTTTGAGTCAGGAAACTATGGGAATGCTCTTTTATCAAAATACCCAGTCATCAATTACAAGGAAATCGGCTTTTTATCCTCTGGCGAAGAGCCTAGAGCGGCACAGTTTGTACAAATTCGTCTAGGAAATAACCAGGTAATAACTATCTGTAATACCCACTTATCTTTTGAATCTATAGAAATTAGACAAGAGCAAAGTGAAGAAATACTTCAAAATATGAAAGTAATTGGTGGGGAAAACCAGGTAATAATGGGTGATTTTAATATGGATCAGTCAGAAGAAGAATGGGAGTTGTTGAAAAAAGACTATCAACTAGCTAATGGTCAAAGGAATCTTTGGCTGCAAACGTTTCGTGAACCAGATGAAAACATGAAGCGGGCAAGTATAGATAATATTCTCGTTTCTAACACTATTGAATTAGTCGAAACTACCATGATAGAGACTCAGCTATCAGACCATAATCTGTTGAAAGTAAAAATTAAGATAGACGAAGGAGACACACGATGAGCCAATTTATGGAAAGACCACAAATCTACGTAGCACAAAAAGAAAGCCTGCTTGTCGCAAAACAAGCAAAAAAAATCATTCAACAGCTGTTTAAAAAGAAGGCACCTATTTCGCTGAAAAAAGATACTGCCACGATTCATTTACTTCTTAATGAACAATTGGAAACAAATCGAATTTTAATTCAAGCAAGCAAAAATTTAGTTATGAGTGCCCGAACGGTCTCTGAGCTTCAATACGGAATTAGTTACGCACTGGTTCAAGTGTTTTGCAAAACGCTACCTGAGGAAACGATTCTTTCTTATGCACAAGAAGAAAGAATTTTTATGATTGATATGGGGAGAAAGTTCTATTCACAGAAAGTATTGAAACAATTTATTGATGTCATGAGCTTATGTCAGTTTAACTATTTACAGCTTCATTTTTCAGAGAATACAGGGTTTCGGATTGAGTCAGAACGTTATCCAGAAATTGTTTCTTCCCATCATTTAACAAAGGCAGAGGTTCGCGAACTAATTCAATATGCACGATTGGCTAGCATAGAGATAATTCCTGATTTTGATAGTCCTGGGCATCTAACACAAATTTTACAGGCGCATCCTGACTGGCAGTTAAAAAAACAACTTTCTGACGAGACGATTGAATGTGAACCTTCCGCATTATCTGTAGATAAAAAAGAAGCAGTAGCGTACGTATGGGGAATTTATGAAGAGTATGCCGATCTGTTTAAAGAAAGTACTTATTTTCATATTGGAGCAGATGAGTTTGTCGATTTTGATGAGATTGATGCGTATCCTGAGCTTACAGCTTATGGAAAGCAATTATATGGAGAAAAAGGTCAGGCAATCGATGGGTTTATTCATTATGTGAACCAAACTGCAGAAAAAGTGAGCCAATTAGGCTTTATCCCAAGAGTTTGGAATGACGGGTTTTTCCGAGTAAATAGAACGGAGCAGGCACGACTGTCGGAAAAAGTAGAGATTACCTACTGGACAAAATGGAATAAGAATATGGCGCCAGTCACCGCATTTCTTGAAAGAGGCTATACAGTGTTGAACTATAATGACAATTTTTTCTACTATGTTTTAGGGGAAAATGCTGGGTACACTTACCCAACGTATGAAAAAATACTTTCTGACTGGACGCCTACACGATATGCACAAAATCAAGAAGTGTCATTGCAGGAGTATCCTACTCAGTTACCGGGAGTTTGTTTTGCTGTTTGGTCTGATAAACCGGAGGCGAAGACTGAAGACGAAGTGTTTAATGATGTTTCTTATTTACTAGCGGCAGTAATGCAAAAGGAAGCTGGCGCAGTTTTTGCAGAAAAAACACAAATCGCTCGTCTATTTCAAACCTATTTTTCAACTGAACTTTCGTGAGGAGAACAAAAGGAGGCAACAGGAGACTAAAATGAAGAAATGTGTTAGCAGAGAACAAAGAAATACAAAAAGTACGCAATGAATGAGGGAATTTGAATGTCAAACAGACCAAATATTTTATTTATTTTAACCGATCAACAGCGAAAAGATACACTTTCTATATATGATGAACAGGGGCTCTGTCAAACGCCGGTTTTAGATGCGCTGGCAAACCAAAGTACGGTATTTGATGAAGCTTATACGACTTGTCCAATCTGTACACCTGCTCGAGCCTCACTGCAAACAGGTTTGTTTCCTATGCATCATGGGATGTTAACCAACTCCTATAATTATGGGAATATGGTACAGGAGCTGCCTGATTCCCCTGAGCTGTTAAGCCGACGCCTTCAAAAAGAAGGATACCAAATTGGCTATACTGGCAAATGGCATCTAGGAACAGGGGCACAGAATGTGCGACAGGATGCTTATATTCAAAAATATATGGGGGATGTAGGGTTTGCCGAGCTTGCGATGAATGCTGCTTCTGTTCCTACAAAAGTGGGGTATACTGGCGATGACTTTCCCGGGCATGGGTTTGGCGGCTACATCTATCCACAGTTTAAAGAGTACCTAGCTAGTAAGGGGAAAGAAGTAAAAATTGAACACATTATTTCAGGAAACTATACAAGTCATCAAGCGGGAGAAATTACGAGTGGACTGGACACTACGATTGAACATTATCTTGTTGAAAGAAGTAAGGAGATTATAGACGGGTTTTCAAAACAAGAGAATCCATGGTATGTCCAACTGAACTTTTGGGGACCGCATGAGCCTTATTATGCACCTACTGAATTCTTGAATAACTATCGAGAACAATCAATTCCGCCTTGGAAAAATTATCAGGGAGATAGTCCAAATAAACCAAAAATTCATGATGTGAAGCGTGCTAATGATACAAGTTGGGAAAAATTTATTCCTTACATACGTCATTATTTTGCAAATATGTCTCATATTGATTATCAAATTGGCCGACTGATTGAGTATTTAAAAGAGAAAGAGTTATATGATAATACATTAATTATTTTCAGCTCAGATCACGGAGAATCATTAGGTATTCATAATGGACTATGTGATAAAGCGATATTTATGTATGAAGAAATCTGTAGCATCCCGTTACTCGTGAAGTTACCCAACCAAGTATCCATGACACGTAAATCGGCTTTTGTAAATAGCTGTGATATTTATTCTACGATTTTAGATGTGGCAGGAATGACAGATTATCAACGAGACGGAACCTCCTTTTTACCTATTTTGACGGGAGAAAAGGAAAGCCTAAGAGAAGTGAATGTGACCGAATGTTCAGGGATTGGCAGTATTCTTTTTTCTCAACGAATGCTTCGTTATAAGCAGTGGAAATATGTCTTTAATGCAGGGGATATTGATGAGCTCTATCACTTAGCGACAGATAGTGGCGAATTAATCAACCTGATTGATCATCCTGATTTTCAAGAGAGAAAGCAAGAACTCCAACAACTTTTGGAAGAATGGATGAAAGAAAATAATGACAATTTACTTTTTGAATATCAATATTTGAGAAGAAGATAAGCATATCTGGAAAAATAGTTGTAACAGATGTCACGAAGGGAAATGAGACTGAAAGGTAAAAGGTGAGACATAATTAAGTTATACCCCAATCTCGTAAAATATTCATAAAAGTAGGGAAGAGACGTACCTACTCTGTGCATCCGACACATTCTTTCTGAAGGAAAAAGATGGAGAGATGATTTGGTGTTGCAAATCACGAAGTTTCACTTCCAATAATGTACACTACCTGTTCTCGGAGTGAGGTCGGGACAGAAGTGTTCAGCTCCAAGAAATAAGAAGGAATTCACGAAGATTGCTCCTCAAATCTTTGGGAATTTCAGCTTATTTTCGAAGCCTTCAACTCTAGCATGTCTCATGCGTAGAAGTTGTTGAGAGCGAAACGCAGTGGAGATGAGTTACTTCTGTTCCCGCCGTTTATTAAGATTTTACGAGGGTGAGATATAACTTAAATAGTTATGTCTCACTCTCAGCCTCTCGTTGTTTAAGTTCCTTTAAATTTTTTTAATAGTTCTTGTTCTTCCGACGAGGTTTGCTATAGTAAGAACAGAGTAATTTAAGGAGTGAAAAAAATGCAGGCTGTGACACATCTGATTGATTTTATCATGCATATCGATCAACATTTAGCTACTATGACGAGTAGCTATGGCGGATATATTTATCTTGCACTATTTTTAATTATTTTTATCGAAACGGGAGTAGTAGTATTTCCTTTCTTACCAGGGGATTCTTTACTGTTTGCAGCTGGCGCACTAGCTGCTTTACCAAATAATGAGTTAAGGTTGACCTTTTTATTTGGAATTATGGTCGTTGCGGCTGTTTTAGGAGATTCATTTAACTACTATATTGGCAATAAGCTTGGAAACAATGCATTGGATAATCGATTTCTTTCCAAAGTCATCAATGAGGAGAAGATGACCAAAGCAGAAATTTTTTTCACCAAGCATGGAGGAAAAACGATTTTCTTCGGTCGATTTATGCCCTTTATCCGAACCTTTGTCCCATTCATCGCGGGAGCAAGTAAGATGCATTACAACCATTTTCTTTTGTACAATTTATTAGGTGCATTTTCATGGGTATTTATTGGGCTAGGTGCAGGCTATTTCTTTGGAAATATTCCATTTGTCCAAGAGCATTTTTCAATGGTTGTTCTTGCTATCGTCTTTATTTCGCTAATTCCTATTTTGATTACGAATATCAAGCAACGAAGAGCAGAACAAGCCAGATAAAAAAGAAAATTTTTTCTTTAAAAAGGGTATCACAAAACGCTGTGATGCCTTTTTTTCTGTCTAAAAAATAAGACAGATGAATTTTATTTAGTTTTTCTGTTGACAAACAAACTAAATAGTTTATAATTCATTTTGTTAGTTAGCAGGAAAACAAACTAAATAAAAAAGGAGTGCTTACTTATGCACGAACGAAATATTATTAATCAATTAGCCCATTTATCCCGTCAGCCCTACTTGGTCTTTGCTGGTCAAGTTGAAGAGAAAACGGATAATACATTTGAAGCAATGCGATTATTAGCAGAAGAAGAAAAGGTGACAGCAGGACGCATATCAGAATATTTAGATATAAAGCCGTCTAGTGTGACACAAATTATTAAAAAGTTAGAAGAAGCAGGAACGGTTGAAAAAGTAAAATCGACAGAGGATGCACGAGTGACTTTTGTTCGATTAACTGAGAAAGGAAAAAAAGGACTTGAGGACAAAGGCTCCATTTCAGAACAGTTAAGAAATGAACTATTTAAAGGATTTAGTAAAGAAGAGCTAGAAAAATTTGATGAATATACTACCCGTTTAGTAGAAAATATTTCTGATGAATCGTTTTATAACAAGCTGAACGAAATTTTTGGAGATGATCGACGTTGGCAGCAGTTTGATAAAATGTCAGCAAACTTTTCACGTGCAAGAGGACAAATGATGCGTCATGAACAGTTTGGCGGATTTGATGGATTCCATCGTGAGGACTTTTTTAGAGGGGGACGCAGATAATGGCACACGAACGAACAACAGCACAATTGGAAGGCAGTAAATTTTCAATGAAGCAGTTTATGCAATTGATTCGAACCGCAAAGCCGAAGTATTCCTTACTGATTATAGGAATTCTCCTTCTCTCTATTTCATCTGCGGTACAGGTGTATGTTCCGCAGCTAGCTTCCTCTTTGGTGAATAATTTTTCAAAAGGGATTGATTCTTCTCTTTTAATTAAAGTCGTAGGATTATTTGTTTCTTCTGCGCTTATTTCAGCAATAGGTGGAACTGTACTTGGTGTTTTTGGAGAAAATGTGATTCAAAATTTGCGTAAAAACTTATGGAGCAAGCTAACGACCTTAAAGGTTCGATATTTCGATACAGTAAAAGCTGGAGAAACATCTAGTCGTCTGGTTAATGATACCTCACAAGTAAAACAGTTATTGGCAGGGACATTTCCTCAAACATTATCTAGTATGATTTTGGTGATTGGTTCAGTCTATATGATGATTCGTATGGATTGGCAAATGAGTGTGATTATGCTTGTTACGGTCCCTATTGTCTTACTATTAATGATGCCTGTATTCACGTTTGGTTCAAAAATTGGTCATATGAGACAGGATGCCTTAGCAAAGTTTAACGGGATAGCAAGTGAAACGTTAAGTGAAATTCGATTGGTAAAAACATCGAATGCAGAAAGACAGGCACAAGAACAGGCAAGTAAAGAAATCAATCATTTGTTTAAAGTGGGGAAAAAAGAAGCAGTTTTTGATGCAGTGATGCAGCCTATCATGATGATGGTAATGATGAGTATGATTTTTGGTCTTCTAGCTTATGGCATGCATCGCATTGCTGTTGGAACGATGGAAATTGGAACATTAATGAGCTTTTTAATGTACTTATTTAACTTGATTGGTGCTATTCCAAGTATTGCAACTTTATTTACTGAAATGGCAAAAGCTGCAGGGTCTACCAAACGAGTTCAAGAACTATTGAATGAAGAATCAGAAGATTTATTTAGTGGAGAAACGGTTGATTTGACTGGGAAGAAGCTGCAGGTTGAAGCAGTTAATTTTTCTTATGAAGAAGACGAACCGATTTTAACAGAGATTTCTTTTGAAGCCGAGCCTAATCAAATTATTGCGTTTGCCGGACCTTCTGGTGGTGGAAAGTCAACGATTTTTAGTTTGCTGGAACGTTTTTATGAGCCAACTGGAGGAACCATTTCATTTGATGGACTTCCTGTTTCTGCAATCAATTTAGCAGATTACCGTTCTCAAATCGGCTATGTATCACAGGATAGTGCTATCATGGCAGGAACGATTCGAGAAAATCTTACGTATGGCTTAGAACAAACCTATAGTGATGACGAACTTTGGCAGGTGTTAGAACTTGCGTATGCACGTGTATTTGTTGAAGCAATGCCTGAGGGCTTGGAGACAGAAGTTGGTGAACGAGGTGTCAAGATTTCTGGTGGACAACGTCAAAGAATAGCTATCGCCCGGGCTTTTTTACGAAATCCGAAAATTCTTATGCTGGATGAAGCTACAGCAAGCTTAGATAGTGAATCTGAAATGATGGTTCAAAAGGCACTTTCTAACTTGATGAAAGGACGTACTACACTGGTAATTGCGCATCGACTAGCAACGATTGTTGATAGCGACAAAATCTATTTTATAGAAAAAGGAAAGGTTACTGGAAGTGGCTCACACAAACAATTGGTCGAAACTCATGAAAAATATGCAAACTATGTGAGTGAACAATTTATTCAAGGCGAAGCTGTATAGGATTTTTTTGAAACATGAGGAGCATAGATCATAGGTAACCATAAGCAAAGAGAAGCGATCACCAAAGTAAGGGAGATTCACCTGACTTTTGGCGGTCGCTTCTTTTTACCGTAAAGAGGTACTTATGAGTAATCTAGGAAGTTTTTAGTGATAAGCTTTCTAGTCTTTTTCATTTGTTGCTTAAACTAAAGGGTAATTGATCGGTACGATAGGTTCTCGGGCGAGGAACCGTTCCTAGATGGAAATCGATAGTTCCGCCAGAAAGTAAGTCTTCATGAGTAAAGAAGAGCGTTTCATGCATTTGTCCGTTTCGTTTTACTTCATGAATAAATTGTTGTTGCGGGTAGTTTGGACCTGCCGATAATTCCAAGTCTCTCCCATTAGATAAGTGAAGGGTCACGTTATCAAAGAGTGGCATACCAAGAACGTATTCGCCAGCACCCGGACAAACAGGATAAAAGCCCATAGAATTAAAGATATACCACGCAGCAGTACTTCCATTATCCTCATCTCCAGGATATCCAGTAGTTGAGGCGTTGAATTCTTGTGTCATCAATTGTTTGAGTAAAGGCTGAGCCATCTCCGGCTTGCCAATATAGCTAAATAAGAATGGGTAGTGGAAGCTTGGCTGATTTGAAATGGCTAGCTGTCCAAATTCAGTGGCTGCCATCTCGCTCATTTCATGAATTTCAAATCCGTATCCTTCAACGTTGTATCGTGGCGCTTGATTACATAAGTCAATTAATTTTTCTTCAAAGACTTCGTTTCCACCGTAAGACTGGATAAGCCCTTCAAAATCATGGTAAACTGCAAAGCTGCTTTGCCATGCACTTCCTTCTGCATAATCTTTTCCCCAACGAATATCAAGGAAGTTTTCACGGAAGTTGCCTTCTTTGTCCTTGGCACGCATAAAACCAACTGTTGGATCAAACAGATTTTTATAGTTTGCTGCTTGTGATTTATAAAAGTCCGCTTCACTGTCCTTCACTGTTTTTGCTACTTGATGAATACAAAAATCACTATAGCAATAATCTAATGTGTGGTTGACTGATTCGTGATAATCAAGAGGAACATAGCCATATTTTAGATAATCGTATGTTCCCTGACGACCATAGTTAGGATTGTCGCTCTGAATGGTTGCTGCTTTTTTCATGGCCTCTAAAAATTCTGGCATTAAGTCTGGACGAATATTTTTTACGGCTGCATCTGCAATTACTGCATCAATTAATGTTCCTGGCATCAATCCACGCTCATCTGGCGATAACCATTTAGGTAAAAAGCCAGTTTCTTTGTAACTAGTTAAAAAGCCTTCCAGCATTTCACCGTATTCTTCTTTTGCAATCAGCGAATATAGTGGATATAAAGTTTTGTAGGTATCCCAAAAACCATTATTTGTATAAAGCACCCCTGGACGAACTGTTTTTGATAGGGTATCGTAATGGATTTTCTGCCCAGTCCCATCTATTTCATAAAATGTTTGAGGAAACAGGAATGTTCGATAAAAATTGTGATAAAAAGTTTTGACCTGATCTTCATCATGATGGGTGACAGTAATCTTATTTAAATAAGAAGCCCATTTTTGGTCGCTTTTTTCTAAATAGTCTGTCAATGTTTGTTCCTGCTCGCGACTTAGATTGAGTGTTGCTTGATCTAAGCTGATAAACGAGGTACCGAATCGAACGGTTTGCTGAGAAACATTCCCAAATTGAATAAGGATAATTCCTTCTTTATTTTTTGTATCAGTCATCGCTTGAATCGGTTTTTCAAAGTTTAGCGTAAAGTAAAAAGAAAAGTTTGGATCTTCACATCCAGAAAAGTTGATGACATGTCCCTTTAAGGTGTGTGCATCTGTCTGTTCTATCTGATAGTTTTCTCCAAGAGAAAGCAAAAGACTGGCATCAGTATCAGAGTAATGAATATCAAGTAGCCCCCCATACATGCTAGGAACTATCGTTGACGTAATTTGATAGCGCAATTCAGTAATTGTCAAATGACTGGGAGAAAAGGTGCTTTCTTCAGGACGATAAGAGCTTTGTGCATGGAACAAAGAGGGTTCAGAAAGTGCACCACTATATGGAAGTAATAATAAGTGACTATAGTCTCCCATCCAAGGGCTTGGCTGATGAGTAAGTCGATATCCTTGGAAGGTTCGATCTTTTGGATGAAACCACCAACTCCCTTTTTCACTGGTTGTTTGAGGGGCAAAATAATTCATACCAAATGGTACCCCTGTATATGGTAAGCAGTTCCCGTTTGAAAAGCTGTATTGATTTTCTGTACCATGTCGTGTATCAATGTATGCTGTTTTCATCAAAAATCTCCTTTGTCGATTGACGTTTTATATATCGAACCGGTACCTTCTGGTCATCCGTCAGTACACCAGATTCAATCCATTCTAATAAGGTGGTTCCTGCAATTTCCCCTAGTTTTTTAAAATCCTGTGCAATGGTTGTTAACGGCGGATCAACTAAAGTTGCCGCCTGAATATCATCAAAACCAATAACAGAAAAATTATTAGGTACTTGTTTGCCAGATTGACGAAGTACCCGCATGGCTTGAATAGCCACAAGGTCATTTTCACAGACGAGACCTGTAATTTCATTGGCTTCTAAATAGGTAGATAAATTCGTATCCAATAATAAAAGCTCATCCATTTG
Source organism: Enterococcus phoeniculicola ATCC BAA-412 (assembly GCF_000407505.1). GTDB lineage: Bacteria > Bacillota > Bacilli > Lactobacillales > Enterococcaceae > Enterococcus_K > Enterococcus_K phoeniculicola. Next base: position 27,406 of record NZ_ASWE01000001.1, read on the forward strand.
CGTGTGAAAAGAAAGGGCTGATTTTGAAAGAGCATCAATATACCCTAGATAACGCTGACGAACAGACTGAGGATGGATTCCTCCACCAAATAAATAAGCAATTCGTGTATGGCCCTCATCGATTAAGCTATTTGTTGCCAGACTTCCTCCTTCAAAGTTGTCTGAAAGAACAGTGGGAAAAGGTAAATCATAGATTTTTTTATCTAAAACAACTACAGGAAATTTCAAAAGAGATAGCTCAAATAGGATGTCTAAATGCTGTTCGGTGTTATAGGCATAGTAAATCATTCCATCAAATTCAGAGGCTAAGTCTTTGGCCTTTCTTCCTGTTAAAAAAGTTAAGCTAGCCATCATCACTTCAATATTTTTTTCTGTCATAACGGGCGTTAACCCTTCTGTAAAGTTTCCAACGGATAAATCATTTACGAAGGGCAATAAAAATAGGATTCTTGAAGCCGTTGTTGCGGACGTTTTCCCAGGCTCTTTTACAAAACTGCCACGTCCTTGAATACGATAGATTAATCCTGCTTGTTCAAGTTCAGTCAAAGCCCGCTTAGAGGTAATTCGGCTGACGCCATAGGTTTCAGACAGCTCTTTTTCTGTAGGTAATTGACTATTGACTGCCAATGCGCCTGTTTGTATAGACTGTTGCAGATCATACATGATTTTTTTATATAATGGTTGACTCAACGTACTCACCTCAAATTTATTGATATATCATATTTTTATATTATCACAAAAAAAGAAAAAGTAAATGCAAATAAAAAGAAAAGAAAGCGTAGACAATTGAATGTAATTCGATTATAATTTGTTTTGTAAATGATATATCAAATTTGAACGGAGAATGTAAAATGGCTTATAATGAGATACCAACATCGGTGAAATTGTTTATGGAAGAAATAACTCAACGTTGTGGAGAAGAACATGCTGATTGGGCAGAAAACTTTAATGCAGCTTTTGCAAATACCTTACTAACTACAGTGAAACGTCATGAAGATGGAACGACCTTCTTATTAACAGGAGATATTCCTGCGATGTGGCTACGTGATTCAACTGCGCAGGTTCGTCCGTATCTCGTTGTTGCAAAAGAAGACGAAGACCTTGCGGCAATGATTAGCGGATTGGTTAAAAAGCAATTTTACTATATCAATATTGATCCGTATGCCAATGCATTTAATGAAGAGGCAAATGGAGCAGGACATCAAACAGATGACACACAGATGAATGATTGGATTTGGGAACGTAAATATGAGATTGATTCTCTTTGCTACCCAGTACAATTAGCTTATCTGCTTTATAAAAATACAGGAAGAACCGATCAGTTTAACGAAGATTTTGTTGAAGGAGTGAAGAAAATTCTTCATGTCTTTAAAGTAGAACAAGATCACAGTCAGTCTCCTTACGTGTTTGAGCGTGATACGTGGCGTAAAGAAGATACGTTAATTAATAAAGGTCTTGGTGCAGAAGTAGTCCCTACAGGAATGACCTGGTCAGGATTTCGTCCAAGTGACGATGCCTGTGCGTATGGGTATCTAGTGCCGTCTAATATGTTTGCTACGGTAGTGTTGGGCTATATAGAAGAGATTTTTACAGAAGTAGTAAACGACAGTAAGATTGTTAGTGAAGCAGGTAAGTTACGTGAAGAAATTCAAAAAGGAATTGACACTTATGGACGAACAGTCAATCAGGCAGGGGAAGATATTTTCGCTTATGAAGTAGATGGAAAAGGAAATGCGACAGTGATGGATGACAGTAATGTTCCTAACTTGATTTCTGCCCCTTATCTTGGCTATGGAACGACACAAGATGAACGCTATCTTCGTACGAGAAATACACTATTGAGTAAAGAAAATCCTTATTTTTATGAAGGCAAATTTGCAAAAGGAATCGGAAGCTCTCATACTCCAGAAAATTATGTATGGCCCATTGCGCTAGCTATGGAAGGAATGACGACAGAAGAAAAATCAGAGAAGAAGCGTATCTTGGACTTACTTGTTGCAAATGATGCAGGAACACATTTGATGCATGAAGGATTTGATGTGAACGATCCAAATCAATATACAAGAGAGTGGTTCTCATGGGCAAACATGATGTTTTGTGAACTGGTGATGGATTACTTTGATATTCGAGTGGAAAAGTAGAGGAGAAGAAAGATGAAGAAAAAAGTTTATGTGGTCTCTCATAGTCATTGGGATCGTGAATGGTACTTACCTTATGAACAGCATCATATGCGTTTAATTGAATTAATGGATGATTTGCTTGAGTTGTTCCAAACAGACCCGAACTTTAATAGTTTTCACTTAGATGGTCAAACGATTATTTTAGATGATTATTTGCAAGTTCACCCTGAACGTCGTCAAGAGGTGCAGCAGGCAATTGATGAAGGGAAATTGAGAATTGGACCATTTTACATTTTACAAGATGACTTTCTTATCAGTTCAGAATCAAATGTCCGAAATATGCTGATTGGTATGGAAGAAAGTAAAAAGTGGGGCACACCTGTTATGTTAGGTTACTTCCCGGATACTTTTGGAAACATGGGACAAACACCGCAAATGATGAAACAAGCAGGATTAGAAACAGCTGCGTTTGGTCGAGGTGTGAAGCCGATTGGGTTTGACAATGAAGTTTTAGATGCAGAAAGCTATACTTCTCAGTATTCTGAAATGTGGTGGAAAGGGCCAGACAACAGCGAAATTTTTGGCTTGTTGTTTGCCAATTGGTACAGTAACGGAAATGAAATTCCAGCAGAAAAAGAAGCTGCTATCGAATTTTGGAACAAAAAGCTCGCAGATGTTGAGAAATTTGGTTCAACAAATCACTATTTGATGATGAACGGGGTCGATCATCAGCCCGTTCAAAAAGATGTGACTCAGGCAATTGCATTAGCAAACGAATTATTCCCTGAGTATGAGTTTATCCATTCCAATTTCACAGACTACATTGAAGCTGTCAAAGAAGATTTACCTGAAGATTTAGGAACAATGCATGGCGAATTAACGAGTCAAGAAACAGATGGCTGGTTTACGTTGGCAAATACAGCTTCTGCTCGTGTCTATTTAAAACAGTGGAATACAAAAGTTCAGCGTCAACTGGAAAATATTGCAGAACCTCTTGCAAGTATGGCTTATGAAGTGAGTGGGAAATATCCACATGATGAGCTGACTTATGCATGGAAAACATTAATGCAAAATCATCCGCACGATAGTATTTGCGGCTGTTCAGTAGACGAGGTTCATCGTGAAATGATTCCACGTTTTGAAAAATCTTATGAAGTTGGTAAATATGTTGAAGAAGAGGCGCTTCGTATTTTAGGCGATGCAATCGATACAACAGGTTTTCCTGAAGATAGCTATCCATTTGTTGTTTTCAATACGACAGGCTACAACAAAACAGAAGTGGTTTCAGTCGAAATCGAGCTGGAAAGAAAGACGTTTAGTGAAGGGTACCCAAGTAAATTGTGGTCAGAACTAAAGGATCAGCCAGCAAAAAGCTATAAGGTAATTGACCGGTCAGGGAAAGAGATTTCCGCATTTATTTCAAAAGAAGATGTCCGATTTGATTATGATTTACCAAAAGATCGTTTCCGTATCCCGTATATGGAAAAATATCTAACGATTGAACTACGAGTGGAAAACATGGCGGCATTCTCATGGGAGACACTAGCGCTTGTTGAAGGAAGTCAAGAAACAGAAACAACAGGATTAGCAACAGAGGATGGACGTGTCATAGAAAATGAAGAAATAAAAGTAACGATTGCAGAAAATGGCTCGTTAACATTAGTGGATAAAGCAACAAACAAAGAGGTTTCTGATTTGCTTGTATTTGAGGATGTAGGAGATATCGCCAATGAGTATATCTTTAAGCAGCCCAAAGGAGATAAAGCAATCTTATCGACGGATACAAAAGCCGCAATTTCAGTAGAAAAAAATACTGCAGACCAAGCTGTAGTGAAGCTGACACAGACATTGATGATTCCAGTCAGTGCAGATCACTTACTTGCACAGGAACAACAAGCAGTAGTTGATTTTCGCTATAGAAATGCAAGTCGTTCCAATGAATTAGCGCCATTTGTGATTGAAACACTTGTAACGGTGACAAAAGGAAGCAAACGTGTTGCCTTTGAAACGAAAGTAAATAACCAAATGAAAGACCATCGTTTACGTGTTTTGTTCCCGACAGACATCGTGACAGAAACACACGAAGCAGATAGTATTTACGAGGTAGTGACTCGACCAAATCAAGTTTCTGCTAGTTGGGAAAATCCGACGAACCCACAGCATCAGCATGCCTTTGCCAATCTGCATGATGAAAACTGGGGGGTGACCATTTCAAACTTTGGCTTAAACGAATATGAAATTGTCGACGGACAAACTATTGCAGTGACTTTATTACGTTCTGTAGGTGAATTAGGGGACTGGGGATATTTCCCAACACCAGAAGCGCAATGTTTAGGTGAGTTCACCTTCAATTATGGAATCGAAATTCACGGTACACCTGAAACGCGCTACCAAACGTATTTTGAAGCCTATAGTGCGCAAGTTCCCGCGGTTACATTGCAAGTGAAACCGCAATCAGGTAAACTAAATAGTGCAAATGAGTATTTGAGGATTGAGGGTGCAACATTCAGTACCACAGCGGTGAAACGAAACAAAGAGACGAATGAATTGGTTGTTAGAGGATTTAATTTGTCAGACAGTAAAGAAGCGCTATGTATTGAAAAAAATGCCCAAAAACCAACAGCGCTGTTGAATTTATTAGAAGAAAATTTAGATGAGCCTGTTACAGAGACAATCAATCCTTATGAAATTCGCACAATGAAGTTTTAGAAAGAAGGAAATTTGATATGTTATACGGAGGAATTGAGGCAGGCGGTACAAAAATTGTTTGTGCGGTAGCGGATGAAAACCAAACGATTCTAGAGCAAGTAAGTATCCCAACTACCCAGCCGGAAGAAACTTTGGCACAAGTTTTTCAGTTTTTTGACCAATTTTCTTTAGATGCGATGGGAATAGGCTCTTTTGGTCCTATTGATATCCAAACACAATCAGAAACGTATGGTTATGTACTTGCAACGCCAAAAAAAGGCTGGGCAAATTATCCATTTTTACCAGAATTGAAAAAACGTTATGATATTCCCATGGCGTGGACAACGGATGTAAACGCAGCGGCTTATGGCGAGTTGAAATTAGGTGCTGCAAAGGGGAAATCAAGCTGTATTTATCTAACTGTTGGAACAGGAATTGGTGCTGGAGTCGTCATTGATGGACATGTGTATCAAGGAATTGCTCACCCTGAAATGGGGCACATTCGAGTGAAACGAAATCCAGAAGATACGTATGAAGGTACTTGTCCTTATCATAAAGACTGTCTGGAAGGATTAGCTGCTGGACCTTCTTTAGAACAACGAACAGGTATTAAAGGACAAAATCTGTCAGAAGATGATCCAATCTGGGAGATGGAGGCAGACTATATTGCACAAGCGCTAATGACGTATACTTTGACATTGGCTCCTGAAAAAATTATTTTGGGCGGCGGCGTGATGAATCAGCAGCATCTTGTTGAAAAAATTCGCAGAGCTTTTGAAAAAGAGATGGCAGGCTATGTAGTTACACCGCCATTAGAGGAATATATTGTCTCATGGGGATTACCAAATAAGAGCGGTATTCTAGGCTGTACACTGCTAGCAGAAAGTCTAGTCAGCTAAAATGATGAATAAAAAACGCATGAAGTCAATTTTGACTATTGTGCGTTTTTTTTGTTAAGTATGTTTTCTTAGGAAGTTCTCTATGTACGGAATTAATTAGGAACGGAAAAAACAGGTTGGCCAAATGTAAATGAAAAGACAATTCGATTATCTGAAATAAAGACATTTGGTTTATCTAAAGAAATATCTCCTTCGTAAAAGCCTTCTTCAATTGGAACTAAAATAAGCCCTTTTTGCTCATAGGCTTGAATTGTCCCTCTCAACAGCAGACTACTGTTTATTTCAGCTACAAAGGTCCGGTTGCTCTTAGGTTCTGTCACTGAACGATATTCAGGACCGAGAATAAGCAGCAGGAAGAACAGAAATATGGAAACGATAGAAGTGAAAAGAACGATTCCTGTTTTTTTCTTTTCTGAAAAATGAGGCCAACGGATAGCTAAACTGCTAATAACGACACCAAAGAGACTAATCGGCAACAAATCATAACCGACAAAAATTTTCATTTGAAAAACTGTTAATAAAAAAGAGATAGCAAAAAGCAAAGTGAAAAAAAGAAGAAAAATGGCTGCCTTTGAGCGACGAAAAACTTTCAAATAAAATACCCTCCTATAAGATTTCACTGTTATAAATTATAGATTAACAAAGTGAGGAGAGCCACTCAATCGAAGAAGGAAAGCTTTGAAAATATTTAAAAATAATTTTTTAAATGAGGAAAAGCACTGATTTTTTTTTTTGTTTAGCTAAAGTTTCAAGAAACTGTCGAAGAAAGAGCGAGAACAGGAGGGGAATAAAGAAGTGGAATCCTTAATAAAGCATCTATAGAATTACTGGTTGCTACTACAAAAAAATGAAGGTGGGACATAACTAATTAAGTTATTCCACACCTTTGTAAAATCTTAATAAAGGTTGGTAAGAGAAGGAACTCATCTCCACTACGTTTCGCTCTCATCAACTTCTACGCATGGGACATGCTAGAGTTGAAGGTCTCCACTTCGTTTCGCTCTCATCAACTTCTACGCATGAGACATGCTAGAGTTGAAGGTCTCCACTACGTTTCGCTCTCATCAACTTCTACGCATGAGACATGCTAGAGTTGAAGGTCTCCACTACGTTTCGCTCTCAACAACTTCTACGCATGGGACATGCTAGAGTTGAAGGTCTCCACTACGTTTGTCTCTCAACAACTTCTACGCATGAGACATGCTAGAGTTGAAGGTCTCCACTACGTTTCGCTCTCATCAACTTCTACGCATGAGACATGCTAGAGTTGAAGGTCTCCACTACGTTTGTCTCTCAACAACTTCTACGCATGGAACATGCTAGAGTTGAAGGCTTCGAAAATAAGCTGAACACTTCTGTCCCGACCTCACTTAGATTCTGTCTGTTTCCTACCACAAACCGGGTGCAGCATGAGCGATAATAGTCTCCTGAGTAAATGGATGTGTCATGTGGAGTTCAACAGCATGCAGCATCAAACGATTTGCTTTCTTATTTTGGTAAAGCGGATCACCAATAATGGGATGGCCAATACTTGAGAGATGGACTCTGATTTGATGTGTTCGTCCCGTATCAAGAACACAGTAGAGTTCTGTTTGATTATTTTTTGCAGAGTGGATGTGCACATGTGTAATTGCTGGTTGTCCATTTCGCTCATCCACCACACGCTTTCGCCGATCATGTCGATCGCGTCCAATCTTTTTTGTAATAGTTATATCCTTAGTAAGCGTTCCTTGGACGACGGCTTGATAACGCCGGCCAATCTTTTTTTGTTCCAAAAGACGACCTAAGATAGGGAGAACAAGCGGATTTTTGGCAAATAAAATTGCGCCGCTGGTTTCTTTGTCTAATCGGTGAACAACATAAGGACGCTGTTGTTTAGGCGAAAGGTACGCCGTTAGATGATTGAGTAGCGTATTAGTTTCGTTAGGTTGGTTTGGATGGGTCTTCATGCCTGCTGGTTTGTTTACGATTATTAGATGCTCATCTTCAAAAATCGGTTGGACAAACTGGGAATCTCCTGGTAATACAGTCTGATATGAATAATCCTCTTCTTCTAAAATTAAGGTCAAAGTGTCCCCAGCAGAAACCTCTTGATGGAACATGGCGATTTCCCCGTTTAGCCAAACATTTTTTCTCATACGAAGAAAATGGCGGACTTTTCTTGGAACTAGCCAGTCTTTTTCTAATAATTCTCGAATCGTTGACGAGGCTTGATTTTCTGGTAAGGTGATGGTGAATTTCATAAGGGACTCCTTTCAAGCAGTTTTCTAAAGTATTGTACCATTTTTTAAGAATATTTAAGAAAAAAAACAGTATTTCATAGAAAATAACTGATAAACTTACTGCTAAGTGTATTCTACTTCTACAGACGTAGGAAAAAAAAAGAAAATTATGATAGACTTTAGAAAGCAATTATTTCTTATTCGTTAAAGTATGAGATTGGAGAGAAACAATAAATGGATTTTCAGAAAATATGGGGAACTATTAAATCAGGCGTAAAAGTTTTTTGGCAATGGCTAAAACCTTATCTGATTCAATTCCATCATTGGCGTAAGCGGATATGGAAAAAATATTACGTGAATAAAATTTTACTTTTATTAGGATTAGTATTTGTCTTGGTGAGTAGTATTTATTTATACACGTTAGCTAAGGCTTCTAATGTATCGGCGTTAAAATCTGGGATGACCCAAACGACAAAAATATACGATGCAAAAGGAGAAGAAGCAGGAAGTATCTATGCAAATAAGGGGACGTATGTTGAGTTGGATCAAATCTCTCCTTATATTCAGGATGCAGTTATTTCGACAGAGGATAGAAATTTTTACAATCACCATGGCTATGATATAAAAGGGATTGCTCGTGCAGCTGTTCGGATGGTCACTAGTGGAGGCACTTCTGGAGGTGGCGGGAGTACAATCACTCAACAATTAGCGAAAAATGCCTTCTTGTCGTTAGATCAAACATTCCAGCGAAAAGCGAAAGAGTTGTTTATGGCGATTGAAATTGAGAAAAAATATAGTAAAGAAGAAATTTTAACGATGTATCTGAACAATGCATACTTTGGAAACGGGGTATGGGGAGTTCAAGATGCTGCGAGAAAATACTTTGGGGTGGATGCAAATCAAGTAACGATTGGACAAGCGGCAACGATTGCTGGCATGTTAAAGGGTCCATCAATCTATAATCCTATTGATCATCCCAATTATGCAACGGATCGTCGTGCAACTGTTTTAAGTGTAATGGTTGAGAACAAAAAAATCACGCAGGAAGAAGCGGATCAAGAAACAAAGGTTGACATGGCGTCAATGGTTCATGATACGTATCAGAATTCATCATCTGACTATCGTTACCCGTACTATTTCGATGCAGTGATTGACGAAGCTGTGAACACATACAAGCTTGATGAAAAAGATATTATGAACAATGGGTACAAAATATATACTACACTAAATCAAGACTATCAAAAACAAATGGAAGCAACTTATCAAAATGAGGCATTATTCCCACCAAATGCCGCAGATGGTGCAATGGTTCAATCAGCATCTGTTGCGTTAGATCCAAAAACAGGTGGCGTGGTTGGTCTTGTAGGAAAGCGTGGCGAGCACGTATTTAGAGGATTTAACTTCGCAACACAAATGCGTCGTTCACCCGGCTCAACAATCAAGCCTTTAAGCGTCTATGCTCCTGCATTGGAATCAGGCTATAAACCTGATAGTGTCTTGAAAGACGAACCGCAAACTTATTATGATGCCAAAAACTATGACGGTACGTACCAAGGAGAAGTTCCAATGTATCAAGCAGTTGCACAAAGCTTGAATCTTCCTGCGGTTTGGTTGCTTCATGAGATTGGTTTACAAAAAGGGTATGACAAAGCAGAAGAATTCGGATTGTCTTTATCTAAATCAGATAACTATTGGGGCTTAGCGTTAGGTGGATTAGAGCATGGAGAATCGCCGTTAACGATGGCGAGCGCTTATAGTGCATTTGCTAATGGTGGAAAGCAATATACACCACATTTGATTACAAAAATCGTTGACTCTGAAGGTGTTGTATTGGTTGATAATACCAAGGTGAAATCAAAACAGGTTGTTTCAAAAGACACTGCAGATGAGATGACAAGTATGCTTTTAGGAACCTTTTCAAATGGAACAGGTGTCCAAGCGAACCCGTATGGTTATACAGTGGCAGGAAAAACAGGGACAACAGAAACGAATTTTGATGCGACAAAGGCGAATGATCAGTGGATTGTTGGTTATACTCCTGATGTTGTCATTTCTACATGGATGGGCTTTGAAGAATCGAGCGCAGATCATTATATTGAAGGGACTAGCGGTAGTGTCGTCGGACAAGTCTTTAAAGCGCAAGCAGAAGGAATTCTGCAGTATACAAACAATACAAGCTTCGCAGTTGCAGACGCCTATCAAACAGGTGGGCAAGTGGTCGCAGCGGATGAAGTAAATAATCAAGAAGACTCTTCTGATAAATGGAAAGAGGATGTCTCCGACTTTGGTGAAAAAGCAAAAGAGGGGATAAAGGATTTTGGAGGAAAGGTAAAAGATGGTCTCGATAAAGCAGGGAATAAACTAAAAGGATTTTGGAACGATTTGACAGGTGGTTAAAATAGGTTAATTACCTACTAAAGAAAAGAGTTATGATAGCCTGAATAGGTTTATCATAACTCTTTTTTCTTTCGATGAAAACAAGTACAGGTGCTTTTTTGTTGGATAGGTAGAGAAATGGGAGAGAATAGAAAATAAGGGAAATTACCAGGTATTTACTAGGTAATTTAGTGGAAGGCGTATTTGTTTATAGATGAAGGATTCCTTTGAAAACGTGCGGTTACATGTTACAATAAACAAGAAAAATAAAAATGAAACGGGGAACAAAAAAACATGTCAAATATTTATGATAGCGCCAACCAAATTGAACGCGAAATTCGCGAATTAACTGAGTTTAAAGCATTACAAGAAGCGTATAGCAATGTAAAGGCAAACGAAGAAGCACATGCTTTATTCAAAGATTTCCAAAATCTACAAATTCAATTGCAAGAAAAACAAATGCAAGGGCAAGAATTTTCAGATGAAGACGCTCAAAAAGCACAAGAAATGGCTATGAAAATTCAAGGCGAAGAAGTAATAAATCAATTGATGGAAAAAGAACAAGCATTCAGCTTGATTGTAAATGACTTAAATCGCATTATTATGACACCAGTGCGCGAGTTGTATGAAGATTAACCAGCGTAACAAATAAAAAAGCCGCTAAATCAGTTTGCTGATTTTAGCGGCTTTTTTATTTGTTACTATGGAAAAACGAGAACCATACTCTGCATTTAAGTCATTTAACTTCCAGAGACTGTGATACTTTTCTTTCATCAAACCACTTATTCATCATTTATTAAAAGAAATATCTGTAAAGAAAACGAGATACCGAAAATCCATAGTTTTTGGCTATTTCTATAGATTTTCAACTGGATTTTTTGTGTACTCATGTTCCAGTGATTGTCAGTTAAGTGCTAAGCAGTCGAAAAGCCTAGTGTCTAGTTAATCTATTTTAGCTGTTTTTTCGAGCGTAGCCGTAACTTAGTTTCCCTCAGAGTAAAACATTCTCAATAAAATATTTTGCGGATAGTTTCCAAATTCACTTCCAAAGATGGTTAATCCCCCTTTGTTTTCGGCATTTTCATCAATACCAATTCGAACTTTTATGAATGGAGAAGAATCTAAATTTAAATCATCAAGCTTGATGTTCGAAAGTTGTTTTCCGTCTATACCAGTATCTTTATGTGTAATTCGTAAATGTTTCAATGCACCATACTGACTAAAGCTACTTTCCCACCATTTAGGTGTTAGAGATCCTCGAACATCAGAATAATTTCCTGGTGCAGTCCATGTACCGATTAACGTATCGTTAATGTGAAACGAAATATCACTGGGCCAGTTATTATTTGATTCAGGGAACTCTGATGAAATTTCCAGTGAAAGCTCTAGAAGCTCTAATTTTGCATTTTTTGGAAGCTGGTTAGGAACAACATATTCAACAAATCCGTCTGAAAACCAGAGTAAAGAAGCATTGATTCGTTCATTTGCGACAAATGCTCTAGGGTCATCTACTTCGTCAATAATTGAGGTTGCACTTGCAAGGCCACAGGTAGGTATGATAGAAAAGTTTGAAAAATAGCCTAGCTTAATTTCTGTATCGATTTCTTTAAAAGGTAAATGGATCTTTTTAGGAAAATCAATTTCGATGTGGTCTACAGCAAGCTTAAATTGTTTAATTCGATTATCCGAAGAAATCCGCTCAGTTTCTAAATAAATGAGACCAGAATCTTCTAAGAGGCGAACGTGACGAGAGACGATAGCTTTGCTTAATTTTAATTCTTTTGCCAAATCACTAACCGTTGAAGGGGATTTTGAGAGAGACTTTATGATGGCTACTCGAGTGTCAGAAGCAAGTGATTTTAGAATTTCCAAACCTTTGTCATCTAATTGAATAAACATGATATACACTCCTTTATCATTGGTTGGTTTAAATGAATTGTACGCTAAAAAAAATAATAATTCAATATAGTTGCTTAAATAAGCAACTTAAATGGATGGTTGAGTTTGAAAAATATTGGATGGTTGCTTGTTTTGTTGAAAGTTACAATTGCTTTATAAAAGCTATTGTAAAGGCTTACTTAAGGTGATATAGTCATGGAGTAAAAGATGTTGTTTACAAAAAAGTTAAAATATCTTGGAGGAGAAGTGTTATGAAATTTAAAAAAATGTTAACTATATGTGGCGTGATGGTTGCTTGCACAGCATTATTGGTTGGCTGTGGAAATGGGAGTAAAGATCAATCAAAAGATGGAAAAACCACAATCAGAATCAGTTGGTGGGGTGGGGATGATCGTCATGAAGCAACGCTAGCAGCAATTAAAGCTTTTGAAAAAGCGAATCCCGATATTAAGGTGAAATCAGAATACAGTGGCTGGGATGGTGTGGAACAAAAAATGGCCACTCAAATCACTGGACGGACGGAGCCAGATGTTATGCAAGTGAATTACGATTGGTTAGCTCAATATTCTCCAGATGGAACAGGATTTGCTGATCTCACAGGGATTGATGGATTAGATTTATCAGGGTATGAAGAGACAACATTAGAATCTGGCAAAATTAATGGAAAATTGAATGCAGTCCCGTTTAGTGAAAATGCTCGTGTTTGGGCAGTGAATAAAAAGGCATTTGAGGACAGAGGATTAGAAGTACCCACAACATGGGAGGGTTATGTGAAAGCAGCTGATAAGTTTGAAGAGGGCGCATTCCCCGCACGTATCGACACGTATGCCTTGTGGACGTATCTTCAACAAGAAACTGGAAAATCTGTTTTAGCTGAAGACGGAACTTTCCAATATGATAAAGAAACACTGAAAAAAGGATTTGAATGGTATAAAGAAATGATCGACAAAGGTGTTATTCCGACGATTCAAGAAACAAAAGAACAGGCAGATGCAAATCCAGGTGCCCCTTCAAAAAAATTATTAGATGGACAATATGCGACATTAACCACTTGGTCTGCGCAAATTTCTGGAGAATATAAAAATATGGCAGATGCAGGTCAAGAGTTGTCATTAGCGACGTTCCCAACTTTATCAGAAGGTAGTGAACAAGTGATTATTAATAAACCATCTATGTTATTTGCTGTTTCTAAAAATTCGAAAAATCAAGAGGCGGCAGTAAAATTACTTGATTTCTTATTGAATGATCCTGAAGGTGTCAAAGCTATGAGTTTAGCTCGTGGTGTTCCAGCAAACCAAAAAGCGTTTGATATTTTAGATAAAGATGGTCAAATTTCAGGAATTGACAAAGATGTTTATGAATACGTGAAAAATACAAAAGGAATTACATTTAGCAAGTATACGGAAATGAGCAAGGTCATGCAACCATACAATGATGCGTTCGATGAGTTTTCTTATGGAAAAATCACAGCTGATGAAGCTGCACAAAGAACAATGGATGGAATGACTGAGGCGGTAGAACAAGTGAAGAGTACCATCGAATAGCAAGGAGAAGCAAACTATGAGAAAGAAAAACTGGACAGGTCTACTTTATGTAACGCCTTGGATTATCGGATTTTTAATTTTTACAATATACCCCTTTTTAAATTCTCTCTACATTAGTTTTACCGATTTTACGATGGTTCGAGATCCGAAATTGATTGGCTTGGCTAATTATAAAGAACTATTTGCAGATCAGGAATTTATAGATTCACTTATTGCAACATTCAAATATGCATTGTTAACTGTACCTGCCTCACTTGTCTTTGCATTATTGATTGCCGTGATCTTGAATTTTAAACTAAAAGGAATTAATTTTTTCAGAACGGCTTACTACATTCCCTCAATTTTAGGAGGGAATGTGGCAATCTCTGTGATTTGGAAATTTCTGTTTACAGGAGATGGATTGATTAACCAGGCGATTGGTATATTTGGTGTTGAACCGCTTCCTTGGCTTTCTGATCCTGAGCTCGCAATGATTGTAGTGTCCTTATTGAGAGTCTGGCAATTTGGCTCCTCTATGATTATTTTTCTTGCAGCTCTTCAAAATATACCAGCAGAGTTATACGAAGCAGCTGAGGTGGATGGTGCAAGTAAAATTACACAGTTCTTTAAAATTACTCTGCCATTAATTACACCTTCTCTCTTTTTTAACTTAGTTATGGGAATGGTTGGTGCATTCCAAGAATTTAATAGTGCCTATTTAATTACTGGTGGTGGGCCACTTAAAGCAACACAGTTTACATCACTATTGATTTATAACTACTCATTTAAGTTTTTCCGTATGGGATATGCAAGTGCGATGTCTTGGATATTGTTTGTCATTATTATGATATTCACAGGATTAGTGTTTGTTTCTCAGAAAAAATGGGTGTATTACGTGGATGAGGAGTGAGAAAGATGGCAGAAAACATAAGCGTCGTACAAAAAAAAAGAACGAAGAAAAAACCGATAAAAATAGGTGCCATGGTTCGTTATATTATTCTTTTGGCTGTGGCGTTATTGATGCTGTATCCAATTATTTGGATGGTAGGTGCCTCTTTTAAAACAAATGCAGAAATATTTAGTTCTATTGGTTTTTGGCCGAGTTCATTTGACCTGACCCCTTATATAAAGGGCTGGGAAACGGGAACAGAATTTACGTTTGCTACGTATTTTATAAATACATTTAAAATCGTTATCCCTAAAGTTATCTTTACGTTGATTTCTACAGTATTTGTGGCATATGGATTTGCTAGATTTGAATTCCCGTTTAAGAAAATTCTATTTTCGGCAATGATTTCTACTATGTTTTTACCTGGGGTTGTAAAAACAATCCCTATGTATCTATTTTGGCGGAACTTAGGTTTATTAGATACCTATGTTCCATTGGTTGCAGGAACTCTTTTTGCGCAAAGTGCGTTTAATATCTTTATGCTAGTTCAGTTTATGCGTGGAATCCCAAGAGACTATGATGAAGCAGCAATGATGGATGGCTGTAACTCTATTCAATTCTTGTTTAGAATTTTATTACCGATTATTAAGCCTGCATTAGTTACGATAGGATTGCTTGAATTCATGGGGAGCATGAATGATTTTATGGGTCCGTTGATTTATATTTCAAGTGTAGAAAAATTCCCAGTGTCAGTGGCATTAAAAATGGCTATGGATACAACAGGTGGTAGTTTTAACTGGAATCAAATTATCGCAATGTCTGTCATTGCTTTGTTACCATCAATTCTATTGTTTTTCTCAGCCTCAAGACAATTCATTGATGGAATGTCAGCTGGCGGATTGAAAGGATAAAATCAAATGTTATCAAGTTTACGAAATATCGTCTCACCCAAAATGGTTCAAGAAATAAATTATGCTGTATATAATTACGTGAAACTAAGTCTGTTTATGTCTCTTTATTCACTTCCTTGGATAGTTGTAAATCTCGTTTTTCATTTTTCTGTAAATACATTCATTTTTTATGCAATTGGTTTTCTTTTTGTATTTCCTAACTTGATGGCGATCCAGAAGTTTATAGGAAATAAGCAAGTTACATTGCGTGCGTACACAAGAAACTTAAAAAAAAACTATTGGCATTCATTTAAGCTAGGAGTGATTTGTACTTTTCTTATTAGTTTTTTTATCGCCGACAGCTATATTTTACTGTATCAAATGAAGAAATTATTTTTGTTTCCTCTTTTGTATATCACCTTAATGTTTTTAGTAGTAGCAGTGATTTACTTTCTTGCTTTAAACCAAAAAATAGATGAGTCTTGGAAAATAACAGTAAAAAAAGCAGGATTCATTAGCTGGAGATACACATTTACGACGGGCTTCTTATTTCTATTAATCATGTTATGGACAAGCTTTGGCTATTATGTGCCAATAATCAATTCTCTATTTGGAAATATGTTCTTTTGGGGACTGGTATTTAAACAAGTGGATAAGAAGATAACGACTCTTTGGAAACCTAAAAATAAAGAAAAAGGGGATTTATATGAATAATTTTACAATTACAGGATTTGCAGATGAAATCGGACCAAATTTTGAAGATCAAGTTCGTGTATTAAAACAAAATCAAATTTCTCATATTGAAATCCGAGGACTTGATGGGAAAAATGTGAGTGATTTTTCAATTGAAGAAGCCAAACAATACAAAGAAAAGTTTGATCAGGAATCTATTGAGATATCCAGCATTGGCTCTCCGATTGGAAAAATAGCAATTGACGAGCCTTTTGAGGAACACCTGGAGAAATTTACACATGTCTTAGAAATTGCACGAATTTTTAAAAGTCCATATGTCCGAATGTTTAGTTTCTTCATTGATTCTAAAGAAAATCCAGATGATTACAAAGATGAAGTTATTTCAAGATGGCGACAATTTTTGGCTGTAGCAGAAGCCTATCCTGAAATTACGCTATTACATGAAAATGAAAAAGATATTTATGGTGATACGCCAGAACGTTGTGCTACGTTGCTGCAGGAATTAAATAGTCCTAGAGTCAAAGCAGCGTTTGATCCTGCAAATTTTGTTCAGTGTGAAGTCGAGGTTTATCCTCATGCTTATGAATTATTAAAAAATCAAATTGCATATATACACATTAAAGATGCACGATTTTCAGATCAAAAAGTTACTCCTGCAGGACTTGGTGATGGGAAGGTAAAAGAAGTTTTATCGGCGCTGATAGAGGATGACTTTTCAGGATTTGCTTCTTTAGAACCGCATTTATCTATCTTCGATGGATTTGCAGATTTAGAAAAGACACAGCTTTCTATCGCTAAGGCCGCATCTGATGGAGAAAAGTTATTTACTGTTGCTAGCCAAGCTTTGAAAGAAATCCTAGTAAATCAATTAAATCAGGAGTGGAAGTAATGAGAAACGTAAAGACAGTTATTATTGGTGTCGGGAATATTGGAAACTTACACGCAAGCAATCTTTTGTCTGAAGAAATCAAAGGGATTGAACTTGTTGGATTTTGTGATACTAATCCTTTGAAATTAGAAGCAGCAAAAAAGAAGTACGGAGCAGACTATCATTTTTATACACAAGCAGAGGATGTTTTTGCAGATGAACGAGTAGACGCCGTGATTATAGCAACACCACATTATGATCATCCAGTCTTGGCAATAGCTGCATTAAAGGCAGGAAAACATGCTTTGGTAGAAAAACCTGCGGGGGTTTATACAAAGAAAGTGCGAGAAATGATAGAAGAAGCTAAACGACACCCTAATCTCACGCTATCACTAATGTATAACCAACGGATGAATCCTACGTATCAAAAAGCAAAAGAACTTGTTGAAACAGGAAAAATTGGAGAACTTAGACGAACTAACTGGATTATTACCAACTGGTATCGTTCACAGAGCTATTATAATTCAGGTGGTTGGCGAGCAACATGGGCTGGTGAAGGTGGAGGGGTCTTATTGAATCAAGATCCTCATCAGTTGGATTTATGGCAGTGGATTTGTGGGATGCCTGAGAGGATTTATAGTTTTGCTTATTATGGAAAGCGACGAAACGTTGAGGTTGAAACAGAGGTAACCGCCTATGCAGAATATCCGAATGGCGCAACGGGTGTTTTTGTAACCACTACAACAGAAACACCGGGAACTAATCGATTTGAAATTGTGGGGTCACAGGGAAAGATTGTGATTGAAGAGGATCAATTAAAATTTTGGCGTACAGTCATGGATGAAACAGAGTGGAATGATACCTATCAAGGAGGATTTGGTGAACCTGAAGTTTGGGAGATAAAGATTCCGGTAGTTTTTGATGGGCAAACGGGGCATAAAAAAGTGACACAAAATTTTGTGAATCATATTCTTTATGGGGAAGCCTTGATTTCTCCAGCAGAGGATGGGATTTATGGACTTAGCATTTCCAATGCGATTCATTTATCTTCATGGACAGAGAGCTGGGTAACGCTTCCTATAGATGAAGATAAATTTTTAGAAGAGTTAACCAAACGAGTCGAAGGATCAAAAGAAAAAACGGTCGAAGAACAAGTTTTAGACACAGATGGAACCTATTAAATTAAGAGAAGTGTGATGAAATGATTACATTTGGAATAATTGGCTGTGGCAATATTGCTGCCGTTCATGCAGAAGCAATTAGAGAAATCGCAGAAGCAAAGTTAGTCGCTGTCTGTGATAGTGATAGGGAAAAAGGACGACTTTTTGGAAAAATGAATCAAGCTGTTGTTTATGATGATTACAAAGAGCTACTAGCCGATCAGACTATAGAGGTTGTGATTATTGCAACCCCTCATTACTTGCATAAAGAAATGACCATAGAAAGCTTTTCACATGATAAGCATGTTATTTGCGAAAAACCTATGGCAATAACAGTTTCGGAAGCAAATGAAATCTATCGGGCAAAAGAAATGTTTAAAAAAGAGTATGCAGTTTGCTATCAAAATAGATTTAATGCCTCATTTATCAAG
The DNA here is from genome assembly GCF_000407505.1 of Enterococcus phoeniculicola ATCC BAA-412. Classification (GTDB taxonomy): domain Bacteria; phylum Bacillota; class Bacilli; order Lactobacillales; family Enterococcaceae; genus Enterococcus_K; species Enterococcus_K phoeniculicola. The sequence continues at coordinate 46,064 of NZ_ASWE01000001.1, forward strand.
CTAAAGGAGCTTCTCAAACAAGAGAAGTTTGGACAGCTAAAAGGAATCCGCTGTGAAATAGCTTGGAATCGTAATGAAGCGTATTATGCAGAAGCTAGTTGGAAAGGAACTTGGGAAAAAGAAGGCGGAGGTGTATTAATCAATCAGGCAATCCATACCTTGGATGTGATTTCCTGGTTTGTCAAATGTCCTCAAAAAATAAAAGGAAAGATTATGCAAACACGATTAACCGAAATCATTGAAGTGGAAGATTCTGCGATGGGCACTGCACTAATTGATGAGCGAGTTCCAGTGGTGATTTTTGCTTCAAATAATTTTTCGTCTGATCCAAGTCCAAGTGTCCTATTTGATTTTGAAGAGGCAATGGTTGAGCTAAAAAATAAAGCATTATTCATTAATGGCCAGACTATCCCGTTAGGAAATGAGAAAGAAAGTAATGTAAGTAAAGAGTATTGGGGAAATGGACATCAGCGATTGATTCAAACGTTTATTAATCAGTTGATAGAAAAAGAAGACCCCTATCGTTCATATCTCGCTTGTAACGATGCAATTGATTCTTTGAAACTTGTTTGTGGAATATATGATTCAGACAAAACGGGAGAATGGATAAATCTGACTGAGTAAGAGAATGAATACGTGAAATAAAGATGGAGTAGATGATTGTTGCAGGAGAAATTAGTTGAAGGTGAAGAAATAATGAGAAAAAATGAGTATCCTAGACCTCAGTTTGTTAGAAAAAACTGGGAGAATTTAAATGGAAAATGGGCATTTCAATTCGACGATGAGAACAAAGGATTAAAAGAAAAATGGTATCAGAAACGACGAGAATTTAATCAAACAATTAATGTTCCGTTTGTCTATCAGTCAGAAAAAAGTGGTATAGGAAATGCTGAGCCACATGAAATTGTTTGGTATCAAAGAGATTTTCATATAGACAAAGGAGAAGGAAAACGATACCTTTTGCATTTTGGTGCAGTTGATTATTTATCAGATATTTATATAAATGGTGAACATGTTTGCACACATGAGGGGGGACACACGTCTTTTCATGTGGATATTACAAACTATGTTCAGGAAAAAAATCATCTAGTTGTTCGGGTGTTTGATCCTTTAACAGATGAAACTATTCCTCGAGGAAAGCAATTTTGGGAAGAAGAAAGCCGTGGAATATGGTACACAAATACGACTGGAATATGGCAGACTGTTTGGATTGAAGAGGTGAATGATCAATTTATTGAAAAAATCAAAATGACTCCTTTATATGATGAAGGGAAAATCAGAATTCAGACAAAACTGAATGAAAAACGTGACAATGTAAAATTAAGATTTCTAATTCATTATGGGAAAGAAGAAATTACGAGTGGTGAAATTGATTTTAAGAGTCATAAATTAGATTTTTCAGTAGATTTATTTGATGAAAAAATATTTAGACATAATTTCCATGGCGAAGGGTACTCATGGACACCAGAGACTCCTAATTTGTTTGATGTTTCTTTTGAGCTTGTCAAAAAGAGACAGGTAGTAGATCAAGTATCCAGCTATTTTGGTTTTAGAAAAATTCATCAGGAAAACGGAATGATCTTTTTGAATAATCGTCCCTACTATCAAAAATTAGTTTTAGATCAGGGCTACTGGCCAGAGGGATTAATGACAGCACCAGATGACGAAGCATTTATTACAGATATTCAATTATCAAAGCAGATGGGCTTTAATGGCTGTCGTAAGCATCAAAAGACAGAGGACCCAAGATTTCTTTTCTGGGCTGACAAACTGGGCTTTTTAGTGTGGGGAGAATGTGCTTCTGCTCCATTTTATAATGAAGATGCAGTTAATCGCCTTATGACAGAGTGGAAAGAAATTATTGAGCGAGATTATAATCATCCTTCTATTGTTACTTGGGTTCCCCTAAATGAAAGCTGGGGTATTCCTGATGTTCAAAGGAGCAGACAACAACAACATTTTTCTCAGACAATGTATCACTTTATTCATTCGTTAGACACCACACGATTAGTCATTTCAAATGATGGATGGGCGATGACAGAGACGGATATTTGTGCCATTCATAACTATGCTCATGGAAATGCAGAAGAAAAAGAGAAATATTCATTTTTTATTGAAACATTGCGTACAAAGGAAAATATACTAAAATATTCATCATCTGCCTGGTCTATTTATGCAGAAGGCTTTGAAAATAAAGGAGAACCTATTTTATTAACAGAATTTGGTGGGATTGGGTTTGATGTTTCAGGTCAACCTGGCTGGGGATATACTTCAGCACAAAATCAGGAAGAGTTCGTGGCTGAATATGGACGAGTGATGGAAGCATTATATACTTCGGAAATATTATATGGATATTGTTATACGCAATTAACTGATGTAGAACAAGAAATAAATGGGCTGTTAACCTACGATCGAAAAGAAAAATGCGATTTAACCAAGATTAGAGAGATAAATGATCGTTTTCATCTGCCACGAATCTAAATGAGATTTGATGTTAGAACCTGATTTTGTGATTGTTACTTCCGCCACGTTATGAAGGAATGATGAATATGTATTTTGATAAAAAAGATAGTGCAAAATTCAATTACGGGAATGATACAAAAGAAATTTTAGCTCATTTGATTCAACGATTTATAGGTGCAAATCCAGAAATACCTTATATACCAATTGTTGATTTTCCGAGCCAGCAACCCTATACAGAAGATGGTTGGTGCATGGTTTCTTTTGATCAAGTGTCTCAAAATCTTGCTTTAGGAGAAAAGGCAGTAGCAACAACGTATGTTCCTTCCGAAAATGCTCGTAATATCCAGCTTCAAATTGTTTGTGTAGGACCTACTCAAGTCTATATAAATGGGGAGCATGTTTTTACAAGCCTTCCTCATCAAGAAAACCGTCGAATGAAGAACTCTTTATCTTTATCGTTAAACAAAGGCTGGAATCAGCTGACAATTATTACGGAAAAAACACCGCTTGGCTGTGGTATTGAACTAAGAAATGAAGCTCCTCAATGGGATCCTACCCATTTTTATCAAAAATCAGATTATTTTTTACCGGTACTAGGATTTCAGCTCCAAAGGTTAACAGATATTTCGGAGCAAGAGCTGTTCAATGAGCAGGCATGTCAGTTAATAAAAGACGTAGTTGAGTCATCAAAGGAAGAACAGTATCTTATAAAACTTGACATTCCATGGAATTGTCAACAGTTCATCTATTCTGGAGGAGGAACTCTTCAGTACTCAGATGGTACACCTATAGTCAATGGGCAGTTAGCACAAACCAAGACAGAAGGACAATGGCTAAACCTTACTTATATTGGGAAGCAACTATCCAAGGACTTAGAAAAATTCCAATGGTTTGAGCAATGTTCAGCAGTTAATTGGATTTATTGTGGACCTGTAAATGCAAAAAAAATATTTGACTCAGATTTTTCAGTTGTACAGGAGGATGCCTGTGGTGAGGCAATCTATTGGAAAGCTCCATTGAAGGATGCGCATATTCGATTGGCGAGAAATAGTAGTCTATTTGCTCACTGGACATATTGGATGGGGGTAACACTCTATGGATTTTTTGAGGCGAGCGAGTATTTTTCAGAAGAGAGATGGAAAAACTACTCTCTACATTCTGTCGAACAAATTGTCAAACATGATACGTATGGACAATGGGATAAAGAGAACTATCACTATCCATTAATTAATACGCAATTTTATTGGTTGAGAGAGCTAGATGATTGTGGTTCATTTGGTAGCCTGCTACTGGAAAGTCTTCATTATGAAAAGGATAAAAGAGTGTTTCCAATTGCGCAACGGATAGCCAATTTCATGGAAAAAAGAACGTTAAGACAGCCTGATGGTGCGTTTTTTAGAGAAAATGACACGATGTGGGTAGATGATTTATATATGAGTGTACCGTTTCTTGTTCGCTATTGGGAGATTAGTCAAAATGAGATTTATTTAACCGATGCAATCAATCAAATGGTCTTTTTTAGAAAACGATTTTTTATAGAAGAAAACCAGCTTATGAGTCATATCTATGATACACGCTTTAAACAGGCAAATGTATTACCTTGGAGTAGAGGAAATGGCTGGGTACTGTTCTCGCTATCTGAGCTGTTAAATAAGTTGCCAGCGACTCATGAAAGAAGAGCAGAGCTTCTTGCTTTTTATAATGAATTTTCTGCAGGGATTATTGCACAACAAGATACAAATGGACTATGGCATCAGTTGCTTGACGATAAAGAAACTTATTATGAAAGCTCTTCTACTGCAATGTTTATCTGTGCTTTATCTCGTGGAATTCAAAAAGGTTATTTAAGTGAAGAGCTACTGGAAAAATCGCAGCAATCAGTGATGAAAGCATGGGAAGGCCTGGCGGAATATTGTATCGATAAAAATGGTAATTTATATGGAGTGTGCAGAGGATCAGGGTTTTCATTTTCACGAGAATACTATCATGGATTAGGCTGGCTTTTAAACGATGCACATGGGACAGGAATTGTCGCTCTAGCGGGAGTCGAGTATGAGCGTATGAAAAAAACAATGAATAGAAAAAGTGGTGTAAATTAAGAAATGTTTATTAGAAATAGAAGAAAGGATTTGGGAGAGGCTCAAGTTTTTTCTTCTATTTTTTCAAATCGGAAAAGTAATGAAATTTAGGCTGGGGCTGAACCCAAAAGAAAGTAGGAGAAGAATGTGAGAAAAACAGTTGTGCGCAGAGCACATCCAAGACCACAATTTATTCGAGAGAGCTGGCAACTACTAGATGGTGAGTGGGGATTTTCCTTTGATGATAAGAAAATTGGTATAGAGAAACGCTGGTTTAATGGGTTTGAATCAACTCACCAAATCAAAGTACCATTTACGTATGAAACGAAGTTGAGTGGTATTTTTGATTCCTCACATCATCAGGTAGTTTGGTATCAGAAAAAAATTCAGATAAACGAAAAAAAAGCTAAATCTATTTTATTTGAGGGCGTGGACTATTTCAGTCAGGTTTGGTTGAATGGTCACCTTATTGGTGCGCATCAAGGTGCTTATGAACGTTTTGAATTTGAGCTGTCTGATTTTCTTGTTGAAGGAGAGAATCTGATTGTTGTACGTGTTGAAGATTCTCTCGCTTGCGAACAACCACGAGGAAAACAACGATGGTTAAAGGATAATTTTGGCTGTTGGTATATACAAACAACAGGAATCTGGAAATCGGTTTGGATAGAAGACCACCTTCATTCACAGCGACTTCAGCAAGTGAAAATGACTCCTGATTTTGAGAATGATCAAATCATATTTGAGCCATCATTACATGATAGAGTCGCTGCAAGGGATGCGACGTATGAACTTGAAATTGACGTGTCTTTTGAAGAGGTATTAGTGAATCAGTGTAGGGTGACACTTTCTCATGAAATGCAACAAATTACTCTAGATACACGGATAAAGGAAGATGCCTGTTGGGGTACGAAGGTTTGGCGACCAGAGCAGCCTAATTTATATGATGTTACTTTTCGTTTGTGGGATCATCAGGGACAGCTTGTGGATTGTGTAGATAGCTACTTTGGCATGAGAAAAATAAGTATAGAAAAAGGTCAGGTACTGTTAAACAATCAAAAAATTTATCAGCGGCTAATTTTGGATCAAGGATATTGGGCAGAATCAGGCATTACTCCACCATCCATTGAGGCGATGGAAAAAGATATCGATCAAATTCTTGCATTAGGATATAACGGCTTAAGAAAACATCAGAAGGTTGAAGATGAACGTTTTTTATATTTATGTGATGAAAAAGGTGTTCTTGTTTGGTCAGAAATGGCATCTACGTATGTATTTAATGATTTGGCGGTAGAGAATTTTACAGACGAATGGCGGGCAATTGTACAGCAAAACTATAATCACCCATCGATTATTACATGGGTTCCATTCAATGAGTCGTGGGGGATTAAAGGGGTTAAATCGGATAAGAAACAACAGCAATTTACAGAAATGATTTACCATTTAACAAAAACCATTGACCCGAATCGTCCAGTTATTACAAATGATGGGTGGGTTCATACAATTTCTGACATTCTCACTCTCCATGATTATGAAGAATTTGGGGAACGTTTTACAAACAGATACAAAGACAAGGAGAAAATTACTGGAAATGAGTATCAATTTAATGAAGAGTGGTATGCTTTTGCAGATGGATATGAATATACAGGACAACCAGTGATTATTTCTGAGTTTGGTGGAATTGCGTTTACGTCAAATGAAAAAGAAAATTGGGGATATGGTAGTCAGGTAAATACACAAGATGATTTTCTAAAAAGATTTGATAAAATACACGAATCCATCCAGAAAATTCCTTATTTAGTGGGTTATTGTTATACACAGCTAACAGATGTAGAACAGGAAATTAATGGTTTACTAGATGTAAATAGAACGAGTAAATTACCTGTAAGCCGCATAAGAGAAATCAATGAAAGACGGACACGTTAAGTATCTAGGATAAGAATCCGTGGATAGCTGTTTATTTAAAACAGTGTACTTCTTACGTATTGTGAGTAGGTGAGTAAAGGAATTTTTTATACACAATTGGTAATTTTTCTGAGTATTGTTGCTGGACTTGATAAAATCTCGTTCATTAGATTGTGCTAACTGTTCATTTTGGACACTAGAGGTTTATGAATTTGCGGAATACACAAGTACTCTACAGAAAAGAACTGAAGAAGAGTGCTTGAGAATTGGCATAGTTATCGAAGATATATCTGTAGGTGTATTTTATAAGATATTCAGGAAAGTCAGTTTACGTGTGATTTTGACTAGGAGGAATTTACTATGAAAGAAATGAATAAAATAAAAGGGATAAAAATGCCATTAGCGGAAAAAAAAGAACTTATTTCCTATACAAAGGACTATCCTCAATGGGTCCATTTTGGTGGAGGAAATTTATTTCGAGCATTTCATGCAGAGATTGCACAGAAATTAGTAGATAAAAAAGAAATGAAAAGCGGTATCATTGTCTGTGAAACATTCGATGAACAGGTCATTGATAGTGCTTACCATCCATATGACAACAATATTTTAGAAGTTATTATGTATGATGATGGAGAATTAGAAAAAAAATTATTGAATTCAGTTGTGGATAGTTATTTTTGTCAGCCAATGAATCAGTCAGACTATCAAGCAGTGCAAGCTATTTTTGAAACCCCTTTCTTGCAAATGATTACAGTAACCATTACAGAAAAAGGCTATTTACTAACAGATAGTTTTGGTGAACTATCAACAGCAGTGAAAAGGGATATTGAATCTGGACCAGCGCATGCAACACACACAATGAGCATCATTACAAGCTTGCTATTTCATCGATTCATCAACGGTGCAAATCCGCTTGCTGTAATTTCAACAGACAACTTTTCTAAGAATGGTCAGAAATTCCAAGAAGCTGTAGTAAAAGTAGCTACAGAATGGGAGCGTTTGGGTTATGTAAATAATTTATTTATTGAGTATCTCTTAGATACGACAAAAATCACTTTCCCGTGGACAATGATTGATCGAATCACACCGAATCCATCCAGTGATGTATTAGAAAAATTGCGTGCGCAAGGAATTGAAGGACTTTCTTTAATTCACACAGAAAAGGGAACGAATATTGCTCCTTTTGCTAACACAGAGCAAACGCATTATTTAGTGATAGAGGATGAGTTTCCAAATGGGAGACCAGCATTAGAAGAAGCAGGAGTGATTTTAACAACAAGAGAAATCGTTGATAAGGCAGATGCAATGAAAGTGACAGCTTGCTTGAATCCATTACACACGGCAATGGCCATATTTGGCTGCTTGCTAGGATATCAGTCTATTGCAGAAGAAATGAACGATGAAGACATTTGTCAACTGGTTAGAGGTGTCGGCTATAAAGAAGGATTACCTGTTGTTGAAAATCCTGGAATTATTCACCCTCAAACATTTTTAGATGAGGTAATCACAAAACGATTGCCAAATCCAATGATTCCTGATACGCCACAGAGAATTGCTGCAGATACTTCACAAAAGGTCTCTATTCGATTTGGTGAAACGATAAAAAAATATGTGAATGAGCAGGGAACAGCAGAATCTCTAGTTTACATCCCGCTAAGTATTGCTGGTTGGTTACGTTATATTTTAGGAATAGATGATGAAGGCAAACAAACTCAGTTAAGTCCAGATCCGTTGTTGCATGAGCTTCAGGAAAAATTAGGGGAAATAAGCCTTGGATATACAGGAGACATTCATCAGATAGTGGCACCTATTTTATCCAATTCAGCTATTTTTGGAATTAACTTATATGAAGCTGCTATAGGAGAAAAAATTGAAGGATACTTTAAAAAAATGATAGGAAAAGAAGGGGCTGTTCGTCAGACATTACATGAGACGGTCCAGTAAATTAGGAGGAAAAGCAAATGGAAATGACCTTTCGATGGTATGGAAAAGAAGCGGATAAAATTCAGCTACAGGATATTAGACAAATTCCTGGAATAAAAGGAATTGTCGGGACATTATTTGATATTCCGGCGGGAGAAGTTTGGCCGAAAGATCGAATTAAAGCCTTGGTAGATGAAGTTGAAAAAGCTGGATTAACAATGAAAGTAATTGAAAGTGTTAATGTTCATGATGACATAAAAATTGGCTTACCAAGCAGAGAACAATATATAGAAAATTATAAGGTAACGATTCGTAACTTAGCTGAACACGGAATTGAAGTAATTTGCTATAATTTTATGCCTATATTTGATTGGATAAAGACGGATTTAAACTATATTCTTCCGGATGGTTCATCTACAATGGCTTTTGAAAAAATTGGTATTGATAAAGCTCCAGAAGAAATTGTTCGAGAAGTAGAAGAATCAACTTCAGACTATACTTTACCTGGGTGGGAGCCAGAGCGTCTTGCTCATGTAAAGCATTTATTTGATGCCTACAAAGAAGTTGACGATGAAAAGCTTCGAGAAAATTATGCCTACTTCCTTAAAGAAATCATTCCTGTCTGTGAAGAAGTGGGAATAAAAATGGCCGTTCATCCAGATGATCCTCCGTACTCTATTTTTAATTTACCGAGAATCGTAAAAAACAGAGAGGATTTAGATTGGATTTGTAATGTGGTAGATAGTCCATCAAATGGAATTACATTATGTACTGGGAGTATAGGGGAAGATCCAGCGAATAATGTCTATGATATTTTAGCAGAGTTCTGTAAACGTGATCGAATTCCTTTTGCTCATGTTCGAAATATCAAGTATTTAGGAAATGACAAAGATTTCTATGAAGCGCCACATTTATCTTCTGAAGGGTCACTTGATATGTATAGGATTTTAGAGACGATGTATGAGAATGGCTTTGATGGATATATTCGTCCAGATCATGGTCGAATGATTTGGGGAGAAACTGGGCGTCCAGGTTATGGCTTATATGATCGTGCGATAGGTGCTTCTTATTTATTAGGATTATGGGAAGCAATTGAAAAAAACAAAAATAAAGAGTAATGAGGAGAATGACATGTTTTTAGATAAAGACTTCTTGTTGAAAAATGAGTGCTCAAAAATATTATTTCACGAATATGCTGAAAATCAACCAATTATTGACTACCATTGCCATTTGGATCCCAGAGAAATATATGAAGATCAACCATTTAAAACAATCACACAAGCATGGTTGGGCGGAGATCATTATAAATGGCGATTAATGCGTGCTAATGGTGTCCCTGAAAGATTAATTACGGGTGACGGAGAGGATTATGAGAAGTTTCTTGCTTGGGTTGAAACAATTGAAGGATGCATAGGTAATCCCCTATATGTATGGACTCATTTAGAATTGAAACGTATTTTTGGAATTGACGAGCAGCTGACTAAAAAAAATGCCTCCATAATTTGGGAGAAAGCCAATCAAAAAATTCAAGAAGAAACGATGTCTACTAGAAATCTTATAAAGCAGATGAATGTAAAAGTTATTTGTACTACAGATGATCCTGTTGATTCACTGGAGTATCATGAGAAGTTGAAAGAAGAAAATGCTTTTCATGTGTATCCGACCTTTCGACCAGATAAAGCAATTAATATTCAGCTAGAGGAATACTTTTCGTATATTGATACGCTTTCTGAAAAATCAACTGTAAAAATTACCTGTTATGAGGAGCTAGTTTATGCATTGGAGAAACGAATGGATTATTTTTCTACGATGGGCTGTAAACTATCTGATCATAGCTTTTCAGCTCTTCATCCATTTGACTATGATCGGACACAACTATCTGAATTATTTTCAAAAAGAATGCGACGTGAAGAATTAACAAAGGAAGAAGTCTATTATTACCAATTTGGCTTAGCTGTTGATTTGATGTGTCTTTATGAAAAAAAAGGATGGACGGCACAGCTTCACCTAATGGCGACAAGGAATAATAATCAAAAATTATACCAAGCCTATGGTCCTGATGCAGGGGCAGATGCAATGGGGGATGGACAGATTGAATCAGGGATAAGCCGTTTATTTGATGAACTAGACAAACGAGATACGTTACCTAAAACGATTCTATACTCACTAAATCCGAAAGATTATGTACCATTAGTAGCACTCATGGGATGTTTTCAATCGGAAACAAGAGGGAAAATTCAATTTGGTTCTGCTTGGTGGTTTAACGACACCTATTCAGGAATTCGCTACCAACTAACTACGCTAGCAGAAGGAGGTGTGTTAGCAAACTTTGTTGGAATGCTAACTGATTCAAGAAGTTTTCTTTCTTATCCTAGACATGAATATTTTCGTCGAATTCTTTGCCAGCTAGTAAGCGAATGGGTGGAGGAAGGGCAATTGCCAGATGATAGACAATATTTAGGTAAAATCATTTCTAAGGTTGCTTATGAAAATGCGAATCACTATTTTGGATTTTAGGGAATACTAAACCAATAGATAGAGGTTAGAAAAAGTCTTGATAAGTGTTATTTTCTTAGGATCACGAAAAAGTTTTCTTAATATGTAATAGGCGATAGTAAAAGGTGGTTGACAACTCTTCCTCCACCCTCTATAATTTTATTAAAATAAAATGAAAATTTAATTTGAAAATACGTTGAAGAGAAGAGTAGCTGATAAATTTAGGTAAGAGAACCCGGTTGGTGAGAAAGGGGACTAAATGAGTGAGTGAAGATGAGCTCTGAGTGCTTTACTGGGTTTACGCTTAGTAGACGGTGGCAACCGTTATATTGCCGGGTTTCAGTAGGAATCGTCGAGGTGTAGTTTGTAAGAGCTACATAAACTAGGGTGGTAACACGGAGTTTTTCGTCCCTTTGTCATACAATTTTTTGTGTGGCAAAGGGACTTTTTTATTTGGGAAAAATGAAACGAAACTAGAAAAATGGAGGGAAAAAAATGACAACAACAAAATTTACTGAGAGAAAGACGGTACCCTTTCGCTATGATACAGTGGGGAGTTTTTTACGACCTCAACGATTGAAAGCAGCTAGAAAGAAGTTTCAAGCAGACGAGCTGACTTTAGAAGAACTGAAACTGATAGAGGATGAATTGATTATTGAATTGATTCATAAGCAAGAAGAAGCTGGCTTAAAATCTGTGACAGACGGAGAATTTCGAAGAAGCTGGTGGCACTTAGACTTCTTTTGGGGGCTTAATGGGGTACGTTTTAAAGAGGCTTCCCATGGGTATAGATTTGCGGCAGAGGAAACACGTGCAGAGACGGCCACGCTGACAGGAAAAATTAGCGGAAGAAATCATCCATTTGTCGAGCATTTTCAGTTTGTTCAAAAACATGCCTCAAATGAAGTAGAGGCTCGCCAAACAATTCCTGCACCTGCACAATTTTATAAGGAATTAATTCGACCTGAGAATAAAGAAGAGGTTGCAGCGGTTTATGAAACAAAAGAATTATTGATAGAGGCAATTATCAAGGCTTATAAAGAAGTGATTTCTGAACTATACGATTCAGGATGCCGCTCGCTGCAGTTAGATGATTGTACATGGGGAATGCTTGTAGGAGGTTTGCCAGAAGGAGTTATCTTGGATGGACAGTCAGAAGATGAGACACGAACTCAGCTAAAAGAGGAGCTTTTGAATATCAATAATCAGGTAATTAGCGGGCTACCGAGTGATTTAGTTGTAACTACTCATGTGTGTCGCGGAAATTATCATTCAACCTGGTCGGCAGAGGGCGGATATGAGAAAGTGGCGGATCCTTTATTTAATAGAGAGAATGTCTCTGCTTATTATTTAGAATACGATTCTGAGCGCTCAGGTGGATTTGCTCCTTTAAGAAACGTCAGTGAAGAAAAATTGGTCGTTTTAGGACTCATTACCTCAAAATCAGGAAAATTAGAGGATCGTCAAGCAGTGATCGACCGTATTTATGAAGCCTCAAACTATATTCCATTAGATAGACTTGCTTTGAGTCCCCAGTGTGGTTTTGCTTCTACAGAAGAAGGAAATGTGTTAACCGAGGAGGAGCAGTGGGCAAAAATAGCATTTATTCGCTCTATCGCTGAAGAGGTGTGGTCTTGTTAAAAAAAGCAGTTTCTAATTAAAAAGAAAATTACTAGTAATCATATGATAAGTAAACGAGAAGATGGTCAGAGTCTCTCGTTTTTTTGTTAATGACTTTAGTCGGTTTCAATCGCTAAAGTGATTGAAACAAAAAAACCACGCGTACTGCGCGTGGAAGAAGTAGCTTTAGCGATAAAACTCCTTTCGATATACTAGATAAAGGCTACCAACCGTTATCAAATCGAAAGGAGTTTTTTTATGTCAAATGGCGATAAAAGTTTAGCACATACTCGATGGAATTGTAAGTATCATATTGTGTTTACGCCAAAATACAGACGAAAAGTCATTTATGGAAAGTTAAGACAAGATATTGGGAAAATATTGAGAAAACTGTGTGAAATGAAAGAGGTAGAGATTATCGAAGCCCATGCGATGCCAGATCATATTCATATGTTAGTAAGAATCCCGCCTAAACTGAGTGTATCAGGTTTTATGGGCTATTTAAAAGGGAGAAGTGCTGTAATTATCCATGAGCGTCATGGGAATCTGAAATATAACTATGGGAATCGATCGTTTTGGGCCAAAGGATATTACGTGAGTATTGTAGGATTAAATCAAAAAACAATTGCAAAATATATACGAGAACAAGAAGCAGAAGATCGAGTAAGAGATAGTATAAGTAAAAGAGAGTACAACGACCCATTTAGCAAATAAAGACTAGAAAAAAATAGAGAGATAGCGGTTGGCGGTCTCTTAAAAAAGCTCCCTTGAAGGGAGCAGCAAGTAGTGAGCCCTTCTAGGGCTATTTACTGATTTTATAATGAATATACGAACAAATTTTCGTATTTTTAGTGACGAGTTTTTTTTAAAATGGTATGATAAGGAGTAAAGTAGGGAGGATTCCATTTATGGTAAAGTTTATTCACGCAGCAGATTTACATTTAGATCGTTCATTTGAAGGTTTAGCAGGAATGAGTGTTGACAGCCAAATGGAATTTTTGGAAGTAAATCAAAAAGTCTTAGAAAATATTGTCGATGCAGCGATTCAACAGGAAGTCGATTGTCTGCTTTTTTCTGGAGACACCTTTCATCAGAGTCGTCCGTCATTGCGCACACAAAAACATTTCTTCGAGCAGATGTCTCGACTATCTGACAGGCAGATTCCTGTTTTTTTAATTTTTGGAAATCATGACTACTATCAAAGTGAACGATATTGGTTTGAATTTCCTGAAAATGTTTATTTATTTACCTCAGAAAAAGTTGAAACCCTCCAGTGGAAAACTCGTTTAGGTGAAACAATCGCAATCAGCGGATTTAGTTATACGAGTCCATGGATACAAACAGAAAAAATCAGGGAATTTCCCAATCGACATCAGGTAGATGTCCACCTAGGTATGTATCATGGTGAACTAGGTAAAACCGGGAATTATGCCCCGTTTCAATTATCTGAAATGAGACAAAAAGGCTATGAATACTGGGCATTAGGGCATATTCATGTACCTGTTGAGTTGAGTAATCAGCCGATGGTTATTTACCCAGGGACTCCCCAGGGACATACACAAAAGGAAGAACAGGTGGAAGGGGTTCTACTGATTGATATTCATCAAGGAACCATTGAAAAAAAAGTGATTTCAGTGGATGAAATTCAGTGGGTAACTAAAGAAGTCTCCCTAGCAAATAGCAGAACCAGACAAGAAGCATTAAAAGAAATAGAGAACGTTCAGCAGAATACAGTTGAGAAGCGACAATTAATTCGATTACGACTAACTAACTTCGAGCACTTAGGGAAAGATTTTCAGACAAGTGTTGAAAATCAGGAAATTGTTCACTATCTATTGGAAAATGTTCGACAAGAAACCTCAATTAAAGGAAGTATTTGGACGATTGAATTAACCTATGAACAAGAGAACGATAAAATAAAAATAGAAGCAAGTAAAGAATTAGCCGAGCAACTCTTTACATCTTACGAGGATACGGAAGAATTTCAGCAGATCTTATCTGAAATTTATGGTCATCCGATTGCACATCGACTGCTGTCTGAGACTCATGCGTTTCATCAAGAAGTCCTTCAAAAAGGACAGCAGCTAATCCATTCAGAGTTTACGATAGGAGGCACAGAGGAATGAAGCTTTTAAAAGCAGAAATTACAGCTTTTGGAAAATGGCGAAATCAAGTGTTTGATTTTGAACAGTCCAATCAGCTACTTTATGGAACGAATGAAGCTGGAAAATCGACGCTTTATCAGTTTATTCAAGCAATGTTATTTGGGTTTCCTACAAAAAATAAAAGAAAAAAAGATTATACCCCAAAAGATGGCGCTGCATTTGGCGGAAAGCTGTGGCTGGAAATACCTGTTCATGGCGTTATTGTCATTGAACGATTTCGTCAACAAAATAGAGGACAAGCAAAAGTGATGTTAGGAACACAGGTTGGAGATGAAAAGCTGCTTAAAAAGTTACTCTCACCGCTAAATCAGGAATTATTTCAGCAAGTGTTTACCTTTCAGCAAGAACAATTAACCGAACTCGATGCTTTAAAGGAAGAGGAGCTTCATGATTCACTCATCTCTTTAGGTATTTCAGGAAGTACAAGCTTATTTCAAAAAAAGCAGGAATATCTTACACAGGCACAGCGTATTTTTAAAAAGAAAGGACAAAAGCTCCCTTTAAATCACTTGCTGACAGAATGGCAACAGCTACAACAACAAATACAAAGAAAACAAGAACAAGAAGCAGAGTTTAGTGAATTAATACGGCAACAGCAGCAATTAGAAAAAGAATACGCAGAGATAAAAAAACTACTTGAAAAGGGCGAAGGAAAGCTAAGTAAGTTAAGACAACAACAATTAAATCTTCCCCTTTATAAGGAATGGAATCAGTTAAAAGCTTCATGGCAAGAGCCAACATTAACAGCCACACAAAAAGAACAGCTACGAGCCGTTTATCAACATCATCAACAATTAGCTAGTCAGTTAGAAGAGGTTGAACAGCAATTAGAAAAACACAGTGGAATGGATCAGCAGTCAGCGCGTTATTACTTTTATTTAGAAAATGAAGAAAAAATCAAAGAATTGCTGGAACAGCAGGTATCTGTTCACTTGTTAAGCGAAGAAAAAGTGCGACTAGCAAATGAATATCAAGAAAAAGAACTTCAACTGACTAGAATGGAGCAGCAGTGGCACTGGGATAGAAAGAGCCCGCCCATTGCTGTGGAACAAGATGTAGTGGATGCGTACATCCAGCAAATGAATCAAATAGAAGAATCTCGAATGCAAGGGCTTGTACGAAAAGAAATGCTTCAAGAACAACGAAATCAGGTGGAGAATGAAGTAAATCAGCTAGAAATGAATCATCCAGAAATGTTTCAAAAAGAGAAAGCGAAAAAAACTATCTCGCCTATTCCTTGGCTTATTTCACTTATTGGATTGATTGCAGGACTATTTTTTTCAGGACCTCTACGTTTTATATTTTTTATTCTCATGATTTTGGGTATTGGAGGAGGTCTGTATACTTTATTTGGAAGAAACAGACAGTCTCCGCAAAATGCAAAAGAGCAGTGGCAAGAAAAACTGAATCAATTGGATATTTATGAAGAAAAATTAGTGCAAGAGAATTCTCAGGAGCGGCTACTTGATGAACAACTTGAAAAACAAAATGAGCAAATTTCAGCGTATCTTAAAGCACATCGGCTCGGAAAACTGAATGACATCCAACTTATTAAAGAAAATGCGTATCAAATTACGCACTATGTGGAAATGATTCAGGTACAACAAAGAATCCACAAACGGGCATTAGCGCATCAGACGCAGTTAGATGAATTAGAAGCAGATTGTCAATTTTTAAAAGAATGGGTCCCTATTCAAGATAAATCATTAGCTGAAAAGATGCAGTTAATCAATCAGTTTGCTAAAGAGATGGAGCAGCTAAAATTTGCTCAGAGCTATCAGCAAAACACACTGCTACAGCAACAGATGAATCAATTACGTAGAAAACAAAAAGAAGTGTTGGCTGATCAAACGGATTTATTTAAAGCAACAGGAATTGCTTATTTATCTGAAATTCCTCCACGTTTGCAGCAAGAAGAAGAGAATCAGGCAAAGCAGAGGCGAATAGAAGAGCTGTCTCAAACAATTGGTCAGCTATTTGAAGAAGAGGGAACAGAAGAGACACTTATTGAGCAGCTAACAGCGATAACCGCATCACAAGAACAATTAAATGAAAGAAAAAATCAGCTTTCAGAGAAGCTGCAACGAAACAAGCTTCAAGTAGAAACGCTGCAAGCTGATGGAACGTTAGATCAGCTTTACCAATTAGAAAGTCAACAAAAGGCAACCCTTCTTTCTTTAGCTAGACAGTGGGGCGCACTAGAAGTAGCAGCCGCTTTTTTGGGGGATTTATCGACAGAGCTTTCAGAACGCCAACTGCCGCAATTACTGAAGCGCGCAGGTGAATATTTAGCCATTCTAACGAATAACCGATATCATCAATTAACCTTGGAGTCTGGAGTATTAGCTGTTGTGAGCCAACAACAGTCATTTTCTCTGTATGAACTATCTACAGGAACAAAAGATCAATTAATGATGGCTATTCGGTTTGCGTATCTATCTTTAGAAGGAGATCGGGCATTGTCACCAGTAATCATTGATGACGGCTGGTTACATTATGATCATCAAAGAAAGTATTGTTTGGCAAAGCTCTTATATGAATTTAGCAAAAAATATCAGGTGATTTGTTTTTCTTCCGACCAAGAAATGGTAAGCTATTATCAAGAGCTGAATCAACCAGTGATAAGAATAGGAGACTAACTATGAAAAAAATTCGTGAATTATCTGTGGATGATCAATTTGAAATGCTTGTACTAATAAAAAATGCAGATGTTCGTCTTGCAAAAAACAATAAGAAATTTATTGCTTTTACTTTCCAAGATACATCTGGGACTATTGACGGGAAATATTGGGGGGCTTCTGAAGAGGATATTGAGGCGTTTACAGCAGGAAAAGTAGTGTCACTTATTGGGAAAAGAGAAGTCTATCAAGGAAATCCGCAAGTGAAAATTTTGAATCTGCGCTTGCCTAATCCCGGAGAACCTGCTGAACCTACGTTATTTATGGAACGTGCCCCACTAAAAAAAGAAGAGATGGAAGAAGAAATCAGCAAAACGTTATTTGAAATAACGAATGCACACTGGAATCGAATTGTGCGCTATCTACTAACAAAATATCAAAAACAATTTTTTGATTACCCAGCAGCAAAAAGAAATCATCATGCGTTTGCTAGCGGACTTGCCTATCATACAATTACGATGCTCCGTTTAGGAAAAGCAATTGCGAAAGAATATCCTGAAATAAATCATTCTCTTCTTTATGCAGGAATTATTCTCCATGATTTAGGGAAAGTCATTGAGTTAACAGGACCAATGTCTACAGAGTATACGCTAGCTGGAAATTTAGTTGGGCATTTGGTGTTAGTGGATGAAGAAATCACAAAGGCATGTCTTGAACTGAAAATTGATGAGACCGCTGAGGATGTTGTTGTCTTGCGCCACATGGTACTTGCTCATCACGGATTGCTGGAGTATGGTTCACCTGTCCGACCAAGAATTATGGAAGCAGAAATTCTCCATCAAATTGACAACATGGACGCTTCTATGCAAATGATGTTGACGTCGATTCGTCAAACAACCCCTGGAGAATATACAGATCGAATTTTTGGAATGGACAATCGAAGTTTCTATGTGCCAAAAGAAATTTGAAAATAATTTTTTGCTCAAAAAGTGAAAGAAGCTAAAAATGGGCTTGGAAGGTTTAGTCTTTGAAAGTAAAATGGTTCTCAGCCTTCATTTTGACTAAAAGTCTGGTAGAAGCTGAACACTTTTCTTTCCAAATTTTATTGAGTAAAGAGATGAAGGTGGGACATAACTAATTAAGTTATTCCACACCTTTGTAAACTCTTAATAAACGGCGGGAACAGAAGCAACTCCTTCGAAAATAAGCTGAAATTCCCAAAGATTTGAGGAACAATCTTCGTGAATTCCTTCTTATTTCTCGGAGCTAAACACTTCTGTCCCGACCTTATTTTTTTGTAGAAATCTTTCTAAAGATGTTACTCAGAGTGCCACAAAAAATCTGAATTTCATCAATATCCCATGACGAAAAGCCTCAAAAAAGACCATCAAGCCGTAATTGCTTGATGGTCTTAGCTGTTTGTTGTGATTATTCAGCTGAAGAGCTTTCTTCAGTTTTGCTTGAATCAGTTGATTTTTCAGTTTCTGATTCTTTTGTACTACTTGATTCTTTAGTTTTTGATGAGCTTTCAGTTGTCTTACTTGAAGATTCGGTTGTGCTTGATTCTTTTGTTTCAGCAGCAGCTGTAAATTGTGACAAGATATCTTTAAATGCATCATCTTTGATTTTCACATTTGCTTTGATTAATTCTTCACCGATAGATTTTAAAACGAATTGTTGATCAGAAATTTGGGTTTTTGTTGCGATTTCTTTAATTTCTTTTTCATAAGGCTTCATGTCGTTGCCTTTTGCTTTGTTTTTAGTCATTTTTACAATGTAATAAGTTGATTGTCCAGTTGAGCTGTTTGTATACGTAAGAACATCAGAAACTTCACCATCTTTTAATTTGAAGGCTTCAGCAGCAACTGTTTGCGGAATATTTGTTGATTGAGAATCAAATTTGATTTTTCCGCCATCTTCTTTTGTCTTTGTATCAATTGATTTTTCTTTAGCAATTTTTGTGAAATCACCTTTATTATCTAATTCCTTTTTAATTGCATTTGCATCTTCTTCAGTAGAGGAAACAATCACTTGTGCTTCTACTTCTGGATGGAAAGATTCCCATGCTGCTTTTTTATCAGCATCCGTTAGTTTTACATGTGCACGTAGCGCAACATCAACGAGTTGTTGTTGTTTTAATAACGCACGGTAAGTTTTCTTTGTGTAACCAGATTGTGCTAGAGCAGATTCAAAGTTATCACCATATGTTTTTTCTTCTGCTTTGAATAATTCATCTACTTTTTTGTCCGTTACTTTCTCACCGTAAGACTTTTCTAACACTTCATTTAGAATTAAGTTTGTAAGAACAGTTTTACTTGATGCTTCTGGTTGAGATTTTGCTTCATTGTAAAAGTCTTCTACAGTAATAGTAGAACCTTTCATTGTTGCGATATCTTTGTTTGATCCATTTGAACATGCTGCTAGCATAAATACGCTTAATGCAGCTGCTATAGCTAAGGTTATTTTTTTCTTCATCTTGTTTTAGCACTCCTACTTATTTATATATTTATTTGCGATAATCACAAGTAATACTATACCACACTCTTTTTTATAAAAGAAATAGTGTGAGGGATAGTTTCAAATAAAATTCATAGTAAAAACATATTTTTTAAGGAAAACTTGCTTTTTTATAAATAAATGATTGAAAATGGACGAAATATATGCAAAAAGACATATCTTAAAAGTTGTAAAAAATTTCTCGAAAAGAGCTTTTAGAGGATTCTCACAGGAAATTTAAAAAATTGAGTACACGGAATAGTTAAAAAGAAAACTGAGTGGATAGCTACCTAAATATGGTAACTATCCCTCAGTTTTTCTTTTGATATTGGTTCCAAAAATACGATGTAATTCTTTTATTTTGGACGATTTAAATGAAATCGTTGGGTAGGGTTGTCTGATTCCTGAGTCTCAGAGAATTCGTCTGTAAGTTGAGTAAGTTCATCACTCAGCTTATCAATTTGCTCCTGAATTTTAGCAATTCGTGGTTCTGCTTGAAACTGGAAATTTTCAATGTCTTTTTCGATACCGCTTTGGAAAACAGGAAGTAGCTCTGCAGCAGTTTCCTTTGTTACAATCAACGCTTCCTTGAATTGAGCAAGACTTTCATTCACATCTAATGTTAAGTTTGTTGTTTCATCAATTTCAGAAATAATTTTTTCACGCGTTTTTTTCCCACTGTTAGGCGCAAATAAAAGACCTGCAGCAGCTCCAGTAAGACTACCAAAAAGGAGTCCCTTCATAAAGTTTTTAATCATTTGTTTCCACCTGCTTTGCAATAGTTTCCGCAATTTGTTTTAACTCATCACTTTGGTAATCTGCTTGGTGGTTACCAAAATGCATCGAGAAATCATCATTTTTGCTGTAACGCGGAATAAGATGTACATGTGAGTGGAATACAGACTGGTAAGCTAGTGCTTTATTGTTGTTCACCATATTCAATCCTTCCATTTCAGGAAAGGCCTTTTCGATTGCTTTGGCAATTTTAGGGATACGGGAAAAAAGATCAGAAGCAAGCTGTGCATCATAGTCAAATAAATCAGTTACGTGTGTTTTAGGAATCACAAGAGTATGCCCTTTTGTGACTTGTGAAATGTCTAAAAATGCATAAACAAGCTCATCCTCATATACTTTGTAGCTTGGAATTTCTTGATTAATAATCTTACAAAAAATACAATTTTCCATGAAGAACATCCTTTCGTAAATGACGCAAGTCAAAATTTCTTAATAAGGTAACTTTACCACAACTTGGAAAACTTGTAAGCGAAATGGACAGGGAAGTTAAAAAAGTATGAGATGATGGTAAAACAAGTGCATAGGTGGAAGGAAGAAATTTATTTTTGCTCAGAAAGCGCCAAAAAAATAGTAAGAAAGTCGATACGTAAGATGTTATAATAATCTTAATGAAAAACTGGAGGAACGAAAATGAGTTTGAAAATAGAACAGGTGACCGGTGGATATGGTCATATCCCAGTCTTAAAAGATATAAGCTTTGATGTAAACAATGGCGAAATGGTAGGTTTGATTGGATTAAATGGTGCTGGTAAGAGTACAACAATTAAAAATGTGATTGGTTTGCTAACACCTCAAAAAGGGAAAATTACTATTGATGGGCTTGGGCTAAAGACACAGCCTGAGGAGTATCGTAAAAAAATCGGGTATATTCCAGAAACTCCTTCCTTGTATGAAGAGTTGACGTTGAAGGAACATATTGAAGTAACAGCGATGGCTTATGATATTCCAATTGAAGTAGCATTTCAACGGGCAGAAAAATTGTTAAAAACATTTCGGTTAGAAAATAAGCTGGAGTGGTTTCCAGCCAATTTTTCTAAAGGAATGAAACAAAAAGTAATGGTTCTTTGTGCTTTTTTGATTGAGCCTAGCTTGTATATTATTGATGAACCATTTTTAGGTCTTGACCCGTTAGCAATCCATGCCTTGCTAGAATTAATGGATGAGATGCGTCGCGAAGGGGCCGCAATTCTTATGTCTACACATATTTTGGCGACGGCAGAGAAGTACTGTAATCGATTTGTTGTGTTGCACAATGGAGAAGTACGTGCACAAGGAACAATGGCTGAACTTCGCCAAGAATTTCAATTGCCTGATTCTTCGTTAGATGAAATCTATGTGGCATTAACAAAGGAGCAAGATGATGAGTGAGTTTTTTCAAAAACGCTTAGCACGTCATCAAAAGCACATGATGCGCTACATGCGATATGTTTTTAATGATCACTTTGTCTTAGTGTGTCTCTTCTTATTTGGTGGTGTCGGTTTTTACTACTCGAACCTTTTAAAAACTTTGCCTGAAGATTTTTTCTGGGGAAGTGGCATTGTTGCGTTTGTGTGGTTGCTAAGTCTGTACAGTGGCAGCTTTGTTACATTAGCTGAACCTGCAGATATGGTCTTTTTGCTTCCAAAAGAGAATAAAATGACAGACTATTTTAAACGCAGCTTTACTTATTCTTGTATTTTCCCGTTTGTGCTACTAGTCCTTGTCTGTGGTTTTTTAATGCCCCTGTTAGTGGTAGCGGGAGGCTTCCAATTTAGTGAATTCATCTGGTTTTTGTTGATGCTCTGGAGCTTAAAAATTAGTCAGCTTCATGTACAGCGTTATGGAATTTATCAAGTAACCAATGCAAAGAAAAAACAGAGTCAGATTCTTTGGCTACTGACAACTATTGTGATTCTTTTGGTGAGTGTCTATACGTTTTCTTGGGTAGGAACAGGGCTTGGGCTCCTTCAGGCAGTTTGTTTTTATATACTTTATTGGAAACGACTTTCTGTGGGACTAGACTGGGAAGAAATGGTGAAAAAAGAGCAAAATAGACTTCATCGTTTGTATCAGTTTATCAATTTATTTACAGATGTTCCTGAAATTACTGCAACGGTAAAACGAAGAAAGTATTTAGATGGTTTATTAAATAAACTCTCTATTCAACAAAAAAACACCTATTTATATTTGTATGTTCGGCGAATGGTACGTGGCTCAGAGTTTAGCGGGTTATATTTGAGACTGGTTTTTATTGGTAGTTTATTCTTATATTTTCTAAATTCATTCTGGTTTAGCGTAGGGCTGGGTAGTGTATTTCTTTATTTAATTGGTTTTCAGTTGATTCCTTTATACAATCAGTTTCACTACATGGTACTTACCCAGCTTTATCCAGTTCCAAAAGAGCAAAAAGGGCGAGCAATTCAATCGTTAATTGGTTTATTGCTTCTTGTAGCAGCAGTTATTTTTGGCTTATTTGCATGGATTGGTTTAAAAAACGTTCAACAGGCGGGAATGGCTGCGGGAATCTATCTTCTTGTTACACTTGCTTTTACAAAACTTTACGTTTCTTCTCGAATAAAAAAGATGGAAAACTAATATCTAGTGGCTCTTAGGTGGATTTCTTATTGGTTTCGGTGGAAATGGCAGGATATAGGCTTGACGGTGATGTTTTAGGACGATAGAATAGTAGATACTGCGAAAACTAGAAGACAGGAGACAGTACCGATGGAGTTTCAGTTGGACCAAGAGTGGCGAGTCCGCCCAATCAAAGGGGACACAGGAAAAACATATATAGGTATTCGCGACAATGACCGTGTGTTCATTAAACGCAATACGACCCCCATGCTGGCTGCTCTTTCTAGAGAAGGCATTACGCCAAAGCTTGTTTGGACGAAACGAACAGGCAATGGGGATACGTTAACCGCACAGGAGTGGATGGAAGGTAGAATTCTGACTCCTGATGAAATCGGTCGTCGAAATGATGTGATTGATGTGCTGTATCACCTTCACCATTCAGCGACATTAAAGACGATGATGGGACGAATTGGCGGGAAGATTGTTACGCCAGAGCTGATGTTGAAGGAGTATCAACAGCAAATGCCTGACGGGATTAAACAAAATAAATTTTTGGCATTAGTTTTACGCTACTTGATGAGGCAAATGCCTACGTATAAACAAGAGCTATATACAGTGGTTCATGGTGATGTGAATCACAGAAATTGGATGGTTTGTCAAAATTATCTTTACCTTGTTGACTGGGATTCGATTATGTTTGCAGATCCAGCAGTAGATATAGGTACGATTTTAGGTCACTATGTCCCTTTATCTAACTGGAGTCAATGGCTAGTGAGCTATGGTATTCGTTCTACTGATGAGACACTTGAGCGTATGCACTGGTATGCGGTGATGAATCTTTTACAGGAAGTTTCTCGTTTATACAAGAGAAATGACTTCAAGCGAATGAACGCTGAAATTCTGCAGCTGAAGCGAATTTTTAGTGGATAAATGGTTAAAGAAAACGAAATTTGGTTCATTGTGAAGGCAATAAATTGAAAAAAATAATAAAAATGAATGATGAGTATTCAGATAAGGCATTGCAGGCTTGGGGGAGTATTTGGTTCCCAAGCTTGTTCGCCTTTTACTGTAGAAAAATGAATAATTTTGAAAAGCGAGGAATAGAAATATGCGTGTAAGATATCGTCAAGGAGCAGATGAATTATTAGCTGCTTATCCCAATTATGTGGCACAAAATCCTGAAGAATGGAAAGGGCGCTGGCATGAACGATTTGGCAATCAAAATCCGATTCATATAGAAATAGGAACCGGAAAAGGACAATTTATTACGGAGATGGCAAAGGCTCATCCAGAAATTAATTATATTGGTGTAGAGATGCAAGTGAGTGTCGTTTCTATGGCACTTGACCGGCTGGTTGAAGCCAACATCTCTAATTTACAATTACTTCATGTGGATGGTTCAGCGTTAACCAATTATTTTGCCGATAATGAAGTGGATCAAATCTATTTAAACTTTTCTGATCCATGGCCTAAAACAAGACATGAGAAACGTCGCTTAACGTTTAAAACATTTTTAGCTACAGATGAACAGATTCTAAAGCCAAATGGAGAAATTCATTTTAAAACAGATAATCAAGGACTGTTTGAATATTCCCTAGCTAGCTTTTCTCAGTATGGAATGATTATACAAAAAGTCTGGTTAGACCTCCATCACAGCGATTACGAAGGAAATATTATGACAGAATATGAAGAAAAATTTTCTTCGCGTGGACAGCGAATCTACCGTGTAGAAGCACGTTTTCAGGATAAAACAAAAAAATAGATAATGAATCGATAAAGGGAAATAAGAAGAGGCTTGTTTTGTGACTAGATGTCTGGTGAATGAAACCAGACGTATATTGAAATTTATTTTTCTCTAATGACTGTGAATGTGGGCAATAATGGAGAAAATAAACAAAGAGAAGACTCTGAAGAATCAAAAATAGAAGACTGAAAATCGTAAAAGGATTTTTGGTCTTCTATTTTGTGCGTCTCAGAACGCAAGTCCCACACATTTTTTCTCTCATTAGTCCATTTGGTGCTTCTGTCTTCTGTACTGGAGCTTCTGTACGTGTCACTTTGTGTGTGAATAGCGTAGGTTCCTTTAATTGAATTGCTTCTACAATCTCGAGTGAAGCGATTTATTTCGTGGGAAGAAGATATAAGGATTCTTCTCCTACTAGTTGATAAATTGTTTTAAACTGTTCTTTATCGACAGCGCGATGTTTAAAGCCAAAGGGATCATTCACATAGACAAATTTTGAATCTACCCCAGTAATAACGACAGTATGGCAAAGAGGAGTCACTTGAACTTCTCCACTTGAAGTGTTCCATATGCGAAAATCGGAAGCTTGCGGAATCTGAAATTCAACGGTGGTTTGTACCCAGACCGGAATTTTTTTCTGGATGAGTTTTTCTAAATCCTTAAAAGATAAATGTTTCTCTGTCATTACAGTATACTCATCTTGAACAATTGTCTGCGCTACTTTAGCAATAGGCTCAACCGCAACGCCCATAGCATCAAACCCTCCTGAAATATCTCCAACAAATCCATCATGTGGATTCCCATATAGCTCGTTTGTAACCTTAACAGGAACATACTCTAGTAATTCAGCTAACTGGTTTTTGTTCGTTGCATAGCCATAATATCGCAGTAGCATTGATAAAGAAGTTATTTCACACCCATTACCAAGTGGCTGTCCTTCGTTTTGATTTTCTAAAGGCACATCAATAAACGCAGTTGCTACTTCTTTTGTTGGAGCTGCTACTTTCTTTGTTGAAGTTGTAAACGTTAGTGTATTGAATAAGGAGAGTGTTAGAATACTGCATAAAATTAGAGTAATAAAAAAAGAAAGAATTTTTTTATTTGCCAAACGATCGACTCCTTTCCATGAAATCTATCAAGTAAGCTTCAAATTTGTTATCTTGAAGCTTACTTGTCACATTCATTCTTTTATCATTTGGATAGAAGAATGATTTGGGCAACTATTGTCTAATATCATAAAAATTTAGATTAGGTTGGTTTAGATTCAAAAAGTTATCATAATAAAATACAGGTAAGAATAGTTTTGACAATTGATCTTGATCAACGAAGAAACCATAATGAATGGTTAATTTTTCTTTTGCTGAAATAGTTGGTAGATGATAAAAATGCGAGCCTTCTCCATGAGCATCTAAATAATCTACTTCACCTGTGTAAGCTGTCACTTCTTTATTTTCTGATACAGGGAACCAATTGCCATCTTTGTTCTCTAAAAGTTGTGGTGCATTCTGTAGCATTAGGTCAGAGATTGGTTGATTGCTGGGATTTTCAATTTCCGCTGTCACAAAAACAAATTTTGGTGTCATTTGTTGAGTGCTTTCTACTTTATCTATGGTGGTTTCTCCATTACCACGGGAGATTATTCGCTGATTAAAGGGAAGTAATTGCCCCTCTTTATTAACAAGCTGATTTTCTTTCAGAATTTCCAATGAGAAATCCTGAAACTTCTCTGTTTGGTAATCATGAATGGAATCAAAAACCTCCACAGAATTAATGGTATAGTTTATTTTTGTTTTAAATTCAGGATCATTTGGAATATTTATTGATACAGTATCTCCAATATGATGAATATTGGAACTATTAGCAGGTAGTCCTTCAACTTCAGGAGTAACTATTCCTGGTTCGTTCAGACGCTCTTTATAATCATTAAAATCAACTGTTGTTGAAGCCTCTTCTTTTGAGCTTTCTTTTAAGGATAAGTGACTT
Source organism: Enterococcus phoeniculicola ATCC BAA-412 (assembly GCF_000407505.1). Classification (GTDB taxonomy): domain Bacteria; phylum Bacillota; class Bacilli; order Lactobacillales; family Enterococcaceae; genus Enterococcus_K; species Enterococcus_K phoeniculicola. The sequence continues at coordinate 72,901 of NZ_ASWE01000001.1, forward strand.
AAAATATTTGTTAAGTCCTCTTCTGGTACATCATTTCCGACATAAGCTTGCAGTACATACCCTTCTTTTTCAAATAGGACGAATACCTCTTTTGTAAAGCCCTCATTTTTTAGACTCGTTTTATTAACAATCAAAGTTCGATGATTATTAAAGGTTGCTTCTTGCGTATCTTCAGAATAGAGAACATCAAAATCAGCTGATGTTTGAACTTTCCATAAAAGAAAGGATAAACCACCTTTACTTAAGTTGTCTTTGTAAGAATATTTATCATCTGCATTTTTATCAGGAACCATATCATCGGGCAGGTAGTCTAACTTTAATTTGTAATAATTGTTGTTTGTTTCATTTGTTGACTGATTATCTACGGATAAGGTCACTTTATAGTCGTTTTGTTTCACAATCCATTGGTACAATTCGTTTGCAGCGTAAACAGTTGATGGAATAATAAACAATGCGGCAGCTGCGGCAAGAAACAGTTTCTTAGTAGAATATTTTTTTGTTTTTTTAGAAGATTTTTTCACTTTTTTTAATAACTCCTCTTTTCGTTTATTATAAGTATCTGAAAATTCATGTGTTTCTGTAGGCTCATCAAATGTTTTTAGTGCAATTCGCTCGGATATTTGTTTCAATTTTTTTTCTTCATTTGTTTGTTTAACCATCTTTAAGTTCTCCTTCCAAAATTTCTTTCACTTTTTTTTTCGCTCGTTCTAATTGTTTTTTTACAGTGTCTACTCGGATATTCATTAATTCTGCAGTTTCTTTACCAGATAGGCCATAATAAATTCGATACATAAAAACATTAAGATAGGAGTCTTTTAAGTTTGCTGTTACACGATTGAACTGCTCTTCTGAAATTAAGCTGTCAAAATAAATTTCTACGTTATTTACAGGCTCTTCATTTTTTGGAAATAAATTTTCTTTGTAATTCAGCTCTACTTTATTTTTTCTGTAATAATCAATTGCTCTATTTTTAGAGATGCGCAATATATACTTTTTACGTGTGAGAGAATCATAGGTTTTTAAAGTGGAAAGCTGTTCAAAAAGCTGCTCAAATACATCTTGGGTAATATCTTCAGCTTGCTGTTCATTATTTATGATTGAATAAGCTAAAAAATAAATTTTTTGTTCATATTCAAGATAAAGCTCTTCAAAAAAGTGTTCATTTGAAACATCTTTTATCATGGGAATATCCCTCCTTTCTATGTAGGTACACTCTATATGACGTTTCAGACAAGAAAAAGGTGACAGAATTTCAAAAAAAATTTGATTAATTGAAAAAAAGATTGTTGATCCAGGGAAGGAGCTATTTATGTTTTACCCTCTTCTATTGCTGATTTTTTTGTTCTGTTCTTGCTCGAAAGATAAGAATAGCAAAAAAATTTTTATAAATATATAGCTCCCAGTTAGTTGATTCCCTCTTTGCTTTACTGTGAATCTTGTTTCTATTAAAAAAGTTTTCATTGGAGAATAAAGGGTCGGGACAAACCCTTCTCAAAAATGAATAAGCATCTGCACTTTTTACGTAGAAGTTGAAAAGAGTTTTTCTATTTTTCCGAGATAACTGATTTTTTGCGTATGTAAAGAATGAGGAGGGAAACTATGGTTCAACAACTATCAGACGAAATCGTAGCTAGGGGAAAGAAAAAAAGAATTCAAGATGTGTATCTATTACCTAAAGGAGGGCAGTATCAAGTTATTTTTCGGAAAAATAACTATCGTAATGTTTATCAAATACTGGAGATAGAAATCGCGGAGCAGTTGATTAGCCGATTTAAGTATTTAGGTCAAATGGATGTTGGCGAAAAAAGGAAAGCGCAGCTAGGCGCATGTACGTATCTATTAAATGAAGAAATGCAACGAATAAGAATTTCTACTGTAGGAAATTATCAACAGCAAGAAAGTATGGTTCTTCGGTTCTTGTATCCATTTGAAAAGAATACGCTACTCTATTTTTTTCCTGAAGTTGTACAAGGCTTACAAATTAAAACAAATCGTAGAGGTCTTTATCTATTTGGGGGACCGGTAGGATCAGGAAAAACAACACTCATGTACACCTTAGCTAGAAAGCTGGGAATACAAGTGATTACAATTGAAGATCCTGTTGAGATTGAGGAGACGCAGTTTTTACAGCTGCAAATTAATCAAAAAATTAAACAGGACTATGAAACACTGATAAAGCTTTCTTTAAGGCATCATCCAGATATTCTCATTATTGGCGAGATTCGAGATCAGCAGACAGCGAAGGCTGCTATTCGTGCAGCACTGACCGGACATCGGGTTTACGCCACCATCCATGCTAAAAGTCTATTGGGTGTGAGAGAGCGCTTAGTGGAATTAGTCCAGTCTACAGAAGAAATTCAAAACAGTTTACAAGGGATTATTTATCAGCGTCTACTTACAGATGAGGCAGATGAATGTGTCAAAGGACTAGTCGCTTATCAGCTGGTTTCTAAAGAGTCAAAATCAGCATTTGATTGGAACACACAACTAAAGCGTCTATTTGAAGAAGGGAGAATTCATGAGGAGATATACGAACTGGAAAAAGAATAAGAAAAGTCAACAGCAGTTGTTTTTATTATTTTTTTCTGAGCTTCTTCAAAATGGGTTTAGTGTTCAAGAGGCATTAGGCTTTATAAAAAAAATGAATCAGTTTTCGGAATCTATGCTGACGAAATTCGAACAGCACCTTGTTGGAGGATGGAGTCTAGCAGATTGCTTTTTTGCTGCAGAGTTTAGTCCGCAGCAGGTGGTGCAGATTCAGCTTGCTCAAGTCCATGGAAATTTTACAGGAACACTCTATTCAATGGCGCAACAGATGAAATTGTTGGAAACACAGCGAAAAAATTTCTTTAAGCTATGTAGTTACCCCATACTTTTGCTTTTATTTATGGCGGGTGTACTTGTGGGAATGCGGCAGGTTCTTCTTCCTCAGCTGCTTTTATCTGGGATGGTGGATAAGCAACATCCAGGTATTCAATTTATTGAAAAAGGACCGACCTATTTTTTCCTTTTGCTATTAGGGGGTGGAGTCATCGTTATAGGATTTCGCGGATTCATGAGTCAACGAACCGCTCTTCAAAAAGCAATGGTCTATAGTCAAATCTGGGGAGTAGGAAGATTCTATAGAGCCTACCTCTCAGCCTACATTTCATTGGAATGGGGCAAGCTCTTTCAAGAAGGACTAGAACTAAAACAAATTATTGAATGTATGGCAGTAACTAAGAAGGGGAGTCTTATGCAGGAGCTAGCAATGGATCTTCAATCAGCACTTCAATTGGGGAAATCACTCTCTGGTCAATTAGAAGGTTATTCATTTTTCACAAAAGAAATGAGCCGGATTGTTTTACAAGGAGAGGTCAAAGGACGGCTAGGAGAAGAACTGCTTTTTTACAGTGAGTTTATGTGGAAAGAATTTTTCAAGAAAGTGGAGCGCGCCCTGCAATGGATTCAACCGCTTATTTTCTTATTCATTGCGCTATTAATCATTAGTATCTACGCTGCCATGCTGTTACCAATTTATGGAAATATGGAAGGAGTTTTATAAAATGAAAAATAAGAAAGCTTACTCAGGATTCACGTTAATAGAGATGCTGATTGTTTTGCTTATCATTAGTGTGCTGATTCTCTTGTTTGTCCCTAACTTATCAAAACATAAGGAAACAGTGAATGAAGAGAGCAATCAGGCAATTGTAAAGGTCGTAGAGACGCAGATGGAACTGTATTCTATTGAAAAGGACAGTGCGCTGCCTAATACGGAAACATTAGTAAAAGAAGGGTATATTACAGAAGATCAAAAAGAAAAATATGATGCTCTTCAAGGAGTAGCTCCGTGAGAAAGAAGGAAGCAAGGGGATTTACGTTGGTAGAATCACTTATTACTCTTTTCGTTGTCACAAGTTTCACCTTACTGCCTACATTATCGACTATTCGATTACAGGATAAGATTGAAATCGAACAATTCTTTGCCAGCTTAGAGAAGAGAATACTGGCTAGTCAACAGGCGGCTATTACAGGGATGCTTCCAAGTGAAATGCAGATAACGGATTCTTCCATTTATTTTCGGACGCTAGTTTCAACGGGAATTGATTGGTCGCTGTTAATAATTCCTAAAGAGTTGGTCTATACAGGGACAAGTAAGCTTGTTTTTTCAATGAATTCAGGAAATAACAGCAGCCTAAGTAAAATGAGTTTTTATTGGAAAGAAAAAAAGGAAACGATTAGCTATCAGTTTCAACTCGGGAGTGGTAGATATATTAAAAAAATCGAATAGAGGATACATTCTTTTGGAAGCATTACTTTCTTTTTTCTTATTTACAACGATTATTCTTTCTTTTTTATACACGCAGAGCATACTCGTACAAAGAGGGAAAGACCAAATGCGTATAATCGAAATGAATCGAGTGTTATATGAAGAAACACGTGATTATCGATTCTATAAAGGCGAAACCAACAGAGAAAAGACATTTTCTAGGAAGTATCAGATTAGTTTGACAGCTCAACCACATCAGGCAGCGCAAATCATTTCTGGAAAGGACCAAGTGAGCATTGAATCAACGAACGTATAAATCATTTTCTGGATTTACTCTTTTGGAATGTCTGATTGCTTTAATGATTTTAAGTACACTTTTTCTTTTTATTGGACAGTTTGTTCATATTACCCAAGTCATTCAGCAACAATTACAACGAACTAAGGAAAAAGAGTGGGAGGTTTTTTTGATTCAGTTGGAGTACGAGTTAAAGGATGATTACTTTGTAAAAGTCGCAGACAATACGCTTTATTTGAAAAGTGAGAGAGGAGAAGAGGTATTGATCCAGCCTTATCAAACGATGGTTAGAAAAAGAAAAAATGGCGGACATCAGCCAATGTTAACAGACGTTTCCTCATTTACATTGCGTAAAGAAAAAAAGCAGATTCAATTGGAGGTGGTATTTTTAAATGGCTATAAGCGGTGGGGACAATGGGAGATTCAGACAACAGCATAGGCATAGAGGAGGGATTTTTCTTTCTGTACTCTTGTTTTTTAGCCTGACGAGCTGTTTACTTCTTCTTGTCCTAGAGGATGAACGTTTGACAAGCGACTTTACGATACGAACAACGAATCTTTATCAGGCAAAGATTATGAAGGAACTATTTTTGATGGACTATTATTCAAAAGACAGTGAGCTTGCCTCAACGGGAAAACGCACGTACAACAAAGGGACATTGAGCTATGAAGAGTCAAATGAAAAAGTCATCATTATTGTGAAGATGAAAAATGGGTATTATCGTTTTGAAGAAAAAGTGATGGACAAAAAAGAATGAGCTTCGGAAATAGTCGAAATAGGCTAATCAACTTATAATTTCTGCTCTTTTTTGTAAAAAGATGTTATTGATCTTAGTAAGAGCACCCGATTTTCATAAAAGAGTTTCTCAATCATTTTTACTAGTGAAAGGGAATGATTTTTCCCACAGAACCTTCGTAAAATCTAGTATTTTTTGCTAGAATGATATATAGTAATGGTCATGTAGTCGTTACAGAAAACGGGGGAGAGAACATGGGTTTCTTTGGAAATATTGATTTTAATTCATTATCTGATACGGATCAGGCAATCTATCACTATATGAGTAGTAATGTAGAGAAAGTTCCTTATATGCGATTGAGGGATATTGCAAAAGAATCCCACACGTCTGCTTCTTCAGTGATGCGATTAATCCGTAAATTAGGTTATGAAAGCTATACTGAATTTCGCAGTCAGTTTAGTGTAGAATCTGTTGAAAGTGACCGATTTGATGATGCGTTAAATATATTAAGCAGAAATCATTTTCCTAGAAACATTGAAAGTAAGCTAAATCAGATTATTGAGAAGATTCAATATTGTGAGAATATCGTCTTTTTTGGGATTGGTGCCTCAGGTTCTATTTGTGAATATGCTGCTCGAAGGTTTGCATCGATTGGCTATAATAGTTATGCTCTGATTGATCCTACGTATCCAATTCTGTCAAAATTAAAAAATACAAGCGATAATATTTTGGTAACTTTATCTGTTTCCGGAATGACAAATGAGGTTGTTGAGATTGTGAATGGTTTTCGGAATAAGGATGATTTTACGACAGTTGCTATTACGGCTGATATTAATTCTACGCTTGCTAAAATGTCCGATTTTGTTTTAGATTATCACGTAGATATAAAGCGTGTAAAAAAACATGAAGACTTGACGAGTCAGATTCCATGCATCTTTTTAATTGAGCAGTTAGCGAATAGACTACAAGAGTGAAAACCTAAAAGAAAAAATATTTTAGCACCACGCTGGTACGACATGTACCAACGTGGTGTTTTTTTCTATTTGCTTACTGTTTAACCAGAGTGGCTGTAGAATATTGAAACCAAAAAAATCAGCCCCTATACTGTGAGTAACAACTAAACGAGGTGAACATGTAATGACTAAACAATTTCCAAAAGAGTTTTTATGGGACGGTGCAGTGGCAGCTCATCAAGTCGAAGGAGCATGGAATGAAGACGGAAAGGGCGTAAGCATTGCTGATGTGATGACTGCGGGAGCCAATGGTGTTGCTCGCAAAATTACAGAAGGGGTTCTTGAAGGAGAAAATTATCCGAATCATGAGGCGATAGATTTTTATCATCACTATAAAGAGGATATTCAACTATTTAAAGAACTAGGATTGAAAGCGTTTCGAACATCGATTAACTGGACAAGAATTTTTCCATTGGGCGATGAGAGTGAGCCAAATGAAGCAGGTCTTCAATTTTACGATGATTTGTTTGATGAATTATTAGCTAATGGAATCCAACCTGTTATTACGTTATCTCATTTTGAAATTCCTTATCATTTGTATGAAACATATGGAGGATTTAGAAATAAGCAAGTGATTGATTTCTTTGTTCATTATGCCCAAACGGTGATGACGAGATATAAAGACAAAGTGAAGTATTGGATGACCTTTAATGAAATAAATAATCAAGCGGACGGTCAGCATGACCTACACACATGGACAAATTCAGCTATTCGTTTTGAAGAAGGAGAGAATAAGGAAGAAATTACTTTCCAAGCAGGACTAAATGAATTAATAGCTAGTGCAAAAGTCGTGAAGCTAGGACATGAAATAAATCCAGATTTCCAAATCGGCTGTATGATGGCATACGTTCCTGTTTATCCGTATTCTTGCCGTCCTGAGGATTTAATGGCTTCTGTAAAAGTAATGAATCGTCGCTTCTTTTACTCTGATATTCATGTTCGTGGGAAAATTCCTTCTTATGCACGCAAGTATTGGCAGCAAAAAGGCTATACCATCGAAATATCTGAGAAAGAAGAGAGCGCATTACTAGAAGGAAAGGTTGATTACGTTGGGTTTAGTTACTATATGTCAGGTGCAGTGACTACATTAGAGGATGTTCAGGGAGAGCCTGTTCAAGAATACCCTGGTGCGAAAATGGTAAATAACCCATATGTAACCGCAAGTGATTGGGGCTGGCAGATTGATCCTGTGGGCTTACGTTATACCTTAAATATCATTTATGAACGTTACAATTTACCTATGTTTATCGTTGAAAATGGATTTGGCGCCTATGATAAGTTAGAGGATGGAAAAATTCATGATCCGTATCGAGTAGAGTATCTACAAAAACATATTGACCAAATGGCTTTAGCAGTGAATGTTGATGGTGTTGAATTATTAGGGTATACACCATGGGGAATTATTGATATTGTCAGTTTTGGAACAGGCGAAATGGAAAAACGTTACGGATTTATCTATGTGGATAAAGATAATCAAGGAAACGGGACATTAGCACGTAGAAAGAAAGATTCTTTTGAGTGGTATAAACAACTGATTAAGAATCAAACTGAGGAATAAAGATGAAAACTGAAGAACTGAAAAAATTATTATCAAGTTTAACCTTGGAAGAAAAAGTCGGCCAACTGGTGCAAGTGACTCCAGATTTTTTTGGGAATCAAGGCGAAGTGACCGGTCCTATGACTCAGTGGTCAATGGACGAAGAACAATTATATCAATTAGGTTCTGTTTTAGGGACGCATCGAGCAACAGAGGTGAGAAAGATTCAAGAGAATTATCTTGCTCACAGCAGGCATAAAATTCCGTTGTTGTTTATGGCAGATGTAATTCATGGGTATGAAACAATTTTTCCTATTCCTCTAGCTTTAGCCTCTTCTTTTGATTCAGAATTAATAGAAACTGTTGCACGGCATGCCGCAAAAGAAGCAGCGAAAGAAGGAGTTCATGTAACTTTCTCTCCAATGGCAGACTATGTAAAAGATCCACGCTGGGGGAGAGTCTTGGAAAGTAACGGTGAAGATCCGCGCCTATCAACTGCGTTAACGAAAGCGTATGTTCGTGGCTATCAAGGCGAGAACTTAAAAAATGAGTCACACGTAGCTGCGTGTGTAAAACATTTTATTGGTTATGGTGCAGCAGAGGGCGGCAGAGATTATAATACAGTAGATGTTTCAGACGTTGAGCTCTATCAAAATTACTTGCCAGCTTTTGAAGGCGCAATTTCAGAAGGCGTAAAAATGGTGATGACCTCCTTTAATAGTGTACATGGGGTACCTGTTACCGCAAATACTTCTTTAGTGCAAAATGTTTTGAGAGGAAAATTGGGCTTTCAAGGGCTTTTAATTTCTGACTGGGCGGCAATTGCGGAATTGAAGGCGCATCGAATAGCTGAAACATCAAAACAAGCAGCACAAAAAGCGTTTGAAACGTCGGTAGATATGGATATGATGACGGATTGCTATCTGAAAGAACTGGCAGCGATTGTAGAAGAAACGCAAGCAACAGAGGCGTTAGATGCGGCTGTTTGGCGTGTTTTATCCTTAAAAAATGAGTTAGGTTTGTTTGAAAATCCTTATCGTGGCTTGGATACGACTGTTGATTTGGAAGAGTTGACGAAAGCGTCCTATGAAGCGGCAGTTCGTTGCGCGGTTCTTTTGAAAAATGAAGGGGTTCTTCCCTTAAAAAAAGAAGAAAAAATTCTATTGGTAGGAACAAAAGCGGTGACAAGGGATGTATTAGGTGCTTGGTCATGGATTGGTGAGATGGAGGCTGCGAGTTCTTTATCAGAAGGTATGGGAAAAATCGTTTCAACACTTGAAATCCTTCCGATTACCGATGAAGTGCCAGACTGGCAGGCAATCGAAGAAGCAGCCAGCCGTGCAGATAAAGTGGTGATTGCTGTAGGAGAAACAAGTGAAGAAGCTGGAGAGGCAGCTAGCCGAACTGACTTGACGCTTCGTGAAATAGAACGAACAGTTATTCAAACCATTTATAAAAAGAATACAGAGAGTATTTTAGTGACGTTTAGCGGCAGACCGCTTGTATTAACAGACGTAGAACCAAAAGTAAAAGCAATTGTCTCTGCTTGGTTTTTAGGAAGTCAAACAGGAACAGCGTTAGCCTCATTGTTGAGTGGTGCGAGAAATTTCAGCGGGCATTTACCAATGAGTTATCCAAGAAGTGTCGGTCAGCTTCCTTATTCTTATCAAGAAATGTCTACCGGACGTCCAAAGACTGCAGAAAATGCAGATCAAAAGTATATTTCTCGCTATTTAGATGAAGAAAATGGTCCACTCTATCCATTTGGTCATGGACTTAGCTATAGTGAATTTGTTTATTCTGATTTAAGGCTTTCAAATAAGCAATTAACTAGAAATGAACAACTTACTTTATCGTTTACTGTCTCAAATCTATCTAATCAAGCAGGCTATACGTTGCCGCAAATTTATTTCCAAGATGCATTTACGCAAATCATTCGTCCGAAAAAAGAATTGCTTGCATGGCAGCCAGTATCTCTAGAGCCAGGTGAAACAAGGCAAGTCCAGTTTGTTGTTGAGGCAAAAGATTTTGCTTATGTGCATAGTGATTTGGCTCGAACAACAGATAAAGGTACATTTCATTTATTTTTAGGTACTAGTGCGGAAAAAGAACTTTCAACAGCTACCTTTGAGTACGTAGGATAGGTGTATCGGTGGTACAGGCTGTACCACCGTGACTGTTTTTTCAAAACGAAGAGTTGAGCAACCAGACTTGCTGTTAGATATTGTTTTTGAAAACGTTTTTATCTATACTTTGTCTATAAATTAAAAAGAATTCTTTTTTATTAACTGAAAATAAAAACGTTTTTATTTGGAGGGATTTCATGAAAGAGCGAGTAACGATCCGAGAGGTTGCACGAGAAGCCAATGTTTCCATTGCGACTGTCTCCAAAGCACTCAACGGGCTGGATGTAGTAACACCGAAAACCATAGAACGAGTGACGGAAGCCGCGAAAAAACTTCATTACACCCCAAATTTAATGGGAAAACAATTGAAAACAAAAACAACAAAGATGATTGGGCTTTATACTCATACCATAACGGGTCCGTACTTCAATACGTTGATTGAAGCAATTGTTGAAGAAGCTGGTAACTATCAATATGGGGTGAACGTACTTATTTCCTCGGATAAACAGATTCTTAGCTCTCACTTATTAGGAAATATGGTAGATGGATTTATCGGATTTGAAGAATTAATCGATGAAGAGTCATTGAGTACGATTCGTGCAGAGGGTGTGAAGGCTGTATTTGTTGATCGGAAAATCAATGACGGAAGCATTAGCAGTGTGGTCTTTGATTCTCAGAAAGCAGGTCGAATTGCTGCACAACATCTAATTGAAAATGGTCACACAAAAATTGGCTTTTTACCTGGACACCCTAATGTTTATGACAGTGATGAACGTTATCTAGGTTTTCAGGAAGTGATGGCTGAGCATCAACTGCCCATAAATCCCGACTGGACGATTACAGGCTTGTTTGAAGAAAAAGAGAGCTATGAAAATATCAAGAATTACTTATTGACGACCCCACGAGATAAATGGCCAACTGCATGGATTGCAGGAAATGATTTATCTGCTATTGGCGTCATAAAGGCAATTGATGAGCTAGGACTGAGCGTGCCAGAGGATTTCAGTGTAATAGGATTTGATGATATTGAACTGCTAGGTTATTTTAAGCCAAGTGTGACAACGATTCAAAATCCGATACAAGAACAAGGAAAACAAGCAGTAATTGAGTTGATGAAATTAATTAACAATCAAAAAAAAGGAGAAAGTAAGACCTTGGATTGTCAATTAGTGGTACGAGAAACAACTAAACGATTGAGTCGTTAGATATAAGTAAAGAAGGAAGCGAAAAGAAGGAGGAAAAAGGGTGGAAGCAAAGAACGCAAAAGCAGCCTCAACCAGTCGTTTTTCAAAATGGTGGAAAGACTTTGGTCATCAATGGCAGCTGCAAACCATGGCCATTCCCGGCATTATTTACATGATTATTTTTAGTTTTATCCCCATTTATGGCTTAGTGATTGCCTTTAAAAATTACACAGTCATAGACACAATAGATGGTGCACAGTGGGTTGGTTTAGAGAATTTTCGGATTATCATGGAGGATAAATATTTTTGGGAGTCCGTAATTAACACATTAGGCATTAGTGGATTGAAACTAGCCTTTGGATTTGTTCTGCCAATTATTATTGCGGTTATGATTTATGAACTAAGAGACAGCGTATTTAAACGAGTAATACAAACTATCTCTTATCTGCCCCATTTTTTATCTTGGATTATCTTAGGCGGAATGATCATTACCTGGTTTTCTTCTAATGGAATGATTAATGAATTATTGAATTTTATTGGAATTCAAACAAAACAAAATCATATGTTAGATGTCAGCAAGTACTGGTGGATTGCTTCACTGTCAGATGTGTGGAAAGAAGCAGGATGGGGAACAATTTTGTATCTGGCAACGATGTCTAAAATTGATCCTACCTATTATGAAGCAGCAAAAATGGATGGAGCCAGCAGACTTCGTCAAATCTGGAGTATCACTATTCCAATGATTCGAAACATTATTTCATTAAATCTGATTCTAAGTGTCAGCGGGTTGTTTAACTCAAATCTGGATCAAACATTAGTCTTAATGAATTCGCAAAATCAGCCAAAAGCAGAAGTCATCAACTCTTATGTTTATCGAGTAGGGTTAATGCAAGGTGATTTTTCTTATGCAACAGCTGTAGGATTGGGAATCTCGATTATCTCGGTGATTTTATTGGTCTTAACAAATATTATCACGAAAAAACTGAATGATAATCAATCAGTACTTTAAGGAGGGACACGATGAAAAAGAGCAGCTTATCATTAGCAAAACCAAAGAGTAATGTCGTTCAAGATAAAGACAGCAAGATTTTTAACTTTGTCAATATTTTATTATTGTTAGTATTTACCATTGTTATCATCGTCCCTGTTTGGAATATTGTTGCTTCTTCTTTTGCATCCAGTGATGCGCTAGCAAAAGGAGACTTTGTATTTTGGCCTTCAGAGATTGCAACAGATAATTATAGAAAAGTATTAGGTGATGCATCAATGTGGCAAGCATTACTTATCTCGATAGGAAAAACAGTGATTGGCGTTTTCGCACATACAGCCTTTTGTGCGATTATGGCTTACGCTTTATCTAAACGGAATTTGAAAGGTCGCGGACTGTATTCCACCATGGGAATTATTACAATGTTCTTTTCTGGGGGAATGATTCCTACTTATCTATTGATTAAATCATTAAATTTGTTAAATACGTTTTGGGTATATATTATCCCAGCCTTATTAAGTTACTATGATGTCATTATTTTGATGAATTTCTTTAGAGATGTTCCTACGTCTTTAGAGGAATCTGCCAAGATTGATGGTGCAAGTGATTGGGGCGTCTTTCTAAAAATATTTGTGCCATTATCTAAACCTGCTTTAGCAACGATTGCCCTATTTCATGGAGTGTGGCAATGGAATGATTTTATGACAACCAAGCTATATGTGACAGACAGAGCGCTTTATCCATTGCAGATGAAACTCTACGAAATTATCACGCAATCTCAGGCAGCATCTCAACAAGGCTTAAATGCAGCGGTCGAAATCAGCACAACATCTAAGGGGGTACAACTGGCAACAATTGTTGTCACGACCGTTCCAATTTTAATTATCTATCCATTGCTACAAAGACATTTTATCTCAGGTATGATGCTTGGGGCAGTAAAAGAATAGGAGGAGAAGGAAATGTTTAAGTTATCAAAAAAGAAAATTGTAGGGACACTCGCTTTGGCAAGTGTGATGTTATTAGGTGCTTGTGGAAATAACAAAGAGGCGTCAAAAGATAAAGAGGTAAGTTTACCATCTATTGAAGATCGCTATACACCAGATGCAAAAACGCCAGCTTGGCAATTAGATACGAAAAAGGAAACGACTAAATTAAAATGGTATGTTAATGCAGACTGGTGGAACACCGAATATGGAAAAGATATGGTAACAAAGAAAATCAAAGAAGATCTGAACATCGATATTGAATTTATTACAGGAGATGACACAAAGTTAAATACCTATTTTGCAGGGGGAGATATGCCGGACATCGTAACGATTTTTGATTCAAATTCTCAAGTTGCCCGTAAAGCAGACTCTTGGGCATTGCCACTACAAGATTTAGCAAAAACTTACGATCCTTATTTCAATGAAGTAACTCGTGAAGAAACGTTGAACTGGTATAAATTATCAGATGGAAAATCTTATGGCTACCCTGATTATTCAAATACACAAAGTGATTTTGATAGTGGGGACATCTTTGCACGAGATGCCTTCGTAATCAGAAAAGATGTGTATGAAGCAATTGGAAAACCAGACTTCACTACACCAGAAGGCTTTGCAGATGGCATGAGTAAAATTAAAGAGAAATATCCGGATTTAATTCCGTTTGGCTTCAATGATTTTGCAAAAGACGGCTCATCTAATGGCTCTATGGATGGTGTTGTACAAGATATGTTAGGTGTTCCTTATACAAAAGATGGAAAATATTATGACCGTAATTTAGACGAAGACTATATCAACTGGGTGAAGGCATTCCGTCAAGTACATGAAGATGGTAATATCTCTGATGACACGTTTACAGATGATGGGGATAAATTTAAAGAAAAACTTCAAACAGGTAAATATGCAACGGTCATGCTGGGTTCTTTTGTTAACCAGGGAATCCCATTGCAAACATTTAAAGCAAGCAATCCAGATGCTGAATATATTGCTATAGATGGAATTCAAAGTACTGTAGGAAACAAGCCAACGTTAACACAAGCAGGAATTTCAGGATGGATGATTAACTATATCGGTAAAGACTGTGCGGACCCTGCAAAAGCGATTCAACTATTCACGTATCTATTGAGTGATGAAGGAGAAATGCTGACAAACTTTGGTATTGAAGGGGAAACATATACTGTTGAAGCTGACAATAAAGTACAATGGACAGAGCAAGCAAGAAAAATTCAACAAGATGATCCTGAAAAATGGCAATTAGAGTATCGTATGGGTGAATTCATCCAGTTTGGTCATGACCGTTTCAAAGCGATGAATGACGCTTCTTATGTAGATGCTGTGAAACAAATGCAAGAATGGGGAGATGGTAAACTTACATCACAATTCCCAACAGAAAATATTGGTCCGGATGCTGGAACACAAGAAGCGCGTGCATTGAGCGCCATTCAAACGAATTGGAGTACAACCTTAGTGGGCATGCTTAGAGCAAAGGATGAAAAAGAATTAGATAGCTTGCTGGAAGACTACAAGAATTTCCAAAAAGATAATAAAATTGATGATGTAAACAAGGTTCGTAATGAAAAAATTGAAGAAAATAAGAAAAAATTAGGTTTGTAAGACGATTGAGTAGATAATAAAGGACAACAAATGAGGAGGCAGGAGTATGTCGAAAATTTTTAGTACAGAAGGAAAAATTTATAGTGGAATGGAAAGAATTTATCAAATTTTACTTTTGAATAGTATTTTTATCATCTCCTGCTTGCCTGTGGTGACGATTGGTGCGGCTTTGGCGAGCGCATATGGAACCGCCTATAAGATGATAGATCATAGTGAAGGTGTGCTGTATAAAGAATATTTACGGCAGCTAAAGCTAAATATGCTTCCGGCAACAAAACTATGGGTGTTGATACTAGCTGTTATCGGAGCAGGTTTTTGGACTTTTCCATACGTACAAAGCTTTATGGTGGGAAATAAAATTGCCTACTACCTTACAATGGTATTTATCACTTTTTTAGTACTGATGAGTCTCTATCTATTTCCATTGATTGCTCGATTTGATAATTCGTTGTCTGGAACGGTTGTAAATGCAATGATTTTGTCGCTTAAACATTTACCACAAAGCATTATTGTGTTTTTTATTACTATCGGAGGAGTCGTTATTGTACCAATCTATTTACCTAAATTATTATTTGTTTGGCTATTCACTGGTATCGGAACCGTTATTTTTATTAATGCCAACATTTTAATGAACGTTTTTAAGAAGTATGATATTACCGAAGAGAGAAGTTGAGAATATGTACGTAGGGTTTGATATAGGTGGAACAAATGTAAAATATGGGGTATTAGATGAAACAGGGACGATTTTAGAAAAAAAATCAATGCCCACAAATTATGACTTCTCTACGTTTGTCAGTGAATTACACGAGATTGTAGAGGGCTTCAAACAAACCTATTCAACAATTAAGGGAATTGGTATTAGCGCACCAGGAATTATTCAAAAAGATGGATTTATGTTAACGGCAGGAGCCATCAAACCATTTTATGGAATGAATATGAAGGTGGAGCTGGAAAGACTTACCGGTTTACCTGTAAGTATAGAAAATGATGCAAATGCAGCCGCAATTGCTGAACGCTGGATTGGAAACGCTAAAGGCATGGATAATTACCTTTGCATTGTTTTAGGAACGGGAATAGGTGGGGGAATAATCATTAATGGCGAGGTATTTCGTGGAAGTCATGGAATGGCAGGCGAATTTGGCTGGTGCCTTATTGATGAGATTCCTGTGACAGGAGATATTGAAGAAGTCTCCTTGAACAAAAAAGCTGCAACAGTAGGTGGTTTATGCTATCAATACAATTTAGCACAGAAAAAAAGAAATTCAGCGTCTGAAGATGTCTGGGATGCCAGAGAAATTATAAAAAGAGAAGCATCAGGTGAAGCGTTAGCCACCGAGATACTCTCTCGTTTTTTTACTGATTTATCTGTGGGACTGCTAAATTTAATTAGCTGCTTTGATCCTGAGGTTGTATTAATCGGAGGCGGAATTAGTTCTAATGAAACCTTCAACAAGCGACTTCAGGAACGTCTTTTTGAGTTGATTCAGCGACATGAATCCATTAATTATTTAAAAGAACAAACCATTGCGAAAGTGAGACCTGCGAAGCTTCAAAATGATGCAGGAATGATTGGGGCAGTCTACCAAATTCATCAACAGCTATTAAAGGAAAACTGACGCAAAAATGTGACAAGCTAGTAAAAGAAAAGATTTAACTTATTTGCGTAGCTTTCATTTTTAACATATTTCATGTGTAGCAGTTGTTGAGAACGAAGTGGAGACCTTCAATTCTTAAAGCGTTCCGCTTTTAGAGATTGATGAGAGCGAAACGAAGTGGAGATGAGTTTCTCCCTTACTGTTCAATAAAATTATAAGAGTGTGTGATATAACTTGGATAGTTATGTCCCACTCTTTTCTTTTTTTAGAACGTTAAAACAAACTTCTTTGTTCTTTGATTCACAAAGAAAAACACTGAAAAACAGCGAAATGGATTGAAATTTCTTGAAATATTCGTTAGAATTAAACAGGTATAAAAATTGTTATAGTTTGCTTTCTGAAATGAGGTGCAGGATGTTTCCTGAAAAAATTGAACAAGTCTTTACATTGAACGTGGAAGCTATCCAACTGCTTCAAAATGCACTGGATACTTCTTTTTTAGACGCGTATATTGAAAACGCTGAGAATTTGATTGACAATCATCAAGTGCGAGTAATTGATGGGCAGCCAGATAAACAGACGACCCAAAGATTGATGGAGATTTATCAGCAAATAAAAGAAACGCATCTAGAACCAGAAGAATGGCGAAAGTTAAGTCAGCTTTTACTCCTAAAAGGAAGTAAAGAAGAGCATTTGCAGCCGAATCATCAGTTAACACCCGATAGCATTGGTTATCTGTTTGTCTATCTGATTGAACAGTTATTTCCCGACAAAAAAGAACCTGTTGCATTATTAGATATTGCTTCTGGTATGGGGAATTTATTGCTGACGAGTGTCTTGAACTTACAGCTTGCCGAGTATGAAGCGTCAGGCATAGGTGTAGATATTGATGAGACATTACTATCTATTGCAGCTTCAACAAGTGAATTGGCTGAGGCAAAAGTTCAGTTCTTCCATCAAGATGGTTTGCAGGATTTATTGATTGAGCCAGTAGATGTAGCGATGAGCGACTTGCCTATTGGGTATTATCCAAATGATCAAAAAGCCGCTGAGTTTTTAACTGGTGCAAAAGAAGGACACAGCTACGCTCATCATTTATTAATGGAGCAAGCAATGAAATACGTGAAAGAATCAGGCTTTGGGCTATTTTTATTACCAACGAACTTTTTAGAAACAGAGCAAAGTGCGTATGTAAAAAAATGGATTACGAGTCAAGTCTATCTTCAAGGCATTATTCAATTGCCAGATGACCTCTTCAAAACCAAAGACTCACGAAAAAGTATCATCCTTCTTCAGAAAAAAGGAGAAGATGCAAAGCAAGTAGACGAAGTGCTACTGGCAAAAGTTGCCTCTTTAAAAGATACCGAAACAATAAAAGAATTCTTTAAGCAATTTGAAAACTGGAAAAACAAAAATTTGTAAATATAAATAAAGGGAGATTATTATGTCGAAAACAATTGCAATCAATGCAGGAAGTTCAAGTTTGAAATGGCAGCTATATCAAATGCCAGCTGAGGATGTTATCGCAAAAGGAATCGTTGAACGTATTGGTTTGAAGGATTCTATTTTTACAATCAAATATGGAGATGATCAAAAATTTGAACAAATTATTGACATTGATGACCATGAAATTGCTGTAAAAATGTTGCTAGATCAATTAATTGATTTAAAAATTCTAGGCTCTTATGATGAAATTACAGGTGTTGGTCACCGTGTAGTTGCAGGGGGAGAATACTTCAAGGATTCAACAGTTATTGAAGGCGATGTTTTAGAAAAAATTGAAGAATTAGCGGACTTAGCACCACTACACAATCCTGCAAATGCAATGGGAATCAAAGCATTCAAGAAAATTTTACCAGATATTATCAGCGTAGCTGTGTTTGATACAGCATTCCACACAACTATGCCAAAACATAATTTCTTATACAGCATTCCAACTGAATATTATGAAAAATTCTCTGCACGTAAATATGGTGCACATGGAACAAGCCATCAATATGTTTCACAACGTGCCGCGCAATTACTTGGACGTCCAATTGAAGAACTAAAAATCATCACTTGCCACTTAGGAAACGGTGCGTCAATTACAGCCGTTGATGGCGGAAAATCTGTGGATACATCAATGGGCTTCACACCATTAGCTGGTGTAACCATGGGGACTCGTTCTGGTGATATTGACCCTTCATTATTACCTTATTTAATGAAAAAATTGGGCCTAACTGATATTCAAGATATGATTAACATTCTAAACAAAGAATCTGGATTATTGGGTCTAACAGGTTTATCAAGTGATATGCGTGACCTTGAAGCAAATCTAGATAAACCAGAAGTTCAAACTGCATATGATGTATTTACTGACCGTATCCGTAAATATATCGGAAGTTACGTTACAGTAATGAATGGCGTAGATGCAATCGTCTTTACTGCTGGTATTGGTGAAAATGACGCACATGTACGTAGCGAAGTAATCAATAACATGTCTTGGTTTGGTTGTGAAATCGATCCTGAGAAAAATACTATACGTGGACAAGAAGTTGAGATTTCAACAGCTGACTCAAAAGTAAAAGTATTATTAATTCCTACAGATGAAGAGTTGGTTATCGCACGTGACGTAGAACGTTTACGTAAATAAAAAATTGATAAGGTTATATCACATGAAAAAAGAGAGCTTTAAGGCTGTCTTTTTTCTTTTACAAAAGTTTTTTGTCAGATGGTATTTTTTTAGATGATAGAGAGGAGAGATATTATGCAAGATTTATCTATTTTAATGGAACAGGGACTACTAAATGTCCGAACAAGTGCACTAGTAAAATGTGGAGAACACTATCTCATTCATAAAGAAGTGCAGGATGATTTTTGGTGTCTTGTTGGTGGACGAGTAAAATTTGGTGAGGACAGCTGGTTAGCTGTAAAACGAGAGTTTTTAGAAGAGCTGGACTATGAAATCGTGCAACCCCAAAATCTGATTTTTCACGTTGAACAATTTTTCTCTCATGAAAATATAAACTATCACGAATTAAACTATGGATACTTTATTGAACTCGACACACAGGAAATTGAGAGCCAAATACGACAGGAAGAAGGAAAAACATTTATTTACGAATGGAAGACAGCCGAAGAAATCCAAGAATTAACTTTATATCCTGAAATTGCAGCTGAGATGATTCACAACCAGAAATTTGAATTTCAGCATGTGATTTAAGTAAGAGAATAGGGCTGAATAAGATAAAAAGACGAAGGTGGGACATAACTAATGAAGTTATGTCCCACCTTCGTAAAATCTTAATAAAGGTTGGAGAAGCAACTCATCTCCGCTACGTTTCGCTCTCAACAATCTCTAAAAGCGGAACGTTTTAAGAATTGAAGGTCTCCACTGCGTTTGTCTCTCAACAACTTCTATAATAAGAAATTTCCCCACACATTATTCATTACCCATTGAATTAGATACCACAGGATAAATAATTATTTCTTAATTGAGTCTTTTCCATTACAAGATATGGCTAAAGTAGACCATCGAATAGATATTTGTATACCAGTAGTGAACTATTTTCTCGAGAACAATGGTTCATTACTGGTATTATTATGAAACAAGGTTCTATTAAAATAGAGCTTATAAAGTCATTATGCTATGGAGCGACTTTGTTCTATACTATTTTTTTAAGAAAGAATGAACCATCCCACTAAAAAATAGACTCCTAATAGTAAAAAATTAAGGATTAAAAACCATTTTACGAAGACTATTTTTATTTTTGGGTAATAAAGAGAAAAAATATTAAATCCTATTAAATTTGCTAAAGATGCAATCAAAGTGCCCAAGCCGCCTATATTGGTTCCCAATAATAGAGGATCTCCATTTCTGGAAAACGGAGCAAGCAAAATACTCGCCGGAACATTGCTGATCAGCTGACTGATTAATGCTGAACTTACATATGTGCTCATCTTAGTTTGGACAAGTTGCTCAATAAATGATTTTATCCATTGCGAATTAATTAAGTCTCCAACTATCAAAAAGAAACCTATAAAGGTTGCAAGTAAAGGGTAGTCTACTTCTGTTAATGTTTTTTTATCTATAAATAACAAGCAAGTTATACCAAATAAAACTAGTAATGGACTAGTAATAATATGTAAAACATAAGCAATCATAATTAAAAAAACGGTTGTGGTAATTATCAATTTTCCTGTTGAGCTATTCTTATGACTAGTTAATGTATCGTCAATGGACAATTCTTGATTACTAATAAATAAACATAAAATTGTCAGAAAAAGTAGAGATGGAATAAGTAAAGGAAATAATATTGAAAAAAATTCAATCAAAGTATATTTATAATATGAGAACAAGTAAATATTTTGTGGGTTTCCAAAAGGCATCATGGTGCTACCTAAATTGGCTGCGACTATCAATAAGATGGATCCAAGAATAGGGGAGGTCTTTTTTGGTATTCTTCTTATAATAGAAAGATAGATTGGCATTAATGTAATGATTGCTACGTCATTTGTGAGAAACATAGCTGAGAAAAAGGATAACAAGACCATATTAAGTGTAAGTTTTCTAACAGTTGAAGAATGTTTTGCTAGAAAATTGGCTACTCCATTGAGGACACCTAGATGTTCAAAACTTTTTATTGTACTCATTAGCCCAAACAGTGATAAAATCACTTTCATATCAATAAATTCGAATGTCCATCCCCAAATTATTCCGCAAAAAAAAGTAAGAATAGCTACTACTAAAAATACTTTGTCTTCAACAAATTTTTTTAAAATAGGCAAATATATTTCCTCTTTTCAATTAATCTTTTTTAACAAGTGTCCGTGATAATTTATTTTAAGTTAAACAGATCTAAAAAGATAGTTTTACTTTATGAATGCACATTTTTTTAACTACATTCGTGAGTTTAAAAAATTTTATATGAATGTAAGAGGTTGGTCTAACTAAAGGGGCTTTCTGTTGTAATTGACCGATTTCATTTAAACTAGTTAGTTAGAAGCTCATTGAACGTTACTAGAATTAGAACAGTGAATTACATTGAGGCCAAACAAATAAGCAACGAAAACCAACTGGATTTCGTTGCTTAAAGGCGCTAAATTTTACGCATCCACATCATTTTACTTAGAGCCATTATTCCTTGGTATCTTCGGGAATTTTATTTTCTAAATCTGTACGAACGACTAACACATCACAACTTGCATTTCGGATGACATATTCAGAGACAGATCCAATGAATAACCGTTCTACTGCGTTAAGCCCTGTTGCACCTAACATAATTAAGTCTACTTTATGATCTTCAGGAATTTCTTTTGCAATAATCGGTTTTGGTGAACCATATTCAATAACCTGTGTTAAATGTTTAACCCCATGATCTTTTGCGTATGTTTCATAGTCAGCTAAAGTTTGTTTGGCCATTTCGGTGGCTTGTTCAGCGAGCATTCCGTCAAAAGAAGAAACTGTTTGAAAAGCTCGAGTATCGATTACGTGAGCAAGCACCAATTCTGCATCATTTCGGTTTGCAACGTTTACGGCCTTTTTAAATGCCAATTCTGCTTCACTTGAACCATCTACGGCTACCATAATCTTTGTATATTGTTGTAACATACTACCCACTCCTTCTCAAATACCTGCTTATTTGTTTACACCTTAATTGTAAAGCAAAACGCAAAAAAAGAAAATCATTTCGCTAATTTGAAGAAGACATTTTTTGAGCGAATAAAATACTAAAAACTGCGGCAAGACTTAAAAGGGCAATTAAAAAAAGGAGTGCATAAACTCGGTCGTTTAGACTAGCAACAACAATGCCAACCACTCCGAGAAATAGATAAATATAACCAAATTGGGATAAAAAGGATTTGTTTTCTTCTTCATCAGGAATTAAAACTAAAAATACCTCTTGTTTTTTTAATAAATAAAATCCAACGATTAATAATAATAATGCCACAAGTCCAATTAAAATTTGAATCATTAAAGCTCCTCCATTTAATAGAAAAAAGCAACTTGCCCAAAAGCAAATTGCTTCATTCAAAAGAATGGGTAATATCCGTTAATGCCGTTACTCGTCCTGTAGTATTGATCCCGCAAATTCAAGCAGGTGGGTTCCACGGTCTAAGTATTGAACTACCAAATGAAAAGGCGTGTTACCAACTTTGACACAAGACAGATCCCAATATATCAATAAAAATGTTCGGTCAACACACAAAGAGGACAACTCGCACATCACAGATTTCCCATCTCTATAGTAGCACATGAAAATAAAAAGAGCAACGAGATTACCTCATAAAAAGAAAGCGTAATCATTAAAAATAAGAAATAGAAAAATTTTAAAAAACTAAAAAAATGAAAATAATTCGTTAGTTATCTGACTCAGTAAGTGGTGCAGTTTGTCGATTTTTCTTCTTCCATTCTTGAATTCGCTGATATTGCTGGCCAAGCGCCTGTTCATATTTTCCTGTCGATTTAGGTTTGTAGTAATGGGCATTTTTCAGTTTGTTTGGTAAATATTGCTGATTGACCCATGCATCTTCATACCCATGTGGATAGAGATAGCCAACCCCGCGATTTAACTCCTTTGCCCCTTTGTAATGGCTGTCACGTAAATGATCAGGTACATCTCCGGCTTTACCTATACGAATATCTGAGATGGCTTCATCTAGTGCGACATAAGCCGCATTCGATTTTGGTGATAAGCACAAATCGACGACAGTATCTGCCAGAGGAATTCTTGCCTCAGGGAGACCTAAGCGTTCGGCAGCAAGAACTGCATTCACCGTGCGTGCTGCAGCAGCAGGATTTGCAAGTCCAATATCTTCATAGCCGATGACCATGAGTCGGCGACAAATGATAGCCAAATCGCCTGCTTCAACTAGACGACCTAAATAATGAAGCGCTGCATCTACATCGCTTCCGCGAATCGATTTTTGAAAGGCAGAAATGACGTCGTAGTGAGCATCGCCATCTTTATCATGTGTGAGCGCTTTTCTTTGTACACATTCTTCAATTACTGAAAGAGTCAATAAAATGGTTCCTTCATCGTTTGCTGGTGTTGATTTGACTGCAAGCTCCAATCCGTTCAAAGCACTCCGCAAATCTCCATTGGTTGCTCGGGATAAATGAAGCAGTGCCTTTTCTTCTAATTGAACGGGGTACGTACCTAACCCTCTTTCTTTATCATGAAGGGCAGATTCGACTGCTTTTTTTATATCTTCTTCTGTTAAAGGCTTTACTTCAAAAATTTGTGTTCGACTTCTTATGGCTGGATTAATCGTAATGTAAGGATTTTCGGTTGTTGCACCAATCATGATAATCCGACCACTTTCTAAGTGCGGCAGTAAAAAATCTTGTTTTGTTTTATCGAGTCTGTGGACTTCATCTAATAGTAAAATTACTGTCCCGCTCATTTTTGCTTCTTCAGCAACAATTTGTAAATCTTTTTTTGTATCAGTTGCCGCATTTAACATGCGAAAGGCATATTGAGTAGAGCCAGCAATAGCACTAGCTATACTGGTTTTTCCAGTACCTGGAGGCCCATATAAAATCATAGATGAAAGCATGGAGGCTTCAACCATTCGGCGGATAATTTTTCCTTCTCCAACAAGATGCTGTTGGCCTACGACTTCGTCTAAGTTTCTAGGTCGCATACGGTAGGCTAAAGGCTGTTGCATAAAATCCCTCCCTTAATAAAAATCATTAGACTAAGTATAGCATGTTTCGTTAAAAAAAGAGGAAGTTTCAGCCTTACAACTAGAGTTTTCATGGCGTCTCTGTCAATAATTGTGTATGATAAGAGGGGTGAAGAATATGGAAGAAATGATTCAGTTTTTTGAAACAAAAACAACAGAAGAAATTGCAGAATACTTGTTAGGCATGTATTTAGTTCATGAAACATCTGATGGTCTTCTCGCGGGCTATATTGTTGATGCAGAGGCGTATCTAGGGCCAGATGATGAAGCTGCCCATAGCTTTGGGCTAAGAAAAACTCCTCGATTAGCAGCGATGTATCAGAAACCAGGAACGATTTATTTATACACGATGCACACACACTTACTGTTGAATATTGTGACCCAGCCTGAGGGCGTGCCACAAGGAGTGATGATTCGGGGGCTGCAGCCTGTTGAAGGAATAGAAAAAATGCAAGAAAACCGTGGAGGAAAAACGACAGCAGACATTAGTAATGGGCCAGGAAAATTAGTTGCTGCGTTAGGAATTACAAAGGATTCATATGGTCAATCTATTTTTGACAGCACACTGCATTTAGCGCCGGAAAAAAGAATTTATCCCAAGAAAATCGAGAGACTGCCTAGAATCGGTATCCCTAATAAAGGGATTTGGACGCAAAAACCATTACGCTATGTTGTCGCAGGAAATCCCTATATCTCTTTACAACGAAAAAATAAAATTGATGAAGTCAACTTTGGCTGGAGGACAGATAAATGAAAAAGCAAACAATGTTAACCTATTTAGATGAACGAATTAGTAAAAAAATAACGGAGTATGATGTTGCTATCGACTGGGATAAAGCAAACCATACAATTGAAGTCATTGTTCGTTTATTCGGAGAGAATAAGAGTCTGGTGGAAATTGATGATGCACAAGGAGTGGCATCTGAAGAAGAGATTATTGAATTTGAAGATGGCATTTTATTCTACAACCCGCAAAAATCAACAATTTCAGAGGAAGATTTTCTAGCAGTAATTCCTTACGAAGGAAAAAAAGGAATCAGCCGCGCAATGGTAGACGGATTCGTGGACTATTTAAATGAAGTATTGGACCAAGGACAAAGTGATTTGCTAGATTTTTTAGCAGATGACAGTGAAGAAGCAATTTTTGAATTAGTGTGGAAAAATGAAGACTTGCTGAAACATATGGAAGCTTATCAAGAAAAAGATGGGGACGAGTATTTATCATACCCCAGCTATTAAAGGAGAAAACAGATGAAGTGGAATGAAGTAAAAGTAGAGACTGCTAGTGAAGCAGTTGAAGCTGTTTCCAATATTATGATGGAAGCAGGAGCAAGCGGCGTTGCTATTGAAGATGCGCTGGATGTAGAGAATTTTAAAAGTGATGCATATGGTGAACTTCTCGACAAGGAGAATTTCACATATATAGAAGAAGGTGCCCTTGTTATGGCTTACTTTCCAGAAACTACCTTTTTACCAGAAATTTTACCTTTTATTAAAGACAGCATTTCGGCACTCCCAGAATTTGGGTTGGCAATTGGGAAAAATGAACTGACGGTAAGTGAAGTAGCAGAGAGTGATTGGGCGACAGCTTGGAAAAAATATTATCATCCAGTAAGAATTACTCGCTTTTTAACGATTGTTCCTAGTTGGGAAGCCTACGAACAACGTGATGAATTAGAAAAAATTATTACTTTGGATCCAGGGATGGCTTTTGGAACAGGGACACATCCAACCACTCGTTTAACGCTGCAAGCATTAGAAACCGTCTTGCGTGGCGGAGAAACTGTAGTAGATGTTGGAACAGGTTCAGGCGTGTTAAGTATCGCTAGCAAACATTTTGGGGCAAAAGATGTCTTTGCTTATGATTTAGATGAGGTTGCTGTAAGGGCAGCCAAAGAAAATATGGATATGAATCCTGTCGCAGCAGATGTAAATGTCGCTGCTAATGATTTATTACAAGGCATTGATTTGCAGGCGGATGTAATTGTTGCTAATATTTTGGCAGACATTATTTTATTGATGATACCAGACGCATGGCGCGTGTTAAAGCCAGAGGGAACACTAATTGTTTCTGGGATTATTGAAGAGAAAAAACAACTAGTCATTGATGCGATGGAACAACAAGGATTTGTCGTAGATCAAGTTTTCCAGCAAAAAGACTGGTATGCCATTGTGTTGAAAAAGTCTGAGGAAGTGTAATATGCAGCGATACTTTGTAGAGACAGACTATTCTGGAGAAACACTATTTGAAATTCAAGGAGAAAATTATCATCACATGGTTCGGGTGATGCGTATGAAGTCCGAGGACCAAGTATACCTTGTTTTTAAAAATCAGATAGCCGTGATTGCGGAAATCGCAGAAATTACAGAGGACACCGTTTTTTTAAACGAACGTCAAAAGGAAATCGGACAAAAAGAGCTGCCTAGTCATTTAACGATTGCAAGTGGCTATCCTAAAGGGGATAAGCTGGAGTGGATTGTGCAAAAAGGAACAGAATTAGGTGCCCATGAATTTATTGGTTTCCCAGCAGATGCCTCTGTAGTGAAATGGGACGGAAAAAAACTCAGTAAGAAACAGCAACGGCTGGAAAAGATTGCTAAAGAAGCTGCCGAACAATCCCATAGACACGTTGCGCCAACGATTCAATTATTTGAACAAAAACAAGACTTTTATCACTATATAAAAGAATTCGATGTTCTGCTGGTTGCTTATGAAGAATCAGCAAAAAAAGGGGAACAATCCAACTTGTCAAAAGCACTTCAAGAAATACCAAAAGGAAGCCGAGTACTGGCTATTTTTGGACCAGAAGGAGGACTTTCTCCAAAGGAAATTTCAATATTTGAGCAAAGAGATGCGATTGTCTGTGGGCTGGGACCAAGAATTTTGCGAACAGAAACAGCGCCGTTATATTTACTAAGTGCAGCAAGCTACCAGTGGGAAATGCTGTAAGTAAAAAATAAGAAAAAACATACTAAGATTAGTGGGGAATGTATTTCATCGAATACATTCCCCACTAATTTCTATTTCTATTGGACAGAAGCAGTTGGCTCTGAGAATGTGCATCATCGAAAGTGAAACGATTTTAGAATTGAAGGCTTCGGAAATAGGCTAAACACTTCTTTCCCAATCTCAATCTTTTTTGTTACAGTTTGAAGGATGTGCTCGAGAAAAAAAGTGACATAGAGGACAAGGAGTTGATTGATTTTTCTTTTTTACTTTTTAAATTTTTTCTCCTGATATAGAATGGATGGATTTAATAGAGAAATCAATTTTTTTATTTATCTTAAAAGAATCGTTGAACTTCTTCATATTTAGGTTTGATAGAATTGAAAAATCATGTAATTCTTTGTATAATGAGAACAATCATCATTTAATAAAGAAACTGAAAATTGACTGTTTCAATTTTTAGAGTGGACATAAACTGGGACATGAAATTCAAGGAATGATGTCTCAGCTTATTTCGTTTATAAGGAGGGATGTAAGCCATGCCGAAAGAAAAAATATTAACAGGACCGGGTGTTATGGGGATTGTTGCTCAATATATGGGCCCAACCCACGTAGCTTTTGTCCAAAAAGCTTGTGATTATGCGACTCAGGCTCATGAAGGGCAAGTCCGTAAATCGGGGGAGCCATATATTATTCATCCTATCCAAGTTGCAGGGATTCTTGCTGAATTGAGAATGGATCCTCATACAGTGGCTACAGGATTTTTACATGATGTAGTTGAAGATACTGATGTTACCCTAGAAGACTTGGCAGAAGTCTTTGGAAAAGATGTTGCCATGCTAGTAGATGGCGTGACAAAACTAGGGAAAATTAAATACAAATCTCACGAAGAGCAATTAGCAGAGAATCATCGTAAAATGCTGTTAGCTATGGCACAGGATTTACGGGTCATCATGGTGAAACTTGCTGACCGTCTACACAACATGCGTACGTTAAAACATTTACGTGAGGATAAACAGCGTAGAATTGCTCAGGAAACCATGGAAATCTATGCACCGCTGGCTCATCGTTTAGGGATTAGCCGTATTAAATGGGAGCTTGAGGATACCGCTTTACGTTATCTCAATCCAAAACAGTATTATCGAATTGTTCACCTAATGCAGACCAAGCGTGAAGAACGGGTTGCTTATGTCTCAGAGACGGTAGAAGAAATTCGACTAGCAACCGAAGAGCTTGAAATTTATGCTGAAATTTATGGACGTCCGAAACATATCTATTCTATTTATCGAAAAATGAAGGATCAAAAAAAGCAATTTGATGAAATCTATGATTTATTAGCTATTCGTGTGATTGTGGATTCAATCAAAGATTGTTATGCAGTTTTAGGCGCGATTCATACGAAATGGAAGCCAATGCCAGGACGTTTTAAAGACTATATTGCAATGCCAAAAGCCAATATGTATCAATCCTTGCATACGACAGTGATTGGACCGAAGGGAAATCCTGTAGAAATCCAAATTCGAACGCACGAAATGCATCAAATAGCTGAGTTTGGGGTGGCTGCACATTGGGCGTATAAAGAAGGAAAAACAGAAAAAACTGAACCAGATGGTATGACCAAGCAGTTAAGCTGGTTCCATGAAATTATCGAGTTACAAGATGAGAGCTATGATGCTTCTGAGTTTATGGAAGGAGTAAAAGGCGACATCTTTAGTGACAAGGTTTATGTGTTTACGCCAAAAGGGGATGTAACGGAGCTTCCGAAAGGATCAGGACCTCTTGATTTTGCCTACAGTATTCATACGGATGTGGGGAATAAAACAACCGGGGCAAAAGTAAACGGAAAAATGGTTCAGCTGGATTATAAACTGAAGAATGGTGACATTATTGTTATCTTAACTTCACCGAATTCCTTTGGTCCAAGTCGTGACTGGTTAAAAATGGTTGCAACTAGTAAGGCAAAAAATAAAATTAAGCGTTTCTTCAAGGTTCAGGATAGGGAAGAAAATATTGTTCGAGGGCATGATGCAGTAACTAAGTGTCTGAATGAACTAGGATTTATGCCAAAAGAATTTTTAAGCAAAGCCAAAATTAATGAAGCACTGGAGCGATTCAATTATCAAACCGAAGATGACTTATATGCCGCAGTCGGCTACGGTGAGATGAGCGCGTTGACATTAACCAATCGTTTAACTGAAAAAGAACGACGTGAACGTGAAAAAGAAAAGCAAAAACAGGAAGCTGATGATATTTTAAATCAATCAGTGAAAAAAGAGCCTGAAAAAATGAAAGTTCGTCATGAAGGCGGAATCGTCATTCAAGGGGTAGAAAACTTATTGATTCGAATTAGCCGGTGCTGTAACCCAGTTCCTGGCGATGAGATTGTTGGGTATATTACAAAAGGGCGTGGGATTTCTATTCACCGTGCAGACTGTACGAATGTTCAAAGCAAGGAAGATTTAGCTGAACGTCTCATAGAAGTAGAATGGGAAGATTCGAGTAATACAAAAAAAGAGTATGACGCAGATTTGGAAATTTACGGCTACAATCGATCAGGTTTATTAAATGATGTGCTGCAAACCATTAATTCAATGACGAAAAATTTGGTTAGTGTAGAGGCTAAAACAACAAAAAATAAAATGGCTACGATTCATGTAACATTAGGTATCCAAAATTTGACGCATCTAAAGACAATTGTCGATAAAATCAAAATGGTGCCAGATGTATATAGCGTTCGTAGAACAAATGGATAGGAGCGAAAACAAATGCGTGCAGTTATTCAACGTGTAAGTCAAGCTGAGGTTCAAGTAAATGGACATTCTATTGGGAAAATTGGCAAAGGATTTATGATTCTATTAGGTATTCATGAAACAGATACGACAGAGGACGTTGAATATCTTGTTCGAAAAATTTCTCTGCTGCGTGTATTTGAAGATAAGGAAGGGAAGATGAACTTAAGTATTTCCGATATAGGTGGAAGTATCTTGAGTGTGTCTCAATTCACTCTATTTGCAGATACACGAAAAGGAAATCGTCCTAGTTTCATTCAGGCAGCACGTCCAGAACAAGCCATTCCTTTATATGAAGCCTTTAATAATGGGCTGAAGCGAAAAGGAATTCCTGTTTCTACAGGCGAATTTGGAGCAGATATGGATGTTGTATTAACCAACGATGGACCAGTTACTATTATTATTGACTCTAAAGAAAAATAAAAATAAAGGACTGAGGAGCAAAAGACAGCCTCAGTCCTTTTTTTGAAAAGGAGTGCCTATGAACTATATTCGATCAATCCAGCTTTCTTCTGAAACAGTGGGGAATCCTAATCTCTATCCTTACAATGTTTTTAGAGGGAAAACAGGGGAACATTTTCTTTTAGACACGATTACTATGTTTTACGGAGGCAATGGTTCTGGAAAGTCGACGCTACTGAATCTTTTAGCTTTAAAGCTAGGGATAAAAGGCGCTGAAATGCCACATTTTTCTAAGTTTGTTAATCAGTATCTTTTAGAATTGAAGGTTTTTTTTGAAGAAGTAGAAGAGGGACCTTATTTACGAACACTTTCTGAAGATTCCTATTATATAAAGAGTGAAGATATCTTATACGAAATCAAGAAAATCCAGCAAGAAGCTATTTTAGCTGAGGGATATCTTTATAAGAAAAAGCAGTTGGGGATGACAAACGAGCAAATAAAAAAACATAAAAATTCCTACCAGATGAAACAGCAGATAGAAAGAATCTTATTTGCTCAGGAAAAATATTCAAACGGTGAGACCGCCATGCAGGTGTTTGAAGAGTATATTGTACCGGGTGGGCTCTATTTACTTGATGAGCCAGAAGCGTCTCTTTCACCGAAAAAACAACTAGAACTGGCAGCAAAAATTACCGAGGCAGCCCGATTTTTTGATTGTCAATTTTTAATTTCAACACATTCACCTCTTCTTCTTGGTGAATTAGAAGGGACCATTTATGATATGGATCAGAAAAATATGCTACCTAAAAAATGGACCGAGTTAGAAAATATACGAGTAATGGCGGAGTTTTTTTCTGAAAATTGGAAAGCTTTTTAACCTGCAAAGAAGAAAAAGTGAACGTTTGAATGAAGAGCAAGTACCAGTGAATCGAGTACTAATGGAAAGATAAGGCTGCTAAGTTGTTGATAAGTATTTATTCAAAAGGGATTATTAAACAGGAAAAATAGTTACTTGTATTAAAAAATTTTAAAGATAAATGCTCTTTTTTTTGTTATGATGGATAAACAAGAATGGGGGGATAAGATGAGTGAGTCAAAGCTGACGAAAAAAGTAATAGGGGATGCATTAATGGATTTCTGCGAAGAAAAAAGTTTTACAAAAATCAGCATCCAAGATTTGACGAAAAAAGTGGGATTAAATCGCCAGACCTTCTATTATCATTTTTCTGATAAACATGATTTATTACGTTGGGTATATTTTGAGCATTCATTGTGCTATTTAAAATCCGAAAACTTATCTCTAGAAAACTGGGAAGAACAAGCCTTGAAAATGTTAAAGGCCATGAAAGAAAAAAGCACTTTCTACTTAAATACAGTGACTGCTGATCCTGAAATTTTAATGAATGAGTTTTCAGAAATTACGCAGGAATTATTTATCTCTTTATTTAATCAGATGGATGAGGAAAAACAACTGTCGGAAAAGGATAAATATTTTTATGCACGATTTTTCTCTTATGGGTGTAGCGGCGTGCTAACAAATTGGATTTTAGAAGGTTATCAAGAGAGCCCATTAGAAATTGCAACACAGCTCTTTCGTTTAGCACAGGATATAGAATTCTTTTCTTATCGATTGTATTCACAAAATGAAACCTAAATCGTTTTATATTTTTAGGGATAACAACTATGGGAGGGTTCGACATGAAAAAGGTGTTATTTGTTTGTTTGGGAAATATCTGTCGGTCACCAATGGCTGAGGCAATAATGAGACATGAGTTGAGT
The DNA here is from genome assembly GCF_000407505.1 of Enterococcus phoeniculicola ATCC BAA-412. GTDB lineage: Bacteria > Bacillota > Bacilli > Lactobacillales > Enterococcaceae > Enterococcus_K > Enterococcus_K phoeniculicola. The sequence continues at coordinate 104,807 of NZ_ASWE01000001.1, forward strand.
ATCCGTCATCTAGAGACTAGTTTTTTAGTAGATTCTGCTGCAACAAGTCACTGGGAAGTTGGAAGTAAGCCGCATAGAGGTACGCAAAAAATATTAAGCGAGCATGGAATTGATTGTTCGACAATACGCGCAAGACAAATCACGCAGCAAGACTTCCTAGATTCAGACATTATTATAGGCATGGATAAAAATAATATAAAGGATTTGCTTGCAATAGCACCAAATGAAACGAAGGATAAAATTCACTTATTTATGAGCGCTGTCCCTGAAAAAGAAACACTCGAGGTACCTGATCCTTATTATACGGGAGATTTTGAAGAGACTTATCGACTTGTTTCTGAAGGAGTTAATGAATGGTTACGATTGTTATTTTAAAAAGAAATTCATAACTGAATTCTATGAAAATGCTGTTAGAAATGATTGGTTGGGAACATGTTTTCTTGTATTTTTCTTAAAAATTAGGTAGAATGGTAATTATCAGAACATCTGTTTTTACTACTTAAGGAGGCGATTACAATGGAGAAAAAGAAAGCTTCAACAATGAAGAAACTTACCAAGTTGGTCTCGACGACTTCTCAAAGCTTTTTGGATGCTTTTATCAATGACTCTGGTGATCAGCGTGTACAAAAACAGATAACGGCAGATATCGTCAAGAAGCTACAAAAAGCGGCCGCACAAAAAAGTTTGGTTGTTCTTCAAATTCAGGAGGAACCAAGCAATCCAAAAACAAAGGTAATTTCTGGCTGGATTGCGACAAAAACTGTTGGAAAAGATACAGTTGTATTAAAAGACCAGTCGCAAGAACAACAAATGCATATGGTTTCAATTTCACAGATAAAAAAAGTGAGTGTTCTGTCACCAAAAGGGTCACAAGAACGCATGACAAAATAGAGAAGAAAAGTTGAGGTGAGGACAGAAGTGTACAGCTACGAGAAATAAGATGGAGTTACTTCTGTTCCCGCCTTTTATTAAGCTTTTACGAGGGTGGACTATAACTTAAATAGCTATAGTCCACCCTCACTTTTTTTATAGGAATAATTAATAGAAGATAAAGGGAGAACTTCTTTCATTTCACTAAACTTCGGTGCCTTCTTTTTCTGTTTGACGATATCTATCCCATCCCCACCAATGAGGTGTGAGATCAATTAAACGGATGGTTTTTCGTTTTTTATAATCTAGCATGATTTCCGTTTCTTTGTTCTCAGGAGAGAGCTGTAAAAGCAATTCTCTGCATCCTCCGCAAGGCATGCCAGAAATCCCCTCAGGAACGTCCTCTCGAAAAGTAATAATTCGCTTGATAACTGTTTGGCCACTTGCTGCATACATATTTAATGCAGCAACCCTCTCAGCACACAAATCTAATACACCACAACAACTTTCAAAACAAAAACCGGTATAAATTTGTCCATCCAAAGCTTCTAAAGCACAAACAACATGGTGGGCATGTATAAACGGACTCACATCTGTTGGATGATATTCGACTTTTGCTTGCTCATATAATTTTGTCCAAATATCCATAAGTTTCATTTTCCTTTCCAATGCTTCATTTTCGCTTAGTATAACAAAGAGAAGGATAAAATTGAACAAGAAAAAAGATCTGTTAGAAGGTGGAAGAATTAAACATAAAAATTTTTTCATAATCAATAGAAATTTTAAAAGATAGAACTAACATACTGTCTTTATTATTTATAATGAGTGTGATAAAGGGGTGTTAAATTTAAAGTTTTATAGAAGGAAACGTAAGTACAGGTAGTACATAACTAGGGAAAAGCAAAGAGGAAATAGAATATTGAATACTCTTTCAAGTGCCTCTGAAACTTTGGATGCTTTTGGGGAATGAGAGCGCTATTTTTGTAGTGAAGAAATGGGAGAGCTAAATACATATTAAAAAATAGTAATAAAGGAGGAAAAAGATGAGCATTGATATGTATGTTTCTTCTTCGCAGAATCAAGCAACGAGTGTCAGTAAAAAGTGTAGGGAACAGATCCAAAGCTATCAGTCCTTACAAAAAGCAATTTCACAATTTACGTTGACGACAAATTTAAAAGGAGCAGCGTATGATTCTGCGAAAGCGTACTTTGCCAATGTATTGTATCCATTGGCAGCTTCTATCAGAAACGGTTGAAAAGGCAGTCAGCGCATTCCCTGAAGAGTACCTATCACAAGTAGACAGTATAGATTTAAAGCAGTCAGAATTAGAAGAACAAATTCGTAAAGTCAATCGATTACTAAATGAAGCTAGAGAGATTCGGACACAACTAATGTCTACCACAACGGGAGAGACCCCACTGTTTCAGCTAGCATACAACCTGATGGTCATCGGCATGTACACGGACGTTAAGAAAAAGTTAGAAGAAAAGTTACGAAAATTATTGTTATTTGATGCGCGCTCTACACTGATATTCTTAGAAATAGATAGTTTAAGAAAAGCAGTAGCCAAAGGAATAGCACAGACAAAGACCACCTGGAATGGGGCAACAGGCACGTTCACCGTTCCTAATGATTTATCGTGGAAAACGACGATTCAGGAAAAATGGGTTCAATATGATAATCATCAAAAAGGAATAAACCCAGAAAAAAACGAAGAATTAGCTAACTACAATGTCTATGTGATTATCTATCCAGATATGGATGGAAATCCTAAGATTTTATGGCAGATAGAAGACAAAGAAACCGGATATGGTGTGACTAATCCTGAACTGTATCGCTATTTATCGGAAGTGGGTCCCGCTTTAGATTCTAATTTAGTACAAATAATGACCTATGAGGCATTTGAAAAAAAAGTCAAAGACGGTTGGCGTAATAGAACGAATTACATCACAGGGGAAAGCTATGATGGTATTTTAGGCGGGGTGGTTTATACATCACAACAGGTAGAAGATATCTCTACATGGCTAGACGAATCCGAAATGGGAGGTGCTCTTCAAACGCTAGGCTTTGCCTATGCGTCTTATCGATTGACAACGACGAGTGACATAAAACAAGTGGAAAATGATACAATGAGGGAGAATTATGAGTCTAGCGAGGTGTTCTCGGGCAATAAGAATGGAAAAAATTATATACTAGATAAAAGTAAGAATACAGGAAATGCAAGTTATAAGAAGGACAGTGGGGCAGGTGGATTGGGTCCGGGAAATATTGGGAACTTTAGTAATTTACAAGGTTCTAGTGTAGATGATAGTCTAATCTAGTATCTGGAGAATTTCAATCTACCCGGAATATAGAGATATAATAGTATTCATATTCTGATTCAACTACAAAAAATAGAAGCAAGGAGAATCTAAATGGATTGGCTAAGTATTTTAAAAGATTCAAAAAAAGTAAGAATGAAAAATTAGAAGCAGTAGGTTATATAAGAGATGTTTTAGATTATGGTGACGAACCAGATGATAAGGCTATAGAAATCATTAACAATTTAGCTGTTCAAGTTACATTACAAGATGATAATGAGATTAATGAATCAATACTAAATGCAATGCTAGAAGGTTCGAAGGCTCCAGATGTTGAAAAATCAATTAATTTAACCCCACTCATTAACCACTTAAATAAGTTTAATGATGAATGTTTGAGTTATATATTAAGCATGCTTGGATATTCAGGAAATGTGAAATACAAAAAAATTATTGAATCATACAAAGATAATTTTAAGTTAGAAGAAGATGTTGAAGAAGCATTGTTAGAACTGGATTATAGAATAAAAAAAGGCTCTATCACTCGACAGGAGTGGAGAAAATAGAACCTTGATAGTAAGGAATAATCTCACGAATCAAGTTGCTAATAGCAAACAAAAAGCTAGCTGTATTTATTGGGAAAATTCAATATTGAAAAAAGAAACGATTAAATTTTGTCGTTTCTTTTTTACTTTTGTAGTTAATTTCTTCCAAAGCTTAAGGGGGATGATGTTCTAAAGATAAGAGTCACAAAAAGTGTGTTTTATATAGTGGACTAAGAAGTTATCCCCTCAAATATTTTAATGGAAACAGTAGAAACAAAAAGCCCGCCAGAGGGTAGCTGGCGGGTAAGGAGTAAAAAAATGAAAAAGTGTTTTGTTAGGGTTGTTTGTTGGTATGTGTATACTATACCGAGAAAAAGTGAAAAAATTGTGATGAAAGTGTAGTAAAAAAAGAAAGAAACGCATAGTTTTTATTACGCAAAAAAAGTATCCGCACGTACATAAAAAAAGGAGCCCGCCAGAGGGTAGCTGGCAGGCAAGGAGTAAAAAAATGAAAAAGTGTTTTGTTAGGGTTGTTTGTTGGTATGTGTATACTATACCGAGAAAAAGTGAAAAAATTGTGATGAAAGTGTAGTAAAAAAAGGAAAGAAACGCATAGTTTTTATTACACAAAAAAGAGAAATATCCGCATGTACATAAAAAAAGGAGCCCACCAGAGGGTAGCTGGCGGGCAAGGAGTAAAAAAATGAAAAAGTGTTTTGTTAGGGTTGTTTGTTGGTATGTGTATACTATACCGAGAAAAAGTGAAAAAATTGTGATGAAAGTGTAGTAAAAAAAGGAAAGAAACGCATAGTTTTTATTACGCAAAAAAGAGAAATATCCGCATGTACATAAAAAAAGGAGCCTGTCAGAGGGTAGCTGACAGGCAAGGAGTTAAAAATGAAAAAGTGTTTTGTTAGGGTTGTTTGTTGGTATGTGTATACAATACCGAGAAAAAGTGAAAAAATTGTGATGAAAGTGTAGTGAAAAAAGGAAAGAAACGCATAGTTTTTATTACGCAAAAAAGAGAAGTATCCCAACGTACATAAAAAAGAGCCTGTCAGAGGGTAGCTGACAGGCAAGGAGTTAAAAATGAAAAAGTGTTTTGTTAGGGTTGTTTGTTGGTATGCTTATATAATACTCATGATGTGTGAAGATTTTGTGATGAAAGTTCTCTAAAGCTGTAAAGAATAGTTAAGAGATTCTTATGATAATAAAAGGGTCAAAAGAGCTCAGTTTATTTACGAAGCCATCAACTCCAACTTATTACAGATTCAATAAATATTTTTTTCAGTATATAAGTTACGTAGTTTCTGATATAGAGAAATTAATTCACTTTCGCTTGATGAATGATCCCAAAAATAGACAGGTAGTTCAGGGTGCTCTTGCTTTAATAAAAGAGAAGAGCTAATAACTAAATCATAATCATCATTCTTACTTGTGTTGTAGGGCTCAGCTTGAACAAATTTTAAATCATCCAAAAACTGATATAATCCTTTCACTAGAAGAAAATTATGTTCCATAGCTAAACTAACCTGAAGTTTTTTAGAGTATTTGACACGATCATAATAAGGAAGTAAAACATTTGCATACGTTTTTGAAATTTCTGGAAGCACTTCATCTGTGATAAATTGAAATTCAGGATCTTTTCGAACGAAGCTGAAAAACTGGTCGATTTTATCTTGAAACTCTTGATTAGAGTGTGCTTGCATCTGTGGCTGAACGACAAGTCCATGAATTGATGGATAAACTTGACGAAATACGTAAAAGCTGAATCCAACATTTAAAAGGTTCCCTAAGATAAGAGGACTATCTAATAATTCAGGCTCTGCTTTAAAAAATTGTTTTCGCACATAATCAAGAAATTCACGCGTCAAGCTGTAGACTGGATTTAGTCGAGTAGAAAAGTCTAAAAGTGTTTGTTGTAAGCTTTCATCATCTTCTAATGTATAAAAAGGAGCAAAATGTGCGAGAAAGAAAATAAAACTACTTTCACCTTTTATTTGTTTAGGTGTCAAGGGAATATCTAGTAAGGCTTCGATCTCATGAAAATCATAATAAGAATTCTTTTGTAAAAGAAAATCGTAATGTTTATCATACTTTGCAAATTTATTTCTAGGAAGGCGTGAAAGAATAATTCCAGCAAAAAACTTAAGTTCTAGTCGTCCCAAATAAGTCCGACTTAAGGGGAAATATTTTGCGCAGGCATCTGCGAATTGTTCTGCTTTTTCTTCTGACACTTTGAGTGGCCAATACATACCACGTGTTCCCAACCAAACTAAAATAAACAAAGCGATGCGAATAATTCGTTCGTCTCCTACCAAACCTGCGTCTGTATATGTAAGTCGAAGATGGAATTGGTGCAAATAAGCTTTAAACTTAGCTATTTTTCTTGAAACAGTGGAGCGGCTAACATAATATTTTTCACAAAATTTGTCCACATTAGGTTCAGGTTCATTTAAAAAATAGAGCATAAACTGAAAAGGAACCGAATGGGTTAATAAAAAGTAGCGATATTCATCAATGGTGCTACTGATGTTGAATGAGTTTATTTTTCCAGCGCCTATTAAGATAGAGACATGGTTTTCGTGCAATTCTTCTAAATCCCTGTCAATTTCAGCCAAATCAATCATTGTCTGTTGATAATTTAAATCCATTTCTTCAGCAAGGTGAGTGACAGGATAGTGATCATTATTTAGACGAGTTAGCGTTTTAAATAAATTAAATTTAATTAATGTAGATGAATCCATGATTAATTCTTCGTATAACATGCTTTATGTCCCTCCTTAGTTGCATTGTACCTTTTTTCACGTAGAATGTCAGTTTATAACGTAATTCTAAAAGAGCTTTCTCATGCTCTACCAGAGAAAAATTCCTTTTAAACAAAGAATTATTTAATAAAAAAACGACAGAAACTCATTTAAGAATTTCTGCCATTGAATAATTTATTCGATAGTTGACTCTCTAAAAGCATTAGGTTGGAAAAGTGACCAGATAATTCCTACAACAAAGCCGATGATGGCTGGAAGAATCCATCCCATCCCCATTGTGAAGAAAGGAAGATAATCAGTCGCAAATTTTAAGATTCCTTTAACCAAAAATGTGTCCTTCAAAAACGCAGGAGAGGCAAGTAATGCATCCGCAATTGCCGCGATTAATGTGAAGTAAGTCGTCATTTTATATACATGAGGACGATGTTTAAACAAAGGTCCTATCAGTACCAGTAAAATCAATGTCATTGCTAGCGGATAAATAAACATCAGAACAGGTGTTGAAAATTGAATGATTTTTGTCAATCCTACATTTGCAAAAATACAAGGTAAGATACTAGCAACTGCTACATAAAAACCATAAGAACGTGAAGGAAACAGCTTAACAAAGGTTTCTGAGCAAGCAGTTATCAGTCCAATCCCTGTTTTTAAACAAGCAATAATAACAATTCCCGCAAGTAAAATACTTCCAGCGGTTCCTAGATAGTAATTAGCAATTTGTGCTAATGCAATTCCACCATTGGCACTTAACGGAAATTCACCTAAGCTCATAGCACCCAAGAAAGAAAGTAATGTATAAATAATTCCCATCAATAAAATACTAATAGAACCAGATTTGATAGTATCTTTTGCAATTTCTGAAGGCTCAGTTATTCCCATATTTCGAATTGTCGTGACAATAATAATTCCAAATGCAAGAGCTGCCAATGCATCCAAGGTGTTGTAGCCTTGGGTAAATCCATTAATAAAGGTATTTGTTTGATAGCTTGGCTGTACAGCCATGTCGGAAATAGTTCCTAAAGGTTTTAGAAATCCTAACAGTAGCAATATCCCCAATAAAATTAGAAATAATGGATTTAAAAATTTTCCTACATAGTCTAAAATCTTTGAAGGTTTACGTGAAAAGAACCAAGCTGCTAAAAAGAACAGCACACTGAATAAAGCTAAAAAAGCAGGATGAATGGCTGGATCAATAAATGGCGCTAACCCTACTTCAAAGGAGGTCGTTGCTAAACGAGGCAAGGCAAAAAATGGACCAATAACTAAGTATAAAAGAACTGTGAAGATAAGTGCATATCGCTTATTTACACGTTTAGCTAAATCAAAAACGCCCTCACTTTTGGAAACGCCTATAGCAATAACTCCCAGAAAAGGCAGGCCGATACCTGTAACTAAAAAGCCCAAATTTGCCATAGAAATGGCTGATCCAGCTTCTTGTCCCATATGTACAGGGAAAATTAAGTTTCCTGCACCAAAAAATAATCCAAAGAGCATAGAGCCAATATAAAGATACTCTCGCCACCCTAATGTTTTTTTCAAAAAATTCAACTCCTAACATTTTTTATTTCTAATAAAAGTACCATGCTTACAGCTCTTTATCAATAAAATTCTGAAAATTTCAATAATAATCTCTGGAAAATTTCCAGAATAAGAAAAAATTCAAACGAACGATAAGAACGTTTGAATTCTCATTTGAACTTTTTAATCTAATACACGATGTAAAAACTCTTTTGTACGGGCTTCTTTTGGATGAACAAAGATATCCTCAGGTGTTCCTTCTTCAGCGATAACCCCTTTATCCATAAAAATCACACGATCAGAAACTTCTTTTGCAAACGCCATTTCATGAGTAACAACAATCATTGTTAATCCTGTATGAGCTAAGTTTTTCATTGTCGCCAGAACTTCTCCAACCATCTCAGGATCAAGTGCTGAGGTTGGTTCATCAAACAACATCACATCGGGATTCATAGAAAGCGCACGAGCAATAGCGACCCGCTGTTTTTGTCCGCCAGAAAGCTGAGAAGGTTTGGCATCAATATAACGAGCCATTCCAACATTTTCTAAATTTTTTATCGCGATTTCACGAGCTTCTTCTTTTGAACGTTTGAGTACAGTTAATTGTCCTGACAGGCAATTTTCTAGAACATTCATATTGTTAAATAGATTAAATTGCTGGAAAACCATACCTAAATGTGTTCGATAATTTGGAAGGCTATAGCCTTTTTCTAGTACATTTTCTTCTTTATAAAGAATTTTTCCATCCGTTGGTTTTTCTAGCAAATTGATACAGCGAAGCAAAGTAGATTTACCAGAACCAGAAGAGCCAATGATTGTTACAACCTCACCTTTGTCTACAGTTAAATTAATATCCTTTAATACTTCATTTTTTCCAAAGCTTTTTTTCAAATGCTGTACATCAATAATTGTATTCATGGGAACCCTCCTTATTTTTCTTCCAGATTTGCTATTTCTTCTATTTCGTCAATTTGAACATATGCAGATGGACCATCCATTTTTCTTTCAACGACACGTAAAATACGTGTGATTGTATAGGTCATAATAAGATACATAATGGCAACAATTGTGAAAGTTTGGAAGAACTTGTAGTTTCCGCCAGCAGTTGAGTTTCCTTGGAAGAATAGATCAGCAACTCCAATAACACTTAATACGGCAGTGTCTTTGATATTAATGACAAATTCGTTTCCTGTTGCAGGTAAAATATTTCTTAAAACTTGTGGAATCACCACTTTACGCATGGTTTGACCATGTGTCATACCAATTGCTTGAGCAGCTTCAAATTGTCCTTTGTCTACGGCGAAAATTCCTCCACGGACTATTTCTGACATATATGCACCGGTATTAATTGAAACAATGAATAAAGCGGCAGCTGTTTTATCGAGAGAAATCCCAAAGGCAAGCGCTAATCCATAGAAGATAACCATCGCTTGAACCATCATAGGTGTTCCACGAAAGACTTCAATATAGACAGAAAGTAACCAGTTTGCAAACTTTTGTAAATAATAAACAGCTTTATGCTCAGATTCTGGAATGGTACGGAAGACGCCGATTAAAAGTCCTAAAGCAGTCCCAACAACTGTCCCAAACAAAGCAATTAAAAGAGTGAGACCAGCCCCTCGTAAAAAGAGAGTTCCTGATTGGTCCCAGATAGATTTTATGTCGCTAAAGACTCCTGTCTTTTCAGTAGAGGCTGTATCATCTGTTGTTTCCTCTTCTACAGCAGCAGGCTGGTCAACTATTGCCTGATCCATAATCTGTGTGCGTTCATCAGGGGTGATAGTCGCTAAAATTGCATTGACTTTTTCTTGATCGGTATCTCCTTTACGCATGCCAATGGCTACTTGAACATCTTCTGGTGTTGTTTGGAAGCCATTTTCATCTGAAAATTCAAGCATGGTCATATTTTTATCAACACTTGTTGCCGTCACACCTTCTGGACGTTCACTGACATAGCCATCGATGATACCAGAAGCAAGTGCTGTTCTCATTGCAGAAAAATTATCCATCGCTTGTTCTTTTTTTACACCAGGAATTTGATCAATAACGGAATAATGGAAGGTATTTAATTGACCAGTAATTTTAGCACCGGATAGGTCTTTAAGACTCTTTGCTTTTGCATAGGGGCTGTCTTTTTTAGTGACAACCACAAGTTGTGATTCATAATAAGCATCTGTAAAATCGACTTCTTTTCTACGTTCAGCAGTAGGGGACATTCCTGCAATAATGGCATCAATTTTTCCCGATTGCAAAGCAGGTGCAAGACCATCCCATTTCGTTTGGACAATGACTAGTTTTTTTCCTAAGCCATCTGCGACTTTTTTAGCAATCTGAACATCGTATCCGCCAGCATAAGCCCCATTATCAAGAGCAACAGCCCCATGTTCATCATTTTTTTGTGACCAGTTAAACGGTGCATAGCCAGCCTCCATCCCTACACGAAATTCATCGGCAGGTGTTTTTTCATCTGCTTGGGCAAGAGGTGCACCAAAACAGATAAGTGATAAGATAAAGCTTAGTACCATCGTAATTGAACATAATTTTTTCTTCATATTCTTCTCCTTTTTGATTGTCGTAACATGCACGAGTTTTTGGCTAGGTGAATAATGAATCGTTTTGTTCATCTTCCAGAAAAACAAAAAAAGCCGCCATTACTTAAATAAGGCCGCTGGTTTTATATAGGATGACAAACCTCTCACAAAACATAGCGCAACTTAGTATCACTACTAAGACAGTCCACAAGCTATTAACTTGTGTCCCAACATAAAGTTCAAGAGAGAACAGTACATTTCGGCGATTCTTCCTAGGCCTGTTTCAACGTGTCTTCTTCACTCCACAGGATTAATAAGTCTCGCGACCTCTACCTCATTGATTGAGGCATCTCGTATTCAGTTCATTTATACAGTTACTGAGTCTACGATAAATTGGTAAAAATGTCAATAAAAGATTCGCTCATCATGAAAAATTGAATCAAAAAATACGTGTGATGAATAAAACGTTCGTTTGCAGTTTCTGATGACTAAAAATTTCAGCAATGGACATTTTGGGAGTTGAAAAGGATAGGATAGTCAAAAGGTTCCTCACAGCCTGTCAGAGAGAATCTGAAGAATCTTTTCTAATTATGTAAAAAATTCAGCGTTCGTGAAGATGACGGATTATCTGTTGAATTTTATAAAATTAGTCATAGAGGGCAGACGCTTGTTTTATATAATTGAGAACGGTCTTTATAAGAAAAGATAGCAGAAAGAATGGTTAGAAGCATATAGGCACAAGAAGATAGAAAGAGAGCGAAGCGTAACTATCTGAGTTATGCTTCACTCTCTTTGTTGGTTTTATGCAGCTGCTGGTTTTGGTTCGCGGCCTAGTACGGCTTGAACAACAGTTAGTACGCCGTAGCCTGCTAAAATTAAGTAAATCAAGCTTGAGTATTGAGTAACGTCCCAACCCCAAGTTCTATAAACTACTAGCATAATAGCTAAAACAATAGCAGCAAGTACGTTGAAAAAGGCAAACGCCCAAAGATTTCCATTTTCTTTGCGAGATAAATAGAAAACTGAAAAGAAAATGCTTAGAGCAAACCAAGCAATACAAGCTAAAATAATTCCCCAATAAATGAACACTGGTAACATGTTAATTCACCTCACTTTATACAGCTAGTATTTTATCATGTTTCCAGTCATTTGTCATGAAATCTTGTGAGAAATGCAACAATAAACAAGAAAATACCAATAGAGAGGTCAGCTTGGATAAGTTTAGGAGAACGTGGCGTTGATTTAAAGAATGAAGGGGAGAGGAGTGCAAAAAAATAGTCTGATTATTTTTATTAATTAAGCTCCTTTTTTTATAAAAACAGCTTTCTTTTTCTAAAAAGAGTAGCAAAGATGGTGAGATTCGATATGCTGTCTTTAACATATTCTTGAGGAGGAGCCAGAACAATGACTATTAGATTTGGAATTATTGGGTTAGGGAATCGAGGGTACAAATATGCCTTAAAAACAATTCAGCAATCACCAGATTGCGAGATTGAAATGGTATGTGATGTAGCAGGAAAAAATTTTCATCAGTTTGAAGGGGTTTCTACTACACGCATCTATCAAGAGGTGTTGGACAATCCCAATGTAGATGCTGTATTTATCGCAACACCTGATGGAACACATGCAGAAATAATTGCAGCGTGCATAAGAGCAGATAAGCATATTCTTTGTGAGAAACCAGTAGAGATTACAGAGGAGAAACTAAAGCAAATTTATCAGCAGGCAAAGGATTATTCAAAAGTAATTGAAATTGGCTATGTATTGCGTTATGCACGATTATTTAAAAAAGTAAAAGAGTTCTTAGAGAATGGAGTTATTGGCGAACTCGTCATGGTAAGAGCAACCGATCACATTCCGTATGGCGGATATGCCTACTTTCATGACTGGCATCGTCAAAGAAGCCTGTCTGGAAGCCTACTTTTACAAAAAGCGACGCACACATTGGATTTAGTAAATTGGTATGCAGATAGTCAGCCAAGTGAAATTATGGGCTTTGGCGGTTTAGCAGTTATGGGAGAGCCGGGCGCACAAAAGAAATTTGGCAAACCTGTGGACAAAGCATTACGATGCCGAGATTGTTTAATAAAAGAGACCTGTGAAGAAAGTATCGTCTATTTGGCAAAAGAAAAAGGACTGACATGGGGGGAAGAGTGGCCAGATAGTTGTGTATTCAGCAGTGAAGTAGATGTGGAGGATCATCAGTCCATTATGATTCGCTATAAAAACGACGTAAAGCTATCCTATCAGCTCTGTCAATTTAGCGGATTTTATCAAAGAGAATTTCAATTTTATGGAACAATGGGGGAACTTCATTTTGATGACCAAACGAATGAAATAACCATCTATTCTCGAACGAAACAAGAAATCGTCACGTATAAATCCAGTTATGTTGAAAAAAATATGGAGCCTGGTGACGCAGAACAGCTGGAAGATTTTGTTCAGGCAATTCAAACGGGAACTCCCCCTCTATCTACTCTCAAATCAGGTGTGATTGCAGGTTTAACTGCTATAGCGGCTCAAAAGTCAATTGATACAATGGAAATACAAACGTTGCCGGTATTCTAGGAGAAAAAAAGAGTATAAAGTAATAAAAAAACAACGAGTGAGGGCTTAGAAACATAGTTTCTAGCGGAGAGTAGAACAGGTTTGTTCTGAGCTCTTTATTCACTCGTTGTTTTTACATAGTTGGTGTTCTCTACAAATAAAATGGGGTACGCAAGATTTCTTCAAATTCATGCTGATAAATCGTTCGGTTTTGCTGGATAGATGCGTAGGCAAGATTTGCGATTTTGACTGTGTAGAGTGCATCTTCACCAGTTACTGGAAGAGGCTCATTTTTATCGATACAGCGGATAAAGGTCTGAATCATTTCTACATCAGGATCTTTTTCAAAAAGCTTATAGTCGTAGTGTGAATCATGGTGATAAAGTTCTGCTTTCCTGCCAAATCCATCAACGTAGAGCTGACCTCTATCCGTAATAATTTCTAAGGCAGCATCTCCCCAGACAGGATAGTTAAGGGGCCTGTTCCAAGAAGTATCTAAACTCATAAAGCTACCGTTAGTAAATTCGATATGAATTAAGCCAGCATCCTCAATATCAGAGACCAAATTTCCTTTTTTTCGAGCGTAAATGGATTGAATTTTGAAATGAAAAAGCCAGTTAGATAAATCAATTAGATGAATCATGTGGTCAATGATTGCTCCACCACCGGACAATTCACGGTTTAAGAACCACCCTCCAGGATTTTTCCCATGATTCGTTCCATTTAGTGCAAGAATCTGACCGAGTTTTCCTGAATCAAAAACAGTCTTTAAATCGATAATTGTTTTTGAAAAGCGCATAGGATGAGCAACTAGAAGTTTTACCCGGAATTCCTCACAGGTCAACATCATGCGAAGCGCATCATCTACTTTTAAGGCCAAGGGTTTTTCTATAATCACATGTTTGTTGTGAAAAGCTGCAGCTAATGTGTAGTCATAATGTAAGGAGTTTTCTGAACAAATTAACACGGTGTCTATATCCGTGTTTAAGATATTCTCCATACTTTGAAAAAATGGGATGGCTAATTTTTTCGCAAATTGTGTTCCTCGCAAGGTGTTTCGATCGTAAACACCTACAACCGAGACTTTTTCGTTTGCAAATACTTTTGTATAGGACTCCGCCTGCATATGTGCAACACCTAATATACCAACTTTCATAATAAGGCTCCTTTAAAATGGACTTCTTTTTTTTCGTTAATTGACCAGTAAATTTTTTTTAAAATATCTGTGATGCCGTCCTGTTCTTCAGCAGATAAAGTGAGTTCAACCTGGTAAGGATCATCCAAAATAAAATTAGAATAAAAAGAATTTTTTTGAATAGAATCATATTGATACATCGCCTTACTTCCAGCTAGCTCGAATTTTTTTAAAAAGGAGGGGGTCTCTTGGCGATGAGTAAAGTTCAGCAATAAATTTGCAAGTGATTGGTTGTCGAATTGCAAGGTAACGAGTAAGACATTGCCCAAGGAATCAGATGAAGCTTTTAAAGAAGACAGCTGAGCTTTATGCGAATAGAGAATAAAAGCAAGCGTCTCTATCAAGATACGTTCTTTTTTTTCCTTTTTCTGCTCATTTACTGAAAGACTATATCGGGTGAATTCAATAATACCTAGTTTACCTTCATCTATTAAAGATAATGGATAAGCTAACTCTGTTCTCATGATGAACGCTCCTTTACAGTAATAAATCTAATTTTTCTTCAATCGACTGAATCGATTTGCGATAAGAGGAGGGACTAAACCCTGTGGCTCGTTTAAATGAATTGGAAAAATGATGGATGCTGTCGTAACCTAGCATATTTGAAATCGTGGTTAAGCTTACTTGATTTTCACGTATCAATCGTTTCGCCTCCTCAATTTTGAGCGTACGAAAATAGTTGATAATGCTGTAGCCTGTGTCCATCTTAAATATTTTTTTTAAATAAGAGGGACTAACAAAAAATTGAGAAGCAAAGGAATCAATAGACATATTTTTACTGAGGGTTTGCTCCATGTAAGTAATCACCTCATTGGTAAGTTTATGTGTGTATTGTCTTCTCAAAGGTGGTGTTGCAGGAGTTAGCTCCATTTTCTGCTCAAGAGTTGTCTCTTGAAGTAGGAGAAGAATGAGCTCAGACAGATACACATAAAGTAACCATTCGTCCAAAGGATTCACAGAATATAGACGCCTATTCACTTGATAGATTCTTGTATCCATTTCAGGATAAATAGATTCGGAAAGCTTAAAAATAGTTCCTAAAAGCTGCTGAAGATGTTTTGTCAGAAGCATTTTTTGATTTGAAAACTCTGAATGTAGCTCAGCACGCATTGAAAAACCAACTAAAAACATGGTGGCTGATTGGTTGGCCAGTGTTTTGATAATTCTGGGTGTCTGTTTTTCTATGAACAAACAAGTTCCTTGTTCAAGTAAAAAAGTTTCGTTTGAACGTTCAATGACAATCGCCCCTTGATCTACGAAATAAATAGCAGAGTAAGGAAGTGATTGAAGAGGGTAGACGTTATCCGCTGCAAATTCATAATAGGCAAGACTATCAAGTGTCTCAAGTGGTAAAAACTGGGAAGAAAGGTTCTGATTTTCCATCAATTATTTACTCCTAACTTAGAAACTGCGTTGAGGTTAGTATGACATAAGTGATTCAGAAATAGGAGACGTTTTCATTTTGAAATCTTTATGTGTAAATAATAGATACTTTTTTCTAAATAACTTTAAAGTAAATAAAATTATGCTTATACATGAAAAAGAAAGCGTATACAAAAAAGGAGCTGGATCTATGAGATTTTCAGAGGAGTTAATGGCGGCTTGTCAAAAAGGACAAATTGGAGAGCCTCAGTTTATTCGACTTTCATACTACACGAATAAAGAGGAACTATTTGACGATATGTTGGAACAGGTCATCCATTTATTACTCGTTGTAAAGAAAGCTGAACTGCAAATCTTATCTATGAAGATCAATCAAATGGCACGTCTTCTTATAGGAAAATTTAGGGATGACAGTTTATTAAATTGTTCAATTGCACAAATTGATCAGGCGGCATCCCCACTTTTAAAAGTGGAAATTGTGGGTACTCAAGGAATGATTCAATATGACACAAGTGCTGATAATGCTTTTTCAGGCGACTACCAGTTATGTTTATTGCAAGAAACACTGACAGTTGAGGAGAAGAAAAGAATTCAAGCGCTTATGAAACGATTTCAATTAAGCGAGAATAGGGTGGAGGAATGAAGGTGAAAGTCGGGATTCTTGGTGCAGCCCATATGCATGTACACAGCTATATTAAAGAATTAAAAAAACAGGGAATAATGATTACAGGAGTTTATGATCGAACGAGAGAACAAGCTGAAGAAATAGCTCATCTTTACCAGTTAAAGGTTAGTGAATCTATTGAAGAATTATTAGCGTCTGATTGTAATACCGTATTTATTTGTTCAGAAAATAGCTTTCATAAAGAGCTAGCTGAACGAGCTTTTTTAAAGAAAAAACATGTCATTGTTGAAAAACCCATGGCGCTTACGACTAAAGATGCGAGACAAATGATTGAATCAGCAGTTAAAGCTGAAGTCAAATTAATGGTCGCCCATCCTGTTCGTTTTTCTACGACTGCCCAAGAGCTTAAGCAAATTATAGATGAGCAGGCACTAGGAAATCTAGTAGCTGTAAATGCTTCAAATCATGGGAAAAATCCCGGAGGATGGTTTATTGAACCAACACTTTCGGGTGGAGGAGCGCTGATAGATCATACCGTGCATATTTCTGATTTGATTTATTACTATTTTGATTTAACGCCTAAAAGTGTTCGTGCATTCATAAGAAAAACAAAAGAAACGTTGAAAGTAGAAGATACCGGACTTCTTCAAGTGACGTTTACTAACGGGGTGATTATGTCTTTAGACACTTCATGGAATCGTCCAGCTACTTACCCAATTTGGGGAGATGCAATGGTAGAGCTTATTTTTGAAAAAGGGTATCTGACGATGGATGGTTTTGGTAGAAAAATGAAGATTTACAGCGACTCTCTTAATCAAATAGAAGATTACTACTATGGAAATGATATGGATGGTGCAATGATTCAAGCGTTTATCCAAGCAATTGATCATGGGCTGCCTGCACCTGTTTCTGGAGAAGCAGGTTTATATACAGTAGCAATTACAGAAAAAGCATTTCTTGCAGCAATTCAAGAGCGTGAAGTCAATTTTGAAGAGGAGGAAACTGAATGAAAAAAGGGATGAATGTTTGGTCTTTGCCAGCAAACCTCTCGTTAAGAGAACAATTTCGCCTAACGAAAGAGGCAGGATTTGACACCATCGAATTAAATGTAAGTGAAGAAAAAACCAAGACGAATATGGTGAGTAACGAATTAGGACTGAATGAAACACTGGATTTATTAGTAACTGCGACAGAGAGGGAGTTAGAGCAGATAAAAAAATTAAGTGAAGAATTTGAGCTGCCAATTTCCAGTCTTTCCACTTCACTACATTGGAGTTATCCTCTGACCTCAGAGGATGAGGAAACTCAAAAAAAAGGCAGGTGGATTGTCGAGCGGATGATTGATATTTGCCGATATTTAGGCGGAGACACTGTATTGATTGTTCCTGGGTTGGTAACTGAGAGTCAAGACTATGAAATCTGTTATGAACGGGCAAAGCAAGCATTTATCCACCTTTCTAAACGAGCTGAGGCACAAAAAATTGTTATTGGTGTTGAGAATGTTTGGAATAAATTTTTATTGAGTCCCTTGGAGTTTCGACAATTTTTAGATGAAATAAATAGTCCTTATGTAGGTGCTTATTTTGATGTGGGAAATGTCTTACAATTTGGCTTTCCTGAGCAATGGATACAAATACTTGCTCATCGAATTGTGAAAGTTCATGTCAAAGATTTTAAAAGAGATATTGGGAATATCTATGGGTTCACAAACTTACTTTTGGGAGACGTCAACTGGGCTCGTGTGATGAATGCTTTAAGAAAAGTTGGGTATACGGGGCCGCTTACGTGTGAGTTAGCTCCTTATTCTGAGTGTGGGGAACAATTAGCAGAGGATACAAGTGCAGCATTGAGTCATATTTTTAAATTATAAACTGGAGGGAAGAATATGTTAAAAGTTGGTTTAATCGGTTTAGGATATATGGGAAGCGCTCATGTTAGTCAGTATATGCGTTTAATGAAAGAAGGATTCCCAATCAAACTTGTTGCCATTTGTGATGTGAATGAAGAGAAGAAAATGGGCAAGCTGACACAAGGAAATATAGATATTAGTGACAAATCCATTGATTTTTCTCAATTCCATTTTTACACAAAAATGGAAGAAATGTTGGAAAAAGAAGAGTTAGATTATGTAGATATTTGTCTACCTACGTATCTGCATGCACCTTATGCAATACAAGCAATGGAAAAAGGACTACATGTTTTTTGTGAAAAACCGATGGCAATTTCTACAGAGGCTTGTCAGGAAATGATTGATGCCAGCGAAAAATATAATCGCTCATTGATGATTGGACAAACATTACGCTTTTTCCCTTCCTATCTGTATGTGAAAGAAACCATTGAAAGTGGTCGCTATGGGAAATGTACTGAAGCAAATCTTTTTCGTGGGGGAGAGACGCCTAAATGGTCATGGGAAAATTGGCTTTTAACGAAAGAAAAATCTGGAGGGTGTTTATTAGACCAGCATATTCACGATGTAGATACAATTAACTGGTTATTTGGTTCACCAAAACAAGTTCAAACTGCAGGAAAGACGGTATTTGAAGGAAGTGGCTATGACATAGTTTCAACGAATTATTTATTTGATGATAAGGTAGTGAATGCACAGGACAACTGGACATTCAATAGTCCGCAGTTTCGTTTTGAAATGCGCTTTCGGTTTGTTTTTGAAAAAGGCGCAATTATCTTAGAAAATGGGACTCTTACAGACTATCCATTTGGCGAAGAGGCCTTTACGCCAGCTATTGATCCAGAAAATGGTTATTATTTGGAAATTAAATATTTCGCAGAATGTGTTTTGGAAGGAACGAATCCAAATGAACGAGTTCCTGTACAGAGCACGAAAGAAACAATTCGGATAGCAGAAGCAGAGGTACAATCGGCAGATACCTCGAAACCTGTGAGACTTTCATAAAAAGGGGAGATTCAGCATGAAAAAAAGGGTGATGAGTTTCATACTGTTGCTTAGTTTAGTAGCCATGGGCGCTTGTTCATCTGGAGAGACGAGTAAACAAGAGAATGTAAAAGACACAACCATTCGCTACGGTTTATGGGATAAAGCACAAGCACCAGTGTACGAAGAGCTTGCCAAAAAGTTTGAGAAAGAATCAGGTATTAAGGTAGAGTTTGAAATTACTCCATGGGCTCAATATTGGACGAAGCTGGAGACCGCAGTTACCGGGCAAAATGCACCGGATGTATTTTGGATGAATATTCCGAGAATTACCGACTATATTGATAATGGCGTTGTTGAACCGTTGTCTGATGTCTCGTTTGATAAGGAAAAAATCCCTGTTCAATATTTGGATGCTTATAGTCGAGAGGGAGAACTTTATGGTGTACCAAAGGATTTTGATTCATCTGCTCTCTGGTATAACAAAAAATTATTTGATGAAGCGGGTGTCGCTTATCCAGATGAGACATGGACATGGGACACATGGAAAGCGGCTGCAAAAAAATTGACGAATGCTGATAAAGGGGTTTACGGTATGGCAGTTCCTCCTTCATGGCAAGGGGGATATTATGAAATGATTTATGAAAATGAGGGCAATCCATTTTCTGATGATGGGAAAAAATCAGGGTTTGATAATCCAGCAACAATTGAAGGTCTGGATTTTTGGTACAGCTTTGTTCGAGAAGGCTCTGGGACTCCGATAGAATTGATTACTAACACGAATCAGTCAGAGCTGCTACTTTCTGATAAAGTAGCAATGGGGATAGATGGTTCATGGTCTGTTCCTGTTATATTTGGTGATGAGTATGGCAAGAAAGGAATTGATGTTGCCCCTATTCCAAAAGGGAAAAAACGGGTAACTACTTCTAACTCGTTGGCAAATGTAGTGTATAAGGGATCAAAAAATAAAGAAGCGGCCAAAAAATGGATTGCTTATTTAACGACAGAGGAATCAATGAAATACGTGGCGGAATCAGGGGTGACAATCCCTGTTTATGATGGCTCACAAGATGCGTGGGTGCAGTCTTATCCAGATAAAAATCTTCAGGTTTTCGTTGATGCAAGAGAGTATGCAGTGCCACTTCCTAATTACAAAAACTCCGCAGCTGCCATAGCGATTGAACAAGATGAAGTAAACAAGATTTGGACGGGAGAAATCGATACAAAAACAGGTGCAGAAGCGATTGCTAAAAAAGCAAATGAACTTTTAGCACAATAGAAAAGGTGGAATTGGAGATGGAAAGCAGGAAAAAATTTATATCAAAAATGACCATCCCCGACAAACGGAAATTTCTTAAACGCTATAAAAAAGAAGAGGTTTTAACAGCGGGGTTATTTATAACCCCACTGTTTGTCGGAATAATTATTTTCTATTTTATCCCATTAATTCAAAGTGTTTTCTACTCGTTTACTGAATGGGGAATGTTTGGGGGATATAAATTTGTTGGCTTGAAAAATTATCAGCAGCTCTTTCAAGATAAAGAATTAATCGGGGCGTTGAAAAATACGTTTACCTATGCATTTTTTACCGTTCCTTGCGGGATGGTTATTGCTATTTTCATCGCTGTTTTGCTGAACTCAAAAATTAAGGGAAAAGGCGTGTATCGGGTGATTTATTTTTTGCCAGCTGTGACGATGACTTCGGCTGTAGCGATGATTTGGAAGTGGATGTTTAACTCAGAATATGGAATTTTAAATCAGTTTTTAGCTAGTCTAGGAATTACAGGACCAAACTGGCTGACTGATCCTAAGTGGGCGATGACTGCGTTGGTTATTGTTGGGATTTGGAGTTCTTTGGGGACGTCCATTGTCATCTACTTAGCAGGATTGCAAGGAATATCCTCTAATTTTTATGAAGCTGCAGAAATGGACGGTGCAGGGCCGATTAAAAAATTTTTTAGCATCACCGTTCCTTTGTTGACACCGACTATGTTTTTCACGTTAATTACTTCAATCATTGGGGCACTACAAATTTATGACCTTATCTTCTTAATGTATTCTGAAACGAATCCGGCACTAAAAAGTGTTCAGTCTGTGTCATATTTGTTTTATCGTAATGCATTTGTTTTCAATAATAAAGGATACGGGGCTGCGATTGTCGTTATCCTTTTGGTCATCACTTTACTTATTACGGTCATTAATTTTGTCTTACAGAAAAAGTGGGTACATTACTCAAGTTAGGAGAACAGAGAAATGAAAACAAAAAAAGCGGGGAAAGCAGTCGTTCATTTATTGTTGATTTTTGGTTCATTTACGATGATTTTTCCTTTTGTCTGGATGTTTTTAACCGCCTTAAAAACAAAAACTGAATCTATTCAAATCCCGCCCAAGATTTTTCCAGAAGTCTGGCATTGGGAGAACTTTATACGTATTTTTGATATTTTTCCTTTTGGAAATTTCTATATCAATACGATTTTATCAACAATTGCTATTACGGTAGGACAAGTATTTTTTTGCGCACTTGCGGCATACGCATTTGCTCGCTTAGAATTTCCATTTAAAAACCTTTTGTTCATCCTTCTGCTGTCGATATTAATGGTTCCAGGTCAGATATTTCTTATTCCACAATATTTAATTATTCAAAAATTAGGATTATTAAATAGTTTACCAGCATTATTTTTACCCGGATTATTTTCAGCGTTTGGGACTTTTTTATTACGCCAGTTCTTCATGACCATTCCAAAAGAAATTGAAGAAGCAGCAGTGATTGATGGTTGTTCAAGGATTCGTATCTTTTTCACTATTATTCTGCCTCTCTCAAAATCAGCTTTGATTTCTCTTTCTATTTTTACGTTGCTTTTTGGCTGGAATTCACTCTTATGGCCATTAATCGTGAATACCTCAACCACGAAAATGACGTTATCTGCTGGAATGGCTTCGTTAAGCGGACAGTATGGAACAGATTATCCACTAGTTATGGCAGGCTCACTACTAGCTTGTATTCCGCTTATTATCATCTTTTTAATTTTTCAGAAACAATTTATTGAAGGAATTGCATTATCAGGAGGAAAATAAAAAATTTCTCATCTCTCTTTCAAATGGCTGACGGCATCTATTGAAAGCGCTATAATTACTGTGAGTAAACGGATGAACTGAAAAAAAGAAGTGGAGGTTAGCGAGATGGAACCCCTTTTAGATAATTTACAGGAAAAGAGGATGAAAGAGACGTATCACCGGTTGAAGCCTGTCGTTATTCATACCCCTTTGATGCCCAGTAATACCATGAATGCCTTAGTTGATGGCGAAGTCTACTTAAAGCTGGAGAATCTTCAGAGAACAGGAGCATTTAAGTTTCGAGGCGCCTACAACAAATTAGCGCAATTAACAACAAAACAAAGAGCTTGTGGTGTAATTGCTTGCTCTGCGGGGAATCATGCCCAAGGAGTGGCACTTGCCGCGTCTATTTTACAAATAAAAGCACGGATATTTATGCCGGTTACAGCTCCTTTGACTAAAATTGAGGCGACGAAAGCTTATGGGGCTGAAGTGGTATTAGCTGGAGAGACATTTGATGAAACAAAAGAGTTAACTATTTCAGAGGCACAAACCTCAGGAGAAGTTTTTGTTTCGCCCTTTGATGACGAATCAATTATTTATGGGCAAGGAACGATTGGAATAGAAATTTTTGAAGATTTAGCCGATGTAGATAATATTATTGTCCCAATTGGCGGAGGCGGACTTATTGCTGGAATTGCGCTGGCAATAAAGCAGCTCAACCCAGGGGTAAAGATTATTGGTGTTCAGTCCTATCAAGTGCATGGGATGATTCGTTCTATCTGGTCACATCGACTTATTGAAAATAGAACCTCACGGACCTTGGCAGATGGCTGCGATGTAGCCTTGGCAGGCGCGCTGACCTATGATCTTTTGAAAGATCGAATTGATGAAACCATATTAGTAGAAGAAAAAGAAATTGAAGAGGCGATTTTCTTTTTAGCGCTGAAAGAAAAAGTGGTGGCAGAAGGGGCTGGTGCATTGAGTACAGCAGCGATTTTAAGTGGTAGAGTGAATCATTTAATGAAAGGAAAGAAAACTGTTGCTGTCGTTTCAGGCGGGAATATAGATTTTACAGTCTTTAAAGAATTTTTATAATGTGAATAAGCTGATTCTTACAGAAGGAACTAGGTTCATTCATGTAAAGCTTAGGCAAAAAAAGAAGGAGTCCAATGGAATAAAGGCTTCTTCTTTTTTCTATACATAATGATTTTTAAACACCAATGACTTCGAGTATAATGGAGGCGAGGTGAGTATCGTGGAAAAAATAGGCATGAAGGAAGCAGCCGAAAGAATCAAAAAAGCACAAAAAATCACTTTCTTAACGGGGGCAGGTGTGTCCACTCCTTCTGGTATCCCGGATTATCGTTCCTTAAAAGGAATCTATCAAGGGCATGAACAACCTGAGTATTTGTTGAGTCACGAAGCAATGGTTCAGGAACCAGAGAAATTTTATCAATTTGTACAACAGCTATATCATCCTGACGCGCAGCCTAATGTTATACACAAAGTAATCGCTGGATTGGAGAAAGAAAAAGCGGTTTGGCTTGTCACGCAGAACATTGATGGACTTCATGAGAAAGCTGGAAGTAAAAATAGAATTAATTTCCATGGCAGCTTGTATTCATGTAGCTGTCGTAAATGCGGATGTCCGGTTCCATGGACTTCTTATGTGGTCAGTGACCGTCACGAAGACTGTGGTGGGCAAATCCGACCAAATATTGTATTATATGGGGAAGGATTTCAAGAAAAAGTCTTGGAGGATGCCGTTTCAGCCGTGGAACAAGCAGAAACAATCGTCATTGTTGGAACGAGTTTTCAAGTTCATCCATTTTGCGATTTATTAGCATATAAACAGCCTCAGGCAGAAATCATCGTAGTTAATCAAACGCCCATTTCGCTCTTTGAACCGTATGCGTTTGTTGAAGCAGATGGAGTGAATGTTTTTCAACAAATAGAAGAAATAAAGGAGTAATCAAATGACTGAATATCGAAGTGAAAAAGAAAAAATGATTGCAGGAGAACTTTATTTTTCTGCTGATCCTGAATTAATTGCAAACCGTAAATTTGCGCGTGAACAAATGGCGCTGATAAATAAGGAACAGCTCAAGGATATACGAAGTCAGCTTTTAAAAGAGACACTAGGAACCACAGGGGAGCACATCTATATTGAGCCTACGTTTAGTTTTGACTATGGCTTTAATATCCATGTTGGTGAAAATTTTTATGCGAACTTTAATTGCACCTTTTTGGATGTATGTCCCATCCTTATCGGTGATAATTGTATGTTTGGACCAAATGTTCAATTGTATACAGCCACCCATCCGTTACATCCTGTAAAAAGAAATAGCGGCTTAGAAAATGGAAAGCCGATAAAAATAGGCGATAATGTCTGGATAGGTGGAGGAGCCATTCTAGCGCCAGGGGTAACTTTGGGTGATAATGTTGTTGTGGGAGCAGGAGCGGTAGTGACAAAATCATTTCCTGATAATGTGGTTGTTGGAGGAAATCCTGCACGAATAATTAAAGAAATTGAGTTAGAAGAAACCGTAGATGCACTAACGAAACAACGTCAGACGATTGATGCAATTGATAGCCAGCTAGTTCAACTGTTGGAAAAACGGATGTCTGCTGTTTCAAAAATAGCGGAGATTAAGGAAACGAGTAACAAACAAGTCTTAGATGCTACACGTGAACAGCAAGTAATCGAACGGGTTTCAAATAAAGTAGAAGAGCCGAAGTATAAAAAAACAATAGCAGAAACATTCAAAGATATTATGAAACATTCTCGTACGTATCAGCAAAGTCAATTAGACAAGGGGGACACGGAGTGATTGAAGGAAGTGCGCGCCGCAGTGAGATTATTCGTCAATTGTCAGTCAGTGAAAAGCCAATTAGTGCAAGTAATTTTGCAAAGCAATTTGGTGTAAGCCGACAAATTGTTGTGGGAGATATTGCTCTTATGCGTGCAAGTGGAGAAGAAATTATTGCCACTGCACGAGGATATTTGCTGGAAGAATCAAAGAGCAAAGAAGGTTTGCTTAGTAAAATTGCCGTTCAGCATGGACCAGAGGGTACGAGAAAAGAGTTGGAATTAATTGTACAGCACGGCGGAGAAATTGTTGATGTCATTGTGGACCATCCTATTTACGGAGAATTAGTCGGAGGACTTCACCTGAAAACATCAAAGGATATTGATGCCTTTATAAAGACCTATGAAGGAAGTCAGGTGGCTTTACTTTCACAGCTGACAGGTGGCATTCATTTGCACACCATTCGCTATGAGAAAGAAACGCAGCTAGAAGAAATAAAACAGGCATTGCTAGAAGCAGGAATTTTATACCAATCAGAATAAAAAAGAACGTGTCATTTCTAATAGAGAGTAGAGCGCCAAAATCTAGGGTTTTGGGCAGTTACTTTCATTAGATAGACACGTTTTTTCTTAATCAATCACCAAGACACCGTCTTTTAGTGCAAATGGATTTTCTTTACTGATGTGATCATAGAACATGACACCATTTAAATGGTCAATTTCATGTTGAACAACAATCGCTTCATAGTTCTTTAAACGAATTTTTTGTTTATTTCCTTCACTATCATAGTAAGAAAGAGTGATTTTTGCGTGACGAACGACATAGCCTGGAACTTCTCGGTCAACGGAAAGACAGCCTTCCCCTTCCCCTAAGCAAGCATCTTGAACGGAATGACTTAAAATTTTAGGGTTGTACATAACGGCACTTAATATAGGTTCTTCATTTTCAGGATCACCACTTGGAACATGAACAGCGATGATTCGTTTAGAAATATTTAATTGAGGTGCGGCTAAACCAACACCACCGCGTAAGTTCATTTCTTCAGACTTTACGGGATCTTGACTGTTTTTTAAAAATTCCATCATCTCTTGTCCCAATGCCACCTCTTCAGGTGTTGGTGGAACAGGTACTTCTTGTGCTACTTCACGAAGGGTTGGATGTCCTTCACGAATGATATCATCCATTGTAATCATCAGATTATAAATACTCCTTTCCAGTCGTCAATAAATAAAATAGCCTATATGTAAGTTGTTTATTGACTATGTGAAACTTTCTGCCTATCTAGTTTAACATAAATCAGAAAAAGTAGGGAAAAAATTGTTTGAAATCGCAAGAGAATGCGAAAAGATTTCTTGCAATTTTGCTTTATTTCGGGTAAAGTATACCTGTGCGTAATGCACCGCCTGTCACTTGGTTGAGCGAATCACCAACGTTTTACTCAGTCGCAGGATGAATCTGAAGAAAGAGGTGAAAGACATGGCAATGTCAAAAGAACAAAAAAATCAAATTATTAGCGAATATGCACGTCACGAAGGAGATACTGGTTCACCAGAAGTACAAATCGCTGTACTTACTGCAGAAATCAATCACCTAAATGAACATGCTCGTTTCCACAAAAAAGACCACCATTCTTACCGTGGACTAATGAAAAAAGTTGGTCACCGTCGTAACTTGTTAGCTTACTTACGTAAAACTGACGTTCAACGTTACCGTGAACTAATCAAACGCTTAGAACTACGTCGTTAATTAAAATGGAAAAAGTGAGGTTCAAAGCGAATCTCACTTTTTTGTTATTGACTATCTAACAGACAGTCAAGGTGAGCAATCACGTAAAAATCAAGGTCAGAAGCACCTTACGCTTCAAAAAAACCGCCTATGAAAAGTTTGTCGGGCTTCTACTAACCAAATGAAAGAGTCTAAGTTCATTTAGGAGTTTTCATTTGTTTAGTAGCGTCTTACTTTTCACAAGGCAAAAAGGAGCTATACATGTCAGAAAAACAAGTATTTAAAACAAATTGGGGCGGACGTCCTCTACAAGTCGAAATTGGTCAGCTAGCAAAACAAGCAAATGGAGCGGTACTTGTGCGTTATGGAGATACAGTTGTTTTAACAGCTGCTGTAGCATCTAAGGATGCAAGAGATTTTGACTTTTTCCCATTAACTGTAAACTATGAAGAAAAAATGTATGCGGTCGGAAAAATTCCAGGAGGCTTCATTAAACGTGAAGGACGCCCAAGTGAAAATGCAACACTAACCGCTCGCTTAATTGACCGTCCAATTCGTCCGATGTTTGCAGAAGGATTCCGTAACGAAGTTCAAATTACAAATACAGTGATGAGTGTGGAACAAGATTGTACACCAGAAATGGCTGCAATGTTTGGTTCTTCTCTAGCGCTTGCGATTTCAGATATTCCGTTTGACGGACCAATTGCAGGGGTAGATGTGGGTCGTGTAGATGGTGAATATGTACTGAATCCAACAGTGGAGCAAGCAGAAAAAACAGACATTGAATTAACTGTTGCTGGAACAAAAAAAGCAATCAACATGGTTGAAAGCGGCGCAAAAGAAGTCTCAGAAGAAGACATGCTTGGGGCATTGTTATTTGGTTTTGAAGCAATCAAAGAATTAGTTGCATTCCAAGAAGAAATCGTTGCTGCAGTTGGCAAGCCTAAAATGGAAATTAAACTTTTGGAAGTTGACGCAGACTTGAAAAAAGAAGCGTTTGACCAGTATTACGGCACAATGAAGGAAGCTGTAATGACAGAAGAAAAATTAGCACGCGAAGATAATATTGATGCAGTAAAAGACCAAGTGAAAGAAGCCTATGCTGAAAAATTCGCAGGTCAAGAAGACGAAGAACGTCTTCTTAAAGAAGTAAAACAAATTGCTGAAGATTTAGAAAAAGATGTCGTTCGTGAATTGATTACCATCGATAAAATTCGCCCTGATGGACGTAAGCTAGATGAAATCCGTCCACTAGCATCAGAAGTTAAATTGTTACCGCGTGTTCACGGTTCTGGGTTATTTACTCGTGGACAAACGCAAGCACTTTCTGCTTGTACGCTTGCTCCATTAGGTGAGCATCAAATTATTGATGGCTTAGGTATTCAAGAAAATAAACGTTTTATCCATCATTATAATTTCCCTCAATATTCTGTAGGGTCAACAGGCCGTGCAGGATCACCTGGACGTCGTGAAATCGGACATGGTGCGTTGGGTGAACGTGCATTAGCACAAATTATTCCAAGTGAAGAGGATTTCCCTTACACAATTCGTCTAGTAGCAGAAGTATTAGAATCAAATGGTTCTTCTTCTCAAGCAAGTATTTGTGCTGGAACCTTAGCATTGATGGATGCAGGTGTACCAATCAAAGCGCCAGTAGCAGGGATTGCTATGGGACTTGTCAGTGATGGCGAAAACTATACAATTTTAACAGATATCCAAGGATTAGAAGATCATTTAGGGGATATGGACTTTAAAGTTGCTGGAACAAAAGATGGAATTACTGCTTTACAAATGGATATTAAAATCCAAGGAATTACGGAACAAATTTTAACAGAAGCATTGACACAAGCGAAAAAAGCACGCTTAGAAATATTGGAAGAATTAACATCCACTATCGCAGAACCACGTGCTGAACTAAGCGAATACGCTCCGAAAATTGAAATGATTAAAATTGACCCTGCTAAAATCAAAGATGTCATCGGTAAAGGTGGCGATACAATTAACGGTATTATTGATGAAACAGGTGTGAAAATTGATATTGATCAAGACGGAAATGTAAGTATTGCTTCTGCTGATGCAGACATGATCCAAAAAGCAATTAAGATTATTGAAGAGTTAACCAAAGAAGTTAAAGTTGGCGAAGTTTATCTAGGAAAAGTTGTCCGTATTGAAAAATTTGGCGCCTTCATCAACTTGATTAAAGGCAAAGATGGACTCGTTCATATTTCTCAATTAGCAAACGAACGCGTAAACAACGTAGAGGATGTAATCAAGCTAGGTGATGAAGTCCTTGTAAAAGTAACAGAAATCGACAAGCAAGGCCGCGTGAATCTATCACGTAAAGCACTGTTAAGTGATGAAAACGGCGAGAAGAAGTAAGCAATAAAACAGGCATTATACCTTATGGTCTCACGAGTAGTTGCGACAAAAGGTGTAATGCTTTTTTTGTCATCTAGATTTTTAGTTAAAACTTATGTCCCAAGCTTTTTTTACCCAAAAGTTGGATCCTAAAAAATTCTGTAACATCCTCGTTTCTATATTTGATAGAAGCTCTATTTTTCTGGAAGCATTCAGGCGAGAACGATTTTTTTAAGTCTCTCTTTTTCATAAAAACTTAATCATGATATAATACAGATAATATCAAATAGAATCCTAATAAAGCAGGTGAGAAGAGAATGCGATTAAAAGATATTGCAGAAATGGCGAATATCTCTGTTGCGGCAGTTTCCAGAGTGCTAAATGACAAGCCCATTCGAATTTCGGATAAGAAAAAGGCAGAAATTAAAAAAATTGCAAGAGAAAACAATTATTCACCTAATCTTGTAGCAAAGGGATTAGCTACCAATAAGACCAATACGATTGGACTGATTATCCCTGATATAAACAACCCTTTTTTCTCAACATTAGCTAAAATTTTAGAAGATGAGCTACGAAAAAGTGGCTATTTGTTAATATTGGTAAATACAGATGACGTGTATGAAAATGAACGAACGTTAATACGATTATTATTAAACCGTGGTGTAGATGGCTTAATTTTAGCTATCTCAAATGAGTCTTACAATCGGCTTGACCAGTTGAAAAAAGAACTTTCTGACATTACAATTCCCTATGTTCTGGTTGACCGTGGAATTGACAACTTTTCTTGTAATCAAGTCTTTTTCAATAATCGATTGGGCGGTTATTTAGCGACAAGCTATTTATTAGAGATGGGGCACCGCTGCATTGGCACCATGATGTCTCCAAAAACTATTATTAATAGTCAATTTCGATATGAAGGCTATTTAGATGCAATGAATGAATACCAAGTGACAATTCATGACGAATGGAGTGTGACGACGGAATTTAGATATGAGGATGCCTATGAGAAGGCAGATAAACTACTCAATAATAAAGAAATTACCGCAATTGTTGCAGGAAACGATATGATTGCCTTGGGAATTAAGCAAAAAGCAAAAGAGCTTGGACTACGTGTGCCAGAAGATATCTCTATCGTGGGCTATGATAATCTGGAGCTTATCCAAATGTTAGATGTCCCTTTGACCACGGTTGATCAGGATATTCATCAGCTAGGTAAAAAAACGGTTGAGGTACTTTTGACCGCCCTGACAGCGAAAACAGCGAACCGATTGATTCAGCTTAATCCAAGTTTAATCATAAAAGATAGTGTTCAAAAAATAAACGTTGACAGCGGTTTCCATTGATGATAATATGTGGGTGTAGAAATGATAAAGCGTTTTATCATAAAAAGAAGTTCTTGAGAATTTCTTTTTTTTAACCATTTGATAAACCGCTTTATCAAAAAAGGAGGAGAACAGATTTTGGTAAAAAGTAGAAAAGTAATCATTGATACAGATCCCGGGATTGATGATGCAATTGCAATTGCAATCGCTTTGTTTGACTCAAAGTTGGATGTTCAATTGTTTACAACGGTTGCAGGTAATGTGAGTGTAGAGAAAGTGACAAAAAATCTTTTGAAGCTACTATCTTTCTGGGGAAAGGACGTTCCAGTAGCAGTAGGAGCAGGAAGACCGTTACTACGTGAGGCAGTTGATGCAAGTGATGTCCATGGAAGCACAGGGATGGATGGCTATGATTTTCCAGAACCAAATTCCAGTCTTTTGTCAGAAGAGCACGCGGTAAATTTAATGTACAAAACACTGATGGCATCAGATGAAAAGATAACATTAATAGGGATTGGTCCATTAACAAATATTGCCTTACTGTTGAGAATGTATCCAGAATGTAGTGCCAAAATTGATGAAATCGTTATTATGGGTGGTTCATTAGCAAGAGGTAACAAAGGGGTATTATCTGAGTTTAATATTGCTGTTGATCCAGAGGCTGCAAAAATTGTTTTTGAAAGCGGTATTCCAATGGCGATGGCGGGACTTGATGTTGGGCTAAAAGCACTTGTTTATCCAGAAGACAGTGAAAAAATTAAAGATATGAATCCTACAGGGAACATGATGTATCATTTGTTTAAAAAATATCGTGGAGGTAGTTTTAATACTGGCTTAAAGATGTACGATAGTTGTGCAATTGCCTATCTTTTAGCACCTGAGGTTTTTGAAATTGAAGAAACCTATGTGACTGTGGAAACACAAAGTACACTTACAGCCGGGGCAACATTAGTCGATCTTAAAGGGTACTTAGGCCAGCCTGCAAACTGCAAGGTTTGTGTGGATGTGGATGAAGCGAAATTTAAAGCTTGGTTTTTAGATTCAATAAAAAATTGTAAATAAAAAGGAGTAACGAAATGTTAGAAGCAATTTTAGTTTTACTTGTACTTGGTATTGTCGGCTATTTTATTATTAAGAGTTACAATCCTGCACTTGTTTTGATTATTGGCGCACTAGTGTTATTAACTTGTTCAGTATTTCTTGGTCATGAGCTGTATGCAGCTGGCGAAGGAACCGGATTAGCTGTTTTTGATGTCTTTTTAAAGCTTAAAGATACCATAATTGCTCAAATTAGTTCTGCTGGTTTAGTTATTATGATTCTGTTTGGTTACTCAGGTTATATGAATCTGATTGGTGCCAACCAAAAAGCGGTAAACATCTTAGTGAAACCTATGACAAAGATTAAGTCAAAAGCATTATTTATTCCGATAGTTTTCTTACTAGGAAATCTAATGTCTCTAGTTGTACCAAGTGCTTCAAGCTTAGCAATTATCTTAATGGCTATTTTATATCCACTGTTACAAGGAATAGGGATTTCCTCTTTAACAGCGGCTGGCGTAATAGCGATGACTGCTACTATCATGCCTACACCATTAGGGGCTGATAATGTTATTGCAGCAGAAACATTAAACTACAACATTTTGGACTACGTTTTGTATCATGCCAAAATTTCGATTCCAACATTATTAATCTTGGCGGTGGTTCAGTACTTCTGGCAAACGTATTGTGATAAAAAAGAAGGGGATGCAGCGTTTGTTACAATTGAGGATGATAGCTTAAAAACATCTGATGATGCGCCATCTGTTCCCCTGTATTATGCAATTTTGCCATTGTTACCATTACTATTAATTGTTGCAGTAGGAATTGCAGGTATCTTCATGGAAGGTATCACTATGGATATCTTCGTGTTAACCATGATTTCATTCTTTATTGCTTTAATCATTGAAACGATTCGTAAACGCTCTTTCAAAGTGGCACAAGACAGTGCACTTGAAATGTTCAAAGGAATGGGACAAGGATTTAGTCAAGTTGTTATGCTGGTTGTAGGGGGATCATTATTTACAACAGCGATTCAAAATCTAGGAGTGATTGATTCATTAATGTCTGCTGTGGAAAATTCACAATCTGCTGGGGTTCTAACCACGCTAATCTTTAGTGGTGCAACTGCTTTATTTGGTATTTTAAGCGGTGGTGGATTAGCAATGTTCTATGCGGTTATCGATATGATTCCAAATATTGCAGAGCGTGCAGGGATTGACGGAATTGTGATTGCTCTTCCTATGCAAATGATTGCAAATCTGGCAAGAACCATTTCACCAGTTGCGGCAGTAGTGATGATTGTTTCTTCTTCAATTGGCGTAAGCCCAGTTAAATTATTGAAGAGAACCAGTGTACCTACCATTATCGGAATTATTTTAGTCGTTGTACTTTCTTTAGTCTTATTACCTTATTAATTTAAGAAAGAAGTTTTTCAATATGATGATATTTGAACCGGCTGTAGAAACTGATTTATCTGAATTGGAACAACTTTTGGCATCTGCTAAACAATCTATGACAAAACAAGGCATTTATCAGTGGACACAAGAGTATCCAAATTCATCAGATATTTTAACAGATATTCGACAAGAAGAACTCTTTCTAATCAAGGAAGTGGGACGGATTGTCTGTATGGGAACATTTACCAGAAAACCGATGAGTGGAAAAGGCTTTAACAAAGAGGACCTAAATTGGTTTATTAAAAGACTCGTGACTCATAGTGATGAAACTGGGAAAGGAATTGGCAAATGCTGGCTAGATTTTTGTATTAGCCACTTTTGCCAAGTAGGCGAACATGTATATTCCTGTACCAATCATACAAACTTTCCGATGCAGCGCCTCTTTCAAAAGAATCAATTTGAAAAGATTGCAGAAATGACGGTGGAGAAAAGGGAAAGAATGGGGAGTTTTTATGTTTATGAAAGGGAAATAGGTAAGATTGATGAATAGAGTAGTTGTTTTAGGTAGTTTAAATACAGATATCGTCATTACGACGAATCGGCTGCCAGAAATAGGTGAAACCATTATCGGTGAAAATATCAATTATATGATTGGCGGTAAAGGAGCAAATCAGGCAGTTGCCGCTTCACGTTTCGGTGGGGAAGTCACGATGCTAGGAAAGCTTGGTGATGATACATTTGGACAGAAGGTTTTGAAGCATCTAGCAGAGGAAAATTTAGATTTAACGTATTTAGATGTGGAAAAGAATATGTTTACGGGCATTGCAAGTATCTTTAAATTGCCAACAGATAATTGTATTACGGTGGTTCCAGGCGCAAATGAGTTAGTGAGTGAAGACTATATTGATTCTGTTGCCTCCATCATTGAAGAAAGTCAAGTTTTGTTAACACAGTTGGAAATTCCAGTTAAATCTGTCAAAAAGGGTTTAATTTTGGCGAAAGAAAAAGGAGTGAAGACGATTTTAAATCCAGCTCCTTTTGTACCTGAGGTCGTGGAATTAATTCAGTGGGTAGACTATATTACGCCAAATGAAACGGAGTTCATGTCAATTTGCGGACAAAAATTTGCAGATGATAGCGAACTTGAACAAGCAATGGTAAGTTGGAGTCAAGCACATAAAGAAACACAGCTCATCGTAACAAGAGGTGAGCTAGGGACGTCATTTGTTCACTCAGGAGAAGTTGTGACCGTGAAGTCAATTTCAGTTGAGGTTGTAGATACAACGGGTGCAGGGGATACCTTTAATGGTATTTTAGCAGTGGAGCTAAGTAAAGGAACTCGACTAGATTTAGCAATAAAAAGAGCTGGTATAGGCGCTTCTTTATCTGTTCAAAAGCTAGGTGCACAGACTGGAATGCCATCTGAAACAGAAATCAATCAGCGGATGAATCAAAAATAAAAAAGCATCTGATTGGATAAACGCTCCTGCAAGACAAAGGTATCAGACTGTGTCTTACAGGAGCGTTTATCCATGAGTTAGAAGTTCTTTATCAAATTTGGAAAAAATAAACAGTTCTTTTATTCATGGAAACTAGATGAAACGTATATCAAAATTAAAGGAAATCGGCACTACTTGTATCGAGCAATTGATGCAGGTGGTGCCACTTTAGATATTTGATTACAATACACAAGTTGCGTACGTATTTCTAAAATGATTGAAAAAACAGTTCAGAGAGCAGCAGGTTCTAGTCACCGATAAAGCGTCTTCTATTAGCGGTGCTTTCAAGAAGTTGAAAAGATATGATCTATATACTAGGAAAAAGCATCGACTAGTCAAGTATCTACTTAATTGAGCAAGAACATCGTCCAATTAAATAGCAAAAAAATTTTATCAAAGTCTTCGGACAGCTTCTGCTACGATTAAGGGCATGGAAACGATTCGAGTTACAAGAAAAGCCGAAAAGAGGGAACTCTCTTCGGCTTTTCTATTTGCAATGAAATAAGGGACTATTAGGAATTCTTGCTTAGATAGCTCATTAATTAGAAGTCAGATATTCTCCATTTAAACTTTGCAACAGAACCTCATAGGGTCATCCTTTTTAAAGTAGTCGTAAATAGTAAAAAAATTATTATTGTCTAATTTGGATAGGTGGTTCATCTAAATATATGTATCGTTGCAAATAAATAGTTCGATATGGATAATATACCAAAATAAAAGAGAATAAGATGCCGAAAAAGAACTCTACCCAATATCTATGGAGAGAGTTCATACTTGCTAAAACTATCTAGTTTTCCTTTACGCGAGTTACGTCAATAACCGTGCCTGTATAAGCATCAGCAATAAATTCATATTGGACAAGTTGACCATCCTCTACACGAGAAATACCGCCTAGATACCCCTGCGAGCGAATCGCAAATTTTCTTAAGGGATGTTTTTCAAACGAAATCCAAGAGCCATCAATAGGTCCTTCTTTTAGAAAAGCAGATTTCACTGTTTCTAAGACTTGATCTGGGGCTAATGTCCGCTTTTTATGGTACCAAATGGTGGAAGCAATCCCTCCAACTAAACCAAAGCTCATTCCTAGTGCTAGGCCACCTTTAAAGTAGTTAATTTGATTGTCTTCATTCATTAGGAATTCCTCCTCCTTTGCGCCATACGGCAAACAAGCTCATATTGTATTACATTATCTATATTTTACCATACTCTATGAAAAATCTTAGAAAGAAATACCTTAAAATGTTAAAAAAATGAGGTATAATAAAAAACGAATCGATAAGTATGCTTCAAATAAATGTAAGCTGCCTATCAAATTTTATTGCAAGGAAGGGGTATTGTCTGGCAATTGTCAGATGAGCTGTGAATGGAAGAAAAAACATTTCAACGAATCAAAGAATTAACGGAATTGCAAGGAACAAGCGGATTTGAACATGAGATTCGCGCGTACATGGAACAACATATGGAACCTCTTGTAGATGAGCTTCAGTATGATGGATTAGGTGGCGTATTTGGTCTTAGAAATCATGAAGAGGCAGATGCTCCTCGTGTCATGGTTGCGGCACATATGGATGAAGTAGGCTTTATGCTAACACAAATTCAAGAGAATGGATTATTCAAAGTCGTTCCTCTTGGGGGATGGAATCCATACGTCGTTTCTGCTCAACGATTCACCTTGAAAACACGTAAAGGCAACTATCCATGTATCTCTTCTTCTGTACCACCACATTTATTACGTGGAACAAGTGGTCAAAAACAACTGGAAGTAACAGATATTTTATTTGATGCAGGCTTTGAATCAAGAGCGGAAGCTGAAAGCTATGGAGTACTTCCGGGAGATACAATCGTTCCTCTAGTTGAAACAATCAAAACGGCGAATGGGAAAAACATCATTAGCAAATCTTGGGATAATCGTTATGGCTGTGCGGTTGTTTTAGAGGCACTAGAAGCATTAAAAGAAGAAAAATTGGGACATACATTAATTGCGGGAGCAAATGTACAAGAAGAAGTAGGCTTACGAGGAACAAAAGGATCTGTTCATAAGTTTAATCCAGATCTCTTCTTTGCAGTGGATTGTTCAGCTGCAGACGATACAGTGACAAAAAATGGGACATTTGGTCACTTAGGAGAAGGCACATTAATGCGTATTTATGATCCAGGTTTGATTACATTACCACGTTTACGTGAATACTTGTTAGATACTGCAGAAACAAATAATATTCCTTATCAATATTTTGTTTCAAAAGGTGGGACAGACGCAGGCGCAGCACACACCTCAAATGACGGAATTCCAAGTACAGTTATTGGAGTTGTAGGTCGTTACATCCACACGCATCAAACAATGTTCAGTATCAAAGATTATGAAGCGGCAAAAGAAATGCTTATTCACACATTAAAAGGATTAGACAAATCAACGGTTAATACAATCGTTTACGGAAAATAGAGAAAAGATGAAACGTACCGGGAGGCGAAAATGCTTCTCGGTTTTATTTTTCTAAAGAGAACATGTGAGGATAGGAACAAATTTTTAAAGAGTATTTGGGCACTTGCGTTTGTCCATTTTTAAGAAAAGTGTATAATTTACTTATAAGGGAAAAGAGGGTGAATGAATGATTATACCAAAGAGCCTTGAAGAACTGGCAACGTATGTTGAAAAAGGAAAGAATGTCTTCTTTTTTACTGCTGGCTGGTGTGGCGATTGTCACTTTATTAAACCAAAAATGCCTGAAATTGAAGCGGATTTTCCAGAATGGCAATTTGTTGAAGTCGATAGAGATGCATTTATGGATGTGGCTGTAGAGTGGAATATATTTGGGATTCCAAGTTTTGTTGTTATTGAGGACGGAAAAGAGCTTGGTCGTTTAGTGAATAAGAATCGTAAAACAAAAGAAGAAATTGAAGCGTTTATACAAAGTGTTCAAAAATAGAAGAATACTGGAGGGGTAAGAGATGAGCACACAAGAATATAAACATATTTTAGTGGGAATCGACGGTAGCGAACAAGCCAATGCCGCCTTTAAAAAAGCTGTAGAGGTTGCGCGAAGAAATCAAGGGACTGTCTATGTTGCGAATGTCATTGACCAGCAATATTACAATTTCATGGGCTATACACCTATGAATCAAACCTTAGTGGATCAAGAAACGGAAGAAGCAAAAAAATTGATTCAAGAGTGCAAGGATTACGGAAAATCAGTAAACTATGAAAAAATAGAAGGAATTGTCGCTTATGGCTCGGCGAAAGAAGCGATGTCCCATCAATTACCTGAAAAATATCAGATTGATTTAATTATGGTAGGTCAATCAGGTTTAAATGCAGTAGAACGCTTTATGATTGGGAGTGTTTCAAGTTATATCATTCGAGAAGCACTTTGTGACGTGTTAGTTGTATCAAGCACAGAGGATACAGAAGTAGCTAAATAAGTAAAGATAAAATAAAAAACTAGGGTTTCTCTTTTTAAGGAATAGATGAACAAAGTCTGTTTGTTTAAACCTACAATAAAAAAGGAGAGCTCTTTTTTCATGAAAAAATTCTCATGAAGCAAAATGAAAATTCTGCTAAACTTACTCTAGTGAGAAAAAAGAGACTTCAGGAGGTACGCACGTGATAACTGCATACAATAAAGAACATGTTGGCGATACACTTATGGTGATTATTGCTAATGATAAAGAAGTAGAAAACGTTGTTGAACGTAAAGGAAATGTTGCAAGAATACAAACCATTGAAGGAACAGTCGTTGCTTGGAATTTTTTCCACATCTCAGACTATTTGACTATTGAAGGAACGGGCCAAATCTCATTAGGGGAAGAACAAGTGGCTGAATTAAATCGTCTAGTGAAGCAAGCAGGCTTTGAAGATGAATTAGTGGTCGACTTGGAACCCAAAATCGTTGTGGGCTTTGTAAAAAGCTGTAAGAAACATCCAGACTCAGACCACTTATCTATTACACAAACTGAAGTGGCAGACGGCGAAGTTCTACAAATCGTTTGTGGCGCACCAAATGTGAAAGCAGGTCAAAAAGTAGTGGTGGCAAAACCTGGAGCGATGATGCCTGATGGATTAATTATCTGGCCGGGTGTATTACGCGGAGTGGAGAGTTTTGGAATGATTTGCTCAGCAAAAGAATTAAGACTGGCTAATGCACCTGAGAAAAAAGGAATTTTAGAATTGCCTTTTGATGCAGTGGTTGGAGAAGCATTTGAAGTAGGTGTGTAAAAAAGTGGAAAAAGGAAG
Source organism: Enterococcus phoeniculicola ATCC BAA-412 (assembly GCF_000407505.1). Taxonomy (GTDB): domain Bacteria; phylum Bacillota; class Bacilli; order Lactobacillales; family Enterococcaceae; genus Enterococcus_K; species Enterococcus_K phoeniculicola. Next base: position 143,414 of record NZ_ASWE01000001.1, read on the forward strand.
CGTGAGAATTTCTCACGCTTCCTTTTTCCTGTTGTGTATCTATTCAAAATTGCTTAGTTTCCTGTTTCTGATTTTGATTCTGCTGATTGTAAAGCAGATTGGTCAATTGTTAAATCAACGGTTACAGTTTTTTCTGTTTCACCACGGTAGAAGGTAATTTTCACAGAATCACCGACTTTTTTCTTATAAAGAGCGGATTGCAATGCAACACCAGAGCTAACTTCTTTTCCATCTATTTTTGTAATCACATCATATTGTTTCAAACCAGCTTTTTCAGCAGGCGTTGCATTATTTACATCAATAACAACTACGCCGTTTGTCACAGAACTAGGAACTTTCAAGATTTCTTTTTGCTGTTGAGCAGAGATAGAAGAAAGATCACGCATAGAAATCCCTAGGGCTGGGCGTGTTACTTTTCCATCAGACTCTAATTGATTGATGACATTAACAACTTCATTACTTGGAATCGCAAAGCCAATTCCTTCCACGCTTACGCTAGAAGTGCTTTCTTGGGTTGAACCAATTTTACTAGAATTGATCCCAATAACTTGTCCTGCTGTGTTAATTAATGGCCCCCCTGAGTTCCCAGGATTAATCGCTGCATCTGTTTGAATAGCATTTGCATTGGCAACTGTTTCACCAGATTCACTTTGCATAACCACTTGGCGATTTAGAGAAGAAACAATCCCAGAGGTTACAGAGTTTGCATAAGTAGAGCCAAGAGGAGAACCGATTGCTATTGCGGGTTCGCCAACTTTAATTTTATCAGAATCACCAAACGTAGCAACTGTAGATACTTTGTCTGATTTGATTTTTAAAACGGCTAAGTCAGTATAAACATCTGTTCCAACTAATTCAGCAGAAACCTTTGTCCCATCTTTTAATAGAACTTCAAGTCCATCTTGTCCCTCAACTACGTGATTATTTGTAACGATATAAGCGGTGTCGCCTTCTTTTTTATAAATAACTCCACTTCCCTCGCTCGCTTCTTCTAAAGAACCAGAAGCATTTTTATTATTTGATTCACTTTGTTGACTGCCAAAAAGTCCGCCAAACCCACTGGATTGTTGTTGCTTTTGCAGGTTGATTACAGAAACAACGGCATCCTGAACTTTATCAACCGCCTCAGTAATGTCTGAATTCACATCTACTTTTACTGGACTTACGGTTGTTTCTCCACTTGAATTTTGAGAGCCACTGGAGTTTGTTGTCGTACTTGGGGATAAACTAGAGCCCATTGCTAAATAAGCAACACCAACGATGAACACACCGCCAATGACTCCTCCTGCAAGACCTGCACCAAATCGTTTCCAAAAGCCAGAAGATTTTTTTTCTGGTGTTAAATTATTATTATTATTATTTTCCATTATTCATTCCTCCTAAACATTCCATACTCACTGATATAAGTATAATCTCTTTCGATAGCTTTAGTCTACTATGGGACTTTGAACTTTTTATGAACAAGATTTGGAAAAAAATCTTACAAAAGGTGAAAAAATCAAAGTTATCCCCATAAAGTGTGGAAAAACTGGGAAGATTTTAGTGGAAAAATAAGAGGAAAGTTATGCACAAATTTGTGGATAACGTGGATAACTTGGTGGAAAACATACGTTTGCTTAACTATTCCTTAATAAATAAGGAGTTTCCACCACTATCTCTGTGGATAAACCTGTGGGTAATGTGCATAAGTCTGTTGGTAACTTTATATAGGAAGAAACAAAGAATTGGGGAAATCTTTCATTCATTCATGGTAAACTAGAGAAGGAAACGACGAAAGTAGGGAAAAGAATGCATATAAAAATTATTACTGTTGGAAAATTAAAAGAAAAATACCTTGTACAAGGGATTGCAGAATATACTAAACGATTATCAAAATACGCAAAAATCGATTTAATAGAAGTACCTGATGAAAAAGCACCTGAGAATTTGAGCCAAGCTGAAATGATTCAAGTGAAAGAAAAAGAAGGCGAGAGAATCCTCGCAAAAATTAAAGAGCAGGAATTCGTTTTTGTTTTAGCCATCAATGGAAAACAGCTTAGCAGTGAAGACTTTGCAAAACAAATCGACAATCTCGGCATTCAAGGAAAAAGCCAGCTCACTTTCGTCATTGGTGGCTCGCTTGGACTAAGTAAAGCCGTCATGAAAAGGAGCAACGAACAACTCTCCTTTGGAAAAATGACTTACCCACATCAATTGATGAAACTCATACTCGTCGAACAAATATATCGGGCGTATAGGATAATAAAGGGGGAGCCGTATCATAAATAGAAGATAAAAAATTACTATTAATAGAGATTCCAGAATAAGAGAGTGTCTCAGTTTTTACTGAAAAAATAATGTGTGAACACTAGAAGTGAAGAGGTACTCGATTATATTTTATTAGATAGTATCGACAAGAGTAAAATATAGGAGGTATATGAATAACCAAGATTGGCAAAAGCTCAAGCAATCGGCAAACGGAATTCCAACGAATGAATCACTGATTCCTTATGTATTAAATGCAGTGAAAGATGGAGAAATAGTGACAAATCGTGTTATCAGAAAGCGTGTCATTGATACTCTACAAATTCCGGATTCTATTTTAATGATTAAATACCCAAATTATCCTGATAGTGACGGCATTTTAGTAAATAGATTTAGTTTTGCTATCAGTAGCTTATATATAGCTGGATTGATAGAAAGACCTAGACGTGGTGTATACAAGATTACCGATAGTGGTCTATCGATACTAAACAAGTATGGAGATACACTGACTAAGAAAATTTTAGAAGAACTGCCAGCATTTAAAAAATATAAACAGGAGCTTGCCATTAGAAATGAACGGACGGGGAATAAGCTTTCAATTACTGAAATTGATCAAGAAAAAGTAGATATTGAAAGTTTAGTTACTAATCAAAATAATGAAATAGCTATCGAATTACTAAATAAAGTACGACAAGTAAATCCTTCTTTCTTTGAAAGCTTAGTAGTAGATTTACTTGTTTCAATGGGCTACAGTGGAAAGAATGGAGACGCTAAAATAACAAATCGAAGCAATGATGGTGGGATTGATGGAATTATAAACCAAGACCCTCTAGGAACAAGTACGGTTTATATTCAAGCAAAGCGATACATGGAAGGAAATACAGTTGGTCGACCAGCCATTCAGTCTTTTTATGGGGCGTTGGCAGGTGTGAATGCAGATAGAGGAGTATTTATTACAACTTCTAATTTTTCTGGTGGGGCACAGGAATTTGCTAAAAATCAGGGGATTGTTCTAATTGACGGAATCAAGTTAACTGAGCTGATGATGCAGTATGGTGTTGGAATTGAAGTAGCCAAAGTATACAGGCAGTTCCGTATAGATAATGATTACTTTGAAAATGAACTTTGAGAATACATGTTTACGAGGTCGGGACAGAAGTGTTTAGCTCCGAGAAATAAGAAGGAATTCACGAAGATTGTTCCTCAAATCTTTGGGAATTTCAGCTTATTTTCGAAGGAGTTGCTTCTGTTCCCGCCGTTTATTAAGATTTTACAAAGGTGTGGAATAACTTAATTAGTTATGTCCCACCTTCTTTTTTTGAAATGCATTTAAGTTTATGCGAGTTAATGATTCTTAGTCTACTACGAGAGTTTAAAAACTATAGCTATTTGCGATTTAGCTTAACTCAAATTGAAAACCTAAATAAAGAGAGTCATATTTAAAAGTAGATGCGTTTTTTGTTTATCCTTGAACTATGTGCTTACAAGTCAATGGCATGTACAAACTATTTTCATCAATCGGTCTTCTTCTATAAAGTATCACTTTTTTTCGGATAGAAATCATTTCATCATTGAAACAGTGATTAATTTATTTCTATTTTCAGAGCCTAGAAAATCCACTTTATGGTACCATAAATAGACAGACTACAGCTTTGAAAGAGAGGGAGAGCTCCATGGCATTCTGGAATCCTTGGAACGGCTGCAAACGAGTGAGTGAAGGCTGCCGTTATTGTTTTATTCATGAGGGGGCTAAAAAAAGAAAGCTTAAAATCGATAAAATTATAAAGGCACCTGGATTTGATGCACCAATTAAAAAGCGCAATGGAAGTTATATAATCAGCTCAGGCTCAACAATTTATACGTCTTTTAAAAGTGATTTTTTAATTGAAGAAGCGGATGTTTGGCGAGAGGAATGCTGGGCGATGATTCGTGAACGCTCCGATTGTCAGTTTGTTTTTCTAACAAAAAGGATCGAACGTTTGAATGATTGTTTACCGAGTGATTGGGGTAGAGGCTATGAAAATGTAACAATCGGTGTTTCTGTTGAAAATCAGAAAATGGCAGATAAGCGGCTACCTATTTTACATGCTTTACCTATTAGGCATAAAAATATTATTTGTCAGCCTCTATTGGGAGCAATTGACCTTTCTGATTATTTAGGAGATATTGAATTAGTCATGGCTGGGGGAGAATATCACAAGCAAGGGCGAGCGATGGATTACAAATGGGTTCTCGCTATTCGCCAACAGTGTATTGCGCAGAATATTCCTTTCGAGTTTCGCCAATGCAGCACACATTTTATAAAAGAAGGAGTCGCCTATCAGCTAAGTTATCGGCAACTATTTTCTCAGGCAAAAAAAGCAGCGATTAATTGGTATCCTGAATAAAATAGGAAGATTCTCACACGAAATTAGGAAAGTTGAAGTTTGTTTCGATTTAATTGGCTGAATTGGAAATGTAACTAATTGTACAAATGAAAAATAACGTGAGCTAATGATAGCACAAGCTCTTTTCTAGGAGGTTTTTAAACTGGTAACTTGGATAAAAAGGTATGAAGAAGCTGATAAACAAAGTGAAGATTACAATAAAAAAACATCAATAGAGAAAAAAGAAAATGAAGGAATAGTCAAAAAATTAATTGAGGAATGGCTAGTGGACTCTGGCTTGCAGTCCATTGCTTCAACGCCCCAAAAAATTGATTTACGTGAACTAAATGAAGCGGTGATTGAAAGAGATATAACAAAAAAGACAGAGGAAGCAATAAAAACAACGAATGCTGAAGTAAGAAAAATCGAAAGAAAAATATGGGCAAATGCTTTTGGAGGTACTAATGAGGCAGCGCGGCCAATACGTGAAATAAGAGATAACACAAAGCATTATCTGTGGGTGACATTTAGAAACGATGGGATGGTTGTTACCGTCGGAAAAACTAATATGGGAAATGGTGATTTATTAAAATACAAGGATGTGTATAACTCCGGAACGGGAGATACGCTGATTAAACTGCAACAGCTGTTGACACCAGCTGATAAGAAAGTATTGGATGAATTAAGCATTCGCATGCATCGTTATGTTGAATTTGCATTCGTCATAGGAATTAATCTGACTGTAAAAGATGAGAAAGATGGAACAACATACTTAGTGAAAATTAGTGACACAGAATCAGTCTCTGTTAAGCTTGATTGTGAAAATAATAAGAAACTGGATTCTTTTGTAAAAAAATTAGAAACTCAACTAGGGGAATTTCTAACTCATAATAAAATTCATATTTTAAACCGATATTCTCACAAACGATAACGGCGATAAAAGACTTTGATAGAAATATTTAAATTAGTAATTTTTTTCATTTGTAGTGTGAACATTTACAAATTGTATTTTGGGGGGAGTATGTGTTCAGCGGAAGAGTGATGGAATACTGTCTGTCATGGTAGTTTGAAATAGGCGAACGATAGAAAACTGTTGGGAAAGGACTACTGATGGATAAGCGGATATGCAAGACAATGGAGTATATTTCATTCCATGATATGACAATCACAGATGCTACGCTTCAAAGGAATATACTCACTCTTACACTTGACGGAGTATATTGCTTTTTGGAAAATAATAAGAAGAAGGGCGTTTAATGGTGAGCAAAAATTAGTTCTAGTTGTTCGAAAGGTTTTGAATTGGCATGATTGGGAGAATGATCTTCAAAGTGCGGATGATTTTTCCTTACTTAATGGGAAGGCCTTTTTAGATTTAAGTGAAGAAGAAACAAAGGTCAAGCTAATCTACAGTATAGGTGAAATTGGGTTGGAAATAGAAGAGCGGTTTGCAGAAATACTGCTTGCTGATTTGTATTGGTATCGAGGGTTAAATGATGAGGAGCAAAACACGATGAAGCTGCCAATTTCCTCGTCACCTGTTTCATTTTTTTGAAATGTGAGAAATAGAGAGACCTATACACTTATTAAAGTAGAAACGAGCTAATAAGCGTGTAGGAAAGACGATTTGAAAAAGAGATCGAAACAAACATCCATGAGGGCTACTACCCTCACCAAAGAGAATGAAAGTGAAAACGATTGACTTACAGTTTTTTCTGTCGCTCTTTAAAAGGACAAAAGTGGCTTGTAGTTCGATCGCTAATTGAGGTTCTTTTCCAAGTAACCTTGAGGGACAAACTAGATCATTCTACTTATTTGCATCAATCATTAGGTCAAAGAACCTGCGTATCGAATAGTTTAACTAGTATTTTTCGTATGATTATAGCCTTTGCTATTTTATCGGTAGGAGAATAAGAAAAATTAATATCAATGAAAAGTGTAGATTAGAAGAGTAAAAAATGAGAGTATAGAGTAAGCTTATTAAGCTATAAGAAAATCAGGACAGGACTTTCAGTGTTATGTTTCAGACTAAATCAATAAAAATCCTATGAAATCATTTATCGAACACTTGATTTCATAGGATTTTTTGGTTAGAGAATGTATAGCTGGATAAGTTGACAACAGGCGTACGGCAGCGAAAATCATAGTATAATATAAATAGGCGTACATTTTTGAAAAAATACATGATTTAGGCGCGTTTTCTAAAAGACAAATGGCATTTTGGACTAATAGAGATCTAAAATACCTGGTAAAAGCAACATTTAACACTGCTCTTATCAGAACGTGAAAAGTCCAAATAGAATTTTTTCAATGATTGAGTCAGGTCAAAACCAAAATAATTTTATGCTTTTTGGAAGCTTGATAAGCAGTGCCTCAGTAACAACTCATCTCTAGTGCTCTTTCTCATCTTTTTCCATACTGGGAGAATGAGCGGAAGATTCTCACTGCGTTGCATCCTCTGAAAATGAGACATTTTAAGGGTTGGATTTGCAAATAAGATGAAGTTATTTCTGATATGCACTAAAGATCACTTAGCATAATATTGATTAACGTACTCTATACTAGACTTATCTGTTACTAAATAGCTGATTTCTTTTTGATTGTTTTTTCCGCTATTCATCAGCCAATTTAATGAACCAATGAAAAGGTAAGTGTTGTCAATTAAAAGTAATTTTACATGTGAAGGTGGATTATGAACAAGATTGTTTTCTAATAATTTTTCTAAGGCTAAGATTGCTGTTCTAACGCCATCTGTGTTCCATGTCACATCTTGTTTTATAATCTTATCAATATCAGATCTAACAGATAATTTCTCTCCCTTATAACCAAAAAAGATTTGGATAGTGGTTCCTTGTTTAATCTGACTATCTATAATTTTCAAAAAGTGTTCATTTACTACATAGTTACTGATCCAGGGAGAAACAATCGTAATACTTTTTTCTGCTATAGTAATGAGCTTCATTAATAATTCATTGTGTTTCTCCCCACCGTAGATAATATTTTCTGGTATGAATTCATGCAAGTAGGTGGTAACCGGAGACTCTTTGTTTGTGAAGGAAGTACTGGATAAAATAGTCAGTATTTTTTGCAAGTCCTCTTTCTCTTCTGACATTTCAATGGACTCAAATAGACTATAACATTTTCCTTGTTCAGTAATTGATTGTAGTGCTTTACTTAGATAATTCTGCGATTCTCTGGCAGCTTCGAAGTTTCCAACGTAAATAAATTGTTTTTTTGCTCTTGAAAAGGCTACATTTAATAGATTTGCTTTATTCCCGATAAAATTTGTTAGTCCATTTGAATTCTTATTCAAATAATCAATTACACTTGAAAAAATAATGATTTGTTTTTCATCACCTTGAAAAGTATGAACAGTGCCTACCGCAATTTTTCCATCGAATAGCTTACTTAGTTTTTTTGCTTGTATTGAAAATGGGGTGATAATACCGATGTCCTTTTTGATATCTTCACCATGTTCTTTAACTAGTGTGGCCACGATTCTTTGACAGGCTTCGATTTCTGCTTGGTTAAAATGCTGAACCGACTTAATTCCTCGAATATCAAAAGCCAATAAGTTATTTTTGAGTAGTTTATTCTCAGTAGTATCTGTGTTCATAAATGTTAACACATCATCATAAACATAATGGTTTGAGAATTTCATAATTGATTTTTCACATCTCATATGCTTGTTAAGCACGATTGAACTTTGTACCTGATTTCTTTCTTCGTAAATATTACTAGCTTTAATAGCATAAGATTGTGCACTATTATTATTAATACAAAGAGAAGTGTAGGTTTCTTCTCCTAATAATTCAGTGTATTTCTCTTGTAAAATTTTTTCTGGAACAGAAATGATAGGTTCTATCTGATTCGTATCCCCAACGAATACAGTTTTTCTAGCTCGATATAGCGGAGTTGTAGCATAGTAAGATACAATCTGTCCACTTTCATCAAATAGAAGCAAATCAAACAGATTTTCAATCATGGGGAATGACTGTTTTCTAAAAGAATGAAGTGTGGTAGAAACAACCGGAAAACATAAGAAAAATGTTTCATAAAGAGTTCTTACTAGATCTGCACGGAATTCATCGTACGGCCTATTGCCATTGTAGAGACATTTAAACCACTTATAATCATCTGAAATGACTTTCTCAAGGTTCTTTAGTATATAGTGTTTATTTTTTATTATATAAACTTCCAGTAATTTAAGAGAGCAGTGGAAAAGTGTCTCTCTAAGAGCTAAGATATACGTTGAATTCTTTAATGCATGTGTTGTAGAACTCCACAATAATGTGCGGTCATAATTTTTTGAAAAATAGTCAAGAGTTTTGGAAATAGCAATTAGTCTTTTTTCATAGCTTTCTTTTTCTTGAGTGTCTTTTTGAAGCGTTTCTTTTGTCTGAAGTATTGAAGTAATAGTTTCTTTAACAGTAAGAAGTTGAGTATTCTTTTCGAGAAGACGCTCTTCAAATTGATTGTGTTGAGTAGTGATTTTTTCAAGTGTAGCATTTATATCTGTTATTAAATCAGAAATATATTCTAGGGAAGGATAGGTTGAAAGAAATTCTTTTGTAGAGCCAAGTATCAAAGGAAACTTGCTAAGAAATTTTTCTACAGCAGATATTTTTCTGAAAGATTCTTTTGCAATAAATAATTTCTTTTTTTCTTCATTACTTTTTTCTAGTTCATGATTATTTCGTGCAATACTTAATGTAATGATAGTCGTATCTTTTTCTAATTCTTCCAACTGTAGACGCGAGTTATTAAGCATTCGGTCGTTTTCTTGAATTTGGTCGAATATATGACTAAGTTCACGTTGAATGCGCAGTTTAGTTTCTTCTAGTTCTTTTTCACTTGCGATTGCTGTCTGATCTTTAAAAAATAAAAATTGATTGAGACACGTGTTATACTCTTCAATTTCTTTCTGTGTCTCCTTAAATGTGTCAATTGTTTCTTTTTCTATATCATCAGCTAATTTTGCATCAGTTAAATATCGTAAAAAAGGAGCAAAAAAAGTTTGATGAAAATTTTGCACATTCTTGTAGTTTCCTAATCGTGCGCAAAGTATACCATTAATATCTTCATCATTAAGTGAAGCAGTAAACTCAGAAAAAAAAGGTACCTCTTTAATCAGTTCTAGTCCAATATTATTAATTGCCTTGTTATTCGTGCTAGTGAGAATGATAGAATCAAGATTTTTCCCACCTAATGGCGGTCGATAGATATCTTTTGTGTTATCAACTGTCCATTTATTATTCCAAACATCTAACAGTTTACCTGCTTTCTTTACGACTGTATCTGCAATTATTTCTTTTAATAAGGTCGTTTTACCGGTACCTGGAGGGCCTTCAATTGTTAGAAAATCTGTTTCAGGCAATAGATTTACTAGCTCCCATTGTTTTGCGGTAACAGGATATTTGCTTTGATAACTTCCATAATGGTATTTTTCACTAAGTGAGAGGTCAGTTAGATTTTTCTTATTCTGATTATGGAAGAAATAATTATTCAATAGAGGTGGAAGTGGTTGCTCTTTTTCTACCAGATGAGTGTAAAGCGTTTTTAACTCATCTTCAAAGCAACTCCCAGAAACACTTTCTAAAGACTCACAAGAAATTTTTAGCTGCGCAACAACGCGCCAGTCACTGTCAGTGATATCCATAAAATTTAATTGGAATCCTAGCGCCTTTTGAAATTCATTAAGAAATAATTTAGTAAACTCTTCAACATCAGTGACATTTTCTATAGCAGCTGTTGAAATAATTAAGTCATTTAACTGATTCGTATACAAATTTCCCACATCAAGAGCATCTTGTTGTAGGTGAGCTGCTATAAGAATAATGAGTGCTTCTCTATTTACAATAAAATTTGTGATCTTATAAGCTTCATCGGTTATTTCACAGCTAAAAGAGAGTAGTGGACGCTCCGTTCCCTTTGTGTGAATCAAGATAGGATAAAATAAGTAAAATTCATTATTCTGTTTTATTTGTGTAATCAGCTCTTTATCATTTGGATAAAACGTTACACCCGTTAAGAAATTTTCAGTAAGTAATTGATCCAAGGAGATAGTATCAAGTAAATAATTTTTTAAAATCTCTTTTTTGATCTTTTTTCGAGGAATATGTTTGTTTTCAATTAGCCAATTTGAAAGTTTAACCAGTTTTTCTTTTCTAATGTACTTAGAGAATGTTTGAAAATGGCTTTCTTCTATAGTCAAACTTTTACACTCTAATTTATCGATCGAAGTAGTTAGCAAACTGTTGTAAAAATCAAACTCATAGAAATAATTAATAATATCTCTGACCTTATTCATAGTATGTACCTCTTTTGGATTTTTATTATAAAAAAAATATATATATTATATCTAAAAATATATTTCAATTAGGTGTGATTGTCAATGACAGTGGATAGTTTAGTCGAAGAATTTATTGACGGAATAATTATGTAGTGCTATTCTGTTTTGTAATTTAATGAAGGGGCGTCGAGGAAGATTGACTGAAGTTAGCGAAGTCTGAAAACAAGACTTGGGATGAAATCCCTTCACTGCAAGTGAGAGAAAGACGGAACGTTTAGTTTAAGGAGGAATTGTTAGCTAATTCAAATGGATTAATCATTGAGTAGGACTACTTTATCCTATAACTGAGAATAAAAAATAAACAGTTAATAAATTTTAGTTTCTAGTATGAAATAATAATTGGAGTTATTTTGGAGGATTTGAGCTATAAGGTGATAAAAGCAGCGATAAACTGACTGATTCAGCAGAACTTTAAAAAAAACGAGAGGGGGAGACTAAATGGAGCGACAGGTGGTTATAAAAAAGTTACGGCGTGAACTACGAAATGAGCAGCAGTTACTAGGAATTTCTACGAGTTCAGGAATGATTGCCAGACAAGCAACGCATGGAGGTGCTGATTTTGTGATGGCACTAAATTCGGGTTATTTTCGTCAAATGGGACGTAGCTCCTTAGCAGGGTTTTTACCTTTTGAGAACAGTAATGAGACTGTATTTAACTTTTCTTCTCGAGAATTACTCCCTCTGCTTAAAGGGATTCCTGTCATTTTTGGATTGAATGCAACAGACCCATCCATTGATGTATCGCAATTTATCCAAAAAATTAAATCAGGTGGGTTCTCAGGTGTAAACAACTATCCTACTGTCGGATTAATTGACGGGCAGTTTAAGGAGGCTCTTTTTGAAGAGGGGACGACCTATCAAATGGAGATTGATGCGATTGCAGAAGCTCATAGACAAAACTTATTTACTATTGCGTTTGTGTTTGATGAAAGACAGGCAAAAGAGATGACTCGCGTTGGAGCAGATGTCATTTGTTTTCACTGCGGTTTAACAAGTGGTGGGGAACTAGGAGCAAAGAAGGTACTATCGCTTGATGCGGTTATTGCAGAAGCTAAACGAATTTTTTCGAAAAGTCGTGAGGTTCGTAAAAATGTAATTACAATGATTTATGGTGGCCCGGTTAAAGATGTAATCGATATACGCTACGTGTATAATCATTTGCCAGAGCTGGATGGATACATTGGTGGTTCAACATTTGATCGGATTACGCCAGCAGAAGTAGTCATTGAAAAAGCAGAGAAATTTAAAAAACCGAAAGAAATTGTTGAAAATAATTTGATGGCAAAGATGTTAGATGGGATAGAAAAACATTACGATTACGTAGAATTTGTCAAAAAATATATCAAACAAAATTATAGCGCTGAGATTCAGTTAGAAGATTTGGCACAAGTTGCTCATATCTCTAGTAGTTATCTTAGTACTCTTTTTAAAGAAAAAACAGGAACTTCTTTTACTGATTACTTAATTAAGTATCGTTTAAATCAAGCTGTTCAATTATTAACGAGTCGTCCTTCATTAAAACTAAAAGAAATCGCAAGTTTTGTGGGGTATCAGGACTATGCGCAATTCAATAAAATTTTTAAAAAACATATGGGGATGTCTCCTAGCGAATACAAAGGGCAAAACACCTAATATAAACACTAGTGAAAACGATATAAAAACGTTTACACTTGGTGTTTATTTTTTATAATTAAGTATATAAATAAGAGAAGGAGGGAATTTTCAAGTGGAAACAAAGACAGTTGCATTGGTAGGAACTTTTGATACAAAGGGAGAAGAATACCTTTATATAAGGAATCTTTTTCATGAGGTAGGAATTCAAACGCTCACCATTCATACAGGTGTATTTGCCCCTCAGTTTAAACCGGATGTTAGTAATGAAGAAGTAGTTAAAGAAGCAAATGTTACAATAGAGGAATTAGTTGAAAAAAAAGATCGGGCATATGCAACAGAAGTGTTGGCAAAAGGCATGGAAAAGCTAATTCCCAAGCTATATAAAGACGGAAAGTTTGATGGAATTATTTCCTTTGGTGGCTCAGGTGGGACGTCACTTGCAGCAAAAGCGATGCAAGCATTACCGATAGGGGTTCCAAAGCTTATGGTTTCAACGATGGCTGGCGGAGATATTTCGCCTTATGTTGGTACAAGCGATATTATGATGATGCCATCAATCGTTGACGTAGCAGGCTTAAACTCTATCTCAATGCAAATCTTTAAGAATGCCGTATTTGCGATGTCGGGCATGCTGCATTTTGAAGTAGAAGAAAGAAAACATGAAAAAAAACCACTAATAGCGGCGACAATGTTTGGTGTGACCACGCCAGCTGTTAACTTTGCCAGAGAGTATCTGGAAGAAAGAGGATATGAGGTTCTTGTATTCCATGCTACAGGTAGCGGCGGGAAAACAATGGAAGCGCTTGTTTCATCTGGGTATATAGACGGGGTTCTCGATTTAACTACAACAGAATGGGCAGATGAACTTGTTGGCGGTGTATTGAAGGCTGGGGAGCATCGGTTAGAGGCCGCTGGATTGGCTGGCATTCCACAAGTAGTTTCTGTTGGTGCATTAGATATGGTGAATTTTGGTCCGATTGATACAGTCCCTGAAAAATTTAAGGACAGACTGCTGTATAAACATAATCCAACGGTCACATTAATGAGAACCACAAAAAAAGAAAATCAGTTACTTGGAAATAAACTTGCAGAAAAATTAAATATGGCAAAAGGCAAAACAACATTGCTTCTTCCTCTTAAAGGAATATCTGGCATTGACGTTGACGGAGAAATATTTTATGGGCCTGAAGAAGATGAACAGCTGTTTATTACGCTGAAAAAACAAGTGACTAATGATAAGGTGACAATTATCGAAAGAGAAGAAGCAATTAATGAAAAAGCATTTGCAGAATTTGCTGCACAGGAACTAATTGATTTACTAAAAAAATAAGAAAGCTGGAGAGAATATGAATAAACAAACAAGACAAGAAATTATGGCAGATTTTAGAGAAAGAAGAGCGAATGGCGAATATTTAGTTGGCGTTGGTGCTGGCACGGGTATTACAGCGAAAAGTAGTGAAGCTGGTGGCGCAGATATGTTAATTATTTACAATTCTGGCCGCTACCGTATGGCGGGACGTGGCTCTCTAGCAGGTTTGCTCTCTTACGGAGATGCCAATCAAATTGTTGTTGAAATGGGACAAGAAGTCTTACCAGTAGTGGAAAAAACACCAGTATTAGCAGGTGTTTGTGGAACAGATCCGTTTCGTGTAATGGACGTTTATTTACGCCAATTGAAAGACCAAGGCTTTAATGGAGTACAAAACTTTCCTACAGTCGGTTTAATTGACGGTAATTTTCGACAAAATTTAGAAGAAACAAATATGGGCTATGGTTTAGAAGTAGAGATGATTCGCACGGCTCATGAACTAAATCTATTAACAACCCCTTATGTATTTGATGCAGAGCAAGCAAAAGCAATGGCTGAAGCTGGCGCAGATATTCTAGTTGCTCATATGGGACTGACAACTAAAGGAACTATTGGTGCAAAAACGGCTTTGACGTTAGATGACTGCATTGAAAAAATTGAAGACATCATCAAAGCGGGAAAGGCAGTTAACCCAAACATATTAGTTATTTGCCATGGCGGACCAATCGCTGAACCAGAAGATGCTCAATACGTATTAGAAAAGACAGCAGATTTGGATGGATTCTTTGGGGCATCTAGCATTGAACGTTTTGCAGCAGAAAAAGGAATCCGTGAACAAACAGAAAAATTCAAAAAAATGAAATAGAGTCTGAGATGAGGGTGTTTGCCCCAAACTCGATTATCAAAAAATAGTGAATGAGTCTTGCCCATCATGTCTAGTGATTATGAGGAGCAAGGCTCTTCTATTTTCAGTAAATGAGAAAAACGTTGACAAGCTGTCTTTATCCCACCGTAGATTAGGTCATAAGAAAGAGTGACAACTAAGACGTAGCTGTATTTGCTTAACAAATCTAATGACTCCTACTCGGCTGTTTACTCAGACTTTTTTTTTCGATTTCTCAATAGTTCCTTTCAAAAAGAAAACAAGAATTTATTAACAAAAGGATTGTATTCTAACGACAAAAGATTTAGTATATACCATGTAGTATATACTGTTTAAAGTGAGTGATGAATGTGGCCGCGCAAGAAGATTTAATCGAAAATCTGAGTCCGTTTGAATTGAGTTTATTTTTGGAAAAAAGGCTTCAAAGTGAAACTGGAGCTAGGGAAAACCTATTGAACGCTGGTCGTGGAAATCCAAATTGGACGGCCCCTATCCCAAGAGAGGCTTTCTTTTTGCTTGGACAATTTGCGACGATGGAAACAATTGGAAATGAACAATCGCTTACTGCTGGGATGATTTATCCTAGTCAAAAACGTAGCGAGCGATTTCTGCAATTTCTTGAAGAAAAAGTGGGGGAAGGCGCCAGATTTCTCGAAAGAATTTGGTACTCTGAGGCAACGTATTTTGGGTTAGAGAAAGAAGCTTGGTTAAATGCGATGTTGGATTACATTATTGGGGATAACTATCCAGACCCTGTTCGATGTTTAACAGGTTGTGAAGAACCCATCAAAGCCTACTTAAATCATGAGTTGTTTTCTGGTCAGTCTGTGCCTTTTGACCTATTTGCTGTTGAAGGCGGAACGGCTGGAATTTGTTATCTATTTGATACGCTGATGAATAATTATCTGTTGAAAAAAGGAGATAGAATTGCTCTGCTTCTTCCGACATTTGCACCTTACTTAGAAATTCCTGAGCTGCCGCAATATGATTTTGAGGTTGTAAAAATACAGGCAAAGCAAACGGAGTTAGAGGGAAAAGTTGCGTATCAATATTCAGAAGCTGAGATTGATAAATTGAAGGATTCTACGATTAAAGCTGTTTTTGTCGTCAATCCAAGCAATCCAACGGCAAACGCTATGTGTCAGTCAACGATTGAGCAAATAAAGGATATTGTTCAAACTGTTCACCCTCGTCTCATGATTTTAACAGATGATGTGTATGGCACGTTTGTTCCTGAATTTCATTCCTTGTTTAAAGAACTCCCTTATAATACTGCCTGTATTTATTCTTATTCAAAATACTTTGGTGCAACTGGCTGGCGTATTGGAACGATTGTAACTGCACGGGAAAATATTTTTGATCAGTTAATAAACGAGTTAGCAGCAGAGAAACAGGAAAAGTTGGAGGCGAGGTATCATTCCTTAAATGCGCAGCCCAAACAAATGAAATTTATTGATCGACTGGTGGCAGATAGCCGGGATGTAGCATTAAATCATGCAGCCGGATTATCTTCTGTTCAGCAAGTGATGATGACCTTGTTTAGTTTGTATGCGCTATTAGATGAAGGAGCTGCCTATAAAAAAGAAGTAATGGCGATTTGTCACACAAGAGAGCAATTATTATTTCGTACGCTGGGATTAGAAGAACCATTTCCTTCATTGAACACGGCCTATTATTGTGAGTTGAATTTTAAAGACTGGACAGAAAAACGATATGGAAAAGAGTTTACAACGTATTTGAAAAAGCGCTGGACGATGACCAAAGTTCTTATATCATTAGCGGAAAAGGAACAATTAATGCTGTTAAAGGCGGATGCATTTGGCAGTGATGATTGGTCTGTGCGAGTTTCACTAGCCAATTTAGCTACAAACCAGTATAGTGAAGTTGGAAGAAGAATTATTCGTTTATCCGAACGATTAAAAGATGAATGGATAAAAAATAAGAACGAGCCAAGGTGATGAAATGGAAGATAAAAAGGTAAAAAAAGCAAAGTTTGATCAAGTCTCAGCAGAAATCGAACAACGGATTCGTGATGGAATATACGTTAGCGCGCAAAAATTACCTTCAGAATATGATTTAGCAAAAGAATTTGATTGCAGTCGCTTAACTGTCCGAAAAGCAATTGATGAGTTGATTAAAAAGAATATTTTAGTGAAGCGACCAGGCAAAGGAAGCTATGTCATGACTCAGCAAAAGATTCAAAGTGGACGAGCAGGGTTGCAGGGGTTTACAGAGGCTGCAAGAGCGTATGGAAAAACGAGTAAAACAGAGGTCATTTCTTTTGAACGCTTTGAAAAACCAAGCGAAGAAATTCTGCAAGCTTTACAGGTTGGACCAGAGCAGTCTATTTATGAATTGGTTCGAAGAAGAATGTTAGATGAAGAGCCAATGACAGTAGAAAAAATTTATTTAGGGGAAGAGTACGTTAAAGACTTTTCAAAGGAAGACTTTCAGGGATCGTTATTTCAACTAATTGAGCAGCAGGTAGAAATTGCTTATTCTCATCAGGAAGTAGAAGCTATTTTAGTAGAGCCTGAGATTTCATCTTTATTAGATGTTCCTGTAGGTAGTCCCCTACTGCAAGTTCATTCCATTACTTATGCTATTGATGCAACCCCTATTTTATATGATATTTCGTTTTATCGCGCAGATCGTTATACATTTAAGAATACATTGACTCGATACAATCATTAGGAGGGTAACAGAGATGAATGATTTCAAGCAGATAATTCAGGAAAATAAAGAGCAATTTTATCAAGACCTTACTCAGATAATGCAAATAAAAAGCGTAAAAGATCAGCCTTGTGAACATGCACCTTTTGGAAAAGGACCAAAAGAAGTGTTGATGAAAGCTTTGTCGATTGCTGACAGCTACGGATTTACAACAAGGATGGTTAATGACGCAGTAGGCTATGCCCAGCTAGGTGAAGGTAAAGATTATATTGGTGTAGTCGGACACTTAGATGTAGTGCCAGAAGGGGATGGCTGGTCATTTCCTCCGTTTGCGCTGAATGAAAAAGAAGGTCGACTTTATGGTCGAGGAATTCTTGATAATAAAGGGCCGATTATGTCCTGTTTATTTGGTTTGAAATTGTTAAAGGACTTGCATTTACCGATGAAACAGCCGGTTAGAATTGTTTTTGGTACAGATGAAGAAAGCGGCAGTGCAGATATCCCGCTATATTTAAGTGAAGAGCACCCGCCAAAGTTTGGTTTTACTCCAGATTGCAAGTACCCTGTAGTTTATGGTGAAAGAGGGATTGTCAATTATGAGCTCATTACAGCTTTTTCCGATGATGAGTTAAAAGAGTTTGGTGAGATTATTGGGGATCAAGCAAGAGATCATGTGCCGGATAAACTACAAGTGAAGATAAATGGAGCGCTCGTTGAGGTTAGTGGGAAACGAGCGCCATCAAATGCGCCAGAATTGGGAAAAAATGCAATTACTCTTTTAGCAGAAAAAATAGTTCAAGAGCGATTAGTGAGCGGACGTTTAGCTGATTATTTTTCGTGGCTTGTTGAGGGACTGGCGGATAAACATCATGGTGAGGGATTGAGGATTGATTTTGAGGATGAAGACAGTGGAAAATTGATGATTACGCCCTACGAATTACAAAAACAGGGGAACCGTCTAGTTCTTGGGCTTGCTATACGTTATCCCGTATCCATTTCAGAAGAACAGGTGACTAGTACATTGAGCCAACAAATTCCTTCTAAAAGTGAATTGACTATCGTTCGACGGATGAAAGGGACAAGTTACTCCAAAGAGGATAAAAATGTCCAAAAGCTAGCTGAAGTTTATGAAATGGTCACTGGACTGGATGGTACACCTGTGACAACTACAGGTGCTACCTATGCACGTTCTGTTCCGAATATTGTTGCTTTTGGCCCTTCTTTTCCAGGTCAAAAGGGAATTGCACACAATAAGGACGAGTATATGGACGAAGCGGATTTGTTATTGAATATGGAAATTTATATGCATGCAATGCTAGCGTTATCAAATGAATAAGCAGATTGAATTTTTAAGATAGCTAGTGAGCAGCTGAATGGTGCTGTAATCGTCATGTTCAGCTCTCATAAACGAATAATAAACGGTGAAAACGAGGTCGGGACAGAAGTGTTCAGCTTATTTTCGAAGCCTTCAACTCAAGCATGTCTCATGCGTAGAAGATGATGAGAGCGAAACGAAGTGGAGATGAGTTTCTTCTATTCCCCACCTTTATTAAGGTTTTACAAAGATGGGGAACAACTTAATTAGTTGTGTCCCACCTTCATTCTAATCGCGTCTTTTTTTAGACGAAAAAGTTGAAAAAGCGAGTTGGACATTTTGTCTGCTCGCTTTTTTTTACACCAAGTGAGAAGACAGGTCGTTTGGGCAGGCAGTTATGGGAATCCACTGTAGGTGCCGCATTTTTGCTTGAGAGTAGAGATTGTGAACGCTGATTAAAGGAAATGTTTTTGTTGGTCGTTAATCATGAAAGTTCATTAACCAGATGAAACGTCTGTATGTTTTTTGAGCGAATTCCTTTTAATACAGTTTTTATGGTTGTCAGATTTTTCCATAGGAAGAAATCATCAAGTAGGAAAATGAGCGAGCATTTGTGAAGGAAAATTGGATGAATAAAAAAATTTTCTTTTAGTATATACAAAACAGTATATACTATTTATAATGTAGATAGATTCGAAATGAAAACGGTAACGGGAGGAGAGATTTAATGGTTTGGGGGGCAATTGCAACTTGGCGAATGGCACACGAAGGTGTGGTCGAGGCGTTACGTCTGCTAGAAAAAAATGGCACATCAGGAGATGTAACCGAAAACTTAATCAAAACGGTAGAGGACTATCCGTACTATAAATCGGTTGGTTACGGAGGGCTACCCAATTCAGAAGGAATTCTGGAGATGGATGCAGCATATATGGATGGAGATACGTTCAAAATTGGTGCGGTTGCTGGGATAACGGATGTTAAGAATCCTATTTCTGTTGCAAGAAAACTTAGTGAGGACAAGTTCAACAGTTTTCGAGTGGGGGACGGAGCGACTAAATACTCGATAATTGAAGGATTTGAACGGAAAAATATGCTGACCAAACGAGCACATAAAATTTGGGAAAAGCGTCTGGAAGAAATCCGGGAAAATAATCTAAATCCGTATGATGGGCATGATACCGTTGGTGCTGTGACACTTGATCAAGAAGGATCAATGACCGTTGGAACATCTAGTTCAGGGCTATTTATGAAGAAACCAGGACGAGTGGGCGATTCACCCTTATCTGGTTCAGGTTTTTATGTAGACAGTGAAATTGGCGGAGCAGCTGCCACTGGATTAGGAGAAGATTTAATGAAAGGGTGCCTTTCTTATGAAATTGTTCGATTAATGGGCGAAGGAGAAACGCCGCAAGCTGCTTGTGATAAAGCAGTGTACAGCTTTCACGACAAGTTATCAAAACGTTATGGAAAAGCAGGCGCATTTTCATTAATTGCTATGAATAACAAGGGGGAATGGGGGGTGGCAACAAATGTTGAATTCACCTTCAGTGTTGGAAATTCTAAAGAGCCACCACAAATTTTTATTGCAAACAAAGGAAAAAATCATACAACGGATATTCAGCCAATTAGTCAGGAATGGTTATCTGCGTATGAAAAACGAATTAAAGCACCTATTGAATAAAGGAGAGAAGCGTTATGAAGAAAAAGGTTTATCTATTTTGTAGTCAAGGAATGTCTACAAGTATGCTGGCACAAAAGATGCAAAACGTAGCGGATCAACATAATCTACCCATGGAAGTGGCTGCGTATTCCCATGGACTGTTGAACAAAATTATTGAAGAAAAGAAGCCGGATGTTATTATGCTTGGCCCTCAAGTGAAATATTTGTATGAGGATACAGTTAAAAATTTTGGTTCCTATGGTGCGCCTATTCTCATGATTAGTTCGGAAGATTATGGTGTGATGAACGGAGAAAAAGTATTGAAGCAGGCTATTCTTGCGCTGAAAAAAAAGAAAATGGAACAATAAAAATATAGACCTAAGGAGGAGTATAGATGTTTGATGTGTTAGAAAAAGCAATGATGCCACTAGCAGAAAAATTGGGAAAAAACAAAGTTTTAGTGGCTATTCGTGATGGTTTCTTAATCACTACCCCGTTGATTATTGTAGGGTCACTATTTCTGCTATTCAGTAATTTTCCGATTCCAGGGTGGGAGGATTTTTGGACAGGAATTTTAGGAGATCAGTGGAGCTCATGGTTTGGTAATGTATCTGGAGCAGTATTTGACGTTGTTGGTTTTCTTTCTTGTTTTGGTACCGCCTATGCCTATGGGAGAGAGTTGGAGGTAGACTCAATCCAAGCAGCGGCTGTAGCGATTGTGGGCTTCTTGATCTTAACTCCAATGAGTATGCTGGTGGACGGTGTAGAGGGCTCTCTAGGTGCAATTGATTTACAGTATTTAGGAACGAATGGTATTTTTCTAGGTCTTGTTGTTGCACTTGTTTCTGTTCGAATTTATGCCTATGTATCTAAAAAAGGCTGGACAATAAAGATGCCGGATGGTGTGCCACCTGCAGTTTCAAAATCATTTGAAGCATTAATTCCAAGTGGAATTGTGATGGTTATTTTCTTCTTTGTTCGAATTGGTTTTGAGTTTACTTCTTACGAAACGGTTCATAATTTCATTTTTGAAATTTTACAGACGCCATTAAAAGGTGCGGGGAACACATTGTTGGCACAAATTATCTATTCTTTAGCTTGTACAATTTTTTGGTTTTTTGGGATTAATGGTCCAGCAGTTGCCAACTCTGTTTTTGCGCCAGTTACAAAAGTATTAACGATGGAAAATTTAAATGCGCTTCAAGCTGGGAAAGATTTGCCTAATATTTTTACAGACCCGTTTTCTAATTTTTTCACGAATTTTGGCGGTGGCGGGAGTACACTATCCTTAGTTATTGTGATGGTTCTATTCTGTAAGTCTCAACGAATTAAAAAATTAGGGAATTTGTCACTTATTCCGGGGGTTTTTGGTATTAATGAACCTATTATTTTTGGGCTGCCAATCGTTCTTAATCCGATTATCATTATCCCATTTATTTTAACGCCAACAATTAATTTATTGTTATCTACACTCGTAACAAAACTTGGTATTATTCCTTATACAACCGGTGTTGCTTTGCCATGGACGACACCTATTGGATTTTCAGGCTATCTGTCTACAGGAAGCTTGGTAGCGGCTGTTTGGCAATTTCTTCTATTAGCTTTAGGCTGTGTCATCTATTACCCATTTATCAAAACCTTAGATAAGCAGTACCTAAAAGAAGAAGCAGAAGCTAGTAATAAAACAGTAGAGGAAGAAGATATCTCTTTTGACGATATTTCTTTTGATGATTTATAGGAGAAAATAAAAAATGAAAATAATGATGATATTTGACCAAATTCAAGCAGGATTTGGTGGGAAAGAAAAAGGGCATTTAGCACTTGGCGGAAAGAAGATGGCGATTGGCTCTGCTGCCATGTTTGATAAGTATTTAAGTGAAGTAGACGGAGACATTATTGCAACACTTTATTGTGGCGATGATTATTATTTGGAAAATAGAGAAGAAGCAAGAAGAAAATTAGTAGCGATGACTAAAAAAATTGCGCCAGATGTCGTGATTTGTGGACCTGCATTCAATTATGAAAAATATGGGTTACTATGTGCAGAAGTGGGGCATGCAATTGAATCAGAGACAGCTATCCCTGTAGTTGCAGCGATGTCTGTTGAATGTGTAGAGGCTATTGATGAATATAAAGAAGTGTTGACCATTATTAGGATGCCTAAAAAAGGTGGAATTGGCTTAACCGATTCTTTAAAGAAAATCCTGCAGTTAGCTGACTTAAAAGTCAATAAGCGTCCTCTGGAAACATTTGTCGAAGAAAATTGTTACTAGTCCGTTAGAAGGGAAGTTTGTGCTTGATGGATAGAAAATTAGCAAATAAATTAAATCAGATAGATAGCGTTGCTGGAGATGAAAAGGAAATTTCTCTTGCTTTACGTGCAGAGTATGAAGGACTTGCCGATGACATTGTTTATGATAATTTAGGTTCTATTTTTGCAGTCAAAAAAAGTAAGCAAAAAAATGCACAGCGTGTGATGGTAGTCGGACATATGGATGAGCCGGGATTTATTGTGAAAAAAATAAATGAGAATGGAACACTTTGTGCGTTAGGGCTAGGAAATATACAAAAGACAGGTCTGTTAGGTATGCCTGTACGATTGAAAAAGCGCGATGGAAAAAAGATTTCAGGGACATTAGTTGCTTATGATGAAGCAGGCAATGTTTTAACTAAAACAAAAGAGGTACTCGTTGATTTAGGTTTTGAAAATAGTCAGGAAATCCATGCAGCAGGTATTCATTTAGGAGATAGAATTTCTTTTGGCCAATCGTTTTCAGTAGAAGAAGGCCAAACAAGACTTTTTTCGAAAAATTGGAATGGTCGCTACGCGCCGCTTCTAGGGATTGAGCTTCTGAGAGAATTGAAGGAGGTTGAGTTAACCTTTGATTTGTATGTAGGCTGTACGGTTCAGGAGCAAGTGGGATTTCGGGGTGTACAGACAGCAACGAATCTAGTTTCTCCTGATTTAGGAATTGTTTTAGATACAGATCAAGCCTTTGATTATCAACTTGATGTTCAAGAAAGAATTGGTGAGTTAGGAAAAGGTTTGCTTATCAATTTTTATGACACAACGGTTCTACCCAATCGTTTATTGCTGGATACGCTAAAAACAATTTGTAAGGAACATACAGTTAGTCATCAGTACTATTATTCATTTGAAGGCTCTGATGCAGCGTGGATAAATAAACTGAGAACGGGAACCCCCACGCTTTTTGTGAATGTTCCTGTAAGAAATATGGATACGCTATCCTCTGTTTTAGATGTTAGAGACTATGAATCAGCGAAAGCTGCGTTACTATTACTTTTAAAAAATCTCAAGCCAGAGAATATCCAAGCATTTAAAGAAGAAAATCGTTGAGGGGGGAAGCATAGATGGATCACTTCAATGAAATGGATATGACATTACTAAAACGTTTGTCAGAAGCTGACGGAATCGGTGGAATGGAACGAGAAGTGAGCAGAATTGTTACGTCATACGGAGAAAAATATAGTGATGAAATCCAATACGATCATTTAGGTTCAGTTATTTTAAAAAGAAGTGGCGAGCAAAAGGGTCCGAAAATTATGTTGTCCAGTCATATGGATGAAGTCGGATTTATGGTTCGAAGTATTACCGAAGAGGGCTATGTAAACCTGCTTCCTGTTGGTGGGTGGTGGGGACATGTAATGCCTGCTCAGGAAATGACAATTACTACTTCTAAAGGAAAGAAAATTATCGGTGTAGTGGGCTCCAGAGCTCCCCACGGATTACCTGAGGAAATAAAAGAAAAAGTAATGAAACCACTGGATCTATATTTAGATTTGGGTTGCCCATCAAAAAAAGTAGTTGAAGATTTAGGTGTCCAGATTGGCGATATGATTACACCCAATGTTCAATTCCGAGAGATGAATGATACCGATTATTTAATGGGAAAGGCGTGGGATGACCGCTGCTGTGTAGGTGTTGGACTCGAAGTATTAAAACAGTTAAGCAGAGGGACTCATGAAAGTACGGTGTATTTTGCTGCAACTACCCAAGAAGAAGTGGGGATAAGAGGAGCGAGAACGGCGGTTCATACGATTAAGCCTGATGTTGCGATTGCTTTAGATGTAACTACGGCAACAGATACACCTTTTGATCGTGCAGGAATGAATTTAGGAGAAGGTGTCGTTTTATCTATACTAGATTCGCTTACTATTGGAAATAGCGGACTCGTTGAAATGATGGAAGAAATAGTCAAGGATCTTAACTTGGATGTCCGTTATGACTTTATGACTGTTGGCGGAACAGATGCCTGCAATATTCACAAAATGTTAGATGGTGTAATCAGTATGACAATTTCTATACCTACACGCTATATGCATTCTCCAAGATTAATGATTCATAAAAAAGATTATATTCAAACGATTCAATTAGTGACAGAATTCTGCCGAAGATTAGACTGGATGAAAGTGGATCAGTTAAAAGCAGCTGTTGGTATCATACAGGAGTAACGATAGAATTTGTGAGGTGAAAACAGATGAATGATGAACAATTACAAATTATTATGGGCCTAATCATCAATGCTGGAAATGCAAAAGGAGAAGCGGTAGAAGCCTTAAAAGCAGCAAAAAAAGGTGACTTTCTACTTGCGGAAGAAAAAATGGCTGCAGGAAGAGCAGCATTAGTAGAGGCGCATAATACTCAGACTGGACTCTTGGTGGAAGAAGCAAGTGGAAATCATGCCACGATTACGTTACTTATGGTTCATAGTCAGGATCACCTGATGAATGCCATCTCTTATTTGGATTTAACGCAGGAATTAATTGATATTCACAAAAGACTATCTGAATAGAGACGAATTTTCATAGAAGAGACTGGATTCATAGAACAAGAAAGATGTCGGAACAAACACCTCTGAGGGCGAAATCCTCATGAGTGTTTGTCTCGACATCTTGTTTAGGTTTCTGGGAGATAAGAGAAGAAACTACTTCGTTATGGACATAATCATGGTATAATTGATGGGAAGTATATGGGAAATGTTCCTTGATAATCACATATTCAAGATAATATGAAGTATTCAAAACTGAAGTCTTGCTATGGACAAATGGCGCGATTACGGGATTTCGCAGAGAAAGAAAATGGCTGCGAGGTTTTAGAGCCATGTTGAATTGAATGCTTCCAAAACAATTTTTGCATTCGAACCTGTTGGATCCTTGTTTTAGAGCCATGTTGAATTGAATGCTTCCAAAACGAGTGCAAGCTGAAGACAGTCATTCTGATTGTTTTAGAGCCATGTTGAATTGAATGCTTCCAAAACACTAAACACTGACGAGCTTTTATACATTGAGTTTTAGAGCCATGTTGAATTGAATGCTTCCAAAACTATTAAGCTGGAATTTTGTACAGTGATAGAGTTTTAGAGCCATGTTGAATTGAATGCTTCCAAAACGACATTATCAATTTCTGTTTCGCTCATTTGGTTTTAGAGCCATGTTGGATTGAATATTTTCCATGTAACTAAGTTATCATTGTCAATAGATTCTGTGAATAGAAATTAAACAGTCTAGGATAGTTTAGGTAGTTATTGTTCACTGAGAACGTATAGAATTTCTTGAATATGCCCATATTGATGTCAATTTCATGGTTCTTTCTCTAAACTTACGAGATGAAACTGTAGACTTAACTTGATAGTCTTAAATGAGAGAGAGAATTATTCCACTTATTTGAAAACGTTTCCTTTTTTGTAGATGATTTTAAAGGTGATTACTTATGTCAATTAATTCAAAGAAAGCAATATTTCTCAGTGGATGGATATTCATATATTCCCTACTGTATTCTTCAACTGTATTCTTCCGTTTTGATAGTGATGTTATCAAACTTCTATTTGTAATATTCGGTTTTTTTCTATTTAGAAAAGATATATTCAAGCAAACTAAAAACACGAATCACATTAGATTAGGGTTTATTTCTGTTATTTCAGCAATTATTATCTTCATAGTTGTCTATTTATTTTATAAAAGTCTCTACAATGACGTACGTTTCCAAAATCCGGTTTTTTCGAATAATTTAATTGAAGTGGCTAAATATTTAATTTTAGCTCCTTTATTTGAAGAATTAGTGTATAGGTATTCTTTAATAGTTATTTCAGCTAATCATAAAATGCTGAATGGTGCCTCTATAATAATATCTTCTATTTTGTTTTCTTATGCCCATAGATTTGTAGTAAATGGACAAATTATGTTACTTCTCCAATTTACTATACTAGGACTAGGTTTAGGAATCCTATACTTGAAAGAAAAAAATCTATTGCTGCCAATGTATATTCATTTTTTTTACAATCTATTAATCATTCTCATTTCTAACTTCAAATAATAAATTTCATGTTACTTTTGTAATAAAAGGTACGATAATGACTCGGAATAAAATGGCAAAGAATAATCATTAGGGATTATGCGCGTGAGGGAGGAAAAATTCTTTGTAAATATTGGTTCTTTATCAATAAGAATGAATGACTGAGTTAAAAAATCCAGAATCAAGAGAGTATTCTTTTGATTCTGGATTTTTTTTATTTCAATTAACCTATGCATCAAAAAATTTTTAAATTTCATGTTCTCCAATTATTTAAATTCTTGATAAATATGAAAATGATCAATGACTTTGCTTGTGGGAATACGTTCTTGGCTAGTTGGAAATAAACAATATTCATATCTGTCATTAGAAAACTTCTAGGAGACGAATAATGGTGATTGATGAAACTTAGCAATCCTTCATAAAAAAGAGCAATACTTTTCAAATAACCAGTCGATATTTTAAAGGTCACATGCGTAGCGATTGAATAGTTTGGGTGTACAAAATAATAGTAATCCAGCCTTTTTTAGAATCCATAACTTTGAGTTGTCTATTGAATGTTAAAGAAACGGTCTATAGGAAATTCACTTTCTGAGGAAGTGAATCGTTGTTTTTGAGTGCCAATGTATGGACTTTAGTCCATTAAAGATGGATTGCCTTGCGTATAAGTATATTGCCATTTAAATTGAGGAGAGAAGGGAGGGGATACGATGTTTTTGAAAAAGAAGACAAAAATATATGCGCCGATTGAAGGAAAGCTTGTTGCTCTATCTTCTGTCGAGGATGAGGTGTTCTCTAGCGGAATGATGGGGCAAGGTTTTGCCATTGAACCTGTATCAGAGACGGTTGTTGCCCCAGCAGATGCTGAAATCGTCAGTGCAAATGAGAAGATGCGTCATGCCATTGGACTTCGTTTAAAAAATGGTTGCGAACTTTTGATTCATGTGGGGATTGATACGGTTTCTTTAAAGAATCAGGGGTTTTCAGTTTTGGTAAATGAGGGCGATAAAGTAAAAAAAGGCGAGCCACTGTTGACGTTTGATAGCCAATTAATTAAAGAAGCGGGATTGCAAAAGACGGTTCTGTTGATCGTGACCGATCCAAAAGAACTGTCTTTAGAAAATGGAATATCAAGTTTAGAGAGGGTAAAAGCTGGCGATTCTTTAGTAATGGTTCTGAAGTAAATAGAAATACGCCTCTTGTTCATATCAAACGTATCTACCTGTTAGAAATGAATCATCTTTTTATTTTTTGGTTTCTATCCGTGGACCTTGGTCCAAAGAGCTGAGAAAACATTGTAACTGTTTTCATAAGTTGCTAGTCTTAGGATAAGAGATACGTATACTCAATAAAATGAATGGAGAGAAATGATGAAAAATAAGTTTTCTCAGGTAATGCAGGATTTTTCTAGAGCAGTGATTGTTCCAGTTAAATTTATGGCAGTGATGGGGTTATTTTTAGCAGTATCTGTTATTTTACAGTTGGAATTTATGCCGAATGTTTTACAAACGTTTGGCGGATTAATCAAGACAATGATGGATAGTATGTTAAATAATTTAGCATTGATTTTTTGTGTAGGAATATCTGCTTCACTGGCGAAAAAGAAAAAAGTTGAAGCAGCGCTAATCTCATTAATTGGATTTTTATTCTTCTTAGCTGCAAATAATGCTTGGCTAACATTAACGAATCAATTAGCTGAGCCGGGTGAAATGGGTCTTTTTGGAACCGGTCAAGCGGTAGTCTTAGGATTTCAAGTTGTTGACATGAATGTTTTCTTAGGAATGCTGGTTGGGTGTATTGTCGCCTTTATTCATAATCGTTTTTCAGATAAAGAGTTTGTCGATTTTTTAAGTATTTATGGTGGATCACGGTTCTCTTTTATGATTTTAATTCCAGTAATCTTAGTGACAGCAATTGGCATGAGCTATATTTGGCCAGTGGTGAATAGTTGGATTTCATCATTATCTGGATTTATTTTAACAACGGGTCTTCTGGGCATTTTTATTTATTCATTTGGGAATCGGTTCTTGATTCCAACAGGTCTGCATCATTTATTGTGGATGCCATTTTGTTTCACGGCGTTAGGAGGAACGGCAGAAATTGGCGGTAAGGTCTATAACGGTGCAGCAAATATTTTCTATGCAGAAATGGCTAATGCTGGATCAATCACTCATTTAGATCCATCTTTACGTTTTGCGACGTTTGGATTTGTAAAAATATTTGGTTCTATTGCGGTTTCTTTAGCGTTGATTCATTGTGCGAAAAAGCATCGAAAAGAAGAGGTAAAAGGAATGATTTTACCTTCTATGTTTGTAGCGTCAGTGGCTGGAATTACCGAACCTTTAGATTTCTCATTCTTGTTTGCTTCGCCATTATTATGGTTTGTTCACAGCTTATTGACTGCTGTTTCAGAAATGCTTCTTTGGGGACTAGGGGCAAGAACCTATATGCTTTATGGGCTAATTGATACAGTCGTTTCAAATTCGGTTTTTAGTCCATCAGTTACCAAGTTTTATCTGGTTATCATTGTTGGTTTGATTATGACGGTAATCTGGTACTTCGTTTTTGTTTTATTGATTAATAAATTGAATATTAAAACACCTGGACGTGAGGATGATTTGGTAGAAGAAGCAGTTTTAGCCAATATTCCTAGCGGAGAGTTTGTGCCTGATGCCAATAATGATTTTGATTTGGTTGTCACAGGATTGGGTGGAAAAGAAAATATTGAGAATATTTCTAATTGTTTTACTAGACTTCGGGTGACCGTTAAAGACGAGACATTAGTTGATGCGACAAAATTAGAAAAAATCTCTCAGCAAAAAGGTGTCGTTTTAAATGGAACAAATGTACAAGTAATCATTGGTATGGGTGTTCAAGTATTTAAGGATGATATCTGTGAAAAATTGGGTATAAATGAGTCATAAAAAATGAAGTTTTTATAGTTGAAAGGAAGAAGAAAATGAAATTAGAAAAACAGTCAGTTGTAATTGCAGGTGGAGGAAGTACCTATACTGCAGGGATTGTCATGATGCTTATTGAAAATCAGGATAAATTTCCATTACGCAAGTTAAAATTTTACGATAATAATGAAGAGCGTCAGAGTATTGTTGCTAGAGCATGCGAAGTAATTGTTAAGGAACGTGCGCCTGAAATTGAATTTTTAGCGACAACTGACCCAGAAGAAGCGTTTACGGATGTTGATTTTGTGATGGCTCATATTCGTGTTGGGGGATTATCCATGCGCGAAAAGGATGAAAAAATCCCGTTAAAATATGGTGTTGTCGGTCAAGAAACCTGTGGACCGGGAGGGATGGCCTATGGAATGCGCTCAATTCCTGGTGTAATCGAATTGATTGATTATATGGAAAAATATTCACCAAATGCTTGGATGCTTAATTATTCTAATCCAGCGGCAATCGTGGCTGAAGCGACAAGAAGAATGCGTCCTAATGCAAAAATAATCAATATTTGTGACATGCCAGTTGCGATTAAAAAATCGATTGCAGATATTGTTGGACTAGAGAGTGAAAGTGAAATTGTTGACCGTTATTACGGGTTGAATCATTTTGGCTGGTGGACAGAAATGACGGACAAACAAGGAAATGATTTGGTGCCAAAATTGAAAGAACATGTTGCTAAATATGGCTATGCTGCAGCTGGAGATGAAGAAAATCCATTGTTAGAAGAAAGCAGCTGGATGGATACCTTTCAAAAAGCAAAA
Source organism: Enterococcus phoeniculicola ATCC BAA-412 (assembly GCF_000407505.1). Taxonomy (GTDB): domain Bacteria; phylum Bacillota; class Bacilli; order Lactobacillales; family Enterococcaceae; genus Enterococcus_K; species Enterococcus_K phoeniculicola. Next base: position 173,858 of record NZ_ASWE01000001.1, read on the forward strand.
GACGTGTATGCCATTGATCCAACGACCGTTCCTAACACCTATCTGAAGTACTATTTATATCCTGATTACGTTGTTGCACATGCGAATCCTAATTATACGCGTGCTAATGAGGTTATGGACAATCGTGAGAAAAATGTGTTCGCTGAATGTGAAAGAATTGCTGCAGCACAAACTGCTGAGGATACAACCATTGAGGCTGGAGAGCATGCAGAATTTATTGTTCAATTAGCTGGAGCACTTGCGTACAATACGTATGAGCGGATGTTATTGATTGTCAAAAATGAAGGAGCTATTGCTAATCTTGATGATGATGCAATGGTAGAAGTTCCTTGTATTGTCAGCAAACGTGGGTATGAACCGTTATGTATGGGGAAAATTCCACATTTCCAAAAAGGAATGATTGAGCAGCAGGTTGCTGTTGAAAAATTAGTTGTTGATGCATTTGAAGAAAAATCTTATCAAAAATTATGGCAAGCTATGACTTTATCTAAGACAGTCCCTTCAGCTTCTGTAGCTAAGCAAATTTTAGATGAAATGATTGAAGCAAACACAGAGTGGTGGCCAGAATTAAATTAAATTTTGTGAAAAAAGTATTGATGGTTGGCAACAATCATTGATGCTTTTTTCCTTAAGCTTATTTTAGATGAGTTGAATTTGTTTTTTTATGGGGTAAAATAAAAAGAAACTGTAAGGAGGATGGCGATGCTTTTTTCTGATATTGTCAATCAACATTATGAAAATTTAAATGAAGTTGACCTTCAAATGGTGGCGTATATTCATGAACATCCTAAAGAAATGATTTCGATGAGCACGAATGATTTTGCGAAGGTTTGTCATTCTTCAAAATCATCAGTCATTCGTTTTACACAGAAGCTGGGTTTTACTGGTTTTAGTGAATTGCGAAATTTTTTAAAGTGGCAAAGTCGCCCCAATGATGTAACAAAAGAGGCAGCATTCAAGAAAAGAATTTTTTCTGATGCGGAGAAAACGATAAAGTACCTTGAAGATAATAAGTGGGAAAATATATATCAGGCGCTGAAAAAAAGCCGAAATGTGTACTTACTAGGAACCGGTGTTACGCAACAAAATCAAGCAGCAGAATTACAGCGGTTGTTGTTGTTAATCGGCAAACCTGCACAAATGATTCCAGCCTCTTCGCAATCCAATGAATTTAAACGAATTGTCGAGAATATTACAGAGGAGGATTTGATTTTTGTGTTGTCATTATCAGGTGAAAATCAGCATCTTTTGAATGTGCTAAATGTTCTTTCAACTCACCGCTCGACCATTGTTTCAATTACGAATATGCAAAATAATTTGTTATCTGGCAGAGCAGATTACTCCTTATATGCATCTAGTAGCCGAAGCCCAAATCCCACTGATTGGTGGTTGCAAACTTCCTCTTCTTTCTTCTTGCTGATAGAGGCTTTTGCTTTTGGATACGTCGATTATTGTCAAGAAAACTAGAGACTAGCTAACTGATTCACTAATCTAATGATTAGGCAGCCGCTACTTAAAAGAGCGTTCGTAAGAAATAGTGCTTAGGTGGAAAAATGAAGGATATATTTATCACTAAATAAGAAAATAAATTGATATTAATATTTTCGCGTGCTATTCTAAATTTAAATACTTTGTGAGTAAGAAACCGATTTTCTTGATTACTTTGTCTAAAAAAGGAGTGCTATGTATGAAACGTCTTTTAAACGGTGGAATGCTGCGGTTATCTTTTTCTTTTGTAAATGAGCGCTACTGTAATGCTAAACGCAATGGAAGACTCTGTATTATAGGACATACTAATGATTTCTGGAGTACATCTTTTCATTCACATGATATATCTGCCGATAATTTCTTTACTATGAGGGGGATATGATGAATAGAGTATCTAAAAATAAATATAAGTGGGTCTTACTATTTTCTCTTATTTTTCTAGTAACTTCCTTTTTCTTAATAAAACATTATTATGCAAAAAAAATTAATATTTCTGTCGGGCGTTCTGAAGAATTTACAGTTTCTGAGGTGAGAGAAGCGATAGACCAAACAATTTTTTATTTTAAAGAAAGTGAACCCGAGAGCACAATCACTGATATATCGTATGATGAAAAAGCTTCTAATGAGGTTCTAGTGACTGATACCCAATATGAAAAAGGGTTTAATTCAAAACCACGTAATGTGATGGTTCTTTACATAAATATCTATTCAAGTGTCCCCTTTTTAGAATCCCCCACCTCTTTAACAAATAGAGAGGACATGAGGGTCTATTTAGTTAGAAAAGATAAAACTAGTGATTGGAAAGTTGTAAATCACGGGTTTGGATAAAAACGAAACAATCAACAAATAAGGTATATGGATATACTCCCAACATAGTAAACATTGGAAAGCAAAAATTTCTAATCTTCTACGTTGGGAGTGTTTTATATATCCAAAAGAATAAAGTGTCCATAGAAACAACTGCTGGGGCATTGGAAGAAAATGAACTACTTGCAATGAAAGTAAGAGCTTTATGAAAAAAAGTATCTAAAACGAACCAGTATCTTTTCCTGTAGTTTTCCGAACTGATGGATTTAAGCCTATTTGATAGAAAAATGAGGAAGCTAGTACTGATTTTTTTATTTAAAATCTCCTTTTTTTGAATTATTCTACACATTTTCTAAAGAATAGTTTATGATGAATGAGAAGAAAGGGGGTTCTTGAGCCCCTTGGCGAGGGCTATTTTCCCTTTTGGCTAGTTGAAAATTTTCCCTAGTTGTACAAGGATTTGACATGTTTTTGAATATATAAACATTAAGGGGTGGGACATATGGAACTTTTGAAGACTTATAAAAGTGACGGAGCTGCGATAACATTTGATGAACTGATTTATAAAATTGGGAGTTATCACTACAACTGGCATTATGAATTAGAGTTAATTTGGTTATTGGAAGGGAAAATTGAAGTAAATGTGAATGGGGAAGTCTGTACTCTAGAAGAGGGCGATTTGTATCTTATTAATTCCAATTGCGGGCATGCAACGTTCGCGGTGATTCCTGAAAGCGTGGCAATGAGAGTCCATATCTCACCTGATTTTTTCTTGTCTCAAGGAATTGATTTGAGTAAAGGAAAATTCCATTTAAATTCAAGTGCTGAAAAGAAGAATCCTATTTATGATGAGCTTCGCTACGATTTAGCACAAATGCAGATATTTACTTTAGAAGGAGTGAGTCAGTTTAAAATGAATGCTCTTTTCTATAGAATTACGGAGAAAATTTTAGATTTTTTCGTCCTTTCCCAAAAAGAAAGTCGAGAGTTTTCTTTAGGACAAAAAAGAGCTTTTTTAGATTCTGCAATTGAATACATAGAGAACAATTTTAGAAATGAATTGACTTTAGAGCAGCTGGCAGCACAATGTAATTATTCCACTTCTTATTTATCAAAAATGTTTAAAACAGAGTTGGGCATTAATTTTTATGAATACTTGACCCGTTGTCGTTTGCAGCAGGCACTTCGCAGCCTCGCTATAACGGATAAAAAAATCGGAGAAATATCTTATGAGACAGGTTTTAATGACATAAAAGCATTTAATAAGATGTTCAAAAAACATTTTGGCACAACGCCCTCTGATTACCGCAAACAAATTAGTCCAGATCTTCTCATTACGGATCAAAATTTTAAAAATCAGCTGGATGAAGCAACCTTTAACAGTATTTTAGAAAAAATTCATGTGTTTGTTGAGCAAGAAAAAAATCAAGTTTATGATCAGAATCCTTGTGAAATCTGCAATTATAAAACGTATGAAAAACAATATATAAATTTGGTCAGCAATTTAAAGCATATTGTTTCAGATGCCTAGATTTGTATATAAATGATAGACGTTAGAATAGAATGAAAAAGATAGTTGATATTTAGAAATGATAAAAATTAGCTATCTTTTTTTTTGTTCCGAATTTATTTAGAAAACGGATACAAATTTGATGGGTAATGGATTTTCGTTACCCTATTTTTGTTTTTATTTTCAATATTTTTGCTGGATTTGAGAAAGTTTACACAAAAAAAGGATAAGGAATTTGGTAAGAATTGGCTAGAATTGGCTTCTTTGAAAATAGATAATAAAGAAAATTAATGAGGAGGAAAATCATGAAATACACTTACGAAGAAAAGGCACTATCTGAAGAAGCTATCAAAATGCGGGATATACTCATGGAATATATCGCGGTTGTTGGACGTCGTTTACCAGATGATGTGACAGAAAAATTAGATGAGCTATCAAAAATTGAGGTGGAACCATTACAGCAATTGGTCTATGACACAATGCGTGAAAATCAAATGTTAGCAGAAGAATTAAAACGTCCTAGCTGTCAAGATACGGGTGCGTTACAATTTTTTATCAAATGTGGTTCAAAATTCCCATTATTAGCTGAGTTAAATGACATTTTAAAAGATGCAGTTTACCTTGCAACAAAAAAAGCTCCATTGAGACACAATGCAGTAGAAACCTTTGATGAATATAACACAGGGTTAAATATTGGAACGGGTTTACCAAGCGTATTTATGGAAATAGATGGCGATGGTGATGGAGTGGAGATGTATGTTTATATGGCAGGTGGCGGGTGTAGCTTACCTGGTGCTGCAAAAGTGTTAATGCCAGGTGAAGGATATGAAGGGGTTGTCAAATTTGTGATGGATCAAATGACAAGCTACGGAATTAATGCATGCCCACCGTTATTAGTTGGGATTGGGATTGGGACCTCTGTAGAAGCTGCTGCAATGAATTCTAAGCTTGCATTAATGCGTGAAGTAAGCAGCGAAAGTCCAAATGAAAATGCAGCGAAGATGGAACATTTGTTAGAGGATGGAATCAATAATATTGGTTTAGGACCCCAAGGATTTGGTGGGAAAAAATCAGTTATGGGTGTAAATATTATCAATACTGGGCGCCATCCATCTGTAATTGGCGTGGCAATCAATACTGGCTGCTGGTCACATCGACGTGGAAAAATTGTTTTTGATAGTCAATTGAACTACACATTACCGCTACATAAAGGAGTAGAATTATGAGAGAATTTCGATTAAAGACACCAATTACAGATGAAGATATAAAAGACATTCGGATTGGGGATATTGTTTATTTAGAAGGGATTTTAGTAACCTGTCGTGATGTTGCTCACCGTCGTGTTGTAGAAGAAGGGCTGGAGTTACCCGTTGATGTTAGAGGAAAAGCAATTCTTCATGCAGGACCAATTATTAAAGATTTAGGCGATGATCAATATCAAATGATTTCAGTTGGTCCCACAACTAGTATGCGTATGGAAAAATTTGAAGAAGAATTCATCAAAAAAACAGGCGTAAAGCTAATTGTTGGAAAAGGTGGTATGGGTGCTGGAACACAAAAGGGTTGTAAAGAAAATAAAGCCTTACACCTTGTTTTTCCAGCTGGAAATGCAGTTTACGCAGCAGAAAAAGTAGAAAAAATTATTGATGCACAGTGGATGGATTTAGGAATGCCTGAAACATTATGGGTTTCTGAAGTAAAAGAATATGGTCCACTCATTGTCTCAATTGATACACTGGGAAATAACTTATTTGAAAATAACAAGATTGAGTTTAATAAAAGAAAAGAAGAGGAAATTGAGCGAATTTGTAAAGAAGTGCGCTTTATCAAATAAGGCTGCATAAAAGACACTCAATTAGGTGATAAGTATGCTATTAGTTTTAGCTTTATTAATGATTCTATCCTTTATTGTACTGTTGTCTAAGAACAAGCTATCCATTATTGGCGCATTAACTTTAGTTCCGTTATTCTTTGGGGTTTTAGTTATTTTACTAACAGATGCTACCTTCTCTGATTTATTTCAGTGGATAACAGATGCACTATTTTTCAAAGTTAATGAAGTAACTGGAAAAGTCAGTATGGGTGTTATTTCACCGGGTCTGCTTATCTTGTTTGCGGTAATGTATTTTGATTTAATGCTAAATGTAGGTCTCTTTGATCCTCTGTGTGAATTTTTCATAAAAAAAGCAAAAGGTGATCCTTTAAAAGTAACAATGGCAACGGTTTTAACTGCTACTGTTGTAACAATGAACGGAGATACTACAACGACGATTATTATCTGTGTAGCCGCTTTTTTAGAATTGTATAAGTCTTTAAATATGAAATTAGGGTATCTGGCGATTTTAATCGTGACGCCAATTGGTATTTTTAATCAGCTGCCGTGGGGTGGACCAACGATTGCTGCGAGTACGGCGATGGATGTGCCAATTAATGAATTATTTACAGCGTTACTGCCAGGAATGCTAGCTGCAGAGGTTTTTGCTATTTTTCTAGCTTATCGCTTAGGAAAGAAAGAACGCAAACGGCTAAGTTGGTGTACAGGTGCTGACTCAGAGATTGATGATTTAATGATGGAGCAAATGCTATCGTCCATTCGTGAAAAAGATCCTGAATTAAAACGACCAAAGCTGTTTTTATTTAATCTGGTTTTAACGTTTGGTATCTTATATTTGTTAATTCAAGGATTTGCTCATGGAGCGGTCTTGTTTATGATTGGAAGTGCGATTGTTTTAACGGTGAACTACCGAAAAGTATCTATTATTAATGAACGAATTGATGATATTGCAGCAGATGCGTTAGCACCAGCTCTGGCAACTTTTGCAGCAGGCGTATTTTCTGGTGTGTTATCTGGAAGCGGGATGGCAACAGCTTTAGCAGAAGGAATGACGATGATTATTCCAGATAGTCTTGGCTCACATGTTGCACCAATTTATGCAGTAATCTCCGCACCAGCAATTACTTTTTTACCACAAGATGCTTTTTACTTTGGGATTGCCAAAGTTGTAGCAGAAGTAATGGAGCAATATGGAATTACACCTATCCAAGCGGCAGTAGCTTCAATGGTAGGACAATCATTCCGCTTGATTTCTCCAGTTATTCCAGCATTATTCATGTTAACCGATTCAACGAATTTAAACTTTGTTGATTTTCAGAAAAAGTACATTCGTTACTGTTGGCCAATTTTAATTATTTATATTGTTGTATATGTCATAACTGGTTATTTACCTCTATAATCAGGTCCAATGGAAGATGGATACGTTATGCCTATGGTGTAACGGGTACAGCTTCCTATTTTATTGAGTCATTTCTAAAAGGAGAAATAATGAGTATCTTTAAAAATATGTTGAAAAAAAATAAGCAAGTAACTCCAGTTGTTGATGAAACGGGCGAAGAGTATTCGGCTGAAGCGTGCAACTATCAGCCACTTCCAGCCTATATTGAAGCGAGTCCAGAAGAGTATTCATTAGTGAGCTTGATTGCAGCCTCAGTCGCAGCCGAAGATAGACCAGACAGCCAGTTTGTTGTGAAAAAGATTTTCCAACGTAATCCTGAGGCAAAAGAAGTATCTTTACTTGCGGCAAGTATAGCGACAGGGATGAATGAGGACAGTCAGTTTATCGTCCGAAAAATTGCAAAGAAAAAATAGGAGGTAAGATGTATGTTACGTAAATTTAAAATCTCAATTGATGGGAAAGAGTATCTAGTGGAAATGGAAGAAATCGGTGGTGTACCGCAACCCGCAGCTTCTATTCCACCAGCAGCTCCTGCACCTACACAAGAAACAACGCCAGCACCAGTAGAAATAACACCTGCACCAGTAGAAACAACGCAAGCTGGAGCAGATGCAATGCCTTCACCGATGCCGGGCACAATCTTAAAAATTTTAGTAAACGTTGGCGATTCAGTTCAAGAAAACCAGCCGTTAATGATTTTAGAAGCGATGAAAATGGAAAATGAAATTGTGGCTGGAAAAGCCGGGACTATTTCAGGAATCCATGTAACACAAGGAGATATGGTTAACCCGGGCGATTCATTGATTACTATTCAATAAAAAGCTACTGCCTGATTTCTTATTAGACATCATGGATAGCAAGCATCATTTGTTTTAGTAAGATGAGTGAACTGATTTTGGTTTACTTTATAAAATAGTTAAAGCAATTAAAGAAAAACGTTAATTTTAGAAAGAGGAAGTGACATTTGTGGAAACATTGATTGAAGGGTTTGTAGGAATAGGACAAGAACCAGGCCGCATCGTAATGATGGTTATCGGCGGCGTCTTGATGTATTTGGGAATAAAAAAAGAATACGAACCAACATTATTGGTTCCAATGGGTTTAGGGACAATTCTAGTAAACTTCCCAAATTCTGGTGTATTAAGTGCAGGTGGAGAAGCAGGACCATTTCAAGTCTTATTTGATATGGGAATTTCAACTGAATTATTCCCTCTTCTCTTGTTTATTGGGATAGGGGCAATGATTGATTTTGGGCCATTATTACAAAATCCATTTCTGTTATTATTTGGAGCAGCAGCCCAATTTGGAATTTTCTTCACGATTATTGTAGCCATTTTACTAGGGTTTGATTTAAATGATGCTGCATCAATCGGAATTATTGGCGCAGCAGACGGTCCTACATCTATTTTTGTAGCGAACACATTGAATTCAAAATATATGGGAGCTATCATGGTCGCGGCTTATTCTTATATGGCACTCGTTCCAATTATTCAGCCAGTCGCAATTAAAGCTGTGACGACGAAAAAAGAACGTCGTATTCGCATGACTTACCGTGCAGGTGAAGTTTCACAAACTGCAAAAATTCTATTCCCTGTTGTAATCTCAGTAGTCGCAGGATTAATCGCACCTGTTTCATTACCATTAGTTGGGTTCTTAATGTTTGGTAACTTGTTAAGGGAATGCGGAGTGTTGGATCGTTTATCTATTACAGCGCAAAATGAATTAGTAAACATTATTAGTATTGTGTTAGGACTATCTATTTCAGTGAAGATGCAATATGAAGAATTTTTACAAGTAGATACATTAATGGTTATTGGACTAGGGTTAGTTGCCTTTATTATGGACTCAGTAGGGGGCGTACTATTTGCAAAACTATTGAATCTATTTAGAAAAGACAAAATCAACCCAATGATTGGTGCAGCTGGAATATCGGCGTTTCCAATGTCTAGTCGTGTAATTCAAAAAATGGCAACAGATGAAGATCCACAAAACTTTATTTTGATGCATGCGGCAGGAGCAAACGTATCTGGGCAAATCGCATCAGTTATCGCAGGAGGAATATTGCTTGCATTATTAGTCTAGGAGTCTACTGTTAGGCATAGTGTTGAAGCTGTTTCAGAAAGGAGCAAAACAATGACAAATGATTTAATGAAATCACTTGAACTCTTAGTTTTTGGCTGGGGTGGCGTTTTTGCCGTTATATTAATCATTTATCTGGCATCTGTACTGTTATGTAAATTATTTCCAATTAAAAAATAAGAAGAGAGTGTATTGCGTAATTATAAAAAGAAATACGCCATAACCATGTTAAAAGGAAAGGATGCAAGAAAATGACTAAAAAGATTCATTTTATGGAAACCGTCTTGCGAGATGGGCAACAAAGCTTAATCGCTACACGAATGCCTACAGCAGATATGTTACCGATTATTAAAACAATGGATGAGGCGGGCTACCATTCATTAGAAATGTGGGGAGGCGCAACCTTTGATTCTTGCATTCGTTTCTTGAATGAAGACCCATGGGAAAGACTTCGCCAAATTCGCAAAGAAGTAAAACAGACGAAATTACAAATGCTTCTTCGCGGACAAAATCTACTGGGCTATAAAAATTATGCAGATGATGTTGTGCGAGAATTTGTTGAAAAATCAATCAAAAATGGGATTGATGTCATTCGTGTTTTCGATGCACTAAATGATACACGAAATTTAAAAACGTCTATAGTTACTGCAAAAGAAGCAGGTGGACACTGTCAGACAGCGATTTCTTACACCACCAGTGAAATCCACACAGTTGATTATTTTGTGAAGCTAGCAAAAGAAATGGCAGATACTGGAGCGGATTCTATCTGTATTAAAGATATGGCAGGGGTTCTTACTCCTCAAACTGGATTTGAATTGGTTAGCCGCATAAAAGAGGCCGTTGACTTGCCATTAGAAGTACACACACATGCAACAAGCGGGATTTCAGAAATGACGTACCTAAAAGTGGCAGAAGCAGGAGCAGATATTATTGATACAGCGATTTCCTCTTTTGCAGGGGGAACAAGTCAGCCCGCAACGGAATCTGTTGCGATTGCTTTAGAAGAAATGGGCTACGATACGGGATTAAATATGTCGAAAGTTGCTGAGATTGCAGAGTATTTCAATCCTATTCGAGATCGTTTCCGCGAAGAAGGAATTCTAAATCCTAAAGTCAAAGACGTTGAACCAAAAACATTGATTTATCAAGTGCCTGGGGGCATGTTATCCAACCTATTGAGTCAATTAACCGAACAAGGTCTACAAGATAAATATGACGAAGTCTTGGCAGAAGTGCCAAAAGTTCGTGCAGACCTCGGATTTCCTCCTTTAGTTACCCCTTTATCTCAAATGGTGGGAACTCAGGCCTTGATGAATGTGATTTCTGGCGAACGCTATAAGCTGGTACCTACGGAGATTAAAGATTATGTACGTGGACTGTATGGCCGCCCTCCTGCCCCGATTGCAGAAGAAATTCAAAAAATGATTATTGGGGAAGAAGAGGTAATTACAGAACGCCCTGCAGATTTAATTGCACCTCAATTACCGGAATTTGAAGCGGAGATAAGTGAGTACGCAAAATCAGAGGAAGATGTACTGATGTACGCACTATTCCCACAACAAGCAAAAGACTTTTTAGGTCGTCGGGAAGATCCATTTTATGATGTGCCTGTTCAAACGGTAGATGTGAAGATTGATCTTTTCTAAAGGAAGGATTCTGCTGTAAAATTTAAAAATAAGGATTATTTCCAATTCTTTGACTGCAGAGTAAGCAGGAAGTACAAATGATATTTTGCTTTCGGTGAAGACTGGAAAGTGAAAAAGGCTAGCTGTTTGTCAAACATATCTGAATTTTCAGGTCTATTCACCTTGAGGGATGAAAGCAAAGTATTATAAAACTTTGTATGAACTAGAACTGACTGCGTTATAGAAAACATACTAAGATTCCTTCAATTTGTAATTCATCAAAAAGATTCTGACTGGATAATTTTTGATAGGACTAAAAAAGTTTATTTGTGTTTAATGACCTAGTATTTACACGTTCTTAAAAGCTTAATAAAGGATGAAAGAAAAGGGTCTTATGTTTAATATGGAGACTGCGGCGTATACAGAGGAGGGACAATTGAAAAATATTTATTTAGAGGGAGAATTTGGCGGATTTGCGATTCATATTCTAAATAAATAGCCTACTAATGATGTAAGTATTCAAAGGACGAAAGACTAAAAATCAAAAGAATACTGATCATAAGAAATGAGCAGTGAATGGCTGTCAGCGATTTTGGACAGTAGCAATAGTTTGGGACAGTTTTTTTCAGTCCGCTACTGATCCAGATGCAAAGAGTGTAGAAGATAACTATTTAGGTTATGGTCTACACTCTTTTTTGGAGCCATGGGAGGTAAAGAAGTATTCAAGTAATAGCTAATTTTGTTTCACAAATTGTAGTAAAGAGGAGTGAGTTCCATTAAGGAAAGAAGACATCCTTACATCGGATAAGGCATATTTTTTAAGTCTATATAGAAAGAATAGTTATAAGAAGATAAACCATGTTATAATAAATAAGGAGTGAATTCAAATAGCTTATTGAAAATTTTATAATAAATAGAAATGAGAAGCATTCAAAGCTGAAGTCTTGCTATGGACAAATGGCGCGATTACGGGATTTCGCAGGGAAAGAAAATGGCTGCGAGGTTTTAGAGCCATGTTGAATTGAATGCTTCCAAAACTCTTGTTGGAAAATAACTTCTTGATACCATGTTTTAGAGCCATGTTGAATTGAATGCTTCCAAAACACAATCACTATCACTAGAGATTGAACTTCTGTTTTAGAGCCATGTTGAATTGAATGCTTCCAAAACTTGTCCACCACCTTGCATAGTTGACAGAGTGTTTTAGAGCCATGTTGAATTGAATGCTTCCAAAACAAAAAGTAATAACATAGGATAGAGGAGCTTGTTTTAGAGCCATGTTGAATTGAATGCTTCCAAAACGTCCTCGCCTTCCGTCACTTCATCATCTGAGTTTTAGAGCCATGTTGAATTGAATGCTTCCAAAACTATGATGGCATCATCTGCTAGATCAATTTAGTTTTAGAGCCATGTTGAATTGAATGCTTCCAAAACTAGTCAACAAGTAAAGAGAACCATCCATGTGTTTTAGAGCCATGTTGAATTGAATGCTTCCAAAACGTTGATTGTCTTAGATTAGATAGCTGTGCTGTTTTAGAGCTATGCTGAATTGAATACTTTTAAAACATATTGCTATGGACGAATATCTTATTCAGAATCAACTAAAAGAGTACATTGAAGGTTTGATAGAATCATTTGAGATTTTTCAAGGAGTCGATACTAAGGGTTTGTTTAATAAGGTGGTAATTACAATCAAAAAACAAATATTTTTATTTTGTCTTATAGTAGCTGGATTGTTACTCGTTCTTTTTGGATTTATATTGTCTGTAAATTTAATACCAATTCAAGATTTTGATCCAAGCACTATGACAAAAATTGAAGAAGAAAAATTTTTAAATGAAATGGCACTTAATTATCCGTTGGGTAAACTACTAGTGAAAGTAGGACTTGTAATTTTTATTCCTTCGCTATTCGGGAGCGTGTATTTGCTATTAAAAAAATTAATAAAACAAGCGAACAAATAAAGAAGTAGCTAGACTTGTAGAAACAGGTGGTTACTTCTTTTTCTATATGTGAGTCATTTAAATTTATAGTAGCAGGGCGTAGAGATTAGTTAGTGATAGAGGATTCAAAGGAAGCAGATGCTCTAAAATTTACTATTGCGAGAGTAATAAACTTTAATAAGTGCCCAATAACAATTGCTGATTAACATTACCAGATAGTATAATTATTTGATTGAGAAGCAATGTTTTGAAATGAATGCGTAACAAAACGAAACAAATAAGTTCCATAAAAGATAGGATGTTGACAATGAAAAAAATGAAACGCCTCCCCCTTTTTGTCGTAAGTATTTTAGTAATTGCTGGAGTTATAATCTATTTTGTTTTTCTAAGAAATGATGGTCCTTATGCAGATATCGCAGGAGAATGGCAAAGAGATACTAGCTTACATACAGGAAACGAGACAACCAAGGCAGTTTGGGAAATAGAGAAAGAGATAGGAAAGTCTGAGTTACAGACTCTAAAAATTGATTCAAAGGGAAATTTGACATTACATAATAAATTGTTAGATATAAAAAAAGATGAGGATGACTTTCAGCTACCCAAAAAGCGAGAAAAAAAGGTCAAGGAAATTTCGCTAGAGGTTAAAAAAATGAAAAGAGAAGAATCCCCTATGTTTAGTGAATATTTAGATGCTATCCTTAGAGGACTGGCTACTTATGGGAGTGGTTCTGATTTTAAAAAGGAGTTTAACGTAGAGGAGTTAAAAGAAATAATCAAAGAATCGAATTATAGCAAAAAACAATTGTCAGAGCTTGCTAAACAAAGGCAGGAGCAATTAGAAGAAAATCCTGAAATGTATCAGAATATTGTTGTATCAGATAATCTGATTACTTATGAAGTTCATCCTGAGGGTGAGTATTTTATTCGATTGGTAGACGCAGATACGATTGAACTAGTAAATAAAGAAAAAGAGAATGAATATGTTTTAGGTATCTACAATAGAAAATAAGGGTTGTGAAATATCTGTTGTGTTAGAGAGTCTTTGTTCCGGCTAGTAATGAATAAACAAGAAATAAACGATACTCAAAAAATGAATGGAGACTATCCACACAAGCTAAATGTACATTTAGCTGTGTGAATACGATACGATGTATCCCACATGATATATAGAAAGAATAGTTATAAGAAGATAAACCATGTTATAATAAATAAGGAGTGAATTCAAATAGCTTATTGAAAATTTTATAATAAATAGAAATGAGAAGCATTCAAAGCTGAAGTCTTGCTATGGACAAATGGCGCGATTACGAGATTTCGCAGGGAAAGAAAATGACTGCGAGGTTTTAGAGCCATGTTGAATTGAATGCTTCCAAAACAAAAGATATTGATTTGAGATATACTAATTCGTTTTAGAGCCATGTTGAATTGAATGCTTCCAAAACTGTTTTAGTTTTTCATATTCGTCCATTCCTGTTTTAGAGCCATGTTGAATTGAATGCTTCCAAAACAGAAATAATGCCTGTATGACCATAATTGCCGTTTTAGAGCCATGTTGAATTGAATACCTAGCGCTTGTTACATTTAAAGGCTACTAGAATCCCGGAAATGAAAGCGTGTTCTTTTTCGTGGCGGAAGTGAGTGAAATCCACATCTTGCTTATTTTTACTGTATAAAATGGGATAAAAGAGTAGGTTTCTGACCCGTTAAAGGTGAAAAAGTAGGATAATATGGAAGGAAATCTTTCGTATTTAAACGCGTATGATATAATAAGTTATATATTTCTACTGTTTTATTTATAAAACGCAACAAAAAAAGCACCGAATCAGTGCTCTATAATTGGGTACGGACAAAGCCTTATTTTAACTCGCTATGTTGAATTGAATACTACCAATAAATTCATTATAGCATGGAAATCGAAATATTCAATTGTTTAATAAAAGATTATGAATAAAAAAATGAATAAAGGAGTTTGGTGATGAAAAAAGAGTATACGATTGGTTTAGATATTGGAACAAATTCCGTTGGATGGGCCGTATTGACTGAAAATTATGATCTTGTCAAAAAAAAGATGAAAGTATATGGAAATACGGAGACCAAATACCTGAAGAAAAATCTTTGGGGAGTTCGTTTATTTGACGAGGGGGAAACCGCAGCAGATAGACGTCTAAAAAGAACTACTCGACGAAGATATAGTAGACGACGTAATCGAATTTGTCGATTACAAGACCTATTTACCGAAGAAATGAACCAAGTAGATGCTAATTTTTTTCATCGACTACAAGAAAGTTTTCTTGTTCCAGATGAAAAAGAGTTTGAACGTCATGCGATTTTTGGAAAAATGGAGGAGGAAGTTTCCTATTATAGAGAGTTTCCAACAATTTATCACTTGAGAAAACATCTCGCGGATACAAGTGAACAGGCAGATTTACGACTGGTATATTTAGCATTAGCCCATATAGTTAAATATCGCGGGCACTTCTTGATTGAAGGAGAGTTAAATACTGAAAATTCATCAGTGTCAGAAACTTTCCGAACGTTTATTCAAGTGTATAACCAAATATTTAGAGAAAATGAAGTGCCTCTTGCTGTACCAGATAACATAGAAGAATTATTTTCAGAAAAGGTTTCTCGCGCTCGTAAGGTGGAAGCCATTTTAAGCGTATATTCTGAAGAAAAGTCAACAGGTACACTTGCTCAATTTTTGAAATTAATGGTAGGAAATCAAGGCAGATTCAAAAAAACATTTGATTTAGAAGAAGACGGCATAATTCAGATACCTAAAGAGGAGTATGAAGAAGAACTAGAAACCTTGTTGGCAATAATTGGAGATGAATACGCAGAGATTTTTTCTGCGACTAAATCAGTCTATGATGCGGTTGCATTATCTGGAATTTTATCTGTCACAGATGGGGATACGAAAGCAAAATTATCAGCTAGCATGGTCGAACGATATGAGGCACATCAAAAGGATTTGGTACAATTTAAACAATTTATCCGAAAAGAACTACCAGAAATGTACGCGCCCATCTTTAGAGATAACAGTGTTTCTGGTTATGCAGGCTATGTAGAAAACAGCAAAGTCGTCACTCAAGCAGAGTTCTATAAATATATAAAAAAAGCAATTGAAAAAGTCCCAGGAGCTGAATATTTTTTAGAGAAAATAGAACAAGAAACATTTTTAGATAAACAAAGAACGTTCAATAATGGGGTCATTCCACATCAAATTCATTTAGAAGAATTAGAGGCTATTATACAAAAGCAAGCAACTTATTATCCATTTTTAGCAGATAATAAAGAAGAAATGAAACAATTGGTAACCTTTAGAATCCCTTACTATGTAGGACCGTTAGCTGATGGGAACAGTCCGTTTGCATGGCTTGAGAGAATATCCTCTGAGCCTATTCGACCTGGAAATTTAGCTGAAGTAGTAGATATCAAAAAATCAGCGACTAAGTTTATTGAAAGAATGACGAATTTTGATACGTACTTACCTACAGAAAAAGTACTACCAAAGCATAGCATGATATATGAGAAGTATATGGTCTATAATGAGCTAACGAAAGTTTCATACGTAGATGAGCGTGGCATGAATCAGCGTTTTTCTGGCGAAGAAAAGAAGCAGATTGTTGAAGAACTCTTTAAACAGTCGCGTAAGGTGACAAAAAAACTATTAGAAAAATTTTTAAGTAACGAGTTCGGTTTAGTTGATGTTGCAATTAAAGGAATAGAGACGAGTTTTAATGCAGGTTATGGAACTTATCATGATTTTCTAAAAATAGGTATTACAAGAGAACAACTGGATAAGGAAGAAAATAGTGAAACACTAGAGGAAATCGTTAAAATACTAACCGTTTTTGAAGATCGGAAAATGATTCGAGAGCAGTTAAAAAAATATACGTATTTATTTGATGAAGAAGTCTTGAAAAAATTAGAACGCCGACACTATACTGGCTGGGGACGTCTATCCGCTAAGCTGTTGATAGGGATTAAAGAAAAACGAACGCATAAAACTATTTTAGATTATTTGATTGAGGATGATGGCGGAAAACAGCCGATTAATCGAAATTTAATGCAATTAATAAATGATTCGGATCTGTCCTTTAAATCGGAAATCGCAGAAGCCCAATCTGATATGAACACAGAGGATTTACATGAGGTAGTACAAAATCTTGCAGGAAGTCCAGCCATTAAAAAAGGGATTCTGCAAAGTTTAAAAATTGTTGATGAGCTAGTAGATATTATGGGAAGCTTGCCAAAAAATATTGTAGTTGAGATGGCAAGAGAAAATCAAACGACTTCAAGAGGGCGTACTAATTCCAATCCACGTATGAAAGCACTGGAAGAGGCGATGAGAAATCTTCGCAGTAATCTATTGAAAGAATATCCAACAGATAATCAGGCTCTACAAAATGATCGGCTATATCTGTATTATTTGCAAAATGGGAAAGATATGTATACTGGATTAGATTTATCTCTCCATAATCTTTCTAGTTATGACATTGATCATATCGTTCCTCAAAGCTTTACAACAGATAATTCCCTCGATAATCGTGTGTTAGTGAGCTCTAAGGAAAATAGAGGAAAGAAAGATGATGTACCAAGTAAGGAAGTTGTTCAAAAAAACATAACACTATGGGAGACGCTTAAAAACTCAAATTTAATAAGTCAAAAAAAATACGATAATTTAACTAAGGGATTACGTGGCGGACTGACAGAGGATGACAGGGCGCATTTTATTAAGCGTCAATTGGTGGAAACAAGACAAATTACTAAACATGTGGCAAGAATTCTAGATCAACGCTTTAATTCACAAAAAGATGAGGAAGGAAAAACGATTCGAGCAGTTCGTGTCGTGACATTGAAATCTTCCTTGACGAGTCAGTTCCGTAAACAATTTGCTATTCACAAGGTTCGGGAAATCAATGATTATCATCATGGGCATGATGCATATTTGAATGGGGTTGTCGCAAATTCGCTGTTGCGAGTGTATCCACAGCTACAGCCAGAATTTGTTTATGGGGATTATCCTAAGTTCAACGCCTATAAAGCAAATAAAGCGACCGCTAAAAAACAGCTATATACCAATATTATGAAATTTTTTGCTGAGGACGCAGTTATTATTGATGAGAATGGTGAAATTCTTTGGGACAAGAAAAATATAGCTACCGTGAAAAAAGTAATGTCTTATCCGCAAATGAACATTGTCAAAAAGCCTGAAATTCAAACGGGCAGTTTTTCAAAAGAGACGATTAAGCCTAAAGGTGACTCAGATAAGTTAATTTCTAGAAAGACTAATTGGAGTCCTAAGTTATACGGCGGATTTGACAGTCCTCAGGTGGCGTATTCTGTAATTATTACGTATGAAAAAGGCAAGAAAAAAGTTCGGGCAAAAGCTATTGTAGGAATTACAATAATGGAGCAGTCTTTATTTAAAAAAGATCCAGTTTCTCTGCTGGAGGAAAAGGGGTATGCAAATCCAGAAGTATTGATTCATTTACCAAAATATACGTTATATGAGCTGGAAAATGGTCGTCGTCGGCTTCTGGCAAGTGCAAATGAAGCACAAAAAGGCAATCAACTGGTTTTACCCGCTTCTTTAGTTACGCTACTCTATCATGCCAAACAAGTTGATGAGGATTCTGGTAAAAGTGAAGAATATGTACGTGAACATCGTGCAGAATTTGCAGAAATTTTAAATTATGTCCAAGCATTTTCTGAAACAAAAATTTTAGCGAACAAAAATCTACAAACGATTCTGAAATTGTATGAAGAAAATAAAGAAGCTGATATAAAAGAAATAGCAGAATCATTTGTGAATTTAATGAAGTTTAGCGCATACGGAGCACCAATGGACTTTAAATTTTTTGGCAAAACGATTCCACGCAGCCGTTACACGAGTGTTGGTGAGCTTTTAAGCGCTACTATTATTAATCAGTCAATTACGGGGTTATATGAGACACGTCGAAAGCTGGTTGACTAATGAGATGGAGAACAGTAATTGTTAATAAGCATGCTAAGTTATCCTATAAAAATAATCATTTGATTTTTCGAACAGCTATGGAGCAGGAAGTCATCCACTTATCAGAAATTGATGTTCTGTTACTTGAAACGACGGATATTACGATTACAACGATGCTGATTAAGCGGTTAGTAGATGAGAATGTTTTAGTTCTTTTTTGTGATGATAAGCGACTTCCGATTGCTAAGTTGCTTCCTTTTTATGGGAGACATGATAGCAGTTTGCAGTTATCCAGGCAGATGGAGTGGTCATCTGAGAGACAAGCCAATGTTTGGACAGAAATTATTTCTCAGAAGATTAAAAATCAAAGTAGACAGCTAAGCGTTTACGGGTACAACGAAAAATCGCAGACGCTACTGAATCTGCATGAAAAGTTAGAACTATTTGATCCAACAAACAGAGAAGGACATTCTGCAAGAATCTATTTTGCAACTTTATTTGGACAGAAATTTACACGAGAAGCAAGTAACGAGATAAATGCTGGACTAAATTATGGCTATTCCTTTTTGATGAGTATTTTTGCTCGAGAAATTGTAAAATCAGGGTGTATGACTCAGTTTGGTCTGAAGCATGCTAACCAGTTTAATGATTTTAATTTAGCAAGTGACTTAATGGAGCCTTTTCGCCCATTGGTGGATCAAATTGTTTATGAAAATAGGTCAAAAGACTTTAAAAAAATCAAGAGAGAGCTCTTTGAATTATTTAATCAAACGTATAGCTATGGGAATAAGCAAATGTATCTAACAAATATTGCAAGTGATTATACAAAAAAAGTCATTAAAGTATTAAATGGCGAAATAGAAAGGATTCCTGAGTTTAAGGTATGAGTTATCGATATATGAGATTATTATTAATGTTTGATATGCCAACAGAGACAACCTTAGATCGCAAAGTCTATCGACAATTTCGTAAATTTTTATTGAGTGAAGGATTTATTATGCATCAATTTTCTGTATATAGTAAATTGCTTTTGAACGGAACTGCAAGCCAAGCGATGATTGAGCGATTGAAAAAAAAGAACCCTAATAAAGGCCTGATTACCTTATTGACTGTTACAGAAAAACAATTTTCTCGAATGGTTTATCTCAGTGGGATAAAAGATACTAGCGTAGGAAATACGGATGCCAGAGTTGTTTTTTTGGGAGATGACTATGATGAAATTTAATTTTCCGCTATTAGAGAAATCATTGATGATTCAGCCGGCAACGTTCTTTTGCGTGGGTGACGTTACTGTCTTTGCTTCACTTGTGAAAGAATTTTATCAATATACAGAGGAAAGTCGGTTGAAGTTATTTGATGAAAAACAAAGCGTAGTAAAGAGTTCAGAGCTGATGATTATCACAGATATATTTGGCTATGATATTAATTCGCCCTCGACTTTAAAATTAATTTATGCGGATTTAGAAAGTCAACTGAACCAAAAACCAGAAGTGAAATCAATGATTGATAAGCTAGCTTCAACGATTAGTGATTTGATTGGTTATGAATTACTGGAACACGAACTTGATTTAGAGGAAGATGAAATTACAGTTCTCGAACTTTTTAAAGCGTTAGGTATACAGATTGAAACATCAAGTGATACTCTATTTGAAAAGATTATTGAAATCATACAAGTTTATAAATATCTTTCTAAGAAAAAGCTTTTAGTTTTCATTAATGTGTGCGCCTATCTGACAAAAGAGGAATTATTGGAAATTAAAAATTACATTGCGTTGTCTCAAGAACACGTTCTTTTCTTGGAGCCGAGAGAATTACCGGATTTTACAACCTATTATTTGGATGAAGATTATTTTTTACATCAAGAAGGCACGGTATAACTTAGGAGAATTATGTAGATCAGGTCATTGATAATTGAATCTAAAGGAAGAAAGGGAGTATTCAAAGCTGAAGTCTTGCTATGGACAAATGGCGCGATTACGGGATTTCGCAGAGAAAGAAAATGGCTGCGAGGTTTTAGAGCCATGTTGAATTGAATGCTTCCAAAACGAGTCAAAATCAATTTTATTCCCTCTGGACGTTTTAGAGCCATGTTGAATTGAATGCTTCCAAAACAGAGAAAATGATTGTTTGTACTCGGTGTAAGTTTTAGAGCCATGTTGAATTGAATGCTTCCAAAACTTTTTATCTCGCTCGTACACTGTCCAATCAGTTTTAGAGCCATGTTGAATTGAATGCTTCCAAAACCAATTTGACTTGCGCTTTTGTTACCCCATGAGTTTTAGAGCCATGTTGAATTGAATGCTTCCAAAACGGAAACATCTATGAGAATCCTGAACTCATAGTTTTAGAGCCATGTTGAATTGAATGCTTCCAAAACCGGAAAACAAAAGGAAGAGTCTGAAGGCGGGTTTTAGAGCCATGTTGAATTGAATGCTTTCAAAAACAACGTTTCATCACTAACGCTTACAAAAAATTATTTTAATAAATTAAAGGTATATCAATTTTCCTGAGGGGGTAAGCTATGAGAAAATTATTAATAACAGGTGGTACAGTATTTGTTAGTCGTTCTTTAGCAGAATATTTTGTTGCTAAAGGAGATGAAGTTTATGTTTTAAATAGGAATAATCGAGTACAGTCTGAAGGGGTTCACCTGATTGAAGCGGATCGTTATCAGTTAGGAGATGTCTTGTCGGAAAAGGTATTTGATGTGGTTATAGATGCAAATAGCTACACAAAAGAAGAAGTTTCTCTATTGGTGGATGCATTACCTTCTATAAAGGACTATATTTTTATTAGTACTAGTGCAGTTTATCCTGAAACCTTGTCCCAGCCTTTTTTAGAAACACAGTCTACCGGAGAAAATCATTATTGGAAATCCTATGGAACAAATAAAATAGAGGCAGAAGAATATTTAGAAACCCATGTTCCACAAGCTTATATTTTGCGTCCGGCTTATATTTATGGACCGTATAATAATGCTTATAGAGAAGCATTTGTCTTTGATTGTGCAAAACAAAAACGGCCGTTTTATTTACCCGGTGATGGGAAATTGCCCCTGCAGTTTATTCATATCAAAGATGTGTGTCGTCTTGTGGATAAACTATTAGAAACTCACCCAGAACAAAAAATATATAACGTAGGAAATGAAGAAGTGATTTCAGTCAGAGAATGGGTAGAGCTGTGTTATGAAGTAGTAGGCGAGAAGCCGGAATTTATTGAAATTCATTCTGATGTGAATCCGACAAACTACTTTAGCTTTACGGATTATGCCTATGTGCTTGATGTGTCCCGTCAGATGGCTTTACTAGGCGAAACACGGGAATTAGGGAAAGGAATCAAAGAGTCTTGGTTATGGTACAAGAATAATGAAGACAAGGTGAATAAAAGAAACTATATTCAATATATAGAAGAAAAATTATCTAATAGAAAGTAAAAAAGATAGACTGATTAATTTTTTGTCAGTCTATCTTTTTATTTTTTTTAATCTGTTTTCTTTTATTAAATTAGTGTGCGGAATTTTTCTTTTTTCGAATAAGAATAAATAGAACAATAACAAGAATGATACCACCAATTACTGTTAACCAGACTTTTCTTTGTTCGCCTGTTTTAGGTAAGAAGCCTGTTTTTTTAGTTGGTGTTGATTCACTTGTTGCAGGCACTTCTGCTTTTTCTTTTTCAGAAGAGCTAGTTACTTCTGAGCTAGATTCTTGGCTTGATGTTGTAGAGGTTGTAGATGTGGCAGTGCCACCAGCTAAAACAGATTGGTCTTCAGAAAATGTCATAATCCATGCGATGATTCCTGGGAAAAGGGTTCCATCTTTTTCAACAATTTCTTTTTGAATAGGAGAAATATGAGTAAGAATGTTTGTTAATTCTTCGTCACTAAGCTTTGGAATTGCAATAAATGAGCTGGTGCTAGGATACAAGGCATCTAAATAATTTTGTAGCTGACTAATCGTTGGAATCATATCTAGCGCGTTTTTGAAATCATTTGGGTTATAAGTCATCGCTTGTTCAATTTTATCCCATGAAAGTGTATGGTCTTTGTATAAAGCTTGTAAAGCATGGGCATAGCCACTGATATCTAAACTGTATACATCATAGTTAACTCTATTCACAAAGGTCATTGCATTTAGCAGCTGTTGATCGGTATAAGAATCTACTTCTTCAGGTGACAAAATCGTACTCATGTAGTCAGCTTTTAATGCTTCTCGAATTTGACTAGGATCTTCATCAGAAGTAAGAGCATCAGGTGTTTCGCTCTTTTCAATTGTTTCTTCTACTTTACTTTGGACGGATTCTTTCTCTTTTGAAGCATCTATTGCTTCGCTAGATGTTTCCTCAGTTACGTTTGTGGAAATCTCTGAGTCTGTATTTTCTGTGTTTTCAGATACAAGAGCCGATTGCTCCGTTGAATTGACAGTTAGACTTTCTGTGGTACTTCCAACTTCGGTGTCAGCAATTGCAGTTAGAGGGAATAATAAGATAAGAGTACTAGCTAATAAATATTTTTTCATTTTTGACATCTCCTTGATATGTTTGTAACACAAATGTAACACATATGAAATAAAAGTAAATAACAAAACGGGTTTATTTCTTTCATTTTTCAAAAAAAATAAAAAAGAGGGGGAAAGTTGATAGGAAAAATTAAGCGAAAGTTCAGCTGACGACTGGACTAATAAAAAGATTGAATGAACCAAAATCTCAATAAGGAGAAAAATAATAAAAGAGAATAGAGAATTATCAACAAAAAATTTTTAAGCCAGATTATTGAAAAGTGAATTTATCAACTTCCACGTATGAAATATGTGAGAATTGGAGGTTTTCCTTGCGTTTATCTCTTATCTGAAATGTACGTGCCAATTCCTCTTATTTTTACACTAGAGAGTGGGTAGAGATGTGGAAAAGGGTAAGTGGTATTTGCTAGAAGCTCTTTTTTATATAAAAAAGAAAGCTAACTATTTCTTTAGCCAGCTTTCTAATTCAGTCATTAAGGTGCGAACTTGTTCATTTTCTGTTTCTTTTAAGAAGTCATGGGGCAGATCGTATACTGCTCGAAATTGACTGTGCGGGATATTCTTTAAACGCTTGCTGTAACGGAATGGAACCTCCATGTCTGTGGTGCTTGCCGTACTAAAGGTAGGAGGAAATTGTGCAAGTATTTCGGGCGAGATAGCGAGCGCTTCTTTTTGATCTGCAGAAATTTGATAGTAGTCAGTTAATTTTTGGTTTTGTACACCATAAATATAGAGCAGGTAACGTTGAAAAAGAGGATCATCCCAAGTTTGTTCTTTAAGGTTGATTGACTGAATCATGTCAGGGGTAACAGAATAGTTAGAGATTTCTCTTTGTGTTTGAATGAACTCCAAGTCTGTATAACCATAAAAATTAATTAACTTTTCAGGCAATGCTTGTTTGTTTTCAATTAATTTTTTTGTTAAGGCGAGCATGAGATATCCTCCAGCAGAGCGTCCACAAAAGCTGAATGGAGAATCTTTGATGACCGTGTCTTTTAATTCCAAAAAATTATCAAAAGTTGATTGGATAATTTCAGACAATGAGGAATTTGGAGCAAGTAAATAATCCAGTGCAAGAATAGAAAATTTTTGTTTCTGAAAAATAGTAACGAGCGATTCAGGCAAATCATTTTTACTTCCATAGATAAATCCGCCACCATGAAAATAAAGTAAGTAACCGACATCTGATGGCTTAGAAATAAGAGTTCCCTTCGCTCCGGAGGATAGTTGTATAGCTGTTTTCATTTAGATTGACTCCTTTTCTTTAGTTCTAATAAATAGGTTCCCACTTCATAATTAACTAATTGAATTGGATTTGTCAAATCGATTTCTAGAAGCTGTTCAATTTTATTTAATCGATATCGAATGGTTTTGGAATGTAAAAACAGGGTTTCTGCGGTCTTTTTATAGTTACGATTACTAATAAAAAAAGTATAGAGTGTGAGAAATAAATCTTCTTCATTTTCCCAAAGATGATACAGACCTGTTGGAATAATCTGCTGAATGTTATCTAACTGATGCCCTTTTATAAACATGCTGAAAACACCTAAGTCACTGTAATTTAAAATAGGCGCTAAATAAAAGTGGCGATTAAATCGGATAGAATCCAAACATTCGGGAAGTATTTCTTTGATTGCTTGTTTTCTTTTTACTTCACTCAAAATAAGAGAGGCTTTTTCTTTTTCTAATATAGAGAAATCGAAAAGTTTACTAAGGGTTTGCTTGGTAATTTGTTGAGAAGCATGCTGAAAGTTGTAAAGAAAAATCAAATAATTATGATGTTCAAAAAAGATATGTTTTGCACGGAGTGAATGAAGTTTTTGCAAAACAAGATCTTTTCTTTGTTTATCCTCGAAATTAGTTGAAGAAAAAGCGATTGCCTGATAAAAATCATATTGCTCTATGTTTGCTTCTTCTAAAAGCAAAGTTAGCTCGTTTAAATCTGTAGGGGTATTCTGCAAGATAGCATCTGCTAAATTGTTCAAGCGCGTATACCGTTCCTTTTTCTGCAGATATTCCATTTGAAGGCGTTCATAAATGACATCAACAACGTTCTCAATAATCATCACTTTAGATTCAGGAATCTGAGCGTCTTTTTGATAAACTAGTAAAGTACATAAATCGTTAAATGGATTGAGGATATCTACTTTAACTGCGGTGATTGCTTGATTATTTTTATGAGAAAACAGATGAAGATATTCATAACGATTTTTTGTAAATTCAATATTTTTCATTGGATATTGCTGAATAACTACATAATCTTCAAAGGTTGTTCCTTTATTAATATGTATATCTAAGTGAGGAATAGATAAAAAACAAGGCTTCTCAATTAATTGGAAAAATTCTTGCATGATTTGATCAAAAGATGAACGGTTACGTTCAACCTTCATAAAACGTTGTCGTACTTCATAATAGGTACGAAGAAGGTGAGACTGATGATTTAATAAAGGCTCATAAACAGCGAGCATAATTGCTTCATAGCTGACATCTTGATGTACCTTAATTAAAGGAATGCAATATTCTACCCCTAACTCAATTACCCACTCAGGAATCATTGTGATAAGACGGTCAACCTTAATCACAAGTCCACTAACACCAATTTTCCGCATAGTTTTAAAAAAAAGGCGTACTTGATCCATAGAAGCGTCGGTCAAAGCGTAAAAGGACGTTAAAATTAGCTGATGCTGTTTACTCCATTTTTCTATGTCAATCGCTTCCAAGACCATGACTGATTCAAGTGGATTATCTAGTCCTATACTGCCGGTCAATGTCTTACTATTTTTTAAAATTGGTAATTCCAATAGTTGTTTTAATAACATAATAGTCTCCTTTTTCCTCTTTTGGATAATAATTATAGCTTTTTTTTAGACTTTTATCCAATGAAAACGCAAACAGCGGATATTACAATGAATTTGTAAGAGGAGGAGGAGAAATTTATGTTACACACAGTAATAATGAAAAATAACTATCAAGACTCGATTAACTTGATGCTATTAACCAATACAATTAATGCATTTAGTGAAGTGAATATGAGTCAAATTATGATGGGAACAGATGCAAATAAGGATATTTTAAAAAATACTAATTTACTCTCACCAGAGGCCGAGACGGCATCACCCAATGACATGATGATCGTAGTAGATAGCGATGAAGAAGAGGTTATGGATCGTGTCTTGCCTGCAATTGATGTATTTTTAGATGACTTGTCTGCTAAAGATAGCGGGAAAGAACAGCAAGCAGCAACTTCTTGGAAAGAAGCGTTGGAAATACTTCCAGATGCAAATGTTGCATTGTTTAGTATTCCAGGCGAGTATGGCGCAGCTGAGATGGAAAAAGCGTTAAAAAATGATTTACATGTCTTTTCATTTACCGATAACGTAGCTATTGAGGACGAAATCCGCTTAAAAAAATTAGCACATGAAAAGGGACTGTTAATGATGGGCCCCGACTGTGGAACAGGAATTATTTCAAGTATCCCTATTGCATTTACTAACGTCGTTTCTCCTGGAAATATCGGAGTGGTTGGTGCATCTGGAACTGGAATCCAAGAAGTAACAACAATCATTGATCGTCTTGGCGGAGGGGTTGTTCATGCAATTGGTACTGGAGGCCGTGATTTAAGTGATAAAGTGGGCGCAATTACAGTAAAAGATGCAATTGTTGCGTTAGAAAACCATGAACCTACAGACGTGATTTGTGTGATTTCTAAACCACCTGCAAAAGAGGTCCGCGATGAAGTTGTCCAATTACTTCAAAGCATTACAAAACCTGTCGTAGCAATCTTTTTAGGAGAAAAACCTAAAGCGCATGAAGGGAAAGTATACCTCGCACATACGCTAGAAGAAGCGGCACAAATTGCGGTTGATTTAGCAAATGACGAAACGGTTAAAAAGAATTATTTTGAAGCCGTTGAAAAACCGAATGTACCTACTCTAGCTACAGACAAAGTGGTAAAAGGACTTTATTCTGGCGGAACATTAGCTGCAGAAGCTGGAATGATGATTTCTGAAGCATTGAACTTGGAAGGGCTAGTGAAAAAAGAAGGATATATTTTACATTCTAATGGGTACGATGTAATTGATTTAGGAGACGATATTTATACTCAAGGAAAGCCACATCCTATGATTGATCCAGAGGTACGTATTCAAAAGATTCAAGAGTATGCCCAAGACAAAAATACAGGAATCATTTTGTTTGACGTTGTTTTAGGTTACGGTGCCCATGACGATATGGTGGGTGCGTTATTGCCAGCAATTGAAGAAGCACGTGCGATAGCAAAAGAAGATCACCGTGAGTTATATTTTGTTTCAACTGTATGTGGAACAACAAAAGATCCACAAAATTATGATGAATCCGTTCGAAGATTAAAAGAAGCTGGTGTTTTGGTAGCCGAAAGTAATGCGAAAGCTGTTCAAACGGCTCTATTACTGAAAGGAATTGAAATTAGCGAGAATGAGAAAACTGTTTTACCATACAACGGAAAAACAGTTGATGTCCCAAGTGTTAGTGAAAAGGTAATGGAATTGTTATCAACGAAGCCTCGAATCATTAATGTGGGTCTTCAAAGTTTCAACGAATCGATTTTACAGTATGGTGGTGAAACGGCTCAATTCAATTGGCGTCCTAGAGCTGGTGGTAACAAGAAGATGATAAAAATTCTTGATGCATTGGATGCGTACGAAGAAAAAATTTCTAAAGATAATCAAGTAGTAACAGATAAAATGAAAAACGCACAACCCTTCTTAACAGATGTTGTGCCTGCGAAATCTGTGATTCCTGAATTGAATGAAGCACAAAAAACATTACTTCATGCAGGTCCTCCGATTACATGGAAAGAGATGACGGGTCCTATGCAGGGTTCTTGTATAGGCGCAGTATTATTTGAACGTTGGGCAAATAACGAACAAGAGGCAATTCGCTTGTTAGAGTCTGGCGAGGTTCGTTTCATGCCTTGTCATCATGTGCAAGCGGTAGGTCCTATGGGCGGAATTACTTCAGCAAATATGCCAGTTTTCGTTGTTGAAAATCGTTTAGATGGAAACCAAGCGTATTGTATTTTGAATGAAGGTATCGGAAAAGTTCTTCGCTTTGGTGCATACTCACAAGAGGTTATTGATCGTTTAGACTGGATCAAAGATGTGTTAGGACCAACAATTGCCGAAGCACTGAAATTAACAGAAGAAGGTATTAATTTAAATGTGCTAATTGCGCGCTCCATTACGATGGGAGACGAGTTTCATCAACGGAATATAGCCGCTTCGTTAAACTTTTTGAAGGAAATTTCACCGTTAATCATTCAAACGAAAATAGACGAGTCAAAAAAATACGAAGTGATTAAATTCTTGGCAGATACAGATCAATTTTTCCTAAATATCATGATGGCAACAGGAAAAGCGATTGTTGATGGTGCACGTAAAGAAACAAATGGAACAGTTGTTACTACTATGACAAGAAATGGTGTGAATTTTGGCGTTCGAATTGCTGAAACTGGAGACGACTGGCATACAGCTCCTGTGAACACACCGAAAGGACTTTACTTCACAGGATTTACGGAAGAAGATGGAAATCCGGATATTGGAGATAGTGCCATTACGGAAACTGTCGGAGTGGGTGCAATGGCAATGGTTGCGGCTCCTGGCGTCACAAGATTTGTAGGTGCTGGTGGATTTGAGGATGCATTAGAAACTTCAAATGAAATGGCAAAAATTTGTTTAGGCCACAATTCAACATTTTCAATTCCAACATGGGATTTCCAGGGAACTTGTTTAGGGATTGATATTCGTAAGGTGGTCGAAACAGGGATTACACCTATTATCAATACAGGGATTGCACATAAACAAGCTGGAGTTGGTCAAGTAGGTGCTGGAACCGTTCGTGCACCGCTTGGATGTTTTGAAAATGCTTTAGAAGCATATGCCAAGAAATTAGGGATTCAAGTTGACTAATTCAATTGTTCTAAGTACGTATATCTTTCCTTTAACGAAATTCGGAAAATCCGGAAAAGTTCATAGCTTGTTTGAACGATCATTTAACATTCAGATAGGTAATCAGCTAGTCAATATCGCCAACTATAAGGAGTATCTTGCAAGCTTTGGTCTCTATTTACCGGATAACCAGTTTCAAGCGGTTCGCCCTCAATTAGAGAAGGGAAACTTTGTAAAAATTCGAGAGGATTATCTAAGTTTTTATACGCGTTTTGGAGTGCAAACAATTGAGTTGAAAAAGAAACAATTAGTTTCGCTAGATGTGAAGGACTTGTCCTTCACATTAGCTGAACTGAAATTACTAAAAGAAGTGTTAGAAGCGCTAGCGTTAGAGAAAAAGATTGGTTTGACAATGACGCCGCAACTCAGAGAACTGTTTGAAAAAATGAGACATAGCGATAATGACTGGCAAGCAATTATTCGTTTTTTAATCGGACGTGGAAAAGGACTTACCCCTAGTGGCGATGATATTTTACTGTCTTATCATATGTTGTTGAGAATAGTCAAACAGATTTCTCTTGAAAAATTAACAGAGGCGTTATTAGCAAAAAATCTATCGACTACAGATGTCAGTAAAGCTTATATGGCAAGCTCCATTGACGGTTATGTGAATTCACTTATCTATCAATTGTTCAAAGATGTAAAAAGTAAACAGAAGCAGCTGATTGAAAAGGATGTAAAGATGCTTTTAGGTGTAGGACACACTTCCGGGGCAGATTTATCTTTTGGAATGTTATTGGCACTGCAATCTATGAATCTATAAGAGAAAAGAGGAGAAAACATGGAAAACACCAAACAGAGTCAAGCGGTAAAAGTAAATCAAAATTATTGGAAAAAAGTTGTTGCAATTTTCTTTGTAGGCTGGATATTGATGTACGCAACAAGAACCATATTTAACCCATTGATGGGAGTAATTGGCGAAGAATTTAATTTAAGCAACACGCAGTTGGGATTAGCAAACAGTATTTTCTTTCTAACATATGCAGTTGCACAAATTCCATTTGGGATTGTAGGAGATAAAGTAGGGCGTAAATTAGTCATTGCAATCGGCTTTATCGTGTTGGCAGTAACGACTTATTTTAGTGGATTAGCTACAGGATTTGTGATGTTTCTAGTAATCCGTGCAATTGCAGGAATTGGCCAAGGTGCATACTATGGACCTCAATATGCCCTATCGACAGAATCAATTCCGGATAAGAAAAGAACGCTTGGAAATGCGATTATCAATAGCGGGATGGCATTTGGAACATCGGGAGGCTACTTACTATCTAGTAAATTAGTGCTAGATAATGGGGAACATTGGAGTAAACCATTCTTTATCATGGCGATTCCAACGCTAGTTTTAGGAATACTGTTCTATGTGGTATTGAAAGAAAAAGTCATTCGTCCTGAAGACGAAGGAAAAGAGCAGTTACATGAAGGACCAAAGGAAAAAATTTCATTAAAACAAATCTTTTCTAATCGCAACTTAGTAGCAGCATTTATATTATGTTTTACTAGTATCTATGCAAACTTTGTAATTATTACATGGTTGCCTCAATTTCTAATTACAGAACGCGGCTTTGAAGGTGCAAGTGTTGGATTTATCGCTTCTTTAGTACCTTGGGCTTCTATTCCTGGGGCACTTATCTTTGCTCGTTTAAATGATAAAACAGGCGCAACGAAAAAATTAGTGTATTTCCTAGTGCCAATTGCTACGTTATCAGTCTTTGCGATAGCATTTGTTACAAACAAAACATTGTTAATCCCTGTATTGGTAATTTATGGATTGACAGGAAAATTAGCATTAGATCCAATTGTGGTAACTTTTGTAACAAAGCATGCACCTGCAGGTTCATTAAGTACGACGTTGAGTGCGTATAATTTCATAGGAATGTCAGGATCTATTTTAGCACCGTATGTAACAGGTTATCTGGCAGATTCATTAGGGTCTATGCAAGTTGGTTTTTATCTATCATGTGTATTGCTATTGATTGGTCTTGGTGCGTTTGCCGTTTTAGCTAAAGAAGAAAAAGTATAAAAGGAGTTCATAAGATGAGTTTAAATGTAATTGCACTAGGTGGAAATGCAATCTTAGATAAAGATCCAAGTGATGAAGGACAAAAAAAGGTTATTCAACAAGCAGCAAAATATATTGCAGATTTTGTAGAAAAAGGAGAAAAAGTTATTCTCTGTCATGGAAATGGTCCTCAAGTAGGTAATCTTTTACTACAACAAAAAGCAGGAGAAAGTGAAAAAAATCCACAGCTTCATTTGGATACATGTGGAGCAATGACTCAAGGGAGTATTGGTTATTGGCTGCAAAATGCACTAGCAAATGAATTTTTACAGCGGGATATGAATCAGCCAGTTGTATCCATGATTACACAAGTGAGAGTGGACAAAGAGGATCCTTCATTTAAACAGCCGACTAAACCAATTGGTCCTTTTTACGAAGAAGCAGAGGCAAAAGAGCTGATGGAAAAAGAAGGGACGCTCTATAAAGAAGATGCTGGAAGAGGCTATCGAAAAGTAGTTGCTTCTCCAATGCCAAAAGAAATTGTCGAAAAAGAAGCTGTAAAAGCGCTTGTTGAAGCGAATGTTTTGACTATTTGCGCAGGTGGAGGAGGCGTTCCAGTTTATCAAGAAAATGGTCGTTACGTAGGGGTGGAAGCAGTAAATGATAAAGATTTTTCTGCAAAAGTACTTGCTGAAAATGTAAATGCCGATCGCTTGATTATCCTTACTGGCGTTGATAATATTTATATCAATTATAATCAGCCGAATCAGAAGACCTTAGAAAAAATCAGTGTAGAAGAAGCCAAAGCATATATTAAAGAAGGACATTTTGCTGCTGGAAGTATGCTGCCAAAGATTGAAGCCGCGGTGGATTTTGTAAAAGAGGCTAGTGGAAGAAAAGCAATCATCACATCTATTGAAAATTTAAGTAGGTTAGACCAAGAGGTAGGGACAATTATCCATTAGTAAAGTGGGGATTCAAATGAAAATAAAAAAAATTTCAATGATCACACAGATTGTCATTGCAGTCCTTCTGGGGGTTACAGTAGGACTGCTGTTTCCGAAAGTAGGAAATTCCTTAGAAATTATCGGGACACTCTTTTTACGTCTAATGCAGATGGCGATTCCCTTATTAATTTTGGGGCAAATCATCCAAGCGGTAGGGGGAATAAACCCCAAAGAACTCACTCGACTAGGTGGAAAAACCATTGCAGTATTCGGCGTTTCTTCCGTTTTAGCTGCAGTTTGGGGAGTCTTTATTGCCGTTCTTTTTCAGCCTGGTAAAGGGATTGATTTAACCGGGACAAAAGAGGCGGTTGTGCAGGGACAAGACATTTCTGTTACGGAAACACTGATTGGATTTTTCCCATCAAATATTTTTGAATCATTAGCGAAAGGATCAATTATTCAAATTATTGTATTTGCTCTTTTCTTTGGGATTGCACTAAATAGATTTATACAGAAGAAGCCAGAATCTCAATTATTTTCGCTGATTGTTGATTTCAATGAAATAATTATTGAAATCATTCGATATGTAATGTTTGCAGCACCATTAGGTATTTTTGCACTCATCTCTTCTACGATTAGTAAATTGGGGTTGAAAATCATTTTACCATTAATCAATTATTTGGTTGTGTATGGTGGAGCAACTGTTCTATTTTTGGGTATTTGGTTAGTGGTTATAGGCATTTATTGTAAAGTAAATCCGATAAAGGTGATACAAAATACACGAGAAATGTCTGTTATGGCTTTGGCGACTACTTCATCAGCTATTACTTTACCGACAGCCATGGAAGAATCGCAAGAAAAATTAGGGTTGAGTAAACGAATTACAAACTTAGTCTTACCTTTGGGGATGTCTTTAAACAGTAATGGTTCTGCGATGCATATGGCTATTACTGTAATGACGATTGCCCAAATGTACCAAATTGGTTTTGATTTTCCTAGGATGATGACGGTGGTGATTACCTCTACCTTTGTTTCTTTAGCAAATGCTGTTGTACCTGGAGCAGGTCTTGTTTCATTAGCTATTATTGTACCGCAATTGGGGTTACCTATTGAAGGGATTGCAATATTTGCTGGTGTCGAGTGGTTTGTAGGCATGTTTCGAACAATTTTAAATGTTAATTCTGATGTATATTCAGCGATTCTTGTTGCAAAATCAGCTGGAGAATTGGATTATGAGATATTTAATAGAAAATAAAAAATTGTAAATAAGCGTACAAGTGCTTTTTAAAATAAGAAACAATTGCTGATTGTTGCCTGTGTAGGCTCTGTTAAAAAGAATACTAGTAGAATAGAAGGATTTATTCGATTTGTAAATACTGTAAATGAATAGGAGAGAAATAAGTACCTAGACTTTTTACATATCGTAGTTGTTGGACATCAACAACAAGCAATATAAATTACGAATACGCGAAATAATTGGAAATTTGCTAGTATATAACTCTAAAAAATAGTTGTAGAGATAAACGAGCTTGGAATATAAGTTTTAACTAAAAATCCAGATACCAGTCAAATTGATTGGCATCTGAATTTTTTTTTGCATGAAAAATGGTCAGCTGAAAGCTGGCTACACCCTTCAAATCGCCACAAACAGTCAGTATATTTTAGGTTATGAGCGTTTCTCAAATCCCGCAGATACACGAACACTGCGACCCTTTTTAATTCCTTTAAAAGAGCATTTTTTTGCCCTAATGGACGGAAAATGAGGTTTCGCAACGATTCTATTCGTACAGATAAACCAGACTTTTCTTTGCTCGCCTGTTTTAGGTAAGAAGCCTGTTTTTTTAATTGGTGTTGATTCGCCTGTTGCAGGGACAGTTGTTTTTTCTTTTTCAGTGGAGCTAGTTGATTCTGAACTAGGCTTTTTGCTTGATGTATTTTGTTACGTAAAATGTAACAAAATACATCAAGCTTTTATTGAAATCAACTTTAATGAAAACGCTATTAAAACTGTTTTTTTCAGGCTATTCTTAATTTGTAAAAGGACTACTCGAGAATCCGATAACAAAAATACTAAAAATGAATAGGTGGAAATGAACATGAATAAAAGAGATTTTGTAGATACAAATAATTTTACAAAGGCTGAAATTAGTTACTTGATTGAACTAGCATTGAAATTAAAGAAATCAATAAAAAATGGGTACTATCCGCCCTTACTTAAAGATAAAACTTTAGGAATGATTTTTGAACAATCTTCTACTCGTACACGTGTATCGTTCGAAACGGCAATGACGCAATTAGGTGGGCATGCTCAGTACTTAGCACCTGGTCAGATTCAATTAGGTGGGCATGAATCATTAGGAGATACAGCTCGGGTTTTATCTAGATTAGTAGACATTTTAATGGCTCGTGTAGAAAGGCATCAAACAATCGTTGAGTTGGCAAATGATGCAACGATTCCAGTGATTAATGGAATGAGTGATTATAATCATCCTACACAAGAATTAGGAGATATTATCACTATGACTGAGCATTTACCTGCTGGAAAAAAATTAAGTGATTGTAAAATTGTTTTTGTTGGAGACGCAACACAGGTATGTGTGTCAACAATGTTTATGGCGACAAAAATGGGTATGAAGTTTGTTCAATTTGGACCAAAAGGTTTCCAAATTAAAGGAGATACATTGGAAATAGGCAGGAAGAATGCTGAACTTTCTGGAGGAAGTGTAGTAATCACAGAGGATGTTGATGAAGCCTTAAAAGATGCAGATTTCATTTATACAGATGTTTGGTATGGATTATATGAAGCAGAATTATCAGAGGAGGAAAGAATGGCAACTTTCTATCCTAAATACCAGGTAAATAAAGAACTTATTGAAAAGGCTGCTCCCCATGTGAAGTTTTTACATTGTCTTCCAGCCACTAGAGGAGAAGAGGTAACTGATGAAGTGTTAGATGCCCCTTATTCTATTGTTTTAGACGAAGCTGAAAATCGTTTAACAGCGATGCGTGCTTTATTGGTATATTTCTTGACACCGCATATTCATCCTGCGAGTGAGGCATTATCTACACAACTTCAAGGTGAACTGGATTTTCTTTTAGCAAATGTTGTCGATGATTCTAAAAATTAACTCTGTCATAGTTGTCTCCTTCAGAAAGAGAGGATGGAAGAATGGATGAAGCTACTGTAAATGGTGAAATATTAGATAGAGAATTGGGTACAAAAAATATAAAAAAACTGTTTCTTAAATATGGAGCAAGCACCCTTGTAGGGATGCTTGCTCAAGCAGTAATGGTTATGATTGAAGGAGTAATTATTGGAAATGGTTTAGGGGCTTTGGGATTAGCTACTGTAAGTATCATCATGCCATTAGAGCTACTTAGCTTGGCATTAGGCGGTGCCTTTGGAATAGGTGTTAGTACAATTTCAGCAATTAAACTTGGCGAAGAGAAAAAAGAAGAAGCACACCGTGTGTTTTCAGAGGGTTTTTGGCTTACAACAATCATTACGGTTGTTATATCTGTTTTGATTGGGATAAATGCACATAGTGTAGCTGGTTTATTGGGTGCTACACCTGACATTTTGAATGAATCGACAACATTTATACAAATTTTTATGATTGGTTTTCCGTTTTGTGTATTAGGTCAAGTGTTATGTTACATGGTTCGTGTGGATGAAAAGCCAGGAATTGCTACGTTCTTAATGACAATTTCTTCTGTCATTGCAATTGTGGAATTATATTACGGTGTCATGGTGGCAAAAATGGGTATTGTTGCAGTTGCTATTTACTATGCACTATCTATAGGTATTTGGTTCTTAGCGATTGTCTATTTTCTGTTTGGAAAAACAGAATTTCGAATTAAACTGCAATTAAAAATGACCACCTCAGATATGAAAAATATGATGATTATTGGCATGCCATTTTTCATCGTCCAAATTTCAAGTTTTATTTTCACTTGGGTAGTGAATGTGCTGCTTGGAAATCTTGGAACAAGTACAGATGTAGCTTCCTTTGGGATAATCAATGGGTATATATTTTATAATTTAAATCTGGTAACGACCGCATTAACAAACGGTATGCAGCCAATTGCTAGTTATAATTATGGAGCAAAATTTAAAAAACGTTTGTCAGAGTTAATTAATGTCAGTGTGATTAGTAATTTTGTGGTTATTGCAGGACTTACATTACTCTTTGCGCTCTTTTCAAAAAATATTATTGAGTTATTCGCTGGAGGCGATCAAAAACTAGTAGATGTTACATCAAGAAATGCGGTTATTATGGTTTGCTGTTCGGCATTTGGATTGACATCAAATATTATGTCTGGCTATTTCCAATCTATTGATAATATAAAAGTATCTGTTATTTTAGGTATTTCGAGATTCCTGTTTCTTGCAATTCCTTTAATGTTTTTATTTTCTAGTTTATTCGGTGTTGATGGTGTTTGGTATAGTCAACCAGTTGCAGATATGATTGTTTTCGGACTGTCAGTCATTTTCATAAAAAAAGAATTACAACAACTAAAAATAATAAAAGAAGGGGCGTTGTCGGATGAAGGCAGATAAACTTATTTTAAGTGAGGCGATTTGGACAGGTTTAGGAAATGAAACAATTTCAGGTGGTATAGCCATAAAACAGAACAAAATTCTATATATTGGTTCTGAATCTTTAGATGAATATAAGTCAGAACAAACAGAAATTCTAGATTATAAAGATCATCTGGTTATTCCTGGAATTCATGATTCGCATCTGCATTTCTTTATGTCCTCTGTATTAAATTCAGGCAAAGTAGTCTTATTGTATGAAACAAAATCAGAAGAAGAATGTATTGAACTTTTAAAGAAAGAAGCAGAAAAAATAACAAATAAAGAGCAATGGATCATGGGATTTGGTTGGTACAATTTACTCTGGGATAATCAAGAACTACCAAGCAAAGCTAGTTTAGATGAAGCTTTTCCAGACCAGCCTATGTTTGTCCAATCAT
This sequence comes from Enterococcus phoeniculicola ATCC BAA-412, assembly GCF_000407505.1. GTDB lineage: Bacteria > Bacillota > Bacilli > Lactobacillales > Enterococcaceae > Enterococcus_K > Enterococcus_K phoeniculicola. The sequence goes on from NZ_ASWE01000001.1 coordinate 210,929, forward strand.
CGGATGCACATACTGTCTGGATGAACAGTGCAGGATTTAAAAAATTAAATATCACAAAAGACACTCCTGATCCAGTAGGAGGACACTATAGTCGAGATGAGCAAGGGGAACTCACAGGTATTTTACATGAAACAGCAGGAATGAGTGCAGTGGCACAAGTTTATAAATTTAGTGAAGATGAATCTTCAGAAATGATTAAAACGTTCATCAAACACATCAATTCATTAGGGATTACAGCTGTATCTGACTTATCTATGATGGCGGTGCCTGGAGGGGATTTAATTCCTGATCACGTATATCACAAACTTTTAAAACAACAGGAGTTAAACGTTAGAATTCATATGTATCCAACTTTGGTGAAAGATATGACACGTCCAGATACGATGCGTAAAAATTATCAGTTTTCTAAGCTTCAAACATGTGGTGTGAAACAATTTTTTGATGGAGTATCTAGTACACATACTGCATTTTTGTCTGAACCGTACAGTAATGCAAAATCTAAAGATGACGTGGGGACACTAACCATTTCTAAAGAAGAGATGCGAGATTTAGTGTTACAGGCGATTGAAAATGATTATAGCGTGCGCATTCATACGATTGGTGATGGAGCAATTTCCATGGCGCTTGATATCTTTGAAGAGGCCGAGAAAAAATTTGGGAAAAACCCACATTTACAGCACTGTTTAGAGCACTTAGAAAATATTCAAGAGAAAGATATTCAACGTCTGAAAGATTTAAATATACTCGCCTCTTGTCAGCCTGCACACTCGATGATTGATCCAGAGGGAATTGAAGCTGATTTGGGACAAGACCGTATTCGTCTAATGTGGCCGTTTAGAGACTATTTGTCTAAGGGTGTGAAGCTTTCTTTTGGAACAGACTCACCTGTTTCTGATATTAATCCATTTGAGAGTATATACAATGCTGTGGTAAGAAAGCGGATTGATGGAACACCAGAAACTGGTTGGCAGCCACAACAAAGTATCTCTGTTCAAGAAGCATTGCGTGCTTACACTTGGGGTTCTTATCAAACCTGTCAACGAACAGAGGAATTAGGAACATTAGAAATAGGAAAACTAGCAGACTTAGCGATATTAGATACCAATATTTTCACTGAGAGACCTGAGAAGATGATTCGTACAACTTCTCTTTTAACTATGATTGATGGGGACATTGTCTATAAAAAATAATAATTTTAATCTGTAGAAGTGGAGTGTAGAAGATGAAAACAATAGATAGCTCACCAAAAAAAGATGGGTTTCGTATGCCAGGAGAGTTTGAGCCACATGACGGTGTATATATTTTATGGCCGGAAAGACCAGACAACTGGAGAAATGGAGGAAAACCTGCACAAAAAACCTTTGTGGATGTAGCAGTTGCTATCAACCAATTTGAACCTGTGACAGTAGGAGTCTCAGCTGAACAGTACGATAATGCCAGACATATGTTACCAGAAGAGATTCGAGTAGTAGAAGTCGCAAATGATGATGCGTGGGTGAGAGACTGCGGACCAACGTTCGTGAAAAATGAAGATGGAGAAGTTCGTGGTGTAGACTGGGCATTTAATTCATGGGGCGGATTAGTAGATGGGTTATATTTCCCATGGGATAAAGACGATCAAGTTGCACAAAAGATATGTGAAATAGAGAAGAAAGATCGCTACCGATTAAATGATTTTGTTCTTGAAGGAGGTTCCATTCATGTAGATGGCGAAGGAACGTTAATTACAACGGAAGAGTGCCTGCTTTCAGAGGGCCGCAATGCTCAATTATCAAAAGAACAAATAGAGCAAGTACTAAAAGAATATTTATCGGTAGAAAAAATTATTTGGTTAAAACGTGGAATATATTTAGATGAAACGAATGGGCATGTGGATAATATCATCAACATCGTGAAGCCGGGAGAAGTGGTACTTGCTTGGACAGATGACGAGACGGATCCTCAGTATGAAATTTCAAAAGAATGTTTAGAAATTTTAGAATCACAGACAGATGCAAAAGGACGGAAATTAAAAGTGCATAAGTTACTTGTACCTAATCCTGTATTAATAACAGAAGAGGAGAGCCTAGGAGTAGATGCAGTTGAGGGAACCCTTCCTCGTGAAAAAGGTGATCGCCTAGCAGCAAGCTATGCAAATTATTACACAGCTAATGGTGGTGTCATTGTTCCGTTATTCGACGATCCAAATGATCAAAAAGCATTGACATTACTTCAAGAGTTATATCCGGAAAGAAGTATTGTTGGGGTAGCTGCAAGAGAAATTTTACTTGGGGGTGGAAATATCCACTGCATTACTCAGCAAATACCGAAATGAGGGGAAATAATGACAAAAAGAATGGTTGTTGCATTAGGTGGAAATGCGATTTTAACAGATGATGCTAGTGCACAAGCACAGCAAAAAGTATTGACAAAAACAGCTTACTATTTAGCAGATTTTATTGAGGCTGGTTATGAGTTGATTATTTCACATGGAAATGGTCCACAGGTAGGAAATTTATTACTTCAGCAACAGATTGGAGCATCACTGCAGAATCCAGAGATGCCGTTGGATACAGCCGTGGCGATGACTCAGGGGAGTATTGGATATTGGCTGGAAAACGCTTTAACAAATGAGCTAAAGAAACGAAAACTAAATAAGCCAGTTGCTACCGTGTTGACTCAAGTTGTCGTTAGTGAGAACGACCCAGCCTTTCTAGAACCGAGTAAACCAATTGGCCCATTTCTTACTGCAGAAGAAGTTTCTGTTGAACGAAAAAAATCAACCAGTGTTTTTAAAGAAGATGCGGGTCGTGGATTTAGAAAAGTGGTTCCTTCACCCAAACCAATTGGTATCGTTGAACTTCCAATAATTCAGCAATTAGTAGAGAATGGAACAATAACAATTGCAGGGGGAGGGGGAGGAATTCCTGTTGTAGAAAAAGCTGACGGATATGAAGGTGTAGAAGCTGTTGTAGATAAGGATTTCGCTTCAGAAAAAATTGCTGCTTTAGTAAAAGCGGATATGTTAGTTATTTTGACGGGTGTGGATTATGTATCTATTCATTATAATCAACCAAACCAGGAAGAATTGACTAAAGTGACGGTTTCTGAAATGACCACCTATATACAACAAAATCAATTTGCAGCTGGAAGTATGCTGCCAAAAGTAGAAGCTGCAATTGCTTTTATTAACGAAAATAAAGAAGCTAAAGCGGTAATTACTTCATTGGAGAACATTAAAAATTTATTGAATAAAGAGACTGGAACAGTTATTACTAAATAACAAATTGTAAACGTTTGTTTTTAATAGCAAGCTAGTGATAATAGAAGATAAGAAAAAGGAGTAGGACTAGTTCTCACTCCTTCTTTCTGCTATATTTAAAAAGTATGACAACTTAAAAAGAGATGGATTTTTTCTAAGATAAGGAGTGTATCTGCCATGAAGATAACAGGAAGTAGTCCGCAAAAAGACGGGTTTTGGATGCCCGGAGAATTTGAACCACATCAGGAAACCTATATGATTTGGCCAGAACGGGCAGATAACTGGAGAAATGGTGGAAAGTCAGCACAAAAAGCTTATGCGGAAGTTGCGGAAAGAATTGCTGAATTTGAAAAAGTGACGATGTTAGTAACAAAAAAACAATACCGCCATGCTCGTACAGTCCTATCACCAGAAATTCGAGTGCTAGAAATGAGTAATAACGATGCTTGGATGAAAGATTATGGTCCAATGTATGTAGTGAATAGTGAAGGAGAAGTTCGTGGCGTTGATTGGCGTTTTAATGCATGGGGAGGACTTTTAGATGGGTTATACTTTCCATGGGATCAAGATGATTTAATTGCTGAAAAAATTTGTGAATTAAATCAAATAGACTATTATTCTTTAAAGAGTTTTGTATTGGAAGGCTGTTCTGTACATACAGATGGGGAGGGAACATTATTTGCAACAGAAGAGGTTCTCTTATCTGAAGGTAGGAATGGACATTTATCGAAAGATCAAATTGAACAAACCTTAAAAGAATATTGTAATATTGAAAAAATTATTTGGTTAAAGCATGGTTTTTTTCTAGATGAAACAAATGGCAACATAGACAATTTGATGAATGTTGTTCGACCTGGGGAAGTTGTTTTAACTTGGACAGAAGATCGAGAAGATCCACAGTATGACATTTCAAAAGCTGCTTATGAAAGTTTAAAGCAAGCAATTGATGCCAAAGGAAGAAAATTGATTATTCATAAAATGTTAATGCCAGAACCAATGTATCTTACAACAGAAGAAAGTCAGGGAGTAGACCCAATTAACGGTATGCTACCAAGATTTCCTGGCGATCGTTTGACAGCAACTTATGTAAGCTATTACACGGCGAATGGTGGAATCGTTTTTCCGCTTTTTGAGGATAGAAATGATTATCTAGCAGCTAAGTTACTGACAAAGTTATATCCTGAAAGAAAAATTATTGGTGTACCTGCGAGAGAAATATTACTTGGTGGTGGAAATATTCATTGTATTGCCCAGAGTATGCCTAAGAGAAAGTAGGGAGGAAAATGGATTTTTTTGAGGTGGTAAATCCCCGTGTACCAGAACTGAATAAAAATGAACATCTTCTCTTTGATTATGTTGTTAAGAACCTGAATATTATTAAAAATAAAAGTATCCGCGAAGTATCTGATGAATGTTATGTATCAACGACGACTTTTTTACGTTTTGTTCGTAAAATTGGTTTTTCTGGTTATAGTGAGTTTACTACTGTTATAAAATATACCCTTTTAAATCAGAATTTAGAAGAAAAAAGAAGTCCATTTGTTGTTTCTCAAAAAGATTATAAGGAAGAATACTTGAAAAATATTAATGAATCTGTTCGAGTGATAGATGCAAAAAAATTAGCAGAGGTGGCAAACTACTTAGCCCATCAACCAATCATTTATTTATTTGCTAAAGGGATGAATAAACAGTTGATGCATTATATTAAATATTTGTTTACTACAGCTGGTTTTCTTGTTGTTTTCCCGGAAGATCAGCCATTAAGGCGTGTTGTACAAAAACAAATTCGTGCGCAAGATATTGTTTTTATCTTAACCTATCAAGGAAAAGATGATGAGTGGGTTCAACTAATGCAACACTTGAAAAATAGTCCTAGTCCATTAATCGTGTCTCTTACAGGAGCTGATAATAACGTAGTTCAGAATATGAGTGATATTAATTTTTATGTTTTTACAGATGAACTCTTCTTAAATAAAATGGAGATTACATCACATATTTCGATGATTGCAATTATGGAACTCATTTTGTACCAATATTTGGATAGCGCAGATGAAGAAACCTATCATTTGGTATTTAAGTAACCTTGAATAAAACGCTAGCCAATTCTTGTTGATTGGTTTCTAAAAAAAAACGTAAGATTCTTTCTTCACTTTTCTGAGCTTTTACTTCATGGTATAATTTCCCTAATGGATACTTAGAAGAAAGTGGGATTTCATGATATATATTGTTGTATTAGGAGGACTCCTTTTAGTGGTTGGGGCCATACAGGGGAAGAGTCGATGGGGAAACAACAAAGCGTACAAAGAAAATATCCGGAAATATCAGACGAAACATGGATTAACGGATTCTGAACTGAACTTATTTAAAGATACGCTTGGTGAAGCAAAAGCACTTATTTTGCGTTGGGAAGAAGCAAATAAGGGAATGAAAGAATTAACGATTGTAGAGGCACAAGAATCTGGCTTAAAATCTTCAAAAGAAATTTTTCAGGAACTGATGGAACATCCTCAAAAGATTCATCAATTAAATGAGTTTCTTTACACAAAGCTGCCAGGGGTAGTTGAGGCTTCTGAACGAGTAAGGCAGATACGTGAAGCGAGCTTATCGACAAAGGAAATTGAAGCATCAGTGAAATCTATGGTACAGACGATTAGTGTGATCTCAGCAAGTATCACGGATGATTATGAAGCGATTATTCAAGAGGATTCTGAAGAAATTGCCTTGACGAAAAAAATTATTGGAGAAAAATAATGGGGAAAAAGAAACAATTTTATGAGGACTATGATGCGCTGTTTATCAAGCCGAAGTTAACTGCAAAAAAGGAAAAACCATCTGTAATATCACTATGGAAACAAGTCAATAAAGCGCCTGTTGTATCAGCAAAACAGCAAGCCCAAAAGCCTTCTACAAAAAATAATAGCGCTAAAAAAAGACAACATCAAAAGAAAAAGAAAAGCTGGGATTTTTTATGGCCAGCTGGGATCTTTTTGGCTATAATAGCTTTTGCAATTTATGGAAATAGTGATTCAAGTGATTCTTCAGATGACTATGGGGATGACTATGAGAGTGAATATGTAGATGTTCGCCCCTTACAAGAAGCTGGGATTAAGCGAACAGGCTCAATTGATGTTAGTCAGCCATTAGTAGCAACGCTTGATGACAAAATCGTTTATTTCAATAAGGGCTACAAAATCGAGATAAAAGGCGATGTGGATGTGGAACAGCAAAAAGATGAATTGTCTGTTTTGCCCACCAATAAAGACTATCCTAGTACGACCTCTATTGCCTCATTAACTTTTTATTCAGGCAGAGATTATCTGCGTTCCGTGAGTATGGGCATGTCAGGAAACTTAATTGTCAGCTTGAGTGATTATATAAAAACATCAAAAGGCGACGACATATTTACGAAAGCCTATCCTCAAGAGTCTGTAGAGGGTGTACAAACGGGCTATGTTGTTAAATATGAAAAAGAATCAGACTATATTTATTTGACGATTCAGAGATATTTCATTTTTTCTGATGGGACAGGTGTTTGGCTAGACACCTATTCAACCAGCACTAAGGAAACAGAATTGAAGCCTACAGACAGTTTTAAGGGAATTAAAAAAGCTTATTCGGAAGATTTTGAGTTTTTGGAAGAGAATTTTTTATTAACAAAAGACAGTGAAGAAGCCAAGTAAAGTATGACTACTGTACAAATATGCTTACTAACTGAAAAGTACGCATAATGTTTTGCTAAAGGTAATTAAATACGCGTGCTTAACATAGGAGGTACTTGTTTTTACAGGGGATAAATAAGCATAAGTAAAATCGATGGAGGGACTCTCCGGTTTTACTTATGCTTTTTTGTATTATTTTATTCGTTTTTTTTCGTGTCTATAAGAAGAAACTATGCTATCGTTAGGCTATAACAAAAGAAAATTTTAATCGTTTATTTACTTGATGGAGGAGAGTTCATGAAATACTACGATCAGCATCTTCATACGTATTTGTCGTTTGATTCTACGGAAACGTTTGAAAATTACTTAGAAAAGGGTGCAGAAACCTTTGTCTCAACGGATCATTTTGATTTAAACAATCCATATTCAAATTTTAAAGATGATATTCCTGATTATGAAGAATACACAAAGAAGCTGGCAGCATTGTCTAAAGTTTATGAAACAAAGCTATTGAAAGGAATCGAGATAGGTGTGGTTCCTGGACAGGAAGAAGCGATTGTCGATTTTTTAAACCAAAGAACTTATGATGTCAAAATTATGAGTATTCATCAAAATGGAAAATTTGATTATATGGATCCTATTGTTAAAAAGAAACCAAAGCTGGATGTGGCAAGAGAATATTTTGAACAGATGGACACAGTGTTAGATACCTTTTCACAGGGAAATATTTTAGCGCACTTTGATTATGGTTTGCGACAATTGGACTTATCAGCTAGTGAACTAGAAGAACATTTTGAGCCTATACTAACAAAGCTGTTTCGAAAAGTCATTACTCGTCAAATGGGCTTTGAATTAAACGCAAAAAGTTTTGTGAAATATCACAATGCTGAGTTGTATCGATATGCAGTCCCGTTATACACCAGCTTAGGTGGAAAGTTGTTTACACTAGGCTCAGATGCTCATGTAGCAGAAGATTATCAATTGGGCTTTTCTGAGATGAGCAGCTTATTAAAATCAAATGGGATCACACAGCTTGTGGTTTTTCAAGACAACGAACAATACATGACGGACATGCCAGAGGTGTAAAAGGGGATTTGTATCGTTAAAACAATTGGCAAAGGAAGTCTGTTAAATGAAAGTGAAAACACGAGTTCTTCATCTGATGGGAACGATTATTCAACTACAAGTAGAGCATGATACCCCAGAGATTCTTTTAGATGAGGCACAAAGAGCGTTGAGTGATTTTGAAAAGCGATTCAGCGCAAATGACAACTATTCAGAATTGATGCGGATTAATCACAATGCTGGAATTCAACCAGTAGAAGTTAGCAGAGATTTATTTGAGCTGATTTTTATTGGAACAGAGCAAAGTAAGGTGCCGGGAAGCTTTTTGAATATTGCAATCGGTCCTTTAATTCAAGCGTGGCGAGTGGGGTTTAGCGATGCAAAGTATCCTGAGCCAACGACTATTCAGTCTTTATTAAAAATTATTAATCCTGAAAAAATTGTGCTAGATAAATCCAAACAGACAGTATTTTTAGGTGAAAAGGGAATGGCGCTTGATTTAGGCGGATTAGCAAAAGGATATTTTGCAGATAAGGTGATTGCCTACTTCCAAAAGATGGAAGCAAAGTCTGGATTTATCGACTTGGGCGGGAATGTGCTTACCTTTGGAGCAGCACCAACGCATGAAGATGGCAAATGGCGAGTGGGCATTCAGAATCCTTTTTTACCAAGAGGAAATTTTGCGTTAGTATTAGCAACTGAGAACGTATCAATTGTCACATCAGGGATTTATGAAAGAAGTTTTGAATGGAATGGGAGAACTTATCATCATATATTTGACAGTCGTACAGGTTATCCGCTACAAACAGATTTATCCAGTTTAACTATTGTATCAAAAGAATCTTTGACTGGTGAAATTTGGACGACTCGTTTATTTGGAATGAACGCTAAAGAGGCACTTAGGCAAATTAACCAACTTCCAGAAATTGAAGGAATCGTAATAACAAATGAGGGAGAAATTGCATACAGCAGGGGAATAGGCGCAATGATTCAAAAGGTATAAGTAAACAAGTCAGTCTGAGCTGTTGGAAAAAGGCTGCCGTATCGTTATTTAAAATGAGATAAAAGAAGAGGCCGGGAAATCACTTCCTAGTCTCTTCGTCTTTTTTTATACTTTTCTCCACTGCATTTAAAAATAAATCAATAAATGCTTTTTCAATATCATTAATAGGCTTACTATTCAAATGTGCAATAAAGTAGTTTAAAGAAACATCCTGTAAAGAGAGTTTACAAATATTATAGTTTCCGCCATTTTCATGTATTTGAACGCTATCTGGAAGAAACGTTACACCTAGATTTTCCTGAGCTAACTTTCCAATCGTGAATATATTGTTGCTCTCTAAAATAATTTTAGGTTGTATTGCAAATTTTTGAATTAAATAATCAATTTGATGACGAATAGCAGATCCGTGTAAAGTTAGAATCAAATTCTCTTGAAGCAACTGATTTAAAGAAAGTGAAGAGCTATCGACAAATCGTACATTTCTTTTATAAAGTTTAGAAGATTCTGGGATAATTGCATAATAACCATGACTGCCACGTTCATAAGCAGTAAGCTGTGGTGGAAGGGTCTCAGGATTTTGACCAATAAAGAAATCTAAGCGGCTGTTTAAAATTCTTTTTTCATTTTTATGCGGGACATCCTCTATCAACTCTATTTGTACTTGGGGATAGAGTGTTAAAAATTCAGGTAAAAATAATGGGAGTAAATAAGTGCCTAGACTAGATAATATTCCTACTTTTAGAATAATTTTTTCAGGTGATGTATAAGCTTCTAGCCTTTTTTTAAACTGATTTTGTTCAGCAAGCAGAGTAGTTAAATAATGATAATAAATTCTTCCAGCATCCGTCAGCTGTAAAGGTGTTGCTTGCCGATCAATTAATTCAACACCAAGTTCCTTTTCTTTTTTCTTGATTACTTGGGTGAGATAAGGCTGAGAAATGTACAAGCTTTTGGCTGCTTTAGTATAATTTCCATGTTTTAAAAGCATTTCAATAAATTGAAGCATGGTGAGCGAATCTGTCTGAGTCACAAAAAAACCTCCAACGAATTTTTGGGTATAAGTAATTGGTTATAGAATGATAATTAAATAAATATTTCACAAGAAGCGTTTTCTATTTTAAACTGTCGATAGAATGAATCGTTTGATTATGTATATTCTAAACGTTTTTTTGGAAAAGTAAACGTTTATTTTTTTAAATCAAATTGTTCAATAAATCACAAAATCAGGGGTGCTTTTTATGAAATTAATTGGAATTGTTGGAACGAACTCAAATCAATCAACGAATCGTCAATTGTTAAAGTTTATTCAAAACCACTTTAGTGAACAAGCAGAAATTGAACTATGTGAAATAAAAGAAATTCCAGCATTTAATGAACCGGAGGATAAGCTTCCACCTACTGAAGTGAAACAACTATCAGATAAAATTATTCATGCAGACGGAGTCATCATCAGTACGCCTGAATATGATCATGCCATTCCAGCTGCGTTAAAGAGCGTCATTGAATGGTTGTCTTATACAACTCGTCCGTTAATTGATAAGCCAGTGATGATTGTCGGTGCCTCTCATGGGTCTCTTGGCTCATCTCGTGCACAAGCACATCTGCGTCAAATCCTTGATGCACCAGAGCTGAAAGCACGAATTATGCCAAGCGCTGAATTTTTATTAGGTCGTTCTTTAAATGCATTTGACGAAAGCGGTCAGCTTGTTTACCCAGAAAAAGTAACAGAATTAGAGGAATGTTTTGATGAATTTCTTTTATTTGTCGAAATCACAAATCAGTTAGTGAAAGATCATCGTTTCAAAACAGAACAAAATAAACAATTTACTTGGGAAGCAGCGAATGGAGGAGAGCAAGAATGAAATTTGTTGGAATTGTAGGAACAAACGCAAAAAAATCATATAACCGGATGTTATTGACATTTATGCAGACTCATTTTAGTGAACAAGCAGAAATTGAACTTCTAGAATTAACGGATGTACCAATGTTCAATGAATCAGATGACCAATCAGATACCCCCATTATTCAGTCATTTAATCAAAAAATTATGGAGGCAGATGGAGTTATTATTGCTACACCTGAACATAACCATTCTATCCCCTCAGCTCTGAAAAGCATTTTGGAGTGGTTGTCGTTTAACCTTCATCCATTTGATGGAAAACCAGTGATGATTGTTGGTGCCTCTTATGATGTTCAAGGCTCATCACGTGCGCAGCTACACCTGCGACAAATTTTAGATGCGCCTGGGGTAAATGCAACGGTTATGCCTGGCTCAGAGTTTCTTTTAGGAAGAGCGAATCATGCATTTGATGAAAATGGCAATCTGAAAGAAGAACGAACCATTGATTTTCTTGAAAGTTGTTTCTGGCGTTTTTTACGGTTTACTGAAGTAGCGAATCTTTTGAATAAACCAGAGGAGGTTCATTTTTCTCCAGGTGCATTCACAGTTACAGCTCCCGGACACAACGGTGATTTACCAATGGTAGTTACACTTTCTAAAGAACGGATTGAAGAAATTGAAATTGATACGTCTAGTGAATCAGAGGGAATCGCAGATGTGGTGTTTACACGTATTCCTAAACAGATTATTGAAGGACAAACGCTGAATATTGATGTGTTGTCTGGTGCATCTGTTACAAGTAACGGCGTAATTGATGGGGTAGCAAAAGCTGTCAAAATGGCGGGGGCAAACCCAGATGTTCTTAGAAAACGGCCAAAACCTGCAAGTGCGTTAAAAAAAGAGGATGAAGAATATACAACAGATGTTGTCGTTGTTGGAGCCGGTGGTGCTGGTTTAACGGCTGCTTCTAAAGTATTACAGGAAGGGAAAAAGACGATTGTTGTTGAAAAATTCCCTGCAGTTGGTGGAAATACAGTTCGTACAGGTGGTCCGATGAACGCTGCTGATCCAAATTGGCAACGTGGATTTTCAGCAATCCCTGGAGAAAGTCATACATTAAAAGAAATGATTGAAATGGATGAAGAACAAATTGATCCAGATTATCGTTCTGATTTCCGCGCATTAAAAGAAGAAATTACTGCATATTTGGCAGATAATTCAGCACATGAAGGGTACTTATTTGATTCTAAACTCTTTTATCGTATGCAAACGTATCTAGGTGGAAAGAGAAAGGATTTAAACGGTCAGCCAATTTATGGACAATATGATTTAGTTAAGTTATTAACAGATAAAGCGTTAGAATCGGTGGAATGGTTAGAAGAAATTGGCGTAGAATTTGATAAAAAAGATGTAACGATGCCAGTCGGAGCACTATGGAGACGTGGACACAAACCTTTAAAAAGTGAAGGATATGCCTATGTTTCTGCTCTAACGCAATTTGTTGAAGGAAATGGGGGAACCATTTTAACGGATACAGCAGTGAAAGAACTTATTGTTGAAGATGGAAAAATTTGCGGAGTCATTGGTGAAGGCATGAACGGTCAAAAGATTACCATTCATGCAGGAGCGGTTGTGCTTGCTTCAGGTGGTTTTGGAGCAAATACGAAGATGTTAAAACAATATAATACTTACTGGACAGAAATCGAGGATGACATTAAAACATCGAATTCTCCAGCCATTACAGGAGATGGGATTTTATTAGGTCAAAGCGTAGGCGCCGACTTAGTAGGTATGGGCTTTTCACAAATGATGCCTGTTTCAGATCCACAGACAGGTGCGCTGTTTAGCGGACTTCAAGTACCGCCGCAAAACTTTATTATGGTTAATCAAAAAGGAAAACGTTTTGTAAATGAATATGGTAGCCGAGACACATTAACTCAAGCAGCAATTGACAATGGCGGGTTATTCTACTTAATTGCTGATGATAAAATTAAAGCTACAGCATATAATACAACTCAAGAAAAAATTGATAAACAAGTAGAGGCTGGCACACTCTATCGGGCAAATACTTTAGAAGAATTAGCAGAGCAATTAGGGATGGATGCTTCAGTGTTTGTTGAAACAATCACAAATTATAACAGCTATGTTGATAGAGGCGAAGATCCGGAATTTGGAAAAGATGTGTTTGACTTGAAAGTGGAACAAGCACCGTTCTATGCAACGCCTAGAAAACCTGCTGTCCATCATACAATGGGCGGTTTGAAAATTGATGCAAATACACATGTATTGAATAAATCAGGTGAAGTAATCAGTGGCTTATATGCGGCAGGAGAAGTTGCAGGTGGTATCCATGCTGGAAATCGTTTAGGTGGAAATTCATTGACAGATATCTTTACTTTTGGACGTATCGCAGGAGTTATGGCAGTAAAAGAGTTAGGCTAAACGTGGAAGGATTCCTCAGTTATCTGGATTGAACGAGGACTTAAAAATAGAATCGTCTCTTCATGTGGAATGAAACGATAACAGGGGCTAATCGTATTAGATAAGGATTCAAGTAAGTCAAAGCAGAAAAAACAAAAGAAATAAACTAGAGCTGATAGATGAAGTCAGATGCAACAATTGGCGTGATTCATCTATCAGCAAAAGAAATAAACCTGTAGTGAAAGAAGGAAAATGAGTTACTAGGAGGAAAAAAATGAATAAACCAATCAATCGTTGGGTAGTATTGATTGCTTCGACAACCGTCTTGCTTTGTACCGGAGCAATTTATGCATTTAGTGTATTTGCAGGTCCATTGAGTGCGCTTAAAGGCTGGAGCATGGGAGAAATCATGATGGCTTTTACAATCAATTCGGCAGTAGGACCAATTCCTATGATTTTAGGTGGCTTTCTCACAGACAAAGGTTGGGCTAAATGGTCAATCATGGTCGGTGGACTCTTGTTTGGACTTGGATTTTATTTATCAGGTCTGGTTAATAGTCCAGAAATGCTTTATGTAACTTATGGAATTATTGGAGGAATCGGACAAGGACTAGCTTATTCTGGTTGCTTGAGTAATACAATTCGCTTATTTCCAGATAAAAGAGGATTGGCTTCGGGAATTATTACAGCAGGCATGGGTGGTGCCGCGATTATTGCAGCGCCTATCGTTAACTTGCTGATTGAAGCAGAGGATGCTCTTCATGCTTTTCGAGTGTTAGGAATTGCTTATATTGTAATTGTCGCAATTGCAAGTTTCTTTATTCAATCTGCTCCTGCAAATTATCAACCTGAAGGCTGGACACCACCAACACGTGGCACAGGAGGGGTAAATAGGAATTGGCTTAAGATGCTTCAAACGCCCCAGTTTTATTTAATTTTCTTTATGCTATTTACAGGGGCATTCTCAGGACTAATGATTGCATCAAATGCATCCAATATTGGTCAACAGATGTTTGGATTATCAGCGACTACAGCTGCATTTTATGTCAGTCTGTATTCTTTAAGTAACTGTATTGGAAGAGTTGTTTGGGGAACAGTATCGGATAGAATTGGAAGAAATAATACATTAAATATTATTTTTGGCGTGATTATTGTTGCGTTCCTTTTGCTTACTACTCTGTCTTCTCAGCTTGGTTTTGCTTTAGGAATTATTATTTTGGGACTTTGCTTTGGCGGTGTCATGGGCGTATTTCCACCAATTGTTATGGAAAATTATGGACCTAAAAACCAAGGAGTTAACTATGGAATTGTTTTCTGCGGTTATTCAGCAGCTGCATTCTTTGGTCCTCGAGTAGCAGTAAGCATGGCAGCATCAAACGCGGGGAACTTCACAAATGCATTTTATGTCGCTATCTTTATTGCCATTGTTGGATTGGCATTAAATGTCCTCTATGTGCAGATAAAAAACAGAAGTGAAAAGCAACTTGCGGTTAAGCAATAAATAATCATCAGTTTGAAGTAAGAAGAAAGTACCTTGTAAAATAAAGTCTGGAAGTTCTGTCTTCTATCTTATATATAGTTGAAAGATCGTGGATAGAACCATTTTGAACAGATTACTGGCAAGTAGATAGTGAAAAACAGATTGGCTCAGTGCTGCACGGACTGGCTTTAAGATGATTTATAGGGAATAAATTGTATACACGACAGCCTCATTTCTGATTTCTATTGGAGTGAGGTTGTCGTGTTTTAGTGTAATATTCAAGAGTATAGAAGTGGATATACTTTTGAATATTGGAAATCAGTCATCTCTTGCTACTTATTTATAGAAGTAATAGAGTCCTGTTTTGAGGGAGAAATCCAATAATTTTCTATCAATTGAGTCTCCAGACAATTTTACTACGCGGGATATATTGACCATGAACGTAAGCGTTTCTTGAAAGACAGTATAAGTTGAAATTCTAGATTCATATAGAGAAGCCCTTTTAATTGCCCCAAAAGTCTTTGCTAGTGTCTCAATGACGAGCATAGTATCATTTCTCCCAGTACATAAGTGATGATTGACTTATCCAAAAAATCAAAGTCTGCGCTATGCTTGAGTTTTTCTGAAGAACTTACGTTTCATTTCACCTGTTTACTATTGAGTCTCTTTTGTTGGAGGAAGTGCTCTAGTTTCAAGAATCATGTAGATTTCAGTCGAATGAGAAGAGGACGAAGGAGAACGATGTGTTCAGTGACTAAATTTAGAGAGAGCAGGTAAAAAATTTAGAATGAACTAGGGAATTAATTGTACTCATTTAGTGCAAAAAAACGTCATTCTTATTTGTGAAAATCTACTATTATTAATAGAACAACAAGAAAGAGGAACTGCAGGTAAAATGAGAAGTGGATTATCATATATACAGTGGTTTATTTTGGCTGCAATGGGTAGTTAAAGTTTTGGTGGTGCAACAGGCTTGCATTGAATGGAACGCTAAGATTGTCTGAAACACAAACACGAGAACGAGAGACAAAAACGTGTGAACATTTAACTGGGGTTATCACGGCCTTATGTATTTATAGGAGATGTAGAATAAGTGTACAATATGGATGATATTGAATTAACGGTGAAACAATCTGGCCACATATCAATGGATAAGGTATTAGAAAAAGTAAACGTAAGTCCATCAAATAAGGAAAAATTGATTTTAGCAAGTAAATTAAAGTATATGGAAACGATAGAAG
Organism: Enterococcus phoeniculicola ATCC BAA-412; assembly: GCF_000407505.1. Classification (GTDB taxonomy): domain Bacteria; phylum Bacillota; class Bacilli; order Lactobacillales; family Enterococcaceae; genus Enterococcus_K; species Enterococcus_K phoeniculicola. The sequence continues at coordinate 226,879 of NZ_ASWE01000001.1, forward strand.
TTAGTTATAGGCATTTCTCGAACAAAGTCGCAACGTATTTAGAGTATAAAGAAGAGTAACGACAATATTCTGTTGGAGACATGCTAGAAAAAAGAGCGCACTTTGGATGAATTTTCTAAATAGGAGAAGAGAAAAACGCTGAGGAATAGTCAAAATAAATAGATAAGTTGTTAGTTTTTTTTACTTCGTGGAAAATAAATAGAAAAATGTACTTTCTTAGTGCATTTTTTTGTACTTTTTTTCTGTTTTTTTTAGATAAGATATTTACTGTATGAAATAGGTGATTGTTACTTGAACAGTGACATAAAACTATTGAACGAATGCTTATGAATGAAAACAGGAGGAATTTATATGAATAAAAAGATGTTCACGAATCTTTGCTACGTGATGACTATTGTATTGATGATAATCGGTCAATTTGGTAGCGAAGCTATTGCGGAAACAATCACACCAACAGTCGCTGGGGATGATCCAGGGATAACAATAACTGCGACAAATCCGATTACCTCAAAACAACTTGTTCAAGTGGATGTATCCATTGCCTCAACAGCAGGGACCATCACAGAAGATGGTGTAGTGAAAGTAACGATACCGAAAGTTATTGTGAACAGCCAAAGTGATTTAGTAAATAAACTGGTCATTGGTGATCCTTTTTATTTAGATGATCCTGCAGTAACCTATGATGAAAATGGAGATTACGTGTTGAACCTTGCCTACGATCACACGAAATATGATCCAAATGATGCACAAGGAAACACCGTGAAAATTATTTTTGATGCACCTTACATGGATTCTACTAGTTCTGACTTCCCAGACTCCGTTGATTTTAGTGCCGATATGTATATGGGATCAGAGCTAATTAGCTCTGACAAGACCACATCTGAAGTGAAAGTAACCGTACCAGGAAACCCGTTGTTACAGAAATATGGGGTAAGAAGCTATGGAACAGTTGATGGAAAATATTCATCTATTATTGAGAAAGATGATCCATCACGGAATATTTTTGTCATTGTGGTTAATTACAACCAGCAATCCATTCAGAATGCAAAAATTGTGGATACCATTCCAGAAGGTACAGAATTATATGATCCCTATCGTCACATACCAGCGACTGGAGATGATTCAATTGTAAACCATTTTAGAATTGCAAAAGTGACCGAACGTAGAAGTGACGGGATTGCAACTGGGTGGGAATATGTTACAACCGATTTCTCAGATAAAATTCATATTACGGATACGGGATTTACAATTGACTTTGGCGATTTAACACCAGATGATAGTTATGTCATTATGTATGCCCAAAAAATTACTGGTGACCCTACGGCTGAAGAATTTGGTGCCCGTTATAATAAGGTCGTACTTACAAGTGATGATGCGGCAGTTATGGAGCAGGGCACCTATATGGCTTTACAAGAAGTGAAATATGACTCTGTTAATTTGAATAAAGAAGTATCCCAGGCAACCTTAGCTTCAAATTCAGGAGATTTAATTTACACACTAACCTTTAAAAATAATATTGGAGATACAAAGATTGGAACAACCTTAACTGATCCACTTCCTGACCATATTACCTTTATCGAAACAACGGAAAATACTAGCGGCTATTTGTCTGATGTGAATTATGATGCAGAAACAAATAGTATTTCTTATGACTTACTAAAAGAATTACCTGAGGGAGAACAAATTAGCGTCTCATTCAAGGTTCATTATGAAAATCCTGAGGCTCAACCTGGAGAAACAATTGTAAATAAAGCGTATTTCAATTATGCAGGAACAAATATTGGCAGTAAAGATGCCACTACAACACTAGACGGTAGTGCGTACCTTTATAAAACAGATGAAGAGACTCAGAATCCATTAAGTGGGGCAGAATTTAAAGTTATTGATAGTGAGGGAGCAACGGTTACTGAAGGTCTAGTATCTGATGAAAATGGCTTTATTAATTCAGGACTATTACAACCAGGAGAATACGAGTTTATTGAAGTAAAAGCGCCAGATGGTTATCAATTAGATTCGACACCAATCAAATTTACGGTTGTTGCAGGGCAAGATACGCCAATCAATTTAACTATGACAAATAAAGAAAAAGAAGCAGTAAAAGGCTCTGTCCAATTAACGAAGGTGGATAGCAAGAGTAAAAAAGTACTCTCAGGTGCAGAATTTACGTTAGTATCAAGTGACGGTGAACGAATACAAGAAGGATTAACCACAGATGAGCAAGGAAATATTGTCGTTTCTAATTTAGATTCAGGAGACTATCAATTTATTGAAACGAAAGCACCAAATGGCTATCAGCTTGATGCAACCCCTGTTCAGTTTACCATTAACGAAGACGATGACACGATTGTGCTAGTAACAAAAGAAAATACTTCTAATCCAGAAGAAACAGAATCAAGTACAACAACAGATGATTCAACAACAGAATCTAGCAAAGAAATAGTGAAAGAGACTACAGAAGAGACGACAAGCGAAACAAGCTCGGAAACAGAAAATACGAACCAAGAGAATGAAACGATTGTCAGCAAACTAAAAAAAGTTTTACCTAAAACAGGTGAACAGCTTTCTAGTGTATTAGTTGTAGGTGCTGGGGTATCCTTTGTCGGAATCGCTGTATATCTTTTCAAAAAAAATAGATAGTATCATTTAGGGTGATTGTAAAAATACGATGGCCGAATGAAAACAATAAATTATTCAATAAACTAAAACTATTTGTAAGAAGTTTTCTCTGATGCCCTCAAGAAAGTTAGATTTCATTCTGATTTTCTTGGGGGATTTTATTTTTAAGACTCTTTCTCACGAGGCTTATTTTTTTCGGAAAAACAGAGAAGACATATTAAAAAAGGAGAGAGTGATGTAAGAGACACTCTTTTTTAGCTCATTAAATAATTCCTTTTTTCAGGTTGAAAAATTGATAGTACGCTAGTATGAGGGAAAATAATCAGCGAGAAATTGAACTGAAAAAGTACAAAAAAATAGCGTTTTGCACTTTCTAAATACTATACGCTATACAAGGATAATGAATACAATGGAAGGAGAGAATCAAGAGGGAAATTATCCTGTTGACAGATGAATAGAAATAATTTTCTAATACCAAAGCTGTCTATTGAATGATTCTAACGAAACAGTACACAAGGAACTACTAACTACTGATTTTTTTATTCTTTAGAGGAATGGGGAACCAATAAAGAGACTGAGAAAAATGAAAGTAAAACTAGTAATTTAACAGGATGGATGTAAGAAACTGGTGGAATAATATATTTGCCGTGAAGAAAAAACGCTGACGAAAGTAATAGTATAGCTAGAGTTTGAGGAGTAGCTAGAACGATTGTATGAGCTTACTATTAAAAAAAGATAAAAATCAAAAGGATGATCATCCTAATTAGCAAAGATTTGGGCAAACGTATAGAGAGCGCAGCCGATAAAACGGAATAAGAGCAAGTACAGGAATCTGATTGCACGTAAAGAAACTAGTGTAAATAGACAGAACAAATTCTATGCAGCAGGTAATGCGTGTGTTGCTACTTAATTTCCATTCTTTTATAAAGTGAGATTGTCGGTAATAAGCTTTTAGTAAAAGATGACTACAGATTAAGGTGCAAATGATTGTGACTGTTAAAGATATTCATGCTAATTCAGAGAACAAAAATGGAAAAACATAGAAAAGCAGTAATGGTGTGCTAAAAAAGCAGGGTATTGGTAACCTAGATAAAGCAGCTGAATCATCACAAAGGAGAGCAGAATGAAGAAACAAATAATACTGCGTCTAGCAGTTTTAACAGCTATTACACTTGCCGGATGTGGGAGAACAGAAGAAAAGCCTGCAGTAAGTACAGAATTAAATAGTGAAACAACTTCAGAAACAAGTACAAAAGAAAGCGAAAGTACATCTACTATCTCTGCTTCAACGCAAGTGTCTGAAGAAGCAACGAGTCAGTCAGAAAAGCAATCAATTTCTGGAAACGTATCGGATGAATTAAAAAAAGTGACAGCCGATATTAAGGATGAGATGGATGCAGAAGAAGCACAAATAGTATTTACTTCTACAAATCCAACGACTGTTACACAGGGAAATGTGACAATTAGTATCGATGAATATTCACTTATTGAAGTAAAAGACTTCCACCAAGACTTTTCGATTCCGTTTGGTCGACAAACAGAAGATGGTGGGATATTCTTATCAAAAATTACGATTAAAAATAATGAAAATCAGGATATTTGGTATGCTCCATTATTTGGACTGAATTATCCAGGTGCAGTTTCTGCTTTCAGTAATACAAGAATTGTATTACCAGAATCTTATGCAAATATCGGAAATGACTTAACCACGAATAAAAATCTAATTAAAAAAGGCGAGTCAATTACAGGGTATTTTCCAATGGCACTAAGTTCAGATGAGCTATCGACTATTGATGATTTAGGCGTGGTTTCGTATGAAATTCCATCTGCATACAATAAAGCAGATTCTGTAAGCTCTTCTGATGCGATTGGAAAAACAGAGACTATCCAGTTATCTGTGAATAGAAGTGGAAAAGAGACAATAAGAGAAAATGAAAAATTCTATCAAGATAAAACAACAACGACAAATATGGGGACAAAAACGATGATAGAGGAAAAAGAAGGACTGAATGATTCTCAAACAATTAATAAAATTACAGCAACGTTGAATGGCTATCAATTTACTGAATTTGAGCCAAATAAAGTAGAAGCACCAAGGTTTAGCGAATTTAATGGGATTATTTTATTGACCGTAAGCTATGATATAAAAAATGAAGGCGATGCTGAAATTGATTTTTCAACAGTTACCTCTACCCTTCGCATAGATGATGGATCACTCATTGTTTTAGGTCAAGGGATGTTGGTCGATTATAAATCAACTGACGTAGTCAAAAAAGGAGAAGCAAAAGAGTTAATTCAAGTATTCGCAATGGATAAAGAGCAATATGATAAGTTATGGAAAGAGAAAACCTACAAAATACAGTTAGTTTTATATGATTCAAGTGCAAAAGAGTTACTGAAAGGAAATAAATTTGAATTTGATTTAAAATAAGTAATCGTATAAGTTCAGAATACTTTATGGAACGCATCTAAGGAGGCTGGAACGATTTTTTTGTTCTAGTCTCTTTTGTATAACTTGTGCCTAGATAAAAGGAAAAGTGCTTTGAGAGCACTGAATTAAATTTTGAATGCTACACTAAAGTAAAAGAGGTCAGCTTCATTTATTTATGAAAAATAAGGAGGTACATTATGGAAGTGTTTAATGAATTTTTAGGCAGACAAGCAGAAAAGGAACTGCAGCTTTTAAAGCTTCTCTATCTTGAAGCTCCCACGTTTTTATCAGTAAAAGAATTATCCATGGAACTACAAATAGATAGGCGAACGGTATACAAATATTACAATGCATTGACTAAGATTCCCTATCTTAATCAGGAAAAAAAGGGAGAAATTCTCGTTCAGAAGCATAACTTAGGGTATACTTTTAAAGGAACGAAAGCAGACTATAAGCTAATTAAGCAGCAACTGATTCAATCCAATCCCTTTTATGAAATGCTCGTGACTCTTTTTTTTTATAATGAAGTGAACATCACGAAATTTTCAATTGAAAATTTTGTTTCTGAATCCTCAATTAGAGATAGATTAGTGAAGCTAGAAACGGCATTAGCTACGTTTCATCTATCTATACAAAAAAAAGATAAAGTTATTTATTTAAATGGGGATGAAAAAAGAATTCGATATGTAATGGTTTTGTTTTTTTGGCGGATATACAATGGCTTGGATTGGCCTTTTCAAGGGATTGTACAGGGGAAAACTAAGTCAATTATCTCTACTTTAGCGGAAGTGACGGATTATAAAATAACAAAAGTTAATAATGAGTTACTAAGCTATATATTAGCTGTAAATGTTATTCGTAACCAAAAATTTTTCTTAGTGGATAATAATTTTATAGAGAAGACTGCGTTATCTAGACATATATTAAACGCAAATCAAGAATTAAAAAGAACGACTGAAAAGATTCTAAAGAAAAATTATTTTTTTAACTCGAATGAATCTGATTTTGTTTTACTGTGGCTTAGTATGGTTGCTAACTTCCACTCCAACTCAAATAACCTAACAAAAGAATATGCTCACTATATTTGTGAGAATATTGTGAGTTCATCAAACTCTGAATGGTATAAGAGACGGGTTACAGAGCTGACGGAACGAGAGCAAACTGCTTTTTGGGAAGTGTTAGTTTATGGGCATATGTGTACAGAGCTTTTTAAAGATATTGGCTTTACGATAACAGGCTACGATGTGAAAAGCTATCTGGAGGATACGTATCCTGCATATTTCCCTAAAGTACGAGCTATTTTATCTCAGTTTACACTAGGGATGTACACAGAAGAAGAAAGAGAAAGTTTACTTTACTATTACACACTAGCCTACTCATTAATTGAAGAGGTGTCTTTTTTTTCTAACTTAATCAAAGTAAAATTAGAAACAGATCTTCCTCAGGTTTTAGAAATTGGCGTAAAAAAAAGAATCGAAAAAACATTTGAAAATTTTTATAATTTAGATGTTGATACAACGAATAAATATGATAGTTACGATTTATGTATCAGTACGTCTCCTTTATCCATTCTCGATAAGGACTATGCTAGTCTATTGATTAATGCGCAGGTAACCTTAAATGATTTTGTGAAAATTAATGAACTATTAAAAAAAATCAGTGATCATAAGAAGTAAGATTTCGTCACTCTGAGAATCTATATAAAAGATAATCACTAGTGACAAGCATGTTCTAAGAAATTGGCGAGAATGCAATAAGAAACTGTTTGAGCAGGATATTCAAGAAATTAGAGGAATTGGTAATAAGGTTGCTTCCACAATGGCAGATTTATTAGACTTTTTTAGTTTGACAACTACTATTCTTTTTTGGATAGATGAAACGCATGTAGAAGGCATTCAAATGCTGGAGAATAGCATTGTTATTCATTCTGGTGCCAATATGAAAATAAATTTAAATGAAGCTGCAAAAAGAACCATTAAAAAAAAGTGATTTTTTACTTTCACAATTTGAAATCAATATAGAAGCGATTATTGAAGCATTTCAATTTGCACGAGATACAGGGGTAAAAACGTTGTTGAACCCGGTTCCTGCAAGTGCTGATATTTCTGAAGAATTATTGAATAATACAGACATTTTTATTCCAAATAAAAGCGAAGCTGAATTGATTACAGGTATAAAAATAGAATCAATAGAAACGTTAAAGAAGGCTGGAAAAGTAATCCAACAGTATGGCATTGAGCTAGTTATCATTACACTTGGAGAAAAAGGTTCCTATTTCTTATATGAAAATGGCAAGGGACAAATCCCAGCTCAAGTCGTAAGAGCAGTGGATACTACAGCAGCGGGAGATACGTTTATTGGTGCACTTTCGGCAGTTTTGCAAAAAGACTATAGTAATTTAGAAGAAGCAATTCAGTATGCATCACGAGCATCTGCAATGACTGTACAGCGCTTTGGTGCCCAGCCATCTATTCCATATGCAAAAGAGATTCTCTAAAGAAATGAGAAAAAGGATGAAATGATAAAAAATAAGAAACGTGAAAACCGATTGCAAGATAACGGTTTTCACGTTTTTTTAAGTAGTCAAATGATTCAAATAGAGGAGTGAATAAGAAATTGGAACAGAAAGTTTTCTTTAGCACCAGAAAGTAAATTTATTTCAACCGGTATCGAAATTTAATAAATAAGAATATCGACCAAAAAAGTTAGTCTTTTTGACTCTTTTCTTAGTTGATACACTCTCCCAATATAAATAGAATCGTCCTTTTTTACAGGGTTTGTCAACTGAAATACATTTTTAATTTTAGATAAAAAAAATAGGCGCAAATGATTTCCAAAATGAAAAATTATGATTTATGGTTGAAATAGAGAGGCAGGAGATTGATACCTAAAAATATTATTTTATGTAAGAAGAGTAAATCTGTTACTGTTTCAAAGCCATTCATTTATAAAAGAAAATAAAGCCAAACCAAATTTCTTACGCAGACTGTACAGAATAATGTGAAGTATTTTAATAAATCAGGTTAGTCTTATGGTTTGGAGAAGGAGGTGTACGATGAGTCGTGGATTAAAAGTAGTTGGAATTATTACTTCTCTAGTTTTATGTTCTGTTTTATTGATGGTTATGGCGATTACATCTCCATACGCTGAGTTTCCGTTTGGGATGAATCGTGGGAAATTTTTAGTAGATACTTTATCCAATGAATATGTTCAGCAATATTTATTTTGGGTAGCTGTTTTCTTTATCATTTTGTTACTCGTTTTAGTGTTAGGTCTGATTTTCTATCCTAAGTCAAAACAGACGTTTTATCTAAAAGAGAATGGAGGGAAAGTTTCATTAGAAAAAAAAGCAATAGAAGGATTTGTTCGCTCAAAACTCAATGAAACTGAATTTGTCGAGTCTCCAAAGGTTAGCGTACATGCTACTAAAAATAAGCTGAAAGTGATGATTAAAGGTGAGTTAAAACGAACGGCTTCTATTTTAAACAAAACAGAAGCGGTGATGTTGGAAATTCAAAATGAGCTTCAGCAGCTTCTAGGTAGCCAGGAGAAGGTGAAAGTGGAGATTGCTTATTCTGCCTATGAAAAGTCAAGTAAACCAACAGGAAACTACTCACGCGTAGAATAGGAGGGAGAGACTATGCACGACCTATTTAATCAATACAAACTCCCGATTATTTGTGGGGGAATAGGATTTATTTTAGCTTTGTTATTTGTATCATTAGGTTTTTTTAAGACGTTACTCTTCATTTTTTTAACGGCTTTGGGGACTGCCCTTGGTTTCTATTTAGAAAAAAGCGGTATTTTACAAGCATTTAAACAATAATTATAAATTAGGAGGAGTTTTATCATGGCAAATAATTTTGATGAAAAAACAATGAAAAACGAAGGCGTGACACCTACGCATACGGAAGTATTGTCACCAAATACACCAACTGCTGAAATTAAAGGTGAATTGACTTATGATGAAAAAGTCATCCAAAAAATTATTGGAACAGCAATTGATAAAATTGATGGACTATTGACCGTTGATGGAGGCTTTTTCTCTAATATTGCAGAAAAAATTGTGAATGTTGATAATGTGACTTCTGGTATTGAAACAGAGGTAGGAAAAAAACAAGTAGCAGTAGATATGGATGTTGTCATTGAGTATGGCAGAAGCATCCCAGAAATTGCTGATCGAATTAAACAGGTTATTCATGAAGAAGTATACAAAATGACACATTTAGAGGTCATTGAAGTAAATATCAATGTAGTTGATATTAAAACGCAGTCGGAATACGAAGAAGATAGCGAAACGATTCAAGATAAAGTAACAAACGCAGCGAAAACAACCGGCCATTTTGCTTCAAAACAAACAGAAAAAGCAAAAAATGCGGTTAGTGAGGGTGCAGATAAGTTACAAGAGGAAAAGGAACCTCGCGTAGAGTAAACAAAAGAATTAGAGAACGTTATTATATTAGGAGGAATACATTATGGGAATTATTTGGTCATTAATCGTTGGGGCAATCATTGGATTGATTGCAGGAGCTATTACAGGAAAAGGAAACAGCATGGGATGGATAGCAAATATCGTTGCGGGATTAGTAGGTTCTGCATTAGGTCAAACATTACTTGGTTCATGGGGACCTTCACTAGCAGGAATGGCACTAGTTCCTTCCATCATTGGTGCAGTTATTTTAGTCTTAATCGTCTCATTTTTCCTAGGTAGAAGTAAATAAAAATCTAGCGTGTAGTAAAACGCTCATAGACAAAAATGTGTTTTTTATAAACTATGAAGAGGTTGGGACGGAAGTGTTCAACTCAAGCATGTATCATGCGTAGAAGATGATGAGAGCGAAACGAAGTGGAGACCTTCAACTCAAGCAAGTACCATGCGTAGAAGATGATGAGAGCGAAACGAAGTGGAGATGAGTTCCCCAAAAACTCAACACGAAGTGGAGATGAGTTCCTCATCTTCCCAACCTTTATTAAGAGTTTACGAAGGTGGGACATAACTAAGTAAGTTATAGCCCACCCTCGTTATAGTTTGCTGTAAGGCATATCGCATGCGTTAAGCAAGGACAGTGTGAAGAATACGTGTGATGAAGAAAATAAATTTGTCTATAAAGACAGATTGAAAAGACATTTAGCTAGTAAATAAGCTTATGGAAAAGGGCAACCCCTTTTTCATAGGCTTTTTTTGAAAACAGATTCGCCATTAAGCCTGAAGAAAAATATGGTATGATGAGAAGAAGCATTGGATAATAGAGGAATAGAGAAGGTGGAGAGATGAACGAGCGACAAATTGCCGAACAATTAGCAATCACCTATCTTTCTGATTTTGCATATAACCCAGAGAAGTTTTTGCTGTGGAAAGGAAAACGATCCTACCATTTTCGGATGAATCTCTCTTATTATTACGTAGAGCCTGCCGAAAAAATTACGAAAGAAACACTGGAGAAAACGAACATATTTATGAGAGAAGTCCTGACGTCTATTTTTCAAGGGAGTTCAGAAGTTGTTCTTTTTTCGTACATTTATACACCTAAACAGCTAAATCGTTTTTTTCAAAAAACACAGCTACATAATGAGTATTTTTCATTTTGTGCAGAAGAAGATGTATTTTTGCGGAAAGTTAAGTTAACAATAAAGCAGCCAAATACCCTTTATAAGCTAGTAAAATCGCTAATCTATCATGACTTTCCAGAGTGGAACACAGCACCTAAGCTGAACAATAAGACAGCATTGCTGAATCCGCAAAAAGAAATTCTTATTCATGTATATGATGATAGAGGATGCGATATTTTCTGTCGAAATGAACAGGATTATCATGCATTAGCAGTATTGTGTAAAGAAAAGATAGAGAGTTATACTCAGGATATGGCAGCACGTGGCTATCAGGTCATTGACTCTCCTTATGGGGTACGATTTAAGAGAGAGTGAAGCTAAATTTGAATGAGTTTAAAAATAGATAAGAGAGTTGAGGAAAAAGAAACATGCGAAATATCAAATTAACGATTGAATATGATGGAAAACGATACTTAGGCTGGCAGCGTTTAGGCGATTCTGAGAAAACCATTCAAGGAAAAATAGAAGGCGTTATCGCCCAAATGACAGGTGAAACAATAGAAATTATCGGTTCTGGACGGACGGATGCTGGGACACATGCAAGAGGGCAAGTCGCCAATTTCAAAACAGCCTCGGAAATGACACCAGAAGAAATGCAGTCTTTTTTCAATCGCTATCTTCCACGTGATATTGTAATTAAAAAAGTGGAGACGGCTTCTGAACGGTTTCATGCAAGATATAACGCACAGGCAAAGCAATACAGCTATTATGTTTGGAACAGTGAAATCCCTTCTGCATTTAATCGAAATTACAGCTTTCATGTTCCACAAACACTTGATATAGAAAAAATGACTCAGGCCTGTGAAAAGTTAATCGGCACCCATGATTTTATTGGTTTTTCAGCATTGAAAAAAACAAAGAAGTCAACTACGCGGACGGTTCATCAAGTATCTATTCAAAAAGAAGGCGAAATGCTGCACTTCGTATTTGAAGGAGATGGTTTTTTGCATAAAATGGTTCGAATTTTAACTGGGACCCTTATTGAAATTGGGTTAGGCAAGAAGGATAGTACAATCATTGATGAGGTATTTCAAAGCAATACTCGAAAAGAAGCGGGCGAGACCGTTCCGGCGCATGGATTGTTTTTGGATGAGGTTATCTATTAATACTAGCAGCGAGATAGCTTGAATAAGTAAACAGAGTTATGTACAGTTTACTATATAGATAGTGGCTGAATAAATTTTATCTGAAAAGCGATTGATGAGAGAGACCAAAATAGATGAGTGATAGAAAATCCATCTGTTTGAAGATAGTGAAGAGCCTTTTTAGCCTAGCTTCCGATAGCTATATGAAATAAAAATTTGTCAGGACTAGGCGTAAGAAAGAGTGAATAAAATAAGGTAGTAAGCGAAGACCAGCGGGTTCAACAGTGAATCTGTAGGGTCTTTTTTTGTAGAACAAGACAATGAGTTGTTTAGTAACGGAACCTTCTGTAATTTCACTTGCACACTAATTATAAGCTTATCCAAAAAGGATTAATCCTCCAGCGTTGGTACTCAAAATAACAGTGGAAAAGTTTTTTATGTACTTCTAATTTATAGAGCTACAAGAACAATTATCTTGCTAGAAAAGCGGATAAGTTTTTGTCAAATGAAGGAAAACGTCAAAAACAGCAAGTCATCATGGCGAAGCGCTGTTTTTGACGTTTGTTTTAGGACAAACTTTTTATGTTTGACGAAGTGAATAGGCATCTAAAATGATTCGAGAGATTACTTGAAGAGGTAGCCTTGAGCGAACTTCATAGTCAGGGAAATAAGAGATAGGAGATTTGAAGCCTACAAAGTTGATATCGGCTAAATCATGTAAAAGCCCTTGTGCATTGGCGGTGATATTAATTGTTGTTACCTCATTTTTTTGACAGCTTTTACATGCCTCTATCAATTCGGCTGTTTCTGAATTTAAAGAAATAAAGATAACCAAATCTTCCTTTTTTATCTTTTTACTGATAGTTCTAATAATATTGGGATCATCGTGCATTTCACAATATTTATTAACTAATTGTAGTTTAATGGTCATTTCTTTTGCGATTAATTCCGAAAATCCTCTAGCAAAAATAAAAATTCGCTTAGCCGCTTTCATTTTTTGAATTGTATCCTCAATAGCTCCGACATTTAAACTCTCAATTGTTTTTGTTACCTCTTGTTCATTTTTTAAAATTGCCCCTTTGATTTCTTTATCCACTTTTTCCATAGCCTTGAGTGTTCCTGGGTTGGTTTCTTTTAATGAATACTTAAAAGAAGTAAAGCCGTCATACCCCATTTTTTTCATCGTACGGACAATGGTAGCGGTGGAGACATTTGCTTCTTCACTCAGTTTCACAATTGACATATCATGCATGTCTTGCTGATGTAAATTTATATAATTCAGTAGATGCTGTTCACTAGGACTAAATTTTTGTTCCATAGATGATATCTCCTTTGTAAATGTTTTCAAAAAAAGAAGGAAAAGCGGCTTGTATAGAAAACCTTTACATCATATTCTATGACATAATAAACACATAATCAATTAGAAAGAGAGGAGAGAAGAAATGATTTTAACATGTACAATGAATCCAGCAATCGATTTGTTTATTCGTACTGAATATTTAACCCCTAAAAAAGTAAATCGAACGAGTGAAAATGATATTCAGCCAAATGGCAAAGGAGTAAACGTCTCGTTTATTTTAAAAATGTTAGGACTTGATAATACTGCCACTGGGTTTATTGGAGGGTTTACAGGTGAATTTATCAAAGAAGAGCTAGAAAAAAAAGAAATAGAAACAGATTTTGTGTCAATTTCTGAGATCACTCGAATCAATGTATTCACAAATGTCCTAAATGAAAAAACGGAATATAAAATAGTAAATAAAGGACCGAATATAAAAAAAGAGTCGTTAAATGACTTAATGGATAAACTATCAAAATTAGAAAAAAATGATCTTTTGATTGTTTCTGGCAGCTCACCTGAAGGAGTTACAGATGAGGATCTTCTTGAGATAGCAAAGCTAGCAAAAAAGAAAGAGATTAGGCTGGCAATTGATACAAGTTCAAAAATATTATTAGATGTTTTACCTTTTGAACCCTATTGTATTAAACCCAACGATGAAGAATTAATGCAATTATTTAATTTAACGGAATTAACAACAGAAGATATCATTTACTATGGAAAGCAGCTTGTTGGACTAGGTGCAAAACAAGTCATCATTTCATTAGGGGAAAACGGAGCCTATCTATTTAATCAGAATGAAATTTTGGTGGGAAATGCCCCAAAAGGAGAATTAGTTAACTCAGCATGTGCAGGAGATACGATGTTAGCAACCTTTATAGGACTGCAAGAATTAGGTAAGACAACAGAAGAATCATTAAAAACTGCTATCGCAGCAGCAAGCTCAACTGCTTTTACGGAGGGGCTGACAGATTTTCTTAACGTTCCGTTATTAGAAAAAGAAATTACAATAAAAAAAGTGAGGGGATAATCATGAAAGAATTTTACATTATTGCAGCAACAGGATGTCCAACTGGGATTGCGCATACGTACATGGCTCAAGAGGCTTTGGAACAAGCAGCTAAAAAAGCAGGCGTAAAAATCAAAGTAGAAACACATGGTCAAATTGGTATCGAAAATGAGTTAACAGATGAAGATATAAAATTGGCAGATGCTGTTATTATTGCAGCGGACAAAGATGTCCATGCTGAAAGATTCATCAATAAAAAGATAATAGATGTGTCTGTGAGTCAGGGAATTAAAAATGCTGAAAAATTGATTGCAGATGCTATTGCGGGAAAAGGCGAAATACACTATTCTGCAGAGTCAGAAAAAGTAGAAGAAACAAAAACAGAGAAAAATGGCAACAAAATTGGTCATAAAATTTATAAAGATTTAATGAACGGCGTGTCTCATATGTTGCCTTTTGTTGTTGGGGGCGGAGTATTAGTTGCACTATCATTTTTATGGGGAATCTACTCTGCTGAACCAGGGAATGTAGAATATAACCAGTTTGCAGCTACATTAAAAGATATTGGCGGATTATCAATGGGTGCAATGGTTCCTATTTTGTCAGCTTATATTGCAGAAAGTATTGCCAAGCGTCCGGGGTTAGTTGCAGGGTTTGTTGGCGGCCTGATTGCATCTAATGGCGGGGCAGGCTTTTTAGGAGGGATTGTATCCGGTTTCTTAGCAGGGTACGTTATTGTACTCTTAGGAAAAGTGTTTGCAAAATTGCCTAAGGAATTAGATGGGTTAAAAGCAATCTTCTTATTTCCTGTTATAGGTGTATTCATTACGGGGCTGGCAATGCATTTCTTAGTCTCACCAATGAATGCAGTAAATGAGTCAATGATGGACTTCTTAGCTGGATTCCAAGGATCCAGTCCAATTGTTTTGGGAATTATTGTTGGTTGTATGTGTGCTTTTGATATGGGTGGACCAGTCAATAAGGCTGCATATGTAACAGGAACAGCACTTTTAGCTCAAGGAAACTTTTACTTTATGGCAGGTGTATCGGCAGCTTGTATTGCGCCACCACTTATCACAGGTGTAGCCTCTTTACTTTATGGAAAATACTTTGATCCAAATGATCGCAATGCTGGTTTGGTTAATATTATTTTAGGATCAACACATATTACTGAAGGAGCCATTCCATTTGCTGCAAAAGATCCATTAAGAGTATTACCGATTATGATGCTGGGCTCTTCAATTGCTGCGGTGTTAACGTATATCTTCAAAGTGCAAGTTCCAGCACCACATGGTGGTTTTCTTGTATTGCCAATTGTCACAGGAAAATTAGCTTGGTTAGGATCAATTTTAGCGGGTTCAGTAGTAGGGGGAATCTTACTAGGCGAATTACAAAAAAGAAAAAGTCGTAAATAAGGAGAACTGAAAAATGTCAATCATTTCAATAGATAACATAAAGTTAAACCAAGAGATATTCTCACAGCAAGAAGCTTTTTCAGTTATTGCAGAGCTTGCACAAACGCATGGATACAGCACTTCTATTAGTGAAGTTGTCAAAGGGTTAAATGAAAGAGAACTGGAAGGAACAACGGGGATGATGGATGGAATTGCCATCCCCCATTGTCAGTCAAAAAAAATTACTAAACCAGGAGTTTTCATTATTCGAACAAACGAAGGGATTGAGTGGCAGTCAATGGATGGGCAGCCAGTTCGACTAATTGTCAGCTTGTTAATTCCTGATGGTGAAGCTGGGACTACACATTTAAAAGTATTGTCAACCATCGCTCGTATGTTAATGAAAGATGAGATAAAAACAGAACTACTTCAAGCGGAAAATAAAGAAGCTATTTATACGATTTTAGAAGAGCATTTAAAAGGAGCGTAACTAGATACATGAAAAAAATAAGTGAAAACAAATTAAAATTTATGAATCAACTATCAACTAAGGAAGGGATTATTGCAGCTCTTGCAATTGATCAACGTGGGGCATTAAAAAAAATGCTTGCTTCTGAAGGATTTGAAGGGGATGTAGAGCAAGCAATTGTTGACTTTAAAAAGTTGGTGTCTGAAGAGCTAACGGCGTATTCATCTTCTATTTTATTAGATCCAGAATACGGATTGCCAGCTTCAAAAGTAAAAGTACCTGAATCGGGCTTGTTGTTGGCTTATGAACAAACAGGTTATGACGCAACGGAGGCTGGGCGTTTCCCAGATTTAATTCATGAATACTCTGCTTTAAGATTAAAAGAAGCTGGCGCAGATGCGGTCAAATTTTTACTTTACTATGATGTCGATGAGTCAGCAGAAATTAATGAACGTAAACATGCTTTTGTGGAACGTATTGGTTCTGAGTGTATAGCCGAGGATATTCCTTTTTACCTAGAGCTGTTGTCTTATGATGCTAAAAACTCAGATAATACTAGTAAAGAATTTGCAAAAGTTAAACCTCATAAAGTAAACGATATGATGGCTGAATTTTCAAAAGAACGCTACAATGTAGATGTATTAAAAATGGAAGTTCCGGTTAATATGAACTATGTCGAAGGATTTGCTAAATCGCTAGAGGATGTCGTTTATACAAAAGAAGAAGCAATGAAGCATTTTAAAGAACAAAGTGAGAAAACAGACCTGCCATATATTTTCTTAAGTGCAGGTGTCAGTGCCAAACTGTTTCAAGAGACACTATATTTTGCAAAGGAATCGGGCTCTCAATTCAATGGTGTTCTTTGTGGTCGTGCAACATGGAAAGACGGAGTAAGTGTATTTGTTAAAGAGGGAGAAACAGCGACTCGAAAATGGCTTCGTACAACTGGAAAACAAAATATGGATGCATTGAATGAAACGTTGGCTGATACCGCAACAACTTGGCATAAAAAATTAAATTAAAAGAAGAAACGACGGATAAAAAGAGTTGAGGGTGGGATATAACTAATTAAGTTCCACCCTCTAAATATTGGGAAGAGGTGTGACTCATCTTCACTGCATCTCGCTTTCATCAATCGCTAAAAGCGAGACGGAGAATTGAAGGATCGTTCTCAATAACTTTTATATATAGTACTTAATTGGTTCTTAGAACGATACACTGCTGTTTGCGACCTCGTTCTCTTCTTTCTTCTATTTTCTCAGTGATTTCTCTCTACTACTTTGTTAAAATAGTTAAAAATTTTATTCGAAAAGATAGAAGATTTATCAAATAATGAATGTGTCTCTTATTAAAAAATGTCAATTGTGGAAAAACTGGATTGACATCGGTTTCAGAAAGTGATACTATTTGACACAAGGCGAGATGTTATTACTTCGGGTAAGCAGGACGAGTCTTTCAAAAATGAAAAATGGATGTTATCGCAGAAATGTGAGCAGGACCTATTTACGTGGCACAGAAATGTCGTGCAGGTAAGTGGGCTTTTTTATTGCAATGATTAGCGGGGATAATTATGATCATAAAACGAGTGCTAAACAATAATACAGTGATATCTAGCAACAGCAAAGGGCTAGATGTTTTACTAATGGGTAAAGGGATTGCTTTTGGAAAGAAAAAAGGGGAAGACGTTGAGATAGAAACTGTCGAGAAAACCTTTATTTTGCATGATAAAGCAACCCAAAGTCGATTTACAGAACTGATGATTGATGTTCCTATGGAGCAAATTTTAGTTTCTGAAAAAATCATTAACTTTGGAAAAATTAAACTTGGGAAAAGTTTAAATGAAATTATTTACGTCAATTTGACGGACCATGTACATTCTACCATCGAGCGCTACAAAGAAGGGATTATCTTAAAAAATCCTTTGAGATGGGATATTGCCAGATTTTATCCCGATGAATACGCGGTTGGAGAAAAAGCAATTGAGATTATTCGAAATGAGTTAAACGTAAGCTTAGAAATTGATGAGGCAGCCTTTATAGCGACTCATTTTGTCAACGCGGAATTGACTCAAGGAAATGGGCTTGCCTATGATATCGCAGAAATCACCAAGCAAATCGAAAAAATTGTGAAGGACTATTATCGAACAGAATTTGATGAAACCTCACTAGATTATTATCGGTTTATCACACATGTGAAGTTCTTTTCACAACGCGTATTAATGGGAGATCATTATGATGATGCCGATGCAGAGCTTCTTGAAACACTTAAAAAAAAATATCACAATGAATATCAATGTGCATTGAAAATCAAAGCATTTGTAGAGGCTGAATATAGGTATGACCTAAGCTCGACAGAACTATTGTATTTAACAGCACATATCAGAAGAATTACGAAAAATTTATAACAGGATTGTTATCCAAACGGAGCATGACCTAAGATAAGACTGATGATTCAGTCTATTTTAGGTCCTTTTTTATTAGGAGGAGAAAAGATGAACTATTCAGAATCAGCAAAGACTATTTTGCATGAAATTGGCAATGAAGAAAATATACAATCAGTGACGCACTGTATGACGCGTCTTCGATTTGTCTTAAAAGATGAGAAGCTGGTAAACGATGAAAAAGTAAAGAAAATCCCTGGTGTGATGGGTGTTATGAAAAAGGGGGGACAGTATCAAATTGTCATGGGAAATGACGTCGCGAATTACTATAAGGCATTTACTAAATTAGGTAATTTTAATAATGAATCAGTGACAGAAACAGCAGAAAAGAAAAATCTTTTTGATGCGTTTGTTGATGTGATTTCGGGCTGTATGTCGCCATTGATTCCTGCACTTATCGGAGGTGGGATGATTAAAGTATTATTAATTTTACTTCCTTTATTAGGCTGGATGAGTGATACTTCTCAAACCTTCCAAGTGTTAACCTTTTTTGGGGATGCTCCATTTTATTTCATGCCAATTATGCTGGCGTATACAGCAGCACAAAAATTTGGTGTGACACCCATGCTGGCAGTAACCGTAGGAGGAATTATGTTACATCCCAACTTTACTGAAATGGTTGGAAAAGGGGATGCAGTGAGTATATTTGGCTTACCTATTACATTAGCAACGTACAGTTCATCTGTGATCCCTATTTTATTGATGGTTTGGCTGATGAAGTATATTGAAGGAGTCTTTGATCGTTTGATTCCGACTGTTCTAAAAAGCTTTTTAAAACCGCTATTGGTCATCGTTATTTCAGGAATCTTGGCTTTGGTAGTTGTTGGTCCTCTAGGCACGTATGCAGGTCAATTACTTTCAACGATTATTTTGTGGATTCAAGGTAAGGCTGGTTTCTTAGCACTAGGATTAATGGGTGCTTTTATGCCGCTAATTGTTATGACAGGGATGCATTGGGCGTTTGCTCCTATCTTTTTAATTGCTTCTGTTCAAGCACCAGATGTCTTAATTTTACCTGCAATGTTGGCTGCAAATTTAGCACAAGGAGCGGCATGTCTTGCGGTATCAATGAAAGCAAAAAATAAAAACTTAAAAACAGTTGCTTTAGCTTCAGGAATCTCTGCTTTGCTGGCGGGAGTAACAGAACCAGCTTTATATGGCGTGACGCTGAAATATAAAAAACCTCTTTATGCTGCAATGATTGCTGGCGGGATTTGCGGAGTGTACATGGGCTTCACTGGACTTTCTGCTTATGCATTTGCTGTCCCTTCTTTAGTCGCTCTTCCTCAATTCATTGGTGGAGATGGCAACGGGAATATTATTAATGCAATTATTGTTGCGATAGCATCGATTGTAATTACGTTTGTATTAACCATCGTTTTCGGCTTTGATGAAGAGAGTGAGCAAATGGAAGAAACAGTTGTCCCTTCAACGATTGAAGGCGGAAGTCATGATCCTAAAAAAGTATTTTCTCCAGTAAATGGAGAAGTTGTTCCCCTAGAAAAAGTAAACGATTCAGCATTCTCTACAAAAATGATGGGAGAAGGAATTGCAATTCTTCCAAAAGAAAATCAAATTGTGGCACCTTTTAGCGGAACGATTGCTGCTATATTCCCTACAAAACATGCGATTGGTCTGGTAAGTGATTCAGGTATTGAATTGTTGATTCATGTCGGAATTGATACGGTTGAATTGAATGGAAAATACTTTGAAAGCTTCGTTGAGGCTGGAGACCATGTTGAAAAAGGACAACTCTTATTAAAAGCAGATTTTGAAAAGATTAATGCGGCAGGCTACGATAGTATTACACCTGTTGTCGTAACAAATACAAACCAATATATTGATGTAGTAGCAAAAGATGAAATGACCAATACAACTGAAAATGAAGCAATTATATACGTGGTGTAAGGAGGAAAATAAATAATGAATACATTTCCAGAAAATTTTTTGTGGGGCGGCGCAATAGCAGCGAATCAGGCAGAGGGTGCCTACAATGAAGGCGGAAAAGGTTTAAGTGTGGAGGATGTTGCACCGAAAGGGTGGAAGGGCAGACCAACCAATGAACCTACAGAGGATAATCTTAAATTAGTAGGGATTGATTTTTATCATCGCTACAAAGAAGATATTCGTTTATTCGCAGAAATGGGCTTTAAGGTGTTTCGCTTATCGATTGCCTGGTCAAGAATTTTTCCTATGGGAGACGAAACGGAACCTAATGAAGCAGGACTAGCTTTTTATGATGATGTCTTTGATGAATGTGCCAAATATGGCATAGAACCTTTAGTCACGCTGTCACACTATGAAACGCCACTTCATTTGTCAAAAACATATGATGGCTGGCGTAGCCGAGAATTAATTGGTTTTTTTGAGCACTATGCGCGAACAGTTATTACCCGCTACAAGGACAAGGTAAACTATTGGCTAACCTTTAATGAAATTAATTCCATTACTCATGCACCATTTTTAAGTGGCGGAATTTATACTCCGTTAGCAGAGTTAAGTAAACAGGATATCTATCAAGCAATTCATCATGAGCTAGTAGCAAGCGCAAAAGCTGTAAAAGCTTGTCATGAAATTAGTCCGCAGGCTCAAATCGGCTGCATGGTTTTAGGTATGCCTGTTTATCCGTTAACCCCAGCACCCAAGGATGTCTGGAAGTCTTTAGAAGCAGAACGGGAAAATTATTATTTTTCAGATATTCAAGTGAGAGGCTATTATCCAACTTACACTAAGCGTTTCTTCCAAGAACAAAATATTCACTTAACCATTACCTCTGAAGATTTGGAGGATTTAAAAGAGACGGTTGATTTTATTTCTTTCAGCTATTATATGTCTACCTGTGAATCTACAGATCCAGCGATGGAAACTGGTGAAGGCAACATTTTAGGTGGCGTGCCGAATCCTTATTTAGAAGCAAGTGAATGGGGCTGGCAGATTGATCCAGAAGGGCTGCGTTACTACTTAAATAATCTATATGACCGCTACCAAAAACCACTATTTATTGTAGAAAATGGATTAGGTGCAGTTGATGAGCTAGTAACACTTGAAGATGGAACGAAAACAGTGATAGATGACTATCGCATTCAATATATGAATGACCATCTTGTTCAAGTAGGTGAAGCAATCAAAGATGGTGTAGAAATTATGGGTTATACCTCATGGGGCTGTATTGATTTAGTGAGTTTTACAACAGCAGAATTGAAAAAAAGATATGGCTTGATTTATGTTGATCGACAAGAGGATGGCAGCGGCACACTAAACCGCTACAAGAAAAAAAGCTTCTATTGGTACAAAGAAGTGATTGCTTCCAATGGAGAAAGCTTAATGGACAACTAAATAAACTTCGGAGGTTAGGTCAAAACAGCTACGACCTCCTACCTTACATTTTTGTAGTATTTCCTTCCTCTTTTGTGGGTATCCTAATGAGCACAACCTTGATAAGATAAAGACATCAAGTAATTAACTATTAGGAGGAAAAAAGATGAATATAGTGATTATTACAATGCTACTAATATATTTCGTTGAGTCAAAAAATCTAAAAGCAGAAATAGCAAAAAAGTTTTTGATTGGTCTTTCCATTGTATTTAGTGTATGGACAGTTAGTCAAAATATTATTCAAAATCCGAAACCTTTTTCTACAGAGATGCTGATTGCAGGAATTGCAGGAGTTGTAATATTAGCTTTATGTCTCTATGTTCCAAGTTTTTTGTTGTTTAAGTATGGAATGAAGAAGAAAAGGTAAGAAGAAAACAAGGAAATGCGGTAAAAAAGAAGAACTTAACGATTATACAAACATACAAAAATCCTTTCAAGAATATCAGGTGAGAAAAGCTCGCTGATTTCTGAAAGGATTTTTTGTTTAGGGAGATAGGATAAACTTCTGTCCCAACTTCACCCTCACTGAGCAGTTATCTTTGCCGTTTATTAGAGACAATTTATCAAGTAAACTCTTTGAGGAATAGCGTAAGTTTGTTTAAAAATAAGCAGCTGTTTTAAAAAGTGACAGTCTATTTTTAAGGTACGGGAAGTAAAAGAGTAATGGTTGTCCCTTTTCCTAGTTCAGAGTGTACATGAAGACCAAACTTGTAGCCATATAAAAGTTGCAGGCGCTCATTGATATTTTTTAAACCAATGCCTGAATAATGTTGTTTTAAATCATGATTTTGCGGTTTGTGGAGTCGTGGCTCAAATCCAATACCGTTATCAATAATCTCTATTTTTAGCTGCTGGTTACTGACACGAGAAAAGATATGAACGAATCCTTCTTGGCCATTTGGAAAAGCATGAAGATAAACATTTTCGATAATTGGCTGAAGAATCATTTTAGGAACAGGGATATTTTCACTTTCTTCATCAGAAAAAATATTGGTTTGGATTCCTTCGCCATAGCGGAGCTGTAAAATATTGATATAAGAATTCACAATTGCTAACTCGTCTTTTAAGGGAGCCATTTCTTCTTTATTACTAAGTGTATGACGAAGGAGCTGAATAAAGTTTTCTATTGCAGTGCTTGCCTTTTCCTGATCGTTTTGCCAAATTAAAAATTTGATAGCAGTCAAGGTATTATAAATAAAATGAGGCTGGATTTGCATTTGTAATGATTGAATTTCAATCAAACGTTTTTCTGACTCTGTTCGAATCAAATGATCGAAATAAGATTGCAGATCTTGGAGCATCAGATTATAAGCTCTGCCTAATTCTCTAGTTTCAAACGTTCCTTCTAGCTTCACTGTGTGGGAAAAATCTCCTTGTGTCACAGCAGGAAGTGCATCAATCAGATGATAAATAGGCTGTGTTGTTTTGCGAATGACGAAAAAAGCAGAGATGGTCACCAGCAGAATCCCAAGTACAGTAATTAAAATCGTGGGTTGAATTAGATTCATATTTTGAATTAATTTACTTTCATTAAAAATATCGTACAGCATAAAATTATAAGAATACAGAGGTTTTTGATTCACATTCTGTGCAGCCTTTTCAGAAGAGTCAGGGACATCAAAATGGGTGCCTAGCTGCTGTTTTTGATTGGAAGAAATGACATTATTATTTGCATCTAAAATAAATAGCTGATGGAGGTTAGCGTCTAATAAATCTTGATAGATAGATGAAAAATGCGCTTCGCTAATAAAGATGAGGGCATAACCAAAAACTGATTGTGCATCGGAAAGCTTTCGGATAAATAGGAGCCCAGGTTTTTCAAATGTAGAGGTAGTCAAGCCAGAATCCAAGTAAAAATATTGGCTGACAGCTGATTCTTCGTCTACTTTTTGAATGAGTGGGCCTGCTAAAAAGTCCTCAATGGATTGATTCCTTACGCCATCATTTTGGAAAAAAGTTTGTCCATTTTTTCCCAATAAAATAAGATTGGAGGGCGTGTCTTCAAAAACGGAACGGGTCATGCTCATTTCTTTTTTCAGGTCGACAATGGTTTGAGACCGATTATCAGATTCTTTTAAAAAATGTTCAACTACCTGACTATTATCGACTGTTTCAAAAATACGATTCATATTTTCGTTCAAAGTTTCATAGTCATCTTGAATCTTGTCTAGTAAAATCGTATTGGCTTGTAAATTCGCCTCAACGTAGGTGTTTTTTGAGCGTGTTAATACAACCATAACGGTGATAAGACAAACAGTAATCACGGACACAACAACAATTGCGAGTAAATAAGTAAAAAGCTGATTCTTTTTTATCCATAAGTGAAGCTTCGTCATAGCCGGTTATCCCTCCTGTATTGAGAAGGACTTAATTGAAATTCTTTTTTAAATGTCTTAGAAAAATAACTTAAATCTGAGTAGCCAGTTGCGTCACTAATCTCTGATAGATTTAACTCTGAATGTAAAAGTAATTCTTTAGCTTTTTCTAAACGCACTTTTTTTAAATAATCAGAGAAGCTCATGTGTAAACGACTAGAGATAAGGCTAGAGAGATACGTATAGCTAAAATGAAACATATCTGCTAGCTGAGTGAGAGAAATTGAATGCATGTAATGATCTTGAATGTAGCGCAAGAGCTCAGCTAGTTGTTCATCCTCTTGATCAGAATGTGCAGAAACAAGTTCTTTTTTTATAGATTCGGTCATAACCAGCAATAAAGAGGAAAAATCTTGTAAATAAGTACAGTTACTAATTTCAGTTAGAAAATCAGTTTTTAGCTGACTATATTGTGCATGGTTCGGATGATTTTCCTCTAATGTTGAAAGAAGTGTGTAAAAGATACTGCTTGCTTGCTGTTTTAAGAATGTAGGGCGAACAGAAGAGAGAATCATTTCATTAAAATACTCTTCAATTCTTTCTACACCTAGAATAAAATCATTGTCTAAAAGCGCTCTCAAAAATTTTCTTGTGTCAAATCGATCACCATTGTCTAATGAAAATAGCTCTGACTGTGAAGCAATCAGCTGTTTTTTAAAGAAAAAACGTTGCCCTTCACTTTGTGTTTTTAACTGGTTAAAAACTAAATTAAGCATATTCAAAGAAGAAAAAGGATCGCTTAAAATAAAAAATGCCTGTGGTTCTACATTTTTTAGTGATGAGAAGGAAGTAGCCAAAAACTCTTGGACGGGTGCCTGATTTTTTGAGGCAATGAGTAACCCAGCTGCAGTATTTCCTGTAGAAAACGGCAAAACATGAATGGAAAATTCTTCTAGGCAAAGCGTGTTCAGTACCGATGAAAGGTGAGAAAGTTCTTGGTACCAGCGCGCATTTGTATAGAGAAGATGATAGGTTTTCTCTTCTAAAAAATTTTCTATATCTGTAAACTCTTGATCGACATACCCAATAAGAGCGCGATTTAAGGATTGACTTAGTAATTCTTTTTGAGAAAGCAAATCATCAGTTGTCTTCAGTTTTTTTGCTACTTTTTTTAATGTAGTCAATAAGTTGCTAGGTGTTAACGTGGGCTTTAGCAGATAGTCGATGGCGCCGTTCTTATAGGAATCAGAAACATATGAAAACTCATCATAACTACTCAGCACTAAGAAATGGATATCTGGAAACTGCTGCTGAATGGTACGCGTTAGCTCTAGTCCATCTAGCTCGGGCATAATTAAATCAGTAATCACTATGTCGGGCTGAAGCTGCTTGATTTTTACCAGAGCCTCTCGACCATTACTTGCTTCTCCGATAATATGAAAGCCTTCTTTTTCCCAAACAACCAAATTTTTCAGCCCATCACGTATCGCTTCTTCATCATCAACCAGCAATATGGTTACCACTCTATTCAAAAATGCTTCCTCCTTTCCTGTTAGTTAAAGTATACCTGTTTCCATAAGGAAATGAAATTTGTAATAATTTCTTATTTTTGTAGAATTTTAGTCAGAGTCTGCAAATCTATTGAATGCGTTTGCAAAAAAAGATTATAGTACAAGTGTAAATAAAATAGAAACGAGGGGTTTTGATGAAAAAGGTTTTCTCAGTTTTTTTAATCACCGCGTTAGCCGTGGTGTTAGGGGCATGTGGTAGTTCAGGAGGCTCAGGCAATTCAGCAAAAGAAAAAGCAAATGAAAATAAAATTACTGTTTGGGCTTGGGATGAAACATTCAACATAAAAGCAGTAGAAGAAGCCAAAAAAGTCTATGAGAATTCAGATGTTGAGGTAGAAGTGGTAACCATGTCACAAGATGATATTGTTCAAAAACTAAATACCAGCTTGGCTTCAGGAAATACAGAGGGGCTACCCAATATTGTATTAATTGAAGATTATCGAATTCAAGGGTATCTATCTTCTTATCCAGATGCGTTTGCAGATTTAAGCGGAATTGTCAGCGAAAATGATTTTTCCCAATATAAATTTGCGGTAAACAAAGTAGAGGACAAAATTTATGGAGTTCCTTTCGACAGTGGGGTTGCTGGGCTGTTTTATCGTCAAGATTACCTGAAAGAAGCTGGATACAGCGAAGAAGACTTAAAAGATATTACTTGGGATGACTATATTACGATAGGAGAAAAAGTAAAAGAAAAGACAGGACATGCGCTTCTTTCTCTGAATCCTAGTGACTTGGGACTTGCACGAATCATTATGCAGTCAGCGGGGGATTGGTATACAGCCGAAGATGGAAAAACAGTCACTATTAAAGACAACGACTCTTTGAAATCAGGTTTAACAGTCTTTGCAAAATTGATTAATGATGGGTTAGCAGAGCAGGTATCCGATTGGGACGGCGGAGTGAATGCGGTACAATCTGGAAATGTGGCAAGCTCTCCTCTAGGAGCGTGGTACTCAAGCACTATTCAAGGTGGAAAAGACCAAAGCGGACAATGGCGCATTGCACCCATTCCAACAATTGCAGGAAATAAAGAATCAATTCATGCCTCAAGTATTGGCGGCGGTGGCTGGTATGTGATTAAAGGGGTGCCAGGTGAAAAAAATGCGATTGATTTCTTAGATAAGACCTTTGCTTCAAGTAAAGAATTAATGGAAACTTTAGCAAAAGAGATTGGGCTTGTTTCAACAATGAATGCTGCACAAGAGACAGATGTCTATAAAGCTGGCTTGGCTTTTTATGGGGACCAAAAAGTATTTGAAGACTTTTCTACATGGTCAGGTCAAGTTCCTGCGGTTAACTATGGAAATCATACGTATGCTATTGAATCTGTTTTGACAGAAAGCGTACAAGAAATTATTAGTGGAAAAGACATTGATCAAGTGCTAGCTAATGCGCAAGAGCAGGTAGAAGCACAGATTGCTAATTAACTAGGAGAGTTTTGTCAGAAGGCTAGAGCAAAGAGAACGAATCAAAACAGACCCGTTGTTTTTTGACTCTGCAACAGCTAGCTGCTGTGAAGAGGGCTCTTGTTCTAGCTTTATATTGTACTTATTACTTATATTGTATAACCACTCAAGGAGATGTTTCTATGGGAACGAAAAAGAGAAAAAACTGGATTGCAAATGGAAATATCTTTATTACATTACCCGTTATTCTTATCACGCTATTGGTTTTTGTACCGATGGCTTCAGCGTTGATTACCTCTTTTCAATCGGGTCCTCCATCGGCAATGACCTTTAATGGGTTTAGCAATTATCAGCGAATGCTTAGCGATACAACCTTTAAAAAAGCATTTGGCAACACTTTTTTATACTTAATCATTCAAGTTCCTATCATGTTATTTTTAGCATTACTCTTATCCAATGTCCTAAATGATAAAAAATTAAAGTTTAAGGGTCTTTTTCGGACGGCGTTATTCTTACCCTGTATTACGTCTCTCGTTTCGTATTCGCTGATTATGAAAAGTTTATTTTCTGCAAATGGACTGGTGAATAATATCTTAACAACCCTTCATCTGATTGATGCACCTATTCAATGGCTAACAGATCCGTTTTGGGCAAAGGTGTTGATTATTTTTGCTATTACTTGGCGATGGACGGGCTATAACATGATTTTTTTCCTATCAGGCATGCAAAATATTGAACCGAGTATTTATGAAGCAGCAGATATTGATGGGGCATCCAAATGGCAGCAGTTTTTCAAAATAACGATTCCGAATCTAAAACCGATTATTTTGTTTACAACGATTACTTCTACTATTGGCACACTTCAATTATTTGATGAGGTGCAAAATATTACAATGGGCGGTCCTGCCAACAGCACGACAACCTTGTCACAATATATTTATAATTTGAGCTATAAATTTACACCGAATTTTGGTTATGCGGCGGCGGTATCATTTGTCATTGTCATTGCGATTGTTGCTTTATCTATCATTCAAACAAAATTAGGAGGGAAAGAAAGCAAATGAAGAATCTCGGACTTACGGTTAAATATGGTTTATTGATTCTGATGTCCGTTCTTTCCATCTTCCCATTTGTCTGGATGATTTTAGGGATGACAAATGAAGCGGTGGATATAACGGCAGGGAAAATTATGGTTGGAAATCAGTTAATTATTAACTTTCAAAACCTGTTTCAGTCAGATTTGAATTTTATGCAAGCTCTTGGAAACTCTGCTTTTTTAGCAGTCGTTACAACAATATTAGCCTTGATTTTCTCTTCAATGGCAGGCTATGGATTTGAAATTTACCAGTCAAAGGCAAAGGATATACTTTTTACAATTCTTCTATTATCAATGATGGTTCCTTTTGCAGCGCTCATGATTCCGTTATATCGAATGTTTAGTCAGCTAAATGGGACTCCTTTGGGAATTAACAATATGACGGTGGTTATACTGCCGGCAATCTGTACGGCATTTCTTATCTTCTTCTTCCGGCAAAATATCAAATCATTCCCTAAAGAGCTTGTAGAAGCAGCAAGAATAGACGGTCTGGGAGAGTTGAACATATTTTTTAGAGTGTATATGCCCACTGCAAAAAATACCTATGCAGCGGCAGCAATTATTACCTTTATGAATAGCTGGAATAACTACTTATGGCCGTTAGTTGCGTTACAGTCTCCTGATAAGCGAACCGTCCCGTTAGTCTTGTCGGCGATGGGTGCCTCATACACGCCAGATTACGGGATGATGATGTGTGGTATTGTGATTGCCACCTTGCCAACAGCATTTATCTTTTTCCTCTTACAAAAACAATTTGTTCAGGGCATGATAGGTTCGGTAAAATAAGAAAAATGATTTTTCAATACACGTTAATAGAAACACCCTCTTTTTATTCGTTCGATAAAAAGAGGGGTGTTTGTCATTTTCAAGTAAAATCATTAAAAAATTAGCTTAATCTGCTTGAATTTCAATGACTCGATCAACGATGTCTTGGTAAAATTCTTGCTCGTGAGAAACAATAATGACTGTTCCAGCAAAGGAAGCTAAGCTGTTTTGCAGGCTGACTTTTGTTTCCTGATCGATATGGTTGGTCGGTTCATCAAGAATAAGAAAGTTTCCCTTTTGCATCGTCATTTGGCAAAGCTTTACTTTTGTTTGTTCTCCTCCACTTAAAGTTGAAAGGGGTTCTTGTGCAAGTTGATTAGGAAGACCCGCCCTTGAAAGGTGCTTTCTAAGCTCCTTAATAGTTGCCTTAGGGTACAAATCGCTAAGGTATTGTAAAGGTGTTTCAAAAGGATTACTCCAAACTAAATCCTGTGAAAAATAATTGATTTTGGTGTTTTCAGGAAAATGGAAGTCACCATCTAATTTCTCTATTTCTCCAATTAATGTTTTTAGTAACGTTGATTTTCCAATACCATTAAATCCTCGGATGGCTACTTTTTCTCCATAGCGAATCGTTAATTGAATCGGAGGCAAGAGTGGACGCTCATACCCGATTTCAAGTGAGGTTGTTTCCAATGCCAGTGTAGTGACAATTGGTGCATAAGGAAAATCGAAATTTGGTTTTGCCGTACTACCAGGAGGTGTTAGACGATCAATTTTATCTAATTGTTTTTGTCTGCTTTTTGCCATAGTGGAACGAGAGCCTGCTTTGTACTTCCGAATATAGCTTTCTGTTTTCTCTATATGTTTTTGTTGTGCGTGATACTGGCGCAGATAGGATTCACGATTTTGCTCTTTTTGTTTCAGGGCTTGCTCAAGATTCCCTGTGTATTTGATTAAACGACCAAATTCAATGTCCGCAATGTGTGTAGTAATCTGGTTTAAAAATGCTCGGTCGTGGGAAACAACTAAAAAGGCGCCGGAAAATGATTGGAGAAATTGTGTCAGCCAGCTAATATGTTCATCATCTAAGTGATTCGTCGGTTCATCTAGGATTAGAACATCAGGTTTTTCTAATAAGAGTTTTGCTAAAATAAGCTTTGAACGTTGCCCGCCACTGAGGTTTTTCAATGGTGTGTCCATTCCCAGAACATCAATTCCAAGCCCTGTACTCATTTCATTGACTAATGTGTCAATCTGATAAAAATCCCCTTGGTCCAGCTGTGTCTGTAACTGCCCAGCTTTTTCTAATAATCGATCATCAAGCGTTTCCCCGTACTCCGTGTATAAAGCGGCGATTTTTTCCTCTTTTTCATAAGAATCTTTAAAAGCAAGACGTAGAAATGCGCGAATGCTAAGATGTTCATCAACCTCTACATACTGATCTAGATAGCCAATACGGGCATTTTTTTGCCAGAGAATTCGTCCGTCATCTGGTAGAATTTCTCCCGTAATTATTTTGATAAGGGTACTTTTTCCTGCTCCGTTTTGTCCAATCAATCCAAGGTGTTCTCCGGCGTTTAATTGTAAATCAATTCCTTCATAAAGAATTTTTTCGCCAAATTGTTGGGTAATATTCGTTAAAGTTAACATGTGTGTTCCTTCTTTCTATCAATATAAATAAAAATAGCAGAGAAAGAGCGATGCTCTTTTCTGCTGAAATGAAAAAAGCTATCAACAAAGGCAATTGTTGATAGCGTAATATACAAGTACATAACTCGAAAAACGTGAATGACAAATAAACCCGTCAAAATTGACCGTTTTTCGATGAAGAAATGGATCGAAATCCTATTGTATATGCTTTTAACAATGCTTCATCGTATCCAGTTGTTAAAAGCTGCTTCTCTAATTAGAGGAAAACTAATATGACTATTCATGTTCATACACCTCGACTTGTTTGTTGTAATAGACTTTATCACTTGCTTTTTTTTCTGTCAAGCAAAGAAAGTGAAAAAAATTCTTGAATTGGATGAAAAAAATCAGAAATTATTCAAATTAGTCCAATTGTTCTTTTTATTATGAAACTCTTTTATTCATCTTTATTGATAATAAATAATGAAATAGACCAATTTTTCATTTAAAGAAATATGCATGAAAAACCACCTACTACGCGATTTATCAAGGAAAAAAGGAGCAATCTTCCTTGCGTTGGCTAATAAACGGTGCTATAATTGGACTATACCAAAAACGAACAATAAAGGGGTAATCATGATGGAAATCATTCGCGTAAAAAACGCCGAAGAAGGCGGAAAAAAAGCATTTGAAATTATTCAGTCAGGCATTGAAAATGGGGCAACAGTATT
Source organism: Enterococcus phoeniculicola ATCC BAA-412 (assembly GCF_000407505.1). Classification (GTDB taxonomy): domain Bacteria; phylum Bacillota; class Bacilli; order Lactobacillales; family Enterococcaceae; genus Enterococcus_K; species Enterococcus_K phoeniculicola. The sequence goes on from NZ_ASWE01000001.1 coordinate 258,166, forward strand.
AGGGTTGGCAACAGGTAGCACGCCAGAAACATTATATAAAGAAATGAGAGAAAGTGATATTGACTTTAGTGGAATGGTTTCAATCAACCTTGATGAATATCTTGGATTAGGTGGAAATGATGCACAAAGTTACCGTCACTTCATGAATACACAATTATTTGATACAAAACCTTTTAAAGAAACATTTGTGCCAAATGGGAAAGCAGAAAATCCTGAAGCAGAATGTAAGCATTACGATGAAATTATTGATGCGCATCCAATCGATATCCAAATTTTGGGTATTGGGACTAACGGACATATCGGGTTTAACGAACCTGGAGCACCACTTGATGGCGGAACGGCTGTAGTTGATTTGACTGAATCAACGATTGAATCAAATAAACGTTATTTTGATAAAGTTGAAGATGTACCAACGAAAGCAATTTCCATGGGAATCGGCTCAATTTTAAAAGGAAAGAAAATGGTTCTTATGGCTTATGGAGAAAACAAAGCAGATGCGATTCAAGCAATGATTAATGGTGCAGTAACGACACATGTTCCAGCAAGTGCGTTACAAAATCATTCAGATGTTGTGGTTATCATTGATGATGCAGCAGGAAGTAAATTATAAATCAAAGAATCTATGTACAATTGAAAGAGGTTGGGATAGAAGTGTACCGATGTAATTTCAGCTTATTTTCAGAGTCTTCAACCCGAGCATATTCCATGCATAGAAGACGATGAGAGGTGAGTCGCTTCTGTTCCCAACCTTTATTAAGATTTTACGAGGGTAAGCATAACTTAGATAGTTATGGCTACCCTCTTTTTTGTTAGTTGACAGCCCTTGATTTATTCAGTAAATTTGCCGTGGAAAATGAGTATTCGGATGCGAATTTAACGCAAGAGTGGTATAGTTAAAGAAGTGAGGTGACCAAAAATGGTAAGTCCATTAACAATCCCGGAAATTGTTTTACGTCTTGTTCTGGCTATTTTAATGAGTGGAGTTATTGGTTTTGAACGACAGTACAAGAGTCGTCCGGCAGGAATGCGTACCCATATCTTGGTTTGTTTAGGAGCGACAATTGTTGCATTGATTCAGGTAGAAATTGCCAGTGGTGCGATTCAAGCAGCATTAGAAAATCCAAAATTGACAGGTGTTATTCGATCTGATGAAGCTCGTCTAATTGCACAAGTTGTAAGTGGGGTTGGTTTCTTAGGGGCAGGGACGATTATCGTCACAAAACGTTCGGTTACAGGTTTGACGACGGCTGCATCCTTGTGGGCAGTAGCAGGATTAGGAATTGCGATTGGTATGGGCTTTTACGCAATTGCTATTACCAGCTTTCTAGCCATCTTTTTTGCGCTGGCTATTGTCAAACGAATTATCCATATCCCAACAACTAAAAAGTTAGAGGTACAGTATATTCACCGCGAAGAAACCAAGAGCTTTATTTCTCAATATTTTGAAGAGCGGAAAATTGATATTGAAGATGTTAATTTTGATGTAAAATTTGTCGAGGATTATCGAATTTACACCAATATTTATACAATTGATTTGCCAAGAGGGCTCACGTATGCGGAGGTAATTGAAGAGCTATCTACATACAAGAACATTACAAAATTACGTTTAGTAACCATTTGACAGGAGGATATTCATGAATTTAGCAAATTTTAGAGAACTAGGTGGTTTGAAAAATAAAGAAGGAAGAAAAGTGAAGCATAATCGTCTTTTACGTTCAGGAGAAGTGTTTCAAATTGATGATGCAAGTCGTACAACATTGAAACAGCACGAGTTGAACAAGATTATTGATTTACGCGGAAAACAGGAAATCACTACGCGCCCAGATGATGAACTAGAATCTGTAAGCTATCATTGGATTGATATTATGAAAGAAGTCCATGATAACGGAAGTATGGAAGACTTGATGGATGTGAGTGATCTTCAGTTAGTCGATAGTCACATGAAAAAAATCTATTATAATCTAATTCTGAATGAAGGCGCACAACAAGGCTATCGTGAATATTTTGAGGAATTGCTAAAGACTGAAACGGGTAGTGTTCTTTTCCACTGCTTTGCAGGAAAAGATCGTACAGGGGTTGCAGCTGCTTTGACATTGGAGTTTCTAGAGGTACCAAGAGAAACGATTTATGAAGATTATCTAAAGACTAACAGTCAACGGAAAAAACCAAATGAGCAATTTTTAAAAGAAGCTGCCTCTAGAGGGTTATCAGAAGGACAGCTGGCAGGAATTAAAGTAGCGATGGAAGTAGAAAAGGACTATTTAGATTATGCTTACCAGTTGATCGATGAAAACTTTGGAGGCATTCAAGGATATGGCAAAGAAGTGTTACGCTTAAGTCCGTCTGATTACCAATTACTTCAAGAATTGTACCTAGATTAATCAATAAAAAAACAGGTTTCAGCCAAAGTTAGGGCTGTTGCCTGTTTTTTTGTATAAGAAAATCACTAGGGGTGAATAAAAAAATACAAGCCCCAAGAAGTGACGACCGTAAGGAACCCGCTAATAAGATTCACCCAGTCATTATCTAAAAAACGCAATCCTTTTATCAAAGTTGTTTGTTTGCCATGGTGCATTGTTTTTTCTGTCCATTGATGACAAACAGAACATTCATAGCGTGCTTGAAGCCCTGCACCTAGCAGACTATCAAAAATAGATGCTAAAGCTCCGCTAAAAAAGGGAACAAGAAAATAAGAAAATGAAACAAGAGAAAACCCGCTGGTTATACTAATTAAAAGCCAGAAACTCACTGAGAGAAGAAATGAAGCACTGAAAGAAGCAACTGTTCCTAAAATTGTTATTCCTCCAGATGTTCCAGGAGGAAGTTTTTTAAGAGTAAGAATAGAACGCGGAGATGAGGGACTCAATACGCCAATTTCTGATGCCCATGTATCTGATGCAGCTCCTGCTATTCCAGCGGCATAACCGATAAGAAACAGTTCATTGGCTGTAGAAAAATAAAAAACTAGACTAATTAATGCAGGAAAACTATTTGCCAACACTTGTTTGGCATCTCTAGTTGCACCTTTTTCAGCAATCGAGTCGCCAATTTGTGGAAATAATTGTTTCTTTACTAAATGAATCCCACCAGAGCTCAAGAAAAACAGAACAATCAGGACCCACGTGGGCCATGAGCCAATCGTTGTAAGAAGAACACCGATAAAAATCAGAGCAATCGTACCAGAACGTGTGAGTTGTTTTGTTAAATAAGCAAAAAAGCCAATGATCAGGCTTGTAAATACACCAAAAAGTGCTCGATAAAATAGAATTAACAGCATATGAACGCTCCTTTTTCAATAAGTGTAGCATAATTTTATCAAAAAGAAGAGTCGTAGAAAGGAATAACCAGTCCTATAAACTCTTTTTAAAAAGTGTGAGAAAGGCAATTTTTTACTGTTTGCAAAAAAGTGCTCACGTTACTGGAACGTGAGCACTGTCTTTGCTTATTTATAGGGTATGTTTAGTTAATTCAAAAAAATAATCAAGCACAGAAACAGTCGTCAATTGTGCTATTCGTACCATTTGTTCAACTGGTTTTTAATGGAAGCTGAACAAATGTTGTGTGATAAAAAACGATAGGAAGGTTCTGTAACCAGCAGAAAACGGGCTCATTAGACCTTCGTTTTTTTAAGTTATTGTTTCCTTTTCGATGAGCATTATATGTGTGAGGAACAAATGACCATTTCTATTACCCCAGGCTGTTTATTTTTCAATATCATCATGAAGGATTTCGTGAAGCTGAAACGCGCGGTTATAGAAGGTTAATCCTGTAATCATTATCCAAGCAGATAGTAAGCCTAATAGACTACCTAGAACAATTCCTAAAAATCGGTATTGAACGAGCGAAAAAACATATTGATGACGAACAAGCATGGAAAGCAAGAGCGTCATAGGGGTTGTAAAAAAGTTAGCAACGGCGTAATTTCGGCGAATGAAGAATTCAACGGTTAAATACAGCATTGTAATCACAATGATCGATTGAAAGGTTGATAAAGGTAAATTTAAAAGAAAAGAAGCAATGAGAATTCCGACGGTAGTTCCAAAAATACGTTGTACATTCCGATGCATCATTGCTCGAAGCGTATCTCCTTGTAAAATAGCGGCACATGAAACGACTAGCCAGTAAGGGTTCACAAGGTGCAAGGATTGGCTTAGGTAAACAGCAAAAAATAAAATACCACCATAAAATAATGCATCAACAATGGAAGCTGGATCTGTATATAGACGTTCTTGCAGGGTCACTTTTTTGACTGGTACAGGAGGAAGCTTCTCTGTTTTTTGAACGAGGCAAGCAACAATGATGGAAATAAGAATGCCAACTAAGAAAAAGAAACTCATTTTTGGAATTGATTCTAAGGGAATCTTTGTACTAGAGCCCATTCCCGTTACCAAGACAATAAAGAAGACACCAGGCTTGGCAATTTTGAATAGACGAAATAGTAATCGACCTAAAAATGCGACAAGACCTACAAGAATCGGTGCGGTCCAAGAAAGATGGGTGGAAAGCATACCTAAAAAATTTCCTAATAACAGAAAGAATCCAACTAGGCTTAAACGAGTAATCAGCTGTTTGATTGGAATATTTTGATAGTAGAGAAACGTAAAAATACCAAGTGAGCCAAAGCTTCCGATGGCTAAATCATGCAATGCATAACCAAGTAATAGGATAGAAAGCATACAGATTCCTGCGCCCACTAAACGAAAAGGATTATCCTTTGTTTTGTGAAATGTTGTTAATTCTTTTATAAATGATTGGTCCATTTTAACACTCCTTCTCTATTAACTGTAGCACAAAAAGAAAAGAAAAGGTAATCGTATTTTCAGAAAAAAGAAAAAGAAGGAATAATTGTATTGACTTTTTACAAAAATGCCTGTATACTGATAAAGTTGAGAAATAAAAGCAGAAGCCGCCGCTTCTCGCCTTAGTTGATTTTGTCACTGGGCCAGATAGTTTCACTTGCAGTAGTGTAAGTTGAATGACGCGCGGGTTCAGACGAAGAACTCGTTTTTTTATTGCCTAAAAAGGTAATCTTTTCTTTCTCTCAATAAACCTGGAGGTGAATGACCATAGCAAAGGATATGATGGTTAACGACGGCATACGTGCACGCGAATTACGATTAATCGGTTCAGACGGCGAGCAATTAGGTGTGAAAACAAAAGCTGAGGCGCTTCAAATTGCAGAACAATCCAATTTAGACCTTGTCTTAGTAGCACCCGGAGCAAAACCGCCCGTTGCGCGAATCATGGATCACGGAAAATTCCGTTTTGAACAGCAGAAAAAAGAACGTGAAGCACGTAAAAAGCAAAAAGTGATCAATGTTAAAGAAGTTCGTTTAAGTCCAACAATCGATGTCAATGACTTTAACACCAAACTTCGTAATGCCCGCAAGTTCTTGGAAAAAGGAGACAAAGTGAAAGCTTCTATCCGTTTCAAAGGCCGTGCCATTACCCATAAAGAGATTGGTCAGAAAGTTCTTGATCGTTTAGCTGAAGAGACAGCTGATATTGCAACTGTTGAACAAAAAGCGAAAATGGACGGACGCAGCATGTTTCTAACGCTGGCACCGAAAAACGAAAAGTAAGTTTTTATTGACTCACTGATTGTTAGACAGTCACAGTCGGATAATGAAAGATTTTGAGGAGGAAATTAGTCATGCCAAAACAAAAAACACACCGCGGATCAGCAAAACGTTTCAAACGTACTGGTAAAGGCGGATTGAAGAGATTCCGTGCGTTTACAAGTCACCGTTTCCACGGTAAAACTAAGAAACAACGCCGTCAATTGCGTAAAGCAAGTATGGTATCATCTGGCGATTACAAACGTATCCGTCAACAATTAGCAAAAATGAAATAAGCCATACATTAAGGCTTTACCAAATTTAAAATTCAAAGAGAAGATTTATTAGGAGGAATTAAACATGGCACGTGTTAAAGGTGGAACAGTAACTCGTAAACGTCGTAAAAAAGTGCTTAAATTAGCAAAAGGTTACTACGGTTCAAAACATACCCTATTTAAAACAGCAAAAGAACAAGTAATGAATTCATATAACTATGCATACCGCGATCGTCGTCAAAAGAAACGCGACTTCCGTAAATTATGGATTGCTCGTATCAATGCAGCAGCTCGTATGAATGGCTTAAGCTACTCAAAATTAATGCACGGTTTGAAATTGGCAGAAATTGATATCAACCGCAAAATGTTAGCAGACTTAGCTGTAAACGATGCATCAGCTTTCACAGCGTTAGCTGACCAAGCAAAAGATGCTTTAAGCAAATAAGCTTATAAACATTGACATAGAAACGTTATCCCCACTCGTTTGAGTGGGGATTTTTGGCTCTTTGTCAATAAGGACTGATGAGTTATACAAAATCAAATCTGGGTCAGAATGAACCTCATTCTGGCTCAGATTTTTTGTTATCTTACTTTGATTAATTGATTGATCAAAAAGATTCTAATTCTCATGTTCTCAAATGATTTAAATCCGTAGGATACTCGTTTCATTGTCTTTATGTGTGTGTTCTTTGCTTCTATTTTTCCATTGGAGTAAGGGTAGATCATTGCGTTGGTGATGCCTTCTTCATAATTCAGAAGGTTTTGAAGCTTCTTCCGAAAACCGTCATCTAGTGTTTCGGGAAGTTCTGCCAATAAGGAGAAAAATAAGTCAGGGTCTTTGTCTCGAAAGGCTTCAACTAATTCATGAAAAAAGGGATACGCCTCCTTCAGGGGCGCAGAAAAGCCAAGCAATCGATCAATCATCATTGCTTCAGTAAGAAACGGGTATTTTGGCGCTCGGAAACTTTTCCATGTTTTGTATTCATAATGGTTGATGTTTGCACGATTTTTTAGCAGAAAGCGCCAGTTCTTTCTCAGCTTTTCTGCCAGACTTTTCTGTCCTACTTTACGAAGCTCATTCATTTCACGGATACGTAACTCATTGAACGCCTGATTCATGTGTTTGACAATATGAAACCGATCAATCACTACTTTCGCATTTGGCAAAACACGCTTGGTGAGCTGGAAGTAGGCGGCGTTCATGTCTGTAACCAAGAATTCTACTTCTTCTGGATTGGTACAGCCTAAGAAATAGCTTGTTAATCGAGGTAACTTACGCGTAGGCAAGACATCAATTAATTTTCCTGTTTCGCCATCTGCGCAAATAAAGCTCATTTTATCTTCTATGGAAGCGTGCGAACGAAATTCATCAACCATCAATACTCTGGGGAGAATCTTCTTAGATTGCTTTGGTAAATAGCTTTTAAACTCTTTCAATGTACGAATAACGGTGGTCAAAGATACCTGACAGCTTTTCGCAATAAAAGATAAAGATACTTTTTCAGTCAGTAAAGAAGCAATTTTATATCTGACATGATTTGCGATTGAATGTCTAGGTTGGACAAAAGAACTTTGAGCAGTCCAATGAGTTCGACAATTTTTACAGGTATAGCGCTGCTTTTTTAAGCGCATAACCAAAGGCATATGATTGTATTGTTCAAAGCGGACAATCGTTTCCTTCTTCCCGTTTTTCACTACAATTGCTTTCCCATTTCCATCTACCACAGTAGAACCACAACTTCTACACGCACGAGGAGCAGGCGAGAGAACAGCATCGACGATCAACGTCTTTTCCTTCTGAAAGGTCTCGTAAGAGACCTCTGTAATCATCAAATCTTTCTCTATTATTCTCAGCATTTTTTTGATAGAATCATTCATATAGCATATCGTCCTCTCAGTTGTTTATTTTGTGGTGATTTAATCATACTAGAGAACGATATGTTTTTTAATACCTAAAGTGAAAATGGGACTGAAGAATCAATTATGATTCATCAGTCCCATAAATTATAGAGCCGGATTTTTTGGGCTCCAAATCAAATAAGTGAGGCGAGCCAAATTGTACAGCTCCCCCAAATAGAAGACCGAAAATCCTTTTTACGATTTTTGGTCTTCTATTTTTTTCTATAAGTGTGTTCAGATCCTTATTCTCTATCGCTGTTTATTAATTCTATTCTTTTGTCAGAGCACAGGCTGTTGATTTTTGCGAATAGATTTTCTCTCTCTGTATGTAAGAAAGGCTATCTAAGATTTGATTGATAAACTACTAGGCAAACGTATTGAATATGTGCCTATAGGTTTTATTTGTTTGTCCACTTATATGGACATTTTAATAAAGTAAACGTTACCAAATTAATGGTATTGTTTTATTAAGGAGTTGAGTGTTATGAAATTAAGTAAAAAAGAATCAGAACTGCTTGAACTTTTTGTCTTAAAAGATACTAAACTTACTGCAAAAGAAATAGCTGAGTCTTTAAATATATCTTCAAAAACGGTATATAGGCTAGTTCATAAAATTAATGAAGCCAGTGAATTTGGTATTTTGATTGAAACCTATATTGGTAAGGGAATGAAAATGAACTATCGTAATTATTTAAAATATCGGTCCATATTTAAGCAAAGCGGTTCAGAAACAGAGGAAAGAGTTAGTTCAGTACTAATGAATTTACTAAGTAGTTCTCCTCTATTTATTTCAATAGAAAACTTATTTAAACGGTACTTTATATCTTCAGAAACTCAGTATAAGGATCTTGAAAAAATAAAAAAGAAAATGAAACAGTTCGATTTACTTTTGGAAAGAAAAGAAAACAAAATACGGATTATCGGTAAGGAACAAAGTATTAGAAAAGCAATTTATCACATGTTGTTAAGAACAGCTATTGTCGATACAGATTTTTACGTAATTGACAATAAGAATATTAGTCAGTACGATATCGATTTTTTAACAGCTCAATTGGAATTAATTGAAAAAAAGATAAAAGGAAATATCCCTTATCCATATAACATTAATATATTTTCGCATCTGTATATTTTAGTTATGAGAATAAGAAATGGATTTATTCCTAAGAATAGAGAGGACAAGACGTTAGACGCGTATGAAGTGAGTCTGAAAGAATCAAATCAGGAAATTTATGGAATTTCTCAAAAAATAGTGGGAAATCTAAGCCATTATTTATCAGAAAAAATTGATCAAATAGAAGAATTTTATTTATTTCAGTACATCATATCTTCGGGAATAGAAGAACAGTCATTTGAACTCTACTCAGATGGTCAATTGAAATTAATATTTGAAGATGCGATTGATTTTGTAAGTCAACATATGGCTCTAGATTTTTCAAGCTTAAAAGAAGACAAAAGTTTTTTTAATCATTTTAGAGTGATGCTCTACAGAAATAAAAACAAGATAGTTATTGTTAATAATTTATTGGGGGAAATAAAAAAAGAATACCCAGAGTTATTCAAATCAGTGGAAAAGTTAAGCCACTACCTGTCAAGCGAGTATTCATTAGCGCCAATATCTGAAGATGAAAGTGGATTTACTATGTTATATTTCGCTAAAGATTTTGAAAAACTAAAAACTAAGAAACGAGTCATTATTATGTGTAGTAGTGGTGTGGGAACAAGTGAATTATTAAAGGTGAAGGTTCAGAGAAACTTTCCAACGTTAGATATAATCGATGTCGTCTCCGTTAACCAATTTAAAAAGAAATATATGGAAGAAAAAGTTATCGTAGATTTCATCATATCAACTATAAATATTACTTTGTATAACTTAATTTTAGAAGTACCAGTGGCTTTAGTAAGTGCGATGTTTACAGGGAAAGATCAGGAAACAATACGATTAATGATGGAGGGAATTTAAATGGAATTAATTGATATTAGAGAGGTAATTAATCAAGAGTTAATTATTGAAGAGTTGAATGTGGAAACAAAACTAGAGGCACTACAGGCATTGGTTAATTTATTGGATACCCAAGGCTATTTAATAGATCCAGAAGAATTTTTAAACGATGTGTTATTGAGAGAAGAGGAGGGAGTAACTGGATTAGGCGAGGGCATTGCTATCCCGCATGGCAAATCTGATGGAGTCAATAAAACGGTAATAGCTATTGGTAAAAATAAGAAGGGGATTGATTGGGGTTCAGTGGATGAAGAGTTAGTTGAAGTTATTATTTTATTTGCTGTGAAAAAAACAGATGAAACAACTTTACACATTAAAATGCTTCAAAAGGTAGCCATATTATTGTCAGATGAAGAGTTATTATACAAATTGAGAAATGCTGCAACTAATTTAGAGATATACGAATTATTAACGGAATAAAAATAGGAGGGGTTCATATGAAACTAGTAGCAGTAGTTGCCTGTACTTCGGGTATAGCACATACCTATATTGCAAAAGAAAAATTAATAAGTGCATCCAAAAAAAGAGGTCATACGATTAAAGTGGAAACACAAGGAACCATTGGCATTGAAAACGAGCTTACACGTGAGGATATAAAAAATGCAGACATCGTTATTATGGCTACTGATATTCAAACAACTGGGAACGATCGCTTTAATGGGAAAAAAACGATGAAAGTTCCAACAAATGTTGCTGTTAAAGCAGCAGGACAGCTTATTGAAAAGATTGAGGATGAATTTAATAAGGAGGATTAACATGAAAAAGGCGTTGAATGAATTAAAGAGACACGCATTGACAGCCATCAGCTATATGCTGCCATTAGTTGTAGCCTCTGGTTTGTTGATTGCTATAGGTAACTTGATGGGTGGACAAGTTATCGAGGATTATACTCAAAGTTTTACAATCGCAAGTGCATTGACTAGTTTGGGCGTAATGGGGATGGGCTTATTAGCACCATTTATTGGCGGATATATTTCGTATTCAATTGCTGAGAGACCGGGTATTGCTCCGGGATTCTTAATGGGAATGATAGCGAATGCATTAGGTGCTGGTTTTTTGGGAGGGATGATAGGAGGATACCTAGTAGGTTACTTTATTTTATGGATGAAGAAAACATGGAAAGTACCTAAATGGGCAGATGGTTTAATGCCAATGATGATTATTCCTACAGTTTCTTCAATTGTTATTGGACTGGTTATGTTCTTTGTTATCGGAGGACCTATTGCCTGGATAACAGAATTGCTGGTTGTATTTTTAAATAGTTTAGATGAGTCATCAAGATTTGTTTATGGGTTTATTTTCGGCGTTTTAGGCGCATTTGATTTTGGCGGCCCCATCAGTAAAGTCCCTAATTTAATGGCGGATGGTCTGTTGATGGAAGGGATTCTTGAACCAGAGGCAATTAAAGTAATTGGAGCGATGGTACCACCAATTGGCGTAACTTTTGCATGGCTATTTTCTAAATTTAGTAATAAGAGAGTATTCACAAAAGTAGAAGAAGATGCTATTAAAGTAGCGTTTCCTATGGGCTTAACAATGATTACAGAGGGTGTCATCCCGATTGCAATGAATGATTTATTACGTACAGTCTTTGCTTGTAGTATGGGGACTGGGATAGCAGGAGCAATTAACTTCTATTTCCAAAATGGTTCACCCGTGCCGTCTGGAGGCGTCTTTGTTATTCCAGTTATGACCAAGCCATTTGTTGGACTGCTAGCCTTAATAGCGGGATCAGTTGTTACAGGTATCATTTTGTTGGTGATTAAGAAAACTATCAGTGATGAAGAGTATGATTCTACTCAATTAGAAGAAGAGCAAGAAATGGATTTATCTGGATTTAGTTTAAATGATTAAAAATAATAAAAAAAGGTGGAAAAAAACATGTTAATTTCAATGGAAAAAATGTTAAAAGTAGCGAAAGAAAATAAATTTGCTGTAGGTGCGTATAATATATCAGATGCTAATATTTTTAAAGCAGTTGTAGAAAAAGCAGAAGAATTAAATGCACCAACTATTATTGCTATTCATCCTGATGAGCTAAGTTTTGTAACAGGTGAATTTATTGCGTATGTTAGAGAAAGATTATGGAATAGTCCGGTTCCTTTTGTACTTCATTTGGATCATGGCGGTTCGGTGAAAGACGTTATAACCGCAATTAATCATGGATTTACTTCTGTCATGATTGATGCGTCCTTACTTGCTTTTGAAGAAAATATAGCAATTACCAAAAAAGTAGTGGATCTTGCTCATACAGTAGGCGTTTCTGTAGAAGGAGAATTAGGAACAATCGGTGATACAGGAGCATCTATAGAAGGGGGTGTAACTGAGATTACGTATACTAAACCTAAAGAAGCGAAAGAGTTTGTTGAGCGTACAGGAGTGGATACACTTGCTATTGCAATTGGAACAGCGCATGGTATTTATCCAGAAGGGTTTGTTCCTAAATTAAAATTAGATTTATTAAGTGAAATAGCAGCAGAAGTGGATGTACCATTAGTGTTGCATGGTGGATCTTCAAACTCAGATGATGAATTACGAGTTGCAGTTGAAAAAGGAATTCAAAAAATCAACATTTCGAGTGACATTAAGAAGCCATATTTTGCTAAATTGCAAGACGTTTTAAACAACGATTTTTTCTGGGAGCCAAACACTGTATTTCCTCCATGTATTCTTGAATCCAAAGCAGTGGTAGAGGATAAAATGAATTTGTTTAATTCAGTTGATAAAGTAAAATATTTTAATTAAGAAGAGTGGACTCTTCAACGTAAGGCAAAAATAAAATGAAAAAGTTGATTGGAGATAGGAGTAGAAGCAGCTAATTCCGAGAACCAAGATAGTCTCCCTCTTTATCTGTTTTTGAAAGAAACAGATGAAGAGGGAGATTTTCAGTTTTATTGAAAAGCCTTCAATTCTATCATATATCATGTATAGAAGGCGATAAGAGCAAAAAAGGAGATGAATCGAATTTCATCAGTTGATAAGGTTGGATTATAGATTTTTTTGAAGAGTTAAAAAGGTTTTCGCTCAATGAGAACGCTTCCTTTTCGGATGGTAAAATTTCTTTAGAAGATAGTTTTTAATAAGAAAAATTAAATGAAAGTGAAGCGATATTGGACAAAAGATGGTATTCTATTGAGGAACTTGTTACTATTATTTTATAGAAAAATAGTAGTCATAAGCTTTGGTGAAGCACGGGTTACATCACAACAAAAACAAAAAGGAGAGAGTCGTAATAGATGGAGGATGTTTTTGAGCTTCGTATCACGTGGAAAAATAGCTTTCAACAGATAGGAATTGGTATCGTAATGAGTTTATTCGTTTTGGGAGTCGCTATTTGGTTTGTTTTCCCTTATTTACGTGAGCCCAACATGGAAAATGGTCTTTTTTCTTTATTAATTGTGGGAATAGCGCTGCTGACAGGAACAATTTTCTTTGCAGGATTTCTTTTATACTTTGCAGGTGCTCTTATTTATGTTGGGATACGAGATATTGATTTTATGAGAAAGAATAAGGGGATTCTTTATAGAATGGATAAGGAAGGGTTTGTTTATCACGAAAATTGGCAATTGTTGAAGAAAACATGGCAGGAAGTTTCAGATGTGGGGCTCTTTAAACAGGAATCTAAAAAAGTGAAAGTTCTCTATAAATATCAAGTGAAATTTTCTGATGGCACTTGTCACACCTTTGATTTACGAGGCAGCTATCCTACAAAAGAGTTTCTCTCCAAAATTGAAGAATACTGGTTAAAGTATATGTATGAATAATTATTTGCTAATGTGGTAGAGGGTGATAGTAGCCAGGAAGCAAGCAGAGTTGTAAATTGTTCGTCACTTAGAGTAGTCTGTCTAATCAATTAAACCAAATAAATAGATAAATAACTATCGCGAAAATAGAGACAAATGAAAGAGCAAGGATAATATAAGCTATTTTTTGATTTTTCCACGTAACTCTTTTTTTTCTAGTCATCATATAGAACACGAAAAGTAATATAGGAATACTAAACCAATAGTCCATAATATCCTCCTTATCTAAAGCTCTTATTTTTTATAGGTACAATGATCTAAATACATATATATTTTACCAGAATTGGGATGGCTTGCAATCAAATTAGCTCCTTCAGTAAAGCGCTTAGAAAAAGCTAAAGCCCCAAGTCCGGCAATCACTGCCAATATAGCTGCTATCGGTCCTGTTTCAATACCGGCCGCTGCAATTGCGGCAGTTATCCCTAGAATACCTTCCGCAGTAGCTGCTTTCCTGAAAGCATTTTTTAACTTTGTTCCATCAGCTTTTGAAGTATACGTCCACAAAATCCCGATACTAATTACACTGGCAGAAGAAAAAGGTTGCAGACGAGGATCAAAGGGACTTGATTGCACAATTATTTCACTTTCGGTAAAAACGTTTCCGTTTTCATCTTGATAAATAGTTTCAGATTCTAATAAATCAGAGGTAGCCGCTTTAGAACTAGTCATGATACTTGAGCTATTTTTAGATACTTCAGATGCGTGAACCACGGCTCCGGAGAATACAAAAGGACTTATTGCCATAATAACCGCTGTCATGTAGCAAAAAAAATTTGAAATTTTAAACCTTTTCATGATATTTCCCCTCCTAAATCAATATTGTGGACACCGACATTCTATTCTCTTTTGATACTTTTTATATTAGTTTATAATTATATATTGACGTATGTACGATTAAATAACTCTAATGAAGTATATATTTAATAGCCAGCGATGATATAAAAAATGTCTTATAATTTTTAAGTTATTTTTATTAAAGTATAGTAGTACTTTTTCTAATAGTTATTGAAGCTTGACCTTCAACAAAATACTTCAAGCTTTTAAAACTAGTATCTGAACAATATTTTCATCGATTTATAACGTATTTAAATACTTAAATAGAGGTAGCTGTAGAAGAAGTACTTGTTAAATCAAAAGGAACTGAATTAGTCGCTTCCTTAGAATCTAAAGGTAACGATTGATGCAATGAGATACTAATAATAATTGAGTAGGCAAGGCATCAGCAAAATAAGGCAACTACGCTGATAAACAATTAGCTATCCTCACCTGATGGAGTGGGGATTTTTTGTTCAAAAACTAAAGTAAACGGGCAATTGGTAATTAACCTGTCTGTCATAGTTCTGGAACAGAGAGAAGAACGGAAAAGAAAGTTCGCTCCGCACGCATATATTTTTTGAATTAAAAAAGTTTACTGTAAATTCAGTAAACTATTGATTGTTTTGGTTAAGTAGTCTATATTTTATAGTGATGAAACCGTATTTTTATTATTTGGAGGGGGTAAAGTGAAAAAAGCGCTAATAAGTAGTGAATTGGCAAATACAGAGATAAAAGCTGTTGGGAAAGTAATCATCGGAAATGTTTTTTTGGGACTTGCATATGCAAAATGGATGAAGCCAGATGGTATCATAAATGGTGGGGTAACAAGCATAGCAATGATTTTGGAAAAAGTTACGGGTATTCAAATTTTCTATCTTACTTCTGTAATTACCGCTTTTTTATTGTTGTTTTGCTTTCTTTTTTTAGGAAAAGGCAACTTTTTTAAATCAATTGTCAGTAGTGTCTGTTATAACCTGTTTTTTGCATTATTTTATTTGATGAACATAAACTTGCAAGTAAATATTGTAGTGGACTTTTTTTTAGCAAGTATCTTCATTGCAGTAGGGTATTACTGTTGTATTTCAGCAAATGCTTCAACTGTTGGAATGGATGTTATTGCGTTAGCTATTAATAAAAAAAATCCTGAATTTAGTGTGGCACGTGGTATTCGCTATATAAATTTTGGCGTACTTGCTTTGGGATTTCTAACTTATGGGGTAAAATCAGTAGTGATAGGCATTTTATTTAGTTTAGTAAATTCATACATGTTAGATTTTTTATTAAAAAAGGATAGTAAGAGATAAGAGAATAAAAAGAGGTGTGTATATGGCAACAATCAAAGATATAGCAGATTTAGCAGGAGTGTCTAAAACGACGGTTTCCAGAGTATTAAACTTTGACCAGGCGTTATCTGTGAGTGATGAGACCAAGAAAAGGATATTTGAATCTGCAGAAAAATTAGAATATACAAAGTATAAGCGAAACCGAGTCATTGATAAAGGGAAAGTAGCAATTGTTCAATGGATGACAGAAAAAGATGAACTAGATGATGTGTATTATCTTTCTTTAAGAATGAGTGCTGAAAAAAAAATATTGGATGAGGGATATGAGATTGTTCGCTATTTCAAAAATGATGAACTTTTTTTTGATGAGGAAGTTATCGGTATCATTTCTATCGGAGAATGCTCCCCTGAACAACAACAGTCATTAATCGATTTTACAGATAATTTAGTATTTGTTGGAATGGATATTTTATCTGCTAAACATGACTCCGTTTCACTTGATTTTGATCAGGCAGTGAACAGTGTTGTGGACTTTTTTTCTGAAGCTGGTCATAGTATTATTGGCTTTATTGGGGGGCTTGACTATGGAAAAACGCTGTCGACGCATCCAGTTGGCAAGGATAAACGAACAATTGCGTTTGAAAAATATGCAAGCTTGAAGGGTGTCTATACCTCGGAGTATGTATTTCAAGGAGGCTTTGATGTAGAGAGCGGGTATGAAATGATGAAACAAGCGATTCATACCTTCAAAGAGGATTTACCGACCGCCTTTTTTACTGCAAATGATCCCCTTGCTGTGGGTGCATTGCGGGCACTTCAAGAAGAAAGAATAGCTGTCCCGGAAAGAGTGTCATTAATCGGATTTAACGATACAAGTGTCGCAAAGTACGTGTTTCCAACCTTAAGTTCTGTTAGAATTCATACGGAATTAATGGGAGAATCTAGTGTTGAATTGTTGCTTGAAAGATTAGAAACTGAGCGGACAGTGGCGAAAAAACTAATTATTGCGACAGAGCTAAGTTTACGTGGAAGTACAGGAAATTAAAAAGAGAAATAAAAGAGAAGGAATCTAGACTGCGTAAGGGTCTGAGGCCTTCTTTTTTTCTTTTTTAAATAAAGTTCAGTAAATAAATGTAAAAAGTTCACTAAACTTATTGACCTGGCGATTACTTTCGTGTATTCTATGAAATGAATAAAGCGTTTACAATATAGGAGGGAAATTTATGAACCTGAAAAAAATGGTAAGTGGAGCTTTAGGAGTATTGTTGATTGTTGGTTTAGCGGCTTGTGGAGGAGGAGATTCTAAGGCAGAGTCTGCCAAGGAGCTTTCTAAAGAAGCACGTGTGGAAAAAGCAAGTATTGAGGTTTATGTACCACAAGGAAAGAATACAGATTACTTGCAAAAATCTATTGAGCTGTACAATAAAAAATACAACACCGAGTTAGAATTAAAACCGGTGGATGTTGCTCCCGCAATTCCAATGGTCCAAAAAGTGACACCTAAATTAGTTGCGAATGAAAAAATGCCGGATTTGATTTTCTTACAGGATAGTAATGCTGGTTCAGTTTTTGAAAAGTTTGAAGATTTGTTTTACTCTTCTGAAGATTTCGGATTTGTCAAAGAGTATGGCGATGACTTTTACAGTGCAAAAATGAACATGCTTGGAAATGTTGCTCCTTCTAAAAAAGTGTATGGTTTCCCGAATGACTGGGGAAATGCCTCTATGTTTTATAATGAAGCCGCTTTTAAAGAAGCTGGAGTGGATATGACAAAAGTGAAAAATTGGGATGAATTAATTGAAGCTGGGAAAAAACTGAAAGAAAAAACAGGTAAAAAACTATTATTCATGAGAGATACAGGCGAGTTAGACTTGGTAAAATATCTGACAGAGCAACAAGGCACTTCTTTATTTGATAAAGAAGGAAATCTGAACTTATTGGACGATTCAGTTAAAAAATCTTATGAAATCATTCAAAAACTCCAAGATGAAGATTTAGTTGCTTATGGAAACTCAAAAGACTATACAGTCATTGGACAAGATTGCGGTGTAATATTTGCAGGTGGTTGGTTAGCTTCATACCAAGCTGGTGATTACCCAGATGATGAAGGAAAATGGCGCATTGGAGCAATTCCAGCGGTAGATGAAGCGAAAAACTTTTCTCCTATGAGTGGAGGATCAAGCTACTATGTTCCAAAAAATTCGGATAATGCCCTAGCTGCCTTACAATTTATTACATTTGCACTGACTGACAAAGATGCTTTAGATGCGTATATGGAATTAAGCGGATTACCAGCAAATACGACTGCTTACCAAAGCGAAGCAGCGCAAAAAGAATTCCCTTATTACGGCAATCAAAAAATCTTACTCACATTAGATGAAATTAGCAAAAATAGTATTGAAGGATACGCATTCCCGTATTCAGCAGACTTAGACAATTATATTGAAGCTGCAAGTTACGATATCAAAAATAATGGTGTTTCTGTAGAAGAAGCGCTGAAAAAACAAGCAGATGATTTTGCATCAAAATATAATGTAAAAGTAAACAAGTAAATAGGTAAAGTGAGTGAGACAGTTGTCTCACTCACTTATTCACCTTAATCATTCATCCCGAAAACACAGAGGAATGATGAGAAAAGAGCACCTCTAAAAAGAGCGTTTCTTTTAGCAAAAAAGTGAGTATTGCATTTTCAACAGTCTCTAAAAGTGGGGTATCTTTCAAAGAACGTATTTTATCCTACTGCTTATTTCAAACCGAAGAGGGGTACAAACAATGGAACAACGAAAGAAGAAAAAAGGAATTACAAATTATTCGCGTGCAGCTTATATTATGCTAGTGCCTTTTTTAGCACTTTTTATCATTACTTTATTAATCCCTGCCGTTATGTCATTAGGATTTAGTTTTTCAAATGTCTCAACATCAATTGATTTTGTGGGCCTAGATAACTTTATTGCTATTTTTAAAGATCCATTATTCTTTAAATCTTATTTCAATGTGTTTATCTTTATGGTCTTTTCCATTCCGATTACTATTTTTTTAGCACTTATTTTTTCAGTTTTATTAAACAAACCGACGATTAAAGGGAGAGGCTTCTTTCGAACTGTGTATTACTTACCAGCAATCACTTCTATCGTCGCTGTATCCTCAGTATTTTTAACTTTTTATAATCCAACAGGACTATTTAACTCTGTTTTGGTTACTTTGGGGATGGAACCAGTTCCTTGGTTAACAGATCCTTTTTGGGCACGAGTATCAATTATCATTATTTCAGTTTGGCTGAATGTGGGGTATTATACGGTGTTGTTTTTAGCCGGACTACAAAATATTTCCTCCGAAATCTATGAAAGTGCGGATATTGATGGCGCAAACAGTATTCAAAAATTCTTTAAAATTACTATTCCGTTGTTAAAACCAGTTGTCTTGATGGGAATGATTTTATCAACAATCAACGGATTAGGTGCATTTGAAGTCCCTAATATTTTATTTAAAAATGGTTTTGGTCCTGAATCATCTGCAGTAACTGTAGGTGTGAATTTGTATAAAACAAGTTTTGAGATGGTTGATTTCGGAAAAGCGTCTGCAATTGCCTGGACAATGGTGATTATTGCAGCAATCTTATCTATCGTTCAATTCATAGTAGGAGGAAAAAATAATGAAGCGTAAATTAAACCCATTACTTATCTATTTTATTTTATTGGTAGGTCTAGTTATTTTTTCATTGCCGTATATTTATATGTTGATAGCCTCTACCCAATCAAATGACGTTATTTTAGGGGAAAAAATTAATTTTACAATTGGTCCTCACTTTTTAAAGAATATTAAAGAAGTGCAAGAAAAGTATGACTATATTCGTGTGTTAATTAATTCTGCTGTTATTACGATTATAGGAACAGCAGTTTCCACATTGGTGACCACTCTTGCAGGTTATGTAATGGCAAAATACCGGTTCAAAGGTAGTCAGCTGATTTTTAATCTAGTGATGATTTCCAGAATGATTCCCGGATTTGCAACACTTATCCCTACATTCTATATCTTAAGTAAGTTTGGGTTGACCAATACATTTGCCGGAGTGATTATTCCAAGCGTTGCATCTACTACTTCTGTCTTTATGATGCGGCAATACGCGCAGCAATTTCCTAATGAATTAATGGAGGCTTCTAGAATTGATGGAGCGAGTGAATGGACAATATTTTGGAAGATTGCTGTTCCTGTGTTGACGCCAAGTATTATTACCACTGCGCTGCTTACCTTTATGGGGTATTGGAATTCTTACTTAATTCCGTTGATTGTTCTATCAGATTCCAAAAAATTTACGATTCCTTTAGTCATTCAAAATATGACACAAAACAATTATGATCCGCTAAATTATGGCGCATTAATGGCAATTTTAGCAACATCGGTTCTTCCGATTGTTTTACTGTACATGTTTTTACAATCCAAGTTTAAATCAAATGGTCTAGATTCAGCAATCAAGTAGAGCAGGAGGAGCAGCAGGATGAATTTTGAGATAAAAGAAGAATTCTATATTGACAATCAGGCGGTAAAAATAATTTCGGGTGCCGTTCATTATTTTAGAATCCCGCCAACACAGTGGAAACAAACACTATATAATTTAAAGGCCATGGGGTGTAATTGCGTTGAAACTTACGTACCATGGAATCTACATGAGCCTCAAAAAGGAGTATTTGATTTTTCAGGATTAGCTGATATAACCAAATTTTTAGATAGTGCACAAGAGCTTGGATTATATGTCATTGTGCGGCCTAGCCCGTACATTTGTGCAGAATGGGATTTTGGCGGGTTACCAGCGTGGTTATTAGCGACTGACGGAATGAGAATTCGCAGTCAGCATCCAGACTATCTTGGGGCAGTTTCAGACTATTATGAAGTATTATTGCCTAAATTAATCCCTTATCAGTTCACGCAGGGCGGAAATCTTTTGATGGTTCAGGTGGAAAATGAATATGGCTCATATGGAGAAGATAAAACCTATTTAAAATTTTTGGTAAAAGAACTTCGCAAATATCTAGACATTCCATTATTCACCTCTGATGGCGGCTGGAAAGAAGTGTTAGATGCAGGCACTTTGCCAGAAGAAGGGATTTTTGCAACGGCTAATTTTGGTTCAGATGCAAAAGAAAACTTTAAGTGGCTGAAAGCCTATCAAGATAAGCATAATATACGCGCACCTTATATGTGTATGGAATTTTGGGACGGCTGGTTTAACTCTTGGCAAAAACCAATTATCAAAAGGGAGCCAAATGAAACAGCAGAAGAAGTGCGAAGCGTACTGAAAAAAGGAAGCATTAATTTTTATATGTTCCAAGGCGGAACAAATTACGGGTTTTACAATGGGTGTTCTGATGCGGGAGAAAAAAATGAACCTCAGATAACCTCGTATGATTATGATGCCTTATTAACAGAATGGGGTGCACCCACAGAAAAATATTTCGCGATTCAAAAGGTTATCAAAGAAGAGGTTCCTGCGGCAGAAATAAGTGTCCCTACCTATCCAAAAATGACTGCTTTAGGTACTTTTCCTGTTCAAGAAAGTGTAGGACTATTTTCAGTTTTAGAAGAGATAAGTGAACCATTCATGAATGATTATACTTTGCCGATGGAGAAAGTAAACCAAAATTATGGGTACACATTATATCGAAGTCAGCTACAAGAAAAGCGATTTATTCCTAAATTGAAAGTAGTAGATGCTTTGGATCGGATACAATTTTTTGTGAACCAAGAATTTATCGCTACGCAATATCAAGAAGATGTAGGTAAAGAGATTTCTGTAGAATTAACAAAAGAAGAAAATGAGCTAAGTCTCTTAGTTGAAAATATGGGCAGAAATAATTATGGGCCTAAGTTAGTCGCTGACACACAGAGAAAAGGAATTCGTGGAGGCGTAATGGAGGATATTCATTATCTCTCAGACTGGGCGCATTATCGCTTAGAATTTTTACCAGAACAGCTAGCTAAAATTGATTTTTCTAAGCCTTCAAATGAAGCTACGCCAAGCTTTTTCAAAGTGGAGATAGAGCTGGAGGAGACAATCAATACCTTTTTAGACTGTAGTAAGTTTGGAAAAGGGGTTGTATTTGTTAATGGTCAAAATATGGGGCGTTACTGGAAAGAAGGACCAGTAAAAACATTGTATATTGCTGATTATTTTTGGAAAAAAGGACGAAATGAATTGATTATTTTTGAAACAGAAGGAATAGCGATTCAGCAAATCGACTTGATAGAAGAACCAATAATGGAGTAAAGCCATGAAAAATGAGTATAAAGGATTCTTTAATTGTACAACCAAAGAAGAGCTACAAATCTTTAAAAGAGAGTTGTGGACAACGTATCCAGAAGATTGTAATGCGCTTATTAAGAGAAGTCAGCGGTTTGTTTCAGGCTGTTATTATTTTGATAATGATTGGGATATGGAGAAGACGCAGGTTCCTGTCTATTGGAATTTGGAAGAGATTCAGTGGGGAACGAGTCCAAATGACGATATGGAGTGGAACTACATGTTAAATCGTCATCGTTTTTTAGTAGATATTGCGATAGCTTATCTATTAACCGATGACGACAGCTATCAACAGTATTTAGAACAGTTTTTGCAAGCTTTTTGCAAAGCGAATCCTTTGACTGAAGAAACAAAAAGGTACAGTTGGCGAACAATTGATGTGGGCCTACGTTTAATTAATTGGCTGAAAATTTTTGAAATCCATCGTTTTCTTCCTCTCTTTTCTGAACAGCTGTCAGCAGTTCTTGTCACAGCGATTGAAAATCAAGCACGCTATATTTATGAAAACCTATCTGTCGAAAGAGGACAAAGCAACTGGCAGATATTAGAAATTGCAGGTTTATATGGGACGAGTATTGCTTTTTCATCATTTTCTGACAGTCAAAAATGGGAGAGCGAGAGTCTCATTTATCTGGAGAAATCATTAGCACTTCAAGTAGAAGAAGATGGCATGCAACGAGAACAGTCATTTACGTATCATAATGAAGTGCTGCTTTGTATGCTGGAAATCATTCAACTAGGTCAGCGTGAGGAAAGAAGAGTACCTGTGAGTATCATCCATTATGCGAAAAAGTTGGCAAAAGCTGCAAGTATATTTGTTCAACCGAATGGAAAACAACCTGCTTATGGAGACAGTGACATAGAAGATATGACGGGTATTCTTCAGTACGCAGAAGCAATGTTGACGCAGACAGCTGATGAAGCAGCAGAGCCTGTTTATTTTGCTAAGTTATCTTTAGGTAGAGGGCACTTTTCTGTGAGTAATCAATTTTTAGTCCAAGCGGCAACACACTATTTTCATCAAGCAGGCATCATGATTCATAAAAATCCTAGGGACTATCATCTATTTAAATGTGGACCATTAGGCGGCGGACATGGTCATGACGATTTACTTCATTTTTCTCTTTCTCATGAGGGGAAAGAGATATTAATTGATTCAGGTCGTTACAGCTACGTTGTAAGTAAAAATAGATTAGCATTTAAAGCAGCAAGTGCACATAATACAACGATTGTCGATCATCAGAATTTTCATCAACATCAAGATGCGTGGGATAGCACGAGAGTAGCAACACCTATCAATCAGCGTTTGATTGAGAAAAAAGGAATCCAACTTTTTGAAGGTGGACATTTAGGGTATTTTTATTTGCCAGATCCAGTCTATGTAAATCGAAAGCTCATTCATTTTCCAGAAGGATTCAGTATAATTAGTGATACGTATATTTGTCAAAAAGCTCATGAGATTGAGACATTTTTTCATTTTGATTCAACGGATTTATGCATGTGTGAGCAAGCGTTTAGTTCAACGGAGTTAGGCTATAACTTAATCAGTTTGGATAAAGAAGCTCAATTAGAAGTGAAAGAACAGTTAGTCTCTTCGGTATATAATGAGAAAAGAGCTATTAAATGTGGAATCATAAAAAGGTGCA
The DNA here is from genome assembly GCF_000407505.1 of Enterococcus phoeniculicola ATCC BAA-412. Classification (GTDB taxonomy): domain Bacteria; phylum Bacillota; class Bacilli; order Lactobacillales; family Enterococcaceae; genus Enterococcus_K; species Enterococcus_K phoeniculicola. Next base: position 281,740 of record NZ_ASWE01000001.1, read on the forward strand.
TCAGCAAATCTGCGGTAAGCACCTACATCCTTTCACCAAAAGAGGTTGTCAAAGAAGTTGAACGAATCCCAGTCTATTCTGATGGAATAAAGTTAGGTGAAGATGTGGTAGAGGCGGTAAAAATTCACCTGCAAAACGGCAAAAAAATAGTGGTCATTAACCAACATCAGGAACCAGACAATGGAAGAAGAGCCTACTTAGTTGAAGGAAACTATTACTATGGGCGAGTAATTGTTCTAACAGAGTCAGACCAAATTGTCTTATATTAACGAAGGAGAAGGATATGTTAACAAAATCAGAGATTCAGCAGGAAATAGAATACGTCTATAAAAAAATATTAGAAAATCTGACATTATTTGAAACAAAAGTACCAAGTGCAGTCTCTACAAATTACATCTATCCTGCGGTAGAAAATGAAGATTGGACAGATGGATTTTGGATTGGCATGTTACATTTAGCACAAAATTTCCGGCCAGATGAACGAATTCAAAGAGTTATTACGAAACAATTAGCTGTTTTTAAGCAACGGCTGGATGATGAAATTGTCTTAAATCACCATGATATTGGCTTTTTATATTCATTATCTGCGGTTGCTGATTATAGAGAAAACAAAACTGAATCCTCTAGAGAGCTAGCGATACGTGCAGCAGACGTTTTGATGCGTCGATATGATGAGACGGCTAAAATTTTTCAGGCATGGGGCGATGTCTCTGATAAAGAACAACAAGGCCGTATGATTATTGACTGCAACATGAATCTGCCGCTTTTATACTTTGCCTCTGATGAAACGGGGAATCCTATTTATCGGCAAGCCGCAGAAAATCATGTAAAACGTGCGCAGAATTATCTAATTCGAGAGGATTATTCTACTTTCCACACATTTTATATGGATATTGAAACAGGCAAGCCGCGTTATGGGGCAACTGCACAGGGATTTTCAGATGATTCTTGCTGGGCAAGGGGACAAGCATGGGGGATTTACGGTTTTCCTATCAGCTTCACCCATACAGGAGATTCTTCATTGCTGGAGTCTGCCGCTCATCTAGCTGATTATTATTTAACACATTTGCCTGCTGATAAGATTGCCTATTGGGATTTGATTTTTCAAGAAGGAACGACAGAGCAAAGAGACACCTCTGCTTCAGCGATAGCTGTTTGCGGACTGCTGGAGCTGGCAAAACATCTGCCGCTTACGGATAAACGAAGAACGCACTATGAGCAAGAAGCACAAGCTATTTTAAGTAGCTTACGAACATACACGACAAAGGACTATCCAGAATCAAATGGCTTATTAGTGCAAGGGGTATATTCAAAGCCGGGAGGTACTGGAATTGACGAATGTACGACATGGGGCGATTATTTTTATTTTGAAGCGTTAATACGAATGTATAAAAGCTGGGCCACTTACTGGTAGGAGGAAAAAATATGAAATTGCATTATTTAGGGACTGCAGCAGCAGAAAGAGTCCCTGGCATTTTTTGTAATTGCCGCGTTTGTAATTATGCGCGTGAAAAAGGTGGACGAGAGCTTCGGACACAGACGCAGACAATGATTGATGATGGCGATTTACTCATTGATTTTCCCGGAGATAGTTATCTACACCTGCGGGAACATAATTTGAACTTTAATGATATTGAACACTTACTGATTACCCATTGGCACAGTGATCATTTTTATGCAGAAGATTTAGCTTTTCGAATGGGACCTTATGCGAATGATTTAGAGAAAAAGCTGACGGTTTACGGGAATAAAACAGTACGACAATTTTTTGATCGTGCATTTGACCTTGAGGAGATGACAGATGTTGAGCGAATTGACTTTAAGGAATTGGCTCCTTTTGAAAGGTATCTGATTGGAAAGTATACAGTATATACGTTGCCGGCAGTTCATGGAAAACAAGAGAATGATTGCTTCATTTATGTGATTGAACGGGATGGAAAACGTTTGTTTTATACACATGATACGGGATTTCCTTCAGAAGAGGTTCTCGATTATTTGGAAGCAAATCAGTTAAAAATTGATGCGATTTCTCTTGATTGTACAGGGCAAGGATTAGACTATGTAGGTGGCGTTCATATGAATATCCATGAAAATCTGCGTTTAATTGAAGCGTTGAAAAAAAGATCTTTATGCGATGAAAAAACAATTAATATCATCAGCCATTTTTCACATAATGGCGGGATGACCTATGAAGAAATGAAGGATATGGCAGATGAGTATCAATTGATAACAGCCTATGATGGAATGACCATTGAGATTTAACAGGGGTGAAGGATATGGTAACTGTAAAAGAAATGTCTGAAGTTCGTCCAGAAAAAAGACAAGTAGCATGGCAAGCGCTAGAATTCTACGGTTTCATTCATTTTGGTATGAATACAATGACCGATAGAGAATGGGGTGCTGGGGATGAACCATTATCACTTTTTAATCCGGAAAGTTTAGATTGTCATCAATGGGTCAAGTCCCTAAAAAAATCTGGGATGAAGGGCATTATCCTCACTTGTAAACATCATGATGGTTTTTGTTTATGGCCCAGCGAAACAACCAAATACACCGTAGCTAATACCCCTTGGAAAGAGGGAAATGGGGACATAGTGAAGGAATTCTCTATAGCTTGCCAATCAGAAGGGCTAAAATTTGGTATCTATCTGTCTCCTTGGGATCGAAATGCTGCTTCTTATGGAACTGGACCAAGCTACGATGATTTATATGTAGCACAGCTTACGGAACTATTAACAAATTACGGAGATGTATTTGAGGTATGGTTTGACGGCGCAAATGGAGAAGCGCAAGGAAAACAGCAGCGCTATCAATGGGCGCGCTATTTTTCCTGTGTACGTCAGCTTCAACCTAATGCGGTAATGGCTATCTGTGGACCAGATGTACGTTGGATTGGAAATGAGGCAGGAGAAACGCGTCCAAATGAATGGAGTGTTGTACCAAAAAGCCTGACATTTGCTGAACGAACAATAGAAAAATCACAAAAAACAGAGGATGGGATTTTTGGGCAAGCAACTTCTTCAGATATGGATTTGGGAAGTCGAGAAGTACTGGAAAATACGAACGAATCTTTAATCTGGTATCCAGCAGAGGTCAACACCTCTATTCGACCGGGCTGGTTCTATCATGCGCACGAGGATGACCAAGTTAAGAGTAGTGAAGAATTATTTTCAATTTATAAAAAATCAGTAGGAGGAAATGCAACGTTTCTTTTAAATGTTCCGCCTATGAAAAAAGGGTTAATTTCTCCTGTTGACCAAAAGGTGTTGACAGAACTTGGAAAGAAGATTGATAAACTATCGGATACAACACTCCTCTGCTCAGCAACTATCCGTGTGAATGAATTTATACAAGAAGAAGAGACGTACAGATATGTGGAAAATCACCATGATTCAAAAAATCCTGCTGAGATAACCATAAGTTGGTCGGCAGAAGAAGAAGTGAGTGGGCTCATTTTACAAGAAGATATTACTCAAGGGCAACAGGTAGAAGGGTATGAAATTTTAGTGAATCAACAGGAAAAGGAACATTGTGTCTACAAAGGACAATTAATAGGCGCTAAAAAAATCCTAACTTTCCCTAAAATGATGACTAATAAGCTCACTATTCGAATAACGAAAGTGAGAGGAAACTATACAATAAAAGGATTGAATGTGATTAGCGAAGGATAGCTAGTTACAGAAAAAAACAATCAAACAAAAAGAGAGGTACTCAGTCAAGAATAGGCTGACTATCTCTCTTTTTTTGTATGGAAAGGATTTTTAATGAGAGGAAGTAGTTGTTTAAGTTGCATTTAAAAACGCGACAATTTGTTGATAAACCGCGAGTGTTTCACTAGTCACGGCTCTATCAAAATCGTGCAGATTTCCATTAATGGAAATCAGCTGGCTGTTTGGAATCAACTCGGATGCTTTTTTAGAGAGTCGATAGGGAACATCAGGATCATTCAACGAGTGGAGAAGCAAAGTTGGCGGAAACGTCATCAAGTCAGTATCAGTTAAAGAAAAGTACTCTCTTTTATCGTGAGTTGTTAAATAGTTCAGCCAGTTTCCACTTTGGCGACTAGACAAATAGATTGGGAAACGTTTATTCATATTTCCGTGAGTTAAAGGGGCTGTCCCAATAAAAGATTCTACCGCTGTTGAAGAAACAAACGGATAGCTTAAATAAAAAGGAGCGGGCAAAGAAAATTCAGGTAACGTTAATTGATAGTATCCATAGAAGGAAAGAAAAGACTGTGGTTCAAATCCTTGCCGAATGAGATAATAAGCTAAATAGGAGCCAGCAGAACGTCCCATGAAATGGTAGGTTTTGACTTGAAATTGTTTTAATAAATGGAACAAACTTTCAGTCAATACCTCTAAAATAGTTGTTAATTGGGACTCAGGTGCTAAAAGATAGTCAATCGCTAAAAAGTGGTAACCGCTGTTTACTAGTAAGGAAATGTAGTCATCAGGAAGATCGTCTCGTTGCCCAAAAAGTAAGCCGCCCCCATGAAAATAAATGATGATTGGCGCATCCGTCAGGTCTGAGGGATAGAAACTATAATTTATAGGAAGCTCTTTATACTTAGATATTTGTGAAATAATTTTTTTCATTTTTTTTAAAACCTCTCTATTCCAGTATTCTCTCTCTAGTATACGAATAAAAAAAATAAAATTATGTCACAAACTTACAAAAAATACCTAATTTTTGTTTATATTGTACAATGAAATATCTATTGGCAACCGCTTACAATAGATTTGTGAAAAAGAACGGAGGAATGAAGAAATGGACTTAGCAAATACATTAAAACGCAGAATTGAGGAACTGTCATCAATTGGGAACGATCCTACAGGTGGAATGACGCGCCTGCTTTATACAGATTCATGGAAAGCTGCACAAAATTGGGTAGTTGAAGAGCTGCAGTCATTTGGAATGGAGACAGCTTTTGATGAGGTCGGAAATTTATTTGGACGTAAAGAAGGTTCGGAAAGCAAAAAAACAATCCTGTCTGGTTCGCATATTGATACAGTGGTTAATGGTGGAACACTCGATGGTCAATTTGGTGTGATTGCTGCGATGACAGCGATGGAATATTTAATCGACACATATGGCCAGCCGAAAAAAGCATTGGAAGTGATTTCAATGGCAGAAGAAGAGGGCAGTCGTTTTCCTACCGTATTTTGGGGAAGTAAAAACTTTGTAGGAGAAGCGATAAACAAAGATGTTGAAGGAATTGTTGACTCTAATGGAGCCGAATTCGTTTCTGAAATGCGTCGACAAGGATTTGATTTTAAAGAAAAGCAAACGCGTCGGGAAGATATTGATGCATTTGTAGAAATCCATATTGAACAAGGAAATGTTTTAGAAAATGAAGGGTTACAAATTGGTGTGGTAAACAATATTGCAGGTCAACGTCGTTACACAGTAGTTTTAAAAGGACAAGCCAATCATGCAGGAACGACACCTATGGGCTATCGACATGATGCAGTTTATGGATTTGCAAAGATTTGTCATGAGTCAATTGAAAAGGCAAAAGCTGTAGGAGACCCACTGGTTTTAACTTTTGGAAAGGTTGAGCCAAAGCCAAATACAGTGAATGTCGTTCCAGGAGAAGTTCTATTTACCATAGATTGCCGTCATACTGATGCGGATGAATTAGTTCGTTTTACAACGGACTTGGAAAAGAGAATTGAAGAAATTTCTCAGGAGTTAGGACTGACTGCTGAAGTAGATTTATGGATGGATGAAGCACCAGTCCCAATGAATGATCAGATTGTTTCAACAATCGAAGCGCAGGCAAAAAAAGGAGACTACAGCTATAAAATGATGCACAGTGGTGCTGGGCATGATTCACAAGTGATTGCACCGCACTATCCAACAGCAATGATTTTCGTGCCAAGTATTAACGGGATTAGCCATAATCCAGCAGAAGAAACAAAATTTGAAGACTTAGTTGAGGGCGTGAAAATCTTAGCAGATACCCTCTATGAGCTAGCTTATTAATAAAATTAGAGAAGAAAATGTGAGGTAAGAGATATGGGCTATAAAAATGAACGAATGGGCTATTCAAACGACTTATTACAATCACGCGGAGTGATTAAAAAAGGGAATTTTGCATTAATTCCACATGATGGACTGGTAAAAAATACTGTTCCTGGGTTTGTGAACTGTGATTTATCGATTCTAGGTTCTCCACAGTTAGGTGCAGGCTTTGTTGATTATATTATTACATTTCATAAAGATGGCGGACAAGAAACAGGATTTGGCGGACAAGGGATTCAAACACTGGTTTATGTGATTTCTGGAAAGTTAGTGGTTACAGACGGAAAAGAAGAACATACTTTGGAAGCTGGCGGATATGCATATTACCCAGAAGGGGTAAAAATGTTTATGAAAAATGGACAAGCAGAAGATACAGAAGTCTTCTTATATAAGAAACGATATGAAGCACTTGAAGGTTATGAGGCACATAAAGTGGTCAATTCTATTCATCAGTTAGAGCCAATTGAATATGAAGGAATGAAAGATGTTCTGTTGTGGGATCTTTTACCAAAAGATTTAGGCTTTGATATGAACATGCATATTTTATCTTTTGAACCTGGAGCTAGTCACGGATACATCGAAACTCATGTACAAGAACATGGGGCGTATCTTTTAAGCGGACAAGGGATGTATAACTTAGATAATCAGTGGTACCCAGTTGAAAAAGGGGACTATATCTTTATGGGAGCGTATGTTCAACAGGCAGCTTATGCAGTAGGACGTGGAGAACCACTTGCTTATGTATATTCAAAAGACTGCAATCGCGATCCACAGCTATAATTAAGAACTTGTGCAGCCGAGAAAACGGCTAAGTATAAATTAGGAGTAATCATATGATTGAAGAAACAGCGATAGTAACAGTTGAGCCCAATAAATTGCTTCAACTGATTAAAGAAAAATTAATGGCTGCTGGCTTAAAAGAAGCACACGCCCAAGAAACAGCGAAACACTTGGTGTTTGCTGACGCTTGCGGGATTCACTCTCACGGGGCTGTGCGAGTAGACTATTACGCAGAACGCATCGCAAAAGGTGGCGTAACGATTGAACCAGAGATCGTTTTTGAAAAAACCGGCGCATCTACAGGAATTGTTCATGGTGATAATGGGGTCGGACAGTATGTTTGTGATGAAGCGTTGAAGTATGCAATAGACTTAGTACAGGAATCAGGGTTAGCTTTGGTAGGCGTATCTCGTACAAGTCACAGTGGTGCACTATCTTATTACGTAAAAAAAGCAGCTGAGAAAGGCTATCTGGCATTAGCCATGTGCCAGTCAGATCCTATGGTTGTTCCATTTGGCGGCAAACAAACATATTTTGGAACGAACCCAATTGCTTTTTCTGCCCCTAGAAAAGGGAGTAACCCCATTGTTTTTGATATGGCGACGACCGTTCAAGCATGGGGAAAAATCCTAGATGCACGTTCAAAAAACAAAGAAATTCCTGATACATGGGCAGTAGATGCAGAAGGAAACCCGACAACCAACCCGCACAATGTCAATGGACTCTTACCTATCTCAGGACCTAAAGGTTACGGATTGATGATGATGGTAGATATACTAGCTGGTACGTTATTAGGCTTGCCTTTTGGAAAACATGTCTCCTCCATGTACGCAGATTTAACAGAAAAAAGAAATTTAGGACAAATCTATTTGCTGATTGATCCAGCACGTTTTACCGATTCTGAAGTCTTTAAAGAAAATATTGATAAGATGGTGGATGAATTACATGAAATCGAGCCAGCTAAAGGATTCGACCAAGTATATTATCCAGGAGAACTAAGTCAGACTCGTTACGACAAATATATGGCTGAAGGAATTCCTATTGCTGCATCTATTTATGACTACTTAGTAAGTGATACAGTTCATTTTAATCAATATGGTGGTAAAGGTGCGTTTGCTGAATAAAGAAGAAAGTGAGTGAATCCAAGAATGATTCATACAATTATTGAAAAAAATAGTTATCAAGATTCGATTGTTCTCATGCTTTTAACGAATCACTTAGAAGAAATGGAAGGTGTTACCAGTGTCTCCGTTATGATGGGAACGCCTGCAAATAAAGATATTTTTAAGACGGGTGGTTTATACACAGAGGAGCTTGAGACAGCAACACCAAATGATATGGTGATTGTAGCAGATGTGGAAAATACCTCAATTATTGACGAACTTGTAAATGAAGCAAAAAATTACTTAGAAATACAAGCAAGTAAAAATAAAAGTGAAACCACTGAGGAGCGGGTAAAAACCTGGGACAAGGCTTATAGCTTAGGAGAAGAAGCCGCAGTTTCTATTTTATCAATTCCTGGCACTCACGCAGCATTGGAAATTGAAAAAGCGTTGGATGCAGGAAAGCATGTTTTCTGTTTTAGCGACAATGTTTCAATTGAAGATGAACGACGCTTGAAAAAACAAGCGCACGATCAAGGGTTGCTTTTAATGGGACCTGATTGCGGAACGGGTATTATTAATGGAATCCCGCTAGCATTTACGAATGCAGTTAGAAAAGGAAATATTGGGGTGATTGGTGCCTCTGGAACAGGGATTCAAGAAGTGACAACCATTATTCATCGACTAGGCGCGGGCGTTACTCATGCGATAGGCACGGGTGGTCGTGACTTAAAAGAAGAAATCGGCGGAACGACGTTCAAAGACAGTATTTCTTTATTAGAAAGAGATCCCGATGTGAAAGTGATTGTGGCTATTTCTAAACCACCAGCAGCTTCTATTCGTGATGAAGTCTTAGACTTATTAAGAGCAAGCACAAAGCCTGTCGTGACGATTTTTCTAGGAGAGAATCCAGACTATCATGAAGAAGGCTTATTCCATGCACATACGTTAGAAGAAACGGCACGAATTGCAGTGGCTTTATTAAACGGAGAGAATCCAGCAACACTTAAAGAGAAGGTATCGGCTGTTCCTAAAATAGAATTAGCTACTGATCAGCAAACGATTAAAGGATTTTATTCTGGTGGAACATTGGCTTATGAAGCAGGAATGTTGATTAAAGAAGCGTTTCAGCTGAAATCAGCAAGTCCGTCAGAAGGGTTTATCCTTCAAGCTAATGGACATGAAGTGATTGATTTAGGGGATGACGTGTATACAAATGGAAAACCGCATCCAATGATTGATCCAACTATACGTAAAGAAATGCTTTCATCAGCAGGACAAGATAAAACGACAGCAGTTATTTTGTTGGATGTTGTTTTAGGGTACGGTGCTCATGAAGATATGGCAAGTGAGCTTGCACCAACCATTAAGAAAATTCAAAAGGATGCATTGGAAGAGGGACGTCAGCTTACTGTTATCGGTACGATTGTAGGTACGGATGAAGATCCTCAAAATATGCAGGAGCAGCAACGGATTTTAGAGGATGCAGGAGTTATTTTGTGTGAGAGTAATGCACAGGCAGTCAAACTAGCATTAGCTATTGTGGGGCATCCAATCACTGAACAAGTGAAAGTCGTAAAAGAAAAAGAAGCAACGAATACTGAAATTCCAAAAATATCAGAAAGTTTAAGACAGTTATTGCATGCAGATAAATTTATTAATATTGGATTAAGCAGTTTTACAAGAGCTATTACAGACTATGGAGCAAAAGTCGTTCAGTATGACTGGCAACCTGTAGCAGGAGGGAATATTGAACTCCAAAAAGCACTTCAATATTTAAAAAAAGTTTCACTGAAAGCTGAGGTATAACGATGGTTTATCAAACAATTAATGAAGCGAATCAAGCAGTAGTTGCTAAAATTATTGCCGGTTCACCGTTCTTATTAGATGTTGTTCCAGCAAAAGAGGTTATTGAACCATTACGCACAGGTAAGGTCCTTCTTCATGCAGGCCCTCCCATTACGTATGACAAAATGGTAGATCCAATTCAAGGAGCCTGTGTAGGTGCTGTGTTATTTGAGGGTTGGGCAAAAGACGAGGATGATGCTCGTGAATTGCTGGCTAATGGCGAGGTAGAATTAATTCCTTGTCACCATGTGGATGCAGTAGGTCCAATGGGAGGAATTACATCAGCGAATATGGCAGTGCTTGTTGTTGAAAATAAAGATGAAAACAATCGTGCGTACTGTACGATGAATGAAGGAATCGGAGCGGTTTTAAGATTTGGTGCCTACTCAAATGAAGTAGTCACACGTTTACATTGGATGAAAGATGTATTAGGTCCAACACTAAGTAAAGCATTAAAGAAAAAAGGACCGATAAATATTAATGTACTTGTAGCAAAAGCAATTGCGATGGGCGATGAGTTTCATCAAAGAAATATAGCTGCATCTTTAGCATTTCTAAAAGAAGTGGCACCGACGATTGTTTCATTGGAGGACGTAGAGCAAGAAGAAAAAGAAGCAGTCATTCAATTTTTGGCAGATACAGATCAGTTCTTCTTAAATATCATGATGGCTTCTGCAAAATCTGTTATGGATGGTGCTAGAAAACTTCAAGAAGGAACAGTTGTGACAGCGATGTGTCGTAATGGGTATGAATTTGGTATCCGTATTGCTGGAATGGGCGATCAATGGTTCACAGGTCCTGTAAACACACCTAAAGGATTATATTTTTCAGGTTTCTCTGAATCAGATGCTGCTCCTGATATGGGAGATAGTGCAATTACTGAAACATTTGGTGTAGGGGGAATGGCAATGATTGCTGCTCCTGCAGTTACACGTTTTGTCGGATCAGGTGGTTTTAATGATGCGCTAAACACAAGTGAGGAAATGACAGAAATTACATTAGCGCACAATCCGAACTTTTCGGTACCTACTTGGGATTTCCAAGGAATTACAACAGGAATCGATGCTTGTAAAGTTGTTGAAACAGGGATATTACCTGTCATTAACACAGGAATTGCCAATAAAAAAGCAGGTTTAGGACAAATTGGTGCTGGAACAGTCACTCCACCAATTGAATGCTTTGAAAAAGCAGTGCTTGCTTACGCGAAAAAGTTGGGATTTGAAGGATAAGAAAATGAACGTCTTAGATGGAGTCGCGGACTTAGCTGTATTTCCAAAAGGTTCTTCAAAATGGGAACTTCACAGTAAATTTCATCAAACATTTAATCTGATAAATAAGAGCAATCAGCAGCTATTGCTGGTTGCTCCTGAAAATCAGAGTGTCGTGCCTGGAGGACTCTTTTTACAAGAGAAAGCATTTTTTGAACTGCGCTTGCTTGTTGACACCTTTGAATCTGTAGTGATTGAAAAGCAAACGGTGCGTATAGAGACGAAGAATCAAGTATATGTGATTCACGTTCATGAGGGACCATCAACACGACTTAATTATGAAGGTCAAGCACTTGTTTGTTCGAACCAAGTGCTTCATTTTTTGGAGGGCTTTTCAGAAGTCACAGGATTTGATATTGCGTTGAATCAATTTATTGGAAACCAAGGGATTGGCTTACTGCAGGAGCAAACAAAGAATACTTTGAATACAAAGGACGACTGGATTGATTTTCTTATGGGTCGTGGGCGAGGACTCACGCCATCTGGTGACGATTTTCTTATCGGATGGACGATGGTAGAACAACTATATGGGTCAAATGAACTCGGTCAATCAATAAAAAAAAGACTTGATCAGGTGCTTCAACAAACGACGGATATTAGTCAGCATTATTTACGTTTAGCTAGCAAAGGATATTATGGCATAGATCAGCTAGCGCTAAGTGATGTATTGCAAAAAAAGACAGCAGTCACAAGTTTGCCTATTGTCATTAAAAACATACTCAGTCATGGACATACGTCAGGCTGTGATTTTCTAGCAGGAGTGGTATTTGGACTGAGTCTAAGAAACAAATCGTATTTTAGGGGGAAATGAAATGGGAGAACGTGTAGTTATTGCTCTTGGTGGGAACGCAATTTTACGACCAAAACAAGAAGCAACAGTTGCAGTACAGTTAAAAAATTTAGAAACAAGTGCAGAACAAATTGCACGAATTGAACAATTAAATTATGAGGTTGTTTTGACCCATGGAAATGGTCCACAGGTAGGAAACATTTTACGCCAAAATGAAGTAGCAAAAGAGGTAGTTCCACCTGCGCCATTAGAAGTTTGTAACGCACAATCACAAGGGTTTATTGGGTATATGATGGAGCAAACGATTAAAAATGCGTTGAAAAAAAATCAATCGAATGCATCGGTGGTTACTCTGTACACCCAAACAGAAGTAGACCGAAAAGATCCTGCATTTAAACAACCTAATAAACCCATTGGTATTTTTTATGATGAGGATGAAGCAAAGAAGCTGGCTGAGGAAAAAGAGTGGACAATGATGGAGGATGCTGGGCGTGGGTATCGTCGTGTGGTTCCCTCACCAATGCCACTTTCTATTCATGGAATGGAAGCAATTTCTCACTTATTAGAAAAAAATATCATTGTGATTGCAGGTGGAGGAGGAGGAATCCCAGTCTACAAAGACGATGAGGGGATGCTTCACGGGCTAGAAGCAGTCATTGATAAAGATCGTACGGGAAAGAAAATGGCTGAGCAGGTCGATGCTGATATTTTCATGATGTTGACAGATGTGCCTAATGTATATATCAATTATGGAAAACCAAATCAAAAAAAATTAGAAGAATTATCAGTTGCTGAAGCTGAGCAATATATGCAAGAGGGTCATTTTGCAGATGGAAGTATGGGTCCCAAAATGGAGGCTGCTATTTCGTTTGCAAAAGGTGGCCGAAAAGCAATTATTTGTGCGCTGGACGAAGCAGATAGAGCGTTGCAAGGAAAAGCAGGAACTCGAATTGTAGGGTAAGAGAGTAGATAAAATAAGATTAGAGAGCAAACATATCGAAGGATGTGTTGCTCTCTAATCTTATTGTGTTTTTACACTCAGGTAAATGAGAGGAACTTGTGAGTAATGATCTATCTCAACGGTGGTCATTCTTTTCTGATTGTCACTTGGTTTGCTGCCTCAGATAACTCGATTGCCATTCGCAGATTTAAACTTGTCTGCGGGTTTTGAATCGTGCTCTCTAATAGCTCCTCACATTGATTAATCCGATATTTAATCGTATTTCTATGAAGATAAAGAACACTGGCCGTTTTAGAAATCTCACAATTAAAATCGAGATAATACTTTAAAGTCTTGCGCAGTTCAATTAGTGAGGGCTCTGTAGGATACGCTAGCTCTTTTAAGGTTTTTGTACAGAAGTAGCGAATATCCTCCGTGTTGGTCTGTTCAAATAAAGCAAATAGTCCTTTCGCATGATAATACTGAAAGATAGGCGGTTCCTCTAATTGTTTTAATTCCTCCATAGATATTTTAGCCTCCACATAAGAACTAGCCACTTCCTCTAGCGCTTCATAGGCATTGCCCAAAGTGAAATGTAGTTGAATGGGAAGTACTTGTGCCAGTTCAGTAGATAAATCTTGAAAAATTTGCTCAAGAGAGGCTTCTGGTTCCTGAAATAACAAGGCAATATCATTACTCCCTTTTATGGGGAAGATAAGGACATTCTTTACTCTCTCAGGCAGTTTTTCCTGAAGCCATGCCAAAGCAAGCTGAGATTCTTCTGCTTGATATCTTAACTTTGTAGCATCTTTTTGTTGAACAAAACAAGTCGCTATATTTAGTTGATAAAAATGACTGTCAACAATTCCAAAAGACTGTCCTAAATCCAGCCAGTTTCTCCCTTCATTTTTTTCAAAATTTTGAGAAGTAATCAATTGATTAAGATAGTCATTTTTTAGCATGTCAACGGATTCTTGGATTTTTTGGTTTTTAAAAAGCATAAACGTAAGGACAAGAACTGCTTGATCAATTGCAAATTCCGAGGTTGGGAAAGGAATTTGTTCAGGATTTAAAACGAATAAGTAATATGGAAAGTACGTATCAATTTTTATTGGAAATCCAGCTATTTGAATCATTTTATTTTCAGGATTCTGAATTAAAAAGGAAGTTTTTCCTCTATCGATTCTTCGAAAATGATTGTCGTTAATCTGATGGATATAGTGTTCTACTGAGTGTGCTCCTTTTGAAAAATGAGTAGAATACGCAAGAATTTCTTTCCATGGATTTAACAAAATAGTCGGAGCGTTAATAATTTTCCCTAAATCTGTAATAAAACGTTCACTATCTACATCATGAATCAAAAGATTGGTAAAGCGCTTTTGTATATCTAAAGCGTAGGTTAACTGCTCGGTTTTTGAGTCCCAGAGATAGCTGAGCATTTTATGTAAAAGCTGTCCCAAAGGCTGAGTGGAAGGGACTTCAACAATAGGCAAGTCTAATTCTGTTCCGTAGGCGATGATTTCAGCTTCTATTTCACCCAAAAAGCGTCCTACTTTGATACCTAAGCCAGCGCTATTTTTTTCTTTTAAAGAACGAATCATTTGTTTTAAATCAGACTGATTATTTTTAAAAGCCATTGCAGTTGTCAGAATAAATGTTTGTTCGGGAATATAATTAGCGACGTCAGGAGTTTCTGTAATCTCAACACTGACGATTTCATGTTGTTTTGTATGAGTAGAAAGGATGTGTAAATCTGAAAATCTAGGTACTTGTAAAACCTCTTCTAAAGTTGCCAAACATAGCTCCTCCTTAAACTAGTATAAATGAATGAACTCTTTCATTTTAGATGAAAACGAAAACATTTGCAAAATTCTATTAGCTGTTTTGCACAAATAAGTGGAAACATTAGTTAATAAAACCAATGAATGCGTTGATTTTCTCTATTAAAATTAATAAAAAAAGAAATGAGGGTAAGCAATGTATAAAGAAGTGAATGTGAGTAAGCGAATCATTATGACCCCGGGACCTGTAGAAGCACAACCACGAGTGCTACGACAGATGAGTCAAACTATTGTCGGCCAATTTGATCCAGAATTTTTAACCATTATGAGTGAAGTAAAAGAGATGATCAAAATACCATTCGGCACAAAAAATAAACAGGCATTTGCTGTAGATGGAACTTCCAGAGCTGGAATAGAAGCTGCACTTATTGCACTAATTCAGCCAGGAGACAAGGTGCTGATTCCTGCGTATGGTCGATTTGCCTATCTTTTAGGAGAGATATGCCAACGTGCACAAGCGGAAATTATTTGGCTGGAAAAAGAATGGGATGCTCCATTTGAAGAAAAAGAAGTGATTGAAGCGATCAAAAAATCGCAGCCTAAGATTGTTGCCATGATTCATGGAGAAACAGCCAATGGTCAGATGCAGTCTCTGGCTGAGATTGGCGAATACTGCCGACAAAATGAGCTCTTTTTTGTTGTGGATATGGTTGCTACTTATGGTGGAGTAGAGCTAAAGGTTGACGATTGGAATGTTGATATTGCGATTGCTGGGACGCAAAAGTGTGTGAGTGTTCCTTCAGGTTTATCACTAATTACTTATAATGAACGGGTAGAAAAAGTATTAGCTGATCGATACCAAAAAGAATTAGGGCTTGGTGATGATGAGCAAAGTGATGCCTACATTTCCAGTAATTATTTAGATCTTTCTCAATTAGAAAAATACTGGAGTCCAACACCAATCAATCATCATACCGAAGCAACTGTAATGATCTACGGATTACATGAAGGTCTGCGGTTAATGATAAATGAGGGAATGGAGAATGTGATTGCACGTCACAAATATAATTATGAGGTATTAAGAGAATCTTTTGCAAAAATGAATCTGACATTTTATGGAAATATGGATACCATGATGCCTACAGTACTTCCTATTATGATTCCAAAAGGAGTAGATGGAGAAGCTGTCAGAAGCACTTTGTTAAGGGAGTATGGAATTGAGATTGCCTCTTCTTTTGGTTCTCTTCAAGGTAAAGTCTGGCGAGTGGGAAATATGGGGTATAGCAGTCAAAAATCAAATATTCTTCTTCTGTTAAGTGCATTTGAAACCGTTTTGAAGGCATATGGTCATGACTTTGACTATGGTGCAGGAAGTATTCATGCATTACAAATGTATCAAGAAAAAAATGATTGTGCAAAATAGACAAAAAAGTTTGTGAATTTGTGAAAATAGGATGATTTTTTTGCTCTTGTTACCGTTTACAATTAGTCTATCGAGGGAACTCGAATAACGAATTATACGGAGGTCTAAAATGGAAGCAAATGAAGCAAAAGGCAAGGTTGGATTTGCCTATTGGAAAAAAATTGTCATTTTATTATGTGCGGGCTGGGTGACTATTTGGATTTATAGATCTGCATTATCACCAGTCTATCCACAAATTCGCGAATCTTTGGGAGGAAACGTTTCAGATACAGCTTTGGGATCTATCTCTAGTTTTTACTTCCTAGGCTATGTTATCATGCAAATTCCAGCAGGTTTTCTGGTAGATAAAATTGGAAAGAAAAAAGTTTTAATTCCCGGATTTATTGTGTTTGGAATTGCAGCGGCATTAATTTCTCAGGCGCAAAGTTTAGGAATGATTTATGCGGGTAGCTTGTTAGCTGGCTTGGGTTGCGGTTCTTTTTATGGTTCAGCATATTCATTAACTTCACAAAATATTCCCAAAGAAAAGAAGAGTTTTTCAACGGCAATTGTGAATAGCGGGTCGGCAGTGGGTTCTGGCCTAGGAATGATTCTTTCTAGTTTCTTAGTTGCACAACAAGGATTGCCTTGGCAAACGATGATGTATATCTCAGTCATCATGATTATTTGTATGATTTTTGCATTTCAAGCTATTATTCGTAATAATAAAGAGGACATTGAGGCCTTGAAACAACAAGAACTCAATGTGGTGTCTGAAGAAACAGAAAATGTGCAAGCCGCTTCTGAAAAAGTATCCTTTACAAAACTTTTTGCACCAAAAATGCTCTTCACTTATCTTCTTTATTTTGCTACGTGCTATGCTTATTATATGACGGTTACTTGGTTGCCCAATTTCTTAGGAACAGAACGTGGATTTGAAGGAGCAGCAATTGGTTTTTCATCTTCACTGGTTGCATTTGCTTCTATTCCAGGGGCGTTGTTCTTTAGTAAATTAGCAGATAAATATATGCATAAGAAAGTAAGCTTTATTATTATTTTAGAATTACTAGCAGCTGCTATGTTATTGTTAACCGTTCAAGCAAATACATCAACATTTTTATTAGTTGCTTTAATCTCCTATGGTTTTTTAGGGAAATTAGCTGTGGAGCCGATTATCATCTCTTGGTTAGGGGAGAATGCTCCTCAAGTAGGTGTCGGAACAACTCTTGGCGTATTCAACTTCTTTGGGATGATGTCTTCGGTCATTGCGCCTACATTAACAGGCTCAATTTCTGATTCAACTGGCTCAAAAGTAATGGGCTTTTATATTGCTGTTATTCTTCTAGTTGTTGGCACTTTGCTATTTTTACTTGCAAATATTAAAAAAAAGACGAATAGTTAACAGAAAGGAATAACCGATATGCCGAAGATATTAAAAAGCTTAACAAATCAAATTTTATTAGCAACGATCTTAGGTATTATTTTGGGGTTAATCTTTCACGAACAAATTGTATTTCTCAAAGTAGTTGGCGATGTTTTTCTAAGGTTAATTCAAATGTCTGTAGTTATTTTAATTATGGGTGCTGTTGTGGAGGCTGTAGGGAGTTTAGATCCCAAAACGTTGGGTGGAATTGGTCTAAAGGTAATGCTGTGGTTTATTGGGTCAACGATACTTGCTGCTGGAATAGGTGTCGGAATGGGTCTTCTCGTAAAGCCAGGAGCAGATGTAGTCATCGCCAATTTAGATGTCGAACAGATTACATATAATAGTAGCGGCAGCCTTTCAGAAATTATTTTAGAGTTTTTCCCAAGTAATATTATCGAATCAATGGCAAATGCTAATATGATTCAAGTCATTGTATTTGCTCTTTTATTTGGTTTAGCACTTAGCTTAACTGCTAAAAAAAAATCACAGTCCGTTTTGGAATTCGTTGTTAGTTTTAATCATGTGATATTGAAGATGGTAACGCTCGTTATGAAGTTAGCACCAATTGGAATTTTCTGTCTTGTAGCACCAATGATTGGAACTGTTGGTGTTGAAGTGTTGCTGACTTTGACAAAGTTTTTACTTACACTTGGAATAGCATCAATCTTATTTTTAATGCTGTGGTTATTATTAACAGCTGTTTATTGCAGAATCCCCTTTTTCTCTTTATGCAAAAAGATGTGGCGTATGTCTGTGGTAGCTTTTACAACTACATCTTCAGCCGTAACGTTACCTATTCAGCTTGAAGATAGTGAAGAGAAGCTAGGAATCAGTAATAGAATTTCAAAATTGGTTCTTCCATTGGGGATGACCCTAAATAGTAATGGTTTAGCATTGTTTTTATCAATTGCCATCATTACATTTGCTCAATTTTACGGAATAAACTTAGCGTTGCCAAATTTGATACAAGTAGTGATTTTATCAACACTGGCATGTTTAGGCACTGTTGTTGTACCTGGTGGCGGGTTGGTTGCCTTGGCAACAGTTATGCCTATGATTGGTTTACCAACAGAAAGTATTGCAATTTTAGCTGGGATTGACTGGTTTTCAGGGATGTTTAGAACTTTATTGAATGTTGATGCAGATACAACAGTAGCTTTAATTATTGCAAAAGATGAAGGCGAATTAGATTACTCAAAATATAAATAAAATAGACCTCTGGCAAATGTGTAGAGCACTCATCATCAGATTGTTGAGTGTTCCGCTGCTGCTAGGGGTTTTTGATTATTATACGAGGAATTAAATAGGTCAGATTCAGAGAGTGTTCCACTCGTCCAGTCATTTCTTTTTTCGTGTGAAATCATTTAATTCTAAATCAGCCCTTCCTCAACACTTATTTTTCATTTCAAAACTTCTTCCCTGCTTTTCAGTGGTTCTAAAAAAATATTTAATTGAGTTATTAAAACTTTGATGGCACTCTGCAATCTTTTTCGATTGTTTCCAGCTGTTAATAAAACGACTGGATGTGTAAGATAGAATAGTTAATAGACTTCAGAACTATTTAAGACGAAATTTTCAGCGTAAGTACAAATAAAAACAGACAGTATTGAAAAGGAACGCCAAAACTGTCTGTCATAATTTCATTAGAAAATGTAAACCGAATTAATTAACGAAATACACCAAATCCACCAGTCCAAGAAATTTTTTCTGCTGCAGCTAGAGAGATTTGTAGGAAACCCATTGCTTCTAATTCGCGCGCACGTTTTAAAGAGCCTGCGTCAATAACTGCTAAGCCACTTCCTTCTAGAGCGTTGCCAATTGTTGATTTTGCATCCTGATTATCACCTGCAAGTAAAACCGTTGTTTGTTGTTGGTTAGCCACTTTTTTTGTTTCCAATGTAGCACCAAAAGTTGTATTAAATCCCTTAACTACTTTTGCGTCAGGAAGTAGAGTTGCAATTTGAGCTGCCGCTGAACTATCTGCCGGCACCACCAACTCGTCAAAGGTATCAAAATTCACAGGATTTGTAATATCTATTATTATTTTGCCAGAAAGTGCCTCTTTGTATCCTTCAATAATGGAGCGAATAGCTGGGTAGGGGACAGCTAAAATAACAATATCTCCTAATTCACTTTTGGGAGAATCTGATTGAATGTAGCTTACATTGTTTCCTGCTGCTTCAAAATTTTTACCGATAGCTTGTCCCATATTTCCTTTACCGAAAATGCTAACTGTTGTCATATGTATCTCCTCCTCGTTGTCTATATAAAATAGAATACATCCCTTACAAAAAGTAAGCAAGAAGAATGACTCGCAAGTCAACACCATCAAGTCAGCCTTTGAGAGAAACTAAGACTTGTCCCTATCTAAATGTTAATAAACCGAATCAAGGAAAAAGGGTATCAGCAGTTAGATAAGTACGTAATGATAAGGTGAAAATTGATTTCTCAAAAGAGTTGACAACTAATTTTTTCAGAGGTATATTATCAAAGTGAACGATGTTCATCAAAGAGGGAGGGAGCGAATTGAATGTTTCGGTAACATCCAAAGAAGAGATTATACGCCAATGCCAACTGATGGTACAAACAGAGGGACTAGGGTCAATTAGTATCCGTTCAGTAGCTAAGAAATGTAAGATTTCAGTAGGTGCGGTTTATAATTATTTCCCCTCAAAATCTGCGTTACTTTCGGCTGTAATTGGGAGTATTTGGCTAGATATTTTTCATATGCAGGAAGATTCCTTTTCCTTTTCAGATTTCATCGCTTGTCTTTCTTGGTTATTTGAAAGCATTCAAGAAGGTGGAAAAAAATATCCAGACTTCTTTTCTTCTCATATTAGTGTGTTAGCTTCTGATGAAAAAGAAATTGGGAAAAAAATGATGGAGGAGTACTTTTCACACATTAAAGAAAGTTTGCTAAATGTGATTCTTGCAGATAAAAAAATTAAAGAATCTGCATTTAATAAGGTGCTCACACCAGAGTTGTTTGTTGAATATATTTTTCAATTGTTCATGTATGCTACGATGAATGATGCTAAAAATAGTCAAGGGATTCTAGAACTTGCACGAAAGTATCTGTATTAACCCGTTCTTTTTGAATGGGAATTTTTTTAACCGAACATGAACAATGTTCACATTGGTGGAGGATAGGTAAATGAAGATAAAAAAAGAACGTTTGCTGTTAATAGCAGGTTTTGTATGGTCCATAGCTGGAGGGAATATTCTGTTTATCGGATTAAACACGTATGCAGAATATATAAGTATAAGAAATGGCGCTCTGACATTGATTGTATTTTTTCTTTTTTGGCTGTTGGTTTTTAAAAAACTGACAAGAAAACACACGAAACGAATTAGAGAATACCCTGATGAAAAACAATTCTTTTGGCTTTTTTTTGATAAGAAATCATTTATTATCATGTTTTTCATGATGACTTTTGGCATTGTCATACGTACACAGCATTTACTGCCTAATCAATTTATTGCTGTGTTCTATACAGGGTTGGGCACGGCTTTACTACTAGCAGGAATTATTTTTTTAAAAAACTATATAAGAGAACAACGATCTTTGAAAGGATGAACAAAATGAGACGAACAATGAATTTATCAATTGGCTATTTTATAGCAGCGATGATTAGCGGTGTTTTTTATAGAGAGTTTACAAAATGGAATGAGTACACACAGCCAACAGTGCTTGGGGTACTTCATACACATTTACTAATTTTAGGAGTTGGGGTATTTCTCCTTTTAGCCGTTTTGAATAAACAAATTAAGATAGAGAGAAATAAGCAATATAACTCTTTTTTTCTTCTATATAATCTTTCTTTGCCGCTTATGATGCTCACCATGCTTCTTCGAGGGATAACAGAAGTGAAAGCTATATCTTTAAGCAAGATGTTCAATGGAATGTTATCAGGCGTAGCTGGACTTTCTCATATCGGGTTAGCTATCGCCTTGTGTCTGTTACTATTCATAATAAAAAAAGAGTTACTGAGAGAAGAGGTGAAGCAATAAATGTCTATGTTATTAATAATTGCAATTATTTGTATGACGCTAGCACTTGGGTTCTATACAATAGGCGTATTTGCTGAAAAAAAATCAGGAACACTACTTACTTGGCATGCAATTGTATTTTGGTGCGGGTTCATATTTGATACGACTGGAACAAGCATTATGAGTAAACTTGCAGGAAGCGGCTTCCAACTAAATCTTCATGGAGTTACAGGACTCATCGCTCTACTTTTAATGGCTTTTCATGCGATTTGGGCAACGGTTCTCTTGATTCGAAAAGATGATCAGTCAAAGAAAGTATTTCATAAATTCAGTATTGTTGTATGGGCTATTTGGTTAATACCGTATGTCATGGGGATGTTTATTGGAATGAATGGTTAATAAAATCCGTTTGTATGAGTGACTAGCAATAAAAGTCCACAGACAGTCTTTTAGCCCTCACGTAACAAAAGGCTCTATTTTTTACTAGCCAATTGTTATTAAGTAAGGATTACTTGTGTAAGCGGAGACTCATTTTATAAGAGTGAAAACAGACGATCTTTGGTCTGTTTTTTTTGTTGATGGAAGGAGTCGTTTAGGAAAATTGACTTTTTTGTGAAAAGTAGTTCTTTGGTTAAAAAAACAGAAAATTTATACGATTTGGATAAAATTTAAGTTACATGGTGAAAATGCTGAGTTCTTGCAGGTTTAAGAGTAAAAATGGTTTGACAAATTCTTTGCTACTTGATACACTTTAAACGCGATGTTTTGTTTATAAGCGGTTTTTTTTTGATACAAAAATAACCTAAGGTATTAAAACATATGTTTTTTTCGGACGTTGGAAATATCATTTTTAACCAGGGAGAAAACAGTTCGTACTTCGGAATAATTGAATAACTATTCTACTAGTTTTGAATAAGTTGATTCACAAGGATAAACAAGCGTGAGTAGTACAATGATTCAATATCTAGTGAAACATGTTCTAAATAAATAAGGAGGAAAGCAAGTTTTGTTTATTACTATGATTATAAGTAGCTTTCTTTTACTTGGGGGAATGGGGATATTTGTTTATCGGTATCTGGTATATAACCGGCTGAATCAAATTAAAGATGCAGAAAATTACGACCCCACTTTCCAAAGAAAACTAACTTATGTGAAACAGAAAGAAACAGAAAAGCATGTATTCTATCTACTTATCCTCGCTTTTTTATTACTAATTAGTCTGTTTGTGGGAACGATTTCGACTTATCAATTAACAAAAGCGTCAGATGCTTCTCAAAAAGAGATACAGCAGCTACAAGAGGAAGTCACACGGATAAATAAAACACAACAAATTGGATTGAATCAACAGGACTCTAAAGGGATTAATGAAATTCAGCAGAGTGAAGAAGTACCTGATGTTGATTTAAATCTAACTAGTTATAAGTGGAAAGAAGTCTTTGAAAATAAAAACCAAAGTGAAAAAAATAGAATAGAAGCGGACCTATCAAAAGAATTAAAAAACTATTTTAAGGTTGATACGGTTAATGTAACCCTAGTAAATAATAAGGCGATGAATCTCTTTTTAATTGGAGAGTCAAATGCTGCTGACGAAAGTGAGCAGCTATTAGATAAGGTGAGTGAGTTTGTTGAACAAGCAAATGAAGTCCCTGAATTAGACCAGATTCGCTTTGAATCAGACAAAGCACTAAAAAATGATGATACGAGTATTTTATATTCTAGAAAAACGAATCAAGAAAATTTCAAGGAACAGAGCAATAATACTAGTAAGATGAAGGAAGGAAAAGGGTAATGGTAGATAACAAAAAAGAAAGATGGTTTTCTCAAAAAAGTTTGATAGATGAGGTAAATAAAGTGTCGGATGAAGTTATTGAATCACTTTCACAAGACGATAGCGGTTCTAAATACAAAAAAAATACATCTGTTGATACAACATCAAATGACGCAGAAGATATGGAACGTAATATGAAGAGATATGAACGACAAATAAAAATTCTTCAAGCAGAGATGATTCAAGAAAAACAATTACATGAGCAAGAATTAAATGAAGTGAAAGCTGAGTTGGATACAATGAAAGAAACGAATCAAGCGAATTCAGCAGATGCAGAAATTCAAGAAGAGCTAGCACAATTAAGAAAAGAAAATGAAGAATTAAAAGCTGACTCTTTGAAAGTAACGGTGAATCATTCAGAAGAGCTGTCTAAAAAAATAGATTCTCTAAACGGAGAAGTTGTTGGTTTAACAGCGGATAAGCTTGATCTTAAAGATCAGCTCTTGGATATGACAGCAAAAAACAAAACGTTACAAGAAACACTAAAAGAAAAAGAAGCAATTATTCAGTCAATGACAAAACAACTGGATGAGCGAAACGATGGAGAAGCTGATTCAGAAGCTTTACTAAAAGCAAAACGTCAAATTAATGACTTAATGGAACAAAATGAAGACTTAAAACAAGAAGTAATTGAGTCTCAAAAAGAGATTGGTGAAGTTCTTGTTTCTGCCAAAAAACAAGCAAATCAAATGTTGGAAGAAGCACATGTAGAAGCAAAACATATGATTAGTAGTGCAGAGTTAGAATTAGAAAATATTGGTAGTCGTGCGAAGAAAATCTTCATTGAAGTAGAAGATTCTAAAGATCAGGTTGTAAGCATGTATAATGAAATGCAATCAAAAATTAATCAATTAGTTGAGGGAAGTTTACTTTCGGATTATCAATCAAAAAAGTAAGTAGAACTTACTACGGGCTCTATAAATAAGAATGTAGTAAGGCGTTTAAAAAGAATAAAACACCAACACTATTTGGTTTATCTGAAAATAGCAGTTGAGGGAAGTTTTAAAAAATAGTAACTAATAATGGGTAGCCCTCCGAAAATTAGATGAAGTATCTAGCTTTTGGAGGGTCTTTCATTATACTGGTACAAGGTATCTTTATAGAAGCAGCAATCCATGTTAGAATAAATACAGAGATGCAGTAAAAAAATCAATTGAGTGGAAATATAGGCAAAGAAATGCCGGTTGCCCTCTGAGGGCAATTAAATTTTATAACAAAAAATAACGAAACGTATTTATGATGAGTACAGAAAATGTTTAAATGACTAAAAATAGAAAGAGAGAATAACCATGGGGATTTTTAAAAGAAAAAAACAAAAAGCATTATTTGATGAATTTGATGATCTAGATGATGATGAATTTGATGACGACGATGACGAGTTTGACGAGGATGAATTTGAGGATGACAATGAAGAACTTGAGGAACTTCAAGAGAAAAATCTCCTGTTAGAAAAGGAAAATAGTAAATTAGCTTCTGATAAACAGGAGATGGAAAAAAATCGTGTAAAACTAGAAACAAAAATTCATGATTTGGAAACTGAATTATCATCTGTAGAAGCAATTCCATCAGATTATTCTGAGCGTGCAGTAGAATTAGAAGAGTACAAAAAGAGAGTAGAACGATTAACGGCAGAAAATGTAAAATTAACTTCTGACCTGCAAGAAGTTTCAAACGACAGCTCACAAATAGATACGGTAAAAGAAGCGTTTGCGAAAGAAAAACAAGATTTTGAAGCAGAAATTGAACGTTTAGCGAGCGAACAAGAAGCCTTACTTACTGAGAATAATCGCTTGGTAGATGTAAATCAAGAGCTCACAACTGAAAATGAACGTATGTCTGCAGAAATTTCTACATTGACTGAAGAAAATGAAAAACTTTCAAATGAAAATATTCGTCTTGCCTTAGAAATGAGACAATTAGAAGAAAAAGTGGAAGCCGAAGAAGCGACAGAAGCTGTTGAAGAAGTTGAATCACCACGTATTTCACTAGAAAAAGAACGATTAGAAAAAGAAAATGAAACCTTGCAAAATCGTTTGGAATTATTAACTCAACGTAATGATCAATTGGCTGATACTCTAACTAGGTTAGAAGAAGCTATTAGAAACCGTACAAACGAGCCGCAAGACGTAACGCAGACAGAAGAGTACAAAGAACTGTTAGCCCATGCGCAAGCCTTAGAAGAAGAATTAGAGCACATTAGACGTCAAGGACAAGCGGAAGACTATTATTCATTAACAAAAGATGAAATGGCTGAAGTTATGCTGGAAGCAAAAGCAAAAGCGAAAGATATTATTAAGAAAGCAGAAGTTGTTGCTTATGATATCAAGTCTGAAGTAGAAGAGGAATTACGTGCTCTTAAAGCAGAAGCATTGTTGTATCAACGAAATATTGAACGTGCAAAAGATGATTCAGCAGCGCTGTTTAATAAATTGATTGAACAAGCAAGTGAATTGAATCGTACATTCTAGGGGGGAAGAAAATGGATTATAAAAAGGTTGGGGTAGTCAGTAGTGTTGTGTTAGCCTATTCAGGGTTTACAGCAAGCATACCTGTGCAAGCAACAACCGTTTCAACTGATTCATTCACCCTCCAGGACGATCGTGGAGAAAAGCCTGTAGATTTAACAATCAAGCAACTAAGTACACAGAGCAGTTCTGAAATTACAGAGGAAAGCACCTCTCGTGATACAACGAGCGAAAATACAGAAACAAGCGAATCAACACAAATGAGTATATCAGATTCAGAAAGTAGCAGTGATGCTACTTCTGAGTCTTTAACAAGCTCAGAAGTAGAAAGTACATCTACTGATTCGATAAACACAACAGATACTGCCTCAAGCTCATCACAACCAAGTGTAACGACTGATAGCAGTGAACAAAAGACCGGGAATACAAGTCATTCACAAGAATCGTCTAAGATAAAGGAATCTACAAAAGAAACTGAGAAAAAAGAAGCTTCTGAAGAAATTCCTGCAATTATTTTTTATTCACCTAATTATTCTACACAACGATTTGTCAGTCAAATTGCAGAACAAGCAAGGACAATAAGTCAAGAACATGATTTGTATGCGTCAGTTATGATTGCCCAATCAATTTTGGAAAGTGGCTCGGGAAATAGTGGATTAGCTAGCCCGCCAAACTATAATTTGTTTGGAATAAAGGGAAGCTACGGAGGGCGAACCGTTCGATTTGCAACTTCTGAAGATGATGGAAGTGGAAAACTAAATAAAATCAATGCGAATTTTAAAAAATATTCTTCTTACAAAGAATCACTAGAAGATTATGCCAATTTATTGAGTCGAAATCTATATAGTGGTGCTAGAAAAAGTAACACTAGTAGTTATCAAGAGGCGACGAGCTTTTTGACAGGGCGTTATGCAACGGACACAAGCTATGGAGCAAAATTAAATGGACTAATAGAAGCCTATAATTTAGCACAATATGATAATCCTGTAGAGAAAACGACCGATTTAACTGAAGTTAAAGACTCCTCTAGTACGATAGTTAAACCAAAAGTAGAAGCTGATAAAGCTAAAGAAGCATCTAAAATGACAGTGGAGCAGAACTTTTTTATGCATGAAGTACAATTTGGAGAATCATTAAAAAAAATTAGTGAGCTGTATGAAACGCCTATCTCTACTATAGTTCAACAGAACCAATTAAACCGTTTGGTATTAATGGTGGGACAAGTATTAAAAATTGAGACAAGTATTCGTCCAAATGAGGTTGATCAGACAATCATTGAATCAGATACACGTCTTAAACAAGATATTCTTTTAAATAAAAAAATAACTGAAGTTATACCAGAGCCAGTTTTTAAAACAAAAGACTTGCGTTATAAAATTACGGCAACTTCTGCTTTACCGACAGATAGTTATCAGGTACAGCGTGGTGACAGCCTCTTAAAAATATCCCAAAAAGTTGGTTTATCAGTTCAGTCCATTAGAGAATGGAATCAGTTAGAAGGATATTTACTGAGAGAGGGCCAAATTTTACGCATTACGCCAGTCTTAAGCGTGTAAATGTACATTAAAAAATGAGAATAAATAAGAAGTGAATCACTCCTCGAAACTACCACTATCCTTTCAATACATGCGTATATTGAAAATCTTCAGCACTCCCCAGAGGCTTGTTTATACACAATGAATCAAGTCTCAGATGATCGATACAGAAGTATTCAGCTAAGAAGTTACTTCTGTTCTCACCGTTTATTAAAATTTTGGAAGATCTGGGCAGAACTAGTGTAGTTCTGTCTCAGAGTCTTTTTTTTTCGGAATAAAATTGAAAAATAAGATTGATATAAAAATTAGAGTAAAAAATTTGAGATTAGAAGTAGTTCAATCCAAGACTTAAGCAGAGGTATTTGTAAGTTCCATTCATTAGAATTATCGCAAATAAAATCGATAGGATTCATTAGAGATAAGTTGAACTGAATACAAAGAGAGAGTGAGACATAACTATTTAAGTTATATCTCACTCTCGTAAAATCTTAATAAACGGCGGGAACAGAAGTAACTCATCTCCACTGCGTTTCGCTCTCAACAACTTCTACGCATGAGACATGTTAGAGTTGAAGGCTTCGAAAATAAGCTGAAATTCCCAAAGATTTGAGGAGCAATCTTCGTGAATTCCTTCTTATTTCTTGGAGCTGAACACTTCTGTCCCGACCTCTCTTTTTGACAGTTATTGTTTCAAAGTAAGGTATTTATGTTAACGGAAAAGCTCCGCTACCGCATTTTCTACTTTTGATTCTTCTGAAATATAAGGAATAGTGATGTGGTCTGAGCCTTCATTCATCTTGTTATATTCGATGGATGTTTCTATTGCATGCTCATTTCTTGCCCAGCTGCGACGGGCAACACCGCCCATTGTATCCCAGGCAATTGCAGATTTGATGATTTCATCTGTTTCTTTTGTTCCGTCTAAAACTAAGCCAAATCCGCCATTAATTGATTTTCCAATCCCTACACCACCACCATTATGCAAGGCAATCAATGTCATTCCTCGTGCTGCATTTCCAGCAAAGCATTGAGTGGCCATATCTGCACAAACATTACTACCATCCTTAATATTTGAAGTTTCTCTGAATGGGGAATCCGTTCCTGAAACATCATGGTGGTCACGACCAAGCATTACGGGTCCAATTTTTCCTTCTCGAACCATTTCATTAAATTTTAGTGCAATATTTACTCGTCCCATACAATCTTGATATAGAATTCGAGCTTCAGTACCTACAACTAGTTGATTTTCTTCGGCATCACGAATCCAGTTGTAGTTATCACGATCTTGGTAACGACGATTTGGATCAATAACTTCCATTGCTGCATGGTCTGTAGCAACTAAATCTTCATGATTTCCGCTTAAACATACCCAACGGAAAGGACCGTAGCCATAGTCAAAGAGCATAGGACCCATGATATCTTCCACGTAAGATGGCCAAATAAATCCATCTTTATCATCGATTCCATTTTTAGAGATTTCTTTAATTCCAGAGTCATAAATTGCTTTCATGAAAGAGTTTCCGTAGTCAAAGAAATAAGTTCCTTTTGCCACTAAAGACTTAATGACTTTATAGTGGCGAGCAAGGGTTTCATCGACAAGCTTATGGAATTTCGCTTTATCTGAACCTAATAATTCTGTTCGTTCTTCAAATGAAATTCCGGCAGGGCAATATCCTCCTTCATAAACATTATGACAAGAAGTTTGATCTGATAATAAATGGACGTGGATATTTTCTTTATCAATATATTCTAGTAAGTCAACAATATTTCCATGATAAGCAATGGAGGTCTTTTCTTTTTTATCCATATATTCTTTTGCAATACGCATTGCTTGTTCTGGTGTTTCAGCTAAGTTACTAATCCAGCCTTGTTCCAGACGTGTATCGATACGAGATTTATCTACTTCAGCAATAATTGCGACAGCATTAGCAATTTCTCCGGCTTTTCCTTGTGCACCACTCATCCCACCTAAACCAGAGGAGATAAATAATTTTCCAGCTAAATCTCCATCATCAGGAATCCCTAATTTTAATCGGCCAGCATTTAAAAGTGTATTAAATGTTCCATGAACAATTCCTTGAGGGCCAATATACATCCAGCCGCCAGCGGTCATTTGTCCATAGTTTGTCACACCCATTTCTTCAGCAATTTCCCAATCATCGATATTATCATATTCTCCAACTAGAAGTCCGTTTGTAATGATTACACGAGGGGCATCTTTTTTTGATTTAAATAAACCGAGAGGGTGACCTGATTCTAAAACAAGTGTTTGTTCATCAGTAAGAACTTCTAAGTATTTTTTGATTAGCTGATACTGCATCCAGTTTGAACATACTTGGCCTGTTTCACCATAAGTAACTAATTCATAAGGATAAAGTGCAACTTCAAAATCAAGGTTATTATCAATCATTACCTGCATGGCTTTTGCCGCAGTGCAATTTCCTTTATATTCTTCAATTGGTTTTCCATAAACTCTTTCTTTTGGATACCAACGATAACCATAAATTCTTCCACGAGTTCGTAATTCTTCTAAAAATTCAGGAATTACAATATCGTGATATTTAGGATGAACATAGCGTAATGCATTTTTTAAGGCAAGAATCGTCTGATCCTTACTTAAGCGAAATCCACGATCTGGTGCACGACGGATTCCTTCTTGAAAGATTGTTTTTTCTGGTAAGACATCATCTAACTTGATGGTCATTGATGCCTCTACTTCTGTTAACTCTACCATTTGTTTTTCCTCCCTATTAGCCAGATACTTGAATTTTAGAAAAACTGTGATTTGATGACTGCACCTATAAGTATAAATAAGAAAGTCAATAAACAGTCTATCTCCTTAACTAATTTCTATTATATAATAGAATTAAGCGCTTTCAATAATTTGACAGAAATTTGACAGCATTTTATAAAATAGAAGGTGCAAGAATAAAAGGAGTGAATAGAGATGAAAGCAGACAAACTTCTAATTAATTTTAGCCAAATTTTTTGTCCAGTAGATAAAGGGCACCCTTTACGAGGAGAAGAAATGAGTGAGGCAACGATCATTGAAGATGGGTATATAGCAATTAAAGACGGCAAGATCCTTGAAGTAAACTCAGGGAGTCCCAGAGAAGAATTGAAGGGAGAAGAGACGGAGGTTATCGATTACAGTGGTAAGTTAGCTACGCCAGGACTAATTGATTGCCACACGCACCTCGTTTATGGTGGAAGTAGAGAAAATGAATTTTCAAAAAAACTAAACGGTGTCCCTTACCTTGATATCTTAGCAGAAGGAGGAGGCATTCTTAGTACAGTCAATGCAACTCGAGAAGCTTCGTTTGATGAATTATATCAAAAATCCGCTCATTTGTTAGATGAAATGATTATTCATGGAGTCACTACAGTAGAAGCAAAGAGTGGGTATGGACTAGATTGGGAAACTGAAAAACGTCAATTAAACGTAGTAAAAGAATTAACAAAAGACCATGATATTGACTTAGTTTCAACCTTCATGGGTGCACATGCTATTCCAACTGAATTTAAAGGACGGGCGGATGAATTTATAGATCTGCTAATCAAAGAAATGCTGCCAAAAGTGAAAGAAGAATCCTTGGCTGAATTTTGTGATATTTTTTGCGAAAAAAATGTGTTTACAGCGGAACAATCGTATCGATTACTTAGTGCAGCTAAAGAAATGGGCTTCAAACTGCGAATACATGCCGATGAGATTGCTTCAATTGGAGGTTCTAAGGTAGCTGCAGACTTGCATACAGTCAGTGCGGAGCATTTAATGGTTATTACAGATGAGGATATTGATCGTTTGAGTGAAGCCAAGGTCATTGGAAATCTTTTACCAGGAACAACCTTTAGTCTAATGGAGGATACCTATGCGCCTGCTAAAAAGATGATTGAACGAGGCATGGCGATTACATTAACAACGGATAGTAATCCTGGGAGTTGTCCAACCGCAAACTTACAATTTATTATGCAGCTAGGATGCTTCCAATTAAAATTAACACCGATTCAAGTTTTTAATGCAGTCACAATTAATGCGGCATATTCTGTTTGCAGAAATGAAAAAATCGGTAGTTTTGATACCGGTAAGCAAGCGGATATTGCAGTATTTGATGCACCAAACATTGATTTTCCTATGTATTTCTTTGCAACAAATCTGGTAAGTCAGGTATATAAAAACGGGGAGCTAGTGGTGAACGAACGTCAAAGAGTCTAACTGGTAACTAGTTTAAATAGTTTATTCATACACGAAAGGAAACACCCGTCTATTTAGGTGAAATTCCTTTCGTGTTTTATCTCATCTCAATAATTTACTGATGAAATAAAAATATTATCCAAAAAATGGAAGCGCATTCTAATTTTTGTATGTTTTAGAAGAAAAGTATCGTAGAATGGAAGAGAGAAGGTGAATAAATGAAGAAGATGCTGCGATGTGAATTATTTGGTAATCCGAAAATTTATTTGAATGAAGAACCCGTTTTTTTTGCATTTTCAAAAATTAACGCTCTTATCTACTATTTAGCCATTAATGGTTCTGTCAGTAGAGATGAGATTGCGGGGGTTTTATGGTCTAATAAATCAGAGCAAAGTGCAAAAAAAAATCTTCGAAACACGATTTATCAAGCAAACAAAGAATTAGGAGAGGAGTTCATTGTTTCTCCAAATAAATCAATTCTTCAACTAAATGAAACTTTAGTGCAGCCGAGTGATGTAGACTGTTTTTTACAAGATCCAGTAAATCATTTAGATGAATACCAAGATGAGTTTTTAAAAGGATTTTTCTTAAAGGATTCCGATGATTTTGATTTATGGGTGACAAAGATGCGCAATTATTTTGAGCAAAAATTTATTCAAAGCTGCTATCAAAAAGTTGCTGCAGATATTGAAAATAATCAGTTAATTGATGTAGAAAAAAATATTCGACGACTGATTGCTATAGATGAATATGACGAGCGAAACTATCAAATGCTGATGAAATTTTATCAAGACAGTCACAGAAATGGGAAAGTCATTGAAACGTATTATGATTTGTCTAGTATTTTAGATGAAGAATTAGGAATCAAACCAAGTGAAGAAACACGTGCAATTTATGAAAAAACGTTAGCAATTGTTAAAAGAAATAAGGAACAAAAAAAGGTGAAGAATTACCGTTTTTTTGGTAGAACAGCTGAAATAGAAGTATTAGAAGCAAACCTTGACTGTTTCTTTCATAAGCAGGCATTTCAATCGGTCATTGTTCAAGGAGATGATGGTGTTGGAAAAACTGCTTTATGTCAGCTTGTCTTAAGTAATACGGCACCGAAACTTTTAATTAAGGTAACTTGTTACCAAGCAGAACAAGGCTTTACCTTGAGAATGTGGCGGGAGATTATCAATCAGATTGACCAAATTGTTGTTGATGAAAAAATAGTGGAGGAAGAAACATGGCGTGCCATGTGCTATCGGTTTTTCCCTAGTTTTTTGGATAAACAAAGCGCCTGTTTTGAAGAGTCAGTGGATGACTCAGATATGAATTATCTTTCTCAATTTTTGCTTGTCATCCTTAATAAGATAGCAAAAATTCATTCAGTAGTCTTTTTAATCGAAAACCTGCAGTGGATAGATGAGCGAAGTCTTCAATTATTGACAAGTGTGTTGTTACACAATGAAGACTGTATGTTTCTTCTAACCCTGCGCACAGATCACCACAGACGAATCACCGATTTTATTAATGCTGTTAGTCATTATGATAAGCTTACACAGCTTTTATTAGACCCTTTTCCAAGAGAGGCAATAAAAGCCTTTATTGAAAAACAGATACCAGATCAAAAATTCAGCTATGATTTTTATGATAAGCTCTATGAAGAATCAGAAGGGAATCCTCTTTTCTTAATAGAATACGTTAGACAGCTTAGAGTAGGAACAAAGATTGACTATATTACACCAAAAATTCAAGAAGAGCTGGAGTTTTCTCTTACACAGCTTTCAACTTTTGAGGAAGAAGTATTAGAAATTGTTTCATATTTTCGAGAGCTGGCTGAATTGTCCATGCTTGAGACGATTTTACGAACAGATCATGAGCAGCTTGCGCATGCAATTGCAAATTTACAACAGAGAAATTTATTAATTGAACGAGTGTTTTCCGGAAAAATTAGTGTCTGCTTTAAACAAAAAAAATTACGGGAATATATCTACTCGAAACAATCTGCAACAAAACTTCGTGTCATTCACGAACAGATTGCTTTCTTATTTGAACAGCAATGGAAGCTGACAAACGATAAAGAGCTGTTATCTTTGGTGGCCTATCACTATAAGTATGCAAATCAAGAATTGAAATCTCTTGATTATGAATTATCAAAGCTAGAGCTGTCTTTGAAGTTTCAACACGAACTTTTTCCCATTTACAATGAGCGAAGCGAAATAGCAATTGAGCTTCAGCCGGTAGAATGGCAAAAGGAATTTGAAAAATTTGAACAAATTGGTGAGCAGTTAAAAAGAAACGAAGAGCTTTACGGAGAACAAGAGGATTACCAGCTGTTGTTAATGAAATATCTATATCTTGAGGGTCGCTACTTCATTAATCGAGGAAATTACGGTCGGGGAATTGAAAATATTCAACGAGTGATTGTAAAAGCAAGAGAATACCACAATGATCGTTATCTGGTTAAGGCTTATCGACAAATGATTTATTACTTTATTCAGACAGATAATGCAAGCGATATGGCGCACTATATAGAATTAGCGATGTCCATCTCAATAAGGACAAATGATCACGAATCAATCGGGATTTTGTTACGTCTAAAAGGTTTATATAACTTAATGGTTGGTGAACTAGAAGTTGCTG
Organism: Enterococcus phoeniculicola ATCC BAA-412; assembly: GCF_000407505.1. GTDB lineage: Bacteria > Bacillota > Bacilli > Lactobacillales > Enterococcaceae > Enterococcus_K > Enterococcus_K phoeniculicola. The sequence goes on from NZ_ASWE01000001.1 coordinate 315,743, forward strand.
AACGATTGTTTCATGAATCTATTACCATCTTTACTATTTCTGATGAAGTAAGAGAAAAATATGCAAGTAACATAGCAGCTTCTTATGATTATCTTGCAGAAATTGAACGATTGAGACAAAATTATGAGAAGGCAATTTCTTATCAGAAAAAAGCGATTGTTTTATGTGAGGAAACGAGTTTGATTACTAGTTTAGTTATTTTTTATGTAGATATGGGGATTTCAGCTTTTGCTGCACAGGATTATAAAGAAGCTCGACTCTATTTACAACGATCAAATGAAATGTATGTCAATCTCACTTCTCCCTGGAAGAGAACGCAGTTAAGTGTCTATCTTGCACTAATTGATTTGTTGGAAGGGGACTATCAGGCAGTATTTGAAGCGCTCTTGCGATTTAATGAAATTCAAACACAAATGACCAACCCGCGAGATTTAGGAATCTTATATTTCTATAAAGCGATTGTTAAACATTTGTTGAATACACATGTGATGCAAGAGCCAAACCTAAGCAAATTGCTTGATAGAGAAGAGTCCTACTATTACGAGAAAGCAGTCGAAAATCTTAGCCCTTATCGAGATCAATATGAGCTGCACTATCTGCGCGAGGTTGTTTTTGAAGGAGCATCCTCACAAGCTGATTAGATAGGAGTAAATTTGCCATGACACGTATACAAAATTAGATAAATAGAAGTTTTCTGTAGTCTCTAGCTAGGATGAAAAGTTTGAGCAAGGAGAGAAATGATGTGCCCCCAAAAGTTGTACTTGAAAAATACAATTTTTGGGGGTATTTGTTATGAATTATTATGAAGTAGAAGTCAAATTGAAGATAGTTCAAGAATAAGTAGAAGGACGCCATTACGTTTGTCTATCAACAACTTCTGCGCATGCATGCTAGAGTTGAAGGCTTCACAAATAGTTGCATAAACGTACCTATTTGGTACTGCAAATCATGTAGCTTCACTTCCGCTGATCCATATCCATAGTACCTACTTGGTTCTTGGAACTGAACTCTTTTATTTCGACCACTCTTTTTCTAAGTCTTTTTAACAAGGTAAAATCATTTTTTTCAACAGAAGAAGGGCTGCTTGCGGATAGCTTTGGGAAAGAAGCCCGAGTGCTGAAAATAAATAATGTGTATCAATAAAAAAAGTGGGAGCTAAGGGTTTTAAATGAGTAGTATCAGAAAAACACGCATACTTTAGGATTTGTTTGGGTTGCTGATGATAGACAAGAACGCCCCCAGTCCCTATGACATTTGGAAATGTACGCAAGTCTTTTCCTTTTTGATAATAAACGGTTCGATTAGGTGTTTGACTCGCACGTAGCGTCCCCGCGTGCCGATTAACTGAAAGTTCTATCGCTTTTGAGGCAAGTAGTGTATCTAACTGCTGCTCTTTTTTTGTGTCGGGAAGATAGGTCGGCTGTGTGATTCGTTTTTTAACGCTTCGGTGTAATGCTTGTTTATCACCCTGAAATAGTTTCTGAAAGTCATCAAACCCAACAGCTTCAATCAAACTTTCCGAAGAATATCGCATGCCTAAATCACCTTCTACTGTTCTCTTAGCGTGAGGTTCTTCTAGCCCTTCAAAAAATGTCTGATTATCTGTGATTGGCGGATTTCCAACACTAAATACATCTGTAGTTGCACCGCCGACATCAACTACTAATGTTGGACCGATTCCCTGAATATTTGGCAGTCCATCTGCTAATAACTGAATCGCCAATAAAACAGATGTAGGAGTCGGAATAATTGGTAACTGACTCTTTTTTGCAACTTCCTCAATGCCATTTGTTTGAATAATCTTTTTTAAAAAGATGTCTCTGGCTATTTCTCTTACTGGTTCTGCTTGTAAAACATTTACTTTAGGCATGACATTTTTTGTGTAATAGACGGTTAGATGAGGGCTAGTTAAAAGAGAACGAATTTCAGGAATTGCTGCTTCATTTCCAGCAACTAAGATAGTTCCTGAGGATAAATAACGATTTAACATTTGTGCATTATGACAGATAATTTGTTGGTTTCCACCATTTGTTCCTCCAGATAATAGAATAATATCTGGATTTAATTGGTTCATTTCTATCACTTGTTCTTTTGTTAGTCTATAGTGATAGGTATTGATGACTCTTGTTCCAGCACCTAGTGCCGCTCGTTTTGCCGCTTCTGCAGTGAGACTTTCAGTTAGACCAATAGAGACCATACGAAATCCGCCCCATGCAGAGGAGCAGATAAAGACCTCGTCAAAAGCGGATTTTCCTAGCTGCTGTAAAAGTGTGTGTTCTCCTTTTTGATAGCATGCCATAATTCCCTGTTCATGGGAGGTAGGTAGGCTGATATGAGCAGCTACCTGTATGGTTGTTACATTGATTGCGGTAAACTTCGAATAGGTACTACCAAAGTCGACGAGTAAAATAAGTTTATCCATCTATCCGACCTCCTGTTTAAAAAATAATTAATGAGAAAAATTTAATTTTAGTTCTTCTTTTTCTCATTTTAGAATCAATTAAACGTCAAAAGAACTAAAACTCATTACAAAATCTATTGATTGATTCTTTTTTCGTAGTTGTAAAAAAATAAATAATTGGTTTTATGTTTATTTTTTTCTCTTTATTTCTTGCACTGTTTTTCCGTTCGTTTTATAATCCTTTTATTTTATTTATGAAAACACCTAGATTGCGTATGTTATCAAAAGTGTTTAGGGAATAGATTATTTTTAAGTGACGACTCAGTTATTTCTTCCTTATGAGTTCTACTCCAAGTGTAAAAAAAGCAGTCAAAAAAGTGTCAAATTATTTGCTCATAAAAAATAAGGTGAACGTTTCAAACAGAATTCTCTTGATAGAAATTGTCTTTGAATGATGAGAAAAGGCTGGTAACACGCAATTTTGACGTGTTGACCAACCCATATAAGCATGGTAAGGTAAAGCCGTAAATGAAAGCGTTAACAAGTTTTTGAGAGGTTGTTAACGTATAAATCTTGACTTTTTTGAAATAAAAATTGTGAGGATGAACTGCGTATTTTTATTTTGTACAGGAGTGATGACCTGTACAAGCTGAAGTATTTACTTTGTTACTTAAAAGAAATTTTGAAGACGAGAGCGTAAAAAAGAAAGGATGTTTTAAATGGCAAAATTAATTGAATGTATCCCAAATTTTAGTGAAGGTCGCGATGAAAAAGTAATTGAAGGATTAGTGAATACTGCAAAAAGTGTGAATGGTGTGACTCTTTTAGATTATTCATCTGATACAAGTCATAATCGTAGTGTATTTACTCTAGTTGGAGATGAAGACGGTATTCAAGAAGTTGCTTTTCAACTAGTTAAGTATGCAAGCCAACACATTGACATGACAAAGCATCATGGGGAGCATCCTCGTATGGGCGCAACAGATGTTGTTCCATTTGTACCAATTAAAGACGTGACTACAGCAGAATGTGTTGAAATTTCAAAAAAAGTAGCGAAAAGAATTAATGATGAACTAAACATTCCAATTTTCTTATATGAGGAATCTGCAAGTACACCTGCTCGTACAAACTTAGCGAAAGTAAGAAAAGGACAATTTGAAGGAATGGCAGAAAAATTGTTGGAAGAAGAGTGGGCACCTGACTTTGGTGAAAGAAACCCCCATCCAACTGCGGGAGTCACTGCTGTGGGGGCTCGTATGCCATTGGTTGCATTTAATGTGAACTTAGATACAGATAATATTGACATCGCAAATAAAATTGCGAAAATTGTTCGCGGATCTGGCGGCGGATTTAAATATTGTAAGGGAATTGGCGTGATGCTGGAAGATCGGAACATTGCACAAGTTTCAATGAATATGGTCAATTATGAAGGAACTCCTTTATATCGAGCGTTTGAAACAATTCGATTTGAAGCCAAAAGATATGGTGTAAATATTATTGGCAGTGAAGTGATTGGGTTAACTCCTGCAAAAGCACTTATTGACTGCGCAGAGTATTATCTTCAAATTGAAGAATTTGATTATAAAAAACAAATTTTGGAAAATCATCTACTAAATTAGGAGGACTGACCATGCAGTTAATCGATAGAGAAGTAAAAGACTTTGTAACGGTCTTAGGATCAGATGCACCAGCTCCTGGTGGGGGCTCCGCATCAGCACTTGCAGGTGCAATGGGGATATCATTAACAAAAATGGTAACAGAATTAACCATTGGAAAAAAGAAATATGCAGAATTTGAAGAGGAAGTAAGTAAGGCACAAAAAGAAGCGGCTCGATTACAGTCTGCATTTATACGTGCAATCGATGAGGATACAGAGGCATTTAATAAAGTATCTGCAGTATTTACAATGCCAAAAGATACTGAGGAAGAAAAAGAAATCCGTAAGCAAGCAATGCAGCGTGCCTTGGAGGGCGCAACACAGACACCTTTCAAAATGATGGAAATCGCAGTAGAAGCGTTAAAGGTGACAAGAGAATTGATTGGAAAATCAAATACAAATGCAGCAAGTGATTTAGGTGTAGCTGCGTTGAATTTGAAATCTGCTCTGCAGGGTGCTTGGCTAAATGTTTTGATTAATCTTTCTGGGGTAAAGGATGAAGAATTTGTCACTCGCTACAAAGAAAAGGGAAATGTACTGTTAAGTGAAGGAACGAGTCTAGCAGATGAAATTTATACTGCCATCGAAAAAATTGTTTAGGTAGGAAGGAAGAAAAAAATGACAAATTTATCAGATATCGAAATTGCAAATCAGGTTAAGATGAATCCAATTACGAATGTTGCTGAAAAACTTGGAATTCCTAGAGACAGTCTATCATTGTATGGAGATTATAAAGCAAAAATAAATGTTAGTAAATTAGGCGATTTAGATAAAGCTAAGCGTGGCAAATTAATTCTTGTTACGGCTATTACGCCAACTCCAGCTGGAGAAGGAAAAACCACGACATCCGTTGGGCTAGTGGATGCCTTGTCAAAAATTGGCAAAAAGGCTGCCATTGCACTACGTGAGCCATCTTTAGGTCCAGTATTTGGTGTCAAGGGTGGAGCTGCAGGAGGCGGGTATGCACAAGTAGTTCCAATGGAAGATATCAACTTACATTTTACTGGGGATTTTCATGCAATCGGTGCGGCAAATAATTTATTGGCAGCCTTGTTAGATAACCATATTCATCAAGGAAATGCACTAGGAATCGATAGCCGACGAATTACCTGGAAGCGTGTGGTAGATATGAATGATCGACAACTACGTCATATCGTAAATGGTCTTCAAGGCAGAGTTAACGGCGTTCCACGTGAAGATGGATATGATATTACCGTTGCTTCTGAAATCATGGCGGTTCTTTGTTTGGCAAATAATATTACTGATTTAAAAGAAAAGTTAAAGAAAATCATCGTTGCCTATAACTTTGAAGGAAAACCTGTCACAGCAGGAGACCTAAAGGCAGAAGGCGCAATGACAGCACTTTTAAAAGAAGCGATTCAACCCAATATTGTACAAACACTTGAACACTCACCTGCATTTATTCATGGCGGTCCATTTGCGAATATTGCACACGGTTGTAATAGTGTTCTTGCGACAAAGCTTGCATTGAAGTATGCAGATTACGCAGTAACAGAAGCAGGATTTGGTGCAGATTTAGGCGCAGAAAAATTTATTGATATCAAATGTCGTTTGGCAGAATTAAAACCAGATGCGGTTGTCTTAGTTGCGACTATTCGTGCTTTAAAGATGCATGGTGGAATGAAAAAAGCAGATTTAGGAACAGAAAGTGTAGAAGCGGTTCTTAAGGGACTTCCTAATCTAGAAAAACATTTGAGTAATATTCAGGAAGTATACGGCATGCCTGTTGTAGTAGCAATCAACAAGTTCCCAACCGATACGGACGCTGAATTAGCAGCTATTGAGAACGCATGTAAAGAACGTGGTGTTGAAGTGACCTTATCAGATGTTTGGGCAAAAGGTGGCGAAGGCGGGATTGATCTTGCAAATAAAGTAGTCGAATTAGCAGACAAACCAAATAGTTTCAGCCATGTATATGATCTATCTGATTCAATAGAAGAAAAATTAACAAAAATTGTTCAACGTGTCTATGGTGGAAAAGGAATCGAGCTTGCACCAAGTGCACGAAAAGAGCTTGCAGAATTAGAGAAGCTTGGTTTTACTGAGTACCCAATTTGTATGGCAAAAACACAATATTCTTTCTCTGATGATGCCACGTTGCTTGGTGCACCTAAAGACTTTACTGTAACTATCCGTAATTTGAAGGTTTCTGCTGGCGCAGGATTTATTGTTGCTTTAACGGGTGCAGTAATGACGATGCCGGGACTTCCTAAATCACCAGCAGCAGAACGAATTGATGTAGATGCTGAAGGAAACATTTCTGGATTATTCTAAGATGAAAATAGAACATTTTACGCATAACCAGTATAAGCAGTCAACTTGGAGTGGAGGAAAGACAACTGAGCTTTTCCTCTTCCCTCCAGAGGGAGATTATCAAAAAAGAACATTTGATTATCGAATTTCTAGTGCCACGATTGAACAGCAGTATTCAGAATTCACTTTATTACCTGGATACCATAGACTTTTGATGCCACTTGAAGGAAGCGTTATCCTGACACATGGAGAAAAAACGATACGACTAGACACATACGAGGTAGGAGAGTTTGATGGAGCACTTCCTACAACAAGTGAAGGGAAATGTATTGATTTTAATTTGATCTATAAAAAATCTATGCAAGGGGAGATGAAGCTGGTTCAAGCACATAATTCTCTATACTCGATAGAAAAAGACAGCTATTTATATTGCATAGATGAGTGTGCAGTAAAAATAAATGACGCTACTTATTTCTTGAAACGATACGATAGTCTCGCACTTACTGAAATAACTGAACAAACTGTTTTAGAACTGTTAAACAAGGACGATGCAGTAAAACTAATTTATGTCAGTTGCACTTAGGTTTAAACGAGAATGAAAACGTTTTAAACGAGAGGAGAATAACCATGCAAAATGAGGAACAGATTCCGGAGGTTTCGGATATTAAAGACCCAGAGGAGCTATCGAGCAGTGAGGATAAAGCAAAGTTTAGTCTGAACGGAGCTACGTTATACGGAATTAATGCGGTAATTGGTTCAGGGATTTTCTTACTTCCTAGAACCATTTATCAGGATTTAGGACCAGCATCGCTCGTCGCTATGCTAGTTGACGTATTACTTGTATTAATGCTTGCTGTCTGCTTTGCGGAAGTTGCTGGATACTTTAACAAAAATGGTGGGGCATTCCAATATGCAAAAGCAGCATTTGGTGATTTTGTTGGATTTAACGTAGGAATTTTGGGCTGGTTTGTGACGATTATTGCCTGGGCTGCAATGGCTGCAGGATTTGCGAAATTATTAATTCAAACATTTCCGTCATTAGAAGGACAAAATACACTTATAAGTGTGCTATTAATCATCTTTTTATCAACAATTAATAGCATGGGAATTAAGACATCAAAGATTTTTACAATCACGATTACTATTGCGAAATTAATTCCTATTATTGCTTTTACGCTGATGAGTATTTTCTTTATTAAAAATGGAATTGACGCTGGAAACTTTACTCCTTTTCTACAGTTAAATCCTGACATGACCTTATCTCAGGCGATGGCTTCTACCTCACTGACTGTATTTTATGCCTTTATTGGGTTTGAAGCGTTGCCGGTAGTAGCAGGAGAAATGCGTAATGCGAAGAAAAACGTACCAAAAGCAATAATTGGCTCAATTAGTATCGTATCTATCTTATACTTTATGATTATTGCTGGAACAATCGCAATGCTTGGTATGGGGATTTTACAAAGTAATGCCCCAGTACAGGATGCCTTTGTGGAGATGGTCGGACCTGCAGGGAAATGGATTATTTCAATTGGCGCATTAATTTCTATTGCCGGGTTGAATATGGGTGATTCTTTGATGATCCCACGTTATGGTGCATCAATTTCAGATGAAGGATTATTACCAAAAATAATTGCAAAGAAAAATGGTAAAGGGGCACCGATTGTCGCTATTATCGTCTCCGGGTTAATTACAATCGGATTTTTATTAAGTGGTTCATTTGAACAATTGGCTGAACTGAGTGTTGTTTTCCGTTTCTTCCAATATATTCCAACAGCTTTGGCACTGATTTGGCTTAGACGGAAAAAGATGGATACTGTACCAGCCTTTAAACTACCTCTAGGACCAGTCATTCCTGTTATTTCCATTGTGGTGAGTATTTGGATGGTTGCAGCAGCAAATCCAGTCAATCTGATTGCAGGATTAATCGGAGTAATTGTTGCAAGTATTCTATATTTTGTCATTAATAAAGAGAAAAGACCAGGCGCGACACAAGACTAGAAACATTTGTATATAAGCAAATGAAAATTGGAGGATATTAGACATGAAAGAGGATAACAAAGTAATTATTTTAGATGGCGAAAGCTTAACATTGGAAGATGTTGTTGCCGTTGCAAGAAAAAATGTTCAAGTAAGTATTGCAGAAAGTGCAGAGGAAGCAGTTAACCGCTCTCGTAAGATTGTTGACGATATTGTAGCAGAAAAAAGAGTGGTATATGGAGTAAATACAGGGTTTGGTTCATTGTGTAATGTAAGCATCTCCCAAGATGATACAGTGCAGCTACAAGAAAATCTTATTCGTACGCACGCTTCTGGATTCGGTGATCCGTTTGCAGAGGATGTGGTTCGTGCAATCATGTTGATTCGCGTAAACTCACTTGTGAAAGGCTATTCTGGTATTCGATTAAGTACAGTTAAAGCACTGATGGCTATGTTAAATAAAGGGGTTCACCCATTTATTCCAGAAAAAGGCTCATTAGGTGCATCTGGAGATTTGGCACCATTGGCACATATGGTGATGCCTTTATTAGGTCTTGGGAAAGCCTACTATAAAGGAGAATTGCTGTCAGGAAAAGAAGCAATGCAGAAGGCTGGACTAGAAGTGATTCAATTGAGTGCAAAAGAAGGGCTGGCATTCATTAATGGAACAACTGTTTTGACAGCAGTCGGTGCACTAGCTACGTATGACGCGATTGAATTACTAAAACTTTCAGATATTGCAGGTGCACTTTCTTTAGAAGTACATGGGGGCATTTCCAGTCCATTTGAAGAAGAACTTCATACCATTCGCCCACAAAGCGGACAACTAGCAACTGCTAGAAATATTCGTCGACTCATCGAAGGAAGCGGATATATCACCGAAGCAACACCTGATCATGTGCAAGATCCATATACATTACGCTGTATGCCACAAATTCATGGTGCGAGTAAGGATTCTATTGCATATGTGAAAGAGAAAGTTGAGATTGAAATAAACTCAGTAACAGATAATCCAATTATTACGCGTGACGGAAAAGTGATTTCTGGCGGGAATTTCCATGGGGAACCAATGGCTCAACCATTTGATTTCTTGGGAATCGCCGTGGCTGAAATTGGAAATGTTTCTGAACGTCGGGTAGAACGATTAGTGAATACACAATTAAGTAAGCTCCCTTCATTCTTAGTAAAACATCCTGGTCTAAACTCTGGATTTATGATTACACAATATGCATGTGCTTCTTTAGTTTCTGAAAATAAAATCTTGGCACACCCAGCAAGTGTTGATTCTATTCCATCATGTGAAAACCAAGAAGACTTTGTTAGTATGGGAACCACTGCCGCAAGAACTGCTGCAGAAATCTTATTGAATTCTAGACGGGTGGTGGCAACGGAAATAATGGCTGCGTGTCAGGCATTAGATATTCGTGGTTATCAGGACAAACTAGGAAAAGGAACACAGCCTGCTTATAAAACATTCCGTCAATTTGTCGCATTCATTGAACATGATAAAGATATTGAAATGTATGATGAATTAAATAAAGCGACAGATGTCATGATTCATGGAGACCTTTTATCGACAGTAGAAAAAGAAGTGGATTTGGATATTCAATTTAGCTAGTCGCTAAATAGATGAGTGGAACAAGTAGAAAGCAACGGTCAATTCGGTCCTTTTTACTTGTTCACACTTTTTTGACTTCCTACAGCAAATCACTTTTAAATGAGGAGGATGAAGGATGAATTACCAAAAACCAAAAGGGACGGTAGATATTTTACCGGGGGAATCTGAAAAATGGCAATTTATTGAAAACAAGGCACGTGAGGTATTCAATCTATATCATTTTAAAGAACTACGGACACCGATTTTTGAACATTTTGAAGTGATTGTACGGAGTGTTGGAGAAAGCACAGATATCGTATCAAAAGAGATGTATGATTTTTATGATAAAGGAAATCGACATGTGACGCTTCGACCGGAAGGAACTGCGGCTCTGGTTCGCAGTTATGTGGAAAACAAGCTTTACGGACCAGAACACCCGCAACCTTTTAAAGCCTATTATATAGGGCCAATGTTTCGGTACGAACGACCTCAGGCGGGACGTCTGCGCCAGTTTCATCAAATTGGTGTAGAGGCAATAGGAACAAAGAGTCCTGCAACCGATGTGGAAACAATCGCAATGGCATTAGATTTTTTCCAACAATTAGGGATTACTCACACGAAACTTGTTATCAATTCTCTTGGTAATGTAGAAAGTCGAAGCCGATATAGAGAAGCGCTGATTGCCTATTTGACAAAAGTAGAGGATCAATTAAGTCCCGATTCGCTGCGTCGTCTTCATCAAAATCCACTGCGTGTACTTGACAGTAAAGCACCTGAGGATCAAACAATTGTAGAGAAAGCACCTTCTATTTTGGCTTATTTGGATGAGGAAAGTAAAACTTTTTTTGATGAAGTGAAAAAATTGTTAAATAACTTAAGCATCCCATATGAAATCGATCATCGCATGGTTCGCGGATTGGATTATTATAATCATACCGTATTTGAGATTATGAGTGATGCGCCAGGGTTTAATCATGTTCTAACGACAATTTGTGCAGGAGGAAGATACGATGGGCTAATTGGTGAGTTTGGCGGTCCTGATGAGAGAGACACAGGTTTTGGTTTTGCCTTAGGAATTGAGCGCTTATTAATTGCCATTGAAGCAGAGGGAGAAGAACTGACCACCTCACAATCAATTGATGTCTATGTTTCTTGTTTTAGTCATGAAGAAAGCAGCGTAGCCTTACGTATCGCTCAAATCGCCCGACATGCCGGGTTGATTGCTGAGCAGGAGATCCAGTATAGGAAACTAAAAGCGCAGCTACGAACGGCCAACCGTTTAGGAGCAAAGTTCGTTGTATTTATTGGAGAGGAGGAGATACAGAGTAATAAAATAACGGTTAAAATCATGAAGACTGGTGAAGAAAAACGAGTTCCTTGTGAAGAGTTACAAAATTTCTTTGAGGAAATGAAGGAAGTGTAGTAGAATGTTTAAGGCAAAACAAGAAAAGTTTTGGCAAGATTTTGTGACAAAAGTAACTATTGCGTTAATCTATGCATTTTTGTATTCGATAGCGCTTAACTTTTTTTGGCAACCGGGGCATATTTATGCAGGTGGATTGACTGGGATTGCGCAAATTCTCTCGACCTTATTTGATCGAAGTGGTGGATTTACGCTGTCTATCTCTGTTATTTATTATTTGTTAAATGTTCCGATGTTTATCTTAGCATGGTTCAAGATAAACAAAAAATTTGTCTTTTTTACAGTGATTTCTGTCACCTTTGCTTCTATTGCTATTTCAATGGTTCCAACAGTGCCGCTTACGAATGATCCGATTATTTGTGCTATTTTTGGCGGTGTGATCAATGGGTTTTCCTTAGGATTAGCATTGAAATATGGGATTTCTACAGGAGGAATGGATGCACTTATTATTACACTCAGACAGCATACTGGACGGAGTATTGGTGCAATCTCAATGGGAATTAATGGTCTAATTATTTTAACCGCGGGCTATCTTTTTGGCTGGCCCTATGCATTTTATAGTTTGCTTGCTATTTTTGTCAGTGGAAAAGTAACTGATTTAGTCTATGTCAAGCATCAGAAAGTTCAAGTCATGGTGATTACTCAGCAGCCAAACCACGTCATCCCGGAATTACAAAAGGTTTTGAAGCGAGGAATCACGGTCATTCCCCAAGGATATGGTGCGTATGATTATCATGCACAAACAATTTTGATTACAGTCATCACTTTTTATGAGATGGAGCTTTTAGCAAAGGTCATGAAAGAAGTTGATCCAAAAGCGTTTGTTAGTGTCTCACAAGACATTAAAATTTTAAGTCATTTTGAAGAATTAGATATAGTATAAACGAATTGTCAAAATGGGAAAATCAGTTTTTGAAGAATGAGGAGATGGGTATATGTTAAATCCAGGTGAAATTTTACAACAAAGTATCAAGATGGGGAGCCAAAAAATTGAAAAGCCTCTTTTAGCGAAGCTAATTCTAGGATTTATTGGGGGCGCGATGATTTCATTAGGATATTTAGCGTATATTCGTGTATCTGCCTCTATTTCAGTTGAGTTGCCAAGCATTGCAAGTCTGGTAGGAGCAAGTGTTTTTCCAATTGGTCTGATTGTCATTTTATTAGCAGGTGGCGAATTAATCACAGGGAATATGATGGCCGTTAGCAGTGCGTTTTTTGCAAAAAAAGTGACACTGATGGAATTAATAAAGAATTGGCTAGTCATCACACTTGCGAATATTGTTGGTGCTATTTTTGTTGCCTACTTTTTTGGTCACTTTGTTGGTTTAACTCATACAGGTGCTTTTCAAGCGCAAGTGATTAGCGTGGCACAGCACAAAGTGGAGAGCTCATTTCTTCAGGCATTTGTCTCAGGTATTGGCTGTAACTGGTTTGTCGGACTTGCTTTGTGGTTGTGCTATGGAGCAAAGGATAGTGCTGGAAAAATTTTAGGCATCTGGTTTCCGGTGATGGTTTTTGTTGCCATCGGATTTCAGCATAGTGTGGCAAATGCATTTGTCATTCCAGCAGCAATCTTTGAAGGCGGCAGTACATGGATGGACTTTATCCAAAACTTTATCCCCGTTTATTTAGGCAATATTGTTGGCGGAGCAGTATTTGTTTCCGGATTCTATTATCTAAGCTACAATCATCATTAATAAAAAATAACAGAGTAGAGGACAAAGCGTTAAGTGTCACATGAGATGGGATGTTGCTCTATGAACGAAGAATAGTAATTCGCGGTTTTGTCCTCGCATTCGCTGCATGAATCTTTGTGTAGCAGCTCAAGAGGAGATGCTCGTAATGAAGAAATTAAATGTACACGCTATGACGACCATTAGCTTACTTATTGCTTTAATGGTCATACTATCTCAAGTATTTGGTTTTGAAACACAATTAATAAAAATAACCTTTGATTTTATTCCAGAAGTAGTTATGGCGTCTTTGTTTGGGCCTTTTTGGACAGGTGTGGGCGCATCTATTGCAGATATAATAGGAAATACTTTGTTGGGGAAAGCACCGTTCTTTATTGGGTTTACACTCAATGCATTTATTGGCGGATGGGTCTATGGCTTCTTCTTTTATAAGAAAAGTGTTACACTCAAAAATGCTTTTTTCTGTGTATTAGTAAATACATTAGTGATTAGTCTATTTTTAACTCCGTTGTGGTTGTCCATCATGTATGGCATTCCTTTCACAGATGAAAAGCTTTGGGCGATTCGTTTAATGAAGGCTGCTGTGATGCTTCCAATTCAAACAATTCTTATCTTTTTCTTTGGCAATGCCATTCCGATAAGGGTTATTGGTAAACGGTTTGTTTCATAGAATTTATTAAGTAAAATGTGTAGATACTTTGAGTGAATGAAGTCTATCCTTTGAGACAGAATTTTTGTCTGTCTTATAGGGAGGTCATAAATCTGGTATCTACTCTTTTTGTTTTTGTTTGTTTATATTATACTGTAGAAGAAGGTGTCTTAGAGAAATAACACCCCTTTTATATTCAGAAAGGACGCATGAATGATGAATTTACTCCGAGGTAACTCCTCGATATAGCTGATTTTGATAGGCACTGTATCGAGGATAACTAATTTTTCCTATCAATTGGCTATATCGTTTTTATTCAAATTATGAATGAGGAGATATAGAAATGGACAATAAAGAAAAATTAAACAGCTGGAAAAAGAGCGAAGAAAATCAAAAAAGTTTTCAAGGATGGGATTTTTCTTATCTTGATGGCAACTATTATATGGAAGAGACGCCTTGGTGCTATGAGACATTCATCCATGAGCATTTAACAAATGACTGTCAGCTTTTAGACATGGGAACCGGTGGAGGCGAGCTGCTAAACTCTTTTCATCATCCGAAAGAAAAGACGGCAGTGACAGAAGGCTGGGCGCCTAATTATCAGTTATTATTGAAGACGTTAAAGCCTCAGGGCGTAGATGTACAATTTGTTGAAAAAAATGATCAGTTAAATTTTTCTGATTGTTCGTTTGATCTCGTTAGCAACTCCCATGAATCATTTTCAATTGAAGAAGTTGCACGTGTCTTAAAGCCAGATGGCTATTTCATTACTCAGCAGGTTGGAGATTTAAATGGAATTCAGCTCTCGTCAAAGCTTATTCCTGGGTTTCAAAAATTGTCGTTTCCGTTACATTTATCAACTGTCGTTAAAGAGTTGAAGCAAAAGGGTTTCACAATTATTTATGCCAATGAATGCTATCCTGTACAAAAATTTTATACAATGGATGCGCTTATCTATTACGTGAAGACGATTCCCTGGGAATTTCCTGATTTTTCAGTCGAGAAGAATTTTGATGAGTTACTTGCAGTAGAAGAAGAGTTAAAAAGAAAAGGCTATATAGAAAATAGAGAACATCGGTTTATTGTCGTGGCAAAAAAATAAGTAATAATAGAAGCACCTGTTAAGTGGGTTAATACTCACTTTTCAGGTGTGTTTTTACAAAAACATATTCAAATGGAAAAAGAATGGTGACGTGAAAAAGAATGGTGCCTCAAATGAATTGTACTATGAGATGAGAAAAGAGCAGGTGAATAAAAATGAATAATTTGGTGACCGTAGAAAATCAAAGAATCCCTTCTTATGGATTGAATAAATCAAAACGAACGATTGAATGTTATCTTCAATTTGATGGGGAGCTTCGTATTGTTGGGCGTTTGGATAATAACTATATTTATTGGTATTCTTCCTCACATATTGAGTATGAAAGGCTAAATAAAGAAGTATTTGAGTATCTAACAACGATGCCGATAGAGTATGTAACAAGTCTTTATTCTGTGAGTGATGGAAAAGAAGAGACTGCCCACAAGTTCTCCTTAGACTTGTCGAGTATTGAAAAAATGAAGTGGAACACGCCATTTGGTCACTATTATGCCTATGAAAATGAGGAACGTCATGGGGAATATTTTGCTAGAGATCTCAGTAGCTACTACAGAACCCTCCAAAAGAAATGCGAAATACGAGAGGCGGAAGGCTTGTATCTCAGGATTTTAAAAGTTTATCTGGATAAGCTGTCAGAAAAAGAAACGAATTATCCTAAAGTAAAAAATTTAGAAGAAATTTTAACGATTGAAAGTTATTTACTGGTTTCTAAAAATCCTGAAATACGTAAATATTATGGGCTGTGTATTGAAAAAATCAAAGGCCTGTATAATGCCTACATGACGATGATTAGATAGAAGAAGTTAGAAGGGAAAAATTCCCTCTATTTCTTGTCCACATATGTAAATTGTTTTTTTTTGAAGTTAAAGTAAATACTTAATGCAAAATTATGAGCAAATTCTCATGGGAAAAGTAAGCAAAAAAGAGTGATAAATTTCTGTAATTATTATAGAATAAAGAACAGAGGCTTTTTTGTCGTTCTAAAATACGTGTGTCAAAACAAATAGATAAATGAAAAAATAAATGGCCATTTTTAATGGCTGTTTTTTAATGGGGGAGGAAATCATGAAAAATAAAAACAGTATGATGTATTTAGCAATTTCTAACTTATTTTTAGTATTTTTAGGTGTGGGATTAGTGATTCCCGTTATTCCACAGTTGAAAGAGGAAATGAATTTTTCTGGGACAACGATGGGAATGATGATTTCTATTTTTGCTATAGCACAGTTAATTACATCGCCTATCGCGGGTGTTTTATCAGATAAAATCGGTCGAAAAAAAATGATTGCAACAGGAATGATTATTTTTTCTTTATCAGAATTGCTTTTTGGGCTAGCACAAGCAAAAAGTGGCTTTTATATTTCTCGAGGGTTGGGGGGAATAGCGGCAGCCTTGATTATGCCTTCAGTGACAGCTTTTGTTGCAGATATGACTACTATTACCGAACGACCAAAAGCAATGGGAATGGTATCAGCAGCTATTAGTGGTGGATTTATCATTGGACCAGGAGTTGGTGGTTTTATTGCCTATATGGGGATACGTGCCCCTTTTTATGTAGCATCTATTTTAGCATTCGTTGGTTTTATCTTAACGTTGACTGTATTGAAGGAACCTGAAAAACGAATTCAAGCGGCGATGGAACAAAAAAAGGGTTCATTTATGGATATTCTTAAAAACCCAATGTTTACCTCACTGTTTATAATTATTTTAATTTCTTCCTTTGGACTGCAGGCGTTTGAATCTATTTATAGTATCATGGCAACCATTAACTTCGCATTTACAACGGGTGAAATTGCGATGGTTATTACAGTCAGTGGTGTTTTGGCACTTATCTGTCAGTTGTTTTTCTTCGATGCAATTGTACGGAAAATTGGTGAGATTGGTCTGATTCAATTGACCTTTTTTGCAAGTGCCATCTTTATTGCGGTTATTGCCTTTACAAATAGTAATTTAGTAGTTGTGTTTGCAACCTTTGTGGTCTTCTTAGCATTTGATTTATTCAGACCTGCTGTGACAACCTACTTATCCAAACATGCAGGAGACCAACAAGGAACAATCAATGGGTTAAATTCAACCTTTACAAGTTTTGGGAATATCTTAGGCCCAATGGCAGCAGGTTCTCTGTTTGATATTAATCATTTCTTCCCGTACTATGTTTCAGCAGCAATTCTTTTAGGAACAGGATTTTTATCCCTGTTTTTGAATAGGAAAAGTAAGCAAGTAGTGAACAGATAAGCTATTGTTCATGAAGAGACAAAACTGTTTTTCTTTTAATTTTTCTTCGTATTTTAAGAGAGTAGAATGTGACTAGTTTTAGTTATGTTTTGCTCTTTTTTTCATGGCATAATCAGTTTGATAAAATATTGGAGCAGTAATTTCATTAATTTGAAAGGATTTGATTGTTATTTGAATTCTTTTCAGAAATTTGGTATAATTTTCTGAAAATTAGAATGATTAAAAAATGGTGAGGAGTACATATGAATGTTGTAGGGGTATGGAATCGGTTTTCATTGATTCAGCAGATTATTTTTTGGATTGTTTTAGGTATTATTTTGGGTATGCTTGTTCCGACATGGACAGCGATAGGTGTTTTAGGAGACTTATTTATAGGGGCATTAAAGGCAATTGCGCCATTGTTGGTTTTCTTTTTAATTATCGAATCTCTTTCTAAACATAAGAAAGGAACAAAGACCCATATGAAGACGGTGTTTGTTCTCTACATTCTGGCTACACTGGTGGCAGCTTTTGCAGCAGTGGTTGCCTGTTACTTATTTCCTGTGAAGCTGGTCTTGCCAGATGCGTTTACAGGACAGGAGGCACCAGATAATTTAAGCGAAATTCTGACAGGCATTTTAACCAATGCAGTGTCCAATCCGATTCGCGCGTTGATGGATGGGGAGTACTTAGCTATTTTATTTTGGGCAAGCTTAATTGGTTTTAGCTTAAGAAGCTTTAGTGAGAGTACAAAAAAAGTGGTGAGTGATTTCTCAGGGGCGATTTCTAAAGTGGTCCAAATCATTATCCGCTTTGCGCCATTTGGTATCGTTGGGTTGGTATTTAATTCAGTTGCTGAAGTTGGCGTTAAAGGATTAGCCGAGTATAGTAAAATTATTTTGTTAGTTGTAGGGACAATGTTAGTGGTCTCTTTTGTTGTATACCCGTTAATGGTGTTTGTTCTTATCCGTCAAAATCCGTTTCCATTAACGATTTATACGATGAAAGAAAGCGGGATTCCAGCATTCTTTACTCGAAGTTCTGCGGTGAATATTCCAATTAATATGGAATTATCTGAGAAGCTAGGACTAAATAAAGAATCGTACGCTATTTCTATTCCTTTAGGAGCAACAGCTAACAGTGGAGGCGCGGCAATTACGATTTCTATCATGACACTTTCTACAGCACACACACTTGGAATGGAGATTCCCTTTACACTTGCCTTTTTACTATGTCTGTTATCTGCTATTTCAGCAACTGGAGTATCAGGAATTGCTGGGGGAAGTTTGCTGTTAATCCCACTAGCTTGCAGTTTATTCAATATTTCAAATGATATTGCGATGCAGGTAGTTGGAGTAGGCTTTGTGATTGGGGTTATTCAAGATTCAGTTGAAACGGCGGTTAACTCAGCAAGTGATTTGCTCTTTACTGCTGTGGCGGAATTTTATGATTTGAAAAAAGCTGGAACTCCTGTAGATGTTAATCAGCGAGTGAAGATGGCTATTACAAACAAGGAAAATTAAGAAAGACGAGTCGGCTGATTGTTGAAAAAGCTGATTCGTTTTTTTGTTGAATGAAATCAATAGAGGAAGTGTGATTCATAAATCCTCAACAAAAAAAGTGATTCAACCTTAAGTCTTTGATTTTGAATTAGATAGAGAAGAGATAAAACTAAGTACAACCTTAGATTAAAAAAAATCTATTTTACCTCTTAATTCAAAGACAATCAAAAATTTAGCAAGTTCTATGATCGATTGATGAATGGAACCAGTGGAGTGACTTGTTAGCTCCACTGGTTTTTGTGCCATGCTTAAAGAGCATAGCAGTTCAACAGGAGGAGTATTGGACGACGATTTAAGTGGAACGTATTATATAAGCTATACGAAGGGACACTTTATAAGGGAGAAGGATTATGCGTTTAGTGAGTCAAGTGAAGAGTTAGCTCTTCTAATCAAAAGACGTGAGAGGAATCCTTCTTTTTTTGATTGTTTCTAATAGATGAGAAATAGTGAAACAGAAGATTAGCATGATTCTATTTTTCTAAAATTTACCATAGGAACTATGTTGCATTTAAGAGAAGCAATGAGATACTTTTGTTTTTACTAGGGGAGGATACGATGAAATTTTTTTCAATGAAATTAATGGCTTTATTATCTGTTGCTTTAATTGTTAATTCTGCACCAGCAATTTCGGCAAACATTCCAGCGATTATGGCTGATTATTCAGAAATTAATCCAGTTTATGTGGGGCTTTTGACGACGATTCCATCCTTATTTTTAGTCATAGGTATTTTTTTAACCAATGTCGTTGAAAAAAAGCTAGGCGCAAAAAATACGATTCTGGTAGGCTTGGCTATGGTTTCTATATTTGGAACCTTACCTGCATGGTATCAAGGACATTTTTGGGTACTTTTTGCTTCACGATGCTTGTTAGGTTTAGGAATTGGCTTGTTTAATCGTTTAATGATCCAGATGATTAGCCAGTTGTATCAAACAGAGAATGACAAAAAAGCAAAAGCGCTAGGATTAGAGAGTGCCTTTGAAGGGCTCGGTGGTATTTTTATGACGGTTGGTGTAGGGCAGCTGGTAAGAATTAGTTGGGAGCGTTCGTTTCTTGTTTATGGTGTCGCCCTGATTGGATTTATCTGTATTGCCCTTTTCATCCCACAAAAAGCAAGCCAACAAAAAGAAGAAGTATCTGAGCTTTCAGTGAAGATGTCCAAGGAAAAAAAGAGAAAGATTCTTCTTTTAGGCTCAGTATTATTTTGGATTGTTTTATTATTTATAAATTATAATTTGCAAATTACGCCTTTATTAATTGAGCAGGAGATTGGCGATGCAACTGCAGGGAGCAATATGATTGCAGCGATTGCTACAGGGGCATTTATTGCAGGAAATTTATTTGGTTTTACGTTCAAGTGGCTTAATCAGTGGTTACTGCCTATCGCTGCATGTATGGCAGGAGCGAGTATTTATTTGAGTAGCCAATCAACCTCCTTGATTTTTAGTCTGATTTGTTCATTTGCTTTAGGTTTTTTCTTTCGTAATATTATGCCTTATTTTATGCATACATTTACAAGTGGGGGGCAGGATGCGGCAAAATTTGGAACGACCGTTGTATTGGTGGCTTATAATTTAGGTGCCACTATGGCTCCCTATGCTTCTCAAGTAATCTCTTATTTTAGTGGACAAACAAGCGCAGGAAATCAGATGACAATTATAGGAATTACCTTATTCGGGATTGGCTTGTTTAGCTTAGCAACGAATCGATTTATAAAGATAACGTGAGAAATAGTATGTAAGTCCAAGAATACTGTAGGAGGAAAAGGATGAATATTTCAAAAGCAGCTGCTCTTTATGAAGTGACTCCAGCAACATTAAGGTATTATGAACAACAAGGATTAATTCCGCCAGTAAAGAGAAAGAAGTCCGGAATCAGAGATTATTCTGTGGAGGATTTAAATTGGATTGAGTTTGTCAAATGTATGAGAAATTCTGGCTTGTCGATAGGAGCATTATCTAAATACATGACGCTCTATTCAAAGGGTGACAGCAGTTTGGAAGCACGTAAAGATATTTTGGTAGATGAATATGAAAAATTAGTAGAAAAACAACGTCAACTAACTGAAACGGTCGCAAGATTAAATGATAAGATAAAAAATTATGAAGTAAAAATACATCAATCCACTAAGAATGGTAGTGGTGAGGAATTATTCAATCGTCAGATAGAGGGAGTGAAGTAAGGTGTATCTTTTTCAGAGGATTGAAGAAGCCGTGTTCAAACAATATGATGCACGCCGCACGATTGGGGAATTTATTTTAGCAAATAGAGAGAAATTAACAGAGTACACAATGGAGGATATCGCGAATCTTACACACACGTCTAAGCCGACCTTAGTTCGTTTTGCAAAATACTTTGAATATTCTGGCTGGAAGGAGTTCATGTATGCATTCACACATGAGGTGGCGCAATTTGATGCGAATCATTTTGAGGTGGATAGTAATATTCCTTTTGACAATCAAGCTGATACGCTAGAGATTATTGAAAACATTGCCAAATTACGCATCCAAACAATCAAAGAAACAACTTCCTTGATGTCTGTGTCTGATATCAACAAAGCGGCACTTCTAATCAATCATGCAGAGTCAGTCATAGTTTATGGAAGAAGTCCAAATTCTTATTTTGGCGAGTCATTTAAGCGAAATCTTAACACCATTCATAAAAAGGCATTCGTAGCAGATAGCAATGAATCAGGGTTAATTTCTAACACGTTGACTGAAAAAGATTGTGGGATTATTATTTCATATTCGGGGAATAACTCAGATACTTATCCGATGAAAAATGTGAAATTTTTGATGAGTAGAAATGTACCCATCATTAGCATTACTAGTGGTGGAGAAAACTATTTAAGAGATTATTCCACCGTCATTTTAAATATTGCTAGCCGTGAAAAACTTTATTCAAAGATTGCCAATTTTTCTACAGAGGAATCAATTCAATTTATTTTAAATATTTTGTACGCCAAGGTATTTTCTTTGAATTATGAAGAAAATATGCAAGTGAAAATTGAAAATTCTCGCCGATTAGAAGCAGAAAGACAAACAACATTTAAAGACATCTCAGAGGAATTTTAAAAATAAACCAATACTTGTTTGGAAAGAATTTATCTATAAAGAAGTGATATTACATCTGTTTCAAACATTTATGAAGAGTGAACAAGTACAGCACATAATTTTTTAGTTATGTCTCGCACTTGTTTTTTATTCTACTAGACTAATGGAAATAACGATAGATATTTTATAGAAATCGTGAAATAAATTTTATAAAAACTCGAAGAATAAAAAGTAAGATGGAATATATTTCATGTTTATCAAAAAGGGTTGGAACCGCTATCTGACCATGGTAAGTTACAGGCAAGAGACGTCGGCTTATTAATAGATAAAATGAGTACAGGAGTGATAAACATGAGTAAAAAATATGAACAGCTAGCTAAAGAGATTGTTGCCAAGCTAGGTGGAAAAGAGAATATAATCGATGCGTATCATTGTCAAACACGCTTACGTTTCAAGTTATCTGATGAAGCAAAGCTTGATAAAGAAAAGCTAGAGGAATTAGAGGGTGTGACAAAATATATCAACAATGCGGGTGTGCATCAAGTGGTTGTTGGAACTCACGTAAAGGATGTATTTGAGGAGATTGAAAAAAATATTGATATTCAAGGAACTTCTGGTGAGTCAGATAAAAAAGGACCATTATCAGCTAGTATTGATTTTGTATCAGGGGTATTCCAACCGGTGATTCCAGCATTATCAGGTGCGGGAATGGTAAAAGCTGTGCTTGCATTATTAGTCGTATTTAATATCGTTACAACAGACTCACAAACCTATTATATGTTGAATCTTTTTGCAGATGGCGTCTTTTTCTTTCTGCCAATGATTTTGGCATTTACAGTTGCACAAAAACTAAGAAGTAATCCCATACTTGCTGTTTCAGTTGCAGCGATGATGATGCATCCCAACTGGACGGCTTTGGTCACTGAAGGAGAGCCAGTCAACTTCTTTGGCGTAGTTCCTTTCACGTTGGCCACTTATACAGGTTCTGTGATTCCTATTTTGCTGATTGTTTTTTGTCAGTCATATGTAGAAAAATTTTTTGGAAAAGTTATCCCAAAATCTGTTGAATTAGTATTTGTTCCAATGCTTACATTTTTAGTTATGGGAACACTTGCATTTTCAATTTTAGGTCCATTAGGGTCTATTTTAGGTGGCTACTTAGCAACGTTCTTTACTTTCTTAAGTGTGAATGCAAGCTGGGTACCAGCTGTTCTGATTGGTGGATTACTTCCGGTCATGGTAATGTTTGGATTGCACAATGGTGTAGCACCTCTTGGCGTGATGCAAATGGCAGAACTTGGCTATGATAGTATTTTTGGACCAGGTGCATTGGTTTCAAATATTGCGCAAGCAACGGCTTCTGCAGTCGTAGCGATTCGGACAAAAGATGAAAAGCTGAAGCAAGTAGCGATTTCAGGGTCGATTACTGCATACATGGGAATTACAGAGCCTACGCTTTATGGGGTGAATTTACCTAAAAAATATCCATTGATTGCAGCGATGATAGGTGGGGCATCAGGAGGATTGTATGCAGGATTAACGAATACACATCGTTTTGCGACTGGTTCTTCAGGATTACCAGCTGTGTTGCTTTATATAGGTGATGACACGATGCGCTTTTTCTGGAACATCATTATTTCGTTACTTATTTCAGCAGCAGTGACAGCCGTAATTACCTATATATTAAGTTTTAAATATGAAAAAGAAGTAGAAGAACTACCTGACATGAAAGCAGTAATTTTGGAAAATAGTCAGTTGAGCAGTCCTATTCCTGGAAATGTTTTTCCTTTGAGTCAAGTAGAGGATGAAGCATTTGCTTCGGGTGCTTTAGGAAAGGGTTTTGCAGTTGAGCCATCTGTTGGAGAAGTCTATGCACCTTTTGACGGGGAAGTGGTTGCTGTTTTTCCAACGAAGCATGCCATTGGACTTGTTTCGACGACTGGGATTGAGCTCTTAATTCATATTGGGTTGAACACGGTCGAGTTGAAAGGACAATATTTTGATACCTTTGTTGAAACAGGAGATAAAATAGAAAAAGGACAATTATTACTTACTTTTGATATTGAGAATATTCAAGCTGCGGGCTATTCAACACAAGTTCCAGTTGTGGTAACGAACTCAGTACAATATTCAGAAATTGAAACAATCACACAAGGAATGATTCAAAAAAATGAAGCAGTATTAGCAATTAATGTTTAGGAGCGGTTCACTATGGGATTAAGAAAAGATTTTTTATGGGGTGGCGCAACCGCTGCAAATCAATCAGAAGGTGGCGTACTTGAGGGAGGAAGAGGATTATCTACTATTGATCTTCTTCCGATAGGTCCAGATAGAAGGAAGGTGGCTGCCGGAGAATTAGAAATGTTGGACTGGCAAGAAGACTATTATTATCCAGCCAAAGAAGCCATTGATATGTACCATCGCTATGTGGAAGATATTGAAATGTTTGCAGAGATGGGCTTTAAAGTTTATCGAATGTCCTTGTCATGGTCTAGAATTTTTCCAAATGGAAATGATGAAAAACCAAATAAAGAAGGTTTAGCTTTTTATGAAGCAATCTTTCAAGAACTTAAAAAACATAATATTCAACCATTGGTGACGATTGCCCACTTTGATGTGCCTGTTCATTTAATAAAAGAATACGGGGGCTGGAAAAATCGTCGATTAGTCGATTTCTATGTTCGTTATGCAAGCACTGTTCTTCAAGAATTTAAAGACTACGTAACTTATTGGCTTACAATTAACGAGATTAATGTTTTACTTCATCAACCTTTTGTAGGTGGGGGAATTGTCTTTCAAGAAGGAGATAATAAAGAAGAGATCCAATATCAGGCAGCCCATCATCAATTAGTCGCCAGTGCCTTGGTTACTAAGGTTGCCCACGAAATAAATCCTGAAAATAAGATAGGTTGTATGTTGGCAGGTGGCAGTCATTATCCTTACACTTGTAAACCGGAAGATTATCAAGAAGCAATTAATCGTGATCGAGAAGGATACTTTTTTATCGATGTGCAAGCTAGAGGAAAGTATCCAAATTATGCCTTAAAAAAATTTCAGCGAGAAGGATTAACGATACAAATGGAGGCAGAGGATGAAGAGATTCTTGCTGCATCCCCTGTAGATTTTGTCACCTTTTCTTATTATTGTTCACGAACGGTCAGCAGTCGCCCTGAAGATTATGCACAAGCCACGGGGAATTTGTTTCCTTCAATAAAAAATGACTATTTGCCTTCAACTGAATGGGGCTGGCAAATTGACCCGTTAGGATTAAGAAATTCATTAAATCAGCTCTACGATCGTTATCAAAAACCACTCTTTATTGTTGAAAATGGGTTAGGAGCTGTGGATAGACCGGATGAAAATGGTTATGTAGAAGATGACTACCGTATTGATTACTTAAAACAGCATATTCAAGCCTTCAAAGATGCTGTGGAAATTGATGGAGTGGACTTACTAGGCTATACAACATGGGGCTGTATTGATTTAGTTGCTGCCAGTACGGGGCAGATGAGTAAGCGGTATGGGTTTATCTATGTTGATCGGGACGATGAAGGAAAAGGAACACTGAATCGTACAAGGAAAAAATCATTTCATTGGTATAAAAAAGTCATTGCTTCGAATGGGGAGACGTTGTAAAAGGTCGCTCGCAATGAAAAAAGCTAGGGAATCTGAAAATAGATTTCCTAGCTTTTTTGAATGTTATAGGGCATATGTTTTTTACAAGTACTGAAAATTTTTTTGATAGGCTTTCTAGTAGAGCAATTTCCTCCTCAACCGATTTAGTTTATAGCGATGTATTCTTCAAAGAATGTAATCTACTTATTTCTTATAGAAAAACCAGATATTAGCTGTCAGAAAATCGGTGTAAAACATCATTTCAAAAGAAAGCTAATTTGTACTGTATTTCTCACTAATTTATACTCTGCAGTAATTTCTGGAAAACTATTAGAATAATAATGAAAGCGCAAACAATAATTGTTGAAAAGAGGAGTCTTATGAAAGCAAGTGAAGTAGCAAAGCGTTTAGTAGAACAATTGACAATTGATGAAAAGATTAGCTTACTATCGACGACACAATCTGCCGTCCCTAGGCTGGGAATTTCTGCCTATCAAGTGGGAGGAGAAGCAGCCCATGGCGTGGTGGATCGTGAAGGTGGAAAAACGACTGCTTTTCCGTTACCAATAGGATTAGCTCAAACGTGGAATCCTAGACTTTTAAAAGAGGTAGGGAAAGTGATTGGAACAGAAGCGCGTATTAAGTATTTAGATTCAGGAAAGAGAAGCTGGCTGACGTTATGGGCACCAACGATTGATATGCTGAGAGATCCACGATGGGGAAGAAATGAAGAGGCTTATGGGGAAGACCCGTATCTGACGAACCGTTTAAGTAAAGAAGTGATTTTAGGAATGCAAGGAGACAATCCTGAACATCTTCAAATGGCCGCAGCACCAAAACATTTTTTTGGAAATAATAATGAGATTGGTCGGGAGTCTACGTCAAATTTTATTCCACTTCGTGCACAGGAAGAATATTATGTCAAAGCATTTGAAACTGCATTTACTGAAGCTAATGCACAGTCGATGATGACGGCTTATAACGGCGTGAATGGAATTCCTTGTATGCAGGCGCCTGAGGTACAAGAAATTGTCAAGGATCGTTGGAAGATGGACGGTTTTGTAGTGAGTGATGGAGGAGCTTTGACGCTAAATGTAGATACATATCATTATTATGAAACTTACGCGCAGGCTATAGCTGATGCAATAAAGCATGGGGTAGATTGTTTAGTCGATGACAAAGAGCTGGTAGAAACAGCTGCTAAAGAAGCTCTTTCTAAAGGGTTATTAACAGAAAAAGAGATTAACACAGCTGTTGAAAACTGTTTGCGCGTTCGTGCGCGACTGGGGCATTTCACGGAGGATAATCCCTATGACCAAGTAGACAGAAACTTGTTAGCTGGGACAAAGCATGCAGCGATTGCAAAAAAAGCAACACTTGAACAAGTGGTTCTTTTGAAAAATGTAGGAAATCTTTTACCGCTTAAACAAACAGCAAGTATTTCTGTAGTTGGACCTCTTGCAGATGTTGCAGTGAGGGATTGGTACGCAGGGCATGGACCTTATCAAAAGACGATCGCAACCAGTTTAAAGAATGTTCTTTCTGAAGACAAGTGGAAAGGGAGCTGTGACAGTCATGACCGAGTGAGTATAAAAATGAATCAACAGTTTGTCAATGTGACAGATAACTTTTTGACACTTGGTGAAAAGCAAGAATTTCGTGTTGAAGAATGGGCAGATGACCAGCTAGTGCTTGTTGATGAAAAAAGTGGACGCTACCTAACAGAAGATGGGACAGGACGTTATCAACTCCATCAAACAGAAATATATGATTGGTTTGTAAAAGAAGCATGGAAGATCAACAGTGAAAAAGAACAAGTTCAAGAGAATAGCTATATCGGACAGGCTAAGACGTGGGCAGAGGAAGAAATCGGCGTGAAAGATGGGTTTATTCAAGCAAATCAGCAATCAGCGAATATCACATTTATTCAAGAACATTCAGGTATTGAAGAAGCAGTTACTCTTGCGAAAACATCTAATGTGGCAGTAGTTGTCTTAGGGAATCATCCAATGATTAATGGTCGTGAAACACAAGATAGACCCTCTATATCACTTCCCCATCGACAATTAGAATTGCTAAAGCAGGTTTACGAAGTAAATCCGCATGTGGTGCTGATTATTGTTGGCAGTTATCCGTTTGATCTTTCATGGGCAAATGAGCATATTCCAGCAATTTTATTTACTGCTCACGGTTCACAGGAATTAGGAGAGGCGATGGCAGAGATTCTTTATGGTACAGAGCAACCTAGTGGCAAACTTGCTCAAACATGGTTTAGTGATATAAGTTTCTTACCTGCTATTACTAATTATGATTATATTCAATTTCCACGTACGTATCATTATTATCGTCAGCCAGTGTTATATCCATTTGGCTATGGACTAACCTATGGCAATATGACTGCGACAGTTCAAGAATGTCGATGGCGTCAAGAAGAAGTGACCATGGTTGTTACGTTGAAAAATCAATCAGATAAACCTTCAGTGGATACCCTACAGCTCTATGGACAAGTGACTGAATTTGACTTGCCTATGCCTAAAAAGCTGGTTTGGTTTGATAAAGTTCATTTATGTCCACAAGAAGAAAAGAGAGTTTCTATCAGAATTCCATTGGAGGCGTTCAGTTATTTTGATGTACGAACAGAAAGGTTTCAGCTACCTAGTGGGAATCTAGAACTGTTTTGTGGGTTTTCTTCAGAGGCAGAGCTGTGTGGACAATTTGTTCTACCTACACAGTCTGAGCGTGTTCGAATAGTATCTGACAACTTAAATATTTTTAGCTTTGATGCCTATAATCAGGCACAAATAATCGTGAACGAAGAAAAACAACGTGTCATTCAATTGGAATCAAACGGGTGGTTAAGCTATCAAAATACATTATTTGAGGAATCAAGTTACATGATTACAGTGGTAGCCGATAGAGTAGGTACCATTCAAATAAATGAAAAAAGTTATGAGGTAGTGCCAGGGGAACAGAGGATTTGTTTTGAAACACCGCCAAAACTAACGAAGGTTTTCATTGAATCAAGTAGTCCAGTGCTTATTGAAGGCGTTGTGAAATGTACGTCTAAAACAAGCGTATGAAAAAAAGCTGGAAGAAAAAAATTGATAGTGTTGTATCTCCAGTGACTATTAAAAAGCGGCTTTTCTTCATTTTTTCGCTCGTTTTATTACCACTCATTGCGACAGGAATCTATTTAACCCATACAATTCGAGCTGAAATTGTTCAATCAAAAGAAAAAGATGTCTTAATCGAGATGGATCGGTTGAAGAAAAATGTTGAGGATAATTTGAACTCAGTTGTCCTCATCTCTGATTGGATTTATCAAGATACAGTATTACCTGAGGTAGTTTTGAAAGAGTATCACTCCATACAAGAAGTTGTTGAACAATATGAAAATTATCATTTTTTTGAGATTGCGTTGCGCTACTACAAAAATATATCAAATATTCGTTTTTTTGTAGATAATCCAACGCTTCTCTCAAATTCTAACTTTCTTTTGACAGATGAAGCCACAAAAAAGAAAGCTTGGTATCAAGAGGCTATCGAAACACGAGGAAAAGTGCAATGGCGGACATTAATTGATCCGATTACGCAAAAAGAGTACCTAACACTTGTTCGCTCTGTCTGGAACAGTGAGAATACATTTTTAGGTGTGCTTTGTTTATATGTGGACGATTTATTACTTGAAGATATTACCGATTCTGCAACTGTTGATAATCAATTACTGTTAGACAAGACGACTGTGTTTACTCAAGAGAATAGTTATTTTTCAGAGAATGAAAAAACAATTCAAAGAATGTTCTCTGAAGGGAAAAAAGAAGAGGGATTCTCTGAATCTGAAGACAAGCAAACAGGGGCCCATTTTTATCAAGAACCTCTTCAAGTCAACCGCTCTAATCTAAATACGTTTATGCTAGTGACGATGATGAATCAAGAAGAGATTTTAACCGAAGTGAATAATGTGATGATGCGAAGTTATTTCTTGATGGGTGGTATTTTATTTGTTGTATTTCTATTGATTTGGATATTTACAAAGATATTTAATCAACGTATTAATCTATTAAGCTCTGCTATGGAAAAAGTAGCTAAGGGTGATTTTACGATTGCTCCTGAAATAAAAGGAAGCGATGAGATTACCCAAATTTACGCGCAGCTCTATGAAACGATGGGGAGTTTAAGCGAACTGTTAGAAGAACGCTATGCACATGAAATGCAAGAAAAAAACTGGCAGCTGCAACAAAAAGAATCTGAATTTAAATTGCTCGCTAGCCAAATTAATCCGCATTTTCTTTATAACACGCTGGAAATGATTCGAATGAAAGCAGTGAAAAATCAGGACTTAGAAGTAGCTGAAAGTGTGAAAATACTAAGTAAACTTTTACGACGTTCATTGGAAAGTAATCAATCTCGAATGATTTATTTGGAAGAAGAGTTAGAATTTGTTCGCTTGTATTTACGAATTCAGCAAATTCGTTTTGGAGAAAAAGTTCAATTTCAAATTCTGAGAGATATACAAACGACGGACTATCAGGTCTTGCCGTTAATTATCCAGCCAATTGTGGAAAATGCGTTTATTCATGGCATTGAGCGACAAGCCAAAGCAGGCAATCTTCTTATTCATGTGCGAGAAGAAGCAGATACTATTTCTATTGATGTGATGGACAATGGAATAGGCATACCTGGTGAGCTACTAAAAACCATTCAGGAGTTATTAGAAAAAGATACGATGGGTAATCGTATTGGATTAAATAATGTAAATCAACGAATTAAACGTTTTTATGGAGAAAACTATGGTATCACCATAAAAAGTATTGAGCACAAGGGAACGACAGTGACGATTTTCTTTCCAAAAGTTAAGGGGGAGTTGTTATGAAAAAGGTACTGTTGGTAGATGATGAACCCGCTATTCGAGAGGGGCTTTCCTATCTAATTGATTGGGAAGCATTAGGGTATAAAATTCAAGCGATTGCTTCTGATGGTGAGGAAGGACTAAAGAAAATTAAATTGATTCAGCCAGACTTAATCATCAGCGATATTCGAATGCCAGAGATGGACGGCTTAGAAATGATTCAAAAAGCCAAAGCACTGGGGTATCAGTTTCAATCAATTATTCTTTCTGGTTATTCAGAATTTGAATATGCGCAAAAAGCGATTCAGTTAGGATCAGTTTCTTATTTGTTAAAACCAATAGATGAAGAGGAACTGATTCGTATGTTGAAAAAAATTCATGAAAAAGAAGAGAAAGATACGAATACACAACTAATCAATAAGTTATTTGGAAATGACGAAAAAGGGCTGTCTACAACAGGGTTAATTCGGCTGTTGAGCTTTACAAAAAAAGAAATAAGAGATGAAATTGCTCAGCACATTCATTTATTTCCAACGATTTCTATCGGACACGGAGGAAGGTATTACTTAGTTCTCTTAAGAGAGGAGCAAAAAGAATTTAGGCAGCTTGTGGAGTTTGAAAAAATAATGGTAGAAACACTAAAAAAAAGTCAGACAGTAATCTTAGATTCTTCGTGGCAAACAAGCAATCAAAATTTGGCAAATGTAGTAAATGAAGTGAAGTCTCTTGAAAAGCAGAGCTTCTTTTATCCACATCAATATTTAAGTAAAAAGGAGGTAGCAGAACTCATAAAAGGCTTAAAACATACGGAATCGATTCATCACTTACTTGCGCAGTCTTTAATGAATCAAAAGGACTGGTCGTTTGTGTGGCAAGCTTATCAAGACAACTTTTTGCTACAGCCAATCACTGAAGCAACCGAACTTAAGTGGCGTGTTGTGCATGATATTTCCCTGGTGCTGGAGATTCTTACTAATGAAACAGGGGGATCGTTTGAATATGATGGCACACATATTTACCAACTACTGGAAACCTTAGAGAGCTTTTCTTCCGTTATGAATCGAGTCGCTGACTACTATCAACAGGTTAGAAGCAAGATGATTAAAAATATAAGTAAAACGGATATCATTTGTGAAATAAAAAATTATACAAAGGAACATTATGGTGAAGAATTAACATTAAAGTCTATTTCTGAAAAATTTAGTTACGATAGCGCATACTTAGGGAAAAAGTTTAAACGGATTTGTGGAGAAACCTACCTCTCTTATTTAGAGAATTATCGAATGAAAAAGGCGAAAGAATTATTAGAACAGACAAATTTAATGGTCTATGAGATAGCAGAAAAAACTGGCTACAACAATGTAAATTATTTCCATAAGAAATTTAAAACGCGGTATAAGAGCTCACCAAATGAATATAGGAGGATGAATACAGAATGAATAGTAAAAATATTTATCAGCTAGTAAGCGTAGTTTCAGATACATTTTTATTAAATTTAAATTTTTTACTCGCTAATCTACCGCTGTGGTTTGTGATGCTGTTACTTCCATTTTCACTGGAGGCCATCTTCTTTTATTATCTAGCCCTGATTTTTACAGGGCCAAGTCTTGTTGCCATTCTATTTGTTGCAGGTAAATGGATACGTGAAAAAAGTTATTTTCCTATAAAAGATTTTTGGCGAAGTTATCGTCAAAATTTTTGGTTATCATTTTTTCAGTGGTGGTTGTATTTGACAATTTTCACCATTCTTTTTATTGATTTATTTTACATGATTGAGCGACAAAATCTTTTGTTATTTGGCATAATCAGCTTGCTGTTCTTTTTTTGTGTCATGATGTATTTGGTAGGAAATGTTGTGTTAGGACGTTTTGAAGTAGGCGGAAAAACATTAGTTAAAATGGGGTTGTATTGTTGTTTTCATTCATTTAAAGAACTCTTTTTTGCTATTTCTGCAATGGTGGGTTTCATAGCACTTAGCTATATACAACCAGGTATTGCTTTTTTAATGGGCTTTTCCATTGTTGCATATGCCATGATGTATTATCTAACCCCAATGTTAATTCGTTTAGAAAAGGAGTTTACCTCATGAAAAAAATCATAGGAATCTGTTTCGTATGCATTCTTTTTTTAGGTGGATGTGGCCAAAAAGAGCCAGTATCAAAAGTTGAAACAGGAAACCTACAAGGAGTTAGTCAGAATCAAACGATTGAAATTGAGACAAAGGATGCCACGATTGCTTTGAGGCAGAAAGATGGACTTTGGTATAAAGAAACAAACTGCTTACCATTTATGGTCACTTTTTTTGATTCTCTGGAGACGGTGACAGGGGAAAAAGTAGAGCCACCTAAAGAGGCAGAAACATTATTTACACTGAAATCAGACGGAAAAAAGATTCAATTTGTTAAAGAAAACGAGCACTATTATTTTTTAGAAAAAAACCAAGCCTTTCTTGTTGAGCAACCACCTAATGTACTTAGCAAGTATGACCCCTTATTTTTTACAGAGGTTACCTATGAAGTGGCAGATGTAGAGAATTTATCAAGGGTACATTTTCAAAGTGATGAGAACGAATTTACCCTTTCAAGAGAAACCTCTTTGTCAAAAATCGAGCAAGCTCCTTTTGTAAGTGGCTGGTATATGAATGACTACTATCATCAAAGTTACTCTGTTCGATACGACCAGTTGCAAAGTATAACTCAAATATTAGGTCAGCTCCTTATTGAGACAACATCTGAGACCCCTGAAACAACAAGTCTAGTGACAACCCTTCAGCTAACAGATAAGGAAAAACAAACACAACGAATTCAACTTTATCAAAAAGAGGCAGTCTATTTTCTTAACATGGGAGACGAATTTTATCGACTATCTGCTTATCAAGCCAACCAGCTTTACCAGGCACCTATGGAGTGGATTGATCCTTTTTCAGCGCTAATCCCGGCAGATGCATTAACTAAATTAACGATTGATGTGGGAGAAAATCAATATGTAATTACAGGACAACATGCACTTGCAGAGGATCAAAAGAGTCTAACTTCTGAATTTAAAGTGAATCAAAAATTAATCGATGAGGCTCTTTTTAGAAAAGCGTATCAGTATTGTGGTGTGCTGTCGGGAAGTGAAGAATATGCACAGCAGGAGATAGCGAAAACACCTTTTGGACAACTATCCTATACCTTTCTTTCTGAAGGACAAGAGCTGACACGAGAGCTGTCTTATTTTCCACTTGTCGAAGATGAGGCACTTGTTGCGGTATCAGAAAACGATCAGATTGATTTTGTGATGGAAAAAGAGCGATTACTTGAAATGGAGCGAGCACTGCAGGAGCTTAGTAAGTAGAATCGCTACAGAAAATCAGCTGCAACCTGCTTTTCTTTTTCATGAATATAGAAACAACAAGCTTTTAATTTTAATGAAAGACTATTTTTTATCACAATCATGACTAAGTTTTTGCGTATTGAAAAAATAGAACTCCTTCTATAATTGTATTTGTAAACGGATACAAAAAGTGGAGGTGCGAAAATGGAAGAAAGCGTAGGGCAGACAAAAGCTCAATTAGGGAAAATTCGCAAAAAAAAGTTTTGGAGAAAAGTAAACGATCAAAAGATTCTTATTCTAATGGTGACGCCATTAGTTATTTGGTTATTGGTCTTTTGTTACGTACCATTAGCTGGTTGGATTATGGCTTTTCAGGATTACAAACCGGCATTAGGCGTATTTGGCTCTGAATTTGTTGGTTTGAAGCATTTTTTTGATTTATTCAAAGATGATTTGTTTTACCAATCATTGAAAAATACATTAGGTATGGGTGGTTTAGGAATCGTATTTGGCACGTTGAGTTCCATCATTTTTGCCTTATTACTAAATGAAATGCGGTTTACTAAGTTTAAAAAATTTACTCAAACAGTTTCTTATCTTCCTCACTTTGTTTCATGGGTGATTGTAGCCAATATCGTGACGACGACTTTGTCTTCTACAGGAATTGTCAACCAGCTATTAATGAATTTTCACTTGATTGATTCGCCCATTCAGTTCATGAGTTCACCAGAAAAGTTTTGGTATATTGTAACCCTCTCTGATGTCTGGAAAGAGATGGGCTGGAATGCCATTATATATTTGGCAGCCATGGTTAGTATTGATCGAGAAATGTATGAAGCAGCACAAATTGATGGTGCAAGCCGACTAAAGCAGATGCTACATATCACTTTGCCTTCAATACGACCAATTATTATGATTTTATTGATTATGAGTATTGGGAATTTGATTAATATTGGTTTTGAAAAGCAGATGTTATTAGGAAATAATATAGTCGCAAGCAAGGCTCTTGTGTTAGACAAGTATGCGTTAGATTATGGAATAGGGATGTTCCGATACTCATACGGGACTGCGATTGGTATTTTCAAATCAGTGGTAAGTATTATTCTTATCTTTACATTTAACTCTATTGCAAAGAAAACCGGCGAAGGCCAGATTATGTAGGAGGCATACAGGTGGAAAAAATGAAAAAAAACTTAAATAAATTTACGCCTCTTGATTATGGAATTGCTGTGTTAATGATTTTTGTAGTGATTGTGACGCTCTACCCATTCTTGAATGTTCTAGCGATTTCATTAAATGATGCAGTTGATACAGCTAAGGGTGGTCTACACATTTTGCCAAGAAAATTTACATTGATTAACTACAAGGATATTTTTTCTAACAATGATCAACTGTTGCGAGCGTTTATTAACTCTGTCTTACGAACTGTAGTAGGTACTGTTTTGGGCGTCTTTTGTACTTGTATCATGGCCTACGTATTAAGTAGAAGAGATTTTATCTTCCGAAAACAGGTGTCTACTATGCTTGTTTTAACTATGTATGTTAGTGGTGGGCTGATTCCAGGTTATATCCTTATCCGAAATCTTGGATTGATCAATCATTTTGCAGTGTATATTATTCCTGGATTATTGAGTGCATTCAATGTCATTGTAATTCGCTCGTTTATTGATGGGTTGCCAGATGCGTTGGAGGAATCAGCAAAAATGGACGGAGCGAATGATTTTGTCATTTTTTCAAAAATTATTATGCCATTATGTGTCCCTGCTATTGCAACCGTTGCTTTATTTATCGCAGTTGGGCAATGGAATAGTTGGTTTGATACGTATCTTTATGCGCGAAGTAATACTAGTTTAACAACCTTACAATACGAGTTAATGAAAATTTTAGATAATGCCTCCTCTCAAAATGCGGGTGCAGTGAATAATGTAGCACTAGAACAGATGAACCAAACGAATAAAACTACGCCAGAATCGTTAAAAATGGCAATTACGATTATTGCGACAGTACCAATTCTTGCAGTTTATCCATTTTTACAAAAATATTTTGTTTCAGGTTTAACTTTAGGGGCAGTAAAAAATTGAGTTTTATAAATTTTAGGAGGAAAAAAATGAAATATAAAAAAATGTTAGTGAGTAGTTTATTTATTGCAGCAGCGTTGTTGACAGCTTGTTCATCAGGAAATGGAGGAGATGAAAAAGCAGATAAGGATAAAGTCACTACTTTGACTTTCTTCAATGCAGACTTAGCTGAGGACGATAAGTTTGAAAATCCTGTAGCTAAAGAGATTACGAAACAAACAGGCGTAAAACTTGAAATCTCTCATCCTGTTGGTGGCGATACGCAGGCTGTTCCATTAATGATTGCTAGTGGCGACTATCCAGATATTATTTTTGGAAAAGGTGATTTAGGTAAGTTGATTGATGCAGGAGCAGTTGTGGCTTTAGATGATATGATTGAAGAAAAAGGCGATAACTTGAAAAAAATGTATGGTGAGAATCTTAGCCGATTGAAAAATAGCTTAAGTGATCCTCAAATTTATCATGTAGGGACTGCGGGTGTGGAAAATGTGACGAACGTGACGAGTGGTACCTTCCAAATTCAATTAGATGTATTAAAAGAGTTAGGATATCCAGAAATTAATACATTAGAAGAATTTGAACAAGCTTTAAAAGATTATAAAGAAAAATATCCAGAAATTGATGGACAAGAAACACTAGGACTTTCTCTATTAGGAAGCGACTGGCGTTGGTTGATTACAGTAGGAAATCCTTCTGGGTTTGCAGCAGGATATCAAGATGATGGGCAATGGATTGTCGATGATAAAACAGGTGAAACAATCTATAAATTCCAAGATGAAAAAGTAAAGGAATATTTTAAATGGTTAAATAAAATCAACGATGAAGGACTGATTGATCCGGAATCCTTTACACAAAAATACGACACCTATATTGCTAAACTGTCTTCAGGGCGTGTTTTATCAGTAGCTGACCAAGATTGGGATATTTCTGATGCCGTAGCTTCATTAAAAGGAGAGGGGAAAGACTGGCGTACGTATGCACCTCTTCCAGTTACCCTAAATAGTGATATTCTCTCACCAAGTACGAGAAACTATGGTTTTACTGGAACGACAGGTGTTTCAATTTCTTCAACAACGAAACACCAAGATAGAGCGTTTGAATTTTTAGATTGGATGGCCTCTGAAGAAGCACAAATTTTGTTGAACTGGGGGCTTGAAGGAATCAATTATGAAATCAAAGATGGTAAACGTGTTGCTACAGACCTTGATCAAGCGCAAACAGATCCACAATACACACTGAAAACAGGTGTTGGTCAATATGTGTGGCCATTCCCGCAACTAGGAAATGGTGCCGTTGATTCTACTGGAAATCCAATTTCTCGTTCTGCTTCAAGAGAATTGATTGTAGATTCTTATACGGATGCAGAAAAAGAAGTATTATCAAATTATGACAAAGAGTTATGGGTAGATTTCTTTCCTAATCCAGAAGATTCTGAGATTCCCTCACATGGAAGAGCCTATGAAATTGCCATTCCTTCTAGTAGTGATTTATCAGTATTGCAGCAACGTGCGGACGATTATGTCACACAAGCAATTACGGATATTATTTTAGCTAAGCCATCCGAGTTTGATACGAAATGGAAAGCAATGCAAACAAAATTAGAAGAGATGGATATCGAAAAAGCAAATAAAGAAATGACTGGATTAGTGCAAGATCGAATTGAATTGTGGTCTAACAAATAAAAAAAATCTCGCAGAGCATAAAAACACTTCTCGTTCAACGAATGAACAAGAAGTGTTTTTTTCTCACAAAATAGAGTCTGTAATTAAAGCGCATCCGTCAACATTTTTCGTTCAAACCGTAAATAAAGTGTGTAGGCAAAGCTACCAAAGAAGGCTGGACCCATAATAAGGGTGAAGAGGTTCGTATAGTTTCCAAGCATTAAGGGTTCGTAAATCTGAAAGCCAATCGCAATAAAAACACAGAGACAGACGCTAAAGGATAGGAGAATATTTAGGTTTCTACTTTGAATAAACAATTCCTGCCGAGAGATAAGCTTCTTTTTTAAAAAGAAGGGAAAGCTCATCGCAACAAGAAAATAAGGAATGGCACGAGACACATTTGTCATATAGGTAAGCTGATTAAACAAGTCGCCTAAAAACTGGTTCTGTGTGGAGAGAGCTAAAATAAACAGAGCAACGCTGATTGCTTGTAGTATTAGTGCATTAATTGGCATTTTTTCTTTATTGCTGCATAACAGTTTTGTGGGCCAAATTTCCTTAGGGGTTCCCTTCAAAAGGCTTTTTAAAGGACCATAACTGATAGAGGAAAGTAAGCCCAAATAAGCAAGTGCCAACGTAAATGCGGTGTAACGAGTATAGACTTGCTGTAATAATTCACTAACATTAGAGGAGAGCTGTAACGTTTGTGCTAAATCTGTAGCAAGATTTCCCATTAAGCTATACATTAAATTTCCTAAATGAACCTGTTTTGCTTCTCTTAACGTGACCAAGTCATTGCCACCACTCCAAAGAAGGATGCCAAAGCAATAAAGGAGGACAATCACTCCAGCACTTATAATGAGTGCTTTTGGATACCTTTTTTGACTATTTTTTGTTCGGTCAGACAGACTTGCTACCGTGTCTAAGCCACCGAATGCCGTGATAGAAAAAATGAAAAAAGGAAGCTGCGAAGTAAAATGATTGGTCGTTCCTTGAAAGAAACTAGGCGCGTGAAAGCTTTTTAGCACATTTGGCCAAAATTGATCAAGATGATGGAAAACGAGCGTAAGATTGCTAAGTAAGGAAAGACAAAGTAAGCCAATCATGGCAAAGCTGCTAATCTTTAAAAACGTCACAATTGTCTGAAACCCTTTTGCAATCATCCAATGAATAAGAAAAACAAGAAAAATTGAGCATAGAGCAAGAAACAGATTTGTTGGTAGAAAAAACCATGTATCCTTTTTTGTTAAATCTTCCCCAAACAGCAAGATAGATAAAGGGATAGTTAGTTTCATAAAAAGGCTAACCATCCAAGTGAAATAGCTACAATACCATAAAAAGACGGTAATGAATGCAGCTTTAGGAGAAAGAGAATCCTTTAGCCAGTCATAAATCGTTCCAGATTTTTGGGCATATTTTTTTGTATATTGCGCCACAATCAATGCGTATGGAATAAAGTATAGTCCAGCACTGATTAAAAACCATGGCAGGGATTTGATTCCCATCATGAAGAAGGCTGTGGACATACTGGAAAATGAATAGACGGTTGTGATAATAATTAAAACTAATGAGGATACGGATAGATTCTTAGACATAAAATGAAGTCCCTCCAAGTAAGTTATGGTATCATATTAGTGAGTTTTCTAACAAAGTTCAATCATAATTGAAAGAATATAGGGAATTGGAGTAGTGAAAATGGGAGATATCCAAAGCTGGATAGAGAAAAAGCAAATAGACTGGCATGTTGATTTTGTTGGGCTTGCTGGAAATGTTGCACCACCACATGCCCCAAAAGAAATTCATTGGTTATATGTGGCGGGAAATCAAAGTGCTGCTTACAAAAAGATTCGTTTACAAGTTGGGCGTGGCGTGGCAGGAATTGTATGGAAAACAGCAAGACCCCAAAAAGATTGCGATATTTTGAACAATGTACAGAAACGAATGGAATATCCGATTGCACGAACAGAAAAGTTGGTAAACGTCTATGCTGTTCCTGTAATGAACAAGCGAGAAGTCATTGGGGTATTACTTACAGGAAATAGGGACAATAATAGGGATGTGTTTAATGAGCTGGAAATAGCACAAGCCACGGGGGAATTAATTCCATTAATTCAAAGAAATGAGTGAGGAGAATGAAAGAGAACCGTCTTTTTTTTCGTCATATACAAAAAGCGCTATGGATTTTGACATCAGACTATCAAATACTAGCAAAAACCAAGATTGCAGAGGAAATGGAGCAAGCCTATTTTCTTGATGTAAAAAAGATTATCGAAATTAGTTTAGGAAAGGGCTGTGCATTACACAGTACGCAAGAACAATGCTTGCACTGTCCATTGGAAGAATCCCTTTCCCCACAAGGCTTTCCATTTAAAACATTTAATAAAGAGTCACACTTAGTAGAGTTTTGGGGGCGAGTGGATTTTGCTGAAGATGAAATAATGCTCCAGATTGAGTTAGGTACAACAGAGTCAGAGGGAACAAACGATCATTCTATGTTTGACTATCTAAATGGGGCAAGAGAAATTGAACGAAAAAAGATTGCCCAAGATTTGCATGACGGGATTGCCCAAAGTGTCTATAGCTTAATGTTGGAGACTAGAGGAATTAAGTGGACGGAAAAAGAAGCACAGTCAGAAAAGTTAAAAGAGATTGACCGACATTTTTCAGAGGTTCTAACAGAAATTAAAGACTTAGCTGGGGAATTACGCCCCATGTCTTTAGATGAGTTCGGACTTATTCCTGCATTAAAGCAATTTATCAAGAGAACTGTCGAAATGACAGGTTTTGAAATTGATCTTATTGTTATAGGGAGTGAGCGTCGACTAACAGAATCATCACGAACAGCTGTTTATCGAATTATCCAAGAAGCGATTGCCAATGCGATGAAATATTCAGGAGAAAATCAGGCGAGCATCACTTTAGAGTATCAAGAAGAGGTACTGTTGGTGACGATTGAGGATTCAGGTCAAGGATTCAGTTTAGCAAAAGAAGAAAAAGGTTTTGGTTTAATGAATATGAAGGAACGAGCACATGCAGTCTGTGGGGAGCTAAGTATTCAATCCATGCCAAATCGTGGTACGCAAGTGTTTTTCACAATACCGGTAAGGGAGTGAGTAAATGAATATCTTAATTGCAGATGATCATGCAATGGTTCGAAATGCCTTGGCATTTTTTATTAATGCTCAGCCAGATATGCGTGTGGTTGGAGATGCAGCAGATGGTCACGAAGTTTTTATGAAACTAGAGCGTTTGCCCGTAGATGTAGTTCTTATGGATATCAGTATGCCTCCTGGAGAAAATGGATTACTCACAACCAAACGCGTGAAGGAGTCCTATTCAAAAGTGAAGGTTATCATGTTGACGATGCATGATGAAGAATCCTACGTTCGTGAATCACTGAGTGCGCATGCAGAAGGCTTTATTTTGAAAAATGCTAATGACGAAATTCTATTAGAGGGCATTCGAAAGGTGTATGGTGGTAGCAGATACTATGCGGGATATACAGAAAACGAACTAAGCGAAATTGAGCTTTCAGATGGAGACCCTCTTTATGCAAGCTTGTCTAAACGAGAAAAAGAGATTCTTCCGCTAATTGCGTTAGGCTATAATAATAAAGATATTTCAGAGCGACTATTTATTTCTGTCAAAACCGTAGAGGTACATAAAGCAAATATAAGAAAAAAATTGAATATCGATGGCTACGCAGGACTACTACGTTATAGTCTAAAACATCATTTAGTCGATTTTTAGGAGGATATAAGATGGATAAAGGAATCATTTTTGTTTTACATGGACGAAAGGAAAAGCTTTCAACTAAGAATCAGGCAGTTGTCACTTCTGTAATAGAAGAATTGTCTATTCCCAGTGAAATTGGACTCTTGGAAGGAGAACAGGCTACGCTTGAAGAAGCGATGCATTCCCTTATTCAACAAGGCGTACAGACCATATACTTTG
Organism: Enterococcus phoeniculicola ATCC BAA-412; assembly: GCF_000407505.1. Lineage (GTDB taxonomy): Bacteria > Bacillota > Bacilli > Lactobacillales > Enterococcaceae > Enterococcus_K > Enterococcus_K phoeniculicola. The sequence continues at coordinate 356,813 of NZ_ASWE01000001.1, forward strand.
TTCCAGTCCTATTATTTCCGGCCACACATGCCAAAGAAGATTTACCTCAACGAGCAAATGACTTTTTACAAGGAAAGGCGGAGTATCAGATAGCGGAAACACTAGCAACAACTCAGTCGATTAAAGCATTTCTCGTACGTACAATTCAAGAAGCTCATATTGAGGACAATAGAGAGGTACTTCTCATTGCACACGGCACACCACATTACGAAGCGCCATATGAACAATTAAAGCAGATGGCAAAATCAGTGGAGCAAAAGGTAATTATCCCTGTTCATACAGCCAACTATATTGGGGAACATCGCTACCCAGAATTTTTAGAAGCTCACACTGAGCCACTATTCATACTGCCACTTTTCTTAACGGATGGCTTTTTAACGAAGAAGATAAAAGAGACAGTTCAGGAAATGCGTGGGACAAAGGATGTATTTTTACCCACGTTACAAGATAGTGAAGAATTAAAACAGGCAATTTTAGAGAGAGTTCGTGAGAGCGTATGTATCCAGTCTTAATAGAGCTTTCAAAGTTAACTATTGTAGTTGTAGGAGGTGGGAAAATTGCCACACGTAAGGTGCGCTCTTTAGTAGAAGCAGGTGGTACACCACTTGTTATTTCTCCCACACTATCCGAAGAGCTCGAACAGCTGTCTCAGCAAGGAGTAATACTTGTGAAGAAAAGAACGTATCAATCAGGTGATATTCAGCAGGCACATATGGTGTTCATTTGTACAGATGAACATGGAGTGAATCAAGAAATCTTGAGGGAAGCTTCACCGCAACAGCTGATAAATGACACCACAAAACAAGAAAATAGTAATTTTTTTAATATGGCATTCTTTAAAGAACAGGATATCGGTGTTGGTGTGACAACGTTTGGCAAAAATCCTAAAAAATCAAAACAGCTAAAACAAGCGTTACAACAATTTATCCAAGAAAATGAGTAGATAAAAAATAGAAAAATAAGTCTTAAAAAATTGAAAGGAATCCTTAGAAATAAAGGAAAGCTTTCAATTTTTTTTCGGATATAGGGGATTCCCTAATATAAAATGAAAGATTTATCCTTTATATTGTGAATAGAATAACAATCCGAAACTATAAAGAGGTGGATCTTATGAGCGAGCGTTTAGTCGTTATTGGAAATGGTATGGCTGGAGTAAGAACGGTAGAAGAAATTATTAGCCGTGATCCCGAGCGTTATGAAGTGACCATTATCGGAAAAGAAGAATATCCAAATTACAACAGAATTATGCTATCCAATGTGTTACAAAAGAAAATGACTGTCGATGAAATTATTACAAACCCTTACGATTGGTACGAAGAAAACAATATTGCGCTAATCAATCATGACCCAGCAGTTGGAATTGACCCACAGGGAAAAAGTGTCACGACTGAATCAGGTGTTCGAATCCCCTATGATAAATTAATCATGGCAACGGGTTCTCATCCATTTATTTTGCCAATTCCTGGTGCAGATAAAGAGGGGGTTGTCGCTTTTCGGACGATAGATGATACGGCTGCCATGCTTGAAGCTGCAGCAAAGTATAAGAAGGCAGTGGTTATTGGTGGTGGTTTATTAGGACTAGAAGCCGCCAAAGGATTACAAGAGCAAGGAATGGATGTTACAGTTGTTCACTTGGCAAAATGGTTGATGGAAACTCAATTAGACGAAAAAGCTGGAAAATTACTTCAAATGGAACTAGAGGAGCAGGGCTTGAAATTCTTAATGGAGCATGCGACGCAAGAAATTCTCGGAGAAACGCGTGTTTCAGGATTGAGATTTTCCAATGAAACAGAAATTGAGACGGACTTAGTGGTTATGTCCATCGGAATTCGTCCAGCAGTTGAGCTGGCGCGTGAAATTGGATTAACTGTGAATCGAGGAATTGTTGTCAGTGACTTTATGGAGACGAGTGAACCAGATATTTACTCTGTTGGGGAATGTGCAGAGCATCAAGGCGTTTGCTATGGCTTGGTGGCACCCTTATTTGAACAAGGAAAAGTATTGGCTGACTTGTTGACAGGAAAGGAAGCAAAACCTTATCAAGGCTCCACAACCTTCACATCTTTAAAAGTTTCAGGAGCAGATTTATATTCAGCAGGAAATATCTTAAACACAGAAGATATGGATAGCATTGAAGCCTATGATAGCAGTACAAAAAAATACAAAAAAATCTTTTTAAAAGATGGAAAAATTCAAGGAATTGTTTTGTATGGTGACACAGATGATGGTAGTCGCTACTACAACATGATGAAAAAAGGTCAGCCTGTTGAAGATTTACAGTCCATTGCCGTTTTACAAGCAATCGGCGAAGGTGCTGGTCTGGGGGATGATGTTTTATCATGGGAAGATGATGAAACAGTCTGTGGTTGTAATGGGGTTGCTAAAGGAGACATTCTGCGTGCGATTCGTGAAAAAGGCTTAACAAGTGTAGCAGAAGTTGGAAAAGTCACAAAAGCCGGAACCTCTTGTGGGAAATGTAAACCACAGGTGCAAACACTATTGGAAAGTGAACTGGGCGATGCTGTAACGACTGCTTCAGGGATTTGTCCATGTACAGATTTAAATAGAGACCAAGTCGTGACACAGATTTATGCAAAACACTTAACCAGTACAAAAGAAGTCTTTGAAGCATTAGATTGGAGAAATGAGGAAGGCTGCTCGAAATGTCGTCCAGCGGTTAACTTTTATTTAAATGTTGCTTGGCCATTAGAGCATGAAGATGAGCGTGAATCACGTGTTGTGAATGAACGGATGCATGCAAATATTCAAAAAGATGGCACTTTCTCAGTGATTCCAAGAATGCGAGGCGGACAAACCACGCCACAACAGTTAATCAAGCTTGCACAGGTGGCAGAAAAATATCATGTGCCGTTAGTGAAAGTAACAGGATCACAGCGTATTGGATTATATGGTGTGAAAAAAGCGGACCTGCCAAAAATGTGGGAAGAGCTGGACATGGTTTCTGCACAAGCCTATGGAAAAGTATTCCGTTCAGTAAAAACTTGTGTAGGAAAAAGCTTCTGTCGTTTTGGAACACAAGATACGATGGGACTTGGTGTCAAGCTAGAGGAACGTTTTGAATATATTGACACTCCACACAAATTTAAAGTGGGTGTGTCTGGTTGTCCGAGGAGTTGTGTAGAGTCAGCAGTGAAGGACTTTGGAATTATTGGCGTAGAAAATGGATTTCAAATTATGATTGGTGGTAACGGTGGAACGGACTTAGTTGAAGCACAATTATTAACCACTGCTGAAACAGAAGAAGAAGTGATTGATATCTGTGGTGCAATGCTTCAATACTATCGTGAAACGGGTGTCTACGGAGAACGAACAGCTCCTTGGATAGAACGCATGGGCTTTGAAAATGTGAAAACCGTCTTGCTAGATGCTGAAAAACGAAAAGATCTATGGGAAGGATTAAATAAAGCAACAGAGGCGAAAGGTCGTAAGGATCCATGGGGGCCAATTACAAAAGATGTTGATTTGCGAGAAAAAATGTATACGATTGAAAATCCTGAACTAGTAGGAGGAAGATAAGATGACAAAAATATTTGCAACGAAAAAATCAAAACTAATTCCTCGTGTGGGCCGTTTAATTACTGTTGATGGAAAAAATATTGCCATTTTTCAAACGACATCAGGAAGCATTCATGCATTGGCTGATTATTGTCCGTTAACTGAGGCACCGATTCTGGAAGGAATTGTTTCAGGCGACTTTCTTTATGAACCCATGAGGGAATATAAAATTTCATTAGTTACTGGAGAAATTCAAGAACCAGATGAAGGACAAGTCACTGTCTATCCTGTTGAGCTTTCAGGAGAGGACATTTATCTGGAGGTATAGAAATGATTTCATTTGTTGGTGCAGGACCTGGCGATATTGAATTAGTAACGGTAAAAGGGCAACGATTGTTGGAAAATGCAGATGCAGTTATCTACGACCGATTAGCAAATCCGCTCTTGTTACATTATTGTAAAAAGACATGTGACTTCTTTTATGTGGGGAAAACGCCCTATCAACCATCAATGAAACAGGCAGAGATTAATCAGTTGCTTGTAGAAATACCAAAAAAATATCAGCGGGTTGTTCGTCTTAAAGGCGGCGACCCTGAGATTTTTGGTCGTTTGACCGAAGAGCTTGAGGTTGTTAGAAATGAAGGTTATCTGTTTGAGATTGTCCCAGGAATCACAGCAGCAAGCGGAAGTGCAGCTTATAGTGGGTTTTCTCTAACCAAGCGTGGAATTGCTCGAGGGGTCACCTTTCTCACGGGCTATGTAAAAGAAAATCACATCAATCAAACAATCACGTTACCTAAAGAGCAGACGCTTTGTTTATATATGGGGATTGAAGCATTAAAAAATTTACTGCCAAAATTAAAAAACATAAAGACAGAAGAAATAAGCATAGCAGTCATTGAATGGGGAACTTTAGGTCGGCAAAGAAGTGTGTTTGGCACAACAAAGACAATAGAAAAACAGCTGCAGGACCAAAATATTCAGAATCCAGCGATGATTCTGATTGGAGAAGCAGTGAATGAGAAAGACGCGTTTCCCTGGTTTGAGAACTTGGAAAAAGCAAACGAGCGAATCTTGATTGTTTCCACAGAGTCTCCAACAATGGAAGAGCTCGTTAATTATACTAGTAAGGGTGCAGACATCTGGTGGCATCAAGTGGGCGATACACGAGATGTACGATTTGATGAGATAAGTCAACGAATCAGAAAAGAAGTTGTTTTTTCGGCTATATTGTTCAAAAGTGAACAAGCAGAAAATGACTACAAACATATAAACGAATCGGTTCAATGACAAGAATCAGCTGTAAAGAACAGACTTGTTTCAAAATGAATCTAATAAAAAAGAAACTAAGGGAGAGAATCTATGTCTTTAACACCAAAGGAATTAGTAGATGATGCAATTAAACGAGGTAAAGTAAAAGCAAATTACAGTATATTAACAACCGCAATTTTAGCAATTATGGCAGGGATATTTATAGGGCTTGCAGGAGTAGCAATGATTCGTACAATGGGTTCTATGCCAAAAGAATGGGGCACATTTGTTAATTTGATGGGTGCGTTAATCTTCCCATTTGGACTAATCTGTCTACTATTAGTTGGTGGAGAGCTAGTTACAGGGAATATGATGGCTGTTTCCATGGCACTTTATGCAAAAGAAATTACGTTGAAGCAATGGGCTCGCAATATGTTTTTAGTAACCGTATTTAATTTAGTAGGTGCGGTGGGAGTAGCTATCTTTTTTGGCTATTTTTCTAATACCTTGCAAGGAGGATTTGTTGAACGAACAATTGCCGTTGCACAAGGTAGAATAGCGGATGCACCAATGGCAACATTTCTATCTGCGGTTGCCTGTAATATTTTAGTTTGTACAGGTGTCTATATGAGTTTTGCGGCAAAAGATTTCATTGGAAAGATTGTAGGAATTTTGCTACCGATTACAGGCTTTGTGATTGCAGGTTATCAGCACGTGGTTGCCAATATGTTTTTGCTAGCTGCGGGTTATTTAGTAGGCGGCGTTACGCTAAGTGAATTCTCACTAAATATGTTTGTCGTTTGGTTAGGAAACTTGGTAGGTGGCGGCGGATTACTTGCTGGTATGTATTTCTTAGCTTTCAAGGTTGGAATGAAAGAAGAAAACAAAAAATAGTTCGTCTGTTGAAAAAAAGGGTGATTCTTTTATAATGGAAAGAAGTAACAGAAATATGTTGGTAGAAAGAGGATCATATGAGAACGCTGAGAGTAGGAAGTCGAAAGAGTGCACTAGCCATGAAGCAGACGCAACTTGTGGTAGAAGCAATCAAAAAAAAGCATCCAGAATGGTCATTTGAAATTATTGGCTTTTCAACCAAAGGGGATCGAATGCAGCAGACACCTTTATCGAGGATTGGCGGATCAGGTGTGTTTGTTAAAGAAGTGGAACGTCAACTACAAACAAAGGTCATTGATTTTGCGGTTCATAGCTTAAAGGATATGCCAGCAAGCTTGCCTGATGATTTGGTTTTAGCAGCCGCACCAAAGCGAGCGACTCCATTTGATTGTTTAATAGTAAAAGATGAGCAAGAGTTAACGAGTGGACGCCCTCTATTGATTGGTACTAGCAGTGTGAGACGGGCAAAGCAGTTAGAAGAAGCCTATCCTCAAATGACCTTTACTCCTATTCGCGGGAAAATTGAAACCCGTTTACAAAAATTACAAACTGAACATTTGGATGGAACAGTTCTTGCTTGTGCCGGGCTTGAACGTTTGGGTTACTATGAGAAGCTTTCCGCTTATAAAATCTTGACGCCAGAAGTATGTGTACCTGCTGTAGGTCAGGGAATATTAGGGGTGGAATGTCGTAAGGAGGATAAAGAGCTGATTCAGCTCTTGGCAGAAATTACAGATGAAGATACACAAAAAGCAGCTGAGGCAGAACGTCAATTTCTACGTAGAATGGACGGTAATTGTGATATTCCTCTTGGAGGATATGCAGAAAAGACGGAGAATGAATGGCTATTTCACGCTTTTTTGGCAAAAAATAAAATGGAGAAAGGACGCTATCTTCGAATAACAGGAGAGTCACCATTTGAATTAGCCAATCAAGCAGCGAATCAGCTTTTATGAAACCCACAATTTTGTTAACCAGAGGTGTATCCTTGAATGAAGCAGATAAGCAGTTTTTTGAACAATTGGGCTATCAAACCATAATTGTTCCTTTATCTGAAATTCAACCATTACCATTGAACACAGCTATCCTAGAGCAGCTGTCCCAATCTGAGTGGCTCTTTTTTACGAGTCAGTCCCCCATTCTTTCTCTTTTGAAACATGCAAGAAAAGAGATAAAGATTGCAGTGATTGGACAAAAAACCGCAGCAATTGTTAGGAAAGCAGGATTTTCAGTCACTTTTATCAGTCCAATTGAAACAAAGGAAGCAATGATCACATTTTGGAGAAAACAGTATCCACGGCCGACAACTATTTTTTATCCGAAAAGTCAGCTGGCGGATTCCTATATAGAAGAGAGCCTCAGCCATTTATATCGCATCTATGCTCATGTTACATATGAGAATAGGCTACCTAAAGAAACGGTTTCTAAGCTAAGCCATTTGTCAGAACAAGCCAAAATACAAGCAGTCTATCTTACAAGTCCTTCCTCATGGCACCGATTTTACCAAATTTATAAAAATATAACTCCCTCACTTACGCTTATTGCAATAGGGCCGACGACTAAAAAAGCTATTGAAACAGATGGCTTTCAGGCAATCGTGAAAAGTGACTGGATAGAAAAATGATCACCGATTCATTATCATAGGTGATCATTTTTTTTATTCCTCTTCATGCTCTTCAACCGTTTTTTTGTAGTTTCTTTTTAATGAAAGAATCCCAAACGTCAGTAGTAGAGCACCATAGACGAGACTCACGGGTATAGAATAGACACCAAAAATGATAACCACCCAACTGATGACTATGAGATTTCCTGACTGAATGAACAATTGTATTAAGAACGGGACAACTATTGCAAGAATGGGTAGTAGTGCGAGTATTCCATCAAAGATAAGGACAGGTTTTAGTTTTTTTCTATAGAGGACTGATAGGTTTATCAATACCTTTACTACAAATGCACAGATAAAGAATAAAAAAGCTTTAAATAGAAAGGCTAAAAGTAGAAACAAGAACACATCCAGAAGAATCAAGAGAATGGTTATCTTTTTATAATTTCCGTTCAAAGTAAGTTCCTCCAAGCATAGTTAGTTATTTTTTTGCGGAAGTGAAACATAGAAAGTTATCTTTTAGTTTACCGAATATTCGTTATGAAAGCTATATGTTTTCTTTTTTTGTCTAAATTCAGCAAACAGATTATCTGTTACTCTTTCTAGTAGAAATTTGAAGCATGAGAATAATCTTGTTCCTTACCTATGGAAATGGTTAACTTGTGGTTCTTTTTTTGGTCTCTTTTTGATTTGTTTGAGATTATTTACAAAAAAACGGTTGACTAAATGGATAACTTTTTGTAATATTATGTAAAAGATATCCAAAATAACCAAGAGTTAACAATCTTGAGTGAGTATATGACTAGGGAGGAAGATTATGGGAAATTTACGCAAACTGAAGAATTATATCAATGGAGAGTGGGTAGAAAGTCAAGCGACTGAATATGAAACAGTTGTTAATCCAGCAACAAAAGAAGAAATCAGCCAAGTACCATTGTCAACTTTTGATGATGTTGAGAAAGCAGTCAGCGTTGCTGAAAAAACATTTTTGGAATGGAAAGAGGTGGCACCCCCTCGTCGTGCGCGTATTCTATATAAGTTCCATCAGTTATTAATGGACAATAAGGATGAGCTGGCACGTTTAATTACTATTGAAAATGGAAAGGCTTTATCTGAATCCTACGGTGAAGTACAAAGAGGAATTGAAAATGTTGAGTTTGCTGCAGGGGCGCCGACATTGATGATGGGTGATAGTGCGTCGTCAATTGCAACAGATGTTGAAGCGACGGTTTATAAATATCCGATTGGGGTTATTGGAGGAATTACCCCATTTAACTTCCCTATGATGGTTCCATTTTGGATGTTCCCAATGGCGATTGCTACTGGAAATACGGTTGTGCTGAAACCTTCTGAGAAAACACCTATGTTAATGGAAAAAGTGATAGAGTTATTTACAGAAGCAGGCTTACCTAATGGTGTATTAAATATTGTTTATGGGGCACACGATGTGGTAAATGGTTTATTACAGCACCCAGGAATTAAAGGAATTTCATTTGTCGGCTCAAAACCTGTAGGACAATATATTTACACCGAAGGATCAAAGAATCTAAAACGTGTTCAAGCTTTAACTGGTGCCAAAAATCATACCATCGTCTTGAAAGATGCAAACTTAAAGGATAGTATTCCAGCAATTATTGGAGCAGCTTTTGGTTCTGCAGGGGAACGATGTATGGCTGCTGCGGTGGTAACCGTTGAAGAGGCCATTTATGATGAATTTATGACACAGCTGGTTGAAGCGACAAAGGATATAAAAATGGGAAATGGGCTAGAAGATGGTGTTTTTTTAGGACCCGTTATTCGTGAAGAAAATTTAAAACGTACTTTAGGTTACATTGAAAAAGGGATTGAAGAAGGTGCGAAGCTTATCTATGATGGCCGAAATCAAAAAGACGAGTCAGGCTATTTTGTTGGACCCACTATTTTTGAAGATGTAACGACAGAAATGTCTATCTGGAAAGATGAAATCTTTGCCCCAGTATTATCAATTATCCGTGTGAAAGATTTACACGAAGGAATTGCGATTGCGAATCAATCAGAATTTGCTAATGGCGCTTGTCTATTTACAAACAATGCATCAGCAATCCGCTATTTCAGAGAAAACATTGACGCAGGCATGCTAGGAATTAATTTAGGCGTACCCGCACCAATGGCGATGTTCCCATTCTCAGGATGGAAATCATCATTTTACGGCACACTACCTGCAAACGGAAAAGCTGGCGTAGACTTCTACACAAGAAATAAAGTAGTAACAGCACGTTATTCAAGAAAAGATATTTAAAAAAGAGGAATGATGAACGGTGAAATTGAACAGAAAACCAAATGAAAAACAAGTAGCAAATCATGTAACACAGCGCCATCATGTGACAAGAGAAAATGCTTCTCTTGAATATATTGAATTACGCGTTTTAGAATTTGGTCCATCCGCAGTATACGAAGAAACACTAACCGATTTGGAAGTTTGTGCAGTGGTCTTATCTGGGCAAGTAACGATTACAGATCAAACAGAAGCATTTAAAAATATCGGAACTAGAAAGACTGTTTTTGAAAAGATTCCAACAGATAGTGTCTATGTTTCTAGTGGGAAAACAATCACTATTTCAACAGATGAAACACAAACAGCAAGTATTATTTTATGTTATTCCCCAACAGATAAACAATTACCTACACAATTAATCAAAGCATCAAGTAACACCGTTGAACATCGGGGATTATATAGTAATAAGCGCATGGTTCACAATATTTTAGATGATCAAAGTCCTGTATCTGATAAGTTAATCGTAGTAGAAGTATACACAGACGGTGGAAACTGGTCAAGTTATCCCCCACATAAGCATGACCAAAATAATTTACCGAAAGAGTCATTCCTTGAAGAAACGTATTATCATGAAATGAATCCAAGGCAAGGATTTGTTTTCCAACGTGTATACACTGACGATCGAACATTAGATGAAACAATGGCGGTGGAAAATGGAGATGTGGTAATTGTTCCTAAAGGATATCATCCGGTTGCTGTTCCAGACGGCTATGATTCTTATTATCTAAATATTATGGCAGGTCCGATTAAAAAATGGCAATTTCATAATGAAGCCGCACATCAATGGATTTTAGAACGAAAATAAGGGAAGCAGGAGAAAATAAATGGTTGAAAAAAAATATGATTTAATCGCTATTGGTCGTGCTTGTATTGACTTAAATGCGGTCGAGTATAATCGTCCAATGGAAGAAACCTTGTCATTTAGCAAATATGTTGGTGGCTCACCAGCAAATATTGCGATTGGTGCATCAAAATTAGGGTTGAATTGTGGGTTTATCGGGAAAGTTCCAGATGATCAACATGGCCGTTTCATTACAAACTACATGAAAGAAGCAGGCATTGATACCTCAAATTTTATTGTCGACCATGAGGGACATAAGGCAGGATTGGCGTTTACTGAAATTTTAAGCCCAGAAGAATGTAGTATTTTAATGTATCGTGATGATGTAGCAGACTTATTCTTGACTACTTCAGAAATTAGCGAAGACTATATCAAACAAAGTAAGATGCTTGTGGTTTCTGGTACAGGGCTGGCACAAAGTCCATCTCGTGAGGCGGTCTTAAAGGCAGTATCCATTGCACGGGAAAATAAGGTGAAAATTGTTTTTGAGCTGGATTATAGACCGTATACATGGGTAAATAAAGAAGAAACTGCGGTGTATTATTCAATTGTAGCTGAACAATCCGATGTGGTGATTGGTACAAGAGATGAATTTGATATGTTGGAGAATATTGAAGGTGGCTCCAATGACGTAACCGTTGATTATTTATTCTCTTACCGGCCAGAACTTATCGTGATTAAACATGGTGTAAAAGGGTCATATGCGTATACAAAAGATGGAAAAACTTATGAAACAAAGGCATACAAGTCCAATGTTCTAAAAACTTTTGGTGCAGGTGATTCGTATGCGGCAGCCTTCCTCTATGCCTTAAGTGAAGGAAAAGAGATAGATACTGCGTTACAATATGGTAGTGCTTCTGCAGCGATTGTAGTCAGCAAACACAGCTCATCAGAAGCAATGCCAACAGTTGCAGAGATTGAACAGCTGATGAAAGAGCAAGCGTAAAAAATGATAGTTGAAGCCAGGACATAACTCAAAAAGTTCTGCCCTAGCTTCTTTAAATCTTAGGAGCAACTCAGAGAAAAAGTAGAAATTACACAGAAACACTTTTCTTGAAAGAAATAAGGGGGGACAATTTATTTCTCAAAACGGAGCACGTGCATTTCTACATCGTTTTTACCAAAAAAATGTAAGCGTTTGATAAAAAAGAAAGGCAGTGAATGTTTTTGAATAATATAGATAATCAGACAAGTGATATACCTATAGGAATAAGTGATAAAAAAGTAAAGAAAAATATTAAAAAAATAACAATAATTTCAACTTTTGGAGGATTATTGTTTGGGTATGATACAGGGGTAATCAATGGTGCACTGCCGTTTATGGCAACAAAATCACAGTTGGATTTGAGCCCTGCAAAAGAAGGGTTTGTAGCTAGCTCATTAACTTTAGGTGCTGCAGTAGGAGCAATTATAGGTGGACGGCTTTCAGATAAATACGGTCGTCGTAAAGTTATTTTATTTTTAGCACTTCTTTTCTTTATTGCAACTATCGGCTGTGCAACATCACCAAATGCAGATATTCTGATTGTCTTTCGAGTGGTATTGGGATTAGCTGTTGGTGGAGCATCTGTAATTGTCCCCACTTTTTTAGCCGAAGTAGCACCTACGGAGGTCAGGGGTCGGATTGTTACACAAAATGAGTTAATGATTGTAACCGGTCAGTTCTTGGCATTTACCTTTAATGCAGGTCTAGGTACAACGTTAGGTCATGTACCAAGCATTTGGCGTTATATGTTAGTGATTGCTTCACTTCCGGCAGTGGTCTTATGGTTTGGTATGCTGGTTGTGCCAGAATCGCCACGGTGGCTTGCAGCAAATGGAAAGATGAGTAAAGCGCTAGAAGTATTAAAACAAATTCGTACAGAAGCAGTTGCAGAAAGTGAGATGGAGCAAATTCAAATTTCACTTCGTGCTGAAAAAGAAATGGACAAAGCTTCATTTAAAGATTTGAAAACACCATGGGTGAAGAAAGTAGTACTTATTGGGATTGGTATAGCGGTTGCTTCACAATTTGCTGGAATTAATATCATGATGTATTATGGAACGACTATTTTAGAAACGTCTGGTTTTGGTCGAAATGGCGCGTTGATTGCCAATATTGCCAATGGGTTAATCTCTGTGATCTCAACATTGGTGGGTATGAGTATTGTAAACAAAGTCAATCGTCGAAAAATGTTAACGGTTGGATTTATTGGGACAACAGTGACTATGATTTTGATGAGTGTGGTGCCTAAATTATTTGAAGGAACAGCGACACTCCCTTATGTGACTATCCTATTAACAGTGACATTTCTAGCTTTCTATCAAGGGGGTATCGGACCGTTGACTTGGTTGTTGTTAGCAGAAATTTTCCCAGTTCGTTTACGAGGAATCGGTATGGGGATGTCTACTTTCTTTTTATGGATGGCAAACTTTGTAGTAGGCTTTATTTTCCCAATCCTTCTAAGCAAGATTGGTTTGTCAGGAACATTTATTATCTTTGCAATAACGAACGTCTTAGCTCTAATCTTTGTACATAAATTTGCACCTGAAACACGTGGCAAAACGTTAGAAGAAATTGAGTTGGATTTTAAATTTCAGTCAAACTTTGATAAAAAGCTAAATTAATTTTACTGGGTAGTCCAGCGATGAACTAGCTAAAATAAAAGAAATACAGGAGGTAAATAAATATGGACTTACGAATTGGTGTTATTGGAACGGGCGCGATTGGGCGTGATCATATCCAAAGAATTAACGGGATTACCAGTGGTGCGAAAGTATCAGCAATCTCTGATATTAATTCAGAAGCTGGAAAACTGCTCGCTTCTGAAATCGGAGCAACATTTTTTGCCGAGGGAGAGGATTTGATTGCCTCTGATATAGTCGATGCAGTGTTAGTTACTTCGTGGGATCCAACCCATGAAAAATATGTATTAGAAGCAATTAAGCATAATAAATATGTCTTCTGTGAAAAACCACTAGCTGTTGAAATTGATGGCTGTCGTCGGATTGTTGACGCAGAAATCAAAGCGGGTAAAAAGCTTGTTCAAGTAGGGTTTATGCGTCGTTATGACCGTGGATATGAAGAGTTAAAAGCAATGGTGGATAGTAAAGAGTTAGGGGAAGTGTTGATGCTTCATTGTGCACATAGAAATCCTTCTGTTGATGAAAGCTATGATACACCAATGGCTGTTGAAAATACTGCTGTTCATGAAATTGATGTTCTTCGTTGGTTATTACAAGAAGATTATGTGTCAGCAGAAGTCAAATTGCCAAAACAAACAAGCTATACACATGAAAATCTACACGATCCCCAATTTATCATTTTGGAAACAGAGTCAGGGATTCAAATTGATATTGAAGTATTTGTAAATTGTCAATTTGGCTATGATATAAAGTGTGCAGTTGTTTGTGAAAAAGGTGAAGTAGCTTTGTCAGATCCAAGCTATACGACACTAAAAACAAAAGGGAAAGATTCAACGAAAGTTTCGTCGGATTGGAAAGACCGTTTTGTTACAGCCTATGATCGTGAATTTCAATTATGGGTTGACTCTGTTCGGGCAGAAAATATCACAGGTCCATCTGCTTGGGATGGCTATGTAGCAAGTGTTACCACTACTGCTTGCTCTAAAGCTAGAGATACAGGGACGAAAGTAGAAATTACGTTAGAAGCATGCCCGGATTTTTATAAAAAATAAGGGAAATAATCTAAAGCTAAGAGGAGAAGTTCATCATTACATGAATTTCTTCTTTTTTTAAGTTTTTTAAGTGAGTTTTTTCACAAATTTGATTGATTTTTTTGCGTTACTAAAATATAATAATGTTTGTGTAAAAGAATTTTTCTTTATGTACAGAAAGTAAAGCATGTATTGATAATCGAAAAAGATAAATTTTTTAAATTATAAAAAAGCAGGATATATGTGTGTTTTTTGATTTTTTTGCATAAAGAGAACCAATCCTATTAAGTGAAGAAAAGTGCTTTTTGGCTTGTTTGGTAAGTGAGAAACTACATTGAAAAATTAAAGTAGAAAAGATAGTTTGATTGTTCGATATTTCTCAATTTCTTTTTACATAGGTTAAATTACAGGGGGATTAGTTATGAAGAAAAGTAGATTTACGAAAGTTTTTGTTGGGCTAACATTGACACTGCTATTGAGTGCTTGTGGAAATGGAAGTACGACAAAAAGTAGTTCAGAAAAAAGTACAGGCAGCTCTGTTGAAGCGACCTCTGCTGCGTCAGAACAAGAGTATACAGATCCGTCTGAGTTAAAAGATGAGTATGATATTGTGATTGTGGGTGCTGGTGGCGCTGGAATGGCAGCAGCATTATCTGCAAAAGATCAAGGAATGAATCCAGTTATTCTTGAAAAAATGCCGATTGCTGGTGGAAATACATTAAAATCTTCAGGTGGTATGAATGCTTCTGAAACTAAATTCCAAAAAGAGCAAGGAATTGAAGATAGTAATCAACAATTCTTTGACGATACCTTAAAAGGTGGAAAAGGAACAAATGATCAAGAATTATTACATTATCTAGTTGACAACTCTGCTTCAGCTATTGACTGGTTAGATTCAATGGGCATTACACTAGATAATATCAGCTATAGTGGTGGAGCAAGTGTGAAACGAATCCATAGACCACATGATGGTTCTGCTGTTGGAACGTATCTAGTTGACGGATTAATTAGAAATGTTCACGAACAAAAAATTCCAATTTTTGTTAACGCAGATGTGACAAAAATCAATGAAAAAGATGGACAAGTTACTGGTGTTGATGTGAAAATTGATGGAAAAGAAAAAACAATCTCTGGAAAAGCGGTTGTAGTCACTACTGGTGGATTTGGTTCAAACAAAGAGATGATTGAATCTTATCGTCCTGATTTAAAAGGATATGTGAGCACAACTTCAGAAGGTAGTACAGGCGATGGAATTAAGATGATCGAGAAATTAGGTGGAGCAGTTGTAGACATGGATCAAATCCAAGTCCATCCAACTGTTGTACAAGATACAGGTATGCTAATTAGTGAAACGGTTCGTGGAGAAGGAGCAATTCTTGTAAATCAACAAGGAGAACGTTTCTATAATGAACTTGAAACACGTGACAATGTTTCTGCAGCAATTACTGCGTTACCAGAGAAATATGCTTACTTAATTTTTGATGATGCACTAGCAAATCGTGCAAAACAAGTTGATTTTTATAAAGAGCAAGGCGTTGTTGTTGAAGGAAAAACAATCGAAGAGCTTGCTGGAAAAATTGATATGAAGCCAGAAACATTAAAAGCTACATTAGAAAAATGGAACAAAGCGGTGAAGGATCAATCAGATTCTGAGTTTAAACGTGAAACTGCAATGGACTATGACTTAACAGAAGGACCATACTATGCCATTCAAATTGCACCAGGTATTCACCATACAATGGGTGGCGTAAAAATTAATACAGATACACAAGTATTAAAAGAAGATGGCTCAGCAATCAAAGGCTTATATGCTGCTGGAGAAGTAACTGGCGGTATTCATGGTCAAAACCGTATTGGTGGAAATGCAGTAGCAGATATCATGGTATTTGGACGCCAAGCAGGAGCGCAGTCATCAGACTTTGCAAAAGAATCAAAATAACCTCTTTTGTTATAGAAACACAAACTAAGTAGAAAAAATTTGCTTTTATTGGGTAACTATTGATGAAATATGTTGATTTCAGTATTCCCGAAAAAGAGTCAAAAAAAATGGAGTAATTTTGCGAGTAACCGCAAGATTACTCCATTTTTATCTAGTTATTTGAAAGAAGGGTAGTTATTTTTATAATGCTCACAAACATCTGATTATAATTTCAATGCTCGGAATTTTTTTGGTGTAATGCCATCTGTAGATTTTGAAAAAAATTTTATGAAATGAGAGGAGTTATTGAACCCACACTGTTCACTGATTGCTTCAACAGATAAGTTCGTTGAAACAAGAAGATTTTTTGCCTGGATAAGACGATACGTTTGTAAATAATTATAGGGACTTTTTCCAGTGAACTTTTTAAATTGGCGTGAAAAATGATAGGTGCTGAGATTGGCAAGTTTTGCTAAATCATTTACCACGATTGTCTGACTGTAAGAATGATGGATGTACTCAATGGCTTGTTGAATTTCAGTAGGAATTCTAGCTGTAGGAGAATAGCGAAAGCTTTGTTTATCCTTTGCCTGTTCAATCAATTCACCAAATAACCGATGAATTTCCATTGAAATTGAAAAATCCTGATCTTTTTCTTGATATTGAATCAGTGAATAGAGAGTATGCATTATTTTTTCTGCGATGGCACTGGTATGTTTTGGCCCGTGTAGCTTATATAAGGTATCATAATAGCTTTGAATGCTGCTACCAGAGAAATGGATGAACTGAAAGGTAGCTGTGTCTTTTGCGTAGTAATGGTTTTTTTCTTTACAGTCTAAAAAAACGAGCTCCCCTTTTTTTGCTGAAAACTGTTTCCCTAAGTAATCAAAAAATAGCTCTCCTTCCATAATGATGAACGCAATAAATGAATTCATATAATCACGTTTCACACAATAAGGATAGGTAACTGTGTATTGGCCTCCCCAATAAATATAGTTATAGATAGACTTCGCCAGCTCGGAAGATTCATAGAAAAAGAGCCCGCTATTTTTTACAATTCCAGGTTCATTTTTTGGAATATAAGAATTAAACATATAAACACCTCGTTTGAATTGGTTAAGTGTTGATACTTTTTTATATAAGTTTATCAAAATAGCACTAATCTACCATTAAAAAGCAGAATCTGTTGATGAGTTTACTCTTAGTATACGATAAAATGAAAACGAATACAAAAGGAAGGTCGTGGTGTTGATGAATGCAATAACTATTGGTATAGCGCCAATTGGTTGGCGAAATGATGACATACCAGAGATTGGAAAAGAGAATACCTATAAGCAAATTTTAAGTGATGCGGCTTATGCTGGTTATGAAGGAACAGAAATCGGCGGCTGTTATCCAAAAGATGCTACAGAGCTGAATAAAGAACTTGAATTAAGAAATTTATCACTCATTGGGCAATGGTTTAGTGGGTATCTGATTCGGGATGGCTTCGAAGTTGTAGAAAAAGAGTTTCGTGAATATTGTCAATTTCTTCAAGCAGTTCATGCAGATGTGGCGGTTTATTCAGAGCAAACCTATAGTATTCAAGGAACAGAGAAGTGCGTTTATACGGAAAAGCCTGAATTTTCTGATTCAGAGTGGCACCAATTGGCTAGTGGATTAGATAAACTTGGAGAGATTGCTCAATCCTATGGGCTGATATTGGCGTTTCATCATCACATGGGGACGGGCGTTCAAACAAAACAGGAAGTTGATCGTTTAATGGAAATGACTGATCCTGAAAAAGTTGATTTATTGTATGATACAGGTCATATTTTTGTTTCTGACGGGGAGTGTTTGTCGTTGTTACATACCCATATAAAACGTATTCGACATGTTCATTTTAAAGATGTCCGAAGAAAAGAGCTTGAAGAGGCAAAAGAAGCAAATCTTTCATTTTTAGATTCCTTTTTACATGGAGTGTTCACAGTTCCTGGAGATGGCATTATTTCTTATCAGGAAATTTATGATTATTTACTTGCCAATGAATATGAGGGCTGGATTGTTGTTGAAGCAGAGCAAGATCCTAAAAAAGCGAATCCGTTAGAATACGCATTAATGGGAAAACGATACATTGATTCATTAAAAAAATAAAGAAAAGGTGGAATTTATATGACTCTAAATTTTGGTGTTGTTGGAGCTGGAGGTATTGGAAAAACACATATCGAGCGATTAATGCAGCGAGTATCTGGTGCAACCGTTACTGCTGTTGCAGATATTAATGTAGAGGGAACAAAAAGCTATTTACAAGAAAAAAATTGGGCAATCAAAGTTTATGAAACGGATACCGAATTGATTAATGACCCAGAGGTAGATGCGATTGTTGTTTCAAGTTGGGGACCCGCGCATGCAGGCACTATTTTACAGGCAATTGAAGCTGGAAAATATATTTTTTCAGAAAAACCATTAGCAACAACCGCAGAAGATTGTCAAAGAATCGTTGATGCAGAGATGAAACATGGAAAACGGTTAGTTCAGGTTGGTTTCATGCGTCGATTTGATGAAGGATATGTGCAATTAAAAGAAGCGGTTGATTCAGGTTTGATTGGCGAACCATTGCTTGTCAATGCACAACATTTTAACCCGACAGTTCCAGATAGCTATACAACAGATATGGCGATTACTGATACCGTGATTCATGAGATTGATGTTCTTCATTGGTTAGTTAATGACGACTATGAAAGTGTAGAGGTTTCCTTCCCTCGACAAACAAGAAATAAATTTGGTCATCTAGCTGATCCACAAATTGTTCGATTTGAAACGAAAAATAAAATCGCATTAGAAGTACAAGTATTTGTCAATACGCAATATGGCTATGATATTCAATGCCAAGTCGTTGGGGAAAATGGTGTGTTAGATTTACCAGAATTTAGCACGGTACGTTTAAGAAAAGATTTTAAAGTAAGTACAGGAATTTCTGAAGGCTGGAATCGATTTACTCGTGCCTATGACACAGAGTTTCAAGCCTTTGTTGATACGATTCAAGAAAAAGGACAACCTGCATTTCCAAGTGCTTGGGATGGCTATGTGGCTGCAGTTACTGCAGATGCATGTGTCAAAGCACAGACTTCAAAACAAAGAGAATTAATTGTAATGCCTGAAAAACCTGCATTTTATCAAGAATAGAGGGGGAATACAGAATGAAAATTTCATTTAATGAAGGAACAACATTTGAAAGTGCAACACTAGAACAAAATTTGATGTATTGTGAGAAATACGGCTATGATTTCATTGAAATTCGTAGTATTGATCAGTTAAAGGACTATTTAAAGAACCATACGTTGTCAGATTTAAAAGAATACTTTGATACTCATACCATCAAACCACTCTCTTTGAACGCCCTATGCTTCTTTAATAATCGGACACCAGAAGATGAGAAAGCTGTAATTGAAGAGTTCAAGGAATATTTAGAAATATGTAAGGCTATTGATTGTGAGTATATCTGTATTGTTCCGTCAAACTTAGAAAATATTGACTTTAAAAAAGTATTAGTAAAAGATATTCATGAAAGCTGCGTAAAGGTGTTGACTGAGTTATCTGATTTAGCGGCACCTTATGGCGTAAAACTAGCCATTGAATTTATCGGTATTCCAGAGAACACGGTAAATACGTTTGAACAAGCATATGAAATTGTGAAAGATGTGAACCGTGACAATGTAGGTCTCGTTTATGACACCTTTCAATTCACGGGAATGCATTCTAGTCTAGATCATGTGACAGCTGAAACGATGGAAAAGGTCTTTATTTTCCATATTAATGATGTTGATGGGTATCCAGTAGGACAAATGCGTGATACAGATAGAGTTTGGCCAGGACATGGAACGATTGATTTAGAGAGTCACTTGAAAAAATTAAAAGAGTTTGATTATGATTTTGTGGCTTCTGTGGAGCTCTTCCGTCCAGAATATTACCAAATGGACCCAGAAGAAGTAATAAAAAAAGCAAAAGAAACAACAGAAAAAGTATTACAAGATTTCTATTACTAAGAAATTGAGAGGGACGTGAATAAACATCGTATGGCTAAGCTTTCTACTTAGATCATACGATGTTTATTCATGGCGGTGAGAAAAAAATACGAGAGTGAGACATAACTATTTAAGTTATACCTCACCCTCGTAAACTCTTGATAAAGGTTGGGAACATTGACAATTCCTTCTTATTGCTGTAAATCACAGAAGTTTTACTTCTGATGATGCACAGTACCTACTTGGTTCTCGGAGCTAAACACTATTTTTCCGACCTATATACAACGCTAACTTAATTCATTAGTTAAAAACTGAGCACGTCCATAGGCGAAGCTCCAGTCTTCATCATCATTAATGACAAAGTTAATCATTAAATCCTCAGGAATCATGCCAAGCTCTTGTTGAAAGGCTTTTTGCAAGCTAGCATATAATTGAGTTTTTTGTAGAACGGTTCTAGGTCGACTGATGACAGTTAACAAAATAGCATTCGTCGTTCGTTCAAATCCTAAACCCGTATCCTTTAGAATCATTTCATAGGGTTCGTGCTGTGTAACGATTTGGTAGCGGTCACCTTCTGGAATATTTAATGCCTCGACAAATACCTTGTGGGAGACATCGAGTATTTTTGTGATTTCCTCAGGTGTTCTTCCTTTAATCATATCAAATTTAATAAGTGGCACCTTTTATGTCCCTCTCTTTCTTAATCAACCGTTAGCACGTCGATGTTATTATTTTCAAAATAGGAAGTATATGAATCATCAAACTGTTTATCTGTGATGATTGTATCTATGGCTGATAAGGGTGCATATGTCAAAAGCGTTGATTTATCAAATTTATCCGCATGAACAAGCAAGTAATTGATTTCAGCTTTTTCAACGATGTGTTTTTTTAATTCGTACTCCATGATATCTGAGTTCATCAACCCATTTTCAATGGATACGGCTGTTGCAGCCATAAAAGATTTGGTGATGTTGTAGCGATTGACTACCTGTTCAGAAGGAAGTCCCACAAAGGAACGAGTCGTCTTTTTGAAAATGTTACCAAAAACAAATACAGAAATATTTTTAAATTTTTCTGCGCGCAAAATGACGTCTAAACTATTAGTAATGATGGTGATTTGGATATCTTTATCTAAATAATCAAGAATGTATTTCGTTGTTGTCCCTGAATCAATATAAATAAGATCACCATTTTGGATAAACTGTGCAGCAGTTTCAGCAATTGCTTGCTTCACTTCTTGGTTTTCTGTATTTCTGTTTTCAAAGGAAATGAGCTGGTTTTTCTTTACGCTGATTCCTCCGTAAACTTTTTCAAAGCGTGGATCTTCTAATAACTGTGCGATGTCTCTTCTAATCGTGTTCATTGAAACGTTAAAGGTATCCTCTAGCTCTTTTAGGGAAACATGCTCATTTTCTAAAATATACTCTTTGATTAAATCAATTCTCTTTGCTTTCATAAGTTATATCTCCAAGGGTTAATTTTCCTAACTATACCATAAAAAAATCAGTTCATCAATAGTTAACCATTAATTGCTCTTTTATATTTTATGGAATTATGAGAAGTACAAACAGGAATGAAAAAAGATGTAGGAAATGACAGCGAAATAAGACAGTCTCTAAATGAATAACCTCTTTTTTTCTGTTGACAAACAGAAAAATAATCAGTAAAATGTAATCAAAATGTAACCAAAGTAATCATGAGTTATCTATTTATTTTTTTACGAATAAACTAAAGCGTTATCAAAAGGAGAAATAGATGAATAAAAGGAGGAACTATAAGTGGGAAAAACCATTCGATTAACGACGGCACAAGCGCTCGTGAAATTTCTAAATCAGCAATATTTATCTGTGGATGGTGTAGAAACACCGTTTGTTAAAGGGGTATTTAATGTCTTTGGTCACGGGAATGTATTGGGAATTGGACAGGCACTTGAACAAGATCCTGGTCATTTAGAAGTGATTCAAGGGAAAAATGAACAAGGAATGGCGCATTCAGCAATTGCTTTTAGCAAGCAAAAAAGACGTAGAGAGATTTTTGCTGTAACTGCTTCTGCGGGACCAGGTTCCGCAAATATGTTGACAGCAGCTGCAACGGCTTTTGCAAATAACATTCCGGTACTTATTTTGCCGGCGGATACATTTGCTACTCGCCAACCTGATCCTGTATTGCAGCAGCTAGAAGTAGAGCATGATGGTTCAATGACAACAAATGATGCCTTTAAACCTGTTTCCCGCTATTGGGATCGTGTACAAAGACCTGAGCAGTTGATGACCAGTCTAATTCATGCGTTTGAAGTGATGACAAATCCAATGACAGCAGGACCTGCGACAGTTTGTATTTCTCAGGATGTTGAAAGTGAAGCATTTGACTTTGAAGAGTCATTTTTCCAAAAACGAGTTCATTATTTGGATCGTCATGAGCCAACAAAACGTGAATTTGTAGGTGCGGCAAAACGAATAAAAGAAAGTAAACGTCCGGTGATGATTGTTGGAGGAGGGGCAAGATACTCAGACGCAAGTGCTGAATTACGTGAACTGTCAGAGCTTTGCAATATTCCTTTAGTAGAAACACATGCAGGAAAGTCAACTGTTTCTGCTGCCTTCAAAAACAATCTTGGCGGAACAGGGATTCTAGGAACGTCTGCAGCAAACAAGGCGATTTCTGAAGCGGATTTAATTATAGGGATTGGCACGCGTTATACGGACTTTACAACGTCATCAAAAACCGCTTTTGACTATGAGCAGACAAAATTCCTGAATATCAACGTGAACCGTGTGCAAACCTATAAATTTGATGCTTTTCAAGTAGTTGGAGATGCAAAGGTGACCTTGGCAGGATTGATTCCTTTACTAAAAGGCTACACTACAGCATTTGACAACTCGTTAACAGAGTGGAAAGAAGCATGGCAAACAGAACGTACTCGTTTACATAATGTTGCGTTTAATCGTGCAAACTTTGATCCTGAAATTAAAGATCAGTTCACACAAGAAGTTATGAATGAGTATGCAGATGCACTAAATACCGAATTTACGCAAACAGATGCATTCATTACGATTAATGATATTGTTGCAGATGATAGCATTGCCATTGCTTCTGCAGGCTCTCTTCCAGGGGATATGCAGCGGTTATGGGATCCAATTGTTGAAAATACCTATCATTTAGAATATGGCTACTCTTGTATGGGGTATGAAATTGCAGGTGCAGTAGGTGCACGTATTGCTCATCCTAATCAAGAGGTTTATGCAATGGTTGGGGATGGAAGCTTCTTAATGCTTCACAGTGAGCTTGTCACTTCTATTCAATACAACAAAAAAATCAATGTTATGTTATTTGATAACTCTGGATTTGGTTGTATCAATAATTTACAAATGGAAAATGGTAGTGGAAGTTATAATTGTGAGTTTCGAACAGTTGATAACCAAATTATGAATATTGATTATGCGAAAGTAGCAGAAGCTTATGGTGCGAAGGTATACCGTGCGAATACGCGAGAAGAATTAATTGCAGCTTTAGAGGATGCAAAAAAACAAACAGTTTCAACCTTGATTGAAATGAAAGTTTTGCCTAAAACTATGACAGATGGCTATGATGGTTGGTGGCATGTTGGTGTTGCTGAGGTTTCAGAAAAAGAAAGTATTCATGAAGCCTATGAGAAAAAAGAAGAAAAATTGAAAAAAGCTTGGAAATACTAGGAGGATGACAAATGAAGATAGCTTACGATCCGTCTCATTATAGAGACAATACGACGATAGAAGAGATGATTTATAATACAGCAAAACTAGGATATGAATACATTGAACTATCACCAAGAAAAGATTTTATTTGGTTCTATGAATATCCAAAAGTTGATCGTGCAATGATTAAAAAAATGAAACAAAACCTAAAAGATACTGGCTTGCAGATTTCTTCTGTCTTACCGGTTCAGCAATGGTCTTCTCCAATTGAAGAAGAACGTCAAGCAGCAATAAAAAACTGGAAACGATGTATTGAAATTACTTCTGAACTAGGGGTAGATTTGATGAATACAGAATTCAGTGGATATAAAGACCGTCCGTTAGAAAGCCAAGATGCGTTCTTGCGTTCAATGGATGAACTGATTCCCATTTTTGAAAAAGAGGGAATTGCGTTAAACATTCAGCCACATCCCAATGACTTTATTGAACGAAATGATGAGACGATGCGAATTATTCGCGCAATTGATAAAGACTGGTTGAACTTGGTTTTTTCAACAGCCCATGCATTTTACAATGATGACGGATTAGGGGATATTGATGCAATTTTTGATGACGCAGGAGACCGATTAAAGCATGTATTAATTGCAGATACATTAAATCATAAAGCAGCATATGGCTTGCGCTATATCATTAATCCACCAGATGCAAATGTGACCATTCATCAACATTTAAATCCAGGAGAAGGAGAAGTGGACTTCGATACTATCTTTAGAAGACTTCGCGAAATGAAGTTTGATGGGATTATTACAAATTCGGTATTCACGTATCCAGATCGACCAGAATGGTCAAGTCAAGTAACAATGGATGTTATACGAAAAGGACTTCATCTTTCTTAAAAAGAGAGTGAGAAAATAAATGTTTATTATGGAGGTTGGGCTATCCTGACCTCCTCTTTTTATAGGAAAAACGAGTCAAAAATTTTTGGCTTTGATGAAAATTTAACAGAGGTGAACATAGTGACTACCATTGTACTAAATGAAACGATTATTCTTTTATTTTATATGGCAGTGGGTGCGTTTTTAAATTTTAAACGAAAATATCATCCATCTGTGAATGTATTTATAGGCTATCTGTTAACAAATATTGCTTTACCCGCAGCAATACTCAATAGCTTTCAGGTAGAAAAGACAACAGAAGTAATGACACTTATGCGTGCGACATTTGGCTATTCCTTCATACTGCTTTCAGTTACTCTACTTGTTGGCCTAACTATTGCAACACTTTTTAAAAAGAAGGATTCCTTTAAGCGGCTATGGATTAATTGTCTTACATTTTCTAATATTTTGTTTATTGGTATTCCCATCGTTGAAAAATTGTATGGGGAACAAGGATTGATTATTCTAGTTGTTTACAATACAGTAGCAAATTTATTCTTGTTTACTATAGGAATGATGATTTTTTCCAATAGTCGAAAAATGGCTATTCGTCAAATGCTGACTACTCCAGCGTTATTAGCTGCAGTGATAGGTTTTCTCTTCTTTTACTTTGAGATTCACTTACCTTTCCCATTGTTATCCTTTACTAAGGTAATGGGTGGGATGACGGCTCCATTATCTATGGTTATTAATGGCGTCCTCTTCTCTCAAAATAATTTTATTCAATTGCTATTGGACAAAGATAATTTGCAATTTACACTGGCAAGATCAATCATCGTACCACTTTTATTTATTCCGATTTTACAACTGATAGTTCCCGATAAGATGATTCTGGGCATACTGACATTGATTGTTGCGATGCCAACAGGTGCGTTGAATGCAATTTTAGCAGAAAAATATGGAGGAAATGGAAATAAAGCCTCCCAATATATTGCCTTAACAACGGTGATAAGCATGATCACATTGCCAGTGGTTATGCTCTTGTGAAGTAACTGAATATACGAGTGAAAAAGATTGAGGTACAAATGTATCTACAATCTTTTTTTATTAGCAAAATATGTATCCGTTTGTGAATTTACAAACAAAATAGGGTGTATATTTTTATTGATAAAATAGTTAAAGAAAGATAATACTAAATTAAATTTGAAGAATTGAATAAAATTTAACGGAAGACTACACTTTGTGAAATTTAATTATTTAAAAAGCAATTTATGTATGAATTAAGACAATTCTATGTGCTGACTCTTCCTTTGTTTGCGCTTACAATAAGTGTGTAGTTAAGAAAAAAGGAGGAATTTATTTATGAAAGAAGTACGCATTGGATTAGTCGGAGCAGGATGGATGGGAAAAGCACATAGTAATGCATTGTTAAATGCGCAAATGCTATTTGGTCCAGATTTTGGAACAGCAGCATTTGAAGTGGTTGCAGATGCAAATGAAGAATCTGCAAAAGAAGCGCAACATAAGCTGGGCTACAAACGCTATACAACTGATTGGCATGAAGTGGTAAAAGATGACCAGGTTGATTTGGTAGATATTGCTACACCGAATTCATTTCACTATGAGGTGGCAAAAGCAGCTTTAGAAAATGGGAAGCATGTGTATTGTGAAAAACCATTATCCATTTCTGAAGAGCAATCTAAAGAATTAGCTCAACTGGCAAAAGAAAAAGGCGTGATTAATTATGTTGGGTACAACAATACAATGAACCCAGCAAATGCATACGTGCGTGAACTTGTTCAATCTGGTAAGTTAGGAAAAATCATGCGTTTTACAGGAACGTATGACCAAGATAGTTTATTGGATCCAGAATTACCAATTACGTGGAGACATATTAATAAGCTAGCTGGTAGTGGGGCATTAGGCGATTTAGGTTCTCATTTATTGAGCGTTTCTCAAATGATTATGGGGGATATTACTTCTGTGAATGCCGTAGCGACTACTGTTATTCCAGAAAGACCAAAAGCGCCAGGCTCAAAAGAATTAGCAAAAGTAGAAAATGAAGATATTATTACCATTATGGCAGAGTATGCAAATGGTGCTATTGGACAAATTGCTTCTAGTCGTGTAGCAACTGGACGAAAAAACTATCTAACTTATGAAATTCAAGGAACAGAAGGCTCTGTTTTCTATACATTAGAACGCATGGGTGAAGTGCAAGTGTATTTCAAATCGGATGCACCAGCAGACCAAGGATTCCGTACCGTGTTACTGAATCCTGAGCATAAAGGGTATTCGGTATTCCAACCAGCAGGAGGGATTTCAATTGCCTACAACGATATGAAAGTGTTGGAAGTACATGAGTTGATGGCTGCTATTACAACAGGTGCACCTTATATTTGTAACTTTAACTTTGGCTACAAAATTGACCGTACCGTAGCAGGAATTTTACGTTCTGCAAAAAATCATACATGGGTAACGATTGAAAAAGGAGATAGTTAATATGACAATTAAAGTAGGTACAGCACCAGATTCATGGGGCGTTTGGTTTCCAAATCATGAGAAACAAATTCCATGGGAAAGAACAATGAATGAAATGCAAGAATCAGGCTATGCTGGATTTGAGCTAGGTCCATGGGGCTATTTTCCCACAAGCGCAGATGTATTAAAAAAAGAAACTGAAAAAAGAAATTTAGAAGTGGTTGCAGGGACTGTTGGCGGAGACTTTTTAGATGCATCAGTAGACGAAATGATGGCAACCATTGAAGAAATCGCTGGGCTACTAGAACATTTTGAGAGTGCCAAGTATATTGTTTTACTCCCTGCGATGTACACGGATTTAGAAACAGGAGAGCTAGTCATGCATAAAGAGCTGACAGATGAAGAGTGGGCTACTTATGTGAAAAACGTCCAACGCGCTTCTGAAAAAGTAGCTTCGTATGGCTTAGTCGCAACCTTCCATCCGCATGTGGATTGTCATGTGGAAACAGAAGCAGAAATTGAGCGTTTGTTAAATGATACAACTTCAGTGGTTCAATTATGCTTTGATACAGGACACCATATTTATGGTGGAGGAGAGCCAATTTCGTTTTATGAAAAACATCAAGACCGCATTCCTTACATTCACATTAAAGATTGCGATCTTGCAGTGAAAAAAACAATGGATGAAAAAGGCTGGTCATTTGCCAAAGCAGTCACAGAAGATATTATGACTGAGCCTGGTAAAGGTGGCATTGATTTTGTTGAATTTAGAAAAGCACTGACTCGTACCGATTACAGTGGTTGGGTTGTTGTTGAACAAGACTTGTTTCCAGTGAAATCATTTGATTTGCCTTTAGAAATTGCGAAACGTACACGAGACTATTTGAGCTCTGTTGGATTTTAAAAGGTCAGTTTTCTGAACGTTTGTGGAGATAAATCGTGAGCAGCCCGAAAGGCTCGCGCAAAATGAGAAGCGCTATTAAACCCACATTGAAGCGCAATCTCATCATTCGTAAATACCGTCGTCTGTAATAAACGTTTTGCTTGTCGCAAACGATAGCTAACCAAATACTCATGAGGCGTGCAGTTTGTCAGCTGTTTAAACACTCGTATGAAATGAAAGACACTCATATGAGATAAATCAGCGAGAAACTGCACGTTTATTTGTTCGTTAAAATGGTCGTGAATGTAGCGAACGGCCTCCATAATCGGGTGGTCGTCAGTAATCTTTAAGGCTTCTTTTGTATCTGCTAAACTTGCTAAAATTAATTGAAGTGTTGCAGAAATCATATGCTCATTCATAACAGTTTGATAAGCGGAAGCAAAAATTTTTTTGAAGTATTCTTGTATTTCTATATGATTTTCAGATTCAAATAAGATTCCGCCGTGTTTTTTTACGATATAGTCAACGGACAACGCACACTGGTTTCCTTTAAAATGAATCCACATAAACTTTGCATGACCTAAACATTGATAACTGTGTGGCTTACGGCAATCTAGCAGGACAATCGTGTCTTTTTTTGCATAGATTGTCAGATCCTCGGTGGTGAATGCCAACTCTCCTTCTTGGATATAGCACAGTAAAAATAAGTCTAAGCCCTCTCGTTGGACAATGTACTGATCGTTGCAGATGAATTCTCCTAATTGAGGACTATTGAGTAATGCTTGTTGAGCAAATTTAGTAGGAGCTAAAAATTCAATATAGGATTCTTCCAAAACCCCTAATTCAGTCACTTTCATTTTCTTTCCTCCTCTGTTGAAGTTGAAGTGCTTCTTTATCTTCAAAACGCATTAAATCTTTTTTTAAATACATCTGCCGAAACTCAGTGGGAGTGGATTCCATATACTCGGTGAAGCATTTTGAAAAATATTGAAGAGTAGAAAATCCGTTCTGATTGGCAATCTCTGAAAAAGAGAGTGAAGTATTTTTTATATCATTAGCGGATTTTTTCAGGCGTTCTCTTTTTTTGAAGACAGAAAAAGAAACTCCTTCATAGCGCATAAACAGCCGAGACAGCTGGCGCGTAGAAATATAAAAATGATTGGCTACATCATCAGCTGTTAGGCTAATAGTCAAATTATCTTTTATGTAAAGTTTAATGGATTGGAAGATTTTTTGCGTGTCATTTTCTTTTAACTTCTGGTTTGACAAGTCTACTTTTAAAGAAATAAAACGAGAAAATGAAAATAACAGAACGCTTTTTGCTAAACTGTTCAGGTTTTCCTCAAGGAAAAAAGCGTAGTCCTCTTTTTCAACACTATAAAGAGCTTTCCACAAAGACACTGCTTCATCTTTTTCCTCTAAATAAACTACAGGTGAACAAGTGAATAATGAATTCAGCAGTATACGCCATTGTTCTCCAAGGTGACCTCGATTTTCTTCAAAAGAGACGTAGAGTAGGTAAAGTCCTTCTTGGCTTTCGATTTTATGAGTGACGTTTGGCTTTGAAAGAAAAAGTGTGTTTGTTTTTAAAGGGTAGACCGCGCCTTTTTCTATATAGCTTCCTTCGCCAGAAACAACAAAACAGAGCTCCCAAAAAGAATGTTTATGTGTTTTTGTATTGTGATGATCGGTAAATCCTCCCCAATAGGGAACGAGGAATGTGCATGTATCGTAACTGATTTTATGGATATATTTATTTAATAATTGTTTCCCTTTTGCATAGTTCATCTGCGCACCTCTTTTAAGTAAGACGTTTCTTTTTTTCACAAAGTGTTGTCCGAAAATTGTAAGTGTCTGATTCACTCTGTCTTTATATTATAAGACATACAAGGGAATCATGTATACAATAAAATTGTAAACGTTTACTAATTGAGGTGTATTTCACAAAATTAGGAGGAAGTATAAATGATTAATGGCGAAAAATTTATGGATAGACCTTTGCGATGGGGAATGATTGGTGGGGGCAAAACAAGTGGCGTAGGTTATAAGCATCGCACGGGTGCTCAAAGGGACGCTGCAAATTATCAATTGGTCGCAGGGGCCTTTGATATAGACGAAGAAAGAGGCCGGTCGTTTGGCGTGAATTTAGGCGTAACGGCAGAACGATGCTATGCGGATTATCATGTGATGCTTGAAGAAGAAAGCAAACGAGAAGATGGCATCGAGGTTGTTTCCATTGCTTTACCGAATGGCTTGCACTATGAGGCAACAAAAAAGGCATTAGAAGCTGGGCTTCATGTTATTTGCGAAAAACCATTATTTTTTACTTCAGAAGAAGGAGAAGAAATTAAAAAGTTAGCAGAAGAAAAAAGGAAAATCGTTGGTGTATCCTATGGCTTTTCGGGAAATCAAATGCTTCTTCAAATGCGGGATATGATTGCAGAAGGCGCAATTGGTGAGGTAACGATGGTGGAATTACAATATACACATGGCTATGGTGCTGATCCTGAGGGAGACACAAAAAATCCAAGTCAGCAATGGCGTGTAAACCCAAAAATCTCAGGAGATACATTTGTCATTGGCGACTTATCTACACATACTATCTATATGTCACAGCTTATTTTGCCGGAGCTTAAAATTGACCAGTTATTATGCATGCGACAAAGCTTTATTGAAAGCCGAAAACCGCTTGAGGACAATGCGTATGTTCTAATGAAATATAACACTGGAGCAGTTGGACGCGTTTGGACTTCTGCTGTGAACTGTGGGTGTGTTGATGGCCATCGCATCCGAATTGTTGGGACAAAAGCTAGTTTAGAGTGGTGGGATGCCATTCCATATGAAGTGTCTTATGAAATTCAAGGAGAACCAATTCAAAAACTGATTCGTGGGTCAGATTATTTATCGGATGCCTGTAAAGCAGATGAACGCTTAGGTGTTTTACATGTGGAAGGTTTATCTGATGCATGGGCGAATGTGTACAGAAAAATTGCTTTAGCCATTCATGCAAAAAACAATGGCGATGAAGAAGCCTTAGCAAAAATGGTTTATCCAGATATTGATGCAGGTATAAATGGAATTAAGTGGATTGAAAATTGTGTGAAATCATCCAACCAAGGCAGTGTCTGGGTAGATTTTGAATAAAAAAATGGAAAAACGAGAAGAGAGGAACGAAGAAAATGAAATTATCACTTTGTACAGATGTATTAGCAGACTTAAGCTACACAGAAATGTTGGATCATGTAAAAAGTTTAGGAATTGATGCAGTAGAAATGACAGCAGGAGGGTGGGCCACATGTCCTCATGTAAATGCAGAGGAATTATTAGGTAGTGAAGAAAAAAGAACACAATTTTTAAATGAGCTAAAAACAAGAGGGATGGAAATAGCTGCGCTTAACTGTTCTGGAAATCCATTAGCCCCTGGAGCGTTAGGCGAGCTTCATACGAAAACAGCAAAACAGACCGTAGAGCTTGCTGGTTTACTAGGCGTCAAAAAAATAGTAATGATGAGCGGGCTACCAGGTGGCGCTCCAGGAGACACTGTCCCTAATTGGATTACTTCTACCGTTTCATGGCCAGACTATATGCCTGAGGTGATTAATTATCAATGGAATGAAGTTGCGATTCCTTGGTGGAAAGAGTTTGTCCTTCATGCTGAAAAACATGGTGTGGACCAAATTGCATTAGAAGAATTTCCAAGTCAGCTTGTCTATAATCCTGAAACGTTATTGAAATTACGCAATGCGGTAAGTGATAAAATTGGTATGAACCTTGATCCTTCTCATTTGATTGTCATGGGAGCCGACCCTATTTCAGCAATTCGTCCATTAGCAGAGGCGGGCGCAATCTTCCATGTTCATGGAAAAGATGCACGTATTGAAAAAGGAATGGCTGAGGTAAATGGGCTGTTGGAATATAAACCTGTAACTGAAACTAAAGATCGTACATGGAATTATGTAGCGGTAGGTTGTGGCATGGATTTGAAATGGTGGAAAGAATTCTTCTCTGTTTTAAGTATGATGGGCTATGACGGCCATGTGTCACTTGAAATGGAAGATTTAACGATGAGTGTTGAGGCTGGACTCCGCACTTCGATTGATGCATTAAATCAAACGCTTAGTTTTTAAGCAAAAAACAACACGAATGGACCTAACCTCATTCGTGTTGTTTTCATCTAATCAATTATAAGTGACATAAGAGAACACTTATAAAAGTTTTATAATCCACCTGCTGTTTTTCCTGCAATTCTCCCGAATGTAATGATATCAGTGATTGCATTTCCTCCCAAGCGGTTTGTCCCTTGAATCACACCCGTCAGCTCACCTGCAGCATATAATCCAGGAATTGGGTTTCCTTTTTCATCGAGCACTTCTGTTTTTTCGTTAATGACTAGGCCACCCATTGTATGGTGAACAGAAGGAGTTGCTTTTTCAATATAGTAAGGACCATTTTCTAGTGAAACAAGTCCTGCACGATGATGAAAGTCTTTGTCATCACCAGATTTTGCGTACTCATTTACTTTTTTGATGGTTTCTTTCAATGTATCAACATCAATGTCAAAAAATGCGGCAGCTTCTTCAATAGTATCTGCTTTCACTAGCAATTCTTCTTTAATTAATTCATCATACTCAGCACCGTGTGCTTCTTTTGTTTTTGAAATAGCATCAATATCATCATTCCAAATTTGGTAACAATATTTTCCAGTTTGAGCAAGTATCGCTTTTGAAATGACATCTCTACGTTCAAGCTCTTCAACAAAACGGTTTCCTTCTTGGTTTACTAAAATTGCTCCGTCAAATCGTGTGTCAGCCAATAAGGAAATCATGCCTGTTTTTGGATTGGCAATTGGATACGTTTGGATACTTTCCATATTGGTTAAAGCCGCACCAACCTCTTGTGCCATAACGATTCCGTCTCCGGTAGTTCCTTCTGAGTCTGTAGAAAGGTAACGTTCATCATATTCACTGTTGTATTTTTTTCGCATATCAATATTTGAACCAAATCCACCTGTAGTTAAAATGACCGCATCTGTTGCATGGAAAGTTATTTGTGTATCATCTTTATCTTGTGCTTTAATACCAGTAACTTTTCCTTTGTCATCTTGAATCAGTTCGTTTGCTTTCATATTTAGGAAGATTGGAATCTTCAATTCATCTGCTTTTGCTTTTAATTTTGAAACAGGTTCAGCACCAGTATGACCCACTGGAATTAACGCACGTTTATAACTGTGTCCGCCAAATTGGAAAAGCTGATCGTCTAAGAATTCTACTTTTATTTCATCTCTCAACCATTCAGCTGAATCAAGTGCATTTTCCGCCATAATACGAACCATTTTTGGGTCACCAACGTTGTCTCCACCCTTCATCGTATCTTCGTAATAGGTTTCAACAGAGTCTCCTTTAATTCCAAGATTTTTTTGGACCCAGTTTCCAGGGGCATTCATTTCCCCACCTGAAAGAAGAGTATTTCCACCTACAGCAGGCATTTTTTCTACTATAGCAACTTTTTTCCCAGCTTCTGCAGCTTCAATCGCAGCACTAAAACCAGCTCCGCCAGAGCCAACAATCACTACATCAAAAGTTTGATCTGTTTTGACAGTTTGTTTTTCTTTTTTCTCTTTGCTGACAGCAACTAATGTAATTCCTGATTTTTTCACTGCGTCTTTTACGGCATTGATATAGCCTTCACTTGTCGCTGAAGAACCAGAAATAACATCCACATCAGCTGAATTTTCTGCGATAATGGTTTCTTGAAGTTCTGTATAAACAGGCTCAGCTAAAACTTTATTTTCGTCCTGTTCTAACACGTTAATTTTATCGATTTTCCCTTCTTTAATAGCTACCTCTACTTTAATGTCGCCATGTTTACCACTACCAGAGCCTTCAAAGGTTCCGCTATCTTTTGCTTTGTTTCCTGAAGAACAACCAGCAATCAAAAAGATTGCTAATAATCCAATTATAAGAACGCGCATTTTTTGTTTCATTTTTTTCTCCCCTTACATTTCTCAATTTGTTTTCCCAACAGTTATGAGTATAATGAAAAGTGATCCTTATTTCTTTGGACTAAAACAAACTTTTTTGCATTTAAGCAAACATGTGAAGAAAATAACAAATGAAGGATAGAAAAATGCATTCAATAAAACGACAAATTATCATTCTATTTTTAGTGGTCTCTATAGGGCTGATAGGTGCACTTTCCTATACGTTGCACCAAGAACTGAAAAAAAGTGTAATCCCTTTGAACACGTCTATTACCCAACAGTTTGTGAATAGTAAAACACAAGAAATTGATAGCTGGTTTGGGAAGAGAATTGCGGAGCTGGCAATGATTTCAGACCGAACAAATGAGGAAGGGCAGACACGGGAACAATTATTTACTGCGATTCATACATTGGAGACACGGGAGAAAGAGAATTATGTTTCAATTCGTTTAGTTTCTGACAAGGGAATCTCTTTTTCTTCGGATTATCCTGAGTTTTCTATAGAAAATCGAAAATATTATTTAGAGTTGAATGGAGACAGTACACGAACATACACAGTTAGTAATCTGATAACATCAAAAGAAGATAAGCAGTCAATTGTGATTATCCTGTATCGTTTAACAGAAGTATTGCCAGATGGCACGTCTTACATAGCGGCTGCTATTCCACTCGAAAAGGTGATGAATTTAGCAGAAAATCTTTCTATTTATGATGGACAAGGGGCTCTTCTTTCAAGCGGAGAAGAGACAATAAAAATTGATACGACAAAGCAGTTATTATTTACCAGCGGCCTATCGCATTTGCCTAACTGGAAAGTGAGTTACGTCATTGAAAAAGAAAATTTGAGTAAAAGTGCTGCAAAACTTCAGTATGTCTTACTAATGATTAGTCTACTTGTTTTATTTGTGTTGGGTGTTTTGCTGTTCTTCTTAATGAGAGGAATCATTGGCCCCATTTTATCGTTAAAGAAAACGATGAGAGACGTTCAAGAAGGAAATCGATCTGTGCGTGCAGCGATTGAAACAAAAAATGAAGTAGGTGAGTTAGCAGCTTTATTTAATCAAACACTTGATAAAGTCTACGAAAATGAAGAAGGGTATCGAAATGCCTCTATGAGATTGCTTCAAGAGCAGATTCAGCCGCATTTTTTATACAACACATTGGATATGATTCAGTGGCAGATATTAGGAGGAACTTCAGAAGAGGCAGTGAAGACGGTTGAATATCTTGCATTGTTCTTTCGCAGAGGATTGAATAGAGGGAGTGAAGTTACGACGGTACAACAGGAATTAGAGCATGTCTGCAGCTATCTGCATATTCAAAAACTCCGCCATAATGAATTGCAAGATACTGTGATTACGTGTCCTTCAGAGCTTTATTCGTTTTCAGTGCTTCATTTTATTTTGCAGCCATTAGTTGAAAATGCGATTCAGCATGGTATTCGTCAGTCCAATAGGAAAAATTTGCGAATTTCAATTACCGTCTCAAAAACAGAGAATGCTCAGTTGATTTTTTTCGTCAGAAATAATGGTCAGCTTCCGAACAATGAAGAATTAATGCAAATGAATCAGGATGCCATGGAAAAAACGACTGATAGTTTTGGAATAGCAAATGTTCGTCATCGATTAAAGCTTTTTTATAGTGGAAATGCCTCGTTGAGCTACTCTATAGAAAAAGAAGAGCTAGTGGCAAAGATTATTGTACCAATTACAGAACAGGAGAAATAGCGATGGAATGGAATGTATTAATCATCGATGATGAAAAAATCATTCGAGAGGGAATGGCAAACTATCTTCCTTTATTAGGAGTGAATAAAAAATGCATCATGCAGGCTGCCAGTGGACAACAAGCGCTAGATGTATTAGAAAAACAATCAATTCAGGTGGCATTTGTTGACATCAACTTGCCAGACATGAATGGACTAGATTTGATTCAGCTTATGACACAACGATTTCAGGAGCTTCTAATCGTGGTAATCAGTGGATTTGATGAATTTGAATTTGCACGACGAGCCATTCAGCTGCAAGTATTTGACTATCTTTTAAAACCTGTACCTAAGACGGATTTAGAGATGCTCATTCAGAAAATTAATCAGCAGATAGAAAGCAATTCGCTAAATGTCTGTGAAGAAGCAAAGAAATCTTACGATAATTTAGCACAAAAAGGAAAACAGTACATTGAGAGCTGTTACACGGATGCAACTTTATCTCTAAAAAAAGCAGCAAGCAGTCTATTTGTCAGTGGTTCTTATCTTAGCAAACAGATGAAAGAAGAACTTGGCTATACGTTTTCTGAATATCTGATTGATTATCGGTTGTCAAAAGCAAAAGAGCTGTTATCTGATCCAGAATTACAATACACAATTGCAGAAATTGCCCGAAAAGTTGGCTACAAGGATCAGCATTATTTTAGCCGATTATTTAAAAAAGTCTATGCATGCTCTCCGTTGCATTATCAAAAGAAAGAGTTTTTGAAATAAAGAATGAAAAAACTATCTATTAAACAAAAAATCGTAAGTTACAGGTCATAAGTGATTTCTCTTTGCTTGTTTAGAGAAATGTAGACTTGCAACTTACGATTTTTTTATTGTTGAAATGCACAAATGGCTGTTTTTCTTAGACATCAGAGGAGAAATCCAAGCGATATTTGTATTCACTGCCTGTGTAGTAGCATTCCGTATATTCGTGAAAATTTGTTTTGGGATCACTACACATTCGAACTCTTTTTAGAACAGGTTTATTTTGAGAAATCCTTAGCATGGTAGCAACTTCTTTGTTAGGCAATATTGCTTCCACAATTTCTTGATCACTGGTGAGATAAATTCCTAAAGACAATAAATATTCATAAAAAGAGCCTTTATAGGTTGATTGCTTTAGTGAAAACTTTTCGTCGTATTGAATATAGGTGATGAAGTAGGCGAAGGCTTTGTTTTTTTCACCACGAAGTCTTTTTAAAATAATAATTTTTTCTCCAATAGGAATCTTTAAAAAATTACTGATTCTTTGATCTGCAAATCCCTCCAGTATAGTTATTTTCATCGTTTTAATATCAATTCCGACTTCTTTCATTTCTTTTGTAAAACTTTTTACAACTGTAAAATGATCATCAACAGTATGCGTATATTCTTTTATAAAGGTTCCCAATGCTTTTTTTCGAATGATTAAGTTATCTTTAATCAATTCGTCAATGGCTTTTCGAATAGTAATTCGGCTTACGTGATATTCATCGCAAAGTTCTATTTCTGTTGGAATTTTCGTGCCTTGTGCCCAAATATTCAGTTGGACTTTTTTACGAAAATCAGCGGCGATTTGCAGATAAAGTGGCTCTGAATTTGAATTTATCATAGATAGTCCTCCTTTTAAATGTCTATAACATTATCAAAAAAACGTGGTATAACA
Organism: Enterococcus phoeniculicola ATCC BAA-412; assembly: GCF_000407505.1. GTDB lineage: Bacteria > Bacillota > Bacilli > Lactobacillales > Enterococcaceae > Enterococcus_K > Enterococcus_K phoeniculicola. Next base: position 394,101 of record NZ_ASWE01000001.1, read on the forward strand.
GCCTTTCAAAAGTACACAGGATGTTATTGTAAACGTATTCCTGTATAAGTATACTATGTATGTAGACAGAAAACAAATTAGATATGGAGGTAAGGAAATGTATAATTCAAGACCAAAACAGACATTTTCTTTTGATAATGGAGTATTTAATTCTCCAAAAAAAATTATTGAGCAATTGAATTCTATTGATTTCGATGTTATTTTATTCGAGGTTTATCCGGGGGTAGATCTGGAGGTACTTTACGAAACAGTTATCAGAAAAATTCATGTGGCACATACAGTAAGCTTTGATGATTGCTATAAAGAACCGTCTGAATTGACGAGTTTGCTTGCTCCTTATTTAACAGAGGATGACGTGTTTGGAAAATTTAGTTTTCATGAACCAAGTGAGTTGGTAGTTTTAGAAAAAATCGAATCATTAAAAAAACAAGTAGAGGAAAAAAGAAAATCGGGGAAGGTTCTTCTTTTTGGAACAGGAGTGACTCAATTTTTTGAGAATGCACTGACTATTTATGTAACGATTACTCGTAGAGAAGTGGAAGAACGACTGGATAGAGGAATGAAGAATTGGCGTGCAGATAATTCAGCAGAACACATTAACAGAAAAATAAAACGTGCGTACTACTTTGATTGGCCATTTGCAGATGGAATAAAGGAAACCTGTTTACCAGCTGCGGATTATATTATCGATATGACGAGTCCTGATGCTCGGATGGTTTCAAATCACGTGTATCATGAAATATTAAGTGTGACGGCACAAAGACCTTTCCGGCTAGTCCCTTATTTTGCTTCGGGAGTTTGGGGAGGACACTGGATTCAGGAGAACTTTGGTATCGGAAAAGAAGAAGTAAATATTGCTTGGGGGTTTGATGGAGTACCTGAGGAGAACAGTCTATTGTTTGAATTGAATCAAACATTATTTGAATTTCCTGCACAAGATTTAATTTATTTGTATCCAAAAGAAAGTCTAGGAGAAAAAGTTTTAGGACGCTATGGAAAAGAATTCCCAATCAGATTTGACTATCTAGATACTATCGGTGGACAAAACCTCAGCTTGCAGGTACATCCAGAGACAGATTATGCCTATAAGAAATTTAATGCGAAATATACACAAGATGAAAGTTATTACATTATGAAAAGTACCGACGAGGCTGTCGTTTATTTAGGTGTGAAGGATGATGTTGATGCAGCAGAACTCTTTGAAGCATTGAGGAAGGCAAAAGAAACCAATCAGTTTTCAGATGAAAAATTTATTTCATCAATCAAAGTGAAAGAACACGACCATATCTTAATTCCGGCAGGAACAATTCATAGTAGTGGTACAGGATGTTTGGTTTTAGAAATTAGCGCGACACCCAATCGGTTCACTTTTAAACTTTGGGATTGGGATAGAGTAGATCTTGATGGAAAGCCACGACCGATTCACCTTGAGCATGGAGAAAAAAATATAAATATGGCAATGAATGCATCCTATACCAAACAACATTTATATAATGCCGTTGAAACGGTAAAAAATTCAGATAGTCATCTGATTGAAAGAACGGGACTGCATATTTCTGAGCCTATTGAAACGATAAGAGATAGTTTTTCTGTGAAAACGACACATTATACAAATCAAAACGTTCAAATGATTTGTCTAGTTGAAGGAGAAGAAATAATTGTAGAAACATACAGAAATCAACAAAAGGAACGATTAGTTATTCATTATGGAGAAACGTTCATTATTCCTGCAAGCGTGCAGATGTACACCATGGAGCCTGCGGGAAACAGTATTGGAAAAACAGTAAAAACGATGAAAGCATTTATCAGGTGAGTCCATGGAAAAAGTACGAATAGCATTTGATGTTGGCGGCACCTTCTCTAAAGGAATGATTTTCTCAGAGAGTGGGAAGGAGCTGCTTAATGGGATTGCTGTCTACGAATCTCATTCGGAAGAAGCAGCGCCATTTATCATGAATAATTTTCTTTTTATGATTTCTGATTTGTGTGGTCAGTTATTTAAGGAACCAGTTGTTCTTTTATCGTTGGGACTTGCATTTCCAGGTCCGTTTGATTATGAAGCCGGAGTGAGCTTGATAAAGAACCTAGAAAAATTTGATTCATTGTACAGGGTCAATATAAAAAAAGAGTTAATGGAAGTGCTCCAAAAATCTGATTTGACTTTGTCTGAAAACTTTACTATTTACTTTGAAAATGATGCTTCTTGTTTTGCAATGGGCGAATATTGTGAAAATGCCCAAATCAATGGTGGCGGTTATTTTACAATCGGGACGGGATTTGGTTCCACGTTTATTGCCGATCATCATATACTCAAGAATCAGTATGGACTTCCTGAGTCAGGGATGATTTATAATGTGCCGTTTGAGGAAAGTGTAATTGATGATTATTTGTCCGCTAGAGGACTGCAGCGTATTGTGCGAGAAGTATACACCTATCCCATGGATTTAAGCGTTTTGAGTGAACGAGCAAGTGAAGGAGAAGCAAAGGCTTTGCAGGTGTTTGAATTATTTGGTGAAAGAATTGGGAAAGCTATCGGACCGATTGTAAAGAACCTACCGATTGATGAGCTAGTGTTTGGTGGACAAATCAGCCGGAGTTTTTCTTATTTTGAAAAGGGAATAATACATGAATTTACCAAGCAGGAAATAACTCTTACGATACGCTCAACAAAAGATACTTCGTTGAGTACAATCAAAGGATTATTTTATATAAGTCAAAAGAAAATGGAGGAAATAGAAAAATGAAAAAAGTTCATTTAGTTATTTTGTCGTTAGTCGCCGTTTTTTTAGTTGCAGGTTGTTCATCCAATGAAAAGGCTGGTGGAAATACAAAGGAAGTCGAAATTCAAAGTGACAAAGCTCTTAAAGTAAACTGGAAAAAAGTTACTCCGATTATAGAAAAAGATACAGGGCTCAATATTAAACTGATTGATACAGCGGATATTACAGCCTATACAACAAATATCAAGCAATCTTTATCATCAAATACACCGCCAGACGTATTCACATGGTGGACGGGGACTCAACTGGCAGATTTAGTAGAAAATGATTTAGTTGCAGACATTACTGATGAATGGCCAGACTTAGTAAAGCTTGGGATTAGTGATGACCTAAAAGAAGCGATGACTTTTGATGGGAAAATTTACGGTGCTCCACTAAATGTTATCTACAATGGGGTTATTTATAACAAAGCAATTTATGATGAACTGGGTCTGTCTGAACCTACTACACTAGATGAATTTATGGATAATTGTCAAAAGATAAAGGATGCTGGAATAACACCAATTGGTATCGGCGGCACATGGCAATCTTTTGTCTGGCCAATGGTTCTAATGGGGAGTTTAGATCCTGAGTTATATGATCAATGGACATCAGGAGAAGTTGGATTTGACGATGCACGTGTCAAAAAAGTTTTCTATTATTGGGCAGAAATGATTGAAAAAGGATATTTTTCTGAACAACAGCAAGATCAAGGGAAAGATTTAGCTATGAAAGAAGTAGCGATGGCCTTAAATGCAAATAACTGGTCACAAGGTCTTGTTGAAGATTATGGCATGACATTAGGAAAAGATGTAGACATCTTTGTTTTACCTGGAGTAAAGAAAGAAGATAAAAAAACAATTTTCTATGAAATATCTCCATTTGTTATTTCTAAAAAAGGAGATAAGGAACAGGCGCTAAATGTGATTAAGAGTTATTACTCTAAAGATGCTCAAAAAGAATTCGCAAAAAAAACGGGCGGCTCTGCAATTACTGACATTGAAATAGATAATGTGATTACTAATAAAATGTTAGAGGTTGCTGGGGACTCAGAAAACTACACGTTGAAGCTTCGTTATTATGAACAATTCACGCCAGAAATTGTAAACCAATCTATTGATGAGTATTGGAAAATTGCTGCAAACCCAACAGAAAAACAAGTTGATGATAGTCTGAAAACTATTCAAGAATCATGGGTAAAGGTTAAGTAATTCTTTCAACCATTGAGGAGGCGGTTCATATGGAAAGAATCAAGCCATATCTTTATATCGCTCCAGCCATTATTTTAGTAAGTGTATTTTTTATAACGTCTGCAGTTTATACAATATACAGTGGCTTTACTGATTGGAATGGTTTGGGTGAAAAAGTATTTATCGGTTTACAAAATTATCAAGAGTTATTTAAAGATGTAAACTTTCAACGCTCATTAATCAACACACTGATATGGGTCGTATCGGGGTTAATTATTCCGGTCTGCATTCCTTTGATTTTGGCAGTCGCGATTTCTCGTACGAGGTTTCATAATCTTTATAAAAATTTGTTTTATTTTCCAAATGCTATTTCTCCAACCATTGGTTCCTTAATTATCACATCGCTGCTTTCTATATACGGATTACCTAAATTATTCGGGTTAATGGGTATTGAAAGTCTGGACAGATATTGGTTGGCAATTCCTTATGTGAATACATTTGTTATGATTGGGGCAAGCGTGTGGCAAGGGATTGGTACGAATTTAATCTTATTTATTGTAGGCTTAAATAATATCCCGACAGAGCCAATAGAAGCCGCTCAACTTGATGGAGCTTCAAAATTTTCACTGTATACGAAAATTGTTTTTCCCCTTTTAAAACCAACGATTGTAGTTGTTTTATTGATGTCATTAGTGAATAGCTTTAAAGCATTCGACAGTATATGGTTGATGACAGGTGGCGGACCGTATCGTACATCTGAAACATTGGCATTAACGATGTACAAAGAAACATTTATGAATGGAAATTATGGTTATGGAGCAGCAGTGGCGACATTTCTTTCGATTATTGTTCTATTCATCTCTTTCTTCTATTTAAAATATACTTTTAGTAAGGAGGAGAAATATTGAATAACTTAGCAAAAAGCAAATCAAAATTTTTAGTTATTTTGCTGTCTTTCTTAGCGTTTATCTGGACATTTCCATTTATTTTCACCGTAGTCAGCGGGTTAAAATCAAGCGCTGAATATAATTCTACAGATTTTTGGAATTTACCGAAAGCGATTGGACTGAGTGATACATTTTCCTATATTTCAGAACGAATCATGCTGAATTCCAGCATGGTGAATAGCTTGATTTATGCACTAGGCGGTACGTTCTTTGCAATCTTGATTTCTTGTCTAGCAGCATATGGCCTAACTAAGCTGCGCATTAAGGGTAGTTTTTATTGGTTCATGATTATCTATAGTGGAACAATTTTCCCGTTTCAACTGTATTTAGTACCAATATACAGCGCATTTTTAAAAACTGGTCTATATGATACCAAGCTAGGTATGCTGTTGCTCTATACAGCAATTTGTATTCCATTTTGTACATTTGTTTTGAGAAATTTCTTTTTAGGAGTTGAAAATAGTATTATCGACTCTGCAAAAATTGATGGATGTAGCGATTTTAAAATTTTACGCTCGATTATTATTCCTATGGCGCAAGGACCTATAGCTGCCCTTTTTCTAACGCAATTTTCATTTATATGGAATGACTTACTGTTTGGATTAACTTTCAGTAAGTCAGATAATGTTCGACCGGTAATGTCTTTATTATCTTCTTTAGTTAACTCTGGAACGAGTAGCAACGTTCCAGCACTGCTTGTCTCTTGTTTTATTGCATCCATACCTACTGTACTCGTGTTTGCTTTAACCAATAAAAATTTAGAAAAAGGATTTGTCATAGGAGGAAAATAAGTATGAAAAAGCTTTACCTTATTCATCACTCACACACTGATATCGGGTATACCGCTGTGCAAGAAACCATTATGGATTATCATGTGGCCTATATTGAGCAGGCAATTTCGATTATTGAAAAGAAAATTCAGGAAACAGGAACTTGTTCATTTGTATGGACATGTGAAAATTTTTGGCAGATAGAGAATTTTTTTGAGCAGGCTTCTAAAGAACAAATTGCGCAGTTTGAAGAATATGTAGCTTTAGGATTTATCGATTTTGGAAAAAATTACCTAAACATGACAGAGTTAGTCGATTCAACAATTTTAAATGAGTTTTTAGCAAAGGCAGATCAGTACGCAAGAAAGTTTTCCAGAAAGATTGATTCAGCTATGACAGCAGACATCAATGGATTTTCGTGGAGCTATTGTGATTCTCTTTTAAAAAATAATACAGAGAATTTATTTACCTGTGTGCATGGACATCACGGAATCTATCCTCTATTTGAGAATCAAATGCCTTTCTGGTGGGAAAGTACCACTGGAGAACGTCTTCTTGTCTGGAATGGGGAACATTATCATTTTGGAAATGAATTACAAATCATGCCAAATAGCCGAATGACTTATCAGATTAAGGATCAATATATTAATGATTTTGAAACAGGACAAATGGACGTGGCAGAGGCAAGAATTTTCGGCTATGTAGATGAATTACAAAATAAAGGATATAAGTGGCCATTTATTCCCCTAATGATTTCAGGATTTGCATCAGATAATGCGGGACCAAATGAAGACGTATTGGATTTTATTCATGAGTGGAACTATAAGCATGGAGAAGAAATTACGATTGAAATGATTGGATTAAATGAGTTCTTTAGGATTTTCCGAGAACAAGATTTATCTGAGGTTCCAGTCTATAAAGGCGATTGGAACGACTGGTGGGCAGATGGTGTTGGCTCAACTCCTGCTGCGACGAAAATCTATAAAGAAGCAGTCAGAAAGTATCGACTAACAGAATTATTAGCCAAAGAGAATCATGCCGAAAAATCGTTACTTGATCAAGCAAAAAAAGATCTTATGCTGTATGCAGAGCATACTTGGGGATACAGCTCCTCAGTTTCTGAACCTTGGAATACACTAGTAAACGAGCTGGAATATAGAAAATCTGCTTATGCAATCAATGCTAGCCAAGAGATTAATAAGTACTATGCACATTTATTAAAGAAGGAGTATGGCTATGCAATGCCACGTGCCAATCGTCCACAGCATTTTCTTGTCATTAATCCTTACGAGAAGAAAGTGAAGCAAAATTGCAGATTACTCGTTGATTATTGGGAGCATATAGGTAATCGTCAAATGAGAGGAGAACTTGTACCGTTTCTTGAAGTATATGATTATGAAACAAATCAAGTCATTCCATGTCAAACACAAACGACAGCACGTGCATTTGAAATTGAAGTGATTCTTGAATTGGAACCAAAGGAAACAAGAAAATTAGGGGTTCGATTAAATGAGGAAAAAACTGAAAAGCATACCTATGCTTCCTTTGTCCAAGGGACAGAAGGTGTGACAGATATTTCTTATCCTAATAAAGTCAATGATTATGAAATTCAAACAGATTATTTTATCGTCAAGTTGTCTAACGAAAAAGGCATCGCACAAATCATTTATAAGCCCACAAATTCGAATTTACTAGATGAATCAGCAGAAGCAGGGTTATTTGCAGGGATTTATGAAAAAACAGAGATTCATACAGACCCTTATCAGGAAAGACGACGAATGGGCAGAAATCGTAAAGGAAAGCATGCAAAGCGTTGGGTTGCTGAACTACAGGATATTGTCGTAGTCAAACGAGGAGAGCTCTATACAAACTTGCAAATTGATTATAAACTTGAAGGAACAAAAGTATACTCATTATTCCTAAAAATCTATCAAAATCTTCCTAAACTCGAATGCTCTGTTCGAATTCAAAAAGAAAATGAATGGGCACCAGAAAATGTATATGTGTCATTGCCGATTCCAGTTGATACAGAGCGATTTATTAAAAAGTCTGGGAATGTTATGCGTCCGGCTATTGATCAGCTTCCGGGAACGAATACAGAATTTTATCTTCTTGATACAGGTGTTATGCATATTAATGAGCAAGGAGTAGGGATAGGACTATGTATCCATGACACGCCTTTAGTTACGCTCGGTACGCTGGAAAATCATCTAATCGAGTTAAGCTCTGAGTCTACACAATTTAAAAATCAGGCACCGCTTTATTCTTGGGTAATGAATAATTTTTGGGAAACCAATTTTAAGGTAGATTTATCTGGATTCTATGAGTTTTCTTATACATTATTCCTTGAAGAAGCGGTTGGAACCATTCAGGTATTAGATGAAGTATTAACACAAATCAATCAAGGATTCGTTGTTATCCCAGTAGAATAGGAGATATTATGAAAAAGAAACTGCATGTTGTTTTTAAGACCCATCTGGATATAGGATTTACGGATTTAGCAAAAAATGTAATTGAACAATATTTATTTGATTTTATTCCAAGAGCGTTGGATTTAGCTGAAGCCATTCCAGAAAAATTTGTTTGGACAACGGGTTCTTGGCTAATTGATTATTACTTGAACTCTCCAAAAATCTCAGAAATAAATAAAAAACGGTTAGAAACCGCGATTCAAAAAGGAACAATTTGTTGGCATGGTCTTCCATTTACTACGCATACAGAGCTTATGGATGAAGAGCTGCTTTGCTATGGGTTATCCTTGTCAAATAAGCTGGATAAACGATATGGAAAGAAAACAATTGCAGCGAAAATGACAGATGTTCCAGGGCACACCCAGGGAATGATCCCTTCGCTGAATCAAGCAGGAATTCGCTATCTGCATATTGGTGTAAATGCAAGTTCAGCAGTTCCTGATGTTCCTAAATTATTTCGTTGGCAATTTGAGGGAAAAGAAGTCATCGTTCAATATGCAGATGATTATGGAGAAGTATTTCTAAATGAAGCGTGGGATACAGGTATTTATTTTGCCCATACACATGATAATATGGGACCTCCAGGTAGTGTGGATGAAGTACTAGAGATGTTCAAACAATTAGAAATGAATTATCCTGATTATGAAATTGTTGCTTCTACACTTGATGCATATGCCCAGAGCTTACAACCCTACGTCAATGAATTGCCAATTATTAACCAAGAAATTGGTGACAGCTGGATACATGGGATTGCATCAGACCCGTTAAAGATAGCTGATTTTAAACGATTATTGCAGTTCAGGAACAAGTGGGTAAAAGAAGGTAAGCTTTTAGTTGATTCAAAGGAATATCAAGAGATGTCCAATTATCTATTGATGGTTCCAGAGCATACTTGGGGTGGAAATGGCAATGTATTTCTTCCTGATTATCGGAACTATTTATTAGCGGATTTCCATAAGGCAAGAGCAGAAGATAACATTCAGTTTAATCATAACCGGAAAACAATGGATTTTGCAGATTTAATGGCGTATATAAGCACAGATATAGAGGATACTGAAATGAATAAAAAACGCTCCTTCCAGCGCTATGAACAATCATGGAAAGAGCAAAGAGATTATGTGAAAGAAGCATTATCGGTTCTTCCGCGTGCACTGCAAGAAGAATTTAACAATCGCTCACGCCAAAGCGAAGAAATTCATTGGTCGCAAGAGTTGATTACTTTTGGAAAAGTTTATCAATTTGAAAATATCGAGATTTCTTTTGGAACAGCTGGAGAAATTACCAAGCTGTGCATTTCAGAAAAAGAGTATCTAAGCGCAAAAAAAAGCTTTGGCAAGCTAAGCTATGAGCGATATGACCATACAGATTACGCACAATTTTTCAAGGACTATAGTCGGTTAACACAACAGACGTCGGGATGGGCACTTGGTGACTTTGGTAAGCGGGGCATTGAAGCCTACAAGCAAATCACTCATGAACAAATCGTTCCCTATGTAGTCCATTCGTCTATAGCTAAAGAAAAGCAGAAAAACCGTGTCTATATTCAATTTGAATTAAGCTACCCTAAACAAGCAGTTGAACAATATGGACTGCCTGAAAAAAATAGTCTTACGTACTGTTTGGATACGAATAAGAGAACACTGGAGTTATCTTATCAGTGGCAGAATAAGCAGGCAAATCGAATGCCAGAAAGCTATTGGCTGGAAACGAGTATTCAAGTAGAAAGTCCCGGTTTGTGGCGAGCAATGAAGCTAAATCACTCGATTGATTTTCTAAATACCGTGCAAGCAGGTAATCGTGCAATGCATTGCTGTACAGAAGAAGGAATGGTCTATTCTGACTTCCAAAGAACCATTAAAATCCAAAGTATTGATGCACCGTTATTTTCAATTGGTGGGCGAAAGCTACTTGATTTCTCAAACCATCAACCAGAACCAAATGAGGGGCTATATGTGAATCTGTACAACAACATTTGGGGAACTAATTTTCCTGCCTGGTTTGAAGATGATATGACCTATGAAGTAAAATTAAGTTTTTAGATAGATAAGTCGGTTATGGGAAATATAGATGAGAAGGAGAGTATCGATTTACTGACTCAAGAAAAACAGTCAACTACACTTCTCCTAAGTCCATATGAAGTGAAAGTGCTTGTTCCGCAGAGATAAAAGCGTCTGTCTTATCCTATGAAAGAGAACCAAAAACCTTATGATTAAGCGTTTTTGGTTCTTATTTTAAAAAAACTTACAAAATGTAAGCATTAATCTTTACTTACGAAAAGTAAGTGTGTATACTATGATTTGTAAGTTAATAAAAAACACATTTTAAAGGAGTATTACATTATGAAATTTGGAATCATCTTAGGAAGCACAAGAGAAGGACGCGTTAGCCCACAAGTGGGAGAATACATTAAAAAAGTTGCATCAGCACGTGAAGGACATGAATTTGAAATTGTTGATGTGAAAGAATACAACTTACCATTTATGGGAACTGCAACACCAAACTTGGCTTGGAATGAAAAAATCAACGAATTAGATGGTTACATTTTCATCGTTCAAGAATATAATCACGCAATGGCAGCTTCACTTAAAAATGCATTGGATAGTGCACGTGAAGAATGGTTTAATAAAGCAGCAGGGATTGTAAGCTATGGTTCTGGCGGAGGAATCCGTGCAGCTGAACAAGTACGTTTAGTATTAGCTGAACAAAAAGTTGCAGATGTTCGTACAAACCCAGCATTTAACCTATTTACTGACTTTGAAAACTTCTCTGACTTTAAACCTGGCGATCATATGGATGCAGGTGTAAACGATATGTTAGATGAACTATTGTTATGGTCACAGGCACTTAAAGGAATTCGTGCGTAAGAATAAAAAATATAATTGAATAAATAGTGAAAAAACGTCGCATTCTAAGTTGAGTGCGACGTTTTTTTCTTATGATGTTGAAAATTACAGTGGAGCAAACAACGAGAGTAGGTTTCCATCGACATCTTTAATAATGGCATAGCGTTGTCCCCAGAAAGCATCCCAAGGCTGTTGGAAAATCTCATAGCCTAATTTTGCCATCTTCTCGCAGGTTTGATCTACCTCAGCGATAGAGTCACATAAAAAAGCAAGTTCAAGCTTATCTCCCGCAGCTTTTGGTTCAAATCCATAGATTCCTTCAATCATTTTTTTTGAGTTTAAAGAAATACGTACACCTGCATTATTAAGTTCTAAATAATCATCTGAGGACTCTCCCTGTACTTCAAATCCTAAATGCTGATAAAACTCAACGGCTTTTGTTAAATCTGCTGTAATAATGCCAACCATATCTAATTTCATAAAATCCATTCCTTTCTGTATTCGCTACATTCATCATAGAGAAACTTTCATCGGCTGTCTTGTAAAAATACGTCATTTTTCATACATCGCAAGTAATTCAGTGGGAGTTAGCCCAATATGTTTTTTGAAGTCGTTGATAAAATGAGGTTGGTCATAGTAGTGCTGAAACGCAGAAACGTTTCTTTTATCTCCTTGTGTCGTTAAAAAAAGTAAGCACGATTGGAATCGAATGATACTAAGCACTTTTTTTGGTGATAAGCCATAATGTTTTAAAAAGTTCCGCTGACATTGTCTAGCGCTTAGAAAAAGAGTACGGTAGAGCTCCTGCGCCGTAGCAGGTAGCTGAATGGATAGTTTAGAAAAGAGAGTAGTATAAGAAGAAGGTGCAAGGCCCAGGGTTTTTACTTCTAAGAAATCTCGAAAGAATGTTTTAGCCAGTTCAACATCTAAAGAAAAAAAGTGTGTGTGGTCAAATTCTTGCCAGACTTCTTGCAAGGGGAGAAATTGATCCATAGCTGCTGTGGCAGGTAGGCCGGTTAATTGATGAAATGCACCAGGCATAAGACGCGCACCAAAAGAGAAAGAAGGTACATCGAATGGAAAATCAAAGACCGTCTCACTCATTCCTGAAAAGCCAATTTCTTGGTTAGTGAAGTCGACTACTAAATCAATACAGCCATCAGTCACAACAATGTTATTGACACTGCGAGAAAGAGAGTGAATAGAATCCATAGACCAATAACAAAGAATAAACGATTGATTTTGTGGGATGTATTCTTTATAAATAACATCTTGTGAAAATTTAGAATCAAGTAGATAAGGAATCTGTAGAGGATAATACATAAAAGGACTCCCTTCAAAGAAATAGTTATGCATCATCAGTTTGAAGCAATCGATATAGGAAGTCAACAAAAGAATAACCTTTACTAATAGTAAACATTGAAGTAACAGCTATAGAGTGAGGAGACAAATGTGGGCGGACTTACTAGCTTTTTTTACAAAAAAAGAATCTGAGCCATTCCAAAGAAAAGATCAGATTCTTAAAAATGGCGATTAGCTAACTTCGAAATATAGAATAACTGTTTTGCCAGATTCTATTAGTGTCTCTTTATCAGCAGCAACTATCGCTTCAGAAGAATACCCACGTCCTCCTGTTGTCCAATACTGTAGAATATATCGCTTGTTAGGAAGAAGTGTTCCGTTGCCTATAAGATTGAAGCTCGAAAATGCAAAATCAGAGGCTGCATTTTCTCCGAAAGTAGAAAAGTTGAAACCCGATTTTGATTGACCAGAAGTATTTGTAAATTGAATTCTTACCTCTTTGGTTTGGTCATTTGAACTAAGGATCCCCCAAGTAAGTGTCTCAGAAATCATGCCAACCTCTTCATTTTCGATTCCAGCGACCTCCTCATGTGAAATTCGTTTGTCTTTCTCATAATAGTCCGCATAAACAGTAATTTTTTTTCCTTTTACATTAAACCCATAGCTTCCGTAGTAATCTAAAAGAAGAGAAGCGAGGTGTCCGTTCTCATTTTCAGTAAACGAACGAATTTGACCGTCAGGCACCCCCGCAACTTTTTCTCCTTGGAATGGTCCTAGATTCCAATAGAATAGATAGCCGCCTAAAAGAATGACCGCAAGAAATATGATAGAAAAAGTAGAACCAAGGAGTGTGTTTATTAATCGTTTCCTTCGGGATTTCTTCACTAGTTGTTCAAATTGTTTGTCATCAAAATTCATTTGTCATTCTCCTCCATAATGGTTTGTAATTTTTTTCTTGCACGGTAGAGCTCTGTTTTCAAACTCTCTTTTGGTCGTTTTAAAACAAATGCCATTTCTTCAATTCGAAGATTTTGTTCATATTTCATAAGTAGAAGATTCGCTGATTTTTGATCGAGCTGGTTTAAAGCATGGTAGAGAGGTTCGTAATCGGTTTCTTTCGTCACAAAGTGAGTAGGTAACATATGTAAGTTAAGGATTTCCTGATATTTTTTCTTTCGATTGAACAGATTGAAATAAAGATTGATTCCCACGCGAAATATCCAAGGACGAATCATTTTAGCGGGAAGAATGGCTTCAATTTCTAAAATTTTTATAATTGTATCCTGTGCAATATCCTGAGCGTCTTGATTGTTGGCGCCCATTTTTATTAAATAGCTGATGAGTTCATTAATAATCTCTAATAACTGCTTTTCATAAGCATCAAGCTTCAAAATTTCCCCCTCTTTACAGATAAAACAAATAAAAACTAGAAAAGCGAACAAAAATAATTGTTTTTTTTTATTGTAACATGAGCATCTTTCTCCTGTTATAATGCTTTGCTGAGTAAGTTTTTCTATCGATGCTTTGTATTGTTGTGAAAATTCTAACGAAAAATCCATTGAAAAATACTACATTTTTTCCATAGATATGTTAAAATGTGTACGCTGTCTATTTGTTTTTAAATTAAAAGGAGTCATTTACATGAGTAGAGATAAAACCGTAGCATGGCGTGAAGCTTTACATGCCGTGATGCCACTGTGCTTAAGCTATATTCCTGTCGGATTAGCATGTGGTGTTTTGCTACAGCAGGTTGGATTTAACGTTTATTTAACAGCATTTCTTTCGATTATTGTCTTTTCTGGAGGCGCTCAATTTTTAGTTGCATCCATGTTAAGTATTCAGGCACCCATTTATTCGACAATTTTAATGACATTTTTCCTTGAGCTACGCTATATGCTATTAAGTTCAAGTATGTCTATGTTTATGAAAAAAGAAAAAAAACGATTCATCGCTCTGTTTTCTCAGTCATTAAATGATGAAAACTATGCGGTAAATTATTTAAAATATTCCACAGACCCTACATGGAATTCAAAAAAAGCACTCTATGTCAACTGGTTTTCATTGTTGTCGTGGTTGTTGAGTAATGTTGTCGGCACACTGCTAGGCTCAATGATTACATTGGATGCAGATATGGTTCATTTTGCTTTGACGGCTATGTTTATCTTTATGTTTGTTATGCAAATGAAGGATGCCACACTTATTTTTACGGGACTGTTATCGGGTGTACTTTCAGTCATTTTCATGTTAGCGTTTCAAAATACATTTGGACTTATTGTGGCAACTGTCCTAGCTTCACTTTGCGGGTATGTGGCCGAGCGTCTGTTTAAAAAGCAGGCAGAGGATAAGAAAAAAGTGGAGAATGAGCTGAATCCGCCACTTTTCCCATTCAGTGAACAGGAGACAAATAATAATGACTAATCTAAACTTGTTTTTGATGATATTAGGTTTATTTGCAGTATCGTATATTCCACGTGTAATTCCCTTGCTTTATTTTACAAAGAGAAAAGTTCCTACATGGTTTAGTGAGTGGATGAAATATGTACCGGTAGCTTTATTTGCGGCATTATCCTTTAAGGATGTATTCATTACCCACGAACATTTAGATTTAGCGTGGAATATAAAAATAGTTGCCATGCTGTTAGTTGCAGGAGTTGCCTATAAGACACGCTCAATGGCTCTTTCTGTTTTAACTGGTTTGTTAGCAATATTTTTATTGACGATGTTATAGAAGAAAAATTTCTAATTGCTGGAGGACATAAGTGGGTGTCACCGGCTTTTTTTTATCGGTAAGTGAAAATCGATTGTTTCACTATCTGTTCCAGCTAAAAACAAAATGTGAACAGACTAGGGGGAAATAGCAGAAAATAGCCCAGCGATTCATAAAAATAATCAACCTCCAAAAGAAATCGGATAATTCCGGTTTCTTTTTGTTCTCTCTGCCCACAAAAGTAGGCTTTAAATAAGATTGCGAACGAAGAATAGCTACATTATAGTCAAAATGTAAAGAAAACAACTTGGGAGGTGAACTTGATTGCTCAGTACAATCGTTAAACCAGAATACATTCAGTTGAAACAAGAGGTCCATTCATTTGAAGAAGCAATTGAGCTTGCGATGAGTCCATTATTGAAGGGAGGAGCAGTTACACAAGAATATGTCAAAAAAGTGATGGAAATCTATAAAGAAACGGGACCCTATATTGTTATTACGAAGCATGTAGCTTTACCGCATGCACCAACAGAATATGGGGCACTAGCTACAGCAATGGGGATTACTACATTAAAAGTGCCTGTTGAATCAGGACACGAGACCAATGATCCTGTAAGGTATTTATTTTCATTAAGTGCTGCAGATGGAGAAAAACATTTAAAAGCTTTATCTGAACTGGTAGCCTTTTTGAGCGATGATAAATTTTTAACAATGCTAGATAACGCGACAACAAAAGAAGAAATTATCAATTATATAAAAAAAGAAGAAGGGAATGAGTAATATGCATAAAGCATTAGTTGCATGTAGAGCAGGAGTCGGTTCAAGTTTGATGTTGAAAATCAAAGTAAGTGAGGTTGTGAGAGAACAGGGGTACCCAATAGAAGTGGAGCACTCTTCTTTAGATGGTGTTCCTGGATTTTCAGGAGATTTAATTATTACTTTAACAGATGTTGCAGAAGAGCTTCAGCAAAAAAAATTACCACAAGAAATTATTGGAATTACCAATATTGTAGACAAAGTGGAAATAAAGGATAAATTAGAGCGATTTTTAAATAATAAGGGATAGGAGTGAACGAAATGGAGTTCATTATAAGTTTTTTAAGTACACCAGCTGTACTTTTAGGGGTTGTTGCATTTATAGGATTATTAGCGCAAAAAAAGACAGGAACGGAAATTTTAACGGGTACATTTAAAACAATCATCGGCTTTTTAGTCTTTAGTGCCGGTGGAACCATTATGACGGGGGCACTGCAAAATTTTAATAAACTGTTTCAAACAGGTTTTCATATTGTTGGGGTTGTTGCCTCGCCAGAAGCAGCGACAGCCTTAGCGCAAACACAATATGCATTAGTTACTTCTAGTACACTTATTCTAGGATTTATTATGAATTTAGTGATTGCTAGAATTACACCGTTTAAAAATATCTTCTTTACAACGGGTCATAGTTTGTTCTTTGCCTGTGTTCTATCGTTAATTATTAAATCACAGGGATTTTCTGATATTGGGGCAATTTTACTTGGCGGAACGCTTTTAGGATTTTTCTCAGCTGCGTTACCACAGCTATGCCAACCATTTATGCGTAAGATTACAGGCAGCGATTCAACGGCTATCGGACATTTCAATATGATTGGCTACGCACTTTCTGGTTATATTGGAAAACTGTTCAGCAAACACAAAGAAAAGACGACAGAGCATATAAATTTTCCAAAGTGGCTTTCATTTTTTAGAGATTTTCTGATGGGTGTGGCAGTCGTTATGCTGGCTTTATTCTATATTTCAGCGATTAAAGCTGGGCCGGAAGTAACACAAGAATTAGCAGGAACACAGCATTGGTTAGTTTTTCCATTCGTGCAAGCGTTTACCTTTACTGCAGGGATGTCTATTTTAATGACAGGTGTAAGAATGTTTCTTTCAGAAATCACTGCAGCATTTGTTTCTATTTCTGAGAAGTTTATTCCGAATTCACGTCCTGCTTTAGATGTTCCAACTGTTTTCCCTTATGCCCCTACGGCTGTTATTGTTGGATTTATCTCAGCGTATGCAGCGGGATTACTTGGCGTCGGTGTTATGGTTTTCTTTAAATTTCCAGTGGTGATTATTCCGGCGGCACATATTTGCTTCTTTTCAGGAGGGACTGCGGGGGTATTTGGTAACTCGACTGGTGGATGGCGTGGAGCAGTAGCAGGTTCTTTCGTAGTCGGGCTACTACTTGCCTTTTTACCAATTATTCTTTATCCAGTCTATGGCAGTATGGGGATAGAAGGATCAACATTCCCAAATATTGATTACAATGTAGTCGGAATTCTATTAAATAAACTTCTTGGGTTCTTCCAATTTTAATTGAAAAATTTCTGTTTGTGAGAGGTGTCGTTGATGAGTAATGAGAGTTTGATAAAGTATCTAAGCGTGACAAAAAAAGAACTAACGTCTGTCATAAATAATCTAAACGAAAAAAGTTTGCTTTTAGCAGCAGATTTAATAGAAAAAGTAGTAAGCAACAATGGTCGGGTTCACGTAACGGGTATTGGCAAACCAGGTCATATTGCTACCTATGTGGCTTCGTTATTTTCTTCAATTGGAACCCCTACTTACTTTTTAGATGGGACAGAGGCGGTCCATGGTTCCTCAGGACAGGTCGCTTCTGGCGATGTTGTGATTGCTATTTCAAATAGTGGAGAAACAGAAGAGTTGAAAAAAACAATCCTTACGTTAAAGAACAATGGGGCACACCTCATAGGAGTGTCTGGAAATGAAGCTTCCTGGCTTTCAAAAAATACGGATATCTTTTTATTTGCAGGTGTGAAAGAAGAGGGCGATGTACTAAATAAACCCCCGCGAAACTCAATTTTAGCAGAGGCGATTGTCCTGCAAAGCTTATCTATTCTTCTGCAGGAAACGAATCAATTAGATTTACAAAAGTACTATGAGTGGCATCCAGGCGGGGCTTTGGGCGCATCAATAAAAAAGCTTGGAAAGGAGGAGAAGTAATGTTGGAAGGAATAATTACAGCCATGGTCACACCAGTTGATGAATCTGGAAAAATCAATCAGACAGCTACGTGTCAGCTGATTGATCGCCTCATTGAAAATGGCATCCACGGATTATTTATTTTAGGAACGAATGGAGAATTTCATCGCTTGTCAAAACAGCAAAAGAAAGAATTCATGAAAATAGTCGTTGAGTATACGAATAAAAGAGTTCCTGTCTACGCAGGAACAGGTGGAAATTGCACGGAGGAAGTCATACAGATGACAAAATCAGCCTCTGAAATAGGGGTAGATGCAGTATCTGTGATTACACCTTATCTCTTGGCGTTAACAGAAGAGGAACTGTATCAGCACTACAAAAAAATAGCTGATGCATCCTCTGTGCCGGTCATTTTGTACAATATACCAAAAAATACAGGAAATGCCCTTTCGCCATATTTAGTCAGCAGACTTTCTAAACTTCCGAATATTATCGGAATAAAAGATAGCAGCGGGGACTTGGAAAATCTAAGAAGCTATATTGATGAAACAGCTAAAGAAAACTTTTCAGTATTAGTTGGTTCAGACTCTTTGATATTGGAAGCTCTGAAGATAGGAGCAACTGGAGCGGTAGCAGCAACGTCCAATGTGCTGACTAAGACAGATTTGTTAATTTATCAATTGTGGAAAGCAGGAGATTTAGCTCAAGCAGAAAAAGTGCAAAAAAGTATTGATGCATTCCGTGCAGTTCTGAAATTTGGCACAGTGCCTTCTGTATTAAAGTTGGCTATAACAAATACCGGTATTGATGTGGGGTCTCCTATTGCACCAGTTCTTCCTCTGAAGGATAAGAAGCAATTGGAAAAGGTGAAACAAGTGCTTGCTTCTTATGAAAAGACAGAAACGATAGGTTAAGGAGTATTTAAATGAAAAAAATAGAAGTATTATCAAGAATTTTTAAAGAAAAGGTGATGGCCATTGTCCGTGTGGAGACAATCGACAGAGCCTATGAAATCGTCGATGGCTGTTTAGCTGGGGGAATCAGCTGTATCGAAATTAGTTATACAAATAACAATGCAGGGGATATTATTCATCAATTGGATAAGGAATATGGAAATCAGTTAGTCATTGGTGCAGGAACCGTTTTAGATAGCGAAACGGCTAGATTAGCAATCTTATCCGGTGCAAAATTTATCATTTCACCTGCTTATAGTATGGAAGTGGGAAGATTATGTAACAGATATCAAATCCCATATATGCCTGGCTGTACATCTATGACTGAAATAGTGGAGGCACTAGAGGGCGGAGCATCTATGGTGAAAGCCTTCCCCATTTCAAATTACTATGGTCCTAGTCTGGTACAGACGATTAAGACGCCTATGCCTTATGTTCCCGTGCTTTCTTCTGGAGGAGCAACTTTGGAAAATTTGTATAAGTGGATTGAAAATGGGGTGGACTGTATTGGAATAGGCAGCCTTCTAACAAAAGGCAGTAAAGAAGAAATTGCAGAAAATGCAAAACAGATACGTGCTATACTAAATACCAAATAAATAACGAGAGCGAGACAGAACTGGTGAGTGGAGGCAGTTCTGTCTCGGCTTCCTATTTTTAAGAAAGGAGTGAACCTGGTGTTAGATGAGCGTTCCCGAATGTTAATTGAAAAGTTAGTTGAGCGATCAACTGTAGAAACTTCAGTAATTATGTCAGATAAACAAATTACGAGAAGACAACTTGAATATTCTATTGAAAAGCTAAATCTTTTTTTAGAAGAAAATAAACAACCAATAATTACGTATGATGATTCGATGATTAGTTTAGATAAAAAAAGTCGGGAGTTCTTTATCACAATTATGCTCTCTAATGAATTTACAGAAGACTATATTTTTAGCAGTGAGGAACGAAAAAAGTATATTTTCTTTATGCTATTTTATTATTCAGACAATTACTTATCTCAACAACACTTTTTGTCCGAGCTGAAAATAGGAAAAACAACTTTTTCTAGTGACTTAAGAAAACTTGAAGCGGAGCTTTTTACTGAGGGCATAACGATCAGGTATACACGAAAAGATGGTTATTCGCTGATTGGGGATGAGATGAATATTCGCTATCATTTGATGCGGATGATTATTATTGATTTTTCGACAAATACCAATCGGATTTTGTATGATCATTTCTTTTTAGAAAATCAAGTGCGCTTACTAGATAAATTTGAACATTTTTTAGATGAGCAGATGGAAAAATATAATATTCGATTAGTTGAAAATAGAAAAGCAGAATTTATGGCAACCTTTCTTTTACTCGTTCCTCGATTAGATAGAGAAATTGAAGAATTCTATGAAAAATATAACTTTTCAATGTTTCTTGAAATGGATGAATACTTTTTTGCAACAGCGTTGTTAGATGAGTTTTCTGTTAACAATAAATATGCAGCACACTATATTTGTGCATGGATACTCGGAATTTCTGTCGGAAATCCTGAAAAAGAAACAAAAGATCATTCGATTATTTTAGAATTAGTCGAGCGGATCACCCATCGCTTTGAAATTTTGTCGGGAATACGATTTAAAAATAGAGAAATTGTTATTCAACGATTGTTTAATCATTTTCGCCCAACTTATTACAGGCTATTTTTTAAACTGCCTATTGTTAATCCTCTATCAGTGAAAATAAAAATGGAATACAAAGACCTTTATGAGATTGTTAACGAGACATTAAAGCCCATTACAGCATTGTTTGAATACACAATTCCTGAGGAGGAAATTGCTTTTTTGACCATCCATTTTGCTGCTATGATTAGTGAATATGATGAGGTTTCGGTGAAACAAAAAGTGGCATTGATTGTTTGTCCAAACGGGATTGGCAGTTCTTCGATTGTTTATACAGAATTAAAGGCGACATTTCCCGAGTTCATTTTTATTGGTCCAGTTGAAACGAATGCAGTAGCCAATATGGCATCCAGTTACGATGTTATTTTCACAACGGTTCCAAATGTTCGGTTATTTGCTTTAAAAAGACCAGTCTATGTCGTTAGTCCTATAATGAATACAGAGGAGAAGTATGACCTTATTAGGGATGTTTATACAGAAGTTGGGTCATTAACTTTCCGATTACCAAGCGTACCAGGGATTCTTTCTATTGTTGAAAAACACGCTGAAATTCAAGATTCGTTTGCATTGGAAAAAGAGTTATACAGCTATCTGATAGAGTCTGACGCTTCTGTTAGACAGGTAACAGAAGAAGGACCGAGTCTTTGGGAAACGATTGATGTTGACTGCATACAGCTTAAGCTGCATGTTCAAAATTGGGAAGAAGCAATTTATATGGCAGCAGCACCAATGGTCAATAAAGGAATAATTTTGAGAGAATATGTAGATAAAATTATTCAAACGGTAAAAAGAGAAGGAGCCTATATGTTAATTACAAAACATGTTGCGCTACCTCATGCACGACCAAGTGATGGTGCATTAAAGCTTGGCTTGGGCATTACAACACTAAAAAAGCCTATTTCATTTGAGGGAGCGGAAACAAATCCAGTAAAGTATATTTTTACGCTTTCGGCTATAGATAATACAAAGCATATTAATGCGATTTCCAAGCTTGTTCAGCTCATTGATAAGAAGGAATTTTTCTCAGTGCTGGATAAATCCACCGATTCAAGACAGATTTTAGATTATATCAAAGCGCATTCTTGATAGAATCGAAGGCGCAAATCTATACTTATTAAAAAACCTACAAATGAGTTTAATTGCTGAAGAACAGGCATTTTTGTCTCCAGCAATTTTTTTGTTTTACTCTTTTCAAGAATGTTCTGTATTTTTTCAAAACTAAGGGTATACTAGTAGGTAGAAAAAGAAGTGGAGAGTTTGTTATGGCAGATTATCAAATGATAAAAACAGTTGGAAAATGTTTCCGAAGTAAAAGTGAAGGATACTCAGGGTCCATTCGTATTTTGGGCAGCTGGTATGATTACAAAGTTGTTGAGGGAATACCGAGCGAGGGTGCGATGCTGGAAGTATTTGACTTTACCAGTAAAGAATTACTTGTTCGTGTAAATAATTATTTATTTGAAAGTGATGTGAATTATATTGGCAATTTTTAGTACGATTCTTATTTTGTTGATTTTAGTGGTGGTGGCAACCTTAGTGATTAAAATGGTTGTTATTGTTGAGCAGGGACAAGTGAAAGTTGTTGAAAGTTTTGGGAAGTACGTGCGTACGTTAGATCCAGGGCTACACTTTTTGATTCCAGTGTTATACAACGTGAAACAGCGTGTTTCATTAAAGCAGACACCGCTACAAATTGAATCACAAAGCGTGATTACAAGAGATAACGTAATTGTCGAAATTGATGAAGCGATTAAATATCATGTGACCGATGTTCGTGCATTTGTTTATGATAATGAGGATTCAGTGACGTCCATGATTCAAGACTGTCAGTCAAACTTACGTGGGATTATTGGAAAAATGGACTTGAATGAAGTGTTGAATGGGACAGAAGAAATCAACGTCAATTTATACGAGAGTGTAAAAGATATTACCGCAGGGTATGGACTGTCAATTGACCGAATTAATATTGGAGAAATCTCTGTTTCCGATGAGATTATTAATTCAATGAACAAATTAATTACAGCAAGCCGAGACAAAGAGTCATTGATTACTATTTCTGAAGGGAAAAAACAATCAACTATTTTAGAATCAGAAGCAAGAGCCTCTGAGATGGAGATTGATGCAGCTGCTCGTGCTAAACAAACTCGTATTGATGCTGAAGCAAGAGCTGATCGTACACGTATTGATGCCGAAGCTGAAGCAAGTCGTATTCAAGTAATCACTGATGCAGAGAAACTTCGAATCAAAGAAATCAATAAAGCGATTGAGGAAAGTGCGCTGAATGAACAAATGTTGGCGTATCTAGGCATTGAAGCCTTTAAACATGTTGTAGAAAGTAATAGTAATACAGTGATTATGCCAAGCAATTTAACAGAGCTTGGAAATATTCCTGCGATGAAAGAGCTGTGGCAGGCAACGGAAAAAACAAAATAGTCAGAAGTAGTTGAGATAGAGGCTCGGTTTGTTTCCAGCTATTAGTAAGAGCTCAGTCATTTGAAAAAAAGAGACGCAAGCATGTTTCGTGTGTAGAAGATGATGTGAACGAAGTGGAGATCTTTATCAAGATTTTAGAGGGTGGAGTATAACTTAAATAGTTATATCTCACCCTCTAGTTTTTTGTTTTTATGTAAAGTTAAGTTGACATTTTAAGGATAAATAGCTATAGTAAATGTAAAGTTTGTTTTACATATTTGAGGAGGAGACTCATGTGTCTGTTGTTAATCAAGTAAAGGAGTTTCGAAAATATCATAAGCTTACCCAAGAGGAGCTTGCCAAGCGAGTTAATGTTTCAAGGCAAACGATTATTTCTTTGGAGAAAGGCTCTTATGTGCCGTCTTTGGAGCTGGCACTAGATATTTCAAGCGTGTTTGGTGTAACGGTAGAGCAACTATTTAAAAAAGAGAGGAGCCGCCATGAAAAAAATTAAACGAGATACAATCATTTTATTAAGTTCATTTTGGTGTGTAGGAATGGTTACTATTTTTCTTAAGTCTATTGATACAATCAGCCAGATGGTCACTCCTGCATGGATGCTAATCTTTTTAACAGGAATCATTGGCATCTCAGCCTTGACAGCAATTTTACTAGTTGTCTATGTTTGGCAAGCATGGATAGACTATAAGCAAGCGAAACAAGCAAGCTTCTTTCACTTTTTATGGACAGATTCATCCATTAATGAAGAAGATGAACGCAGTATTAAGATTAGTGAACGAGCACTAAAAAAATCAAATGAGTATACAGAAGGAATTGTTGCGATTTTATTTTTACTTTTAGTTGTCTCAGGTGTTCCTTCAGTATCCACCGTTCAGTTGATTCTCGCGCTTCTACTGGTTTTTTCAATAAAGACCGTGAGCTATTATCTTTTAACTAAGAAAGGATATTATACATAATAAGTCATTTTTTTTGCTAAATTTATGTATAGATAACTTGAATTTTTTTTAATTTAAATCAAACTTTTTCCCTTGTAGTTCTATATGATGATATACTAAAAAAGATATTAAATGCGTTCTGTCAAAAAGGTTGTTGCAGAGCGAATTGAAGAAGGAGCGTCTTATTGGTTATGAAAAATTTTTTAAAAAATTGGGGACCGATGTTTTTATTAATTATCTTGGTTCTCGCAGCACGGATTTTTGTATTTACTCCGATTACGGTAAAGGGACATTCGATGGATCCAACGTTACAAGATGGACAAAAGTTGATTTCCTCTAAAATATCCAGTTATGATCGTATGGATATTATTACAACATCAGAACCAGACGATCCTGATCGTTTAATTGTAAAACGGCTAATTGGTTTACCAGGTGATACGGTTGTCATGAAAAATGAGAAACTTACCATCAACGGAAAAGAGTACGAAGAAGAATATCTAGACGAGTTTAAAAAAATGTTTGCAGAAGACAAGCTCCAAAAAGAATATGATTATGATGAGAATTTCCAGGCCATTGCAAGTCAGGCAACACAATTTACGCAAGACTTTGAAGTGACCATTCCAGAAGGACAATACTTAGTCTTGGGTGATAATCGTCCCATTTCAAAAGATAGTCGTTCATTTGGTTTAGTGGATAAGAAGTATATGCATGGAAAAGCAGTGTTTAGATACTGGCCGTTGAATAAAATTTCATTGTTTTAAATGAAATAAGAAGAATTTCGCTTTTTATAAATATAAAGCGAGGTTCTTTTTTTTTCTGGAAAGTGGCACAACTATATGTAATTAACAGTAAAATCTCATTAAATATTTACTTTCTCATCTTTTTGTAATATAATTTATGTGATACATATTTATTTCAATTTCTTTGATAAGGAGTGATAAGAATGTTTGAAGAGTTTTCTAATCAGTTAAAGAATAGGCGTTTAGAAAAAAGACAAAAGCTTAGAGAGAGAAATGTTCGACTTCGTGCAAAGGGGAAAGACCCTTTAAAGGGCTGGAATACAATGGTAGATACAGGGCTTGGTGGTCTGAATAAAGGTGGTCCAGTGGCTAATGGTCTAGTGGATATAACCGGACAAAATTTAGGCACAGTCAATTTATTTTCTGATGAACAAAAAAAGGTAGCAAAAGAGGTAGTCAAACGTAACGATAACAAGCAGGATATCGATAAATAATGACCTGTTGAAAAGTGGAACAATGCGAAAAAAAATTTGACAAATAGATAATCTAATTGTAGGATGATTCTAATAAAATGATTAAAACACTGTGAGAAAGAAAGTAGAACTGCACAATTTTCTAAAAGAGAGTCTTGGTAGCTGAAAAGAGACGAAAATAGGTAGTTTGAAAATGGCTTTTGAGTGGATTCTTCGAATAATTAGGAGAATACGGGATGTTCCGTTAAACAACAGCAAGTCTCCAAACGATTGGGTACTTGTCAAGGAAGGGCTTGTGAGAGCTCTTTAAAGTAAGGTGGTAACACATGTAACTATGTCCTTAGGTGTCTGAATAGACGTCTAAGGACTTTTTTTTATAAAAAAGGAGTGAATCATATGAATAAAGTTCCATTTCGATTTGATCAAGTAGGAAGTTTGCTAAGGCCAGAGAAATTGAAAGAAGCACGAGAAAAATTCGCAAAAGGTGAGATTTCTAAAGAAGAGTTGACAAAAGTAGAGGATGAATCAATTATTCAAGTAATCAGCCAGCAAAAAGAAGTAGGTTTAAAAGCTGTAACGGATGGGGAATTTCGTCGAAGATGGTGGCATTTAGACTTTATCGCAGGATTGAATGGAATCACCGTCTACGATTTTGAAACAACCGCATTTGGCATTACAACACAAGCACAAGGGACGTATGTCAGTGGGAAACTTTCATTTTCTTCAGATCATCCATTTCTAGCACATTTTAAATTTACAAAAAAACATGCAGGCGAAGCCATCGCGAAACAGACAATTCCCGGTCCAAACATGATTTATTTGGATTCATTTATTTTGTCAAAGCAATATCATGAGCAGCCTGTCTATCAAACAAAAGAAGCATTCGTTGAAGATTTAATTCATACTTATCAAGAAGTGATTCATGCGTTTTATGAAGCAGGCTGTCGTTACTTACAGTTAGATGATACAAGCTGGGGTGGTTTGTTTGATGAACGTTTTAGAGCGCTTATAAAAAGTAATGGCTATGACCCTGATGAGCTGATTCAGGAATTTGGGGATATTACAGAAGCTATTTTAGAAAACAAGCCTGAGGATTTAGCCGTTACATTCCATTTTTGTAAAGGAAACTTCCAATCTCATTGGCTATACAATGGTTCTTATGAAAAGATTGCTGAACGTCTTTTAGCGATTCAACAGTTTGACGGTTTCTTTTTAGAATTTGATGATGAACGCTCAGGTAGCTTTGAACCATTAAAATATAGTAAGGACCAACGAATTGTTTTAGGGTTAGTCACAACGAAAACCCCTCAGTTAGAGGAAAAATCAGTTTTGAAGGAACGGGTGACACAAGCGGCTCAATTTGTTCCATTAGAACGATTGTGCTTGAGTCCACAGTGTGGCTTTTCTTCTACCCATGAAGGAAATAAGGTACTGGAAGAAGATCAATGGGCAAAGCTTCGTTTAGTAGTAGAAACAGCAAAAGAAATTTGGCCAGAGGAGGAGTGAATAGATGACAACTATTAGAGAAAGTATCGAATTTTTAAAAAAGCAACAATGGATTGATTTAACGCATGAGGTTTCTGAAGAAATTCCTTATTTCTCTGCTTTTCATCCACTGAAGGAAAAAACACTTTTCTCAGTAGAAAAGGAAGGTTTCTTAGCAAAAGAATATCAAATCGTAAGTCAATATGGGACACACATTGATGCACCGGTTCATTTTGCGACTGGAAGACGTTCGCTAGAAGAACTTGAGTTGAAAGATTTTGTGTTACCTTTATTTGTTCTACATAAAGAGAAGGATGTAGAACAAAATACAGATTATGCAGTGAGTGTAGAGGATATTTTGGCATTTGAAAAAGAGTATGGAATAATTCCATCAGAAAGTTTTGTTGCATTTTCCAGTAATTGGTCAGCTCGCTGGGAAAATCATCAAGAATTTTACAATTTTGACGAAAATGGGCAAGCTCATACGCCGGGCTGGTCATTAGAAGCTTTAAAATTTTTACATGAAGAAAGAAATGTCTTAGCAATTGGCCACGAAACGTTGGATACGGACACAGCTGTTGACTGCACGAAAAACAAAGGACTGCTTGGCGAGTGCTATTGGTTATCCCAAGACAAGTATCAGGTTGAGGTTTTGAAAAATCTTTCATTGTTACCCGCAGCAGGTGCTGTGATTGTACTAGGAGTTCCTAAACTAAAAGGGGCTCCGGGATTTTCGACACGCGCCTTTGCGATTACATCAGAAGAGGACTAAGAGACATATACGGTGTGGAGAAAAAAGTATTTAAAGAACAGTATTTTATAAAAGGGAGGAGAAAATGAATAGAAAAAAAGTAAAATTTGGCGAGACCTCTAAGGAACAGGACGAATTAGCAGGTCTTGTGGAACAAGGAGTAAAAGTTGCCACTTCCTCATTAAAATTTTTTCAAGATGAGGGACTGTCTGTACCCACATCTATTGGTGATAAATGGGCAATTGAAAATAGTTTGGGGGAGCTCATTTGTTTGGTTGAAGTCACGGCGGTTTGCTATCAAACTTTTAGCAAAATTGATGAGACGTTTGCAATAGCTGAAGGAGATGGCTCATTTGACCGTTGGTATTCCATCCATTCAGTGTATTACAGCCACTTACTTAACAAGTACAAACAAGAGCTGACAGATCAAACGATACTCGAATGTGTTTATTTCAAAAAAAGTGAAGAACAGTAAATTTAAAAAAGTAAAAAGACTCCTTTGGTTTCAGACAAGTGATTGTTTGAAATAGAAAGAAGTCTTTTTTAGTTGCTATAGGGTTGCCACGAGTGGTCATTTAAATAGACGACAGGTGTCAATTTTAGTTTCTTTGAGAATGAACTAATGGCTCGAAACACTTTTTTTGTAAAATAGAATTCTTCTAATTCCAGTTGATCTAATGATTTATCGCATAAAAAACGAATAGTCAAGGTAGAGGAATCCAAAATAATCTGGATATCGTTTACAAAGCAGAGTTGACGCATCCCCGGAACGTTACGTCCTGCTTTAGCTACCCGAGTGTGCTTGATGTCTAATTTATCACTAAAAATAAGTACGAGAGTCATTAGATTTTCTGTATCGAATCCAGCACTATGTAGGAGAATGGCTTCTAGGATTTCCTTTTTATAAACAAGAGGAATCTCGTTTTTTTCGAAATATGCTTTGGCAAATAGGGCACTTCTTGTGCATGACCTTCTTTTCCTTGTGCGGCTCCAACATCATGTAGAAGCGCAGCAATTTTTGCTTCTTCAATGAAAGATTCCTCACAACGCATATTTCTTAATAAAGACTCCACCATTTGTGCAACGTTTGAGACATGTTGATAATCATGATGTGCCCAGCCATTATCTTGTTCTTCAAACTCCGCGACTGACTGATAAGCAGATAGAATAACAGGATCATTGGCAATTTGTGTAAATCGATTCATGTTAGCCCCCCTTTTCTAAAAAATAGTGTAACAGAAAAAATAAGAAAATAACAGGAGTGTAGGGGAGAGTCAAAAGGAAGTGACTCCGAAAATACCAGCTTATTCTCAGATTCTTCACTTCTTAAGATAGTCCATTTATAGTGGTAGCTAAACATAAAATAAAGTGGACATTTTCAACTCAAATACTTAATCTATTCAACTAAAAAAACGTCTTATTTGATAGACAGCACGGAACACTGTACGATAAAACATAGACGTTTTTTATGTTTAGTAGCCCATAATAATAAAATAAATAACATACACCCAACTGAACATCCCATGAATGACTGCCCAAACGATACTTTGCCACTTCACATAAGAGATAATCATTGCTAACGCGCACCCAAAACTAATCCCTGTTTTAATGGACTCTTTTTTCATCATAACATCGACTCCTTTTGCTCTTTTTTTTATTATATAGGAAAATAAAAAGGATAGAATCAGCCATTAGACTGAATTTTTTCATTTTTGTTAGCGAATTCATGTTACACTAAAGATAGAAGAAATACACACAAGTGTTGAGTGAAGAGTTGAAAAATGGGAAGACCAGGAAATGGATAGGAAAAAGCAGTTTTCAATCGGTAAAACTCCCGACTATTCGCAACACAATAGAGGCTAGTTTTGCAGGAAGCTTTAAAGAAAATTGACAAAATCTTATTGAGACAAAGCTGATGAAATAGAGGGCATTTGACAGTTTAGAGCAAAATTATTTCATGAATATCACTTGTATATGGAAAAAAATATACGTAGAGATGTAGGAAAATGTAAAGAAACTGGAAATCACACATTGTGAATTTTGTCCTTTAGCGATACACTAAAAGAAGGAATTATTATAAAGTGAGGGTAGAAAATGGTGAAATTGAGAATAGTCCTTTAAATTTAGATAACATTTAAAGGAGAAGACAAATGATAACATACAAAACAGAAAAACAGATAGAAAAAAAACAACTTATAGCCCTTTATGATAGTGTGGGCTGGAGCGCCTATACCAATGAACCTGAGAGACTTTTTTCGGCAGTCGCACATTCTTTAACAGTGATTTCGGCTTGGGCTGATGAACAGCTAGTAGGGTTAATAAGAGCTGTTGGAGATGGGCAGACGATTCTGTACATTCAAGATATTTTGGTGATGGAAGCTTATCAAAACAGAGGAATAGGATACGAATTGATGACAAAGCTATTAGACATGCATCCGAATGTCCGACAAAAAGTGTTGTTAACAGAGGATGCACCTGATGTCCGTCATTTTTACGAAAAATGTCAATTCTCTTCGTGTGATAAAGGAGAGGCAGTTGCGTTTTATCGTTCTTATTAACAGGCAATGAGACAAGAAACGATTCTTACCTTATAAAGGAGATTGCAATGGATGAATTAAAGCATATCCCAGAATACGCAAGTTGGAGAGAGGTTCGCTTGATTGACAAAGGCTGGTCATCAGATAAAAAGTATAAGGTAGTCACAAATACTGGAGAAGAACAGCTGTTGCGAGTATTTTCTAAACAGGCGATTTCAGCAAAACAACAAGAATTTCTATTTATAAAAAAAGTTGCTAGTGTGATAAAAGATAGCTCACAGCCGATTATTTGTGGAGAAATTCCGAACACGCCCTTTGGCTATATGTTGCTAAGCTACGTGCAAGGGAGAGATTTGAATAGCCAACTGCCGGAATTATCAAATGAGCAGCAATTTTTTCTTGGAAAATCAGCAGGGCTACTTTTAAAAACCATCCATGAGTTACCTGTTCCTGAATCGGTTTCACAACAGGGTATTCAGCAACGGATTTATGATAAGAAATGCAATCAACTTCAAAGATATCTTGATTCTGAGTATTATCTGGAAGGACAAGAAGCAGTTCTTTCTTATATAGAAGAACAGCTAAAAAATATCCGAACACGACCTGTTTGTTACCAACATGGTGATTTTCATGTTGGTAATTTGATTTATTTACCTAGTAGAGAGATTGGCGTGATTGATTTTAACCGTTGGGATTTTGGTGATCCGTATGAAGAATTTTATAAACTGCAATCTTTTTCTCGAGAAACGTCTCCGCTCTTTTCTTACGGACAAATACTGGGTTATTTTGATGGAGAGGTTCCTGAGTCATTTTGGACGTTTCAAAAGCTTTATGTTGCACATATTTCGTTGTTCTCAGTTATATGGGCTATTCCATATGGAAACAAGCAAGTTGAAGAAATGATTGCACGCTACTATCAATTTAAACGTGATTACCCAACACCTAAAACCCTTGTTCCAGAATGGTACAACAAAGCAGAAGGGGCAGCTATTTCCATCAACATGGATTTATAGGAACAGGAGGAAATAAAGTGGCTGAGTATGAGAAAGATTTCGTTTTAAGACAAACACAAATGTTGGCAAAGGGTCTAGGTGCATTTTTGAAGAAAGATTCTATTGATGAGATTTTGTCGATAAAAAAAGAAGAACAAAAAAATAATATAGAGGAAAAGAAGACAACGAAGTAAAAAGTAGTAGGATGAAATGACTATAATAAAGAAAGTAAGGCTTTTGTCTTACTTTTTTTGTGGAAATCATCAATAAAAAAGAAAAAGTGCAGCTATTTTGCTGGATTAGAAAATCATACTGTAAAAAAAGTTGTTTTTCTAGTATAATATCAAAGAGTAAAACGAAGGGTGACAGGTGAAATGGCGCAATTATTTTTTAAATATGGGGCAATGAATAGTGGAAAAACAATCGAAATATTGAAAGTTGCTCATAATTACGAGGAGCAAAATAAACCTGTTGTACTTATGACCAGTGGGTTAGATACACGTGATGGTGTCGGAATGGTTTCTAGTCGAATCGGTTTGAAAAGAGAGGCAACGCCAATCTTTCCAGAAACGAACGTATATGAGTTTATTAATCAAATGGCAGTAAAACCATTTTGTATACTTGTAGATGAATCACAATTTTTACTAAAAAAACATGTCATTGAATTTGCTCGAGTGGTGGATGAACTGCACATTCCAGTGATGGCATTTGGGTTAAAAAATGATTTTCGAAATGAGTTATTTGAAGGCTCAAAATATCTGTTGCTTTATGCAGATAAAATTGAAGAACTAAAAACAATCTGCTGGTTCTGTCACAAAAAGGCAATTATGAACCTGCATTATGTGAACGGTAAGCCTGTTTATGAAGGGGACCAAGTACAAATTGGTGGAAATGAAGCGTATTACCCGGTTTGCCGTCATCACTACTTCCATCCGGAAATGAAAGAAGAGGGAGAAAACAACTATGTATGATCAGTTACAATCCATTGAAGATCGTTATGAAGAGTTAGGTGAGTTATTAAGTGACCCTGAAGTCATTTCAGATACGAAACGGTTTATGGAGTTATCAAAGGAAGAAGCAAATACAAGAGAAACAGTCGAAGTCTATCGTCGTTATAAAACGGTCGTTGATGGAATCAGTGATACAGAAGAGCTGTTAGGCGAAAGCTTAGACGCGGATATGGCAGAGATGGCAAAAGAAGAGTTATCCGATTTAAAGAAAGAAAAAGAAGTGTTAGAAGAACGAATCAAAATCTTACTTTTACCTAAAGACCCTAATGATGACAAAAATATTATCATGGAAATTCGTGGGGCAGCAGGCGGAGATGAAGCAGCGTTATTTGCTGGTGATTTATTTAATATGTATCAAAAATATGCAGAATCTCAAGGTTGGCGAGTAGAGGTTTTAGAAGCTAACGTGACTGGAATTGGCGGGTATAAAGAAGTTATTATGATGATTACTGGAGAGAACGTGTATTCAAAATTGAAATATGAGAGTGGTGCGCACCGGGTACAACGTGTTCCTTCTACAGAATCGCAAGGAAGAATTCATACCTCAACGTCAACAGTTGTGGTTATGCCAGAAGCCGAAGAAGTTGAAATTGATATTGCTGACAAAGATATTCGTACCGATATTTATCATGCATCGGGTGCTGGTGGACAGCACGTCAATAAGACTGCTTCAGCTGTTCGCTTAACCCACCTTCCAACAGGAATTGCTGTGGCAATGCAAGATGAACGTTCTCAAATTAAGAACCGTGAGAAAGCAATGAAAATTTTGCGTGCACGTGTCTACGACCAAATCTCTCAAGAAGCGCAAAGCGAGTACGATGCAAGTCGTAAATCAGCTGTAGGAACTGGAGATCGTTCTGAACGTATCCGTACCTATAATTTCCCTCAAAATCGTGTAACAGACCATAGAATTGGGTTAACAATTCAAAAGCTAGACCAAATTTTAGCTGGGAAATTAGACGAAATTGTTGATGCGTTGGTTCTTTACGATCAAACATCCAAACTAGAAGAGATGCAAAATGGCTAAACAAACATATCGAGAAGTCCTTTCACGGGCTTCTTCTTTTTTAGAAGCTAAAGGAAAAGAAGGCTACGGGATTCAGTTTCTATTTTTAGAAAGAAAAAATTGGACGAAGACTCAATGGGTATTGAATATGAATCAAGAGATATCAGAGGCTGACCAGCAACAGATTCAAGCAGATATCGCTGCTCTGTTGGAAAATATTCCGCCGCATTATTTACTAGGATATGCTGACTTTTATGATCATCGATTTAAAGTAACAGAGGCTACACTGATTCCACGTCCAGAAACAGAAGAGCTGGTGGCCCTTTGTTTACAGGAAACCTCTAAAAATCTCCCTCTCCATGTTGTAGATGTAGGGACAGGGACAGGCGCAATTGCGTTAAGTCTAAAAGCGAAACGGCCCCAGTGGCAAGTAGATGCTGTGGATATTTCTCCAGAAGCACTAGAGGTAGCCAAAGAAAACGGGGAACGGCTTGCGATTGCAGTTACGTTTATTTT
Source organism: Enterococcus phoeniculicola ATCC BAA-412 (assembly GCF_000407505.1). Classification (GTDB taxonomy): domain Bacteria; phylum Bacillota; class Bacilli; order Lactobacillales; family Enterococcaceae; genus Enterococcus_K; species Enterococcus_K phoeniculicola. The sequence goes on from NZ_ASWE01000001.1 coordinate 427,540, forward strand.
AGGTGATGGTTTGAAGCCGTTACTAAATGAAACAATCGATGTTCTCATTTCTAATCCACCCTATATTAGCCAAAATGAGTGGGATTTGATGGATGAAAGTGTGCGTACGTATGAGCCAAAGCTGGCACTGTTTGCCGACAATGAGGGATTAGCAGTTTATGAACAACTTGCAGAAGAAGCGGCTATCTGTTTAAAGACCGAAGGAAAAATATTTTTAGAAATTGGTTTCCAACAAGGAGAAGCTGTTCGACAAATATTCCAAAAGAAATTTCCACAAAAGAAAATAGAAATTAGAAAAGATTTGTCTGGAAAAGATCGAATGATTTATGTTTATGGATAAGGAAATCATTTTTGTAAAGAATAGTCAGGCAAAAAAATTGACAACTGTGGATAAAAAAAATTTTTCGAGAAGCTGAGGAGTTAAAAAACGTTTGAAAGTAAGTTTTCATAGAACATAAAAAGTTATCAACAGAGTTATACACACTTGACAAATCATTTTTCCACAGTTCGTGGATAAGTGAAATATGAAGTGGAAAACGACTCTGTTTTAGAAAAAAGGAGCTGTGGATAAGCTGTGGATACAAAAATATATCAAGAAGATCAAATTGCTGAAGCGTCTAAGCAAATAGTGAATGGAGAACTCGTTGCTTTTCCAACAGAAACAGTCTACGGATTGGGTGCGAATGCGTTGTTGGCAGATTCTGTACGAAAGGTTTTTGAAGTGAAAGGACGACCTAGCGACAATCCATTAATTGTTCATATAGCAGAGGTTTCTCAACTAGAAGAGTATGTGGATAACTTTCATCCACTGACGGAAAAAATAATTAAAAATTTTTGGCCTGGACCATTAACGATGATTTTCTGTATCAAAAAAGGGAGCTTACCACGTGTAGTTACTGGTGGTTTATCCACAGCTGCTTTTCGGATGCCGGATAATAAAAAAACACTAGATTTTATTAGATTGTCGGGTGTACCAATTGTCGGACCGAGCGCAAATACTTCTGGTAAACCAAGTCCAACAACAGCCGCACATGTCTATCATGATATGAAAGGAAAAATTGCGGGAATTCTTGATGATGGACCGACTCAAATTGGTGTAGAATCGACAGTTCTTGATCTAAGTGATCCAAAAAAACCACCAATGATATTGAGACCAGGAGCTGTAACAAAAGAGGTGTTAGAAAAGGTGTTACAGACAACCATTGAGATAGACAGTCATCTAGTCAAGGAAAATGAAGCACCAAAAGCTCCGGGAATGAAATATAAACATTATTCACCAGATACACAAGTGATGATGATTCGTCCAGAGGATTGGGAGGCAGCTATCCAGTGGGGCAAAGAAAATCATCAGGTAATAGGAATTTTGGCAGGACCCAAAGTGATAGAACGCTGGGGGAAAGAAGTAAGAGAAACATTTTCTTATACAGATAATTCAATAAAAGCAGCTACACACGGACTATTCGCAGGACTCAGAGCTTTAGATGATTCGCAAAAGTTGTCGATTATTTATGTAGAAATCTTTTCTGAAGAAGGACTTGGGGAAGCGTATATGAACCGATTGAAGAAAGCGGCCGGTCAAAAGTATTTTGAAAAGTAATACTTTGTTTTAAGAAACTTTCTGTAAGTATGATACAATTTAATCTGCAGCTATAAAAAAATAATTATTGAGGGGTGTTATTTGTTTATGGATTATAAGGCAATGGATACAGAGGTATGGGAAGCAATTGCAAAAGAGCATGAACGACAAGAAAATAATTTGGAGTTGATTGCTTCAGAAAATGTTGTTTCAGAAGGCGTTATGGCAGCTCAAGGAAGTATTTTAACCAATAAATATGCAGAAGGTTATCCAGGAAAACGTTACTATGGTGGTTGCGAATTTGTGGATGTTATTGAAAACTTAGCAATTGATCGTGCAAAAGAAATTTTTGGTGCAAAATTTGTTAACGTGCAGCCTCATTCTGGCTCTCAAGCAAATACAGCAGCCTACTTGGCTTTGATTGAAACAGGTGATACTGTTTTAGGGATGGATTTGTCTGCGGGAGGACATTTGACCCATGGTTCACCAGTAAACTTTAGCGGAAAAACATATAATTTTGTAAGCTATGGGGTTGATCCTGCAACAGAGGTCATTGATTATAATGTTGTGCGTATTTTGGCTAGACAGCACAAGCCAAAATTAATTGTTGCGGGCGCAAGCGCTTATGGACGAACGATTGATTTTTCAAAATTCCGTGAAATTGCAGATGAGGTTGGCGCAAAATTGATGGTGGATATGGCACATATTGCAGGCTTAGTTGCTGCAGGCTTACATCCTAATCCAATTCCTTATGCAGATATTACGACAACGACTACCCATAAAACGTTACGTGGTCCACGTGGTGGTATGATTTTAACAAATGATGAAGAATTAGCGAAAAAGGTGAATAGTGCAATTTTCCCAGGCATCCAAGGCGGACCGCTAGAGCATGTGATTGCAGCTAAGGCTGTTGCTTTCAAAGAGGCTTTAGATCCAAGCTTTAAGGAATACAGCCAACAAATCATTGATAATGCAAAAGCGATGGCTAAAGTGTTCAATCAAGCACCAGAAGCACGCTTAATTTCTGGTGACACAGATAATCATTTATTATTAATTGATGTGACTGATTTTGGATTAAACGGAAAAGAAGCAGAAACTATTTTAGATACAGTAAATATCACAGTAAATAAAAATTCCATTCCTTTTGAAAAGCTAAGCCCATTTAAAACAAGTGGTATCCGAATTGGAACTCCAGCGATTACAAGTCGTGGATTCAATGAACGTGATGCAATTGAAGTAGCTAAGCTAGTCGTAAAAGCGTTGCGTGCAAAAGATGACGAAGAACAATTAGCTGAGGTAAAAGCTGGCGTAAAAGAATTAACGAATAAATATCCCCTCTATCGTTAAAAGTTTTCGAAGGATTGACTAGTCAATCCTTCGATTTTGTTTTACAATAAATAGAAATGAAAATAAAGAATAGTAAGGAGAATTGAAATGGGCAAATTTCAAGTAATTGATCATCCATTAATTCAACACAAACTAACAATTATCAGAGAAAAGAACTGTGGTACAAAAGTTTTTCGTGAGGTAGTAAATGAAATTGCTATGCTAATGGCTTACGAAGTTTCTCGTGACATGCCGTTAGAAGATATTGTTATTGAAACACCAATGGGCGAAACAACACAAAAAACTTTAACTGGGAAAAAAGTAGCAATTATTCCAATCTTGCGTGCCGGAATCGGTATGGTTGATGGAATCCTAGAATTAATTCCAGCAGCAAAAGTAGGTCATGTTGGTTTGTATCGTGACGAAGAAACATTAGAGCCACATGAATATTTCTTGAAACTTCCAGAAGATATTGATAGTCGTCAATTATTTGTTGTTGATCCAATGTTGGCAACAGGTGGTTCAGCAATCATGGCTATTGATTCATTAAAAAAACGTGGTGCTTCAAATATTAAATTTGTTTGCCTAGTTTCTGCTCCAGAAGGCGTAAAAGCTTTACAAGATGCTCATCCAGATATTGATATCTATACAGCAGCATTAGATGAAAAACTAAACGAAGATGGTTACATTGTCCCTGGTCTAGGAGATGCAGGTGACCGTTTGTTTGGAACAAAATAAATAGTGGTAGAGAGGAGGGTGGAACGGAAAACTTTGAGCAGCAATTAGGTACATCTCAAGTATGTATTAAATTGTTGAAGAGGATGAGTTTTCCCCTCCTACCGACCCTTATTAAGATTTTAGAAGAGCTGAAAGTAACTGTTAGAGTTATGTGTAAGCTCTTCTTTTTTATTGTAGATAGTATGGAGTTCATAGAAAAAGGATAGTTTTAATACCTAACTGGTTGCGTAAGGAGAGACTTTTATGGAAGAATGGGACATTTATACCGAAAATCGTGAAAAGACCGGACGAGTACATATACGGGGTGAAAAAATGAAAGAGGGGGAGTATCATCTTGTGGTGACTGCTCTGATTTTTAATTCAGAAGGAAAACTTCTCATTCAGCAAAGGCAGGCAGAGAAAGAAGGGTGGCCCAATTTTTGGGATTTTTCTGCAGCTGGTTCAGCGTTAAAAGGAGAAAATTCTCAACAGGCGATGGCAAGAGAAGTGAAGGAGGAATTAGGGATTATAGTTAATTTATCAAACAGTCGCCTAAAGTTTTCTTGGCACTTTCCTAACGGCTTTGATGATTTTTGGATAATTCATCAAGATGTATCATTAGAAGAAATGACTCTGCAAAAAGAAGAGGTTCAAAATGTTCGCTGGGTCACTCAAGAAGAAGTAAATCAATTGGCAGCAGAAGGAAAAATGATTCCGTATTTCTTTTTAAAGGATGTTTTTTCTTGGATGCATAATAAGAATTTGACTTTATGAGCATGGAGAATATTCTTGTGTCGAAAAGGTACAAATGATTTTATGTGGAACAGCGGATGCATAATATAAAAAATTGTAAAGATATAATTTGGACGAATAAAAACTGACATGAAATAAAAAAGCTGACCATTCGACGAGTGAACGTTGAATGATCAGACTTTTTAGAATGCCAACTGCAGGAATCGAACCTGTGACCTACGCGTTACGAGTGCGTTGCTCTACCTACTGAGCTAAGTTGGCGAAACACATATGAAATTATAGTAAAAAAACTTCAATTTGTAAAGTAAAAATATTTCTTCATTTTCATTTCATGATATTTTTCACAAAATGTGCTATAATTATATTAGAAAGGTAGGTTTTATGAATGGCTACATTTGGAAAGTTTGATTCTACCGTTGTCCCCTCTGAACTTGGAGAAGATTTTATGGTAGATACGCATGTTACTTTTACAGTCCATGGAAAGATGCAAACAGGAACAATAACTAAACAGCTTAAGAACTCTGCCGTAGTTGAGATTGATCAAACACACGAAAATGATCAACTCATGACACAAAGTAATGGAGTAGTTATTATTAACTACAAACAAATGCAAAAGATTTAACCTCAGCCATCTCATTAAATAGAGATGGCTTTTTATTTTTTGTGGTAAATCTTTAACCGATGTAGATTTATCGAAATATTATGTAAAAACTGGATTATGAACTAGTAAGGGAACTAGAAGAACGTAAAAAACGAGTTCTACAATTTTTGATGCGGATGAAGACAATTCATCTGCGTCTATTTTTTAATCGAAACATACTTCTCACCAATTGGTGGGAAGTATGTTTCTACATTCAATTTTGATTTAGGATCAGAGAAATCGATTACAATTACTGAAATGAATTACTTATTAATTCGTTCTCGATTGGCGATACTAATGCTACCTAAATAGCGATAAACGGGTAAGATATCCGTTTTTTTAGGAAACTCAAATAAATGGGTTTGATGAACTTCATTATTTGATCGTTGATTAACATTTGCCAAATAGGTTACTGTGAGTTGACTGTCATCTAACCCAAGCCCAGCCGTTTCCATGTCAACATCAATGATTGAGTCTAAATGAATGGAACGAAAAGCGGTTTTTTTCCCTGTTGCCCCTTGCTTATCAATGAAAATAATTCGATGAGTTGTGAAGACCAAAGCATCACGAATAAGCTGGTACCCCATTGTAATTGTTTCATTGTCAAAAAGATAATCTCCATACTCTTTCTGCAACTGCTCAGGAGTTTTTTCAGAATAATTACCTAACGCACCTTGTACCAAATTGCCAAATAAAGCCATCATATTTCCTCCTTGTAAGTAAAATCGTTTTAGTAAAACTGTGTTCAAATGAGTTAATCAAAAAAGTACATGAATAATCTGAAATAAATATCATTTCTATAAATGTATTATATCATAGGAAAACAAGAATAATAATAGAAATAAAGCCAACTGATTGCAATAATTAAGTATAGGTGAGGATAAGGTGTTAGTAAATATTATAGATAAATGAAATAACTAATTTGCTTTAACGAATGGTTATTGAAGAGTATAGTCAGGGGATATGTAGATAGGTAATGTGGATATGCTAAATTTTCATGTTGAATGAACACAGGATATTTTGTTGTTGAGAGAGAACTTAATTAATAGAATTTGTTTGTTTTTGACAAGAAGCATACAAATAATTTTCTGGCAAATGAATTTTACTGCTTGTTTTATTTCTACAAAAGAAAGGTGTACTTTTAAATGGGTGTCTTGTCCAGAGAGAGTGCCTCCTATATTCTGCGAAGATTTTTCAAAATACAAGCGCCCTCATTAAAGTCATAGGAAATAAAATAACCCTTCCTCGTAAGAATCTGAGATTTCTACGAATAAGGGCTGTTTGATGGGTGACTAGTTTATCTAGCTAGCTGAAAAAAACTTGAAATAAATCGTTTTTCCGGCCGAACTTATAGTGATTGATAAGGGTTCTTGAATAAGAAGGAGTGCAGTTATGAACATAGATTAAATAATCACTCAGCCTATTGAACAGCGCCGCTTTACTCATGAAAAAATAGCGCGCTACTTCTTCGAAAGTTTCAAATTTTTTAAGAGCATATTGCAGGGCTTGATCATTAGCCATCAGGATACTTGCTCCTACATTTGCTCGATACTCTTTTGGGAAATCTTCCGACAAGTAGCCGTTTTCTTCAATCATATCTGAAAAGGTATGGTTTTCTTGTTCATAAGGAATATCCCGATAGTAATGAATAATTTCATGCATGCATGTGAAGTTCTTTCGTTCGATCATTAACTCTGCATTTATAGAAATAAAAATTTCTCCTGCAATTTTTGAAGTTGAGCCAAGCATCATCTTTCTTAGATGTTTCTTAAAAGTCACTTCAATAAACTCGATATCTTCAACTTCTTCAACATATGTTTTTACATCAAAGCAGTTCACTCGCTCAATTGGTTTTGAAAGATAAGCAGCTGCTTCGTTACATAACTCGTTTGCAATATCTGAGGCTTCAAAATAAAGCCCCGAATCAACGTAGTCCAATACGATCAACCACCTTACTTATTACGTCTTTTTTTCTTATCCATTGCTTTTTGAATGAGAAAATCCATATATTCTTTTAGTTCTTCTTCTAGTTCTTCTGTATCCTCTACATTCATATTTGCAGTATTTAGACGGAAATGAGAGATAAAGCCATCTTCATCTATTGATAAGCTTTGAGATGAATCAGAAGGACTATTTGTCCTACCTAAAAGATAGTCTGTACTAACATGAAAATAGTCTGCAACTTTTTCTAGTCGATCAGATTTTGGACTTGCCGTTTTCCATTGATAAAATAAATTTTCACTAAAGCCTAACTCTACAGCAACTTGAGAAACACTTTTGCCACGTTGCTCAGAGAGCTGTTTAATTCGGTCGAATACAGACATGAGAAAATTCCTTTCTAATTAATTTATAGTTTTCTATAATTTTGGTTGACTATTTTTATAGTTTGCTATAGTATTGATTTTGTCAGAAAAAGTAAAAGCAAAGAGAAAATTTACGTATAGAGTGGATTAGTAGTTAAAATTTCTTTCTTTTGCTGTTTTTAAATATAGCTCTTTGCTTTTATTTTATAGTTTTCTATAAAAAAGTCAACTACTATCTTCTATTCACTAAAATTTTCTATAAAACTAATTGAAAAAAAGGCTAAGGGGGGAGTCGGATGAACTACAAAACGATTTATGGAGAAAAAATCGAAGGAAAAATGATTCGCATATTGGAAAATACCGTCATTGTCGAAACTATGGATGGAAACAGGTACCTTGTTCATAAGAAAAACACACCTTTGTATTATACGCATGCTTTCCAATTTGACTTAGGACGGTGTCAAAAAATCGGCAAACAACTATTACCAGAAAAAGGCGTAAAAGACATCGCGATATGGTAAATCATTCTTGTATCGTTAGCACAAAGTAATAGAAGGAGAAAGTGGATTATTTTGGGTAAGAGATTTTAGTCATTTATATATAGAGGAGGAAACCATTTTGAAAACAACCACGATGAATTATTTAAAAGATATTTTGGGTGACTACTACCGAACGGATGAATACATAAAAGAGCGTGAAAAAGAGCTGTTGTATGTATTGGAAGAAAAAATGGAGGACTGTTTTGAAGAGGAGCGCAAGTCTCAGGAACGGATGACCATTACAACAGATCGAAGACTTTGGACTTTAGAGAAAAATAAGCGAGCAGTAGAAAGGTGTTTAAATCGTTCAGATGAAACGACTCAAAAAATAATTAAGGAGATTTACTTAAATAAAAAAACAAATTTAACGTTACTTGGGATGTCACAGAAACTGTTTATAAGTAAAACACAAGCATATAATTTACGAAATTTATTTTTTGAACAGTTAGCGGATGAGTTAGGCATTTAAGGATGGAAAAAAGTTGGAATTTTTCTATAGGAAAATTGTCTAAACTAAGAGTATGAGGTCATTCAGCAAATGATAAACCAAAAATATCAATTTAGAAGGAACGAATTCTTTCACCGTATATGTAAGTGGGTTTCATCATATTGAGGAAAGAGCTCAGTGGTGTATTAAGAAGCTTTACTATACCAATAATTTAACGTAAGAAAAGAAGATAAATAACAAAAGTCCATATCTTCTTACTAGTCGAAAAGGAGTGAGTCCGATGGTTTAATTATTCAGTATTTTTTGAAGAAAGAGAAATCTAGGGATCAACTTAAGAAAACAAATAAAAGTATACAGGAGGAATTAGAAAGATGGAAGTAGTAAAAGGATTAGATATTATTTTGTTATACAGATTAAAAAGAAAAGCAGAAGAAGAGGAAGCGTGGAAAATGGCTTTCCAAACTGAACATGAAAGTTCAATGACGAGAGAAGCAGAATCTACTATTACTAAAGACGGAAATGTACAAAGTTTGAATCCAATTGAATATGAGTTAACCGCAACTTCTTTGATGGCAAAAGGTGATGCACATATTGATGAAATGAAAAAGGCATTGATTGATGGCGAAGTTATTGAAATTTGGGAAATTAATAAAGCAGAACTGGGCGTAGATGAGAACAAAGATAAGTATAAAGCAACCTACTATCAAGGATACGTTTCAGAATTTACACCGTCAGCTAACGCGGAAGATAATGTTGAGTTGAGTCTTTCATTTGTGATTAATGGAATTGGACAAGAAGGTTATGCAAGTTTAACAGATAAACAAGCAGAAGTTGTTCAGTACACGTTTACAGATACTGTAGCAAACGCTACAACAACTGAAGGCTAGTGATTGAGAGAGAAACACTCTCTCTTTATAACGAGGAGGAAATTAAGTGGAATTAACAATTAATAATAAAGACTATTTATTTACTTTTGGTGTGAAGTTTGTGCGTGAGTTAGATAAACAAAGACCGATTGAGCAAAATGGCATTCGATTTGGGCTGGCTTTGTCAGCAGCAATCATTCCTGAACTAAAATCAACGAATATTGCAACCTTAGCAGATGTTTTGTATTTAGCTAACAGAACAGAGAATCCTCGATTGAAGCAAGCTGAAATAGATAACTATCTTGATGAATGTGAAGATATTGAAGCACTGTTTGATGAGGTTCTTAAAGAATTAGGCGATAGTAATGCGGGGAAGTTAGCTATGCGACAACTAGAGAGCCGAATGAAGCAAGCCGAACAAAGATAATAAATCGTAGCTCTGCTGAGGTATATGAGGAAATTCTTTTGTCTGCCATTCGTTATTTAGATATGGTGGATTTCAGAAGCATAGAACGGATGACTTTATACGAATATGAAATTCGAATGACCGCATTCAGATTGAAATCTTTGGATCAATTAAACAAGATACATGAACAAGCGTGGGCGAATCAGCAGGTCCAAGCAACGAAAAAGATTGGAAAAAAAGAGGTTCCTTATTTTAATACGTATAAAAAATTTTTTGATTTTGAAAAATATGAAAAGCAGGTTCTAGGAATAGAAGAAAAGCAGAATCTGACATTAAAAAGTTTGCTTATAAAAGCTAATTCTAAGAAAGGAGGAAATCATGGAAAGTCATAGAATTGAAACCATACTTTCTGTAACGGACCAAAACTTCACCTATACGATGAATACAATCAATGAAACGTTAAAAACGACTGATGAACAAGCAGAAAAAACAAAAAGTTCATTTCAATCAGCAGTTGATGAAGCAAATAAAATGGGTTCATCGATTGTAAACACAGTAAAAAAACTGGATGTTTTTAACATAATAGACTCAGGTATTGGTCTGCTAAAAGATTCTTTTGGCGAAGCAATCCAGCGCTTTGATGAGTTGGATCGTGCATCTGGAACAATGGGGATTTCTGAAGGAATCGGTAGTGCAAGAGAGTCTGTTACCACAGGATTTACGGAGATTATTGCAGCAGTTGATGAAGGACTTCAGAAGGCTAATCTAGGAAGTATTGGGGATATTATTGGAAACGCAGGAGCGATTATGGGAGAAATTTTACTAAAAGCTGCTGAATTTATTCCACCGATTATCGAATTTGTTACGAATTTCATCGGAAGCCTGAGTGGTTTAGAACCAATTTTACCTGTTGTGGGTGGAATGATTCTCGCGTTTATTGGTTATCTTGCCGGTATGTCTATCATTGGCAATATAGTGGGGATGATGGGGAGTTTGACTACGGCAATATCATTTTTATTATCACCGGTAGGCTTGGTTGTATTAGCCATTGGTGCTTTGGTAGGAGCAATTGTCTATCTTTGGAATACGAATGAAGGTTTCAGAGAGGCGATTATCAGCGCATGGAATGCGATTACAGAATTTTTACAACCGATTATTGCGAATATTGCGATGTTTATTCAAAATGCATTCAACGGATTACTTACGTGGTGGCAGGAAAATCAACAATCGATAATGACTGTTGTTAATACTGTTTGGACAGTTATTTCTAATATATTTACGACTGTTGTAAAAGTGATTACAACTGTTGTTAAGGGAGCATTTGAACAAATTAAAGCAATAATCGATTTTGTTATGACATTTATTTCAGGAATCATTCATACGGTCTTATCTTTAATAAAGGGAGATTGGGATGGTGTGTTGGAAGGGGTTATGACAATTGTTGGAGCTTTTGGTGATTTTATTACTTCAACGTTTAGTAATTTTATGGAAGCTGGTAAAGAAATCATAGGGACTGTTTTAGATGGAATAAAAGATTTATTTTCTTCGTTAGGAGATATTGATTTATTGGCGGCTGGTAGAGCGGTTATTGATGGATTTGTTAATGGCTTAAAAGAAACTTGGGAAGCAGGTAAAGAATTTGTTAGTGGAATCGGCGACTGGATTCTAGATCATAAAGGGCCTATTAGTTATGATAAAAAGCTCTTGATTCCTGCAGGTAGAGCAATTATGAATGGACTAAATAAAGGATTAAATGACACTTTTTTAGATGTTCAAAATAATGTCTCTTCCATGGCTGGCATATTAACGGATAGTTTTGAGAAAGTTGCACCAGAATCAATTGATGTTAAAGCTTCGATTCGTCGCAGTTTTTCCGGAATGAATGCACAAATGGAACATGACGTAAATGTAACAAGTGGCACTAAACCTGCAGTGATTAATGTTCGTCTGGGAAAACAACAATTTTCAGCTTTTGTAAATGATATCTCTAATGAGATGGGTGCAGAGTCAGAAATTAATTTAGCTTTTTAGCAAGGAGGAAATTATGAGTGAATGGAAAAATAGAATGTATTCTTTTGTAGACACGAAAAATAGCAATTTGCTTTTTAATGAGTGGCTTCCTTCTAGTGCGATGAGTTACGACGGCCTTTTTCTCGAAAAAGAAATCGACGGGTATCAGACGCTGGCTGTAGGCGGTCGTGAAATGCTTTCTGTAGATTTTGAAACGGAATCCATGAGCGTGGGTTCTCTCATTTCTAAGCAAACATTACCATCACGAACAATTACTGTTAAATATAAATTATCAGATAATAACGCAGAACAACTACAATTTAAGTTTAAAAAATTGATGAAGCTACTTTATAGAGTTGAAGATGTAACCATTCAATTTAATGATGAACTTGATTATTTTTATAAAGGAAGATACAGCAGTGCTGAAGAAGTCGCTGGTGAATCAAATAGTGTCATTTCTAGTTTTACTATTTTTTGTCAGGACCCGCGGAAATATACGAAAGAATTTATATCAAGTGGAAAAATTCAGACGGAACTTCCATTTGAAACAGTACCAACAAAACTACAAGTTACCTTAGCGTATGATAACTCCATAGAAATTTCAAATGGACGAGAGAAGCTTTCTATTACGAATGCTCAAATTAAGTCGGGGGATTGCTTGGAATTTCGAATTAAAGAAGGAAAACTACTTGTTAATGGTTTGAATCAAACGAATATACTTGATCTTTCCAGTGATTTTAAGAATTTCACACTAAGAGAAAATGACCGGTTGAGCTGTAACAATGGAAAGATGACTATTTACTATAGAGGTGTGAGCCTATGATTGAAAAAGTTGTTTATTTTTTTAACGACAGTCAGCAGATGATAAAAATTGTAGATGAAAATCAATTAATTGAAGTGCTGCAGACGAAAGAAATTACGGCGAACAAACAAGAATTATTGAATGATCGTTTATCAGTAACTGCTAGTTTTGATAGAGAGCTAAGAGATGCAAGGTATATGGCTGTGAAAGAAGAGAATGATTTTTCAATGTACAGAATTATTGATGATACGGATCAGGGAAATCATTTATTGTTCAACGGAATAGGATTTGGACCAAACGAGTTAGACTCATATATTGTAAAAAAAGTACAGTCTAAAAAAAGAGAAATGGTTAGTGTTATACAGGAACTTCTTAAATCCACAGAAGGTGAATGGCGTTTGGGGCACGCTGATACTGGTTTATCAAAGGTTACACAGGATTTTGTTTTCGTTTCCGTTAAAGAAGCACTAAAGTATTTACAATCGTTAGACTGTGAAATTTTATTTCGATGCAATGTAACAGGCAAAGGAATTACTGATAAGTGGATAGAAGTTTATCATCAAATTGGAGATGAAAGCAATACTCGTTTTGACTATGGAGACAATGCACTAACAATAGTAAAAGAAAGAGATAGAAGTGAAGTTTATACGTCATTAATTGGACAAGGAAAGAAACAAGGGGTCGGTACAGAAACAGAACAACGAGTTGAATTTACCAATATAGAATGGAAAAAAGAGTTGGGAAATCCACTGGATAAACCGAAAGGACAAAACTGGTTGGAGTATCCTGAAATGACAGCATTACATGGCATACCAACAAAAAAAGGACGTATGAGAAAACGAGAACAAGTTTTGTTATTGGACGATTTGGAAGACCCCAAAGAACTGTTAGAAAGAACATACCTTCAGCTTATTGAGTGTTCAAGACCACTTGTTCAATTTAAGACTACAGTATTTGATGGGGATGCTATTGGAAATATTGTAACTATCCATCGATATGATAGAGACTACCATTATAAAACAAGAGTTTATCAAACCAAATTAAATAGATTAACTGGACAAATAGAAGCTAGCTTGGGTGATAACTTATCTAAGAGTTCCGTTCGCCAGAGCTCATCCATGAGGAATAGTATACAAGCCTTAGATGAAAGTAAAACGACTTTTTATGAGTCAGAGGAAATCTCAAAACAGCAGTCAGATATTATTCGAGGAGCAAATGGTGGTTCGGTACTCTTAATGTCTCCTTCAGATTTAGGAAAATCAACAAGTCGAGAACCTTTCCAAATGATTTGGATGAATGGAAGCAAGATAAGTAATTCCAATCATTTTCTAGTTGCAAATTCAGATGGAATAGGATTCATAAAAGGAGAGTTTGATTTAGATAACTTAAAGACAGCTTGGACGATAGATGGGAAATTTAATGCGGATTATATAGCAGCAGGAAAAATCAAAGCAATAGATATTGAAGGTGTAAATATAAGTGGCTCCAGTATTAAGGGAACAAAAATAAATGGATCTTCTATCAAGACAATGGATGCGAAAGATTTTCAGGTTGTTATTGAAAATGGGGGAATTGACTTTGAGAAACGATCAAAAGAACTGCATGGTGAAGGATTAGGCTCTATCTACGCAACATATGGTGGCAGCAAAATTAATGGGTTTGCGATTATTCAAAAACCTGGCTATATATTTTCAATTAATTCAGAATCAAAAAATTTCAGTAGTTCAAGACCTGTTTTCCAAGTTCCCAAAGAAAGTACATCAGAGAATATTTTATATAACGTGTATGGAAAGGGGTCGTTTTATGGTCCCGTTGAATTTAACGAACCAGTTATCTTTAAAAAAAATGTGAAATTTAATGGTCAAGTTGAAATTAATGGAAAATTATTTGTTGGTGGAAAAGAAATAATTCCTGGTCAAGGTGGTGGACCTGGAGGCGGTGGAGGTACAGGAACAGGTGGTTATCCTCCAGAAGTATCAACAAATTCCGAAAAATGGGCATGGGATTTATGGATATTCTTGGTAGCAAATGGCTATACCAAGCAAGCGGCTGCTGGAATTTTAGGAAATGTCCAAGGTGAAACTGGTTCAATGAATCCTGATACAGCCCAAATTAACGGTCCTGCTTACGGAATTGTTCAGTGGGACGGTTCAGCTTACCCACTAGTTGGTTCTCAAACTTGGGACGGTCGCGAGTATGTCCAACGGTTAATGGCTGCTGCTGGAATTACTACAGATTATAAAACAATGTCAGCGCAAAGCAGGTTGCTAGAGTGGTCAATGTATAACGGACAGTGGTTAGGGCGTGTGTCCCCCACTAGTGTTAGTGGGTTCAAGTTGATGACTGATGCGGCAGAAGCAGCAACTGTATTTGAACGGAATTATGAACGTCCAGCGGCTACTCATCCAGAACGTCGCCAGTACGCTATTGAATGGTACAACAAATTTAAAGATTTGAAGGCAAGTACGACGACTGGAGAATCAGGTTTAAAACACTTAGAAACACTTGTTGGAAAACAGATAGGAAATGGTCAGTGTTACGGTTTGTCGGCTGAATACTCTGGTTATCTAGGAGGATGTGGTTTAGGTGCTGGAACTCAGTACGCATTAAGTCATGTGATTGGAAATACATCTGCCGCTTCTGACATAGGAATTGCCTATGACTGGGGAGCGCTTGGCTGGAAGGTTGTTAAAAACCCCTCAAAAAATCAATTAGCAGTGGGAGCAATTATCAACTGGAGCCGCGGTGGTAGAGTCAGTACCTGGTATGCGGACGCAACTTATGGTCATACAGGGGTTATTCGCGGATTAAACAATGGAAAGATTCAAACCTATGAACAAAATACAGAATTAGGGATGATTTGTGGAAAGCTAGAGCGTGACTACTACAGCGCAAATGATATTTCTTCAATTGTCATTCCCCCAAAATAAAGGATGTGATGAAATGTCAAAATGGAAACTTAATTTAAGTACTACTGAACCAGCACAGTTTATTGGAATGATAAGAGTCAGACAAGAAAACAAACAGACAGAAAGCGTAGAGGTTCATATTTCTGAAAATGGAGAGCCACTTGACTTAACAGGTGGAGATGTATTTTTAGAAGTAATGATTGGTACGAAAGCCGTACAGAGTAAGGCTGTAGTGGTAGATGCAAAAAAAGGAATCATTCGCTATACCTTTGATTCCTATTCTATGCAAAAAATTGGCCGTATTGAAGGTGCACAATTTGTTTTTTATAAGGGAAAATCACTCATCGGTTCTACTCAGCCTTTTTCATATTTTGTCATTCGAGCGGTTTCTCAAACAAAAGGAGAAACGGGTTCTTATTGGCAAACTATTGAAGAGTTAATTGAGGAGATGACAGACTTTATTAACAGTAATAAAGGAGAGTTTACCCAATGGTTTGAAGAGGTAAAAAATCTGTTGTATGAAATGGATCCTGGCGGAACGATTGTGAAGGAACTAATGGAAGCTAGAAAAAGTATAACTGGGCATGGGTATTCCTCTTTGTCTGAGAGGTTGGAGGCAGACTTCACTGATTTGTATGCTATAGATTCGTCAAAAATTGATGGATTAATAACTATACAAGATGATCTTTTTAGCCAAAACCATGAAACAGTAAAACTAGCAGATGTAATGTTTACGACAGAGAAATGTGCAAGGGTAATTGCCACCATCGATGATAAAAATCAAGATACTTTCTACTTAAGTAAAGTAGGTGAAATAAATGAGTAATCAAGTGGACATTCGTAAACTTATGAAGAAAGATTCTAAAGGAGTACAAAGACAATTTATGCCAGAAACGAGTGTGAAAGCAATTTTCGATATTGAAGAGATGATTGCTGGAACTGCTCCAGTGTTGTCAGTAAATGGGAAAGTTGGAAATGTACAGATAACAAAAGAGGATTTAGGAATTAGTCAAGAACCGGAGACAATTGATATTGCTTCAGAATCAAATGACGGGATTATTACTAGTGCGCTATTTTTAAAGCTGCAGCAAATAATAAGCGATTATGACAGTGGATTATTAGGAGGTTCAGCAATCACGATTGAACCAGTAGGAGAAGAATAAATGACAGATATTGTAAGAATTAAAAAAGAGGGGATCCAAGTATATCCTCAAACGCATGCAAACGCGATTATTGGTTTAACAGCAATCAAAGGAGAAAAGGGAGATACGGGTCCTGCAGGTATTCAGGGAGCAACCGGACCTAAGGGAGAAAAAGGAGACACGGGTCTTGCAGGTATTCAGGGAGCAACTGGACCTAAGGGAGAAAAAGGAGACACAGGTCCAATAGGTCCTCAAGGAGCACAAGGACCTGCTGGAACAAATGCAACAACAACGGTAGCAACATCGACTGTGAATGGCTTGATGTCGTCAGCAGATAAGAAAAAATTAGATAACTTAACGGCTTTAAATATTATTTTTGAAAAGATAGGAGAAGTGTAAAATGGCAGATATCGTACAATTACAAGAAAATGGGGTAAAAAAATACTTGAAAACACATGTGAATGCAGTGGATGGCATTGAAGAAAAATATGTGGATAAAACAAGTAATGAAACAATTGATGGAATAAAAACATTTGTCAAAACACCATTAATAGGCACCCAAAAAGTAGCAGTAGTGGAGGATACAGGGTGGAAAACATTGCCGATTACAGGGGCAGCTTCACAGCCTGGATCTACTACTGATAATAACTATATCCCGAAATATCGGGTAAAAAATGGGATACTAATGTTGCGTGGTTCTGTAAAAATAGATGCTGGAAAAACAGGCATGTTTACTACATTGGCTTCTGTTGTAAAACCAACATGGACAAGAACCGCTTTTAAACAACCTTTAATGACTGCCGATATTAATGCTAGTGCAACTATATACGCTCATGAAAGTGGCGAACTACAGCTAGTCTCGAGAACATCAGGTAATCAGGATGTGTGGCTAACAGGTATCCAAATACCGCTTAGTTAGTAATTATTAATAAAAAGACTTATTTAGTGCAAGGCTCTATTATTTTTTAGGCTATCTAGTCTTTCAATTAGGAGGAAATAAATGACAGAAAACATAATTAAAATGAGTGCTGCCGCTCTAGGGGGGATTTTTGGGATTGTTTTTGGGGAGTGGAGTACAGTGATGCAAGTGATTTTAGGGATTATAGTTGTAGATTATCTTACGGGGATTTTGAGTGCGACAACGAATGGCGCATTGTCGAGTAAAGTTGGGTTTAAAGGGATTGCAAAAAAGATGGCTATATTGTCTGTGATTGTTGTAGCACATCTTTTAGATACCTTGTTGGGGGATAAATCGATGCTTAGAGACGCAGTTACATTTTTCTACATTGCCAACGAACTCATTTCCATTTTAGAAAATGTTGCAAAAATGAATGTAGGTATTCCATCAAACTTGCAGGATATGATAAAGAAATTGCTTTCTATGTCTGGAGAAGGCGAATCCTATACTGGAGGCCATGAGTTTATCGATTCTGACCCAACGAAAAAATCAGACGAAAAGGGGAAGGAAGATGGTTCTAAGAGGAATTGATATTTCTAGTTGGCAAGCAAACATTGATGTATCAAAAATTTCTGGTGATTTTGTTATCGTAAAGGCAACAGAAGGAGTGAATTATGTAAATCCTTATTGTGATAGTCGATATCAGTTAGCCAAAAAATCAGGCAAGTTACTTGGTGTATATCACTATGCAAAAAATGGAAATCCAGAAGCGGAAGCTACGTATTTCTTTGAAAATATTAAGGGCTATATTGGTGAGGCGATTCTTTTTCTCGATTATGAGGAAGAAGTATCTGCCAATTCACCTAGTTGGTGTCTTCGTTTTTTAACACATCTTGAAAAATTAACAAATGGTGTGAAAGGGATGCTCTATACGTATCAATCCCTGCTCAATAGCCAAAATTGGCAAAGTATAAGAGACGCTGATTATGGGCTGTGGTTTGCAGCATATGGGGCAAATCCTCCAGAAAAGGGCTACAAAAGTTTGCCAGCACCAACAGTTAATTATTGGGGAACACCAGCAATTTATCAATATAGTTCGAAAACTCGCTTAGATGGATATTCCAATGATTTAGATGCCAATATTTTTTATGGGGATAAAGAATCATGGACGGCCTATGCAAAAGGAACACGCACAACCGACAAATTTGAACAAGCGCCTCCAGAAGATGCTGGAGGAAAGGTGACAGATACCCGTGCCTTTGGTAATCAGACAATTGTTCGATTGAGAAAAACTGCGACGCATTGGTATGGCGGAGAAAAAATAGCAAACACAGAAAAAGAGAAGGCCTATATTACGGCTAGTCGTCAAGAAATCAATCAATACGGCTCCAAGTTTGTTTATACACTTTCTACAGGAAAGAAAGTACTAGCACATGATTTAGACTATCTTTGCTGTATAGGCTGGGACACGATAGGAATAAATATCTAACAAAAAATAGGATGGAGCTAGGGTATTTAATGCTTGCTCCGTTAATTATTAAGAAGGAATCAAAAAAGAGATTAGATTCAACTAACTTATAGAAATGAGGAATGAAAAAATGGCAAGTATTGACAAAATGATTCAATGGTTCAAAGATCGTGAAGGAAAAGTAACCTATTCTATGACTAATCGTTATGGACCGAACAGTTACGACTGTAGTTCGGCAGTATACTATTCATTAATTGCTGGAGGATTTTTACCTTCTGGAAGTATGGGGAACACAGAAACACTATATGGATTAGAAGGGAGTCTTTTACTTCCAATCAAGCGAGCAGAAGTGAAAAAAGGAGATATTTTTGTAGCGGGTATAAAAGGTGGCTCTGGCGGTTCAGACGGACACACAGGTGTATTTTTAAGTAATGACACAATCATTCATTGTACTTACCCTAAAAATGGAATTGCAACAACACCTGCAACTGGCTGGATGGGAGATTATTCTGGATTACCAGTGTATTATTATCGTTTGAAAGGTTCTGAAAATAATTATCCGTCAGTCACATTTGATAAAAAAGTTACGGTTGTTAAAGCTGATTGGACCCTTTGGGGAGATTTGGACTATAAGACAAAAAAAGGTGTAACTAAGTTAGGTACTGTATATGATGCAAAGAAAATCTTTACAGTAAAAACTAATAAATATTATGAACTGTATTTTGCAGGAGTTTTTGCAGGGTTTTTAAATACTGGTGGAGCTGATGAATTAAAAGCTGTTGGAGCAAATGATGTATATGTGTCAGCTATTAGTCCAAATTATAAAATTTGGGGTTCATTTTTCTTTAATAAAGAATTAGGAAATACAACAGGATATAAAGATGGATTGGTTTATAAGGCAAAATATAAATATACATTAGGAAATAATGTTTCCTACTATTCTTTATATCAAGGGGGAAACTGGAAAGGATATATTAACGCGAAGGCAGTAAAAACTTGTCCACCGGTTGCACAAAATGATGTTTATGTAACTGCAATCAGTCCAAACTATACGATTTGGGGAGATTTATACTGGTCATCTAAATTAGGAAATACAGCGAACCAAGATGGAGGTTTGGTGTACAAGGCTCGCTATAAATATACCATTGGAAATGAGCGTTCCTATTATTCATTGTATCGAGGGGATACATGGAAAGGGTATATTAATACATCAGCAATGCGTAAAATGGAACCAGTGACGATAAATAAAAAAGTAAAAATAAACGGTAGTAAAACGTATAACATTTGGAAAGATTTATATTGGTCTACATCTATTGGTAAATCAAATGAATCGAAATTCGCAGGTAAATTGTATACAGCGAAATACTCTTATTTACTGGGCAATGGTTCGACATACTATTCTTTATATAATGGCAGCACATGGGTTGGATATATTGGAAAGGGTGCTACAATTGATCAATAACTAGCCCTGACTATAAGCTTATAGAAATCAGTTAAGTGATAATCTGGGATATTTTGAGGTGCAACCTAAAAAGTGTATTTAAAAATGGCAACTTTTAGAAGTTGCTCCTCGAAATCCCAGATTAATTAAAAATTGTTTTTTTCAAAAGGTAGTATCAATATGATTTTGTAAATGACACATGTCTGTCTATTTTTTTATTTTATATCCTAGACTTTTTTTTCAGAATATGAGAAAATCCTATTGTTGTTGGGAGGTTACCCAAGCTTGGCTGAAGGGGGCAGACTCGAAATCTGTTAGGCGGGTAAAACCGTGCAAGGGTTCGAATCCCTTACCTTCCGTAAGAAATCTAAAAGTGAGGATGGGATAGAAGAAGTTGCTTCTATCTACATCCTCACTTTTTTTGTTAATTGTGTATGGTGGTAAAAAAGCAGAGTTGGTCCGTTTTTTACAGGGGACTATTTAACTTTAAATAATGGAGGAATGAATAAGCTAAATTGAAAAAATTATTTTTTGAGGTCTATCCCTTCTGAAGAGATTATGTTACGTTAGATTAGGACATTTTTAGTAGAGGGTGAAATTGTGAAAAAATTTGATATCCGTGTTTTTTTTAAAGATTATATTTACGTAACTATCGGGTCGCTCATTTTAGCGATTACGATGAATACGGTACTTTTACCAAACCATCTGGTTGCAGGTGGTGCAAGTGGAATCAGTGTTGTACTGAATCATGCCTTTGGTTGGGATGCAGCCTTAACCTTGTATGCAATCAATATTCCGCTATTATTACTTTGTTTTTTATTATTAGGGAAAACAACAGGGATTAAGACTATCTATGGTAGTTTAATTTTTCCGTTTTTTGTTGGCTTATCTGCAGGACTTCCAACAGTTACACATAATGTGACGCTTGCAGCTGTGTTTGGTGGAGTTTTTGCAGGAATAGGTATTGGTCTAGAGTTTCGAGGCAGTGCTTCAACAGGTGGGACAGCGATTATTGCTCAAGTGGTCAATAAGTATTTCCATGTTCCTTTAGGTGCTTCTGTTTGGGTGGTTGATGGCTTAGTGATTTTATCAGCCTTTATCGCATTTGATATTGATGTTGTTCTCTTTTCATTAATCTGTCTATTTGTGATTGGTCGAGTAATTGACTTAGTCCAAGCAGGGCCTGTTCGTTCGAGAAATGTATTTATCATTTCAAAAGAATACTTAGTTATGAAGGATCTTTTAACCAAGTCTTTAGACAAAGGCGTCACTATGATGCCGATAGAAAGTGGTTATCATGGAAAAGAGGGCATGATGCTAATGACCGTTGTTCATGAAAAAGATTTCTCTCAAGTAAAAGAAGCGCTGCAGGAAATTGATGAAGAAGCATTTATTATTTCGATGCCTGCTAATGAAGTTTTGGGACGAGGATTTGATTTGAAACGAGTGATGGAATCAATTGACTAAGCAATTTTTTATTGGAAACCAGTATTTGCTTAAGTTGAGGAAGGAAAAAGATGTAGGGACGTAATTTCAGCTTATTTTCGAGAACTTCAACTCAAACATATCCTATGCGTAGAAGATGAGTTCCTCATCTTCCCAACCTTTACTAATATTTTACGAGGGGGGCGTGACATAAGTTAGTTAGTTACGTCCTCGATAAAAACAAAATGCACGCGAAAATAAAAATATTTTCGCGTGCATTTTGTTTTTTTAGTATAATTGGTTGGTTTAATTACTTATTTTTGCCAGCTTCATCATATTGATTGCCGTAATCAGTAAACCTGATTGCTTTCTTACATTATCTAACCCTCGAACTGTGAATCGAGTGAAGCCTAAACAAGCCTTCATAAATCCGAAGACTGTTTCTACATCAATCTTCCTGCGACTATAAACCTTTCCGGTTTCAGGGGTAGAAAGAAGCTCATTTTGTTTGGCTTTATGATATTCCCAAGCAGGGTTTACTGTAATTTTTCTAATATACCCCTTCGGTGTTAGAGCTTCAGGAATCACTTCTTGATTTAGATCGATTTTTTCTGCTTGATATTCTTTAAACTCTCGAATAAATCCATCTTTATCGGTTCTTTTGCGATAGGCATGAAAATTAAATCGCACACCTTTAGGATCGATATAGTAATCTTCCTGTTCATTGTAAGTCCAGTTCATTATTTTTTGCTCATCGGTTTTCCACTTTTTACTTTTCTCTTTTAAAAAGGTCCCGTAGGGAATAAGCGCGGTATGTTGAGGGAGTTCATCTTCTAGATATCGATAATTACTTTCAGAGCCATACCCTGCGTCTGCGACAATATATCGATGTGATTGGTTAATCACATTCATTTTTTCAAGTAATGGTTGTAAGGTTCTAGTGTCAGTTGGGTTTTGAAAAACATCATATCCTAAAACAAATTGATTACAAGTAGCGATTTGTAAATTGTAGGCTGGCTTTAATTGACCATTCATCATATGATCTTCTTTCACGCGCATGAAAGTAGCGTCATGATCGGTCTTTGAGTAACTATTTCTGGCACCATAAATAGAAAACTGATCTTGGTGTTCAATCAGCTTCTCTCGTTTTTCAGTTAATTTGCGTACTTGACTTTTTAGCGTTCGGCGCTGTTTTTTTGCGGGATTAGGTGAAATTCGTTTCGTTGACTGGACTTTTTTTTCAATTTCTTCCAATCTCAGTTCCATTCGTGTCAACAGCTCATCTACCATGTCTAGTGTAAGGGAAGTCCCTTCGGGAATCTCTTTTACTGCATAAGCTTCTTTTAATTCCGTCATCAATAAAAGGAGTTTTTCACGATTCATCTGATCAAAACGGATCGTGTTTTTCTTCCAGACAAAGCTGTATTTATTCGCATCGGCTAGAATTTTCGTGCCATCGATAAACAACGCATCATCAATCAGATTGCGCGCGCGAAGATACTCGGTCAGATGTGTTAATCCTTTATTCGTCAATTCCTGCACATCATTGGACACGCAGAAACGGGCAATCGTTCGATAAGAAGGTACACGTTCTTGAGTCAACCAACGGGCATATAAATTTTCTTCAGCCAATCGCTCAATCTTGCGACTGGTGAAGGTTTCTCTCGTATAGGCAAACAGAACTAGCTTCATCATGGCACCTAGATCATACTCTCTAGGGCGTCCAAAAAGATACGGCTCATTGATTTGAAGAGATTCCACTAATTCATTGATGAAAACAGCGACGTGATTTTCTTTGGGAGAAAATGAAGTTGATAAGTCCAAAGTGAGTTGATTCATGTTATAATAGGTATGCATATTTTTAGTCCTTTCAGGATTAAATGTTTGAAGCACAGGGTGCCACCTGTGCTTCTTTTATTTTAACTAAAAAAGCGCATGAAATGAACGGTTTTTCGTCATTTCATGCACTTTTCTGTTAGGGACTTATGTCACAGCCCCTTCTTTTTTTGCCACTTTTTACAGCCGAATAAGGAAAATAAGAAGAAGTGCTACAATCGTTTGCAGTCCCCCAACAGATAATCCATACAGCAGAAAGCGAGGACCTTCTTTCATAAATTTTGCGAAATCTAATCGTAAACCAATGGCAGCTAGTGCAGTAATTTCAAACCAAGTACTGATGAAATGTGCGCTTTGGTCAATAAAGGTAGGAAGTTTAACCACGCTATTAAGAATACAAAAAAGTAAAAAGCCGAGTACATACCATGGGAGAGGAAGCTTCTTCTTTTTCTTTTCTGAGGGAGTCGCTACAACAGAAGAATTTCGTTGCATAAATTTTTCAAATACAAAAACAACGACTACGAGTAAAACAATACGCAAAATTTTGAAGAGCATCGCATACTGAACAACCATCTGGTCAAGCATGCTCGCTCCAGCAACCACTTGACCTACGGATTGAAGCGTTCCGCCAAGCAAGGCACTTTTCTCTAAAAGATTGTCACCAAATAAAAATAGACCTAAGAAAGGAAGCGTGAGCATCATAACGGTTCCTAATAAATTAACCAGCGTGATAACCTGTCCCTTTTCTTCATCCTCTGCATGAATCGCAGGCGCAATAGAAGCTATTGCCGATGATCCACAGACTGCATTTCCTCCAGCCATCATTAATGAAAATGTATCATTAAAGTTCATTTTTTTCCCGATAAGATATGCACCCGTAATCGTAATAGACATTTGAATGAGGATAAAAAGAATCCCCTTTAGTCCAATTTGTGCAATTGTTTGGAAAGTAACGGTTGCTCCAAGTAAAACAACAGAAACTTCTAAGAGCTTACTTTCTGAAAACTTAGTACCTGCAGCGAGGCTTTTTTGTTTAAAAAAGGTATTTCCTAAAAGAATCCCCAACAGTATGGCAATAGTAGCTCCTCCTAGCTGTGGAACGAAAAGAGCGAGTAACCGACTAATTGCTGCGACCATAACGGAAAGAATGAGCCCTGGTAAGATAGGGAAGAATTTTTGTTTTAGTGAGTGGTTAGACACGTGCATAATAAACTCCTTTTAAAATGAATTTTTTGAAATTTCATAGGTGAAAAATTAAATAATTACCTAACAATAGGTTGAAATGAAAATGCGTGATAGGAAAAACAAGCATCTCTTTGTTCTTAAGTAAGTATAAAACAAGTTTATCTATATTTGAAATAAATAGTTATTATAGTTATTATTAAGAAAACTGATGGAAGTGATGATTATGTTTAAATTACTGCAAACCTTTCGTGTTGTGTATGAAACGAGAAATTTTTCTCAAAGTGCAGAGATTCTTTTTCTTTCTCAGCCTTCTGTCTCCCATCAAATTAAGCAATTGGAAACAGAATTAAAAGTAGAACTCTTTCAAAGAAAAGGTCGGCAGGAAATGATTGCAACGAAACAGGCGGAACTCTTGTATCAACGTGTGTTGAATTTGATGGATGACTGGCAGCAAACCATCGATGCGCTGGCTAAAGAATCAAGTCAACGGGTCCGGTGTCGCGTGGTTGCCTCTCATACATTTGCTGTGTATTGTTTACCTGAACTTATGAAAGAATTATTTGAAAAATTTCCGAATGTGGCATTTGAAATCGACATGGCAAACTCGCACGAAGCACTGGAGAAGGTAGCCAAACATGAAGCAGATATTGGGTTTATTGAAAAACCTCTCACTACAGAAGGGATTTTACGACACCCTATTTTGAAAGATCAGTTAGTTCTGGTGGGCGATCCTTCAGCCAGCCCATGGCTAGTAAGAGAAAAAACTTCCGGGGTCTATCATTATACCAAGCGCTTTTTCGAAGAGGAAAACATTTCCCAGCCTGCAATAGAAATCAAAAGCAATGAAGTGATTACAGCGATGTTAAAGAAAGGAATTGGCCGTTCTATTCTTTCAAAGAGGGCTGTGCCGGAAGGTGTTTTCTATCAGTTACTGTCGGAAAGCTATCAGCGTCATTTTTATTTCATTGAAAGAAATCATCTGACCTCACCGGAAATAAATCAAGTGACCCAAGCACTACTTGCTTTTTATGAAAAAGAAAATGAGACTAATATTACTGGAGACAAAAAGTTTTCTTTCTAAAACAGCTAATGAGATATATTTGTATAGAAGGGTGCTTGTCTCCTTTTTAGGTAAGTCAGGAATTTGAAATTGTTAGTGATTCTTCAGTGTAAAATAGAAATTGGTAACTATTCTGGGGAAAAGGTTAATTTTTTCCCAAAACTACCAGACTCAGACTTTCTTTTATTTGCCGAGACGACTATAATATAACCCAGTATGGTTTTTGTAGAAAAGGGATGAAGAATGAATAAGAATAAAACGAATTCGTTAGATAATAAAATTGATTATGGCGTTATTTTACCAGTGTTTTTACTTTGTCTTATAGGGCTGCTTTCCTTATACGTAGCACTGACACATGACGTGTTGGAAAAAGAAATTGTAAAAGAAATGTTCAAGCAGTGTATGTGGTACGCGTTAGGGACAATCGCAATTATTATTATCATGCATATGCGCTTAAAATGGATATGGAAGCTAACCCCCTACATCTATGGATTAGGAATAGCAGTTATGTTGGCTTTGTTAAAATTTTATGATAAGGACATGGATCAATTAACTGGGTCAAAAAACTGGTTTCGATTTGGACCACTAACATTTCAGCCTTCGGAGCTCATGAAGATTGCGTTTGTCTTAATGTTGGCATTAATTGTTACGCAGCATAATGCAAAGACGAAGGAGAAAACCTTAAAAACAGATGGGTTTCTCATTTTGAAAATGTTTGCGGTCACGTTACCTGTGATTGCTTTGGTCCTTCTTCAAAAAGATTTTGGGACAATGCTTGTTTTCTTAGCAATTTTTGGCGGAGTCTTTCTCATGTCGGGCATTTCTTGGCGAATTGTAGTTCCTATTATTTTATTTGCAGTTATTGTCGGCGGCGGTACTATTTATTTGGTTACGACCGATACCGGGCGAGCTTTTTTAAGTGACTTAGGTATCTTTAAGGCATATCAGTTTGCTCGAATTGATTCATGGCTGGATCCATTCCACGATGCTGGAGGCGCTTCTTATCAGCCAGCTCAAGGCTTACTTGCAATTGGTTCTGGCGGGATGTTTGGAAAAGGCTACAATGTAAGTGATATCTATGTGCCTGTTCGCGAATCAGATATGATTTTTACTGTTATTGGTGAAAATTTTGGTTTTGTAGGTGGTGCATTTGTTATTTTACTTTATTTTATTTTGATTTATCGAATGATTCGTGTATGCTTTGATACGAATAATGAATTTTATGCGTATATTGCAACAGGAATTATTATGATGATTTTGTTCCACGTGTTTGAAAATATTGGTGCAAATATCGGACTGCTCCCATTAACAGGGATTCCGTTGCCGTTTATCAGTCAAGGAGGTTCAGCCATCTTAGGAAATATGATTGGTGTGGGACTGATCTTGTCAATGCGCTATCAATCAGTAAGAGAACCTAGTGAAACAAGGAGGTAATGAGTATCTATACATTATATTGGTATCCTAAATGTTCGACTTGTCGAAATGCAAAAAAGTGGTTGGATGCACATAATGTGCCAGTTGAAACAGTAGACATGATTTCAACACCACCTAAGCCTGAAGTGATTGAAGGCTGGATGAAGAAAAGCCCGCTACCTATTCGACGTTTTTTTAATACAAGCGGAATGAAGTATCGTGAGTTAGGCTTGAAAGATCAAGTAGAAAGTTTTACAGTAGAAGAAGCTAGTCAGGTGCTGTCAACCGATGGCATGTTAATTAAACGGCCCGTGCTGGTGAAAGATGGGCAAGTAGTAGCGCTAGGCTTTAAAGAATTAGATTACGAAGGAGCGACCAGTTAAAATGGCAGGAGTACATTTAAAACGCAAAGACAACTTATGGATTTTATTTAATGGAAAAGAATATTGTGTAGGATTAACAAATGAAGCGCAAGAAGAGCTTGGGGCGATTACCTTTGTTTCATTACCAAAAGTTGGTCAAAGTTTTAAACAAGGGGACGCATTTGCTGAAGTGGAAGCAGAGAAAGCAGTGAATGAATTTCCAAGTCCGCTGACAGGTGTGATTTCATCTGTTAATGAAAAAATCGATGCAGACATTCAAGTGTTAAATGATGAAGATGAGATGGTTGCATGGATTGTTAGTTTTAAAGAGGTTGATCCAGCAGAATTCGACAAATTATAGGCAGTCTGTAAAAAAAAGAATTGACAGTTTCAAAAAGTGTTGTTATAATTTCAGCAATATACCGAAAGCTTTGAAAAGAAGAGTACATGTCACCGACGTTTGAAGAGAGCCCTGTGTGCTGAGAAAGGGTAACGAACATGAGATGGAAGATGGTCTTTGAGCAGAATGAGTGAGCGAAAGTGAACTTGTTACGGGAGCGCCCGTTAAAGCGCAGCAGTATGCGAAGCAAATTTCAAGTACTGAACGAGGTTATTGTTGTGAAAGAATAACGAATCAAGGTGGTAACACGAAAGTCAGACTTTCGTCCTTTTTATGCAGAGTGCTGCACAAAAAAGGGCGGAAGTTTTTTTGTTGCTTATGGAAACAGAAGGGAAAGAAGTAAAAATGGCATTGATTGAATTGACCCATGTCAAAAAAGAGTTTTCTGGGAAAAACGGTGCAATTAAAGCGGTAAATGATGTGAATCTGACCGTTGAAAAAGGTGATATATACGGGATTGTTGGATACTCAGGCGCTGGGAAAAGTACCCTTGTCCGTTTATTGAACGGACTTGAGTTGCCGACCTCAGGGACAGTGGTTGTTAAAGGGCAGGATATTACAAAATTAAAAAACAGAGAATTACGAAATTTTCGAAAAAAAATCGGGATGATCTTTCAGCACTTTAATCTGCTGTGGTCGCGAACAGTGATCGATAATATTAAATTACCGCTAGAATTAGCTGGTGTTAGTAAAGCAGAACAGAAAACGCGTGCGGCAGAGCTTTTAGAACTTGTAGGCTTAGAAGGACGGGGTGATGCGTATCCTTCGCAGTTATCTGGAGGGCAAAAACAACGGGTAGGGATTGCACGAGCATTAGCCAACAATCCGGAAATTCTTCTTTGTGATGAGGCAACGAGTGCGTTGGATCCCCAAACAACAGAAGAAGTTTTAGATTTACTCTTAGATATCAATAAAAAATTAAACTTAACCATTGTTCTTATTACCCATGAAATGAATGTGATTCGTAAAATCTGTAACAAGGTAGCAGTGATGGAATTAGGGAGTGTGGTGGAAGAGGGCGACGTGCTTGATGTGTTCCGCCATCCACAACAAACAGTGACCAAGCGTTTTGTTCAACAAGAGCTTGCGCCAGAAGATGACACAGATGAGATGATTCAAAGCTTTATGAAGGAGAATCCCGGAGGCAAAATTGTGACACTTTCCTTTAAAGAAAATAATGCAAATGAGCCAGTAATTTCTCAAGCTATTCGCCAATACGCAATTGATATTAATGTTGTATATGGGAAAGTCCAGCAGGCAAAAGGAAGCACGCTAGGTTCGTTAACCGTTTTGCTAACAGGCGACCCAGAAGAAATTGATAAAGCTGTAGCCTTTTTTAATTCAAAGGAAGTTGGCGTGGAGGTGATTACGCATGAATAAGAGTATTTCAGAACAATACTTCAATTTTAGTCAAATTAATTCAGAGACAATGAAGCAAGCAATCATTGATACCTTATACATGACTGTCATCTCAATGGTGTTAGTGTTTGTTTTGGGACTCTTACTAGGATTACTTCTCTATACTATTGGTCGAAAAAATAAACCTTATGCAAAAATTGTCTATAGCCTAGTTTCTATTATAAGTAACATTTTCCGGTCAACACCGTTTATGATATTGATGGTTTTAATCATCCCGTTTACCAAAGTTTTAGTCGGTTCCATGCTGGGTGCAAAAGCTGCCATTCCAGCATTGGTGTTATCTGCAGCACCGTTCTACGCTCGCTTAGTGGAAATTGCTTTACGCGAAGTGAGTCCGGGTGTGCTTGAAGCAGCAGATGCAATGGGTGCAAGCTATTGGGAAACAATTTATAAGGTGTTGCTACCAGAAAGTGTACCTGCGTTAATTTCTGGCATTACTGTAACAACAATTTCTATGATTGGATTTACCGCCATGGCTGGTGCTATTGGCGCGGGTGGCTTAGGCGCACTCGCATGGCAAGAAGGGTATCAACGAGGAAACTATACGGTGACGTTAGTTGCTACGGTGATTATATTAGTTATCGTATTCATCGTACAAGGAATCGGCGATGCATTAACAAAACGAACAGATAAGCGATAAGAAAATGAGGGGGAAAAGGATATGAAAAAGAAATTCTTTGGATTAGCAGCAGTATTATTAGTAGCCGTTGGATTGGCTGCATGTGGAAATGGAAGCTCAGATACAAAAGCAACAGGAAGCTCAGAGAAAAATGACGAAAAGACCGTGTTAAAAGTAGGGGCCTCACCTTCACCACACGCTGAAATTTTAGAGCAGGTAAAACCTATTTTAGCGAAAGAAGGCGTTGAGCTAGAAATCGTTAATTTTGATGACTACGTTCTACCCAATAAAGCATTAGCGGATGGAGAAATTGATGCAAACTACTTCCAGCATTTACCATTTTTTAACAAAGCAGTAGAAGATAATGGCTATGATTTTGCGAATGTTGGCGGCGTACATTTAGAGCCAATGGGTCTATATTCTAAAAAAATTAAAGATATTAAAGAATTAAAAGATGGTGCAACAATCATTGTTTCAAGCTCTGAATCAGACTGGGGACGTGTTATCAGCATTTTACAAACAGCTGGTTTGGTTAAAGTAAAAGACGGAGTGGATTTAGAAACAGCAACATTCGATGATATTGCAGAAAATCCTAAAAATTTAAAATTTGAAAATACGATTGCTCCTGAATTGTTGGCGACAACTTACAATAACGATGAAGGGGATTTAGTAGCAATCAATTCAAACTTTGCTTATGGGATTGGATTGAACCCATTAGAAGACGCCGTTCTTTTAGAGGGTGATGATTCTCCATATGTAAACATTGTAGCTACTCGTACAGAAGACAAAGATAGCGATGCAGTGAAAAAACTGATTGCGGCTTTGCATGAGCCAGAAGTACAAAGCTGGATTATTGAAAAATGGGGCGGCTCTGTAAAACCAGTGGATAAATAGATTCAAAAGAAATTAGGGAGCTGAAGAGACAGGTGTTTTTCTGTTCCTAACCTGTATTAAGCATTTCAGGAGGACTTAGAAGTAACGATTGCTGTTGCTTTTAAGTTCTTTTTTGTTGAATAAAAAAGTTTAAGTAAGTACAAAACCAAGTACACGAAGACATTTCTCAGCAGTGAAAAATACATTTAAATCGACAAGACATTCAACAAGAAGAAAAATGAAGAGAGGAGTACAATAGAAAAGAAACTATTAATTAATAAAAAAATTCCCATTCTTTTTCACTAACACAAAATATATGAAGATTTTTTATGAAAAAAAAGAAAGCTTACCGCTCTAGCATACATTGGTTCCTTTTTAATAGTTATTATAAAAAGAACTGGTGGCTTCCGAAGAAAATTTGAAATAAAGTTAGAATTATCAAAGGATAAATCCAAACATTCTCTAGCAAGAATATTGCGATTCATTCTCAATTAGTCTAAAATGAATGAGAACGTTAAAAGAATCTGGAGGGAATCGCATGTCAGTTTTAGAAATTAAAAATTTACACGTTTCAATTGAGGAAAAAGAAATCCTTAAGGGCGTAAACTTAACCATGAAAACAGGAGAAATCCATGCCATCATGGGACCAAATGGAACCGGGAAATCAACTTTATCTGCGGCTATTATGGGAAATCCAAACTATGAAGTAACAGAAGGCGAAATCCTGTTAGACGGTCAAAACATATTAGAGCTCGAGGTAGATGAACGCGCACGTCTAGGATTGTTTTTAGCGATGCAGTATCCAAGTGAAATTCCAGGAATTACCAATGCAGAATTTATGCGTGCAGCAATTAATGCTAAGCGTGACGAGGACAATAAAATGTCTGTTATGGAATTCTTGAAAAAGTTAGATAAAAAAATGGAACTACTAAATATGCCTGAAGAAATGGCTGAACGTTATTTAAATGAAGGATTTTCTGGCGGCGAAAAGAAACGAAATGAAATTCTACAATTATTAATGTTGGAACCAACATTTGCCATCTTAGATGAAATTGACTCTGGATTGGACATTGATGCATTGAAGGTGGTTTCAAAAGGGGTAAATGAAATGCGTGGTGAAAACTTTGGTTCACTGATTATTACCCACTACCAACGTTTATTAAATTACATCACTCCTGACGTGGTACATATCATGATGGAAGGCCGCGTCGTTTTAACAGGTGATGCAGAGTTGGCAAAACGCTTAGAAGCAGAAGGCTATGCTGGAATCAGTAAAGAGTTAGGAATTGACTACAAAGAAGAAGAAGCGTAAGGAGGACAAGATAAATGGCAAAAAAAGAATGGATCGATTATCTTGATGAAATTAACGCTTTTTCTGCAAGTAATGGGGAACCTGAATGGATGACTCTCTTGCGCCAACAAGCTTTAGCAAAAGCAGATGAGCTGGAATTACCAAGAATTGAGCGTGTAAAATTTCATCGTTGGCCTTTATTTAATGTGTCTATGGATGAGTATACGCCAGAATCCATTGGTGTAGCAGCATTTGATGAAATGAAAGATAATCCTGTACTGGTGCAACAAGGGACAACTACTGTCTTTGAACAGCTCCCACAACACTTAATTGAAAAGGGTGTTATTTTCACCGATATATTTACAGCTTTACAAGAACATTCGGATTTAGTAAAAGAATACTATATGAGTAAAGCCGTGTTAATGGATGAAGATCAGCTTACAGCATTTCATGCAGCCTTTATGAATAGTGGCCTGTTTTTATATGTACCGAAAAATGTGGTCATTGAAGAGCCAATAGAATCCATTTTCATTCAAGATGGAACAACGAATCAGCATTTCTTTAAACACGTGCTGATTATCGCAGATGAGCATAGTCAATTCAGCTATCTGGAACGATTTCAGACAGAAGGAAATACAGCGAAAAAAGTTTCCGGAAATATTGTTGTTGAAGTGATTGCCAAAGCAGGCTCTAAAGTGAAGTATTCTGCGGTGGATCAATTGGGTGAACACCTTACTTCTTATATGAATCGTCGTGGCTATATTATGCGTGATGCATCCCTAGATTGGGCATTGGGTGTGATGAATGATGGCGATGTCGTGGCAGATTTTGACTCAGACTTAGTTGGAGAAGGCGCGCATTCAGAAGTGAAAATTGTTGCAGTAAGTGCAGGCAAACAAACACAAGGAATTGATACGCGTGTCACAAATAAAGCACCACACACTATCGGTCATATTTTACAGCATGGCGTAATTCGTGAACGTGGTACCTTAACCTTTAACGGCATTGGTCATATTTTAAAAGGTGCAAAAGGAGCGGATGCACAGCAAGAAAGTCGTGTATTAATGCTGTCAGATAAGGCACGCGGGGATGCTAATCCGATTCTTTTAATTGATGAAAATGAAGTTACTGCAGGACATGCTGCAAGTGTCGGCCGTGTCGATCCTGAGGAAATGTATTATTTGATGAGTCGTGGTTTACGAAAAGAGGATGCTGAACGTTTGGTTATTCGCGGTTTCTTGGGTTCAGTTATCACGGCTATTCCAGTCAAAGAAGTACAAAATGAATTTATCGAAGTAATCGAAGGGAAGTTGAATGCATGATGAATGCAGAAAAACTTCGCCGAGACTTTCCGATTTTATTTCAAGAAGTCAATGACGAACCACTTATTTATTTAGATAATGCAGCAACAACGCAAAAGCCTAAGCAGGTACTTGAAGCGCTGGCTCATTATTATGAAACCGATAATGCCAATGTTCACCGTGGTGTGCATACGTTAGCCGAACGTGCTACGAAGGATTATGAAGCGGCTCGAGAAAAAGTTCGTCAATTCATCCATGCAAAAGAAACAGCAGAAATCCTTTTTACAAGAGGAACGACGACGAGTCTAAATTGGGTGGCAAAAAGCTTTGTTGATGCGTTTGTTAAGGAAGGCGACGAAATTGTCATTTCGTATATGGAGCATCATTCCAATATCATTCCTTGGCAGCAGCTTGCAAAGAAAAAAAGGGCTATCCTTAAATATATTCAGATTACTGAAGATGGATTTCTTGATTTAGAAGATGCAAAGAAACAAATTACAGAGAAGACAGCGATTGTTTCAATTGCTCATGTTTCTAATGTTCTAGGTGTGATTAATCCAATTGATGAGCTAGTTACCCTTGCTCATGCTAAGGGTGCGGTAATGGTTGTAGATGGGGCACAGGCTGTTCCTCATATGCCAGTGGATGTTCAACAATTAGATGTAGATTTCTATGCATTTAGCGGACATAAGATGTGCGGTCCAACAGGAATTGGTGTGCTTTATGGAAAAAGAGAGTGGCTCGAACAGATGGAGCCGGTAGAGTTTGGCGGCGAAATGATTGATTTCGTTCATTTACAGGACAGTACATGGAAAGAGCTGCCATGGAAGTTTGAAGCAGGGACACCGAATATTGCAGGAGCGATTGCATTAGGCAGTGCTATTGATTATTTAACTGCAATTGGATTAGAAGCCATCCACCAATATGAAGCCGAGCTAGTGGACTATTGTCTGCCAAAATTAAAAGCGATTGATGGATTAACTGTTTATGGTCCACAAAATTCTGAAGATCATACGGGCGTAATTGCCTTTAATTTAGAAGGATTGCATCCTCATGATGTGGCAACTGCATTGGATATGGAAGGTGTCGCTGTTCGTGCAGGTCATCATTGTGCACAGCCGTTGTTAACCTATTTAAATGTCCCTGCAACTGCTCGAGCAAGCTTTTATTTCTATAATACAAAAGATGATGCAGATCGATTAATTGAAGCGATTTTAGCGACAAAGGAGTTTTTCAAAAATGGGGCTATCTAAATTAGATAATTTATATCGTCAGGTAATTTTGGATCATTCTAGCCATCCTCATCATCATGGAACGTTAGATGAATCAACGCAAAAAATTGAGATGAATAATCCAACTTGTGGCGATGTCATTCAACTAGAGCTTTCCGTGGAAGAAAATGTTATTAAGCAGATTGCATTTGACGGGAGCGGGTGTTCAATAAGTACCGCCAGTGCGTCAATGATGACGGATGCGGTCCTTGGGAAAACCGTTGAAGAAGCAGAGACTCTTATTCAGCAATTTTCTCAGTTAGTCCAAGGAAAGGAAGTCACAAATGAGGATGATTTAGGCGATGCGGCGATGCTTAGCGGGGTAGCCAAATTTCCAGCACGAATCAAATGTGCGACACTTGCTTGGAAAGCATTAGAACAAGCAGTAACTGATGAGTCAGGCAAATCAATTGCCCATCAATATCATAAAGAATAGGAGCGTGAGAACGTGGGAGTACCTGAGTTAGAAGAATATAAATTTGGCTTTCATGATGATGTAAAGCCGGTCTTTAGTACAGGAAAAGGATTAACCGAAGAAGTCGTTCGTGAAATCTCACGTATCAAAGAAGAACCTGAATGGATGTTAGAATTCCGCTTGAAATCATTGGATGTATTTAACAAAATGCCAATGCAGTCATGGGGACCAGATTTATCTGACATTGATTTTGATGCGATTAAATATTACCAAAAAGCAAGTGATAATCCAGCCCGTGATTGGGAGGATGTACCGGAAAAAATCAAAGAAACCTTTGAAAAAATTGGGATTCCAGAAGCGGAACGTGCCTATTTAGCAGGTGCCTCAGCTCAATATGAATCAGAAGTGGTTTACCACAATATGAAAGAAGAATTTCAAAAATTGGGGATTGTCTTTACCGATACAGATACTGCGTTAAAAGAATATCCTGATTTGTTTAAGGAATACTTTTCTAAATTGGTGCCTCCAACTGACAACAAGCTTGCTGCATTAAATTCAGCTGTTTGGTCTGGTGGAACCTTCATTTACGTACCAAAAGGGGTCCAAGTAGATGTACCTTTACAAACGTATTTCCGTATTAACGCTGAAAATACCGGACAATTTGAACGAACGCTAATCATCGTAGACGAAGGAGCGAGCATTCATTATGTAGAAGGATGTACAGCGCCAACGTACTCAAGCAACAGTTTGCATGCAGCAATCGTTGAAATTTATACACGAAAAGATGCGTATTGCCGCTATACGACGATCCAAAACTGGTCAGATAATGTGTATAACCTTGTAACGAAACGTGCAAAAGCTTATGAAGGGGCAACCGTTGAATGGATTGATGGGAACCTTGGGGCAAAAACAACGATGAAATATCCAAGTGTATACTTAGATGGAAAAGGTGCGCGTGGAACGATGCTCTCTATCGCCTTTGCAGGAGAAAATCAAATCCAGGATACAGGCGCAAAAATGATTCATAATGCACCAAATACCTCAAGCTCTATCGTCTCAAAATCAATTGCAAAAGACGGTGGCGAGGTCAACTATCGAGGCCAAGTAACCTTTGGAAAAGACAGTGCAGGCTCTATCTCACATATTGAATGTGATACTATCATTATGGATGACCGTTCAAAATCTGATACTATTCCATTCAATGAAATTCACAACAGCCAAGTCTCACTCGAACACGAAGCAAAAGTCTCAAAAATATCAGAAGAACAGCTTTACTATCTGATGAGTCGAGGACTAACGGAAAGCGAAGCAACAGAAATGATCGTCATGGGCTTCGTCGAACCATTCACAAAAGAACTCCCAATGGAATACGCAGTCGAATTAAATAGACTGATATCGTATGAGATGGAAGGAAGCGTCGGATAACGACTAGCTATATCTCGCTAAGTATTGATGTATCAGTGCTTAGCGAGGTTTTTTTATTTGAATTAAAAGTGACTGAATGCCATTTTGAATGCCATCTTAAAAATTGACGTAATTGGCAAAGCGTTCACCAGTTTCTTTCATTTTTTCAGGTGTCACATGAGCGTAAATATTCATCGTGGTTTTTACATCTTTGTGACCTAAGCGATCTTGGACTTCTTTAAGATTTGCACCTGATTCAAATAGTAAGCTAGCGTGTGTATGGCGAAAACCATGTAAGGTGATTTTAGGCAACTCGTATTTTTCAAGAATATTGTACAACCAATCATTAGGCGCCTGTGGATAGTACAACCCATTGAACTTATTTGTAAATAAATATTGGCTTTCTTTAGACGTGTTGTAGCCTAAGTTGAGATACCATGACTTTTGATTTTTGCGCCATTGCTTAAGAATTTCAACGGTTTTTTGATCCAACATATTTACTCGTTGAGAGCTTTTTGTTTTTGGTTCTTGAACAATAATTTGACCGTTTTCATCAACAGCTAGTGTTTTACCGATCGTCAGCTTGTGATTAAAAAAGTCAATGTCCTGCCACTGTAAAGCTAAAGCTTCTGATTTTCTCATACCAGTAAAGGCAAGTAATCGGAAAAAAGCAAGTAGCTTGGTGCTAGTACGTCCAGACTTCTCAATATGGTCTTCCAAGCAGTTAAAGAACGTTTCTAGCTGCTTTTTGGAATAGAAATTAGGGAACTGCTCAACTTCTATTTTACGAGGTAATTCTGTTTTCCTCATAGGGTTGCTGTCAATGATCTCCATTTTGATGCCAAATTGTAAAATTTGAGCAACCACTTTTCTAAAATAATGGTACTGCTTATATTGTGAGTGCCATTTATTGACGATTTCTTGGCAATAGGAAACGGTGATTTTCTCCAACTTTAGTTTGCCAAAGTATTGAAGACAATAATCTTCAACGAATCGTCGAGAAGTTGCGATGGTTGAGGGTTTGACTTTTAGTCGATATTGCTTCAACCATAAATCATACAGCTCTTTAAAAGTAAGGGAGGGTTTGCCAGCTAATTGTAGATTACTCTTTTCAAAGTCCACTTGTAGTCGTGAAAGCGCAATTTGGGCTTCTTTTTTTGTCTTAAATCCTCGTCGAGTCGTTTTTATTCGTTCGTTTGTAACTGGGTGTGTTCCCAAATAAGCTTGAAACTGCCATGCACTTTTACCGTTTTTCTTTTGATATTGTTTAAATGTAGCTATTGTGATTCTCTCCTTTTATGTGTGGGGCACATAGGAAAGGAAATTAAAGCAAGTTTTGATTGGCTTTAATATAATCAATCTTTTCTATTAAAGAATCGATTTCTTTAATTGGTAATGAATCAAAGAAAGAAGGTTTTAGCTTGGTCTGGTTATCTTCATTCAAGATATTGTGTCCTTCTTCATTCACTAAAGGCTGTTCTGTAAACAGATTTTGGATATAGAGTGCTTTTTTGTAGGTTTCTTCAATCTCACGTAGATATTGTTCATCAAATATTTTTGCAAAACGCATCATTCCCTGCATTTTATCCTCATATTCGTCCATTCGATCAATCACATAAGAAGTGTCTGCCACTTCAATTTCTTTTTCAGTCCCAAATAATTGAACCGCAGAAGCATTTAGAACCTTCGCAATTTTTTCTAATGTTTCAAAGGTTGGATAGCGTACACCACGTTCGATGTTGGAAATCGTTTGCTTGTTTACGCCAATCTCTTTTCCTAAATCCTCTTGAGAATAACCAAATTCTTTTCTTAATCTTACGACATTTCCGCCAAAATTTTCTATCATTCTTCTCACCTCGTGTTTCTAGTGTAAACTCAGTAGGCAATAATGTCAATAAAAATAGTCTTAAAAGTTTACTTAAAAATAATTTAAGAAAACATTGACAACTTTATTTTATAGGCGTATTATATCTATACAGACTTCTTGGAAGATGTTTTTGTAAACTTTAAGGTGGTGAGATTTTATGACAATAGAAGAAACGTTACTTGATTGGCAAAAAGAAAATTTTAGTTATGCCTATAGCATGATGAAAGAAGCATTGGAAGATGCAAAGGAAGAACGAGATATTTTAAAGCAAAAATATTGTGCCGCTTATTTTGACGTTAGCGTAAACACGCTAAAAGATTGGGTGATACACGGATGCCCAGAGATTCGTTTAGAATCTGGAATGGTGTTTTACAGCAAGAAAGCAGTACGAGAATGGCTGCTAAACTATCAAAGATAATGTGTGGGGCACAATTAGGTAGAAGAGCCATTGATTGAGTAAGAGGTGTTATCAATCGCATGAAGCTTTATGGACAAGGCATCCTTGGGAAAGCTGGGTTATTAAAACCCAGCGGTAAAGCAGAAAAGGCGGGCGGATGTTTCATCCGAACGACTGGTGCGATGGTGTGGAGCGCTTGCGCTCCGCACCTGATACCCCCACTTAATAACATGGGGGTAACTTTTAGCTAATGAATGATGCTAATCCATTTCTATGGCTGATTATGTATGGTTTTTCTGATGGACATTAAAGGGCACATTTTTGGAAAGGAGTGGTCAACATTAAAGGAGCAGGCTATGCAAGGTAAAGAAATTAAGCAATTGAGACACAGATTGAATATGAGTCAAAAAGAATTTGCAGAAAAGATAGGGATTACTCGAATTTTTCTGTCAAAAATAGAAAATGAAAAGAAAAATGCTTGTGTTGAACTAGTCGGAAAAATTAGGAAAGCATTTAGTTTAGAAGGTGGCGTCTTACCTATGGAAGCAAAAATTGACTTTCTGAGAATTCGTTTTAAGTACCATTCACCGGTGGAAGTGATTGAAAAGGTGTTGAGAATGTCAGCAGACTATTTTGGACATAAAGATTTTGGATTTTATCATTACACTGCGACTTATTTCTTTAGTGAAATTTTTGTGTACTACAATCCGAATGATTTAAATATGGGAGTTATGATTGAATTTAGAGGGCAGGGCTGTCGAGAATTTGAATTGATTTTGGAAGAACAAAAAGCTTGCTGGACAACGTTTTTTTGGCGATTATATGAAGAGGATTTATTTGGCAAGGGTCTTATTGTGGACACGAAAATAACCCGAATTGATATAGCCTTGGATGAAATGGTTTCTGATTTGTATCCTAACTACGATTTGTTTGAATTGAAAGAAAAATGGGAAAAGAGATTGGTTGATTCCACTTTTCAGAACTTTGATTTTAGAGGAGGAGAAGTTGTTAAAAATAATCAATACTTGAACAAGGGGCTATCGCTCTATCTTGGTTCCAGACAGTCTCCGATGTACATGAATTTTTATCAAAAAGATTTTGAGCTAGCAAAAAAAGAACAGATTTCAGTCGATATGGCTCAGCAAAAATATGGTGTGAAGAATCGTTATGAAGTACGTTTGGCAGATGAAAAAGCGTATTTATTTGTAGAATATCTTTTATCTACAGGAGAGACGTTAGAATGGGTTGTGAAGGAATTAATTGATACTTCCATAAAAGTATATGATTGTGATGAAGAGGGGATTAGAACGGGCTACAGTGAGCACTGGCGGTTAGTTATTGAAAGCATGGAAAGTCTACGTTTAACTATGAAAGGACAAAAGCCAAGCTATGAAAAATCGTTGCGTTGGCTGTCTAATTATCTAGCACCTACATTGAAAAAAATCTGGATTATTGACCAAACACTTGGAAAAAATGAATTAATGGAACGAATTGAAAAAGCGGAATTAAAAGATAAAGATATGGAAAAAAATCAAAGAAATTACCACTAAAATTAAGAGTTTATTGGTTGAAGACACTGATGCAGAATTTGAAGATAGTAAACGAGACGAGGTCATTGTTACGAAAGACGAAGTAGAAGAATTGTTGAGTCAATTTCTGTTTTAAAATAAAAAAATCACTATATCTTAAACCGAGCCAAAAGATTAGACTAAAGATCTAATTTTATTGGGTCGATTTAATTCTTCTAATATTACTATTGATTTCTTTCATTAGAGTCTGTTTCAAAGAGCTAAAGAAGCAGACCTCTAGATTTGGACTTAGAGCGTTTTAAAGTAACGATGAAGTCTGGAACAAAACTAATTAAAAATGAAAATACCGTCAAATCAAGAAAGTAAAAACTTTGATTTGACGGTATTTATATTTATCGTTTCTTTCAAAATTAACTCAATTTAGGACTTATGTCTCAGGCTCATCGTTAAATATGTTTATAATTCTGTGGGCTATACAAATGCTTTTTTAGATTAAATCTATGAAATTAAGATAAATGTTATATATAATGCAATTTCTATAGTATACGATTTCGCTAAC
This sequence comes from Enterococcus phoeniculicola ATCC BAA-412, assembly GCF_000407505.1. Taxonomy (GTDB): domain Bacteria; phylum Bacillota; class Bacilli; order Lactobacillales; family Enterococcaceae; genus Enterococcus_K; species Enterococcus_K phoeniculicola. The sequence goes on from NZ_ASWE01000001.1 coordinate 468,410, forward strand.
AAATCTTATGCTTGTTTGAACCCAAATCAAAGTGAAATCTTAGCTCCTTAAAATGATAATGAAAACTCATGTTTTGCTACAGGTCAATATGGTGGTTGGGTGTCCGTTTATATTTTGAATAGAAATAGAGGCATGATTAACCTTTGCTAACTGCTTAGAAAAATAAAGACCAATTCCACTACCACTGCTAGTAACATTTTTGAAATTTTTTTCGAAAGCGTGTTCTAATTCTAGATTTGTGAACGGAGGACCATCATTTGAAAAGAAGAATACAATTTTTTTTGAATCATCATTAGAAAAAGTAATGTTCGTTTTTTTATTGGAAAATTTTAAAGAATTACTAAGAATGTTATCTATTATGTGTTGAATGGCAGTGTAATTTCCATATATTTTCACATCTAATTCTTTTTCTACATAATAAAAAATATTGAATGTTTTATCTTTTTGCGAGAAAACAGTAGGATAAACTTCATTTATATAGGTGTTGAGTGTATTTAGACTCCACATACCTGTTTGATGTTGATCGCTACTGGAAGCTTCGATTAGTATCAATGTCTCATCAATATGAGTTTTGAGACGTTCAACACTTTTCTGTACAATATTGATTTCAGAAGAAATTGAGTCATTACAATTTTGTTTTTCTGCATATATTTTAACAAGGTTTAGATGACCCAAGGCAATAGTTATAGGTGTATTCATTTCATGTTTCATGATACTTATCTGATTCTTTATAGTGTTTTCTACTTGCCATTGAAAAACAAGTTTATTTGCTAGTTCTTCTTTAATTTTATTACTTGTTTCAAAGATTGCTTGAAACTCTGAAAGGCTACTAGTGGGTGTTTCAAATTGCAGATTATTGCTAGTTAAATTTTTCAAAATAAAATCCATTTTTACCAAATTTTGTTTAATAACTTTTTTGAAAAAAATATTCGCGATAATAATTATTGTACAAATTGGAATTAGAACAATACTTAGATAATTTGCTATTATAACTGCATGATGGGGTTGCTCCCAGAAATTATCAAATTGTGCTTGATAAAATTTTGAAAATTCAAAGTAACCAATTAGATTTTGAATTACATAAGTTAACAAAAGAGAACAGAGAACAACAATAGTGCCTAAGAGATATAAATAGGTTTTTATCGAATTTGGTTTTAATTTTTCCATTTATAACCTATCCCCCAAACCGTACTAATCACATCACTTGCTCCAGATTTATCTAGTTTATATCTAATTTTTCTTATGTGTTCAACTATCACATTGGACATCCCTTCCTTGCAATTATTAAGCTGTAGATACAAATCTTCTTTACTGAACACTTGATTTGAGTGAAGCGATAAAAGTTCTATGATTTGAAATTCTGTATTTGTAAAAGGAATTAATTTGTTTTTAAAGAGAATTTCATGTCGGGAGTAGTCAATTTTTAATTCTCCAAAAGTCTTAGTCACCTGTGAGGTTGTGAGTGTTCGTTTCAAAATATTTTGGATTCTCATACCCAGCTCCTCTAAATAAAATGGTTTTTGTAAATAATCATCACCACCAGTCACAAAACTTTTTAGACGGTCATTTAGATCTCCTTTTGCTGTGATAAAAATGACAGGAGTATCGTACCTTTCTTTAATGATTTTACAAACTTCATAACCATCTAAAAAAGGAATCATTACATCCAATAAAACGATGTCGATTGTATGTTCAGCCATTATTTGAATAGCTTGTGCACCATCTTTCGCAGTAACTGTATCATAGCCTTCTAAAGATAAAAAAGGTTGAATAAATGAGATAATCTCTGGTTCATCATCAACTATTAACACTTTGCTTGTCATTCCTCGCACCCCTTGTGTAAACATTATTAAGATAATTCCATAATACCTATGATAAATAGATTTGCAAGAAAATAAATGATCTTTTGAATGATTACATTGATACAAAATTGCGAAATTTAACTATCAAATTCGGAAAATTGATAAAAAATTGATTTTTATTTGAGAAAATATTGTTTGAAGAGGTGATTTATAGTGCGAAAAGCAGTTGTACTTACAGTAAGTGTATCCGTATTTATCGTTATTCTATTAGCGGGAGCTATTTATCTACTATCTAAGAATGATGTGGAGAATAAATTTGAAACGATTCAGGCTAATCAGGCATTAAACATTAAGCAGACTGGGAACTATTATGTCTATTTTTTTAATCAAGATTGTGGGTATTGTAAAGATGTTGAGGATAAGATTGATAGAAAATTCACTAATAACAACCTTTTTCTTGTTGATATGAAAAAAAGTGAGAATAAAAGTTTTGAATATAATTGGGAAGAACATAGAAAAAAATATGACAAAGTTGTCGGTGAAGTAATTGATGGAAATAGAAAATTTTTTACGGGAGAAAGTGAAAAAAAATATAAATCGCCTATCACCGATAAACAATTTGGTCAAGTAAGTTACGAACTGGTAAACGGAGATAAATATGTTAAATTTGATAGTTCTGCTAATCCAGAGGCAATTTATGCAGTAGATATGACACCGAGATTGAATGTAAGTATATTAAACTCTTCTGGCTTGAAAATAGGTGGTACACCGACTCTAATTGAAGTGAAAAAAGGAAAAATAGTCAAATATATGCATGGGTATGAAGTCAATCATTTTTTAGAGGGGGAGAATAGTAGTGTTAAAAATCAATAATAATGTGACATCTATTGTTAACGGACAGCAAATTGTTCTCTTAAATTTTTCAAATGGACGTTGGATTAGAACAAATAAAGCCTATTACAATTTTATTGAAGATAAGATAAAGAATAATAAAGATATCTACGAAATTGCTAGAAGGATAGACCAACAAAAAGCTAAGGTAGTAGTTAAAATTCTTGATGGATTGTTAGAAATTGACTATTTAATTGATGACGAACAGCAAAGATATCAGGATTGCATTGAGAATGTTACATTTGTCCTAACTCATAAATGCAATCTAAAATGCAGTCACTGCATACATAATGCAGCACCTACTGCTCCAGATATGCTTGATTTAGAAGCTGCAAAGCAGATTGTTTTAAAAATTGTTGAAATTTCTCCAAAGAATCTTACATTTAGTGGTGGTGAACCTTTTATTCGTAAAGATTTTATTGAATTACTGGCATTTACTAGAGAGAACTTTACTGGAGAGATTCACGTAATATCAAATGGCACTGTAATTCCAAATGAAAGCATGAAAAGATTGCCCCAGTTAGTTGATGTTATTTCTCTTAGCATGGACGGATATGATAAAGCTAGTTGCGAGAAAATTAGAGGGAAAGGGGTATACGAAAAACTTATACAAAAAATAAAAGAGCTTCAAGATAATGGTTTTACTAAAATAACCCTTTCGCAAATTATAACAAAAGACAATTCAAAGAATGAAGAAAAATTCTTTGAACTATGTGAGGAATTAAGTGTTGTCCCAATGTTGAGACCCTTAATTTCTGACGGAAGAGCCAAAGGAGATTTTTCTACTGAAAATTTAGTTCCTACAGATATGATGTTTCAAGAATTGAATGGTTATAGATGTCGTCCTGGTAAACGTGAAATAATGATCTCTTACAATGGGGACCTATTTCCTTGTGTGAATTTGGTCGGAGAAAATTATAAAATTGGAAATGTTCTTGAAAATCAAAAACTGCTAAATGAACTATCTAGAGGTATTTTAAAATGGGATACAATAGATGATTTTATCGAGTCTGAGAGACCTTACAACAATCAAAGATGTAAAGATTGTAAAGTAAATCTCTTTTGTTGGGAATGTGTTGCACGTTTTCAAGCAATCAATAAAAATGAAGAAAAGTTCCAAGAATTTTGTGATTATAAGAAAAAAAAATTATATCAGGAAATATGGGGTGAGCTATTTGAACATGACAATTTGGTTAACGGAAGATTGTAATTTGCGCTGTACGTATTGCTATGTTAGTAAACATCCCCGCTACCTAAAAAAGGAAATGATTCCTTATATAGCGGACTTTTTTGAACAACAAGTGTTACTACATGAAAATGAAATACTTCATGTAGACTTTCATGGAGGAGAGCCATTGCTCAATTTCAGACTATTAAAGCATCTTGTTCATGTTTTTTCTTTGATAGGTAAGAAGTATGATGCCGTAGTAAGGTACCATATAACAACTAATGGAACATTGTTGTCGGATGACACTCTCAATTTCCTAATAGAAAATGACTTCAACATTTCCGTTAGTGTCGATGGGCAGAAAGAGCAACATGATAGTAAAAGAAAATATAAAGATGGAAAAGGCAGTTTTTCTAAAGTATTTAACAATTTGAGCAGAGTACAGAAGCTTAATAAACATGTTCGTGTGCGAATGACATTAACAACGGATACAGTAGGATATTACTATGAAAATTATAAATTCTTTTTTGAGAAGGGCTTCACTGGCGTAGTTGCTATTCCAGATACCACGCAACAAAAATGGTCAAAGACAGATGTGCAAGAGTATTATATACAGCAAAAGAAAATATTGAGCTATTTAAGGGAAAATCATTTGGAGAACTTCCAGTATTATCTTCACAATATGGAAGGGTGCTCCTTTAGAAAACTTGGTAAATGCGATGGTGGAAAAGATTCTTTTCAAATTTCAACGACTGGAATGATTTACCCATGCTCAATGATTGTAGGAAATTTGAAATTCTCAATTGGAAATGTGGTAGATGGATTAGATAATCAAAAAGTTGCAGCATTTGCAGAAGAATACGAAATAGATAATTTAGCTTGTAGTGATTGTATATTAAAAGATCGTTGTGATGGTAATCGTTGTAAATATATAAACTATGCAGTGAATGAAGATTTTCATAGGGCGAGCGGTGCAATGTGTAACATCCATCAAAAGGATTATCATCTTTTGAAAGAAATGTTGCAATATGGAAAATAAATACTACGATTTAGTTCTTTTGGATTCCGGAATATCAGCCGTTTCAACTATAAAAAAGAAGGGGTATTTGAACAGTGTATCCGGCAAATATCATGGCTCCGCTTCGTTTTTGACGATAACAGGAGAATGTTATAGAAATCTTAGCACATTAGCTATTGATGTGACGGATAATAGTGAACGGTCTTCGAGTGTGATTTTGACAAAAGCTTTGGAACAATTACTAGCTATTGATTTAAACATTATTTGTGTTCCATTAGCAACAAAAAAAAATACGGTTGCTATGCAGCAAGTATGTCAAAAATTAAGCAGACAAGGCAAAAAAATTATTGCTGCAGCTGGAAATAGTTGGGCAACTTTAAAAAGCTATCCTGCTGAATATTCAGAGGTTATAGGTATTAATGGTCAATTTTATGAAACAAATAGCGACTATTCTTTTGATTCAAGTAAGTCCTTACAAGGTAGTTTTAATAGTGCCCCAACCTTCTTTAAACTGAAAAATAAAAGATTCTATTTTTACGCTGGGAATAGCAAAGCCTGCTCTTTAGCAGTGGCAAAATATCTACAAAACTCTGATTCAGGCGAAAATGTAAATAGAAATTCAATGGAGAATACACTATCAGATTCTAAGCCATCCAATGAATTTTCAGATATATCTGAGATAAAAGAAGAAGTGTGTCATATCTTTTCTGAAGTTTTTGGTGTGACTTCTTTTGAGAAGATATCGGCTCTTGAGAAATGTTCTATTTTAGATTTTGGATTTAAATTTAATCGAGAGCAAATTTCGAATTATTTGTTGGCATTGATAAACAAGTTTCCCTTTCTAGAGAGAGAATATAAATTCGAATGGAATGATATCGAAAGTGTTGCAAAGGTAGTGGAATTTATCATGGAAAGGAAGACTAAGGATGAAATTGGTTCATAAATGTTTTAAAAGCATCAAATTGTTCAAAATCTTATTTTTGTCTATGATTGTCCTTCAATTCATTGATTTAATGATGAACTTACTTCTTCCATCATACGTTGGAAACATGGTAGATATAGCGATTCCTTTTAAAAAAGACTCATTACTTTTTCGCTATGCGTTAACCGCAATTATGCTGTACCTAGTATCACATCTATGTACACTAATTTCTGAATTTATTTTTGCAAAAGCGGGAATGGAACTAGTTGCTACAATAAAAAAAAGGATGCTAACGAAGTTATATCGTATTTCTGGTGAAGAGATAGATCGGTTAGAAGATAAACTATTGACTATTTATTTAAATGATTTGTCAATTATTGAATCTTTTTTTTGTAGAGGAATTCCAATGATTGTTTCTAGTGTCATTTTTATTTCAGCTCTATTTATTGCTCTTTTCTTACAAAATAGAACGTTACTACTTGTCCAAGCAATTGTTATTTTGGTGGTTTTATCAATACAGTTCTCATTTAATTCATTATTAAAAAAAGCATCAAAAGATGCCATAACATCACTTGATAAAGCTATGACACAGGAAAAAAGTATTTTAAATAATGTTTCTCAGCTGATTTTATTAAATAATGAAGAATATGTAATTTCTAATTATATGAAGACTGAATATAGTTATCTAGAGAAAAGCAAGGATCGATTGAATATTTTTAATGTTTCTACTACGATTCCTTCATTTATTTCCTCAATTGGTACAATTCTAATTTTAGTCGTAGGGGGATATCAGATTATTCAAGGAGAAAGTTCGATAGGGACATTATTAGTTTTTGTTTTCTATTCAAATAGAACTATTAGCCCAATCAGAGATATTACTAATTTTATTGCTGGATGGAGTCAAGCGAAGGTTTCTCTAGATCGATGTGAAGAGCTATTAAATACTAAGGAAGTGCTTTAGCAATGCGAATTGAGGTTGATGCTATTTCATATGCATATGATAAAAATAAAATAATAGATAATTGGTCTGCTCAAATTTTTTCTGGTGAAGTCACTTGTCTTACTGGGGAAAATGGTTCTGGAAAATCTACTTTTATTGAGATTTTAACAAAAGTAAGGACAAGCTATACGGGAAATATATTTATTGATGGTATGGAGTTAAAGAAAATTCACCGAAAAGAACTTTTGGATAAAGTAGGTATTATGTTACAAGAATCATGGGTATATTTCGATAGTGTGATAAATAATATCAAATCCTCATCTACAGATGATAGTTCTAAGGTAATAAAATGGATAGAGTATTTCGAGTTAAGTGATGTGTTTCCGTTTAGTCTAACAGATAAAATTATTGGGATAGATGTCGATTTATCCGGGGGACAAAAACAATTATTAGGAATTTTAAGAGCGGTTTATTCAATGACAGACCAAAAAGAATTACTTATATTTGATGAACCTACAAATAATCTAGATGAGAGAAATACGATGAAATTTTGCAAAATGATTGAAAATTTAGCAATTGATAAAACAATTTTAGTGATTACACATGATGTAACGCTAATGGATAAATATACGACATTAAAGTTAGGAAGAGTAAGCCATGGAAATTCAACTAAACAATATAACTAAGAATTTTAAAAAAGGCAGTAAAGCTCTCAATGATATTAATTTTACCTTACAAGAAAATACAGTTGTAGGACTATTGGGAGAGAATGGTGCAGGAAAAACAACTTTGATGGATATTATTTCGACACTTCAAAAACCTACAGCAGGTGAAGTCATTTATAGTATAGGAACTGAAAACAATATAAAAGAGAATATAGGGTATATGCCACAAGAGTTTGGGATGTATTCTCAACTATCCGTGGAAGACAATATCAGATATTTCGGCTATTTACATGACATTTCTTCCACAAAGCTTGAAAAGCGAATTTCATATTTACTTGACATGCTGCATTTATCTGAGCATCGCACGAAAAAATATAAACAACTTTCTGGAGGGATGAAAAGAAGGGTTGGATTGGCTGTAGCGCTTATTCATGATCCGGAATTTTTAATCATTGATGAACCAACTGCGGGCGTTGATCCTGAAGAACGTAGTAGTATTAGAGAATTTGTTATGGAGTTAGGTTTGTCAAAAACGGTTCTTTTTTCGACACATATTATTGAAGATATAGAACAGATTAGTGATAGAGTGATTATTTTGAAACATGGAACGATTCTTTTTGAAGGGGAAATAAGTGCGTTGCTTTCTCAGTATGAAGGAGCTTTTTACGAAATTTCAGATAACAAAGAGTTGCCTGCTACTGCAATAGTTCTAAAACGTTATAAAACAAAAAACGAGGCAAAGGCAGTGATATATGCACCTAATCATCTCCTGCAGGAATATGAAAATGCAGTTCCCATAGAAACAACTTTGGAAAATTGTTATTTGATACTAAATGGAGGGAAATGAAGTGAGGCTATTATTATTTTATTTCAAAGAGATTCTGAAGTCTCCCATCTTATATTTTGTTTTGCTTATTTCCGTTCTTGTGGTTTTCGTACAAGGAAATTGGCTAGTCAAAGAAATTCCAAACAACCAAGATAAGTACGAGCAAAAAGTGGGGTTCCAGAACTATGAACAATTTCAGAAGACAGATAAGCAGGTCTTTATTCAAGAAAGAACGGGTACGCAAAAGATTCCTGTATATAGGGATCATATGACCTATAAAAATCGCATTAATATGACTATTTTATTGTCTAAAGAAAAACTAGAAGAATCTGAAATTGAACTTTTTTTTAATAGGTTATCTGAAAAAAAACAAATAAGTGACTTAAAATTTCTGGATACTTCTGAACTTAGTCAGATGGGAAAAAATGATTTTCAGGCATATAGGCAATCGCTGTACCTCCCCTTTGGATTAGGTTATACCTTTTTTACTCAGACTTACAGCACTAAAAATTTCAATTATTCTGTTAATTTACCTTATCAGGAAATTTCTGAGATGGTTTTAAAAGAAAAAGAAAAAATTTCTGCTCCAATTGCTAGATACTTAGTAAGGGTTGTCACCATCTTTTTATCTATAGGGGTAGCTATATTGACCGCTTGGTTTATTTATCGAGATTTAGGATCAAATAGAGTTCGAGCATTTAGAATGGCAAATTCGAGAATATTTTTACAGCTTATGTCTAGACTAGTGAGCCTAATTTTCCCGATTTTTCTTTTCGGATTTTTGTCAACGTTCTTATTATTTCTTTTGCTTTTAAAGCAGATTGGAATTGATTTTTATATTTATGACTACTTGATTTACTATGGACTGTCTGTTGGTGTTTCAGTTATTGTAGCAAGCATTGTAGCTGCAATTCTTACCTCGACGAGTAAAAATTTGATTTTTGGAGTTTTAGCATCCTTTATCTATGTAGCAGCGAATGCAACAACATCTAATATGTCAGAGGTACCTCCATTTGGATTGAAATGGTATAAATTTATTCCTGGTGTTACGGATATGTTATGGAACCATGACGTATTTTATCCATATTTACAGCATCAAATTTTTTATCTTGTGTTCTCAATGCTACTTTTGTTGATACTGTTATTTATTTGGAAACGGGAAATCTATTTTGGAAAGGTTATGATAAATAGATGAGTTTGAAAAAAAATACGTATATAACAATGAAAATGTTTTTTAATATGCACTTGCTATTATTTTTAAGTTGTATCGTTTTGTTTAATTTAGTAATTAGACTGCAGCAAGAGTTAGTCGTTTCGGTTAATTGTAGTTTGCTTTCATGCTATGCCTTTTATGAAATAGAAAGTATTGATCATTTATCTGGCGTAGATAAAGCCATTGCAAGCATTAAGAATGGAAAATTAAAGAGTAGAGTGACACGTAATTTTGTGTTTTTCTTCTTCAATATCCTCTTTATTTTGATATTTTTTCTTTTTAATTTTAAGAGTGAATCCATTTTTTTAGGAATTATTTCTTATTGTGTCTGCTTGTCATTATGGTATTTTTTTGAGTTTATTTTAAAAAATCCTGTTGTCGTATTTTCATTTTCAGTTATGTATGTATTTGTATGGATGATTTACTATAAAAGGGTTTCTGTTATATATTTTAATCCGTTTTACTATGTTCAAAATCATTATGGAAGTGTGGAAATGGTTGTTGTTGGAGCTTTTTCAATAGCTATGTTAATCCTTTCTATTCTACTTCATAAAAATCGTTATTTACAAAATTTCACTATATAGCTGTCACTAAAAAATAGTTTACTAAAAGAAATGGAGTGTTCAATATGAACGAAGAAAACAAATTAGATATTTTAGAAGTTGAAGTTAAGGCTCTTATTGATGATGCCGACGTATTTGTTCAAACTAAGGATGGTGATTGCACTGGTTCATGTATGCATGACTGTATTGTTGGAAAGAATACATGTGATGCACAGCTTTCAACTTGGATGTAAGTAGACGTAAAGAATAGAATATAAACTATTAGTGGATTTTGTTAAATATATTGGCAAAGAAGAGAACAAATTTCTTCTTTGCTTTTTTAGATAGGATGGGAAATTAATGAAAAAACATTTTTTTAGAGCTGTGGGCATCTTAATTGGTGTTCTAGGTATTTTGGGTTTAGGGATAAGCATTTATCAAAAATACCCTGAGTATCAGTATGATAAAGTTGTATCACAGTTAACAATTGTTACGCCAGATGATATTAACAAGAAGATCGAAACGGGAGAAAAATTTGTATTGTTTACTGGAAGAAAAACATGTCCTGATTGTAGGAAGTTTGTCTCAAAATTAAAGAAAATTCAAGTAGATATTGGAGAAGATATGCTAATCCTTTATTTGAATAGTGAAGATAGATTGGATACCTCTATTCAATTGTTTCGAGATTTATACGAAATTGAGGAAGTTCCAAGTTTGATTATTTTTGCAAATGGGGAGAGTACTGCATTAAATCCAGAAAGTACTGTTTTAGATATTGAGGATAAGATTTATGACTTGCAATAATTGTAAACTACACAATTAAAAGTAAAAAAATGACATAAGAAAAAGGTTAGTAATAATCACAAATATCAGGGATGTTTACTATAGTGTGGAGAAAGATTCTAATAACATTAGAAATAGTATGCGTGAATAAATTTATTCCGGAAAGTGCAAATATGTGGACTAACATCATATTTTAAGAACATTACTTCAAGATGGGTAATCTAAAATATCGTGCTGAAATGATAAATGATGTTGAGGCGGCAATATTCTTATTTGGTAACAGAAAAGTTGATAATTTCTGTATATTTTTATATGCTAAACTGAATATTATTTGGAAAATTTTTACTAAAATGTAGTAGTTAGAACTGTGGAGTTACCTTTCATGAGTTGTTCATATAACAGACCAGGATGTCTATTACCACAGTGATTCTCAAATGTATTTGAATTGAGAACAATCTGTGGGCTTTAATATTATCCTTTTAACATGGTTTGAAGATAGAATTAAGAGAGAGACTTTTGGTCGAACTTTCTAGGTAATGCTAATCCTGATTAAATGGAAAATTAACATTACGTATAATTTTTATATTTGATATAATAAAATTGGATAACTTTTTTCAAAAGTTGACAGAAATGAATATAAAATAAGCAGACTATTTGAACTCGTAAGAAAAATTTAGATGGCATTCTAATTTATCAAATGACTTATGATGAACTTAATATGGAGTTTAATCTAGTTCCTAAATTATTATGAACGATAGTGCTTTGTTTTTATGAATTTGAAATTTTCCTTTCCTATATGCCCCACACAAACGTATTTTTTGAATGCCAAAGTGAATGCCATTTAGTTAATTTTTATTGAAATGTAATGATAAATACTCTTAACCAAGACTCTACCAATTATTGATATGACAGTCATTGAAATCAATTGACATTTCAATTCTCAAATGGAATGTTGTTTGATTCACTGAGTGAAAGAAACATTTTATATGAATGCTTCTTTTTTGTGAAAATAGCAGATATTGCAAAAAGACTGAGGTTTGATACAATTTATTTAAGCATAACTTTTATAGTAATAAGCAGTAAAATATATCATTAATTGACATCAATAATTTTGTTCCAAAAAATAAGCTAAAAGACTTTGTTTATTCATTAAAACAAAAAGTGAAGGTGATCTAAATGAATATCAATGACATGAAACCACTAAAGGAAATAAAAAAAGAAGGCTTTTATCCAGCAACATTATCAGGAAGAATTTCTGATATAGAAGATATCGTAAAAAATTTTGCAACAGGGATTTATGTTATCGGCGGAGATAGAGGCTCTGGAAAAACAACTTTAATGAATTCGATAGAGAACCAAAGTTCCAAAAAACGTGCTCAAAATTATGGATTTATAGTAGCAGAAAGTGAGTATTTTCTGCACTTAAATGTTACTAATAAGGATACCGATTTATTGCGAGAACTAATTCTTTTTTTAGAACAAATATATGTAGAAAATGCTGAAAAACTGGGTAAAGAAATTTTGAATAGAATAGAGAATATAAAAGAAAAAGTATTATTTGATATTTATTTAGAAGAAATTGAAGAGGAGATTCGTGGTGAGAGTGAAACTTCTACTTCAAATTTTATTTTTGGGATTAAAGCATCTATTTCAGAATTTATGTTTTCAAAAGCAAGTTTGGAAGCTAATAGTATAAAGTTAAATAACGATGAAATTAGGAATAGAAAGATAAAATCTCCTAGACAAAGAAGGGAAGACGTTGCTGAAGAAGTTGTAAAATTATTCGCTATTTTTTCTGATAATTTCTCAATAGTAGTTGTGCTAGATGAGTTGGATAAACTTGATGACATCAGTCTTGAACATTTTATTGAAGAAAATAAGGTTGTTTTAGTTGAAAGTTCTGTTATCTTTTTTTTAGTTGTAGATAGTCAAAAATATGTCAATCTAAAGTATGATAAAAAATACTCTGCTTTAGATAATTTGATTCGTGAATATATTTTTTTACCTAGAATGAATTGGCAAGAATTCATTCTAGTAGTCCCCAAGCTATTAAAAATTAGCAGTCTTAATACACTTCAAAGTATCTACTATAGATCAAAAGGAAATTTTCGTGAAATTATTAAATTGAAAAAAGACTACAATGATTACTATAGTCTAAGTGAAAAAAGAAATAAAAGTGATAGTTTAAGAAATAAAAATATCTATTCATTTAAAATACTAATAGAAATTATAACAAATGAGTATATTATGGATTTACCTGAAGTACTTAATGAAATAGCAATTGATTTTATTCATGACGCATTAGAAATTGTTAGTATAAATAGTTATATAACTGAGCAAGAATTATTAGAAATTCAAAAAGGGTATCTTTCTTCAAATAACGTGCTAAATAGTGTGCTAAATAGAGTTAAAGAGGTGCTTCTTAATTATGTGGTTTCTAACAAGGTTGAAGAAAGAGGAACTCTGAAAAAGGAATTAGCAAAATACTATGAACCTAAAAGCTATTTTTCATTTTCAAAAAACTATAAACATATTGAGCTAGAGACAACTGAAATTGGAACACTATATCAATTGTTAGATATGTATTATGAAAGTGTGGATGGTGTAATAATTTGTAAAGAAACTAATGAAGATTCTTTTTACAATACCTCATATACAGCAACAATATTAATCTCAAATAATTATATGAATTCTTTGGTATTTGTAAACAAACGAGGTTTTGCTTGGAATTTTGAGGAAGGGATGAGATATGGCGAGATGCAACAATATTTAAAAGACAGACAAATTAAATATATTGATATAGAACTTCCAACAACAGAAACAATGTTGGAACATGTAAATGATTTAGAAGTATTTTCTGATATGTTTAAGGAGAAGTACAATGATTATTAGACAGGAAAATGATAGGGAATTTTTTACTCAAGGCAATGGATATTGAGTTAACATTGTTTTTAATAAAACAAAAAAGGTTGGAGTTTGATATGGGAAAATATTACAAAAAAACAGAATTTGAAATATTAGTAAATACACTCGCAGAGGCAGTTAAGAACTTTAACCTAGTTATTTTTGTAGGGGCAGGAACTTCATTATCACAAGGATATCCAAATTGGAATGGGTATATTGATAAACTTATTCATTTTTGGCAATTTAATATACGAAATTTTCCAGAAGCTGAGGGAAAAATATCTAATCAGTTACTTTCACAATTTGATGAAATATTAGAGTCTAGAAATACCAATAAAAGAAAAATTGATTTATTGCATACTTTACTACGGGGTATTTTAGGAAAAAAATTTGATGATGTAAAACTTGATTTTGAAGAATATTTTTTTAATAGTGTGGCACCAGATTTCGTTGAAAATAGTGTTTTAGTCGAGTTGGCAAAATTGGACCCAATATTCGTCACTTCAAATTATGATTTTGAAATTGAAAGACACTTGGGACGTTCAAAACAAAAGGGAGCATTCAAACCTATAAATAATATTCGTGAATTTACAGAATTAAATAGCATACTACGCTCAGGTGATGTTTTGCATTTACATGGGACAACCGAGGGAGATTGGAACTTTTTTGTAAATTCATCAGTGGATTATTCTCGTCAATATTTAAAACAGCCACAAGACTTTAATAATTTGAGTACGTGGTTCAAAGAAAAGAATCCAGTTGTTCTATTTATTGGAAGCAGTATGGAAGAAGAAGAAATTTTATCTTTACTTCCAGCTACTACTCAAAATTTTGCATTAATGAAAGCAGATTCGAGGGAAACACAGGAATTTAGAGAAATCTACAATCAAACATATCAAAAAAATAATAATACCACAATATTTTGGTATGGAGATAATTATAATGAATTACCTGTGGAAGTAAATAAAATTGTGGGCGCAGTTCAAAATAAATTAGAAATTCCTGAAAGTATTGACGACTGGAATATACTTCATGCAGTATCTACTGAGGATGAAGTATATAAGGAAATTCTTGAAAAGCATTCGGAAGATGAGAGGTTTCTATTCGATATTTTTAAAGCAGATGATTTTGACTTAGAAAAAAAGATTTTAAAAAATACACTCAGTAGCCAAATTTTATTAGATAAAATCAGTGGTATCAGTAGTTTTTGGACTATGATTGATAAAAATTTTGCAACTTTAGATGAAATACAAGTTCAATCGATTATTAACATTTTTATCAAGCAAAAATTGAGTATCCATTGGGAAGAAATTTTTAAAATTTTTGAAAATTTGAAACAATCAAGTAAGATTGAACAGGAAGACATAAATGAGATAAGAAGAAACCTTTCTGAAAATAAAGAACTTGTAAGAACAGATTTCTCAAGCGATTCAGATTTAATGGGGTATTGGTTGGTTAAACAGCTTCAGCAGGGACATTCATATCATAGAAGTATTTTCTATAAAGATAAGGTATTTTCAATCAATTTAAAATCAGAAATGATTTCATTAATTACCGAATCAGTAACTGATGAATTTGGCTATCGTTACTTGTCATTTAAAGAACTCATGTCTGATGACTTGATAAAAATCATATATAATTCTCTTTTAAATGGAAGATTATTATTAGATGGAATATCAATTTCAGATAATTTTCCAGATTCCTTACTTGAACTTCGTTTATTTCAAAGAATTTTAGTAAGTCTGGATAATGAAAATAGCTTGCATGATTCTGTTGTGACTAATTTGATAAGTAAAATTGATTTTTCTGACACTATTTTTGGTGCTGAACTAAATGTCTTTGTAGATAAACATAGAAAAGAAATAGAAAAATTTGGCAAGAAAATTCCAGAAAACTATCAGAATGGAATGGATGAAAGTGAGGCTGGTATTGTATATCCTAAATCATTTATTGATAACAACCAAATTCTTGAAGAAGATGTAGATAGTATTTTAAAGATATTATTGACCAGCCAAAGTGAATCTTTTTTGACAAGAAAAGACTTTTATTCAGAAAGAACTTCTCAAGCAACATCTGATTTCTTGATAAGTTCATTGAATAGAGATGACGAAGTTTCAAAAAAAGTAAAAAAACTAATTCTTGAAAAAGGATTACTACTGTATCCAAAATATGAGAAACTTTTTATCGAAATTTTAACGAATGATGATTATGATTCTGAATTAAAAACAGAATCTCTGAAGATTTTTTTAAAGAAATTTGATATGGACAGCTTTAGTTGGGAAGAGGAGAAACTTTTTCAAGGATTAATTGACAAAGAAGAATTTGAGAGTCCGGCTTTTGAGAAATTGTTGGAAGTGAATGTTGATGAACTTAATTATGATTATGTATACACGGATAAAGATAGACCAGAATTACTTGAGGTTGATGATTTTATTAACACAGAATTAGGTAGGTATCTGAGTATACTGATAAAATTAAATAAAAAAGACCATTCACGACGTAGTAAAATTAAAAGTATTGTATCCAGTGTTACTCCGAATGAATTTCGAGAATATTCACAGGGTGCCTTATTCACAGTAGACAGTTCTATAGATTTAGAAGAAATCACTATCAATACTTTTCAAGGATACTCTTTTTCAATAAGTGGGTTTAAGGAGAAAGACTTAGCCAAATTTAAACCTGTGGGTCAAGAGTTGTTAAAAAAAGGTTATGTTAATAATTTGAATCAAAATAATCTTTTCTTGCTCGCTCTATGTAAAATAAATCCTAGTGACGAAAAAACGGAGGTTAATTGGAGTGAAGTCAATTTTTCGTGGCTTATTGTTATCATACTTCAAAGTAATGTTGAGTTTGAATATGAATCACAGTGGACTAAAGAAATAATTCTAAACGATACAGATGGGAAATACGGAATGAATATTTTACATTCTTTAGCAGAAGAAAATGCTTTATTAGCTAAAGCAGAAAAATTCTTTCAAATATTCGAAGAATGCATTAACGATTATGAAGGAAAAGTGAGCATTGAATCACTTCCGGATAGTATTGAAGAGCAGAGTGAGCCAGACAAAAAAAATTTATTAATCAAACTATTCTTTTTATTACTAGATAATGCAAAAATTGAAAAGAGTTATTTTGGAAGTAAAAGTTTAGTAGACTTGATGAAACAACTTCCATTAGATTTACAGAAGAGACTTGCAGGTCATACAAATCTCTCAACTATTTTATCGCCATTAGAAATTGAGAATTTAAAAAGAGAGATCGATTAGAGACAATAAACTTTAAGTACTTGATTTTCCTTTCCTATATGCCCCACATAAGTCTATTTTTTGAATGCTAAATTGAATGCCATTTGGAAACATTTTATTGAAATGTAGTGATTAGAACTGTTATTTCTCTTCCTTTGAATGGTTGATATAACAGGCATTGATGCTTGTTGATACAGTGATTCTCAAATGGAAGGGTCTGTTGGCTAGCTTCTCTTCCCTGCTCTAAGTATTAATACACGGCCAACATCTATAGCTCTTTTTTTAGAGCAAATGAAGAAAACTAGCGCCTCCAGTTAAGTGAATGACTTAGCTGGAGGTTTTTTTTACTTAGCATCGTCCATTATTTGAAAAGATAGAATGTCGTGAAGTGCTTTTTTTCCGTTCATGTTTCCAAAAGTTTTCATATCTAAGTCTAGGCATGGGATGTTTAAAGGGATTAAGAGCTTCTTCAAAGCAGGTGTTCGATAACGAACTTGTGGACAAACGTATACTAGATCTACATAGGGTTTAAAGAGGGTTTCCAGATTCTCTTGTCGTATGATGCCTTCGCCTCCGTAAGCGACTAACGTGGAATATGTTTGAGATAAATTTGAAAAATCTACTATAATATCATGTAAAGATCCAAAGTATACTTCATTTGGATTAGCCGCTTTAGATATTTTTTGACAGAACATGCTGGAAGTCATCCCTCCTGCACAACAGATATAAATTAACATTTTGTCCCCTCCTGAATGAATTTGTGAATGATGTCTAAAAAAATTTGAGGCTGGTCCTCAAATGGTGCATGTCCACATGAATCTAGAGCATGGTAAGAAATCAACGCATTTTTTTCGAGTTTTACCTGATTGTCAATTGCTTGTTCAAAACAAATAGGATCATTTTTTCCTTGAATAATGCACATTGGAATTGTACAAGAGGCAAAAACCCCAGCTAGGTGGTCAGTAAAGAACCAATCACTGATTTGTGCCGTATAGCGTGTGGATGTTGACTGATTTTCCTTAGAGTAGATGTACTTTTTTATTTGTGGATGATTAAAGAAATCTTTAGCTGGCAAGTCCAGAATGGAATCGAAATCATCGGAGGTAAAAAGTAACTTGGTGGTTTGTATATGAGTATGTAACATATTTCTAAAAAATTCTTCCCCAGTCGTATTGTCAAAAAAAACTGCCGGACAGCTGAGAATTAACCCTTGAATATCATCTGAAAATTGTTGGATGGTGTGTAATGCTAAAGAACCACCAAAGCTTCCTCCAAACAAATAGAGTTGCTTTTTAGGGAATTTCTTTTTTACATAGCTAATCATTTGAATTACATCATCGACCAGTTCTTTTTTTGTCATTTTTACGTGAGTTGGATACAAAGAATTACCGGAACTACGCTGGTCAAAATAGAAGCACAAATACTGTTTTTCTAATTCTTTAAATGCTGGAATCTTTCTTAATGGAGCGTAGCCGCTACCCGGACCACCATGCAAAAAAATGATGATTTGTTCAGATTGCTCATTTCCAGAGAGGAGAGAGGCAAGCTTTACTGTCGCTTCCGATTGAATAAAAAATTGACATTCCAATATAAAATCCTCCTATGTTTTCAATGTTTATTTCATTTGATTGGAGTGTATCATAAAAAATCTAAAGTTAACAGTGTTAGTTTTTTGACTATATATGTTAGTTTTGATAAAGTGAGAATAGTTTCAAAAGAATCAGTATCAAAAAATTATTTTAGAAATTAGTATAGGTAACTGAGTAGTTATCCTTGTAAAGGAGTTGGATTTTCATTTCATATAAAAAATTAACAAGAGAAGGAATCATTTTTGCAGCAATGGAAATGATTGAAAATACAGAAGATCATAAAGTTTCTCTGAGACAGCTAGCAAAAAAATTGGATGTAAAAGCCCCTTCACTATACAATTATTTTGCTGGTTTTGATGAGTTAATTGAAGAGGTACAAGTGAGAATTTTTCAGCAAATCACTAAAAAAGTCATGTACTCAATTGCAGGGAAATCTGGTAGAGAGGCATTTATGTGTGCTGGACGATCATGGGTTAGATATGGACTAGAAAATCCAGCGCTTTATCAATGGATTTCATGGGAAAATCTACATTTGACAGAAGAAGGAAAATTATTTATTTCAGCATTCATCAATATTTTTCAGCAATATAATTTCAGTGAGGAAATTCTTTCAGATGTAATGAGAACCGTAAGAAGCTATGTACATGGGTTTACTAGTTTATCCATTCAGTTAAACTCTTTAAACAATGATGAAGGTAGACTGTCTAAGAGCTTTATGTATGGGATGGAAATTATATACTCAGGAATCATCTCTCAACCGTTAGAATAATAGTAATAAAATGTGCTATCTTTTGCTAAAACAGATAGCACAATTCCTAATCTTAACCTAATTGTACAAGTTCAAGCGAGTGATGAAACTGATAAATCATTCATGTGATTAAAATGAGTGTTAATAAGCATTATAGTAGAATAGATTTCTCAATGATGTTACACAAAAAAATCTGAGAGTGAGCAATCTGAATAAATCATTCTTTTTTTGTATGGAGTATGAGTAGTTCCATAGGGTGAGGCATAACTATCTAAGTTATATGCCACCCTTGTGAATTCTTAATAAAGGTTGGGAACATAAGCAACTCATCTTCTACGCATGAAACATGCTGGAGTTGAGGCTCAACAAATAAGCTGAAATTGCATTTCTACATCTGCTTGATGCTGCAAATCCACGAAGGTTCACTTTCCGATGATACCCATAAACCTACTTGGTTTTCGGAGCGGAACATTTCTGTCCCGACCTCAGTGAGGCTCTCCGTCTGTTATAGAAGACTATTCTATTTGAAAGTCATTTAAATTTATATTCTAAAGAGGGAAACTTCACTTATCTAGACGTAAACTTCCTACTTCCCCTTGACAAGCGTAGGTTTATTTTTGATAATATAAGTGGTTGTGTCTAATGGAGAGATGTTTGAATGAAAAAAACGCAGGAGAGTTCAAATCCTGGTCCAATGTACTCTATTGGCGAGGTTGCCAAGATATGCAATGTTTCCCGCAAAACATTACGCTATTATGAGCAGCTTGGATTATTGAAACCAGACTATGTGTGTTTTGAAAACGGTTACCGCTATTATACTGAACAAACGATGAATAGTATTCCTGTAATTAAATACTACAAACAGATGGGATTTAAATTGCAGGAGATGAAGCTTGCCCAAAATACTGACAATTATTTTTATCAAGAACAAGAAAATATTTTTTTGACAAAATTAGATGAGCTAAAGCAAGAGGAAAGAAGAATTCGTAATAGTTACGGCGCAATCGCAGAATGGTTAGGGATGATAAGAGAAGGAAATATAGCGACTTCTAATCAGTTACAGGAGATTAATGTAAAGTATTTTGACGAAGAGACGTATGTCTACATGGAACAAGAATTTAAGAGAAACTATATGGACGCAGTAATTAATATTCCATGGGTCAACTATCTGGAGTCTCAAAAATGTGAAATTATGGGTCCTGTTATTCTAGGCTTTGAAGGCTGTGAGGACGAGGAAGAATATCGTAGCTCAAAAGTAAAGATTATGCAAAAACCAGTTGGTCAGGTGGAAGGAAATATACCAACCAAGACTATTGGGGGACAGTTTTTCCTTTCAAGTTATCACATTGGAGACGTATCAATGATTAATAAACAATATAGTAAAATGCGAGCTTGGGCAAAAGAGCATCATTATCAGTGTAAAGATGAAGTTTACGAACGGCACATCGTGGATTACTGGTCAACAATGAATGTAGATAGTTTTGTTGTAGAGCTATTGATACCAGCAAAGAAAGTGAAAAGTTAAATATACCAAGATTAGTGGGGAATGTATTCGGCGGAATACATTCCCCACTAATCTCTATTTATAGAGGTTTGATCAGAAGCGGTTAGCCCTTAGAATCAAGCAGGGACAGCGCCACATCGGAAGTAGAGCTTCGTGATTAGCTGCACCAGCTTACATCTATTTCTTTCGGAAAGAGTGCATCGATGCAATTTCAGTTTATTTGCGGAACCTTCAACTCTGATTCTATGTGTGGAAGATGGTGAGAGCAAAAGGGAAAGGAGTCTTCCTTCCCGTGCTTTAGTAAAAAAGAGCCATAATAAAAATAAGTCGAAACTTATGAAAATGACGAACTGTCTTTTTGTGAATTTTGGCTTATTTTTTTGTCAATAATGTTTATTACTCAAAATAAGTAGGAACATCAACTATTATAGAACTTTTTTTGAGTAAAAAATTAATGGAAATCAATAATGTCTCTTTATTTGATAATTTTACATTTTTATAGGGATCAATTGAGGGAAATTTCTGTGTTTTGTGAATCGCTTTAGAAAGGTTCTCCCTAAGGGCATGTCTGCTTTTTCTTTCCATTTATCAACATAAATTGCCGGTATATCAAGCTTTAGGAAGATTTGTTTACTTGTTTCAAAAGTGGCTATTTCAACGACAAAGTGAAAAAATGAGCAAAACAGGCAAATATCTTGACTTTTTTAGTGAAGCGGTTTTTTTCTTGTGTATTAGATGGAAAAATTTTTCTTTTGTGAGAAGTGAAATGAGAATAATTATCAAAAGTTGATTTATCAAGGATTATAAACAAAGCCTGCTTGCTATTCTCAATTAGGTGAAATCACTGAGAATAGTACACTGTTATACTCTTTTTATTTTCTGTACTATAACAAAAAAATCGTTGACTGTCCCCTTAAGGTCAGGAAATATGATAGAGCTATCAAAATAAAGCGTTTTAATAAAATATGATTTTAATAAAATGCGAAAGGAAGAAAAAAATTATGAAACATGATGCATTAGGAATGGTAGAAACAAGAGGATTAATCGGATCAATCGAGGCAGCAGATGCAATGGTGAAAGCAGCAAATGTATCGTTAGTCGGAAAAGAGCTTGTCGGTGGTGGAATCGTAACTGTTCTAGTTAGAGGCGATGTTGGTGCAGTGAAAGCCGCAACGGATGCAGGGGCTGCAGCAGCAGAACGTGTGGGTGAATTATTATCTGTTCACGTAATTCCTAGACCACATGCAGAAGTAGAATCAATTTTACCAAACAAATAATTTTAGGGAATTCTTGATGAAAGGAAATGAAGAGATGGATAGTGGGAAAAGTGTTTCATATGTCAGTGCAGACACAAAAATGAAAGAGGCAAGTAAAGGGTTTCGTGTAAAAGGAATTACCAATGGACTTGTTTCCGGGATTACTTATGGAATCTATTCAACACTAGTGGTTGTTGCAAGTGGCTATGATCCATTAATTAGTGCGACGGGTATCCTAGCAGCACCATTTGTTTGTTCTGGATTGAATGATTTTTTTGCTGGAATTTTTCTATTATTTTATAACGCAAAACAAGGGAAACTAAAAGAACTTCGCCGAATGTTGGCAACAAAGCCAGGGAAAATGCTTGTCATTGGTTTTCTATTAGGAGGACCTGTAGCAAATGGTGCTTATCTAGTCGGATTGGCAATGGCAGGAGCATACGCGATTCCAATATCAGCTACCTGTGGATTGTTTGGTGCATTGTTCTCTTGGATTTTCTTAAAACAAAAACCAACTCCGCGAATAATTTTTGGCATGCTTGTTGTTGTAGCGGGAGCGATTACCATCAATATGGTGAAGCCAGAAGGCGCACCTAACTTTACTTTAGGTATCATTTGTGCCTTTATTGCTGCAATTTCTTGGGGATTAGAAGGCGTCTTTTCAAGTTTTGGCGGAGCAATGATTGATACGGATGTTGCGGTAAATCTTCGTCAACTAATCTCAGGCTTATTCGTTATTGTGATTATTTTGCCGATTATTGGTGGCTTGAATTTATTTGCCGGCACATTAGCAGCAGTTACACCTGTTTTGTGGCTGTTATTATCTGGATTAAGTGCGGGGGTTTCGTTCTTAACGTGGTATAAAGCTAACGCAATGGTTGGAACAGCTGTGGGAATGTCCTTGAATGTTACGTATGCTTTTTGGGGGGTTATCTTCAGCGTGATTTTCTTGGGTCAAGCATTAACACCAACAATGGTGATTGGCTCAGTCGTCATAGTGATAGGAGCGATTTTGGTAACGATGAATCCATTAGATTTATTCAGAAAGGGGGAAGCGTAATATGCTTTTACCTAGTCGAACAGCCGTATTAAATGAATTAGATGGTGAAAAAGAACTGAATGTGAATCAAATTATGAGCAGATTAGAGCCCACCTATGGAAATGAAAGTCAGTTTAATAAAAAATTATACGTCGAACATATCATGGCGCTAGAAGCAAATGGATTAGTTGAGCTTACCAGCTATGAGGTAGATGAAAAAGATGAATTGGTTTGTTTTTATCGTATGACACAAGAAGGTCAGGCAACTGTTGAAAAATACGTTGATAAGAAATATCGAAAGGCATAAGGGGGAAATCACTTGAAGTATCGTGGTGAAGAAGCTTTAGGATTAGTGGAAACAATTGGGTTAGTACCAGCTTTGAAGGCAGCAGATGAGATGTTGAAAGCGGCAAATGTGGAATTAATTTCCTATGAAAACATTGGCTCTACATTAGTCACAGTCATGATTAAGGGTGATGTTGCAGCGGTGGAAGCTTCTGTAGCAGCAGGCGCAAAAGCAGCTAGTGAGATTGGTAAGCTAACCGCACAAAATGTCATGCCTAGACCTATTTCGTATGTTGGAGATATTGTCTCTGTTCATGCAGTAGAGGATTAAATGAGGGAGGAAATCGAGTGAAAACATATGAAGCAATCGGTGCGATTGAAACATTTGGCTTAGTTTTTGTTTTAGAAGCTTGTGACGCAATGTGTAAGGCGGCTGATGTAGAGCTGGTAGGTTATGAAAATGTTGCCTCAGGCTACATCTCAGTGATTGTTCAAGGGGATGTTGCGGCTTGTCATTCAGCGGTAGAAGCAGGAATTGCAGCAGTGGAAAAGATGAATGCAGAAGTGTACAGCTCAGTTGTGATTGCCAGTCCGCATGCCGATTTAAATAAACTTATTGAACGCTATCAGCTAGTCAACCTTCTACCTGAAGAGGAGGGAGATGCATCATAAATGCATGATGTAGATAAAGATTTACTATCAATTCAAGAAGCGCGAATTGTCTTGGAGACAGCGAAGGATGCGCAGATTTTGATGAAAGAGTATGGGCAAGAATTTTTTCATAATCTTGTTCGAGTAATGATTCGTGAAATTCAGCCATTGATTTCTGAATACGTTTCTTGTGAGATAGAGGAAACAGGCAAGGGCTGTCAAAAAGAGAAAGAAGCCTTTGTTCTTCAATTTTTAAAGGCGATGGAAGCAGAGGTTGGAGATAAAACCTATATCGGTGCCACAGCAAAAGATTCTGCGGGGAAAATTTTGCAAGTGGGTGTTCCTTTAGGTGTCATTCCGGTCCTCTTACCTTCAGAAAATGTGGTAATTCATACACTTTATAGCTTGTTTGCGGGACTTCAATCTGCTAATGCGATGATTGCGATTCCCCATGTGAAAGCGACTAAAACGGCGACCTTAGTTATTAAAAAGATTCAGCAGATTGGTCTTTGCAACGGGTTGCCTAGAGGAAGTATTAACTGTATTGAGTACTTAACTGAATGTGGAACAAAAGAGATTATCAATAGTCCGATGACAGCGATGATTTTGGTTTTAGGGCAAAAAAAATATACCGACACAACCATTCCTAAACGACCAATAATTTATGGTGGCTCTGGAGCGACACCAGTCTTTATAGAACGCTCTGCCGATACGCAAGTCGCAGTAAAAATGATTATTGAAAGTCGAGCTTATGATTGCGGGTTGTTACCTGCTTCAGAACAATATCTGATTGTAGAAAGTACGATTGCAGAGAAAGTGAAAAACGAATTGATTCAAAACGGGGCGTACTTCCTGTCAAAAGAAGAAGAAATAAAGCTCATTTCCTTATTACAGCCTAAGAATGATGGCATTCAAGAGAGCTGTGTTGGAAAAAGTGCAGCCTGGCTGGCAAAGAATGCGGGGATTCAATTACCACGAGATACGCGAATCTTAATTTCTGAACAAAATTATCTGCATGATCAAGATCCATTTGTGAATGAAATGAGTTGCCCAATCATAGTATTTTATAGAGAACCAGATTGGCAGCATGCCTGTGAAAAAGCCATTCATTTACTTCAAGAAAAGAATGATGGACATACGTTAGCGATTCATTCTAAAGAACCAATGATTGTAAATGAATTTGCCTTGAAGAAGCCGGTTGCAAGGATGGTGGTGAATGCGGCGGCAAGCTTTTCTAGTATGGGGCTTGGCTCGACTTTACCGCTGTCACCTATTTTAGGTGGTTTTACAAGAGGATTAGGAATTAGTGCAGAGAATATTACACCAGCAAATCTGACCTATACGCGTGAAATTGGTTATGCCTCTAGCGAGTGTCTAGAAGAGAAAACCATAGAAAGTAACGTACATGACACACAGGTAAAGACTCAGTTGATTGAAAAAGTTTTGAAGAAAATGTTGGAAAAATAATTTGTTGAAAAGTGAGGGAATAAGATGGATATAAAAGAGTTCTCAGCAAAACTAGCTGAAGCAACCAAAGAATTAAGTGCAGAAGAACGTAATGCATTAATGAAGATGTTTGCAACGGTCGCAGATCATACAGAATCACCTTCTGAGAGTTACTCTGTCAGTGATGCAACAGTAGTTCCAAATGGGATTACCCCACGACTTAGTGCCTTAAAGGAAAACTATTTGAAACAGGTTCCGACAATTACAACTCACCGTGCGCGAGTTATCACAGAGCTTGCCAAAGAAAATCCAGGAATGCCTAAGAACGTTTTACGGGCGAAGTCATTTAAGCGTTGCTGTGAAACGGCACCTTTAGTGATTCAAGATAATGAATTAATTGTCGGGGCACCAAATGGCGCACCACGTGCAGGCTCATTTTCTCCAGATATCGCTTGGCGTTGGATGGAAGAAGAGATTGATACCATTTCTTCTCGTCCGCAAGATCCGTTCCATATTTCTGATGAAGATAAAAGAATTATGCGCGAAGAGCTTTTCCCGTTTTGGAAAGGCAAATCTGTAGATGAACATTGTGAAGACCAATTCCGTGAAGCGGGTGTTTGGGAGCTTTCAGGAGAATCATTTGTTTCTGATTGTTCGTACCACCAATTAAATGGAGGGGGCGATTCTAACCCTGGGTACGATGTTATTTTGATGAAAAAAGGAATGTTGGACATCCAAAGAGAGGCGCAAGAAAAATTAGACACATTAGATTATGCCACTCCGGATGATATGGACAAAATCTATTTCTATAAAGCGCAAATTGAAACTGCTGAAGGCGTTATGATTTATGCAAAACGGATGTCTGAATATGCAAGAGAACTTGCTGAAAAAGAAACAAATCCAAAACGGAAAATGGAATTACAAAAGATTGCAGAAGTAAACGCAAAAGTTCCAGCGAACAAACCAGAAACATTCTGGGAAGCAATCCAAGCTGTATGGACGATTGAATCTTTATTGGTAGTTGAAGAAAACCAAACAGGGATGTCCATTGGACGTGTAGATCAATATATGTATCCATTCTTTAAAAATGATCTTGACTCAGGTCGCTTAACAAACCATGAAGCGTTTGAATTAGCAGGTTGTATGTTAATCAAGATGTCAGAAATGATGTGGATTACAAGTGAAGGCGGGTCTAAATTCTTTGCTGGGTATCAGCCGTTTGTCAACATGTGTGTGGGCGGAGTGACGCGAGAAGGCCGAGATGCAACAAATGAATTAACCTATCTATTGATGGATGCAGTTCGCCATGTAAAAGTTTATCAGCCATCTTTAGCCTGCCGTATTCACAATCGCTCACCTAGAGAATATTTGAAAAAAATTGTTGATGTTGTTCGTGCTGGAATTGGATTTCCTGCCTGCCACTTCGATGATACACATATCAAAATGATGTTAGCAAAAGGAGTATCAGTTGAGGATGCTCGTGACTATTGTTTGATGGGATGTGTGGAGCCGCAAAAATCAGGTCGTTTGTATCAATGGACGTCAACGGCGTATACTCAATGGCCAATCTGTATTGAATTAGTTTTAAATCAAGGAGTCCCGTTGTGGTACGGGAAGAAAGTTTGTCCTGATTTAGGACCAATCGCAACCTATAAAACATATGAACAATTTGAAGAAGCGGTCAAAGAACAGATTCGTTATGTCACAAAATGGTCATCTGTTGCAACTGTAATCACTCAAAGAGTTCATAGAGATCTTGCACCAAAACCACTGATGTCCATCATGTATGAAGGCTGTATGGAAAACGGAAAAGATGTTTCTGCTGGAGGTGCGATGTATAACTTTGGTCCTGGGGTTGTCTGGTCAGGATTAGCGACATACGCAGATTCAATGGCAGCAATTAAGAAACTGGTCTTTGATGAAAAGAAATATACTCTTGAAGAATTAAACAGAGCGTTAAAAGCGGACTTTGTAGGTTACGATCAAATACGTACAGACTGCTTAAATGCACCTAAGTTTGGAAATGATGATGACTATGCTGATTTAATTGCAGCAGACTTGATTCATTTCACGGAAGCTGAACATCGTCAGTATAAAACATTATTCTCTGAATTGTGTCATGGAACGTTATCTATTTCAAACAACACACCTTTAGGTCAATTAACTGGAGCTTCGGCAAATGGACGTAAAGCGTGGGTGCCATTATCAGACGGAATTAGTCCAACACAAGGCGCTGATTTTAAAGGCCCGACAGCTATCGTCAAATCAGTTTCTAAGATGGCAAACGATACCATGAACATGGGAATGGTTCATAACTTTAAGATTATGTCAGGAATGTTAAATACCCCTGAAGGTGAAGAAAGTTTAATTACGTTACTGAAGACAGCAAGTGTCTTAGGAAACGGGGAAATGCAGTTTAACTATTTAGATAATGATACATTGTTAGCGGCCCAAGAACATCCAGAAGAATATCGTGACTTGATTGTTCGAGTTGCAGGATATAGTGCATTCTTTGTTGAACTTTGTAAAGATGTACAGGATGAAATTATTAGTCGAACAATGTTAACTAAGTTTTAACAACGGGAGATGAAGAGATGGATACTCAAAACACTACGCTCATTGAGCGCTCGGCAATGGTATTTAATGTTCAAAAATATAGCTTGTATGATGGACCAGGGATTCGTACAATTGTCTTTTTTAAAGGCTGTCCATTGAAGTGTCAGTGGTGTGCCAACCCTGAAGGAATTGAACGAAGATTCCAAGTTATGTACAAAGAGAGCGTTTGTAGTGATTGCCACGCTTGTGTGGATGTGTGTCCGATGGGTATCCATTACATTGATGAAGAAGGTTCCCATCAAGTTCGACGTGATAGAGCATGTAATGGTTGTCGCGCTTGTGTAGATGTTTGTCCAATGGCAGCATTAAATATTACAGGTGAAATTAGAACAATCTCTGAGTTGATGGAAGTTATCCACGAAGATGATATGTTTTATGAGCAATCTGGCGGCGGTGTGACACTCAGTGGAGGAGAATGCACTGCCCAGCCAGAGGCAGCCCTTGCATTACTGCAAGCATGTAAAGCAGATGGATTACACACGGCGATTGAAACTTGCGGGCATTCAAGAATGGACCGAATATTGGCGATTGCCGAATATGTCGATTTGTTCTTGTTTGATTTAAAACATATGAATCCTGTAAGACATAACGAGCTTACTGGAATTAGTAATGAACGAATTTTAGAGAACCTAAAAAAATTATTAGAAGAAGGACATCAGATACAAATCAGAATGCCGATGTTGAAGATGATTAATGATAGCCAAGAAGAGATTCAACAAATTATTGACTTCTTACTTCCTTATAAAGAGTATCCAAACTTTAAAGGAATTGATCTGTTGCCGTACCATAAACTAGGAGTGAATAAATATGGTCAATTAGGCATGGAATATCCTGTTGAAGGAGATCCGTCTCTTCTGGAATCAGATTTAGATCGAATTGAAGGCTGGATTAAGGATTATGATTTTCCTGTCCGCGTCATTCGACACTAGAGAGGTGAAAAAATGTCTGAACTAATCGCTCAGCGTGTCATTGAAGAATCGGTTCCAGGAAAACAAGTCACTCTAGCCCATGTGATTGCAGCTCCCATTGAAGAAATCTATGAATCATTAGGTGTAGAAAACAATGGTGCTATCGGAATTTTAACTATTTCTCCTTATGAAGCCGCAATTATTGCAGCCGATATCGCTGGGAAAAGTGCAGGAGTAACAGTTGGATTTTTGGATCGATTTACAGGATCTGTTTTATTGAATGGAGATGTTGAAAGTGTTGAAGTAGCATTGGAATCAGTCGTCTCTGGATTGAAAAATTTATTGAATTTTGAAGTGGTTCCTGTGACGAAATCATGAAAAAACGAATCTTAATTGTTGGTGTCGATGATGATGAGAATCGCAAGGTAGCTCAAAAAATTGAGGCAACTAGTCAGCCTATCCGGAAACTAGCCAATCTTCTTTACACGAATAAAACTATCCTAGTACCAAGTGCGTATCTTGATTGTCCATGGATGCATAAACATATTATTGCCTTACAACAAGAAGCCAGCGAAGTTTTGTTTTTAGTTTCCATGAATAATAAAAAACGTTATCCACCAGGGTTTGCACGGGTCTTTCAAGTGCCGAGAAAAGGGGGAATCGTAAGTCACGTATCGAGGAAAGCAAAAAAAACAAAGGAACAAGCCGAACTTGAGCTGATGGAAATTGGTTGTCTGCCTCCTTATCTATCCATTGAGTTTGAAGAAAAAATAAGCAATCAATAAAAAGAGTCAAGAGATATAACTAACGAATGAAAGGAGGAGATTATTTGTTCAAACAATTTAAAATGCCGACAAAAATTATTACAGGAGTGGGGACTGTAAAAGAATTGGCAAATCTACCAATCAACCATCCCTTACTCATCTGTGACCCATTCATGGTGAAAAATGGAATGGCAGCTAGAGTCGTTCAGCTATTTGAAGCCAAACAAATAACTTGTCCAGTATTTTCAGAAATCGTCCCTGATCCGACCATTGAAGTTGTAACAAAAGGCTTGGTTGAGGTTATTAAACACCAGCCAGATAGCCTGATTGCCTTAGGTGGAGGTTCTGCGATGGATGCAGCAAAAGCCATCAGACAAATGGTTCAAACAGCAGATCAAACAGCAGAAATGCAACTGATTTGTCTTCCAACAACAAGTGGAACTGGAAGTGAGGTAACCGCATTTTCAGTGATTTCAGATCCAACAAATGAAGGGAAATATGCTTTGGTTGATGAGCGAATGATTCCAGATTTGGCAATTCTAGATCCTGAACTGACGGTAAGTGTCCCAAAAAATGTGACGGCAGATACAGGTGTAGATGTTTTCACGCATTGTATGGAAGCTTTGGCGTCGACAAATGCGACAGATTTTACAGATGCTTGTGCGGAAAAAGCATTGCGTATGATTTGGGAGGAGCTCGTTTGCGTATTTAACGAAGGGGAAGATTTAGCTTTAAGAGAAAGTATTCATAATGCATCTTGTTTAGCTGGAATTGCGTTTAGTGAGGCTTCACTAGGTATTTGTCATAGTTTAGCTCATGCCTTAGGGGGGAAATTCCATATTGCTCACGGGCGAGCAAACGCGCTATTACTTCCTCATGTAATCAGCTACAATGCAGGATTGGATTTGACAGAAGAGTGCCCAAGTTTATTGGTTTATCAAAGAATTGCAAATTTATTAGGCTTCACTGCAGGTACGCCTAAAGCGACGGTGCATGCATTTATTTCTGGACTGAACCGTAAATTGAGACAGCTGGACATTCCCAAAACAATTAGTGACTGTGGGATTGATTTTGAAAGCTATGAAGCGGCAATTCCTGAAATGGCTGAAAAAGCGTTGAAAGATCCTTGTACATCAACAAACCCTCGGAAGGTGACACAAGAAGAACTAGAAAAAATCTATAAGGGGTTACTAAGAGGTGGCTATTAATGCATTTTATTACGGAAAGTGAGCTAAGAACAACGTATCGAAAAGCACCTTTTCAAGAATTTACTTTAAAGCCTGAGGAACGATTGACACCAGAAGGAAAACAATTTCTGATTGATAAAAAAGTTGCATTAATTGAAGTGCGAGTATCTGAAAACGGATTAGAAGAAGTCGAAGAGTTACCTGAGTTTTCATTTTATAAAGGGTGGCTTTCTTGTGAATTATATGAAGCAGCAATTCTAGCGATGGATTACTCTGTAACGATGAGTCAAGAGCTATTAAAGCTAGAGCAAGAGGTTAATGAGATGCTTGGAAAAGAAGACGATAAAATAGAGTCTTGTATAGAAACAGTGTTCGAATCGGAAACTTTTGAACTAGAGGCTGTTCATTTGTTTAGTCACCATGGGAAATTATTAATTAAATTGAAAAAAATTGAAGAATTCATTCATTTAATCCATGCCAAGTATCCGCAATGTCAGAAGAGTTTACAAATGACAAATAAAAAACTGAATGAGTTTAGAAAACAATTAGTGGGAGCCGGTCAATGAAAGAGTATATAGAAGAGTGTAACCAGTTCGTTGCTGAATTTGAAGAAACAATTCAAAAACCAAAACTGCATCCTTCAAGCATTTACTATACAGGGGTCGATTTGGGGACAGCTTGTATCGTGCTTGCTGTTTTAGATGAAAACTATCAACCGGTTGCCGGAGCCTATCGATACGCAGATGTCGTTCGAGATGGCATGATTGTTGATTATATTGGTGCAGTAGAAATCGTTAGAGAACTAAAGGCAGAACTGGAAGAAAAGCTAGGCACAGAACTTGTATATGCGGCCGCTTCTTTACCGCCTGGCACAGATGAGCTTGACGGTGGAGCCATAAAAAATGTTGTCCAAAGTGCGGGATTTGAATTGACGAATTTGTTAGATGAACCGACAGCAGCTAACCAGCTGTTAAAAGTTACGGAAGGAGCCGTTGTTGATATCGGTGGTGGAACTACAGGAATCTCAATTTTAGAGAATTCAGAGGTAGTGAAAATTGCTGATGAAGCAACAGGTGGCACTCATTTATCTTTAGTGATTGCGGGTTCATATAAGTGCTCATTTCAAGAAGCAGAAACGTATAAACATGACCCAAAAAATCATGATGAGTTACTGGTAACACTGAAACCTGTTATCGAAAAAATTTCTTCGATTATTGTTCAGCAGACAGAAGGGTATGAGATACCAGCTATTTATTTAGTTGGAGGAACGGCATGTCTAAAGAATATTGAGCAAATCATCCAAAAATCAACAGGAATTAAGACTTATAAACCTGTGAATCCGATGTTTATTACCCCACTAGGGATTGCGCTAAGCTGTACAAATCAACTGATAGGATAGGAGGGGAAATTGATGGATTGTCGAATTATAAAATCACCTGGAGAAGGGACATTAGCGATTGTCAATCGTCGAAAAGGTTCAAAGGACACGCTGGAAAAGCCAGACGCAATTGGTTTGGTTCAAGGGAAGCTTATTGAGATGGTTTGTGCGGCAGATGTTGCTGAAAAAGCAGTCGGTGTAACCGTAGAAGATATTCGAGGAAGTTGTCCACAAAATATGGTGATGCTAGCGATATTTGGAGATACAGCCTCAGTGACTGCTGCTATTGAAGAGATTCAGAAGAAAGAGAAGGCTAAAAAATGGTAATTGCAAAGTTAATGGATACGATTTGGGCTACTCGTAAATCTGAAAAATTAAATGGCTTAAAGTTGATGATTGCAGAAATTTCCGGAGGCTCACGAGATGGCGAGCGATTAATTGTCTGCGATGTGATTGGTGCAGGAATTGGGGATAGGGTGATTGTGACTACAGGATCGGCTGCTAGAAGGATGCTTGAAGATGATCTCATTCCAGTTGATGCGGCAGTCGTAGGCATCATTGATGAAAGCTGCGAATCTGCATAAGGAAAGTGTGACAAAATGAAAAAATTAATTAGCCTAAAGGAAGTAGAAGGCTGTCATGAAGAAGGAACAACTTCTATCTTTGTGGATAGTCAAACGATTATTACACCAGCTGCAAAAGATTTAGCAGAAGAATACCATATTGAATTTATAGAAAGAGCTTGTCCAGATGTAGAGAAATTGGGAGGAGTCGGAAGCTTTTCAAAAGAGGCCTTGGTTGTTTTATTAAAACAATTTTTAGCGGAGACGGGGAATCAGCCGTATGAAGCGAGTTATCACAAGAGTGGCTTGAAAATTGTCAAAGGAACGACTGTTAAATTACAGCCTATAGAAGGCGATGAATCCCTTAAGAGTCAAGAGATTGTACATGCAAAAGAGCATGGTCTGACAGCCAATCTACTCTCTCTTGAAAATACTTGTTACAGTGAGTCAAGTGGTCAAGAGTCAGTCAACTACATTCTCACAGGTACAGTTGAACTGACCATTTCTGGAGAACGATTAGTAGCGTATCAAGGAGATACTATCTTTATTCCAAAGGGCACAAAAACGGACTGGTTAGTTAAAGGAATCGCGTCTGTTCTATCAACAAAAGTAAAGGAGCGAGCCGTAAATGAAGCAAGCAATTGGAATGATTGAAACACAAGGGTTGATTGGCCTAATTGAAGCAGCAGATGCCATGCTTAAATCATCAAATGTTCATTTACTGGGGAGCACTCAAGTTGGGGGCGGAATAAACACGGTCATGATTGAAGGAGATGTAGCTGCTGTAGAAGCCGCGATTCAATCTGCTAAAGCAAGTGTCAGCCTACTGGGAAACAATATCCTCCTTTGCGGACATGTGATTCCTCGACCTGAAATTACTCCTGAGACATTTGTTTCTTGTAAGGAACCAAATGCTACTGAAAAACAGCAAATGCAAAAATCAGCTCCTTTTGAGAAGGCTGCAGGTGACCAAGCGAAAGAGCAACTAAAAAATTCAGAGCAAACAAGTGAAATAGCTGAAGAAAAAGGAACAAATCAACAGAAACTAGAAAAAGAATCAGTTGAGTCACCAACAGTGTCTGAAAAAATTTTGAAGGTTGTTAAAGAGGAATTGAAACAAGAAGAGGAGATGCTGTCAGAACAATCCAAAGTTCAGAGTGTCAAATCTAAGAGTAAGGAGCAGCTTCAAGAGAAGTTTCAAAAAATGAAAGTAGCTGATTTGAGAAAATTGGCGAAAGAACAAAAAGAATTTAGTCGTCCAAAAAAAGAAATCTATCACATGAGCAAAGCAAAACTGATTCAAGCTTTGATTGATTCCTTAATTATAAATGAATAGAGGGTTTCAGATGGAAATAGTTGATAAAGATTTACGATCAGTACAAGAAGCTCGTGACTTAACGAGAAAAGGGAAAGTTGCTTCTACTCAAATTGCAACATTTACAGAGGAACAAATTGACCGTATTTTACAAAATATGAAAGCTGCAGCAAGCAAACATGCAGTAGATTTAGCAAAACGAGCAGTTGAAGAAACAAACTTTGGCAAAGTTATGGATAAGGCATACAAAAATCATGCCGCATCAACCTTGCTATATGAGGAAATTAAAGACCAAAAAACGATTGGCATCATTGATGAAAATAAAGAAAATGGTACCTTTGATGTTGCGGAACCTGTAGGGCTAGTGTTGGGTATTATTCCTTCAACTAATCCTACTTCAACAGTGATTTTTAAAGCGATGATTGCCTTGAAATCACGAAATGCAATTGTTTTTTCTCCACATCCGTCAGCATTAGACTGTACGAAAAAGGCGGCTGACCTATTAAACAGAGCAGCTGTTCAAGCGGGGGCGCCAGAAGGAATTATTAGTTGTTTATCTCTTCCAACAATGGCTGGAACTAATGAGCTCTTACATGCGAAAGAAGTGAGCTTGATTATTGCGACAGGTGGACCAGGAATGGTCAAAGCCGCCTATAGTTCAGGAAAACCAGCATTAGGTGTAGGGGCGGGAAATTCACCTGCTTATATTGAAAAGACGGCAGATGTGAAGTCAGCGGTAGCTAAAATCATGGCTTCTAAAACCTTCGATAACGGAACA
Source organism: Enterococcus phoeniculicola ATCC BAA-412 (assembly GCF_000407505.1). Lineage (GTDB taxonomy): Bacteria > Bacillota > Bacilli > Lactobacillales > Enterococcaceae > Enterococcus_K > Enterococcus_K phoeniculicola. The sequence continues at coordinate 503,356 of NZ_ASWE01000001.1, forward strand.
ATTTGCGCATCTGAACAATCTATCATTTGTGAGCATTCAAATTCAGAAGCAGTAATTCGAGAATTGAAAGCACAAGGCGGATACTTCATGTCTAAAGAGGAAACAGATAAGGTCTGTCAGTTACTCTTTAAAAATGGGTATGCAATGAATGCCAAATTTGTGGGTCGTGATGCACAAGTGATTGCCAAAGCAGCTGGAATTTGTATTCCAGAGGATACAAAGGTGCTTATTGGTGAGCAAGGTGGCGTAGGAGCAGGCTATCCGCTTTCATTTGAAAAATTAACAACTGTGCTAGCTTTTTATGTAGTTAATGATTGGGAGGAAGCTTGTCAGTTAAGTATTGATTTATTACAAAATGGGATTGGTCATACAATGAGTATTCACACGAATGATCGTGACATTGTTCTGAAATTTGCAGCAAAACCTGCTTCAAGAATCTTAGTAAACACAGGTGGAAGCCAAGGGGGAACAGGAATCAGCACAGGTTTACCCATTTCATTTACCCTAGGATGTGGAACATTTGGCGGAAGTTCGGTATCAGAAAATGTGGGACCTAAGCATTTATTAAATATTAAAAAGGTCGCTTATGGTTTGAAAGATGTGACTACTCTGGTAAAAGATGATCCAACCTTCAATTATGAAACAGGATGTTCTGTTGCACCAGAACTAGAGCAGCAGCCTGCAAGCCAGCAGATGGAAGTTCAGTCAGATCCTGAAATAGAAGACCTAGCAAATATGGTTCGTCAAGTGTTGGCAGCGATGAATCAATAACGAAGAGAGAGAAGACAATGGAAAATTATGAAGAACTACTGGGTGTATTGTTAGAAAAACTAGCACCAACGCTTCAAAATCAGGAAGTGAAACAAGAGGGTGAAGAAATTCCAGTGGGAATTTCTAATCGGCATGCACATCTATCTCAAACAGCTGTTGATAAGTTATTTGGTGCAGGATACCAATTAACGAAATTGAAAGATCTTTCACAGCCAGGACAGTATGCCTGTAAAGAAACCATCATTATTGCTGGACCGAAAGGCGTAATTGAAAAGGTACGGATTTTAGGACCTGTTAGAAAACAATCTCAGGTAGAAATCTTGCAAAGTGATTCGTTTAAACTAGGAATTAAAGCGCCTCTGCGACTATCTGGAGATTTATCGGGGTCTGCAGGAGCGACTCTTATTGGACCAAATGGTTCAGTGGAACTGAAGGAAGGCGTGATTGTTGCGAAAAGACATATCCACATGCTTCCTGAACAAGCGAAGCGATTTGGCGTCACAGATGGCGAAGAAGTAACCATCAATTTTGCCGGTCCAAGAGGTGGCTCGTTAAATCAAGTAGTTATTCGGGCGGTTGAAAATTCAGGTCTTGAGTGTCATATCGATACAGAAGAGGCTAATGCTCTTGGTGTCACACCAAACACAAACATTGTTATCCAAAAAAATTAATATAAATCGGAGGAAATTATAATGAAATCAGATGCTTTAGGAATGGTAGAAACAAAAGGATTAATCGGATCAATTGAAGCGGCAGACGCAATGGTTAAAGCGGCTAATGTCTCATTAGTCGGAAAAGAAATGGTCGGTGGCGGAATCGTTACTGTGATGGTTCGCGGCGATGTCGGAGCAGTAAAAGCTGCAACAGATGCAGGTGCAGCAGCGGCTCAACGTGTTGGTGAGTTACTTTCTGTTCACGTAATTCCACGTCCACATGCGGAAGTAGAAACAATTTTACCAGCGCAAGCATAAAAAAATGAGAGGGTGAGGTCGGGACAGAAGCAACTCCTTCGAAAATAAGCTGAAATTCCCAAAGATTTGAGGAACAATCTTCGTGAATTCCTTCTTATTTCTCGGAGCTGAATGCTTCTGTTCCGACCTCTTTTTGTATAGGAGGAAACAGATGAAAACAGTTATTATAGGAGCAAATCATGCCGGAATTGCAGCAGCAAATGTGTTGTTGTCTCAAGAAACAGGTCATGAAGTGGTCATGATTGATAAAAATTCTACTCTTAGCTATTTAGGTTGTGGAACCGCTTTGTGGGTAGGAAGACAAATTGATTCATACGAAGAGCTATTCTACACGAATAAAGAAGAATTTGAGAAGAAGGGTGCTCAGATTTCATTAGAGACAGAAGTAGAAATGATCGATTTTTGTAATAAAAAAGTCTATTGCAAAAATCAAACAGAAACATCCTGTGAAACCTATGATAAGCTGATTTTGGCTACAGGTTCTAGACCAATCTCTCCCAATGTCCCAGGAAAAGACTTGAAAAACATTCATTTTTTGAAGAGTTTTCAAGATGGGAAAACGATTGATAGCATACTTGATTGTACAGATGTTCAAAATGTTGCCGTAGTAGGTGCCGGCTATATCGGTGTTGAAATTGCTGAAGCGATGCAGCGACGTGGGAAGAATGTTCATTTATTTGATGGAGAGTCTGGGGCGTTAAGTAGCTACTATGATCCTGAGTTCTCAACTAAAATGGATCAGACATTAGCAGATCATGGCATTAAGCTTCATTTTGGAGAAATTGCTACGGCTTATAAAGGACGTGAAACTGTTGAAGCTATTGTAACGAATAAACAAGAATATCCAGTGGATCTAGTCATTAATGCAATTGGTTTTTTACCAAATAATACGCTTGGGAAAAACCATTTAGAAACTTTTAAAAATGGCGCTTATTTTGTTGACGCAACGCAACAAACAAGTGATCCTGATGTGTATGCAGTGGGGGATTGTGCAACAATTTATTCAAACGCTTTACAAAAAGAAACGTATATTGCTTTAGCAACGAATGCAGTACGTTCTGGAATTGTCGCAGGGCACAATATTGCCGGCATTCACTTAAACGCAATTGGGGTACAAGGCTCCAATGGAATTTCTATTTTCGGGTTGCACATGGTATCAACAGGTTTGACGGTTAAAGCGGCTGGGAAATTCGATATGGATGTGTTATACACGGACTACGAGGATTATCAAAAACCAACCTTTATGAAAGAAAATGAAAAAGTGCAAATTCGGATTGTCTACGAAAAGGCAACACGTCGTATAGTGGGGGCACAGCTATCGTCAAAAATGGATGTTTCAATGGCTATTCACATGTTCTCATTAGCAATCCAAAAACAAGCAACGATTGATGAATTGAAGCTACTAGATATTTTCTTTTTGCCGCACTTTAATCAACCGTATAACTATATTACAATGGCAGCGTTAGCGGCAGAATAGCCAACAGCTATTGTACGATGGAAACATTTAAGAGGCGTTCATTTGGCCAATTTGGTCGAGGTGAATGCCCTCTTTTTTTATTTACATGAAATCAAGGTGATGAATACGGAGTTAACATTCTTAGGTTTTAAGTCAAATTTAGTAATTCTCAACAAAAAAACCAGTTGAGGTTCATTGCTTATTTATTTGGCGTTTAAACTAAGTAAAAAATCTATACTTGGCAATTTTTGAAATTAGACTATTTATGTAATTAACTTTATTGATAGACTCCTCTAATAGACTATAACTATGAATTTAAAGAGAATCTTACTTCTTGATAACTGTTTTTTTATTATTTGAAATAGAAGGGATTGGTAACAACAACTTATTAATGCTAGATACATATGTGGATATTCTAGTAGCTAGCGCATCATGAATACTCCTAGAATTTCAATTTACTACAAACAATTTTTTACCTTCGTATACACGTCTATAGTATACCTGTCGTTTTTTGTCGACATTTACAGTTTTAATTGTTTGCTTTATGATTATATTTGTCGAGCGTCATTTAAGTGGAAACATTGATATGGAAATAATAAATTTTTTTATGACCCTCTATACAGATGTATTCTAATTGGATAGACTGCTTACGTATAATAAAAAAGAATTACAATGAAATCAGAAAACAAAAGTGACTATTGAGATACCTCAAAAAGTGAAATATTTACCTGAGATTGACTTTATCAGAATGTTGAGAATTATTTTGGATAATTCTGTAGAAGCAACCCTAAATTTATTAAATCAAAAGTTGAATACCAAAAGGAGTTTTATAAATACAAATTTATGGAGGTAGGATAACGTGAATACACCTACTTTAAAAACAGAGCGCTTGATTCTAAGACGATTCACTGAAAAAGATATGGAAGCTCTTTTTCTTATTTTGAAAGATAAAGAAGTCAATAAATTTTTACCTTGGTATACCTTGAAAAGTCTCGAAGACACAAAAAAATTCTATGAGAAAAGATATGCTTCAAAATATGAACATCCGCAAGGTTATGCATATGCTATCTGCTTGAAAGAAAATAACGTACCAATTGGGTACATCAATGTTAGCATGGAAGAAAATCATGATTTTGGTTATGGGCTTCGTAAGGAATTTTGGCACAAGGGAATAGTTACAGAAGCAGGGAAAGTTGTGGTAGAACAAGTAAAAAAAGATGGCTTGTCTTATATTACGGCGACACATGATAGAAACAATCCAAGAAGCGGCAAGGTTATGCAAAAATTAGGGATGACCTATCGTTACTCCTATGAAGAACAATGGCAGCCCAAAAATTTTCCTGTCATATTTAGAATGTATCAACTCAATTTTTACGGTCATACTGATTTTGTATATAAAAAGTATTGGGATATGCACAGCAATCATTTCATTGAAAAATTTTAAGTGCTATTACTATAATGAAAATTCTAAAAAAGTTTATCTACAGTCTGGAGGTCGGAACACTCCCGTTCCGACCTCTCCATGTTGTCTTATTGAAAGGAAATGCTTGATCGGATAATACCAGGTGTTTAAAGCAAATCAACTATTTTCTCTATAAATTCCTCATAGATACTTACAGTGGTTAAATTTTGTAGATTTTCAGCACCTGTTAAAATCATTGTAAGGGGCTCAAAAATTTCATTAAAAATATAGCGCTCATTTTTTTTGAAAGCCATCATTAGAACGATATGAACAGTGGTGTTCCCCTACTTAATGCCGTTTGGATTAATGAGAATACTGATGGCTGTTTTCTTTGCATCCATATACATTGAATGGGGAATTGCCGCACCTGAAAAAGCAGTATGGGACAATTTTTCTCTTTCTAATACTTCGTTTAAAAAATGTTGATCCACATAATCTTTGTCTGACAGCCTGTTTGCCATATAGATAATACAAGTTTTAGAGTCTTGAATAGAAGGATTCACTTCAAACAATTCTTCGTTTAGTAATTCGTTTAAATATGTTTTAAACTGTTGCTGCTCCTTCTTTTTTCTGAGTTTCAAAATAGTATTGCTTAAGAGGATGCGGTCATTGTCATTTGGAAAAATATTGATTTGAATGACTGGAATATCTGAGAGAGTCGAAATAGGAATAGAAGTAAGAATCAAATCTGTATGATTTAATTCAGTAATTTGGCTCTCATCGCTAATAATTGAAGTAATGATTAAATCAGTGTCGAAATATTTTTTGATGAAATGGACGAGCTGATCTTGAATATCATAGTAATTAGGGCAATAATAAACAACTTTAATTTTTTCTTTTAGACTTTCTACTGTTTTGATGGCACTTCCAATATGAAAAGCAATATAGGCAATCTCATCATCATTAATAGAAATACCGGTTAAATTTTTTAGCTCAGATGCTAAATTAACACTAGACTCATAAATCAAAGGGCTTGTTTTTCGAATGCTGTCTGCTAATGGATTTTTTGAAAAACGATTATTTGCACTTCTAATCAATAAATTTCTAATATGTAATGCAAAACGTACTAAAAAATCTTCATCAAATAAGTTTTTATGGAAAAATATATTGATTGAATTGATTAATTCATGAACAATAGCAAGTAAATCTTTTCCAATATATTGTTCAATATTCGCTTTAGAGATTTTTTTATAATTTAAGGAGGTTGCACGTGTGATAATTAATAAGGATAACTCATTAATCTCGGTATTATCATAAGTAATTTGAAATTTTTGAGCCAATTTTTCTAAGATTTCCTGTGCGACAGTATATTCATTAAGAAATAATTTTTCTGACTGACTATTTTGTTCATCATGTATACTTTGATTTTGTATACGATCAACGGCAATGGTTAGATGTAATAATAAATTAATTAAGGAATAATCGTTAATAAAATATTGATGCTTATCTAAAATTTCTATAAGGGTTTTTCGGATAAACTCAACATCAATATCTGGAAACCCTTGTTGTAAGCTAGTCATACTAACAAAATTTACGCTACTTTCCTCATATAAGATAAAACTAAGGATTTTTCGGATATTTCTTTCTAGGCCCTCCACATGAATCCAATCTCCTTCTTGAATCAAGGACAGGTCAAATCGAGCCAGTTTTCTTTTGATTTTATTTAAATCATTTTTTAAAGTTGAAGTGGATATATACAGCTCATTACTTAAATCATATATATTTGTTCGTGTTCGCTGATTATGGTTCAGCAGACGAGTAATAATAAAGTCAATTCTTTCTTTACTGGTTTGCGGAATATCATACTGTTCTTCTTTTAAAATACTTATCGCCTTGTTGTGATTAATGGAGTATCCTTTATTTGAAGAACTGATTGTATCAGGAAACGCGCTATTGATTTCTTTGACATAATTCCTAATAGAGCGTAAAGAAACATCTAAAAGAGTCGCTAAACGGCTAGCGTTAGCAGACTGTTCCATCAGTAATTTGATAAGCGTGACATGGTTCGTTTTCAAGATATCGCCTCCACTCTATTTATTCTTTTAAAGGATTGTATTAATTATAGGTGTTCCAAAAGTAGTTGTTAAGTAAATGTTTGCACCCCAACTGTGCAAATGTTTACTTTTTTTTGTGAAAAAAATCAAGCATACTGGTGGTGTCTTATAGAAAGGGGCACGTTTATGATGAAAAAATTAAATATATTGTTGGTTTGTGGTTCAGGAGCTAGTTCAGGTTTTATGGCTGCAAATATGCGCAAGGCAGCGAAAGTTCAAGAGATTGAAATGGAGATTCGAGCAAGAAGTGAATCTGAAATTGAAAATTATATTGATGAGATTGATGCATTGATGGTAGGGCCACATTTATCTTATATCTTAGATGATATTGACTCCTATACAGAAGGACGTGAGCTGCCAGTTATTTTAATGCGTCCGGATTATTATTCAAAATTAGATGGACAAAAAGCAATCGAACATTTATTGGAAGAAATGAATTAGTAGAAAAGAAATGAATGCGTAAAAGGAGAGTAAGAAAATGAAAAAAATTATGAAGTGGTTAGAAGAAACTTTTCAGCCTAAAATGAATAAGTTTGCAAATAATCGTTGGGTTAGTAGTCTGAAAGATACAATTAATCAAATTATGCCATTAATTTTTTTAGGAAGTATATTTGCAGTATTAACATTGCCATCAGAAATCAAAGGCTTTGAATGGTTTGCTAATTTTTGGACGCCGTTTGGCTGGACAATGGGTGTTATTGGGATGATGATAGCATTTTTACTTCCAATGATTTTAATGGAGAAATTTAGAATGCGCGGCTCAAGATTTGTAGCGGCAATTGCTGGAATGATTTTATACGCAATGATTATTTCTCCACAATTAGTCAAGGATGGTGTAGTTGGCTTTAGTCATGATTCATTTGGTTCATCCGGTATGTTCATTTCGATGATTTCTGGCTTTTTTGTCGCCTTTATCTTTAAAACGTTAAGAAAAATTTCTTTCTTTAAAGAAGATACTAGTCTACCTGACTTTGTCAGAACTTGGTTTGATCAAATGCTGCCAGTTGGTTTGATTGTTATTTTTGGGTGGGTGCTAATATTTATTTTTAATTTTGATTTGTACCTAGCTATTCAATCTATTTTTGTTCCTCTAAAAAGTGTAATGTCTAATATTTGGGGCTTTACCTTGGTGAATTTTATCGTTGTCTTTCTATATTCTTTAGGGATTTCCGGGTGGATATTATTTCCAATTACAGCACCTGTGTATCTACAGAATATTGAATTAAATATCAATGAAGGGGCGCAAATGTTTGCCACACAAAGTTTTGACTATGCGTATTTAAAAATTGGCGGACTGGCTTGTACATTAGGGTTAGTTATTTTAATGCTGACAATGAAGTCAAAAAAATTGACCTCCTTAGGTCGCGCATCTATTGTACCCTCAATATTCAATATCAATGAGCCGATAGTATTTGGTGCGATTGCTTTTAACCCAATGTTGATGATTCCAATGTGGATTAATTCAGTCGTTGTTCCATTATTAGCCTGGTTTTTAACAATAGTGATTCCTTTTGGTAAAATTCCAGACATTCAATTTAATCTATGGTATATCCCCTATCCAATCTTGACCTGGTTAGCGACAGGTGGTCATTTAGGATCCGTTGCTTTAGCTGTAATCATTTTTGTTGTCTCAACATTGATTTGGTATCCGTTCTTGCGTGTATATGACAATCAATGCATACGAGAAGAAGCAGAGGAAGCATAAGTATTCAAATTTAAGGAGATGATAAGATGACAGAAGAAAAAGTTCAAGCAGCGATGATGATTATTCTTCATGCTGGGGATGCGCGTGCTATCTGTATGGAAGCATTAAATGCAGTGGCTAAAAATGATTTTGAATTAGCTGATGAAAAAATGAAGCTGGCTTCAAAGGAAATTACGAAAGCACATAAAATCCAAACAGATGCGATTCAAGATGAAGCAGCAGGAGAAGAGAAAAGTGAGTATAGTCTGCTGTTTGCGCACGCACAAGATACATTGATGACAATTATGAGTGAAATTAATCTAGCAAAACAAATCATTTCAATCTCAAAAACAGTAGATAGCAGAATTTCAGCATTGGAGGCCAAATAACTATGTATAATATTCCGACAGGATTCCCTAAAAATTTCTTGTGGGGTGGGGCATTGGCTGCGAATCAAATGGAGGGTGCCTATTTAGAAGATGGAAAAGGTCTATGTGTAGCAGATGTGAATGAATTTGTTGACCATATTGATATAAAAAAGAAGAGCAACAAAGGCTTGTCATCTGAATATGTACTAAAAGCAATAAAAAGTGGAAAAGAAGAGCATCGCTATTTTCCAAAACGTTGGGGAATTGATTTTTACCACACCTATAAAGAAGACTTGGCATTATTAAAAGGAATGGGTATTAATGCTTTAAGAACAAGTATTAACTGGTCTCGGATTTTTCCAAATGGTGATGATAGTCAACCAAATGAAGCTGGCTTAAAGTTTTATGATGAACTTCTTGATGAAATGCTTCGTTTAGGTATCGAACCAATGATTACTATCTCTCATTATGAAATGCCTTTGAATCTAGCCTTGAAACAAAATGGTTGGCTATCACGAGAAACGATTCCATTATTTGAAAAGCTATGCCAAACGTTATTTGATCGATTTCATTCAAAAGTTAAAAAATGGATTGTAGTTAATCAAATTAATCTCGTACATTTTGAAACATTCAATCATCTAGGAATACTGGAAGATCGAGTTGATAATTATCAAAATGCCATTTATCAAGCGGTTCATAATGAAATTGTTGCTTCTGCAAGAGCCACAAAATACGCGCATGCAACCTATCCTGATTTAGAAATAGGCATGATGATTTATAATTCTCCAGTGTATGCAAAAACGACAAAGCCTGAAGATAACCTAGCAGCATTACAGTATCGCCAAACACAATTATTCTATACAGATGTTTTACTGCGTGGCTATTATCCCGGCTATTATCTAAGACATTTACAAGAAAAAAATATTCAAATTAATTTTGGTGAAAATGATGCAGAAGACTTGAAGAATACGGCTGATTTCTTGAGTTTCTCCTATTATTATTCATCAGTTGTTTCAAAAGAGAGCTTTGCAACAAAAGCTGGTTTTGAAATGAATGAAAATCTTGAAGCCAATCCATGGGGCTGGACGTTTGATGCGACTGGATTACGCTATACATTGAATGAATTATACGACCGCTATCAATTACCGATTTATATTACTGAAAATGGCAGTGGGTTTTATGATGAATTTACAGAAGGAATGGTTCACGATGACTATCGCATTGACTTTTATAAGAAACACTTACAAGCAATGAAAGAGGCCATTATTGATGGGGTAGATGTACGAGGCTATTATGCTTGGGGACCGATTGATATTATTTCTTGTTCATCAAGTGAAATGAGTAAACGGTACGGATTTATTTATGTTGATCGCGACGATTATGGCAACGGTAGTAATAAGCGTTACTTAAAAGATAGTTATGCCTGGTATAAACAAGTGTGTGCAACAAATGGTGAACAACTCTAAAGGAGGACACAATGAAAAAATTACCAACTGGATTTAAAAAAGATTTTTTATGGGGAGGCGCAGTAGCAGCCTGCCAAGTTGAAGGAGAGTATTTAAAGGATGGTCGAGGGCTATCGACTAGCGATATTCATATGTATGATCAGAATCTTGACCGATTACACTATGGACTAGAAGGGGGAGGGACACTCGCATATATTAAAGCGGCGGCTGAGGATACAGAAGGCTATTATCCTAAACGCCACGGGATTGATTTTTACAATACGTATCCAGAAGACTTAAAGTTGATGGCAGAGATGGGCTTTACTTGTTTTCGTTCAAGCTTTTCTTGGAGTCGAATTTTTCCGAATGGTGATGAGCTGGAACCAAATGAAGAAGGATTAAAATTTTATGATCGTTTTATTGATGAGCTGTTAAAATACGGGATGGAACCCATTATGACTATCTCACATTATGACATGCCTTTGCATTTAGTGACTGAATATGGAGGTTTTGGAAATCGTAAAGTGATTGACTTCTTTGTTCGCTACGCAAAGGTTCTCATGGAGCGTTATCATGATAAAGTTACTTATTGGATTGTAGCAAACCAGATTAATTTGATTCCAATTGTTCGTTTTGGCTTGTTAGGAATTTATGATGACCAAGTTCCAGAAGAGAAGATGGATCAATTGATGTACCAAGCAGTACACAATTTATTTGTTGCTTGTGCAAAAACGACTGAATTAGCACGTACGATTGATCCGGCAATGCAAATGGGAATTATGTTAGCTGATGGAACCAACTATCCAGCAACCTGTCATCCAGAAGATGTGGCGTTGACAATGAAGCGAAATCGGCTACAAAACTACTATTTTACAGATATTGCCTTTAGGGGAGAGTACCCAACCTATATTTTGCGTTATTTTGAAGAGCAGAATATTAAAATTGAGATGGAGCCAGAAGATGAGAAGCTGTTAAAAGAAAACACCATGGATTTTCTAGCCATGTCTTATTATTCATCAAGTGTGATTGATCATAAGAAAAATGAGTATAAAGCATTTGACATGTCACAAAATCCTTATTTAGAGCCAACTCCATGGGAATGGCGAATGGACCCGCTTGGTTTTTATAATGCCTTAAGTCAAAACTGGGATCGCTATCAAAAACCCATTATTGTAGCTGAAAATGGGTTAGGCGCTTTGGATGAAATACAAGCTGACGGATCGATTCAAGATGATTATCGGATTGATTACATTCGCAAGCACATTGAAGCAATGAAGATGGCTGTATTAGATGGTGTGGATATTTTGGCATACTGCTGGTGGGGACCCATTGATATTGTTTCTTCTTCAACTGCGGAAATGTCTAAACGTTATGGACTCATTCATGTTGACCTAGATGATTTAGGCCAAGGGTCTGCAAAGAGAACGAGAAAAAAATCTTTCTCTTGGTATCAAAAAGTAATTGCTTCAAACGGTGAAGAATTATAAAGAAGCTGTGGACGGAGGCTGTTTTTGTCTCCAACCTTAAGCGTTTATAAGTACGAGGGTGAGGGATAACTAATTAAGTTAAACCTCACCCTCGTAAAAGTTTAATAAACGGCAGGAACAGATACACTTACTTGTTTCCAAAGTTTGAGTAGCACCGGAAATCAGTCAACATTGGAAGATAATCTTTGGTATTTCCAGTCAGTTTAAAGAGTGCCTGCTTGGTGCTGTAAATCACAGAAGCTTTACTTCGATGATGCATATGCACCTACTAAGTTTTCAAAAATGGAACATTTTGTCCCGACCTCCAGACTCTTCTTTTTGTTACTACTCACTGTTTCCATAATTGCTGACAGTCTCTTGCAGAAGATAGACACCTCATATTCTTGAAAAGCAATGTTACGAAAGAGGATTGATGAAACCATTATCTCTTTCAGATTCCTAGCATGAAAGAAGTCTTGTCCTAAGGATGAATGATGAAATAGCGCCTCTTTTATTTTTCATCCAGCCACTTTTTCTGTGCCTCAACCCGTTCTTTGACTTGCTGAACAAAGCGTTCAGGTGCGGTGACAGTTAAAAAGGGGCCGAATGATAAAAGCCGAATGAGAACTTCTGTTTCATCTGCTGTTGCATAATGAATGGTTAATTCATAATGAGTTTCATCTAAGCGTCGCGTAGTTTTTTGAAAGTCTGCAAAATGATCCATACTGCGTTTTAATGCTTGGCGTTTGTCCACAAGGATACAAGTTACACTTGCCTGTTTCTGTCGCGAGGTGATGGGTAAGTCAGCACTATTTTTCACTGATTCAATGGAATGGATACTTAGTATTCGATTCAAATTGAGTGTGACTTCAAATCGGCTTCTTCGTAAAATTCGCCATGCTTTTAATCGAAATAGATTGTTTTTTGGTGAATATTCTAACTTAACAGGTAAGAATTTTCCGCTTGTTTTTTCTGTGGCCGGATTCCTTTGATAGAGGATTCTCACCTGCTTTTTTTCCTGAATAGCGGCTAATAGCTGTTTAAAGTGACTTTGTTGCTGAGTGAATGCAACAAGCGAGTCTGTTTGCTGGAATTGATCAAAATACGTGAGAGAAGAGAGCGTAAAAAGTGGAGCGACTCCCTCTAGTTGCAGATTCAAATCGGCAATTTCATTAGGCTCCATGAAAAACATCAACCGCGGATCAGTCAGCACCGTTTTTAGCCATCTTCGTTCTAATGTTGTTTGAATGAATTCAGGTGAATGTTGTGTAACAGGCAACCAATTTCCGTTTTCCTCGCGCAAAAGAAACCAGGGACTTCTTTTATTTTGCAAAGAAGGGAGAACTTGTAAGCTGGATTCATCGAAGCCTTTTGCTCGAATGATTTCATCAAGTTCTTTAGTTGTCAACGGGTGTTTTTGACTTAAAATAGTTTTGACAATGGCGAAATAAACACCATAAACCTCGTGAAATAACATATCAATCATCAAGAACCTCCTCCGATGGCTGGTAAAGAGCAATCATCTCTTTCATATCATGAATAAATAAATGTTTCCATTTTTCATCTGTACTTTCAATAGAAATAATCCGTCCCATAAACGTTCGTAAAAAAGGATTGATGGCAAATAAGTCGAGTAATTCTATTTCAAAAAGGACGGTTGATTCATCAATTCTTCGCCAAGTCCCCATTCGTTTTTCTCGATTGATTCGTGTAAGTAAATATTCTTCCTTTCCTTCCTCAATATATAAAAGCACGCCTAAATATTTAAGAGAATTCCGGTTAAAACTAGCGTTCCATGAGGTATTTTTTAATTTAGAAAACCGTTCAGCAAGTTCAAGATAATTCTTTATCTCCTTACCTAAAGAAAGTTCTTTGATTGTGTCGATTCGAATAGAAGTCAAAAGTTTTTTGTGAATAAATCCAACTAAATATTGTCGTCCCGTTTCTGTGCTGATATACAGTGAAAAAGGGGAGAAACTTACTGGTTTATTATTGTATTTTATTATATGTAGAGTTCGTTTTTCAGTAATGGCTGTGAGACACTTCAAGACGACAAGCTCATCTAAACTATGAACGATAAAGTGGTGTTTAAATAGAAACGGGCTCGCACTAGGAGTATCTATCTGATCTAATAAAAACTGACCAATCACTCCGCCTGGAAAAATTTCTTTATAAAAATGTAAGACAGGAATCATTTTTTCATTCAGCTTGATAGGCGAAACGAATTGATAAGAACGTCGTTTATCTTTTTCAGTTTCATGAAGAATACCTATCTGACAATATTCTTTCAGCTTATTTCTCACGGTAATTTCTGACAAAATGGGCGCATTCTCAAATAAACTCAAATAGTCTTGGTGAATCAACTCTGTTAACTCTGATAGTGAGAGCGTATCAAATCTAGTAAGACAATCGAGGAGAACAAAATGAAGAAAGATATCATTTTTTGTAAAACTCTTTGTTTGCCATAACTTGAAAAAAGGATTGGTATCCAGTTGCTCTTGTTTTAAGTCAAGACGAATAGTCTTTCCTTGAGCGGTTTGTTCCCATTGGATGTATGGATGTAAGTAGCTTTCAATTCGGCGACGTTCATTATCATAGCTACGTAGGCTCTTTTCATCAAAGTCCTCACGTTGCTTGAAGCCGTTGATGTAAAAATCTCGAGCGTAGGATCGAATGGTATTGAATTCTTTTATCAGCTCATTAAAGCGTCTGCTCATGTGTTTTCCTCGCTAATTCTATTTGTTCTTTCTATTATAACAAATTGATAAAGGTATCTTCGCAACATTTTTTTAAGGTGAAATCCTCACGGTTCTTTTACAATGAATGTAAGAAATAGAAAAGGAGTGAGAACAATGTTTGTTCACTATGAAAAAAATGAAAATGCTTCTCCGATTAAAGTATGGTTGCCAAAAGGAACACTTGAAGAAAATGTGCTAGAGCAGGCGATGAGCTTGGCTGAACTTCCCTTTGTTTTTAAGTGGGTTTCATTGATGCCTGATTGTCATTATGGTTATGGAATGCCTATTGGAGGTGTGTTAGCAACTAAAGGGGTGATTGTCCCAAATGCTGTGGGTATGGATATTGGCTGTGGAATGTGCTATATCCAAACTGATGTTTTGTATAGTGATATACAAGAAATTACACATGATAACCAGTCACTCATGAAGCTGATTGTTAACCAAGTGATGCGTGATATACCTGTAGGATTTTCGTTACATAAAGAAAAACAATCTTCTCAAGTGATTGATCAAGCACTTAAGGATATGGCAGGCGATGAAAGCTTACCAGAATCAAATGAATTACTAGAAAATGCCTATTACCAAATTGGTACACTAGGGGGCGGCAATCATTTTATTGAGTTTCAAAAGGATGAAGAAGGGTATATCGGCATCATGATTCATTCGGGAAGTCGAAATCTGGGCGCAAAAATTTGCCAACATTTTAATGGGGTAGCCAGACAATTGAATGAACTGTGGTACAGCCAAGTACCAGAAAAAAATCAGTTGCCCTTTTTACCTACACGGACAAGTGAAGGAAAGGCGTATCTTAAATGGATGTCCATTGCCTTAGACTATGCATATGAAAACAGAGAACGAATGTTAGAGACGACCATGAGTATATTTTCTGGTTTCATTAAAAAATATGTGGATAAAGAGGTGGAATATAGTTTGAAAGTCAATTGCCACCATAACTATGCTGCGTTAGAGAATCATTATGGAGAGAATGTTTGGGTTCACCGAAAAGGTGCAACACGTGCTAGAAAAGAGGAGCTGGGAATCATTCCTGGAGCGATGGGGTCATTTAGCTATCTAGTCAAAGGGCTGGGAAATCCAGATAGTTTTATGTCTTCTTCTCATGGTGCGGGTCGTGTGTACTCACGAAAAAAAGCGAAGGAAGAAATTTCAGTCGAATCAGTGATGCTGGATTTGAAAGAAAGAGAAGTTGTCTTAGGGAAAGTGAAAAAAGCAGATGTCGCAGAAGAAAGCCGATTTGCCTATAAAAATATTGATGAAGTGATGGCAAATCAACAAGAATTGGTAGTCCCTATTAAAAAACTATCAACCATTGGTGTCATTAAAGGATAGATGAAAGACTGAAATGAAGAGGAGTAGAGATACAGCATGACGATAGAACTTGGTGTTTGTCTCTACTCTATAAAATAATCATTATTGAATGGAGGGGTGCTCGTTGGAAAAGACGATTCAGGAAAAACTTAGAGAAATAGAAGAAAAAGAAGGGGTAAAAATCATTCTAGCGGTTGAATCAGGGAGTCGGGCGTGGGGATTTGAGTCTCAAGATAGTGACTATGATATTCGGTTTCTATATATAAGAGAGAAATCGAGTTATCTGAAATTAGAGGATGTAAGAGATGTGATTGAATGGCAGCTAGATGAAGTGTTCGACATCAATGGTTGGGACATTCAAAAAGCCTTACGTCTGCTGTATAAATCTAATCCAACTATTTTTGAATGGTTTTCTTCACCAATTGTTTATAAAAAAACGTCTGAAGCCGAGAAAATGAACGTCATTTTAGAGAACTATTTTTCCACTAAAAAATCTCTTTTTCATTACTGGCACACAGCAAATTCAAATTATCGAGACTATTTAAAAACAGATCACGTAAGAGCAAAAAAGTACTTATATGTTTTACGTCCAATTTTAGCCAGTAAATGGATTTTACAGTTCAATGAAATACCGCCGATTGAATTTGATAAGCTGGCAAATGAGCTCCTTGACGAGAATCTAAAGCCTGTGGTCGCTGATTTATTAAGAAGAAAAAAAGAAACAAACGAGCTGGATTCAATGAAGCGGTTGGACGTGTTAAATAATTATATAGAAAAAGAACTTGTTCAACTAGAGGTGCAGGCAAAGAGGATTTCTCAAATGAAAAATAATCAGTGGAAAACACTCAATGATTTTTTCTTATCGGTAGTAGAATGATGTTGGAGTTCGCTAGACAGTAAGTGACTTTACAAGCGGAAAGTGAAAGTTCAGTCAAGAATCTTCCTTAAAAATGTAAATTTGGTGAAACTTACTTTTGTATATTTATTGGTTTGCAGATGGAAAATAACAAAGAGGGTTAGTTTATCCTTATCTACAAGGCAGCGCACGAAAAATAGGCGGTTCCGAAGGCGGAATTACATGAAGTTACCTGATATGGAGGCTTCTTTTACTTATTATGGCTTTATGCTGGCAATACAAACGAGCGTAGGTAATAGAAGTCCTAGTGAAGTCTTGTTTGTTCTTGGAGTAGTTTTGGTTGGGAAGTGATTTTTAGATTTACAAGAAGGTGACGTAATTAATTGGTATCCGAATCAGCTAATTTCACCGGACAATTATGAGCATACAGATATTATTTTTTCTGTTAGGAAAGATGGGTATTTAGTACCTACGAACGAAATGCCGAGTAAGGAAAAAATTTGTGCAAAGTACAATCGTTCATTGATGTATTAAATAAAAAAGAAATTGGATAGCGTGGGGCTATTAGAAACAATTGTAGAAATTCCTAAAAAAATATAAAATATGTACTCAAAAATCAATCAGGATCTTTTGCTCTAGTTTGATTTTTGAGTACCGTTTTGTGTTGAATTATATAAAATCATTGTAGTTGTCTAGTATGTCTTTAGCAGCTTTATAGCTATAATATTTATCGGTTTTCTTCATAATATCTTCTTCTGTAATGCCTAACTTCATAGTCAAATCTAGAACTAATCTAGTAGAATTACTTGTAAAATATTCATAATTATCTTGTTCAAAAGAAATCACTAGTAAAATAACAGTTCCGTCTAAAGTTTCTAGTGGAAATAAATGTCCCCAAGGTTCTAAAAAATATTTTTCGCTTTTGTCATTACGTTTGATTCCATAGACAGTTACACTATTTTTTATTTCCGTTATCGAATATTCTCCTTCTGTAACCTCTTTAATATTAGAAAGTTCTCCATCAAAATAAGAACCTGATAATTGATTAATATCTACTTCCTCTAGGTCAAACCATCCGTTTAAAATGTCTTTTAATTTTTTCATTTTGTTTCCTTTCAATTCATTTTAATTGAACCATTAAAATTAACTAAGGAACCCCATCCATCTTTATTTGAATCGGCTTTTGTTCCTGTGACTTTCAAATATGCAGATTTTACATTTTAATATAAGACAATAATTTTTATTAATCAATAAAAACAATGTTTTTATTTTGTCTTTTAATATATAGCCTAGGTAATGAGCGGCGTCCGTTCAAGGTCTTCTAAAATAACTTGATAGTTTTCTACTCCTCTATAACCGGTATCTGCGAATAGGTTGGTAGTTCAAAAAAACGCTCTTTTAAAGTAGCTACAAAGAGGCGCAATGTTCGTGTATCTGTTGGATTTAAGAAAAGCTTATAATCTACAATATACTAACTGTTTGTGGTAATTTGAAGGTTGTAGCCAGATTTCAGCTGACCATTTTTCATGTGATTATCTTCCATAGGCATGAACGTAGTGTCTAGATTAAAGTCGCTATTTCGTTTCCCTAGAATCTTTTTCTGTCTTTGATAGGCAAATTTTCTTTGAAGTAAGGAGAAAGACTTGATTTTTGGTATAATTTTTAAACATAAGAACATCTTGGATTTTTATTTTTTTGGCACTTTTAATTGAGTAAAAAAGTTCTTATGTTAATACAAAAAAATAATCCAGATGCCAATCAATTTAACTGGTATCTGGATTTTTAGTTACTACTTACGTCCCAAGTCCACCCTCATAAAAGCTCAACAATCTCTAAAAGCAGGACAAAGAATTGAAAGACTCACTACGTTTGTCTTTCAATAACTTATGCGAATGGTACACGCTAGAGTTGAAGGCTTCGAAAATAAGCTGAAATTGCATCGATACACTCTTTCTGAAAGAAATAGATGTAGAGATGTACCTACTTGGTGCATCCGACACACTCTTTCTGAAAGAAATAGATGTAGAGATGTACCTACTTGGTGCATCCGATACACTCTTTCTGAAAGAAATAGATGTAGAGATGTACCTACTTGGTGCATCCGATACACTCTTTCTGAAAGAAATAGATGTAGAGACGTACCTACTTGGTGCATCCGATACACTCTTTCTGAAAGAAACAGATGTAAAGATGTACCTACTTTGTACAGTAAATCACAGAAGTTTCACTTCCGATGATACATATACACCTACTAAGTTTTCAGAACGGAACATTTTGTCCCGACTCTCCTCTTTTTATCCTTCCAAATCCAACAGCAACTGATAGAGTGCACCTAACAAATTGGCTGAATTTCGAAAAGCGCAGGCGTCAATCTGGAGTGGTGTCATTGTTTGATTTAACAGTGGTTCTTGCTGACGAAGTCGTTTATATTGTTGGCTAATCTCTTGAATCAAAGAATCTTGTGCGCTGATTCCACCTCCGATAACTACCTTTTCTAAGTCTAAAATGGCTTGCAAATTCGAAATTAATTGTGCAATAGAAGAACAGTACTCTTCAAACAGCCTGTTTAAAGACTGTGAGGAATTGGTCTCAATACTTGAAAAGACAGTAACATAATCGTCTTGTGGTACGCCAAGTAGGGTAGTTGCTTCTTGGATAAAGCGAACAGAGGAACCAGAATAGCCTAGTAATTGGGTGGGCGCTGATTCAACATGACCTTGAATCATGAAACTCAGCTCTCCAGCTTGAAAATGGGGGCCGTTATAAAGGCGGCTATCTAAGATTAATCCGCCTCCAACACCCGTACCCAGAACAATTGCTGCCCCATTCTCAATACCCTTTAGATTGCCAATCCACCATTCAGAAAGGGCAGCGGCTTTTCCATCATTAATGAGAGAAAAGGGAAGGGAGGTATACTGAGACAACCATTTTTTTATCGGGAAGTCATACAGAAAGTTTAGCGCACCTCCTGTGTGGATGTAGCCTGTCTTTGTATCTACACGTCCGGGGCAGCTCACACCAATACCTTTTATAGATGATTCATGAATCTGTATTTCACGAAGCAACAGTGTTTGGAACGCCTCCAATGAATGAGGCGTTTCTTTTTTCCAACGCTGGAGGAAGTTACCTGAATGGTCAATCAACCCAAATTTTGTAAAAGTGCCGCCAATATCTACGCTTAAATAGTTCATCCGTCTACCTCCAAAAAATGTGTGTTAAAGAAATTTTCTGAAAAAATCTAAGGTTTCCTCATTACATTGTTTCCCAATAGGATTTCGCTGGTCCAAATGAAAAACATGGTGCAGTTCTTTACCGTCAGGATTCTCATAAAGATGAAATTCTGCCTCGACTCCTTTTGAACGAAGTATAGTTGCTAAAGGCTCAGCCACATCCTTCAAAAAATCATGAGTTGCTGTAGTAATAAAGGCAGGTGGAAAATCAGTCGTAATAAATGATTCCACTGGAAATTGTTGAGCGGTTTGCTCCGGCAGTGTTTCACCAAAATAAAATGGGAAATCTTGATTGATTGCTCCTGTTTGTCCAATAAAGTAAGCTCCACAGTTTAATCCTACCGCTTTAAATTGAACATCCGCTATAGCAAAGTCCATTAAGCCTGCATAGTGAGGATTACTCGTCAGAGTTGCATATTGTTCTGCTAATTGTCCGCCAGCACTATCTCCGACTAAAAATAATTGCTCTGTGTCAACATAATGCTCTTTTCCATGAATCAGGAGCCAGTTCATCAAAGCATTGGTATCCTCTAATGGGGCAGGATATTGATGGACAGGTGCAAGCCGATAGTTAAAATTCACGACGGTAAATCCTTGACTTGCTAAGTACATAGTGTAAAAACGATAAAGTTCTTTATCTCCGTAAAAGAAGCCGCCTCCGTGAATGCTGACAATTGTTGGCAAACAGGTTGTTGTTCCAACTGGATAGTAGATGTCGAATGTATTTTCAATGCCATGAGGTCCGTAAGAGAGTTCTTTGATTGCTGTAATCGTTGTAGGCTCAGTCAATCCTGTATCTCTTTTTTTATCGCCCTCAGCCATTTGTGCGCGCATTGTTGGAATATCTATTTTCATCATTTGTTTTTCCTCCTAGTTATTTACTATTGTTTTCTTTTTTAAAACGAGCTTGATGCTCATAATAAGTGACATAGCTAAAAATCCTATGGCTGCCATGAGTAAACTAAACCCTGCAGAGGTGTTGTCAAATAACTTCCCTAAAGTATTTAAAAGGACAGGGGAGAAGAAGACTCCAATATTTGTGGCAATAATTAGACAGGTATAAGCAAAGTTTATTGCTCGTTTGTCTGCAACAAGGGCTGTCCATGTATAAATGAATGGAACGGCTAAACCAAAGCCAACACCTGAAAAACCAACGCCAATTAACAAGACAGCTAACGTGCTTGATTGACTGACTATGAAGAATCCGATAGCAGAAATGAGCAGTCCAATAGGTAAAACCTGCTGTTTTAATAGTTGGTGGATTTTCCCGTAAAACATCCCAATTGGAATCCCTACAAGTGTACTCAACCCAGTGATGATTGAGACGCTGCTAGCACTGCCAATATTGTTGTGAATGATAAATTCAGGAAGCTTCACAACGGACGCCATGAAAAATGCGAATAAGAAAAAAATTAAGATAGACAATCCAACCACAGGAAGGTTGACTGAAAATGTTTCGGTTTGAACTTCGTCGGCTGTTTTTGTTTTTCGGGATTCAGGAATTTGTACAAAGAATCCAAATAGGAAAAGAACGGGTAAAATAATCAAGTAAGCCCAAAAAGTTTGCTGCCAGCCTAAAGTGACCAAATAACTAATAAAAAATGATAACCCTGCACTTCCTAATGAGCCTGCCATGGATTGAAAACCCATCATGGTGGAAAGCTCATCTCCTTCATAAAACTCAGCCAACAGACTAACCGCTAGCGAGTTAAATAACCCTATTCCAAGGCCAAATGTGAACCTTGCACCTAATATTAAGGAGTAATTGTTAATCAATGCAGGCAATAGCCCGCTAATTAAAGCAATGACTAATCCCGTTAATACCGTATTTTTCTTCCCGATTATACGAATGCAAAAGGGACTAATCAGCAGTGCGAGGATGATTCCAAAATTAGGAATTGTTAAAAGTGTTTCGACTGCTGATTTTGATTGACTTGAAAAGCTGTCAATCATGGCGGGTAATGCTGCAGAAATAATTGGTGCAGACATCAGTAAGACAGAAATAGATAACAAAGAAATCTTAAAAACTGTCTGTTGTTGTTTTGTTTTCATTGTCAGAAACCTACCTTTCTTTTGTTAATTGAATTATAAATGCAAACGTTAACAAAAAAGGCAGGAAACTGACTCTTATTTTGGCTATTTATGACTTAATTGTTCTTTCGATACTGAATAGGGGTGAGACCATATGTCTTTTTGAATATATGAATCAGTGACTTGTGATTTGGAAAACCACAGCTGTCCGAGATTGCCTGAATATTTTTTTGTGTATGAATAATTTGCTGGAAAGCTTCTTGTAATCGGATTTCAGTGATGTAATCCATCACAGACATGGCCATATATTTCTTGAATTTTCTTGAAAAGTAGCTAGGTGTTAAGTGAAAAGCATCTGCTAATTCACCTACACTTAGTGGGCTAGTAAAATATTGTTGAATATAAATGATGACACTATCAATCCATTCAAATTCGTTAGTATCTGTCTGTTGTAAATCATTTTTTACAGAGCGAACCGAGGAAAAATGTTCCGATAACTCATAAAGAATTTCGTATACAAGACTGAAAATTTTGAGCTGAATAGTATCTGTTGGCTTTTCCATACATAAAAAAAGTGATTGAAAGGCTAGTTGCATTTGTTTGTAAGAATGGCGCTGTAAATCAGATTGTTCTTCTTTTGCTGGAAGATGATAAAAGCGGTAAGGAAAATCATCTATCGCCTCTTCCATAAATGAATAGGGGATTAAAAGAGAAAGTGCCTCATTATGCTCCCCTTTTTTTGTTGTTCCAGAAATACTGTGTACTTCATTCGGATTAATAACTAAAATTGTTCCGCAAACGGGTGATTGTTCTTTTCCGTTGATGATGAAGGAATCAATTTTCCCTCTCATCGTAAAACTTAATTCAAATGAACGATGCCAATGTTTAGGGATGGTTGCACTGGTATTTTTATGAATGATGAGCTTAAAAGGAAGCTCTTCTTTTGTTACGTCAACAATTTCATGATGAAACATATCCTTCTCTCCTTGTCATGTCATCCATTTAATCTATGATAAAGATGAAGTTTCTTGACCGTTGTAAACATTATAGGTAAGAACTATCAAAAATCAAATGGTTTTCTATCGCTATTGTACAATAGTTACCATTTGATGACACAAAAAGTGAAGTTTCATATAATACGCAGACAAAGAGAAAATTAGAAAATATGACAGGAAAAATGTTTCTCAGTATCATTTACTAAAAAAATTGGAAGGATAAACGGAATTTTTTTGAAATCTTTCTTTATAGCAGTCACGAGAATCAGAAGACTTCAATTTTAGAACTTTGAAGATGCCGGATCATTAGGGATAATTTTTAGGATAAATTCTATGACTATACGGATAGGTTCATTTTAATCAAAATACCAAAAAAATCTTTTCAAATTAAATAGTCGTCACTTCTTTTTTTATGAGATAATCATAGAGAGAAAGCATTTTTTTAAAGAATGAAGAGAGTGGAGATAAGGGATTTCTTCCTCTTTATTTATTGAATTCAAAGAAAATTTGAGCCGCTGATTCTAATTTCATCTACGCAAAGATGTATGAAGTGATAGAAAGGATTGAATCTGACGGAAATAACTGACCCGCTAAAGCATAAGATAGAGGGCGTTGAAAAAAGAGTAAAGGAACACATGATATGAAATCGATAAGCTTATATCCTCATCAAAAGAAAATAGTGGATTATGTAAAGACCCATCCTCATCAAAAAACCTATCATTTCGTTGCTCCTCCTGGATCTGGAAAGACGATGGTCGGTCTGTCGTTAATCACCGAAAGTAAAAAGAAAACGTTGATTTTAGTTCCTTCGCTCTTATTAAAAGAGCAGTGGGAAATGCAGGCAATCACTCATTTTTCATTGAGTGTGAGTCTAGATATTTTTTCGCCAGCAATGATTACAATTACAACGTATCAGGCAATGTATCAGCAGGTACAAGTTAACCCAGATTGTTTAAAAGAATTCGAATGGATTCTTTTAGATGAAGCACATCATCTGAAAAAGGCGTGGGGAGATGTATTGATTGAGGCGAGAGAGCGGGCAGAGGAGTTGGTGAGTATTTCATTAACTGCTACCCCACCTTTGACGAATAATCAAGAAGAATGGCGGACATATATTCAGTTGAACGGAGTGATTGATGAAGAGATCACTTCTCCTGAGCTTGTGAAACAGCATTTATTAAATCCCTATCAGGATTTCGTTTATTTTATCAAAGCAGATGCGCAGGTAGAACAAAAATATGCGCAGTTTATTGCAAGACAAAATGATATTGTTGATCAACTTATTGCAGATACAGAAGTGGTTCATCTGCTGGCTGCACACCCATTTATAGTTACCCCACTTGCAAAAACGCACCAGATATACCAACAGTTTGATCTTTATATTGCCATGTTGATTTTTCTTTCAAACAACCAATTTGAGTTGTCAAAGGATCACTGGGAAGTACTAGGGTTTAAAAAGAAATCTACTTTGCCAGAACTTTCAAAAGCGCATCTTTCTATAGTGTATGAATGGTTATGGGAGACGGCACCTCAGTTAGAAATCTTTCAGCGGTTGAAGACAGCACATTGGTTAAAAGAGGACGTTCTTTCTTTATTTCCAACATTTCCCAAAGAAAAATTAGCAGGAAGCCACGAAGCGAAGATGGAAGCAATTAATCATATTGTCATTCAAGAAGAAGCTGCACTTAAGCAGAAATTAAGCTGTGTCATTTTATTTGATCGAATTTATGAAGAGGCGTTTGATTTTCAAAGCAATCCTTCGTACTATGGTGTTATTCCACAGTTTCTTCGTCTACATGAACTAGTAGCAGAGGAAACAGAGCTTGCTGTAATTTGCGGGAAGTTTCTATTAGTCTCTAGTCAGATAGCAAACCTATATTTTAACGAGGAAGCACTGCAAGAAATGAAGGGGATAGAAAATTTTTTACGTATCAATCTTACAGAAAAGAATCGGAAAATAATTTTAGCCAAAGTGACAAATCTACTGGAGGAAAATCAGCTGCAAATTGTTATTGGAACAGTCGCCTTATTAGGAGAGGGCTGGAATTGTCGAAGTGTAGCTACAGTTATTTTAGGAAATAATTCAAGCTCTTATGTACAAATCCAGCAATTAAGAGGACGAGCATTACGTGCAAAAGAAAAGAAACCCTTAAGTGCGATATGGCATATTGGTCAATATTTGCCAAACCTATCTTGGCAGGAGCAGCCAGAGTTAGCGCCTATTCTCAATCGATTGTCCTATATAGAAGGGATTTCCAATCAGCAAGTGCCAGAAACGATTACGACAGGGATAGAGCGGCTCAATTTTCCATTAGAGACCTCTGTACAAGCATTGGAAACGTATAATCAGCAAAATTTTTTCTTTACAAATAATAGAGAACATCTCATTACCTTTTGGCAGCAGGGACTGGCAAAAGGTACACATATGACAATGCCTGTTTTCATAAGAAAGAGCCAGACAACAGCGTCTGATTTACAACAAAATGAACGAGTCTTGCCAATTATCACAAGACAAACATTCTGGACATCGCTTATTCATGGACGATTTTCCACTTATTTTCATCAGCAAAGAACACAAAAATTGTGGAAAAAGAGCTGTCAGGTACGTGAAAAACTAGCAAAATCTGTATTAAAAGTATTTCAGGTAAGTGGAACTATAAGACAGCAAGTAAATGTGCAAATGACTGTCGATAACCACGAGTTTCGCATTCAGTTAATAGATGCTACTTATCAGGAAGAGCGTTTATTTAATTCTGCTTTGCTGGAAGTGATGCGCCCCGTTTTAGATACTCGCTACCTGATTAGAATAAAGAAACGCTATTTTTCTGTTCCTAGGAAATGGGCGAGAACAAAACAATTAGCGACGCTCTTTTTCTATGAAGTCAAAAAAGAATTTTCGACAAGTGAATTAATTTATACGCGGAACACGTTAGGAAGGCAGAAGCTGATACAAGCACATATTGATTCGCTCAAAGAACAAGGACTTGAGGTAATAGAAGAAAGATTGTGGCAGTAAATTCAAGCTATAAAAGAGATCGGAACAGAAGTGATCAGCTTATTTTCGAAGCCTTCAACTCAAGCATGTTTCATGTGTAGAAGTTGATGAGAGCGAAACGAAGTGGAGATGAGTTCCTTCTGTCCCCAACCTTTATTAAGATGTTACAAAGGTGTGGAATAACTTAATTAGTTATTCCACACCTTCTTTTTTAGTGTCGAATTTTCGTTTAGGATGAAGGCTGACAGTTTTTTTCTATTTGTATTAGTTGAAAGTACCTACTGAATTTTTTATCAGCTACCGTTAATGTAATCTTGGTCTAAAAGATTCCGAATCTGTTTGATTTCTTCAATCATCTGTTGACGAATAGTCTCTGGCTGTAGAACAGTTACATAACGACCAAAAGATAAAAGGTAGCGAACGAGCCACTCCTGATCAGGAATTTCAGCCGTTACATGCGCAGAACCGTCTTTTTGCATTACGATGCTGCTATAGCTAAACTCATCAAATACCCGGTATAAAATTTCTTTAGAAAAATGCAGAGTCACAGAAATCATTTTAGGCTGTGCTAATAGTTTTGTGTCTTCTGGGGCTTTCATAGGTGAAAAGGTTTGATTTCTTACTTCTATTTGGTACATTCTATTAATTTTAAATGTTCTAAATGCTTCTTTTTCTATACAGTAGGCCTGACAGTACCAGGCTTGTGATTTAAAGAGAAGTTTGACAGGATGACAGACGCGCTTTTCTGAGGTGCCTTTAGGACTAACATAATGAAAGTGAATTTGTCGTTTATGTAAAATAGCAAATTTTAGCTCATTAAACTTATTATCTGAGACGGGTAGTTGATGCCACTGGGAAAAATCAATTTCTAACCAATCCTCATACGGAATGTTAAATAGGGATTTCAGCTTTGAAAAAGATTGTTCGCTTATTTCCGGATTTAGTGTTTGCGTTCCCTTAAGTGCAAGTAAAAGGTTATCTTGTTCTTTTGCAGAAAGTAAAGTTTTTTCAAGAACAAATGTCTGAAGTAAACGAATTCCGCCATTTCTCCCCGGCTCAGTATAGATGGGAATCCCTATTTTACTTAGAGTATCAAGATCTCTATAGATGGTTCGGGTGGAGACCTCAAAGTGATTTGCCAAGGCGGCTGCGGTCGTTTTCTTATGATTTAAAAGATAATAAATGGTTTCAAATAATCGACTATTTTCCAAAATAAGCCCTCCAGATCTTTTTGATAAACCATGACAGAGGATGTCAGGATTCATATGCTACCATTAAACCATATCATAAGGAGGTTAAGTAATGAAATTTAGTATTTTAAACACAACAAAAACAAATAATTTCCATGATCCGGAAATTCAAACAAAAATTGTAGGGCTCTGGGAAAAAAGTGGGGAAACTGTTCAACGTGCTTTAAAAGAGGGAAAAGTTGCAGCGTGTATTTATCATGACTATGCGTCGAACTATAAAGGTGATTATTTGGTATCCATTGCCATAGAAGACAGCAGAAGTGGCGCGTTTGACACATCTGTTTATCAATGGAAAGAGTATCCTGTAGATGAATCTGATAAGCTAGGTGTATTAAAAACGTGGAAAAAAATCTGGGAGGAAGAAGAGCAGCATCTTATTAAAAGGATATATGCATTTGATTTTGAGAGCTACAGACCAGATGGACGTGTGGCGATTCATGTAGCGATACAAGGGGCAGCACCAGAAGAATTCTAAGAAACCAATAGTGCGGTGTATCGAGTGGGAAAAATATGGTAAAACTATGAAGGTGGGACATAACTAATTAAGTTATTCCCCACCTTTGTAACATCTTAATAAAGGTTGGGAACAGAAGCAACTCATCTCCACTGCGTTTCGCTCTCAACAACTTCTACGCATGAGACATGCTAGAGTTGAAGGCTTCGAAAATAAGCTGAAATTCCCAAAGATTTGAGGAACAATCTTCGTGAATTCCTTCTTATTTCTCGGAGCTGAACACTTCTGTCCCGACCTCATTCCTACGATTAGTCAAGAAGAAAATCTAACGATCTTCTTACGTTTTAATTAGGGCAAGAATAACCATCAAAGCACACACCAAATAAACCAGATGTCTACCTGAAATTTTTATCTGGTTTGTGGTATAATTGCTCATAAGGACTTGTCCTTATTGGTCGTTAGAGGCCGTATACGCATAAGCGTACCTTGTATGATTCCTGACCATGGAATACATGCACTTCAGAAGCTTGTTGATACAAGCAACTGTGGCAACCTTCTCTTTCTTAGGAGCAGGTTGCTTTTTTAGTTTATAGTAATAATCTACTAAGTGATTAGGAGCAGCTCGCTGCTGTCGAATCATGTTTCGGATGGTGAAGTAAAGAATTTTCCGTGCCTTTGGATTCCCTCTCTTGTTGATGTGGTCTTTTCCAACATACTTTCCAGATTGAAAGCGTCGAATATCAATCCCAACAAAAGCATTTAGCTTATTTGAAGTAGAGAATCGTTGAATATCACCTAATTCGCCAAGTAAAAGCACAGCGGTCAATTCCCCAATTCCTGGGATTGACTGATATAATTGAAACGCTTCAAAAGGCTGCGCACGTTCAATCATCTGTTGTGCCAACTGGTCCTTTTGTTCAAGTAGGTCTTGAAGCAGACAGGCGTAATATCGAACTTTTTGACACTGAATACTGTCAGAGTCAACGGCAGGATATGCACAGGAAGCGTAGGCCAAAAGTTGATCCGCTTTTTGCCATGCTCTATTTTCCGAGATCTTTTTTCGAGTTGCTTTCATTAAGCGATTTTTGATTTTCGTTCGACTGGAAGAAAGAACAAAGGCGGGATGAGGGAATAGTTCAATAAGGGACAAAGCATAAAGGGTTACACGACTGGAAAAGAACTGTTCTACTTCTGGAAAAGTCAGTTGTAAGGCATTGTGTAAGTCCATGCGAATGCGTTTGATTTTTTCCTCTATTTCTTGATAGAAGCGGGAAAGATCCCGTAAATCCAGGTAGTGTGATTGTTGGAGTTGTTTGATAGGTCGCTGATTTTTCCAATGAGTCTGAGCTAATTGATGGGCATCGGCTTGATCGGTTTTCCAACTACGCAAAGAGCCTTCCTCCAACTGCTTCTTTGCTTCTAAAGGATTTAACAGACTATAGAATAGGTGATTGTCCTGACAAAATTTTTCTAACGGACGAGAGTAGACTCCTGTCGCTTCAAAAACAATTTCAGGTGTATCAGGTAACGACTGAATTTCTTCCAATAACAGATGAAATCCTTGTTGAGTATGCGTAATTTTCCCTTCTGAAAGACAATATTCGTCTTGGTAAAGCACTTTGTAACTTTCCCCTTTTGAGACATCAAAAGCTAAGATAAACGTCATTATTTTTCCTCTTTTCTTTTTTATTGAAAGACCTTCACTGATTCCTTCCGATTCTACTTTCCTTTACACGGACTCGTAGTCCCAACATACTTAAACCTGATTCTAAAAGGATAGTGAAGGAGCTCGGTTTATATTTCGGACTCGTAGTCCTTGAGGTCTTGTTCGAGCTTCCTTTCACCCTCACTATACGCTATAAATAGAAAATAGTGGGTAAGATATTCCGTCGAATATCCTACCCACTAATCTTAGTATGTTTATCTATTGTTTTCAAAACTCGGAGCTTATCTCTTTTACCTGAGACGGAGCAGAGATAACTATCCATTCACTAATTTTCCTCGTAAACGATTGGAAATTACTTCTACCAAAAGAATAAGAAGAATCAGTCCAATCAAGATGGAACCTACTTGATTCCAACGATAAGAATTCATAGCAAAAATTAAAGGAGACCCAATTCCGCCAGCACCTACTAGACCAAGAATCGTAGCATCACGTAAATTCATGTCAAAACGATAGATGGTGATAGAAGTAAAGTTAGCAATTAGCTGAGGGATAATACCGAATCGGATTTTTTCAAATGTTGTACAGCCCATAGCATCCATTGCCTCTAAAATTCCCACGTCAATATCTTCAATAACGTCTACATAGAGCTTTGAGACCATCCCAATAGAAGTTAAAGACATAGTCATTACACCAGCAAATGGGCCAGGTCCGGTAACACGAACAAACATTAAACCATAAACTAATGCAGGAATTGTCCGAATAATGATGACAAAGAAACGTGTTAACAGATAGACCGGTTTTGGCACTACACTAGGAGCCATTAAAAAGGCAACCGGAATAGATAAAATTGCACCGAAAATTGTTCCTAAAAAGGCAATACAAATCGTTTCAAATAAGAGATAAAAGACACCTTGGTCAGTAAAATTCCATAACAAATCCATATCAGGCTGTAAAATTCCTAGAATAATCTTTCCAGCAATTTTTGCGCCTCCTTCATCTGTTGCGTTAAACTGAATGGCAGATAACGACCAGATTAAAGCGGCAAGGATAATGATGGCTAACAAGGCATATTGTTTTTTCTTTGAGGGTTCTTCATTTAGCTTTGCGCTAATTATATCACTCATACCAATTCTCCTTGATTATTGTAGTTTTTTTCGACAGTATTCACTGATGATTTCGATAAGTCCAACAGTAACAACTAAGACAACCAAAATCATACCGACATTTCCATATTCTCGCCAGCCGAGTTGTTCATTTAAGATAATTCCTAACCCGCCAGCCCCTACATATCCTAAAATTGAAGCGTAGCGCAGATTTCCTTCAAAGTTAAAAATAGACGTAGAAAGGTAGGTTGGCAAAATTTCTGGAATGATGGCGTAGCGAAAGGCCTGTAGTTTACTAAGCCCCATTGATTCCAATGCCTCAAATGTACGCATGTCTAAGGATTCAATCTGTTCATAAGTCAATTTTCCAACGTAGGCAACAGTAAAGATAAAAATCGCAAGTGTTCCAGCCATGGTACCCAAACCAAAGATAAATGTTGCGATTAAGGCGGTAACGATTGTTGGCAGGGTTCGCAAAATACTTAATAATAACTTGAAAACAGCGTTGATAATTTTTGATTTAATGATATTAGAAGAAGCAAGAATTGCTAGAGGGACTGCTATAATCGCTCCAGATAACGAGCCCAACAAAGACATTTTAATCGTATCAAATAATGGCTGCCACACACGATCTAAAAAACTGGTTTTTGGTGGAAACATCTCTTTTAGTATGACAAAAAATTGGTGTCCTCGCGTCATTAATACAGAAAATTCAAAGTGAGTAACGCGCATAGCAACAACGGTAAAAAGTAAAACAAGCAAAAGAATGAACGGCAGCTTTGATCGTTTTTCAATCACTGTTTTTCCGTTAGGCAATGTAATGACTTTACTTTTTAACATGGCCATTTCCTTCCTCTAAATAAATGTGATCCAAAATATCCTGGGAAACATTTTCTGTAGAGCCGTCATAAACAATTTCTCCTTTACGAATCCCAATAATGCGATCTGCGTATTCCAAAGCTAAATCCACATGATGAATATTTAGTAAGATTGAAATATCCAGCTCCTGATTAATTCGTTTGAAATCCTCCATAACAAGCTTTGCTGTTACAGGGTCTAGCGCTGCTACGGGTTCATCTGCCAAAATGATATCTGGATTGCCGACTAAAGTCCTTGCTAAGGCAACACGCTGTTGCTGTCCTCCTGAAAGCTGGTCTACTCGAATGTAGGCCTTATCCAAAATCCCCACATTGTCTAAAGCTTGAAGACTGGCAATTTTAGCTTCTTCAGGGAAGATTGCTAATAAACGACGCCACCAGCTTAGTTCAGGAACAGCACTGACAAGTACATTTTTTAATACTGTGCCACGGGTAATTAAGTTAAAGGACTGGAAAATCATTCCAATCTTTCGGCGAAACTTTCGAACTTCTTTTCCTTTGAGACTGGCAACATCTGTATCGTTAACAGTTAAAGAGCCACCTGTGATGTCATGCATCTTATTAACACAACGCAATAGTGTTGATTTCCCAGCACCCGACAGCCCAATAATCGCTACAAATTCTCCTTGTTGAATTTCAACGTTGATATCTTTTAGCCCTACATGTCCATTTGGATAGATTTTTTGGACATTTTCAAATTTTATCATGGTAAAATCCTTTCTACTGTTAAAAATAAAAGCTGGAACAAAAGAGCGAATTGAGCCACTTCTATCCCAACTAAATTTAGTTAATATTATTCTTGGATTAATTTTTGTGCTTTGCGTTCGTTATCGTAATCTTTAGAAGTTGCTTCTTTATAGCCTTCGTGAGTGTAAATAGCAATTACTTCTTTTCCTTCTTCACTTTCACCAATAGCGATAAATGCTTTTTGTAAAGCTGCCTTCAAATCGTCATCCATTGTTTCAGAATTTTTACTAACAGAGATAGTATCGTTGTAAATAGCTGGAGTGACACCAATTACGTTTGTTTCATCCCAGATAGAATCTTTACGAGAATATTCATTTGTCCAGTTCTTTTCAAAGTCGCGTCGGGCATCAGCATATGCAAGAACCACATCTACTTGTCCAGAAGCAAGACGTGCAAAGGCACTACCGTATGAATCAGATTGAACAATATTCTTTAAGTCAGATAGGTTTTTGTCGTAGTTTTCTTTCATCCATAAACCTGGGTAGATGTAACCAGCTGGAGAAGAGGAACTCATGACACTCCAAGAAGCACCATTTAGGTCATCCCACGTTAATTCTTCCCCTTTATTTACTTTATCAGCTAATGCTTGTCCTTTTGAAGAAGGCCCAGCAATCATTAATGCGCGGTAAGATTCTGTTTGTTTGTCGGTAGGTTCTGTTGGTTTATTTTCATTCCAATCAACAGGATTATCACTATCAATTGACAGACCGGCACGTGTAGCAGTCAAGATTACATCTGCTCCATCATCATATAAAACATACGTTCCACCAGGAATGAACCCAACATCAAGCGTGCCGGCAGATAGAGATTCGCCAACTGCTTCATAGTTTGTTCCAACAGTGATGTCAACATCTTTAATGTTATACCCTTGATTTTTCATTTCTTTAATTAACATATCTTTTAACGGTTTTGTTGCAGAAACAATTTCTTCTGGATCGCGAGAAGGAACAAATCCAATAGATAATTTGTCAATTGTTTTATTACCATCTGCATCCGTTTTGTTTTTATCACTTGAACCGCCGCAAGCCGTCAATAGCATTGATAAACCTAAGACACCTGCAAAACTTAACACTTTTTTGAACACGTTTTTTCCCCCTAAATTATAGAACAAATTATTTTGTCGAACTCAGTAAGTATACCATTAAATAAAGTTAGTTGGCGATAGGAATTTAAAAAAATATATGTTAAATATGATTCTTTTTTTGTGTGAAATGTCGTAAAAGAAGAACAATTAAAAATTATATGAAGAAAATATCTGTGTTTATAAGTAGAATGATAAAAGAAGGGGGAGGATAAAAATGTAGCTTATATTCGAGGAAAGGGAGCGGAGCTTTGTTGATAGGATTGTTTGGTAGAAGTGTATGAAATTAAGGTGCTTATTCATCCTAGCGCAGTGTCGATTTTAATAACCAGTAGGATAAATTGATGCTCCTGACTGAATAGAACAATACTTCTTATAGGTAATCTGATTCCTTTTTTTCATCACTCAGAAGAATGACGAAAACTGAGGTTAGAATAGAAGTGTAAAGCCTCGGTAAACCAGTGGGGACTCATTCATCAATGGTGAGAATTTCTGTTTATTTTTGTAGCTATCAATTCTTAAACGTTAGCCATCTTCACTCTTTATTAAGGATTGAAGAGATCTAGACAGAACCATTATGGTAATGTCCAGATCTCCAGATTCTAACACTATTTTGGTTATCTAACCAGCAAGTCTACGTCATAGTCAAATCCATTATCATCGCTTAACTGCTTATAAAATTCTCCACTTTTCTTTATTGTTCTTTTTTGTGTTGGCAAGTCAAGTGAGACCAGACCATACCTGTTTTTATAAGAGTTTATCCATGACCAGCAGTCGATAAATGTCCAAAGGTGATAGCCCTTGATATTACAGCCATCTTCAATTGCAAGCCAGAGATACGCCAGATGATCTTTAATAAAGTCAATTCGATAATCATCAATCACTTGACCAGATTCGTCCATAAACCGTTCTTCATTGGCTACACCCATACCATTTTCAGAAATAAAGGATTCTATGTTTCCATAATTATTTTTAATATCCATACACAAATCATGAATACCTTTTTCATAAATTTCCCATCCACGATATTCATTCATTCGTCTTCCAGGCATAATATGAGGTTCAAAAAACCACTCTGGTAAAAATGGACTCTCAGGGTTAACGGCTGAAGAACGCGCTTTAACTCGACGCGGCTCATAGTAGTTCAAACCTAAGATTTGTGCAGTATTCTCGCTTATTATTGTCAAATCAGACTCTGTGTAGTCAGCAGGTAATTGCTGATTTTGTGCAAGCAAGTCTACTAATGCAGAAGGAAATTCTCCTTTTACCATTGGATCTAAAAAACTGCGTGTATAAAATAAATCAGCAATTTTGGCAGCTTGTACATCTGCAGGATTTTGACTTCGCGGGAAGGTGGGGCTTAAGTTTAAAATGACGCCAATCTTACTCTCAAAAGAATATTTTTTAAATGCCTGAATAGCCTTCGCATGTGCCAGTATAGTAAAGAAGGCAGCCTGTGCGCCACGCTTGAAGTCAATGATATTTGGATAGTGAAAATCTTCCAGATAAGAACCCAAAATAGGGCCTAAAGGTTCGTTGAATGTAAACCAGTGATAAACTAAATCACCGAATTCTTTAAAGCAAGTATCTGCAAAATGAACATAGGCATCGACTACATCTCTTGATTCCCATCCACCTTTATCCTGTAATTTTGCCGGCATGTCAAAATGATAAAGATTTGCAAATACTTTAATACCATTTTGATTCATTTCAGTAAATAAGTCTTTATAAAATGCGATTGCTTTTGGATTAACTGTTCCAACACCATCATCTGGAAACATGCGAGCCCATGAAATTGAAACGCGAAACGAATTGTGTCCAGTTTCTTTCATAAGCTGCACATCTTCTTTGTAACGGTGGATATGATCAGTTGTAATTGAAGAATCTATACGATTATAAAAACGATAGGGCTGCTCTTTGTACCATCGCTCCCATACAGTTTCTGCTTTTCCTGTTTCTCCACGACCTTCTGCTTGTTCAGCCGACCATGCAGATCCCCACCAAAAATTTTCTGGGAAAGTGATTCTTTTTTTCTCTGTCATTGCTAATACCTCCTCATTCATGAGTATCATAACATTACTTTTATTTAAAATAAATAGTTTTAAATAAAAATATATATCTTTTTTCTTTGGGTATAATTTTAATGTAGATTTATGAATGTATTTCATGGTAAAGTATAGTTGTACATAGTGTTTTCAATTGGAGGGAACTGAATGAAAAAAATTGCCAAGTATATGGAAATTTATTTAGATATAAAAAAGAAAATTTCAAATGGCTATTACCAGATTGGCGAGAAGCTGCCTACAGGAGATGAACTGGCTAAACAGTATGATGCCAGCAAGCTAACCGTAAAAAAAGGAATTGATTTACTTGTGTCTGAGGGAGTTCTTAGAAGTCGCAGCGGATTTGGAACAGAAGTATTAAGGACGCCGATTGATAATTCAAAAGTATTTGGACCAAATGAAGGACTGTTTAGTGTAGTAGGCGAAGAGCATGTTAACTCTGAAATTCATACGTTTTCAATTGAATTGCCATCTGAAGAGATAGCAAAAAAATTGGAAATTAGCAGAAAGGATTACGTTTATAATATTATACGAAGTCGGTTTATTGATCGTGCGCCATATTCTATAGAGCAAACCTTCATGCCGTTAACAGTTATTCCTGGTTTGGAACCCAAGCATTTGAAAAAATCAGTCTATTCTTATATTACAAATGACCTAGGATTAGAGATAAAAACTTCACATATTTGGATTAAAGGGGATGTGGCAAAGGAATTTGATGCGCGTATTTTAAATATAGATGTTGGAGAGTTTATGATTGAAGTTGATAAAGTTGTTTCATTGTCATCGGGAACACCGTTTGAGTACTCCTTATCGAGACATATCTATAAAGATTTTATTTTTGAAGCAGTTTTCGTAGAAAATTAAGAGTTTAAAGTCAAAGACTTTGAGCTCTTTTTTTTATTTTTTGAAAAAGTATATAATTTTAAATAAAGATATTTACTTTTTGACTTAAGTGTTGTATTATCAGTTCGTAAAGAGTAATCGGTTTCAAAGTAAAGGAGAGTTTTTATGGAAAAGAGCAGTAAAAAAGATATCATTTTTGAAAAGTTTGGATTGATTGCTACAAAGTTAGGGAACCAAATACACTTGAGAACATTAAGAGATGCATTCGCGACCTTTATGCCGTTCATGATGCTAGCGGGATTTGTCACGTTAATTAACTATGTTATTCTGGAGCCAACAGGATTCATGGGGAAGATTATTTCTCCCGAAACATTAACAACGATTCAAAAAATTGGTATATCTATAGGGAATGGCACATTAAGTATTACGACGTTATTGGTCGTAGCCGCAGTTTCTTATCATATGTGTGTTAGTAGAAATTATACGAACCACATAGCAGCCGTTTTAGTTGCTATCTCAACGTTTGTTGTTTTAACACCGATGACGACAATGTTTACGCCAGAAAATGCTAAGAAGGCAATTGAAGTGACAGGGGTAATTCCGGTTACTCATACAGGAGCTTCAGGTATGTTTGTTGGGATTTTTGTAGGGTTAGCAGCAACGGAACTATTTATTAAGTTATCAAAAAATAAAAAGCTACAGATTAATCTTTCCGGAAATATTCCGCCAGCCGTTTTAAAATCATTTAACGTTTTAATACCTATAATGATTACTATCACATCTTTTGCAATTTTTTCATTCCTTATTCTTCAACTGTTTCATATGGATGTAAATAGTTTGATTACAAATGTTGTTACTGCACCGCTAAGTAAGGTGACAACTGGATTGCCAGGATTTTTGTTAATTACGTCAATTGCCAATTTATTTTTTGGATTTGGGATTCATCAAGCAGTTATTTCTGGTTCATTGTTAGATCCCTTTTTAATTCAAAATATGCAAGAAAATATGGCTGCCTATGCGAACAAAGAGCAAATTCCACATATTATAAATATGGCATTTAAAGATACCTTCGCAGTTATGGGTGGCTCAGGAAATACCATTGCTTTATTGATTGCCATATTTATTTTTAGTCGTCGTAAAGACTATAAAGATTTTGCTAAGCTATCTGTAACGCCAGCAATATTTAATATCAGTGAGCCTATTATTTTTGGCTTGCCAATTGTATTCAATATAAGTTTAATCATTCCGTTTGTTCTAGCACCTATTTTTTCATTAACTGTTGCGTATTTTGCTACTTCTGTTGGTTTGATTAATCGTGTGGTGGTACAAATTCCATGGACAACACCACCTGTTATATCGGGGTTTCTTGCAACTGGTGGCGATTGGAGAGCTGCTATACTGCAAATTTTAATTATAGTAGCTAGTGTCTTTATTTACCTGCCATTCTTACGTGTGGATGAAAAAGTGACCGCTAAAATGAGTGTAGAAGAAGAGCAATAAAATGTTATTCCTACTCTATTTGAATAAGTGAAGTAAAAAATATCGATTAAGACTCGCATAAAAATTAGGAAATTAATTTCGTGATGATATGCGAGTTTTTATATGTAGAATCTATCTATAGGACGCTTTTCTTTTGGGGAAAATGAATCATAAGTTAGATTTAGTTGCCTAATTCAAAAAATTAAATTACATTCCAATCTATTTTGTAATCGTCGCCATTCCCTTTTTAAAAACATTTTTATCAATAAAAAATAAAATAATAGTAGACTGTAAAAATCTTTGTGATATAATTAACAATAGATACATAAATATTATTAGGGGGAAGTAAAAAATGAAAAAAATTACGTTAACAACGGTAGCGTTATTGGCGCTATTGGCAATGACAGGTTGCTCACCCGATGATAAGGGATCTTCAAGTTCTTCTAGCACGGCAACTTCACAAAGTAGTTCAGTGACTGCTGAAAGCTCAAGTGAAACAGCAAGTGCGGAGATTAAAATTGCTGATGGAAGCACAACAGATTCAGCTCCAGCAGAAGGAACAGTCTATATGAGACAGCTGTTGACAGCACCTCACGGAACAAAATCTTTTGCTGTAGTGAATGTGACAATGAATGGAGATAAAATTTTAAATGTTCAATTAGATGAATTTCAATATGTATCACCTGATGATTTTGAAGGGGTACCAAACGCAAAAGGCGCATTCGGTGAAGCTTTCCCAGCGGATACTGTATTATCTAGTAAACGTGTAAATAATGAAGCGTACTCTAAGATGATGGCAGACAAAGGTGGCGCAACACAAACATGGGAAGAGAGTATGAGTGCCATTGCAAAATTTGCTGAAGGAAAAACAGCGACCGAATTAGAAGCAGCTGTTAAGGATTTAGATGCATTAGGAAAAGACGGAAACCCTGCCGATGTAGTAACAGGTGCAACATTCTCTGATACGTCAGGCTACTTGCAATCTATCATTGATACAGCAAATAAAGGAATGATTTTTGAAGGAGAAAAAACAGAAGCAGCTAATCTGAAAGAAGTGCAAGTTCTTGGTGCGCCTCACGGAGATAAATCATTCTCAGTAACAACCGTTGCACTAGACGGAGAGAAATTAGCTGCCGTAGCTTTAGATGAATTCCAATATGTTAGCCCAGCTGACTTTGGAGGGGTACCGAACTCTGATGCTGATTTTGGTGCAGATGTGAAGGATGGATTGGTGTTGTCTTCAAAAGAAGCAAACAATGAAGCCTATTCATCAATGATGGCAGATAAAGGTGGTGCTACAAACACCTATGCAGACAATATGAAAGCTGTGACTCAATTTGCATTAGGAAAAACAGCAGCTGAATTAGAAAAGACTATTGGTGAGCTTGATAAATTAGGCGAAGATGATAGTCCAGCAGATGTAGTAACAGGCGCAACATTCTCTGATACTGCAGGATACCTGCAAGCAATTGTTGATGCGATGAAAGCTGTTTAACTGATTATAAAATAGATAAATAAACACCAGTAGAGCCTTTTAAAAAGCTTTACTGGTGTTTTTGAATACGATATAAATTTTTTCTTCCTTATATAGAAAGCAGTTTACACAATAAAAGTAAACCAATAGGGAACTTATTATAACTCAACCACATTTCCTATACTTTCATCTACATCTACAAAATATTTTTTTAAGTTATTTTTATCGTAGTATACAATGACTTTATTGTCAGAGAGAAATGGAATTGGGTTTCTTCGGAGCAGTTTGCTTTTAAAATTCAACTGTTCTCCTGTGAGTTTTTTATAAGAACATATAAGATACATAGCAGGGTAGTGGTTCACCCTAACGTGAGAAGGCAGATAGTCAACAACCTCGGCAACTATTTTTTCTCCAGAATCCTTTAGATTAATCACTCTCTTTTTTTTATAATAATTCCTGCCAATAAAAATACCAGCTGTAACTAAAAGTAGCCCGCCAACACCGCCAAACGTGCTTAAGAAAATTAACCGAAAAGTGTGAACATTAGCAGCAGAATAAGGTTGTTCAACACCATTTACTGACATATGAAAGTTACTTTCGTTTATTGGAATAATCTGTAAAATAAGTCCTATACTGAGAAACAGTAACCCTAGACCAAGAAGGAGATAGCCTACCCAAGTGAAATTGTAAAAGAAGCTTTTTCTTTTTTTAAACTGCATAAAATCCTCCGCTAAAATTAGTAATTACAGTCTTATTATAGCGGAATGCTAACGAGTGAACAAGTTTGCTTGTTGGAGTAAATAAGGGGAATAAACATGTAATTGACAGACTTCTTTGTTAGAAGCTAGGTAAAAAGACTAGATGGGTTGCTTTGATAATCTTAATAAAGCGGCACTAGACAGTGTAGAATAAAAGAAAAAATATTGATGGCAATCGTCACGACAAGAGATGAACGCCATACTTGTAAAATGGTCAAACTCTATCTAAAAAAAGAGGTTGAACTTATCAATAAGTATAAACTATTTTCGCTTTAATTAAGTGGATAAGACAAACCAAAACAACAGGTTCATTAGTTTGCGCGAGGATAGGTTTCTGCTTTGGTCAGATAGTCATGAACAATAGTTAATTTCAAAACTGTTTCATCAAGTTGCTACTCATCTTTTATTTGATAGATGCTTAATTTTAGTAGTTATTATCTAATAGAAAATCATTAAAATTTCACAAACTTTAGATTGGAAAGTCTGTTGACTTTTCAGTCTTTTTTTTTGTGAAAAAAGAGAAAATCTATCCCTGCTAAATGAGAAATAGTGAGTGAATAAATATTCTGAAAATTTAATCTTTTTATGAAAAATATTGAAAAAATAACTTTTTGAAAAGAAGAACGCTGAGTTACAGGCTTTTTTGAGAGGTATTAATATTATTAATATTGAAATAGGAATTAACAATTTGTATCCGTTTTCATTAAGAGGTAAATTAAATATAGCAAGAAGATTGAATGAATGAGGTGGGAAAATGATTACTGTTTCTGTGGCAGGCGGCTCACAGCCTGAAATTTTAGAACTAGTAAAAATGGCAAAAAAACAGCATTCTGATGAGCTTTCGTTTGTTGTATTTGATACAAATGAAAATATTGCAGATGAATCTATATGGACGTATCAGAAATGTGAGGATGAGCTGGAGGTAGCAAAAAGGGCAGTTGCCCTTGTAGCAAATGGCGAGGCAGATATTTTATTAAAAGGAATTATTCAAACACATACTTTATTAAAAGAATTATTAAATAACGATCATGAGTTGAAAACAAAAAAGGTGTTATCTCATGTTGCGATGGTGGAGTTGCCAGAATTTAATCAATCGTTTTTATTAACAGATTGTGCAATGAATATTGCACCTACTCAAGAAACTATGATAGAAATTATCGAGAATGTGAAAGAAGTGGCCCACAAGATTGGCCTTGCTTCACCCAAAATTGCACTGCTAAGTGCCGCAGAAAATTACAACCCAAAAATGCCTTCATCTGTCTTAGCAACAGAGATGACAAAGCAGTTTCAAAACGTACAAGATGCAATCATTTTCGGCCCGCTTTCTTTTGATTTAGCTTTATCAAAAGAAGCTGTTGCACACAAACGTTATGAAGGACCTATTATGGGAAATGCGGATGTGCTCGTTGTCCCAGCGATTG
The DNA here is from genome assembly GCF_000407505.1 of Enterococcus phoeniculicola ATCC BAA-412. GTDB lineage: Bacteria > Bacillota > Bacilli > Lactobacillales > Enterococcaceae > Enterococcus_K > Enterococcus_K phoeniculicola. Next base: position 544,421 of record NZ_ASWE01000001.1, read on the forward strand.
ATGCAGGAAATGCTCTTTATAAATCACTGACCATTTTTGCAGGGGCAAAAGTTGGCGGAACGATTGTAGGAACAAAAGTTCCTGTGGTGTTAACTTCCAGAAGTGATTCTACACAGAGTAAGCTACACTCGCTAGAATTTGCAATAAAACAGATATAGAAACCAGTTTATTAAAAGAAGAGCAGGAGAGAAAGTATGGAACCTATTTTAGTTATTAATCCAGGATCAACATCAACAAAGTTAGCCATTTTTAGTAACCATGAATTAATAGCAGAAGAAACAATTCGTCATAGTTTAGAGGAAATTGCCCAGTTTAAGGGCGTGATTGATCAAATCGATTTTCGCTATAAACTAATTTTAGCGTTTATTGACAAACATCACTTGTCAGAAAAACTAGTCGCTGTTGTCGGACGTGGAGGATTATTAAAACCAATTCCAGGAGGCACCTACAATATTAATGAAGACATGCTCGCTGACTTAAAAGAAGAAAGATACAATACACACGCATCCAATTTAGGAGCGATTTTAGCAAATGAAATTGCCGAAAAGTGGGGGATTCCAGCTTATATAGTCGATCCTGTAGTGGTAGATGAACTCCAGCCATTAGCAAAAATTTCTGGGTTAAAAGGAATTGACAGACGAAGTGTGAGTCATGCGCTAAATCAAAAAGCAGTAGCAAGAAAGATTACTGGCGATTTAGGGAAAACCTATGAAACCAGTTCGGTTATCGTCGCCCATCTAGGTGGCGGTATAAGTGTTGGTGCGCATAAAAATGGGAAGATGATTGATGTGATTAACGGCTTGGATGGAGAAGGAGCGTATACTCCTGAAAGAAGCGGAGGACTTCCATTGGTGGACTTTGCAGACTTGGTTATCCAAAAAAAATTATCACTGGCTGAGGTAAAAAAACTGATTGCCGGTAATGCAGGCATTAAGTCTTATCTAGGGGAAACAGATTTAAGAATTGTTGAAAAACGAATGAATGAAGGCGATGAAGAGGCAAAGTATTACTTAGATGGTATGTGCTATCAAGTTGGAAAAAGCGTTTCAGAGCTTGCAGCTGTTTTAAAAGGAAAGGTAGACGCCATTATTTTAACAGGTGGAGTGATGTATTCAGAGTATACAAGAAATAAGATTACAGAGTATGTGGAATGGATAGCTCCTGTAAAGGTCTTTCCCGGTGAAATGGAGATGGAAGCTTTGTATGAAGGAGTCTATCGTGTCTTGAACGGTGAAGAAACAGCATTAGACTATCAAAGAGCATGAGGAGTGATGAAAAGTGGCAGAACAAACTGATTTACTTATTTTAGGTGGCGGAACAGGCGGTTATGTGGCAGCGATTCGGGCAGCTCAAAGCGGGTTGAAGGTAACGATTGTTGAAAAATATAAATTAGGAGGGACGTGTTTACACAAAGGATGTATTCCAACAAAAGCGTTACTGCGAAGCGCAGAAGTTTATGACACGTTGAAGGCAGCAAACACATTTGGGATTGAAACAAAAGAAGCGGTAGTAAATTTTAAAAAGATTCAAGAACGTAAGCAATCAGTCATTAACCAACTACACAAAGGGGTCGAAGGGTTATGCAAGAAAAATAAAATTACTGTTTTGGAAGGAGAAGGAGCTGTTTTAGGACCCTCTATCTTCTCTCCAGTTTCTGGTGCGGTTGCTGTTACCTTTAATGATAAAAGCAAAGAAGAAGAAATTATCGTTCCAAAAAATGTGATTATTGCAACAGGTTCAAGTCCTAGAACATTACCGAATTTACCTTTAGATGAAAAAATGATTTTATCCTCTGACGGTATGTTGGAATTAGAAACTTTACCAGAGTCAATCGTGATTGTCGGCGGCGGAGTTATCGGCGTGGAATGGGCATCATTATTGAACAGCTTAGGAGTAAAAGTGACAATTGTTGAATTTTTAGATCGATTATTAATAAATGAAAGCGTTTCTATTTCTCGCGAGCTGAAGAAGAGTTTAGAGAAAAAAGGAATTCGTATTCTGCTTAGCAGTAAAGTGGAATCTGCAGAAATTACAGATGAAAAAGTAGCTGTAACGATTGAAGGAAAAGAGCCGATAACTGTCGATAAAGTCATGGTAGCGATTGGTCGTTCTCCAAATGTGGAGGGATTTGGGTTACAAAATACTTCAGTAAAATACAATCCAAAAGGGATAGAAGTCAATGAATTTTATCAAACGACAGAAGGACATATCTATGCAATCGGTGATTGTATCGATACGATGCAGCTAGCGCATGTAGCCATGAAAGAAGGCGAATTGGCTGTTGCTCACATACTTAAAGAAACCGTTGAACCATTAAATTATACGAATGTTCCTCGTGGTGTGTATACAAATCCTGAAATAGCAAGCGTGGGGTATGTGAAAGAAAATGTACCGAAAGAGAAAAAAGTAAAAATTGGCACCTTTAATTTTTCCGGAAATGGGAAATCATTGGTTTATGGGGAAAGCGAAGGGTTCGTAGAAGTGATTCGCGATCTTGAAACAGATGATTTATTAGGTGTTTCTATCATAGGACCGCATGCGACAGACTTAATCACTGAAGCAAGCACTGCAATCTATATGGATGCCTCTCCGATAGAAATTGGCGAAGCAATTCATCCGCATCCGACGTTAACAGAAGCAATTCAAGAAGCAGCATTAGACACATATGGCAAAGCCATTCATAAATAATAGAAAGGTTGATAACTATGAAAACGTTGAAAAAATCAGGTTTAAGTAAAGAAGAAATGATTCAGGCTTACCGAGAGGTCTTGAGAGGACGACGCTTAGACGAACGGTTGTGGCAATTGACACGAATTGGGAAAACCTCCTTTAATATCTCTGGTCAAGGGGCAGAAGTTGCTCAAGTAGCAATGGCAATGGCTTTTGATCCGAAAAAAGATTACTTTTTACCTTACTATCGTGATATGACTGCTTGCTTAGTATGGGGAATGACGTCAAAAGATGTATTACTTGGTTCATTTGGGAAAGAAGCAGATCCTTCTTCTCACGGTCGTCAAATGCCAAACCATTATGGCTCAAAAGAACATAATATCGTTTCTTTCTCCTCCACTGTAAGTACACAAATGCCGTTAGCAACCGGTGTCGCTTATTCCGCACAATTGGAAAAATCTGACTTTGTTACTTTAACAACAACAGGAGAAGGCTCGGCAAATCAAGGAGAAGTTCAAGAAGCGATGAACTTCGCAGGTGTGAAAAAATTACCAGTTATCTTCGTCGTAGAAAACAATGATTACGCAATTTCTGTTCCAATCAAAGAACAGTATGCGAATGAAAAAATGTCTGATCGTGCACATGGCTATGGATTTGAAGGAATCACAGTTGACGGAAATGATTTTACAGAAGTCTATCTAACCTTCAAAAAAGCTGTTGAAGATGCACGAAGTGGAAAAGGGCCTAAATTGATTGAGTTAATGGTTTCTCGTTTAACCTCTCATTCGGCAGATGATGATCAAAATGTGTATCGTTCAAAAGAAGAAATCGAAGAGATGAAGAAACATGATCCATTAGATACATTTGAAAAACAATTGATTGATGAAGGGTATCTATCAAAAGAAGAAATCGAAAAAATGGATGAAGAAGTTCGTGCAGAAGTGGATAAAGCGACTGACGAAGCAGAGGCAATGCCAGATCCATTAGCATCATCACTATTAGAACAAGTGTACGCAAAATAAAAGACGGAGAGGAATGAATAAAATGGCTGAAATGACATATTTAGAGGCAATTAATTTAGGGATTTCAGAAGAAATGTCTCGTGATGAGAAAGTAGTTATTTTTGGAGAAGACGTGGGTGGAGAAAAAGGCGGCGTATTTGGTGTAACAAAAGGATTAGCTGCAAAATTTGGTGATGATCGCTGTTTTAATACACCCCTTACTGAAGGACTTATTGGCGGGCTTGCGATTGGTTTAGGATTAAGAGGCTATCGAGCGATTGGTGAATTTCAGTTTGCAGATTACATTTTACCTGCGACAAATCAAATTTTATCAGAAGCAAGAACCATGCGTTATCGTACAAAAGGGGACTGGACTGCACCGATTGTGTACCGGACTCCTTATGGTGGTGGTGTTCGTGGTGGACTCTATCACTCGCAATCAACAGAAAAAATCTTTTGTGGTCAACCAGGATTACGTGTCGTAACTCCTTCTAATCCATATGACGCAAAAGGGATGATAAAAGCGGCAATCCGCTCAGATGATCCAGTTATTTTCTATGAACATAAACGGTTATACCGCTTGTTGAAAGATGAAGTACCAACGGATGATTACATTGTGCCAATTGATAAAGCGAATGTTGTTCGTCAAGGATCCGACATTACAGTAATTGGCTATGGAATGATGCTTCAATATATCCTATCTGCAGCAGAAAAATTAGCGCAAGAAGGGATTGAAGTAGAAGTAGTAGATGTCCGCTCATTGTATCCGCTTGATCGTGAAACACTTGTAAATGCCGCCAAAAAAACGGGGAAAGTACTACTAGTAACAGAAGATAATAAAGAAGGAAGCGTTATGAGTGAGATTGCAGCAATGATTTCAGAAGATGCATTATTCGATTTAGACGCACCGATTCAAAGACTTGCAGGACCAGACGCGCCTAGCATGGGCTACGCATTACCGCTTGAAAGAGAGTTCTTAGTAAACGAAGAACAAGTAACCACTGCAATGAGAGAGTTAGCAGCATTTTAATGGTGGATGAGGAGGAATAAATGATGGCAATAAAAGAGATTCTAATGCCCAATTTAGGGGAAAGTGTCACAGAAGCTTCAGTCGTTCAATGGCTGGTACAACCTGGTGACAAAGTAAAAAGATATAGTCCATTAATGGAAGTTGTCTCCGATAAAGTGACAACAGAGGTGCCTTCAGATTTTGAAGGAGTGGTAAAAGAGCATTTAATAGAACTAGATACAGATGTGCCAATTGGGACAGCTGTAATGACTCTTGAGGTGGAAGGTGATGATTCAAAAACTGTTCCATCAGTTCCAGTCGAAGCAAGCACTACAGAGGTGAAGGAACAACCTGATACACCTGTTGCGGCTGCGCCAAAACCTGCTGGCAAGAATGCTGGGCGCTATTCACCTGCTGTGTTGAAGTTAGCACAAGAAAAAGGAATTGATTTGACAGAAGTAACGGGTACTGGAAATGAAGGAAGAATCACTCGAAAAGATATTATGAACTTCACTCCAGCAGCGATTGAAAAACCGGCAGTACTAGAAGCGGCACCAAAACAAGCAGCACCAGAGCCTGTTGCGCCAGCGTCAGTGAAACCAGCAACGCCTGCTCCTGCTCACATTCCAACAAATGGCAATGATACCGTTGTACCAGCAGATGGTGTTCGTAAAGCAATTGCAAAGAAAATGGTTCAAAGTGTCAACGAAATCCCACATGCCTGGATTATGGTTGAAGCAGATGTATCAAATATTGTTTCTCTTAGAAATAGTGTAAAAGAAGACTTCAAAAAGCAAGAAGGAATGTCACTCAGCTTCTTCCCATTCTTTGCAAAAGCAGTGGTTCAAGCGTTGAAGAAAAATCCAAAAATCAATACGTCTTGGCAAGATGGAAATATTATCTATCACAATGATATTAATTTATCCATTGCAGTAACAACAGACGATCATCTATACGTTCCAGTGATTCATCAAGCGGACAACTACTCACTGGCCGGTTTGACAAAAGAAATCAATCGCCTAGCAGGAGATGTTAGATCAGGAACACTGGCAAATGCAGATATGCAAGGTGGAACCTTCACTTTAAATAATACCGGCAGTTTAGGTTCTGTTCAGTCAATGGGCATTATCAATCATCCGCAAGCAGCTATTTTGCAGGTTGAATCAATTAATAAACGTGTGGTTCCAACCAAAGATGGCGGATTCAAGGTAGCAGACATGGTAAATTTATGTCTATCTATTGACCACCGTATTTTAGATGGACAGCAAGCAGGGAAATTCTTGAAGGATGTAAAAGAAAACTTAGCAAGATTTTCAAATGAATCAGACATTTATTAAGCATTAAAAAAGAGCACAAATAACAGAAGAGAAAAGATCATCTGAGTATTTCAAGTGATTCAGCGAGGTAAATGCTTGGATGATTTTTTACTAGAATTGTTTTAAAAATTGATGTTATAAAAAGTGGCTGACAAAAATAACTAGTGAGTTACTCAAAAAAGTGATTTTCATCTAGTCATTCGGGTCACATGCCATGAGGTAACTAAATTAAAAAATAAAAAATAGGGGAATCGATTATGACTAATGATGCCGTTCAAACAAAAATGACACCAAAGATTTTCTTTAACAAATTATTAGCCGGTACGGCTCAAGGAACGATTATTGCGTTAATTCCCAATGCAGTATTAGGTGCTATTTTAAAATATTTCTCTGATATCACAATCGTTCAGATGATTATCAATGCAGGGCTGATTTTTCAGGTGGCAACCCCACTAATTATTGCCGCACTTATTGCTAAGCAGTTTGATTTAACCCCAGCTAGAATGATGATTGTTGGCGGTGCCGCGTTTGCTGGTGCAGGGGTGATTAAATATAATCCAGATGTAGGTGGATTTGTTGCTGCTGGAACAGGAGATATTATCAACATCATGATTACTGCTGCAATTGCAGTCTTGATGGTTCGTTTTATTGATAATAAGTTTGGTTCTGTTGAAATTATTGCCATGCCAATTGTTGTAGGAGTGGGAGCGGGACTTATCGGAATGCTTCTTTATCCATATGTCACACAGATTACCGTTGCTATTGGAAAAATTATCAATAACTTTACTGATTTCCAACCAATTATTATGAGTATACTTATTGCTTGTTCCTTTGCTGCGCTCATTATCTCACCTATTACAACGGTTGCGATTGGGTTGGCTATCCAACTAAATGGTGTTTCTGCAGGAGCTGCTGCGATGGGCATTGCTGCAACAACAATTGTTCTGGTGATTAATTCATGGAAAGTGAATCAGTCAGGAGTAACAATTGCCGTTGCCCTAGGTGGAATGAAGATGATGATGCCGAATTTATTTAAATATCCGATTATTTTAGTACCTTGCTTATTCACAGCTATTATTTCTGCTATTCCAGTAGCTCTGTTCAATATTTCTGGAACACCGCAATCTGCTGGATTTGGTCTGGTAGGACTCGTTGGACCACTTGCGTCTTTAGATGCAGGGTTGAATATTCTCTTGTTAATTCTATCTTGGTTTGTTGTACCGATTGTAGCGGGTCTATTCTCTAAATTTTTATTTGAGAAGCTACTAAAATTGTATGACAGTAATGTAGTATTTGCTTATCAGGGGTAGAAAAAAGTGAATGGGAGAGGACAGCTTAATTATTTTTGATGATTTCAATAAAGTCCTTGATATCCTTGGAGACATGGTAATCATCTCTTAAGGCGATTCCGATAGGGAAATAATCATACTTGTCTTTCAAAGGAATCCATTTTAGACCATCACTTTTCCCTACTTCCCGATATTCAATTGGCAAAATACAAATAGAATCATTCTTATGGAGACTATAAAGCAAAACTTGAAGATCATCATTGTATAAGACGACATTAGGCTCGTATCCAAAATCATTTCCTCGATCGATTAGCAAACGTCCTAACATGAAATTGGTTGTTAATGAAGAAAAACGTTGATCTTTCAAGTCTCTAAATGTAAGCATATTTCGTTTAGACAATGGATTTGATTCAGGGACAACGACATGAACATGGTAACCACGAGTCGTCGTTTCAAGTGCTTCAAAAGAAAGCGACTCAGGAAAAAGGTTGGGATAGGAAATCAATCCAATATCCAGTTCTTTTTGGTCTAGCATTTCTTGTAGATAAGGAGAACCATCTTGTTTGATAGCTAAATCCACGTGTGGATGAGTTTCTAGATAAAGAGAGATTTCCTTCATAAATTGGACAGAAAAAAGTGTTGTAATTCCCAGACGTATTTTTACTTTTGTTTCATTACTTTGTTCATTCATATTGTGAATATCGACAATCAGCTGATCAAACTGTTGAACAACGGGTAGTCCGTGCTCGTATAGATAGGCACCTGTATTAGTTAACTGATAGGGTTTGTTTACATGAGTAAAGAGCGTGGTACGTAGTTCACTTTCTAATTTTTTGATTGCCAATGAGAGTGTAGGTTGAGTAACGAATAAGTTGCGAGCTGCAGCAGATAAGTTATGTGTGTTGGTTACTTCAATGAAGTATTTCAATTGTTGGATATTCATAAGCTCACCTTTCAAATCATATTTTTAAAAGCGGTTACATTTCGATTTAGATACGACGTGTAACAACACTCATTTTAACATAAGTATTGTTGTTATAAGTGAAATTTGTCAAAATCTATGTTTGAATTTACAAGATTATAAGGTTAATCTAATAGTGTATTTTTTCACTAGAGGTTGACGAACAAATAACTAATTAGGAGTGGAAAAAATGAAAATTATTATCGCAGGTGCAGGTGCAATGGGTAGTCGTTTTGCATTGATGTTACATCAAGCAAAAAACGAAGTAATCCTGGTAGATGGCTGGCAAGAACATATTGATGCTATTCGTGCAAATGGGTTAAAAGCGAACTTCAATGGGGAAGAAATCAGCGAAAAAATTCCAATCTATCATCAAAAAGAAGTGAATAAGGTAGATTTTTCAGCAGAATTAGTTATTTTATTTACGAAAGTGATGCAGTTAGATGGGATGCTTCAGGCGATTAAACCGCTAATTGGTGAAAAAACAAAGGTGCTATGCCTGTTAAACGGAATTGGTCATGAGGATATTATCCGAAACTATGTGCCGCTTAACAATGTATTATTGGGAAATACGATGTGGACAGCTGGATTAGAAGGACCAGGAAAAGCAAAATTATTTGGAAATGGATCAATTGATTTACAAAATTTAGGGACTGCAGGAAAAAGTGATGCACAAGCAGTAATAGAAGTCTTGAATAAAGCAGGTTTAAATGCAAGATATTCAGAAAATATTTTATCTTCTATTTACAAAAAAGCCTGTGTGAACGGCACAATGAATGGCCTTTGTACCATACTTGACTCAAACATGGCTGATTTTGGGGAGACGACGGTCTCAGAGCAAATCGTAAAAAGTATTGTTTCAGAGTTTTTTGCAGTGGCAAACGCACAAAATATCGAGTTACATATGGATGAAGTTTTGGCTCAAATTCATTCTTGTTATAACCGTGAAACAATCGGTTTGCATCATCCCTCTATGTACCAAGATTTAATTATCAATCACCGTCTAACAGAAATTGATTATATCAATGGCGCAATCGTTAGAAAAGGAAAAGAATTTGATATTCCAACACCCTATTGTTCATTCTTGACACAATTAGTTCATGCAAAAGAACAGCTTATTGGTGCGAAATAAGAAAGAAAAGAATTAATCTCCTTATGACAAAAGAGTTACCAAACAACCACACCACCCACTATTTGGTCGGGTAGTGTGGTTGCTTTTTTTATTATTCATAAAAAGTATGCAAGAGTTGTCTTTTAGGATACATAGGTTAAGACTTTTATATTTTGCGGATGATTCCCCCATTTTTTTCCAAATAATGTTAAGCCCCCAACATTCTCTACATCAGTTTCTGATGCAATTCGAAAAGTAAAAAAATCTGAATTTTCAAGATGCAAATCTTTGATATTAAGATTTGAAATAGGGACTGCATCAATCCCTGTATCAAAACGATTAATTCGAATATGTTTTAATAATCCGTACTGACTACACATATCTGGCCACCAGTCAGGTGTGATTCTCCCTCGTACATCTGAAAAATTTCCCGAGATTGTATCAGTTCCCAGTTTAATCCCGTTAATGTAGTAAGTGATGTCGCTTGGCCAGGTATTATTAGAAATTGGAAATTCGGAAGAAATTTCAAAGCTGATATCGACAAGCTCCACGGTTTCATCGGAATGAAAAATATTGGGAATTTTATACTCAACGAATCCTTTTCCGAGCCAAATTAGTTCTGCATCAACACGCTGACTATCTAAAAAATATCTAGGTTGATCGGTATCTCCGATAATTGATTCAGCAGTCGCGAGTCCGCAGGTAGGTTCTACCAGATAATCTGTATAGTGGCCAATCTTTATTTCGGTCAAATAGCTTCGATACTCAGGGTAAATCTTTTCTGGAAAGTTGACACCAATATAATCGATTGATAGGCTCGCTAATTTTTGTAAGCCTGATTTACCAGGGAGCCGTCTGGTTTTTACGATTCCTGCATCCTCCAGCTGTCTAATGTGCCTAGTGATGATCGCACTACTCAAGTTTAGTTGTGAGGCAAGAGTACTAATATTCATTTCATTTTTTCCCAGCAAGTGAATAATTTCTAAACGAGTTTCATTTGCAAGTGCTTGAAATATGGGGAGAGAATGGATTGATGTGTCAATTTGCATGATAAATCACTCTTTCTTTACTTTTTAGTTAATCAAATAAGGCGTTTTAAACGAAATATGAAGTGGGAGTAACTAAACTGTTTAGTGTGTTAAGTATTAGTATAATGCATTGACAGCGCTTACCTTCTTTCTTAATATGTAGATGTTGATGAAGTAGTTAATTTCTATACACATGTTACCATTTGATTAACTAATTAGTCAATTTTATGAGAAGGTATAGAGTCTTAGGTGATTTGTGTTTCAGTGGGAAGAAATGATTGATTATGAGGAGGCGAAAAAGTTTGGAAATAGATTCTCGCATAATGGTAGGTTAAGAAGTTCGCACGAAGGCTAACTAGAGTAGTTTTTCAATTAAGTTTTTTTGGGAAGTATGATTAAATATCGAAGAGAGTAGGAGAACAAGTGAAAAAAATAGTATTGAAATCAATTTTGTTAGGTGCTGCTATTTTGGGACTTAGCGGCTGTGGAAATTCTGCTGATAATCAAATTACTTTATGGAATCCGTTTACTGGGAAAGATGGAGACTATTTTCAAGAAATTGTTGATGCATATAATAAAACAAATCCAGATATTAAAATTAAAAATGTTGTTATTCCAGATATGTACACCAAAATTAATACGGTGATGAATTCAAATAAAGATAAAGATGTTCCAGACTTAACCGTTATGCATGCAGAGCGTGTGGAATTATTCCAATCCCAAGATTTAGTAACACCAATGACAGACGTGTTGGCGGATCAAAAAGAGATTAATGAAAATAATTATATTGAACAAGCGTGGGCGTCAGGAGAAGTTGGGGGAGTGAGATATACAGTTCCTTTGGACGTACATTCTTCTCCTATGTTTTATAATGTCGATCTTTTAAATAAATATGGTCCAACAGCTTTGGATGATGGAATCATCACAGTGGAAGAAATTGATGAAATTGCCAAAAAGGCAAAAGTTGACGGGAAAATTACTTATCCTGTGAATTTGGAGTTGTGGACATCTATGTCCTTTGTGACGGAATTAGGTGGAAGCATTGAAAAGGATGGAAAACCGAATGTTGATACACCAGAAATGAAAGAGGCAATCGGAATACTGAAGCATTTTGTGGATAGTGGTGCTGCACAAGAGGATGGAGACGATGCAGTACAATTATTTCAATCTGGAGAATCAGTCTTTCTTCAAGATGGAACATGGGGAATCGCAGGGCATAAAGAAATTGAAGGATTAAATTATGGAATTACAAATACCCCGTCAATTAATGGAAAAACCTTTTCTAACTGGACTTCTTCCCATCAGTTTGGCTTGTTGAAGAAAGAGCGTTCTGAAGAAAAAATGAAAGCTATCGGAGAGTTCATTGAATTTGTTCGGAAAAATTCAGATGTATGGGCAGAATCAGGGCAAAATGTTGCAAGTAAAGAAATCTTTGAAAGCCCAGACTATAAAGAATACATGCAATCATTCCTAGTAAGTGACCCCAAAGAATTGGCATCCTTAAAAATCTATGACTTTAAAAACAATGGGATCACATTGGACTCCTTAGGTGTACAACTAAGAGATATGGTTTATGGACGACTTGATATCTCTGAAGGTCTAAAAGAAGCACAAAAAGAGGCTGATGATAAGCTAAAAGAAGGTGCTTAAATGATGCAAACGGCCACTAACTATACAGAAAAAAGTAAAAAACAAAAGAAATCAACACAATCGAAACTAAAACCATGGGCATATATTGGCCCACACTTGATATTTTTTGCTCTATTTGGCTTGGTTCCGTTGGTTTATGGAATCTATATTTCGTTCACACAGTGGGATATGACAGGTGAGGCAGTTTTTGTAGGATTAAGAAATTATCAAGAAATTTTATTTAATTCTTCCTCTACATTCCATATTCAGTTTTCTGAAGGATTAAAAAACACATTAATTTATGTTGTTGTGAGTGTACCACTATTAATTATTGTGCCTCTACTTATTGCCATTGCACTGAATACAAAAATAAAAGCAGCCGGAATCTTTCAGTCGATATTTTATATTCCAGGGTTATTCTCAATCTCAGCAATCGCCTTGATATGGACGTTAGTATTTAATAAAAGGCTGGGCCCAATTAATAATTTATTTGGTTCGGAGGTTAATTGGATAACAGCACAGCCATATGCATGGATAGTGATTTTAGTAGTGTCTATTTGGTGGGGAATCGGTGGAAACATGGTTATTTACCGAGCTGCACTAAGTGCTATTCCAGCTGAGCTTTATGAAGCAGCAGATATTGATGGGGCGTCATCAGTTAAGAAGTTTTTCTATATCACCGTTCCATCAATGAAATTTCCATTGTTGTATACATTTGTTATGACAACAATTGGAAGCTTTAATATTTATGGGCAACCGGTGATGTTGACAAACGGTGGGCCGACTAAATCAACAACAGTTCTTATGATGCATATTAGAAATCTTGCTTTTGGAAAAGGTCAGTCAGTAGCAGGAATGGCATCAGCAATGGCTGTGTTGCTAGGTTTGATTATGGTAATTATTTCAGCGATACAGTTTATTCTTTTAAATAAAGATAATAGTAAGGGGTGATAGAAAATGAAAGGGCTTAGTAAAACTAGGATTGGCGCATACATTTTCTTGTTGGGAATGACTTTTGTGTGGGTTGTTCCGTTGCTATTTGGCATATTTACCTCGTTTAAATCGGAAACAGAAATTAAATCAGTAGGATTTCAATTATTGCCCATCAACTGGACGATGAATCATTATATCAAAGTACTAGAAAATACGACAAATGCACCTATGATGAGATGGTATGTAAATTCTCTTCTTATTTCAGTCATTCATACTGTTTTAGTGTTGGTTATTGTTTCATTAGCAGCATATGGCTATACGAGAATAAAATTTAAAGGAAGAGATGCTTTATTTTGGGTATTAATGTCAGCCTCCATGTTTCCTTCTGTTGTGAATATTATTCCAACGTATAAAATTGTTGATTCATTTGGTTGGGTGAATACAATTTGGGCATGCATTGTTCCTGGATTGGGTGGAGTTGCTAATATTTTTTTAGTTCGCCAGTTTATGAAAGGAATCCCATTAGAGTATGACGAGTCAGCTAAAATTGATGGAGCCAGTGAGTTTACGATTTATTATCGAGTGATACTTCCCTTGATAAAACCGATTTTAACAGTAGTCGCACTCTTTACATTTACTGGCTCGTGGAATGATTTTCTGTGGCCGTCAATTGTCTTTAATGATATTGATAAAATGACTGTGACTTCAGGATTGGAGTTGTTAAAGGGAATATATGGAGATTATATTAATGTGGGAAGTTTGATGGCTTCTGCTGCATTAGCTCTTATTCCAACATTTTTACTTTTCTTATTTGCACAAAAGTATTTTATGGAGTCCTTATCGTTATCAGCCGGTGTGAAAGGATAGGGAAATGATTATGATACAAAAAGATAAAAGAAAGAGAGCAAATAGAAAATTAGAACGAGTAATCATTCGAATCGGCGGCATGTGGAATATTTGTAATGGAACACTTACATTATTTTTTTACAGCCCATATGTAAGAAACAATCTATTTCAAAATCTGAATGCAAGCACGAAAGGGTTAAATTATTTAACGGAAAATCTAAGCAGCTTTGTAATGATTTATAGCTTCTTCTTTATTGTGTTGGGAGTTCTCAATCTCTATTTAAGTACGAAATTAAAAGAAACTATTGCGGTAAAAATTCCAATATGGATAGTGCTAGTAGGAATGTTTTCTTATCTTCTTGTGGATATCATCAGTGCACTTGCCTATTTATCCGCTGGAGTCTTAAGTCTATCAAAAAATAAAATGTATAAATTGGCAGTAAATTAAGAAAGCTCTTAATAACAGTAAAAAAGTATATAACTAATAACTAGTAGGAGAATGAGTATGACAAAAGTAAATAGAGTAGCATCTGTACCGCTTATACTAAGTGATCCGTATTTTTCTATTTGGTCACCAGCAGACTATTTATATGAAACTGATACAGAGAGTTGGACAGGAAAAAAAATGCCCATTCGTGGCTATATTAAAATTGATTCGCAGGTCTATCGTTTTATGGGTGAAGACAACGCCGTTCCTGTCATTCTCCAAACAAATCTTGAAGTGACTGCTACTCAAACAATTTACACATTTCGTAATGAGCTTGTAGAACTCAAGCTATGTTTTTCTACTAACTTGGATTTGAAAAACCTTCAAAAAGTTTCAGAACCAGTAACTGTAGTAACAACAAGTATCTCAAATGTATCACCAGAAGCAAAGGTAGAGCTGTTTTGGAGGTTTCATGAGTCGATCTGCCAAGATTCTAGTTCGAAAATGAGTGGCAAGGTAAATTGGAATACGATTACCACCAAAGAAGAAACTATAGGTTGGATGGGGAAAGCACAACAGTCTCCATTAAATTCAACCGGTGATTTGATTGACATTGATTGGGGATATCTATATGTTGCGCTTCAAAGTGAACAGCGTGCAATTGTTCAAAAAAAAGATGAATATTTAGAAGTAAGTTACTTAATTACTGATGCGATAAGCTTCCTAGTAGCATATGATGATATTTTTTCTATTAATTATTTTGGACAAGCAAGAACAGCTTTGTGGAAAGAAAAATATGAAACAATGTATCAACTCTTAACGGAATATTTAAAAGAGATAGAGCAGAACTTGCTAAGTTGTACGAAATTAGATGAAGAGATTGCTCAGATGAGCTTGTTATATGGAAGTGAAACAGTGGAGTTTCTCTCATCGATGTCTTATAGACAAGCGATTTGTGCGCATAAGTTGATACGTGATGAAAATAGAGAGGTCATTTTCTTATCAAAAGAATGCAGTTCAAATGGCTGTATTGGTACTGTAGATATCTCTTACCCTTCAATCCCGCTATTTTTGATTTTTCAACCAGAGTTAGTGAAGGGAATGATGCGTCCAATTTATCGGTTTATTGAGATGGCTGTTTGGGAGTTTGACTATGCACCTCATGATGTTGGGCGTTACCCATATGTGACAGGCCAAGTATATGCAGAGAATAGATTAAACGATCATGATGGCTCATTTAGAGGACCGTATGATACCGTATTTGATATTTTTAGTTTACCAAGTGGGCAGAATATTTATACTGAAGAGTTTCAAATGCCAATTGAAGAGACTGGAAATATGTTAATCATGGCTTCAACTATATTTCTTTTGACTAAGGATACAGCTTTTTTCTCTCGATACTTGGAAGTAAACAAAGGCTGGGCAGAATATTTGTTGAAGTATGGAGTTGATCCTGAAAATCAATTGTGTACGGATGATTTTGCAGGTCATTTGGCTCATAACTCAAATTTAAGCTTGAAAGCAATCGTTGCTTTGAGTATATTCGGGAAAGCGTTAAATGAGTATAGTGAAGGTGCAGGAATAGTCTATCAGGATGCAGCAAAAGAAATGGCTACAAATTGGGAGAAAAATGCTGTTGAAGAGAAATTTACAAGACTTGCATTCGATCAACCAAATACGTGGAGTTTGAAATATAATATTGTATGGGATAGGCTCTTTGAATTAGAACTCTTTGATTATTCCATTATTGAAAAAGATCTCGAACATTATTTGACGCAAAGAAATCGGTTTGGTGTGCCATTAGACAGTAGAGAAAGCTATACAAAGGCTGATTGGACGGTTTGGGTTTCTACGTTGACGGATGATAAATCTATGTCAGAACAATTTCTTAAACCTATTCGTGATTATCTAGAAAATACGAATTCTAGAGTACCATTCTCAGACTGGTATGACACAAAATCTGGCTTAATGATGAATTTTAAAAATCGTTCAGTTGTAGGAGCAATTTTTATGCCTCATCTAAAAGGACTACTTAATGATCAAAAGATATGAAAATATACTCGTTGACTTAAAGAAGATAAAAAAAGAGCGAGAGGTTTATTTTGTATTTATGAGAATACTAAGTATATGTATTATTGTAAATGTATTTTTGACAGCGATTGTTAATGAAGAATTCTGGAATTAGACTGTGAGTGAAAAGTAGGTGTTGAAATGACTTCTAAAAGTTCAATCGAAAATCGAACTTTTGGAGGTCGTTATTTTTATGCATATGACTTATTGAAGGAGATGACGGGGGATGATACCACTCTAAAATAGTGCTTATTACAGCTTCGTGATGGTCTAGAGAGACTAAAGTTGTCTTCTTATTTGTGTAAGGAACACCAATAACGTCCACAGCTCTTTCTTTTTTTTCAGTTCTCTCTTAAACTAGAGTTAGAAAGCCTAAATGAATAGTGTGCAGGTTTCATTTAGAGGACTGTGGAGGAGATTCTATGTTTATAAATATCATTATTTTTTGTGTATTGCTTATTTTTGCACTAGTTTCTTTCGTCCTTGGTTATCACTTTTCCAAAGGACAATGGTTGATGTTTATTGCAGGATATAATGATTTACCAAAAGAAAAAAGAGAGAGGTTAGACAAAAAAGTGTTGAGTAAAGAGTCTAGCAAAACAGCTTATGTTGCTGGAATCTATCTACTCATCCAAGGAGCGATGTTAGAATTTTTACTGTTTGATATAGTCAAAGGAATGTTTGTCTCCATCATTTTACTAGGTGCACCCTTTCTTTTTTTCCTCATCTATATGATAAAGAGAGCTTTTCAGTGGAGTAAGATGATCAAGTAAGATTCAGCTATTGTAAGAAATTAAAAAAGAGAAGGCGCGCATACGTGCAAGCCTTTTTTAGGCAACAGATGAGAAGAGAACAAATGTATTTACCTAAGCATTTTCCTTTTTTATGGTACTATTTGATTATATAAAAATCTGATATTACGAATTTGAGGGGATAAAAATGGAATTTTTGAAGAAACAAATACAGCTGAGTGGAGAAAGCTCACTATTTTTACTGAGTAATACAATTGTTTTGATTCCATATATTTTATTTATTCAATTAAGTGATGGTGTAAATGTAGCAACTATCTTGCCGTTTGTTTTATTTTATACTTTCCGAATGACAGGTATTTTTTTAATTCGCGGTATTAGAAATACGATTGATAGTTTAAAATTGCTTCGATTTTCTCTTCTACTTGGAGGAGCTGGTTCATTTTTAGGAATGATTGCTGCCGTTTATTCTCCCCTTTATATTATTTCTGGAATACTGTTAGGCTTAAGTGGTGCATGGCTCCCTATGACTAATACCTCTGTAAAGATGTATGAAAAAGAGTTTGGGAAGAAAAAGAAAACTTCGGTGAGTGCCATTTTTATCCTAACAGCTTTGCTTCTTTGTGCAATGGTGATTGGGGGTCAAAATAAAGGAGTACTTATATTTTTTGTATATCTCGTTTATTATTTATTCGCAGGCTTATCGCTTAAAGGTCACGCTACGTATTTGGCAACAACTGAGTCAGAGGATACATTTTCTAAAAAAGATTTAGGGTTGTTCCTCTTGTTTTTTTGTTTGTTGCTTTTTTTGAGAAGCGGTCGCTTACTGACAAATGCAACAGAGTTTGATTACTCTATTTTAGGGGTTTCTCTCTTTTTTCTTTTGTTTGTATTAGGTATCAATAGCTATTGGAAAAAAAGGACTTGGAAAGTTTCTTCCTCATTGAATTTTGTCACGTTAATCAATGGCATCGTCGGAAATTATCTATTTTTGTTCGGTTCACTTTATATCACTGGAGTGCATGGAAGAGAATCATTAGCTACTTATTTGTATGCTCCTTATGCTTTAGGAATGATTTTTGCCATGGCGCTATCAGGAAGATTGATAAAACACTTTGGGGAAAAAACGTTACAGTTGCTGCTTTTAGGCTTATTAGGTGGATTGCTGGTGATGATGGTCTCTCAATTGGTAATTGCGGGTATTTTTTTGTTGAGCTTTTTCAAAAGTGTCCTTAATTCATGGTTGACTAAGAGTTATTACAGCCAGAAACAAATTTCTCAGGATAAACGATTATGGATAAAATATTCTACGCAGAACAAAGGAAGTATCGCTCATCAATTCTTTTTGATGACACTATTGTTTAGTATCGTTCATTTTGAAGGAAATTCTACACAAGCTTTATTAGCAATGACAAGTACGCAGACGCCTACAGAAATAGGCGTCCAGGTCATGAGTGTGGCGAATTATATAAGTACAGGGATGATTGCAGCAGGAATTATTCTTTATTTTGTCCTTTTTAAAAAGCGGAGTACAAAAGGTCTGCCCAAATAAGTATGAAGAGCACCAGATTAGGTTCAAACGGTGGTGCTCTTCAGTTTTTGGTAAATGATTTTATTCTGAATTTTTAGCTAGAGGAAAACAGCTATCTTTTCTTCATTTTTTTTTGATACTCTCGGGGTGTTAGCTGGAAAGTACTTTTAAACTGATTATTAAATGTTCGGACAGTTGGAAAGCCTGACTGGATTGCAACATCTGCGATAGGAAGCTGTGTCGTTTGAAACAGGTCTAATGAATGTGCAAGTCGTAATCCATTGACGTATTTTTTAAAGGTTGTCCCTAGATTTTCAGAAATAAAGTGGGACAAGTAAAAAGAATCGTAGCCTAGTGCGAAAGCTGTATCTGACAAGGAGATATCTTCAAGATAATGTCGGCCTATCCAATCAATGACATTTGCGAGCAAGGCATCACTTTGTTTGGGTAGCGTGGTCCAAGTAGCTTGCTCGTAGAAATAACCGCAAAGCATCAATAAAAAACCCCGAATTTTAAATGGATTTTCAAAAAAGGTATCTAAATCCTGCTTTTTTACAGAGAGTAGTTCATTGAATGAAAATTTTGGCGATTGCGGGAAAAGATTGCTAATTGTTTTCAAGAAACTGGAAATCCAGTTGGGTGAAAAAATGAATGCGTAGTACACGCAGTTTTTTGAACAGTTGTAACCATGAAGTTCGTTAGATAAAAAGAATACCGCTTCTCCTGCAGATAAAAGAATCGTTCCATCTATCTGTAACACTTCTAATTCCCCCTCGATAACATAAACAACCTCTATTAATTGATGAAAATGAAGAGGATAGCTGAATTGCTGAAACTGAATGAAATCAAAATAGTCTGCTGAATTAAAATGATCAACTTGATATTCCATCGTCTTTTTCCCTTCTCTTAACAACCACAGATTTCTTCTAGTTTACCACATATATTTACCACTAAAATAGAATAATATTTGCTAAACTCTACTTGTTAAACGCTATCCTTTACATTTGATAGCAATATATGACTAATTGATGAGGTGTGAAAAATGAGAAAAGATTTAGTGACACGACAAAAAGAGTTTGTGAATTTGCGAAACGGAGCGTTTATTCATTTTAATAGTGCAACGCAACAATTTCATGATTCAGATGTACACGATTGGGATTATGGGATTACGGAGAAAGATGATCCAGCACGCCATGTATTTGATCCCAAAACATGGAATCCCTATCAGCTAGATTGCAGACAATGGGCAAGCGTAGCAAAATCAGGAGGCGCAAAATTTGCTGCGCTGACGGCAAAACATCATGAAGGTTTTACTTTATGGTCAACGAATACCACCAGACATAGTTGCATGAATAGTCCATTTCCAGTAGATGTGGTAAATGAATATTTAAAAGCATTTCGAGAGGAAGCTATTTCGGCAGGAATTTATTTTTCAATATTAGATTTACACCATGGAATCACAGAAACAAGCTGTACGTTGGAAGATGTAGCATTTATTAAAGAACAATTATGGGAGCTGTTAACGAATTATGGGGAAATTCCATTTTTGATTTTTGATGGATGGAATGCGCCTTGGGGTGGACCTAGATTTACAGAACTGTATTTTTCAGAAATCGACTCTTTTGTGAAATCAATCCAGCCTAATTGTTT
The DNA here is from genome assembly GCF_000407505.1 of Enterococcus phoeniculicola ATCC BAA-412. Lineage (GTDB taxonomy): Bacteria > Bacillota > Bacilli > Lactobacillales > Enterococcaceae > Enterococcus_K > Enterococcus_K phoeniculicola. The sequence goes on from NZ_ASWE01000001.1 coordinate 564,641, forward strand.
AGTGATGAATATAGGAAGTGGAGAAGAGATTCAATCAACGGATATAGTATTTTATGAAAATGCAGCAGGGGAGGATGCAAAGGATGATTTTGTCGGTCCAGGAGCTAGCTGTAATATTTATACAAAAACATGGTTCTGGAAAGAAGGCTATCAGACAGAGACGCTGAAATCTGCGGAGTGGGCAGTGAAAAAAGTAGAAGAGAACAATGAAAAAAATATCAGTTTTCTTATGAATATCTCGCCTAATAAATATGGACAAGTAGATACTAATTTAGCACAGAGATTTGAAGAATTTGGAGCACTCTATAAAGAAAAGCCGCCAATAGATGAGGTACCTGAAGGCTGGCTGTTTCGATGAGAGAGTTGCATGAGAAGAGTAGGATAAAGCTAAGATAGTTATGTCATCTTTCTCTTTCCTAAGATTAGTCAAGAATCTCTATTTCTCTTGACTAATCTTAGTGCATTTTCTTTCTTAGCCTTTGTTTACTTCACAAAAAATCCGATAAATCCGATTAGATCATAAACAAAATGACAAATCCAGCTGTTCCAAATACTGCCGGTTTTCTTCCAAATATAGTTCAATGCCAGACGAGTAGGTAAGAGTGTGGCAAGTAATTGTACAGGATGAAAACCATATGCAGGTATGTGCCATAGTGCAAACAAAATCCCGCAGATAATACTAGACCAGAAGAAAGAAATTCCTTGTTTTTGCAGAGCAATTAAGATATTTGTACTTAACACCTCTTCGCCCATTAACATGAAAGGAACTTGTAAAAGAACCATTTGAATAGTGATAATGGAGCCTATCGAGTTTGTGGTAGCTTGTCCAATTACTAAATTATAAATGGTAGAAAAGGCGATGCCCACAGCGAAAGTTAATGGGATACCCCAAAGAATAGCCAGGAACTTTAGATGCTTAAACTGTTGAAGAAATTCTGTTTTTGAAAGGTAGAATGCAGCAAGTCCTGCAAGTGCAACATTCCAAATGCTGCCAACAACATTCAAAATTGATTGGTTTAGTCCGGAATAAGGCAAAAACTGATAAGTTAAACCAATGATTAATGTGAGAAAAAATAAGTACAATGAGCGTTTTTTTGTCATTTGATTCCACGTCCTCTAAAAAATAATAAGAAAAACACATAAATTAAAAAAAATTCTTTGATTAATGCGTTCTTTAGGCAAAGAATAACACAGTGAACAAAGGATTCCTAATGATATGGCAGAGAAGTTCATGAGGTAAAAAAGTTGTATAAGAGGAGGGAAACGACAGCAGCAATTCAATCGTTTTTGGAAAAACTATATAAGTGACAGTGGGAAGAGATGGGCTGATTTGTATTCAAGAAAGAATTGACAACTCCTGTTTTTACTGTGTAGTCTATAGAAGAGAAAGATTACGAATAAGTAATTTTTACGGACTACCATTCATGAGGACGACATTTTTGTGAATGGAGCATTCAGTTTGCACAGAAAGGAGAAGAGATGTATATTAAACAGCTTTTATTTACTGGAGAAGTAAGAGATGAGTTTCCTTTTGGATTTCCATTTTTGAAAGAATTGGAGACAGTAACATTTGATTGTCCTGTAAGCTTTATCACGGGAGAAAATGGTTCTGGAAAGTCAACTATTTTAGAGACTATTGCGGACTTGCTGGGATTGAATATGGAGGGAGGATCGAAAAATAATCGCTTTGTCACTCATCAAACGCACGCTGCATTAGGCGAAGAGTGTCGGTTAATTAGATATCCTTCTTATCCAAAAGATGCATACTTTTATCGGGCGGAGTCTTATTATAATTTGGTTTCTGAGCTAGATGAATTACAAGTGTCTGATGAGTTATTTGAACGGAAATTACATACGTTTTCCAGAGGAGAGTCTCTGAAGGAATTGATAAAATATCGATTTTTTGGAAAAGGAATCTATCTTTTAGATGAACCAGAAACAGGGTTGTCTGTTGCGTCTCAGCTAGAACTGATAGTTCTCATTGATGAGTTGGTTAAACAAGAATCTCAATTAATTATTTGTACACATTCGCCAATTCTTCTTCTTTATCCGCAAGCAAAGCTGTTTGAACTGAATCAAGGACATATCAGAGAAGTAGAAAAAGAAGAAGCGCAAATTTTTAAAGATTGGGAGATGATTATGCATCGTAAAGATAGTTTCATTCGTCAACTTTTACGTGAGGAAGAGTGATGAGAAGAATGAGTAAAAGGATGGTAGACAGAAATGCTCAGCTCTGAGCACCAAGTACGCGATGGCATCATAAGGAGTGAGTTTTCGTGGTTTTCAGCGTTGAGTATGTATTTGTGCATCATCGAAAAAGTGAATTTTCGTGACTTGCAATAAGAAGAAGAAGTCTCCCTCTGTTCACCATGAATATTGAGATTTTAAGTAATCGGGAAGTAACGATTGCAGATGTGTTTTAGATACTTTGTTACTTTAGCTGATCGCTAAAAGACTTCAGCTCTTGTTTCGTTTTTTCTGGAAGCTGATTGTAGTCAAGATTTTCAATGGCGCCATGAAGAGCATACAGGTGAACAAGACAAACGTTCTCATGTGTTAGTCTTAGTCGCAAAAATGCTTCTTTACTGCCAGCTAATTGCAGTTCTTCAGGAGTCGTAATCCCTATGCTATGTAATTTATTCGCCATTTCTTTTCCGATATTTCGCATTTCTGTTAGTTTCATAAGTCTCTCCTTTTAGCAATATGTGGCTTTTCTTCATTATACTTGAATAAAAAAAGAATACAAATTTGAAAGAGCAGTAGCTGAGTCCCAGAGTGGAAGAAGACTAAACATCCCCGTTGCTTCTTTTCTTGTATTCATTGTAAACTAAAGAAGAGAGGAGGAGAAGCCTATGGAGCTACGCGTATTACGCTATTTTTGGACTGTAGCAGTGGAAAAAAATATTTCAAAGGCAGCAAAAATTTTGCATATCACGCAACCTACCTTAAGCAGACAAATAAAGGGATTGGAAGATGAATTAGGCACGACTTTATTTAATCGTGATGCTCAACAGCTGACGTTGACAGAAGATGGTTTGTTTTTGAAGGAGCGAGCGGAAGAAATATTAGTATTGAGTGAAAATACAGAGCGTTCCTTTCAAGAAAAAAGAGATCGGCTGCTAAATGGTCATTTTTCCATTGGATGTGTAGAAGCGGATAACTCTGATACCTTAGCCATGATGTTAGAAGAACTTGTTAGTGATTATCCGCAAGTCAGCTTTAACATCGTCTCCGCTACAAGTGAAGAAATTGTAGCAAAATTGGATAAAGGGTTGTTAGATTTAGCACTCTTACTAGAGCCAGTAGAAATGAAGGAATATGAAACGATCAAGTTGCCTAGAGAAGAGCGCTGGGGATTGTTGGTTTCTCCTGATTCATTCTTGGCGCAAAAAACGCGTATCGAACCAGGAGATTTAAAAGGAATCCCGTTATTAAGTTCTTCTAGAAAAGAGATTCAGCTAATGCTCTCTAAATGGATGGGTGAGCCGTGGGAAAACATGAATATTATTGGTACGTACAATCTAATTTTCAATGTTTTTTCACTTGTTGAAAATAGAGTTGGCTCAGCTTTGACGATTGAAGGAGCGACGACAAATAGAGATAGCACAAGGACGACATTTGTTCCGCTATATCCGGAATTAACAACAACCTGCCTACTTGTATGGAAAAAAAATCGAATGCATACCCCTGTCATCACGGAACTGATTCGACGATTTCGACATGCTTTTGAAGCATAGCTAAAGAGTTGACTAGGCATTAGACGAATAAATAAACGAGCTGTACGATTTACTTATGAGTAAATCATACGGCTTTTTTTAAGAGGAGGGATGAATTGGCGACAGTTATTTATTTTTCGAGGATTGGAGAAAATCTGATTCATGGAGAAAAGCAGTTTCTTTTAAAAGGGAATACTGCACAAGTGGGTGAAAAAATTGCACAAAAATTACAAGTACCTGCTTACGAGATAAAGCCTATAGTTGATTTCCCGCTTTCCTATGATGAGGCGGTCATCCAAGCGAAGATGGAGCGTGACAAACAATCTTTTCCAGAATACCAAGCCTTCCCAACAGAACTAAGAATCGATAAGCATCTTTTTTTAGGATTTCCCAACTGGTGTGGAAGTTTTCCTAGAGTAATCGCAAGTGTCCTAACGAGAGAATTAGGTACAGGTACCGTCATCCATCCTTTTTGTACGCATGAAGGAAGTGGCATGGGAAATAGTATGAAAGAATTGCAGAGGCTTTGTCCAGCGTCTATTGTGAAGGAAGGATTACCAATTCGTGGTTCAAGAATAGAAAAGTCGGAGCTAGCTATTACTCATTGGTTAACACATTATTATTGGAATCAGTAACAGACCCTGAGAAATAAGGAGGAATTATTTATGACTAACGAAGAAGTGAAAGAGGGGATAATTTTTCCGGTAGGAGAAAAAAATGAGGCATACGCTCAATATTTTATTGGTCAAAGTTATCTCAATACATTAATTGCAGATCCAGAAATTAATGTAGGTGTAGGGAATGTCACTTTTGAGCCAGGCTGTAGGAATAATTGGCATATCCACCATGAGGGCTTTCAATTATTGTTAGTTACAGGTGGCGAAGGCTGGTATCAAGAAGAAGGAAAGCCCGCAAGAAGATTGAAGGCAGGCGATGTAGTCATTACTCACGATGGGGTGAAGCATTGGCATGGTGCAGCAAAAGATAGCTGGTTTGAGCATCTTGCAATTACAGCTGGACGACCAGAATGGTTAGAGCCCGTTTCGGATGAATTATATAATCAGTTATAAAGATAAGTAAGTTAGATGAAAATGGAGGGAACAAAAGATGAAAAAGCAAACCGCAGGAAGAGAACAGTTAGGTGCGTTTGCACCAAAATTTGCTGAATTGAATGATGATATTCTGTTTGGAGAAGTTTGGTCTAGAGAAGAACAGCTATCGGCTCATAATAGAAGTTTAATTACTTGTTCTAGCTTAATGACACAAGGTGCACCACAGCTTGAAGCTCATATGAATATCGCCAGGGAAAACGGCGTAACAAAAGAAGAAATGGTTGAGCTAATTACGCATCTAGCCTTTTATACAGGGTGGCCAAAAGCATGGTCAGCGTTTAATCTAGCAAAAGAGATATATGGAGAATAAAGAAGAGGTTGGAGGAGGTACTTCTGTTTCCAACGTTTATTAAGCGTTTGGGGTTAGGACAGAAGTGTTCAGCTCCTAACGTTTATTAAAATTTTATGAGGGTAGGCTAGTAACTGTCTAAGTTATAGCCCACCCTCATTTTGCGCTTTTTTTTTAGTTTTCTTTAATTGAAATGGTTGAAGCATTATTTTTAGATAGTTCTTCTTTTAATTGGTTAATAATTTTTATGCCAGCGCTTGTCCCGATTCGTTCAGCACCACAAGCAATCATTTGCTTAAATGTTTCAGCATCTCGAATTCCTCCAGCTGCCTTGACTTTTACTTTGTCTCCAACGTGTTTTTTCATTAGTTGAACGTCTTCAAATGTTGCGCCAGTTGGTGCGAAACCAGTTGAGGTCTTAATGAAGTCAGGTTCAACTTCTTTTGCAATTTCTGATAATTTTATTTTCTCTTCAGCTGTCAAATAAGCATTTTCAAAAATCACTTTTGAAATCACTTCCTTTTGTCTGCAAAGAGTAACAATTTCCTGCATTTCTTCTTTGATATAGGTCCAGTTCTTTGCTTTTACCTCAGTGAGATTAACCACGTAGTCAATTTCAGTTGCGCCAATTTCAATAGCATTTCTTGTTTCAAATAACTTAGCTTCTTTAGATGTTTGTCCTAACGGGAAACTTATTGCCGCTCCTATATTTACATCTGTTCCTTTAAGTAGTTGTGAACAAAGTGCGGATTGAACCTGATTAATCGCTACCATTTTAAAATGATACTCTTTTGCTTCTAAGCAAAGTTTTGAGATATCTTCGTTTGTTGCGTCTGCTTTCAGGTTTGTGTGATCAATAAAACGTGCTAATTCATCAATTGTATAGTTCATCAAGTGTACCCTCCTAATATGTAATTACATAATAATCATAAATCGAAGTTTATCTTCTGTCAATAGAAAAATTAACGAAATAAGTTATTGACATATAGGTTGAAAGGGGTTACTATTTGGGTATAGAAAGATTTAATGTAATTACATAAAGGAGGATGTATGATGAAACTCTTACTTATTTCTCATGGTTCATTTGCTTCAGGATTACTAAGTAGTTTTGAGATGATTGCAGGTAAGAATGAGGACATTTCAGCAATTAGTTTGACTGATGAAGGGATTGGAGAATTTTCTCTACGGTTGAAGAGCTATTTGAATGAACATAGAGAGGAAACTATTTTTATTCTATGTGATATCAAAGGAGGGACCCCTTTTAATGAAGCATACCGTGAATATTTAGCAAATCCAGAGAAGATTCGATTGATTACGGGAATGAATTTGCCAATGCTTATTGAAATGGGTGTGATGCTGTCGGATGATGCTGATTTTGAAGAATTATTTACTGTTGGTATACATGCAGGGCAAGCATCAATTGAAGGAATTATTGAATCGTTTGAAGAAGAAGACGCAATTGAATTTTAAAGGAGAAGAGAGAAAATGACAATTACACTAGCAAGAATTGATGATAGAGTGATTCACGGACAAACGACTACACGATGGACAAAAGCTAGACCAGTTCAAGGGATATTAGTGGTTGGAGATGACATTGCTAAGGATGAATTAAGAAAAAAAGTATTGAAAGCCGCAGCAGGAAATTTAAAATTAGGGGTTTATACCGTAGAGCAGTCAAAAGAAAGTGTATCAAAGGGAAAAGAATCCAAAAAAGATTTCTTTTTAATTAGCAACTCTCCACAAACATTTGCTGAAATGGTTCGTCTAGGAATCGATTTTGGGAAAAAATTAAACGTCGGTCCTATGAATACGAGAGCTGGAGCAAAAGTATTGGGTAGAACGGTAGCAATTGATGAAAAAGATTATGAAGCATTTGAATACATGGAACAACAAGGAATAGAGATTGGTTTTCAGCTTTTACCTGATGATGAAAGTAAAACTTGGAAATCGTTAAAAGCAAAATATGATTCTATGTAAATAAAAGAAAGAGTTGGAGGAAGAGGAATGGATACAGGATTGTTATTACCTGCATTACTGACAGGGATATTTTGTTATTTAGGTGCAATTGAAACGCCGTGGTTGTTTGGAATGACTGGTGGATTTTATATTGTTGGACGTCCCCTTGTCGCAGGACTTTTAGTAGGACTAGCATTTGGCGACGTTCAATCAGGTGTCTTATGCGGACTTGCTGTTCAAGCGGTATTTATCGCGAACTTAACAACAGGTGGAGCGACGAATAGTGAAATTACCTATGCTGCTTATGGCGGAATTGGACTTGCATTAGCTACGACAAAAGATCCAGCGGTTGCAGTAACTTTATCAATTTTAATAGGACAAACATTTGGACTAATTTTTTATAATTCACGAATGGCCGCTTATTCATTTTGGAATACAAGAGCACAGACGGCAGCAGAAAATAATGACAATAGAGGTATTACATTAAACCATGTGGTCTATCCGCAAATTACGACATTTTTATTACGGGCAGTTCCAGTATTTTTAGCTATCTTTTTGGGAAAAGGGCTTGTGGATTGGCTATTATCCAATGTCCCTCAAGTGGTTACAGACATTATTTCTGTGCTAGGTGGTGTGTTGCCTGCTTTAGGAATTGCTATGTTGATGAGCATTGTTGTTAAAGAGAAAGCGCATTTGATTTTCTTTTTTGCCGGATTTGTTTTGATGGCTTTTGCTGGTCTAAATATGATTGCGTTAGTATTTATCGCAGCCCTTGTTGCTTACATTGTTTACTTAGCAACAGGTAAAGCAGCAGTAAGTGAAGCAGCTACTCAAACATCAGAGAACACAGTCTTTGAAGACGACGATTTATTCTAGAAAGGAAGAAACTACATGGAGAATACAACCAATCGTTTATCGAAAAAAGAATTACGACAAATATGGAAGCGCTGGGGATTTACTCATCTATCTTCTATGAGTTATGAAAAACTCCAAGCACATGCATGGGCCTATTCTTATTTACCTTTTGTCGAAAAATATTATAAAAATGATCCTGAAAAAAAGAAACGACTGTTGCTAAGGCACTCGATGTTTTATAATACGGAACCTCAGACAGGTCAATTAATTAATGGAATTGTGGCTTCCTTAGAAGAAGAAATCGCAATTGGCGGAGATGTGCCAGAAGAAATGCCGGTGAATATCAAGACTACACTGATGGGACCGTTAGCTGGGATTGGTGACTCAATTATACAAGGAATTATCGTACCGATTTTATTATCCATTGGTATGGGGCTAGCTGCTGGTGGAAATGCACTGGGACCTGTATTTTATATTCTTTCTTATGGTGTAATTGGTGTCCTGATTTCATATCTAGCCTTTATGAATGGGTACAAGCTAGGTGTCAATGCTATTGATGTAATTATTGGTGAGAATGCGAAACGAATAACGGATGCCTTTAATATTCTAGGTGTAATGGTTGTAGGTGGACTAGCAGCCTCAAATATTGCGTTGATCACTAAACTGAAAATTCCAATGGGTGAAGAGGTTCAAGCGCTCCAAGATGTGCTTGATGGCATCTTCCCTAAAGTATTACCTTTAGCGATGGTCTTAATTGCATGGTACTTATTAACGTCCAAACAAATGACTGCAACAAAAGTTATTTTAGTTTTGACTGTTATTTCTGCGATTGGTGTTGTTTTGGGCGTGTTTTAAGAAAAGAGGGAGAACATGTACATTCTAAAATCAATTCCCAAGCCTCGTGTTTGGGGAACCAGCCGACTTCAAAGTTATTCTACCGAGCAAATGGATGGGAAAATAGGTTCCGTTTACACTGCATCAGGAATTGCTGAGATTGATAGTCCCATAGCGTTAGGAAAAGAGACATTGAGGAAGGTTGTTCTTCAAAAACCTGAGAAATTTGGTTTAGTAAAAGGAGAAGAGTTTCCGTTAATTATTTCCATGACAGCGGCTGATGAAGATTTGAGTATCCAAGTACATCCCACTGATACCTATGCAAGAGAAGTAGAAAATAAACTTTATGGAAAAAGTGAAGCATGGTTCTTTCTTTCAGAACCCAAAAGCGGGTCGATAATTGCAGGTCAGACGGCTGAATCAGAAGTTGTTTTTAGACAGGCAGTAGCCGATGGACGATACCAACAAATTTTAGCTAGAGAAACGATTGCAGCAAATGATATGGCTTATATTCCTTCAGGAACGATTCATGCGTTGACAAAAGGATCGCTTGTTTATGAAATTCAGCAATCAACCGATATTACCTATCGCTTCTATGATTATGATCGATTAGATGTTACGGGAGAAAAAAGAGAGTTACACACAAAAAAAGCACTGGAAACGGTGGATTATCAACAAACAATTTCAAAAAGTCCGTTTGCACTGGAACAAACTTTAGATGTACGAGAATTTAAAGTGAAACGCACGGTTATTCATGGAACGTATACGAATGAAGAATCAATTGTTCAGGTTCTTACGCTACTAAGAGGAAATACGTGTATCAATCACAAAATGCTTATGAAAGGTCAAAGCGTTTTAGTTTTACCAGATGAACAGATTACGGTGGAGCATTCAGCAGAATGTATGATTGCAACACCAAAAACGTATTGGCGTGATAAATTTTAATCATTTTATTGTATAATGAAGATACATGAGCGAGGAGGTAGTTTATGAATTTACCTTTATATAAGAAAATAGAAGAAGATTTATTAAAGAAAATTAAATCAGGCGTATATGTAGAGAACGATTTAATCCCTACAGAACTTGAGTTAGCTGAGGAATACGATGTGAGTCGACCTACAGTGAGACAGGCGGTTCAAACACTGGTAGATGCTGGATACCTTGAAAAACGGAAAAAACGGGGAACTATTGTAAAACGACCAAAGATTCAGCAAGAGTTTACCAAGGTCATTGAAAACTTCGATTCAGAAATGAATCGAAAAGGGCTCGTTGCTAAAACGAAAGTTATTGCATTTAGAAAAGATACAGCAAATGAAGAGGTATCAGAAAATCTTGAACTAGCAGAGGGAGAGGAAATATACAAGCTGATACGACTCCGTTATGCTGGAGAAAAGCCAACTGTTTTAGTTACCACCTATATACCGGCGAGTCTTTTTGAAGATTTCTCAACGGTTGATTTCTCGACACAGCTGCTCTATAAGACATTTGAACAAAAGGGATATCCAGTAAAAACCGTTTCTCGTCGATTAGATGTTATTCAAGCAGATGATACTGCAAGTGATTTACTCGATGTAGAGGTTGGTGCGCCCCTGTTTTATTTCCACACAAGAGGATTTTCTCACGACAAGCTGCCTGTAGAGTACTCTATTTCAAAATATAGAGGAGATATTAACTCATTTGTCTTTGAGATTAAAGAAAGTGAATAAGTAATAGTAGAGATGGAAAACAAATATAAGGACAAGTTCCTTGATTGTTTTCCATATTTTTATTAATTTTTCTTTGCAGAAAAAGGGAAATAGACAGCTTCTTTTTTTGCAAGTCGCCAACCACCAATGAATTGAATGAAACCAAGGGCAAAGAAAAGAACATGTAAAAAGGCTATAGAGGCTAAGAATAGGCATTGAATAATAATCCAAGCAATCAGGATCATGCCCATGAGACAGCTAGTGTAGGGAAATGATGCTGATTTTACTCCGTAAAAAGCTAAAAAGAGATTGCCAAAACCAAGAACAAACAGCAAAAAGAGACCGGGAATCAGAAACGTTGTGAAGGGAGAATGGATGAGCAGGGAAGAGTCGATACCAAATGAAGCGTGGGCACTTGTTGATACTGCAAGAACGCCCCCGGAAAGTGCACCCAATCCAATAAAGAGATTCATACCAAGTAAAAATATTTTCATTAGAAAATCCATCCCTTTAGTTTCTTTTGTCCATAGTTTATCATCTTCTTTGCATAAATGAATGAGTCAAAGGTCTTAGACGAAAAAATCCCCAAATCGTGTCTAGTCACTTAGGCTAAGGACGAACAACGATTCAGGGATACTTTTTATTTGAGTCTTTGTATTTTTTTTATGTTAGAGAAAATCATTCATCTTATAAGAAATTCTCTGCAATCTTTTGATTAATCTCAATCATTTTATAAAAATCTTCTATTAAAACGAACTCGTTTGGCTGGTGTGCGTATTTAGTTTCTCCTGGTCCTAAAATCAAGATAGGAAAGTCTTTTTTTGCGCGACCAAATTGAGAGCCATCAGTGTAGCCGGTCATTCCAAATGTAGAAGCCGGTTTTTCTGTTACTTGTGCCACAACTGTTTTTGCAAGCAACGTAAAAGGATCATTTTCTTCTGTTCGCATAGAGGGTAAGTCGTTAATAAAGCTAAGTTCAGCGTGGAAATCTGGTACATTTTTTGTTAGAGTGTCTAGCATCTCTTGTATACTAGCTTTTAATGTTTCATGATTTTGTGCTTTGATTGTTCGGATATCAATTTCAACCGTACATTTATCAGGAACTACATTTGTTCCGTTTCCACCTTTAATGACATCGATACTTGATGTGGAAGCTCCAACTAAATCATCAATAGAGGAAGAAAAGTCGAATGTTTCACCAAACGCATTCAGTACCAACATCATGTGTTCGATAGCGTTAACTCCTTCGTTTGGCATAGAACCATGGGCTGTTTTTCCAAACGTAGTAATTCTTGGCCAAAGCGCACCTTTATGTGCAACGCCAATTTCAACATTGGTGGGTTCACCAATGAGTAACGCATCTAAATCATCAGCATAGCCTAGATCCACCAACTGACCTGAACCGATTGCACTGGTTTCTTCACCGACAGTTGCTAATAATTTTACACTTCCTTTTAGTGGGACGTTTTCTTCTTTTAAACGAATCATAGCAACAACTGCTGCTACAAGACCTGATTTCATATCGCAGGTACCGCGTCCGTATAACTTCCCATCTTTTTCAATGGCAGAAAAAGGATCATCCTCCCAAGGAATTTCTCCCACAGGAACCACATCCATGTGGCCTGAAAAGCCAAGGACTGGCCCCTCTTCTTCTCCTGTTAATGTAGCTACGAGCTGATTGCGTCCATCGCTATATTCTACTTGTTCACAAGCGATACCATGAGCTTCTAGTCGATTTTGAAGTAAATTTGCTACTAGTTTTTCATCCTTCAGTACACTTTTAATTTGAATGACTTCTTTTAATAAATCTAATGCTTCTTGATTATTCATTAGAAAAACTCCTCTCGATAATTATTTTTTTTCTTTTGGAATGACAAATGAAATAGATAGGATTGCAAAAAGACTAAATAAAATATTTGTCATCAATCCTAAGTTTGCGCCTAAAGTATAGTTGCCAGAAGCGCTAACGCCGTTATAGACAGCAGCAGATATTGCTACACCTAAAGCACCACCAAGAGAGCTTGCCATTTTGTAGATACCAGAGGCAACCCCTGCTTTTTCATTAGGAACACTGGAAATGGCTGTATCTGTTGACGGTGTTGCATACATCCCTAGGCCCATTCCGAAAAAGCTGTAGCCAATAAAGACAAGAACAAAGTAGGCAAGACCGCTAACCATGGTTAAGGACATAAAGAGTACCCCAATACCAGAAAGAAGTGCACCTAAAATCATCGGTTTTCTAGCCCCAATTTTTTGTAGCATCTTTTCTCCCACTCGAATTGTAATTAAAACGAGCACTAGATATCCAATGGAAAGCATTCCGGTTGTTGCAGCACTTAATCCTCGACCTTGTTGTACATAAGAGTTAATAACAATCAATGTTCCAGCAATGGCATTTAATAAAAAGTTGGAAATAGTCGCTCCAAGATATCCTCGATTTTCAAATAAAGAAAAATCAACAAAACTATTTTCTCCATTTTTTTCAATACGATAAAACAGGCTAATCCCTAAAATAACAATGACTAATAGACCAAGAATGATGGGACTAAACCAACCAAGTTCAGAACCTTTAGAGACAACAATATTTAATGCAACCATTGAAATAACGAATAAAATAAGACCAAGTGTATCAAATTTTCCTTTACTATCTTGCGTAACTTTACTTTCAGGCGTTCCAAAAATTAAGACAGCACTTACTAAAGAGACGATAATTGAAAAAATAAAGACATAGCGCCAGCCTAAAGAACTTGCAATAGCACCACCAAAAAATGAACAAAATCCTGATCCGCCCCAAGAGCCGATAGACCAAAAACTTAATGCACGTTGACGATCTTTTCCATCATAGTATGTTTTTACTAATGCCATTGTTGCAGGCATGATACAAGCAGCAGATAATCCTTGAAGAATTCTTCCTGTAATGAATGGAGCAGGACCGTTAGCGAAGACTAACAAGGCAGAGCCAACAACGCTGAGTGCTAAACCAATATAGGTGAGTTTCATTCTTCCTAATTTGTCAGCAAGACCTCCCGCAACAACAATGAAAATTCCAGAAAATAAACCAGTCATGGAGATCCCGATGTTGAGAATCCCAGAAGAAATACCTAAATCTTGCTGTACATCAGGTGCGATATTCAATAGTGATTGAGCAAATAGCCAGTAAGTCAATACACTTAGTACAATTCCTATGAGTAATTTGTTTGTTCCTTTATAAGTGGGTGTTTCAACTACAGATGCTTTCATCATTAAACTCCTTCAGTCAAATAGTATAAAACTGCACTCGCCATAGCTTTTGCAGAAATTAATAGACAATCCTCATCAATAGTGAATTTTGGATTGTGGTGTGGATAAATAGGTGTTCCTTTTTTGTGTGCGCCAACATAAAAGAAACAGCTTGGACGTTCTAATGCGTAGTAGGCAAAATCTTCAGATGGGGTTTGTGCGCCAGAATCAACGACACCTGTTACTTCAGGGATATTCGCTTGGCTGACAGCTTTTCTTACCATCTCAGTTGTTTGCTCGTCATTAAGAAGAACCGGATAATCATTTTGGTAGTCTAGCTCATAAGTAATTCCAAATGCTTCACAGATACCATTTAGCAACTGACGGAATTCTTTTTCAACAAGCGGACGTAGTTCTTCTTTCATAATACGAACATCACCTTCTAAAGTGACTGTTTCTTTAATAACATTTGCTGAACCTTTTCCGTCAAAAGAACCAATGGTGACCGTTGCAGTATCAAATGGGTTGATACGGCGACTAACGATAGTTTGTACAGAAGAGACAAATTGTGAAGCGGCGACAATTGCATCATTCGCATCTTGCGGTGTAGAGCCATGTCCGCCTTTTCCGTGTAGGACAGCTTTGAAAGTAGCGCGTCCTGTTTGAACGGGGCCTTTATGATAGAGCACTTCTCCTAATTCCATCGTGCTCATCACGTGAATACCCAATACGTGGTCAACGCCGTCTAAACAGCCACCTTCAATCATTGTTTTTGCTCCACCTGGTGGCACTTCTTCTGCTGGTTGGTGAAGGATTCGAATAGTACCCGTTAACTCGTCTTTCAATTCAATTAATGATTCTGCCAAAATCATCATATAGGCAGTGTGTCCATCGTGTCCGCATGCATGCATGACACCGGGTGTTTTTGATGCAAATGGAAGACCTGTGTCTTCTTGAATAGGGAGCGCATCAAAATCTGCACGTATAGCTAAAGTAGGGCCTGGTTTTCCACTGACGATGTCAACAGTGATTCCGTTACCTCCGCCAATATTGGTTTTTACTATACAGTCTTTTCCTTCGTAAAAATTTTCAATATAAGCAGCTGTCTTTGTTTCATGAAAGGATAGTTCTGGGTTTTCGTGGAAATATCGACGAAGTTGAATCATTCTGTCTTCCTTTTCATTCAATTTGGCAAATAGCTTTTCTTGTAAAGTATTCATAAAATATTCCTCCTCTTCTTCTCGTATTCTATGCTCATTTAAAGAAGTAACAATACGATAATTTTCATAAGTATGGTTATTTCTTTTTTTGTTTAAAGATAAAGAAAATAACGTTCTGATTTACGAACATTATTTTCCTAAACATGGTAAAATGAATGAAAGAGGAGGGGGAAAATGGAAAAAGAAGATATTGGTAAGATTTCTTACAAAAAACTTAGAGGAAAAGAACAACTATTTGCTGAAGAAGTCACAGTGCTTATGGTTTTAAAAGGAACTGTTTTGGTGGAAGAAAAAGGGGAAAACTATTCATTGGAAGTGGGCGACATCTATTTATTAAATATGAATAGTTTTTTGACTATGCAAACCACTGTCTATTCTTCTAGTACCCTTGTTTTACTAACATTTGATAGTCTTTTTTTCGCCTCACAATTTCCGAAGTTTTATACGACGTTGTTTGAGTGTCATCCCGGATTGAGTGAGAAGGGGAAAAAGGAGGAGATTGGTACTTTACGGAAAAAAATAGCCGAAGTCTGTTTAAATGAATTTAGTCAAACAGATGAAAAAAGAATTCAACATACTGTGGGAATGACGCAGCTACTGCTGTATTTTATTCAATATTTTCAAAAAGGTCCCAGACAAGCCTCTATTGGAATAGAAAATCAAAAATTAAAACAATTGCTGGAATATATAGAAGCACATTATTATTCAGGCTTGACCTTAAAAGAAGTAGCAGACGTGTTTTATATGTCAGAGTCCACCTTATCCAAGTATTTTAAAAAAGAAACTGGTGAATATTTTTCAGAATTTATCAAAAAACTACAAATTCGACACAGTTTACCAGATTTGCTTTACTCAAAAAAGAGTGTAGAACAAATTGCACAGGAGAATGGTTTTAATAGTGGGAAAATTTATCGTGAACAGTTTAAACGGATATTTTCTATGTCACCAACTGATTACCGAAAAGAGCGCATAAAGGAGCAATTAAAAAGACACGAACATCATTCTGTTATGTCTATAAAAAAAGTGAATCGAAAAGAAATCGTGGTCATTTTATACACCTTTATTCAAACGACTCATGAGGAGTACGTATCTCCTAATTTATCCGTGCGAAGCAAACGACTATTCATTGAACCAGCTTCTGAGGTAAAGCAAAAAGAAAATCCGGCAATCATGATTCATATAGGAAGTTTAGGTGCTTTAAATGATCGAAAAGTTCAACAAGAAATCCGGCAGCTGAAAAAACAGCGAATGATTACGCATGTTAGTTTTTATGAGATGTTTGAGAAAATGGAGTCTATGTATTTTGTTGCAAAACAGGCACAAATGAACTCTTATCCTTTATTCTCTAAGTTAGACACCGCATTGGCGTTTATTGAGGAAGAAAATTTACAGGTTATGTTCCATTTATCTTTAACTAGTTACCAAAAAGAACGTGAATCAATGGTATACGAAACTTTTTTTGCTCATATTCGAAATCAGTTTGGTGAGCAAGAGTTGGCTCGCTGGTCTATTGACGTTCAATTCTCACCGACCGCTATTCATCAATCTTATTCTTTTTATCAAGAGCTGAAAGAGAAGGTGAAGCAAATTTCTTCCTCTGTTGCAGTAGGAGTAGAATTGACTCTTTCTGATCCCTATGACGAGGTGATGGCCATTCAGGCATTTACTGAACTGACTCACACGCTTCAAAACCAGTTTGACTTTTTGACCTACACAGTAGAACCAAACTTTGTTTTTCAAACAGAAGATGAATCATTAACTAATTTAATGACCTATCATCAGTATGTGCAGCAAAAGGCACTGTTTATCCATTCATTAATGAAAGAAGCCCATATCCAGGTACCCATTTATTTATCTGAGTGGAATACGCTCACGGGAACGACGATTAATATGAATGGTCTTTTTTTCCGTGGGGCATTAATCTTACAAGATATATTGTTGATAGAAGAGCTAGTGGATGGTTTAGGTTTTTGGATAAACGTGGAACAATTTGAAAAAAATAAGACGCATTCATCAACAAAAAACGAAGGACTGGAGTTATTTCATTTCTACAGCAGCCGTCGACCGTCTTTTTTCTGTCTTTCATTTGCACAGCGCATGAAAGGAACGATTATTGCACAAGGGGATTCCTATTTGTTGACGCAATCTGGGAAAAACTACCAGCTTCTAGTATGGAATTCTAATTATTTTGATCCCCATCTATCTTCTGAGCAGGCATTCTTGGAGAGTCAGGCTTTACGATTAGATGTCACAATTCAGCAATTAATTTCAGGAAACTACCAAATTAAGCAGCTAGAGCTCAACCGAAATAGTGGGGCGTTGTTTTATACCTACAATGAGTTTCAGGAAGCAAAAATGCTCGACTATGAAACACAAGAGTATGTAAGGACGGTTACGCAACCAAAGATAAAAGTATTTGATGCAGTGATTCACGAGCAGTTCACCTTTTATCTAACGCTAGATACAAACGCGGTTACTTTACTAGAATTAACGGCGCAATTGTAGAACGTGAATGAAGGAAAGTTCATCGAGTAATTGTTAGATTCGCAGTTTTATAAATAGTAAGTGAATGCTGGCAGTATTGATTTACTTAGTCTTTCGGCAAGAGAAGTGATATACAAATAATAGCGATGTTGAGATGCTAAAACGTTATTTTAGTAATCATTTTATTCGTATTAACAGGTTATTAAATCAGATTGGGAGTACCAGAAAATGATGGCTAGACATCTGTAAAAATCCGAACAGAGACGCTCAGTTTCGGGTAGCTGCTGTATTCTTGAGAACACCAGCAATCACAACCAACCTTTTCTGTTTTCAATTATAGTAAGAGTGATAAAGTCCACCCCTTAAGCAGATGTAGTAAGAGGGGGGACTCTTTTTGCTTATTTCTTGTGAAATATTTAAAAATATCTTGGAAATCTTCAAAATAAACAAATAATTATATCCCTGTGGTTATTTTTACGTTATAGTATAATTATTGTTTTTTTAAGGGGGAAAAAGATGAAGAAATGGGGAATCGTCTCTGTTCTATTTTTATTTACTCTGGGGCTGAGTGGTTGTATGGACTTAGACAAAAAGATAAAAATAGGAATGGATACGACAAAAGAACAGTCAGAGGAGAAAATCGAATCGCTAGAGGATGACGTCGATGATGAGGAAACAGAAACCTTTGAAGATGGGGTGCTAACGACAGATAAATTTACAATTGAAATCGAATCGGCTAAAGTGATTCCTTCATATGATAAGGAGAAGCAAATTGTGGTGATTACCTATTCATTTACAAATACGAGTGACGAATTGCTCATTCCAGAGAGATGTTTTTCAGGCTCCTTTGGGGTCACTCAAGACTTGCCAGATACGGTAGAGGATTTATATACAGGATTTCCGCCTTATGACTCTGGTTATTCTAAACTTCAAGAAAAAAGTCAGGCAAAAGTTAAAGAGGGAAAAACCATTCAGGCAGTTGCCAGCTATGATTTAAAAGAAAAATCGAACACAGTTGTTTTAACTGCTTATAGTACAACGAATACGTTATCTATTGGGGAAGAAAAACTACATATCAAATAAGAATTTTTTGGGGGAGTTATGAAGAAAAAAGGATTGATTATTTTTTTACTGTTGCTATTTATTGCTGGCGGGTCGGCAGGATTTTATTACTACAAAAAGAGTACAGAAAATCATTTTATTGGGGTATGGGAAGCCAAAAAACAACCATTTGTAAAGGAAACTATAGAAATATCCAGTGAAAATGAAGTGACAATGAATATACTGTCTGATGAAGAAAATATGGGCTATTTTCGTACATCACTTATTTATAAACATACGACTTTATCAGAAAATAAGTTGATTGTTCAAGCAGATAAGGTTGATGCCTACGAGATAGAGTACCGATTATCTAAGGATCAGTTAGAATACATGTCAGAAAGTGAACTGATGCGAATGTTTGTTGATAATTCAATCAAGCCCTATTTGACGGATGAACAGATAAAAAAATATTTACATATTGATGGGGATAAACTTTTACTTACAGTGGATGATTCCAAAGCCATTAACCGCATGTTAAGTCGTACGGAGGTAGATTCTGAAGACACTGACCTGACATTTTCTTTAAAAAAAGAGAACAGTGTGTTGGAAATCTCTGATGGTTCAAAAAGCAAGGAGAAAATGACCTACACTAAGGTTGTTGAAGAACCGACGAAAAAAGCAAAAAGAACCAAGGAAACTGCAAGCAGCAAGACACAAGAATCTTCCTATGAAGAATCATCAGAATCAGAGGAAGAGCTTTTGACAGCGCCTATTCGTGAAACAACTGAAAGCAGTGAGGAAGAAAGAGTTTATGAACCGAATAAATTTGCCTACTATTTTTTAGTTTTAAATGATCGAGAAAAGCGTGAAGCTTTTATTGAAGAGCATGTGGCAGAGGAAGCCCAAGCGATGTTCAAAAAGCATTTAGCAGACGAGCCAGTTTACGAATCAGCTAGACTAGAGGATATTTATTCTGATGAAAGAGAGAATCGGCAGCGGATTTACCAGTTAGTATCAGTTAATGAAGAGGTACAGTTTATTCTTGAGAAAAATGAAAACGATAAAATAGTCGCTGTTTTTGGTCCGGGCTGGAAAGAAAAGACAAAAGAAGAGATAAAAGAACTCGAACTATTTATTCGTGTACGTCCAACTATGACTCTTCGGTATTTTGTCATTTACTATCTGATTGAAACAGATAAAGAAGAACGCAAAAATATGATTAATGAAAATAAAGAATATGCGACAAAAGAAATGCAGGAACTCTTATTAGCACATGCGGAGGATGAATTTGCAAACTTTAATTCAGGGTCATGGCATGAATCAGAGATGAAAGATGGGACGTTTGCAATAGTTATCAATGCTGCAGAAGACAAGCCAACCTATATTATCACGTTGAATCAAGATTCTCAGCTTACCCATATATATGGCGGGAATTTTGAAAAGCTTAGTCAAGAAGACTGGGACGCCGTGATGGAGAAAAAAGGGAAACTTATTGGGGCATTTTAATTCATGAAACAACTACTTAAGCTAGGTTTTTGTAGATGTAAATATATTTTAGGGGATGAACAATGATGAAGAAAAAAGCACTTGTAACAATGGGGATTTTAACAGCTTTAACACTTGCTGCATGTGGGGAAAAGAAAGAAAAACCTGCTGCAAGTACAGAAGTAAGTACGCAAGCGAGCACAGAAACAAGTACAAGCGAAAGTAAATCTGATACGTCTACTTCGACAGTAGAAGAGTCAACCAGTCAATCAACTGAAGAACAGACTTCTGTAAACGCATCAGGTGAATTAAAAAAAATTACGGAAGATATAAAAGATGAAATGGAAGCAGAGGAGGCAGACATCCTCTTTACTTCTACACAGCCAACGAAGGTAAAACAAGGAAACGTTGAGATTGATATCGAAGAGTATTCAATTATCGAAGTCAAGGATTTCCATCAAGACTTCTCAATTCCATTCGGCCGCCAAACAGATGATGGTGGGATATTCTTAGCAAAAATTACTGTAACAAATAAAGAAAATCAGGATATTTGGTATTCGCCAATGTTTGACATGACGTTTACAGGAGCTACATCTGCTTTTAGTAATACGCGAAAGGTGTTGCCAGAAAATTACGCAAACATTGGTAGTGATTTGACAGCAAATAAAAACTTGATTAAAAAAGGAGAGTCGGTGACAGGATATTTACCGATGGCATTAGATCCTGAAGAATTATCCAGTATTTTGGAATTAGGATTAGTCTCTTATGAGGTTCCTGCTGCCTATAATAAAGCAGATTCAGTAAAAACAGCTGATGCGATTGGAAAAGCAGAAAGTGTTCAATTATCAGTAAGTAAAAGTGGCGCAGAAACAGTAAAAGAGAATGCCAAATTCTATCAAGACAAGGCAACAATAAAAAATATGGGAACAAAAACAATGATTGAAGAAAAAGAGGGGATAGATGATTCTCAAACGATTGGGAAAATTACTACAACCTTAAAGGGCTACCAATTTACTGAATTTGAACCAAATGAAGAAGAAGCACCACGATTTACAGATTTTAATGGTGTAGTCTTACTTACATTAAAATATGATATTAAAAATGAATCAGACAAGGAAGTTGCCTTTACAACAGCAAATTCTACTCTTCGTGTAGATGATGGTTCACTCATTGTTATCGGACAAGGCATGCTTTTAGACTATAAATCAACGGATGTTGTGAAAACAGGTGAAACAAAAGAGCTAATCCAAGTATTTGCGATGGATAAAGAGCAATATGACAAGTTATGGAAAGATAAAACATATAAAGCACAGTTAGCGTTATCTGATTCAAGTGCAAAAGATTTATTAAAAGGGAAAAAATTTGAGTTTGATTTAAAATAGTGGAACATAATTGGTACTAAGAGAAAAGCTAAGCATAGGTCAGCATTTTAAGAAAAGCTGCATATACTTAGCTTTTCTTATTATAAAGAGTTGAAAATAGGTGAAGGTCGAGACAAACACTCGAATAAAATCATCTATTATGTAGCTTTTTGATTTTTACAAACACGTCGTTGTTTGCTATGATTAGTGAGTCTACAGAAGGGGGAGTAAGAAATGAATGAAATGTATGAACTGCCGCAGGAAGTAAGAAAATGGAACTGGGGTGCATTTATCTTTAGTGTTTTTTGGGGAATAGGAAATAAAACGTATTTGCCATTATTGTGTTTAATTCCGGTGTTTAATATTGTTTGGATATTTGTTTGTGGGGCTAAAGGAAATGAATGGGCATGGAAGAGCGGGATGTTTCAAGATCTTGAAACATTTAAAAAAGCACAAGCGACATGGAATCGCGCAGGCTTAGTTGTTTTTATTATTGCAATTGCACTTATCGCACTTTATATTCTGTTCATTATCTTAATTATTGCACTAGCAGCGGCAAACTATTAAAAAAAGACACTGAGCAAGGCTAACAACTATCTATACATGATAGACAGTCGTGCCAGCGCCCGTATCTTTTAGTCTATTTCAGTTGTTTCTTTAATGTTCAGCAAGTAAGTAAATACTGCACCTAAAACGAGTATAGTTGTAGGAACGATTAAAAAGAAAAGGAAAAATAGCGAACCTGCGTAACCAACAATAGATAAGATAATACCAGTATTCTTTTTTGGTTTAATGGCAAGTAATGTATAAATGCTAAAGACTAGACCAGTAATGCCAATGACAGAAACAACAGACCAGAATAAAATGCTAAAAAGATTCCATTCATAAATAGCCAAAAATGGTGTGTCACCAACAGAATTTTGTGCCCAGCTAATAAATGCTAGCAGGTAGAGAAATACTTGAAGACTATTTAATATAGTAATACTTTTGTAAAAACCCAGTTTCATAAAAAACTCCTTTCGTATAATAAAATAGATGTGTTATTAGTATAACATAATGTATACTTAGGGAAAGTGTTTTGTTTGTTGATACTATTATAAAGGAGAATAATATGGCAGATAAATATACAGAGTCAGATGAAAATGAAAAAAATGAATTTGAACATACGTCAGGCAGATCGAATGAAGAAACACAGACAGTACACACAAATGAAGAATCCATTAAAGAGGTCAGTGACGACAGCGTAGAATCAAAAATTAATCAGTGGAAAAATGAGGAGACCTCAACAAATGAGCCATCTGAACCTCAAACCAATCAAGTGGAGACAGAAAACACAACGATAGAGGAAACAGTAGAAAAAGATTCTGATGTAACAACAGATGTTGTCGATGAGCTGCTAAATAGTCACATAGGCAATGAAGAATTTTCAGCAAACAACGCAGGAATCGAATTTCATTCTGAGCCTAAAGAGTTTCAGTGGCAAGAGCCTAGGGTTCAGCCAACTGCTGAGGAAATGAATCATCCAGGATATGACGGCGGTTATACACAAACATATGGTGCTGGAGAAATCCCGTACGAAATTAAAGGATGGAACTGGGGAGCATTTACATTTAATATTATCTGGGGAATAGGAAATAAAACGTATTTGCCACTTCTTTGTTTAATTCCTGTATTTAATCTGGTTTGGATATTTGTTTGTGGAGCTAAAGGAAACGAGTGGGCATGGCAGAGCGGTAATTATCGTTCAGTAGAAGAATTTAAGCAGGTTCAAAAGACATGGAATATTGCGGGAATTGCTAAATTTATCTGGACTATAGTAGTATTTGTTTTCGCAATCATGATAATTCCAACAATTATTGGCTTTACATCTTTATTTGTCACTCGCTTAGCTTATCAATTTGAAGATGAATTTAATAGTCGATATTCAGATAATTATTATGATGAGTATTACGACGACAATGAATATGAATATAGTGACATTGAAATTTCTGACATAGGGAAATGGACAGAAGATATCTATGATCGTATTCAAATCGCAGAGTCCGAGTATGATTTGAAAACAGATGACTATACGTATAAAAATGGGACAAAATATGAAGAGTTGATTAAATTAGTTGGGGAACCTCTTTCAACTTATAATTACGGAGATGAAATAGAGGCTACTTGGGATACAACGTTAAATGAGAATGATGATTACAACTATGATTATGCCTATATTACTGTAAACTATGATAAGAAAACCGGCTTAATCGTTGACAAATATTTTTCAGAAGAATAAGGATTTATAGGATTAAATCAATTTTTCTAAGAAGAAATTAAATAAACAAGCCCACAGAACTACCTGCTATAAGGGACTGTTAGACATCTGTTTATAGTCTGCCAATCCCTCAAAAGCTGGAAGAATCATGTGGGTTCTTTTTATATATTTTTAGAAGCCGTACTGCTCGTTCAATTTTTCTTGAAGCTGGTTATAAACTTCAGTGGTGTTTTTCACATCCTCCACTAAACGTTCCAACCGAAATAAAACGTCATCGTTTACAATCTCTTTTCGTAAGAAATCTTTTTCTTCAATGAAAACATATTTAGGAACAATGATTGCTTTCATGTAAGATAGGATAGGTTTTAGCTGTTGCTCCACCATCATATAGTGCTTAGGAGAGCCAGCAGTTACTAAGATACCAACAATTTTATCTCGAAACGCATTTACCGGCAGCATATCAAATATA
This sequence comes from Enterococcus phoeniculicola ATCC BAA-412, assembly GCF_000407505.1. GTDB lineage: Bacteria > Bacillota > Bacilli > Lactobacillales > Enterococcaceae > Enterococcus_K > Enterococcus_K phoeniculicola. The sequence continues at coordinate 588,624 of NZ_ASWE01000001.1, forward strand.
TTTTTCAAGGTTGCAGGAATAGAAGCTTGAAAGGTTGGCGTTCCAAGAACTAAGGCATCAGCTTCCATTACATCTGATAAAAAAGCGCTGATTGGTTCCTCGTAATCAAAATAATTTCGCCCATCACTAAATGGAAGTTGAAAATCTGCCAAATCATAAAAGCTTACTTGCTCATTTGGATAGCGTTCTTTCATCATTTCATAGGCTTTTTCAGTAGCAATTCGTGTTTTTGACCCGATAATAGAGCCTGAAATAAAGACAATGCGCATGTTAGTTTGTTCCTTCTTTCTCAGCTGTATATTTTTTAATTGTAGGAAGAATATCATTTCCAATGATTTCAATATTTTTCATTAGTTTGTCAAAGGGAACACCGCCGAAATCAATCTGAGCCATAAAACGCTGCATCCCAAACAGTTCATGTTGATAAAGAAGTTTTTCAATAATCTGATTTTTGTCCCCCACCATTAAAGCATCGTGAGGATGAGGTGCTTGCGCGAATTGCTGACGAGGATACCCACTGCCGCGAATCATCTTAAATCCGTAGTCTAAATGCGAATACATCCCTCTCAAAGCTTCTTGTGTGCTATCTGCTACATAAAATAAGCTTGTTGTTGCAAGAGGTAACTCAGCAGGATTATGACCGGCACGATCAGCTGCTTCATAGTAAGCGTCGACGGAAGCGGCAAAGTTTACGGCAGGACCGCCTAAAGTAGTCAACATCATTGGAATTCCCATATACCCGGCTTTAATAGCACTTGCTGGAGGACCGCCTACTGCACGCCAAATGGGTAGATTTCCTTCTTTAGGTTGTGGTAATATTTCTGCATTATGTAGTGGTGCCCGAAATTCACCTTCCCAAGTAATCCGTTCATTTTCATTGAGTAATTTAAGTAAGGCAAGCTTTTCCTCAAAAATTTCTTCATAATCTTGTAAATCAACGCCAAATAAATCATATGCGCCTGTACGTGACCCACGTCCAGCAACAATTTCTGCCCGTCCATCTGAAATTAAATCAATCGTAGAAAAATCCTCATATACACGGACTGGATCAGCAACACTTAGCACAGTAGCTGTACTTGCTAGTTTAATTTTACTCGTTGCTTGAGCGATAGCTCCTAGAATCACACTGTGGGCTTGTCCTGCAAAATATTTTTGATGACTTTCACCTAACCCAAATACATCGATACCAGCTTGTTCAGCAAGCACGCTTGCTTCAATAATTTCATTGATTCGTTGTTGAGCGCTTATTTGCTTTCCTGTTTCAGGGTTTGTCATGTGATCTCCGAGAGAATAAAGACCAAATTCCATTCCTTTTTTTCTATCAATTCGATAATTTTTCATCGTTATAGCCTCCTAAATTCGTATAGTCAGTTTATTCATCTTCCTGAATGGTTTTTGTCACTTTTGTTAATAGACGAAACAATGTTTTTTGTTCTTCTTTAGATAGGTCTTTAAACATATCTACTTGGTAGTCCACTTGTTTGTTGTAAGCTTCATCTAATTTTTTTTGTCCTTTTGGAGAAAGCTGAATATAGTTATTTTTTCCTTCTTTTTTCTTAAGAATCAGCTCATCCTCCACCATCCGACTCAAAAGACGAGAAATTCCACCTTGTGTAACCGTAAGTTTATTTGCTAAATCAATCTGTGTAATCGGCTGATAAGTAGCAACTTGAACCATAATTTCAAACTGAGTAATGGTTAAATCAAATTGACGTAAAAAATCATTTGATAGACAGTTAACTTGATGAGTCAGTCTAGAAAGTCGTAACCAAACAATTAATTCATAGGGGATTTTTTTCATGTTCTTACCTCCTGATATCGTTACTTTACATGTAAAGTGAAATAGAAGCAAGATTTATGCTTTACATGTAAAGTGTTGGTAGAGTCGTCCATCATGTAAGAAAATGAGGAACGTTCTTTTGACTGTCTGTTTGAAGAGGACGTTGTTTTCAGTAAAAACATTTTTTTATTTTATAAAAATTGGTGTGCTTGCTTCTGTTGTGTGTACTCAAACAGGGGGTTGCTGACTGAGGGATTCAGTAATGACTGCGAAGGTATCCATTTGTTTTTTTTTGCATTGCCATCTCCTGACTAATTCTTTTCTAAATTTCTTTTTCCAGTGACAGTGCCGATAGGATAGATAGTTTAGATGCTTATGGAAGATTTTGATGTGGCTTAGACTTTCGGATAAATATGTTTTCCAGCAGCAGAGCGGTGCGTCTGGCCACCAAGCTAGTTTTGGGTAAATTAACTCGTGCTATTGTTATGATACGAAAAGAGAATAGAGAAAGCAGAGGTACACTAACACTCGAAATTAATCTGTACTATTACTTGTTGTCATAGAATTTTTTGGTGAAATAATTAAAAGAATACTTCTCTAAACAAATAGATGAATAGTGATGTACAGAAAAAAATAGCGTAAGTGTTGTCTCCTAATAGAAACAGTGAAGAAGAAAATCTAATAAGATAGTGAGTATAGAAAACAAGAAAAATTGCATAAAATAGTGACTAAAATATTCTCATAATCCCTATTAAATTAGGAATTAAGTGCCGTTTTTTCTAATAAACGAACGTTAAGTCAGGAGAATGAGTTCTTTTGCTAAATTTAGTTGACAGTTGTCCAATTAAAGACCATAATGGGGTACATATTTAGGGGAGTAGCACATAGTCAACTATGATTTTAGGTCAACAGCAAGTGAGAAATTCACTGGTCTAAAATTTTTATTGCAAGACCTAAGTGTCAGGTTGTGAAACCGTCGCTTAGGTCTTTTTTATATAGAGCAAGAGTTGATGGAAATTGTTATTTTCTGAATAGTAGTTTATTCAATGGTTTGAATAGACAGGGATGTAATAGGAGTCCCAGTACAGCATCTTACACAAAAAATATAAAGTAAGGTGACAAGGAGGATAAGGAAAGTGTCTGAACAAAAGAAGCATACAGCAAAAAAACTCTCCGCTGCTGGATTAATGGTAGCGATGGGTGTGGTATATGGAGATATAGGAACAAGTCCGCTGTATGTTATGAAAGCAATTGTTGGGGATAATGGCGGATTGGAGAGTCTAAATCCTGACTTTGTTATCGGAGCAGTATCATTAATTTTTTGGACATTGACGTTATTAACAACGATCAAGTATGTCATGATTGCCTTAAATGCAGATAACCATGGTGAAGGAGGAATCTTTTCTCTTTATACACTGGTGCGAAAAGGGAGCAAGTATTTAATTGTGCCCGCAATGATTGGCGGTGCGGCTTTACTAGCTGACGGAGTTTTGACGCCAGCAGTAACGGTGACCACAGCAATCGAAGGACTTAGAGGAATTCCACTGTTTTATGATCGCTTTGGAAATGACCAACAGGTTATCGTAGTCATCACTTTGGCGATTATTCTGATTCTATTTTCTGTTCAACGATTTGGGACAGAAATGGTTGGAAAAGCATTTGGTCCAATCATGTTTTTATGGTTCACTTTCTTAGGTGTAATGGGTATCATCAATTTTAGCCAAGATTTATCAGTGATCCGTTCGTTAAATCCTTATTATGCAATTCAGTTATTACTCAGTCCAGACAATAAACTAGGGCTATTTATATTAGGGAATATCTTTCTGGCGACGACCGGAGCTGAAGCTTTGTACTCCGATTTGGGCCATGTAGGCAAACAAAATATTCGTATGAGCTGGCCTTATATCAAAGTTTGTCTGGTCTTAAATTATTTTGGTCAAGCCGCTTGGTTGCTAAATGTCTATAAAGATCCAACCGCACAAGAGATTGAAAACTTAAATCCATTCTTTCAGATGATGCCAAGTGGGATGATGGTGATAGGTGTTGGATTTGCAACAGTTGCAGCAGTGATTGCTTCTCAAGCGTTGATTTCAGGATCGTTTACCCTTGTTTCAGAAGCAATTAAACTAAAACTTTTACCAAGACTAAAAATTATTTATCCAGGAAGCAGTATCGGTCAAATGTACATTCCTGCCATAAACCTTGTTTTATGGATTGCTTGTTCTTTAATTGTAATTACTTTTAGAACATCCACACATATGGAGGCAGCTTATGGGCTGTCAATCACTGTTACCATGTTAATGACCACTGTGTTACTGTATTTTTATTTAATTCAAAAGGGAACGTCGCACATTTTTGCTCATATTATTACGCTGTTCTTTGGCGCAGTAGAAGCAATCTTCTTTATCTCTAGTGTTGTGAAATTTTTCCACGGCGGTTTTGTAGCTGTTGGTATTGCACTAGTCATTTTGTCAATTATGACGATTTGGGAACGCGGGAATATTATTCAGGCAAATGCAGCGGATGAGGTCTTGTTATCAGATTACATTCCTCAAATTGAAATGCTTAGAAAAGATACGCGGATTCCTACTTATCAAACGAACGTTGTATTCATGGTACCTAATTTAGATAATGATCGGATTGGGAAGCAATTTATGTATTCGATTTTGGATAAACGTCCGAAACGAGCAACTGTCTATTGGTTTGTGAATGTTGAGGTAACCGACGAACCGTTTACTCAAGAATATCAAGTGGACATGATGGAGACTGATTTCATTGTGAAAGTGAAGCTTTTCTTAGGCTTCCGAATTCAACAAGATGTAAATGTGTATTTGCGCCAAATTATTCATGATCTTATGAAGAGCGGAAGACTAGCTAAACAACCGCAATGCTATACAATCACTCCAGGGCGAGAAGTTGGGGATTTCCAATTTGTTTTAATTCAAGAAGAGCTTTCTAATGTTACGACACTTGATCGATGGGATCGTCAAATTATGCAGGCAAAGCTTGCTATTAAGCGACACACAACGACTCCGGAAAGCTGGTTTGGATTGGAATATAGTGATGTAAGATATGAAACCATTCCACTAATTATTGGACAAACTAGAAAGACCTGGCTAAAAGAACGTAAGGCTAGTGAATAGCTGGTATTTTGCAAGAAGAGCTGTCCAACAGTATGAAGTCACTGAAAACTAAAGAGCAGAAGAAATTTCCCCTCTTAAAGTGTCCCCCTTATAGCGTTTGATGAGAGGGAAACGAAGCGTCTGTCTTCTTTACTAAAACTCTCAGCGCGATAGAACCATTTAAGTTATGAGGTTGTCCTCAAAAGTTGTCCGTGAAAAATACAACTTTTGAGGGCTTTTTTTGTGAACTTGAAAGAGAAAATCAAATCTGTTTTTTTGATATGAAAAGCAGTCACCGTGCTTTCAGCGAAAGACGCTTTTTCTGTTCCTTTCTGCTTTGCAGATTTTTTTTCAAAAATGAATAGTTACGGGTATGGAATTTTAAAAAAGAACAGTATAATGGAAATGAAGAAAAAGGAGAGTTAGCTATATGTGGATAAATTTTGTTATCTTAATTTTAATGATTGCGATTACGGCGCTGTTTGTTGCCAGTGAATTCGCACTTGTAAAGATTCGCCCCTCTAGATTAGAGCAGTTAAAAAATGACGGAGTGAAAAATGCAGATTTGGCACTCAAAGTCACCCATCATCTCGATGCCTATCTATCTGCAAGTCAGTTAGGGATTACACTGACAGGATTGATTATTGGGTGGGTTGGTGAAGGATCAGTTGCGGCAGTGTTAGAGCCGTTGATTGGCGGTCTTCCGCTGAGTGGTGCGTTGACCAAAACGATTTCTGTCGCATTAGGATTTATTATTGTTACTTATGTGGATGTGGTTGTTGGTGAGCTTCTGCCAAAGAGTTACAGTATCGTTTATACTGAAAAAGTAGTGCTCGCAATTGTGAAGCCCCTTCATTATTTTTATACGGCAATGTTTCCTTTCATCTGGCTGTTAAATCATTCAGCTGCGGGGTTAGGAAAATTACTGGGTGTTCAATTAGCGACAGAAGGGGAAGAAACATTAAGTCAAGAAGAATTGACGCTTGTGGCGATGAATTCTTACCAAAAAGGTGAAATTACTAAAGAAGAATACCATTATCTGGAAAATGTTTTTGAATTTGATGACACACTTGCAAAAGACATTCAGGTGGATAGAACATCAATGGCTGTTTTTGAAGCAGATGATACAGTTCAACAAGCGATTAAAGAGTCTTTAGAGCAAGGACATACTCGGTATCCTGTAATTGAGGAGTCAAAAGATAACGTGTTAGGCTATGTGACGTTACCAGCGCTGATTCGTCAATCTTATGAGAACGATCAAGTACCAGTCGGAAGCTTAGTTGAAGAAGTCATAGTAGTAGCAGAAAATATGCCAATTAAAAAAGTTCTAACAGTTATGAGAAAAGAACGGAAACACTTAGCTATATTAAAAGATGAATATGGTGGCACAAGTGGGTTAGTGACAATTGAAGATATTCTTGAAGAGCTTGTGGGTGATATTCGTGATGAGACGGATGTAGATCGTTCATTGATTGTGAAGCAAATAGATGGAAGCTATATTGTTTCTGGTAAAATTAGCTTAGATGATTTTCAGCGCTATTTCCATGTACATGTGGATGAATTTGACTCATCGGAGTTTACGACACTTGCAGGTTACATGTTAGACTTTGATAAAACAATTACCTCTGGAAGCCAATTAACCATTGGAGCTTTCCAGTTTACCGTGTTAGATTTTGAACCGGCACATATTAATTTTTTTAAAGTCACTCTAAGAAAAGAGACACAAGAGACAGATGTCTGATGATAAGAATATGCCTTGATTTAGAGAAAACAACTCTCTAAATCAAGGCATATTTTTTTGAGGTCGAGATAGGAAATGATTGATTAGTGTTAGCTATTCTGAAGAAACAGAAAATTCTGTGGCAAAGGAATAGATTCCTGAATGTGTGGAAAAATAGTCAGGAACAATTTCTTTTGCCATGAAAAACGAGGCGTCCTCTTCTGTGGAGAGTCCTTCTAGAAAAACATCATAATTACTGGCAGATTCAAAGCCAAAACGATAGTAATAGTCAGGGGAACCAGTAATCAAAACAGCTTGATACTGTAATTCTCGTGCTTTCTCTAATGTATAAGTGATGAGTTGGGTACCAATGCCCTTATTTTGATGATCTGGATGGATACTAAGGGGACCAAAACAAAGAACTTCTTTTGAAAATGATCCTTCAAATTTCATTCTGCTATAGGCAATATGGCCAATAATTTGTTGATTTTCGACTGCAACATAGCTTAACTCTTTTATAAATGCAAGAGATTTTCGGAGCTGGCGAAGAATGAGATGCTCTGTACAGCCTGGCTGATAGACATCCCAAAAAGCATCTCTTGTGAGTTCTTCTACTATCCGATAATCATACGCTGTTTCTAGTCTAATTTTCATAATAGCTCCTTAGACAGCAAGATTGCTTTTTTCCTGCTGTTCTTTTTCTAGTATTTTTAGTGATTTCATCGCTTTTATATAGGAATAAAGTAAGACCACGACAGAACCAATCCAAGCAAGTGGCGAGGCAGCAGCAGCTCCTGTATAGCCAATTAACTGGGTTAAGAAGATAGCTGCAAATGAGCGCATAAGTAACTCCATAATTCCTGCAATTGTTGGAATTTTACTTTGTCCCAAGCCTTGTAAAGTATAGCGTAAAATAAATAATATTGCTAAAATCCAATACATAGAACCATTCACATTAAAATAAATTTGTGAGAGTTCAAAGACTTTTACCTCACTGGTACTTACAAATAGCCGTACGAGATAATGACCGAACAAGATGACGACTGCCCCTGCTGCAATACTAAATCCACAGCTCATAATCAAGCACTGCTTAACTCCTTTTAGAATACGGCCATATTCTTTTGCACCATAGTTTTGTGCAGTAAAGGTTGCCATTGTCACACCAAAGGACATCATAGGTTGAGTTGCAAACTGATCAATACGACCTGCAGCAGCTTGTGCAGCAACAACATCTGTACCTAAACTATTTAACGCCGATTGTAAAATAATGGCACCAATAGCAATAATGGATGCTTGAAAGGCCATAGGTAAAGCGATGTTCAAATGTTTACGTAGTTCTTTTTTATCCCAAACAAAATCTTTTCGATGAAGCTGAAGGAGGGGGATTTTCTTTTTTATATAAATGAGGCAAAGAAGACTTGCCACCATTTGGGCAATCACGGTTGCGTAGCCGGCTCCTTCCACCCCCATACCAAAGTAAAGGATGAAAATTAAATCCAAGAGAACATTCACTATTACTGCAATCACAAGGAAAAATAATGGTGTTCGACTGTCCCCTAAAGCTCGAATAATATTTGATAAAAGATTAAAGGTCATTGCAGCAAAAATTCCTGCTAGGATGACCGAGATAAAGGCTTGTGCTTGATCAATAATTTCTGCAGGTGTTTGCATGAGAAGCAGCATCGGTCGTAAAAAGACTAAACTCACTATTGTTAAGACAGCAGTCACAATGAAGCTAATTATAATTCCAGTTGCAAAGCTTCGTTTGACCCCTCGAAAATCCTGTGCACCAAAACGTTGTGCTGTTATTATTGATAAACCAGAAGTCAAACCTTGGGCAAAACCAATGATTAAAAACGTTAGGCTACCTGTAGAGCCAACCGCTGCAAGTGCATTTTTCCCAAGTGTCTGGCCGACAATAATCATATCCACCATATTATAAAATTGTTGAAAAATATTCCCAATTAATAATGGAATAGTAAAAATAAAAATTAATTTTGCGGGATTTCCCTTTGTTAGTTCTCTCATTACTACGACCTCATCTCACCTTAAACTAAAATAATCAGTACAATACTAGCATAGGAAAGGAAACTTTCCTATCATTTTCAACAGCTTTCAGCATCGTAACGAAAGATTTCAGCAAATTAAATTTTTGATTACGACTAACTGTTTCTTTAATAAAGTATAGAAAAAAAGAGCCTTCTCACAAATCACCTGTTGTGGTTTGCGAAAGGGCTCATTATTCTTTAAGGCTTATCGCTGTTTAATTTCACTTGGTAAAAGAATGGTTTGCCGGGTACCGTCGTCAAAAGCAAAGACTTGTTTTGGATAGTTGTTGGAGTAATGAAATGGCAAGTCAATATCCATCTCTACCTCAGAGTTTTCTTGAGAAAAGTGCATCGTCACAAGTCCTCCGCGATTAACTAAATCAAATGTAAGGACATTTGTTAGTGGAATCACTCCTTTTAAATTCAAATCGATAATTACCCAAATACTATCAATTAGCTCTCCAGGTAAACTCGATACAACTCCGACTGAGGCAAATCGACTGCGATTCCTATCAAATTGTTCAAACATAAAAATAACCTCCTTTGGTGAATGAATCTCTTACTTACTTTTAGTATAAATCAAAAACAAAAAAGAAGCCCATTTTTTCTCTCGAAATGCTAAATTTTCTTAAAAGCAAATAGAAGAAGTCTGGGCCGAAAGAGTTAATGTTCATAAAGTTTCAATAAAAAGGGGTGCTGAAGTAAAAAAAGACGTCGAGGAAATCGCTCTCCTCGACGTCTAATTAGCAACTTTGATTTACATTTATGCTTATTTTGCTTCTTTTTCACCGATTACTTCAGGTTCCCCTGCAGCAACAGTTTCGTCTTCAATATCAGAAGCTGCTTTTGGTTCTGTAATCGCTAAAATTTGTTCTTCTGGATCAGTTACAATAGTGAATTTGTCGTTCTTAGGTAAATCAGCGATTGTTACAGCATCGCCAATTTCTAATTTTGTAATATCGACTTCAACACGCTCTGGAATATTGTCTGGTGTAGCAGATACAAGTACGCTGTATAAGTTTTGGTTTAGAACCCCACCAACTTTTACACCGGCTGCTTCACCAATCAACACGATTTCTGCGTCTAGCTCAGTAACTTCTTCCATGTCAACCGAGAGAAACTCTAAGTGAGTGAATTCTTTTGTGAAAGTGTCGACTTGTGTTTTTACAAGTAACGTATTCACTTTCTTTCCTTCGACGTCTAATGAAATTACCGCGTTCACTCCATGATCACGCAACGCTTTTGTTAACGTTTTTGCATCAACTGAGATAGGGGTACTTTCAATTTGGTAACCGTAGACAATCGCGGGGATTTTACCCTCGTGACGTAGCTTGTTCCTTAATGAACGGGGACGGACGGCTCTTTTACTTACTTCCAATGATACTGACATAACCTAAAACTCCTCCTTAAAAAGTGACTGTCCTTGGTATCAGACAGATTTTATTTAAGTGAATTTGTTTTTTGGTTATTCTCCTGCACATTGAACGGTGCGAAAAACACAAAAGGACAGCTGTCCACACAACTGTCCTAAAAAGTTTGAGTCAACTTTTCTCCACCAGGTCATTACGCTGTGTATGAGAAACCATATTCACTTTACTCTTATAGCCTAGCCCATATTTGAATGGAAGTCAAAGTTTTGCCCTCTTTCTTTAAAAAAACGGTAATTTTCTTAAAAAACAGTAAGTTTTCAATCGTTTACTGGACTTTTGTAAACTTGTTTCGACGCCAATTTTTGGTGAATTCTATCATGCTTGATTTAGATAGTTTCCTAAAAAAGACGTTATCATTATCTATGACCGAAAATAATTCAACGAAAGAGTTTGCTTTCTCTGCTGACAAAGTAAAAAGAGTATAGTGTTTCGTTGGCAAATAGATTCCCAATGAAAATGTTTGTAGAGCAGATGGTGTTTCTCCAAACATTGACCCAATACATAAATAATCCATTTGGTTATAAAGATAAGAAGAATAAGAAGTCTCTTCTAAAAAAGACAGAATATTAAACGTAATAATCCGTGTATTCGTCGCAAAAAGAAGAACACTTGCATCTTGTTGAAACATAGCTAAATAGGTTTTTGACCATTCAGTCTGTAATGGCTGTGGAGTGGAAAACAACTGGGTTTGCTGTTTATCGATACCCCACCAATAAATTTTTTCTGCAGAATCTAGCTGTTGGAAAAGAGGATCAACAATCCTTTTTTTAACAAATAGCTGCTGATTCTCAGTGGGAGATGCTAAACTAAGTGTCTGTGCAAGGGCTTTTGACATATTTTCAGGTTTATAAGTCGAAATCATTTGTTCTTTCTCCTTTTTCATATCAAACAACTCATCCAAGGAAACCTTATATAAAAGGGCCATCTGTTGTAAACTAAATAAGTCGGGCTGACTTTTTCCTAGTTCCCATTTTGAAATAGTTTGACGTGATAGATGTAGTTTTGTTGCTACTTCGGTTTGAGAAAATGCATGCAATTTTCTCAGTTGTTTAAGTTTTTCTCCTATAGTTATCACAACCGTACCCCCGCTTCAAAAAAAGTAAATGATTTTTGCCGCATCAATTTGTTGCGGCACTGAATTTCGAAAAATTGACTCCAACTATTCTTTAGTTTACCTAGTCTATTATTGGTTAGATAAGAAACTCTCTCTATAAGTATAGCTCATTTCAGCCGTTTGCTAACCCATTTTTTTGCAGACAGAGTGAGTAGATTACCTAGGGAATCACTTTTATTAAGTTCCTTCATTTTCTTCTATAGGTTTCTCTGTTTTTTACCAGATTTTTTCGATATACTGGTTTATGAACTAGGAAAGGAATCCCTTTATGCGCTTAGATAAATTAATTGAACAAGAACTTCTTACAAGCCGTAAGGAAATGAAACAATATTTTGCTAGAAAACAGGTACGAATAGATGGTCAGGTGGAGATGAATGCAAGTCGAAATGTTGACAGCCTACTGCATCACATACAGGTTGGATCAGATTGTTTGTATACTGACCATGTCTATCTTCTGATGAATAAGCCAGCTGGTGTTGTAACAGCATTAAAAGATGAAAAGCATACGACGGTCACTCAACTTGTAGCCTCTGTTGACCAAAGAGAAACTCTTTATCCAGTGGGGCGTCTAGACAGAGATACTGAAGGATTATTGCTGTTAACAGACAATGGTCAACTTGGCTATGAGCTTTTACTTCCAGAGAAAAAAGTCGAGAAAACCTATGAGGTATGGGTAAATGGAAAGCTAAGTGAGGCAGATAGATTGGCATTTCAAGCCGGGATTATGTTTCATGGCGGAGAAATTTGTAAGCCTGCAAAATTGGCTATACTCGATGCTTCTGATAAAATGAGTCATTGCCTTCTTTCTATTCAAGAAGGAAAATTTCATCAAGTGAAGAAAATGTTTCTCTCACGTAACGTGAAAGTTACTCGTTTGAGAAGAATTAGAATGGGACCATTAAGCTTAGATTCACAGTTGTTAAGAGGCGGCTATCGCCAGCTAAGTTATCCAGAATTAATGAAACTTAAACCCTATTTTAAATGAAAAAGGAGAAAACCATGAACTATACCACTTTATTATTTGACGTAGACGATACACTATTAGACTTTCAGTTAACAGAGGAAAATGCCTTGCAAAAGTTATTTCAAGAACAAGGAGTAAAAATGACTCCTGAATTGAAAGTGAGCTATAAAGCGCTTAATCATCAGCTTTGGCGAGAGTTTGAAGAGGGGAAAAGAACACGCGATGAAGTGACGAATGAACGATTTTCTCTTTTCTTTCAACAGTTAGGACAAGAGGTTGATGGGGTTGCTTTAGAAAACAGCTATCGTCAATATTTGAATCAAGGACATGATCTGCTAGGAAATAGTCGTGAAATTATTGCCGATTTAGCGAAAAAGGCCGACCTTTATGTTGTGACAAATGGTGTGTCTAAAACACAATATCAGCGGTTGGGAGATGCAAAGCTGACCGATTACTTTAAAGATATCTTTGTTTCAGAAGATACAGGTTACCAAAAGCCAATGAAAGAATATTTTGATTATGTGTTTGCGCGTATCCCTAATGTAGATAGAAACAAGACTGTTATTATTGGGGATTCCTTAACCTCAGATATTAAAGGAGGGCAACAAGCAGGGATTGATCAAATCTGGCTGCAGCCAGAAACGGCCAAAGAAGATGCCTTGATTCAGCCTACGTACAAAATAAAACGGCTTGAGGAAATCTATTCTATTTTAGAAGGATAAGAAATCAATGATTTTTTTCTCTTAAAGCATAGAAAAATCTGTATTTTTCGTTATAATAGACACTAGTGTAAATCACAACGAAAGAGGTTTTTATGCAATGACAAAAAGTAAACCAATTGTAATCGGCGTAACAGGAGGATCTGGTAGTGGAAAAACCAGTGTAAGCCGTGCGATATTCAATCATTTTCCAGATCACTCCATCATGATGCTCGAACATGATTCTTATTATAAGGATCAAAGTCATTTGAGCTTTGAAGAGCGTCTGAATACAAATTACGATCATCCGTTTGCTTTTGATACAGACCTTTTAATTGAACATTTGGAGAAGCTTTTACAGTATGAAACGATTGAAAAGCCTGTCTATGACTATGTAGCACATACAAGAAGTAGTGCTACGATTATCCAAGAGCCAAAAGAAGTCATTATCTTAGAAGGAATTTTGATTCTTGAAGATGAACGGTTACGAGAATTAATGGACATTAAATTATATGTGGATACTGATGATGATATCCGAATTATCCGTCGAATCAAACGAGATATGGAAGAGCGTGGGCGAACGCTAGATTCAATTATTCAGCAGTATTTAACGGTAGTCAAACCAATGTACCACCAATTCATTGAGCCGACAAAACGCTATGCGGATGTAATAGTGCCAGAAGGCGGCGAAAATCATGTGGCAATCGATTTGATTACAACCAAGGTGGCAACGTATCTAAAGTAGGCGAAAACATTTGAGCTAATGTGAGTTGAGTTTGAGAAAAAATAGATAAAAGGTCCTATCCAATCATTGAATAAAGCAGTGAAGCGCAAGAGCTGAACCCTAAGGGGCTGGTTCTTGCGTTTTTTATTTCAAAAATGAGGAGAGCATCCAACACATAGAAACATTTAGTTGCAGGAAGCAAGAAGAAAGGTATACTAATGAAAAGAAGATACATAAAATTAGCTATTTATCTTGAGGAGGAGCAGCTATGATTGAACGACATTTAGATTTAAATGAACACGAAGGAAAGATGAGGGGGACGACACGGAAAAATGTAAATATTTCCTTTGGAAGTGATGAAGATCAAGCGAGTCCAGTGGAATTGTTGGTTATGAGTATTTCAGGCTGCAGTTATGGTGTCTTGCGAATCATTTTAGAAAATAGAAAGATAACCTATGACTCAATTCATGTAGATGTTGATTATTTAATGGAGGATGCGAAGCCCAACAAAGTGACAGAAGTGGCCATTCATTTTAAAATAAAAAATCCGTCAACGGACATTGATACACTAGGTCGGGTACTTCAACAGACGATTAAAAGCTGTACAGTGATTCAATCAGTAAAAGAAGCAATACAAGTGAATGAACGAATTACGATTATAGAATAAAGGAGTTTGCGATGACTGTTCGATATGGAATTATTAGTACTGCACAAATTGTTCCTCGCTTTGTTGAAGGTGTGAGACAAAGTAAAGAAGGTGAGGTCACGGCAATTGCCTCTCGCTCAATTGAAAAAGCAGAAAAAATGGCTGGAGAACTATCAATTCCAAAAGCGTATGGAAGTTATGAAGCTCTCTGTCAAGATGAAGCCGTAGACGTTATCTATATTGCGACATACAATAAGGGACATTACGAGGCAGCAAAGCTTGCCTTGAGCTATGATAAACATGTATTACTTGAAAAGCCATTTACTTTGACGACGGCTGAAGCAACAGAGCTTTTTGAGTTAGCACAGAAGAAGACTCTTTTTTTAATGGAAGCACAAAAGGCTGTTTTTTTACCGATTACGCAAGAGGTGAAAGCATTAATCGCTCAAAAAGCAATTGGAAAGATTCAGTTTGTAAATTCAGTAACTGCGTATCCAAACATTGAGCATTTAACGTGGTTTCATTCTCTTGATTCTGGCGGAGGTCTTTTACATGGTTCTGGGAGTTATCCTCTTCACTATTTATCATATTTATTCGGAGACATAGAGGAATATAGTGGCTCTGCCAATGTTTCCGAGGGGGTAGATGAACAAGTAAATATTACCGTAAAATTTGATTCAGACCTCTTGGCAAATCTTTTCTTAACCGTTAAGCTAGACTTACCAAGTAAGCTGACTCTTTATGGTGAAAAAGGACGGATAGAAATTCCTGATTTTTGGAAAGCAAAAAGAGCAATGATTTACGACAATTTCGGACATGAAGAAGAAATTTTAACGGCGTTTGAAAATGAATTTACTTTTGAAGTGGACCATGTGAATACATGCATAAAAAATAAACAGATAACTAGCTCCATCATGACTAAGGAGCGGACAATTCAAACGGTGAATCTTGTTGAGTCATTTTACAAACAGTGGTTTAGATAAGGAGAGAGAAAATGAAGCTGCAGAGACAAAAGATAGAAACAAAAGAAGAGGTTGAGGAATTATACCACGTGATACAACGAATCTGGCCAGAAGTATTTACGCCGATTATTGGCGCTGAACAAGTTGCGTATATGCTGCGTACGTATCAATCACCTGAAAATATTTTTTCTGAAATATCTAATGGAGCAAATTATTTTTTATTAAAGGCAGAGGGGGAACCCATCGGCTACACCGCTTATGAAGTACAAGAAGAAGTCATCTATCTAAGCAAAATTTATTTGCAAGATTCTGTTCGGGGAAAAGGATATTCCTCAGAAGTATTTGACTGGTACGAAGAGGTGGCAAGAAAAAATCATAAAAAACGTCTTCGCCTGCGAGTAAACCAAGAAAATAAACGAGCAATTGAGGTCTATATCCATAGGCAATTCGTAAATAAAGGTGTCCTAATTTCTCCGATTGGCGAAGGGTTTGAAATGACCGATTATGTCTTTGAAAAAGAAATTTCTGAAAAATAAAACGACTTTTTAGAAAAATAGAAGAGAGGTGAGACAAATGGAGCTTATAGAGGGAATCACTAAGCTAAAAACACTAGTCAACACGAGCTTGACCTATGTGAGAGATGTGTATGACGAAGAACGTTTAATAGAAATGCAAGACATTTTAAAAAAGCTTACGACCACCTATGCAACAAATTTGACAGAAGCAGAAATAGAACGCTATTTTTCCTCTGATGTGGGTTACGTCACACCTAAAGTGGATGTTCGAGCAGTTGTTTTTAATCAGGAAAATGAACTTTTATTGGTTCAAGAAAAAAGCGATCATACATGGGCACTACCCGGGGGATGGGCAGATGTGGGCTTTTCACCGAGTGAGATTGCAAAAAAAGAAACAATGGAAGAAGCGAATATCTCAGTAAATCCTGTCTATTTAATGAAAGTAGTTGATAAAGCAAAGCATGATTATCCTGACAGCTTGGAATATGTTTACAAGTTTTTTATTTATTGTGAGGCGGACTCCTTTGATGTGTCAACAGGCCTTGAAACAAGCGCAGTTTCATTTTATAAGCAAGAACAGCTTACAGAAGGGTTCAATCTTTCTTTAGAAAGAAATACGTTTGAAGACATAAGAGATGCGTTTGATTATCACGCAAATAGATGGAATGAAACAAAGTTTGATTAATAGCCAAGAGCAAAATGAAAAGAACGCTTTTTGTACTTTTTCGTACAAAAAGCGTTCTTTTAATAGGTTCGTTTTTTTCCGCTTTTCACGTAGAGCCAATCATCGGTCACATTTTGATTGACATGTTTTAATAAAGAAAGCAATTGATTTTGTTCCTTTATTGTTAACCCGGCAATTGCTTTTTTCTCAGAGTATCTTTCTTCTCTAGCTAAAATCTGATACAAGTCTACTCCTTTATTTGTCGCATATAATCGTCTAATCTTTTTATTCTCAACATCCGATTCTTTTCGGACAAGTCCTTCTTTTTCCAAATTCTTAACTGATTTAGCGACAGAAGTGCGGTCTGACCGAGTGCACTCAGCTAGGGAATCGTTAATAATCCCTGGATGTTCCACAATTCGAGCTAAATAAACATATTGTCCTTTATTTAAATGTAGCTCTTTAAATTCCTTGTTGCTTATGTCTTCTAAAGCACGCGAGATCATTCCGATTTCTCTTAATAATTCAGACATCCTCTTGCTCCTTGAAAATCAATAAGGGGTTTTGGAAGAGAGCAATAACTTTTTGATAATCTTTTACATCAAGCACAAAAGTTTCATCTGGTTTTCCGGGTGCAAATACCCACTTCTCTTCTCTAAGCAAGTCACTATCAATAATTAAAGAAATAGTTGATGGGTAGCCAAAAGGAGAAACTGCACCAGGGCTTTGTCCAGTCAACTCCTGCATTTGTTCACTTGATACAATTGAAAGTCGCTTCCCAACAAGTTTGCTGAGTGCTTTAAAATCTGTTCGTTTTGTGGTGTACGTTAAAAAAATATAATACTGATTGTCTTTGCTTTTCAAAAATAAACTTTTTGTTTCCGTTCCAAAAAAGCCAAGTTCATGTTTCACAATGACGGCATCTTCGTTGGTATAAATTGCTCGATGGTGGTAACGCTCAAAATGGATACCCGCTTGCTTAAATGCTTCGTATAAATGAATCAATTTTGTTCACTCCTGTCTGTATGGGATTTTCCTCTTCAGTCTATAACTTTTTTGTTGAAAATTCAACAATTTTTAAAAAGGAACATCTCTTATAGATAAGCAGAAGAATTTACAGAGAAAAGAGAACATCCAGATACCTCTCGATAGTTTGAACAAGGTTTTTTCTTCAACGTGTGAAAAAAGGGAACCACGCTAGAATCATTCTACTTGAATCACTTGAACCCCCGTTTTCTTTATTTCTTTGATGATGTCTGGTGAGCAGTATTTATCTGTAATCAGGTAATCAAATACAGTAATGTCCGCGATTTTAAATTTGGACGTTTGACCAATCTTTCTATGATCGGCGACTACTATTTTATGTTTGACCGTATGCTTTATCATCAACTCATTTATTTTCGCCTCGTTCAATATTTTGGTAGTAATGCCATTTTCAATACTGACCCCGCTGCACCCAATGATACAGATATCGGAATTCATTGATGTAATAGTGTTTGTTGCAATATCACCAACAAGTACCTCCTTTGGAAAACGCAGCTCTCCGCCTGTCAATATATAGTTGTAGTTTGCGTTGTGTGGAGTAGAGGAAATCTTTAAATTGTTTGTGACGATTGTTAAATGTTTCGACTTAAAATAGCTAACAGCGTTTAATGCTGTTGAGCTTGAATTAATAAAAACGGTATCGTAGTCACTTACATAGGTACTTGCAATACGTGCGATAGCTTGCTTAATTAATTCCGGACCAGACTGATCAAAATCTCGCTGGTTATCAAAGTTAAAGATGCAATAGCCATATTTTCGTATAATATCATTTTTTTCTTCTAAGATATTTAAATCTCGTCGGATTGTACTAATGGATACGTTTAAGGTAGTTGCTAAATCTTTGGTCGTCATCTGTTCGTGCGCTTCCAGTACTTGTAAAATTTTCTGATGTCGAGAATCTATGTTTGCAATTGAATTTTTCATATGAAGTGCTCCTTTTTTACTAGTTTTTATGCACAAGTGATTTTTATATGATTTATTATACATCACATAAAAATTAAACGTCGTGAAAAATCATATAAAGTCCAAACAATCATATAAAAGGGTTTTCATGATGATTTTTTGAAGATATGATTTAAATATAACGAAAACAAAATCAATAAAGGGGCGAATAATATGGCAAATACGGTCAACGAAGTATCAAAAGAAAGTTGGATTTTATCCACATTTCCAGAGTGGGGCACTTACTTAAATGAAGAGATTAACCAAGAAAAAGTAGCAGAAGGTACAGTTTCTATGTGGTGGTTAGGGTGTACAGGAATTTGGATTAAGTCTCATGAAAACACGAATATTTTATGTGATTTATGGTGTGGTACAGGAAAGAGAAGTCATGGAGATGGAAAGATGAAGAAAGGACATCAGATGATGCGCATGAGTGGGGTGGAGAAAATGCAGCCGAATCTCCGGACGCAGCCGTTTGTTATTGATCCATTTGAGGTGAAGGATGTGGATGCTTTGGTAGTGACACATATCCATTCAGACCATTTAGACATCAATACAGCGGCAGCGGTTCATCAAAATTGTCCAGAGGCAAAATTTATTGGGCCCAAAGAAGTTGTAGCTACTTGGTTAAAATGGGGAATTCCAGAAGAGAAAACAATTGTTGTTGCGCCGGGAGATGAAGTTGCGATTAAAGATATTACTATTATTGCCCTTGAGGCCTTTGACAGAACGGCATTAGTTACGTGCGAGGATCCTAATGAACAGTTAAAAGGCAAGCTTCCGCAAGATATGGATAAAATTGCTGTGAATTATTTGTTTGAAACATCAGGAGGCTCAATCTATCATGCAGGAGACTCTCATTACTCTAATTTATTTGCCAAACATGGAAATGAACACAAAATAGATGTTTGTTTAGGTGCATATGGTGAAAATCCACGAGGAATTACAGATAAGGTTACCTCAGTTGATATGTTGCGTATGGCTGAATCATTAAACGCAAATGTGGTGATTCCTGTTCACTATGATATATGGGCAAATTTTATGGCAGATCCAAAAGAAATCACAGAAATCTGGAAGTTCAAGAAAGACCGTTTACATTACCAATTCAAACCATATATCTGGCAAGTTGGTGGAAAGTTTACTTATCCGACAAATAAAGATGACCTAGAATTCAATTTCTATCGTGGGTTTGATGATGTTTTCAGCATTGATAATGATACGCCGTTTCCATCATTCTTATAATAAGGAGGTGAAGCCCACATGTTGCAGTATTTTTTAGAGAATGATCTTGTTTATTATTCAGAAAAAGAAATTACTGATTGGAAAGAGGCAATTCAAGAAAGCTGTACCCAATTGTTGCAAAAAAAGATAATCGATCAATCTTATGTTGAAGAGATTATTCAGTGTGTAAATCAGCATGGCCCCTACATTGTGATTGTTCCGGGAGTCGCGATGCCGCACTCTTCGGAAAAAAGTAAAGGTGTCCACGACACGGCAATCTCATTTACAAAAATGAAAAATCCAATTGTTTTTGAAAGTGAGGGAGAAGAAGAGATTACGGCTAGTCTATTTTTTACACTCGCTGCAAAAGATTCAGAAGCACATATGCGAAATATTCAACGTTTGTCAGAGATGTTAATGACGGATGGAATCATTGAGCAATTGATTCAAACGCATTCGTTAGAAGAATTTAAGGCTGTTGAAAAAGAATACAATCTTTAGGAGGAAAAATGATGGGTGAATTTTTGCTAGGTATCTGGACATACTTTGCGACAAATATTTTGACACAACCTGCTTACTTGATAGGATTCATTGTATTGCTTGGCTATATACTACTTCGTCGCCCTTTTTATGAATGTATTGCCGGGTTTTTGAAGGCCACCGTAGGGTACTTTATCCTGACAGTCGGCTCAGGCGGATTAGTCAATAATTTTCGTCCAATATTAGTTGGTTTAAAAGAGCGATTTAATTTGGATGCAATGGTGACAGATCCGTATTTTGGACAAAATGCAGTAGATGCTGGATTAATGGAAACATTCGGTCGAACGTTTGGAGACGTGATGATTCTGTTATTAATCGCTTTTATTATGAATATTTTGCTGGTTCGTTTCCAAAAATATACGAAACTTCGAGCAGTATTTACTACAGGAAATGTGCAGATTCAACAAGCGGCTACAGCATTTTGGATTTTATTATTTTGCTTTCCAAACTTAGGGAGAATAGAAGTTCTTGTATTTATGGGATTAATTTTAGGTTGTTATTGGGCTGTAGCAAGTAACTTAACGGTAGGTATTACACAAGAGCTTACTGAAGGAGCAGGTTTTGCGGTAGCACATCAGCAAATGTTTGGAATCTTCATTTTTGCAAAATTAGCAGAATTTATGAGGAAACGCGATAAGAAAAAGAATAAATCTGATAAAGCAGATAAAAAGTTAGAGGATATGGAATTACCGGGGTTCTTATCCATTTTCAATGAAAACATGGTTGCAACTTCAATTTTAATGCTTCTTTTCTTTGGAATTATCTTATTGGTATTGGGTCAGGATTATCTAATTCAAGCTGGATTTATGCAAGAAGGACAAAGTTTCCTATTTTATATTATGACCACCTCTTTAAATTTTGCTGTATATCTCGCTATCTTACAATTGGGTGTTCGGACGTTCGTTGATGAGCTGACACAGTCATTTCAAGGAATTTCTAATACCATCTTACCAGGAGCCGTTCCTGGGATTGATGTCGCAGCAACATTTGGATTTGGCTCACCAAATGCAGTAACAATCGGTTTTCTATTTGGTTCATTAGGTCAATTTCTGATGATTGCTTTGTTAATTATCTTTAAATCACCAACAATTGTTATTGCTGGATTTATACCTTTATTTTTTGATAATGCAGTCATCGCGGTATTCGCAAACAATCGTGGAGGGTTTAAGGCAGCTTGTATCTTCCCGTTTATCTCCGGACTGATTCAAGTGGGGGGCTCGGCTTTATTTGCTACATGGATTGGTCTTTCACAATATGGAGGATATTTAGGAATGTTCGACTGGGCAACTGCCTGGCCATTGTTCACAGTGATTATGAAAGTTTTGGGTTATGCAGGTGTAGCTGTGGTAGTGATTGGTCTTTTAATCATTCCACAAATACAATATCGTAAAAATCCTGAAGGCTACTTTATGATTGTTGATGATTATGAGGCATATGCAGAAAAATTTCAAAAAAACTAATTAAATTTTAGGAGGAATTTCAATGAGGATTTTAGTATCTTGTGCAAATGGTTCGGGAACAAGTTTGATGATGATGAGAAGTGTAGAAAAGGCAATGAAGGATTTAGGCGTAGCAATCACAAAAATCCACCATTGTGCAATTTCAGAGGGAAAAAGTTCAGCAAGTCAGTATGATGTTGTTTTTACACCTGTTAATTTTTTATCAATGTTTGCTCAGGCAGAAAAAAAAGGCACAACCGTTATTGGTATTCGTAATGTGATGTCGCCTAAAGAAATCCAAGAAAAGTTTGCTGAATCTGAATTATATAAAAAAATGAAGTAAAAGGATCTGAGAAATGATGAGAATTCCGAAACTACAAATTGCGTTAGATCATAATGAGTTAGAGCATGCACTGGCAGATGCCGTAAATGTTGGAGAAATTGTTGATATTGTGGAGGTTGGTACCATTTTATGTTTGCAGGAAGGGAAAAAAGCAATTAGTTGTATGCGAAGTTTATTTCCTGAAAAAATAATCGTAGCAGATACAAAATGTGCTGATGCTGGAGGAACGGTAGCTAAGAATGTCTCAGATGCTGGGGCTGATTTCATGACGGTTATTTGCTGTGCAACGTTAGCCACAATGAAAGCTGCTAAAAAAGAAGTGAAAGAGCTGCAGGTAGAGTTGTATGGTGACTGGACATTTGAACAGGCACAACAATGGAGAGAGGCGGGTATCAAGCAAGCTATTTACCATCAAAGCAGAGATGCCTTAATCGCAGGTGAAACCTGGGGGAAAAAAGATCTGGACAAAGTAAAAAAACTTATTGAAATGGGGTTTGACGTATCTGTTACAGGAGGGTTAACTGTTGACACGCTTTCTTTATTTAAAGGAATTCAGGTGTATACCTTCATAGCTGGCAGAGGAATTACAGCTGCCGATGAGCCAAAAAAAGCCGCCAGAGCATTTAAAAATGAAATTCATCGGATATGGGGTGAGTAAATGACTCAAATTGGTATATATGAAAAAGCATTACCAAAAGACATCTCGTGGCTTGAACGCTTTCTTTTAGTAAAAGAGCTGGGATTTGATTTTATCGAGTTGTCGATTGATGAAACAGATCAGCGAATGGCACGCTTAGATTGGACAAAAGCAGAAATTCAACAGGTTCGAGAAGCCATGCTTCAAGCAGACGTTCGGATTCACTCACTTTGCTTAAGTGCCCACAGACGTTTTCCTTTTGGCTCAACAAAAGAAGAAACACGTAAAAAAGCTGATCAAATTATGAAAAAGGCCATCTATTTGGCTAGTGAGCTTGGAGTAAAAGTCATTCAGATTGCAGGCTATGATGTCTATTATGAAGAGAAATCTATGATGACTAGAGAAGGATTCATTGAAGGATTAAAAAAAGGGGTGAAGTTGGCATCGTCCTATGGGATTATTCTTTCGGTTGAGATTATGGATGATCCGTTCATGAATTCTATTCAAAAGTTTGTTCAGATAAAAAATCAGATTCACTCCCCTTATCTACAAGTTTATCCAGATTTAGGAAATCTATCTGCTTGGCCAGAAAATAATCCTGCCAATGAACTGGAGTTAGGCATTGACTGTATCACCTCCATTCATCTAAAAGATACGTATCCTGTAACGAAAGAGTCAAGCGGACAGTTTCGCGATGTGCCATTTGGTGAAGGCTGTGTTGATTTTTTAGGTATGTTGAAAAGTCTGAAACGTTTGGAATATGAAGGTACTTTTTTAATTGAGATGTGGAGTGAAGACAGCCCGACCTTTAAGCAAGACATTCAACAAGCTAAAAATTATTTATATCCTAAGTTATTGGAGGCGGGGTATCATGTTAAATCAACAACGAATTAATGAAATGAAAGAACGCGTTTTTGAGGCAAATCAAGCACTTCCCCAATTAGGTTTAGTAAAATTAACTTGGGGAAATGTTAGCGAAATCGATCGAGAGCTAGGTATTGTAGTCATTAAACCAAGTGGCGTAGACTATGCTGAAATGAAGAAAGAGCAAATGGTTGTGACTGATTTAAAAGGAAATGTTCTAGAAGAGAAATCCCTGCGCCCTTCTTCAGACTTAGCAACACATATTGTTTTATACGAAAATATGACAGAGATTCATTCGATTGTTCATACACATTCAACACACGCAGTTATGTGGGCACAGGCTGGTCGTGAAGTACCAGCTTACGGGACAACTCATGCAGATACTTTCTATGGTTCGATTCCTTGTACACGGCAATTGACAGAAAAAGAAGTTCAAGAAGCATATGAGGTGTATACGGGTAAGGTGATTGTTGAAACTTTTTTGAAAGAAAAAAAAGAAGCTGTGGATGTCCCAGGTGTTCTCGTATTTGGACATGGTCCGTTCACCTGGGGAGAGACAGCCAAAAAAGCCGTT
This sequence comes from Enterococcus phoeniculicola ATCC BAA-412, assembly GCF_000407505.1. Lineage (GTDB taxonomy): Bacteria > Bacillota > Bacilli > Lactobacillales > Enterococcaceae > Enterococcus_K > Enterococcus_K phoeniculicola. Next base: position 612,615 of record NZ_ASWE01000001.1, read on the forward strand.
CAAAATAGCTTGGTCCTTGAAGAGGTTTGTGAGATGGCAAGACAGACAGAAGAGCTAAACGCCAAGGCTGAACCGATTCCACAATACTTATTAGACAAACATTATTATCGAAAACATGGAAAAAATGCCTATTACGGACAAAAATAGGCTACTTCCATATAAGAAAATAAGAATTTAACTAAAAATTTAACTAGTGGATTGTTCAAAGGTATGCTATACTCTTTTTTATGCGACGGGTCGAGATGGTTTCATATTCTAGTAATATGCAAACCAAATTGATTTAGCGGAGGCCGCGACGTGAGTCACCTACCGGATGTAGGGGAGTCGGATAAACACTTTTGTGGAGAAGGTTTTATCTATTTGATTTATCAAATACCGCAAGGACACCAACGAATTTTTCGTTGGTGTTTTTTTTTGCAATTTTTTTATTTGCTCATACTTAACAAAATTTCGTATAAATTTTGTTAAGTGAGTAACCTTTTTCTATATATGATTAAAAAACAATGAGAAGTGATTTTTTTATCAATAGGTGAAGAAACCCCGGTAACATAACCTTTTTATTAAAACCCTCATTATTTTTTTGTTGAAAAATAGAAAAAAAGATTGTTTCAAACGTTTACATTATAATGTTAGTATGTTATATTTGTTTTGCGCTAATGGCACAAAAAATTAAATGAATTATTTTAAAGTGGAGGGACAACAAAATGAATGGATTTGTAGGAATTATTGAGCAAAAGATTATGCCAGTGGCAAATAAAATCGGCTCACAGCGTCATATGACGGCAATACGTAAAGGGATTATCGCAACGATGCCACTCACCATTGTTGGTTCATTTTTTACAATCTTGCTAAATATTCCAATTGAATCGGTGGCAGCAATGATTGAACCATATCGAGAAATTCTTGATATACCATTCCGATATACAATAGGAATTTTGGCATTATATGCAACATTTGGAATTGCCTCTTCTCTTGCAAAAAGTTACAAGCTAGATTCCTTAACAGCTGGGATACTAGCGTTGATGGCATTTTTAATTACTGCAGCACCACCTCTTCGCATTTTTGAAGATGTTGAGAATGTTGTTTCTGCAGGTCGCTACATAAATATTGCCAATCTAGGATCAGGATCATTATTTGGTTCTATTGTTACAGCTATTATTTCTGTTGAGATTTACCGATTGTTTGTTGTAAAAAATATCACGATTAAAATGCCAGAAGGAGTGCCACCGGAAGTATCTAACTCATTTATCGCATTAATTCCAGGAGCAGCAATTTTAATTTTATTCTGGGTTATTCGTCACATGATTGGATTTGATATTAACGGTTTCTTAAGTCAATTGCTCATGCCTCTAAAAGATGTGTTGGCAGGAAACAGTTTGTTTGGTGGTTTACTAACTGTATTTCTAATTTGTTTCTTCTGGGTTCTTGGAATTCATGGTCCAGCAATTATGGGTCCGGTTATTCGTCCATTCTGGGACATGTCTATTGCAGAAAACATGGAAGCTTTCCAAAGTAGTGGGATAAGTGAATTCAACATGCCAAATATCTTTACTGAACAATTTTTACAATGGTTTATCTGGATTGGTGGAGCAGGAACAACTCTTGCTTTAGTCGTTTTGATGATGTTCTCAAAATCTGAATACTTGAAGAGTTTAGGGCGACTATCTTTCTTACCTGGTCTTTTCAATATCAATGAGCCAGTAATTTTTGGTGCACCAATTGTAATGAATCCAGTTTTAGGGATTCCATTTATCGTGGCTCCTTTGATTACAACAACTATCTCCTACTTCTTGACAATCAGTGGGGTTGTACCTATGATGGTCGCACGTTTAGGATTTGCAATGCCATCTCCAATTGCTGCTTGGATAAGTACCAACTGGAGTGTGCCAGCAGCAATCCTAGTTATCTTTAACTTTGTTTTAACAGTGGGGATTTACTACCCATTCTTCAAGGTATTCGAAAAACAACAATTGCAAAAAGAACATGAAGAAAAACAGGCTGAAAGTGCTGCACAAACAGTAGTAGCAGACTAATAAAAATAAAAAGGTAGAGGAGGGTGCGTTGACCTTCCTCTTTGGTGAATTTTATGATGAGTTTTATCTTTTATATCGGTCTTTTTTTTGCCTGCCAGATTTTGGTAGAGAAAAAAATGTTGCCTGAGAAAATTTTAGTTATGCGGCTACGCTATGTACTATTATTTTCCATTATCGGAATTGCTCTAGCAATAGTTATCGGTCAGATGATTGGCATTGGTGTACAGGCAACGGCGACTGTGACGATTATTACAAGTTCGATTATTGCTGGGAAATATCGTTCAAAATTTGAAGAGATGGAAAGAGGGAAACGTGTATGAAACGTCAATTAGGAGTATCTGTTTATCCAGACCACAGTGATGTGGCAAAAGACAAAGCGTATTTAAAAAAAGCAAGTGAATGTGGATTTACACGTATTTTTATGAGTATGCTTGAAGTAACAGAAGGAAAAGAAGTTGTAAAAGCAAAGTTTCAAGACCTGATTTCTTACGCAAAAGAGTTAGGGTTTGAAACGATATTAGATGTGGCACCTACTATTTTTGATGAGCTGCAAATTTCATACGACGATATGACCTTCTTCCATGAAGTTGGGGCAGATGGTATTCGATTAGATGTTGGCTTTGATGGAAATAAAGAAGCGATGTTAACTTTCAATCCTTTTGGTTTAGCAGTAGAATTAAATATGAGTAATGATGTTGCGTATTTAGATAATATTTTAACGTATCAAGCAAATAAACCTTTTTTATATGGTTGTCATAATTTTTATCCGCAAGAAGGAACAGCCTTACCTTATGATTTCTTTGAAAGCTGTAGTATTCGTTTTAAAAAGGAAGGACTTCGCACAGCAGCCTTTGTTTCTTCACAAGTGGGAACTGTTGGACCATGGGATGTGAATGATGGCTTACCAACATTAGAAGCTCACCGACATTTAGCTGTAGATGTAGCAGCAAAACACCTGTTTGCTACAGGATTAATTGATGATGTAGTGATTGGGAATGCTTATGCATCTGATGAGGAATTAGAAGCAATGGGTGCTTTAAATCGTTATCAAACAGAGTTGACGATTGAGTTTGTACCAGAAGTAAATGAGGTTGAAAAAGCGATTGTTTTGAATGAACAGCATTTTCGTCGTGGAGATATTACGCATCAGGTAGTTCGATCAACGGAAGTTCGAAAAAAATACAAGCATGAAGAAAATACACCACATAACCATACAGAAGAGTTTCAAGTAGGGGATGTAGTGATTGGAAATGATACGTTTGGAAAATACAAAAATGAGTTGCAGATTGTTTTAGAGCCGCATACAGATAACAGAAAAAACAAGGTTGGACAAGTTACTGAGGCAGAACGTATTTTACTGCCATTTATTAAACCTTGGACGAAATTCAAATTTACGGAGAAGTAAGTATTAGAAAAGTAGGGATAGATATGTTGGATTTAGTAATCAAACGAGCGACACTAATAGATGGAACAATGATTGATATCGGGATAAAAGAAAAGAAAATAGTCACAATTAAAGAAGAAATTACAGATGAATCCAAAGAAATACTTGTTTTGGATTCTGATGTTTTTCTTTCAGCAGGATGGATTGATGATCATGTCCATTGCTTTGAAAAAATGAATCTTTATTATGATTATCCAGATCAGATTGGCGTGGAAAAAGGTGTGACAACCGTTATTGATGCAGGAACAACAGGTGCAGAAAATATTCATGAATTTTATACGCTTGCCCAAGAGGCGAAAACGAATGTCCTGGCTTTAGTAAACATTTCTAAGTGGGGGATTGTAGAACAAGATGAATTAGCTGATTTATCTAAAGTGAAAGAAGCCCTTGTAAAAAAAGCGCTTCATGATCTACCAGATTTTATCGTTGGAATTAAAGCACGAATGAGTAAGACGGTAATTGGGGACAACGGCATTACTCCTTTAGAAATGGCGAAGAAAATACAAGCAGAAAACAAACATCTGCCACTTATGGTTCATGTGGGGTCTGCACCGCCGGAACTTGAAGAAATATTATCAGTGATGGAAAAAGGCGATGTACTTACTCATTGCTTTAACGGGAAGATAAACGGCATTTTAGATACGGAGTCAGACACAATTAAACCATTTGTTTGGGATGCTTATAATAAAGGAATCATTTTTGATATTGGTCACGGAACAGATAGTTTTAATTTTCATGTAGCACAGACGGCTCTTCGTGAAGAGATGAAAGCCACTTCCATCAGTACGGATATTTATATCCGTAATCGAACAAATGGTCCAGTGTATGATATGGCGACAACGATGGAAAAACTTTTTGTAGTAGGATATTCATGGGAAGAGATTCTGGAAAAAATTACAGAAGTGCCAGCAAACAACTTTGGTCTTAAAAATAAAGGGAAAATTCAAACCGGCTATGACGCGGACTTTACTGTATTTAAGATTGAAGACAAAGAAAAAGTGCTGACAGATTCTAATGGATTTACACGAACAACAACACAGCAAATCACACCAGTGAAGACCATCATCGGAGGGGTTATTTATGACAATTAGCTATCAAAAATTTGGTTTAAAAGAAGTAATTAATGCATCGGGCCGCATGACGATTTTAGGCGTTTCAAAGGTTTCAGAAACTGTCTTATCAGCGCAGCGCTTTGGAGGAGAACACTTTTTTGAAATGGCGGATTTGAGTGAAAAAACAGGGGCGTACATTGCAAACCTATTAGCGGTGGAAGATGCACAAATTGTTTCTTCGGCATCTGCTGGCATTGCTCAAAGTGTAGCGGCAATTATTGGTCAAGGAAGCAGCTATCATGCGTATCATCCTTACACAGAGAAAGTGACAAAACGAGAAATTATTCTACCAAAAGGGCACAATGTTGATTATGGAACACCGGTTGAGGTGATGGTTCAACAAGGTGGCGGAACGGTAATTGAAGCAGGCTATGCGAATATGTGTGCACCCGAGCATATTGAAATGATGATTACTGAACAAACAGCCGCTATTCTCTATATCAAGAGCCATCATACGGTTCAAAAAAGCATGCTGACAGTTGCGCAGGCTGCCAAAGTAGCAAAAGCACATCAGTTGCCATTAATTGTGGATGCAGCAGCAGAAGAAGACTTGTTTGCCTATATCAAGGATGGTGCTGATTTAGTCATCTATTCTGGAGCAAAAGCAATTGAGGGACCTAGTGCAGGACTTGTAATTGGGAAAAAGAAGTATATCCAGTGGGTACGTCTGCAAGGAAAAGGAATTGGACGTGCAATGAAGATTGGTAAAGACAACATACTAGGATTTACCCAAGCAATTGAAGATTATTTATCAAACGGAACGGAATCAGGAGAGGCAATGAAAGCCAGATTGACCCCGTTTGTCGAGCGGATAAACGAGATTGATGGCTTAACTGCCAGCATTGTTCAAGACGGCGCAGGTCGAGAGATTTATCGTGGAAGCGTAAAAGTAAATGGGCGGAAAAATGCCAAGGAAGTCATTTCTGAGCTGAAGGAAAAAGACCCAGCTGTTTATACACGTGAATATCAAGCAAACAATGGAATTATCGAGTTTGATATCCGTTCTGTAAACGAAGAAGAAATGAAGAAAATCGTCACTCGATTAGAAGAAATTATGTAAAATAGATAACTGTAGAAAACAACTAAGGGAGAGAATTATTATGTCACTAACACCAAATTATCTAGAAAACCGTATCTGTTTAAATGTTTTAGCTAACTCTGTAGAAAATGCAAAAGCTTGCTATGAAGCGGCAGAAGGGCATGTTGTTTTAGGCGTGCTATCAAAAAATTATGAAACAGATGAAGCAGCAATTGAAGACATGAAACGTTATCAAGAAGCAACAAATAATGCACTGTCAGTTGGCCTAGGTGCAGGAGATCCAAATCAAAGTCAAATGGTTTCACGCCTTTCAGGTGTTTTACAGCCGCAACACGTCAACCAAGTATTCACTGGAGTGGGCACTTCTCGCGCATTACTAGGTCAAGACGAAACCATTATTAACGGATTAGTTTCACCTACTGGGAAAGTGGGAATCGTGAATATTGCCACAGGACCTTTAAGCTCTAAAGCGCCTGCTGGTGAAGTGAGTATTGAAACAGCTATTAAACTATTAAAAGACATGGGCGGAAGTTCAATCAAATATTTCCCAATGAAAGGGTTAGCTCATAAAGAAGAGTACAAAGCAGTAGCGGAAGCTTGCGCAAAATATGATTTTTATTTGGAACCAACGGGTGGAATTGATTTAGAGAACTTTGAAGAAATCGTTCAAATCGCAGTGGATGCGGGCGTGAAAAAGATTATTCCACATGTATACAGCTCAGTAATCGATAAAGAAACCGGTGATACAAAGGTAGAAGATGTAAAAGCATTGGTTGAAATGATGAAAAATACGTTAAAATAAAGAGGGAATTTAGATGAAAGTTGCAGCCTTTGGTGAAGTCATGCTTCGCTTAACACCACCGGAATTTCTATTGTTGGAACAAACACGTTCTTTGAGAATGGAGTACACAGGCACAGGCGTAAATATTATGAGTAATCTCGCTCATTTTGGAATAGAAAGCTATCTTGTTACTACGCTTCCTGATAATCGAATTGGAGGAGCAGCAAGAGCAAATCTTCGTCAGCTAGGAATTCAAGATACCTTTATCCAACAAAAACATCAGCATTTAGGGACTTATTTTGCTGAAATGGGTTATGGTGTTCGTCCTACACAGGTCACCTACCAAAACCGGCACAGCAGTTCCTTTGGTGTGTCAGATGAAACAGAGTATGAGTTTACGAAGTTACTTGAAACGGTGGATTTGGTGCATATCTGCGGTATCTCTCTTAGTCTAACAGACGAGACGCGCAAAGCAGCTCAATCTTTAGCCAAACAAGCAAGTGAGATGGGGAAAAAAGTTTGTTTTGATTTTAATTTTCGTCCAAGCTTAAATACAGAAGAAAACAAAGTTCAGTTAATGAAAGCACAATATGAAGAAATACTTCCATTTTGTGATATTGTTTTCGGGAGTAAACGTGATTTGACAGACTTACTCAAGTTATCTTTAAATAAAGAACTAACAGAACAAGAGCAAGAACGTGAATTAATTCAACGATTTATCAATAAATATGACATCCAGTGGTTCGCTGGAACTAGAAGAAGCCAAGCAGATTCTGTCAAAGAAATTGTGGGTATTCTTCATACGAAAGATCAAGTTGTGGAATCTCAGCCTAGAGTTATTTCTATACTAGATAGAATAGGTACAGGGGATGCGTATGCAGCAGGATTGCTTTTAGGCTACTGTGAAAAATGGCCTTTAAAAGATACCGTAGAATTTGCAACAGTGAATGCTGCTGTCTCCCACACGATACAAGGAGATGTTCCATTAACAACGAAAGACCAAATACAACAAATTATGAATGATCCCTCTATTGATTTAATTCGTTAACTAGAGTAGCTTTAGATACTTTTTTTACCAGTCATAGCAGTAATTGAGAGTTAAGAAATCATAAAAATTTCTTACTCTCAATTTTTTTTGAAAAGAAAAATAGAAAAATATCGAAAAAAAGATGCATGTCATTACAAAATACGGTATTGTTAAATAGAAGAATAATTATTTTAAAATAACGAATAAGAAAATTAGGGGGAAAAAATGAAATACTGTGGCGAATGTGGAAAAGAAATTAAAGAGGATGCGAAATTTTGTCCATTCTGTGGCGCTAAACAACTCGGACAAACAGATCAGGAAGAAGTGAGTAAAACAAAGAATCTTGATTCTAATACCGGTAGTCAAGAAGCTATGACTGACGAGCAGCCTCAAATAAAAACGATTCGTAATGAGACAGTTCAAGAAAGCCAGACTGAGTCAGTAGCACCACAACCATCTGTTGAAAGCAATCAGGAATCATTAGGAAATCAACCATCAGCGACTCAACCAGATCAAACGACTAATACAGGATTTTCTGCAGAACAACTTAAGAATAACGAAACGGTTCAGCAATTATCAAAAAACGGGAAAAATTATTTGAATTATCTAAATAAAAATATCAGGAAACCAAAGATTGGACAAAATGAGGCTGGTTTGTTTGGACTAATCAACTTTATTTTGATTACATTATTTAGCGGACTTGCGATTAGTCATGCTTGGTCACCCTTGCTGCAATATGGGACTTCGAATGCATCGGCATTTCCATATGCGATTCAATTGATTTTATGGATTGGCTTAAGTTTATTCACTAGTGTATTAGTTATTTTTGTTGTAAGTACACAAGTGTATAAGCGTGCAATGACTTTTTTAGAAGCGTTTGAGTGGGTTTTTGCACCAAATAGCTTATCGGTGTACGTTAGTTTATTTGCATTTTTTATGTCGTTCTTAGTAAAAGGTGATTCACAGATTTTCTATCTGTTCTTCATGGTACCTTTTGTTTTGACCAACATTTCATACATGGGTAGCCTATGGGAGTTGCCAACAAAGGAGAATCAGAAAAACAAGTTTTATATCACCGTGTTATCCGTTGTTGTTGGAGCGATTATCATCTTTGTTATTTCAAGAATATTCGGTGGAATGATTGTTGAGGATTTTGCAAAAAATAATTATTTATTTAACATGATGGGCGGTCTATTTTAACAAATACATTTGTTGAGGTAGTGGGAGTGAATTACCCCTGCTATCTCATAATTTTATCTGTTGAGGTTAACTAGCCATCTAAAAATATATGGGGAGACTGAGCTATTTAAATAAAATGAAAATATCTCAGTATATTGGAGGAAAATTTATGAAAATTTGTAAAAATTGTGGTCATGAAAATTTAGAGGGATCTCTTTTCTGTGAAAGCTGTGGGGCGTCATTAGCAGAAGAAACAAATGCAGCGAATCAATCAGAAAATCCACAAGCAGAGACGAGTGAAACAACTGAATTACATACAGAAAACTCAGTAGAAGAAGAGGTTCAAGAGACTTCAGAAGCTGAGAGGAACGATTCAGCGGATTCTCTAGAAGAAAAAAGTGAAGAAATGACCGAGCCAGTTTTCGAGGCAACTGACGGCGAGACATCAGAATCAGCGACAGAGGCAACAACTGATGATAAAACAGAAAGCCAAGAAACAGCGGTTCCTGATGAAACGAAAGAAACGCCAGTAGCCGACAGTGCGGTTGAAAATGGACAAGCAGACCAAGGGACTGAAGCACCTGAACAGAAGACATCATCTACAGCTAAAACAAGTACAGGAACATTTTCCAAAAAACAATTAACGATTGGGGCAATTGTTGTTGCTGTTTTACTACTCTTGTTTGCCGGATATAAATATGGTACTTCCGTGTATACATCTGAGAAGCAAGTGGAAACCTTTGTTCAAGCAATCAAAGATAAAGACAGTAAAGCACTTGTTGCGCTCATGATTACGGATGATGATAATTTGGAAATTACTGAATCAAGTGTGAAACCATTGATTAAATATTTTAATGGGAATAAAAAAGCATTAGCTGAAATGAAGAAAGAAATGAAACAAAATCTTCGAACATATAATTTGGAAATGAAAAAGTCTGGAAAGAAATTTTTAGTGTTTGACAATTATAAAGTAGAAGTTTATCCAGTCTATCCAGAGGTATCAACCAATCAAAAAGGAACAATTATCTCTGTAAATGATAAAAAATATACAACGACGAAAAAAGATAAATTCAAAGAAGAGCTTGGACCATTTGTTCCAGGGACTTACACATTTAGTGCGACTGCGAAGAATTTAACTGAATCAAATGAAAGTAAAGAAGAAACATATGATTTATTCAATGTTGCCGATACTGAAATTGATTTGACCTTTGCTGTGATGACGATTCCAATTGAGTCAAACATTGATGATGCGAAGATTTTCGTTGACGGAAAAGAAGCAGGTCAGCTGAAAGATGGCGAAGGTGAAGTAGGACCTCTTGTTTGGCATGAAGGATTAACGATTCAATTAACCAGTGGTTCTGGAGATAAAGAACTCAAATCAGAAGCATACGAAGTGGATGAGTGGGAATATTCTGATGAATATGATTCCGAATATGATTATCCTCTTTACCTAGATTTTGATGTACTTGATTCGTATGATATTGAATATGCAATTGATGATTTCTATTACGAAGTTGAAGACGCAGTGATTGAGTCGAATAAATACGATAAAGAGCTATTAGGAAAATACTTTAAAGATGGTACAAAAAATGAAAGCTTCAAAAAAATTGATGAGTATATTACCTCTTCAAGAGAAAAGAACAAGAAAAACGAGTTTGACGGTGTTTGGTTCTATGTTGAAGTAAAAAAAGTGACTCCTTTAGAAAATGATCAATATGAAATTGATTATGAAGTGAGCTATCATAATTATGGATCAAAAGTGGAAGATGTAACCTATAAATATACAGGTGTAAAAGTAACTGCTATAGAAGATGACTCTTACTCGATAGATTTTGAGTTCATTGATTTAGGTGATGGCGGGAAAAAAGTAGAGAATTAGTTTCTGCGTGTCATTAAAAATAAGGGATAGATAGACAAGCATCCTTTTATTTTACAGTGGATTATAGACGCATCTGTTTTTAAGGTGCTTTGTCAACTTGGACGGATGAGTTGAAAGAGATTCTCATAAATATGTTTGACGAAATATGCAGTCCTTCACTGTCACAGATGCATTCAGGCCAACAGGAAGGTCTATACGAAAGCATGCCAGTAAAGAGGTTGAATCTTTTCTATTTAGTTTTTTACTCTTTCACTTGTCTTTTCCTCTATTTTTTCTGTTAGCATCACTTATAGGCATTTGGTTTTTTCTATATTTTGTTCAGCGACTTAATTATAGAGGAACCAAATGCTTTTTTACATAAAAAAAAAGGTGCTCCTACATATTTTGGGCAATAAAGTCATATAAAGCCAATGACTAATGAGCTAAGTCAAAAAGGAATCCAGAATGAAGAGAGACTTCTTTTGATTCTGGCTTTTTTGTTGATTTTTAATGACTTAAAAAATAGAGGAAAAGAGGGCGTCGTCATTTTTTCCAGCTATAGGGAAGTCAGATTGGCATCTTTTCTCATTAGTGATAAACTAGAGGACGTAAACTTTTAGAAAAAATGAACCATTAGCCAATAAAATTACCAAAGAATACTTTGCTGAATTGAGGTGTGAAAATGAAAATTTTTATTGATGGCGATGGCTCTCCAGTCAAAGATACAACGATTAAATTAGCCGAAAAGTATCAATTGCCAGTAGTTATCGTGACGAGCGTAGACCATTATACGACAAAAGAATACCCAGACTTTGTTACATTTGTCTATGTAGACAAGGGAGCAGACAGTGCAGACTATAAAATTGTTGGGCTTATTCAATCAGGAGATATTTTAGTTACTCAGGATTATGGATTAGCTTCGCTTGTTCTTAGTAAAGGTGTTCGGGTCCTACATCAGTTGGGAAACGAATATACAAAAGATACGATTGAGACAATGCTTGAACAACGCTACTTCAGTGCAAAACTCAGAAAAGCTGGACAACGGACCAAGGGACCTAAAGCGTATACGACAGAGGATCGGGAACGTTTTAAAGAAAGTTTAGAAAAATTGATAGCCCAACAGGCGGGGGATAAAAAATGAGTACCTATTTAGAAATTCCAGTGTTTGATAGTGACTTACTTTATCGTTCGTTTCCTGATAATGGAATGGGGATTGTCTATCCTCATTGGCATAAAGAGATTGAGATTATTTACTCAATTGTCGGAAGTGTGAATATCGGAGTTGGAGAGGATATTATTCAAGTCAATCAGGGAGAAATTTATTTTTTTTCTAGTGGTGAACCTCATTATTTTCTAGCCTCCCCAGATAGTGAACGGTACGTGTTTCAATTTGATTTGAAGATGTTTGATGAACCCACTTTGCGAGTAAAAGAAAAATCGCTTGTTTCACTCTTTGAAACGAGTGAACGTCATAGTCGAAACTGGCCGAAAAATACTGAGGAAAAGGTGCGTAAAATCTTATTAAACCTCTACAGATACAATGAGGAGTCGATGGATGGGAAAAATTATCTGCTGTTGGCAGAGCTTTATCATTTGATTGGTGTATTTTATCAAGAGCTTCCGGAAACGAGTCAGGAGAACAGCTTATCTATTCGTCGTTCAACCATTCATTATAAAGAAACCTTGGAGCGATTAAATAAAGTATTTGATTATGTTGAAGAGCATTTCCTTGAGCCAATTACTTTGGAAGAAATTGCCCATTTTGTTGGATTTAGTCCGTACTACTTTACGCGTTTTTTCAAAACAAATACAGGGAAAACATTTATGGGGTTTTTAAATGAATACCGAATTACTCAAGCAAAATTCATTTTGGCAAATGAAAAGATTCCAATGGTTGAAGTCGCAGAAAAATCAGGATTTACAAGTGTGAAAACATTCCATCATGTGTTTAAAGAGTCGGTAGGATTAGCGCCGCTACAATATCAAAAGCAACTAAATGAGACGCTTTAATAGAATCGTTAAGAGAGGGAAAAGAAGTATTAGCTTCGAGAACTAAATAGATACTGAGTATCATCGGAAGTGAACCTTCTGTCCCGACCTCGTGTCAGCTTTTATTTCTAAGCAAATTTTGTTGACTAAAGGAATATTTTTTTGAAAGCGTTGACTTTTTTTGTGAGGTAGGCTATATTTTTATTGGAAGTAAGTTTATCATACTAACTAACTTACGGAGGTCTACAAATGAAAGGTGGATTGGTTTTGCACCTGACAGGAGTAGATGGTGAAAGGATTATTTTTATGTATTACAAAGAGATTGATTCATTTCCAGAAGATTTTTTGTGGGGAGCAGCATCAGCAGCCTATCAAATTGAAGGCGCATGGAATGAAGATGGGAAAGGGCCCTCTATATGGGATGAATTTTCTAAAATCGAAGGAAAAACATTTGAAGGAACCAATGGAGAGGTGGCAGTTGACCACTATCATAGATATAAAGAAGATATTTCTTATATGAAAGAGATGGGCTTAAAAGCTTATCGTTTTAGCGTTGCATGGAGCCGAGTGATTCCTGATGGTGAAGGCGAAATCAATGAAAAAGGCTTAGATTTTTATGAAAATTTAGTGGATGAGCTAATAAAAAATGGTATTGAGCCTGTACTGACTCTGTATCATTGGGATATGCCACAAGCGCTGCAAGATAAATATGGTGGCTGGGAGTCTCGAGAAGTGATTCCGGCATTTGAAAAATATTGTGAAGCCCTGTTTTTGCGTTTACGAGACAAAGTGAAGTATTGGGTAACGATGAATGAACAAAATGTCTTTACTTCACTAGGATACCGTTGGGCGGCACATCCACCAGCAGTAACGGATTTGAAACGAATGTATGCAGCAAATCATGTGGTGAACCTTGCCAATGCTACTGCAATTTCTTTATTTCATCAGCTGGTACCAAAGGGTCTGATTGGTCCAAGCTATGGGTATGGGCCTATCTATCCGTTAACAGCTGATCCATCTGATGTTTTAGCAGCAGAAAATGCAGAAGCATTTAATAATGACTGGACATTAGATGTGTATTGTAGAGGAACCTATCCGAAATTTGTGATGAAGCAATTAGAACATTTAGGTATAGCGCCCCAAGTGACTGCCGAGGATAGCCGACTATTAACATCAGCAACGCCTGATTTTTTAGGGATTAATTACTATCATGGGGGAACTGTCCAACAAAATCGAATAGAAAAGCCAGAGAACCAGTCAAGTACAGAAAAAAACTTTTCAAAGACAGATCCTTATTTAATGCAGCCTAAAGAAGAACAAGCAATGTCGCCTGAGGTACCGATGTTCAATGGGATAGAGAATCCCTATCTAGAAAAAACAAAGTGGGGCTGGGAAATTGATCCGGTGGGCTTCCGGGTTGCCCTACGCAGAATCCAATCCAGATATGATCTTCCAGTGTTTGTAACAGAAAATGGCTTAGGTGCGATTGATGTGTTAACAGAGGATAAGAAAATTCATGATGACTATCGAATTGATTACCTAAATGAACATCTTGTAGAAATGAAAAAAGCGATAGCTGACGGAGTAGAGGTCATTGGGTATTGTGCTTGGTCATTTACAGACTTACTTAGCTGGTTAAACGGCTATAAAAAAAGATATGGTTTTGTTTATGTTGATCGCGACGAGCATGATGAAAAGACATTAGAAAGAATCCCAAAAGATAGTTTTTATTGGTATCAGCAAGTGATAAAGGAAAATGGCGAAAATCTTTCATAAATAATCAAATTGAATACATGATAAACTATAAACGATCAATGCTACAGCATCTGAAAGTTCTGAATTATCTAGGAAAGAAGCTGAGACTAACAAGTTGTTTTGTCCAGCTTCTTTTCATTTTTGCATAGTTATAGAAATGAGGGGACAAAATGAAAAAAATTATTGTGGTGGATGATGAACAGGCGATTCGTGAAGGCTTAACTTATTTAATTGATTGGGAACATTATGGGTATGAAATTGTTGGACTCGCTAAAAATGGAAAAGAAGGACTTTCTTTAATTATGGAGCTGTTGCCGGATGTGGTGATTACAGACATCAAAATGCCACAACTAAATGGCTTGGATATGATTAAAGAGGTGAAAAAACAGGGGCATTCTCCTTATGCCATTGCTTTGACTGGCTACTCTGAATTTGAATATGCTAAGAGAGCGATTCAATTAGATTTTTTCTCTTATTTATTAAAACCAATTGATGAAGATGAGTTAATTGATCTTTTAAATAAGATGAACGACTTAGATAAAACAGAGCATACGGTGAGTTTACAGCATCAGCTAGTAAATAAATTGTTTGGTAGTGATTCAATGCCTTTACCGGGATATAAATGGGTATGTGGTCTGCGAACAAGAAAGCCATTAGAAGACAATGTGCTAAAGAAAATTGAGAAGCTGCAGATAGAGGTTATTTCTTTGAGCCACTATGGATATACCTATCAGGTGCTTCTTTCAACGAGCCATGAACAAGAGGAAAGAATACTAGAGAAGCAATTGAAAAAGGGACAGGAGATTCTTTCAACAGGTTGGTTAGATGCAAATCAGAATCTAGGTGTACTTTATTCCGAAATTAATTATCTCTCCCGGCTAACTTTTTTATTTCCTAATCAATATGTTTCACCTGAGCGGCTCTCTGTTGAAACAACGGAAAATTATGTACATGAGACACTTATACAGGAACTAGTTAAGGCAATTATCACTGCAGATAGGCTAAAGGATGCCGTTGCTCATTATGCTACGTACTTTTATAATAATTTAGCTTTTGAAGAAGATGTAAAATGGCAAATGAATCAAGACTATCATTTCCTTATTCGCCAAGTTCGCAACCAAGTAACAATTGACTTGCAGGAATTTACGGGCTCGTTTAGTACAGAAATATTTGAAGCGACGACTTTTAGTGAGCTGCTTGTCCGATTAACAAACCAGCTGACACAGTTGTCTGTACTAGTGGCTGAATCATTAAATAATATAGATATCATCTCAGAAATTCTTCATTATATTGGGAAAAACTATGTGGAAAACCTTTCGTTGAAAACAATCGCAGAAAAATTTAATTATAATAGTGCCTATCTAGGGAAAAAATTCCGAAAAGAAACAGGAAAAAGCTTTGTTAATTATCTTGAAGGAATTCGGATGGAAAAAGCAGCAGTCCTTTTAACAGGCTCTAACTTAATGGTCTACGAAATATCAGAGCAAGTAGGCTATAAAAATGTGGATTATTTCTATAAAAAATTTCGTCAATATTATAAAATTTCTCCTAATGAATATCGTGGTCAGGAAAAAACAGAAGAGAAAATAAATTCAGCAGAATCACTAGTTTTGTAGGTATCAAACACTAATCTTCGCTGTATAAAAGTTCGGGTGTCATTCGTTATAATAAGGGTAGTATGATAACGTTTACTTTTCAAAGGTGGGCTTTTTATGTTTTTATGTTTTGATATTGGCGGAACATTCGTAAAGTACGGATTGTTTGACCAAGAAGGAAAAAAACACAAGAAAGGAAAGTTTAAAACTCTTCTTCGTTCAAAAGATGAATTTATTGATTCTCTAGTAGAACAAATAGAAAAAACAGACACACAAAACCAACTACAAGGAATCGGACTAAGTTTTCCAGGATTTGTCAATCCAGAGACTGGTGAAGCAATCCTAGCAGGAGCACTGACCCCGTTACATGGGGAAAATATTTACCATTTATTAAATGAGAAACTAACGAAACACTATCCAATGAGTATTGAAAATGATGCCAATTGCGCAGCCTTAGCTGAGTGCTTTGGCGGACAAGCGCAAGGTAGCTCAGATTTTGCATTAATTACATTAGGAACGGGCATTGGCGGTGCGATTGTTGTTGACCATCAGATTCTCCATGGACACAGCTATCGAACAGGAGAGCTTGGAATGATGGTAACAGATTTTCATGAATCTGGTTATAAAACCCTTCATGAATTGGCGTCAACACAAGCTTTAGTGAATCTCTACAGAAAACAAGAAGGAATTTCCGATTCAATAGAAGTTCTTGGAGAGACCATTGTATCAAGACTCCACGAGCCAAAAGTTAAGAAGCTCGTCCAAGAATGGGCACAGTTTGTTGCAATTACAATTTTTAATACAGTTGTCATGTTGAATCCAGAAAAAATACTCATAGGCGGCGGAATTAGTCAAAGCCAAGAAATTATCAAAATCATTATTCAAGAATTAACAAAAAATAGCCATTGGGTTGATTTTCAGGTTCCTGTTGAGCCATGTCACTTTTTTAATGATTCAGGATTGATCGGTGCTTACTATTTAATTAAACAAAAAGTTATGGAGGAAACAAGATGAAATTTACAGATGGAGGCTGGTTGGTAAAGGACGGATTCCAAGTCAACTATGCCGTACATGTCTATGACACTAGGAAACAAGATAATACCTTAATTTTTTATCTGCCGTATAATTACATTGGCAATAAAGGGGCAACGCTTGATGGCGGGCTAATGACTATGGAGGTTTCAACCCCTCACGCAGATGTGATTGGCGTGAAGCTCTACAACTATAAAGGTGTGCTACCAAAAACGCATGATTTCCTAATTCACACGCAAGAAATGACTCCTGTGATGGAAACAGAAGGGGAGGTCTATCGCTTTGAATCAGGAGATTTACGTGTCGAAATTACGAAAGACGAACAACTATTTACTCGTTTTTACTATAAAGACAAACTGATTACCCAAAGTATGCCACGTAGTAAGGCACTTGTCTTTGACCCAACAGGAGAGGTACATATCAGCGAACAGCTGAGTATAGATGTTGGGGAAGCGATTTATGGGCTAGGCGAGCGTTTTACTAATTTTGTAAAAAATGGTCAAACCGTGGATATTTGGAATGCTGATGGCGGAACAGGTACCGAACAGGCGTATAAAAATATTCCCTTCTATGTCAGCAACAAAGGCTACGGCGTGTTTGTCAATTCTCCTAAAAAAGTGAGTTTTGAAGTAGGAAGCGAAAAAGTTTCTAAGGTTCAGTTTAGTGTCCCTGGGCAATCTATGGAATACTTTATTCTAGCAGGTGATTCTATGAAAGAGGTCTTGAAAAATTATACGGACCTTACGGGGAAACCATCGTTACCTCCTGCATGGTCCTTTGGCTTGTGGTTGAGTACCTCCTTCTTAACAGATTATGATGAAACAACAGTGAACTCGTTTGTGGATGGGATGCTAGACCGCGATATTCCGCTTGAAGTTTTCCATTTTGATTGTTTGTGGATGCGTGAATATGAGTGGTGTAACTTTACGTGGGATGAACGAACTTTCCCTGATCCAATCAATATGCTCCGTCGCTTAAAGGAAAAAGGCTTGAAAATCTGTGTCTGGATTAATCCTTATATTGGGCAAAAATCCCCATTATTTGATGAAGGCATGGCACAGGGTTATTTCTTAAAACGAGAAAATGGCGATGTGTGGCAATGGGACAAATGGCAAGCAGGAATGGCGATTGTTGATTTTACCAATCCCAAAGCAACTGCCTGGTACCAAGGAAAATTAAGAGAATTAATTGCGATGGGTGTGGATTGTTTTAAAACAGACTTTGGTGAACGCATTCCTGTGGATGCAGTGTATGCAGATGGCTCTGATCCTGAGAAGATGCATAACTATTATGCCTATCTCTATAACAAAGTAGTCTATGACTTATTAGTGGAGGAAAAAGGCAAAGAAGAAGCGATTTTATTTGCTCGTTCAGCCTCTGTTGGTTCACAAATGTTACCTGTTCATTGGGGAGGCGATAGTACGTCTGATTACCCATCTATGGCAGAAACCTTGCGTGCGGGGCTATCCTTTGGGTTAGGTGGATTTGGCTATTGGAGTCATGATATTTCAGGCTTTGAAGCAGGAGCGACGCCTGATTTGTATAAACGCTGGACACAATTTGGCTTATTATCTTCTCATAGTCGTTATCACGGCAGCTGGGAATACAAGGTGCCATGGATTTATGGAGAAGAAGCAGTAGATGTTGCCCGGTTCTTTACGAAG
This sequence comes from Enterococcus phoeniculicola ATCC BAA-412, assembly GCF_000407505.1. Classification (GTDB taxonomy): domain Bacteria; phylum Bacillota; class Bacilli; order Lactobacillales; family Enterococcaceae; genus Enterococcus_K; species Enterococcus_K phoeniculicola. Next base: position 631,123 of record NZ_ASWE01000001.1, read on the forward strand.
TTGAAACTACGGTTGATGCCGTATCTTCAAGCACAATCAGTGAAAACGTCAGAAGAAGGTCTTCCAATGATGCGTGCGATGGTCTTGGAATTTACGGAAGATATCGCGACTCATCAGCTTGATCAAGAATATATGTTTGGTGACGATTTATTAGTCGCACCTATCTTTAATGAAGAGGGTCAAGTAACCTTCTATGTGCCAAATATAACAGGTATGTGGACAGATTACTTAACAGGCAAACGGTATGCTGGCGGACAATGGTATCAGGAAACGGTAGATTATTTCCACTTGCCATTGTTAGCACGACCAAATGCGATTATCATTGAAGGAAATACCGATACTCAAGCGGTCTATGACTATACGAAAGACCCTGTGATTCATCTTTTTGAATTAGACACTGAAGGCAGCGCGTTGGTGTATGATGCACAAGGAGAAAAAGTAGCGGAAGTACAAGCTAAGAGAATTGGCGGAGAAGTCGAGCTGATAATCGAAGGCATTGCAAGTGCCAAAGTCATTTTACACGAGGAAGAGGTAAGAGAAGTACAGGTAGAAGAAGGAACGACCATTATCTAAAAATAATACACCTTCAAAGTTGCTTGACGAATAAATTCGTTCGCTACTTTGAAGGTTTTTTTGGTTCAAGAAGCTTTAGTAAAAAATAAAAACTACTCAGCAAAACTATTTATAACTATTTGAACATTCGTCCCCTTTGCTACTTGGCTTCGGATGCTAAGTCCATACTGCTCTCCATAAAACATTTTGATTCGATTGCTGACATTAGGTAGACCAATATGTTCTGTAATATCCAAATCATTTTGCTGGATTTGCCAGCGGATTTTTTCCAGATGTTCAGGTGAAATCCCCACCCCATTATCTTCAACATCAATGATGATTTTATGGCCTTGTTTATCAATTCTTACTGTAACAAGCCCATTTTCCTCTATTCCTTCAAGTCCATGTGAAATGGCATTTTCCACAAGCGGCTGAATAAGGAGCGGAAGAAGCTCAATCTGAGTTGGATCAATTGAATCTGCAAGGATTATTTTAAAGTTTACTCGATCACCAAAACGCATTTTTTGAATATCGGTATAGACAGTTACAGTGTCTAATTCCTCGGCCAGAGTAGTAATTTTTTTTCCTTGGTAATCTAAGGTAAAGCGCATAGATTTGGCCAAAAGTTTAATGGAATGTGCTACATCGGGCGTACCATTTTTTAGGGCAGTCATTCGAATAGTTTCCAACGTATTAAATAAAAAATGAGGATTAATTTGTCCAGCTAAAAGTCGGAATTCCATTTGCTGCTGCTGATTGAGTAGTTCTTTTTCCAACAGCTGTGCCTCAAAGATTTGTTCTTCTTTTTGTTTAATTCGTTGTGTAATCGTGTGGAAATCTAAAGATATTTTAGATATTTCGTCTGCTCCAGCGATCTGTTTAAAAAAGGCATAGTCTTCAATGGAGGCATGGTAAACCGCCCGTTGAAGCGTATGGATTCGATTAGAAAAGAAGTTGGCAAAGCCAATCATTACAAGCGATGTAGTGACAAGAACAACAACTAAAATACTAATCCAACGTAGAACATTTGCCTTTAAATTATTATAGGCGCTGTAGTCTGCAGAATAAACGACTATTTTATCCTGCTCATTTGCTAAATCTAATGTATTTATTGCGACTAAAGCATTTTTTTTCTCCTTCGTCGACTGGAAGGTTTCTTCCTCCTCGGCATGATTGTTTATAGAAAAAGTAATCGGCTCTCCTACATTTTGGATAATGTCGCTGTAAAAAAGAGATTGGTTGTTTAATTGGATTTCTGTATAGTAACTCGAATGTGCCATCCTATTTTTCAAGTAGTTGTAGTCCACCTCTATCTTAAGAACGGCTTTATAGCTAGTAAGAGGTAAGGGGAGTGCCATGTAGACGGTCAGTTTGGGAATGACATCTTCAGATTCTATTTTCCAAAATTCGTTGGGCTGACTGATTGCTTGTTTAAACCAGTCGGAGGCTTGAATTTCGGGTGTTGCATAAGCAAAGTTCTTAAAATTCACTAATGTCGGGTTTGTTGAATAGATTGAGAGGCTGTAAATGGAGGTCTCTTGTTTTTTTAAACGAGTAACATATGAATAAGTATCCTCTGCCTGCAACGCTTCAGTATCATTTAAATAGGTAGTAGAAAGAATTTCTCGCAGCTGATTGTCTGTAGACATGTAATTTGCGATATTTTTAAACGAATTTGTTGTATCGAAAATGACGGATTTTACTCGTTGGGCATTGGCAGCGGTCAACCCTTTATAGTTTTCTGTTAGTTGTCTGGTGGAATCAGTCGTTAAAATGAGCCCTATTGCCAAAGTAGACAAGAGGACTAAAGGAACAAAGATAATAAATAACTGCTGCCGAATGGGGTAACGATTGATTTTATTCATAAAAAGTCGAAAATTCATAGCATCCGTCCTAATCTGAGTATGGTTTATAAATAGAAAGAAGTAAAAATGAGCAGCAATATGCTGAAAATGAAAAACCGAAAATCAATAAAAGAAGTTTCATTCCCGGCATAATCATTAATAAACAAAAAATAGTTAGTGGAAGTAAAAGTACCCCTATCACCTTAACAGGATTGTCAAATGGAAGCAATAAAGCATTTTTAATCGTTTGCTTCAGGCTGTTTTTGTAGCGACCAATCAAAGAAAAGCTGAGTAGTAAAGAAAGAAGAAAAAATCCTGCAATAAATAGAGCAGCCAATCCAATGATGCTGGTTAAAATAGTTTTAAAAGCAAACCAAAAGATACTGCTGAAAAATAAGAATAGGATAGGCAGACCTAAAGTAAGAAAGGCTGCAGTCGCCTGTTTCCAGTTTTGCTTAAAATAAATAAAATAGTCCTTTATAAGATAAGCCTCTTTTTGTTCTGCATATTTCGTCGTGACAGCAAGCAAGGAAGTAATCGATGCACCGATTGTAATAATGGGCAAACAAGTGACAATAAATAGAATGTTTAATAGAACAAATTGAGTGAAAAGAGTCACTCCTTGATGGAATGGACTATCAATATTAAATTTCATAAAAAGAACCTCCGATTCGTTGATTGCTCTCATTTTACATGAATTACAGGTTTTTTGAAAGCGGTCGCATTTATAGAGTAGTGATTAAAAACGTTGATATATCAGCATTTTCTCTGTTTTTTTAAGGGGTGAGAAGAAAAACATGTCTATTTTGTACTGTACAGAGGTGCAATTTCTTCTAGTTTCAAAAAAGAAGCTGGATGCTATGATTACAAATGTAAAAGCGGTTACAAATTAAGAGGGGTGAAATGATGGAAATCAAACAAAGTAAAGGGGAAAAACCTGTAAACAGGAATCGCCGAGATGGGAAGATTATGTTTTTATGCATTGTCCCATTTTTAATTCTCGTCTTCTTATTCTCGTACTTTCCATTACATGGGTGGATATATGCCTTATATGACTATAAACCAGCCTTGGGATTGTCTGGAAGCGAATTTGTAGGCTTAAAGTGGTTCAAGATTCTTGTTTCTAGTCCAACACAGCTTAGTCAAATCATACAAGTAATGAAAAATACATTTGCGATGAGTTTCTTGGGGATTGCAACATCTATGCTGCCAGTGTTTTTTGCAATTTTATTGAATGAAGTGAAATGTAAATGGTTTAAAAATCTCGTTCAAACACTAACAACCTTACCAAACTTCATTAGTTGGGTGCTGATTTACACAATCGCATTTAGCTTATTTTCCTCTACAGGACTAATTAACACATTATTACAAGAGCATGGATTTATTTCAGAAGCGATTAAATTTTTAGACAGCGATAATCATACATGGCTGATGATGTGTTTATGGAATATTTGGAAAGGGCTTGGCTGGGGTGCCATTATGTATCTTGCAGCAATTGCTGGAATTGATCCGGAATTATACGAATCAGCGAGAATTGACGGTGCCAATCGCTTCCACTTAATGCGCTACATCACGCTGCCAGCACTTATGCCAACCTATCTAGTCATGTTAATGCTCTCTATTGCGAATCTGCTAAACAATGGAATGGATCAATACTTTGTTTTCCAAAATGCGTTTAACAAAGAACACATCCAAGTATTAGATTTGTATGTATATAATATTGGACTTGGTGGGAATAGCTTATCACTAGCTACTGTTTTAAGTATGTTGAAAAGCTTAGTCAGTGTAGCACTGCTTGCTATCGTTAACTTTGCTTCGAAAAAAATTAGAGGAAGCTCTATCATTTAAGAAAGGAGAGAAGTACCATGGAACTATCACAAAAGAAAAAAGAGAAACTAAAGCCTCATAAGCTTCCTCAAACAAAAGAGGATATTATTTTTAATGTGGTAAATTACACATTTTTTGCACTAATCACGTTGATTTGTGCGTATCCTTTTTACTATCTTATTATTAACTCAGTGAGTAATAATGAGTTGAGTGCATTGGGTTCTATTCGCTTCCTACCAGAAGATATTCATTTTGAGAACTACAAAGAAGTTTTACAGCTAGACGGTCTTTCTTTGGCGGCAATCGTATCTGTAGCAAGAACCGTTATCGGAACAGCACTAACCGTACTTGCATCAGCCTTCTTAGGCTTTATGTTTACACAACGAAAAATGTGGAAGCGTCAGTTTTGGTACCGTTTCGTAATTATCACGATGTATTTCAATGCAGGTCTGATTCCGTTGTTTATCACGATGAAAACATTGAATTTAACCAATAATTTTTGGGTATACATTCTACCTGCAACCGTTCAACCGTTTAATATTATTTTAGTAAAAACTTACATTGAATCAATTCCAGCTTCTTTACAAGAAGCCGCAGAAATGGACGGGGCGAATATTGTACAGGTATTTTTCAAAGTCATTTTGCCTAATTGTACGCCTATTTTAGCAACTGTGGCGATTTTTTCAGCCGTTGCTCAATGGAATTCTTTCCAAGACACACTGATTTATATTACAGATCAAAAGCTCTATTCGTTACAGTATTTGTTATATACGTATATTAATCAAGCCAACTCACTGGCACAGATGGTTAAGAATACAACAGGCTCGTTATCTGGTGTGATTTCTGCAGCAACAACTCAGACGCCAACCTCTATTCGTATGACGGTTTCTGTTATTGTTGTATTGCCGATTATGTTTATCTATCCTTTATTTCAACGCCATTTTGTAAAAGGAATTATGTTAGGTGCAGTAAAAGGATAAGACTACTTTTAAGGAGAACTTACGATGAATTTAAAGAAAAAAATTGTTACGGGGCTATTGGGTGTTTCTCTTATTGCCAGTTTAGCTGCATGTGGTTCTGAGAAAAAAGAAAGCAAGACAGATAAAGATGAACTTTTAACTGTGGATGTTTATGATGGACTTGCAAACTATATGGGTATTCAAAAAGGCTGGTTTGCAGATATTGTGAAGAAAAAATTCAATATTGAATTGAATATTATTGCGCCAAACGTGGCTGGTAATGGGGATACCTTGTATCAAACAAGAACGGCTGCAGGCGATTTAGGCGATTTAATTATTGTAGATAATGGCAAACAATACAACGAATTAGTTCAAGGAGGACTATTGTACGATTCAACTGATTTATATCAGAAGATGGATAATCTTAAAAAATATGACGCTGCCGTTCAACACTTAAATGATGGATCAGAAGGAATTTATGGATTTCCGACAAGTGTATCAAGTTTATCACCAACGACTCCTTCAGAAGGATTGGAATTAAACTATGGTGCTTATATCCGCTGGGATTTATATGGAAAAGAGAACTATCCTGAAATGAATTCTGTGGAGGACTTATTGCCCGTTCTGAAAAAGATGCAAGAAGCAAATCCGACAACAGAGTCTGGTAAAAAAGTCTATGCATTTTCCTTATTTAGTGACTGGGATGGAAATATGATGAATATGGCCAAACAACTAGGCACTCTATATGGATACGATGAACTTGGGTTTGTATTGGCAAAAGCAGATGGTTCAGATTATCAAAGCATCATTGATAGTGATTCCCAATATGTTCGTGCATTAAAATTTTATTATGAAGCCAATCAAATGGGCTTGGTGGATCCTGAATCAACGACACAAAATTACGATACAATGTACTCTAAATATCAAGATGGACAAGTATTATTTTCATGGTGGCCATGGTTGGGTCAGGCAGCCTATAACACGACGACTAATCTAGCCAAGGGAGAAGGATTTATGCTTGCGCCAATTAAAGATCAAACTATCTTCTCTTATGGTGCAGAAGTATACGGTGGGAAGCAATTTATTGGTATTGGTACTAAGGCAAAAGATCCAGAACGTTTAGCCGAATTTGTTGACTGGCTTTACTCTCCAGAAGGAGCCTTGGCAAATACTTCTCAAACACAAGGAAGTGCAGGAATTGAAGGACTAACTTGGGAAATGAATAAAGAAGGCCAGCCTGAATTAACTGAATTTGGGAAAGAAGCTTTGTTAGGTGGAGATGCAACAGTACCTAAGGAATATGGCGGCGGCAGCTACAAAGATGGTGTTTCTGCATTGAATGTGAATACAGTTTTAGGAATTGATAACAATCCAGATAACGGTTACCCTTATAACTATACAATGTGGGAAACCTATCAAAAGGAAAATACTGATCCATTGAAACAGGATTGGACAAAGCAAATGGATGGTGCGGAAACGACCTTGGATTATCTTGAAGCATCAAAACAAATTGAAGTTGCCCCAGGTGCAAGTTATGTTGCGCCAGAAGATAATTCTGAAATCTCTGTATTGAGAAATCAAATAAAATCGACCATCATCGAATACTCTTGGAAGATGTCATTTGCTAAAGATGAAAAAGAATTTAACAAGCTGTTAAAGGAAATGCAAGACACAGCAAAAGGTTTAGGCTACGAGCAAGTTTTTGAGGTAGATATGGCAAATGCAAAAGATCAAAATGAGCAGCGTATATCTGTAGCAAAAGAATTCGCAGAATAATTAATTCTTAGAAAAGAGTGGGACATGCAAACAAATATGTTGGCAGTTGTTTCACTCTTTTTTATGAGAAAGTTGGAGAAGAACAGATGATATTTTCAAAAAATGACAGAATTATATTTGTAGGAGATTCGATTACTGATAGTAACAGAGAGTATGCTGCTCCACCAGCAAAATGGGCTTCTTGGGGAGAGGGCTACGTAAACGTCATTAATGGCTATACGACAGCTTTTCATCCTGCAAAAGAATTAATGATAATCAATAAAGGAATCAGTGGAAATCGGATAGTGGATTTACCAAATCGCTGGCAAGAGGATGTGCTGGATCTTGCACCTGATTGGGTGGTTATTATGATAGGAATCAATGATGTTTGGCGCCATTTTGATGGAACTTTTTGCCAAGATGAACAAGTAACAGAGACCGTATTTTTTGAGACGTATCGTACCTTAGTTAAGGACACTTTGCCAGCTGTCAAAGGAATGATTTTACTGTCTGCATTTATGGTAGAAAAAAATCTTGAGGATACTATGCGTAAAAAAGTAGAGGTATATAATCAGCTGACGCGGCAAGTGGCAGAAGAATTTTCAATTCGTTTTGTAGATGTACAAGCCTATTTTGATGAATTTTTAAAACATCAGTCTTCTTATGTTTTAAGCTCTGATCGTGTTCATCCTTCGTTAGCTGGTCACTTACTGATTGCAAAGGCGTTTCTAGATGTTTGCGAATTTGAGGAGGAGACGTATGAAAACAATTGAAGAGATTAAAAAAATTGCGAATCAGGGTCCCTTTGAAGCCAACTGGAAAACCTTAAATCATTTTGAGATTCCTCGCTGGTTTAAAAAAGCAAAATTTGGGATTTTTATTCATTGGGGATTGTACAGCATTCCTGCATTTAACAATGAATGGTATTCTCGGAACATGTATAGAGAAAACTCAGAAGAATATCATCACCATATTCAGACCTATGGGCAACATACCGAATTCGGTTATAAGGAGTTTATTCCGCAGTTTACAGCAGAAAAATTTGATGCAAAAGAATGGATTCAGCTATTTAAAGAAGCGGGAGCAACCTATTTTTTCCCTGTTGCAGAGCACCACGATGGATTTCAGATGTATCAAAGTGAACTATCCAATTATAATGCCGTTCAGATGGGTCCCCATAGAGATATTCTACAGGAGTTAAAAGAGGCAGGAGAAAAAGAAGGCTTAGTCTTTTGTACCTCCTCGCATCGTGCTGAGCATTGGTTCTTCATGGGCCATGGAAAAGAATTTCCTAGTGATGTTGTCGAACCGATGAAAAAGGGTGATTTTTATTGGCCTGCACAGCCTGAGCCTGACAATCAAGCGTTGCAAAGTACCCCGTATCCAACTGCTGAATTTTTAGAGGACTGGCTATTGCGAACCGTTGAAATCATCGATCGTTATCAACCAAAAGTTTTATACTTTGACTGGTGGATTCAGCATGAATCGTTTAAAGAATACTTACAAATATTAGCAGCCTACTATTATAATTGCGGATATGTATGGCAAGAGGAAGTGGCGATTTGTTATAAACATGATGCGCTGATGTTTGGCTCTGGTATAGTAGAGATTGAACGGGGGAAATTTTCAAACGCCCAACCGTTTTACTGGCAATCAGATACGGCAATTGCAAGAAATTCATGGTGCTATACAGAGACACTGGACTACAAAGATGTGAAGGAAATTCTTTATGATTTAATTGAAGTTGTCTCAAAAAATGGAAATTTGTTACTGAATGTCGGCCCGAAAGGTGATGGCTCTATTGCTGAAAAAGATCAGATCCTCTTGAAAAAAATAGGGGAATGGCTGAAAATAAATGGAGAAGCAATCTATGATTCCAAGGTTTGGCGAAAATCAGGAGAAGGACCTACGCAACTAGTTTCAGGTCAATTTCAAGAAAATCAACCAGTCTCTTATACACCAGAGGATATTCGATTTACGGTTTCGGGTGAGTCCATTTATGCCTTTTTGATGGCGCCAGCTGCAGGGGGAAAAGTACTCATTAAGTCTTTGGCAACTTCCAAAAACCAAGACGTACCTGAGTTTCATGGATTGATAAAAGAGGTTAAACTATTAGGAGCATTTGACGATGTTCAATGGGAGATAACAGATGAAGGACTCGTCATTATACTTCCAGAAATAATAGACGAGCTACCAAAAGTATGCAAAATAACAATCGTGTAAAGGAAGGAATAGACAATGAATTATGAACGAATCCCTTTTGAGGGCAGTACTGCATATGTGGATACCTATTTTTTAGATAATTCTTCTGAGATGGTGGAGGAAAGGAAAAGACCGCTAGTAATTATTTGTCCAGGCGGGGGCTATGAAATGACTTCAGATCGTGAATCGGAGCCTGTAGCAATCCGTATGCTTAGTTTGGGCTTTCACGCAATGGTTTTACGCTATAGTGTGGCGCCTAGTCGTTTTCCAGAAAGCTTAGTACAATTGGCAAAAACAGTAAAAATGGCTCGTGAACAGGCAGAAGAATGGGGAGTCGACACTGAAAAAATCATTGTTGCAGGATTTTCTGCAGGGGGACATTTGGCTGCCAGTTTAGGTGTTTTTTGGCAAGAAACATTTCTTAAAGAATATTTGGAAGGAGAAAATACGCAGTGGCAGCCCAATGCACTACTGTTGAATTATCCAGTGATTACCTCGGGAACCTATGCACACGAAGGGTCATTTCGTTCTTTACTGGGCGAGGAATATGAGGAGAAAAAAGACTTTCTCTCACTGGAAAAACAAGTAAGTCGCTCTACACCACAGACCTTTTTATGGCATACGCTTGAAGATGGGGCAGTGCCAATGGAAAATAGCCTGAGCTTTGCGCAAAGCTTACGTGCCAATGAAGTCTCATTTGAGCTTCATCTGTTTCCTAAAGGTGGTCATGGTCTTAGCTTAGGAACAAGTGAAACTAGTCTAAGTAATGGGTATGGAATTCAAGAAGAAATCACTGTCTGGCCAGACTTGTTTGCTACATGGGTGAAAAATAATTTATAGAAATAAAAACCAGCTAGCTGCTGATTGTTGTAAAGAAAACAGTCTGCAGCTGGCTGGTTTTTTAATAATCTGCTTTTGAGCTATTTCTTTCTTCGTTTGAGCCATCGATAAAAGAGTTCAAACAAGAAAAAAAGTGCAGAAAAAGCAGCAAAAGCATAGACAAGGGCACTCAACCAAGCAAAAGCTTTCAGGTTTAACAGGTCGGTTCCTCTAAGCAAGATTGAAGTGCCGATAATTAAAGAGGCAAGAATAAGCCCAATTAAGAAGCGATTCATCAAATTTTCAAATCGACTAACCAAACGTTCCTGTTCTTTCAATGAGATAGTGACCTTGGTTTTTCCTGAAGAAAAAGTATCCAATGTATCGACTGCTTTTTCAGGGATTTTTGGCATAGATTTTAATGCAGAAAGGAGATCTAGCCCGCCTTGCATCAGCTCTTCTTTGATATTCATTCTTTGAAGAAAATAACGTTGGGCAAATGGAGCGGCTACTTCCATCATGGACAGTTCGGGATTTAATTCTTCAATAACTCCTTCAAGTGTTCCAAATGCTTTTACCAGCATGGTGACTGTTTGATCGATTTGCAGATGATTATTATGACAAATCATAACGACCTGATAGAAGAGTTTTTGAAGATCAATTTCTTTAATAGGTAAATCGTAGTAGGTCTCTAAAAACGTCTCCAACTCGGAATAATAATTTCCTTCATCAAACGACCCCTCTTGGTTGCACAGCTGAAGAACTGCTTTTCCAATTCGTTTTGAATCTTTACTGTATAAAGCAATCAAAGCTGTGCTGAGTTTTCCTCGCAGAGTTTCACTAATTGTGCCCATCATGCCAAAATCTAAGTAGATAACTTCATAGTCAGGGGTGAAGTCTTCTGTCGAGTCATTTGAAGAAGCAGATGAGGGCTGTTTTTTCTCCGTATCAAGAGTCTCTTCCGGAAGATGTAAGAAAATGTTTCCTGGATGAGGATCTGCATGGAAAAATCCATCTTCAAATACTTGTTTAATAAAATTATCAACTAATAGACTGCTGATTTCTTTTTTCAGTGTGTGATTTGTTACCTGATTGTAAGCAATTTCTCTATTATCTGCACCCAATAAATATTTGAGACTTTTTCCTTCCATGAATTCCATAACTAAGATTTTTTTCGTCGAAAATTCTTCATACATTTTTGGTGTTTTGATTTGTCTCCAATGATTATTTTTCTCGAAAAAATGCTTACCACTTTGACATTCTTTCAAAAAATTTAATTCATCATCTAGTGAGCGGCGGACTTCTTTTAATACACTATTCAAATCAACGACATTTGATTCAGGAATATAGTTTATCAGAGGAATCGCTTTTTCAAAAAGAGCCAAATCTAATTCAATCGCTTCTCGTATTCCTGGATGCTGGACTTTTATTACGACCGACTCTTTGTTCTTCAAAATGGCTTTGTGGGCTTGACCAATGGAAGCAGATGCAAAAGGTTCTTCATCAATGGAGTCAAAAATATCTGTGAGAGAAAGCTCCAGCTCTTGTTCGATGATCTCTTTTACAATAGAATAAGGGTCACTTTTTACATTGTCTTGTAATGTTTTTAAGGTATTAATGTAGCTTGGACTTAGTAAATCTGTACGAACAGACAGCATTTGTCCAATTTTAATAAAGGTTGGTCCCAATTCTTCAAAGGCTTTTCTTACCTCAAGGGGATTTTTTTGCTGGCTGAAATTTCTAATCACGTCATGAGCTAGAAACACTTGGATAATTTCTTTTAACCGCGCACTTTTTGTTTTTTTCTTTGGATTTGTTTCAGTCATTTGTTTCATCTGCCTTTCTAAAGAAGGTCGGGACAACTTATTTTTTGTTCCAATCTCCATTAAGATTTATCGTGTCCATCAGGTTCTAGTCTGTTATAAAAAACAAAGTCAAGATAGAGTTCGTATGGTGAGTCTAGGAAAGCTAGAGTCACTATTATAGTACTGCCTATTTTCTTATCTTACAAATAATAGTCGAGAGCATTTATTTAAGAGAGCAATATTCAGGAATTTCTTAGATGAAAATTGGGAAGAAAGCCTTCTCATAATCAGATAGAATAAAGACATCAAATAAAGAATTAACAGGAGGAAACAGATGACATTAAAGGTTGGAATTATTGGATGCGGTGGGATTGCTAATGGAAAGCACATGCCTTCATTATCAAAAGTAAAAGAAGTAGAGATGGTAGCGTTTTGCGATTTAATCGTTGAACGTGCGGAAAAAGCAAAGAGTGACTATGGAACAGAATCAGCGAAAGTCTATACAGATTTTAAGGAAATGTTAGCGGATTCAGATTTGGATGTAGTCCATGTGTGTACACCAAACTCTTCACATTCAGAATTGACTGTCGCAGCATTGGAAGCAGATTGTCATGTGATGTGCGAGAAGCCAATGGCAAAAACGTCGAAAGAAGCAAAAGCGATGATTGAAGCGGCAAACAGAACAGGTAAAAAATTAACAATCGGCTATCAAAATCGTTTTCGAACAGACTCACGTTATCTTCATGAGGTTTGTGAAGATGGTGAACTTGGAAATATTTATTTTGGGAAAGCACATGCGATTCGTCGTCGAGCAGTTCCAACATGGGGCGTCTTTCTTGATGAAGAAGCCCAAGGTGGCGGACCTTTGATTGATATTGGTACACATGCACTTGATTTGACTTTATGGATGATGGATAACTATAAACCTAAGTTTGTTGTAGGAAAAGCGTATCACGAATTATCAAAAACGGAAAATGCTGCAAATGCGTGGGGACCTTGGGATCCTAGCAAATTTACCGTAGAAGATTCAGCATTTGGGTATATTGTCATGGAAAACGGAGCCTCTATTTTCTTGGAGTCTAGCTGGGCATTGAATAGTTTAGATGTCAAAGAAGCAAAAACAAGCTTGTACGGCTCTAAAGGTGGGGCTGATATGGACAACGGCTTAACTATCAATGGAGAAAGTCGTGGTCTGCTTTACGAAAAACAAATTGAATTAGAAACAGGCGGTGTTGCTTTTTATGATGGTGAGACACAATCACCAGAACTTCTAGAAGCACATTCTTGGGTACAGGCTATCTTAAATGATACAGAACCTGTAGTAAAACCTGAACAAGCATTGGTTGTAACGGAAATTTTAGAAGCCTTGTATGAGTCCTCAACAACAGGAAAACCTGTCTATATTAAAGGAGAATAAGATGAAACCACAAATTGCTTTACAATTATGGAGTGTCCAAGAAGCCTGCAAAGCAGATTTTTTAGGGACATTAACGAAGCTAAAAGAATTTGGCTATGATGGGATTGAATTTGCAGGATATTATGATCATTCAGCAGATGAAATCTTAGAAATGCTAAAGAAAACAGGTCTTTCAGTAGCAGGATCTCATATTCCTTGGGATCAATTGGACACACAATTAGATGATGTGATGGCATTTGAAAAAACAATTGGCAATACACGAATTGTCTGCCCATATGCAACATTTTCTACAGCGGAGGAATGGGTGGCATTTATTAAACGCATGTCAGAAGTTGCAGCAACGGTTAAAGAAAATGGATTTGAATTTTTCTATCACAATCATGCACATGAATTTAAAGAAGTTCCGACAGAGGATGTATTAGATTGGATGACAAGAGAATCTAAGGACATTCAATTGGAAGTGGATCTTTATTGGCTAAGTGCAGCTGGAAAAGAGGTACCAAAATGGGTCCATGCACATTCTGACTCTATTGGTTTATTTCATATGAAAGATATGAAAAAAGATCCTGAAGAAAGTACGGAGATTGGTTCAGGAATTCTTCCAATGAAGGAATATGTTCAGCTAGCAAAGGAGCTTGCACTTCCATGGCTGATTGTAGAGCAAGAGGCCTTTCAAGCCTATACACCGGTGGAGGCAGCAAAAATTGATTGTCAGGTACTGACGTCTATTGTAGAGGAGTGTTTTCAGTGATTCATGTAACAATATGGAATGAATTTCGTCATGAAAAAACAGATAAAGCCGTTCAAGAAATGTATCCTAAGGGGATTCATGGACAGCTTGCTGAATTTTTGAAAGAAGATTTTACCGTTAAAACAGCAACTTTAGATGAACCTGAACATGGTCTTTCAGAGGAAGTGCTTTCTGAGACAGATGTCCTTTTATGGTGGGGACATGTAGCACACGATGAAGTCAGTGACGAAGTAGTGGCAAGAGTCCATCAACGCGTTTTAGAAGGAATGGGACTGATTGTTTTACACTCAGGACACTTCTCTAAGATTTTTAAAAAATTAATGGGCACGTCCTGCGACTTGAAATGGCGTGAAGATGAGAAGCATGCGCGAGTATGGAATGTAAATCCGAGTCATCCGATTGTTGAAGGGGTAGGGGAATATATTGATTTGGAAAAAGAAGAAATGTATGGCGAGCACTTTGATATTCCAGCCCCGGACGAATTGATTTTTGTTAGTTGGTTCCCAGGTGGCGAGGTCTTTCGTAGTGGTGTTACCTATCGTCGAGGCAATGGGAAGATTTTCTATTTCCAGCCAGGGCACGAAACCTATCCATCTTACTACAATGAAAAAGTACAGCGAGTAATCAAAAATGGTGTCCGCTGGTGTAGGCCAACAGAAAATACGTATCCACATTATGGTCATTTTGAGGCGTTGGAAAAAGAAGAGGAGGAAACAAAATGAAATTAGGTGTATTTACCCCTTTATTTAATAATCTAAGTTTTGAAGAAATGATTGATACAGTGTCAAAAGCAGGATTACAGACTGTTGAGATTGGAACAGGTGGTTCACCGGGTGATGCACATTTATCCATTGATAAGTTATTAGCTAGCAGTGATGAAAGAAAAGAGTATTTAGCAAAATTGGCGGATAAAGGACTTTCTATTTCTGCATTAAGCTGCCATAATAATCCAATTTCACCATTAAAAGAGGTTGCAGCTGAAGCTGATGAGTTGTTGAGAAAAACAATTAAGCTAGCAAGCCTTATGAATGTGCCAGTTGTCAATGGATTTTCTGGCATTTCTGGAGGAAATCCGACAGATACACAGGTAAACTGGCCTGTACTGCCGTGGCCAACGGAATATGATGATAACTATAATTACCAATGGGAGAAAAAATTAATTCCTTATTGGAAAGAAATTAACCATATTTCAGAAGATTCGGGCGTAAAAATTGGGATTGAACTGCATGGCGGGTTCTTGTGCCATACTCCTTACACGATGTTGAAGCTTCGTGAAGCAACTGGAAAGGCAATTGGTTGTAATCTAGATCCAAGTCATCTATGGTGGCAGGGAATTGATCCGGTAGCAGCGATTAAAATTTTAGGAGAGGCAGATGCTATCCATCATTTCCACGCAAAAGATACGTATTTAGACCAAGATAATATCAATATGCATGGATTAACAGATATGCAGCCTTATAGTAATGTGAAGACTCGTGCATGGACATTTCGTTCAGTAGGTTGTGGTCACGATCTGCAAGCTTGGTCAGATATGATTTCAGCACTTCGTATTTATGGTTATGACTATGTTTTAAGTATTGAACATGAAGATCCAATTATGTCAATTGAAGAAGGATTAAATAGAGCAATTACCAACTTGAAGAGTATTATGATTAACGATCAGCCTGCGGAGATGTGGTGGGCATAGAAAGAAGAAGTGAGGATTAGATATGTCAGTAATGAATTTTGCAGTAATTGGCTATGGAGGAATGGGTTCGTATCATGTGCATACAATTATGCCTGAGGAGCTTATTCATGTTAAAGGAACCTATGATTGTTCAAATGAACGACAAGTCATTTCTGAGGAAAAAGGTCACTTTATTTATACAACCTACGAGGAAGTTTTAAACGATCAGGAAATTGAAGCGGTGTTAATTGCCACACCCAATGATAGTCATAAAGAACTAGCGATTAAAGCTCTTCGCGCAGGTAAACACGTTGTGTGTGAAAAACCTGTGACACTAACTACGAAAGAATTTGATGAAATTCTGCTTGTTGCAAAAGAAACAGGAAAAACATTTATGGTTCACCAAAATCGTCGCTGGGACCCAGATTTTCTCATCGTTCGTGAACTCTATAAAAATAAACAAATTGGCGATCTTTTCCAAATAGAATCTAGAGTACAAGGCGCAAATGGTATTCCTGGAGATTGGCGACATCTGAAAGTTCACGGTGGAGGAATGCTGCTTGACTGGGGCGTTCATTTGTTAGATCAGTTGTTGTTTATGATAGACAGCCCTGTAAAAACAGTGGCAGCAGATTTCAGCTATATTTTGGGTGATGAAGTAGACGATGGAGTAGCAGCCTACTTAACATTTGAAGGTGGCGAAAAAGTGATTATGGAGGTTGGAACAACAAACTTCATTAAATTACCACGCTGGTATATCAAAGGAACCGATGGAACAGCAGTTATAGAAGACTGGGATTTGTCTGGAAAAATGATTCAGCCGACTTATGCGCCAGATGTGTTAGCACCTACGCCGATTCAAGCTGGTGTGGGATTAACTAAAACAATGGCACCACCTTCTGAAGAAGCAACAAAAACGTTGGAGCTACCTAAAGCAGAAGCAGAGTACACTGGATTTTATCAGAACTTTTATGATGTGGTTCGTCATCAAGCAGAACCAATCGTTAAAAACGAAGAAGTCTATCGGGTACTAAAATTAATCGAAACAATTTTTGAAGCAGGCGAAACACATCAGGTGTTGCCGTTTGAATAAAGAAAAAGCAGACAGAGCCTAACAGCTTAGTTACGTACAAATCTTCTGGAATTTTGCTAAAGGTTGGGAATAAAAGCAGCTCTTTTTTGTTGCTGCACATCGAGAAAATTTATTTTTCGATGTGCAGTAGCTAATTGGTTCTAGGAGCTGACTTTCTATTCCAACCTATTTTTATAGGTTTTGCCACTTTTCAAGAATTTTTTCTACGACTTCTCCTGAGGATAACTCCGTATTGTTGATATGTAGATAGTTTACATCAGGAAATTGCTGCTGGATTTCATTAGGAAACGAGTTCAAACGATGTTGTTTATGTGTGTCTAAAAGTTCAGATTTTGAAAAATTAATATCCCTTTTAGATGGCTTAGCAAGCAGGCGACTTTCTTCAACATTTCTCTTTAAACGAGTTTCAAGGTTTGCTTCTAGTTCAATGAAATAAACTGCTTCTTTTGCGTTAAGAAAAATACGACTAATTTCCTGTAAGAATTCCACATCCTCCTTCAAATCAAAGGCAATCAGCACGGTAAAAATAATGGACGCAGTTGGATTATGTTCCTTATTTGCTACAAATGCTTGAAACAACTCTTTTCTTGTTCGATCGGATAAGGCAAAAGAATAGTGATTATAGCCGAGGTACGTAGCAAATAAATCAATAGTCTGATGATTAAATAACAATTTAGCATCAATTGTTTCCTCTAATTTCTTTCCCACAGTCATCTTTCCAACCGCTTGAGGACCGATAATTACAAATAAACTCATCTGTTTTTCTCCTTACGAATATAATTTCTACTAGTATAGCAAACTCTACGTTAGTTTGTTTGAAGAATCGACATTTATTTCTGAGGACTATCTAAAAAAATTAAAAAAGTTTCATAAAATGAATGGACGCATATGTAGTCACTGCGCACAGATTATGCTAAAATATGAGAGTAATTAATGAAAAAGCCCGAATTAGTCACGTAAAGGTGAAACAGGAGGAAAATCTTTTGAAGATTATTTTATTATACGGCGGACGTAGTGAAGAGCATGATGTGTCTATTTTATCTGCGTATTCTATTTTAAAGGCTGTCTATTATAACTATTATAAAGTTCAACTAGTATTTATTAGTAAAGAAGGACAATGGGTAGAAGGTCCGCTGCTAACTGAAGCACCAAAAAGTGAAGATATCCTTCATCTAACTTGGGATACAAGTGGCGAACGAACAGAAGGCTTTACAGGGAAAGTAATTCAGCCAGGAGCAATTCAAAAAGATGAAGAGGAAATTATTGTCTTTCCAGTTTTACATGGGCCTAATGGAGAAGATGGAACAATTCAAGGCTTTTTAGAAACAATCAATGTTCCGTATGTCGGAGCAGGTGTTCTAACAAGTGCTTGTGCGATGGATAAAATCATGACAAAATATATTTTGCAAGCTGCAGGAGTCCCACAGGTTCCCTATGTACCTGTACTTGAAAGTCAATGGAAAGAAAATCCTAGAAAAGTATTTGAACAATGTGAAGGCTCGTTATTGTATCCAATGTTTATTAAACCTGCGAATATGGGATCAAGTGTAGGAATCACTCGTGCAGAAAATCGTGAAGAATTACAAAATGGATTAGCAGAGGCTTACCGCTTTGATTCTCGTGCTATTGTGGAACAAGGAATTGAAGCCAGAGAAATTGAAGTAGCGGTGTTAGGAAATGAAGATGTACGAACAACATTGCCGGGCGAGATTGTAAAAGATGTTGCATTTTATGATTACAATTCCAAATATATTGATAATAAAATTACTATGCAAATTCCAGCAGAAATCCCTGAAGATGTTCAGGAAAAAGCGCAAAAATATGCAAAAATTGCCTATAGAATGCTTGGTGGAAGTGGACTGAGTCGCTGTGATTTCTTCTTAACAAATAAAAATGAGCTTTTCTTAAATGAGCTAAATACAATGCCTGGATTTACTCAATTTAGTATGTACCCTGTTCTGTGGGAAAATACTGGCTTAAAATATAGTGATTTAATTGAAGAACTCATTCAATTAGGGATCAATCGTTATAAACAACGCCAAAGTTTTTTTGCACATAAATAAGCGTTTCGGGATGAAGCCTTCGTCAAATTTGACGAAGTGTTTCATCCCTTCATTTTGATAAAAGGTGGGAAAAAAGATGCATCTTACAATAAAAGAAATTCTTCAGGCGACTGGAGGAAATTATGAAGGTCTAACACCTGAGCTGATGATTTCAGGTGTTGAATTTGATAGTCGAAAAATTACGAAAGGTAATTTATTTGTGCCCCTAGCAGGTGCAAGAGACGGGCATGAATTTATTCATCAGGCAATTGAAAATGGGGCTGTGGCAACATTTTGGGCACATCCAATTGAAGAAGCACCCGCAATTGCAGTCATTCAGGTAGATGATCCCTTAGCTGCAATGCAGAAACTTGCTGCTTTTTATTTGGAAAAAGTAGGCGCAGATGTGATTGGTATTACAGGAAGTAACGGGAAAACAACCACCAAGGACATGACAGAGGCAGTTCTTTCACAAAAATTTGTCACGTATAAAACTCAAGGAAATTACAATAATAATATTGGACTGCCATACACGATTTTGCATATGCCTGAAAATACAGAAAAACTAATTCTGGAAATGGGTATGGATCATGCAGATGAAATTACTGAATTATCGCAGCTTTCCAAACCAACTGTTGCTGCTATTACAATGATTGGAGAAGCACATATAGAAAATTTGGGTTCACGTGAAGCAATTGCAAAAGCAAAGATGGAAATAACAGAAGGACTTTCAACGGACGGTTTATTAATTGTTCCTTCAGATGAACCTTTGTTAGTACCACTAACTTCAACACTCCCACAAACAGTTGAGACCTTTGGACTAAAAGAGGCAGATATTACTGCAACAATCCTCTCAGTAGAAAAAGCAAAAACAACGTTTGAGGTGAACGGTCAGCGTTTTACAATTCCAGTTCCGGGAAGCTATAACGTAACGAATGCATTGATTGCCTACCAAATTGGTCAATGGTTTGGGGTATCTATAGAAGAAATAAGACAAGGACTTGCGACCTTTCAACTCACTCAAAATCGAACGCAATGGCTAAAAGCTGGAAACGGGGCAGATATGTTAAGTGACGTGTATAATGCAAATCCAACAGCGATGGGATTAGTTTTAGACACAGTAGCCAACCTTGATGTACCTGGAGAAAAGATTGCTGTGCTAGCTGATATGTTAGAGCTGGGACCGGACTCTAAACAAATGCATGCATCAATGGCAGCGCATTTAGATGACTCATTTTCAAAAGTCTTTCTCTTTGGTTCAGAAATGAACGCCTTACAAGCAGAGCTTGAAAGTCAAAAACCTCAACTAAAAGTCTATTTATTTGAAAAAGGAAAAAAAGCTGAATTGATTGAGGCACTAATAAAAGAAATTAAGCCATCTGATATGGTCGTTTTAAAAGGAAGTAACGGCATGGGGCTGGCAGAAGTTGTGAAAGAATTAGAAAATATGAAATGAAAAGCAATAGAACTTGCTGAAAATAAGAAACTATGCTAGAATTACCTATTGCCGAAAGATGAAGAAATTTAATTGGAACTATCTATATGAGAATAGATTTTTATATTGATAACGAAGCTGAACGAATCCCGTTTGGCTTTTCTAATGCCTGACTTCGTGAAGAGAATTTTTCGGTGGGGTCACAATAGCTGAGAATGCGCGGAACCATTAGTGGCAATTGTAGACAAAGGACTTAGTTTCTCTTCAACAAACGAATCGACGGGAATAGCCAGCAAGCGATTGAATAAATTGCAATAAGCTAAATCCTCAGTCAACAACTATCTTAGGAGGATACCACTTGAAATTTAAAGAACTAAATTTATCACCAGAATTATTATCAGCAGTAGAAAAAGCAGGCTTTGAGGAAGCAACGCCTATCCAAGAAGCAACAATCTCTCTTGCACTAGAAGGAAAAGATGTGATTGGTCAAGCACAAACAGGAACTGGGAAAACAGCTGCGTTTGGTTTACCAATGCTAGAAAAAATTGATACAAATAACCGCGACCTACAAGGATTAGTTATCGCACCTACACGTGAGTTAGCTATCCAAACACAAGAAGAATTGTTCCGTTTAGGTCGAGATAAAAAAATTCGTGTACAAGCTGTATACGGTGGCGCTGACATTGGTCGTCAAATTCGTGGACTAAAAGATCGTCCACACATCGTTGTTGGAACACCTGGTCGTATGCTCGACCATATTAACCGACACACATTGAAGCTTGGTACTGTTCAAACATTAGTCTTAGATGAAGCAGACGAAATGTTAAACATGGGCTTTTTAGAAGATATTGAAAAAATTATCTCTCAAGTTCCTAGTGAACGCCAAACACTATTATTCTCTGCAACAATGCCTCCAGCAATCAAGAGCATTGGTGTGAAATTTATGAAGAATCCTGAACACGTACAAATTAAAGCAAAAGAAATGACAGCAGATTTAATTGATCAGTATTATGTACGTTCAAAAGATTATGAAAAGTTTGATATCATGACTCGTTTGTTAGATGTTCAAACACCTGAATTAACGATTGTTTTTGGTCGTACAAAACGTCGTGTAGATGAATTGGCACGTGGACTTGAAGCACGTGGTTACCGTGCAGAAGGAATTCATGGTGATTTATCACAGCAAAAGCGTATGAGCGTATTACGTTCATTTAAAAATGGACATCTAGATATTTTAGTTGCAACAGACGTCGCGGCACGCGGATTAGATATCTCAGGTGTTACTCATGTCTATAACTATGATATTCCTCAAGACCCTGAAAGCTACGTTCACCGGATTGGTCGTACAGGTCGTGCAGGAAAAGGTGGAATGTCTGTAACATTTGTGACACCAAATGAAATGAGCTACTTACATGTCATCGAAAACTTGACGAAAAAACGTATGACTCCTCTACGTCCACCTTCAGAAAAAGAAGCATTTAAAGGACAATTAGGGGCTGCGATTGAAGAAATTGAGACGAAACTTGATGAGAATGGATTAGATAAATATCTAGCAACTGCAGATGATTTATTAGAAAAATATTCTTCACAAGATTTAGTTGCCTTGTTATTAAAAACTATCTCTAAAGACCCTTCTGATGCTGTTCCAGTTAAAATTACTCCAGAGCGTCCATTACCAGCTAATAAAAAAGGCTTTAACAAAAATGGTAAACGCGGTGGTGGAAATAACAATGGAAATCGTAACCGTAAGGATGGCGGCAGCTATCGTGGAAACAAAAATAGTAAAGGTAGCAGCAACTACAATAACAAGAACAATAATCGTTCATCAAGCGGAAAACGTTCAAATGACAAAAAGCGTGGATTTGTGATTCGTAACAATAACGATTAATCAAATGAAAGCCTCTCATCATTGAGAGAGGCTTTCATTTTTGTTATATATAGGGTTTTGAGTGGTTTTTATGAAATTTTTTGGTAGAATAGGAATATCCTGACTTTGGAGAAAGAAAATTATGATTAAAGGTATTGGTATTGACGCAGTTGAATTAGATAGAATTGAGAAAATTATTAGAGAAAAAAAAAGTTTTACTGCAAGGGTGTTGACAACTAATGAGTTGATGTTGTTTAATGACTTGACGCTACATCGTCAGATTGAATTTTTGGCAGGGCGTTATGCATGTAAAGAAGCTTTTTCAAAAGCCTGGGGCACAGGAATTGGGAAAATCAATTTCCAACAAATTGAAATTCTTAAAAATGAGTTTGGTGCACCTATAGTTACAAAATCTCCGCACCAAGGGAATGTATTTGTTACGATTACACACACAGATACAGTTGCCATTGCCCAAATCTTGTTGGAGGACTGAGAAAGAAGGAATGAAGCATGGTTGTCGCAAATTATCGACCAACAAAAGCGATTATACATACACAAGCGATTCAAGAAAATGTTGCAAATGAAAGAAAACGTCTGCCTAAAGAAACAGAGCTGTTTGCAGTCGTAAAAGCAAACGGATATGGTCATGGAGCAGTTGAAACTGCAAAAGCAGCACTGCGTGGCGGGGCAACAGGATTTTGTGTTGCAGCGCTTGATGAAGGAATTGAGTTGCGAGAAGCAGGGCTTACTGAACCTATCTTAGTGCTTAGTATCGTGGAACCTATGTATAGCGAACTCGCTTTATCCTATGATTTAGCAGTTACTGTAGGGACACAAGAAGGCTTAGAAGAAATTTCAAAAGTTATGGCACATTCCGAAGTAGAAGGATTGTTAAAAATTCATCTAAAAGCAGATACGGGAATGGGGAGAATCGGCTTTTTGTCTTCTGAGGAAATGAATGAAGCGATTCAAACGATGGAACGCTCGAAAAAACTGTTGTGGGAAGGGCTATTTACTCATTTTTCAACTGCGGATCAGTCTGATGATACGTATTGGCAGCATCAATTAGAAAGATTTACAGAGATTCTCCAAGGACTACCCAAGAAGCCTCGCTATATTCATACGAGCAATAGCGCGACTGCACTTTGGCACGATGCGGGGATTGGAAATATGGTTCGTTATGGCGTTGCAATGTATGGGTTAAATCCTTCAGGAAATGTGCTAGAAGCACCTTATCCGTTAAAGCCTGCTTTAGAGCTTGTTTCTTCACTTATTCAAGTGAAAAAGTTACCAAAAGGCGAAGGGATTGGCTACGGAGAAACTTACATCACTCCAGAAGCGGAATGGATTGGGACCGTACCAATTGGTTATGCAGACGGGTGGTTACGAAAAATGCAGGGCTTTCATTTATTAGTTCAAGGAGAGCCGTGTGAGATTGTGGGAAGAGTTTGTATGGATCAGTTAATGATTCGTTTACCTAAAGAATATTCCATAGGCACTAAAGTTACGTTGATTGGTGCAAATAACGGCAAGAGTATTACCATGCAAGAAGTAGCAGATCATTTAGAAACCATTCATTATGAAGTAGCATGTACACTTTCTGCTCGTGTACCTAGAAACTATGAAAAGTAAAGGAGGAGCTCATGGTAAAACGCGGTGATATATATTTTGCAGACCTTTCACCAGTTGTTGGATCAGAGCAAGGTGGAATCAGACCTGTCGTCATTATTCAAAATAATTTAGGAAACCATTTTAGTCCAACCGTCATTGTAGCTGCAATAACAGCTAAGATGGCTAAGCCTAAGTTACCTACTCATATAGGAATAAAAGCAAGTGAGGGTGGAATCGACCGGGATTCTGTTATCTTGCTTGAACAAATACGAACAATTGACAAAAGTCGATTAAAAGAAAAAGTGTGTCATTTAGATGCAAAAATCATGACAAATGTAGATCGTGCTCTTCGGATCAGCGTCGGTATTGAACCTGTTGCGCAAGGATCTAAATCAAGTCATACATAGTCAAATAGATGAATTGTGAGCAGAAGTGATGCTTTTTCTAAACTATTCGTTTTTAAAGGGCTTCATCTATAGCGAGAAGAGCGCTTCTGTTCTCAACTTTTAGTAAGAGTCAAAGAGTTCAACACAAACTTTTTGATAATGTTTCAGCTGTTAAAGCAGAAACAAATGGAACTGGAGAGAAGAAGATGGCTTACCTAGTTATTAGCATTACGACAATTGTCTTTCTTTTTTTTGTTGTGAAAGGAATAAAAAGCTGGCACAATCAAGTAAAGTATCCAATTGAAGAAACTTATGGATTAATTGTTGAAAAATATTCAAAAGAAATCGAAGGAATTCATTCCTATTCAATTGTTTTTCAAGTGCGTGATTGTAACACAGTCTATCAAGTACCACACGAAGTCTATATTCATATAGACGTCCCTGTTAGAGGAGCTCTTCGTCATCAGGGAGAAAAATTTGTATCATTTGAAAAATAAAAACAGAAGCTGACAGCCACCTTCTCCTTTGTTTGAGAAAAAAGTGATGTTGACTTCTGTTTTTTTATCTCTCAGCTACCAGCTTGCTTTTGTCACGCCAGGCAACTGTCCTTTTAACGCTAATTCTCTAAATTGAATTCGGGACATGCCAAATTTTCTCATGTAGCCACGAGGCCGGCCATCAACCAAATCGCGATTTTTGAGACGTGTTGGATTCGCATTTAACGGAAGATTTCTTAGTCCTTCATAATCTTTTTTTGCTTTTAGTTCCAGCCTGATATCGGCATATTGCTCAATGAGCTGTTGCTGCTTTTGAAATTTTGCCATTTTCGATTTTTTCGCCATATTTCTGCTCCTTATTTTTCGTGTCTGGCAAACAAATTGAGTGTAAATCAAAATTATTCCGATTTACTAATTTAATTTATCACTTGATGCAAAAAAATGCAATGAACTTGTTTTAGATAGAGCTATTAAGTAAAAAAATAGAAAAAGAAGACAGGTGGCAGTTTATCGAAAAGATTGTTCGTTCTATTAAGTTCTTCACGTGACAAATTTTTTGTTTTAAAACTGATTTTAACGTACACTAAAGCAAAAGGAGTGTGAGATTTCATGAAACGATTTGCAATAAATGATTATGGAAAAGCAAGTGAAGTATTTGAAGTCATCGATGCACAGCCAAGAGACGTTTCAGAGGAACATATTCGTGTGAACATTGAAGCCTTTGGTATCAACCCTTACGATATTGGTGTTAGGAGTGGAGGAATGAAACAGATTCGTTCCGTAAATTTTCCATACGTTTTAGGTCATGATGGTACAGGAATCGTCACAGAAACTGGCAGCCAAGTAACAGATTTTCAGGTGGGAGATGCGGTCATTATCTATCCTATTTCTGGTACTTATGGAGAAGAGGTTGTTCTACCTGCCAAAAAAGCGGTGAAAAGACCGGAAAGTATGTCAATTTCAGAAGCTGCGGGATTACCTACTGTAGGAATAACTGCCTATAATATCCTTCATCAGCTCTTAAAGGTGGCAAAAGAATCGGTGGTGATGATCCAAGGAGCCTCAGGTGGTGTTGGTTCGATGCTTGTTCAGTTATTAAAGGCAAATGGCAACTACGTGTTAGCGAGTGCCTCTTCTAAAAATGAAGAGCTAGTAAAACATTTGGGAGCAGATGAGTTTGTCGCGTATGATATAGAGGATGCAGGTGTTGTTTTTTCCAATCGTGCAGACATTGTCATTGATGCGACAAAAGGCAGCCGCTCGGCAAAAAGTGGCATGGCCATTCTAAAAGAGAATGGAACGTATGTTGCACTAAACAGTATTCCTGAAGAAAAAGAGCGTACAAAAGAGGGAACGTATATCTTTTTCCAAACAAAGAAAGAGTATCTTGACAAAGAGGCATTTGAGGCGCTAACCACTCTTTATAAAAATAATCAACTAGAAATCAACATTGCTGAGGTTTTACCATTTACACTTGCCAGTGTCATAAAAGCGCATGAAGAAATCGAAGGGCATCCTTCTGCTGGAAAAATAGTGATTCAAAAATAAAGTAAAGATTGAGGATGTGCGATGGATAGACAGACTTGGGACCTATTAAGAGAAAACTTTGAAGAACAAGAATTTATTGGAACAGGTCATTATCGATTACGTGAAATAGGTAATAATCTCTATGAAATGGCGTATCTGGTCTTTGGACCTTGTGGGGATAAAACCTATCATCCACAGATTACTTTGCGTGTAGGAGAGAGAATAGAGCCTTTAAAGATGATTGATACCGAAGTGGTTCCTAATGTGCGCTTGTCTTTTTTAGATGAGCCCGAAAAAGTGCAGCAGGCGTTAGATAAGCTAACCGAACAATTTTTTTATGCGAAAAAATTAGAATAAAAGAAATGCCTGATGAAGGTGTTTCTTTTTTTGTAAATAAAAATAAATAAATGCGCCTTTTTTGATTGTAAGTCATAATCAGTATGCAGAATAAAAAAACAAGAAAAATACCCAAGTAAATGATAAAATGAGTAACAAACGAATAAAAAAATACATTCCAATACTCTTTCTTTAAAAAGCATGGTACATTTAATGAGAGACGAATTTTAATAAATATTTAATATTCATTTTTTGAAAGGGATACCATTTTTGACAGTCTTTCTTGTTTGTCGAAAAACAATCGTTATCCAGTGGGTCTTGATTGCAATCACTAAAAAAAACATGGTAAAGTAATTCAGCTAACTGAAAATGCACGAAGGATGTGTCTGAAATGAATCATATTAAAAATACCTTTAAATTATACATACTAGACTGGAAACGAATTTTTAAAAACCCGATTGCCACTCTTTTAATTATTGCGCTGATGATAATTCCATCATTATATGCGTGGTTTAATATCAAAGCTTTATGGGATCCATATTCAAATACTGGGGAGTTACCCATTGCGGTATACAGTGCCGATCAGCCTACGAGTTTTCAAGGAAAAGAAGTGGCTATAGGTGATGAGGTCATGAAAACTCTTCATACAAACAAGCAGTTAGGCTGGCAGTTTGTGGATTCTAAAAAAGAGTTGGATGAAGGGGTTAAATCTGGAAAATATTATGCAGGTATTTACTTGCCAAAAGATTTTTCAAAAGACCTGTTAAGCTTTACTACAGGAGAAATAAAGAAACCAACCATTGACTATTCAATCAACGAAAAAATAAATGCTATTGCACCAAAGATTGCAGATAAGGGAGCGACTTCTCTGCAAAGCCAGATCACAGATGAATTTATTAAGACAGCAAGCTCTTCTTTAATTAAGGTTTTTAATGAGATTGGGTACGATTTGGACAGTAACCTTGTAAGTATTACAAAAATGAAAAACATGATTCTTTCTACAGATGAAAATTTAGATACGATTGATGGCTACACCAAACAAGTTATTGAGTTAAATAATAAGATGCCTGAGTTGAAAGAAAAGCTGGCAAAAGCCAATGAGTTTGTAGAGTATATTCCTAAAGTAGATGAAATGGGCGAGAAACTCGTTGCCTTGAATGATAAGATGCCTCAAATTAAGGAACAAGCCTCTATTATTTTAACCTTACAGGAAAAGATTCCTGAAATTCAAAATGCGGGAAAACAACTAGCTGAGGTGGATAGCGATTTTGACTCCATCGAACAAACGATGAACGAAGGAATTGATGAAGCAAAATCAGGACTAAAAATTATTCAGCAAGTGCAAACGGCATTGCCGGATATTAAAGAGTTGGGAAATAAAGCCAATGATTTAGCTGGAACAACCAAAGATGGGGCACAACAGTTGAAAGATGCATTACCAACGATTTCAACAAGTGTACAGCTTACACTAGATTCAATCGGAGACGTGGCAACAACGACCTCTTCTTTAGCGGCAACGATTCGAGAAGCAGTCTCAGACAATCAGTTGACTCCTGAAGAAAAGACGGCAATTAAAGAAGCGTTGCAAAATTTCTCAAATAATTTAGCTGCGCAACAAACCGCGCTGACTAACCTAGCACAATTTTTAACAAATTTACAAACAAGTGCAGGCAATTCTGATTTGCAAGGGATTATTGATCAAGTAAACCAAATGAATAGCCATGTGGGCACATTAAAAGATAGAATTGATGATTTATATGGAAAAGTCGATTCATTGAGCGTAGCGGAATTTGAAGCATTTTTACAAAGTATTGAAACAGCTGCTAATCAAGTGGCGAGCGATGTAAATGCAATTAATGTTAGCCAAATTACAGCGACAATTGAAAGTGTCTTAACAAAGTTAATTAGTACCATTGATACAGCGCAAGGACTATTGACAGATGCCCAACAAATCGACTTTGCTTCTCTTTTATCATCTACGGAAAAGACCGTCAGCAATGCGATTGATATTTTAGAGAAATACCAAAAACAATTGCCTGCGATTCGTCAAGAAATCCATGATGCAAACACCATGCTAAATGGTCATATGGATGAGATTGTGAATGGGATTAACAAGGGTGCAGACTTATACAACAATGAATTGCCTATTTTAGAAGAAAAGCTTGGGTTAGCCGCAAACTTCATTAAAAACGACTGGCCTGACTTAGAAAAAGAAATCACTAGCACATTAAAAACAGTGGATGAAAAAATGCCGATGGTTGAAAGTGCCTTAACCAAAGCGACTGACTTAATTAATAATGATTGGCCAAGTATTAAAACAGGAATCCAAAAAGCAGCGAAAGCCATTCGTAAAGGTGAAAGCGAAGTGGATCTTGGTCAAGTTATTAAGTTGTTGAAGCTTGATGCGAATAAAGAAAGTGACTTCTTCACAAAACCTGTGGACCTGCATACAAATGAGCTATACCCAATTGCCAACAACGGTTCAGCAAGCACGCCATTTTACACAGCGCTTTGTTTATGGGTAGGGGCCGTGTTATTTTCAAGTATCGCAACTACGGATTACTTCTTAAAGGAAAAAGACAAACTAAAATACAGCAAACGTGAACAATTCTCTGCACGCATGCTGACTTTCCTAACCATGGGACTAGCACAAGGATTAATCGTTACCTTAGGAAATTACTTCTTGCTTGGAGTAGATGTCCGTCAGCCTGTCTATAGTGTTCTTTTTGGCTTATTAATTGCCTTGTCCTTTATGATGATGGTCTACGTACTTGTGGCACTCTTTGGAAATGTCGGAAAAGGGATTGCAATCATTATCCTTGTATTGTCTATCTCAGGTGGTGGCGGAAACTACCCAATTCAAGTTTCTGGGAAGTTCTTCCAAATGATTAACCCCTTCTTGCCATTTACCCATGCAGTAAACCTTCTGAGGGAATCTGCAGGAGGAATCTATTGGCCAAATGCAACAAAGGATATCTGGATTATGTTTCTTCTAATGATTGTCTTTGGCATAGTTGGTACATGGCTCTATCCTTATATTGAAGTACAAACGAAGAAATTAACGAAAGTCTCTCATGAAAGTCATATTTTCCATTAATTCAATTGAATAGAGCATCCCTTGAATATTCATCGATAAGATAAATATTCAAGGGGTTTTTTGTATTCGTAAAAAAATTAACTAGACGAAAGAACATATGTTCGATAAAATGAAAGTGGAAAGCGGGAGGTGCAGAGATGGAATGGATAAAAGCGAAAACATTATTGCAGAAAGTTTCATTTGATGGTCAGTTATGGTTTGGTATTGATTATGTAATGAATCTCTATAAAGGATGCAACCACCGCTGTATCTATTGTGACAGCCGCAGTGAGAAATATTTTATTGAAGACTTCAATCGGGTTCGAGGAAAAGAGCATACAGCAGGAATCTTACAATATGAATTGAAAAAAAATAAATGTGGCGTGATAAATTTGGGGGCAATGTCAGATGCATATAATGCGGAGGAATTAAGAAATGGATTAACAAGGACTGCACTTCAGCAGATTTATGAATATGGGTATGGTCTTTCCATAGAAACAAAAAGTAATCAGATTGTTCGAGATATTGAGCTGATAAAAAAGATTCAAGAACGTGCGTCAGCCTGTATTAAGCTTTCGATTACGACAATAGATGATTCTCTAGCAAAAGTAATTGAGCCGGGTGTTTGTCCGTCATCTAAGCGCTTTGAAGCTATTCAAATGTTGAGTCAGGCTGGAATTTATACAGGCGTCTTAGTTACGCCTGTCCTTCCATTTATTACAGATACACCAGAGAATATTCGAGGACTTGTGAGAAAAGCGTATGAGAGTGGTGCAAAATTTATTTATGCACAGTTTGGTATGACTCTTAGAGATCGACAAAGAACGTATTATTATGAAAAGCTTGAACAATCATTTCCAGGTTTAGTGGCGCAATACAAGAAAACCTATGGTGCTACCTATGGCTGTACATCGCCAAGATGCAAAGAGCTATCATTTCTGTTTGCTGAAGAGTGTGAAAAATACGGGTTGCTCTATAAAATGACAGATATTGTCGCTGATTGTCCAAAAAAGAAAGAAGACGAACAGCTGACACTTTTTTAAATAGTTGCAAAAAAGAATAGACTAGTCACCACATAAAAAAGTTGTCCTTTTTCTTTGACTGTCAACGTGATAGACTAAAAAGAAAATAAAAAAAAGAGGATTTTATATGCCGACTATACTATTTATTCTGTCACTTATTATCGTTGTTATCATTATATTGATAGGACTCGAAATTTTTAACCGAATAAAATTGAGAAAAGATGTTCAGCAAAGATGGGGGAAACAACCACGCCAGCCACGATTTGATAAGGAAGAAAGCCTGAAAGAAGCATGGCAGTCTGCTAGTGATTATCAGGAGTTTGAAAGTGAAGTCGATGATATTACCTGGTATGATTTGGATATGTTTGCAGTATTTGAATTAATTAATGGGACCTATTCAAGTACGGGTTCAGAGGCATTGTATCAGAGATTAAGAAATTACAATTTTAGTCAAAAAGAAAATCAAACCATGGAGACCCTTATACAATTTTATGAAGAACAACCAAAGATTCGAGAAGAAATTCAATATCATTTTGCTAGATTAGGGAAAAAAGACCATAACTTTGTCAAACAATACTTATCAGATGCGAAATCTAAGGAGATTGCTAATCAATGGCTTTATATTTGTCTAGGTGTCCTGCCTTTTGTAGGGCTTGGTCTTGTATTTGTTCAGCCGATGGTGGGGATTCTTACAATTTTAGGATCGGTTTGTTTTAATACGATATACTATTTTATAAAAAAACAAATGCTGGAAACAGAGTTGAACAGCATGAGTTATCTGGTACAGACAATCTCAACAGCCAATGCGGTGGCAAAGCTTGATACACCATTAAAAAGTCAGCTAACCGAGCAGCTGCATGCACTAAAAAATATTCCCAAATTTGGTTTTGCCTTTCGTGTCAAAGGAAACAGTGAGGCAGAAATGATTTTTGATTACGTCAATATCATGTTTATGCTTCCATTTATCTCGTATCATTATGTACTTAGTCATCTAGAAAAAAATCAGGAAAAAGCGAAACAATTGTGGGATATTCTTGGGCAGTTTGAAGTAGCAGCAGCTGTCTTAAATTTTCGTACCTATATGCCGATTACCAGTCAGCCAAAATTTGCAGAAGGCGGTGTGAAATCAGAAGGAATCTATCATCCATTATTAACGCAAGCTGTCATGAACGATGTGGATTGGCAAGCAAACACGCTGGTTACCGGTTCAAATGCTTCTGGAAAATCGACCTATGTAAAAAGTGTCGCTATCAGCTGTATTCTGGCGCAGACGATTCAAACGGCTGTTGCGGAAAGTTTTCGTATACAACCAGGACATGTGCTGACCTCAATGGCGGTTGAGGACGATTTATTTGAGGGTGACAGCTACTTTGTTGCGGAAATTAAATCAATTAAGCGCGTGCTTGATAAAGCTTCAACCAATGAGCGATGTTATTGTTTTGTAGACGAGATTTTAAAAGGAACCAATACAATTGAACGGATTTCAGCATCTGCTAGCGTGGTTGACTGGCTCAACCAGTATCCTTCATTGGCGTTTGTTGCGACTCACGATATTGAGCTAACAGAAATACTTAAAAATAGCTGTGAAAATGTCCACTTTGAAGAACAGGTAACTGAGGAACAAGGGATTACTTTTGACTACAAGCTTCGACAAGGCCCTTCCAAGACTCGTAATGCTATTCAACTTCTTCAAGTGATGAATTATCCTAAAGAGGTAGTGAGACGGGCAAAAGACGAAGCAGAGGGATTTGATCAGACAAGACAGTGGACGATTTTCTAAGGAATATTAGAAAATCGGCTTTGATTTCAAATATAAATAAGCAACTACCTGAAGCGTTTATAAAAGACGAGGCAGCTATCTGCATTTGATAGCTGCCTCGTCTTTTATAGACTACGTCAATTGATTGTCCCATTTTTTATTATGGGAAGTTTACGCATGCTGTTCTCTTTTTACTACGCTAGATATTTTTAGTTAAACGCACACGCTTTGCAATTTTTTCGATGAGTAACAATGCAGGCAGTTGTGAGGTTAACTCTATCGTCTGCTCTTTATTGCTACTGGATTTATAGATGGTTTCTCGAGTAATGTAATAAGGAATCGTTAAATCTGAAAGTCGACTAATGGTTGATTTTTCAGTATTTGTAATGGAAATAATGGCGCAGCCTTTTGTATTGAGTCGTTTTAGATAATGAATGATTTCATTTGTTTCCCCAGTAACGGAGAGAGCAATGATACACGTTTTCTTTAAAATATCCTCTGGAAACCATTGGATTGGATAATTTGAAGGATCCTCTATGCGTAAAGCTGTCTGAGAAAGGTTGGTAAAATAGAGCGTTCCATATTCTGCAATCGTTTCTGATGAGCCTGAGCCTAAAAATAAAACTAGGTCTTTATCTAGAAGAATATCTACGGCTTCTTGAATTTTGTTTGATAAAAACGGCTGATTTAAGCGTGTGAGAAAGTCCATGTATTGCGATTCATCACTATCAGAAATTTGTGTGTTAGTAAGAGAATCTTCATAGAGTCTCAGTTTTACCTGAAATTCTTTATAGCCGTTACATTCAAATTTCTGACAAAAGCGGGCAATGCTCGCTGTGCTTGTATGTGTCTGAAAAGCAAGCTCCTTTATTTTCATTCGAGCGGCTTCTTTTAAGTGATGCGCAACATAATGATAAATTTCATCTTCTAAAGGACTCAATTCAGGAACATAGTCTAAAAATAACATGGTTCACCCTTCCCTCCTTTTTGACACAACTTGAAACATTTTTGGTACATTTGACAAGTAAAGGGCATTTAGACAACTCAAAGTCAATGCCACTTTGAAATAAAAACAGGTGATATACTTCATTATAGAGTTTGAAAACGCATTCTGCAAGACGTTGAGGAGGAGGACGAATATGAAGTACACATTTCCAAAAGATTTTTTCTGGGGGGCAGCCACTAGCGCAACGCAATCAGAAGGAAGAGAGCTAAATGATCAGAAAGGAGAAAATATTTGGGACTATTCATCAGTAAAATATAACCATCGTTTCTATGAAGGAGTCACAACCGAACACACTTCTAATTTTTACAAAGAGTATAAGCAAGATATTCAGCGCATGGAAAATCTTTCATTTAATTCTTTTCGGACGTCTATTTCTTGGTCGAGACTGATTCCTGATGGCGTAGGTGAAATAAATCAAGAAGCAGTGAAATTTTATCGACAAATGTTGCAGGAGATGAAGCAAAAAGGAATTCAACCATTTATTAACTTGTATCATTTTGATATGCCAATGGCCCTGCAGGAGCAAGGCGGTTTTGAAAATCGTGAAGTCATTGAGGCTTACAGACGTTATGCTGAATGTTGCTTTGAGTTATTTGATGATTTGGTTGCCTGCTGGTTCACCTTCAATGAACCTATGATTCCCGCAGAAGCAGGCTATTTACATGACCGGCACTACCCATATGTCGTTGATTTCAAGCGAGCAGCTACAGTATTGCACCATATTATCTTAGCTCACTGTGAAGCAGTAAACGTATATAAAAAAAATTACAAAGGAAAAATTGGGATTATTATGGATATTATCCCTGTCTATCCAAGAAGTCAAAATCCGGCAGACTTGAAAGCCGCCGAAATGGCTGATTTATTTTATACACGAAGTCTAAATGAAGCTATCTTAAAAGGGAAATATCCTAGTGAGCTGCGAAATGTTCTTGAAAGATATAATCAAATGCCTGAAGTCACACCAGAAGATTTGGATTTAATTGAACAAACAAAGATTGATTTGCTGGGGGTGAACTATTACAGACCAAGAAGGGTAAAGGCAAAGGAGTACCTTGTGGATGTTACAGGAATTTTTTCACCTGAGTGGTTCTTTGATGACTATGTCATGCCGGGACGCAGAATGAACACATCAAGAGGAATCGAAATATACCCCGAGGCGATGTATGATATTGCTAAAAAAATTCAGAACGACTACGGGAATATTGATTGGTTTGTTTCTGAAAATGGAATTGGAATACAAGGAGAAGAAGCCTTTATAAAAGAAGGAATGGTACAGGACGAGTACCGTATTGCTTTTGTTAAGGAACATCTTCAATGGCTGCATAAAGCAATGGAAGAAGGCAGTAACTGTCTAGGATATCATATGTGGACATTTGTGGATTGCTGGTCATGGATAAATGCCTATAAAAATCGTTATGGATTTTATCGAATGGACTTAAAGACGGGAGAAAAGACCGTAAAAAAATCAGGGTTATGGTTTAAGACAGTCATTGAAAATAAAGGGTTTGATTAGAAATTAATGATTAGGGAGTGGAAGAAATGAACGTTTTAGATTCAATTGCTATAAAGCTCTTGCCTATCGCCAACAAAATTGGCCAACAACGACATTTACAGGCGGTTAGAAATGGATTAATCTCTATTCTGCCGTTAACCATTGTGGGGTCTTTCTTTACTATTTTATTAAATTTACCTATTACTGGATATGCTGATTTTATTGCGCCGTATGTTACTGCATTAGATGTTCCATTTCGTTTTACAGTTGGCTTAATGTCTTTGTATGCCGCATTCACGATTGGTTCGTATTTGGGTTCAAGTTATAAGCTGGACAAGACAACAAGCGGATTTTTATCTATGCTTGCAACTTTACTAATGGTTATGCCAGTCAACTTAGTAGAAGGAGTCGATGCCGCAGGAAATGCAATTGCTGGCGGTCGGTATATTCCAATTACGCCATTAGGTTCCCAAGGATTGTTTGCTGCAATAATTGCTGCATTATTATCTGTAGAAATTTATCGTTTTACAAAAGAGAAAAAATTAGAAATAAAAATGCCCGAAGGTGTTCCTCCCGTAGTTGGAGAATCTTTTGCAGCTTTGCTACCAACCTTGTTCGTTGTCCTTTTATTCTGGATTCCCCGACATTTTTTTCAGTTCAATTTAAATGATGTATTAGTGTTTGCAATTTCCCCACTAAAAACATTTTTGACGGGAAATAATTTATTTGGCGGAATAATTACCCAATTCTTTATTTGTGTTTTCTGGGCGTTGGGTATTCATGGACATGCGGTGCTAGGTCCAATTATACGACCGTTTTGGGATCAAGCAATTTTAGAAAATGCGGAGCTTTTTCAAAATGGAATGAGTGCATTTGATTTACCCAATATTTTTACCGAACAATTCTACCAATGGTATGCGCAAATGGGCGGGACCGGTGCAACGCTAGCTTTGGTTGTCCTGTTTATGTTTTCTAAGTCAAAGTATCTGAAACAATTAGGAAAGCTGTCTATTCTTCCTGGAATCTTCAATATTAATGAACCTGTAATTTTCGGAACACCGATTGTTATGAATCCATTATTAGCTATTCCATTCATTCTGGTTCCAATTGTAAATACGATACTAGTTTACATTGTAACTGCTTTAAATTTGATGCCTAAAATGATGGTTAAACCGCCATTCTCTATCCCAGCTCCTTTTGGTGCGCTAATTACTTCTAACTGGAATATTGTTGCTTTAATTATGGTTTTCGTCTGCTTCTTTGTTTCGTTAGCAATCTATTATCCTTTCTTCAAAATGTTTGAAAAAATTCAAGTAGAGCAAGAAAAAGGAGAATTGGTAACAGAATGACTTTACTATAAGAAGGGTGGAAAATAGGATTGATTCTCTTTGTTAGCTTCATTCTGATTGTTTGTGTACAGAGGTATTTTAAAGATTCTGTTCAACTAAAGAACTGGAAATTTCGCTGGGTATTAATTACTTGTCTAATAGGCATTCTATTTTCAGTTCCTGTTAGTTTATTTTTGAAATCCGATTACCCAACCATCGTGATGACCGTAGTTATGGGTACAACACTCCAAATAAAATATATGTCTCAATTTAAAAGAAATAGGTAGTTACTGATAACAAGGACGCTTTTAGAAAAAATTCGTAAAAAGTTGCCTATGTTCATGATACAACTAAAAAAGGACAGGAAATTGCTTGTGCAATTACTCTGTCCTTTTTTGTTGAGCATTAATAAGGGAGCAATTCAATCGTTGAATCAAAATATTGTTCAATAAATTTCACTTGCACCCAAATTTCTTCTTTTGTAACTCTTTGCCCACTGGCTGCTGCCACCCATTTATCCTCTACATCGTCTTTTCGATGAATAATTGCAACGATTTCACCAGTAAAGGTTTTTAATGGTTTGTCGATATCTAATATATAAACGTCCTGTTCTTCATTATCTCCAGCAAATAATCCTGCAACGTAACCATAATTGATTGGATAACGATTGCCATATGCATCTTGATAGCCGACAGGGCGGTCCATTGTGACGGTTATCGTAAAACGCTTCATCTGTGTCCTCCATTCATCGAGTTTCGTTCGTCTTCTTTCATTAGTAAAAGGAACCGGCACTGGCGGTTTTTGCCGGTGACTATCTGTTCTTTTTTTTGAGATAGTTTAACAATTCAATCAATACCTGACACTGTTCCCGAATACTAGCACCGATAGTTGTTTCTTTGATTAGCGTTCGTTTTACTTTTTCATCAATCACCTTTTTTAAATACGTTCGGTCGCGTTTTTCTTCTAAAAGCTTTGGAATAGAATGAAAGGGTTGATGAGTGACAATTTGAAACCCGAAAGAATTATTCAACAAAGAGTAGCCTGCAATTCCTGTTGTATTTTGATACGCTTTAGAAAGTCCGCCATCTATAACAAATAATTTGCCAGAGGCTTTAATTGGCGATTCACCTTTTGCAACTTTTACGGGCGTGTGCCCATTGATAATTTTTGATTGTTCATTTTCCAGCCCAAAATGGGTTAAAATCATCCGACAGGTTTTTTCAGTATTTCTCAACTGATAGTAAGAATTGTTGTATTCTTTGTGAGTTGTTTTATCTTCAATAAAATAGCGCTCAAATGTGGTCATTGCACTGCGTCCAAATAAAGGAGAAGCTTTTCCAATCCAGCTATACCAGATTAAATCTGTTGCCAAGTCATCATGGATAGAAGGGTTCAAGCTACTTTCTCGAAGCTTTTTTTCAAACTGTTCGAGTAAAGATTTTCCAAAATAAAAAATACCCTCAATTTCCATTTCTAAAAATCGTCCATCTTCATTGAGCGGCATACAGCCATGATACAAAAGATGATTATTGTAGACCAGATACATGCTTCCTTTGGCTAAAAGGAATTTCATGTGTCTTTGCAGCTTCTCTGAGTGTTGAAAGGAGTGCATCAAACTGTCGACTACATAATTTTCTTCATCAGAAAGCTGATAAGGATTCTCTGTATCCACTGTCTGAAAGCAAGAATGAATCAACGGGTAGATGCGTCCATTGAGTTGTATTTGGTTTGTATCAAAATGAATCTTATCTAAAAGCAAGCGATCGTCCATCTGAAATTCAGGGCGACGTTTCATGATTTGTCCTTCTAGCTTAAATTGAATCATCGTTAGCGCTTGATGAACTTTTTCCAGACGTTCATCGCTTTCAGGCTGAAAATTCTCGGCATTTTTTCGGGCTTTTGGTGCAAAGCCCGAATTTTCTTGGTAAGTGTCTTCTGCAAATAAAAAGAGAGGACGTAGATTTAAAGAATAGGCACTCTCTAATTCATATAAATAATTGTAACGTGCAGCAATACGTAAGAGGGTCATTAGACAGGCTTTTGAACCAGCGTATGCACCAAGCCACAAGATATCGTGATTTCCCCATTGAATGTCTAGTGAATGATAAGACATTAATCGGTCCATAATCTTATCCGCATTGGGTCCACGGTCAAAGATATCACCAACAACATGAAGATGGTCGACAACAAGCTGTTGAATACTTGTAGAAACGTCAATGATAAAAGAAGGCGCTTCACCCAAATCAATGAGACGAGAAAGAATTTCCTGATAATAAATTTCTTTTTCGTTTAGAGAAATATCGGTATAAAGCAATTCTTCCACAATATAAGTATAGTTCTTAGGTAAGGCCTTTCGAACTTTAGATCGAGTATATTTTGAGGCCGCATGTGTGAGTAGCTGAATTAACTGGAGAATGGTTTTCTCATACCATGCATGATTTTTTTCTGGATAAAAAGAGGAATCTTTAAGGATTTCTTTTGGATATGCGACTAATAACGAAAATTTATCTTTTTCCAATTCTGACATTGATTCCCCAAAACATTCACTAATTTTCCCACGCAGATTTCCAGCACCTGTACGTAAAATATGATCAAATGCGGGATATTCTCCATGAATATCGCTTAGGTACAACTCAGTTCCTTTCGGTAGGTTCAAGATGGCTTCCAGATTGATTAACTCAGTAATGATTTCGCCACTATTCCCAAATTCTTTTGCTAATAAGTCGAAATATTTTTTCTGGTTCATAATTGTCTCTCCTGTTAAATTGGTATAGCTATACAATACCATAAAATTTGGGGTCTATCATCATTATTTTTATTTAGGTATAGTTTTCTTATCTTTTTTTTGCATTCAATAACTAGTAAAAATTTTTTCTCTTTTTGATAACGGTTTTTTTAGAATGAGAATCTGACCTTTTGCCTCTATTTTTTGCTCAGAATCTTCTTATGAAAATTTCTTGGGATTTTCATTGACTTTATTGCTAGGTGAGCGTAGCATACTGTTTTGTTTATCTGTTTTTTTCTCGTACAATAGAGTAAACGGAACAGAAGGAAGGGTGTTGAAAAGTGGATTATTTAAAAAGATTGTTGGTAGGAAAACCATTGAAGTCTGCTGAGAATGATGAACAAAAATTAAGTCGTTTTGCAGCGTTGGCTTTATTATCTTCTGACGCATTATCTTCTATTGCGTATGGTACTGAACAAATTGTTGTAGTATTAGTTGCTTTATCAACGGCGGCTATCTGGTATTCATTACCAATTGCTGCTGTAGTAATCGTCTTGCTAGTTTCGTTAACGCTCTCTTATCGTCAGATTATCCACGCATATCCCCATGGTGGCGGAGCCTATGTAGTTAGTAGCGAGAATTTGGGGAAAAATGCTGGGCTAATTTCAGGGGGCTCTCTGCTCATTGATTATATGCTGACTGTTGCCGTATCAGTTTCAGCAGGGGCAGAGGCGATTACATCGGCGATTCCAGCTTTGTATAATCACCAAGTAGGAATTTCTGTATTGATTGTTGTGCTGATTATGATGCTGAACTTAAGAGGGTTGAGAGAGTCAGCAGGTTTCCTAGTTTTTCCGGTCTATCTATTTATTGGTATTATAACGATTTTGATTTTTATTGGTCTGTTTAACATTTTGACCGGAGCCGTTCCGCTAAACGCAACAGCTGTTCCAGGTACAGTGGTTCCGGGGATTTCACTAGCACTAATTTTACGAGCATTTTCATCGGGCTCCTCTTCATTAACTGGGGTGGAAGCAATCAGTAATGCTGTGCCGTTTTTTAAAAAACCACGAGCAAAGAATGCGGCAGGAACACTAGCAATGATGGCGTCTATTTTAGGGTTCTTCTTTGTAGGAATTACATTTATTAATTACTGGTACGGAATTGTTCCTGAAACTGAAGTGACTGTATTAGCGCAAATCGGAAAAGCAGTCTTCGGCTCCGGATTTATGTATTATGTGCTACAGTTTTCAACAGCTTTAATTTTAGCTGTCGCAGCAAATACAGGATTTTCAGCTTTCCCAGTATTAGCCTACAATCTGTCAAAAGATAAATTCATGCCTCACATGTACCAAGACCGTGGCGACCGTTTAGGCTATTCAAACGGAATTATTACATTAGCGGCGGGTTCCATTGTTTTACTCTTTATTTTTAATGGTTCAACAGAGCGTTTAATTCCTCTGTATTCCATTGGTGTATTTATTCCTTTTGCTTTGTCACAAACAGGCATGGTTATTCACTGGAGACGTGCAGGCGAAAAATGGCTGCGTAAATCAATCGCAAATATAGTAGGTGCGACAATCTCCTTTAGTATCATACTAATCTTGTTTATTTTTCGATTAAATGATATTTGGCCGTTCTTTATTATCATGCC
The DNA here is from genome assembly GCF_000407505.1 of Enterococcus phoeniculicola ATCC BAA-412. Lineage (GTDB taxonomy): Bacteria > Bacillota > Bacilli > Lactobacillales > Enterococcaceae > Enterococcus_K > Enterococcus_K phoeniculicola. The sequence goes on from NZ_ASWE01000001.1 coordinate 671,576, forward strand.
GATTCTTTTATACACATTTTATAAAATTCACGACCACTACAAAAAAGTGGCGGAGCAGCTTCGTCTGGAAGAAAAGGCATCTGCTCATGAATTTGAAGGAAATACCGTCCTTGTTTTAGTCGGAAATGTTACTAGAGCAAATGTCGGAGCACTTAATTATGCACGATCTATTGGAGATTATGTGGTGGCGATGCATGTATCCTTGGATGAAGATGTGAAAAAGGAAAAAGAAATTGAAGCAGAATTCCGGGAAAACTTTCCAGATGTTCGTTTTTCAGTCGTTCATTCTTCGTATCGTTCCATTGAAACACCAATTATTCGATATGTAGATTTAGTCAGTAAGAATGCAATCAAGCACAATTATACGACGACAGTATTAATTCCGCAGTTTGTTCCGAACCATCGTTGGCAAAATATATTGCATAATCAAACGAGTCTTCGGTTACGATTACGACTTTCTTGGAGAGAAAACATAGTCGTGGGAACGTATAGTTATCACTTGAAAAAATAGGGATATATCTAGTAGAGGCATAGGGAGGTATTTCTATACAAAAGTGTAAGGTATTGTTTAGAAACACTGACGTAAGCAAAGCCGCAAGTTTGTTTCACTTAGAGACAAAGTTAACTAGAAATCCAATAGGGACTGCGTATCATCGTAAATTTTTATGATGGGCAGCTGTAAAATGACGTTGCTTCTGTTTCCAATCTTTCTTAATATTCTAAGAGCGTTGACTATAACTATTTGAGTTATGTCCAGCGCTCTTTTCGCTTTTTAGTAAGAAAAAATGAACGAATCACTATAATTTGTACTTATCTACATAATTTGTACTAAAGGATAAAAAATGAGGAATATTGATTATTTTATGGATTGCAAAGAAACGATATTCATCTTAATATAAAAGCGCTTACAGGAATGAAAGTGGCCGCTTGCTTACTGTAATTAACAACAAATTTTGTCGTTAGGAGGAGGATAATAAATGAAGCGTTATTCAAAAATACTTGGTATAGCAATTTCAATTCTTGGTGTAGTGCTGCTGGCTACAGGCTGTTCTCAAAAGGAGGATTCTTCATCAAAAGATAAAGAAGGGAAAACAGAAATTAAAATCACCTGGAGAGATACAGGGGAACATGATAATTTGAATAAATATTTAACAGAAACATTTATTCCGGAATTTGAAAAAGAAAATAAAGATATAAAGCTTGTCTTAGCACCGATTACAGCGAGTGAGGGAGATTATTTTTCAAAAGTGGCGTTATCTATGCAATCTGAAAGTACAGCCCCAGATGTAGTTGCAGAAGATTCATTCATGCTAAACTCTGATGCAAACGCAGGCTATCTGCTCTCTTTAGATGATTATTTAAGCAAATGGGATCAATGGGATAAATATACTGAAAATTTAAAAGCAGGTGTGGTGGCTGAAGATGGGAAGTATTATGCAATTCCAGGAACATCGGATTCTCGTGGTTTATGGTATAACAAGAGAGTTTTTAAGGAAGCAGGATTACCTGAAGAGTGGCAGCCTAATACTTGGGACGAGATTGTTCTTGCCTCTGAGAAAATAAAGAAGGCTTCACCAGATGTCATTCCATTTTCCATGGGGGTAGCAAAAGCAAATGGCGAGTCTGTTTCCATGCAAACATTTGAAATGCTTCTCTACGGCACAGAGGATACTTTATTTGATCAAGAGACTAAAAAGTGGAATGTTAACACAGATGGCATACTAGATTCACTAAAGTTTGTTGATGAAATTTATAATACGAAAAAATTAGGGCCTGCTTTGTCAGTAGCAATCAATAGTAATTATGGGTCTGTATTATTTCAAGATAAATTTCCAAATGATCAAGCAGGAATTATTTTAGATGGTTTTTGGAGTCAAGGAAATTGGAGTGAAACGGGTGCTGTTCCTGTTGATAATGTAGAGGATCGGTTTGGCTTTGCAGCTATGCCTACACAAAATGGGCAGGAGCCAAAAAGTACAACGATGTCAGGCGGATGGACATGGGCTATTCCTTCAAAAGCTAAGAATCATGATGCTTCTTGGAAGGTCATTCAGGCGCTTGGAGGAAAAGAACAGCAAGCTGCACGAGCAATCGCTGAAGGAAATTTAACTGTACGGGATGATTCTGCTGAGATTCCAGAGTATAAAAATCAACCTTTTATTACTCAAGCCACAGGGTTCTTACAAAATGCCCATTTCAGGCCAGCGAATGATAAATATCCAAATGTCTCAGTTGAAATCCAAAATATGGTTGAGTCAGTAGCCACTGGAAGTAAAACACCAGAAGAAGCAGCAAAAGATTATGCAACAAATGTAACCAGAATTGTTGGGGAAGAAAATGTACAAAAGTAACAGAAATTTAACTGTGAGATGCACAAATTTCTTCATTTTTTAAAGAGCGAATGAGACGCTAAAATCCGAAATAGAAAGCATTTTTTCGGATTTTAGCTTTAGTTTTTTACAGAATAATTTCTTCCTAGAATTTTAAAATAAGGTGGGAAAAAAATGGACATACCTGTTAAAAAATCAAAAAGGAAAAATGGCTACTCCGACCATTTGAAAGCAGCACTATTTTTATCACCAACATGGCTATTGTTGTTAATTTTTTTTATAGGACCTATGCTATTGACACTTATATTTTCTTTTACAAACTTGGCTTTAACGGGTGTTGAAGCTAGTCATCTACGATTTGTTGGATTCGAAAATTTTGCAAGAATGTTTCAAGATCCAGAGTTTAGAACAAGCGTCTGGAACACTATTATCTTTGTCTTCTTTTCTGCGGTTGTTGGACAATGTTTTTTTGGCTTTTTAATTGCATTTCTTATGAAGAAAAAAAATCCGATGTTTCGCCGGATTGTAGGTCTAATTATTATTGCTGCATGGGTGACACCAGAAGTGGTGGTTTCCTTTTGCTGGGTCGCTTTTTTAGGTGACTCTGGGACTGCAAATTGGTTAATTGGGTTATTTGGTGTTGAGCCAGTTGCTTGGTTATTCTCATTTCCAATGGTCAGTGTGGTGATTGCAAATATATGGAGAGGGACAGCATTTTCGATGATGGTCTTTCAATCGGCACTAGATGATATTCCTAAAGAAGTAGAAGAGGCCGCAATAATGGATGGGGCAACTCGTTTTCAAGTGACTCGCTTTATCACTATTCCTATGGTGAAAGGAACCATTGCAACAAACATGATGCTTGTTACCCTTCAGACACTGGGTGTATTCACCCTTATTTATACAATGACGGGTGGCGGACCAGGTGTAAGCACCTCTACGCTTCCAGTCTTTATGTATAAACAAGCCTTTGTAAGCTATCAGCTTGGCTATGGCACAGCGATTTCTTTAGTCCTGCTAGTTTTGGGTGCTGGTGCAAGCTTACTTTACATGAAAACGTTAAAAGTGAAAGTGTAGGTGGAGGAATATGGTAAAAAAAGGACATAAAATTGAACAAATCATTCATTATCTTTTGTTGAGTCTCCTAGCTGTTTTATTTTTACTCCCGCTTTTATGGATGCTGTTTGCTTCAATAGATGGAGGGGCGATACAGTCTTTGAAATTTCCGGAAAAAATCACAATGGATAATTTTACCTCTATTCTCACAGATCCAACAATTATTCGCTCATTTTTTATCGGAATTGGTATCTCAGGTACGCAAGCAATTCTAGTGGTTAGTTTGTGTATACTCGCAGCTTATCCGCTGTCTAGATATACATTACGGTATAAAAAAAGTTTTATGATGACGGTATTATTTATGACCTCTCTTCCTATGACCGCAGTCATTGTACCCGTATTCCAGCTTTTTCTTTATCTTAAATTTCAAGATTCATTAATTGCGGTTACATTTTTCTTAACTGCTTCCTCTCTTCCTTATGGCATTTGGATGATGAAAAATTTCATGGATTCAGTTCCTTTAGATTTAGAGGAGTCTGCGTGGGTGGATGGCGCTTCAACGTGGCAGGGGATTAGGAAAGTGGTTGCTCCGTTAATGTTACCTGGAATCTTTACGGTGGCGATTTTTACATTTACAGGAAGCTGGGGCAACTTTTTTGTTCCCTATATTTTGATTCAAACGCCGGATAAAATGCCTGCGTCAGTTACCATTTTTCAATTCTTTGGTAATTTTGGGATGGTAAACTACGGAAGACTCGCTGCTTTTTCAGTCATCTATTCTTTACCAGTGGTTGTTTTGTATGCTATTTCGCAGAACTTTATGTCAAAAGGCTTCAGTTTGGGTGGAGCAACGAAAGGATAAGACTATGTTTTTTATTGAAGAGAAACTTACCGCGCGTATTGCGGAATTACAAACGTACAGATACAAAGAAAGAGCAGCAATTCTTGGCTGGAAAGTCAAAGAGGACAAAACAAAAGCAGAAAAATATCCGCCGAATTCTATGGATGGCTGGATGCCGTTTTCTTTAGGCGATGCATGGGAAGGAAGGGACTATTATTTATGGATTCAGACAACTTATGAAGTACCTGATACAAACCAGCAGCAAGTGTTGCTCTTTGATTTTGGTCACACAGGTGGTGGATTTAATTCAGGGTTCGAGTCCTTATTATTTATTGATGGCGTTCCCTATCAAGGGGTTGATTCCAATCACAAAGAGGTTTTTTTAGACGAAAAATATCGAGGAAAGCAGATTCAGTTATGTTTAAAATTATGGTCTGGTTTAGAAGGGGGAGGACCGGAAAAAATTCAGCATCACCGATTTGAACAAGCAGATGCCGTTTTGTTAGATGAAGCAACGGATGATCTATTTTATACCAGTGATTGCATATTGAAAACAATTACCCAGTTAGATGGTCAGGAAGCTGTTCGATACGAATTATTGGATATATTGGATAAAGCCTATCGATTAATTGACTGGTCATATCCCGGGAATTCTGAATTCTATCAATCGGTTAAACAAGCAAACGAGCTTCTTCAAACGTATTTGGATACACAAGAAAAACGTGCGCTGGTAACGATAACTGCGATTGGACATACACACATAGATGTTGCTTGGCTATGGCGCTTAAAACATACACGAGAAAAAGCGGCAAGAAGTTTTTCAACCGTTCTTCAGTTAATGAAACAATATCCTGACTATGTATTTTTGCAAACGCAGCCACAATTATATAAATATATTAAGAAGGACTATCCGGAGCTATACAATCAGATAAAAGAACGAATCAAAGAAGGTCGCTGGGAAGTCGATGGGGCGATGTGGCTAGAAGCTGACTGTAATATTCCATCAGGCGAGTCTTTAACAAGGCAGATTTTATATGGAACAAAATTCATCAAAGAAGAGTTTAATCAAGCAGTTCATTATCTTTGGCTTCCGGATGTTTTTGGCTACTCATGGGCACTTCCGCAAATTTTAAAGAAAAGTGGCATTGAAACGTTCATGACGACAAAAATCAGTTGGAATCAATTTAATCGTATGCCACATGACACATTTAAATGGCGTGGAATGGACGGAACAGATATCCTTACTCATTTTATTACTACACCTGAGCCAGGAAATACACCGGAAAACACATGGGCAACAAACTGGTTTTATACTTATAATGGCCAGCTAGAGCCAGAGACTGCGAAAGGAATATACAATGCTTATCGTGATAAAGACTTTAATAAAGAGTTGTTGTTATCCTATGGCTATGGAGATGGAGGTGGGGGTGTAACACGCTCTATGCTTGAAAATCGTCGCAGAATGGATAAGATTCCTGGGCTACCTAATGTACAAACGGGAAAAGCATTCGACTATTTTGAGCGGCTTCATCAGACCGTCGAAGAAACGGACCATTATGTTCATACATGGGATGGAGAGCTTTATTTAGAATATCACAGAGGAACCTATACTTCGCAAGCATTCGTTAAAAAAAACAATCGAAAATTAGAGTTAGCCCTTCGCGAGTTAGAGATTTTATATGCTAGCCAACAAGGTTCTGCACAAAGATACCCCAAAGAGCGATTTGATGAGCTGTGGGAGCTCCTTTTGCGTAATCAATTTCATGATATTATACCCGGCTCTTCTATCAAAGAAGTGTATCAGGACTATCGAGAGGAGATGGTAGAGGCATGGGAAAAAGTTCGTTTACTTTACAACTTGTTAGAAAGTTCCTCACTGACTGAATGGATAATCGTCAATACTAGTGGATGGAAACGAAAAGAACTTGTCGAAATTATCACCAAAGAAACGGGGCGCTTTTTCACAGAAGGCGGAGAAGAACTCGTTAGTGAGAAAACAGAAAAGGGGTATCTGGTTTTAGTTCCAGAACTTGCTGCTCTAGGCAGTTTGAAAATTTCTCTGCAGCAAGAAGAACCAAAGAAATCAATTCAAAAATTATCTGTAATTCAAGAATTTGACATAGAGACAGCAATATATCGCATATGCTGGAATGAAAAAGGACAGCTAACAAGTATTTTTGACAAAGAAAATCAAAGAGAGGTATTAAAAGAAAAGGGGATAGGAAATAAACTACAGGTATTTGAAGATAAACCGATGAACTATAATGCGTGGGACATCGACATTTATTATCAGGAAAAAGGGCAGACGTTGTCAGCTACAAGTATACAGGTTGTTGAAAATACCGCACTTCAAACAATTTTATCATTTGACTATGTAGTAGGAAAATCCAGTCTGACACAACAGATGATTCTCTATAAAGATAGCCGACGGATTGATTTTCATACAGTTGTTGATTGGAGAGAAAGAGAAAAACTGTTAAAGGCAGGATTTGAGGTAGATATTCGGAGTACCGAAGCAACCTACGATATTCAATACGGAAACGTAAAACGTCCGACACATTGGAATACGAGCTGGGATATGGCAAAGTTTGAAACTGTTGCTCACCAGTGGGTGGATTTATCTGAGAGAGACTATGGGATTAGTTTGCTGAATGATTGCAAATATGGACATGATATAAAGGAACAGACCTTGCGAATTACTCTACTAAAAGGAGCGGTTTATCCAGATCCAACGGCGGATATTGGTCATCATGAGTTTACTTATAGTTTACTCCCTCATAAAGGGGACTTTGTAGTGGGAAAAACACATCAGGAGGCTTGGTCATTAAATCAACCCTTGACGGTTTTAGCTGGCAATTTAGACGCCTATCAAACGCTATTTGAATTAGATACAGAGTTGCCGGTCTGCATCGATGCGATTAAACAGGCAGAAAATGGAGAAGGAATCATTATACGTATCCATGATCATCTTGGAAGTCGAAGGAAAATCCGTATAAATCCACTGTTTTCTCACGAAGAATGGATGGAAACAAATTTAATGGAGAAACCGATAGAAGAAGGGAAATCTAAAGACTTACCGATTGAATTCACGCTTTTACCATTTGAAATTAAAACGATTCGAGTGAAATAAGAAGACAAAGAAATCGTAAGGAAATTTGCTTTTTGAAAGACCGTTAACTAAACTTTATACTATACTTGAAAGAATGTATTTGATTTGCTAAAAGGTACTTACGTTTTATAAAAAAACAGAAGAGGATGAGTGAGATGTTCAAAAGGAAACTTTTTAGAAATATTTTTTTATCCTTTTCTGTCGTTATTATTTTCTATACTGGAATAATTATGTACGTGACTGTTTCACAAGAATATAAGAGAAATCGTGTAGAGTTTGATAATTTAAATGAGTTATTTTTAGAAAGGGAAAGTAGTTCGATTGACTATCGTATGGATGTTTCTTTGAACGCTGTGAATTTAATTTCTAAACAGAAGAGTATCAGCAACTATTTAAGTGAATCAACGTTTAGTTATGATGTATACAATCAAATGTTTTCTGACTTGACGGGAAATTTATTTTCCAATCACCAGCTAGGGTTTAACTTAGCAATTACCAAAGGCTATTCTTCTGATATTACCAGCCAAGATGGCTATTTCTTATTTGAAGATTATTTGAAGTTCATCAACTTAGATAATCAAATGGGTGAACTAAAAAAATTTATGGAATCAGACAACAATAATGACTTACGTTGTTTTGATGCAGGAACTAAACTTGTCATTTTAAAAAAAAGTTATTTTTTTCAGGAAAAACAAAACATTTTCTTTTTTATTGTGTGGGAGAAGAGTGCATTAAGCTCAATTGCGCTACCTGGAAATCAAGGAGAATTTGGGTTGATTGATGCCAATCATTTATCAAGTAGTCTTGTCTCTAGTGAAGATAGCCAGATCAAACAATTTCTACCATTTGAAACAGAAACCTTTAATCAAATTTCATTTGGAAAAAAAGGAAACTTTTGGACGTATCAAAAGCGCTCTAGCACGATTCCGACCATTTACTATTTATACAGCGTTCGTACGAATCAGACACCAATGATTCCTACACAGACTATTTGGTTCATATTATGTGTGCTGTTCGTCCTTCTCATAGTGGGCTTTATTCTTACCTTCCTTTTAAGCAGACGAAATTATCTGCCTTTTGAAGAGATTATGAGAAATATCGGTTCAGTGAAAGAAGACAGAAGAGGCGACGATTTAGCGTATATTCTTTCTACCATACAGGATATAAATGAGATCAATCAAAAACTTGAAATGATTCAAGAAAGTTCAATTGAGGACTTGCAAGAAACCTTCTTTAAAAACTTAATTTATGATAATTATGATGTGGAGAGAATTGAGACACGCTTAAAACCTCTTCGTTTAGAGAAATTTAAAAAGGGCGGCGTCTTGGTGGTGTTATCTATAGGAGGAATTTCAGCGCTTGAATCGAATTTGAGTGAGGAAAATATTTTGATTTTACGAAAAAAAATAGTAGCATTCTTTAATGAAAAAGACTCGGACACCTCATTTCTCTCTTTTCCCATTGATTATAAACATTTTTGTTTGTTTTTTTCAGAAAAAGACCAACGAATTATTTTGACGATACTAACAAAAATGATTGATCGAATTGAGCAGGAACTCAGTGTGGATGTTACATTTTCTATATCTAAAGTCTTCGATTCGCTACTCCATTTTTCAGAAGCGTTTAAAGAAGCGTACCAATTAAGTGAAAAGCGCTATTCTTTTATAGACAATCATATTATTTCAGCTAAAAGCGTACCAATTACGAGTAAAAAGAACTATCTGTATAGTGTGGAAACAGAAGCCCTATTAATCAAGAGTATTCAAACAAATGATGCCATTCATGCACAAAAAATTCTGCTGCAGCTGCTAGAGGATAATTTAGATCGATTTGAATCAGATATCTACAGTCTATACGACTTTAAAAATGTCTTGCTGAATACGATGAAACGTATTTTAAATAAGTATGACTTGTCGTTTACTCATTTTTCCAGAGAAAACCAAGAGCTGTTTAGAAATTTAAATAGTACGGATTCTATCCTTTTAAAAGACACGTTTATGGAAATGCTCGAAAAATTGCTAGAATTAGTTGGTGAAAAGAATACGCTGAATCTGTCAACTATTGAAAAAGTGCTTGTTTACATAAGAAGCAACTATACTAGAGATCTTTCACTTAGTGAGGTGGCAGAGGAGTTTAATTTAAGTGAATCCTATGTAAGCAAACTGATTAAAGAGCATTTAAAAACCTCTTTTAAAAGTTACATCAATCAATTAAAAGTTGAGAAGGCAAAGGAGCTGCTAGATACTGGGAAATATAAGGTATCAGAAGTAGCTGAACTAGTGGGTTGTAAAAACGTGAACACCTTTATCCGGATTTTCAAACAACATGAAGGAACAACCCCAGGAAAGTATTTGACAGACTCACATTCGTAACGTTCAGTACATGAGAGGTATTAAACAGAAAGAAAATACTCACGGGAACAAATAACCATCGGATGAAAGCCATTATGGGTGAGTATCTTATCCTCTTAAATAGTCGTGGTGAGTGGTGAAATATCAAAAAAAGACCTAACTTCTAAAAGCATCTCCTTGAATCATTCACTAATTCAAGGAGAGCAGAAGGTAGGTCTCTTTCAATAGTTCTCAATCAGTTTCCCTGCACTGCATGTTTGCTGACAGGATCGAGTTTTCGTTCAATAATACCTAATACCCAATCCGTAATAATTGCCATTAATGCGGTTGGTAAGGCACCTGCCAGAATAATAGAGGTACCATCTGTTGCATTCGTTCCTCGAATGATGATGTCTCCAAGTCCGCCAGCGCCAACAAACGCACCGATGGCTGTGATTCCGATAGCAACTACTAGCGCATTTCGTATGCCTGCCATAATAACAGAGACAGAAAGCGGAAGTTCAACCATGTAAAGGCGTTGCCATGCAGTCATCCCCATTCCTTTTCCGACATCAAGAATGTTTTTGTCTACTTGAATCATTCCTGTATAGGTGTTTTTTATAATAGGCAACAAGGAATAAAGGAACACTGTGACGATAACCACTGTAGGGCCTAAACCCAAACCAATCATTAAAATGGAAATCATCGCTAAAGAAGGAACAGTCTGGATAATATTAGCCAGACGAATTATCCAACTCGCTAATTTTCTTTTTCTTGAAATAGCAATACCAATAGGAATAGCTACAACAGCAGCAAAGATCACTCCGTAAATAGAGATTAGAAAGTGACGGAGAAATTGTGAAAAGACATAGCCGCCATTTTCTTGGAAATAATAAATAAATTGTTGAAAGACGTTCATCTTATCCATTTCGTCACTTCCCTTCAAAATAATTGTTTTCTTCTAAGAATCGTTTTGCCACTACAGAGGGTTCTACTAAATTGTTGTCTGCCTCGTAGTTTAATTCCTGCATTTTCTTTGTATCAATTGTTCCTTCAAGCTTTTTCATTGCCTCTTCTAAACCAGGTGTGTCTTTTAAAAGCTTATCGTCAACAATTGCAGCTGCATCATAAGGTGGAAAGAAACTTAAGTCGTCCTCCAACATGACTAAATCATAACTGGCAATACGACCATCTGTAGAATAGCCTAACACAATGTCCATCTTGCCAGCATCCACGGCATCATAGACTAGTCCAATTTGCATAGGCAGGATAGATTCAAAGGCAAATCCATAGGTTTTCTTAAACCCGTCATAGCCATCTCCTTTACGTGTAATCCACGCTGTATCTACACCTGCTACCAGTTGGTCAGCAACTTCTTTCAAGTCACTTACTTTTTTTAGATTGTATTTTTCTGCAGTGTCTTTTCTAACTAGAAAGACATAAGTGTTTTCAAATCCATAAGAGTTAAACCATGTTTGTTGATAACGTGTTTTGAATTCTTTTTTTACTGTATCAAAAGCAATTTTAGGATCTTTTTCAGGAGGTAAACCAAGAGTCGTGGTTAAGTCTGTTCCTGTATAACGCGCAGCAGAAATACTGGCATCTCCATTTAGCATTGCTTGATTGTTAATCGTAGTTGTTGCTAGATTGTTGATTACGGTTGTTTTCTTGTCAGTATAATGTTCAACCATTCCAGCGGTTAAGCTACCTAAGATTTGTGCTTCTGAGGTAATTCCTCCTGTGATTGCAATTGTATCTTCATCTGAGCTGGTGGACAGTCCAGGTAAAGAACAGGCAGAAAGAATCGTTACACTTGATAAAAAGATTAAAAAGGTCAATAGTCTTTTTTTCATTATTCTTCACGCTCCTTTAAAGCTGCAGGAGTGAGCTTGTTTTCTAACGCACCTAGCAGAAAATCAGCTAAGAGTGCAAGAATCGTTACCGGAATAGTTCCTGCAAAGATTAAATCAGGCTGATAATTATTTAGCCCGCTAAAAATTAAATCACCTAACCCGCCAGCCCCGATATAAGAAGCAAGCGTTGCCCATGCGATGACATAAACAGCAGCTAAACGAATCCCTGCCATAATGGTGGGCATTGCTATAGGCACTTCTACACTAATGATAGACTGCATATTGGTCATGCCCATTCCTTTTGCTACATCTCGATAATTCCAATCCACGCTTTTCATTCCAATATAAGTATTTCTCAAAATAGGAAGAAGCGAGTATACGAAAAGAGCGATAATTGCTGGCGTTTTTCCTACACCAAAGAACGGAATCATCAAAGCTAATAGCGCTAGAGAAGGGACTGTTTGTAAAGCACTAGTGATGCCGATTACAACATTTGCAACTTTTTGAAATCGCGTGAGTAAAATCCCCAAAGGAACGGCAACAATAATCCCAAGCAGCAATGCAAAGAAAGAAATATAAATATGCTCCACACTTTTTGATAAAATTTCGCTGCCATGCTGGTTAAAAAAGTCAGTCATATTACACACCTTCTTCTATCGGCTTCACGGCTTCAATCGCATCTGTGATTGAGGTTTCTTCTCCCCAAATGACATCATAGACAATGTCTACTAAAGAAGCACGTGTCAAAATACCGACGATTCGGTTTTGTTCATCAACAACAGGAACATATTTTAATCCACGTTTTAAAATTCGCTGTAACGTATCACGAAGTAAAGCAGTTTTCTTCACAGAGAATACTTTAGGATTTAAAATGTCTCCCACACTAGATACTTTTCCGCGCATCTTATCTAGCGTTTCTACATCAATAAATCCTTTCAATACATTTGAGTTGTCCACCACAAGTAGTGTATCAACCCGTTTTTCACGCATGAGCTTGATGGCTTCTTGCAGTGATTTTTCTGGGGTAATAGTAATTGCATTGCCTAGCATCACTTCTTCTACACGTGTAATATCTGGTTTTGCTTGCAGTAAACGATCTTCACCAATCAGCTCCTCCACAAATTCGTTTGCAGGGGCACGTAAAATGTTTTCTGGTGTATCAAATTGAATCACTTTTCCTTCGCTCATAATCGCAATTCGATTGGCAAGTTTTAACGCCTCGTCCATGTCATGGGTAACAAAAACGATCGTCTTTCCAAGTCGTTCCTGCAGATCTTTTACGAGATCTTGAAGGGCATCTCTGGTAATTGGATCGAGTGCGCCAAAGGGTTCATCCATCAAAATGATATCTTGATTCGCGGCTAATGCACGGACGACACCAATTCTTTGCTGTTGTCCGCCAGAAAGCTCATCTGGATAGCGATCTAACATTTCTCTTGGAAGTTCTACCAAATCAATCATTTTTTCCGCAGTTTTGTCCCGTTCTTGCTGACTCACTTTTAATAATTTTTGTACAAGGGTAATGTTCTCTCTGATGGTCATGTGAGGCATTAAACCGATATTTTGAATCACATACCCAATTTTTCTTCTGAGCTCAACAGGATTTGTTTTTTGAATATCTTCTCCGTCAATCAGTACTTTTCCTTTCGTCGGGTCAGTCATTCGATTTAACATACGCATAGTTGTTGTTTTTCCACTACCGCTTGTTCCGATAAAACAAATAAATTCTCCCTTATCAAAGGAGATATTTACATCATCTACGGCAATTTTCCCACCCTTATAAATTTTTGATACATGCTGAAATTCTATCAATTTTCTCACCTCAAATTTTCATTTTTAACTCGTGTCTACCTTACTAGTATGCATGAAAATAAGCTGATTCTCAAATAGTACACCTTATGGGGCAAAAAAATTGGAGGAGATTAGCTAAATATAAAGAATTGAAAATAACTGATTTTCTTACATTTTTTATTGAAAAAGCATAGATTTGAAGGAGAAAAAATTCATTAGAGGCATGTGGGGGAAAATAAATAAATAACTGAGCAAATCAAAAAAATTCTTAGCTATGTTGGATGAAAAAAGTGCTTAACTAAAAAGCAGGAATGTATCATTAAATCCAGCTTTTCAGTCAAGCACGCAAGAGAACTCAGCGTTCTGCATAAATATTTGCTTCAATTTCTTTTCGCTGACTTTCTAAGAAAGGAGGAAGAGCAAAACTTTCACCTAGAGATTCCAACGGCTCATCTAGAGTAAATCCAGGAGAAAGAGTGGCAAATTCCATTCGGTTTCCACCAGGTTCACGAATGTACAAACTCTTGAAATAGCCGCGAGAAACGATTTTTTCAATGAACCATCCTTGGCTAAGTGCTTTTTGATGAAGTACATCAAGGGTTTGTTCATCTTTAACAGAAAATGCAATATGATCCATACTTCCGCGACCCATATGAGAAGCGCTTTTTGAATCTGTCCCTATAATCTCTAAAAAATCTGATTCGCTGAGCTTAATATGGTTGCCCTCTACCGTCCAATCAAGAAGCTTTTTGAAAAAGTTTTTTGTTTTGTCTACATCTGCTACATGTAGTTGTGTTGATTGAAGTCCGATAAGCTGCTTATTCCCAGGAATTTCATTTTTAACTTGTTTTGAACGGGGAAGTGGTGGTTCTGTTGTTTCCGTAAGATAAAGGGTAACGTTGTCAGGGTCAGAAAAAATCAGCGTTTTTTCCTTTTTCTCAAATGCAATCTGAAAAGAAGCGAGGCGCGCTTGCCAAAACTCCATGGCACCTTTAGGCAGCTTCAAACCAATGGTTGATAGATAGTGATCATTTTCATAACGATTTCCTAGCTTTGGAACAACAAAAAAAGTTACGACAGATCCAGGTGTTCCTTCATAATCTCCATAGTAATAATGCAACATCTTATGGTTGTCTTGATTGACCGTTTTTTTTACGAAACGCAGTCCTAGTAAATGGGTATAAAAATCAGCGTTTTCTTGTCCATGTCGAGTTAGCAAGGAAACGTGGTGAATAGGTGCAAACATTATTTTATCCTCCTAAAAATACACATTTGTATGAGTGAATATCTTTCGACTTACTTAAAGTAAGTATAACGATTTATTCATTTTTCATCAAGCAACTAGGTTTCCTATGTTCGCCTTTAAGAAAAAAACGTGATAAAATAGCGAAGACTATAGTGAAGAAAGAGTGAATACGAATGCTAACAACTGAAGATTTTGATTTTGATTTGCCTGAAGAATTGATTGCACAAACGCCATTGAAAGACCGAGCAAGCTCACGACTTCTCGTTTTAAATCGTGAGACAAACGAGATGGAAGATAAACATTTCTATGAAATTATTGATGAACTGCATGCGGGAGATGCGCTAGTGATGAATGATACGCGTGTTCTACCTGCCCGCTTATATGGAGAGAAGCCTGAAACTGGGGCGCACTTGGAAGTCCTTCTTTTAACGAATACACAAGGAGATACATGGGAAACATTAATAAAGCCTGCGAAACGAGCAAAAGTTGGTACAGAAATCGTTTTTGGTGATGGAAGACTAAAAGCAGTCGTTACCGAAGAATTAGATCATGGTGGAAGAATTATCACTTTTTCTTATGAGGGTATATTCTTGGAAATATTGGAATCCTTAGGGGAAATGCCTCTGCCTCCTTATATCAAAGAACGTTTAGAAGATCCAGATCGCTATCAAACGGTTTATGCAAAAGAAAATGGCTCGGCAGCCGCACCAACGGCAGGTCTTCATTTTACACAGGATTTACTTGAAAAAATCAAAGAAAAAGGGGTTCATCTTGTTTATCTTACACTCCATGTCGGCTTAGGAACTTTTCGTCCAGTAAGCGTAGAGAATATTTCTGAGCACGAAATGCATAGTGAGTTTTACCGTCTAACAGAGCAAGCAGCAGACCAATTGAATCAAGTGCGTGCGAACGGCGGGAAAATTATTGCGGTAGGAACAACCTCTATTCGAACGCTTGAAACGATTGGAACGAAATTTGATGGTGAAATTAGAGCAGACAGCGGCTGGACAGACATATTTATTACACCTGGTTATAAATTTAAGGTCGTTGAGGCATTTTCAACAAACTTTCATTTACCAAAATCTACGTTAGTTATGCTGGTTAGTGCATTTGCTGGACGGGATTTTACCTTATCTGCTTATCAACATGCGATTGATGAACGCTACAGATTTTTCAGTTTTGGGGATGCAATGTTTGTTAAATAATGTGTATATGATCAGAGTCTGAACAATCAAAAAAAAGCTGAGCTCTCGACAGGCTCAGCTTTTTCTGTATTCGGAAGGGAATTAGTTGGTTAACTATTTATCGTTACTTTTCACTATACATGCAAAGTATCTTCTTGAATTTCTTTTCTTTCATAAACAACATCTTGTTTTTCGTAACAGTTTCTACGCTTTGTAACATGATACTTTTATTTACTCTCCACATTACGTATAGACTTCTTATTCGATGGGACATTTTCACTTATCAAACGTCTTGATACGCATTCACTATTTTGTAGATTTCTTAAATACCTCACACGCATAATCTAAAAGGTGAATCTTGTACTTTTAACAACTTTGTTTACAATTCTTCTTCATCGAGAAATTCTTTAACCAAACTAACTTATCCTCCTTCCTTACACTCATAATATAGCATAAAAAGTAAGCGTTTGCAAGTCGGAGTGCTTGAAAATTTATAAGAATTTTTTAGTCATAAAATGTGAATTTTTTGTGATTTTTTTTAAACAAAACGCACATTTATTGAAGAGGGATAAAAAAACATGCTATAGTTATATAGGAAGGAAAATTTCTTTTCTTTCACAATAAAGCAAGGAGGAATAGGATGGATGCATACAAAGAAACCGTTGATTACGTAGTAAAAGAGGTACAAACGGATCGGCAAATGGGGCTTACAGATGCTCAAGTGAAGAAGCGTTTAAAGGAAAATGGACGCAATAAATTTGATGAGGCAAAAAAAGACTCATTATTGAAAAAATTCCTACATAATCTAACGGATTTTACCACAATGATTTTGTTAGTGGCTGCCGCGATTTCGTTTTATACGGCAATTGCCACAGACCATGGTGATTATTTTGAAGGAATTTTAATCATAGCAATTGTTGTCATTAATTCAGTGTTGGCAATCGTACAAGAAGGCAATGCAGAGAAATCTCTGGCAGCTTTGCAGGATATGAACAAACAAACCTGTTTAGTCCTTCGAGAAGGTAAGGTAGAGAAAATTGATGCCGAAGAAGTAGTTGTAGGAGATATATTAGTGTTAGAATCTGGCTCCATGATTGTAGCTGATGCTCGGCTAACGCAAACTTCCCAGCTAAGAGTTGAGGAGTCTGCGTTGACCGGGGAAAGTGAAGCCGTAGAAAAAGATGCGGAGTTCATTGGGAATGAAGATGAAAATTTAGGCGATCAGTTAAATATGATTTTTAAAGGATGTACGGTTGCCAACGGTCGTGGACAAGCAATTGTTACAGCTACAGGTATGCACACGGAGATGGGGAAAATTGCCAGTTTATTAAACGACCATACTTCGCAAAAAACACCGCTACAAAAGCGTTTAAACTCGCTAGGCAAACGGATTAGTTTGATTGCCCTAGGAGCAGCAGCACTGGTCTTTATAATTGGACAGCTCCAAGGAGAGCCAATGCTTGAAATGTTTATGACTTCTGTGTCGCTTGCTGTTGCTGCAGTACCAGAGACGCTAACAGTCATTGTCACGCTGACCTTGGCATTTGGTGTACAGAAGATGGCAAAGAAAAATGCTATTATCCGGCAGCTTCCAGCAGTTGAGACCTTAGGAACGGCAAATGTTATCTGTTCAGATAAAACAGGAACCCTTACACAAAATAAAATGCGTGTTCGACGTGTATGGACTCGCGGTGATGAAGTCATTGATACAGAAGATGCTATGACTGATGAGGCAATGGAAGTTTTAAAAATGGCTTCTTTATGTACTGACGTCATCGTTGAAAAAGTAGATGATGAAGTCATTGTAAAAGGAAATCCAACTGAGGCGGCAATCGTAAGAGCGGTTGAAGAAAATTATCATACAAAAGCTGAATTAGAAGAAGCTTATCCTCGAATCGCAGAGCTTCCCTTTGACTCAAGTCGAAAAATGATGACGACGGTTCATAAGATGGGAAAGAAATATATTTCTGTGACAAAAGGTGCATTTGATGTGCTCTTGCCGAGATTCCGTTTTGGTGATGTGGACCAAGCAGCAATTGTAAATGATCGTTTTGGGAAGAAAGCACTTCGTGTTATTGCTGTGGGTTATGCAATACATGAAGAAGAGCCAAAAGATATTCGTTCTGAAGTATTAGAAAAAGATCTTCGTTTACTCGGACTTATTGGTATGATTGATCCGCCAAGACCTGAAAGTAAAGGCGCAATTGCACGAGCGAAGCGTGCAGGAATTAAAACGGTGATGATTACAGGTGATCATGTGGTGACGGCCAGTGCGATTGCTAAGGAACTGGGGATTCTCTCAAATAAAAATGAAGCATTAACTGGTTCTCAACTTCATCAAATGACTGATGAAGAACTAGATGCACAAGTAGCGCACTTGTCAGTCTATGCACGTGTGACACCTGAAGATAAAATCCGTATCGTGAAATCATGGCAGCGTACGGGAGCTGTGGTTGCTATGACAGGTGATGGCGTAAACGATGCACCTGCGCTAAAAGCTAGTGATGTTGGTTGTGCGATGGGAATTACCGGAACAGATGTGGCACAAGGTGCGGCAGATATGGTATTAACAGATGATAATTTTGCAACGATTGTTGATGCTGTTGCACGAGGAAGAGCTGTATATAGAAATATTCGTAAAGCAATTAATTTTCTGCTAAGCTGTAATATCTCGGAAATTTTTATTGTTTTGTTGGCTATGTTGTTTGGCTGGGGTGCTCCTTTTACCGCCGTTCAATTGCTGTTTGTTAACGTGGTGGCAGATGGGCTGCCAGGCTTTGCGTTAGGGAAAGAACCTGCTGAAAAAGGAATTATGGATGAAGCTCCGATTCCTCGTAATGAGGGAGTCTTTGCTCGAGGATTATGGCAGAAAATCGGAATCAACGCTAGTGTCTTTACTGTAATTACCTTATTTGGTTTTTATCTCGGTTCTTTTGTTGATAGTGTGAGTCCATGGATTGACGCAAGTCATGAAGTAGGACAAACAGTTGCGTTTCTGATTCTTGCGTACTCATCTATTTTACACGTATTTAATGTACGCAGCTCACAATCCATATTTAAAGTGAAATTAGAAAGTAATAAATCACTGTTTGAAATGGCTGTACTTGCTACGGTAATTACAACGGTTATCGCGCTGCTTCCATTTACACAAGAGTTATTTGGTTTAGTGCAGATTAGCTTGAACCACTGGATTTTAGCTATTTCCTTATCAATTGTTCCAATTTTTGTAAATGAAATGATTAAATTCCATCAAAGCCCTGAAGAAGAGAATGATGAAATTTAATTTTCCCTATTAAATAAAAGAAACTCAGACTATTTTCTCTTGAAAGTTAGCAGTTTTGCTAGACTTTTAAGAGAGTGTATAGTCTGAGTTTTTACGATTATTAATAAGCTGGATTTTTTGGCAGTGCGTCATAAAATGCGGCTTTTGTTGTATAAATATATGGGTTTAACCAAATATAGCCGATTCCAAAGGTCATAATTGCAAGAATATGCCAACCGATAAAGCTTAAATCAAGTAAGAAAAGTTTTCCTTTATAACCGTTCATTAATCTGCGGCTTGCAGTAATGGAGTCTAAAAGTCCAGGTTTGTTTCCCGTTTGTTCAGTTGTGTCATAATAAACAAAGTAGGTTTGACTGTAAGCATAGCCTTTAATAATTCCAGGAATCACTAAAAGTAAGCTCCATAGGAAAACAAAAATACTTTGTAAAATGAACAGACCAATAACTGGCAGGAAATAAGTGCCTGAAAATGCACGAAAGGCATCTTTTATCGGCGTAATTTCTGTTCTTTGTTTTCTGACAACTTCAAGTAAAGTCCACGTAATTCCGCTTGTAAATAATGCACTAATGATTCCGCCAAATAGACCACCGCCGCTACTTCCAGCAGAGTTTCCAGCGTCATAAGCACTATTTGATGAAACGGTGTCCAGTGTTTGAGAAAAGTCAACAGACTGGAAGAAAATAATAGCTGGAATCAAGATGATTGATGCAATAATGATACCCAATAATACGGGAATTAAGTTTAGTAATGCTGCACTTCCCCATCGCCCATTTAAGGTAGTTCTCGCTTCTCGTTTTAATTCTGAGATTGATTTCATTTGTTTATTCCTCCTTTCTCTATAAAAGTATAACAAATAACTAAATAATGATTGACTAATATGCGTTGTTTTTTTATAGTAGCATTAAAAAAAGCTTAGGAACTCTGTGAAATCTTGCCAAAAGAATAGGAAACTATTATGATAGGAGAAGTTGCAAAAGTTAAAAAAAGAAAGTAGGGGAATGAATGTCACAGCCTGCCATTCGTTATCGATTAATAAAGAAAGAAAAACATACCGGTGCTCGTTTAGGTGAAATTATTACACCACACGGCACGTTTCCAACACCCATGTTTATGCCTGTAGGAACACTTGCTACGGTAAAAACAATGTCTCCAGAAGAATTAAAAGAAATGGGCGCAGGGATTATTCTAAGCAATACGTACCATTTATGGCTGCGTCCAGGAGAAGATTTAGTGGAAGAAGCAGGAGGACTGCATAAGTTCATGAATTGGGATCAGCCTATTTTAACTGATTCAGGTGGATTCCAAGTATTTTCGTTAAGTGATATGCGAAATATTGTAGAAGAAGGTGTCCATTTTAAAAACCATTTAAACGGTTCGAAAATGTTTCTTTCTCCTGAAAAGGCAATCATGATTCAAAATAAATTAGGATCAGATATCATGATGAGCTTTGATGAATGTCCGCCATTTGATGAGAGTTATGATTATGTAAAAAAATCAGTTGAACGTACTTCAAGATGGGCACAAAGAGGTTTAGACGCTCACGCAAATCCAGATAGACAAGGCCTATTTGGGATCATTCAAGGCGCTGGATTTGAAGATTTACGTCGCCAAAGTGCAAGTGATCTCGTTAGTATGGACTTCCCTGGCTACTCCATTGGCGGGCTTTCTGTGGGTGAATCAAAGGAGGAAATGAACCGTGTTCTTGATTTTACTACACCACTCATTCCAGAGAATAAACCACGCTATTTGATGGGTGTTGGTGCCGCTGACTCCTTGATTGATGGAGTCATTCGTGGAGTTGATATGTTTGATTGTGTGCTGCCTACAAGAATTGCGCGAAATGGGACTTGCATGACTTCCCAAGGGCGTTTAGTTGTCAAGAATGCGCAATATGCACATGATTTTCGACCAATTGATGAGAAATGTGATTGTTATACATGTAAAAACTATACAAGAGCGTACATCCGTCATTTAATTAAATGTGACGAAACATTTGGGATTCGATTGACTTCTTATCATAATCTTCATTTCTTGTTAAATCTAATGAAGCAAGT
The DNA here is from genome assembly GCF_000407505.1 of Enterococcus phoeniculicola ATCC BAA-412. Taxonomy (GTDB): domain Bacteria; phylum Bacillota; class Bacilli; order Lactobacillales; family Enterococcaceae; genus Enterococcus_K; species Enterococcus_K phoeniculicola. The sequence goes on from NZ_ASWE01000001.1 coordinate 692,653, forward strand.
TCGTCAAGCAATTATGGATGATAATTTACTTGAATTTAGACAAGCTTTTTTTGAAGAATACGGATTTAATAAAGAGAATGCGAAAAGTTTCTAAAAAAAATGTGAAAAGGGTAGTTAAACGAGTGATTTTCTGCTAAAGTTATCTTTGTGACTACAAATCTGTGAGGTGAAATAAATGAATTCTTTACCAATGCTTCTGATGTTCGTTGTACTTATCGGTATGTGGTTTTTCATGTCTCGTACACAAAAGAAACAACAACAAGAACGTCAAAACTTATTAGATGGAATGAAACCTGGAGACAACGTTGTGACAATCGGCGGATTACATGGCGTCATTTCTGAGTTTAACGAAGACAAACGTACAGTAGTATTAGATTGTGAAGGCATTTTCTTGGAATTTGACCGTGCATCTATTAAAACAGTAAAACCAGGGACGACAGTAGAAGTTGATGATACTGTAACAACAGTTGAAACAACTGAAAACTCAAGTGATTCAGAAGAATAAACGAAGTTCGCATAGACATTTTTAAAATGAACTGGCACAAGAGCTTTGGGTGCTGGAATCAGCTTTATGTTTGATTCCGCACCTTTTTTCTTTTTAGGAGGAAAAATCATTGTTCAAAACGATTGAGAGAATGGTAGTAAATCGTACCTATAAAAAAAAAGTGAAAGAGCTTCACAGAACAGGCTATCAGGCAATTAATTTGGAAGAATTAAAACGATATTGTTCCGAATATCGTTGGACCAAAAAGACAGTAAGGACACTTAGAGAGAAGAAAGCAGATATTTTGTCTATTCAGCCAAATGAATTTTTTGATTATCAACAATTGAAAATTCAAACAACTAAGCAATCTTTTCATGAGCTTGAAGATTTTTCAGATTTGTTTTAAAAAAGAATTGTCGTTAATTTTAATAGATTGTGTAATAATTAATTAGTATAAAAGATGTTTTCATGAAAATGAAAACGTCTTTCTTTTTTTGTTTTAAAAACAATTAGGTTGATTTGGTGCGTTTTTTAAGCAACTGTGAAAAAAATCACAAAAAAGTATTTACAACATGAATGAAATGTTGTATGATTTAAATGTGAATTAGTTAACAAACAAAAAAAGAGTATCCAATAGGAGGAACATAATGGCTAAGACATTAGAAAAGGAAACCAAAAAAGAATTTGACGTTCAAGGGATGATTGATGAGTTAGCGGCAAAAGCAAACGTTGCCTTGAAGGAAATGGAAGATTTTGACCAAGAAAAAGTGGATCATATTGTTCATCAAATGGCGATGGCAGCATTAGACCAACATATGCCTCTTGCAAAATTAGCAGTGGAGGAAACAGGTCGAGGAATCGTTGAAGATAAAGCAATTAAAAATATGTATGCTTCTGAATATATTTGGAATAGTATCAAACATGATAAAACAGTTGGCGTAATCAATGAAGACCCGCAAACAGGTATCATTGAAATTGCCGGACCAGTTGGTGTGGTCTGTGGTGTGACACCAACAACAAACCCAACATCTACAACAATTTTTAAAGCAATGATTGCGTTAAAAACAGCAAATCCAATCATTTTTGCTTTCCATCCAAGCGCACAAAAATGTTCAGCAGAAGCAGCACGTATCGTTCGTGATGCTGCAATCGCTGCAGGAGCTCCTGAAAATTGTGTACAATGGATTGAACATCCTTCAATTGATGCAACATCAATGTTAATGAATCATCCTGGAGTTGCGATTGTCTTGGCTACAGGTGGTCCTGGAATGGTGAAATCAGCATACTCTACTGGAAAACCAGCTTTAGGAGTAGGTGCTGGGAACGTACCTGCATATATTGAAAAAACAGCAAAAATTAAACGTGCAGTCAATGATTTAATCGTTTCTAAATCATTTGATAACGGAATGATTTGTGCTTCTGAACAAGCAGTTATTGTTGATAAAGAAATTTATGCGGCTGTAAAAGCTGAATTTGAAGCACATCAAGTATACTTTGTGAAACCAAATGAATTACAAAAACTTGAAGATGCAGTCATGAATGAAGGAAAATATGCAGTAAATCCTGCTATTGTTGGTCATTCTGCAGAGTCAATTGCAAAACTAGCTGGAATTAAAGTGCCTGCAGGAACAAAAATATTAGTTGCTGAATTAGAAGGTGTGGGTGCTGAGTATCCATTATCACGTGAAAAATTATCTCCAGTACTAGCAATGGTTAAAGCACAAAATACAGAGCATGGGTTTGATTTATGTCAAGGAATGCTTGAATTAGGTGGGCTAGGACATACTGCTGTGATTCACAGTGAAAATGAAGATTTACATGTGAAATTTGGTTTACGCATGAAAGCTTGTCGTGTGTTAGTAAATACACCATCAGCAGAAGGCGGAATTGGTAATATTTATAATGAAATGATTCCTTCATTAACATTAGGTTGTGGTTCTTATGGCAAAAATTCAGTTTCTCGTAACGTATCTGCCATTAACTTAATTAACGTCAAAACTGTAGCGAAACGGAGAAATAATATGCAATGGTTTAAATTACCGCCAAAAATTTTCTTTGAAAAGAATTCTTTACAATACCTACAAAAAATGGAAAATGTTGAACGTGTTATGTTAGTTTGTGACCCAGGAATGGTTCAATTTGGCTATGCTGATACAGTTCGTAAAGAATTACAAAAACGTAAAAATGACGTGAAAATTGAAGTGTTCTCAGCTGTGGAACCAAATCCTTCAACAAATACCGTTTATGCTGGAACTAAAATGATGAATGATTTCCAACCAGATACGATTATTGCTCTTGGTGGAGGTTCTGCAATGGATGCGGCTAAAGGAATGTGGATGTTCTATGAACACCCAGATACAGAATTCTTTGGCGCAAAACAAAAATTCTTAGATATCCGTAAACGTACGTATAAGATTGAAAAAGCAGTGAAAACACAATTTGTATGTATTCCAACAACTTCTGGTACAGGTTCTGAAGTGACACCATTTGCGGTTATCACTGACAGTGAAACACACGTGAAATACCCATTAGCGGATTACGCATTGACACCAGATGTAGCAATTGTTGACCCTCAATTTGTTATGTCAGTACCTGCATCAGTTACAGCTGATACAGGAATGGATGTATTAACACATGCGATTGAATCATATGTTTCAGTTATGGCATCTGATTACACACGCGGATTAAGTTTACAAGCAATTAAGCTAGTCTTTGATTATTTAGAAAAATCTGTGAAGACTCCGGATATGGAATCTCGCGAAAAAATGCATAATGCTTCAACAATGGCTGGGATGGCATTTGCAAATGCATTCTTGGGAATTTGTCACTCAGTTGCACATAAAATTGGTGGGGAGTACAATATTCCACACGGACGTACGAACGCAATTCTATTGCCTCATATTATCCGTTACAATGCAAAAGATCCATCAAAACATGCAATGTTCCCTAAATATGACTACTTCCGTGCAGACACAGATTATGCAGATATTGCGAAATTCTTAGGACTAAAAGGAAATACAACGGCTGAATTAGTTGACTCATTAGTAAAAGCAGTCTATGACTTAGGTGTTTCTGTTGGAATCGATATGAACTTGAAAGCACAAGGTGTGACACAAGAAGTATTAGACTCAACAGTAGACCGTATGGCTGAATTAGCATATGAAGACCAATGTACAACAGCCAATCCAAAAGAACCATTAATCAGTGAATTGAAACAAATCATCATTGATGCATATAATGGATAATTCGAGAACACGCGAATAAAAATTTATGTAGGCAGACCTAATCTCTTAGCGGTTAGGTCTGTTTGCTATTGAACACGAGTTTTTTTGATTCAAAGATAGAGAAAAAAACTCGATGTTCAATAGTACTTGTCGAGCTCCAAGTGAAAACGAGAGAAGGACGAAATGGTTGTAGGAAATTAAGGAATAACCTCTCGTGTTCAATAGTATTTGCTAAGTCCTTGGTAGAGAAAAGAGCAAAAATTATGGAAAAGAAACCATTATTGGTTTGATTTTCTGATTTACTACATGATAAAGGAACACGTTGATAAAAATAGAAAAAATAGGTACACTAGAACTAAGATTGAAAACGTACACAAGGAGAGCGAATGGATGTTGGAGAGTATTCAAGCAGCACTAGAAGCATTAGCAGTTTCTCGAAAAAAATTAACAGATTTACTACCTAGTTTAAAAGGAAATAAAGTAATCTCATCAAATGAAGAGGCATTAGCGTTTGTCTTTGATTTGCAGGATTATAGCGATGCGATTCGGTTAGTGACGGATTTTGTTACTGTGGAAGTAGAAGACCAAGCCGTGACGCCTAAAGAAATTAGTCAACTCTTTTCAGAGCAGCGTGAATCATTAGAGAGACTAATAACAGAATTTACCCACTTGTCTGATGAAATGGAGGAAGGACACTACACGGAATCTTTTTATGGATTGAAAGCCGGGGGGGTTCGTCGGTTATCTGGAGGGCTACAGGGCGTGCTTGAAATGAATGGTCAGCTACTGCAAGAAAACTTGACCTTTCAACGTTTGATTAAAGATGTTGATGTCTCCTCTGGGATACAGGCAGAAGAGTCAGAAGAAAAGACAGGATTCTTTAGAAAGTTATTTGGTAAATAAAAGAAACAATGGACTTGTTTGAAAGGGATATACCCAGACATAGATAAAAAAATAGTAGTGAGATTTTGGCTACTGCCTACTCTCTGACTACTATTTTTATTTATTCTTTGATGTTTCTCATACTATATTTTGTTGGGTCAATCATACGTGCCTCACACCAATCCTTTGGGTAGCCAGTCAAGATAAGCGGGTGTTTAGTTACATCAGCAGTTGTTTGACTTCCAGTCATTGTATAGAGAATACGAAGTTCCTCTTTCCATTGCTCAACTAATGCAATGGTTTTTTCAGTTCCATGAGAAAGTAAAGAATTTAGGATAGTTCCAGAAATTCCGACTGCATCAGCACCTAGACAAAGAGCTTTGAAAATATCGTAGGCATTTCGAATCCCACCAGAAGCGACTTTTTGAAAATTTCTGGTTAATTCGTTAGCTTCTAATAGAGAAATCACAGTAGATTGTCCCCAGTCATCCAAATAAGCAAACTCACGTTTTTTTCGTCGAGCATTTTCAATTTGTGTAAAGCTCGTTCCACCTTGTCCACTAACATCAATTGTTTGTATTCCTGTAGATAAAAGAGCCGTGATTGTTTCCCGAGTCATTCCAAAACCGACTTCTTTCACTAAAACTGGAACATTCATTTGTTGATTGATCTCTTCAATAATTGATAGCCAATTTCTAAAATCACGGTCACCCTCAGGCATGACTAACTCTTGCGGGACATTTAAATGAATTTGGAGTCCGTCAGTTTCAAATAAATCTACCGCTCGCTTCGCGTTATCTACGGAAACACCACCACCGATATTTACAAGTATCTTTCCTTCAGGGTATTCTTCACGCATCACACTGTAAGAGTCAATCAAGCTGGAATCTTTCAGCGCAGCGCTAACAGAACCTGTAGCAATTAACAAATCTGTTTCTCGTGCAACAATCGCAAGCTGACGATTTATTTCCTTTGTCTTTTCGCTTCCTCCAGTCATGGCATTTATATAAAAAGGTGAACTCAAATTGAAATCAAAGAGCTTAGTCGACAAGTCCACCTCTTTAAGTGCTAATTCAGGTAAAGAGGAATGGATTAGCCGGATGCTGTCAAAATCATTTGGTTTTCCTTTGTAAAATGCTTTGGCTAACGAAACGTGTTCATCTTTTCGGTTCATCTGCAGTCCTTTCTGGGACGATTATAAACATGTAGTGGAAGAGGCGTGATTTCTGCCTTTTCCCAGGCGCTCATTAAAGGTAAAATGCCTGATTTTTGATTGAATAACACAATCCCGCAGTCGCCGCCTCCAGCCCCAGAGGACTTTGCTGCACCATCAAAGGTTTCTGCTAAATCACATAGCTCTTTTAATGCGGCCGTTTCAATCGTTACACCAGTAAGGTGGGACAGCTCATTAAGGAGGCGACGGTTTTTTCGAATCATTTGTTGAATCAAGTGCACATCATCAGTAAGAAATCCTTGAATTATTTGTTCTACACATTTTTTGCTTTCGGATAGAAATTCTTTATATCTTGTTTGTTGCTGCTGTTTCGATTGGTGAACCCGATCCACTAAATCAGAAGTGGAAGCTGGGCTACCTGTCCAGCCGATAATTAGGCGTAAGTCCTTTGGTGCATTTAATGGTTTAATAAGTAGACCAGGCCAATCCATTTGCAAAAGCTGGGTCACTGAACAGTTTTTTTGCTGGGTCTTTATCCATTCGTGGTCAAAAGTAGAAAAAGCAAGCCAACCACCATAACAGCTTGCTGCTATATCGCCACATGAGCCATTTCCCTGCACTTCTAAATGGGCTAGGGCAGCTAGCTTGAAAATCTCCAATAAATCTAATTGTAAGCCGTAGAACGCATTTAACGCTTTGATTGTTGCGACAGTTACGGCACCGCTAGAACCTAAACCATATTTTCGTCCGTTTGAACTATCTAATTCACTAGTTACTTTTAAATCGTAAAAAGAAAGAAGGACGTTTTTTTCTTGTGCATATTTTTCAGTTAAACGAATCGCTGCCAAAATATAGTGAAAAGGATTTTCACGGATATCTAAAACAAGTTCACCGTTTCTTCGCGTCCAGCGGATAGGCAAATCACTATATTGAGTGGATTGAATACTACCAATTTTTCTAGCAGCATTCATAGTGACCGTAACAAATTGGTCGACAGCGACGATAATTGCAGGATGTCCAGTTTCGACAACAGCATATTCGCCAGCAATATATAACTTTCCAGGTGCGGATACTTCAATCATGATAAACTTCCTTTTTTATAAGATTTCGATTCCAGGTCCTGCGTAAGCAGTTACCAGTTGTGCGGAATCAAAGAGTGTTTCTAAATACGCTTTTACATGAGGAATATTTTTTTTCTCAACGAGGACTTTCACGTTTGGTCCAGCATCCATCGTAAAGTAGCAATCAATTCCTGTAGATCGTAACTGACGAACCGCCTGCATGGCTTTTAAACTATCAGATGACCAATACGTAAATGGAGGAGTAGCAGCCAAGGTTGTTCCATGCATTTTTAAACAGTTTGCTTCAGCAACTTCTCCTAAAGCGGTAAAGTTTTTTTCTTGAATTGCATGTTTAGCTTTTGCTAAATCTTTTGGTGCATCTGCTAACCAACCAGAATAAAAGCTTGATGTTTCAACTGTTCTACGCATACCATCGCGGCTGGAAACATCTTTTTCTTGATCGTTGACAAGAACGAATAGCATAGCGAGCTCATTCTCCCAGTTGTCGGATGAAAGCTTGTGGGCAAAAGAGGTCAGGTCGTCATTTCCTTGCTCCCATTCAACAAATCCGCCAAAAATACTTCGACAAGCAGAGCCAGAGCCTCTGCGAGCTAGACGAGATAGGTCTTTATCAGAGAGCTGTAAATCCAATGCTTGATTACAAGCCGCAGCCAATGCAGCCAGCCCACTTGCGGAGGAGGCTAAACCTGCAGCAGTTGGAACAAAATTTTTACTGGTTACTTTTGCATAACAGGAAGTTCCTGCCAGCTCTCGTACAAGATTAAGAAATTGGCTGATTTTCATTGTTGCTTTTTCCTCTTGTAACTGATTATCTAGGTAAAATATATCCTTTGTATAGGATTCATCAAAAATAACTTCTGTTTCTGTGTAAAAAGCATCCAGTGTTAAAGACAAACTGTTGTTCATTGGTAAGATAAGGGTTTCGTCTTTTTTCCCCCAATACTTAATTAAAGCGATATTTGTAAATGCGCGTGCGTTTCCTTTATGCATAGGTATGTACTCCTAATCCTTGAATCCAAGTAGCAACAGCTCCATTTTTTTCTAAAGCTTTACAAACTACTTGAGCTTCTTCTTTTGTGTTGGTCAAAGCAATCATACAACCGCCACGACCACCACCTGTCAGCTTAGCCCCTAAGGCACCTGCATCAATTGCTGCATGAATTAGTGTGTCCAGTAGGTCATTGCTGACTGTCAGCTCTTTCAAATGTGTCTGAGCCTCGTTCATTGTGTCTGCTAGTTTTTGAACTTGGTTTTGGCTAATTGCTTCTTTTGCTTCTCTTGTTAATTGACCTAGTCGGTGTATTCTTGGCATCACTGGTTCAACCAGCTCATGTTCCATTTCAACAGCATATGCAACATCTTTAACCGCGGTACGTGTTTGTCCTTTTATCCCGGTATCAGCCACAACTAAAAAAGCTTCAACATTCAAGTCAAATGGAGTAAAGGGCTGTCCTCTTCTGAAGTAAATAGGATTATTTCCGCTAGTTGCTGCGGCATCAATGCCGCTTGGGTTTCCATGGGCAATCTGTTCCGCATGTTCAACATAGGCCAACAATTCTTCTTGTGAAAGAGGCTTGTCTAACAAATCAAAAAAAGCGCGAGTGATGGCAACTGCAACAGCAGCGCTTGAACCCATGCCACGTTCGGCAGGAATGGTACTGTCAATTTCAATTAGAATTGGTCCAATGGGATACTCTTTTTCTAGCTGTTGAACTAATGTTTTGATACTTTTTAAAGTGAAAGGGGCTTTCTCTAATGAACCTTTATAGTAGGAACAATGTAACCGAAAAGAATCGCTTGGACGAATCGTTGCGGTAATTGTTGTTGCTGAAAAAGGGAAGGCAATGGCAGGCTCTCCGTAAACTACGGCATGTTCACCCATCAAGATGATTTTTCCATTTGCTTTTCCATAACCGATATTTTTCATTTTTATGTAGCTCCTTTAATGAATAAAATCCTATTCTATTTTACACGATAATTAGTGAAAACCAAGCAAATTTCTATTAAAGTTAGAATTTTCCGTGAATTTCAAGTGAATTTGCAAAAAAAATCCCTCATATAATAAGAGGATACATGTCTTATACAGTTTACTCGAAGAAAGAGAAAGAAGTAAATTAAACCTGCATGATTTTATGAAAATTTGTGACTTTCTTAAAAGATTTTTGAGAAATGGATGAGTCTTTTATAGTCTGAATTGACGATAATTCTTATTGAGAGTATATTGTATTAGTTAGATTTTCTTTTGAAAATCAAGATTAATGATGAAGTGAGTTGGAGGTCAATGAGTGTGATAGTATTAGCAGGTACCATTGGAGCAGGAAAATCAAGTTTAACAAAAATGATGGCCGATCATCTAAACAGCCAAGCATTTTATGAATCAATAGATGACAATGAAGTATTGCCTTTATTTTATGCAAATCCAGAACAATATGCTTTTTTGTTACAAATTTATTTTTTAAATAAACGGTTTGAAAGTATTAAACAAGCGCTAGTTGATGATAATAATGTTTTAGATCGTTCTATTTATGAAGATTCATTACTTTTCCATTTAAATGCCGATTTAGGGCGCGCAACAGAAACAGAAGTAAAAGTGTATGACGAGCTATTGGCAAATATGATGGAAGAGCTACCTTATGCGGCGAAGAAAAAACATCCTGATTTGCTAGTACACATTAAGGTGTCATTTGAAACAATGCTTGAGCGTATCCAAAAAAGAGGCAGAGATTACGAGCAATTAACATTTGACCCAAGCCTTTATGACTATTATAAAGAGTTAAATCACCGATATGATAAATGGTACGATGAGTATAACGAAAGTCCGAAAATTCAAATTGATGGAGATCGCCATAACTTTGTGGATGATCCTTTAGCAAAAGAATATGTTCTTCGTTTAATTGATGAAAAAATAGAGGAAATACGTAAATAGTCATAGGTTCATAAATTAATCTGAAGAGGTTGAGCCAAGTGGTGAGCATCAAGAAACAAGTAGGTACGGTGCATCATCAGAAGCAAGCTTCGAGAGCTCAGCACCAAATAGGTACATTTTCTTATATCTTCAGCTCAACATGTTTTATGCGCAGAAGAGGCTGAGTTATTTCTTTTCAACTATTTAGGAGGTCTGGGCATAACCATCATAGTTATGGCTCAGTCTCTTCTTTTTTTATAGGCAAGTAAAGGAAACAATTGAATCCCTTAAAAATTCTGTTATAATAGTTCATTGTTGCAAGACAACCGCAGTTCATCAACCCTCCTGCGTAATCAAAACTAGGAGAAAGGAATGTTTTTATGGAAACAAACAGTAGAAAACAGTTAAGACTTGTTGTACTAAATGGAGTAGTTATGGCTTTGTATCTTGCGCTGTCAATTATTTTTCAGCCCGTGTCTTCAGGACCTATTCAGTTTCGGATTTCTGAAAGCTTGAATCATTTGGTTGTATTTAACCGAAAACTCATGTGGGGTGTTGTTGGCGCAGTTATTGTTTACAATACCTTTTGGGGATATGGAGTGATGGATGCATTATTTGGCGGAACGCAAACCTTTTTATCATTAGGGCTCACTGCATTACTTTATCATCGTGTAAAAAATGTGAAGCTACGACTGGTGATTAATACATTGGCGTTTACTGTGAGTATGGCACTCATTGCGTGGATGATTAATATGACTGGAGGCGGTGCATTCTGGGGAACCTATGGAACACTTGCACTCAGCGAATTTATCATCATGACTCTTTCTGCACCTTTGATGTATTATCTAAACAGCAGATTGCATTTTGAAAAAAGAGCGTAGTTTGTATAAATTTTGAAATAAAAAAGCAAACCAATTGAACAAATTGGTTTGCTTTTTTTTAATTCTCTGAATTTTGAAGGTCTTCAATTTCAAGTACTTTAAAGCTTTTACGTTCGAGGTGATCAACAACAGTTGTACACAATTCTTTGCTTGTTTTTGCGGGTAAAGTAATTAGTGTACGTCGGATAAATTCATCTTTTCCAATATCTAACGTAATACAGCTGGCAATACTACAATATTTTGAAATAATTTTTGTAATAGCAGCCAAATCACCTTGTTTACCTGTCGAAGCGATGGTTAACACATAGCTTCCATTATCGATACTCCAGGATTGTGATAGCATATTTAATAACGAGCTGTGTGTCAAAATACCATAGAAATGATTGTTGTCATCTAGTACAGTAATGTAAGGCAATTCTTTAATTGTAAAGAAGACTTTGAAGAATGACGTATTTACATAAATGTACTTTGTTGCATTTTTTAATAGGTGAGTAACAGGAAGTGTCATATCTCCGCCAGTTGATTTATGGCGATAAATGTGCATTTTATAAATATTTCCACGGAATATCTTTCCGGAATCATCTAAAATAGGGACACAACGATAACCGGAATCTTCGAGAATGTCTAAGGCTTCTTCTAAGGTGTTGGTTTCTTTGACAGTAGTTAAATCTTTTTTCTTGTAGACCATCGTTTTTAATAACATAAATATCCCTCCATCAAGACATAATTAATTTGTCATGTTCATCATATCATAACTGATTGAAAAACAGTAGCCAGAGTTTTCAGAAAAATTGACAGTAAAGAAAAATCATGCTAATGTTATTAGGTACATTTGTGAGCTTCAGTAAGGAGGAATACCTATGGCAACAAAAAAAGCAGCGCTTGCATGTTCTGTCTGCGGCTCTCGAAACTATACGAAATCCGTAAGTGAAGGCAAACGGAATGAGCGTTTAGAGATTAACAAATTTTGTAAGTATTGTAATCAATATACACTACATAAAGAGACGAAGTAGGAGGATTTTTTATGAAATTTTTACGTAGCGTAAAAGACGAAATGAAGAAAGTAACTTGGCCCTCAGGAAAACAATTACGCAGAGATACATTAATTGTTATTGAGACCTCAATCATTTTTGCAGTTATGTTTTTCATCATGGATACACTGGTTCAAAATGTATTCGCATGGATTTTAGGCTAATTTTTTTAAGAAGACAAACAGTAAGTTTGAATTTTCTTTAAAATGCCAGAGATCTTTTAGAATCAACTAGTAATACTCAATCAACGGTGCTATAATGAGTGAGAAGAAAAACTTCGGGAAAACTGAGGTTTTTTTATTTTAGAATGAGATGAGGAGCCGAAAAAATGGAAACTTTTGAAAAAAATTGGTACGTGTTACACACGTATTCCGGCTATGAAAATAAGGTAAAAGCAAACATTGAGTCTCGTGCACAAAGTATGGGGATGGGAGATTTTATCTTCCGTGTGGTTGTTCCTGAAGAAACAGAAACTGAAGTGAAGAATGGCAAGACAAAAGAAATCGTTCATAAAACATTCCCAGGTTATGTGCTTGTTGAAATGACGATGACAGATGATTCTTGGTACGTGGTGAGAAATACGCCGGGAGTAACTGGGTTTGTTGGTTCACACGGTGCTGGAAGTAAACCCGCACCTTTGTTGCAAGAAGAAATCAATCATATTCTTCGTTCAATCGGGATGAGCACTCGTCAGTCTGATCTTGATGTTGAAGTTGGTGAAGTAGTGAAAATCATCGAAGGTGCCTTTTCTGGTCTTGAAGGTCAAGTAACAGAAGTAGATGAGGAAAAACAAAAATTAAAAGTAAATATCGATATGTTTGGTCGTGAAACAAGTACAGAGCTAGACTTTGAACAAGTTGATAAAATTTAAACCGAGAAAGCTCTCGGTTTTTTTGTACAATAAAAAAATTTCTCTACGAAAGAGAGGGAGCATAGTTGAAAAAACGATTAGCAGTCATCCTTGTTCTTAGTATATTTCTATTAACGTCCTGTACATCAACAGACAAACAGCTAAATACTGGTACGAATGAGACCGCAACCACAACCACAACGAATCAAAATCCAGTAGAAAAGACGGCTGTACCAACATTGTTTATTCACGGATACAGTGGAAATGAGCACTCGTTTGGCGGAATGATTCAGCGATTAGAAGTAAAAGGAGAGGCTAAAAAAGAGTTGATTCTGACTGTTTCAAATGATGGACAAATTTCTGCCGAAGGAAGCCTTTCTGGAGAAAAGGATAACCCAATGGTTCAGGTTTTATTTGAAGACAATAAGAATAATGAATGGAATCAGGCAGAGTGGATTCGTTCAGCACTCGTGTACCTTAAAGAACAGTTTCAAGTAGAAAAAATTAACTTAGTAGGTCATTCAATGGGAGGCGTCAGTAGTCTGCGCTTTTTAGGTGCCTATGGACAAGACGCAAGTCTGCCTGCAGTTGAAAAATTTGTTGCAATTGGTGCTCCTTTTAATGAATTTGATGAAACACCTAACATGGAGAGTGTAACAAATGAATTGAAAAATGGACCAATCAATAAATCAGGGCGTTATCAGGAGTATCAGCAAACGGTGGCAAATATTCCTGCAAGTGTGGATGTGTTTCTTATTGGCGGTCAATTAAGTGAGACCGATTTAAGTGATGGAACCGTTCCGCTAGCTAGTGCTTTAGCGGTAAATGCATTACTTAGTCAAAATGGAAATCGTGTTCAGACGGAAATAATTGAAGGTCAAGAGGCTCAGCATAGTCAACTACATGAAAATTTAGATGTAGATAAGCTAGTTGGTGAATTTTTATGGGAGACTCAGAAATAATCAAATATATTTTTTTAAACGAATCAGTAAAAAGTGAAGAGGATGTGGGATAACTAATTAAGTTATCCCACACTTTGTAAAATCTTAATAAAGGTTGGAAACAGAAGTAACTCATCTCCACTGCGTTTGTCTCTCAACAACTTCTACGCATGGGACATGCTAAAGTTGAAGGTCTTCACTACGTTTCGCTCTCAACAATCTCTATAAATAGGACAAAGAATTGAAGGTTGTCTTTCACTATCTTCCACACATGCATACTAGAGTTGAAAGCTTCACAAATATGCTGAACACTGCTGTCTTAATTTCATTTTTTTCGAGTATAAATACTTGCTTACTTTTTGTAAGAGTTTTATGATGATTAAGTAATCATTTTATGAGAGAAGGAATTATCATGGCATATCAAGCAAGTACAGAAGAACATCCAATTGAAATCGTAAATATTGCTTCATTGGAAAATCGAGTGAAGGAAAATATGGAAAGAGGTGCGTTTGGCTACATTCGAGGCGGTTCTGAAGATGAGTGGACAATGGCAGAAAATACGCATGCTTTTAAAAAAAAGAAAATTATTCCTCGCGTATTAAGAGGGATTGATCACGTGTCATTAAAAACAACGCTCTGGGATATAGAATTGGATACTCCTATCATTCAAGCGCCATCAGCAGCGCAAGGTCTAGCTCATGAAAAAGGAGAAACGAATACAGCAAAAGGGGTAGCTGATGCTGGGTCAATATTTTCAATTAGTACCTATGCGAATACAACGATTGAAGATGCAGCAAAAGCTGCGCCCAACGCTCCACAATTTTTTCAAATTTATATGAGTAAAGATGATGGGTTTAATCAATTTATTTTGACTAAAGCAATGGAAGCTGGTGCAAAGGCAATTATTCTTACCGTTGACTCTACACTAGGTGGCTACCGTGAAGAAGATGTGGTTAATAAGTTTCAATTCCCACTTCCTATGCCAAATCTTGCTGCATATAGTGAACAAAGTGCAAGTGGTGATGGAGAGGGAAAAGGAATCTCTGAAATTTACGCCGCAGCAAAACAAGGACTTGTCCCAGAAGATATACGAAAGATAAAAGCATTTACGAAACTTCCAGTGATTGTCAAAGGGATTCAAGCACCTGAAGATGCAGAAGTTGCAATTAGTGCCGGAGCAGATGGTATCTGGGTGTCCAATCATGGTGGACGTCAATTAGACGGCGGTCCTGCATCATTTGATATGCTTCCTTTAATTGCGTCAATTGTAAATAAACGAGTGCCAATTATTTTTGATAGTGGCATACGTCGCGGCGAACATGTATTCAAGGCTTTAGCAAGCGGTGCAGATTTAGTTGCTATTGGTCGTCCGATAATTTACGGGTTGAATCTTGGTGGTGCACAAGGGGTGAAATCAGTCTTTGACCATTTAAATAAAGAATTATCCATTACTATGCAACTAGCAGGCACCAAAACAATTGAAGACGTGAAAAATACGACATTGATGGATTAACCAGAAGCAGGCTTTTCTATCTGCTTTGCTGACCAATGTTAAGATTTCAGAAAATCTAAGAGTGGGACAATAGTCAGAAAAAATCTGATTGTTATCCCACTTTTCTTGATTTCAAGATTCATATAAAGCACTCGTCCATGTAAGATTTAAGTGACTACACCTAATCAGAAAAGATGCGAGTACTTTATGTTTAGAGAGTTACTATCAACCAATCTTACCATTGGATGTGGAACAATCTATTTCTGAAGCAGATACTGAATTTGCGGTCAAGGTCTTAGCTGAAGCAATACCGTAAACACTAGACTCACTATTCTAAAAAGTATATGTAAAAAGAGCAGCTGTTGGATGGTCCAGAGTTAGACGGAAAATCTAATTTTGAACCATAGAACCATTCAGCTGCTCTTCTTTAGTTAGTTTGTTTGTCGGCTAGTTCCTTAGCAATTTTTTGAGCGGTGGGTGTTACGGCTAGCCCGCCCTCTGCTGTTTCTTTGAAGATAGCAGGCATTTGTCTGCCCACCTGATACATCGCTAGAACCACCTCATCTGGTGGGATGACGCTTCGTATACCAGCTAATGCCATATCTGCAGAGATAAATGCTTGTGAGGAACCTAAGGCATTTCTTTTTACACAAGGGACTTCAACAAGACCTGCAACAGGATCACAGATAAGTCCCATCATATTTTTTAAAGTGATGGCTACAGCTTGGGCTGCTTGGTCAGCTGAGCCGCCATTTGCGCAAACAAGAGCTGCACTAGCCATAGCACTTGCAGAACCAACCTCCGCTTGACAGCCACCTTCTGCTCCGCTGATAGAAGCATTATTTGCAATAACAAGACCAAATGCCCCTGCAGTAAATAAAAAGTTGAGTTGTTCTTCATGAGAAAGGTGAAGCCGTTCTTGTACGGCCATTAAGACACCCGGAACGACTCCAGCACTTCCGGCAGTTGGTGTTGCACAAATCAAGCCCATTTTCGCATTAACTTCATTGACTGCAATAGCATTTCTTACGGCTGTTAAAATCGTTTTTCCGCTAAGAAAATCTCCAGAGGCTAAGTAGTCCTCTAAGCGTTTTGCATCTCCGCCTGTAATGTTTGTTACAGAAGAAACACCTGCGACTCCTTCAGCAATAGATTGCTTCATAACCGTTAAATTTTGTTCCATTAATTCTATAATTTGTTCACGTGTACGTCCGCCTGTCTGCATTTCAGTTGCAATCATGAGTTCAGCAACGGATGGATATTCTTCAGCTTGTTTGACTAACTCTTCTATAGTAAGAAACATCGTTTGTCTCCTTTAATCAAAATAATTTACACTGTAAATGTTTGGAAGTGTTACAAGTTTTGCCACTGTTTCATCTAACTGAGGATCGTCTACCTCGATAATCATAATGGCATTTTCTCCCTTAGATTCCCGTGTGACAGTCATTGTACTAATATTAATGTCTGCATCTGAAAGAATCCCTGTAACTTTAGCAATCATCCCTGGAACATCTTGATGGACAATAATGTAGGTAGGGGTTCCCATGCTCAAAGAAATTTTAAACCCATTGAGCTCAGAGATTTGAATATTTCCGCCACCAATGGAAATTCCTGTGACAGAGAGTGTTCGTTTCCCCTTTTTCAAGAGGATTTTTACAGAATTAGGGTGTTCTGCTTTCTCTTGCTTAGGCACGAACAACACTTCCATCTGTTCTTCATAAGCAATTTTTAAAGATTCCGCCAAACGCGGATCATCGGGTTCCATGCCTAATAGTCCGCCGACTAGTGCGATATCCGTTCCATGTCCTCGATATGTTTTCGCAAAGGATTCATAAAGATAGATATCTACAGAATCAGGCTGTTCCCCAAAAATACTGCGAACGACTTTTCCAATACGAGCGGCTCCAGCTGTATGTGAACTACTCGGCCCGATCATCACAGGTCCAATAATGTCAAACACACTGCGATATTTTAATTGATCCAATCGATTCACCTCATCTTTTTTTAGATAATTCTTCATTGCTTGTAGTGTAGCACAATAATAAACAAAAGCAGAAAATTTTTTCTTATTATTAGCAGAAAATTAGTTTCTTTATAGAAGGACTTAATAAACGGCTAGCTCAAAAGGAAGGGAAATTCACGGAATTTTTCTAAATGAGTCAGACTTGGAAGAAAAAGAGGAATACAATATTTGTTGAAAAGAATAAAAATAATGAAAAACAGTTGAAAGTCTGGGGAATTTTGTTATAATGAATCAGTGTGCACCGAAGCACGCTATGTTTTGTGTGCCTTTCACAGGCGTAGAAAATGAAAGTGGGAGGAGAAATATGCATCTCCAATTAACCACATCACGGACTCAAGGAGGTATGTCTCGTGGCAAAAAAAGTAGAAAAAATCGTTAAATTGCAAATTCCTGCAGGTAAAGCAACTCCAGCTCCCCCAGTAGGTCCTGCGCTAGGTCAAGCGGGTATTAACATCATGGGATTCACAAAAGAATTCAATGCTCGTACAGCTGATCAAGCAGGTTTAATTATTCCAGTGGTTATCTCTGTATACGAAGACCGTTCATTTACATTCGTTACAAAAACACCACCAGCAGCAGTATTATTGAAAAAAGCTGCAAAAATTGAAAAAGGTTCAGGCGAGCCTAACAAAAACAAAGTTGCTAAAGTTTCAAGCGATCAAATAAAAGAAATCGCTGAGCTTAAAATGGAAGACCTAAACGCAGCAAGCGTCGAAGCTGCTATGCGCATGGTAGAAGGAACTGCACGAAGCATGGGAATCACTGTAGAATAATTCTACAACTGAATTGGCAAGTATTGCCAACCCTAAAGAAGTAGCTTCTCAGTCGACTCTGTATTGAAAGATATAGAACACGTGGGAGGTTAAACCGTTATAACCACAATCAAGGAGGAAACAAAATGGCTAAAAAAAGCAAAAAAATGCAAGATGCATTGAAAAAAGTTGATTTAACAAAAGTTTACCCTGTAGCAGAAGCAATTGCTTTAGCAAAGGAAACAAACATCGCGAAATTTGACGCAACAGTTGAAGTTGCATACCGTCTAAACGTAGATCCTAAGAAAGCTGACCAACAAATCCGTGGAGCAGTAGTGCTTCCAAACGGAACTGGTAAAACACAATCTGTGTTAGTTTTCGCTAAAGGTGAAAAAGCAAAAGAAGCAGAAGCTGCTGGCGCTGATTACGTTGGTGATGCAGATATGGTTCAAAAAATCCAAGGTGGATGGTTTGACTTTGACGTAGTAGTAGCAACTCCAGACATGATGGCTGAAGTTGGGAAATTAGGTCGTGTCTTAGGTCCTAAAGGATTAATGCCTAACCCTAAAACTGGTACTGTAACAATGGACGTTACAAAAGCAATCAACGAAGTAAAAGCTGGTAAAGTGACTTACCGTGTTGATAAAGCTGGAAACATCCATGTACCAATCGGTAAAGTTTCATTTGATGATGCAAAATTAGTTGAAAACTTCAACACAATTCATGACACATTAATGAAAGCTAAACCATCAGCAGCAAAAGGTCAATACATGAAAAATATTTCAGTAACAACAACATTTGGACCTGGAATCCATGTAGACCAAGCTTCTTTCTAATTTTTAACTAAATGAATTATAAAAAATTCTTGACTCAATCACCTTATCTATGGTAAGGTGATTGAGGTTAATAGTTAACTGTACCGAAGACAGTAGGTGACTTAGGTCTTAATTTCCTACCGAGGACATGTATTGATGAATATCAATAGTCCCTCTATGTCTACGGTGGCATGGGGTTATTTTTTTGTTTCAATATATATTGAGCAAATGAACCTCTCCATCAAAATCAGGAGGTGAAATTAAAATGAGTGAAGCAGCAATTGCTAAAAAATCAGCAATCGTAGATGAAGTAACCACTAAATTTGAAGCAGCCGCATCTGTAGTAGTCGTTGACTACCGTGGATTAACTGTGGAAGAAGTTACTGAATTACGTAAACAACTGCGTGAAGCAGGCGTTGAAATGAAAGTCATCAAAAATTCTATCCTTTCTCGTGCTGCCCAAAAAGCAGGTTTAGACGGATTAGATGAAGTATTTACAGGACCTACTGCAGTCGCTTTCAGTAATGAAGACGTTGTAGCACCTGCAAAAATCATCGACGGATTTGCAGCTAATGCAAAAGCATTAGAAATCAAAGGTGGTATTATCGAAGGAAAAGTTTCTTCTGTGGAAGAAATTAATGCTTTGGCAAAACTACCAAACCGCGAAGGACTTCTTTCTATGCTGTTATCTGTACTACAAGCGCCAGTCAGAAACGTGGCTTACGCTGTCAAAGCAGTGGCAGAAAAAGAAGAAGATGCAGCTTAATCGCCGCATAGAATTTGTTTAAAAATAAAAAACTACAAACTACTCAAATGGAGGAAACAAAAAATGGCATTGAACATTGAAAACATCGTTGCTGAACTAAAAGAAGCAACTATCTTAGACTTAAACGACTTAGTAAAAGCTATTGAAGAAGAATTTGGCGTAACTGCTGCTGCTCCTGTGGCTGCTGCTGGCGCTGCAGCAGGACCTGCAGCAGAAGAACAAACTGAATTCACTGTAGAATTAACTGCAGCTGGAGATCAAAAAGTTAAAGTTATCAAAGCAGTTCGTGAAGCAACTGGTCTTGGCTTGAAAGAAGCTAAAGCTGTAGTTGATGGCGCTCCTGCACCAGTTAAAGAAGGCATCTCTAAAGATGACGCTGAAGCTTTAAAAGCTGCTTTAGAAGAAGTTGGCGCTTCAGTAACAGTAAAATAATTCATTTTGAATTTTTAAACCGAAATCCTTATCTAAGGGTTTCGGTTTTTTTGTATTTAAAAAGATAATTTTAAAAGGATTAGAAACCTTTTGAGAGAGGCTTTTTGGAGCTTTTAATTTGTTTGTTTTTAACTAGATACATAATTGCGTGACTCTGACAAATAGTAAATAAATATCAAAAAAATAGAATATGTTTATATTAATTGAGAAAATTTATATGCTTTATTTGACTTTTTGTCAAGTATACTTGACAAAAATATGCCATTGCGTATACTTTAAATAATTAATATTTTGGAGGTGTTTTAGGATGAAAAAAGAACAAATATTAGAACGAGCTAAAATTGAAAAAAAAGATGAAGGAAAGGAATACAATTTTAATTATTCTTTGGCGTCAATGGGTGCTTACCTTTTTATTCTTTTAGTTATTTTATTGGTGATTCGTATATTGAGAAAAGAAAATCCATATGATATTCTTGGTATTTTAGTATCTTCTTTAGGGGTTTTTCAATATAAACCTTATAAGAAGATAGAACAAAAAAGACGAATTTATGTTTTATGTTTGTTTATTACTATTGGAGTAATACTATTTTCATTCTATATGTAACTATGGATAAGCTAATATTGAAGAACAACTTGAAATCATTTAGAACAGAAAAAAATTTGAATCAATCACAATTGGCAAGTCTAGTAGGAGTATCTAGACAAACAATTAGTAATATCGAAACTGGCGAGTTCACACCGTCAGCAAAGTTAGCACTATTATTGGC
Organism: Enterococcus phoeniculicola ATCC BAA-412; assembly: GCF_000407505.1. Taxonomy (GTDB): domain Bacteria; phylum Bacillota; class Bacilli; order Lactobacillales; family Enterococcaceae; genus Enterococcus_K; species Enterococcus_K phoeniculicola. The sequence goes on from NZ_ASWE01000001.1 coordinate 713,154, forward strand.
AATAGCATTGGATAAGAACTTTGAAGAAGTTTTCTATTTTTGAGTATACAAACATAGATGAGGTCGGAATAGAAGTGATAAGCTCCGAAAACCAAGTAAAAACTCAATTTCAGCTTATTTGTGAAACCTTCAACTTTATAACATATCCCGTGCGTAGAAGTTGATGAAAACGAAACGAAGTGGGAGTACTATGTCTATATTTCTGAGTTTTCTATGTTCATCCTATGACTGCCTTTTACATATTTTAGTTTGACTCAAGTGTGCTTACATAATAATGCTAAAGGAGTTGTTGATGTTATGAACACACATAAAAAGTCAGTGGGAGAATTATTAAGAAGTATGAGGAAGGAACGAGGATTAACTCAGGTTCAGCTATCACGTGGTATTTGTTCAAGAACTACTCTTGCAACAATTGAAACTAATAATTCAAGTGTAAATATTGATTTGTTAGAAAAACTATTGTCTAGGATGAATATCGATCTCTATGAGTTACAAATCATTAGAAGTAATTTCTCATACAGGAATAGGAAAGAAATATACAAAGAGCTTCAGTTGAAATATGTTAATGGGAATATTTCTCTTGAAAAATTACAAGAAGAAATGCAAGAAAATTATAAAAAAAATGGGAATATTGCGTATTTGGCAATATTTATGGTCTTCGCTAAAAAGATTCTTCAAGAAGATATAAAAACGCAACTTAATACCTATACTTATGAAGCTGAACATATAAAAAAATATTTTAAAACGGTCACACAGTATACTAATTATGAAATTAGTATTATGGCAAGTTGTCTCTTTCTTTTCGGGACTGAAACAATTCTCATGCTAATTGGAGAATGGAATCGAAAAATTAATAAAAAAAATCATTTTAGTTTCCAAGCAATAAATAATATTCTTGTATTTTATTTTAATGCAATTCAGATTTGTCTTGAAAGAAAAGATATAAATGAGGCATCGAAAATATTGAAAGGCTTGCAATTATATGATTTAGATTTACCGAACCGTATATATTATAGATTAATGGAAGAGTATTATAGAAGTCTGATAGTCATGATAGTACAAGAGTCTCCGGATAATAATATAAAAAGAATATATGATTTTTTTCTTTTTCTAGGATATAAAAAAAAAGCTGAGGTACTAAAGAAGAATACAGAAAATCTATGCAATCTGAATAAATGTCGAGATTCTTTACAAAAATAACTATATTTTTTCTCACGTGTGATAATTGATTTGTGAAAATTATCCTTGGAAAGGAGATAAAAAATGATTATGAATGAGCTTAATTGGGAATGGATAGAAGAGTTTTTTGTGAGATTATTTGGATAATCAGAAAAAGATTGGAGAGGTAAAAATATGAAGAAAATAACTGTTACATTAATTTTATTGGTTATAGCTTTTTTTTCATTTACTAGCAATGTGAACGCCTATGTATTAAACAACCAAAATGTCGGATACACTTGTCAGTACCAAAATTTATCGAGCGGTACAGGTTATATTTCTCATCTTAATAAAGCAACAGCATGGAATTATAGTGGTGCTAAAGTATATGTAAAATCAAGTAGTTCTGGATATATTAATATTTTTCAAGGAGTTGTAAATACTGATAATGGAACTTATGGTGTGTGTTATTACAATAATACTACACAAAGTGATGTTAGATATTACAAAGCTTTTATCAATGAATCGTCAGCAATAAGAAATGAGACTGTTGTACATGAAGTGGGGCATGCGCTGGGACTTAGTCATACGCAAGCATCTAATAATACTAAGGCTGTCATGCGAGCAACAGGGTTCAATAACAAGGCCTATCCCTTATCCGACGACAAAGCAGGAATGAATGCAAAATATTGAGTAAAGTTGAGGTGAATAGAGTTGAAAGTAAAAAAAATTATTTTTTCATTAGCTATAATGAGTTGTTTGACTATAGCAGCATATACAATGTATGAAATTTTTTCTTTTGATAAACTTGGACAGCGTACTGCAGAAATATATAATCTAGACAATGGAATGAAAGACCACTTGTTTAACAAAGATCTTCTTATTGATGCCAAAATGCCAGCGTATAAAGATTTAGAAGAACTTGAGAAAACTACAGAAATGATAGTTATAGCAAAAAAAATCTCTGAAGAAGCTCCTACCATTCTCTATGGGCAGGAAAATCGAATTGATATTGCCTATACGCTTTCACATTTTAAAGTATCGAAAGTAATTAGTGGTGATCAACTAAAATCTGGCAATGAATTTACTATGCTGGAAAATCAAGCATACGACGAAAGGCAAGATGTTACCTATCATATAGGAGGTTATCAAATGATTAAGGAAGGTAGGGACTATCTACTTTTGTTAAGAAAATCTGAAACTGATCCTTGGTATATTGTTGCGGGTGTTAATCCAGGAAAGGTTGACTTGAATAGTGACAAAACAGATTATCCAGAGTTTGTTAGGAACGCGAATACACCAATAGCAAAACAAATTAAAAGTGAATATCAAGATGATGAGAAAATTAGGGAAGAAGCAAGAAATGAATACTTGAAATATATTGAATAGTATTGGATAGATTAAATAAGAAAGACTTATTTTGATAATTTAAGCAAATGTTAAGGTGATTTCAGCTCTAAGTATTTTTTAGTGATGATTTATTTATAGTTTTCGTTGAGAGGGGTTACATCATTTTGAATTTTTAAACCGAAATCCTTATCTAAGGGTTTCGGTTTTTTTGTATTTAAAAAGATAATTTTAAAAGGATTAGAAACCTTTTGAGAGAGGCTTTTTTGAGCTTTTAATTTGTTTGCTCATTTAGAAGAATGAATTTCTTTTCGAGAGAATTAAAAAGGTGGAACCTAACTAATTAGGTTATACACCGACTTTGTTGTGCGCGACTTACATGGGCTCCATGTGATTCTCTAATATAATCTTTCTATAATGCATTAGCTCGTCGTAGTATTCGTAGAATCCAAGGTCTTTATATATAGTTAAAAATTGATAGCTTTCTTTTGTGGGTTCAGAGAAGTGTATTTCTTTATATAGAGTGCTATAAAATTTGACTAAAATGCGCCAATGCATAAATTCATGATTAGTGATTAAATCGTCTAATATATCTAAAATTTTAATTGCTGACTGATATTCTCTCTTTTCAAAGAGAGAAACTATACTATTTAAACATATTTTTATATAAAGTTCTCTGTTTCTTGGGACACTTATGTCCACTTTTTTCTCGATTTTATTGAACGTTTTAATAATTTCCGTTGTTTTTAGATAAATAATTAAATTACCAAAAAGAGCGAATTCAAAATAACCCCAAAAGTCTGTATCCAGCAAATAGGAGTGCAGAATGCTAAATGTTTGCTTTCGTTTACTTATAAAAACTTTGGGATCAAACAGATTAGTTAGTTTGTCAATTGCTTCATCTGCTTTGAATGAAATTAATAGCCAATAAAGATCATTTGTTATTAAAAACTGTTTATAAAAATTGTCCTTTAATGTTTTTAGGTTGGAAAGATCATGCTGCTGAATAGACAGATGTAAAGCATCAAATGATTCATCTTTGTAATTTGCATTTGTTTGAGAATAATAATTAAATTCATCTAACTTAATATTTAATCTATCTAGAATTTTGAACAAAATATCTGAAGACAAAGTGTAGCCCGAAGATTCAAAGCTTGAGTAAGTACTCCTAGGACAAATTCCTTTACACAAATTTACTTGAGTTATTTTCTTTTGTTTTCTTATTTTTCGTAATAGCTCTGATTGTTGGCTCATTCTTAACCTCCAAAAATGTCGTATTTTCGTCATTAAGTAACGATTTCTTAGTGAAGGCATTATAATTCTATTAATAATAAAAAGCAAGGAGGTTTAAACAATGTCTGAATTTATTTTATTTTTCAAAAAAAATTTAGATGTAATTATTAGACCTTGTTAAGATGGTAGTCACCTGGAACGAACTAAATGAAGGAGATAGATTATGAAAAAATTAGGTTTATTTAGTTGTTCATTAGTAATATTGTTCAGTTGTTTACTTTCTTTTTCTCAGATTGCCCGAGCCTCTAGCTTCATCAATGAAGAACAAGCACTTCAGATAGGTCCTCCAACCTATGAATACAGCACAACTGTTAGAACAGATAGTTATCCGCCATCCTCTCTTTTCCTAACATCCGTTAGCTATCAGGGTTCACTTTACTATGGATATATTTATCGTACGTCAGTCTACCAAGATCCTGATACACATCAATATTTTGGTTCATATAAAGGGATTCTGACGAGATATCAATAGGGGCATTGTTATTAAACATGGACTAGGGTTGTCAAGCCTTAGTTCATTTTTTATAATGAGGAACAATTGATGATAGAAAGGGTGTCAGCAAATGATCGTGAGAATGGAGCATGTAGATTTTAATTACAAGGGACAACCGATTTTTGATGATATGAAGTGGAGCATTGAAAATTCTGGAATTTATGGATTAATCGCACCTAATGGATTTGGAAAAACAACTTTGTTAAACTTGATGGCCGGACAGCTTTTGCCTAAAAAAGGGAAAATTCTAATTCACGACCAACCAATAACGCCGAAAGTTATTTTTGAGTCCATTTGTTTTACCCAAGATAGTTCAGTTTTATATGATTATCTTTCCGCATTAGATCATCTGCTCTTTTTTTGTGATCAAAGGAAAATCCCGAGAAGCGAAATTGAACCTGTGGCAGAATTTCTAAATATAACTTCCTATTATAAGAAAAAAGTGGGTAGCTACTCTCTAGGCATGAAGCAGCGAACTTTGCTTGCGATTGCTTTATTAAGCAAAGCACCTATTTTATTATTGGACGAACCTTTAAATGGATTAGATCCGACGAGTACAATTCTCATTCGAGAAGCAATTGCGAAAATGGCAGAAGAAGGCAAGACAGTTATCGTGTCCTCTCACAACCTAGATGAGATAGATAAACTTACAAATCAAATTTTATTTATTAAGGAACAGAAAATCTGGTTGGAGGATTTAAAACACTATCAAAAACAAGTGATGAAGTTCACCGTTATTCCAAAAGAAACCAAACGACTAACAGCCATTTTTCAGCAGAATTCTCTGGATTATCTTCAAGATAATCAGAGCTTCACCCTTTATTTATCAGAGACTTCTAGTGTGGAAATATTAAATCTACTCATTAAAGAAGGAATTGAAATCATTGGATTTGAACAGTGGACCACAGGATCAGAGCAGAGGTACAAAGAATTGTATGAGGTGAACTAGAAATGAGTTTACTATCTTTTGAAATGAAGAAAATTATAGCTACAAAATGGCTTTATCTATTGATTAGTTTTGTTTTATTTCTAAGTCTTATTTTTTTTCTTTGGAAATCAGTAGAAGTTGAACCGCTCATTCCAACAAAAATAGCAGAAATCCAAAAAGAATATGAACAGTTAGCGATAGCTGAACGTAATTTTAAGGCTTCTGATGAAAAAGCTTATGAGGCACTAAAAGTTCAGCACCCACAGCTATTTCAAACTGTTTATCAGGAGTTAGAAGAAGCAGAAGCTGGACTATTAGCAAAGGATAGCCAGCGCTTTGTTGATGCATGGCTGAATTATTATAAAGAACGATCCTCGGTTTATGATGTTCTATACCAACAAGACATACAGCCAACGCGAAAAGAACAACAAGAAATTTATTATCTTCAAACGCTTCAATCAAATAAGCAGGTTTATGAAGACAGAAATCATTCGCTATTTACACCCAATTTTTTATATCAGCTAGCATTAATTGTGAGTCAGCCTATCGTCTATGTATTTTTGCTTTTCTTATGCTTTCTGCCTTTTGGTCGTGAAAAAGAAGAAGGAACCATATTATTCATGTTAGGAATGTCTAAAAGACGAGAATTTTACTTTATCAGTAGTCAAATCTTACTATTTTTTTGTTATTTAGGCGCACTCGCCCTATTGATAACCAGTAGTTATTTCATAAGTCAATTTAGAGGACATGGTTTAATGGGGGGAAATGGATTCTCTGGAAACTGGGTTGTAGATGCCTCTTTTTTATTAAAAAGTGTAACAACTTATACACAAGCCTTATTTGTGTTTTGGGTGTTGTGTCTTCCATTGGGTTATTTCTTTTTACAGTTGTATTACTTTATGATGGTAAAAATTTCTGCAAGTTTAGCGGCAAATTTCAGCTTTTTATTAGTAAGCTTGGGGATAGGCTTTGGATTGAAGGATATATGGATTATTGGAAACCCATTTCGTTTCTTTAATCTTCAAGAACTATTATTTCATCAGCCTGACATGCTGGATTTAAGTTTGTCAGTAGTTGTTGCATTTCTTCTTGGAAGTGGGTTGTTTTTCCTTATTGTTCGTAGTCGGGATTTAAGCAGGAGGGTGAAAAAATGAAAAATTTACTCCTTTTTGAATGGAAAAAAAACGTCAAGCGAATTCATTTTTTTATAATTGTGCTTAGTGTATTTTTTAGTTGTATGCTCTTTTTTGTCTTTAATCATTTTGAGAATAATAAACAAATAGAAACGAACAAACAAACCTATTCAAAAAATATTCAAGCAATTGAACATGTTCAAGATACAATTGGAGCGCAGTTGCCAGAAGTAGAGTTAAAGAAAAATCAGCAAATGATTGATAAGCAAAAACAGCAACGCCAAATAATGGATAAAGGCTCCGATAAAGAGCAGTTAACTAGTAAAATAGAGAAATGGAATTCTGATGTCATCGACCAAGAAAAACTAATTGGGGTAGAAAGTTCGACCAGTCTTCCTCAAGTTGTGAAAGAACTAACCACACAAGAATACACTCTTTTACTCGAAAAAAAAGTGAAGCCTGCTTATCCTTTGAATAGTGTCATTCCCGAAACGATTTTATCTGATTTTGATAAAGGAGACTGGCAGCAATATGAGCAAGTAAACACAAAACGAAAATATGATCAAGGATGGCTAATGCTCTATGCTTTTTTTAAATCAGATATGCCGTTCGTTGCTTTTTTACTGATTGTGTTTTTATTTGGGTCAAGCGTCACGCTAGAATATAACAAGCAGCATCAACATAGCCGTTTTTTACAAATTCAAGGAATTACCTATTTTCCATTACTTGCAAGTAAATTAATCACCTCTCTTGTTTCGATCCTATTATTGCTGGGAACAGGTCTGTTAGCGGTGCTCGTTTCTGCTTATTTTTTCTCTGATATAGGGAGTTTAGATTACCCTATTCTCACATACTTTTTCCCAAGTAGTCTTGCCCCCATAACTTATCGTTGGTCAACGCTAGGGATGTATTTGGTACAAGCAATGAGTTTATTTTTGTTGTGTAGTATCTTTATTTTGGTTTTTTGCTATGTACTTGGACAATTTTTTAAGAGTGAGCTACTTAGCTGGTTGTTTGGATTTACTATGATAGGGATTAGCTATATTGTTCCTGCTAAGAGTTGGAATCCGCTCTACTATTTTCATATCCATGAGGTGGTTAGTGGGATGGGGGCATATGCAGCAAATGAGGAATCTTTAACAACGCAAAGTGGATTTCTGTCCGTTGGTATCGTTTTGATAGTCTTATTCATTTTAGGGGATTTTTTAAATAGGAGAGGGAGAAAGTATTTCTTTTTATAAATGTAGAAATAGCTACTTTTACAGATTAATTAAATGAAAGCAGTCACCTGTTGGACACGCTTCCTTCTTTTTGCTATGTTAATAAGGAGTAGAAGATACTATTTATTAAACGATGAAGGATGACGGCAGATGAATGAAGTGTTTCTTGGAATAGATGTAGGGACAACCGCAATTAAAATAGGTGTGATTGCCAAAGAAGAGCTGTGTTATGAACAATCAAGAAAGCTTACAACGTATTTTTGCGATAATGGTGCTCGTTATCAAAAAGGACAGGAGATTATTGACACAGTTACTTTACTTATTCAAGAAATTCCTGCAGTGCTTCGAATGCAAGTTGAAAGAATCGGCTTTAGTGTTGCAATGCATAGTGTCATGCCCTTTCAAAAGAAAATAGGAAACGTATATCTTTGGTCAGACACGCAATCAAGTGAGCTTGTTGAACAATTTCGTGGAACAGAGTTGGCTAAAAAATTGTATCGTGTTACTGGAACACCAATACATACGATGTCTCCTTTTTTCAAAATTCTCCATTTTAAACAAATAGGAGAATATGGTTCAAAAACTCGATGGTATGGTCTAAAGGAATTATTAATGCATCAGTTTACGGGAGAGTACATGATTGATTATTCTACGGCATCTGCGACTGGGTTGTTCAATTTAGAAAATCTGTATTGGGATAACGAAATACTCAAGCTACTTGATTTATCTGAAAATCAGCTGCCTCGGTTAGTTGACCCTCTCTATAGCCAAGCAATTAAAGCAGATTTTGCAAGAGAGCTTGGATTATCAGGGGCAACAAGGATTACTATTGGCGCAAGTGACGGGTGTTTAGCAGCTTACGGAAGTTATATTTCGACAGGGGTACCTAATAGTTTAACCGTTGGTACGAGTGCGGCGGTACGCAAGGTTTCCACAGAGGCTATATTTGATGAAGAAAGGCAGAACTTTTGCTATTATCTTGCTCCAGATAGTTACGTGGTTGGTGCTCCATCAAATAATGGAGGCTGCGTGTTAGAATGGGCAAGTAAAATTTTAGCAGATTCTGATTCTGAATTTTATGCTTTGCTTACAGAACGTTTAATGAAATCACCTATTGGAGCAAATGGACTTCGTTTTCATCCTTATATTAATGGAGAGCGAGCACCTTTTTGGAAAAGTGGGATGACAGCACAATTTAAGTATCTCACAATCCAACATACAAAAGAGGACATGACGAGGGCTGTTGTGGAAGGAATTCTAATGAATATTCGGATACTAAAAGAAATGGTGGGCGATGTAAACGAGCTAACATTGAGTGGAGGTTTCTTTAAAAATGAAATGCTTAGAGATATGACAAGTGAAGTATTAGGTGTAACTTGTTATCATGAACAATCAACAGAACCCATTTTTGGACTCTATTATTTGATATATGGAGCAACCACAGGAATAGAAGTTAAGAAACCAATTCAGTTTGTTCAAGAAAATGTAACATTGTACAATTCTATATATGACAGTTATTTTGAATAAATGTAGGTGCTAGGAAATAATGAGTGTTTAACTTATTTTCATAAGTTTGATGGGGAACGTTACGCTATTGAATTTTTCAGTCTGTAGAAGATTTTTGAGCAAAGAGATTGGGAGGTAAGTATTCAGTCTCGATAATCCGCTTGGTATTATGCAGTATCAGAAGTAAAACGTCTATGATTTATAGTAATACGCTGAAATTGTGGCTATTTATTAAGAGAAAAGGAAGCTAGGACAAAACTTTTAGAGTTATGTCCCAGCTTCTTTTTTTGAACACTGTTTACAACATTCTTCATGCAGCCAAGAAGAGTGTTGAAAAAGCAAAAAAATTGAGCAGGCTACTAGGCGTTTTCATAAACAACACATTTTGGCACGGATATTGCAAAGTAATAAGTGTAACTTAAAATTGGAAGGAGTTGGACAGATGAATTTAATTATATTAGCTAGTCATGGAGAATTAGCGATGGGGATGAAACACACAGCTAGTATGATTATTGGTGAGTCAGATAGGATTCATGCATTTAGTGCTTACAGAGACGAAGATGGACCTATTGAATTACAAGTAAAAGAGTTAGTTGAGGAATACTATGCAAAAGATGATATCTACATTTTGACAGATATCTTGGGAGGAAGTGTTAACACTTCCATGATGCAGCTGATAGTAAGCTATCCAAAAATTCAATTAGTATCGGGAATGAATTTGCCTTTAGTGATATCAATTGCCACCCAGACTCATAAGATAGCTGAAGATGAGCTTTGTAAAATTATTACGGAAAGTAAAGAGGCAATTCTTAACTGTTCAAAACTAATTAAGGAGAACGTAAATGAGGAGGTAGACGATTTATGATTAAATTAGTTCGAATTGACCATCGATTATTACATGGACAGGTCGTTTTTTCATGGAGTAAAGCGTTGAATATTTCACGAATCATTGTCGTCAATGACAGTGCCGCAACAGATGAGTTTAAAAAGATGTCTTTAAATTTATCCAAGCCAACAGGAATGATATTAAATATTTTTACAGTAGAAGAAGTCGTAAGCAAAATGTCTAAAATTGAAGAACTCAAGGACAATATTATGCTGGTTTTTGGAAATACAGCTGAGATGCTGAGATTTTGTCAGTCCTACTCTAAAATCACAGCTATAAATTATGGAGGGATAACAAAAAAGGAGGGATCGAAACAATATAGCAATGCCATATTTTTAGACAATCAAGAATTAGAGGATTCAAGGGCATTAAAGCAATTAGGTATACAGTTGTACATGCAGCAAGTGCCCACATCTAAGAAAGAAGAGCTAAATTCAAAAATTTAAAATAAAGGAGGATGAACATGTTATTTCAATCAATTGCATTAGGATTAATTGGTGTATTTTGTATTTTAGATTCAAGATTATTAGGCCGTTTAAACTTTGAGAGACCATTGATTGTAAGTACTTTGGTAGGGCTTGTCTTAGGGGATTTAGAAAAAGGACTATTGGTAGGGGCATCTTTAGAATTAATTTCTTTAGGGCTGGTAAATATTGGTGCGGCGGCTCCGCCAGATATGAATATGGCATCGATTATTGCTACAGCATTTGCTATTTTATCTGGGGCAAATGTGGAAGCTGCACTGACGATTGCAATCCCCATCTCAGTATTAGGGCAAATGCTGGGGATTCTGATGAGAACGATTTTATCTAATCTAACACACAGAGCTGATAAATTAATCGAAGAGGGAAATTATGGAAGTACCAGGCGAATACATATTGTGTGGGGAACCGGATTATATGCGCTAATGTATTTTGTTCCTATTTTTCTCGCTATTTATTTTGGCACGGATTTAGTTAAACAAATCGTGGAGCTCATTCCAGCATGGTTAACTAATGGATTGACCTTAGCAAGTAAAATATTGCCAGCATATGGGTTTGCTCTATTGTTAAACACAATGTTGACGAATAAACTCATTCCATTTTTATTGTTGGGCTTCTTTATTACTGCATACTCGGGATTAAGTATCATTGGAATTGCTGCATTTGCATGTATCTTAGCGTTTGTTATGTCTGAAATCAAATTTAAATCAGAAAGAAAACAGACTGTGACAGATCCTTTAGATGATTTATAAGGAGGAAAAAAGAATGGGAAAAGATCCAAATTCTTGGAAATATCGTCAATTTTTCTGGCGTTCGTGGGCAATTCAAGCTTCATGGAATTATGAACGGCAGATGAACATGGGGTTCATGTATGGGATGGCACCTATATTAGATGCAATTTATAAAGATCCTAATGATTCAGAATTGAAAAAAGAAGCGTATCAAAGACATATGGCATATTATAATTGCACCCCTCAGACAAGTGCATTTGTCTTAGGATTAGCCGCATCAATGGAAGAACAATACTATATTGATCAAGAAAATTTTAGTCCCGAAGCTGTAAGCGCAGTAAAAACAAGTCTGATGGGACCGCTATCTGGAATTGGTGATTCGTTCTTTCAAGGAACGATTCGGGTTTTAGCTTTTGGACTGGGAATCAATCTTGCCCAGAAGGGGAGTATCTTTGGTCCTATTTTAGCGATGCTCATTTCTTTTGTTCCGTCTTATCTAGTGACTTATTATGGTGGGAAAATTGGCTATAATATGGGGAATAAATACCTAACAAAGTTATATCAAGAAGGGTTAATGGAAAAAGTAATGTATGTTTGTTCGATTGTCGGTTTGATGGTTATCGGTTCGATGATTGCAAGTATGATTAACATTACAACACCTGTGCATGTAGGAGAAACGTTTGTTTTACAAGACGTGTTAAATGATATCATGCCTCAAATGATTCCATTAGGATTTACATTTTTCATGTATTGGTTGTTGAAGAAAAAAGTTCCTACTGGCTGGATGCTGGTAATTAGTATCGCTGGAGGCATTCTATTAAGCATTTTAGGCGTATTTAATTAGTGATAACCAAAAAAATGGTTAACTTATAAATAAGGAGGAATTCAAAATTATGAATTCAAAGGAAATTGTTCAAGAAATTATGCAGAAAAATGAGGTTGATAGTGTCTTCTTTGTGGGGTGTGGTGCATCAAAAGCAGATCTATATCCGGCAAAATATTTTTTAGACCAAAATGCAAAAAAGATTCGTGTTAGTCACTATACAGCAAATGAGTTTAATAAATCAACACCTCTCTCAGTGAATGAACATGCGATTGTCATCACAGCTTCTCTTGGAGGTGCAACTCCAGAGACTGTTACCGCAAATTCAGTTGCTAAAGAGAAAGGTGCCCATGTAATTAGTTTAACACGAACTGTTGATTCTGCATTAACAAAAGAAGCAGATTACGTCATTTATCATCGATTTGGAGAAAATTATGCAGCGAAGTTAGAAAAAACAGGGTATGCATTAGAGCTAGCAGTTGAAATACTTCAACAAACAGAGGGATATAATCATTATGAAAAAATGATAGATGGATTTTCAAAAATCTATAATCTTTCACAACAGTCAGCAGAATCTGCTCGATTAGAAGCAAAGAAGTTTGCACAGGCCTACAAAGATGATTCGGTTATTTATGTTATGAGTAGTGGAGCCACGCATGAAGTTGCTTATTCAACCTCTATTTGTTTGATGATGGAAATGCAATGGATTCATTCAGGGACATTCCACAGTGGTGAATTTTTCCACGGACCATTTGAAATAACAGATAAAGATGTTCCATTTGTCTTATTAATGAATGATGGGAAAACACGAGAAATAGACGCTAGAGCATTAACCTTTTTGGAACGTTTTGATGCAAAAACCGCAGTTGTCGATGCACTAGATTACGGATTATCTAGTGTGATTGATGCAGAAGTTATTGATTACTTTAATCCAATGATTATTACTGCTGTATTTAGAGTATATGCAGAAGAGTTAGCTATTGCCAGAGAACATCCATTGACAAAACGTCGTTATATGTGGAAATTATCTTATTAAATTAAGAATCATTGGAACCAGCTTTATAACAAAAAAAGATAAAGAGTGATAGATTAAAGTTGTTCTATACTAAATATTTTTAGATAAAAACAGAAGGAATGTACCAATCATTTACTTCAACCTTTATCTAGTATTGAGACGAATACAACTATTTCATGGCTGTCAAATATCTGGAGCAAAAATAAAGCTTGCTCCAGATTTCTTCTCATAAAAAGATTCGAAGGTCATTATTCGTTTGGTAAAATAAAGGAAAAGAATGAAAGCGGTGACGAAATGAAGCATACTATTATCCAATATTTGATTCAGCAAACGTTAACTTTTTCCCCAGAAAACATTGAATCATTTTCGGCACAGCAGATTTCTGCAGCTGTTGGACTGAATCGGAGTACAACAAGTGGTTATTTAAACCAAGCATTTAAAAATGGTGACTTAATAAAAATAAAGGAATATCCAGTGATTTTTTTGCATAAAGCAACATTTGCTACTCACTTTTTTCTTCCTAGTAAGTTAGAATACACCGCTCTTGAAGAATTATTATCTGAAAAGTACTCGAATTCTCTAGATCCATTAACTTATGTAATTGGTGCACAGGGAAGCTTAAAAGAGCAAATTGAACAGATTAAAACAGCAGTTTTATACCCAAAAAATGGATTACCCATTATGATTTGTGGTGCAAGTGGTTCTGGTAAGAGTTTTTTAGCACAGCAAATCCATCGTTATGCAGTTCATCAAGAGGTTATAAAGCAGGATGCACCGTTTCTCTCACTTAATTGTGCGCAGTATTTTAACAATCCGGAATTGCTTTCTAGTCTATTATTCGGCTATGTAAAAGGTGCATTTACTGGGGCTACACAAGATAGAGGTGGGCTTCTCCAGCAGGCAGATCAAGGAATTCTATTTTTAGATGAGGTGCATAGACTGACAGATGAAGGGCAAGAAAAATTGTTTACATTTATGGACTCTGGCAAGTATTCTCTTATGGGGGATGATGGGGTGGAAAAACAAGCAAATGTCCGTCTTATTTTTGCAACGACAGAAGATATACAAACGACTTTTTTACCTACTTTTTTAAGAAGGCTACCTGTAATAATTCATCTTCCTAGTTTTCAAGAAAGACCAAAATCGGAACGCTTAAAATTAGTAGATAGCTTCTTTTTAAAAGAAAGCGATATTCTCAATCGGACACTTCATGTATCCAAACGAGTCGTACATGCTTTACAATATTCCGAATTCGAAGGCAACGTGGGAAAAATCAAAAATTTAATTAAATACGCTTGTGGAAGCGCCTATGCCCGAGATAAAATCAGTACAGATATTCGAGTGAAAATTAGTGATTTGCCTGCAGAAAAATCATTGCGAACTACTGATTTTTATTCAGATACTACCTCACAAAGTTCAGAACGAGTCTACGTGCCACATTCAGAGAAACAAATTTCTTTGAAATCGGATGAAGTAATTAAGTTAGAAAATTTTTTTATTCTTTTAATGAGTAGATTTAATGAATTAGAAGCAAAACAGCTATCTAAAGAATATTTTGTTGAAGAAATGATTCGAGAAGTAATTTTATTAATGGATGAATTTGTGTTCCATCCTCCTTTTTCTAAAGAAGAGTCTGCATTTTCCTTTTTGAGCTATCATATTCGTTCGACCATTAAATACATGACAGAAAATTATGGTTTTGATCAAGATGGAAATAAGCTGCTATCTATTGCAATCTATCTTTATCTAAATGATAATGAGGTATTTTTAGATGAAAACGGAAAGTGGAAAGTAACGAGAAAACGTATTATCCAGTTTTTAGATGAATATATGGAAGAATCTTTATGGCTAGCTAAACGCTTATTAAACCAGTTGTCTGCACGTTTAGAGCGAGAATTTTTAGAGGAAGATCTAATTTTTGTTTCATTTTATTTATATAGTTTAAAGCTGTCAAAAATTAGTAATAAAGTGAAGTGTGTCGTGTTAGCCCATGGGTATTCGACAGCTAGCAGTATGTCAAATGTAGTCAATCGAATGTTAAAAAAGAATCTATTTCAGGCTTTTGATATGCCATTTGATATTACTCTGGATGAAGTAGAGAACCAAATCCTACATTACATGGAGAATTATCCTACACAAGCAGGACTAATCCTTCTCGTTGATATGGGCTCACTCAATCAACTATCAACAAGACTCGTCAACAAAATTAGTGGTCCTCTATTAATAATTGATGCAGTGTCTACGCCACTTGTTTTAGAGATTGGTCATGAGCTTTTAAAAGACAAACAATTGGATGAAATTTATCAATCAATTAAATTAGACGGAAGAATAAAAAAACAATTAGTATTTCCTGAAACTAAAAGAAAGAAAGCGATACTCAACTGTTGTTACACAGGAATGGGGAGTGCAATACAAATTCAAGAAATTTTAACCTCTAGTTTGGGTGAAGTCGGAAAAGATCTGATGATTATTCCCTATGATTATAAAAAGTTAAAAGAAAACAAGAAAAATGATTTGTCGTTTCAATTATATGAAGTGCTGGCAATCGTTGGAACAGAAAATCCAGATATAGAAGGAATTCCCTACGTCGGGCTAGATCATTTGATTTCGGGAGAGCAAGTAGATCAATTAATGAGTTTGCTGAAACAACACGCGACGTTTAGTGAATCGGAACTGAGACAAAATCTAGTATTTAATTTCTCAATAAAAAAAATTGTAGAGAATTTGGTCATTTTAGATGCAGAAAAAGTACTCACTCTTGTAAAAAAAGCGGTAGATAATTTAGAGGAAATTCTCCAAATAAAACTAAATAATAATAAAAAATTTTTGCTTTATTTACATGCTTGTTCGATGGTTGAAAGAATTTTGAGAAAAGAAAGAGTAGATAATCAAGAAGATATAGACGAATATCTGGCTGTGCACGGGAAAAGAATACTTGCAATACATCAGGCTTTTGCGGAGATTGAAAGAGAATACACGATTGAAATATCTACCTTAGAACTGCGGTTAATAGATGAAATTATTTCAAATTAAAGGAGAAGTAAGATGTTTGATAGTGTTATTTTTGATATGGATGGAGTCTTAGTTGAGACAGAAGAATTCTATTTTGAAAGAAGAATGAAGTTTTTTAAAGAAAAAAAGTTATTGCCAGCATCTAGTAAGATAGAAGATTATTTAGGAAAAACAGAAAAAGGTATATGGGAGACATTGGTTACGGATATATCCACTCGCAACTTGCTTTATAAGGAGTATGCTAGCTATCGGGAAGACTATCCAATAAATTATCCTGACGTGCTGCAGCAGGATGTAGAGGCTATTCTATGCAGGCTAAAGGAAAAAGAGATTAAACTGGCAATTGCTTCCTCCTCTCCATACATAGAGATTCAGCGGATGATTCAATCTTGCCAATTAGAAAACTATTTTGATTTGGTTATGAGTGGGGCTGAGTTGAAGGAAAGCAAGCCCAATCCTCAAATTTATTTAAACACTTGGCAACAATTAGCAACCGAAAACCCAATAGCTGTTGAAGATTCAATGGTAGGCATCGCATCAGCCAAAGCGGCGGGGATATATACGCTTGCTTTGAAGCAAAAGTTTTTTGTGGACCAATCAAAAGCAGATAAACAAATTTTTTCTTTAAATGAACTATTGTCTTTTTTTTAAAAGAAAAACCGTCTTGATACCAATCCTATGAAAAATTCGATTAGGATCGTATCAAGACGGGTATTATTTTTTTAGCCCAACTTCCTAACAATTTCTTCATAGAGAATTTGTGCATTTAACATCCCATAGTCTTTTTTTGATATGATTTTTATGGGTGTGTCTGGAAATTTTTTCTGAATTTCTTCTTTTGCATATCCGAACGCAGGCGTTAACAAAATATAGTTTGCTTTCGCTCCTTCTTCATCCACTTTAGTAGAATCATAGGTATTAATTTGGATATTTTTATTTGATTTTTTCATAAGCTGTGTCAGTCTTTGTTGGAGCAGCTGTGTTTGCATCAAGCCTGAATCTGTGATGAAGCTGAAAACAATATCAAAGATTATGACTTGTTTTTCTGGTATGTTTTCTGTGTGTTGGAATTCGTTTGGTTGTTTATTGCCCATTCGTTTTCTTCCTTTCGCTTTTGAGAGAAGAGAGTCAAAGAAAGAAGTCTGCTTGTTTCCTAAAAGTTCGTCGACAGATACATGAAAATAGTGACTCAAATCAAGAAGTAATTGAATATCAGGATTACTTTCTTCTCTTTCCCATTTAGAAACGGCTTGGGGAGTGACATGTAAAATTTCGGCTAACTCTTTTTGCGTCATCTTTTTTTCTGTTCTCAATTTTTTTATTTGCTTTCCAATTGCTAACATCAATATACCCCCATGAAACTCACCAAGGCAACAAACGCATAGTTGAGTCCCTTATTTTTTGATTCAACCAGTAGTTGAATCCTCTGTAATATCAAATATAGAGCATTTCTTTTAATATGTCACTAAAAAAACTTAGAATGCTGATTGAAAAATCAATCAATATCCTAAGCTTAAGTTTCATATTATAGTCCGATTAAGTAATCAGAGTCATTCATGGCTTCTACGGTTCCTAGTAAGTAGCCGTTCCCGACTTGAGAGAAGAAGTCATGGTTGCTTGTTCCTGTTGAGATACCGTTCATTACAATAGGGTTAACATCATTGGCTGTGTCTGGGAATAGAGGATCCATGCCAAGATTCATTAAGGCTTTGTTTGCATTGTAGCGTAAAAATGTTTTTACTTCTTCTGTCCAGCCTAATTCATCATAAAGTTCCTCTGTATAGCGTTCTTCGTTTTCATAAAGCTCATAAAGAAGTCCATACATCCATTCCTTCATCTTTTCTTGCTCTTCTTCAGGCAATTCATTGAAGCCAAGTTGGAATTTATAACCAATGTAAGTACCATGAACAGATTCATCACGAATGATGAGTTTGATAATTTCTGCTACGTTTGGTAACTTGTTATTTCCTAAATAGTAAAGTGGAGTATAGAAGCCAGAATAGAATAGGAACGTTTCTAGAAAGACACTAGCGACTTTCTTTTCTAAAGGAGTTCCATTTTTGTAAATTTCATTAATGTATTCTGCTTTTTTTTGCAGGTATGGGTTTGTGTTTGTCCATTCAAAAATTTCATCAATTTCAGACTTTGTATTTAAGGTACTAAAGATAGAAGAATAGCTTTTCGCATGAACAGACTCCATAAATTGAATGTTATTTAATACAGCTTCTTCATGTGGTGTGCGGACATCTTGTCTAAGCTGATCCATTCCACTTTCTGATTGAACGGTATCAAGTAATGTTAATCCGCCAAAAACATGTCCTACAGTGGTTTTTTCTAATTCAGAAAGGGTGCGCCAGTCATCTAAATCGTTTGATAAAGGGATTCGGGTATCTAGCCAGAACTGCTCTGTTAATTTTTCCCACGTTGATTTATCAATAATATCTTCAATCTCGTTCCAGTTTATCGCTTCATAATAAGTCTTTGACATGAAAATCCTCCTTTGTTCAGTACAAGAGGTTGGGACGGAAATCAGCTCCAAGAGAGAGGAGTCACTTCTGTTCCTACCGTTTATTAAGATTCAAGACGAGCGGGACATAACCATAGTTGTTATGTCCCTGTCTCAAAATGTGCAGTTAGATTACACAGCTTTCACATTGGTTGCTTCCAATTTCTTCTGCATCATCGGTAAAAGTACGTACATAATAAATTGATTTGACTCCCTTATTGAATGCATAGTGACGCAAAATATTCAAATCACGAGTGGTTTGTTTTGTGTTTTCTTTCCATTCATAAAGACCAAATGGAATTTCAGAACGCATGAATAAAGTCAAACTCATTCCTTGATCTACGTGTTGCTGTGCAGTTGCATAGACATCAATCACTTTACGCATATCCATATCATAAGCAGAAGTATAGTAAGGGATTGTATCATTTGCTAAATAAGGTGCTGGATAGTAAATTTTCCCAATTTTCTTTTCTTGACGTTCCTCAATCATACGAGTGATTGGGTGGATACTTGCACTTGTATCATTGATGTAAGAAATAGACCCATTTGGTGCAACAGCGAGACGATTTTGGTGGTATAGACCATCCTTTTTAATAGCTTCGCGAAGTTCTTTCCAATCTTCAGCAGAGGGGATAAAGATGTCCTTGAAAATCTCTTTTACTTTATCGAACTGAGGCTGGAATTCTCCGGTTACATACTTGTCAAAATAACGACCATTTGCATAATCTGATTTTTCAAAGTTATGGAAGACTTCACCAGATTCCTTTGCAATTGCATGACTTTCTACTAAGGTCCAATAATTCAATAACATGAAATAGATATTTGTAAAGTCAAGAGATTCTTCAGAACCATAAACCATATGATTTTTTGCAAAATACGTATGCAAGCCCATTGCACCTAATCCGATAGTGTGATTTAGTTTGTTTCCGTGTTGAATAGAAGGAACTACATCAATATCAGACGCATCTGTCACAAATGTTAATGCACGAGTCATCGCACGAACAGATTTTCCAAAGTCAGGGCTATCCATCAAGTTTACAATGTTTGTTGAACCTAGGTTACAGCTTATATCTGTGCCTAATACATCATATTCTTGTTTTCCATTGATAACAGAAGGTTCTTGTACTTGTAAGATTTCTGAACAAAGATTACTCATAATAATTTTTCCATAAACTGGGTTTGAACGATTGGCTGTATCAATATTGATAATGTAAGGATAGCCAGATTCTTGTTGCAGTTTTGAAATTTCATTTTCAAGATCACGTGCTTTGATTTTTTGTTTACGAATATTTGGATTTGCCACCATATTGTCGTATTCTTTGGTGATATCAACGTAAGAAAAAGGAACCCCGTACTCTTTTTCCACACTATAAGGACTGAATAAATACATATCCTCATTATTTCTTGTTAGTTCGTAAAACTTATCAGGTACGATTGCACCTAAAGAGAGTGTTTTTACACGTATTTTTTCATCTGCGTTTTCTTTTTTCGCAGAGAGAAATTGAATAATATCAGGATGGAAGACGTTTAAGTAAACAACACCCGCTCCTTGACGTTGACCTAATTGATTTGAATAGCTAAAGCTATCTTCAAACAATTTCATTACAGGAACCACACCACTGGCAGCTCCTTCATAGCCTTTGATTGGGGCACCTGCTTCACGCAAGTTTGAAAGGGTAATACCAACGCCACCGCCAATTCTAGAAAGCTGCAAAGCGGAGTTAATGGAACGTCCAATCGAATTCATATCGTCAGTTACTTGAATTAAGAAACAAGAAACCAGTTCACCTCGACGCTTACGTCCAGCATTTAAGAAAGAAGGGGTTGCTGGCTGGTAGCGTTGATGAATCATTTCATCTGCTAAAGTGAGTGCAAGCTCTTCATCTCCGTTGGCAAAATAAAGAGCATTAAAGGCAACGCGGTCTTCATACGTTTCTAAATAAGCAGTACCGTCGTTTGTTTTCAATGCATATTGGGAATAAAATTTATAAGCAGCCATAAATGATTTAAATTGGAAATTTTGTTCTTCTAAAAACTGATATAGTTTTTCAATAAACGATTCGGAGTAAAGCTTGATAAACGCTTCCTCTAGATAGTCATTTTTTAGAAGATAATCAATCTTCTCTTTAATAGAAGAAAACTTCATTGTATTTGGATTTGCATTCTCTTCAAAAAATGCAGCCAAAGCTTCTTGATCTTTGTTTAATGGGATTTGACCATTTACCGGGCGGTTAATCTCATTATTTAGCTTAAAGTAGCTAACGTCTTTTAAATTCTTAAGACTCAAGTTCATTCACAACCTTCTTTATAGTGTCGACATCCTCAACGGTGCCGCTAAATTCAATGGCATGCAGCAGAGGGGCTTGATAGTCCTTTGCTAATTGCTTTGCTGCGTAGACAAACAGTTCAGCAAAATTTCGATTGCCACTACCAATAATCCCTTTAAGTAGAGAGGCATTTTGTTCGTGATCTAAAAAATCGTAAACAACATCCATAATTTCTTGGTCATAGGTAGGTACAGCAAGAACAAATGGTTCTTTTATCTCAAAAAAAGGATTTGCAGGCTCAATTTCATAAGCAGGCAAATCCAACTTTTTAACAAATCTTCTGGTCTGACCAGTCATTGAGAAGAAAACAATCTTCATCTTAACTAGCTAATTGTTTTAGTTGGTCAGGACGGAATCCAATCACTGTTGCAGCATCAGAGGTAATTACTGGAACTGTTTGAAATCCTTGTTCTTTCAGCCAATCCACCGCTTCTGGTTGATTATCAATGTTCACTTCTTCAAATGCTATATTATTTTCGCTCAAGTAGCGTTTCACCATTTTGCATTGCATACAATTGTTTTTTGAAAAGATTTTTACGTTCATGATTGTTTCCTCCCGAATCAATTAAATTTCTATACTCATTAGTATAAATCTATCTAGAAAAAAGTCAATCTAAAAACACTATATATTGTGTCGAGGAAAAATATAAACACCAAGTTTAGTGTTTTGAAAAAATATGAAAGCAAGAATCATAAGGGTAAAAACGGTTTACTAAATCGAAAAAACTTTAAAAAAATTTTTCAAAAGAACTATTTTTTTCACTTAAAGTTATAAAAATAAATCGAAGAAACTTAGCTGGTTTATTCACAATCTCGTTGACTTTTTTCGTAAATGAGAGTACTCTTGTTGAGAACGATTATCAATTTCAATGATTTTTATTTTAATAGATTATGAATGATTTTCACAAGGAGAGGAACGTATGTTATTTCTTAGCCAAGCACAACACAATCGTGTGTATCAAATAAAAGAAGTGAAGGTAGATGAATCTGTGAAAAAGCATCTACACGATTTAGGTGTCATTCCTGGTGGAAAAATCGTATTAATTAATACCTCTGGTGAAAATGGAATTGTACTATTACATAATAGTAGAATTGCGATTACGCAAAATGTGTTGGAAGCCATTTTAATAGAAGAACCTTCAGCTAATCCTGCTAATTGGCTTTCGCTAGATCAACTTAATATTGGAGACACAGGACGAGTGGTAAGTATTCATGGGACAGGAGCTGTCAGACGTCGATTAATGGATATGGGGTTGACAAGAGGAACATCTGTTTATGTTCGTAAGCTTGCCCCTTTGGGTGATCCAATTGAGATTCATGTGCGAGGATATGAGTTGACACTGAGAAAAAATGAGGCAGAACTCGTGCTAATTGAAAAGGAGGAAGAAAGATGAGTGATTACCAGATTGCGTTAGCGGGAAATCCAAATAGTGGAAAGACAAGTACCTTCAATAGTTTGACCGGTTCAAACCAATACGTAGGAAACTGGCCCGGCGTGACAGTAGAGCGTAAGGAAGGCCGGCTAAAAACGGATGCTACAGTCACGATTCAGGATTTACCTGGTATTTATTCACTTTCTCCTTATACGCCCGAAGAAGTTGTTGCTAGAGACTATCTCTTACACGGACAGCCACACGCCATTTTAAATGTGGTTGATGCAACGAACCTTGAAAGAAATCTTTATCTAACGACTCAATTAATGGAGATGGGCATTCCTGTTGTGATTGGGTTAAATATGATGGACATCGTAGCAAAACAAGGGAAAAAAATTAATTTAGAAAAATTAGCCTATAGTATGGGTACGCCAGTAGTTGGAATGAGTGCTCTAAAAAAACGTGGACTACAAGAGGCAATAAATGAAACAATTCATGTCGCAAAACAATTTCCGGTAGAGGCTGATTACCCAACCTATGATGCTCGTTTGGAAACTGCACTGAATGAAATTGTGGATGTCTTAGGACAGACAGTTTTAGAAAAACAAAGTCGTTGGTACGCTGTTAAACTTTTTGAAAGGGATACTCAGGCGCAGCAAGAATTAAATCTAAGCGTCATACAAAAGAAAGAAATTGAAGAAATTATCTGCATCACTGAGAAAATTTTTAAGGATGATAGTGAAACAATCCTCATTAATGAACGATATGAATTCATCAGTCGCGTCATTCATCTTTGTGCGATTGAAAAAGATGAGATTCGGTTGTCATTTAGCGATAAAATTGATCAGGTAGTAACGAATCGCTGGCTTGCATTACCTATTTTTGCAGGTGTTATGTGGGGGATCTATTATCTTTCGATTCAAACAATCGGCACAATGGGAACCGATTGGATAAATGACCAGCTATTTGGAGAGTGGGTACCTACAACAGTAGGGAATTTATTGACGAATTGGCAGGTTGCTGACTGGATGCAAGGACTTATTTTAGATGGAATTATCGCAGGTGTTGGTGCGGTTTTAGGCTTTTTACCTCAGCTTATTGTCCTTTTTCTATGTTTGTCTTTCTTAGAGGACTGTGGGTATATGTCGCGCATTGCATTTGTCATGGATCGATTATTCCGTAAATTTGGGCTGTCAGGGAAATCATTTATCCCTATGTTGATTGCGACTGGTTGCGGGGTACCTGGAGTAATGGCAAGCCGAACAATTGAAAATGAAAAGGATCGTCGAATGACTATTATGGTCACGACATTCATGCCTTGTTCAGCGAAGCTTCCAATTATTGCATTGATTGCAGGGGCATTTTTTCCAACCAGCAGTTGGGTAGCGCCGTCTGCCTACTTTGTTGGGATTGGAGCAATTGTTTTGTCTGGAATTGCTTTAAAGAAAACACAGTTATTTGCGGGAGATCCAGCACCGTTCATTATGGAGCTTCCTGCCTATCATCTTCCACAAGTAAAAAGTATTGTGAGACAGACCTATGATCGCAGTAAATCATTTGTGAAAAAAGCAAGTACAATTATTTTTGTTTCAAGTATTCTTATTTGGTTTACGTTCTCTTATAATTTTGCTTTTCAGCCGGTTCAATCTGAACAAAGTATTTTAGCAAGCCTGGGGCATCTGATTTCTCCATTGTTTGCACCGTTAGGTTGGGGAAATTGGCAAGGAGCGGTAGCGACAATTACTGGTTTAGTGGCAAAAGAAAATGTGATTAATACATTTGGAATATTATTTGGACATGCAGAAGGGATTTCAGAAAACGGCCGCGAAGTATGGTCTACTTTACAAGGAAGCTACACCGCTGTTGCCGCGTATTCATTTTTAGTCTTTAATTTGTTATGTGCCCCATGTTTTGCCGCAATAGGAGCAATTCATCGAGAAATGGCAAATAAGAAATGGACGTGGATTGCTATTGGGTATCAGTGCGGATTAGCTTATGCAGTAAGTTTCATTATCTATCAAATTGGGCATGTATTATTTGAAGGTGCAGCAATAGGGATAGGATTTGCTTTGGCGATCGTCGTTCTTGCTGGAATGATTTATCAGCTAACAAAGAAAAATAAGCAAAAAATGGTATCAACTGTTACGTTAACAACTATTGAAGGAGGGGCAAAATGATTGCGACAATCATTCTTTCGATTTTAATTTTTGGTAGTGCAAGTTATGTGATTTATTCCAGAATAAAGACTGGAAAAACTTGTGATGACTGCAAGACAAGTTGTCCGGTGAAAACGCAGCAAAGTAAATGAAGAATTGTTTGCTTCAAAAGCTGGGCATGAGAAATTCAAGAGTTTGGAGTTGTACTTTACAAGTAAGTAATGAGAAAATAGGATTTCATTTTAGATTATTCTATATTTATAGAAAGACAAGAATCATTTAGGTAAAAAATTATTTATCCCTATTGAATACGTTTACTACTTATGCTAGAATCAGTTTGTAATTAAAATAAATTTTTTGGCGTGTTACTGATAATGCAGGCAAGACCAAAACAAACAATGTTACTCAGATTTATACTGGGTTTCGGTTTGTTTTGGTCTTTTTTTATTGAAAGGAGAAAAAAATGGATTATAAAAAAGTCGGTAAAGAAGTTTTACAGCAAGTTGGAGGGAAAGACAATGTGGTGAATATTACTCATTGTGCAACTCGATTACGTTTTGAATTAGTAGATAAAAAGAAAGTAAATACCAAGCAGTTAGAGTCAATAGAAGGAGTCATTAGTGTGGTTGATGGCGGCGGGCAATACCAAGTCATCATTGGAAATGAAGTTCAAACTGCATTTAAGGAGATTCAAAAAGAGATTGGTACAGAAAACTCAAAATCAAAGAAAGAGACTACTGAAAAAGAAAGTTTAGTTTCTCGACTGATTAGTGTAATCTCAACAACATTTACACCTATGATTCCCGCTATTACAGGGGCTGGTATGGTAAAAGCAATTTTGGCGATATTAACTTTAACAGGGCTATTGTCAGACAGTAGCCAAACCTACATTATCTTAAATACTATTGCAGATGCAGCCTTTTATTTTATGCCGATTTTGTTGGCATATGGTGCATCAATTAAATTTGATGTTAGTCCGATTCTTGCGATTACTGTTGCGGGTATTTTACTACATCCAAACATTTCTCAGCTTTTTTCTACAGGAGAATCTGTTACTTTTATTGGGATTCCAGTTCTTGCAGCTGATTATGCCGGATCTGTATTACCAATCATACTTACTGTATGGATTATGTCTTATGTCGATCGGTTTGCCGAAAAAGTCTCTCCGTCATTTATCAAGTTTTTCACTAAACCAATGTTGATTTTTTTAATTATGGGACCATTGGCATTAATAGTCATTGGGCCTTTTGGCACCCTTTTGAACGACTTGGTAGCTTCTGCAGCAGAATGGATTAATGGAAAAGCGGAATGGTTAATTCCTTTCCTAATGGGTGGATTACAGCCATTCCTAGTTGTTACAGGTACAGCTTGGGCAATGACTCCAATCGCAACAATGCAGTTGAGTAAGAATGGATCAGAAATGATTAACGGCCCAGGGATGTTGGCATCTAATATTGCGCAGTCTGGTGCGACGTTTGCGGTTGCAGTGAAAACAAAAAATAAAGAGCTAAAGCAATTGGCAGCCTCTTCTGGTATAACAGCGCTCATGGGAATCACCGAACCTTCCTTGTATGGTGTTACCTTGAAATTAAAGACTCCTTTGATTGCGGCAATGATTGGTGGGGCATTAGGCGGGCTGTATGCTGGGCTTAGTGGATTAGTCAGATATGCATTTGTCTCCCCAGGTTTAGCTGCGTTACCTGCTTTTATTGGTGAGAATCCTATGAATATTGTTCATGCAATTATTACTTGCTTGATTTCATTTATTGCCACATTTTTTATTGCGTATATTATTGGATTTGAAGATATCCCAGATGAAGAGATGTCTGATACAATTGAGCTGACGAAAGTTATGGCACCAGTAAAAGGAGAAGTAATTTCTCTTTCAGAAGTAAATGATGGTGTATTCTCAAAGGAATTATTAGGAAAAGGAGTTGCAATAAAACCTGAAGAAAGTATGATTGTCTCTCCGGTTGAAGGGGAGATAGTAACGGTCTTAAAATCTAAACATGCCATTGGTATTCGTTCGAAAGAAGGAATAGAATTGTTAATTCATGTAGGCATTGATACTGTAAACTTGAATGGAGCACCGTTTGAAGTATTTGTGGAAGAAGGAGAGCATGTCACTGTCGGTCAAAAATTAATACAAGCCGATTTTGATAAAATAAATGCAGCTGGATATGACAACACAGTCATTTTAGTTGTGACAAACAGTGAACAGTTTCCAACTATATCCGAGCATATAGGTATTATCGCCGAGCATTCTTCTGTCATGGATATAAAATAGGAGGGAATCTTGATGCATTATCAAAAATTAAATTCATTTCCTAAAAACTTCTTATGGGGGGCATCTATCAGCGCCTATCAAGCAGAGGGAGGAACAAATGAAGATGAGAAATTAGCTTCTATTATCGATAAATATATTCATCCGGAAGGTGTGGCAAGCTTTGAGGTCGCTTCAGATTTTTATCATAATTATAAAGAGGACATCAAGTTATTTGCAGAGTTGGGATTAAAAGCCTTTCGTTTTTCAATTGCTTGGACTCGAATAATGACTTTTGATAATAAAAAAGTCAATGAAAAAGGAATTGACTTTTATCATAATATTATTGATGAATGTATAAAATATGGAATTGAACCCATTGTTACGATGTATCATTTTGATTTACCCTATTACTTGGAGGAAAAAGGTGGATGGTTAAATCGACAGACAATCGATTATTTCTTGGAGTATGCGCAAGTATTGTTTCAAGAATATGGTGGGAAAATAAATTATTGGTTGACAATTAATGAACAAAATACCATGATTCTTCATCCAGGTGCGATAGGATTACCAGTGAGCGGTAACTTGCCTACAAAGAAAGAATTATTTCAAATGAATCATCATGTGCTGCTTGCTCAAGCAAAAGTTTTTAAAATTTATCATGAGTTAAGTGCTACCGGAAACATTGGTCCTGCAATTAATCTTACCGCGATGTACCAAGCAACCGCAGCGCCAGAAGATGCAATTGCTGCACATAACTGGGAGACATTGCGAGGATGGTCATTTTTAGATGTGGCGGTTCGTGGATCGTATAACTATCTTTTTGAAAAATATTTGCAGGACCGAGAGCTATATCCTACAATAGAAAAAAATGACTTTAAAACACTGGCAGCTGGAAAACCTGATTTCATTGCTATAAATTATTATTCTACAGCTACGATTGCTGCAAGCAAAAATGATGGGACAGATGAATCTGCTAGAGCAGGGGATCAACAGATTATGCTTGGAGAAGAAGGCGTCTATCGTGCCGCTGAAAATCCATATGTAGATAAAACACCCTATGGATGGGTTGTTGACGCTAGTGGGTTAAGATTGACCTTAAGAAAACTATATGATCGATATGAACTACCCATTCTAATTACTGAAAATGGGTATGGAGCACCAGATAAGATGGATTCTAATGGTGAAATTCATGATATTGAGCGAATTGACTATTTACGTAAACACATTCGAGCAATTCAAGAGGCACTCACTGATGGCGTGCAAGTTCTAGGCTACCTGCCTTGGTCGGCCATAGATGTAGTTAGTACGCATCAGGGGTTTAATAAACGGTATGGTTTTATTTATGTTGATCGGACGGATACTGATTTGAAAGAATTGGCTAGGGTAAAAAAAGACAGTTTTTATTGGTATAAAAAAGTCATTAGTCAAAATGGGTTGGATGAAAAAAGTAGGTGAATTGAATGAAAGTATTGAAGTCTTTAAATAATAGTCTCATTCTATGCCAAGATAATGAGGGCTCAGAAGTAATTTTAATGGGAAAAGGATTAGGATTTCAGTTGAAGAAAGGTGATACTGTTCCTTTAGAGAAGGTGGAAAAAATCTTCAAACTCGATTCTTTATCTTCCACTTTAAAAACAGACTACATTCATTTATTTGAAAATGTGTCTGATGAGTTGATTATAAATGTTAAAAAGATTGTAGATTATGCCAATACAAAGTTTGAGTATCCTCTCAGTAAAAATCTTTTTTTCACATTACTAGATCACATAAAATATTCTATTGAAAGAAGTAAGAATGGGATTGTTTTTCAGAATAAATTGTTAGTCGAAATTCAGAAATATTATCCAAAAGAATTTTCCATAGGCTGTTATGGAATTGAGCAAATTAACAAAGAACTGAATGTTCAACTACCTGAGGAAGAAGCCGGAAATATTGCTTTTCATATTGTAAACGCACAAGATGAACAGACCAATATGGAAGAAACCATCCAATTTATTCGAATGTTGAAAGATGTTTTAATGATATTAAGTTATCTTTTTCCCGAAAAAGAAGTAGATAAAGAATCCATGCTATACTTAAGATTTGTTACTCATTTACAATTTTTTCTTAACCGAATGATTAAAGCAGAAGAACTTCCTAGCAAAGATGATTTCTTATTAAATTCTGTCAGTAATCGTTTGCCCAAAGAATTAGAAGCTGCAAAAAAGATAAAAGAGTATGTGGAAAAGGAGTTACCTGTAACTGTTAATAATGATGAAATTTTATATTTAACACTGCATATTTCTAGAGTTTATTAGGTAGAAATAAATTTTTACGAAATAGTAATCACTCATATGGACGGAAATATAAGGACAATAAGTTGAGTTAAAAAGCTAGAGAAAATCTTTCTTTAAGACTGAATGAGTAGTACTTATATTTTTGTCCTTTATCTATCTAAAGCTAATTTTTTTATTGATTGGTTATTTCACTCGATAAATTTAAAAAAGGACACTATAATTACCTATAGAAAAAATAAATTCGGACAGAAGTGTTCAACTTCGAAAACCAGATAAGGATGTCTCACTGCCTATTTTCTTTAGAAGCAGTTTTTTATTAATAGTTCAGTCTTTTTTTGAAGCCTTCGATTATGTAGAAGATGTTGAAGGCCCCATCTTTCATTAAGGTTTTAAGAAATCTGGAAGTAACGACTATAGGCGGTTCTTAGACTCAGTCAACGTAATTAATTGAATTATAAATAGCATGATTAGGTTGTTTATGGATAGACGAGAATGGTTATCTAGAAAAACTATTAAAGGTGGTAAGAAAATTTGAGTAGTATTTTATTCTGATTAAAGAGTGAATCGAATAGATTGAGCGTTCAAAATATTCTAGACATAAGTTTTTTAAGACTTTATTTTGATTATTTTCCATATACATAGTAGTATTAGCGTAATAATACTCAAGGTGAGGGAACTATATGCGAGAAAAAAAGAAGGTTGTTGTCCCAAGATATCAGCAGATTGCTGTGGATTTAGCTGAGCGAATCATGGAAAATAGATATCAGGTTGGAGAAAAAGTTCATGCACGCTCTACGTTAGCGAGTGCTTATAATGTATCTCCTGAAACTGCTCGAAAAGCAATTAACGTTTTAGTAGATTTGGGGATTATGGAAGTACGTCATGGAAGCGGTGCGTATATTGCTTCAAAAGAAAATGCAAAATCATTTTTAGAGCAGTATAAAGATGTTCAATCGATTCAAGAAGTTAAAAGTGAAATCATGGAGAGTGTGAAACAGCAAAAAGACGAGTTAGATCATTTTGCCCAACTTTTAGATCAGCTTGTTGCTCAGACAAAACGTACACATACGATGAATCCATTCCTACCTTTTGAATTAGTATTAACCTCAGAAGCCCTCCACTTAGAAAGCTCTATCAGTGAGCTGAATTTATGGCAAGAAACGTCTGCAACAGTGGTAGCTATTTTGCATAATGAGGAGCTGCTGCTTTCACCAGGACCCTATGCGAAGTTATCAGAAAATGATACGATCTATTTTGTCGGAAATGAATATGCGCTTCAGCGTATGCAAAATTTCTTTTATCCGGGAGTTAGCTTGGATACTGAGGGAAGTATTTAGCAAACAGGATATTCAGTGAATTTCAGTTAAATTTAAAACTAAATAAAAGGACTTGTTATTGGGCATGTACAGTAACAAGTTTTTTTTGTGCAAAATTCTACCAGCTGGTTGTTGGGAACTAAAGAAGTGATTGTCTCAAAAATATATGCTTTTGGAACAAGATGTTGGATAAGCACCCCTTTTGACAAAGTGACCACACCATGTTAACCTAGTGTGGTCACTTAGTTTTCAGAAAGAAAATGAAAAAATGTGAAAAAGGAGTTTTTTTTTGATAAAAGTACAAGTAAACAACTTAACAAAAGTATTCGGGAAAAAAGCACAAACAGCGTTAGCGATGATGAAAGAACATCGACCAAAAACGGAGATTCTTGCAAAGACAGGCGCTACTGTTGGTGTGTATGATGTGAATTTTGAAGTGAATGAGGGAGAAATTTTTGTCATTATGGGCTTATCAGGTAGTGGGAAATCTACGCTGATTCGTCTGTTAAATCGATTAATTGAACCAACTTCAGGAGATATTTACATTGATGGACAAGATATAGCTAAATTAAGCAAAGAGGGACTTCGTGAGGTTCGTCGACATAAAATGAGTATGGTTTTTCAGAACTTTGGACTCTTCCCTCATCGAACAATTTTAGAAAATACTGAGTATGGATTGGAAGTTCGCGGTATACCTAAAGAAGAACGTCAGCAAAAAGCAGAGCAGGCGTTAAAAAATTCAGGCCTTATTTCGTTTAAAGATCAACTACCGAATCAACTTTCTGGAGGGATGCAACAGCGTGTGGGACTAGCAAGAGCTCTTGCTAACGATCCAGAAATTTTATTAATGGATGAGGCATTTTCAGCATTAGATCCACTAATTCGTCGGGAGATGCAAGATGAGTTGATTGATTTACAAGCAAATGTGCAAAAGACAATTATTTTTATTACGCATGATTTGAATGAAGCCCTACGTATTGGCGATCGAATTGCTCTGATGAAAGACGGAGAAATCATGCAGATTGGTACAGGTGAAGAAATTCTGACAAATCCTGCAAATGATTACGTTCGAGAATTCGTAGAGGATGTAGATCGCTCCAAAGTCTTAACTGCACAAAATATTATGGTTCCAGCTCTAACAACGAATATTGATATTGATGGACCAAACGTTGCGCTAAATCGCATGCGTAAAGAAGAAGTTAGTATGCTTATGGTAGTCAATAAAAAACGAGAACTAAAAGGATACATTACAGCCGAGAGCGCATTAGAGGCTAGGAAGACACACAGACCGCTGAGTGAATTTGTGGATGCGACAATTAGAACCGTGGATAAAGAGATGTTGGTCAACGATATTTTTACGATTATCTTTGATTCTCCTACACCACTTGCAGTTGTTGAGAATGGACGCCTTCAAGGAGTTATCATTCGAGGGAGTGTTCTAGAAGCATTGGCAGAAACAAGTGAGGTGAATGAGGATGAATAATTTATTGACAAATCAACTACCTGTTGCAGATTGGGTTGAAACGATAACTGAATGGGTAACCAATAATTTTGCAGGTTTATTCTCATTTATTCAAAATACAGGACAAGCTGTCATGGACAGCATTACACATGGATTAGTACAAATTCCACCCTTTATTTTTATTATTTTATTAACGATTGCTGCATTTTTTGTCTCTCAAAAACGATTTGGGCTAACTTTATTTACATTTATTGGTTTGCTCTTTATCTATAATCAAGGACTATGGACAGATTTGATGAGCACTGTGACGTTAGTCTTAATTTCAAGTGTAGTTTCTATAATTATCGGGATTCCACTTGGGATATTAATGGCGAAGAGTAGCAAAGCACAAAGCATTATTACGCCAATTCTTGATTTTATGCAAACAATGCCAGGATTTGTTTATCTTATTCCAGCAGTTGCCTTTTTTGGAATAGGAATGGTACCAGGGGTCTTTGCCTCCGTAATTTTTGCTTTACCGCCAACGGTCCGTTTTACAAACCTAGGTATTCGTCAAGTTCCTAAAGAATTAGTTGAAGCTTCGGATTCCTTTGGTGGAACAGCATGGCAAAAACTATTTAAGTTAGAGTTGCCTCTTGCAAAAAATACTATTTTAGCAGGGATTAATCAAACAACGATGCTTTCATTATCAATGGTTGTAATTGCCTCTATGATTGGTGCGCCGGGATTAGGACGTGGGGTGCTATCTGCGTTACAGCGTGCACAAGTCGGAAATGGATTTGTAAATGGTGTTGCCTTAGTAATTCTAGCAATTATTATTGACCGATTCACACAGCATTTAAACAAACCTAAAACTGTAACGAGTAAATCAATGTCTAAGAAAAAGAAGTGGGGAGTAACAGCTAGTGTAGTAGTGGTTATCCTTGCTGCAGTAGGTATCAGCTCGTTTACAGCAAACTCTACTACGGATAAAGAAATTAACTTAGCCTATGTGGAATGGGACACAGAAATAGCTTCTACCAATGTTGTTGCAGAAGTATTGAGACAGATGGGGTATAAAGTAAATGTTACCCCATTAGATAATGCAATTATGTGGGAATCTGTAGCAAAAGGTGAGATGGATGGTATGGTAGCTGCGTGGCTACCTAATACACATGGCTCTCAGTATGCGCAATACAAAGATCAAGTTGAAGATCTTGGTGCAAACTTAACAGGTGCAAAAGTTGGACTTGTTGTACCAAGCTATATGGACGTTGATTCTATTGAAGAGTTGAAGGCGCAGGCTGGAAAGACCATTACTGGAATTGAACCTGGCGCAGGTGTAGTTAATGCGGCAGAGAATACACTCAAGACTTATAGTAATTTGAGTGATTGGAAAGTGGCTACCTCTTCTTCAGGTGCGATGACTGTTGCATTAGGTCAAGCAATTAAGAATAAAGAAGAAATTGTGATTACAGGCTGGTCACCTCACTGGATGTTCGCTAAATATGATTTGAAATATTTGGAAGATCCAAAAGGGGGGATGGGCGATGAAGAAGCTATTCATACAATCGTCAGAGATGGACTAAAAGAAAATCAGCCAGAAGCCTACCAGTTGTTAGATAACTTTAAATGGACAAAAGAGGACATGGAAAAAGTCATGTTGGAGATTAAAAATAAAAAAGATCCACAAAAAGCGGCACAGGATTGGATTAAAAACAATCAAGAGCTAGTGGATAGTTGGAAAAAATAAATTCTTAAAATGAAAGAAGAACCTCCGTTAGAAGAAACAATTTAAACGAGGTTCTTCTTTTCATGTATGCTATAATAAAAAAACAAACGAAAAGAAGGTGTGTTCATGAAATCAACTGTTGAAATTGTCCAATTAAATGAAGAAGAATCTGTTTATTTAAAAGTACATGAATTGACAGGAACAGTTGAAAAAGCACTTAACTTATTGACGAAAAAGGAAAATTTTCTTTTGGGAGAACTAGAAGGAGAAACGTTTCGTATCCCTTTTTTAAATATTTTATACATAGAAGTGGTAGATAAAAAAAGTTATCTCTATACAAAAAATAATGTTTATCAAAGTAGTGAAAAACTTTATCAGCTAGAAGAACAGCTAGAGGTTTATAAATTTTTACGAATTTCAAAATCAATGTTGTTAAACATTGAAGCGATATTGAGCGTTTCACCGTTATTAAGCGGTCGTTTTGAGGCAACTTTACATAATGGAGAGCGCGTTTCTATCTCTCGAAAATATGTCCCTTTGCTAAAAAAAGGACTAGGAATGGGTGGAAGAGTATGAAAAATTACATTCGACGAGCAATTTCTCTTACCTCATTAGTGTTTACGATTTTAGTAGCTACTAATTTATTAGTAAACAAGAAAGCATTGTTTACTATCATTGAATACTTATTTTTCGTATCAGTAGTGTCAGGTATCCTTATTTTTTTGGTTGACGATAATGGATCGTACTCAAATCGACGATTAATCTTGAATCAGGTGCTTTATATAGGGATTATTTTTATGTTGGTTCTAGCTGGAAACAGCCTTTTACATTGGGAGCTAAGTTATTTTGGATTATTTAGTAATTTTGTTTTAGTTATTAGCATTTTCTTCTTTATCAAGCTGTTTGTGTATGGGCAAGACAAAAAAGAAGCAGATGAGATAAATAAGTATATCCAGAGAAAAGAGAAATCGGAATAACAGAAAAACGTGCAGAGCCTTAAACGGTTCTGTTTTTTTATTTATTTTAACCGCTTAGTTGCCAATTTTAACCACTTAGTTAAAATTGGTAGTTTCAAAAAAATAAATTGAGTATTCTTAGTTTATCAACAAGAGAAAAGGAGTCATCACCATGAATGAATTAATAAAGGTTACACATCTAGCAAAATCGTATAAAGAACAACAGGTGCTAAAAGATATTTCTTTTTCCATTAAAGAAGGGGAGCTGTTTTCCATATTAGGACCAAACGGCGCCGGAAAGTCTACCCTTATTTCTTTGATGCTTGGCTTAGTAAAGTCTGAAAAAGGTGAAATACAGGTAGAAGGCCGACGAATGAATCAGCAGTCTATGGAATATAAATCACTGCTTTCTGTTGTTTTTCAAGAAAGTATTCTTGATTCTGAATTATCAGTGAAAGAAAATCTTTTGATTCGTAGCTATTTTTATACGAATAGTTGGAAAAAAGCAGAGCTTCTTTTGAAAGAAAAATTGGCAGATGTTGAGGGGCTAAATTTATTAGATAAGCGATATGGTGTTTTATCTGGTGGGGAGCGGCGAAAAGTGGATATTGCACGAGCGCTGTTAAATACACCTAAACTATTATTTTTAGATGAACCTACAACAGGCTTAGATATTGTTTCTCGAGCAACGATGTGGCAATTGATTCATCGATTAAAGGATAAATACAAAATGACTGTCGTTTTAACCACCCATTATATGGAAGAGGCAAGAGAGTCAACAACAATTCTTATGCTGGAAAAAGGACAGATAGTTGCTGAGGGAAGTCCTGCTGAGCTGAAACACGAGTATCAATGTACAACTTTAGAAGACGTATTTTTAGAAATTATGGAAAAAGGGAGAGAAAAAAATGAACGCATTAGTCTATAGAGGGTTACGTCTGTTTTTCAAAAATAAACAAGCGGTGATGGGTGCCTTTATCGCGGCATTCATTCTGATTGGACTTTATGTATTTTTATTAGGAGATAGCTTAGTCAATCAGTTGTCCGCTTTGTCTAATCCCCAATTAGTCGTAGACACGTGGATGCTTGCGGGAGTCATCGGAATTGTGTCTGCAAGTTCTACGTTGGGCTCAGCCAGTCTAATGATTCGAGATCGTGAAAGAAATGTCTATACAGACTTTATGATTTCGCCTATTCAAAAAAGAAAAATTATGCTGGGTTATTTTTTAAGTACCTTTATGGTATCGGTTATTATTACTTTTTCAGTAGCTATCGTAGCAGAGCTGTATATTGTCTTTTTATCAAAAGGAGCATTTCTTACATTAGAACAAGCTATCTTACTATTCTTTTCTTGTTTATTTACGGTATTTTGTTCCTCTGCATTTATGTTTTTTGTCGCAAGTTTTTTCCGAAAGATTGATACCTTTTCAACAATGACCTCTATTATAGGTCCATTATTAGGATTTTTGACAGGTTGTTACGTACCTATCGGAAGTCTGCCGGAAACAGCTCAAATGGTTGTAAAGTATTTTCCTTTGACGAGTGGTGTTGTTTTAATTAGACGAGTACTGACAGAAAACGTCTTTACTTCAGATAATCCGGAAGCTGTTCGTGTGATTAAAGAGGAGTTAGGGATTACGATGGGTGGACAACATGAACTATTGTTTCCGTTTGTTCTACTTGCGATTTCAGGTATCGTGTTCTTAGCCATAGCTTTATGGAATATAAAACGATTTGAGGTCAAGCGCTAATTACAAATGAAAAATTTTTTTAAACAATTTAAACAAATAGTAGCAATCTTTTCTTGGAGAAATAATCTAGTAAAAGGTTGCTATTTTCCTTAGCTAAAAAATTTTTTTTATTTAATTTAGAAAGAAATGGCGCTTTTTCACATGTTTCGTTTCAGATAATTGTAATATCTTCTTTAGTAGCGTAAAATGCTTTAGCAATGCTATTTTTTTGAAGAGGAGAATGTGTATGGTCAACACACAAGAAGAAAAGTATCTGCAACAAGTCTATGGAGAGCTGGTCGCATCAAAAGAGCAGCTAGATTGTTTATTAAAACGGACAAAGGATGAAGGAATTACTGCGTTAAATGAAATGTCGGGCGATATTCGGTTAAATTTTGATAGTGTACTAGATAATCTAGATACATTTTCTATGATTGAGATGAAAAATAGGGAAATCGATCAAATGAATATCAAAATACAATCTGCCGATAGCCAACGAAAGAAAGTTGAGCGGTTATTGAAGTCTCCTTATTTTGGCAAAGTATCTGTTGATTTTCTAGAATCAGAGCCCCAAGAGGACTTCTATATAGGAATTCATAATTTTGCTAATGAGGAAGGGGTCAACAGGATTTATGATTGGCGTTCTCCCATTGCTGAATTGTTTTATAATAATATGATCGGTCCCTCCAGCTATTTAGCAAATGAGAAGAAGATAGATGTGGAGATTTTGAATCGTCGACAATTTTTCATAGAAAAGAATCACTTGATTCGTTATTTTGATACGGCAATTGCCATTCAAGATGATGTTCTTATAGCTGCATTAGAGCAAAATGCAACACAGCAGATGACAGATATCACCTCGACTATTCAAAGGGAACAAAATACAATCATTCGAGATATAGCTTCTCGTAATATTTTAGTGAACGGCGTTGCTGGAAGTGGGAAAACATCAACTATCATGCAGAGAATTGCTTATTTGTTATATTCTTTAAGAAAAGAAATGACTTCAGAAGATTTCTTGATTCTATCTCCAAATAATAAATTTATTCATTATATTAGTGATGTTCTTCCAGCGTTAGGCGAAAAAAATCCTAGAAATCAAACGATGCTGCAGTTCACCCAACTCTATTTAAATAAAGAGATAGAAGACGAAGGTCAATATTTTGAGAGAATCAGCGCGAATGAAATAGATGAGCAGATGGAAATATTGAGAAGTAAGTCATTTATCGATTTCTTAAAGAAAATGAGTCAAGACGTATGGCTGGGCGAAATTCCAATTGTTGATCTTAAGAAAAAAGAGACAGTGATTATTC
This sequence comes from Enterococcus phoeniculicola ATCC BAA-412, assembly GCF_000407505.1. Taxonomy (GTDB): domain Bacteria; phylum Bacillota; class Bacilli; order Lactobacillales; family Enterococcaceae; genus Enterococcus_K; species Enterococcus_K phoeniculicola. Next base: position 750,573 of record NZ_ASWE01000001.1, read on the forward strand.
CAAAAGAAGTTATTGAGAAACTTTATAATCGCACACCGAAAGATGCTCCAATAATTGAGCGAATTCAAGCAACAAAAGAACTTTTAAGCGAATACTGGAAAAACCGTTTGTTGCGTCAAGCATCTAGCGAAGAGACACAAAATCAAATTTTATCCTTATCTGAGGAACAGCAGAAACTTTATTTTGGTGAATTGATTTCGGATGATTCTGAAAAAAGTATTATAGCGTATGGCTATAAACGATTACGAAAAACTTATAGGAAAATTTCGAAAATGATTCAGCAAGTAGACTGGATAGATAAAAAGACCCTATTTTTGACACTTTACAAAAGCTTTGGAGACAAAACATATATTCATTCTGGTCAAAGTAAATATACGCTAGATGAAGCAGTTATTTTTTTATTTATTCAACATTGCTTTGTTGAAAAGATTCCACTGCCTAAAACAAAATTTTTATTCATTGATGAAGTTCAGGACTATACACCTGCACAAATTCAATTGTTAATGGAGCTATTTCCTAAAAGCCAATTTACGTTAGTTGGCGATGAAAATCAGTCTATTTTTAATTCATCCATTTCCTTTGCAACTGTAATTGACCTATTTGCTGACAATCAAAGGTCAATTTATCGATACGACTTGCTTAATAGTTACCGGTCAAGCGGTGCAATCACAGAGGTATTTAAAAAATTAAGCGTCCAATCAACTAAACAGATGGAGATTATCCCCATTCGTCCTAAAGGAGAAGAGCCAAAACTCTATCTGATTAAGGATCATTTGTCATTTATTTCAACTATTCATAAGATTACGTCGGATATTGGTGGAACGTTAACTATTCTGACAAAAACAATGAAAGAAGCAGAATCTCTACAGAAACAACTAAAAAAAGAAACGGAACAAAAGCTTATAGCTGTCTATCCAATCAGCCTGTCTAAAGGATTAGAATTTGACCACGTATTTCTTTATAACGTGTCCAAGGATAGATATAAATCTAAAAGAGATAAAAAAATTCTCTACACAGCTGTTTCACGTGCAATGCAAACACTTGCAATAGGCTACGAAAAAGAAGTATCTGTGTTCTTAAAATCAATGTAATCCAACAAGTGTCTCTGCTGCAAGGAGGATAAATACACTTGCGGCAGCGGACTATAAATGCCTGAAAAAGTAAAGGTTATGCAGCTCCTAAAGTAGTATTTAGGCGGGAAGAAATTGTTTGAAAAAAAAGACAAAAGAGTGTTGCAATTAAAATTTTAAAGTGTTAAAATAACTGAGTGATTAAGTTAACTAATTTAATTTTATCGCTCATTACTATTACGGGGGCATAGCTCAGTTGGTTAGAGCATCTGACTCTTAATCAGAGGGTCTAGGGTTCGAATCCCTATGCCCCCATTGGGTGCCAAACCCGCGACATCGGATTTCCATTGGCGTTATTATAACGTTTAGAAAATGGGGATTGCGATGTCTTTTTTTTAGAAGAAGCTGATGAACAGTGTACAATACCTGTTCACCAGTTTCTTTTTTTCTAAATTAATGTGTATCATTTTGTTAGTCATTATTGCATCGTTAAAGAAATTTCCTCTAGGTTCTTAACGGATAGGGAAATGATGGCCTTTTTATCGTATCCTGTATAATTAAAAGTCATATATTCGGTGTTCTGATTCTCTCCTCCAAGAGAAAAGCGAACAGGGGCGTAGTATGAAATTTTTTCCCCCTCGACAACCTTTAGTTGAAATGGATTCTCGTCAGAGCCTTTTGGTATCTTTTCAAGAAATTGTTTGTAATCACTAAATTTTACAACAAAGCTACTAGGATAGGCTGTGGCCGATTCTATTGGGAGAATCGTATCTTTTTCTGGGATAAATAATAGAGGATTAAATTTTTTAATTGTGGAATTATTTACTGAAAACAGCCAATTACCAGTAACTATAACAGGTTTTTTGGTTGATAATCCAGGCTTACTTTGTTTATAGAAGCCAGTTATCTTACTTATCTCAATAGTAAGATCTCCTGTCAAGTCAGAAAATTCTCCTGGTACAACAGGATTCATTCTACAGTAATACTGTAAAATATGTTTTTTGGTATCCATATGTGGAGTTAATCCCTGAGCTCCTGGAAGATTTGAGCCATTGGAATCTTTTACATCAATTGACAATGAATAATCATCAACTTTATGTTCATTGTCAACCATTTCTCTATTTTTTGAGTAGTCCATTGTTAGATAGAAACCTAGCTCATTTCCGTCTGAATAAATGGATTCTAGTTTTATATCGATGTCACCATCTGTCTCTTGTTTATTTTCAGTTCGAATAAAATGATTTTTAGTAACCGTTTCAGAAAAAAGTTTCATTTGTATATAGTCAACAGCAGCAGTAACATAGCCTGCCTTAAATAAAGGAAAGCCAACGACAAGCATTATTGCAGTTACGATTCCCAGTTTTGCCCATCTCTGTTTTCTCTGTTTTCTCTTTCGAATCAGGTCAAATGTACTGAAAATACGATTTTTTGTCTTTAGATTCATTTCTTCTTCTTTACGGAGCGCCTTCTTCAACTGTGTTTCAAAATCATTTATCATTGTTTTTTCCTCCATTCTTTTTTAAGAATTCAAGTATTTGTTTTCCAGTAAGTGACGTCCTCTGTGTAACCTTGATTTAATTGTTCCAGTAGGTAGTTCCAAAATCTGACTGATTTCATTAATGCTAAAATCATTGTAATAATATAAAATAAGTGGAATCCTATATTTGTCCGATAAATAGCTGATTAATTCTGCTAGCTCTAGCTTATCCGTTGAATCATTGGTTGGAATATCGAATTCTTCATAAGAGACTCGTTTATTTTTCTCTAAAATTTTTTTACAATTATTCACTAGAATTCTATAAATCCAAGTGTGAAAATAGTTTGGATTTTTAAGTGTATGGATATCTCGATAACTAATTAATATGGTTTCTTGCATGACATCTGCCACATCTTGCTGATTTTTTAAAAATTTATTCGCTGTGTTAAACAATATTTTTTCATATGCAGTGATAAGTTGAATAAATGCTTCATGGTTTCCTTTTTGAGCCTGCTTGACTAAAAATTCAGTATTTGCCAATGTTCTCCTCCTTTAGTATCTATACTAATTAGAGTCTTTCGAAAGGGGAAAGGTTGCATTAAATTTAAATGAGATTAAAAATATTTATTAAGTTATATTTTGTTAGAAAAACTACAGAAACGAGAGAAAACGTTTGCTTTGTATAGGGATCAGGTTATATTAGTGAAGTGAAAATATAAATAAAGAGGGTTTTTTATGAGGTTGGCAAAAAAATTATTGTTGAGTGATGTAGTGCTTGTTGGAGTGTTTATGATTGATTTAGTTAAGGTACATGCAGATTCTTTTGATACAAGTTACAAAGAAAATCAACTATTTTCTAGTCTTAAAGACACTGATCTTGTTTCTATTTTACCAGAGGGCGGTTTTTTATACGGACAGGGAATGACTACAGACATAGATGGAAATACTATTTATTATGATAGTCAAACAGATGAAAGTGCTATTTCAGTCGCAGAAGCGCGATTTCTCTTCTCTAACTCTGTTGAAGATGGCAAGGACAATTATCAAATTAATTCTCTCTCTACTAGGAGAACCTCGCCTGCCTCAACTGTTTTTAGTCTCAATCTGAGTGCCAAATATGAATCTTCTGCATTTTCAGGTAGTGGATTAAGATTTGCAGGCTATCTTTTTAAGACTACAGGTACTGCTGGTAAAAACTTAACATATAATACCTATGTTTCTGGAGGTGCCGTGGGTAGTGAGACGGATGCTTGGAATTCATATGATGCTGGTGAGCCAGTTGGGAACAGTATAGCGGTCACAGTTGGTACACCAGAAAGATTTTCTGGAACCTCAACGTACTTTACAAAAAATCCTAAGTCAGGTACCTACTATACTGTAGAAAATAAATAGATAATAGCATGTAATTGTTTCAGACAAAAAGCCGCATCGTTCAAGATAACGCACCTTTATTGAACGATTGAGGGGACAGTTAAAGAGCTACTAAAAGTATTTATCACTCGAGGTGATATTTTTACCAGTAATGAGGGATATTAGCTGAACGGAGTGCTTAGATTGGTATGAGAAAAATACCTATCTAAGCACTCTTTTGTGTAGATTCAATCATTTACTTGTTTTTCCATAGAAGATATCCACATCTAGAAATTTATCCAAATAAAGACCACTTCTTGTGAAAAAAACTCAAAAAGAATTTTTTTTACAAAAGATAATTGTAATGAACAAGTAAGCGTGTTACTATGATTGATATTGAGAATCATTCTCAATTGAATGGTTTGGAATTTATACTCTGCAGAGTAAAAGAATAGAAGGTGCCTTATTGCAATTAAGAAAAACTACGAATACATCAGCAGTTGGCTTTCGTAAACAAATACAGATACTTTTTACCCTTGGCTTCATCAGTATTTTTCTTCTATCCATCCTTATCTCTTTGGGAAATGGTCAGGCTGATATTTCGTTTCATGAGGTAGCTCAAATTTTATTTTATAAAACAACAAATGGCGCAGTGGGCTCTATTGACTCTATTAGTCAGTCAGTAGTAAATATTGTTTGGTTTGTTCGAGCACCAAGAGTGTTAGCAGCGGTTTTTGTGGGGTGTGGATTGGCTGTTAGCGGTACAGTAATGCAGGCAGTTGTTCAAAATCCTTTAGCAGATCCTTATATTTTGGGGATTTCCTCAGGAGCTTCACTGGGTGCTACTTTTGCTATTATGGTGGGGTTTGGCTCAGCTTCGATATTCTCACAGATAGGTTTATCAATGAGTGCATTCATGGGTGCACTTCTTGCAACATTTTTTGTTTTGGTTCTTTCAAGTATTGGTGGAAAGATGACTTCCATAAAATTAGTTCTATCAGGTACAGTGATTAATTCGATTTTTGGTTCATTATCAAGTTTAATTATTTTTCTGGCAAATAATTCAGAAGGGATGAAGACTGTTACGTTTTGGTCGATGGGAAGTCTTGCCTCTGCTAGTTGGGGGAAACTACCTTTTCTAGCAGTGATAACGACTTTGATTACCTTATTCTTTTCTTCCCAATTTCGTATTTTAAATACGATGCTTTTAGGAGAAGAAACAGCGATTACGCTTGGAATTTCATTAACGAGTTATCGAAGAATCTATATGTTAGTTGCTTCATTATTAACAGGCGTAATCGTTGCTGGATCAGGGATGATTGGATTTGTAGGTTTGATTATTCCTCATATTGTTCGCGGAATATATGGATCAGATCATAAAACGTTATTGCCAATGTCTGGGTTTATAGGGGCGTTATTTCTTATATGGACAGATTTACTTTCACGTATATTATTACCAAACACGGAGCTTCCAATTGGCATTTTAACAGCAATCATTGGTGCACCAATTTTTATTTATATTATTGTAAAAAAAGAATATCGGTTTGGGGGATAAAAAATGCTTGAAATAAATGACTTGTCCGTCAAGATAGGTAAAAAAGAGTTATTGAAACAAATTTCTCTTTCAATGAGAACAAATCAGTTTGTGGGGATTATCGGGCCAAATGGAAGTGGAAAATCAACCTTATTAAAATCCATTTATAAAGGGTTGATTCCAGCTAAAGGAACGATTTTCTACAAAGAGATGGATTTAGTAAAGTCTCCAGCAAAGAAAGTTGCTCAAAAAATGGGCGTAGTAGGACAGTTTAATGAATTAAGCTTTGACTTTACTGTATTTCAAATGGTTCTATTAGGAAGAACCCCACATAAACGACTATTGGAAAGTGATTCGCAAGAAGATTTTATTATTGCTGAACAAGCGCTTAAAGAAATGGGACTAACCGATTATAAAGAGCAAAGCTTTCTTTCTCTTTCTGGCGGGGAAAAACAGCGAGTTATCCTTGCAAGAGCGCTCGCACAGCAACCCGAGTTTCTCATTTTAGATGAGCCTACCAATCACTTGGATATTCGATACCAATTAGAGCTGATGGATACGGTTAAAAAATTAGATATAGGCGTACTTGCAGCGTTACATGATTTGGATATGGCTGCTTCTTATTGTGATTATCTTTTTGCCATGAAGGATGGGCAAGTCATAGCAGAAGGTTGTTCAGAAGACGTCTTAACGAAAGAAATAATTGAAGAGCTATATGGTATTCATTGCGAAATCTATAAGCATCCAGTGACGAATCGTATTGCTTTTCATTACTATATATAAAATAGGTGGGAAAATTTCATGAAAAAGGTAACATATGTTGGATTAATAATCACAATAGTAGGATTATTAAGTGCTTGTGGAACAGCAGATAAAAAAGAGACAGAAGTCAAGAATACAGGGACTTATCCACTAACAATAAAAAATTATACAAAGGCTGAGGGAGGAACTCAGTGGCATGAAAAGGATCAAGTATTTGATAAAGCCCCAGAGCGAATTTTGGCAAATACCCGACCAGCGGCTGAGCTATTGCTCCATTTAGGACTTCAAGAGAAAATCGTAGGGGTAGGTGCTGTTTTCGGTATGGCAGATCCTGACGTATCGTCTGAATTTGAGCAATTAAATCATCTCTCAGATGGGTATATTAGTAAAGAAACAGCGTTAAGTGTTGATCCTGATTTAGTCTTCGGACGTGGGGGACTTTTTGAAAATGAGGAATGGGGAAATGGGACAGTAGATGCTATAAATGAAATGGGGATTTCTACCTACATTCAAGAAACGTCTACAGATAAGGCGACATTTGACTCTGTCTATAAGGATATTGATAACTTAGGAAGTATTTTTGAGGCTAAACCTGCAGCAGATCGGTTTAAAAAAGAACTAGAAACACGAGAGAAGACCTTAAAAACAAAGGTTGACGAGGTAGGAACTGAACAGACTTTTGCTTTATTATTTATGAGTGATCCTAGTGAAATTTCAATTTATTCAGCTAATGGAGAAAGTTTCTTTAATTCAATGGTTGAAATGATTAAGCTAGACAATGTTTTACGTGATATTCAAGGAGATGTTTCATTAGAAACCTTAATTGAAAAAGATCCTGATGTGTTAATTGTTCCTGACTGGTCCACTTATCAAAAAGGAGCGAAAAAAAATGAAATGGTAGAGGCCGTTTTATTAAATCAAAAACTTTCAAGTTTGAAAGCAATCAAAAATAAACAGGTTTACTCTGTTGACTATAACTATATGTTTGGTTATGGTTATCAGTCTTTAACTGGAATGGAGCTTCTAGTTGAGGAATTGTATGGTAACTAAAAGAGACGAGATGGAACCAGTAACAGATTTAGTTATTATCGGTGGAGGGCCTGCCGGTTTATATGCAGCGTTTTATGCGGGATTAAGGGATATAAGAGTCACTGTTTTGGAAGCACAAGAAGAGCTAGGTGGAAAACTGAATTTTTATCCTGAAAAGTTTGTTTGGGATGTCGGAGCATTACCACCAACAAAGGGTCATATCATTCGTCAAAATTTAATTGAGCAAGCAACAACTTTTGATGCGACTCTCTATACAGATGCTAAGGTTACGCGGATAAAACAAGAAGACAATCAATTTTATGTAGAAGATAAAAAAGGTCGTGTGCATCCTTGTCACGCAGTCTTGTTTGCCATTGGTGGTGGAATTGTGTCACCTAAAAAGCTTAAAATTCCTGTGCATGATGATGTAAAGAGAAATATACATTATTCTTTTCCAAACCAAGAAATGATTCGAAGAAAAAACGTCTTGGTTTCTGGTGGAGGAGATGCAGCTGTTGACTATGCGAATGAGTGTTTGAAATTTGCAGAGAAAGTAACAATTATCTATAGAGGAAGTGCATTAAAAGCACATGAAGCATCTGCCAAATTATTTCAACGAAATGGTGGAATGCTCATTTTTGAATCCGAGATTCAAGAAATTCAAAAAGGTGAGACATGTGCGATGAGTCTAGTATTAAATAATAAAAGAAAAGTAGAGGTTGACCATCTAATCGTTCAGCATGGGCACGACAGAGATAGTACATTTTTAGAGTCTCTTGACTTTCCATTTAAAAAAGAGGAAGAGTTTTATCTATTTTGTGAGGAACCGACAAAAACAAATATAGAAGGAATATTTGCTGCTGGAGATATCCAGTTTTCAAAAGGAAAACTTTATCTTTTGGCGGGTGTCTTTCAGGAAGCAGCTAACAGTATTAATCAAATTAAACAGTATCTTGAACCTGAAAGTAATAGTTATGGAATGGTTTCTTCACATAATCATAAATTTGACAAAAAAAATGAAGAATTGATTAAAGGAAAGGACTACTAGAAAAATTTCTAGTAATCCTTTTTTTAGTTAAACTGAACTTAAATCGCATGATCCAGCTGGAACCGATGGACAAAAATAAAAAGTTTTGTCCAGCTTTCTTGATCCGTTAAATCATCGAAATAGAAATAGTTTTCACTTTTATAACGTTTTTCATAAAAATCGGAAATAATAATGTCCGCTGAATTCATATCCTCAACAACAGTGATGTTTTCACGACCAAATAAATTGTATAGCTGACTATGAATGTAGACACCGCCAAACATATTTTTTGAAAATTGAATATAGATTTTCAGAGGTGTTTGTTCAATTTGAGACAAAAAATAATAGATTAGACTGTGTGCCAGCGTTAAATGGAAAGGTGAAATCTCCTGATCTTTTAAAATAGGATTTTTAGCTAAGAATCGATTGAAAAATTCCTCTCCTTTAGTATAAAGTGTTGATTTTACAGTCTGCAGATTGGGATTTATAAACATAAATTCCTGCAAGTGAGATGAATCAAATCGAATGTATCGAACATTTGCAATATACAACGAAAAGAAATATAAAAGTTTGTATCTTAGATCGTTATAATTTGGCGAGCGTTTTATTTCAGGATATTCAATAATCAGCGCTGTAACTAATTGCTTACAGTAAAGAATTAAGTCGTTATTTACTTCAGCTAATTTCTGGCCAATCTTTATTTGAGTGTCATCCGTATCTCTGTAAGAACTAAAAATGCGACTCATAAAATTAAAAAATAATCCTTCAGATTCTAAACTTTCTTCATCGTGTATTTCAGGATAGCTTGTTTTTAGCAGACGAATCAGTGGTCCAGATAAGTCATTTTCTGATTGAAAAACTGCCATGACCTCTTTAAGTGATTCATGAAGAGCCAGCCTTTTTGCTTCAGAGGGGTATAACTGATGAATAACAGCTAATGAATGTAAGAACTTTGATTGTTTTGCAGCGGAGGAGTCAAAGAAAGCACGAAACTCTTGTTCTGTAAAACAGGAAAACAGTTCATCAATTGAAATATTTTGAAACAGCCAATCAATTCCTTGAGTGACGTTCCAAAAAAAATAGGTTTCAAACAATCGGATATTTTCATTACTGCCGGAAATACTGATATTATCGAGATTTATTGAGTAATCAATCTTTATAAAGAACGGCTTTAAAAACTGATTTGCATCTAAAAGTAGCTTATAAAGATACGGCAAACTAATGGAAAGACAAGTGGCTAAATCATGGATGCTTCGGATGGAATTCGAGAAAATTTTCTCGAATAATTGAAATTGTAGTGAATCCAGATGATAGCTAAAATTCATCTTTTTTAAAACATACTGACCATTAAAAGGTGTAGGATTATGAAAAAAATAACCATCATCCTCAATTATTTGAATTTGATTGAATTCTTTTACACTTTTCAAGTCTTCATTCATGGAATGAGTGTATCGCTTTAAGGTTGATAATGAAATATTGAATTTGGAAAGGATACGCTCTCTATGAACAGGTGCAGTTTGTGCAACAAGATACTTCAACAGAGCTAATTTTCCTACTTCACGTTTGTTTAAAATCATTTTTAATGCATTCCTCTCCCCGAATAAGAATAAAGATACCATGAGTTGTTTAATATGAAAAGCAGATGTTGATATTATGAAATGAATAAATTCAAGTTCTAATCAAATTTTAAATGGAATCATTCTTATTTTTGAATGAATATTTATTAAAATTCACTATATTTTTTCGGAAATATGGTTTAAATGCATATCTGGGAGTGAAGAGGGCTTTCCTGTATTATTTATGGAATTAATTTTGAGTCAAAATATGATATAAGAGCTTGTTTTGCAATAAAAATACTTATTTTTTTTGTGAATATTCTTATTTTTGTCGACGGAATAAACCAAATGGAATAAATTCATTTTTTTTCTTGAAATAAACTATAGTCAAAAAAGAAAATAGGGGTATCTATACTTTCATCAAAGGAATTGATAGGCTGTTGACTGTAGATTACGTTTACGAATCATCTTCTTTTTTGGGGACTGAGTGATTAAATTCTAGAGATGCGACGTTGAAATCCATGGATGCATCTTTTATATCACCAGAGGAAGAGAGGAAACAATGTAATTTATGGATAAGGGGAGGAAGCTTGGAAAGACGTCCATTTTTCTAAACAGATTAGCTGTTGAAGGATACAACATCATGTAAAGAAGTCTGGATAGTAATCAACTGAATATGGAGGGATAAAAGGAGGTTGGCAAATGGAGAAACACGTAGTTCGGTGGACGCTTATAGGGGGAAGATTGCTGCTAATTCTTCTAATTGGTTTTAGTACTCTCTATGCACAAGCGAGCACACGAACGTTGGCAGATGCGAGCAGTCGAGCAGGAATTACTTTTAAAAAAGGTTCTGGCCAGGATAATTCGCACCTTGTTGATGGGGAATGGTCATCACCGTCTAACAATGAGAATCATAATAATTCAAAAAAAAGATTGCCTCAAACAGGAGAAGAAAAATCAAGCAATCTAGGTTTTTTTGGAATATTTCTTCTCCTACTGCTGTCTGTATGGTTGGTAATAAATAGAAAAAGAAATGAGAGAGAAAAATGAAAAAAACAAATAAATTATTAGTAAACGCGTTACTTTCAACGGTTTTATTAGCATTAAGTGTGCCAGCTTTGGCAGATACTTCTGATGGAATTGTTGAATTAACTCCAGGAACCAGTAATCCAAATGGTCCTTTAGCATTGAACGAAGTACCTGGTTTTGATTTTGGAAGCAACGAGATACAGGCAACAGAACAAACATATACGACAAATGCAGATGCACTACTTTCTGTTGCTGATACACGTGGAACTGGAAGCGGCTGGAATGTTACCGCAAATATTACCGATTTTTCCGATGGTACGCATCAACTGACGGGGGCGGAATTCACTTTGCCAGCAGTTGTTCCGGTTACCTCAGGGAATGCGACGAAGCCAGCTGATGGGGTAGCGACCGTGTTAAACTCTGTTGACCAGCCGATTTTAAATGCTCAGGCGGGAGAAGGTTTAGGGCAATGGGATTCGCAGTATGATAATGCTCAGTTAAAAGTTCCAAGTGGAAACTATGCCGGTGCATATACAGCGACCATTGAATGGACTTTGACAGATGGACCTAATCCATAATCATTTAAAAAAAGGAGAAAAGTAAATGAAATTTGTTCAATATACAGCGATTAGTTTAATTACAATGAGTACAGTGTTTGCGTTAGGAACGACAGTTTCGGCTGCTACGACACCAAGTACTGCCTCTTCAAAAAACCATGTTGAGTTTCAGGGAGGAAACACAGATCCAACTGATCCCGTTGATCCGACCGATCCCGATAATCCGAATCCACCAATCGATCCAGTTGACCCTACTAATCCGGGAACAGGAAATCCTGGACCACTATCTTTAGATTTTGTTTCAAACATTGAATTTGGTACACATGATATTTCTACTAAAACAGAAACTTATCACGCATTAAATGAAAATCCATATGTTCAGGTGACAGATAAAACTGGTCAAGGTCAGGGTTGGAATTTAGTTGCTACAGCTTCTGAATTTAAAGATAGTACAGGATCAAAAGTCTTAAAGGGAGCCGAATTGACTTTTTTAAACGGTCAGACAAATACAAATATAGCAAATGTGTCTGCAGCTCCAACTGCGCAGCAAAGTGTATCATTTACGAATCAATCCGCACAGCCTATTATGAATGCTCAAGTAGGGGAAGGAAAGGGAACATGGGTTGATGTTTGGTCAGGCACAGCTAATGACAATGCTAACGTTTTATTAAAAGTGTTGCCAGGTTCTGCAGATGAGACCTCTTATACTGCCACTATTGATTGGACACTAACAGTAGCACCTTAATGTATGATGGAATGCTGAGATAAATATATTTTTATCACTTATCTTGGCATTTCTTTTTTATGATGTAACTAAGGAGTAAGAAATTTGAAAAAAAAATATATCATTTTTGGAATGACTCTTTTTTCCCTTCTGACATTCAGTAAAACTGGTTTTGCGGAGAAAATGGATTTTGGTGTCCAAACGATTCCTTCAGAAAATCAGATTGATAAAACAAAATCATACTTTGATTTACGAGTGAAGCCAGGAGAAAAACAAACGATCAGTCTTTCTTTATCGAACTCATCAGATAAAGAGATAACCGTAGCTATTGAGACCAATACGGCCGTAACGAATCGAAATGGAATAATCGATTATAAACAATCCGATGTAAAAGCTGATAACACGCTGACGTATGAATTTTCAGATTTAATATCAGGAGAAAAAAAGATTGTCCTTCCAGCAAAAAAGACAAAAAAAGTCGATTTTCAGTTGAATATACCCAAAAAAGAATTTGATGGGACTATTTTGGGTGGGATTTATATGAAGAAAATTGAAACAGAGCAAGAGAAAGAAAAGCAAAAGAATGTTCAAATTAAAAATGAATACTCCGTAGCGGTAGGCGTTGAACTTTCAGAAAATGATAATAAAGTAAAGTCAGAGCTCACTTTGAACGATGTCCATCCAGATTTAGAAAATTATCGAACTGCAGTCACAGCAAATATTCAAAATACTCAGCCTAAGCTTGAAGGAAAAATGAAAGTGGTTGCTCAAATCACAAAAAAAGGTCAGAAAAAAGTCATCCATTCTACAGAAAAAGAGAATATGAAGATGGCACCTAATTCTAATTTTGATTTTCCAATTAGCTGGGATAATGAGCCATTGGAGCCTGGAGTATATACAGTAAATTTGGCTATTCAGACAAACAATGGAAAATGGCAACTGACAAAGGACTTTGAAATTAAAGCTTCTGAGTCAAAAGCCTTAAATAGTGAGGCAGTAGAGTTAAAAAAGGATAATCAGTTCGTTTACATCGTTGTAGGGAGTCTTTTAGTTGTGATTATTTTAGTTCTTCTTTTTCTACTCTCAAAAAAAAAGAAAGCATGAATGAAATAAGTTTAATGAATTTAGCAAATGAAATAAAGGAGGTAAAAGGGTGAAAAAGATGATATTGCTACTTGGACTAGCAGGTCTATTTATCATTGTTTTCGGACAAACAATATCTGTAGATGCTACGAATGAAAGCTCTCCTCCACCACACATTGAATTGACGAATATTTTTCAACTACCCGCAGGATCTAATAGCCAGCTTATTCCAACTGCGGATGGGGATATTGTACAATTGACAGACACTTTAAAAAATCAAAATGGTGCCATTTGGTCTACGCCTAATAATATGATGGACTTAACAAAAGATTTTGAATCCTCTATGTATATTTATTTTGGGGATCAAGGTACGAGTGCCGCTGATGGAATGGCATTTGTTATGCAAAATGACCCCTCAGGTCCTAATAAAATTGTTCAAGGCGATGGGGCGCAGCTAGGTGTTTGGGATTCCAGTAGTTATGGAGTTTGGGATAAAGGAATAAAAAATAGTTTTGCTGTTGAATTTGATACGCATGATAATGCCAATGGAGGATTTGATACTGATGTTTCAGGAGATGATCATGTGGCGTGGAATTTTCCTGGCGATCGGTCAATGTATCATGATTATACAGATGTTGGAGATTGGTTCAAAAAGAAACGTTATATGGATCACCGCAATACACAATACCCGGGAGAATTGTCAACAGACAAATGGATTCCATTCAATATTAAATGGTCTTCGCAAAGTCAAACATTGACCTATCAGTTTAATAATATGGCGCCAGTTGCAGTTTCAATTGATACTCAAAATGTTTTTAAATCTACGAAAGTGTATTGGGGATTTACCGGTTCAACAGGTGCTCAAATTGAAATGAACCGGATGGTATTTGAAACGGTTCCTGGTTTAGTGAATGCTTCATTAGTGGAGACAATTGTTGACGATGCGGGAAACAGTGTAGAGCAAACAACTGTCAATAGTGGGCAAACACTCACTTATAGAGTGGAAGGAAGCTATCTTTCTGGTAAACAGGAGTGGAAGGATGTATTGGCTAATTTACAAATTTCAGGGAATGTCACATATGTTCCAGGAAGCTTAAAAGGAAAATCAACAGGAAACGTTGAGGTACCACTACCAGATTCTTCATGGAATGGAAATCAGCTTCAAGTGAATATGGGGACATTGAACGCAACTGAAAATCTTGCGTATTTGACATTCAAAGTGAAAGTAAATCCAGTATCCGCCCTAGCTCAAGTAAGTGAAAATAGTGTCTATGCTGGGAAAAATCATATTGAGGCAAGTAATTTTGTCAATTATTCGATTGCAGCAAACACGGCACCAGAATTGACTTTAGATAATTCGGGAACTACACAAACGAATCTTTTGGGGAACGATTATACACTTACTGGAAAATGGAAAGATTTAGATGGAACAAAAGGTGAACTTCACTATCTTGTGAATGGAAAAGAGAGTCTGGAAAACGCCGATACAGTAACTGCTGATACGTGGACTGCATACTCCCACACTATTTCTGCTTCTGATTTGGTGTTAGGGAAAAATACGGTTGAAGTTTACGTGATAGATAGCCACGGTGCTGAATCTGCGCATACCCAATTAACCATTCAAGTAAAAGCAGCGCCAGAGCTTACAGTTGATGATGAAGGAAAAACGATAAAGCTTGAATATGGGGTTCCTTATTCTTTGAAGGGTACGTGGTCAGATAAAGATAGTCCGACTGCAGAATTTTATTATGAAATTGATGGGCAGGTAGTGGGACCTATTAAGGAACAAAATCCTGTGTTGGGAGCTGACAACCCATATACACATGAGATAGATGGCAAATACCTTACAATTGGGCTGCATAAAGTGACTGTCTATATTATTGATCCAGATAAAAACAAATCGACAAGGAAGACACTTACTATTGAAGTAAATGGAACGTTGTCATTTACAAACGTCGCTTCAAAGGTTAGCTTTCAAACAACTGAGGTTCCACTAAAAGAAAAGATGGTTGCTCGAAATAAGGATTGGGACATTCGAGTAAAAGATACACGCGGTGTTGGGGGAAACTGGCATGTTGATTTGACGTTGGACCATAGCTTCAGTGATGGGGGAACTTCAGCCAACAACTTAAATGAAGGACTAATTTACAGAAAAGGAACTTCAAATACTGACATACTACCTGGTGTTTCAGAAACTGTGTTTACTAATACCACAACAAATACTTCAGAAGTACCTGTAACATGGAAAGATAATGAAGGAATTCTACTGTTAGTCAATTCAGCAGATTACGCGGGCGTTTATACAGGGACACTCAATTGGACACTTGTTGATGGACCGTAGCTATGTCGAGGAAACAAAGACATAAGGGCGAAATGGATAGGGAGACCTTCAATTCTTAGAATGTTTCGCTTTTAGAGATTTTGGAGAGTGAAACGGAAGATGGGCACCTCCTTTTCTTGTCTTTAATAAGAGCTAAGGAAGCTAGGACAGAACTTTTGGAGTGATGTCTTGGCTTCTTATTTTAAAAGTCAACCGTTTTGGCTAACCAACTTTTGGTAGGATATCCATTCAATTGTGAAAATCATATTTTTTTATTTCAATGTTATAATGTAAAAATACAGATGGGGAAGGACTCAGATGAATGACAGAAGCCAGTAAGTTGAAACAGTATAAAAAAATGGATGTTTTAAAAGCAACAGAGCAACGTCTTACTTATATTTTTACTGAGTTTAATCACGTTTATTTTTCCCTAAGTGGTGGGAAAGATAGTGGCTTAATGGTGCAGATTGCGAATAGAGTTGCAAAGAAGATGGGGAAAAAATTTGACTTATTTATTTTGGACATTGAAGCAAATTACACAAGTACGGTCAAGTTCATAGAGAGAATGAAACGATTGTCTAATGTGGAGAATGTCTATCATTTTTGTCTTCCTTTTTTTGAAGATAACAATGTCAGTATTTTTCAACCCCAATGGATGATGTGGAATCCTCAAGAAGAAGAGAAATGGATTCAAGCGATGCCAAAAGATGCAATCAAAGAGTCGGACATAGATGGAGAATTACGTGATATTTTCTATAAAAGCAACGGAAATCCTGATAGATTTATGCGTTACTTTATCTATTGGTATCATCAACAGAAAAATTTTGAACCAGTAGCTTGTGGAATCGGCATTCGTGCAGAAGAAAGCATTCATCGACTTTCAAGTATCCTGTCAAAAAGAAATAAATATCATAAAATAAGCTGGATAAAACGATTTTTTGATGATACCTACAACTTCTATCCAATTTACGATTGGAAAGTCGAAGATGTTTGGGGAGCAGTTGCTCAATTGGATCTGGATTTTAATCAGTTTTATGAGCAGTCTTACAAAATGGGGATTGCTTTTCAACATATGAGAATTTGTCAGCCTTATGGTTTACAGCAGCGTAAAAGTCTAAGTCAGTTTGCAGTAATCGAACCAGAGCTATGGCAAAAAGTAGTCAATCGGGTGAGTGGTGCTGATTTTGGGCGATTTTATTCAAAAACCTCTCTACTTGGTCATCATCAATCAAGCAAACCCAAACATTTAACATGGCAAGAATATGCCATTTACCTTTTAGAAACCATTGGGCTGACCAGTACAGGGCTTCGAGATCATTATTATCGGAAAATTAAAATTCTAATGGATTATTACCAGAAAAACTATGGAATTACTCCGGATGATATGCCAGATGAATCAACTCGAAAAGAATGGCTGGCAGATGAAAAACTGTGGCATGATTGGAAAGGAATCGCACGAGCACTGGAGAAAAATGATTATGCATTAACGACTCGTGATTATGCATTAACAAAAGAAGACGAAAAAGAATTGTATAAACTGTATTTTCAGTTTCAAGAAGTTACTGGAATTGATGAACTAGAAGGAAAAGTATATCAGAAAATTAAACAAAAATTACTGAGGAGTGAAAGTGACTGATGAAGAATACCTGGTATTTGTTTAAAGAGCCATATGATAAGACAATCTTTTATAGTAAAATGGCGGCATATTTTGCAGAAAGAACCTATCGTACACAATTTCCGTATCTTATTAATTCTCCAGAGACTTCTTGGTTCGTTATTGAAGATGAACATAAAAAAGTTATCGGGTTTTCCTCGTTTGAAGAAAAGAGAAGGGGAGTCGAGATTGGGGATGTTTACGTTTTAAATGATGAGGCATTATGGAAAAAGCTTGTGTCTAAAACCATTCGTGAGGCGAAAAAACTAAACAAGCCACTATTATTTACAGCAGTGAAGACAAAAGAAGAGGCCTCTTTTTTTCAATATAAGGGATTTAAAGTTCAACGTTTTTCAAAAAATTATTTATATTTAGAAATGAAGGTGCCTGTCATTGAATGAAGGGATAAAGTTTCCTGTGATGCACCCAATGATGGTGCCCGTTGATCAAATTAGTGCGAATGGGTACAATCCAAATCAAATGGCACAAAATGAGCGTAAACTTCTTGAACGTTCAATAAGCGAAGATGGCTTTACCCAGCCGATTGTTTGTTACTATGACAAGATTAAAGATATCTATTTGATTGTGGATGGATTTCACCGATATACTGTTGGAAAAACAAAATTTAAGCTGAGTCATCTTCCAGTCGTATTGATTGAAAAAGAAATTGAAAATCGGATGGCCAGCACTATTCGTCACAACCGTGCAAGAGGGGTACATCAAATTGATAAACTGGCTTCTATAGTGTTGATGCTGTCAAATAAAGGGTGGTCAGATAAAAAAATATCAGATCATTTAGGTATGGAGACAGAAGAAATCATGCGCCTAAAGCAGTCTACTGGATTAAAAGAAGCATTTATTAATCATGAATTTAGTAAGTCATGGGATGTATTTGAAGCAAAATATTATCCGAATACTTAGTGACTAACTAGCGTGGAAAGTGAATTCATCTTTTAGTTTAGTAGCAATTCTTCCTGTTAATAGGAGGCTTAGCTTTTAGTAAGCTGAGTTTTTTAGAACTACATGAAAAAAACAGGAGACAATGGATCACCTGAAAATTTGTAATCTACTCTACTATAAAAGTTTGTCAAATTTTTCAAAAAATCAAATAAAGAAAATATAAGTTTAAAAAAAGATTTTTTAAAAGAATTATTTTGAAAAGAGATATATCGGAGGGAACCTATTCTTATTAAATGTTCTTTTTCCGTTTATATAGATCAGGGATGAAAAAAATGAAACTAGCAGGGGAATTAAGTAGTGTTTATCAGATAAATATGGATTGAAAGGATGGTGTCGTAAAAAGTGAAGAGGTAGTGGGAAAGAAAAAAAACTAAATAAAGCACATAGTTATTTGAAATAATCAGATAAAATTCATCAAGAAACTATTTCAGAATTCAAAGAAATAGTTTATTCTTTTTCTGCAGAAAATACGGTTGTTATTTATGGTGGTTTTTCTTGGAAGAAAGTATTCCAAGAAAAAAATGAATCGATTTTCCATCTTTTTGATGTATCTAATAAAAAGAATTAGATTAGAATAACTACAAAGACTCACTCATATCAAATTATAATGCATGTTATTTCTAGTGTCAAAGGTTTAAGACCAAAAAAATGTTTTTTTTAGGAGAAAGTGCATAGATATGAGACAAGAATGTTTTCATCTCATTGGTATTCCAGAGAGAAGATTCGTACGTATGGTTTTTTTAAGCCGTCTATTGAGCCGTCAAAATAGAAGGGATTGGATAATTTGCCACGTAGAGGAGAAAATATTTATAAACGAAAAGATGGCCGTTGGGAAGGTCGATACATTAAAAAGCGTCATGTTAATGGAGACATCCAATATGGCTACATCTATGGTTATACATATCGAGTGGTCAGAGAAAAATTGCTCGAAAAAAAAATAGAGATAAGACAAACGAGCGAGTGTACTACTTATGAGGGAACAATTGAACAATGGATTGAATCATGGCTAGCTGGTGCATTTTCAAAACAAGTGAAGCCTTCTACACTCGCTAGCTACCAATACAAATTACGAAGGTATGTTATTTCAAATATAGGAAATGTCAAGCTGAATCAATTGAATGCAACGATGATACAAACACTCGTTGATACTTTAGTAGAAGATCAACTATCAGTTACTTCTATTCGTTTAGTGGTTCAAATTTTTAAACGTTCGTTAAAAGATGCGATGCTGCAAAGAGGAATCAATAATGAATTGTTCGAGAATATCAATTTTCCAACATCTGTTTCAAAGACAATTCCTGCTTTAACCTCACAAGAACAAAAGCGACTAGAAAAAGCAGCAGAAGAATCAAGTCTTGGCTTGCCAATATTGATAGCATTACACACAGGTATGAGAATCGGCGAGATAAGTGCATTGAGATGGGAGGCTATTGATTTTGAGGCTAAAGAGCTTTCTGTGGAGCAGACTCTTCAAAGAATTCCGTTACCAAATAATGAGGGGAAAACGAAGGTGGTTATTGGTTCAACAAAAAGTTCATCTTCTCACCGAGTAATTCCGCTGAATAAAAAGATAATGAGTCATTTAAAAAAAGCAAGAAAAGAAGCAACAAGTGAGTATGTTGTTGGAGAAAATGGCCATTACTTAGAACCGCGAACGATCACCTATCGCTTTAAGAAAATTCTTTCATCAAATAATTTAACGATGATCCATTTCCATCAGCTGCGGCACACCTTTGCTACTCGCTTATTAGAGCTTGGTGCGGATGTTGCTTCAGTTAGTGCCTTACTTGGACATCATTCAATAAAAATGACATTAGATATTTATATTACGTCACAAATGTCGCAAAGAAAGAAGTGGATTAATCAGTTAGTCTAGACAAAAATGAGTGTGCTTCTATGAAGGACATTCTGAGTAAAAATAACTTTAGTTATCGACGCTTGTTTTAAAAAGTCAAAGTAATAGACCGTCAAACAAGCCGTCAAAACATTTTTATAAGCTACTCTCACAAGTAAAATAGCTCCCTTTTCTTGGAATACTTTCTTCTAAGAAAAAGGAGCCTTTTTTCCCTTCTTTAAAAACAACCTAAAAACCAATGTTAGACGTACTGATATTGAGCCTTTTTTAGTGTGTGTAAATATCTTTATAGAATGATTATAACGCTTATTCATAAAAAACACTCAAAAAAGTAATTGAATTTTTTGTGAATTATTTGAAACAGAAAATAAGTTTATTACTTTGTTTCTTTATGAATGGAGCAACTTGCTTATCAGTGTGAAAGGAGGCTGTATGATCGTTTACAATTTTTAAAAGTTTAAGAGTGTAAAAAATAGGAGGAAATAAGAATGAAAAAAATGAAAATTGCAGCACTATCAACATTGTTAGTAAGTACAGTTGTATTGTCAGGTGGGTTATCAGCATTTGCTGATTCAACTTACTCAACACCAGGTCATGTCACTTTGACAGAAAATGATGAGCCAACAGGTCCAGTTGATCCAACAGACCCAACAAAACCAATTGTAGATCCAGAAGAAGAAGGCGGAAAAGAAACTGGAAACCAAGGACCTTTATCTCTTGATATAGCACCAAAATCATTTGATTTCGGTACACAAAAAATGTATACAGCTGAACATACATACCAAGCAGTCAATACTGCAGATGCAACTGCAGGAATTACAAACCAATACCTACAAGTAACAGATAACCGTGATGCTGATACATTTGGTTGGGTTATTACAGTGAAACAAGATCGCTATTTAACAGATGATACAAAAGGAAATACATTGACAGGTTCTATCATCAATATTCCAGCTGGAGAAGCACGTAATAACTTAGCTGCTGATCCGACTGCGGTAGATGCAAAATTAAAAACGTCAGCAGTAGCAATTGACCTAACAGAACAACGAGTATTTGAAGCACCGGAATCTGTAAAAGCAGGTAAAGGAACAAGTACATCACTATGGTCAGCAGCAGATGTCAGCTTAACGATTCCTGCAAATGTTGCAAAAGCGGGAGACTATACAAACAATGTTGTATGGACATTGACTGCAGAAGTTGGCAAATAAAAACAAAAATATAACTAAAGTTATCGAAGGAGAAAAAAATGAAAAAAACAAGTTTATTATTTAGTGCAGCAATTTTAAGCTCTCTATTCTTAGGAACAGGATCTGCTTTTGCTGTTGCAGACGGACCTGGATCACCTGATGTTCCAGCTCATGGTGAAGGATCTATTGGATTTACAGAAAATACAGGACCAACTGGACCAGTAGACCCAACAGACCCAAGTAAACCAGACCCAACAGGACCAGATGGCGAGAACGAAAATACAGATGCAGATGGACCATTATCACTAGATGTGTACCCATCAAAATTTGAATTTGGTTTAGCAAATCCAGTAGATATGAAAGAAAATACATATGCTTCTTCTGTCACAGGAAATCATTTCTTACAAGTAACGGATAACCGCAGTGATGCAGACGGTTGGTCAGTGACGGTTGCTCGTTCAGAATTTAAATTAGATGGCGGAACAGATGAACTAACTGGTTCTATTTTCACATTACCTCTTGCTACAGCAGTTGGACGTAATGCTTTGTCTGCTATTCCTGTGGATGCAGATTCAACTTTAACGACTGCGGGTGTTGACACAGCTATTCCTGTTGGTGATGGAAATGCAGTGACAATCTTTGGAGCAGATGGAACGGCAAATGTTGGGAAATCAACAAGTACGTATACTTGGGATGCAGCAAAAGAAACATTGACTGTGAAACAAAACACCGCAAAAAAAGGAACCTTCAAATCAACAGTTAACTGGACAATTACTGCAACACCAGCTTCATAATTAGTAATAAAATCCCTCCATCTTTTTAGGTGGAGGAATAAATTAGGGAAGATATTCAGGAGGAATACAAATGAAAAAAACAAGTTTATTATTTAGCGCAGTACTATTAGGCTCATTAGCTGTAGGAACGGGATCAGCATATGCTGCAGGAATTGGGACGGCTGCAGATCCTGCACAAGGTACTGCAACAATTCTATTTAAAGACAATGATTCTACAACAGGTCCAGTAGATCCAACAGATCCAACAAAACCTAATCCAGAAACGCTACCAGATGATGAAAATGACAAAACAGATGCACCTGGTCCATTGTCATTAGATGTGTATCCAGCATTCTTTAGTTTCGGCGAACAAATGGTTGATTTAGCAGGTGGTACTTATGATTCAGTAAAAACTGGTACACACTATGTGCAAGTAACCGACAACCGCGACGATTTAGGTGGTTGGACTGTATCCATGAAACGTACAGAATTTGAAAATGCATCAGGAAACAAACTAACAGGTTCTGGTTTATATATCCCTGCAGGAACAGCTAGAAATACATTAGTTGCAGATCCAACTGTAGCAGATTCTAATGCAAAACTTGGTTTAGCTGAAGGAACCGGCGACTTTTCTGGTATGTACGCAATTGGTTTAACTGAATCAAAATTATTCGGTTACGGCAATGATGTACCAAAATTGGTAGGTAAAGGAACCACCGCTTATTCTTGGGATGCATCTGCTGAAAAACTACATGTACCAGCAGGAGTAGCTAAAAAAGGAACCTTCACATCAACTATTGACTGGACTTTAACTGCAGACGTAATGAACTAAGAAACTAACTTAAAGGATGAGATACTGTATGACTAGAATCGGATGGAAGAAAAAATTAGTGGCGCTTGGATTAACCGTTTTATGTCTTGGGGGCATGAGGGGTCCTATTGCGTATGGAGACAATGACGACAATACTTCAGCAAATACAGGTGTTGGTTATAGTGTTCAAAAAGTAGACCCAGGAAATGAAGTCAACGATGCCAGTTCTTTTTATGATTTAGCCGTGAAGCCTGGAGAAAAACGAACAATTAAAGCGAAGCTAGTGAATCCTTCCGATGAAGAAATCACTATCGAATCAAAGCTCTATACAGCTTCGACTAATCAAAATGGGGAAATCAGTTATTCATCACAACCTGATGAGTTTGATGATAGTTTGAAAATAAAGTTGACAGATATTGGCGAAATTACATCCTCAGATGTGAAGGCAACCTTGAAACCAAATTCAGATAAAACAATTTCTGCAACAATTCAAGTACCAAAGGATGCAAAAGATGGGGTGATTCTTGGGTCTTGGTATTTTGAAAAACTAGGTCAAGGAGAAGCTGATAAAGACGATAAAGGGATTGTCATCAAGAATAAGTACAGTTATGCTATGGCAATCAAACTCACTGTCAATAAAGAAATTGAGACACCTAATTTAAATTTACTGAGTGTAACCACTGGATTAAACAATTATCGAAAGGTCATTAATGCGAATATCCAAAATGATCAACCGGCAGTTGTTTCTAATCTAAGTATGACCGCGCAAGTTATGAAAAAAGGACAATTTGATGTCTTATATGAAAATAGTGCAGAGAGTATGATCATGGCGCCAAATTCTAATTTTCCATTTCCAGTTTTTCTTGGGGAAGAACAATTAAAGGCTGGAGATTATACGCTGAAGATGACTGCAAAAGCAGTGGATCCTAAATGGGAAGCGAAGACGTGGGAATGGACACAAGATTTCACGATTACGTCTGAAGAAGCAAGAAAATTAAATGAAGAGGCCATCAATGATCCTCATCAGGAAACGCAATGGTGGCTTTACGCTTTGATTGGCTTAGGTATTGTACTTATTCTCGGTCTCCTTCTCTTTTTACTTTTAAAAAGACGAAAGAGAAAACAGCGAGAAAAGGAAGAAGCAGAGCGCAGAAGAAGGAAAAAAGCTAAACAAAAAAAGGCAAGACAAAAAAAAGAGAAATTGAAAAGAGAAGAAACTAAATCATAGAAAGGAAAGAGAACATGAAAAATAAACTTTCTTTGATCATTGGTGTGTTACTCGGGTGTATGTTGCTATTTACTGCACCTACAGGATACGCCGATGATGTTTCTTCTGTTGGAACAACACAAGGATCAGTCATTCTAAGTGGCTGGGGAGATATTCCCAAGCCTAAGCCTAATAAGCCAGAAGGACCACAAGGAAATTCAAGCTTAAAACCGAGTACAGGCGGGAAATACTTACCCAAAACTAATGAAAAGAAAAGCCAGTTACTTAGTAGTTTAGGATTGATTTGGTTAACAGTTCTCGGCTTGATCCTATTTGTATTTAAACGTAGAGAAAAAGAGGAAGAAGGTGAGCAACAGTGAAAATCAGAAAGTTAGTGAGAACGTTGGGTGTTTTCATACTATTAGGCCAACAGTTGATGGTAGGGACAAACGCCTTTTCAATAGAAACAACGGATTATTCCGATTCCCCACTGGAACTTACCGTCGAAGGAAATAAGGAATTGTCTCTTACTTCAAAGACTCAAACCGTTTCCGTAGACTTAAAAGATACTACCTCTTCTTCTGATACACCATCAGCTAAATTGCAAGAGCCTGTTTATGCCATCTGGTTTCCTGAGGGAGTCAGTTATGCTGGGACAAGTTCTCCAATTTCGGTAGAAACGTATCAAGATCATATTACCTTCCAATTTGTCAGTAACAAAGAAAAAGAAGCATCTTTCTCCTTTACGGCAAATACAGAAGAGAATCCAGATGAGCTTAAGCTACAAGCGACCCGATCCGGTGTCGGTCTGGATATACAATCAAATGATCTGCTACTGACCCCAGTAGAGGATATAACTACACAAACAACAGAAGAAAAGAGTACTGATTCGTCAGTAAAACAATCTGAGGAATCAGAAAAATCAGAAGACTTAAATGAAGAAACAGAGTCAAAAGAAACAAAAGAGGTTGATATTGCGCCAAAAGAACAAACAGCTCGTTCGTTACCAGAAGGCACAGTATTGGAAAATGGGATGGAAGTTTCCGATGATTTTGCCGATGGAATTACTGTAGATGAATATTTAGCACAATATACCTTTCCACACTTGCCTAAAACAGGTGTAACGGATGCTTATGAGTCTACAGAAGTGGATTTGCGCACATTTGCACCTAGTGAAATTGCGCTAGTTTATGACCGAGCTACATGGAATGCTGCCATTAGTAATTCTTCAATTAAAGCAATCAGTGTAGTCAAATCATTTGCAATGACTGCGGCTCAAAGTAACTCTGGCACTGCAAATCGTCAACTAGTCATTGAAGGTAATGGTATGTTAATCGACTTTAGGTCAACATTATCCCAAATAACTGGTGCAAATAATGTGGTCACCATTCAAAATCTAAATATGTATCATGCTAACTATTATGGTGCTGTCCGACCAACAGCTACTACTTCATTGCTTCAATTTCATAATTTAAATGACTACGGTTCGCAAATCATTAGTTCTCAAGGGCTGCCAGTAAAAATTTCTGGAGATTTTATTAGTCGATTCACGACAAGTAGCTACAAATCACCAATTGATGGAAGTAATGTGAATGCACAATATTTAGGACAACAGAATTTTGAATCATCAAATTTAGAATTTCTTGCCGATTCTGTATCAACACTGGAAACCTATAATGGTTCTAATATTGACTTGACTGCAGTTGGGGATGTAGTCGTATACGAAAACGCCAAGTTGAACTTGATTGCGGGAAATAAAGCAGCCGCAGCTGGAGAAGGTTCCAGCGGGTTTGCAATTAGTGCCCGTTATGCATCAAATTTCATCATGGAGAAAAATTCTGAAATTGACTATACCTACACTGATCCGGGAAATGGTAACCGTAATTCAAATGGTGCAGTTTACTTTAATGGAGCTGGAACATTTACTATGAGAGACGGAGCCAAAATGAATGTGACAAAAGATAGTCACTCAGGTTCTAGTGGGCTGATTAACTTTAATCAGGGAGGTACATTTAATCTAAGTAAAAGCAGTACAATTGATATGAATGTAACAGATGCATCCGCTGGGGCGGTAGCTGTTTATCTTCGTAGCTATCTATCAAATTACCCTGTATTTAATATTACTGACAACAGTCGAATGACAGTGAATATGAAATCAACAGGAACGGGAACAAACCCAATTATCGATGCGGGTGCTTATGCGACAGTGAATATTGATTCAGGTTCAACATTGGATATTCAAACTCAAGGATATAAGGGAAATATTATCAACTTGGGTGCGGGAAATGCTTCAAGAAAAACGTCATTTACTGTTGGTGCGGACGCAAAATTAAATGTCAATGCTCAAGGTAGAACAACCTCAACAACAGATGTAGTAAATGTAGGAAACTATGCTGCATTTAAGATTGTTCGTATGGGTTCGTTTAAGCTCTCTGCCAACATGGCACGTTATCTGTTTACGGTCGGTACCAACTCGACCTTCCAATTTTCCGATGCACTATTGGTTGACTTTGGCTACACGCAAGAGCCTGTTGCTGCAAGCGCATTGATCAATATGTCTGGTAACGCCGGGAAATTTTTAATAGATATTCAACGGGTGAAAGCTTGGAATCGATCGAATGTACCATTAAATGATGATACACCTACCTACGACTGGAATCCAATGTTTGGAATGGAAATTCCATATGCAGCAACTGCTGTAACCAGTGCAAACATCATCGGAAACTCAACAACAGTCGGTACTGCAGAGAGCTTTAAAAAGAACTTTAATACAGGACCGACAAATGGGTTCCAACGATTGTTATTTGAGTTTATTCCCGATGTTAAAGTGTTGATCGAAAACCAGCCAGTAGATGATCCAGCGAATGAAAATTCAAAGATTATCAAAGGGTTAACAAATGCAGGCGCCTATGTTCGAATTACAGATAAATCAGCAGCTGGTGCTGCGTATTCTTCATTCCCTGCCTCAAATAATACTGTAAGTGATCCCACAGTTGGTGGGTCTAACCCAAATTACACTGTAGTTGCTGATAGTCAAGGATACTTTGAATTTGAAGTACCAACATCTGCCAATGTACCGTTTATTGCAGGTTCAACCATTAGTGCCTATGCTTTCTTAAATGGGAAATCTGACTCGACAGATCCTATAGGTTCAACAGATGTACCAGAGGAAGAGTGGGACAAGGTTGTTAGTGATAAAACAGCACCAACAGCGACTGGAATAGAACAATCATTTGCAGTGGGAGATACGCTTCCAGAAGCAAAAACGTTTGTAAAAGACGCAGCAGACAGCAATCCTAATACGACAATTACTGCTTCTTACAAAGAAACAAATGACGTATTAAATGGGTATCTGTCAACAGTTGGTGATTATGATGTAACCATTATTTTGACGGATACAGCAGGAAATGCTTCGGAAGTTAGCGCAAAAATGCATGTCTTTGATACAACCGCAAAAATCGAAGGACAAGATATTGAGTTAAAAACTTCTGAAGTTGATTCAATAAGCCGTACAGAATTTGAAGAGCGAATGAAAACAGAGATTGATGCAACTGCTTATGCAATTGTGGATAGTCAATACAAAAATTTAGATGATAAAATTGTCTATGATTTTTCAAGGGTAATACAATCTGCAGGCGTATATACTGTTACACTAAGCGTACCAGCTTCTGAATCAGGTGGAATCAGTGTTCCTGTGAAAACTATAACTGTTACGATTAAGAGTAATGGTCCGACCGCTCCGGTAGATCCAGATAATCCACAAGAGGGAACCACTCCTCCTGAGGGAACAGAGAATCCTGGGACAAATGCGACAGGCGATTTGCGAATGGATTATGCACCATCAGCAATTACGTTTGGTACAGTTCCATTTGCCTATTCTGAAGAAACATATAATGCAACCAAGCCTAAGAACACAAATGGCGAAGAGATGACCAAACAATGGATTCAAATTTCTGATGATCGTACATCGTTAAATGGATGGTCTGTAAAGGTCAGTCAACCAGAGGAATTTAAAGATGCTCAAGGAAACAAAATTCTTGGAACAACGTTAACTATTCCAAAAGGGATTATCAATAACTCAATTGATGGAACGATTGATACAACCTCTGTGGATTCAAAAATGACCGCTAATTCTGTGGGATTAGGTGCAGGAGCCTCTGCGACACTCTTTGGTGCCAAGGATGCTGGAGCAGATAGTATCGGAAAGAAAATCAGTACCTATCAATGGGATCCTACTAAGGTGACATTGAACGTACCTGGTGGAAAAGCGAAAACCAATACTGCTTATGAAACAGAAATTAACTGGTCACTTGTAACTGAACCAACTCAATAGTGGGTAGAAAAAGTGTAAATAGTGATGAGTAAGAGACTGGGCAACTGCCCGGTCTCTTTATTTTTGTCTATTTTTGTTGCTGTAAAATAAATGAACTAGAGCGGAAATTATGTCGGATGTTGCTTTTGATGAATTGTTAATTAAGATTTTAGAAGAAACAGGCCCTATCAATTCTAAAAAAAGAGTAAAAATTCAATCTAGTTTTAAAAACTAGATTGAATAATTATAAAAACTTTGTTAAACTGTTATTGAAATTCAAATAGGAGTGGTTGGATGAATGAGTTAAAAAAAGAACTAGAAAGCTGGAGTAAAGAATTATCCACTTTTCATTTACCTAAATGGGAAGAGCTACCTGAACTAGATTTATATATGGATCAAGTTCTCACCCTGATTGATCGTTACCTCTCACCAGTTATTCAGCCGGAAAAGCACACACTCTTGACCTCCTCTATGGTTAATAATTATGTCAAGCTAGGGCTGATACCTGCGCCAGAAAAGAAACGTTATTCCAAGCAGCATGTAGCTTTTTTAGTTGCAATTACCTTGTTAAAGCAAGTGTTAACAATTCCAGAAATCAAAGAAGGTATCTTATTTCAAGGAAAAGCAGTTGGTATAAGAGAAGCATACAATTTATTTTGTGAGGAACAAGAGCAAGCCATCCATATTGCTTGCCGTCAAGCACAAGGGGAAGCTGTTTCAATTGCCCAACAAGAGGTTCGTTTTGACTATTTAGCCGTGAAAGCTGCGACTGCCTCTTTTGCAGCAAAATTGCTAGCAGAAAAGATGATTGAGATTGAAACAATTTATATGAAAGAAGGTCACTTTGATGAATAAAGAAAAAATAGCTATTTTAGTTGATTCAGGAACAGATGTACCTGAGGAGATTGTTACTCAGGAAAACATGTACATGATTCCTTTAAAAATTATTTATAAAGATAAAGAATATACAGATAAGATAGATATTACTGCAGAAGAAATCTATCAAAAATTACCGATAGAAATTCCAAGTACCTCTTTGCCTGATGGAGAAGCAATTACGAAGATTTTTGACAAGATTAAAGCAGATGGGTATGAAAAAGTATTAGCCATCACTATTTCCAGTGGTCTAAGTGGGACATTTAATGTTGTTCGCTTAATAGGAGAACAATATAAGGGACTGGAGACCTTTGTATTAGACACAAAAAATATTGGTATTGGTGCAGGATTTCAAGCAATCAGAGCTGCAGAACTCCTACGAGAAGGTGCTGATTGGGCAACGTTAACTCAACAGCTGAGTGATGAAGTTGTAAAAAATAAAGTCTTTTTTAATGTAGCGACTTTAGAGTATTTACAAAAAGGTGGAAGAATTGGTTTAGTTGCCTCATTATTAGGCACGGCTTTAAAGTTAAACCCTATAATTTCTTGTAATGCGGAAGGAATCTATCACACTGTAGCTAAAGCGCGTGGACGGAAAAAAAGCTTAGATAAAACCATTGACTTAGTGAAACAATTTGTGGGTGAGCATAAGAAATTTAATATTGCGGTTGCCCATGGAGATGCACTCGCAGATGCCGAATCAAT
The DNA here is from genome assembly GCF_000407505.1 of Enterococcus phoeniculicola ATCC BAA-412. Lineage (GTDB taxonomy): Bacteria > Bacillota > Bacilli > Lactobacillales > Enterococcaceae > Enterococcus_K > Enterococcus_K phoeniculicola. The sequence goes on from NZ_ASWE01000001.1 coordinate 780,431, forward strand.
GAAACAACGTCTAGCGGAAGTCTTCCCAAGGGTCAGCAAAATTTATTTTGGACAAATTTCTCCTGCTTTAGTGGTTCACACAGGTCCTGGGTTATTAGGTGTAGGAATACAACTTCTAGATTAAATAACAAAATTAAAAACCAATAAGAAACTAAAAAGTTTTTTCTGAAAAAGTAATGCAAAATTTCGCCATCCTTTTCTGAAAGTGATATGATTGATTTCGTGAAAGGGGTGATTTTTTGAAAAAAGCAATAGCAGAACTTATTGGTACATTTATTTTAGTTTTTATTGGTACAGCAACTGCTGTTTTAGGTGGGGGAATTGATGGTATTGGCATCGCAGGAATCGCGTTGGCATTTGGGTTGACTATCGTTGCTGCAGCTTACAGTATCGGCACTGTTTCAGGAGCACATTTAAATCCGGCAGTCTCAGTTGCTATGTGGCTTAATAAACGCATCACATTGACGGAGTTAGCTTACTATGTAGTGAGTCAAGTAATTGGCGCGATTTTAGCGAGCTTCACTTTGCGGTTCTTATTAACGGATGCAAAACTTCCTGTAGATAATCTGGGTCAAAATGGACTTGGAGAATTAAGTGTAGTTGGCGCATTAACTGTTGAAATTATTTTAACATTTATTTTCGTCTTAGTGATTATGACAGTCACTAGTGCGTCAAAAGGAAACAGCAAACTAGCAGGACTAGTAATCGGATTGACCTTAACAATGGTGCACTTTGTAGGTATCCCATTAACAGGAATGTCTGCTAATCCGGCTAGAAGTATTGGACCTGCCTTATTTGTAGGCGGCGATGCATTGAATCAGCTTTGGGTATTTATCGTTGCACCAATTGTAGGTGGTTTATTAGCTGCAGTTGTGGCAAAAGCCTTACTGAATACTGAAGAATAAAACAATAAATCGAATGATTAGCTGGATATAGAAGTAGTCGGGTAGAACGTTTGACGTTCTATTCCGGCTTTTTTTTGTCTTAAATAAAGGGGAATATCGCAGTGTCTGGTATTTGAAAAGTTTTATTTTTTATTAGAAAATTGTGTAAGGGTGAAAGAATCCACAAAATAAGGTATAATGGTTGAGTATAAATATAGATGAAAATGAAACCGAGGTGGCTTCTAATGAAAAAAATATTAGTTGTGGATGATGAAAAACCAATTTCAGATATCGTGAAATTTAATTTGACAAAAGAAGGATATGAAGTATTTACAGCCTATGATGGAGAAGAAGCATTAGAGAAAGTAAAAGAAGTAGAACCAGATTTAATTCTTCTAGACCTAATGCTTCCTAAAATGGATGGACTTGAGGTGGCTCGAGAAGTGCGAAAAACCTATGACATGCCAATTATTATGGTGACAGCTAAGGATTCGGAAATTGATAAGGTACTTGGCTTGGAGCTTGGAGCAGATGACTATGTGACGAAACCATTTTCTAATCGTGAGTTAGTTGCACGTGTGAAGGCCAATCTTCGTCGAGGAGCAGTTCCAGCAAAAGAAGCAGAGGATGCGGCACCATCTGAATTATCGATTGGTGATTTGACGATTCATCCAGATGCATATATGGTGACAAAACATGGCGGTACAATTGAATTAACCCATCGTGAATTTGAGTTGCTTTTCTATCTTGCCAAGCATATTGGTCAGGTGATGACTCGTGAGCATCTTCTTCAAACCGTTTGGGGATATGATTATTTTGGCGATGTTCGTACAGTTGATGTAACGGTTCGTCGCTTGCGGGAAAAAATTGAAGACAATCCAAGTCATCCTAACTATTTAGTGACGAGACGTGGTGTAGGCTACTACTTGCGTAATCCAGAACAGGAGTAAGCGAGTATGAAAAAAAAAGTTCGTTTTTACCAATCGGTTAACTTCAAAATCGCTTTAGCTTTTATTTTGATTTTGTTAATTTCAATTGAGATCATTGGTGCGTATTTCATTCGAGGCTTAGAGCACGAAACCATTAATAATTTTATATCAGATATGAATTCTCGTGTGACAAGTCTTGCGTCAACAATTGGTCCTGAGTTAAGCAAGAAAGATGATCAAGGACAAGAAACAGAAGATGTGTCGACGAATATTCAACGAATTATTAACAATAGTTCGTTATCTGATGTTATTGAAGTTCGTGTGATTGATGATAAAGGAATTGTTCGAGCAACCAATCGGTCCAATGACGCAAGCATCATTGGAAAAAAGAATGATTATACTAACGCAAATGATTTCACAAGTAAACAAGAGGTTGTCTTTGATCCAGGTACAGACAAGCGAGTGAATATCAATATACAACCGATTCAGTCCCCGACTGGCGATGCCAATATCGGGGTTCTTTATGTTAAAAGTGACATTGAAAAAAAATACTCGGAAATCAGCGATACTGCCTTGATTTTCTTTTCTGCATCGATGATTGCCGGTCTAATCTCAATTATTGTTGCGGTTCTTGTTTCCCGCTCAATCACGCAGCCAATTGGCGAGCTGAGAGAGCAGGCGCTTCGAATTGCTAGAGGAGATTATTCAGGAAAAGTAAAAGTACACGGTAAAGATGAGTTAGGTCAACTAGCAGATACATTTAATCAGCTATCAGAAAGAATAGCAGAGGCACAAGATACCATGGAGTCAGAACGGAATCGTTTGGACAGTGTACTCTCTCATATGACTGATGGTGTAATTGCTACGGATCGACGAGGGAAAATTATCACAATTAATGAGATGGCTCTTTCCTTACTAGATGTAACTACTGAAGGGGCAATTGGTGAATCGATTTTAACATTATTAGATATTGAAGAAGACTATACGTTGAGAAAACTATTAGAGGATTCAGATGAAATAGTGTTGGATCGTTCAACCTCAAATCAAGAAAAAGATCAGATGATTTTACGTGTTGATTTTGCGATGATTCGTCGTGAGTCAGGATTCATCAGCGGACTCGTTGCTGTTTTACATGATGTTACTGAACAGGAAAAAACAGAGAGAGAACGAAGAGAATTTGTATCGAATGTTTCTCATGAACTGAGAACCCCGCTGACAAGTATGAGAAGTTATATTGAAGCGCTAAGTGAGGGTGCATGGAAAGACGAAGAGATAGCACCCAACTTTTTAAATGTCACGTTGGAAGAAACAGATCGAATGATTCGTATGATTAATGACTTGCTAAGTTTGTCCAGAATGGATACGGGAAATTCCAATATACAGATGGAGTATGTAAACTTTAACGAACTTATCAGCTTTGTGCTGGATCGATTTGATATGATGGTCACAAATCAAGAGAAAAAGTATACGATTCGTAGAGAATTTACTCAAAGAGACTTATGGGTAGAAGTGGACACAGATAAAATTATTCAAGTTGTTGATAATATCATGAATAATGCTATCAAGTATTCGCCGGATGGGGGAACAATTACCTGTCGTTTACTTGAAACACATAATAATGTTGTGTTGAGCATAAGTGATCAGGGCTTGGGTATTCCTAAAAAAGATTTGACCCGGGTCTTTGAGCGATTTTATCGTGTGGACAAGGCGCGTGCACGTGCTCAAGGTGGAACTGGACTTGGTCTTGCGATTTCAAGAGAAGTAATAAAAGCGCATGGCGGGTCAATTTGGGCAGAAAGTAAGGAAGGAAAAGGTTCAACATTCTATATCTCCTTACCTTATGAACCCTATGAGGAGGATTGGTGGGAATGAAAATACCAGAAAGAATCATTCAAATAGGGCTCGTTTTTCTTATCTTACTAAGCTTGTACTTTACGTATGTTATTTGGTTGAGCCCAGCAAATAAAGGCACACAAGAATTAAATAACTCAACAAGCGCTGTTGTTTCACCCACGTCAAATTATCGAAAAGAAACAGAAACGTTTTTACCATTGAGAATTACGTGGTTTCAGGGGAACGAGATAAAAGAAAGTAATGGAGAAAATTTGATAACAAATATTCAAAAAGTGCTCAATGATTCATCCATCGGAGTGATAGAGAAAAAGGTTATTGAGGACAAAGATAGTTTTGAGCCTTACGATGTTGTTAAAAATGGCATTGAGTTGGGTTATGCCTCAAGCTTTTTATTGTCAGAGTATAATGAAACCTATGGCTTAGCAATGGATTTGAGTGAAGCAAATGAAGGAGCTTTTTATTTTAATACGATTCAGATTGATTACGATAAAAAGAAGATTCGATTCCTAGATTATAGTAATTATTCTGTTTATGAAGCTTCCATTGATATTGATGAAAAAAAGATTAATGACTTTTTACTATCAAAAAATACTTCATTAACACCAATGAAAAATGCAGAAGATTCGATTCTTGAGCGACAATATAGTACGCAGGATAAAGTGAAATTGAAAAAATATAGCTATATTTTAGCCCAACAGCCTGTTTCACTATTTAGAAATGCATTTTTCCAGAATCCGGAAAACGTTCAGGAAAACAATTCTGCTCTTTCTTTTTATAGCGGGCGTGAGGTGTTGTCTATTTCGGATACTAGCCAAGCAATCGATTTTAAAGGGGATATTTCTAAGAGTCCAAAGCAAGCAGATATTTTTTCAGAAAGTTTTTCCTATATTGAAAAGTTAGGAAATTCTATTGGGAACCTGCGTTACTTTGACCATGCTTCCAGTACAGTGAACTATCGAACTTTTGTTGAAGGATTTCCAGTTTTTAGTGATGGAAATCAAGGGAAAGTAAGTATTGATATTCAGCGTAACAGAAAGAGTCAAGTAGTTGGTGCGCCAGATTATTCGATCCATATTGAGACAAGCCGAAATACGATTCAGGTACCAATACCCTCTGATGAAGAAATAGAATTGTTAAGCACAAATGAGATGGTTCAACAGCTTGTTGACAAGGGTGCCTCTGTTGATAAAATAAAAAATGTAATCGTTGGCTATACGTGGAAAGTGATTAAAGATACAAAAACAGTGGTTGACTTGACACCTGAGTGGTATGTCCAATATGAAGATACGTGGTATTCTGCAAATGATTTACTCCAAAATCTATCAGAATTGGAGGGCAAATAAGTGGATTATCGAAAAATAGAATGGATATTTCTTATCGCTTTTCTAGGGTTGAATATGTTTTTATTTTCTATTTATAATGAAAGTCAAAACGAGGAAAACTCTATTAGCCGCTACAATCAAACGGATACCATTGAAAAACGTCTGGCAAATGACAATATAAGTGTATCTGGAAAGCTTTCGAACAAAAAAAATGAGGGATATTACTTAAGTGGCGAGCAAACGGATATGCATACAGCTTTAGAGAATGCGCGTGAAAAACGAGGAGATGAACAGCTCCTTAACACAGGAGTTAGCATCTCAGAAAATACACTGACAAGTATATTAAAAAATAATTCCTACATTAGTGAAGAAAAAATAGAAGACAGCTTAACTGAATTTCTTCAAAAAAAAGATCGCGTTCTTTTTGGAGAGGAGTACACGTATTTAAGCCGTTTTTCAACTACTGACGATGACTATCATCAGTTAATTGCTGTACAAACCTTTGAAGGAATTCCTTTTTATGATGAAACAGCAAGAATTGATGTTAGTTTAGAAAAAACAGGTGATTTACTTAAAATTAGTAAATATACACAAACACATATTTCAGACATAGAAATGCTTCGCGAAAAAATGGATTTGTACACAGAGCGTGATATAATTAATACACTCTATACAAATAATCGGATTCCTAGCGGATCAAAAATTAAGTGGAGTCAGCTAGCCTATTCAAGAATTTTAAAGGTTCGCGAAAAAAATGTATATGTACCTGTTTGGTTTGTAGCCATTGAAACAGCTGAAAAAACGGTACAGCTAGAAAGTGTGAATGCAATCAGTAATACGATCACAACAAATGCAATCGTTCCAAAGATTAATAATTAAGCAGTAGTAGAAATAGAAGGGAAGTAGCTACAGATTATGGAGTCAAAAGAAGCATTTAAGGTTAGTATTTTAGCTAGTGGAAGCACCGGAAATTCCCTTTATATTGAAAGTGAAAAGAAACGTATCTTAGTAGATGCCGGACTTAGCGGTAAGAAAATCACTTCATTAATGGCTGAAGTAGGGCGTTCACCAGAGGATTTAGATGCCATTTTAGTTACGCATGAGCATAAGGATCATATTCATGGAGTAGGAGTTCTAGCTAGAAAATATAAGTTAGATGTCTATGCAAATGAAAAGACATGGTCTGCAATGGACACGATGATTGGAAAAGTGGACGTTGCCCAAAAGCATATTTTTGAGATGGGAAAAGTACTGACTCTGGGCGATTTAGATATTGAGAGTTTTGGTGTTTCACATGATGCTGCAGCCCCGCAATTCTATCGTTTTTATAAGGATAACCGGTCGTTTGTTGTTTTAACAGATACGGGTTATTGCAGTGACAACATAAGAGGCGTGATAAAAGATGCGGATGCTTATTTGATGGAGAGCAATCATGATTTGGAAATGCTGCGAATGGGCGGATATCCATGGAGTCTAAAACAACGTATTCTAGGGGATCATGGACACTTATCAAATGAAGATGGTGCTCTTGTTATGACTGATATTATAGGAGACCGTACCAAACGAATTTATCTAGGTCACTTGAGTAAAGAAAATAATTTAAAAGAACTTGCTCATTTGACTATGGAAAACACGTTGCGAGAAAAAGATTTTGGTGTGGATGAGGCATTTAGAGTGTATGATACAGACCCAGATTCTGCAACAGAGCTATTTTCTATTTAAAAAGAGCGGACAGAACAAGTTATTTCTGTCGTGAATTAAAAAATTAAGAGCGTGGACATAAACTGTTTATTTAAGTTATGTCTCACGCTCTTTTTAGTGAATCCAGTGATAATATTTAGCTGTTTGTATAAGGATGACCATTGCATTCATTCCGCTGTGTGTCAGAATAGATGTCCAGATGCTTCCTGTAAAATAATAAAGAAGTGAGAAGAAAAAACCGAGAGAAAAATAGACAAGAAGATGTCCATCTTGATGTGCAATGGCAAAAAATAAAGAGCTAATAATTGCACCAATCCAGAAATTAGAATAGCGACTAATTATTCCTAATAGTGCACGACGAAAAACAAATTCTTCCATGATAGGTGCGGTAAGTGTAGTTATGAGTACATAGATAGGCAATTCTAAAATGGTTTTCGTGACTGATCGAGTATTCTCGGAGGTTTGCTGTGACTGAAAAAGCCAAGCTTCAACCATTGAGGCATAACTTTGGATAAATAGAGAAAGGACAATCCCGATGAGTCCAAGTACCAAGAGTTTAAAAATTGATTTTTTTGATTTTTCAAAAGGCAACGGATCATTTTGGCGTATATAGAAGTAGAAGATAAGTAATGTCGTTGCAATAGAGCATATAATGACACTTGCTATGTAGGGTGTGATGCTTACAAAGCCAAAGAGGACAATTTCTTTTGTGTCTGAAAGAAAATTAAGCTGCAGCAGAAAGCTTGGAAGCAATAGAGAAAGACCATAAAAGAAGATGGTTAAAAAGCTGTATTTCTTTAAAGACATTTAGTTGCTCCAATCTAATTTTCACTCATTATAGCATAGAAATAATGAAAAGTTGCTAGAATAGAACAGACAAAAAATTATAAAAAATTTGAAAGAAAATACTTGCAAACTGATACGGAAATGAGTATCATTAGAAATGTAAGTTAGCACTCGGTAGTCAAGAGTGCTAAAACTAATTATTATTTAACGGAGGGATTTATCGTGTTAAAACCATTAGGCGATCGTGTGATTATTGAAGTCGCAAAAGAAGAAGAAAAAAGCGTTGGAGGCATAGTTTTAGCTTCATCAGCTAAAGAAAAACCGCAAACAGGTACAGTTATCGCAGTTGGTGAAGGGCGCGTGCTTGAAAGTGGGCAAAAGATTCCTGCTGCAGTTAAAGAAGGCGACCAAGTAATGTTTGAAAAATATGCTGGAACTGAAGTGAAATACGAAGGAAATGAGTATTTGATTGTTTCAGGAAAAGATATTATTGCGATAGTTGAATAAAAGAATAAACTTTAAATAAATATTATATTGAGGTGGATGAATAATGGCAAAAGATATTAAATTTGCAGAAGATGCACGTGCAGCAATGTTACGTGGAGTTGATATTTTAGCAGATACAGTGAAAGTAACATTAGGTCCTAAAGGAAGAAATGTAGTTTTAGAAAAAGCATATGGCTCACCACTTATTACCAATGATGGTGTAACGATTGCGAAAGAAATCGAATTAGAAGATCATTTTGAAAATATGGGCGCAAAATTAGTTTCAGAAGTTGCTTCTAAAACAAATGATATTGCAGGAGATGGAACAACAACTGCAACAGTCCTTACACAAGCAATTGTCCGTGAAGGTCTAAAAAATGTGACTGCTGGAGCAAATCCATTAGGCATTCGCCGCGGAATTGAGCTTGCAACAAAAGCCGCGGTTGAAGAACTACATGCTATTTCAACAGTGGTTGATTCAAAAGAAGCCATTGCGCAAGTTGCAGCAGTTTCTTCTGGTGATGAACGTGTTGGCCAATTAATCGCAGATGCAATGGAAAAAGTTGGTAATGATGGCGTAATTACTATTGAAGAATCAAAAGGAATCGAAACTGAATTAGACGTTGTAGAAGGAATGCAATTTGATCGTGGATACTTATCACAATATATGGTAACTGACAACGATAAAATGGAAGCTGTCCTAGACAACCCATACATCTTAATTACAGATAAAAAGATTTCTAACATTCAAGACATCTTGCCATTGTTAGAACAAATTTTACAACAATCTCGTCCATTATTGATTATTGCAGATGATGTTGATGGAGAAGCATTACCAACATTAGTCTTAAATAAAATCCGTGGAACATTTAACGTCGTAGCTGTAAAAGCACCAGGATTTGGCGATCGTCGTAAAGCAATGCTTGAAGATATCGCTGTATTGACAGGCGGCACAGTGATTACTGATGATTTAGGTCTTGAGTTGAAAGATACGACAATTGAAAACTTAGGAAATGCAAGTAAAGTTGTTGTAGATAAAGATAATACAACTATTGTTGAAGGTGCAGGCGAAAAAGCAGCTATTGATGCACGTGTACAACTAATCAAAAATCAAATCGGTGAAACAACTTCTGATTTTGACCGTGAAAAATTGCAAGAACGTCTTGCTAAATTAGCAGGTGGTGTTGCAGTAGTTAAAGTAGGAGCTGCAACTGAAACTGAATTAAAAGAATTGAAATTACGCATTGAAGATGCATTAAATGCTACACGTGCAGCTGTTGAAGAAGGTATGGTTTCCGGTGGGGGTACAGCTCTTGTGAATGTTATCGGTTCTGTTTCTGCTGTAGAAGCAGAAGGCGATATTGCAACAGGAGTGAAAATTGTTATCCGTGCTCTTGAAGAACCAATTCGTCAAATCGCTGAAAATGCTGGGTATGAAGGCTCAGTAATTGTCGATAAATTAAAAAATGTTGAATTAGGTGTTGGTTTTAACGCAGCAAACGGTGAATGGGTGAACATGGTTGAAGCAGGAATTGTTGATCCAACCAAAGTGACTCGTTCAGCACTACAAAATGCAGCCTCTGTTGCCGCTTTACTATTGACAACTGAAGCAGTTGTAGCAGATAAACCAGAACCTGCAGCACCAGCTGGACCAGCAATGGATCCATCAATGGGCATGGGCGGTATGATGTAAGAGAGTTAAAAGAGTGGCTGTAAAGCCTATCTGACTAAAGAAATAGATTGGATTTTGCTCGTGATCGGCAAAATTCAATCTATTTTTTGTTAGAAGAACAAATCCCTTCACGATGTCTGTTAAGTTTCTTAAATCGAGTGTTAAGAATGCCTAAACAAGACTAATTCTCTCATTGTTTAAGGATCTGTGGCTAACTCAAAAAATTTTCGCTAGCTAAAAACTGGATGAACGTAAGCACTCTTTTCGATAACTATCCCCTGTTAATGCTTCTAAAAGTAGTTTTCTAAATGAAATACATTCATTTCTGTTTACTTGAATTTTTCACTTTGAGCTAGTTAACTGAAGACAAAGATATGATGAAAGCCCAAGAAAACAAAAGAATCAACGTAGATGGACGAATAAAGTTGTAAGTAAAAGTTTGGACTTGATAGCAAATTATGTATAGAAACAACTATAAATAAAGGATTACCTCCAGAGAAAAAGCTTGTATTATCAAATTTATTATCAAATAGAAAGGAATTCGATGATTAATTGCCCTCATAAATAAAAAATAAGGCAATCGCTAGTTGACCTAGTATAACTATAACAAAAATCAATATGAGCAGAGTAAGTAAAATTGTTAAGGTTCTGAATACGATGAAATCAATTTTTTTAACTGCTTTTCTTTTAAAATGTTTAAAGTAAATAAGCGTAGGTGAGACGAGAAGAAATAAAAAAATTAGAACCACAAGAACAGAAAATACAGGAATTAAATACATAATTTATTATACCCTTCAATATATTTTAAAAAAAAGTGCTGATTATTCACTGTTTTTATAATGAATAAGAATGCCTATTTTACGGCAAGTATAAACTCAGTTTAACAAATTCTGAAAAAGAGTGCCAATAGGGAAGGCGAAAAGCACACAGATGGTTAAACAACTATCGGGAATTAATCAACGATTATTACTGGAATAGAAGGAAAGAACAATAAAAATCTCTAAATTAAAATCATGTTCATCATTCAAATTAAACTGCTAGGTAGGCCTTTTTGTAACCCACTGATTCACTTATTTACAAACGCATTCATTTTCAGTATAGTTTAGCTAGAGAGTCGGGATGCGCAATCAATTATTTTATTCAATAAGAAAATAAGCCTAGCAATCGTCAGTCTTATTGTGATTTTATTGATAATCGAGACCTCTTTCAAAAATCTCAAGCTAGCTGCTGAACCAGATAGGAATGAATAGGGACAAAAGATGATACTAACTATAGAAGTACTTCTGCTATTAGAATGAAGTTTGCCCGAGCTGCTTGTAAGGACAGTCTCTTGGTGAGTGCTCAATCAGATAAGACGAGTATCTATACATATGAAGAACAAGAAGTAAGTTCAGGTTAAGCAAACGTCTGTGAGAAATAGTTTCACTAGTGAAAAGGTAGATGATTTATATGTAGAATATGCTCATTTAGTACCTCCTGTTTGAATTAAAGCAGCTACTAGAAAAACAAATGGATGCGATAAGAGCCAATAATGAGCAAACAGTATCAAAAGAAAATAAGGAGACTTTTATGATAGAAGAGATTGGAGAAGATAGAATGATTACATCGACACGCTCAGAATGTGTGGGAAAAAGGGTCGTGAAAGAGCTAGGAATTGTCAGCGGCTATGATGATTCTTGGAGAGCGATTCGCATGTCTGTTAGTATGACTGAATATATTCAAACAGCAATTAAAGATATGGAAAAAGAGGCAAAAAAGCTAGGTGCAAATGGTATTCTTGGAATTAGTTTTGCACTAGGGGATTCAACAAAGCCAGTTGTGATAGGAACAGCGGTTTTATTGGAGGATGAGTAATGATTTTGAAATAGTTATTTACTGTCAGCAGGGAAAATAAGTAGTCATTTTTGAAATTGATTAGAGTGTGAATAGGAAGGTTACAGTCTTTTACTACATAAAAAAACCAGGAGAAACTAACTGAATTTTTCCTGGTTTTTTTGTATTCTATCAATGACTTTCTTTTATCGCTTCTGCAAGTAACTTTGTAGCACCTTTTCCAGCTTTTTCGTCATAATAGGAGGTGAAGCGCTCGTCGACTAGGTACATTTCTGCCAATCCTTTATGGGCATCTACTGAATAGCTAGGCCAAGTGTAGAATAACCATTCTTTATGCAGGTTAACAAGTTTGGTTTTCACCTCAGAGACATCAGCATCAGCAGAAAGTGAAGAGCGTAGGAGAGAAATTAAATTTTTTTCTGTCTCGTTCATTTTTTGATATTGTTCTTCTGTAAGATTGCTAAATTTTTTATTAGATTGTTTCATGATTTCTTCTCCATACTGCTCACGTAGTTCTTGTCCATAAGTTGCTTCGTTTTCTTGTACTTTTTGTGCTTTAAAGGCTTCAAATTTTTCTGAATCTGTCATAGGGCTTTCTCCTTTTTGGTAACGTAATGTCTTTTCCACTGTAGAAATCAAGGAATCGATAGATGCGCGTTTTTTTAACAGCTGTCTGTAATGTCCTTCTAATGCAGTGGTAATTTGGAAGTTCGGCTGGTCTAAGATTTTTTTTATCTCTTCCAGCTTCATATCAAGGGAACGATAGAATAGGATTTGCTGGAGACGGTCAACCTCGGCTTCTCCATAGATACGATAACCTGAAGAATTGATTCGTTTTGGCTTCAGTAGTTTTAGCTCATCATAGTACCTGAGTGTTCGTGCACTAACACCAGATAGTTGAGCAATCGCTTTAATTGTATATTCCATAGTTATTCCTCCTGACAAATCTATCATAATCCCTCACGTTACGAGAAGGTCAACAATTTTTTCTAAAAAGTCAAATGGTTTAAATTCTACTTATGTTATACTTCATTTAAGAATGAAATGAAAGAGGGAACTTATGAATATAGTATTTTCGGATGTTGATGGAACATTTCAAGATTTAGGGGTAGAGACACCTCAGATAAATATTGATGCTGTAAAAGCTTTGCAGGCACGAGGGGATCATTTTGTATTTGTTACGGGTCGAGGATTTGGATTAGTTGAGCAAATGGAACAAGAGCTAGGATTAGATTGTGATGTTATTTTTGGAAATGGGGCTGGATTAAAGGAAGTCGGAAAGCCCGCTGTTTATCGCAACTGCCTTTCTTTAACTACATTAAAGAAGATGATTCCTATCTTGGAGGAAGAATCTATTTTGTATTTTATTCACACGGATCAGGAAGTGCTTATACAGCCTGTCGATAAATATCGAAAAAATCTTCAAGACTTACGTGAAAGTATGACTTTCATGGGAGACCAAGGAACGTTATTGATGGACTATAAAACGACCTATTTTGAAGAAAGCTGTCATCACGTTGAGGATATTGTAGAATTTTTAGAAGCCCATCCTGAACGGGTCATTGTAAAAGTAGAGCTAATGGAAGCAAGTGAAGAAAAACATCAGCTACTTCGAGAAAAACTTAGTAGTGAAACAACCTACGTGTTTACATCCTTTGTAAAAACACTTGAAATCGTCAATCCGCTAAGTACAAAGGGAGCTGCAATTCAAAACTACTTGAAAAACTATCCTGATGTGACGAGTTTTGGAATTGGTGACGGAGAAAATGATTTGCCAATGCTTGAAGTAGTAGACGTAGCGGTTGCTGTAGCAAATGCAACAGAAAGTGTGAAAGAAAAAAGTCATCGTCTGACAGTCAGCTGTAACGAGGGCGGTGTAGGAAAATTTATTTTTGAAGAACTTCTTTCAAATGAAAAATAATTTTAAAAAAATAGAGTATCTATATAAGAGAAGGAAAATAACTATCTGGTTTTTATAGGCTATGTACGTTTCCATTTTTGTTTTGAAGTATTAAATAAGTATCAAGGTTCTAAAGAGGAGAAGCATTGCTATTTAGCACGCACCAAACGCTCAAAAATTTGCCAAGAAAATCGAAATGATGAGCCAGTTGTAAAAAATCAAGCGATTTTCTTTTTCATCTGTGTTTTTTTGTTATAATAGAGGATAAATAAACTGAAAAGCAGATGTTTCATATAAAAGGAGTAAGAAGATGAAGAAAGTCTATGCAGATGACAGCTTAACACTACATACCGATTTATACCAAATTAACATGATGCAAACGTATTGGGAATTAGGAAGAGCTGATTTACATGCAGTCTTTGAATGTTATTTCAGAGAAATGCCGTTTAAACATGGGTATGCCATTTTTGCTGGCTTAGAAAGGCTCGTGGATTATTTGGAAAATCTCCATTTTTCCGAGACTGATTTAGCTTATTTAAAAGAAGTTGAAGGATATTCGGACGGGTTTATTGATTATTTAAGAAATTTTGAATTTGCCTGTACTGTCCGTTCAGCAAAAGAAGGCGAGTTGGTTTTTAACAATGAACCAATTATTCAAGTAGAGGGTCCTCTGGCTCATTGTCAGTTAGTGGAAACAGCTCTCTTAAACGCAGTTAATTTTCAAACATTACTTGCAACGAAAGCTGCACGTATTAAATCAGTAATAGGAGATGACCCCTTATTAGAATTTGGAACACGTCGTGCACAAGAATTTGATGCCGCTATTTGGGGTACAAGAGCAGCTTATATAGGTGGAGCAGATGCCACCAGTAATGTTCGCGCAGGAAAGATTTTTGGGATTCCTGCAAGTGGGACACATGCGCATTCACTCGTTCAGTCTTATGGAAATGATTACGATGCATTTGTAGCATATGCAAAAACGCATAAGGATTGTGTATTTTTAGTGGACACTTATGATACGTTAAAATCAGGAGTTCCTACTGCTATTCGTGTAGCAAAAGAATTTGGTGATAAGATTCGATTTTTAGGGGTTCGGATTGATAGCGGGGATATGGCGTATATCTCTAAAAAAGTACGAGAACAGCTAGATGAAGCTGGATATACGGATGCAAAAATTTATGCATCAAATGATTTAGATGAAAATACAATTCTTAATTTAAAGATGCAAAAAGCCAAAATTGATGTTTGGGGTGTTGGAACGAAACTAATTACAGCCTACGATCAGCCAGCTTTAGGTGCAGTATTTAAATTAGTTTCAATTGAGAATGAAGCAGGAGAAATGATTGATACGATTAAACTTTCCAGTAACGCTGAAAAAGTGACCACTCCTGGGAAAAAACAGGTTTGGCGTATCACTCGAAATTCTGATGGGAAATCTGAAGGAGATTATGTGACCTTATGGGATGAAGATCCTCGAGAAGAAGAGGAAATTTTTATGTTCCATCCTGTTCATACATTTATTAATAAAACAGTCAAAGATTTTTCTGCCAGACCCGTGTTAGAGGAAATCTATCATGAAGGAAATCTGGTGTATGAGCTTCCTTCGTTAGAGTCTATCAAATCGTATTCAAAAGACTGCCTTGATTCACTATGGGAAGAATACAAGCGTGATCTAAATCCTCAAAAGTATCCGGTTGACTTATCTACAGATTGCTGGAATCATAAAATGAAAATTATGGAACAAATTCGTCAACAAGTAGCCAAAAGCTATATTGTTGACTAGGAGGCAAAAAAATGAGCTTGCAAGATGAAATTATCAAGGAACTAGGCGTTCAGCCAACGATTGACCCTGAAAAGGAGATTCGTCGAAGTGTTGACTTTTTAAAGGACTACTTAAAGAAGCATTCATTTTTAAAAACATTTGTTTTAGGGATAAGTGGTGGTCAAGATTCTTCTTTGGCTGGTCGATTGGCAGAGTTGGCTATGACAGAAATGCGTGAAGAAACTGGAGATAGCACTTACCAGTTTGTAGCTGTTCGTCTCCCTTATGGCACACAGGCAGATGAGTCAGATGCAAAAAAAGCAATGGCGTTTATTCAACCAGACATTCAATTACGAGTGGATATAAAACCTGCTGTGGATGCGCAAGTCACATCTTTAACAGCTGCGGGTGTTCAAATTGGCGATTTCAATAAAGGAAATATAAAGGCTCGTCAACGTATGATTACACAATACGCAATTGCAGGAGAAAAAGCCGGGGCTGTGATTGGTACAGATCATGCAGCCGAAAATATTACTGGATTTTTCACAAAATTTGGTGATGGTGGTGCAGATATTTTACCACTCTTTCGATTAAATAAAAGGCAAGGGAAAGCATTGTTGCAAGCATTAGGAGCATCAGAGGAGCTCTATTTAAAAATACCAACTGCAGATTTAGAGGATGACAAACCTCTTGTTGCAGATGAAGTTGCTTTGGGTGTTACCTATGATGCGATTGATGATTATTTAGAAGGAAAAGAAGTTCCTGTAGATGCACAAGAAAAAATTGAAGCTTGGTGGAACAAGACCCAGCATAAACGACATCTGCCAATCAGTGTATTTGATACGTTTTGGAAGTAGAAGACAAGAGCTTAGGATTGTAATTGATTCTAAGCTTTTTTGCGTAAAAACTTCCTTTGAGCAGAGTGGAGAAAAATTTGTTAAAACTTTCCAATGAAGCTGGAAGCGACTTTACATTCAAAAAAGCAAGGACTACAATAAATGATGATGTGATTTCAATGTATGGTTTCAAATAAGAAATGAATGTGAAGGAGAACTTTCGTGAAAAAAAAGATTCAAGCATTACTGCGTGATAAACGAGTCATCTATCCAATCATTACCATCCTGTTATTGGCACTAGTAGTAGGGAGCAATCTTTATTTACAATGGTGTCAGAATAACCTTTCATGGGATTTAGCGTTTAAATTTGCTTTTTCATGGCATGCAGAGAAATTTTTCTTGGGTTGTTTTGTATTAGCAGTTCTTCTTTTGTTTTTCATTAGTCTGGCAGGCTCGGTAGGCGTTGGTACACTTCTCTATAGCTTGGTTATTGGTATTTTAGGCTATGCGGATTATATGAAGATGACGCTTAGACAAGAACCCATTTATCCAGATGATCTAAAAATGATTACAGAGTTGGGTTTGTTAAAAGAGATGGCAGGAACAGGACCGTTTATTCTTATCATGGCATTGTCCCTTGCTGCACTGAGCTTATTTGGCTGGGGAATTTACAAAAGCTTTAAAAAGCCTCGACACTTTCAAGTTATTCGAGGAACTACGTTTATCTTATCTATTGCGTTGTTTTTCTATATTAGTAATTTCAATAATCCAAATAATTTACTGCGAAAGGAATATAACAAGACGGCACTTTGGATTCCTTACAGTCAGAAGATGAATTATTATAATACAGGATTCATTGGAGGGTTTTTATACAATTTAAAAGTTGATCCCATGGATAAACCTGCAGGATACTCAAAAGAAAAAGTAGAAGAAATTACAAAAAAATATAAAGACTTAGCAAAAAATAAGAATAAGACACGTACTCAACGAGAACCTAATATTATCTATATAATGAGTGAAAGTTTTTCTGATCCTTCTCGATTGAATGGATTAACAATCTCTGGAGATCCATTAGCTGACTATTATGAAATGGCTAACCAAACATATAGCGGGAATATGCTCTCCCAAAATTATGGGGGCGGTACGGCAAACATTGAGTTTGAGGCATTAACCAGTTTTTCAATGGAGTTGATGAATCCACAAATGACTACACCTTATACAATGCTTGTTCCTAAAATGACTGAATTTCCTTCGTTAGTTTCAGTTTTAAAAGATAGAAATTATCAGACGACAGCCATTCATCCGTATAATACCTCTATGTATAAACGAAAAGATGTATATAATGTGTTTGGATTTGATCAATTTTTAGATGAAGATACTATGACATATACGGATACGATTCAAAAAAATCCTTATATTTCAGATGCAGCTGCTTACAAAGAAGTCATGGATATTCTAAAGGATGACAGTACGCCGCAATTTATTCATCTAGTGACCATGCAAACGCACATGCCCTATAGTGGAAAATATACAGCGCTTGACTATCAAGCAAGTGGAGAAGGGAATATGGATTCTCTCCAAAATTATTTACAAGACGTCTCTTATAGCAGTCAGGCATTGAAGACCTTTTTAAATGAGTTGAAAAAAGTGGACCGTCAAACGCTAGTTGTTTTTTGGGGAGATCACTTGCCAGGGATTTACTCTGATGAAATACAGGCTGCAAACGATGAAAGTACGCTTCATGAAACACAGTTTTTAATGTATGATAATAAAGGAAATTTAACAAACAAAGATAATCATCAAGCCATAACAAGTCCATTTTATTTTGCAGGAGATTTGATGGAACAAAGTAATCTGCCGACGACCGGATTCTATCAGCTGGTAAATGCGGTGCAAGAAACACTGCCAGCATTTGAACGAAATTTGTATTTTCAAAATGGTCAATGGCAAAAAGAAATAAAATTGACAAAAGATGAGTCAGAAGCCTATGAAGCCTATCAAATGATACAATACGATATTGTTGCAGGAAATCAATATAGTCTATCTGAACGTTTTTTTAAGGAGTAAATCATGAGTTTTGTAAAAAAGGACAATCAACAGTTTTATAATCCGATTCGTCGAGGAATCCTGAATCATCAGATGATTGAGCCTGGTGATCGAGTAGCAGTTGGAATGAGTGGAGGAAAAGATAGTACAAGTCTTTTATACTTTCTCGATACGATAAAACGACAAAAAAGGTTAGGCTTTGACTTTGAGATTGTTCCTATATGCTTATCGATGGGCTTTGATATGGATATATCCCCTATGAAGGAATTTGTTGAGCATTTAGGTTACAGTCTCGAGATTGTAGATACAAATATCGCGCAAGTGGTGTTTGATATACGTGAAGAAAAGTCTCCTTGTTCCTTATGCGCTAAGTTACGCAGAGGCTATCTTTACACTCGGGCACGAGAGCTGGGTTGCCAGAAAGTTGCCTTGGGACATCACTTAGATGATGCAATTGAAACGTATTTTATGAACTTTTTATTTCATGGAAAAATGAAAAGCTTTGAACCTAAAAGTTATCTGTCAAAAACGGATATTACGTTGGTCCGTCCGATGATTTATTTACAGGAAAAGGAGATTATTCGATTCGTGGATAGAGAAAATCTCCCAGTTATTTTTAATCCTTGTCCCGTAGATAAAAAAACAAAGCGAGAAGAAGTTAAACATTTGGTTAGTCACTTAGCAAAGGACTATCCTGATATTCGAGAGAAATTTATTATGGGGATGGAGCAAGGGCAGGTACAGGACTTTTGGCCTATTTCCAAAATAAATGACTAGAAGAAAGCTGGAATAAAATCGTTTTGTTTAGAAAACTGGACAGATTTTATTTCAGTTTTTTTATCCCAGGGTGAATAGTAGAGATTGAGGAGATTAGAAATAGCATCAACTACAGGTAGTGAGATCCACAGAATTTTTACTTTTAGCGGCTGGCTGACAGCTATTTGCTATTTAGTGATATTCACTCTTGTCACGACCTGTTCATTTTGATTTTTAAAGATTTAATACTCTGTAAAAATTATAGGGTTAACAGATGGACAAGAGAGGATTGTCAATAGTTTTATTGGCTTTTTATTGCATATCCAGTAAAAAAACATGAAAATTGTGAAAAATGATTGCTCTATTACACCAGTCATTGTATACTAATAGAGTAATGATTCATGAGGGAGTAACTGGCAGCGAAAGCTGTGGCAACATCACCAACCCTGAAAGAAATTTCTGGTGTTGTCTTAAACAGTGAGACTTATGTATGTTTATTGAGCATACACAAGTCTATTTTTTTTCCTTTTTTTCTAGGATTCGTTAGAATAGACTTGTAGAGCTGAAAAATGAGGAGGAAGAACATGTCAGAAGAGAAAAAGCAACAATTAACTCATGCATTTTACGGTCAAACAGAAGAAACCGTACTTTCTGAGTTAGACACTTCAAGGGAAGGGCTTAGTGGTGCAGAGGCGAAAAAGCGTCTGAGCGAATATGGAGAAAACGAGCTTGACGAAGGCAAAAAGAAAAGCATGCTTGTTAAATTTTTTGAACAATTTAAAGATTTAATGATTATTGTCTTAATCGCCGCAGCAATTATTTCAGCGATTGTCTCTCACGAAGTTATTGATGCTAGTATCATCATGTTAGTTGTAATCATTAATGCAGTGATGGGTGTTATTCAAGAATCAAAAGCGGAGCAAGCGATTGAAGCACTTAGAGAAATGTCTACCCCAAACGCGAATGTTTTGCGTGATGGCCATACATTATCTGTAAAAAGTGATGAACTGGTTCCGGGAGATATCGTTTTACTAGAAGCGGGCGACGTTGTCCCTGCAGATATGCGATTAATTGAAGTTCAATCATTAAAAATTGAAGAAGCTGCTTTAACTGGTGAGTCAGTTCCCGTTGAAAAAGAATTGACAGTTTTAGAAGGAACAGACATTGGTATCGGGGATCGTATCAATATGGCTTATTCAAATAGTAATGTGACTTACGGACGTGGAAAAGGTGTAGTTGTTAACACTGGAATGAACACAGAAGTAGGAAAGATTGCGGGCATGCTTGCACAAGCAGACGAAACAGAAACACCATTAAAGAACAACTTGAACCAATTAGGTAAATTCCTGACACTTGCAATTATTGTAATTGCAGTCATCATGTTCTTTGTAGGGATTTTTGTAAACAACACTTCACCAGTTGATATGTTGTTAACGTCTATTTCATTAGCAGTTGCGGCAATTCCAGAAGGATTACCAGCGATTGTAACGATTATTTTAGCTCTAGGAACCCAAGTAATGGCAAAACGTAATTCTGTAATTCGTAAGTTGCCTGCTGTGGAAACGTTGGGAAGTACAGATATTATCGCTTCAGATAAAACGGGTACATTAACGTTGAATCAAATGACGGTTGAAAAATTATATACAGATAATAAGCAAGTTAGCGCAGGTTCAGATATTTCAATAGATAATATGGCATTGAAAATTATGAACTTTAGTAATGATACAAAATTTGCACAAGATGGTACACTAATCGGTGATCCAACAGAAACGGCGTTAATTCAATTTGGATTAGACCATGGCTTTAACGTTACTGAGAAAGTTGCAGAAGAACCACGTGTTGCGGAGCTGCCATTTGATTCTGAACGTAAATTAATGTCTACCGTTCATCAATTAAAAGACGGTAAATTCTTAGTTGCAGTTAAAGGTGCGCCAGATATTTTATTACAAAAAACAAACCGAGTGTTGTTAGATGGCAAAGAAGTAGCAATGACACAGTCTGAAAAGAATGATATTTTAGCAAATAATACTGATATGGCGAAACAAGCTTTGCGTGTATTAGGCATGGCGTATAAAGTCATTGATACAATTCCAAACGAAGTGACAAGCGATGTGTTAGAAACTGAGTTGGTATTTGCTGGATTAGTAGGGATGATTGATCCTGAGCGTAAAGAAGCTGCAGAAGCTGTGCGAGTAGCTAAGGAAGCGGGCATTCGTCCAATCATGATTACAGGAGACCACCGTGATACAGCTGAAGCAATTGCTGCTCGTCTAGGGATTATTAAAGAAGGTGACGATGCTGCGGTTTTAACTGGTGCAGAGTTAAATGAAATGTCTGACGATGAATTCGCTAAGCGAGTACACGAATATTCTGTCTATGCACGTGTTTCTCCAGAGCATAAAGTACGTATCGTGAAAGCTTGGCAAACAGAAGGAAAAGTAGTTGCGATGACAGGGGATGGCGTAAATGATGCCCCGGCCTTGAAACAAGCAGATATCGGTATTGGTATGGGAATTACAGGGACTGAAGTTTCTAAGGGTGCTTCTGATATGGTTCTTGCAGATGATAACTTTGCAACAATCGTCGTAGCTGTTGAAGAAGGTCGTAAAGTATTCTCAAATATTCAAAAAACTGTTCAATACTTGCTAGCAGCAAACTTAGGGGAAGTTTTAACCTTATTTATTGCTACCTTACTTGCATGGGACACATTATTACCAATTCACCTATTATGGATTAATCTTGTAACAGATACATTCCCAGCAATCGCTTTAGGAATGGAACCTGCGGAAAAAGATTTAATGAGTCACAAACCTCGTGGACGAAACTCGAACCTATTTTCAGGCGGTGTGTTTGGAAGTATTATCTATCAAGGGATACTTGAAGGTGGAATTACGTTATTTGTTTACTGGTCAGCGATTCAATGGCCTGTACATGCTGGATATGATGCAATTCATGCTGATGCGCTAACTATGTGTTTTGCAACGCTTGGATTAATGCAGCTATTCCATGCATTTAACGTGAAATCAATTCATGAGTCCATCTTTAAAGTGGGACCATTTAGAAATAAAACATTCAACTGGGCAATTCTATTGTCATTTGCGTTGATGGCTGTGATTATCTTAGTACCTGGATTAAATGATATTTTCCGTGTAGCTCATTTAGATGGCTACCAATGGGGAATTGTCCTTGCCGCTTCTATCTCAATTATTCCAATCGTTGAAATAGTGAAGTTCTTCCAACGTATGGGATTAAAAAAAGCATAGCAAACAGGAACAGGTTCATGAATAAAAAAGAGAAAATGACATCTTAGTCAAATGAGATGAGCAAAATTTAGTGTCTATAAGCAACGAAAGCCAGCTGGTTTTCGTTGCTTATTTGTTTGACTTCAAAACTAAGTAACATTCTGTATTTGTAGTTTTGAAGCCTCTATAGCTAGTCATCTGTTTCCCTCGTTTTATTGATTAAGCTAGACTACTAAATAAGTGTTTTTATGGACACAAAAGCAGACGAAGGTGCGGGCATGACTGATTAAAGTTATACCCAAGCGTAAAACTCTTAATAAAGGCTAGGAAGAGAAGGGAATCTGTTGGGTGGGGGGCTCATCTCCACTTCGTTTCGCTCTCAACAACTTCTACGCATGAAACATGCTAGAGTTGAAGGTCTCCACTTCGTTTCGCTCTCAACAACTTCTACGCATGAAACATGCTAGAGTTGAAGGTCTCCACTTCGTTTCGCTCTCAACAACTTCTACGCATGAAACATGCTAGAGTTGAAGGTCTCCACTTCGTTTCGCTCTCAACAACTTCTACGCATGAAACATGCTAGAGTTGAAGGTCTCCCCTGCGTTTGTCTCTCAACAACTTCTGCACCATAGGATATGCTAGAGATGTCCCCGCTTGGTGCTGCAAATCACGTAGCTATCACAGTATCTTTTTGCTTCTCGTAGCTGACCATTTCTGTCTCGAGCTCTGAGCGAATTTTGTCTATAATTGAAAAAAGATTACTAGAAACTAAAGTTCAGATTTCCAAATCCTTTTTTTTGCACTTATTTTATTATTATGGTTCAATGGATTAAACATTTAAACCATACTAGGAGAGATTATTTTGACTGATTATACTACTTTACAACATGATTTTTATGAGCTAAGTGATTTTTTTATTGCATTAGGGGATAAAAAAAGGCAAGCAATTATTATTCGTCTGCTTGAAGAAGAAAATTGTACAGGTTTACAAGTTCCCTCATTATTAGAGATAACTAATTTATCTAGACCAGCAATTTCACATCATTTAAAAATTTTAAAAGAGGCAAAAATTGTGAAGCTTAGGCAAGAAGGAACAAAGAATTATTACTATCTTGATCATAAGCAAACGGAAATCAAAAAACTTCAATGCTTTTTAAATAAAGTCGTTAATATTATGAATGAGAAGGAAAATGTATGAAAAAAGTATTAATTGTTGAAACAAACATTCAAAAATATGCTGGTACAAACGAAGCAACTGGTCTTTGGTTAGGTGAAAGTGCTGAATTTATAGATGAACTTTATAAACATAATATTGAAGCTGATTTTGTAAGTACTTTAGGAGGCTTTGTTCCTTTAGATCCAAGAAGTATGAAATATGTAGATAAGGATATTATGAATATCTATTTAGAAAAAAATTTATTCATGACACTTTGATAAATTCGAAAAAGCCAAAAAATGTAAACCCAATTCATTACCATACTATCTATTTTACAGGAGGACATGGTGTCATGTGGGATTTTCCTGATAATAAAGAGATACAGGAAATTGCTTTGAGCAGTTATGAAAACAATGGCTATATTTTATCTGTTTGTCATGGGATAGCTGGATTACTTAATATTAAGGATAGGGAAGGGAACTTTTTGATTTCGGGGAAAAAAATTACAGGATTTACAAAAACCGAAGAATTACTAGCAGGTAAAATGAAAATAGTACCTTTCTTTAATCAAAAAATGGCAGAGGAAAGAGAGGCAATATTTCAAAAAAAACGATTTTATAAAGAATTTGCGTTAAAGGACGGACGGATTATTACAGGACAAAATCCCTTTTTTGTACGGGCTGTAGCAAAATTATATGTTGAGGAGCGAAAGAAGTGCAAACAATTTTAGGAAGTAATGGACAAATAGGCTATGAATTAGCGAAAGAATTATATAAAAATTATACAACAGATATTCGGTTAGTCAGTCGTAAGCCCCAAAAAATTAATCCTACAGATCAGGTGTTTGCAGCGGATTTAATGGATTTCAATCAAACTAAAAAAGCAATTGAAGCTAGTGATATTGTCTATTTTACTGTTGGTTTACCGATGAACTCTAATCTTTGGGAAGCTAATTTCTTGAAAATCACAAATAATGTTATACGAGCATGTAAAGAATCCCAGAGTAAACTTGTTTTTTTTGATAACACGTATATGTATCCAAAAGATAGCACTCCACAATATGAAAGCACTAAGTTTTCGCCTGTAGGTAGAAAATCTAACATACGTTCTGAAATGGCAAAATTAGTTTTAAGTGAAATAGAAACTGGTAGTTTAGAAGGAGTTATCTGTCGGGCGCCGGAATTTTATGGTCCAAATAAAACGCAAAGTATTACAAATACTTTATTCTTAGATAAAATTAAAAGGAATGTCACTGCTAAAATACCGGTTAATAAGAATGCTTTACGCACATTAATATGGACTCCAGATGCTAGTCGAGCAATGGCACTTATTGGAAATACACCAAGCGCCTATGGTCAGAGTTGGCATTTACCATGTGATGATCCTCATACCTTTCTAGATATGCTAAAGATTTCTGAAAAAATATTAAATAGATCTTTGAAATATAAAGTGATTCACTTGTGGCAATTTAAAATAGCTAAGCTTTTCAGTAAGGAAGTCCGTGAATTAGATGAATTACTTCCTAGATATGAGGTGGATAATATTTTTGTATCCGATAAATTCAAGCATGCATTTCCTGACTTTGAAATTACCTCTTTTGAAAAGGGAATTTCTTTAATACTTACAGAAAATAACACAAATTGATTATAAAAGCAGTTTTAGGCATCTTTGAATAATAGAGCTGACTTTATACATTCGAATACACGTGTGTCAAGTCGAAAGATGGCAAATCCAGAAAAAGTAGAATTCTTACTTGTATGAGTTATGAATCATTCAAAATAAGTGGAAACGTTTCTGTCGTTTAAAAATAAAATTGATATGCTGATGTGAGTGTGCTTTTATTTTTTTTAAATCATTAAGACTAGGCATAAAAGTTTCAAATAAAAAAAGATGAATCTGTCCATATTGATTGGTATAATAAAAGTACAATCGTTCTTTTATTACAAAATAAAAAAGGAGTAACTATGAAAAAAAAATTAGTTTCAATTTTATTCATCGGACTTATGTTAATAAGCTCAGTTAATCTAGCCGCCTGCTCTAAGGAACCAAACTGGTCATTTTCTAAGGAAGAAAAAGTATTTTCAGGTGAAACCTCTAAAATACAATTACAAAAGGGAGAAAAAATCCCTTTATCTGGCGGAGGATTTGCTATACGAGTTTACTATAAAGTAACAAATTTAAGTTCTGAAAGTGAAAATGCCTACGCACTTTTATTAAAAGAAATTGTTGGTCTTTACCAAAATGATAAGGAATTAGAATCAACGACAATCGTTTTTGCTGATGTGCCAAATATAGAGTCGGCAATAAATGTAGAGATGAAACCAGATGAAACTGTAGATGTTTATGTAGATTATGAAATTTCAGATTATGAATCAGATGTTGAAATCAAATTTACAGAAGATAGTGGAGAAGATACACGTGCAACATTGACTTTAAAAATGAATGATTTGGTAGAAGCAACTGAAAATTAATTTTTATCTATAATTCAATTTTCTAATATCACTTATAGGCTATTACTTATGAGCATATCCATAGCTAACACCGTTTAATTGGGAAGGCTAGAGGTTAGTTAACGGGAGTCCAGAACCAAGAGAGCAGTCTTTTGATTCTGGATTTTTTTACTAGATAATCTGTTATGAAATTTTAGCGTTATTCGAAAGAAACTTATCTATATGTTATCTTTCGTCTTGGCAGGAAGTGGCTCACTAAAGTAATGGTTATTTTTCGCTTTCATAATCGTTAGAAGTTTAAAGATTACGCTTGCAACAGACACCTGAAAGCTAGTGGTCAAAATGAAGGATACTTCAATACACAGAGATCCTTTCACTTTCTCATAAAAACTGTGGCGTACATAAGAAATCTATAGAATCTTTAGTGATTTGTGGCAGATTCATGAATATTTGGCTGGGGTGCTTGTCAGGAGGACCATAAACAGTTTAAAATAGAACTAACATTATAGAAAGTAGGGATTTTTTTGCGACCGAATTTAGGATTTTATGTACAGACAATTAATGACATCGTGACAGACACAGAAAAAATAGGAGAAAGTATGAATCCAAGCTATGAGGAAATTCGTACAGCCTTAGATGAAGATAAAACGGAGAGCCTTTCTGCTGATAAATTAAAAGAAATCAGTGTTCTTTTTGAAGAAGGGACAGATAAGTATCGTGCGATGGCAAAAAAAATCAGCACATTACGTCCGCCCGCTGCGGTTATGGGGATTCATAAGAAATTTGAGCGCTCATACTTAAGCTATGTAGCTGGTTGCGAAGAAATGCTTCAAAGTATCGATTCAGAAAAAGGAATTGATAAAAAGGCATTTGATGCAGCAGAAGAAAAACAGGATACGGCAACAGATGAGATTTCTTTCTCTATTCAAAGAATGACGAATTTATTGTTGAAAAAATAGTCAAAAAACAAAATGAGAGTTATTTAATTTAAAAATATAGTTTTTGCTTAGACAAATGATACAAAATAAGGTATGATTAATTCATAACCAAAAACAACCTTTTTATTTTTCATTTTACTCTTTTTAGAGTAATTACTCCTTTTTCCATCGGCCTAACCAACCGATGGTTTTTTTATTTTCTTTTTAGTGAAAAAAGTTACAAAGAGAAGAAAAGATAATTGTGTAAAATATGGAGCGAACGATTATGAAAGTACGGGTTATTTGATTTATAATAATTGTTATTTAATGTTTATTGTTATAAAATTTTTATACGAATAAACCAGTCAAATAAGTGAACTTTTTTGACTAGAAAGTGATCTATCGCTATGTGAAAGAAAAAGTAAAGGAGCCGTATTTTGTTCATTTGCTATTTAATAATGGTTTTTTTTGATTTTGAATAGGTTTTCAAAAAAGATTATTTAGAAATTATCCATTGTAGTTAGGAGTGTCCTGTATTTCACCTAATTTTGTCTATCCTTCTTTTCTCAGCTTTACGCACGTGAAGCATCATTAAAATTGTCGAGATAGACGAGTATAGAACTATTTCCTAAAGTCATTTTTATATTTGTTTTTGATAAGCTCAAAGCATATACTCGGAAATTTGAGGACTCTATAGAACAGTGGGCAGGCAATCCATGGACTAACTGATAGACACAAGATAGCATGGTCCATTTTTTTAGTGTAGTAAAGGACACATTTATGGGATGAATGTGGAAAAAATTATAAAAAAAGAGGTTGAACCTAGTAGCATCAGTGGTTCAACCTCTTCTTCTAATTTTCTACATTTCTTACATAATCATCAAAATACTGGAGTAAGTCTTTTTTGATTTGTTGATATTCTTCTTCTGTATAGTCTTTATTTTCAATTTTTCCATTGAAGAACGGAATATTTAATTCTTCCCTTAAACGATCTAAGACCTCTTGCTGATCCATTTCAACACCCTCTTTTTCAACTGTTTACTTATTCATTATAAAACATTGTAGGCTGTCGTCAACTCTTCAAAAATATCCTTCATTGAGGAAAGTTTGCTATAAAGCTTTCCAGTTGAATCATCTTCATGGAAGAATACCTGCTTTAACTCCAGATAAAATTCTTCAAAAGATACGTAGAAGGCTTCTACTTCAGATTTTTGGAGCTCTGGATGAAGCGTATAAAAAAGTTTTGAATGATTGTACATAGTAAATAATTCATTCGTATTTAGTAATATACGCAGTTCATCATAATTTCTGCTAGTAATCAACTCATAAACAGGCAAACATTTGTTGAAAAGATCAGATAAATCACTAACTAGTTGTTGTGTAGGTTCTTTCTTAAACATAGAATCATCCTCCTTATACTCAGTATAAACAAAGAAGTCTCATAAGAAAAATGATAACTATGATTAAGAAAACTAGTTCGCAAAAATAAGAAAACAAGTCTGAGATATAACTATACCAATTACTTTCAGATTTTCTGGAAATTTGATAAAGAGGAGAGCTTATGGAAACATATCTACTTGGTTCTTAGAGATGAACATTTCTGATCAGACTTCAGCTATTTCTATTGTTCAACATACACACAGACACATTCAGGAGCAAATACATCTTTTTGAACCATAGTTAATTTACCACTTTCTGCATTTCTGCGATATAGGGTTAGATTATCAGAGTTTTGATTCGCACAAATTAAAAAGTCATTTGACGTATTTAGATTGAAATCGCGTGGGAAGTCACCTTCTGTTGAAATCAATTGAATAAGTGAAATTTCTTCTCCTGACTCGCTGATTTCATAGACTGCGATTGAATTATGTCCTCGATTTGATGCATAAAGGAATCGACCATCTTTTGATACTCGAATAGCTGCTCCTCCATTAAATTCAGTGAAATCAGCTGGAAGTGTAGAGAGCTTTTGTTTTTGCGTAAATGTTCCTTTAGAAGCATCGTAGGCTAATACAGTTACTGTACTATCTAACTCTCCAAATAAATAAGCAATCTTTTCGTTTGGATGGAAAGCTAAATGACGAGGACCTGTGCCAGGTTCTGCTTGATAAATGGCTACATTTGTTAACTTGCCTTCTTCAGAGACATCATAAGTGTAAACACCATCTGTTCCTAAGTCACAAACAACTAAGCGATTATCAGGTGTTAAGTCCGTATAGTGAACGTGCGGTTTATCTTGGTTTTCATGCGGACCTGTTTTTTCTGTGTGATACACACTATCAGCTGCTTGGATTGAGCCATCCTCTAAGATACGATAGACATTGACTTCTCCTTTATGGTAGTTCGCTCCATAAAGAAGCTGACGTGCTTCATCAACAGCTACATAGCATAAGGGCGCTCCTTCTTCTGTCACAGCATTTAAAAATTGAAATGCTGGAGTATACGCGCTTGCTCCCCCTTTTCCTTCTATAGAAGTGATGGTGTAGACATTTCCCGCCTGACTTTTTGTTACATATGTAGGACTGTCTTCCTTCGTTGCTAAAGTCAGACCCTCTAATGTTTCTTTTTCGGTGTCTAAAGTCAATGTGTACAGACCTTCACTGACACGACGAGTGTAGGTACCTAATAATAGTTTTTCTAACATAAATTCTAGCCTCCAATTTTTTGATTCGTAACTATTTTACCATAGAAAGTGTTCGGTGGGTTTTTAAACAATCTGAGTATGCTATAATATTTATATCATTCAAAGTAAATGAGGAGCGATGTTGGAAATGAAAACAATTGTTAGCGAAATCGGCAGCCAAGCGTTAAGTGAAAAAGAACCGATTGTCATCTTATTTGGAGAAACAGCAACGCCTGCATTAAGAAACTATTCCGTCATTCAAGAAATGAAGGATAGCGAACCAGTTGAGTTAAAAAAAGCAGGGAAAATTCTTTTTGACGGAGAGGAATATACGATTCAATTTGTAGGAAAAACAGCAAATCAGAATTTGCAATCTATAGGTCATTTAACATTGATTTTTGACAAGGTTCCAGAAGAAAATCAAATTGTGAATGGAGTCTATCTAACACCATATAAAGTTCCAGCATTTAAAAAAAATACAGAAATCATTTATTTATAGGAGGTAAGGATGCAAGAAGATAAAAATCAAAAAAATCGGCCATTATCCTGGTTTTGGAAATGGTTCTTAAATAATCAAGTAGTTACCTCATTGCTAGTAGTCCTTTTAGTGTTACTTATCGTATTACTTTTTACCAAGGTTTCCTATCTTTTTGAGCCAATTTGGCAGTTTCTAGCGATTGTAGGTTTACCGATAATCTTAGCAGGGATTCTGTACTATTTAATGAATCCGGTCGTTGATTATTTTGAAAAGAAAGGAATTGCGCGACTTTATACAATCATTGCACTCTTTATTTTAGTTATTGGACTAATTGTTTGGGGTATGGTTGTAATTATTCCGAAAATTCAGGAGCAGACGATTAGCTTTACTACGAATTTACCCAATTATTTAGATACGATGAATAAAAAAATGGACGAGATTTTAAGTAGCCCACTGTTAGTGCAATTCAAAGATCAGGCTGAACAAATGAGTAATCGCTTGATGAGCTCATTAGGCGAGATTATTCAGAATATCTCTAAAATTACTGTTCAAAGTGTTGGAAGTTTTGTCGGAGCAGTTGCTACAATTTTAGTGGCAGTCATTACTATGCCCTTCATCTTATTTTATTTACTGAAGGACGGAAAGCAGTTAGCGCCATACTTTGTAAAATTCATGCCGACAAAAATGCGTAAACCTACGCTCAAAGTACTAAAAGAAATGAATGAGCAAGTTTCCTCTTATATTCGAGGTCAGTTGACTGTTGCATTTGCTGTAGCAATCATGTTTATTATCGGGTTTTGGGCAATTGGACTTGATTATGGCGTAACCTTAGGAATTGCTGCAGGATTTTTAAATTTAATTCCTTATCTAGGTTCATTTCTAGCGATGGTTCCTGCAATCTTTTTAGGAATTGTGGCAGGACCAATTATGCTGGTGAAGGTCTTAATTTTATTTGTTGTTGAACAAACGATTGAGGGACGATTCATCTCACCATTGGTTCTTGGAAGCCAGTTATCGATTCATCCAGTAACGATTCTTTTAGTGTTGTTAACCTCAGGTAAACTGTTTGGAATTGTTGGAGTGATGTTGGGAATTCCAGTATATGCAGCTGCTAAAGTGATTATTACACATGTATTTGAATGGTATAAGGATGTTTCCAATCTGTATGAAGAAGAAACTGAGGATCAGGAACAGGTATAAGACAAGAACAATCAGAATCAACCATTGAGCAATTGCTCGATGGTTTTTTTCTATTAAAAAATGACTGCTCTTTGAATAAAAATAAAAAAAGAGATTCTTCAGCTATTTAATAAGTGAAGAATCCCTTTTTTATTTTTAGAATGTTTTACCAAGTTCTGTTGCAGAAGTCATTGCTGTAGCTAATAATTCTTCGGCGCGGTCAGGGAAATGATCGATTCCTTCAATAAATAATTGATCTACTTGATCAACACCAATGAAGTTTAAAATCCCTTTTACATATTGTGAAGAAGCATCTTGTGCTTCGTAGAATCCGCCATTTGACTGGATGTGTAGGGCTTTTTTTCCTTCAACTAAAGGTTTTGGCCCTTCTTCAGTGTAACGGAATGTTTTTCCAGCAACGTTGATTGTATCAAACCAAGCTTTCAAACGAGTAGGTACGTTTAGATTCCACATAGCATTAGCAACTACTACTTTATCAGTTGCTAAAAATTGTTCAGTCAACTCATTAAAACGAGCGATTTTCTTTTGTTGGTCTGCAGTTAATGTATCAAAAGCAGCTCCAGAACGTAAAGCAGTCCATCCAGTTAAAATATCTTTATCAATTTCTGGAATGAATTCATTGTATAAATCTAAAACCACAACTTCATCAGAAGGGTTTGTTTCTTTATAAGAAGTTAAGAATGTATCTAAAGCTTTCATAGAGCGAGATTCCTCAGCAGATAATGGATGTGCTTTGATAACTAATAATTTTGACATAATGAGTCTCCTTTAAATTCTTTTTTTTATGACAATCATTAGTTTACTAAAAGTAAGTAACTTTTTGCAAGCTTTTTGTTTAAATTTTAATAAAAATATTTTTCGTCGCTTTTTTTAAAATAAATTTTGCTTGTAATTATGAAAAAAGTTTGAATTTTTTTGTAATTATTTTGGTTGGAAATGTCAGTCTATTCGCCAATTTATGAACTTTTTTGGAAATCATTTTTTCTTATGAAAATCTCGTGTAAATTCCTTGCAATCTGAAATGAAGATGCTATAATGACAAGGTGTCATATGACGATGTGTCATATTTGTAAAAAAGATTCGAGAAAGAGGGAGGATATTATGCCAACTCGTACATTTTTTCATTTGCCAGATGAAAAGCAGGAACGGTTATTGGAGGCAGCGCGTATTGAATTTTCAAGGGCACCTTTAAAAGATGCATCCATAGCAAATATTGTGAAGCTTGCTGAGATTCCAAGAGGAAGTTTTTATCAATATTTTGAAAACAAGGAAGATTTGTACTTTTATTATTTCGACTTGTTAAGACAAGATAGTAGAAGAGATATGGAGCAAGCAATTGATAAAGCCAATGGAGATTTATTTAAGGGATTTGAGAATTATTTTTCTCAGATGATACGAGATACATTAGTGGGTGTAAATTCTTCTTTTTATCGCAACTTATTTATGAATATGGATTATCGTGCATCTAGACGAATGATTATTGACTTTGCAAAAACAAAAAAAGAACAGCAATGCGAGTCAAAAGAAGAGAAGCATCAGCATTTAGCAGAGCAAATTGATATGGAACTATTGAAGGTGAAGGATGTTAGAGAGCTTGATTTATTGATTCAGTTGTTAATGCATGCAGTATTTTCAACGGTAGTTAATGGATATAAGCACTTAGCAAATGATCCGGAGTATTCCATTGAATTAGTCGTTCAGGATTTTCGGCTGAAGACGAGCTGGCTACGTGAAGGTGCAATGAAACAGAGAGAAGGTAAGTAAATGGTAAAAATAATCAAACGTGTCTCGCTGGTTTCAGCAATCATGGCCGTAATTTTTATGGTTGTTCAAGTATTAGCCGATTTATACTTGCCAACATTGACCTCTAATATTATTGACAAAGGGGTTGCGACAGGGGACATCGACTATATCTGGCAAACAGGATTTGTCATGATCGGTTTTTCAGTCATAAGTATCCTTGCTGCAATAGGGAATACTTTTTTTGCAACAAGAGAATCACAAAAATTAGGGCGTCAGCTAAGAAGTGACGTCTACAATAAAGTAGAACATCTATCTAATAATCAGTTTGATAAATTTGGGACAGCTTCATTAATTACTCGTACAACAAATGATGTTACTCAAATTCAAATGGTTACGCAAATGTTCTTGAGAATGATGATAAATGCGCCAATCACATTAATTGGGGCAAGTTTTCTTGCATATAGTAAGGATCCCAAGTTAACACAAATCTTTTTATATGTCTTGCCAATTATGGCAGTCTTAGTTGGTGGAATCATGTATTTTGCCGTTCCTTTATTTAAGAGTATGCAAAAGAAAACCGATCGATTAAACTTGGTTTTTCGTGAAGGATTAACAGGTGTTCGTGTCATCCGTGCATTTGGAAAAACGAATTATGAAGAAAAACGGTTTGATGATGCCAACAAAGACTACACACAAACAGCCATTAAAGTAAATACAATTGTATCCTTAATGATTCCATTGATGACTTTGATTATGAGTGGAACAAATATTGCCATTACATGGTTTGGAGGCCACTATATTGCTGATATGACCTTAGAGGTAGGGAATTTAATCGCATTTATGACCTATGCAATGCAAATATTGATGAGCTTTATGATGCTAGCAATGATTTTTGTTATGGTACCAAGAGCACAGGCCTCTGCAGAGCGTATCAATGAAGTATTAGAGCTTGAACCTGATATTACAGATGTAGCTAACCCAAATGAGCTGCCATTAAAAGGAAAAGAAGCAACCTTAGTTTTTGATCATGTTAATTATCGATATAAGGGAGCGGAAAACCTTGCATTGGAAGACATTGATTTCTCTGCAAAATCAGGAGAAGTGGTTGCGATAATCGGGGGGACAGGTTCTGGTAAAACCACACTCGTAAATTTAATTCCTCGTTTTTATGATATTGAATCAGGAAAAATTTTAATTAACAATACGAATATCTCAGCTGTTACACAAGCAAATCTTAGAGAAGCATTAGGCGTTGTTCCTCAAAAAGCGGTTTTATTTATGGGAACGATTCGTGAAAATATGCAGTATGGGGCAGCGGATGCTTCTGATGAACAAATCTGGAAAGCGTTAGAAATTGCTCAAGCAAAGGATTTTGTTTCTGAAATGACCGATGGACTAGATAGCTATGTTGAACAAGGAGGAGGAAACTTCTCTGGCGGACAACGTCAACGATTAGCCATTGCACGTGCTTTAGTGAAAAAAGCAGACATCTATGTCTTTGATGACTCATTTTCTGCACTTGACTTTAAAACAGATGCAAAATTACGTACTGCGCTAAAAGCAGACGTAAAAGAAGCCATCATTGTTTTAGTTGCACAGCGCGTAAGTACAGTTATGGATGCTGATACAATTTTAGTGTTGGATGAAGGAAAACTTGTAGGAAAAGGAACACATGACGAGTTGATGGCGAACAACCAAACCTATCAAGAGATTGTTCGTTCTCAATTAAGAGAGGAGGATGGATCAAATGAGTAAAGAAAAACAAGCTCATCCATCTAGACCTATGGGTGGAGGACCTGGTAGAAATATAGGTGCAAAAGGACCAAAAGCAAAAAACTTTTGGGGAACGGTTAAGCGGCTGTTTCACTATATGTCCAATAAAATTTATGCGATTATCGCTGTTATCATCCTAGCGATTGCGGCGGTTGTTTTCCAAATACAAACGCCTAAAATATTAGGGAAAGCGACGACTGAAATTTTTAATGGTGTGATGAAGGGCGTTGCCCAAATGAAAACAGGGGCTAAACTGGATAGTTTTCCAATTGATTTTGAAAAAATTGGTCAAATTTTATTAACAGTTATCGCTATGTACCTCATTTCGGCACTCTTTAGCTTCTTACAGCAATTCATTATGACTCGTGTTTCACAACGGACGGTCTATTCAATGCGTCGTGAGCTAGAAGAAAAAATGAATAAAGTCCCTATTTCTTATTATGATACGCATAGTAATGGAGATATTATGTCACGTGCGATTAATGATATGGATAATATTGCTGGAACGTTACAACAAAACTTAACTCAGCTCATAACTAGTGTGGTTACTTTTATTGGTGTTCTTTGGATGATGCTTTCTATTTCTCCTCAGTTAACGCTTATCGCTTTAGCAACCGTTCCATTAAGCTTAGTAGTAGTTATGATTGTCGCACCAAAATCACAAAAATTTTTCTCAGGACAACAAAAGAGTTTAGGACTGTTAAATGACCAGGTAGAAGAAAGTTATGGCGGGCATATGGTTGTCAAAAGCTTCAATCATGAAGCTGCTAATCAGGCTGAATTTGAAATTGAAAATGAAAAGTTGTATGAATCAGGCTGGAAAGCTCAATTTATTTCAGCAATGATTATGCCCTTAATGAACTTTGTTAAAAATTTAGGCTATGTATTTGTTGCAGTTCTTGGTGGTGTGAAGGTTGCTAACGGAAATATGAGCCTAGGGGATGTACAAGCATTCTTACAATATACGAGTCAATTTTCACAACCAATTACGCAAATCGCTAGCTTGATGAACACAATTCAGTCAACCGTAGCTTCTGCTGAACGTGTATTTGAGGTATTAGATGAATCAGAAATGAAGGATGAACCTTCTGGTGTTGCAGTGGTTGAAAATTCACCTTATAAAGTTCAATTTGATCATGTACAGTTTGGCTATTCCGAAGACCAATTATTAATGGAAGACTTCAATCTCGATGTAAAACCTGGAGAGATGGTTGCCATTGTTGGACCAACCGGAGCAGGGAAAACTACGCTTATTAACTTATTAGAGCGTTTCTATGATGTAAGTGGTGGAAGTATCAAATATGACGGAAGAGACACTCGTGATCTAACACGTGACGAATTACGTGCACATTTTTCAATGGTACTTCAAGATACATGGCTATTTACAGGCTCAATTTATGATAATATAAAATACGGTAATGAAACGGCAACAGATGAACAAATTGTCCGTGCAGCAAAAGCCGCCCATGTCGATGATTTTGTTCGTAAGCTTCCTGACGGATATAAGACAGTTTTAAATGAAGATGCAAGTAATATTTCACAAGGACAACGTCAACTAATTACCATTGCCCGTGCGTTCTTAGCTAATCCAGATGTTCTCATCCTGGATGAAGCGACTTCAAGCGTAGATACACGGACTGAGGTTCTCATCCAACGTGCGATGAGTCGTCTATTGGAAAACAGAACAAGTTTTGTTGTGGCGCATAGACTTTCAACCATTCGTGACGCCGATAATATTATCGTTATGAATCACGGTTCAATCGTGGAAACAGGAAATCATGACGAATTAATGGCAAAAAATGGTTTTTATGCTGATTTATATAATAGTCAATTTTCAGAGGATGCAGCATAATTTCCTCATCTTTAAAAGAAATAAGACAAATACTCTGTAAAATTACACCAATTTTCACAGAATATTTGTTTTTTTTCATTTTGTTTCGGATAATACTTGCGGGAATTCAAGATGATGAGTACAATAAAATTTGACATAGAGGGGGAGAAGAAGTAATGAGTGATTTTGTTTTAGAAAAAACGACTTATTTGAAGAGTGTTGCTATTCGAGTAAAAGATCGCGATGCAATGATTCATTTTTATAGAGATGTTGTAGGCTTTGATTTGAAACGCGAAGAAAACGAGCTTGCGATTTTTGGCACACAAGAAACTGGAAGTGAGTTACTTCTTTTAGAAGAAAGCCCAAGAGCAGATGAACATAGTGGTGAGATAAAAAAATTACACCGATTTTCACTAACTGTCCCTAGTGAAGAAGAGATGGCCAATGTCTTAACTCGTATTCGAAAGGCAGAGTATCCAATTGAGAATGCATTAGAAGACGATGATCGATTAGGCATTTTATTAGTCGATCCAGAAGGAAATGAGATTGGCATTTATTATTCAGAGGTGTTATCAGCAGATACAGCAACAGCTGAACCAATGGATCAAGAGGAATTATTAAAAAAAGCAGATGAAGCAGTTCACGTGCTGGCAAGCGGTACACGGTTTGATAAAGTTCATTTAAATGTCAGTGACTTGGACTGTCAACGCAAGTTTCTAGATGAAGTATTAGGGTTGAGTGTACAAAATGAAAACAATGGCATTATGGTTTTAAACGAAGGCGATTTTCATGTAGGATTGAACGAAGCACAAGGCGGAACTATTGATTTACCAACAGATTCTGTTTTGGGCCTAGACTTTCTAAAATTTCACGTTAGTGAAGAAACCATGAGTAATCTTGAGTCGCGTTTAATCACATTGAAAAAAGATTTTTTCATTGATAAAAAGAAAGCAATTATTACCATTTATGATGCAACTGGGATTGAATGGTGGTTTGTTAGAAAATAGTAAGTAGAGGGTGAAACAGAATACGTTTGTTTCCAATCTGTATTTATTTTTACAATACCAAGACAGAAGCGTTGTCTTGTTTAGGATCCACAGAAATCTAAAACGAAAAGGGCTGAGACAGTTAGTATGTCGCGGCCCTTATTTTGGCAAATTAGGAGGGATTATTTGTATCTTAAAACTCAAAAAGAAATTGAAAAGAAAAAAGAGCAGGGCGTATTTCCCGGTGCAGTGTTTGCATTTATAGAAGGAGATAAACAGGAAATACATGTGATTGGAGAGGCTCGTATCGTTCCAGAGGCACTGCCGATGGATGAGGATTACTTGTTTGATGTGGCATCATTGACCAAGGTTATCTGTACGACAAGTGTGGTGCTGAAACTCTTAGAAGATGGAAAAATACAATTGGATGATCCGTTAAAAACCTATCTTCCCGAGTTTAAAGATGAATCAATCAGCATTCGTCATTTATTGACCCATACATCCGATATAAATACTTGGATAGAGAATCGAGACGAACTGAATCAAGAAGAATTAAGAGCAGCCTACTTAACATTAAAAGCAGGAGAAAATCTTGGAAAAAAAGTGAAGTACACAGATGCAGGAACAATTTTACTCGGATTTATGCTAGAGAAAATTTACTGGGAAGATGTGATTGATATCTTTCAAGAAGAAGTATTAAATCCAATCGGTATGATGCAAAGTCTATTTTTACCTAAGGCCTCAAATCGGATTGTTCCAACAGAACAATTATCTACTGGCGAGGTGATTCATGGAGTGACACACGATCCTAAAGCGCGAATATTAGCTGAACATGCGGGAAATGCTGGGTTGTTTACAAATGTATCAGATGTAATTAAATTTGTAGAGATGTATCTTCAATTAGGAAGTGTGGAGAATGGAACCTTCCTGAAGAAAGAGACGATTTTAAAATTATTAAAGGACTGTACGCCTTCTGGAAAGGGACATCGTTCTCTTGGTTGGGATTTAAAAGAAGATGAGATGGATGGCCATCCTTTATTGTTTCATACTGGGTACACAGGGACATTTCTTTTACTAGATGTTGAAGAGCATTCTGCATTTATTTTTTTATCCAATCGTATCCATCCA
Organism: Enterococcus phoeniculicola ATCC BAA-412; assembly: GCF_000407505.1. Classification (GTDB taxonomy): domain Bacteria; phylum Bacillota; class Bacilli; order Lactobacillales; family Enterococcaceae; genus Enterococcus_K; species Enterococcus_K phoeniculicola. Next base: position 818,725 of record NZ_ASWE01000001.1, read on the forward strand.
GCTGACCATCGTGACGAATATATTCAGAATCGTGACGAAATTCTTTCTATTTACCTGAAAGAGAAGGCACTTAAAAAGAAATAGTGATATAATAACGAAGAATGAATTGAGAGGAGTTTTCTATTATGCAAGAGCCGTTATTTTTAAAGCCCGTTTTCCAAGAAAAAATTTGGGGAGGCAGCCGTTTAAAAACCGTTTTTGGCTTTGATATTCCAAATGATAAGATTGGGGAAGATTGGGCGATTAGTGCGCATCCTCATGGTGTGAGTATTGTTGAAAATGGAGAATTTAAAGGAAAAAAATTGGATGAGCTTTGGGCGACTCAAAAAGAATTATTTGGAAACCCAACTGGCCCGGTGTTTCCTTTGCTAACCAAAATTTTAGATGCGGAGGATGAGCTGTCTGTTCAAGTGCATCCTGATGATGACTATGGATTAAAGCATGAAGGAGAGCTAGGAAAGACAGAGTGCTGGTATGTAATTGATGCAGAGCCTGGTGCTGAGATTATTTACGGGCATCATGCGAAAACGCGTGAAGAATTGGCTGAAATGATTCACGAAGGACGTTGGGATGATTTATTGAAGCGCGTACCTGTCAAAAAAGGTGATTTTTTCTATGTACCAAGTGGGACAATTCATGCAATTGGAAAAGGAATTTTGATTTTAGAAACACAACAAAGTTCTGATACTACCTATCGTGTATATGATTATGATCGTAAAGACGATCAAGGAAATACAAGAGAGCTGCACATTCAACAATCTATTGATGTGACAACTGTACCAGCAAGCGTACCTGATGTTCAAATCAAAGAAGCTCGTCAAGGAGCGTCTTCAATTATTACGTATCTGCAAACAGAATTTTTCAATGTTTATGAATGGCAGGTAGCAGGAAAACTTCAAGTGAAAAAACAGGCGCCTTATACGCTGATGACCGTTATTTCAGGAGAAGGACAAGTAGTCGTTGATGGAAAAGAGTATTCATTAACAAAAGGAACAAGCTGTATTTTCCCAGATGCGGTAAAAGAGTGGACGTTATATGGTGATCTGGATATTATCGCTTCAGAGCCTGGCGAACATGTGTAAGTCATCTGGTAGGGCTTCATGAGTATAACTAGTTTAGCTGTAAGAGATGTTCTAAAAGTTAGCTGATTTGATTGGTGTGAATTCGGTATTAAACCGAAGACATGCCAATCAATTTTTTATGCATAGATAATTGTATGAATCAACACATGATTGCCAGGACTTGTTCATTGGATAAAAACAAACCGAGAGCAGCGAATAAAAGATTGATTAAGTTCAGTCTTTAGTCTGACTTCAAAAGAGCTTTTTTTTGATATACTACAGTAAATTGGGTGGAGGTTATGTAATGAAAAAGACAGGGAATTTTTTTGCTGATACTGCTATAGAAACGAGCCTTCTTCTATTCGTTTATCTTCTTTTAAACGTATTATGGACAAGCTATGGATTTCTTTTGATTTCACCATTGATTGTAATTGCTGCTTCACTTATGGGGCTGCAGAGTTTTTTATGGATTGATTTCTTTTTGACATGCTCTTTTGTCGCTCTTTTATTGTTTCTTACTCCGTGGTTTTTAAAGTTTACCAGAAACTCGCTGCAACTTATGGGACAAACCATTTTTGAGCTACATAAAAACTATAGACTCCGTCACTGTGAATGTTAATGAATTTTAAAGCACTATCACTTTAATCGTGAGAAATAGTGATGAAATTTGAAGAGAAAGGCACCACTTTTTGAGACTGATCCATTTTAGGGTCAGAGTCATCAAAAAATGGTGCCTTTTATTTTCGTAAACTACCAGGTGTACGATTCATTTTTTGTTTGAATAAAGTTGAAAAATAATGTTCATCAGAAAATGAAAGACGATCGGAGATTTCCTGAATAGGTAATCGAGTTTCTGACAATAAGACTTCTGCCATCTCCATCTTTTTTGTTAGAAAATAATCATAAGGAGTCTGATGAAAGTACCTTTTAAAGAGTCTGGTCAATTGTGAAGAGGAGAGATTCACTTGACTGGCAAGATCAGAAATTGTCAATGTGGTCTGGACATGAGTATCTAAAATCAGTTTTGCTTTTTGAACAGCCTCTGGAATCAATTCTTCTTTAGGACGAAGTTGTTGATGGATACCTAATAGAAGTTTATGAAATAAAATGGAGGATTTTTCCGTCCGTTGTGTTGGCGTAAGAGGATATTCTTGGCAAACTTTTATCAGTGCCTCTAACGTATTCTTCACGTCAACGGATTTTAATAAATATCGTTGATGGAGATGATAGACATCAAACAGTTGGTCGCACAGTGTACCAGAAACGTTTATCCAAATTTTATGAAATGGCGTTCGTTTATCCGACCAATAGAAATGATGATGATTTTTTGGCAAGATATAACTATCCCCTGCTTCAGATTGATAGGAGAGTCCGTCAATTTGTATTTCCCCGCTTCCTGATAGGACATACTCAATACTATAGATTTGCGAATGCTCCCTCTTTACACAATAGCCAGCAAATGGATAGGTAATTCCAGCTAGCTCAATTCGAAAGATATCTGGAAATTGAAATTGTTCTGGTAAAAAACTAATTATAAGTTCTTCCATGCGTGTATTCCTCACTTTTTCAGTCGTATTCTATCTTAAATTAAAACTATACGACGGTATACTATAAATGTAAAGAAAGATTGGAGGAAGAAAATGAAAACATTACCAAGAAATGAGCATCCGCAACCTCAATGGGAGAGAGAAAATTGGAAGAATCTGAATGGTTCATGGGCATTTGCCTTTGATTTTGGAAAAAGCGGATTAGAAAGAGAGTGGCAAGTAGACTACTCTTTCGATCAGGAAATTCTTGTTCCATTTTGTCCAGAAAGTGAGCTAAGCGGAATTGGTTATACCGATTTTATGCCTGCAGTCTGGTATCAGCGAACAATTCATATTTCTGAAGAACAGAAAAAAAATTCAATCCTGTTGCATTTTGGTGCGATAGATTATTTTAGTCAGATATTTATTAATGGACAGTCAGTTGGCACGCATAAAGGGGGCTATTCTTCCTTTTTCTTTGATATATCTGCGTTTGTCACAACAGGCGAGAATAAAATTACGATCTATGTGGAGGACGATAATCGAAGAGGACGTCAACCAAAGGGAAAGCAAAGTAGTCTTTATCATTCGCATGGCTGTGATTACACACGTACGACAGGGATTTGGCAGACAGTTTGGCTGGAATTCTTACCAAAAACACATATTAAGGAAATCAAATACTATCCAAATGTTTCTGAACGTAAAGTAACTATTGAAGCACTCGTTACGGGAAAAGGAACAGTAAATGTAGAGGTTTATTATAAAGGAATTCTCTGTGGTAAAGTTTCAGCTGTACTTACGGAGCATGGATTTTTAGAAGTTCAGCTTTCTGAAACTCATCTATGGGAGGTTGGACACGGGCGATTATATGATGTGCATTGCTCTTTTGAGGAGGATCGGGTCAAAAGTTATTTTGGTTTAAGAGAAATTTCTTTTAAAGAAAATAAATTCTTCTTAAATGGAGAGCCAGTCTTTCAGAGATTAGTACTAGATCAAGGATTTTATCCAGAAGGTATTTATACGGCTCCAGAGGATGATTGTTTAAAAAAAGATATTCAGTTGAGTTTGGATGCAGGATTTAATGGGGCTAGGTTACATGAAAAAGCATTTGAACCAAGATTTTTATATCATTGCGATCAGGCAGGATATCTGGTTTGGGGCGAGATGGCTAATTGGGGATTAGATGTTTCCTCATATTCTTCTTTGGCCGACTTTCTTCCTGAGTGGTCAAGTCTTGTTTCGAGAGATTTTAATCATCCGTCTATTATCACGTGGTGTCCTTTTAATGAGTCATGGGATTACGAGTACCGCAGACAAAAAAACGAGATTTTGGAAATGATTTATCATACAACTAAAAAACTAGATCCCACACGTCCTTGCGTGGATACCAGCGGCAATTATCATGTAATTACGGATATCTATGATGTTCATGACTATGCGCAAGACGTACAAGTATTTACAGAACATTTTACTGGAGAAAATCAAACGAATGGCGTTTTTTGGGATGAGCATGATGCACGACAAAGCTATAAAGGAGAGCCGTTTTGTGTAAGTGAATATGGTGGAATTAAGTGGGACCCAACAAATCAATCAAAGGATTCTTGGGGATATGGCGAAGAACCAAAAACGCAAGAAGAATTCTACGCACGATACAAAGGCTTAACGGAAGTTCTCTTAAATCATCCGAAAATTTTTGGCTTTTGCTATACACAGCTATATGATGTTGAACAGGAAAAAAACGGGTTATATTTCTACAATCGAACACCTAAATTCGATATGAAACGAATCAAAGAAATCAATCAGCAAAAGGCAAGAATAGAAAAGTAAAATTTGTGGAGGAAATTTTTGTTTTAGAAAAGAAAATACGCTTCTTTTTCAATTTCTACAAAATTTTTTTCTCAATTAAAAAAAGGGAACGTTCTAAGCTACAGAGTGCTGAAACAGCAGGCTCTTTGTAGAAGACGTTTCCTTTTTCATATAATCAAAGGCTATTTTCAACAACAGCGGTTGATTGGGTAGATTCTTCTTTAAAAACTTCCGGTAATTCTAACGCGTGTCCATATTTCTTTTCTAAGGCTAGCTTCAAAAGTCGAATGGCAAGATGTTCATTTCTTGAAAGAATGGGGCCGTGAAAGTAAGAACCATAGACATTTTTGTAAATGACCCCTTCAGATTTATCTTCCCCGTTATTTCCTTGCCCTTGAACAACAGTACCTAACGGTCGTTCTCCTTTACCTAAAAAGGTCCTTCCGTTATGATTCTCAAAGCCATAGTAGGTTTCATTGAATTCTTCATTGTGAATCACAATATCTCCTATAAAACGATTATTTTCTTGGCTAAGAGTGTAATGATCTAACGCACCAATTCCACGGATTTTTTCTCCGTTTGCGCCCATATAGTAGTGTCCAAGAAGTTGATATCCACCACAAATCGCCAGCATAACTCCGCCGTCTTCAATATATTGAGTAAGAGATTCTTTCTTTTCCTGAATGTCTTTTGAAACAATCACTTGCTCGAAATCTTGACCGCCGCCAAAAAATACTAAGTCATATTTTTGTGAGTCGAAGGGTTCATGTATACTTACCACTTCAGAATGGAAGGCTACACCCATTTTTTTTGCATAATAGTTCAGCATAAGAAGGTTGCCATTATCGCCATAAGTATTTAGCAGATTGCCATACAGATGAGCGACAGTTAATTCATAATTAGCCACGATCCATTCCTCCTTTGATATAGCCTTGACTGGCCAACTCTTTTCTTAATTGTAGAACGGCAGTATAAGTTGCAAGAATATAGACATGTTCAGTAGGAAGCTGTTTAATATCTTCGATGACTTCGTTTAAATCCTTTGTCTCGGTTAATTTATCCTCAGAAATTCCCGCTACTTTCAAACGAAGAGCCATATCTTTATGCCGTTCACCACCAGCTAGTACGGCTGGAATATCCATATCAGCAAATGCCTCATGATTGCCATCCCAAATCCAGCTAACATCAATACCGTCTGCATAATTGGCATTTAATAAGCAAACTAACGAAAAGGGATGTGGGGCTAAACCAATCATGTCAATGACCTGATTTAGACCAACAGGGTTTTTCACTAGAACGAGTGTACATTTTTTTCCATCTATAGAGATGATTTCTTGGCGTCCAAAAACTTTTTCATCATAGCTAAGTCCTTGGCGAATTTTTTCTGGTGCTACCCCATAGTATTCTGCAACAGCAGCAGCGGAAAGGGCGTTATATACGTTATACATTCCGCCAACCTCGATTCCATATTCCTGTCCATCAATGATGAAGTCAGCCGATACATTATCCATACTCACCATATCTGTGAGTTGATAATCTAGTTCAGGGCGATGAAAATCGCAATTTGGACAATAGTAGTCACCTAGGTTTGCATAGGTAATCATTTTGTAATGCAGGATATGGTGACAACGAGGGCACAACACACCATCTGTATTATAGTGGGCCATTTGTTCTCTTGGCTCTTCATGATTAAACCCATAGTATTTTCGCGGATTAACGGTATCTATTGAATTAAATATTGGCGAATCTCCGTTACATAAAATAGGTGCATTCGGAGATTTTGCTGCGCCTTCAACAATCATTCGATAGGTAGTATAAATTTCCCCATATCGATCCATTTGATCTCGAAAAATATTGGTGAAAAGAAACAGCTCAGGTTTGATATACTCTGTTACTTTGCTTAAACTCGCCTCGTCAATTTCTAATACGGCAAACTTTTTTTGCCCTTTTTTAGGCTTAGCAGCCAAGAATGTTGAAACAATCCCTTGAACCATATTTGCTCCGGTAGGATTGGTTAGCACATCAAATTCCTGTTTTAGAATATTCACTGTTAGAGCCGTTGTTAATGTTTTTCCATTCGTTCCTGTCACAACGACAATCTGATAATCTTTTGCTAGTGTATCTAAGATATGTGGATCAATTTTTAATGCTAGTGTTCCTGGGTAGCTTGAGCCGCCTTTGAAAAAATTTTTTAGTACCCATTGAGATGTTTTTCCAGCTGTAATCGCCAGTTGACTGCGTATACCCATGAATGAAACCCCCGATAAAATTTTATATAAAAAAGTCTGTTTTTTGTAAGAAAATAATTCAACTTATCATAACATATGTAGGAAAAAAAGTGGACTATCCATGCTGGTTTCTTAAAAAAATATAAAGGAAGCCCAACAGATTATTTTCTTCTTTATTATGATAGAGAAGAGAGGCTCAGGCGTCTATCAGCCCAAACCTCATACATAGAATAGTTTTGAAAAGTCAGATATAGATTTTATCCAATAATAATTTTTTCAGAAGGATATTCATAACCTAAATCACGTGTTTCTTTTGGTACAAACAATAGTAGTGTATAGAGCATACCAATTCGTCCGATAAACATTAGCGCTGCAATTGTTAATTTTCCGACAACTGTTAAATCTCCCGTTATCCCAAAGGAAAGTCCAGTTGTCCCAAAAGCAGAAGCAACTTCCACAATAATAGAGATGAGTGAATGGTCTTCAATTGCAGTTAAGAACAAAACGCTAAAAAAACACATTCCTAGAGATAACATGAATACAACAATTGATTTTCGGACATCATCATCATCAATCTGTCGACCAAAAATATTAATTTTTTCTTCACTTTTTAGGAAAGAAAAAAGGTATAAACCAATAATAGCAATCGTAGTTGTTCGCACGCCTCCACCAACTGAACTTGGACTGCACCCAATAAACATTAATAGAGAGAACACAATCAGTGTAGTTACCTGAAAGTCCTGCAGATTATGAATTTGCAAGCCGGCATTTCTTGTTGTAATCGAATAAAACATAGAGTTCATCCATTGGCTAACAGGGTTCATTCCTAAGAATAAATGATCTTTTTCCAAGAAAAAGATCAGCAAAGTTCCTACAACAAACAACAGCACAAATGCAAGTAACGCAATTTTTGTAAATAGAGAAAAACGAAAAGGAAGTTTGTGTTTTTGTCTCCGATAGCCTAGCCACTCGCGAATCTCCATCAAAACAGGAAAGCCGATTCCGCCAATAAAGATTAAGAACATAATACTCAGTAAAAATGGATAATCACCTGCAAAAGGAATAATTGAATCTCCTGTAACGTCAAATCCTGAGTTAGTCACCGCTGAAATTGCTTGATAAAATCCGTTGAATAACGCATCGCCCCAATTGTCAAAATAGTCATTTACATAAAAATATATAGAAAAAAGCAGACCAAAGATGACTTGGAACCAGATGATAATACCAAACGTAATTCGAATCATACGAACAATCCCACTTAATCGGGGTTGATTCATATCGGTCATAATCAACTGACGCTGTTTTAAAGAAATTTTCCGTTTTGAGATAATAAAAAAGAATGTGGAAATCATCATAATTCCTAGACCGCCCACTTGAAAGAGCAATTCTAAAAGAATCACACCTCGCTCATTAAAGACACTGTTAATATCGAAGGTAGACAAGCCTGTCACACTGATGGTGCTGACCGCCATAAATAACATATCAATAAAAGAAACATGAACATCTGGCTCCCTGAAAAATGGCAAATAAAAAAGCCCAGTAGAGACAACTGTCATGAGTATATAGTAAGAAACAATAATTTGAATTGAAGAAAAGTGACTAGAAATAAATCGATTTCCTCGCTTTTTAGATAAGCGTACAAAACGGCCGAGATTCATAACAAGGTCTCCTTAGACAAGTAGTTAAGATTAAGTATAACAGAAAACGATGTGAGTGGTTCAAAGGAAACTATTTTTTCTGTTTTCATGAAGATGAGGAAGTAAAAAGAATCTATACTAAGGGAATCAAAACGAAGAGAAATAAGTGAATAAAAAAATTTCTTTGAATATAATAAGATTATCCTCCATAATAGGTAGAAAAGGAGTTTTGTGCAGATGAAAATAAATCAATTTGGTATCCGACCAACTGAGTATCCAACGATGATTGAGGAGCTAAAACAAATCAGTTTTTATGAAGAAAAAGAAAATGTTACGCGTCAGTGGTTTTCATTTTTAGCTAAAAGTTTTCCAGAGGTTCAAGTAACATCTGGTATAACGGAAAAATATCAGTTGATTTTAGCGACAGATGAGCTTACTTTGGCTGAATTTGAAGAAACAAAGCAACCAGTCACAAAAGAAATTTTTTACACGGTGGCACTGCAGCTTCTCCAGTTTCAAGTTGAAATTGACTTTAAAATTGCTTCTGTTTTAGAGGATGCAAAAAAGATAGGTGTATTTGTAACAGAGAAAACACTATCAACAAAAGAAGCACTTATAGAGGCTTGGTATTATTTGTTAACTACTCATACCAAAAATGGGTTAAGCTATATTGATTTGTTAGCTAGTAGAGGATATTATGCTGAGAGACGTGTAGCTAAACCATTATTTTTCAATGGTAAGGCACAGGCAGTTTTTGCAACAGACGAGATTATTCGTGAAGTTGTTTATGTGGAAGCACCACTAGACACAGATGAAGATGGGAAAAGAGATTTACTAAAAGTGGAAATTCTTCGACCCGTAGAGACGCAGGAAGGATTGCGTGTACCGAGTCTCTTTACAGCAAGCCCATATAACCAAGGGACAAACCCTGAAGCTGGTGATAAAGCAACGCACGAGGTCAATGTTCCTTTGACAAGAAAAGAACCAAATCAGGTAAGTTATGAAGAGATTCAGTTTTCAAGAAAAGATGTGCAACTTCCTCCAGAGCGTGAAGTGAGTGGACAGGCAAAATATGCTTCTGAGACCTTCATGAGAGAAAAATCTTATGCATTAAATGACTATTTCTTAGCACGAGGATTTGCGGCGGTCTATTCTGCTGGGATTGGTACACGGGATTCAGAAGGAATTCAAACCTGCGGGTCAGTGGAACAAACGATTGCAACAACTGCAATTATCGAATGGCTGGCAGGGAATCGTCGGGCATTTACGAATCGTACAGATAACATTGAAATTTCTGCGTGGTGGAGTAATAAAAAAGTGGCGATGACTGGAAAATCTTATTTAGGAACCCTTGCAACTGCAGCAGCAACAACAGGGGTGGAGGGGTTAGAAACAATTATTTCTGAAGCTGCTATTTCTGACTGGTATCAATATTATCGTGATAACGGTCTAGTTATAGCCCCTGGTGGATTTCCTGGAGAGGATGCAGATGTTCTTGCTGAATCAACTTTTAGTCGTATGCATGATGCAGGGGATTATCTTAAGATTAAGGACTTTTTTAATGCAAAACAAAAAGAAATGGTGAATTTACAAGATCGAGTAACGGGGGACTACAACACATTTTGGGATGAACGAAATTATTTACCACATGTGAAAAACACGTATGCAGATATTATCATGGTCCATGGATTAAATGACTGGAATGTGAAGCCTAGACATGTAGCTCAGCTGTGGGAAGCATTAAAAGAGGTTCCCGTGGAGAAAAGACTTATTTTGCATCAAGGTCAGCATATTTATATTCACAATATGCCTTCTCTTGATTTCAATGATATGATGAACAGTTGGCTTAGTTATAAACTCTATGGTGTTGAAAATCAAGCAGACAAACTGCTACCTGCCATACTTGTCCAAAAAAATACTGTCGAACAGACGTGGGAAACAATGGAAGATTGGGTACCAGATCAATGGGAAACCCGTTATTTAAGTGACACTCAGCTGAGCGAAAATAAACAGACAGGTAATGCGAGCTATCAGGATAAATTAAGTAAAGAACAATTTAGCATCTATACAAAAGATATCGCCAAGTGGGAGACAGAGATAAAAGAGGAAGAAAGCCCATTAGAAGGACATCGTTATCTTGGAAAAACAACTCCTTTAGAAAGAGCAGTGACCCTCAGTGGTCAACCAGTTATTAAGCTGAAAATTGCATCAAGTGTTAATTTTGGTATGGTAAGTGTACAGCTAGTTGACTATGGAAAAGCCAAACGATTGAAGGAAATCCCTACTGTTCTTGAGCTAAAGGGGCTTCCTTTGGGAAATCAATGGCGAGAAGAGGATATAAAAGAATTTCAATTAGGAGGAATAACTTCTAATAAAATGATTACAAAGGGGCACATGAATCTACAAAATCGAACTTCTTCATGGAAAACAGATGAATTAGCGGCGGGAGAATTTGTTGATGTAACTTTTGCCCTTCAGCCAACGATTTATGAGGTGCCAAAAGGACATCAGATTGGTTTAATTGTCTATGGGACAGACTTTGGAATGACGGTTAGAGGCAATCAAGAGATTACTTATACGATTGATTTTGAAGGATCGGAAGTACAGCTGCCGATATATAACAAAGCAAACAAAGAAGTTAATTGAGGTGGGGAAGTAATCGTAAAAGAAGAGGTCGGTACAGAAGTGTTCAGCTTATTTCTTGGAGCTTAACACTTCTGTACCGGCCTGCTTTTTATCATTTTACTCTTGCGTGAGTGGTACGACCGTTTCTCTTTTCACAAGTTTGTGAGGGACAACAAGACGAACGCCTGTTGATAAAACTTCATGAATTTGATCCATTAGTTTTCTCATTGCCATTGTTCCAAGCTCGGAGACATCCACATCAATACTCGTTAAATAAGGATGCATGAGAGTGGAGAAAATGGAGTTATTAAAGCTAATCACAGAAAAATTTTCTGGAACTTTATAACCGTACATTTCTGCTAATTGGATAATACGAAGGGCGAATATATCATCAATAACGACGGCAGCCGTTGCCTTTGTTTCTTTTAACAGTTGTTCAAACCCGACAAAGTCTTCTGGTTTTTCCAAAGGGACACTGGCAAGTGCTGGTAGCCCTGCAAGCATCATTGCTTTTTGATAGCCAAAATATCGTTCAAAATAAACACTTTCATGCGTTGTATTTGTAATGAATAAAATATTCTCATGGTGATTTTTAATTAAAAAGTCAGTCGCATGTTTTCCAAGTAATTGATTATCGTTATCGACAAAGACAATTTCTTCCTCATTTTTATAAGGCTGACCGACGAGAGTAAATGGAATCGCATTTTCATAAAGATAGTCAATAACTAAATCATCCCGGTCTGAATAGACGAGAATAAATCCATCTACTTGTTTTTGACGATGCATCCGCTTGACGTTTTCCAAGAGTCTTGGAAAACTTTTCGCAGTGGCAATGGCAGTCGTCATTTCGTGTTTTTGTGCTTCATCATTGATAGCTTCAATAATTTCCAAGTAAAAAGGATTTCCGATTCGCTCTTTTGAATCTAACGGTGGTAAAATCACACCTATGGCACTGGATGTTCGTTTACCTAAGTTTCGCGCAGCGATATTCGGTACATACCCAAGCTCATCCATTACTTTGCGAACTTTTTTCTTTGTTGCTTCTGAGATACTTGAATGATCGTTAATTACACGAGAAACAGTTGAGGTGGCAACGCCAGCTCTTTTTGCAACATCTTTGACAGTGATAGTCATTTATTTGCCACTCCTTTTTTATAAGCATGAAAATCTATAGATGGTTTCTTGTTGTCTTTTTTGTAAGGGGGGTAGTTCAATTGACGGCCATGAAGGATGATGAACACTATCTGGGAACTGCTGCGGCTCAATTGCCAGTCCATAATTTGAGTGCATAGGTTTTCCGTTAATAAGAAATGGTGCGTCAAAACCAGTCGTAGAAAATAATACCACACTTTGATTTGTTGTTGCTATCTCCATTTTTCGACCAGAGGTCTGCTCAGTCAGTGTAAGCGCGGTAGGGAGAGTCTTATTTAAAATAAAACAGTCGTCAAGCCCTTCTTTAAAAGAAGAAAAAATAGCAGGAAACGACTGCATTTTTGAAACATCTAGAGGAAGTTCTTTTACTGGAATAATTTTTCCAGTTGGCAGCGTTTCTTTATCTGTCTCAAGAAGATGGCTAGCATTGACGAGCAGACTATGTGTGTCTAAATCTTGTTGACCTTCACCGGAAAGATTAAAGTAGCTATGACTTGTAGGATTTACAATAGTCGGATTCATACTTTGATAGTCTGTCGTCATAATCAGTGAATGATCCACTAGCTTGTAGGTGACACGCACATTTATTGGACCAGGATAGCCAGACACCGAATCTTCTAAATGAAATCGAATACCAATCACATCAGGGTCTTCTAAAAGCTCAATAGTCCAAAACTGATACGACCACCCTTGGGACCCTCCGTGAATATGGTGGGTCCCGCAATTTTTTTCTAGAGGAAAGTCTTTCCATTGTGCGTGCTTTATTCGACCAGCTACAGGGCCTACGACTGCTCCAAAATAGCTTTTATCAGAAAGCAATTCTTCTACACTATCATACGACAAGAGGATGTTTTCTGAAAGCCCTTCTTTATTTGGAGTAAAAAGCTGGTGCATCCGTGCGCCAAAATTATAAAAAGAAGCAGATAAATAGTTGTTAGTTAATGTGACTTTGATTAAAGGAGACCCAGTAACAGGTTCGATGCTAACGTTCATGGTTAGCTTGCATCCATTGCTCCACAAGATAATCAAAACTTAGCTGACTAGTCTCTGAAACAAGTGAAATGTCTGTCCCTAAATCTTCTTTTCGCCCAACACCTATTGGCAAAGCACCGCTTGCTTGAATGGCCTGAATTCCTGCTTTGGCATCTTCCACTCCAATACAGTCTTTTATCTCTACACCAACCTTTGAAGCCGCCAGCAGAAAAATGTCCGGGGCAGGTTTGCCTTTTGCAACACTTGCTGGGTCTGCAATTGCATCGAAATACGGTTCAATTGCCATTTTGTTCAAAAGAAAAGGTCCGTTTTTACTTGCAGAAGCTAAAGAAATTTTTACATTATGAGATTTTAATTCTTTTAATAGCGTCAAAATTCCTGGATATACATCTTCTGGGGTAATTTCTTGAATCATCTCAACATAATACTCATTTTTTCTGGCAGCCATTGCTGAAAACTCTTCTTCTGAAAACTCATTTTCTTTGTGTCCGTATGCAAGCATACGGCTTAAAGAATCCTCACGGCTCACACCTTTTAACTGTTCATTGAATGTACGATCAATCGTAATTCCAATTTCTTCCCCTAATTTTTTCCATGCACGATAATGGTATTCTGCGGTATCTGTAATGACACCATCTAAATCAAATAATACGCCTTTAAACATGTTTGTCATCCTTCTTTCTTAATGGGAGTGTTGTTTTATCTGTCAATAATAACCATTCATTATAAAGTTTTAATTTTAGTGGTTCTCCGTGAACTAAATCAAGCGTAACAGACTCTTTTGTTACTGTCACTAAGAGCAAGCGACCACGGTAGTTAATATGAAAAGCATAAGCATTCCACTTACTTGGAAGAAATGGCGCAAAACTTAACGTTTCGTGATCTGTTTTCATCTGAGCAAATCCTTGAATGATGGCAAGCCAGCTTCCAGTCATTGAGGTGATGTGTAGCCCATCTTCTGTGTCATTATTATAATTGTCTAAGTCTAACCGAGCAGTTCGCTGATACATTTCCAATGCTTTTTCTTCTAGTCCTAACTCAGCCGCTAAAATGGCATGAATACTTGGCGAAAGGGAAGATTCATGGACAGTCATAGGCTCATAAAATTCAAAGTTTTTCCGTTTTTCTTCAAGTGTGTAGTCATCAGAAAAGAAGTAGATTCCTTGCAGTACATCTGCTTGTTTAATAAAACAGGAACGTAAAATTTTATCCCATGACCAATGCTGGTTTAATGGAAGCTCTTCTAAATTAAGTTCAGAGGCAGCAAACAGATCCTTGTCTAAAAATGTATCATGCTGAACAAATATACCCAGCTCTTTATCAGTTGGATAGTACATATTTTCGACAATATCCAGCCAGTTTGCCAGTTCGTTTTCTTCAATAATCAGGGAAGTTTTATCCTTGAATTGTAAATAAGACTCACGCGTATAACGCAAAACCCAAGCTGCAATTGTATTGGTATACCAGTTGTTGTTCACATTATTTTCGTATTCATTAGGTCCCGTTACACCATGAATCATATATTTTTGCGCCCGTTTGGAAAAATGAACGCGGTCTGCCCAGAAACGTGCAATTTCACTTAACACTTCTAATCCTTTATTTTCTAAATATGATGTATCGCCTGTGTAATTTGTATAATTATAGATAGCATAAGCAATTGCTCCATTTCTATGAATCTCTTCAAAGGTAATTTCCCACTCGTTGTGACATTCAACCCCTGTAAAAGTAACCATAGGATAGAGTGCCCCTTTCAAGCCTTGTTGCCGTGCATTATGTTGGGCTTGCGGAAGCTGATTGTGGCGATAAGTTAATAGATTTTTTGTGACAGATGGATCAGCAAGCGCAAGATACAAAGGAACAGCATAGGCTTCGGTGTCCCAATAAGTTGCACCACCATATTTTTCACCAGTAAATCCTTTAGGTCCAATATTTAATCGCTCATCCTCGCCATAATAAGTAGCGAATAACTGAAATAAATTAAAGCGAATGCCTTGTTGGGCTTCTTCATCCCCATCAATTATTACATCTGCAAGCGCCCAGCGGTTTGCCCAAGCATCTATTTGATTTTTTTTATGAGCAGAATAGTCAGGTGTTAATGCCTGATAAAGTGTCCCTAGTGTTTCTATCTGTTTTTTTTCAGGAATATCTCGACTGGTTACTACAAGCACCTGTTTATCTAAATAAAAAGAGTCGTTTTCTGCAACATGAAATGAGAATGTTTCTTCGATTTTCAATGCTTCTTTAGAAATTTCATGGGAATAGTTTTTATTACTTACATGCTTCATTGCAGAGGTTACGCTGAATTGTTCTATATCAAACGAATTAGGAATCGTTTTTGCTGACAGATAAGAAAAACCCTCCATACGTCCAGCTTCTCTGGGTGACCAGAAATGTTCTTCGTAGTTGCTATCTTCATTTTGAACATCTCCGTCTAACTTAGAAACAATTGTAACGGTTGCGTCGCCTTTCAACACTTCAGCTGTTAAGCGAATCATAGCCATTTCCTTTTGGACAATGCTCAAAAACCGTTCAAAAGAAAATCGGATGGTTGTATCATTCACTGTAATGGTAAATTGACGAGATAAGATGCCTGTTTTCATATCCAATTCTAAATAAAAATCTTCAGGTTCCATTGAATACAGATCAACTGCAACACCATTCACATAAATATCCATTGCAATATAATTGACGCTGTTAATCACTTTTCCAAAATATTCAGGGTAGCCATTTTTCCACCAGCCAACCCGTGTTTTATCTGGATACCACACGCCAGCAAGATAACTGCCTTGATGATGATCTCCAGAGTAAGATTCTTCAAAGTTTCCACGCATTCCCATGTATCCATTTCCTAAACTAGTCAGTGACTCTTGAAGACGCCGGTTTTCTTTATCTAATGTATGAGTAGAAACTTTCCATGGATCTACTTGGAATAATCGTTGCACTTGTTTCATTTGTTTTCCTCCTAGTTGCTTTATGCTCTTATAATAAACGCAATCGGTTGCGTTAGTCAATAGAAATATGCTTGATTTTTAAATTAGAGGGTCAATCATAGAGCTGAACTGTGATTAGTGCAATCTAGTTGATAGAACAAAGCTTGTTAAAAGGAATTATTTTCTTTTTTTGTTTACAAATAAGAATTCAGCATATATAATAGCAACAAGAAACGAAACCGATTGCGTAAAGGAGTAAGAAGATGAAAAAATTATTTAGTTTTGAATTTTGGCAAAAATTTGGTAAGGCACTCATGGTTGTGGTAGCAGTTATGCCGGCTGCAGGACTGATGATTAGTATAGGGAAATCGATTCCCTTGATTAACCCCGATTGGGCACCGCTTGTTACAACAGGTAGCGTAATTGAAACGCTTGGTTGGGGAATTATTGGTAATCTTCATTTGTTGTTTGCACTGGCTATTGGCGGAAGCTGGGCGAAGGAACGTGCAGGTGGTGCTTTTGCGGCTGGGATTTCTTTTGTCCTAATCAACCGGATTACAGGTGCAATTTTTGGTGTGACTAGTGAAATGCTAGCCAATGAAGAAGCATATACACATACGTTATTTGGAACAAAGATTATGGTAAAAGGGTTCTTTACGAGCGTATTAGAAGCACCAGCCTTAAATATGGGCGTTTTTGTTGGGATTATCGCAGGGTTTGTAGGGGCGATGGCGTTTAACAAATACTATAATTATCGAAAACTACCCGATGCACTTTCTTTTTTTAACGGAAAACGATTTGTACCGTTTGTAGTGATTCTTTGGTCAACTCTGGTTGCACTTGTACTTGCCGTTGTCTGGCCTTATATACAAGCAGGAATTAACAACTTTGGCTTGTGGATTGCACAATCACAAGATACAGCTCCTGTTTTAGCGCCGTTCTTATATGGAACATTGGAACGTTTGTTACTACCTTTTGGATTACACCACATGTTAACCATTCCGATAAATTATACGCAACTTGGCGGTACCTACGAAATTCTTTCTGGTGCCCAAGCCGGGACACAAGTATTTGGTCAAGATCCTTTGTGGCTTGCGTGGGCGACAGATTTAGTGAATCTTAAGGGTTCAGGAGATATGACTCAATATAATTTTGTTTTGGAAAACTGGACACCTGCTCGTTTTAAAGTTGGGCAAATGATTGGTTCTTCAGGTATTTTGATGGGGCTTGCCTATGCAATGTATCGAAATGTTGATTTAGATAAAAAGGATAAATATAAATCAATGTACTTTTCTGCAGCTTTAGCTGTCTTCTTAACCGGTGTGACTGAGCCACTGGAATTTATGTTCATGTTTGCAGCGGTACCTCTTTATGTCGTATACGCAATTATTCAAGGGGCAGCATTTGCTATGGCGGATATTTTACCTCTACGCGTTCATTCATTTGGAAATATTGAGTTATTGACTAGAACACCTTTAGCAATAAAGGCAGGATTAGGCGGAGATTTAATCAATTTCGTCTTGATGGTCATCCTCTTTGCGGTTGTTACTTATTTTGTCGCTAACTTTTTAATTAAAAAATTCAATTTCGCTACACCCGGAAGAAATGGAAACTATGACGGAGAAGCAGCCGAAACAACAGGCAATGAATCAGTCAATGCAAACCAGCAAGTTATTGACATCATTAATTTGTTAGGCGGACGAGAAAATATTAAAGAGGTTGACGCTTGTATGACCCGATTGCGTGTAAGTGTTAATGCACATGAAAAAGTAGGAAACGAGGAAGCGTGGAAAAAAGCTGGAGCAATGGGTCTGATTGTAAAAGATAACGGAGTTCAAGCTGTTTATGGACCAAAGGCGGATGTGTTAAAATCTGATATTGAGGACTTACTAAACTCCGGTGCACAGATTCCTCAATCAACAAGTGTGAATGAAGAAGTAAGTGAAGTGACAAAAAACTCAACATTTCTAGGGAAAAAAGAAGGTCTTTATTCTTTGGTAGATGGGAAAGTGATTCCGATTGAAGAAGTGAAAGACGAGGTCTTTTCACAAAAAATGATGGGTGATGGATATGCCGTGATTCCGACAGATAGAACCATCTATGCCCCTGTGTCTGGGAAAGTTGTAAGTATTTTCCCTACAAAGCATGCCTTAGGTATACAAACAGCTGAGGGGATTGATGTGCTTATTCATATGGGAATTGATACTGTAGAAATGAAAGACATTGCCTTTGAAATTCTGGTTACAGAAGGACAAGACATTAGTGCAGGGACAAAAATTGCAATTGCTGACTTGGACAAAATTCGTAGTGAAGGCAAACAAACTACTATGATGGTTATCTTCACGAATGGAGAAAAGATTGAAACGTATCGACTTGAAAAACAAGGAGATCAACCTGCGAAATCCGTGATCGGCTATTTTACCATATAAGAGAGAATTGTTAGAATAAAACTATCGCAAGAACTCTGCAGATAAATTCAGGGGAAAAGAACCGTGGTTGGGACATTGTTTAAATGGTTTTGGCTCATGCATTTAGAACTTTAATAGATATGAGAAACAGAAAGTAACATCTGTCCCGATTGTTTTTTCCGCTATTTGTATGAAGAAAGTCTGGAAGAAAACACCTCTGTTTTACTCCAGACTTTTTCTGCTTATTGAAAGAGAGGAGAATTATGAAACTACTGACATTGAATACCCATAGCTGGATGGAAGAACAGCCATTGGAAAAATTAGAAACGCTTGCTCAAATGATTGCTGCTAGAGAAATTGATATTATTTGTTTACAGGAAGTGAATCAGCGAAAAGATGTTGGTGAAGGACATACAGATGCTTTTTTTCACCATGCATTAAATCAGATGCCTATTAAAAAAGATAATTTTGCGTACTTACTTGTGAAACGTTTAAAAGAACTCGAAATGAGTTATCACTGGTGTTGGATGCCTAGCCATATTGGCTATGAAGTTTACGAGGAAGGTTCAGCTATTTTATCAAGGAATACTTTACAGGCGGAATCGTTTATTGCTTCAGAAACAACGGAATTCACAGATTATCATACGCGTAGAATGTTGGGGGCCACGACAGTAGTAAACGGGAAAGATGTCTATGTAATGAGTTGCCACTTTTCTTGGTGGGAAGGTGAGAATTCGGGCTTTTATCAAGAATGGCAAACAACAGAAAATGTACTTTCTTCAAAGACAGTTCCCCTATTTCTAATGGGAGACTTGAATAATCCTTCGCATATTGAAGGGCAGGGCTATACACAACTAGTGAACAGCTCGTTGCCGCTAGTTGATTCCTTTTCTCATGCGAAAAATAAAATGGGTGAAGCGACGGTGAAAAAAGTAATTGATGGTTGGGAAAACAATCAAGAAAGCTTACGTATAGATTATGTGTTTGTCTCGAATCAGCTTGAAGTATCTACGTATGAAGTGGTCTTTGATGGGAAGAGGACTCCAGTTGTTAGTGACCATTTTGGCGTCTTTGTTTCGGGAAATTGGAAAGAGTAAACAGAAGTTAGATTTTTTGACTCGTCATTCTTTATCTCGAGAAACAGTTAAAAGAATTTATTGAAAAAAAGAAATATCTTGTTGACAAATGAAAAAACTAGAAGTAAACTAACATCAATATCTAATTGAATTTTAATTTTTACGTTGAAGAGAAGAGTAGCAAAGTCGCTGAGGTAAGAGAACCCGGATGGTGAGAAAGGGAACTTGGCAAGCTTGTGAAGATGAGCTCTGAGTTTTTATGTGGTTCACGCCATATGAACGGGTGCAACCGTTACATTGCCGGGTTTCAACAGGAACCAGTGAGGTACTTTTTGTGAGAAAAGTATAAATGAGGGTGGTATCGCGAAAGCATTCGTCCCTTTGTTTGTCGAAGAATCGACAGGCAAAGGGACGAATGCTTTTTTTATTATAAAAATGGAGGGAATACACATGACACAAAATGAGACATTTACAAAACGGAAGACTTCTCCGTATCGCTACGACGTGGTAGGTAGTTACTTGCGACCACAAGCATTAAAAGATGCACGGGAAGCATTTGAAGCAGGAGAAATTGACAAAGAAGTATTAACGCAAGTGGAAGATAAAGAAATTATTAAACTCATTAAAAAGCAAGAAGAAGCAGGATTGAAAGCTGTAACTGATGGCGAGTTTCGTAGAAGTTGGTGGCACTTAGATTTCTTTTGGGGATTAGAAGGGATTGATTTTCATGAACCAGAGCATGGCTATTTTTTTCACGGAGAAGAAACCAGACCTGGAACGGTTATTGTAACTGGTAAAATCTCAGGGGAAAATCATCCATTTGTTGAGGACTATAAATTTACAAGAGCACATGCTTCTGAAGGTGTAGAGGTAAAACAAACATTACCTGCTCCAGCGCAGTTATTAGTAGAGTTGTTAAGTCCAGATAATCGTCCAACTGTGGATCAGTATTATGAGAGTCTAGAGGCATTGTTTACAGATATCACTAAAGCTTATAAACAAGTTTTAGCAGATCTATATGACGCAGGTGCACGGGTAATTCAGTTTGATGATTGCACCTGGGGAGTTCTAGTTGCTCCATTACCAGCAGGATTTGTTTCCGAAGATGGGAAGGATGAGCGTGTCGTCCGTGAAGAGCTGAAAAAGTTGTATCTAGCGTTAAATAATTCTGTTTTTGAAGGTCTTCCTGAAGATCTCGTGGTGAACACACACGTTTGCCGAGGAAATTATCATTCTACTTGGGCTGCAGCGGGCGGGTATGAGGATGTTGCTGATGCGTTATTTGTAAAAGAAAAGGTAGATGCTTATTATCTTGAGTATGATAGTGATCGATCAGGAGGATTTGAACCGTTAGCCAGTATAAAAGATAAGCGTGTGGTCTTGGGGTTAATTACTTCTAAAACGGGCGAATTGGAAAATCGCCAAGCAGTTATCAAGAGAATCCACGAGGCAGCGGCGTATGTCCCGTTAGATGATTTATGCTTAAGTACACAATGCGGTTTTGCTTCAACAGAAGAAGGAAATATTTTAACCGAAAAAGAGCAGTGGAAAAAAATCGCATTTGTTCAATCGATTGCTACAGAGGTTTGGGGAGAAAACTAATAAGTAAAAGGAGAATGTAAATATGGCAGAAGTAGAAAGCTTTACGTTAGATCATACAAAAGTAAAAGCACCTTATGTGAGAGAAATCACACAAGAAAGTGGACCAAAAGGGGATATTCTTACCAATTTTGATTTACGGTTTGTTCAGCCAAATGAATCTGCAATTCCAACGGCAGGACTGCACACAATTGAACATCTATTAGCGGATCTTTTACGAGATCGAGTGACAGGAATTATTGACTGTTCACCATTTGGCTGTCGAACGGGCTTTCATTTGATTGTTTGGGGGAGCCCAACTGCGACAGAGGTGGCGATTGCATTGAAAGAATCTTTGGAAAAAATAGCAGATAGTATTCAATGGGCAGATGTTCAAGGAACAGATATTATCAGCTGTGGAAATTATAAAGATCATTCGTTGTTTTCAGCAAAAGAATGGGCGAAGAAAATATTGGAAGATGGGATTAGTGATGATGCTTTTAAACGCCATGTAGTGTAAATGAAACGATTCTTAAAGGAGCGGCTATGCATAATTTTCAATTGAAAGATAAGATTGTTTTTGTTGTTGGAGGAGCCAGCGGGATAGGAGAAGCCATTGTTTCTACCTTTATAAAGGAAGGAGCTAGTGTTATTAATGCAGACTACCTTTATTCAAATCCTTTGTTGGAAAAGGTACGCCCGGGCTATTGGCAAATTCACATTGATGTTGCAAAGGAGGAAACAGTACAAAAGGTCGTAAGTCAATTGATTACTCGTTCACTTATTCCTGATATCTTTATTGAGGTTGCCGGAATATCTACAATGGATTTTTTGACAAACAGTTCTACGAAAGATTTTGATCGCGTATACGCTGTGAATACACGTGGCGTCTACTTAACTTGTAAGCTAGTGGTAAGAGAAATGCAGCGGCAAAAGAAACAAGGTCGGGTGATTGTTATTGCTTCACAAGCTGGGAAAAATCCTTATCGAGGAATGTCAGCATACGTGGCTTCAAAGCATGCAGTAATTGGACTAGTAAAAACTTTAGCACTTGAAGTTGCCAATGAACAGATTCTTGTAAATGCTGTTTGCCCGGGAATTATTGAAACAAAAATGAAGCAAACTGAACGTGAAATAGGTGGTAGGTTGAGAAATATGACTGCTGAAGAAGTCCTACAAGAAGATATCAGTCAAGTGCCGCTTGGTAGGACAGGAAGTCCACAGGATGTTGCAAATGTAGTTTTATTTCTGGCAAGTCCATTGGCAAGCTACATGACAGGTCAAGCAATTAACGTAACAGGTGGAATGACGATGCATGGATAAAAGAGGAGGGATAAAGTGAAACGATTTATTGGCTTAATTACCAGTTTGGGGGCAGTATTTTTATTAACTGCTTGTCACTCGTCGGAAAATGAAAAGGCAATCGTTGTTGGCTCGCAAGGATCAGATGCACAAGTTTGGGCGTTTATAGCAAAATCAGAGGCTGCAAAAAAAGCGGGTATAAAAATAGAAGTACAAGAAATTGATGGAGGACCACAACTAAATACTGCAACTGCGCAAGGAGAGGTGGATGTAAATGCCTTTCAGTCCATAAGTTATTTAAATAGTTATAATCAAGACGGCGGAGACACACTTGCACCTATTGCGGCGACTTATATGGAACCACTTGGTATCTATTCTTCTATTTATAAGACGATTGATGAGGTGAAAGAAAAGTCGGTGGTGGCACTAGCAGACAATCCTGCGAATACAGCAAGAGGATTAAAATTGCTGGAAGCAGCAGGTTTGATTAAATTAAAAGAGGACTTTGATAATGGAACAGGAACACCTTCGGACATACAAGAGAATCCTAAAAAATTAGAATTCAAGTTAATTGATGACACAACTGGTCCACGTGTTTTACCAGATGTTGATTTAGTTTTAATCAGTAATACAGTGGCACTAGAAGGTGGATTAAATGTTTTGAAAGATGCGATTTACTATGAAAAAATTAATGAGGATACAAAAGAAAGTATCAATGTTCTAGCAACTAAAAAAAGTCGGTCTGACGAAGAAGAGCTACTCGCTTTAGGAGAGTTGTATCATAGTAAAGAAGTACAAGAATATATAAAAGAAACATTCGATGGGACAAAAGTCGAAGTGAAGGAATCAATAGAAAAAATCATAGAGTAAAGGGATTCGTGGACTGTCTCAATGAAAGCTATTCGTGTGAAAAATAGAGACTGCAACAGATCCCTTTTTTACTTGGGAAATCTTCTATATAAAAAGGGAAATTTGTTTCATTTAAAAAAGGAAGAAAACTAATACGATTGTTACCCTTTCAGTTTTCTAGTTGTTGTAACCAATCAATCCACTCAAGCTAAATATGCAAATAAAAAACGCTATATTATTCAATTTGACACGCCTATAATAAAGAATTCTAGTAAAACCACAGATAGGAAAATATTAGAAACGCACGGACAAATAGAGGGTCAGACTTCTGAATCAATTGTTGAATCTTCTTTTGAAGAGATGACAATGCCTGTTGATACAACCGAAACAACGATACAAGAGAATCCTGAAACAATAGGGATAGTTGAACCCGGTTATTCAGAAGTAGAGACGGATATATCAGAGAATCCCTCTCGTCCTTCGTCAATTGAAGAGGATGAATAATCTATATAGTGACGAGTGGTTGACAGCAAGCCTGCAGACATGCTACTATTTTGTTAATATAAATGTGAAGTGAGGGATCGTGCATTGAGAATTTAAGTCAAACTGTTGAAGCTGCATTCAGACTAGAACCTACCAAGGGGATAGTGTGCAGATTTTCAGGATTGGCTTAGCTTTTCAATGTAGGGTCTTTTTTTGAACCTATAAAAAGCTTTTTTGTAGCCTGTTTCTGAAAATTGGACGGGTTATTTTTTATGAGGTGAGAAAATGTCCACTATTGAAATTAAAAATTTATCCTTTGGTTATGACAATCAAGAAGGATTACTATTTGATCAAGCAACACTAAACTTTGATCAGCATTGGAAATTAGGGCTGATTGGCCGAAATGGTCGAGGGAAAACGACATTATTAACTATTTTGCAAGGAAAACTTCCTTATGAAGGACAAATTAGTCATCAATTGGATTTTGTCTATTTTCCACAAGCAATTCAAAATAAGCATCAACTGACCTATTACGTTTTGAATGATATCTGTTCATTTGAGCAATGGGAGTTGGAGCGAGAACTAAATTTACTCCATCTTTCACCAGACATTCTTTGGAGAGACTTCACAACTCTTTCTGGAGGAGAGCAGACGAAAGTTTTATTGGCTCTTTTATTTATCGATCAGCAGCATTTTCCGTTAATTGATGAACCAACAAATCACTTGGATATGTTAGGAAGACAACAAGTTGCTGAATATTTGAATAAGAAAAAACAAGGGTTTATTGTTGTAAGCCACGATCGAAATTTTGTAAATGAAGTTGTCGATCATGTATTATCTATTGAAAAAAGTCAGCTAGTTCTTTATCAAGGTAATTTTTCTGTCTATGAAGAACAAAAACGTCTGCGGGATGAATTCGAACAAGCACAAAATATGAAGTTAAAAAAAGAAGTTTCGCGCTTGAAAAAAACTGCCGCAGAAAAAGCTGAATGGTCACGTTCTCGAGAAGGGGATAAAACAAAAAGCCGAACTGGTTTTATTGATACAGAAAATAGGCGGGTAAATAAAGGAGCAGTTGGCGCTGATGCAGCACGGACAATGAAACGATCAAAAGCAATTGTCACACGTATGGAGACTCAAGCATCTGAAAAAGAAAAGTTATTAAAAGACATTGAATATATTGATCCTTTGCAGATGAACTTTCAGCCCACGCACAGACAGCGATTATTAACTGTCGAAAAGTTGTCATTAGGCTATGAAGAAAAAGTTTTGTTTGAGCCAGTCAGCTTTGAAGTAAATAAGCATGAACGAATTGCTATTACAGGACCTAATGGATCGGGGAAGTCTAGTATTATTCGCTATCTATTGAATGAATTTGATGGCCAGGTTAAAGGGAATGTTCAACTATCCACTCACACTCAAATTAGTTATGTTAGACAAAATTATGAAGATAATTCGGGCACCTTACAAGATTTTGCTAAAAAAAACAAATTAGACTATTCGATTTTTTTAAATAATTTGAAGAAATTAGGAATGGAAAGAGAAGTTTTCCATAATCCAATTCAACAAATGAGTATGGGGCAACGAAAAAAAGTGGAAGTAGCGAAATCTCTTTCAGTTTCTGCAGAATTATATATTTGGGATGAACCATTGAATTATCTAGATGTATTTAATCAAGAACAGCTGGAACAGTTAATTCTAGCTGTGAAACCTACGATGATTCTCATTGAGCATGATATCGCTTTTTTGAAAAAAATTATGACAAAACAAATTCATTTAAAATAACATTTCAAAAAATAACTGTTCTTTATCATCCAGTTATATTATAATTTAATAAGCGTTTTAAAAACGCAGAGAAGGGATGATAAAATGAAAAAAGCAACTTTACTTGTTGGGGCAGTAGCTGGGCTATTTTTATTAGCCGGATGTCAGGGGCAGTCAGCAAAAGAACAATTTATCGACACGTATAAAAATCAGGCGGATACGAAGAAATACAATGCTTCTGAGTTTGATTTTAAATTTGACGATATAAAAATCAAAACAGATGAGGGAAGCGCACAAGCAGCGATGATTGCTACGCAGCTAAAAGATATTTCTATTTCTGGTGATTTTCTAACTGATAGCAAAGGGGAAGACTTTGAATTCAATATGAATATTAAAGCATTCGATCAAACCCTACCTATTGAAATGATTCAAGCAGATGATGAACTCTACTTGTCAGGATCAACCTATACAGGAGCTATGGATCTTATTTCTGCATTTGGAATACCAGTTGAAGTAGACAAAGCGAAAAAAGATGAATTAAAGACAAAATATATTCCATTGACAGAATCGATGCTTGAAGAGTCTGGTTTAGATGAACAGGCAGATGTAAGTGCAGATGATAAAAAATTACTCAAAGAATTAAGCGACGGCAAACTAAATGATTTATTTAAAGATTATGTAGATGCAAAGCTTAAAGAGGATGATTTTAAAAAAGACGGAGATGAAATCTCTCATACATTTACAAAAGAAGAGTTAGAAGGATTTGTTAAATACGTTAAAGAAAATGGTTCAAAAACACTAAAAAGCTATGTAGAAGATAATTTTACTTTCTTAGATGAAGTGGATAAATTTACGTTGAAAACAACAGTAAACACCAAAACTGACAAAACGAAAGCTACAATGCACATGAAACAAGAAGAAGTAGAATTGAAGTTTACAATCAGTTTAACGCCTAAAGAATCAAAAGAAAAAGTTAAAAAGCCAAATAAATTAGATATTATTTCTGAAGAAGAAGCATCTCAATTATTTGGAGAAGCAATGGGTTCGAGTTACGGATATAATGATTCCTATGATGAAGATGATTATGATTTAGATGATTCCACAGATAACTATGATTTAGGGGACTACAAATTATCTGACGATGAATTTAAAGAAATTTATGATGAACTTGCAAAAGGAAAAGATCTACTAACAAAAGAGGATGTTGAGGAATACCTAGACATCGTGGAGTCAATGCTTACAGATGAACAAGCACAACAAATACGTGATTTAGTGAAATAAGGTAATAGAAGGTGGGATATAACTTAATTAGTTATGTTCCATCTTCTTTTTATATGCTTCTTCTTACTGATAAAGGGGGAAAAGATAGAAATTCGTGCATTTATGAAAAATTTGCTATAATAAAAGAGGAATTTTTATTGCTAGACAGTAAGGAGGGGTTCTATGAATAAGCAGCATGCTTATTATCAGACCTTAATTGAAGTAGTTTCAGAGGCATTTAGTAATGCTGAAGTGAAACGACAAGAAAAGCCAAGAATTAATAAATTAATTGAAGAAACAAGTCAGTTATTCAAACAGGCAGAAAAAGAGTATCGTTGGCTCAATGAGCAAGAAAATCCTCTATGGGAGTATGAACAATTATTGGTGAATGGCTATCAAATTGATAGTTATTGGAGCTGGGGAGAAGTAGAACACCTTAGCGAACATGCCTCCATTGATTACTTTATTTGTGTATCTGCTTCTGGATTTGTGGCTGGTGCTGTTGCTAAACAAGGAGAAACTTACCACAATAGATTATGGCCTCATATTTTAGGAGATACAAGCATGACTCAAGCTCTTCAATCCTTACGAGAAAATATTTATCAAGGACAATTTGTTGCTGATAATCCGTTTGTAAACATCCTACATAATCAACTAACCATTAATGCCCGACCAGACAGATTAGAGACACTGACTTTTGAGCAGCAACGACAAATTACAAAGGAGAATCCAAAGCACTATTTGGATTTCACTACCATGTCGGATATTCAAGCAGATGTTTTTTATAAAGTCATTAATTCAAAGCTTGTTTCTTTTAACTTTTTTGATGCACTTCCTGATGAGAAAAAAGGCGCTTCAGTCGATTACTGGACTACGTATAGAGAAGCTTTACTTCTTCTGGCAAAAGGAGAGGTCAAGGAAAAAAATTTGCAGTTTGTGAAGATAAATCATCCAAGACGCGGGATGGAATATGGATTGTATATTCGATAACTCACACAACAAATAGTTTGATTTTGAAAATAGACAAAGAGTAGGGAATAGATTCATTCGCCAATGAATCTATTCCCTACTCTTTATTGTTTTTATGCATATATGATTAACTTATTTTATCTAATGTAAACACTATTTTATCTCCTTGTTTCAATACAACTTCTTTAGCACCAACTGGACTCATCTCACCGTTTACTGTAAACAGCCAATATTTACCTGCCGCTTCATCTTGTGTATTCCCATCAATAGAGGTGATAAACCCATCTGTTTCTTCTATTGAAAAGGAAGATTTTATGGCAGTTAGTAAGTCTTCTCCTTCAGTCACAGTTAACTTCTTTGAATCCTTTTGCTTTCCATCAACAGACAATGTGACCGTAACAGAGATTGTACTTACAATACTGCTAGAGGTTGTTTGCGATGGTGTAGGAGCAGTATCGCCACTACAGCCAACAAAAATAGTTGTAGAAAGAGCCAGTAATAAACTAAAAACAATTTTTTTCATCTCATAAACTCCTATTCCATAGTATAATAAAAACGAACAATTTAACTCTACCAAAAAGAGAGAAGGAATGAAAGCATGCCAAAAAAAATAAAATGGTCAACTTTAATGCTTGCACAATTGGCATTGCTTACTGCTTTTTGTGTCATTGGACGCTTACTTACACAGCCGATACCTAATGTCCAGCCAGTAACAGCTATCTTGTTTTTAGTAACTCTTTATATGGGGGTTCTTCCTGCAATGATTGTGGGTGGTTTATCAATCGTGATAACTAATCTTTATTTAGGGATGGGTATATGGACCATTGCACAAATCATCACTTTTTGTTTGTTGTGTATACTGGTTGCTGGAATCAATTGTTTAATCCCTTTGAAAAATCATACTGGAATCATGTTGATTATTAGCTTTGTTAGCGGGTTATTATACGGTTTCCTCATATCAATTTTGTTAGCTCCATTTTGGGGAGTAAAAAGTTTTTGGCCTTATTATTTTTCGGGATTGCCATTTGATTTTATGCATGGGGTGGGAAATGCTTGCTTTTATCTGTTATTTAGTTTCCCAATTTCCTCTATTCTAACCAAGCGATTTTTAAAATAACTATTTTTTATGCCATAGTATAGAAAGAAGTAGAAAATATATGAATTTAAAAGAAAAAATAATTGCTCAAAGCAAACTACTCGGAATTGATAAAATCGGATTTGCTTCAGCAGAACCGTTTGATTATTTAGAGGATTCACTGAGAGAGCAAAAAGACAAAGGACATACCTCCGGGTTTGAGCATCCGGTAATTGAAGACCGGCTTTATCTAGAACGGACATTTGAAAATCCACAAACCATTATCTCTATTGCATTGGCTTATCCAACCAAAGCCCGGGATAAAGTTCCAAGAGATGAAAAAAGAGGTCAATTTGCTCGAGCTTCCTGGGGCATTGATTATCATGAAATTCTTCGCGATCGATTAGGAAAATTAATCGAGTTTATTAAAGAAGAAGCAAAGAACGATCAAGAAGCAGAACAATGGCGGTTTGCACCACAAGTAGATACGGGGGAATTAATTGATGTTGCAGTCGCCCAGCGCGCAGGTCTTGGATTTATTGGACGTAATGGGTTACTTATTACAGAAGAGTTTGGTTCCTTTGTCTATTTAGGGGAAATTATCACAAATATTACATTCACTCCAGATGAACCTGTTCCGTTTGGCTGTGGGGACTGTACGCGATGTATTACAGCGTGCCCAACTTCTGCATTACTAGGAGATGGCCGAATGAATGCCAAACGATGCTTGTCTTATCAAACGCAGACCAAAGGCATGATGCCAGAAGAATATCGAAAGAAGATGCACAATGTTATTTATGGTTGTGATATCTGTCAACTAGTTTGTCCATACAATAAAGGGAAAAACATTCATTTTCATGAAGAAATGGAACCAGACATAGAAACGGTTTATCCTAAATTAAAACCGATGCTTTCCATGTCTAACAAAGAATTTAATGAAAAATTTGGTCACCTAGCAGGTTCTTGGCGAGGAAAGAAGCCTCTTCAGCGAAATGCAATAATAGCCTTAGCTAATTTAGGGGATCGAAGCGCTCTTCCGGAAATATGGATGGCAGCGCATGATATACGACCGGTAATACGAGGAACAGCCGCATGGGCGATAGGGAAATTAGGAAAAAAAGAAGTTGATTTGTGGCAGCCTAGATTATCCAGCTGGTTGGAAGAAGAACCTGAAGAAGAAGTCATAAGAGAAATAAAAAAAGCACTTGAAATGTTTGAAGGATAAGCTGAGGATAATTACTTTACTTTTTCCTACCAGCATGATATACTTCTTTTTGTAGTATGGTTGTTGAATAAATGAATAGGCTAATTCATTCATCTGAATGGTTCAGTTCCTCTTTTTTTATACGCAAAAGTATTGCAAATAATTCGTGCGTATGCACAAACGGAGGAATACATTATGAACACAGGTACAGTGAAATGGTTTAACGCAGATAAAGGTTTTGGATTCATCACTCAAGAAGACGGAACTGACGTGTTTGCACACTTCTCAGCTATCCAAGGCGACGGCTTCAAAACTTTAGACGAAGGTCAATCAGTTACTTTCGACGTTGAAGAAGGCCAACGTGGCTTACAAGCAACAAACATCCAAAAAAACTAATTTAAACTAGTGAAAGCAATCCTTTTATGGGATTGCTTTTTTTATTTGCCACAAAAATAGATTCAAGAAAGAACTATAAAAGAGACATAATTAACTGATGATTAATGAGCCTAGTTTCTTTATTACATAAAAATAGAAAGTTTCTCAAGAGGAGTAAAAATATTTTTTTGAAAAAATCATTGAAAATTGCAAAAAAAAACTTACGAAGAAATTTTTTTTATGATAGGATTTTAGATGTTGTAAAAAAGGAGGAAATAATGTGCCAAAATCAAAAAAAGAAAGTTTACTCTTAACTTCGGTTATGTGTTTTCTAATGGTTCTTGGAATGAGTACGTACAATTTGATACTACATGACTCATTTTCATGGACTAGTTTAGTAACAGGACTAATTCCTGGAATTGTAGTTGCCTTTATTCTGGACGTATTTATTGTTGGGAAAATTGCAAAGGCTATTGCGTTCAAGCTTCCAATCAGTAAAGAGAAAATGATTTACATGATTTTAACAATCTCAACACTTATGGTAACAGGAATGGTCTTATGCATGTCACTTTTTGGTATTTTAATTGAAGGGGGCATTCAAGAAAATATGGGCGCTCTTTATATAAAAGCTGTTGCGTTTAATTTTATTGTGGCTCTTCCATTGCAACTATTAATCGTTGGCCCTATCTCAAGATTTGTTTTAGGAACTTACCAAAAAAGTCAATTAGTCGAGTTATAGGAAACAAAGGCAGGACAAACACCCAGGAGAAGGTTTGCTTTTCTGGTGTTTGTCCTATATTTTTATTGACGTTTCAAAGTGATAGTATTTAAGCTTTCAAAAAAGTCCAATAATTTTTTTGCACCAATCACTTCTTTAGAAAAACCTACCTTCGCCTCTTTATCCGCCAAAGTTAAAGTATAAGGTTTCGTTTTATGATAGGTTGTATAAATTGAGACAGTTAGATTCGCTAAGGTTTGTCCAAAAAGTTCATTTATTTCTTTGTAATAATGAATGGGTTCGCCAATTTTTCCTTCACATAATATTTGAGCACCTGATAGAAGCTTAAATCCAATAATGGTCTCAAAGGGAATCCGTTTTACTAAACTGAGACTAGCAGTGTGGGCATTACCAAGTCCAATTAACTGGCTGTTGTAATCTACATAAAATTTATAATAAACATATGAACATGTTTGACCAATAATTTCTATGCTGGGGTGAAAAGGCAGGGACATAATCCGCTTTTGATAACTCAATTCTTTTTCGTTTGCGATTAATTGTTTTTTATGAGGTCTAAAGATATGAGCTGGTAAATGCCAGAAAATCAACAGACTACCAGAAAGAAATAAAAAGAAATTCAACAATAGAAACTCTGATAATAAAAAACTGGACAAAACGGCTACGGCCACCACTAAAATACCACCAACAACACACCATGATTCTTTCCTCATTTTCATCAATCATACGCTCCTTTAATTAGGTATAGACCAAAACAAGTAAAGTCTATCACGAACAGCAAAAATATGAAAGCGATAACAGAAAACTGTTAGAACAAAAGAAAGAATTGACAAAATTTCCATAGATTACAAAGTTAGTTAGAAATTTCTTTAATAGAAATGTTTACTATAAAAACGAGTAGAGAAATTCCAATATTAATAGGTAGAAAAATTGGTTCTTAACGTTCTATACAAGAGTTAAGAGGCGATACCGCAAGGAAAAAGTTTTAAATAGACATTAAAAGAGCAAAAAATTGTTTGCTATACATCAAAATTCATTACTGAAATCACCTATTTAAGTGTAAAAAAAAGCAAAAAAGATAGAAAATCCTTGAAATTTTTCTGTAAAATTCAACATATTTGATTTGAAATTTTATATTTTTCAAAGTAAAAATAGTTGTTTTAAAAAAAATAGTTGTTAATTTCCAAATTATAGATCAAAGAAACGTTGATTTGACGGTATTTTCAGCATATGTGTCATAAAAGATAAAATAAACATTGTTCTGCAATCAAATGTCACAGATTTATTACCTATGAAATGTTTTGTGATGTTAAAGTGATACCTGTCGTTAAGCGATACAGACGACAAAGAAAAGGAGAATGTTTACATGAAATCACTTAAAACACTTTTACTAGGAGCAACATTAGCAGCCGGAGCAACCGTCATTTTAGGTACAGCAGACGCACATGCAGATTCTTTATATAAAGTTCAAACTGGAGATACACTATCAACAATTTCTGCTAAATACTCTGACGATAGCAGTCTAATTCATGCAATCGCAGAAAAAAATGAAATTTCAAATATTAATTTAATCTTCACAGGTCAAGAATTAGTTATTCCTACAGATGATGGTGAAGTAGCTGAAGCTTCAAGTCAAACACAAGAAGCTTATACAGAACCTGCGAATACACAAGAAGCTTATACAGAAGCTGCACCTGCAGAAACTTACGTAGAAGAAACACAATCTGCACCTGCAACTACTTCTTCTGCAAAAGAATGGATTGCTCAAAAAGAATCTGGCGGTTCTTATTCAGCAACTAATGGAAAATACATTGGTCGCTATCAATTAGATTCTTCTTATTTAAATGGAGATTATTCTGCTGAAAACCAAGAACGTGTTGCTGAAAACTATGTTGCTGAACGATATGGTTCATGGGAAAATGCACAAGCATTTTGGTTAGCAAACGGCTGGTACTAAGAAACAAGTAGAGATCGCTTCGGCGGTCTTTTTTTTTATCAAAAATTGGAATCATTTCATTGGTAAAACGCTTACTTTATCGTTTATTATAGACGTGTTAGAATAATGAAGAGAGGAGGTCTGTTTTTTTCTACTTTCAGAAAAATATTCTGATAAAAGAAGCAGCATAAGCAAGAAGAAAATTTTAATTGTCATTAAATGAAGAGGAGTGGGATTATAAAATGGTTGAACAATACATTTTATCAATTGACCAAGGAACAACAAGCTCAAGAGCCATTGTATTTGATAAAGCAGGAAAACAAATAGCGACTTCACAAAAAGAATTTACCCAGCATTTTCCAAAAGCAGGATGGGTAGAACATGATGCGAATGAAATTTGGAACTCTGTTCAATCAGTAATTGCAGGTGCTTTAATTGAAGGAAGCTTGCGCCCCCATCAAATTTCTGCAATCGGTATTACAAATCAGCGTGAAACAACCGTTGTTTGGGATAAAGAAACCGGTATACCTATCTATCACGCGATTGTGTGGCAGTCAAAACAGACAAACGAAATTGCTGATGAGCTGAAAAAAGCAGGTCACCAAGAGATGATTCAAAAAAAGACAGGACTAATTATTGATTCTTATTTCTCAGCAACAAAAGTAAAATGGATTTTGGATCATGTGGAAGGGGCACGCAATCGCGCCGAAAAAGGAGAACTTTTATTTGGAACAATTGATACGTGGATTGTCTGGAAGCTAACTGGTGGAAAAGCACATGTTACTGACTACACTAATGCGAGTCGAACGATGATGTACAATATTTATGATTTAACTTGGGATCAAGAGATACTTGATTTATTGGCTATTCCTAAAATTATGTTACCTGAAGTTCGTTCAAATTCTGAGATTTATGGCTATACAGAGGACTACCATTTTTATGGTCAACAAGTACCTATCGCAGGAATGGCAGGCGATCAACAAGCAGCCTTATTTGGTCAGACAGCATTTGAAAAAGGAATGGTCAAAAACACATACGGAACAGGTGCATTTATTATCATGAACACAGGAGAAGAACCAATACTGTCAAATAATGGGTTACTAACGACGATTGGTTATGGCATTGATGGAAAAATCACCTATGCTTTAGAAGGAAGCATTTTTGTTGCA
Organism: Enterococcus phoeniculicola ATCC BAA-412; assembly: GCF_000407505.1. GTDB lineage: Bacteria > Bacillota > Bacilli > Lactobacillales > Enterococcaceae > Enterococcus_K > Enterococcus_K phoeniculicola. The sequence goes on from NZ_ASWE01000001.1 coordinate 852,867, forward strand.
GGCTCAGCTATTCAATGGCTACGTGATGGTCTGCGAATGTTTACAGATGCACCCGAATCAGAAAACTACGCAAAACAAGTACCTGATAGTGATAATGTGTATGTAGTTCCTGCATTCACCGGCTTAGGTGCTCCGTATTGGGATCAAGAAGCAAGAGGGGCAATTTTTGGGTTGACACGAGGAACAACAAAAGAGCATTTCATTCGTGCAACGCTAGAATCTCTTGCCTATCAAACCTGTGATGTAGTAAAAACAATGGCTGATGATGCACATACTGAAATTAAGCTGTTACGTGTTGATGGTGGCGCATCAAAAAATGAATTATTAATGCAATTTCAGGCAGATATTTTACAGACACCGGTAGAGCGTGCCGCCTTTTTAGAAACCACGGCATTAGGGGTTGCCTATTTGGCCGGACTAGCGGTTGGTTACTGGAAAGATTTAGATGAAATTAAAGCATTGAATCAGACGGGGAACCGTTTTGAACCAAAAATGGAAAAAGAAGTCTGTGAAAACTTGTATGCTGGTTGGCAAGATGCAGTTCAGGCAACTATGCAATTTAAACACCGACCACTTGAAAAATAAGTCTAGAAAGAAGGAAAATATATGGATTCGTCTGTGATGACTCAATTTATTGGTGAAGTATTGGGAACGGCAATCTTAGTCTTGTTGGGTGATGGCGTTGTAGCAGGTGTGAGTCTGAAAAAATCAAAAGCTGAAGGTGCAGGCTGGATTGCTATTACATTAGGCTGGGGTGCCGCTGTGTCAATTGCTGCCTATTCTTCTGGGTACCTTTCTTCTGCTCATCTAAATCCTGCAGTTACCTTAGGAATGGCGATGGCTGGAAATATCGGCTGGGATTTAGTTGCTCCCTATATTGCAGCTCAAATGGTTGGTGCGATAATTGGTGCGATTCTTGTCTATGTACAATATATGCCGCATTGGAAGGAAACAAAGGATCCAGCAACTATTTTAGGAACTTTTGCCACAGGACCTGCCATTAGAAGTTATGGTGCAAATTTAATAAGTGAAATCATCGGCACCTTCATTCTAGTATTTGCGTTACTCTCTTTTGGTACAGGTGATTTTGGCGCTGGGTTGAATCCATTGGCGGTTGGAGTTCTTATCATGGCAATTGGTCTTTCTCTTGGCGGAACAACTGGCTATGCAATTAATCCTGCTAGAGATTTAGGTCCGAGAATTGCCCATGCTTTTTTACCTATTCCAAATAAAGGAGATTCCGATTGGGGATATAGCTGGGTACCTGTAGTTGGTCCAATGATTGGCGGAGCATTAGCGGCTGGTTTGTTCATGATGTTACCTATTTAAAACGATAAAATTTAAATTGTGCAACTATTGCTATTACAGGTGTGATAAGCGAGTGCCATATTTTTGGGAAACAATCTTTACTTGTGATATATTCGTGCATTTATTACACCTTTTTAAATAAACGATTGAAGGAGAATACGGTATGAAAAAAATTATCAATGATCCTAAGGACGTCTTAGCGGAAATGACTTCTGGACTAGTCGGCGCTTATCCAGAAAAGCTGGAACAGATACCAGATACGTTTGTCATAAAAAGAAAAGTGAACGCACAGCAAGTCGCACTAGTGAGCGGCGGTGGAAGTGGTCATGAGCCTGCTCATGCGGGATTTGTTGGTGACGGAATGTTAAGTGCGGCAGTTTGCGGACAAGTTTTTACTTCTCCAACACCCGACCAGATATTCGCAGCTATCCAAGCAACAAATGAAGGAAAAGGTGTTTTATTAATTGTCAAAAACTACTCAGGTGATGTAATGAACTTCGAAATGGCGCAGGATATGGCTGATTTAGAAGATATCTCTGTAGGGTTTGTCTTGGTAGATGATGATATTGCCGTAGAAGATAGCACCTATACTCAAGGACGACGTGGCGTTGCGGGAACTGTTCTGGTCCATAAGATTTTGGGCGCTTGGGCAAAAAATGGTGCATCTGTTGAACAGTTAGAGACTGCTGGAAAAGAACTAGTCGAAAAAATTAAAACAATCGGCGTGGCTTTGTCTGGTGCGACAGTTCCTGAAGTAGGAAAACCTGGTTTTGAACTTGCTGAGGATGAAATCGAATTTGGTGTAGGAATTCATGGAGAGCCCGGTTATCGACGTGAGAAGAGCAAATCCTCTAAAGAAATGGCAAAAGAAATTGTTGAGAAGCTAAAAGCTGAATTTCAATGGGAAAAAGGAGATAGCTACGGTGTCCTAGTGAATGGCATGGGTGCAACACCTCTAATGGAACAGTATATCTTCTTTAATGATGTAAAAGCCATTTTAGAAGAAGAAGGCGTGGCTATCTCCTTTAGCAAAGTCGGAAATTACATGACTTCAATTGATATGGCTGGTCTTTCTTTAACGATGATTCAAACAGATCAGGCAATTTTAGATGCATTAAATATGCCTGTAGATACTATAGCTTGGTAAGGAGGAAACGGCATGTTTACACCCGAAAATTTATTAGTAACTATTCAACGTTTTGATGAAAAGATTCAAGCAAATAAAGACTATCTAAGTGAGTTGGATACACCAATTGGCGATGGAGACCATGGGAATAATATGGCTCGCGGGATGTCTGCCGTAATGCAAGCAGATATTCATGGAAGCTTGTTTGAAGAATTTAAGACCATTGCAATGACGTTAATCAGCAAGGTAGGTGGGGCATCTGGTCCGCTTTATGGAACCGCAATGTTAGAGATGGCAAAGGCCAGCAAGGATACAAATGATCCTGTTGAAATATTAAGTGCAGGGATTGCAGGAATTCAAAAACGTGGAAAAGCAACGCTTGGAGAAAAAACAATGCTTGATTTATGGATTCCAGCTGTAGATGCAGTAAAAGATGGAACCTTAACGCCAGAATTAGTAACTAATCTCACAGAAAATACAAAGGACCTGATAGCGACAAAGGGTAGAGCTTCTTATGTAGGGGAACGGTCAAAAGGACATATTGATCCTGGGGCAATGTCTTCAAACTATCTTTTCCAATCCATGATTGAAGCGGGGGTTTTTACTCATGAGTAGCGCAATCTTACTTGTTTCACATGTTGAAGAAATAGCAAAAGGGATTCAACGGCTTTTGTTAGAGGTTGCTAAAGATGTCACAGTGGTGGTTGCAGCTGGGCTAGAAGATGGAGGTGTCGGCACTTCTATGGAGCGTATCTCAACAGGAATAGACAGTATCTCTGAAGAAACAATTTTAGCTTTTTATGATTTAGGAAGCGCAAAAATGAATTTAGAGATGGCCATGGAAATGACTGAAAAAGAAGTCCGTCTTTATGATACAGCTTTTGTGGAAAGTGCATATACAGCAGCAGCACTGCTTCAAGCAGGCGCAGAGTTGTCCATGATTGAAGAACAGATAGCAGAACTGAAGATAAAATAAAATAAGCCCTATGTGACTATACTGATGTAGTGCCCCAAAAAATTAGACCAAAAATCTAACGTTTGGTGGTCGTTACAGATTACTCAGCTAGCACATAGGGATATTTTCATGCGTTACTTACAGAACTACCTTTTTTGGATATAGGTTTCCATCTTTTTTTGATAGAGAGTACTGTCAAATGTATTTGTTTGGAAATAGTTTGCCAGCAGATATCCGATGTATGGTCCTGTTGTTAAGCCAGATGAACCTAATCCGCTGGCAACAACAAGTGTTTCATCATCAGGCAAAGGACCAAAAAAGGGAGCAAAGTCAGAGGTATACGCTCTCGTTCCTACTCGAAAGTCTGGCAAGTTACCAGAAAAAAGAATATCAGATGAAAGAAACGGCTGACTGACTGTTCGCAAATGCTCATATGCTTCTTTGGTAGGCGTTAAATCAAAACCTTTGTCATTTTCATGAGTCGCACCAAGTAAAATCGTTCCATCAGAAAAAGGAATAAGATCACTTTCTCCATCTAGCATAGCTACTGGCCAATGCGTACTTTCTTTAAAATTAGTGGTAAAACTGAGCAGTTGTCCTTTCTGAGGACGAATATCTACCTTATAATCCAGTGTGGTTAACAACTGATTTAACCCTGGCCCCGCCGTAAGTGCCACGAAATCAAAAGTATCGATAGATTCGCCAGTTTCACGCTGGCAAATTACCCAATGATTTGCTTCTTTTTTTATGGCTACAGCCATTTGGCAAAGAGTAACTCCATTTAGAGCAGCTCGTTTTTTTAGTCTGTTTAGGTAGGCTGCACCGTCTAGACGTCCGCCACCAGAAATCTTTAGAGCAGGAAATTTTCCTAAAAGAGGAAGCTGCTGCTGAGTTTGCTCTGCAGATAATAACGCAATCTCCCCAATTTCAGGTGCGTCTTGCTTTCTTTCTTCAGCAAGAGAAGCTAAGTCAACTAAATCATTTTTTTTCCGAAGAAGTAAGGTCCCAGATTTTGTATAAACTGAGTGATCCAGCTGAAAATCAACGACGAGCTTTTCATAAAATGCAGCTCCCTCTTTTGCCAGCTGATACCATTGCTTATTTCTGCGTTTTGAAAGCCAAGGAGAAATAATTCCTGCACTTGCTTTGGTTGCTTGTCCTACTTCATTATCAAAAACGGTCACATGAACGTTTGGCTTATCTAAATAGCTGGCTAACGTCATACCAATAATTCCGCCACCAACAATTGCAATTTTTTTCATTGTGCTGCTCCTTATTTTCTATTTTCTTTCCATAAGACACTTTATTTTGACACAAGAAAGAAAAACAAACAAGATTTCTAGTCTAACCCATCTGGAAATTATACATAAAGTAAAAAATACCAAAAAACCTTTTTGAATTTAGGTATTTTTTGCTATAATTAAGTTAACTAGAAAATAAATCATTTTCCTCCTATTTCTATTGGAGGATTCCACATTCTAAAGGACAAATAAAAAGTACACGGAGGAAGAAAATGAACGAAAAAATGAAAGCGTTACAAAACGGATCGGATATTAGGGGAATAGCAATTGAGACACCCGAACATAAGGAGACTCTTACTGAAAGAGAAGTTTTTTTCATTGGGAATGGACTTGTAAATTGGCTGCGAAGTAAAGGAAATAGTGGACAATTAAAAATTGGTATTGGGCGGGATAGTCGATTGAGCGGACCAGCACTCCAAAAAGCGTTGATTAATAGTTTAATAGAACAAGGAGTAGAAGTCATTGATTTTGGCTTAGCAACGACCCCTGCCATGTTTATGGCTACGCAATTTCAGGAATTTTCCTGTGATGCCGGAATTATGTTAACAGCAAGTCATTTACCGTATTATTTCAATGGGATTAAGATTTTTAGTAAGGAAGGTGGGGCTGAGAAAGAGGATATCCAGTTTATTTTGACAAATACACAGCGAGAACAAAGTGCTTTCGTTGGAAATGTAGAAGAAAAAAATATTCTCCTTCCATATGCCAAAGACCTTGTAGAAAAAATTCGTAAGGGCATGAAGACCACACAAGAGAATCCATTAAAAGGAATGAAATTAATTGTCGATGCTGGAAATGGGGCAGGTGGCTTCTTTGCAGAATATGTTTTAAAGGAGCTAGGAGCAGACACAACAGGTTCTCAATTTTTGGAGCCAGACGGACGGTTTCCTAACCACATTCCAAATCCAGATAATAAAGAGGCAATGGCCAGCATACAATCAGCGGTATTAAAAAACAAAGCCGATTTAGGAGTAATTTTTGATACTGATGTAGATCGTTCTGCTGTAGTTGCAAAAAATGGCGAGGTTATTAATAGAAATAGCTTGATTGCTGTTTTAAGCAAAATAATTCTAAGTGAACATCCAGGTACAAGTATCGTCACTAACTCTCCAACTTCAGATCACTTGAAACAGTTTATTGAGGAAAATGGCGGGAAACAAGTGCGATATATTTCGGGCTATCGAAATGTGATTAATAAATCTATTGCGTTAAATGAGGAGGGAATTGATAGTCAGCTAGCAATTGAAACAAGCGGACATGCTGCGTTTAAAGAGAATTACTTTCTGGATGATGGTGCGTATGTCATTGCGAAGCTGCTCATGCTCTTGCCAAAATTACAAGAGAACGGACAAACGCTTGATACGCTGATTCGCTCTTTAAAACAGCCCGAAGAGACGACTGAAATTCGACTTCGCTTAGCCGGTAAAAACTATCGGAATGCTGGAGAGACAATTATTGCAGAGCTTCCAGAATATTTAGAAGAGGAAGAGGGGGTCATTCTTGACCCTGAAAATGAGGAGGGCGTTCGATTTAAAGTAACGAGTCCCTATGGAAGCGGCTGGTTTTTATTAAGAATGAGTTTGCATGAACCCCTACTTGTATTGCAAGTGGAGAATGATTTCAAAGGAAATAATCAAGTTGTTATCGAAAAATTAGCGAATTTCTTCAATAGATATTCTAATATTGAAAAAAATCAAATTTAACGCATTTTATTTTAAATATCGAATGATTGCGCTTGCATTTTTTTGAGTCTTTGTCCATTATAAGAGTATAGATAATGAGGAGAAGGGTAAAGGAAGTGCAAAAATGTATGTGGTTCAAGTATTACATGGCTATATCAGCCAAACAAACGGCTGGACAAGAGCTGCTTCAAATGCGAGAAGATTTGATACTTATGAACAAGCTGCATTTCTTGCAAGACGCTGTGGAGGGGTCGCGTTGCTTTTTGAGGACGTAAAAGAAAATGTCTTTGATTCTTAAAAATGGGCGTAATTATTTGAGGTGAAAAAATGTTAGTAAAGTTTCTTGTTGGAATGATTGTTTTTACTTATGGAACCAATTTTTTAGTTTATTTATATCTAAAAAATCAAAAAAAGGTTGGGATTTTAGAAAAACTATCGATTTATTTTGGTATTAATATGTCTGTCATGCTTGCAGATGGTGTATTATTATTTTTTGGGAAATTATTAGAGGATGGTATTTTAGTTTTTGAATAGTTTTCAAGCAAGATTTTTGTTTTCTTCATCAAAAGCACCTACAATGAATAGGTAATAATAAATTCAAAAGGGAGCGAAGAACAGTGAAAAAAGTATATGAAACAGCAATGATTAATCATGGCGGACGTGAAGGCGAAGTACAAGCGCCTAATGGAACGATGAAAATGAAAATCACAGCACCAAGTATTCATAGTGAAGGAACAAATCCGGAACAACTATTTGCGGCAGGATATGCTTCATGCTTTAATGGCGCTCTACAACATATGCTCAAAGAAGAAGGAATTAAAGCTGATTCAGAAGTAAAAGCTCGTGTATCACTTTATACATTAGAAGATGGCGGCTATACTATCGGTGTCATTTTAGAAGTACACATTGATGGAATGGACAAAGAAAAAGCAGAAGAAATGACTGATAAAGCACATGCGTTTTGTCCCTATTCAAAAGCAACAAAAGGGAATATTGATGTGGAATTGGTCATAGTCTAGAAAACAGTAAATCATTTAAAGTAAGCCTTTTGAGTAGTAGATTGCTCGGAAGGCTTTTTTTTGAGGGTGGGACATAGCTAATTAAGTTATGTCCTACTCTCGTAAAATCTTAATAAAGGAGCGACAATTTTTTGATACAATTAGCGAAGAATTTTCAAGAAGAAATCGGCAAATCATTCAGCAGTTAGAACAGGGAGAATCAGATATTTCTATCAAACAAAAACGACTACAAATTCAGCTTGAAGATATTTCTCACAAGAGACGGAGCATCATACAGGAGGAAAAAGATGAGCATTGATATGTATGTTTCTTCTTCGCAGGATTAAGCAACGAGTGTCAGTAATATGTGTAGGGAACAAATCCAAAGCTATCAGTCCTTACAAAAAGCGATTTCACAATTTACGTTAACGACGCCAAATTTAAAAGGGGCAACGTATGATTCTGCGAAAGCGTATTTTTCTAATGTATTGTATCCATTGGCACAAGGAGGTATGATACTATCAGAAGCGGTTGAAAAGGCAGTCAGCGCATTTCCTGAAGAGTACCTATCACAAGTAGACAGTATAGATTTAAAGCAGTCAGAGTTAGAAGAACAAATTCGTGAAATCAATCGATTACTAAATGAAGCCAGAGAGATTCGGACACAACTAATGTCTACTGCAACGGGAGAGACCTCACTGTTTCAGTTAGGATCCAATCTGGTGGTCATCGGTATGTACACGGACGTTAAGAAAAAATTAGAAGAAAAGTTACGAAAATTATTGTTATTTGATGCGCGCTCTACACTGATATTCTTAGAAATAGATAGTTTAAGAAAAGCAGTAGCCAAAGGAATAGAACAGACAAAGACCGCTTGGAATGGAGCAACGGGAACGTTCACTGTTCCTAATGACTTATCATGGAAAACGACGATTCAGGAAAAATGGACTACGTATGAAATGGAGAAGGAACCAGAAATAGACATCCGGGAAGAGGTTTACCCAAATGGCCCAAACGGAGATATAGTGATATACAACGTATATGTCAATGGTGTGTATGATGATAAACAATCAAATGAATTGAACACAATGATAGCAAAAAATCAGCTGAAGGAAGGATTACATTTTGTTGGTGAATTTGTTCTTATCAATGATATTTATCGAGTAATCAATGGAAAAGATTGGTTATCTGGAGAAGAATCCAGTCGTTTAAAAGCTGCGGAGTGGTTGGCTTTAACAGCAATACCTGTAAGTAAATTAGCCAAGATAGCCAAAGAGATAAAGGCAGGAGATAAAGGCAGGAAATAAAGTATTAAAAGACGTTGATTTAACCGAAAAAGAATGAAAACTATTAAATGATGCAGGTTACTTTAAAGAGGCAGCTGTGAAGGAGACTACTATAGTTGGTGAGAAAGCCAGTGGACTTGGAAAGAATATTGAAAATGTTAACCCTTCGGAAATTAGGTTCAGTCAAACTTCTGTAAATGGTTCTGATGAAATTATTGCTAGTATGAAAGCAAATGGTTGGAAAGGTGACCCAATTGATGTTGTGAGAATGCCTGATGGTAGCTTGACGACTCTTGATAACACAAGGGTTGCAGCAGCTAGAGAGGTTGGAATAGACGTTCAAGCCAATGTTAGAAGCTTTGATACACCTTTACCTGATCAAGCCACAATAGATAGATTTACGACAAAAAAAGGAGTTCCAAAAACATGGGGAGAAGCTATAGAGTTACGAGTTGGAAAACAGAAAGCTGATTTTAGAAATAACAATCCAATGGGGTCGTTTGATTTAGAAAAAATGAAATAGAAAGAATGTGCTTATAGTTATGAAAAAATTTTATATTGAAGAAGACGTATTTATATACCCTGAAGCCTATAACAAATTAATTGAATTAAACTTGGTAGATTTTGATGTGTGGTATTTAATTGAGTCAGGTCAAGCAACTAGAAGGTACCATGATTTGAAAGAAAGGTATCCTAATAGAAAGTTAATACCCTTTGCAAGAAGAGACGATAATGATGATATAGCTTGTTTTGAGATTGGAAAAGAAAATAGAGTTCAATTAATTCATGATTTTACTACAGAAGGTTTTGAACAAAGAGGTGAATTTGAGGATTTATGGGAATGGGTAGAATCTGCTGTTAAAACAATGGTCGAATATAATCGGGAGGAAGAAATTGTCTAAGGGAATAAACTATACAAAATTGAGTAAAGAAGTTTCTTATGCATTACGTCATGTTCCATGGGAATATGAGTTAGAACTAGATAAAAATGGTTGGGTGCCAATTGACCAATTATTACAAGCCATTCATCAGTCTGATGAATGGCAAAATGTAGAACTCGATGATTTAAAAATAATGATTGAGAAATCAGAAAAAAAGAGACATGAGATTAAAGAGAATAGTATTCGAGCATTGTATGGACACTCTATTCCAATGAAAATAGTAAAAGAAGAAGCTATTCCTCCTAAATTACTTTATCATGGGACTGCACATGATTTTTTATCTGAAATTGAAAAAATTGGTTTATCTCCTATGTCTCGACAATATGTTCATTTATCCGAAGATATAGAGACAGCTATTTTAGTAGGGAAAAGAAAAGAGAAGAATCCGATTATTTTAGTGATTAACACAGAAAAAGCTAGAGCGAAAGGGATAAAGTTCTATTTGGGAAATGAAAAAGTTTGGCTAGCAGATAGTATACCCTCAGAATTTCTTGAATTATTAAAAAAGTAAAGCTATTTTTTTAATTCTGTTTTTAGATGATTAAAATAATGAAAAAAACTCCATGCTATTTTGCTAGATTCTAAGGGTGAAGTAAAAAAGAGTTGAAAGAATAAACTGTTAATACGAACGGTGGGCATGTTATGCTGAAAAGGTTCGAGGGATAAGGGAAGGTACTAGCTATTTTGTGAGTTCCTCGGGCACTATCAAAAGTCTATACCTAATTACGGTTGGTTTTCTAATTGAATAATTAATGCAAGAGTTATAAGTAAGTAGAGGTGTTGTATGGAAAATATAAGAAAACGGTGTTATAAAATTTTGTCCTTAATTGAAGAAAGTCCATGGAAAGAAGGAAATTATAGTATTGTTAGAATTAAAAGAGCTATCAAGCAGATAGTAAGTGAAATAAATGATGAAGATAGTCTCAGTAAAGTGACTCTTAATATTCAAAGCTTATCCAGAAATTTTGTGGATGATACAGGTGACTACTCTAGTATTATTTTAAAAGAACTAGAGCTGTTGTCAAAAGAATTGAAAAATATAGTTCAGTAAGGACGCAATCGTTAGGGAGAGTCAAAATGTTATAGAGAATACAAATTACGTGAAGTAATAAATCTTTTGCAGGAAAAATGGACAAACAATTGTGAACTACGGAAAAGTAAATTTTTATTGTTTATTGTTATAAAAGAGAAAAACGCTCGGCTTTCTACATCCTTAGTCCTAAAAAAATTCATTCCTCAGGCTGAATGGGTGGATTCCTTTAAATGGTATCCTTTACTTAAGAAAAATTTAAGAGTTGGAAAGTAAGGGTGGAGGAATGAAAAAAAATATATTATTTTTGATTTTAGGTCAAGTGATTTCAGTGTTTGGAGGGGCTATTTTACGCTTTGCACTCTCGTTGTATGTGTTGGATCAGACTGGACGGGCAGATATCTTTGCAACGATTCTGGCTATTTCAAGTATCCCAGTATTATTTGCACCAATTGGGGGTGTTATTGCGGATCGTTTTAATCGAAGAAACTTGATGGTTCTTATGGATATGGCGAATGCACTTTTAGCAGTAGTCTTGTATCTAGTTTTAGGAATGAATCAGGAAATTTTCTTAGTTGGTTTATTACTCTTTATCCTATCGTTTGTGGGAAGCTTCGATACGCCAGTGGTTACAGCCAGTATTCCCTTATTGGTGAGACAAGAAAATTTAGAAAAAGTTAATGGATTAGTCAATGGAGTTCTTTCGTTATCCAATGTTGTAGCACCAATTATTGGGGGAATTCTATATAGCTTAATGGGCGTGCAAACATTAGTAATTAGTACAACAATCTTTTTTATTCTTGCAGCGATCATTGAAAGTTTCTTGAAAATCCCATTTGAAAAAAGACCGATGGAGCATGGAGCGATGAAGACATTAACGAATGATTTAAAAGAAGGTTTCTTGGAAGTAAAAAACAATCGGGTGATTCGGAATGCCGTGATTATTGCAGCATTAATAAATTTTTCATTAGCCTCATTTTTTATTGTCGGAACACCGATTATTTTAAGAGTGGTGTTACAGGCAAGTGATTCCATGTATGGAATCGGTATGGCAATGATTAGCTTTTCTACTATTTTAGGAGCTGTATTAGCAGGTTATTTCTCTAAAAAATTAACTTTAAAAACTCTTTATCGGACGTTTGCTTTATCTGCTGGATTAATGATGCTGATGAATATTGGCTTACTATTTGCTGGAAGCCAAGTAGGAACAACGATTAGCTGGATTTTCTTTTTTGCAACAGGACTTCCTATCGGCATGCTTATGAGTATTATTTCAATTTATCTGATGAGCATGGTTCAACGAATTACACCAAAGCAAAATTTAGGAAAAATTATGTCGATTATCGTGGCTGCCGCTCAGTGTGCTGTGCCAATGGGACAAGTAATACTTGGGTTGATATTAAAACAAACGAACAACAGTGTTTTTCTACCGATGACATTGATTGTACTGATTGTTTTACTTATCTCAATCTGGTGTTTTCAATTATTCCGCCATACTGAAGATTCAGATATCCGCTATGTAGCCAAGACAGACTAATAGGTAGCTATTCTTGTTCACAAGCGAATTAATACATGGAATTCGACAAATAATTTGAGCGTGGGACGTAACTTATACGGTTATCTTCTGCGCTCTTAAAATCTTAATAAAGGTTGAGAAGGGAGACTTATCATCTTCTACAAATGAACTCTCCTTTAGTTGTGGGCTTCGGGCATAGATTGAGCTTGTACTTGTGTTCCAACCTAGGACTTTTTTCGTTTTATAAAAAGATAGGGTAGAAGCAGTTCCTATTTGAAGTTCTTTTCAATGGACAGTAGATACCTTAACTTTTTTTTATTTTCTGGACAATAGAAATGACCAAATGAAAATATTAAGGTAAAATAAAGAAGAAGTGGAGGTCAGACAATGGCTAAAATTATGATAGTAGAAGATGAGGCGGTCATTCGCCAACTATTAATGGAAGAATTGGAAAAATGGAAGTTTACCAGCTTTGGGACCACTGATTTTAATCATGTTTTTGAAGATTTTGAAAAAGAAGAACCACAACTGATATTATTAGATATCAATCTGCCTGTATTTGATGGGTATTACTGGTGTCAAAAAATTCGTGAAGTGTCCAAAGTACCGATTATCTTTATTTCAAGTAGAAACACAAACATGGATATGATTATGGCGATGAATATGGGAGCAGATGATTTTGTTACTAAGCCATTTCAGATTGATGTCCTGATTGCAAAAATCAATGCACTATTGCGCCGTTCGTATAACTATGCGGAAAATAATAGTGAAACGATGACTCATAATGGAATTACGCTAAATGTTGACAATGGCAGTATGGAAATTAATGGAGAGATGATTAATCTCAGCAAGAATGAATATCGTTTATTATATATCTTAATGAAGCAGCACGGTAAAATTTTAACAAGAGAAAAATTGTTGCGTGCATTGTGGGATGATGAACGCTTTGTAGATGACAACACCCTAACTGTGAATATCAATCGGTTACGGAAAAAGATTCAACAGGCTGGGCTTGATAATTATATTGAGACAAAGGTTGGACAAGGCTATATCGTCCCTTAGATAAGGAGAACAAATGACTGTCTGGAAATATATAAAAGATCAATGGTTATTGTTGGTGGGGTGGCTATTTTTTGTGGCATTAACCGGGTTAGTGATGTGGTTAACTCCTGGGCTTTCAGTTGACTGGTCAATTATCGGCTATTTATTTTTAGTTGAAGGGGTGCTGCTAGCTGTTTTTATGGCGGCACATTATGTATTGAAAAAAAACTGGTGGGATAAATTAACGATTACAGAAGAAACCTCTACACTCCAGAATTATTTAGAGGGCGCGGATACACAGGAAGAACTACTGGTTCAAGATTATATTAATCAATTGATACATGAGCATCAGGAAGTTATGCAATCAGCTATCAGTAATCAACAAGATCAAAAAGATTATATCGATTCTTGGGTGCATGAGATCAAAGTTCCTCTGGCTGCAACGCAGTTAATTGTTCATTCGATTGAATATGATATTGATGATAGCAAATTTATGCTGCTGGAAAATGAGCTGTCCAAGATCGACGAATATGTGGAGCAGGTATTGTATTATGCACGTTTAGATAGCTTTTCAAGAGATTATCTTATTCGTGAATATTCCTTAAAAGCACTTATTCAACCCGTTATGAGAAGTCAGGCAAACTATTTTATTCAAAAAAATATCCACTATTCATTCGTTGGAGAAGATCAGACTGTCTTGACAGATGGGAAATGGGTGGCATTTATTTTTCGTCAGATTTTGAGTAATGCAATTAAATACACGCCAAAAAATGGAGAAATTGTGGTGAGCATCACTAAACGAGGAAAGGGCATTACGCTTTCTCTAAAAGATACAGGGATTGGTATTCCTAAAGAGGATATACGGCGAATTTTTGATAAAGGATTCACTGGTGAAAATGGGCGTCTGAGTGAAGAGCATTCTACTGGATTAGGCTTGTACTTAGCTAAAAGTCTTGCAGAAAAACTTGGTATAGAGCTAAGTGTTTCTTCCATTGAAAAAGAAGGGACAACGATGACTCTTTTCTTTCCAGCGCTGACCTTTTATTCCAAAGAGACCGATGACATGTGAAAATGATGAGGTTGTAACCGATATTTTAACAAGAAAATAAATAAAATAACTTTCGAAATGTGAGAAAACCGTGAAAATCGCGGTTTTTTTCTTGTATAGCGAACGTTTTCATTGATAAACTCAGTGCTTGTATTGAAAATGATAGAATGGAGAACAAGATGGATATATTAATTGCATTAGTCCCAATGTTTGCATGGGGAAGTATTGGATTGGTTAGTGGAAAAATTGGTGGAGATGCGAATCAGCAAACTCTAGGAATGACAATCGGCGCCTTTTTGTTTTCTATAGTAACTATTTTTGTGTTGCAGCCAACAGTTACTATTTGGGTGATCGTGATTGGCTTTTTATCTGGAGTATTTTGGAGTATCGGTCAAAATGGACAGTTTCACGGAATGAAACATTTGGGTGTTTCTGTTGGGCTTCCCCTTTCTACAGGGATGCAACTCATTTTGAATACCGTTGCAGGAGCTGTATTTTTTCATGAGTGGACAAAGAGTAAAGATTATTTCATGGGCATTCTTGCATTAATTTTTTTAGTCACAGGGGCTTATTTGACTGCAAGACAGGATGATAACAGCCAACCGAAAACAAATCAAAAGATGTTAAACTTTAGTAAAGGCTTTCGTGCACTTATTTTTTCAACGATTGGATATGGTTCTTATACTATTTTAATTACTTGGGCAAAACTTGATCCTGCAGCTGTCATTTTACCCCAGAGTATTGGTATGTTGGCAGGAGCAAGTGCCTTTGCATTTAAAAAAGTTGAAGTGAATCAGTTTGTTTGGAAAAACATGATTTGCGGTCTTTTATGGGGTGCAGGAAATGTTTGTATGCTTCTAACGCTTCAAAAAGTGGGGCTGGCGGTCAGCTTCTCTTTATCTCAAATGGGGATTATTATTTCAACATTGGGAGGAATTTTTATCTTAGGAGAAACAAAAACGAGAAAAGAAATGACCTACGTAATTCTTGGTTGCCTTTTAGTGATTCTTGGTGGTATTCTTTTAGGGTATATGAAAACGGCTTAGCTGAAGTCGAAGAATCGGTTGGAGGATAGAATGGATATTTTTCGAAAAAAGACGATTGAACGAAGTCCACTGAGTGGCATGAAAAAAGAGTTAAAAACTAGAGATTTAATCATGTTGGGGATTGGCGCAATTATTGGAACGGGAATTTTTGTTGTAACGGGCGTTGCTGCTGCAGATAATGCAGGTCCTGCGCTGACCGTTTCATTTGTCTGCGCCGCGCTAGTTGTAATTCTTTCCGGTTTATCTTTTGCTGAATTTGCTTCAAGAATTCCTGTACTAGGCGGACCTTACGCTTATATTTATGTAGTGTTTGGAGAAGCTGCTGCTTGGATGACAGGCTGGTTTCTTATCTGCGAATGTTTCTTAGCAATTTCTTCCGTTGCTTCTGGTTGGTCAGGCTATCTGCAGGGATTTCTAAGCAGTGTAGGCATTCATCTTCCAACGGCGCTAACTGCTGCGTACAATGCAGAAAACGGCACGTATGTTGATTTAATTGCTGTGTTAGTTGTTATCTGTGTAACATATTGGGTTTCCCTTGAAGCAAAAACAGCTTTGCGTTTAAATAACTTAATGGTTTATGTGAAGTTTGGGATTATTTTGCTGTTTATTGTGTTTGGTTTGTTTTTTATTAAACCAGGCAATTGGCAACCGTTTATGCCAAAAGGTTTTTCAGGTGTGTTAGATGGAGCTGCTATTGTGTTCTTTGCATTCTTAGGGTTTGATTCAGTAGCAATGGCGGCTGAAGAGGTAAAAGACCCTCAAAAAGACGTGCCAAAAGGAATCATCGGCTCAATTCTTATCTCAACGATACTTTATATCGTTGTTACGTTAATTTTGACAGGGATTGTTCCCTTTGATCAATTAAATGTAAAAGATCCTGTTGCCTTTGCTATGCGCTATGTGAACCATGGAATTGTCGGCTCGATCATTTCTGTAGGGGCAATCTTAACTTTGCTGACAGTAACGATCTCGATGATGTATTCGTTGGCCCGTCTGCTATATGCAATTAGTAAGGATGGCTTGCTACCTAAGTTTATGAATAAGCTGGATGAAAAGCGACGCACACCTAAAAATGCGACGTATGTTGCAGGAGTGGTAGCAATGATTTTTGCGGGTGTATTTCCCCTAAACTTACTGGCTGAATTTACCAATATTGTTGCACTGATGTATTTAATTATGGTGTCATTAGGGATTTTGAAGTTAAGAAAAATGGAAGGAATGCCTAAAAAAGGAGAGTTTAAAGTTCCTTGGGTACCATTTCTTCCACTTGTTTCCATCTTAACCTGTATTTTCTTAATGTTGCGGCTGAATACAGCAACATGGATTGTATTTTTGATTTCAATTGTTGTTGGGTTAGCTATTTATTTTGGCTATGGCTATAGACATAGCGTATACGAAAGAAAAGAAGGATAGTCACTAGTATAGCGTTTTTCGTCAACTGCTTTTGATAAAGAGCAGAGCAAATAAAAAACCGTCACAGAGAACGATTACTCGTTTTTCTGTGGCGGTTTTACTGTCTATGTTTATTGTGTTAATTCTAACAGCTTTTGTTTTAAATCTTCTTCCATATGTCCTAATTCAATTTCAGCGGCACGTCGTTTTTCCGTACCTTCTTTTTGGATACGTAAAGTTTCTTGAATTGTTTCGACTAAATCATTTTGTGTCTGTTGTAACGTTTCAATATCTACAATGCCACGTTCATTTTCTTTGGCTGTTTCAATCGCAGAGATTTTCAGCATTTCAGAATTTTTCTTCAACAGGTCATTCGTTGTTTCAGATACTTGTCGTTGTGCGGTAACTGCATCTTTTTGACGTAATAGGGTTAAAGCAATGACCACCTGATTTTTCCATAATGGAATAGCAGTATTGACAGATGCTTGAATTTTTTCTGCTAAAGCCTGGTTTGTATTTTGAATCAAACGAATTTGTGGTGCTTGTTGAATCGTAATTTGACGAGCTAACCGTAAATCGTGTGTACGCTTATCAAGACGATCTAAGAATTGTGAATAGTCATTGACCATTTGAACGTCCATTTGTTCTTGTGTTTCTTCAGCCTTTTTGATTGCTTCAGGAATGATGGTTGTCTGTAATTCCTCCATCTTTAATTCTCCAGCAGCAATATAAATGTTTAATGCATCAAAATAATCTTTATTTTTTTGATAAAGCTGTTCCAGCATTAAGTTATCTTTTAAAAGACCATCTTTTTCTTTATCCAGTTTTACTGCAATTTTA
This sequence comes from Enterococcus phoeniculicola ATCC BAA-412, assembly GCF_000407505.1. Lineage (GTDB taxonomy): Bacteria > Bacillota > Bacilli > Lactobacillales > Enterococcaceae > Enterococcus_K > Enterococcus_K phoeniculicola. Next base: position 870,377 of record NZ_ASWE01000001.1, read on the forward strand.
TCAATTTGTGCTCCAATTTTTTGATATTTAGCGGTGACTTCATAAATTGACTGTTTTACTTTTCCGAAAACGCGCATAAAGATATTTCCTTCTCCTGCACGTAATTCATCAGGATTAGCTTCTTGAAGACGATACATTAACTCCGTTAACGAATCACCAACAGGTCCAATGTCTTGTGCCTGCACATGATTTAACATTGATTGAGAAAACTCACCTAGTTTTGTCTGAGCAGCAGAACCATAGCTGATAATTGATTGCGCATCAGTTGTATCAATTTTTGCTGCAAGTTCTTTAGCTTGAGCTTGTCTTTCCGCAGGCAGCTTGTCAATAAGTCGTGGTGCTACTTGCTGTTCTTTTAATGCAGAAATCTCCGTCTCCTGTGTAGCTGTTAATGAGTCTACAGGTGTTGAAAAGGGATTGTTTAACAAATCCTCTAATGTATCGTTAACTGGTGTAACATCTTTTACTTGTTTTGAATCATCCATAAACGTTCCTCCTAATACAATCGTTCCTTTTTTCAAAAAAATCTAGCCGAGGCTAGATTCTCTTTTATAATCCATTATCTCGCTTTAAGCTTTGTTTGGCAACGGTTAATTCAACATCTAGCTCTTCTAGGTCGTCTTCAACAAATTTCTGATAGTCTTGAGCAATAAGTGCAGCCACTTGATCAATGATTTGAGCACTTTCCTCAAGTTTTTCATAAGTTTGTTTGTTTTTTAACTCATGATTGTTGATTTCAATATATTTATTCGTTAAATCAACCATATTTGGCAGATGTGTATATAAAAAGTGACTAGCAGAATGTAATTTCGTTGGATCTTTTGTCAATTCCTTAAACAAAGCTTTAGAAGCTTTTACTGTATTTTGACGAAGATCGATGGCTTTTAATTTCGCTGTACCATTCATATTTTCTTGTAACTTTACAATATGTTGTTTTGCATGATTCATAGTGTTGCGAAAGAGCTCAATTTCACTGTTGCTCATGCCAAGTTGTGCATAATGAGATTCTTTTTCTTTTGTTAGTATGGGTAGGCTTTCTTCTACAGGCCCTTTTTTATTTCGAAACACAATAGAGGTGAAGAGTAGTAACCCAATGAGTAGAAATAAACCGAATATAACTGGACGTCCTAACGGAATAACCAAAAATAGGATCAATGTGAGCCCCACCAAAAGAATCACTTTACGAGATGTTTTCTTTTTTTTCATTTAAATTCCCTCCTATCCCGAAGATTGGGATACATTGTACGTTTTTTGCTAACGTATTTGTCTTAACTACAAGACTATTTTAGCACAGTTTGATTAAGAAAGAGTATCGGACTAAAGATGGATTTTTGGAATTTAGGGAATTTATAAGAATTGACCGATTCCTTTAAAGAAAAATTGAAAAAGTTTCTAGAAACAGGTATGATAGCAAAGAAAGTTAGGTGAAGAGTATGCGACAATTTGAAGAGTTTGAAGAAAAAACAATTGCACGCAAAAATATTTTTAAAGGACATGTTATTGAAGTAGTCGTTGATGACGTTCTATTACCTGATGGGAAAACAGCTACGCGCGAATTAGTTTTGCACAAGGGCGCTGTCGGAATTATTCCAATCACAAATGAAGGGAAAATTCTTTTAGTTAAACAATTTAGAAAGCCTTTAGAGAAGGTAATCTTAGAAATTCCAGCAGGGAAAATTGACCCGGGTGAAGAAACAATGCCTGAAAAGACTGCAAGAAGGGAACTAGAGGAAGAAACAGGATTTCAAGCGGACACATGGACATATGTTTCCTCGATGTATCTTTCACCGGGATTTTCAAATGAGAAAATGTATATGTATTATGCTGAAAAATTAGCCCGCGTAGAAAATCCGCTAGCTCAAGATGATGATGAAGTACTTGAATTGTATGAGCTGACGCTTCAAGAAGCAAAGGCCGAGATTGAAAAAGGTACAATCTGTGATTCAAAAACACTTTACGCTATTCAATACTGGGAGCTACAGCTAGTCAAATAATCAATGAAGTAAGGGAGTGTAAGAGATATGGGGAATGGTCCCTTAGTCACTCGTTCTGAATTACGGAAAAGACGTGCAGAAGAAGAAGACGTTTTGGAAAAGCAGAACAAACAACAAATGAAGCAAGCAAAAAAAGAGTACAATCAACAAGAAAAAGAAATTTCTAGCTTTTATCGAAAAGAGCAAAAAAAAGCAAAGCCTATAACAAAGACACGTTCAGGCGAACAGACTAAAATGCGCGAACGAAATAAATTTTTGAATAAATCGATACTAATCGTTGGTGTGTTGTTGATCGTGGTTATTTTAATGGTTATCTACTTATAAGAAAGAGGCAAGTCAAATGAAAATTGGGATTATTGGTGCGATGGAACAAGAGGTCAAGATTTTAAGAGAAACAATGCAAGTGCCTGTTTCTTGGGAACGAGCGGGTGCACTGTTTGTTTCTGGAACAATCGGCAAGCATGAAGTTATTGTGGTTCGTTCTGGAATCGGGAAAGTTCTTTCTTCTATTACAACTAGTTTACTGATTCAGCAATATGGTGTAAACATGGTGATTAACACAGGTTCTGCTGGAGGAATTGGTGAAGGACTGCATGTAGGAGATTTAGTTATTTCAGAGAAACTAGCTTATTTTGATGTGGATGTTACAGGATTTGGCTATGAACCTGGTCAATTGCCTGGGATGCCTTTATATTATGAAGCAAGCAGCTATTTGAAAGCAGAGATGGGCAAAGCTGCAAAAGCGACTAGCCATAATGTGAGGGAAGGACTAATTGTGACAGGTGATAGCTTTATCAACTCTCCGGAAAAGATGGAGCAAATTTTGACACATTTTCCAGAGGCTCTTGCTTGTGAGATGGAAGGAGCTGCCATTGCTCAAACGGCGCAGCAGTTCAATATTCCTTTTCTTGTTGTTCGCGCAATTAGCGATACAGCGGATGAAGCCGCGACACAAAGCTTTGATGCATTTATAGAAGAAGCGGGAAAACGATCTGCTGAAATGGTGATTGCTTTTGCAAAACATCTAGTATAGGAGGCGTACAAATGAAAGCTTTACTTTCGATTGATTACACCCATGACTTTGTCGCAACAGATGGAAAATTAACGACTGGAGATTCTGGTCAAGCTATTGAAGAAGCTCTTACAAAAGTAACCCAATCCTTCATTGATTCTGGAGATTATGTTGTTTTTGCTATTGATGCGCATGATCCTATGGATACCTATCATCCTGAAAACCATCTTTTCCCAGCGCATAATGTCATAGGGACTTCTGGAAGAGACTTGTTTGGATCTTTGTCTGCTATTTATGAGACGAATAAAGAAAATCCGCAAATTTATTGGATAGATAAACGTCATTATTCTGCATTTAGCGGGACGGACTTAGATATCCGTTTGAGAGAAAGAGGCATAAAGGAGCTTCATTTAACAGGCGTTTGCACTGACATCTGTGTGCTTCACACCGCAGTTGATGCTTATAACTTAGGGTATAAATTAGTGATTTATAAAGAAGCAGTCGCAAGCTTTGATCCAATGGGGCACAAGTGGGCTTTAAAACATTTTAAGAATACATTGGGTGCAGAAATAAAATAAAAATTGAATCAAAATACTCAAAATGAGCGATTTTTCCAGAAAATGGGAGAGTCACTCATTTTTTTCATAAATACGAAGCGTGCTAAAAACTAACTAGATGGTTTTCTAACAGTCAAAGGATATACCTGAGGCTAATCGCTTGAATAGTAGACGGTGATTATTTTCTGAGAAGATGCAGAAAATAATGACTAGAGAGTGTGGAAACGAGTGGATAAATACCTTGTATAAATGAAAGCACCGCCATGAATGTGGCATTACATTCATGACGGCGCTATTTAACTATATGCTTACCAGATACTAACGCGTTTTTCTGGTGCAAGATACATCGGATCTTCTGGCTGAATATCAAAAGTGGTGTAAAAGTCCGCTAAATTCTTAGGCTGAATATTTGCCCTTAACTTTGCTGGTCCATGTACATCAACAGACAAGAGTAATTGTTGATATTCTTTTTTAGCTTTTGTCCGCCAAATTTTTGCCCAGTTCATAAAGAATTCTGGTAAATTGACAGCGTCTTCTTGCTTTGCAGCTTCTAAGGCACAACTTAATCCGCCAGCATCTGCAATATTTTCAGAGACAGTTAGCTTGCCGTTAACAACCCCGCCAGCGAAGGGAAGTCCATCAAACTGATTAATCATATCCTTTGCGAGAGATTGAAAATGAGCGAAATCTTCATCCGTCCACCAGTTATTCAAATTTCCATACTCATCAAATAAGGCACCATTATTATCAAATGCATGAGAAATTTCATGCGCAATTACGGCACCAATCCCGCCATAATTAGCACTACTTGATTGTTCTAAACTATAAAACGGCGCTTGAAGAATCGCTGCCGGAAAGACAATCATGTTCCTAAATGGGTGATAATAAGCATTAACTGTATCTGCACTCATTTCCCATTCGTTTCGTCTAACAGGCTGATTCCATTGACTGTAGTGATCTTTTATGACAATCTCGCTGAATGTACGAGCATTTTCTAAAAGAGAGCCACCATTTTCTGCGGAGACTGTTTTAAATTGTTGATAAATAGCAGGGATTTCATCGGGATAGCCAACTTGAATTCCTAGAGCATCCAATTTTACAATCGCTTTTTCCTTAGTTGATTTACTTAACCAAGTATTTCGCTTAAGTCGAGATTTATAGACGGCTATCATATTTTCAACCATGTGGTGTACGTCTTGTTTAGCTTTTTCGCCAAAATATTTTTTCCCGTAATACATTCCGACTACTTGGCTAAATCGACCACTCGCTAAATAATAGGCAGCTTTTTCTTTCGGCATTGCTTCTTCTGCGCCAGATAAGGTTCGGCTATACAGTCCACTCGTTTGTCGAAACTCTTCTGCAAGATAGCTACTAAATTGCTGAAGAGTCATCACTAACAACCAGCTCTTTAAAAGAGGAAAATTTTCCTGCGTGACAATCTTATTAAATGCATCAAAAAACATAGGATCTGTAACAATTATCTTATCTGGTTTTGTACCAATCAGACCTTCAATAAGCTTAGTAAGGTCTAATTCTGAACTATGAGCTACAAACGTATCAAATGACTGAGGATTATACATTTTGCTGTAGTCAGCTGACTCTTCTGCACTTTTCACGTGAGGAGCGAGTAGCTTATCAAAAGCAATTGCTTGCTCCACAATCACGTCAGCTTCTGTTTCATCTTTTCCAGTGAGCTTGAAAAGATGCACCATCATATCAAAGAACACACTCATCAATTGTGAAGCACCTTCATGTCCGTCTTCATAGTAAGTTTTATCTGGTAAAATAAGCTCAGGGGCAGAAGCAAATAAGGCATTGACCTTTGCGTTTTTCATATCTGTATCCACTTCTAACGAAAAAGGAAGGGGCAATCCTGAAAGCTCCCATTGAGGAAACTGCTCATTTAAATCATTGAGTGTTTGTAACTTCTCAATGGTTTGAAGAATTGGAAGCACAGGAGCCGCTCCATCTTTTTCCCGTTTTTCAAAGTCAGTTGCAAGTTTGTAATAGGAAATAAACTCCTTCATTAAATCTGATGGAATAATTGATTGGTTTTGCACCATCTCTTTCGCATCTTTCATAAGAAGTTTTTCAATTTCAACAGCTAAATCTTGAAACCCGCCAGTAGCTGGCTTATCCGCTGGAATTTCTGCTGTTTCTAGCCATTCGTGATTGACATACTCATAAAAATCTTTTTTTAGTAAATTACTTGTACTCATCCAAAGTGCCTCCTTTTTATCCACCTATCTTCTATAGGAACTAACAGTAATAGATAGTTGTATTATTACAATAGAACAAAAATGAAGTTTAAACAAATGAAAAATTTGAATGCTAAAAATAAAAAAGTAAAAATTCATTATTTATTCGTAAAAATGAGGTAAGCTATAGAAAAAGAAAGGTGTGTTCACATGCGACGAGTACAGTCTATCCCTACTTATTTTTTGACGATTGAAGGAGAACAGCAGGCAGTAAAAAAAATAGTCTACCTTTCCGATTTTTATTGCCAAATCAATGCTCTAGCAATCGTGTTCTTAAATGATAGCTACGCAATTTTTGGCGTTCCTTCGGGTCAACTAATTGAATATTGTTTATCAGAAAATTCTTTTCCTTATTCAGATAATCAAGAAAATTATTATGGTGGTCCATTGAACTATTTTCAAAAATGTGAAGCTGATTTCCAACATTTGGTGACAAAAGAACTGATTTCTCTTCAAACAGTTGAAAATGAAATGACAAATCAAAAGTCACAATCTAAGACCCAAACGCATCACTCTGAAAATAAACGATATGATGAATGGGTAGGCATACCAGAAAATCGCTTTTTTGCTTATCGAAACTGGCGAACACCTTCAGGTTATTTATGTGGCACCTATGCCTCTACAGTTTTGTTAGCCTACTATCAGGATTATCTTGATGAGGCTATCATCCCAAGCAGATTACGAGAAAAAAATGAAAATCGCTATGAGGATTTAGCAGGCTATTTACGTCGGTTTATCCAACCTCATGGCTTACCGACCATCCCTTTTCAAGTCGGATTTGGGTTATCTCGTTATTTTGATCACTTTAAGTTAAACTATCGTGCTCGAACGACGGTCATTGGCTCATGGAATCGAGCGATTAAAAGAATCCAACAGGGCAAACCAGTCGCTGTAGGAATCTTAAAAATCCTAGGAAGCACCTATGGAAACCACTGGGTAACGGCTTATGCTTATTTAGAAAAATCTGATGGTACACGTTACTATAAAATTCATGATAATTGGGGAAACTACAATAAAGTTATTCACGCAAGCTGGGGAAATGGAACGGTTTCTTTACCCTAATCAATAAAATAGGGAAAGAAATGAATTCTCTTTTCATTTACTAAATACGTCTTTTTCACAGAATTTCTTTTAAAAATATGATAGAATTAGATGAAAATAATCTTTGGGAGGATCATATGAGCAAAAAATATCAAGACGGGACGCTAAAAATCTTTAGTCTTAATGGGAATCGTCCTTTAGCAGAAAAAATTGCTAAAGTTTTTGGGACTGAATTAGGAAAGAGTGTGGTTAAACAATTTAGTGACGGAGAAATTTCTATCAATGTTGAAGAAAGTATCCGCGGGGACCATGTGTATTTAATCCAGTCAACGAATGCACCGGTAAATGATAATTATTTAGAGTTGCTTATTATGATTGATGCAATGAAACGTGCAAGTGCGAAAACGATTAATGTAGTGCTGCCTTATTATGGCTATGCAAGACAAGATAGAACGGCAAAACCGCATGAGCCGATTACGGCAAAACTTGTAGCAAATATGTTACAGGAAGCTGGGGCTACAAGGGTATTGACACTTGATTTACATGCAGTACAGGTACAGGGATTCTTTGATATTCCCGTAGATAATTTGTTTACGATGCCATTATTTGCTCACTACTATCGCGAATTGGGGCTTACAGGAGACGATATTGTTGTTGTTTCACCAAAAAATAGTGGTGTTCAGCGAGCACGCAGTCTTTCTGAATATCTGAATGCTACACTTGCTATCATAGATCAGAGTGAAGAGGATAATCCCGAAACAGGCTATGTCATTGGGAATGTTGAAGATAAGATTTGTATCATGGTAGATGACATATTAAATACGGGAGAAACATTTGCTTATGGTGCGACTGTCTTAAAGAAAAATGGTGCTAGAGAAGTTCACGCATGTGCTTCACATGGATTGTTATCTCCTCCTGCAAAAGAAATTTTAGATGCTGCACCTATTAAAGACATTTGTATTACAGACTCTGTTTGGACAACAGAAGAAAAACATCCTGAGAACTTGACCATTATTACTTGTTCGCAGTTAATGGGTGAGGCTGTCAAGCGAATTCATGAAAATACGCCTATGAGTCCGCTCTTCCGATTAGAAGAAAAAGAATTTGATTAGACATTTAAAAAGAGAAAAAAAGACTGAATAAGTGATAGTTTTTTTAAATGGTGCTATCCATTGGAAAAAACTTGTTGCATTCAGTCTTTTTTATCTGTGAAGCGGTCTGTTAAATAAAAAATAAATAGACGAGGGTGGGACATAACTATCTAAGTTATAGTCCACCCTCATAAAATCTTGATAAAGGTGAGAAATAGAAAGAATTCATCTTTACTACGTGATGAGTGGCAACAATTTCTAAAAGCGAGATGGGGAATGGAAGTACTCCGCTGCACCTGTTCTCAGAGTTGAACACTTCTGTCTGACCTCATAGTGATAGGGAAAATTATTTATTGGTTATATGAAAAACGGAATAGGGGAATGGTATGAAAGAGACAAAAAAAGGAATTATTGCTGGCTTTTTAGCTTATATTTTATGGGGGATTATCCCTATGTACTGGAAGCTGCTGCCAACTGTAGGCGCACTAGATATATTGGCATACCGGGTAATATGGTCATTTGTATTTATGCTTATTTATATCCTTGTGACAAAGAAAACATCGGATTTTCTAAATGAATGTAAGCAGCTGTGGCAAGATAAGAAAAAACTTGGGACCATTATTTTAGCGGCAATTTTTATTTCGGTGAATTGGTTCACCTTTATCTATACGGTAAATCAAGGGCGGGTGACCGAGGCAAGCTTAGGCTACTATATGAATCCGCTTGTCAATGTATTATTAGCCACGCTCGTCTTGAAAGAGCCCCTAGGAAGTCTAGGAAAAATTGCATGTGGGTTTGCATTTATTGGAGTGATTTTACTGACGATACAGACGGGGACGATTCCAGTTTCATCATTAGTCATGGCTTTTTCATTTAGTATTTACGGTCTAATCAAGAAAGGGTTATCTCTTTCCTCCTATACTGGGTTAACAATTGAAACGTTAGTGATTTTACCAGCTGCTCTTATTTATTTAGTTGGGTTTTCTCCTGCAGGATTTATGACGTATCAAGGATCAACGAATCTTTTATTGATGGGGGCAGGAGTGGTTACAGCGATTCCTTTGCTGCTTTTTGCAGAATCTGCTAAGCGGATCTCCTATATTATTTTAGGGTTCATTCAATATGTAAATCCTACCATGATGCTGTTGTTGGCTATTTTTGTTTTCAATGAACCTTACACAAGCGAACAATTTTTTGCTTTTTCATTTATTTGGGTGGGGATTGGGCTATTTACTTATGCAACTCTTCATACCTGGCGAAAAGAAATACAATTTGAAAACCATAAGCTGATTTTGGATGAAACAAAAGACAAAGAGAAATAATTTTTGGTTATCTGCTTTTTTTATGCTAGAATGAGCCTAATTATTACTGGAAGGGATTGACCCTAGTGGAAAAGATTTATCTAGATCATGCAGCAACAACGCCTATGCACCCAACTGTGATTGCAGAAATGACACGAGTAATGGGCGAATATTTTGGAAATCCATCAAGTATCCATGGGTTTGGTCGGATGGCACATGAGCAGTTAGAGTCAGCAAGACAGATTATTGCTGATAGTCTGAAAGTACATCCTCACGAGATTATTTTTAATAGTGGGGGAACAGAAGGAGACAACACAGCCATTATTGAAACAGCGATGTCTCGTGAAGACGAAGGGAAACATTTAATTACGACCGCCATTGAACATCCTGCGGTAATGCAAACGATGGCATATTTGGAAACACAAGGATTTGAAGTTACCTATTTACCTGTTGATAAACAAGGAAATATTTCGATAGAAGAATTGAAATCAGCATTACGCGAGGAGACAACACTTGTTTCTATCATGTTTGGCAATAATGAAATTGGCAATCTTATGCCCATCAAAGAAATTGGCAATCTTTTAAGAGCGCATACCGCCTATTTTCATAGCGATGCTGTTCAAGCTTATGGAAATCAAGAAATTTATCCCCATGAGCTAGGAATTGATTTACTCAGTGTCTCTGCACATAAAATCAATGGCCCTAAAGGTGTTGGATTTTTATTTAAAAGTGATAAAGTTAAGCTTCCATCATTGTTGCATGGAGGAGAGCAAGAAGAAAAAAGACGTCCTGGAACAGAAAATCTCGCCGGAATTATGGGAATGAAAACAGCTGTTGAACGATTGACTCCAGAGGAACGTACAAAAATAAAACTACAATATAAAGAGTTTGAAACTCAAATCTTATCGTCACTTGATGCTGCAAACATCAGTTATCGTATAAATGGGGATGATGAGAACCGACTTCCTCATATTTTAAATCTCCATCTTAAAGGTATTGCTAGTGATTTGCTCTTAATGAAATTGGATTTGAAAAATATTGCAGTTTCTACTGGTTCTGCATGTACGGCAGGAACGGTAGATCCCTCTCATGTATTAGAAGCTATGTATGGAAAAGAGGCTTCCGCAATAAAAGAGTCAATTCGTATTAGCTTTGGACTTGGTGTAACAGCTGAACAAATCGAACGGTTTTGTAACGAGCTAATTTCTATTGTCAAAAAATGAAAAGAGTCCGTTGTTTGAATAGATAGGTTCACTTTCTAAGAAAGAGAGAGCCTATCTTTTTTCATGCACAGAATCATAATTTCAGCTAGCAAAGAGAGAAAGAAACCTCTATAATAGAAGATGACTAAATTATTGAGGTGAGAGACATGGCATTTTTAGAAATAGCAACAGTAGAAGGCGCGGATATATCTTATAAATTAAATCCTGAAGCAAAAAAATATACATTGAGAGATAATGGATTTACAGAAACGAAATCAGGGAACTTCCAGTTGATTCGTCCATTGGATGCAACTCCCCAAAGCAAAGAAGGATTTAAATTAAAAATCACTGTTTCAAGTGACATCAAAACGTTAAAAATGTCGATTACAACGGCAAATGGGTTGAAATCTGTCAATTTATTTAAAGATGAGAAGCACAAAATGAATCAAGAAAAATTTTTATTCTTAATGGACGGTATGATTGATCGCGGACTATTTGAGAAAGCCTAAAAGAACGAAATAAACTAAGAGCTCTGGATGCTTCATTATCCAAAGCTCTTTTTTTGAACCAATTAAGAGGGGACTTTTATCGGTTCATTGTTATATACGCTTTTTTTCTCTTCTCATTTTATAAAAATGACAAAAATATGAGAATAAACTTCTAGTAGTGAAAAAAATTGAAAAATGCCGTATAATATGAATCACTGAAAAGTTGCGACCTTCAACTCGTAGATGTTTCAGAATCTAATTGAAATGATGGTGATACCATGACAGACAACAGTAAAACACGTGTTGTCGTTGGGATGAGTGGCGGTGTTGACTCATCTGTAACAGCACTTTTGCTGAAAGAACAAGGCTATGATGTAATCGGAATCTTTATGAAAAATTGGGATGATACCGATGAAAATGGTGTTTGTACAGCAACAGAAGATTATAAAGACGTAGCCAAGGTAGCTGCGCAAATTGGAATACCTTACTATTCGGTCAATTTTGAAAAGGAATATTGGGATCGTGTATTTGAATATTTCTTAGCAGAATATCGTGCAGGAAGAACGCCAAATCCTGATGTAATGTGTAATAAAGAAATCAAATTTAAAGCTTTTTTGGACTATGCGATGGAGCTCGGGGCCGACTATGTTGCAACGGGTCACTATGCACAAGTTTCACGAGATGAGGATGGAACGGTTCATATGCTTAGAGGGGTAGATAATAATAAAGATCAAACATACTTCTTGAGTCAACTGTCCCAAGAACAATTATCAAAAACGATGTTCCCCTTAGGACATATGGAAAAATCAGAAGTACGTGCGATTGCACAACGAGCAAATCTTGCAACAGCAACGAAAAAAGATTCAACCGGTGTCTGCTTTATTGGTGAAAAAAATTTCAAACAATTCTTGAGCAACTATCTCCCTGCAAAGCCTGGAAATATGGTTACTCTTGATGGAGAAATAAAAGGAACTCATGATGGCTTAATGTACTATACTATTGGTCAACGCCAAGGATTAGGTATTGGCGGTGGTGGCGCATCACAAGAACCTTGGTTTGTTGTTGGAAAGGATTTGACGACTAACACGCTTTATGTTGGTCAAGGCTTCCATCACGAAGCACTTTATGCAACAAGCTTAGATGCTAGTGAAATTCATTTTACAACGAATCAACCTCAACCAAAAGAGTTTCGCTGTACCGCTAAGTTTCGTTACCGTCAACAAGATGTGCCTGTCACCGTTCGCTTAACTGGCGAAGGCAAAGCAACAGTCATTTTCGATGAGCCTGTTCGTGCAATTACACCCGGACAAGCAGTTGTTTTTTATGATGGAATGGAATGTTTAGGCGGAGGTTTAATCGACCAAGCATATAAAGAAGCAAAAGTATTACAATATATTTAATTATTGAACGACATAAAACAGGATAATCTGTTATTTGTCTGAGAATTTTTTATAGATGGATTAACAAGAAGAGCGTAGACAAATGCCATGAGAGCAAAAATCCTCATGAGTGTTTGTCCACGCTCTTTCTATCTTAGTTATAATTTAACGATTGTTCTCCCCAAATGTTTTCCTTGTTTTAGGGCCTCCATCGTGGCAGGCAGCTCATTTAAGGTGATTTCGTCGGAAAGTGTTGTCTGTGAAATATTCCAGTCTGTTGCCATTTTTCCCCATAAATCAATTCGCTGGTTCATCGGTAGGTTAACAGAATCAATTCCCAAAAGATTCACTCCTCGCAAGATAAAAGGAAGAACAGTGGCATTCAGTTTTATTCCTCCTGCGTTACCACAAAGGCTCATGCTTCCTCCGTAATAAAGAAATGGAATCAAATCCGAAGCAACTTGCCCCCCAACAGTGTCTAAAATGAAATGGAATTTTTGTTTATTTAAAGGGTGTGTTTGATTTTCAAATTCACTCGGAAAAACAACGTGATGTGCGCCTAATGAGTGAGCAACTGCTACTTGATGTTCTTTTCTTACCATGGCTGTGATGGAAGAAAAGCCAAGTTTCGCTAAAAGTTGTACAGCGATACTTCCAACCCCTCCTGTAGCTCCTGTGACTAGAATCTCTGGTTGAGAATCAATGGTTAATCCATTTTTTTCTAGTGCTTGAACAGAAAGTGCGGCAGTAAGACCAGCTGTTCCAAAAATCATTGCTTCTTTTAAGCTAAGCTGTTTGGGAAGCGGAACAACCCATTCACTAGGTACACGTGCATATTCTGAAAAGCCGCCCGTATGACTCATACCTACAGCAAAACCTGTAACCAATACCTCCTGTCCTACAGAAAAATGCTCATCTTCAGATTCAACAATCGTCCCACTAAAATCAATTCCTGGAATCATAGGATAACCGCGAATGACTCCTGTATTTTTTTGGAGGGCCAACATGTCTTTGTAATTTACGGAAGAATAAGCAACTTTTATGAGAACCGTTCCTTCTGACAGCTGTTCAATGGTTGTCTGCTGGACAGCTGAAACAACCTGTTCCTCTACTTCTTTTACAACAAGTGCTTGAAATGACTTCATAGAATAAACTCCTTTTCAATGAAATAGTGTTTTACAAAAAAACATACTTCCAATCAAACGCTAACATGTTCCCTTAAACCTGTCAATCACAAGTAAGGACACGTATACATAATTGCGGTAGCGGATGCCTACATTTTAGCATTTAAATGACTTTTTAAGAAGGAAAAACCATTCAAATAGAGTTTTGTTCTTATGGATGAAGGCAAGAAAAGAAGTGCAAATTCAGTGTATTTGCGAAGCCAGTAACTCTAGTCCCATGCGTAGAAGTCGTTGTGAGACAGATGCAGTGGAGATCTTCAATTCTCCGTCCTGTTTATAGAGAGTGTTGTCTCCTCAGCACATAGTGGAGATGAGTTCATTCACTTGCCACCCTCTGGTTCATTATCTGTAGTTGAAACCTGAATAGAAAAAAGAGGGGCACAAGTAAGAAAATCATTTTAAGAAATCTTAATCTTTTTCATACGAACCACTCGTTTTGTGATAAACTAAACCATATAATACGTATAGTTTTCAATTTTCATGAAAATAGTCGTTAGTTTTCAAAAGGGAACTTTTTTCACAAATCAATCTCTTGCAACTTTTTCTAAAAGTGACTAGTATGGTTTGTATCAAGAAGAAAGTGAGGGCCAGCAAATAATGTATCAAGTAATAGTGATGTATGGCGATAATGAGCCGTGGTGGTTTTTTGAAGACTGGCAAGCTGATATTGAAGAAGCTGTTGCTTTTCAATCATTGGAATCCGCACAAGCCTTCTATAAAGAACAGTGGATAAAGTTAAAATCTCAATATACATATATTAATGCAAAGAGTAACTTTTTAAGTGCCTTTTGGAACGAGGGCGATGAGCGTTGGTGTGAAGAATGCGATGATGATTTGCAGCAGTATAAAGGATTAGCTTTGTTAAAGGATAATCAGCCTATTTTAGTTGAGAGCGGAAAGGAATTTTATGAAGCAACTAATTCTAGCGGAAAAACCAAGTGTTGCCAAGGACTTGAGCAAAGTTTTGGGGGCACAGCAAAAGCATAAAAATTATTATGAGGGGCCAAAGGTAATTGTAACCTGGGCGCTCGGTCATTTGCTTGGGCTAAAGATGCCTGAGGATTTAAAGAAGGAATGGCAGACGTGGCAGATGGAAACATTGCCAATGATTCCACATAATCTGGGAATTAAGCCGTTGCCTAAAACAGGGCATCAGTTAAAAGCAATTAAACAATTGGCAAATCGCAATGACGTTAGTGAAGTAGTCATTGCAACAGATGCTGGACGAGAAGGGGAGCTTGTTGCTCGTTGGATTTTAGAGTATGTTCACTTTAGTAAGCCTGTCAAACGTCTTTGGATTTCTTCACAGACAGACAAAGCAATTAAAGAAGGTTTTAGGAATCTTAAGCCTGCTAAACAATATGATGATTTGTATCAGTCTGCGCTAGCAAGAGCGAAAGCTGACTGGTTAGTTGGTTTAAATGTGACCCGCGCATTGACAGTAAAATATCAAGATAGTCTTTCTGCTGGTCGTGTACAAACGCCAACATTAGCATTGGTCCGAAAACAAGAAAAACAAATTGAACAATTCCGTCCTCAAACCTATTTTACAATTCAACTAGAAGCACAAAATCAAAAGACGACGATGCGTCAGAAGAATCCCTATAGCTTTAAAGATAGAGACAAAGTGGAAGCATTTGTAAAAGAGCTAAGTAAGAAGAATGGAAAAGTGACAGATATTCAGGAGAAAATAAAAGTTGAACCTGCGCCATTGCCTTATGATTTGACGGAGATTCAAAGAGAAGCCAATCAGCGATATAATTTTTCAGCGAAAAAAACGTTATCACTTGTACAAAGTCTATATGAAATTCATAAAATTGTTACCTATCCAAGAACAGATAGCAAGTACTTAACGGCGGATATGAAAGCAACAATGAAAGAACGCTTGCAAGCAGTTAGCGATTTCTCACCAGAAGTAAAAACCTATCTAAAAAATGGTGCTGTTGTCAAACAGACTAAGGTGTTCCAAGATAGTAAAGTTACTGATCACCATGCGTTACTTCCTACAGAAAAAGCGGCTCGCTATGAAAAATTAGATAATGATGAACAGAAAATCTATCAAATGATTGTTCAGCGCTTCATCGGTCTATTTGCTGCTCCACACAAAACACAGCAGACCAAAGCAACAGTTGCTTTTGGTGAAGAAGTATTTGTGTTTCAACAAAGTCAGATAATAGAAGCGGGATGGAAAAAGACAGAAGAAGGACAAAAACCTATCGTGAAATGGCAGGTAGGTCAAAGCGTTGCCCCCAATTTTTCCATCACTAAAGAATTAACAAGTCCGCCCAAGCCATTAACAGAAGGAACATTGTTGGGCTTGATGGAAAAACATAGTCTCGGAACGCCAGCTACAAGAGCAGAGATCATCGAAAAATTGATTAAATCTGAGCTAATGGAACGAACAGCTAGTGGATTACAGGTTTCACAAAAAGGAAAACAACTGCTGGAGCTAGTAAATCCTTCATTAGTCACACCTGAGCTAACTGAAAAATGGGAACGTGACTTAGAAGCAATTGCTAAAGGTCGAAAATCAGCCAATACATTCATTAAGGAAATAGAACAAGAAACGAAACGATTGGTGACAGAAGTTAAAAAAAGTGAACAGAAATATCAAGATTTTTCTGTTACTTCAAAAAAATGTCCGGATTGTGGGCAGAATTTGCGTGAGAAAAATACACGCGATGGGAAAATCTACGTATGTACGAATCAAGAGTGTAGCTATCGCCGGAGAAAAGATCCTAAATTATCCAATCACCGTTGTTCTCAATGTCACAAAAAGATGGAAATTATTGAAGGGAAGAATGGCGCTTTCTTTAAATGTAAATTCTGTTCTATCACAGAAAAAATTCCTGATAAAAAAGAGCGTAAGCAGAAGATGACCAAACATGAAGAACGGCGTTTAATGAAAAAATATTCTCAGGCTGATGAGCCAGAAGAAAGCCCGTTAGCACAGGCATTAAAAGCTGCCCTTGAAAATAAATAAGCCTTATTTTTAAACAATTGAGCAATCTGCTTACCTAAATGGTGAAGTTAGATTGTTCTTTTTTATAATTAGTACATTTTAGTTGTTCTTATTGAAAACTTAGGATAAACTTAAAGAAGGATTTTCTACATAATTGTAAGTGTTTTATTGGAAATATGCTTGTGAAAAAAATATATAGTTAAAGGGAATTTTTATGGCTGATTATTGGATAACGCTAGTTACCAATAAGAAGTGACAGTTTTCTTTTTTTTGTTTACTAAGCCTCAAAAAATCTTTAAGATTTATCATTTCAGGAGTATACTTTCAAGTGAAATGCGCAATTATTCATAGAAATATTCTTTTTTCAGGAGTTTTGAAAATTGCAATTATTATTATTTTCTTTTCTATAAGGAGAAAAGAAAAACAGAAGGAGGAAACGCATATGGATATAGTGACATTAGCACGATTTCAGTTTGGAATGACAACGGTCTTTCATTACTTTTTTGTCCCGTTCTCAATCGGAACTGCTTTAGTCGTAGCTGTCATGGAAACCCTGTATGTAACAACAAAAAATGAGAAATACAAAAAATTAGCAAAATTCTGGGGAAATATTTTCCTATTGAGTTTTGCAGTAGGGGTCGTAACTGGTATTATTCAAGAATTCCAGTTCGGTATGAACTGGTCTGATTATTCACGATTTGTCGGAGATATTTTCGGCGCACCCCTAGCGGTGGAAGCTTTACTTGCTTTCTTTATGGAATCAACATTCCTTGGGTTGTGGATGTTTACCTGGGAGAAAGTCAATAAAAAGCTTCACTTAACGTTCATTTGGCTAGTAACATTTGGTTCAATGATGTCAGCGTTTTGGATTTTAGCAGCAAATAGCTTCATGCAACATCCAACAGGCTATACCTTAAATAATGGCCGGGCGGAGATGACTGATTTTGCTGCCTTATTAACAAATCACCAAGTTTGGTATGAATTCTCTCACGTAATTGCTGGCGCGATTACAATGGGTGGGATGATTGTTGCAGGATTAGCTGCTTTCCAATTATTAAAAAAAGATCGAAAAGACCATGATTCTTTTAAAAAATCAATGCGTGTGGGTCTAGTAATTACATTAGTAGGTTCAATAGCAGTGCTTGGCGCTGGGGACTTACAAATGAAAGCTTTAATTGAAGATCAGCCAATGAAATTTGCTGCAATGGAAGGTTCTTATGAAGACTCTGGAGATCCTGCTGCATGGGCACTTATTGCATGGGCAGATGAACGAGAACACAAACAAGTATTTGGGATTGAAATTCCTTATATGCTAAGTATTCTTTCTTATAGCAGTCTGTCAGGATCTGTGGATGGAATGAATACGGTCAATCAGGATTTAATTGAAAAATATGGTGATAGAGATTACTTCCCACCAGTAAACACCTTATTCTGGAGCTTCCGTGTGATGGCAGGCTTTGGAATGCTAATGTTATTAGTTTCTATTTTAGGATTATTCTTCTCACGTAAGAAAAAGCCAACTCTTTATGAAAAACGCTGGATGCTGTGGATTATGGCTCTATGTACGTTTGCGCCATTCTTATCAAACACTGCAGGATGGTTGATTACTGAGTTAGGTCGTTACCCTTGGACAGTTTATGGGCTATTTACAATTGAAGATAGTGTCTCTCCAAATGTATCTGTAACATCCTTATTAATTTCAAATATTGTTTACTTCTTATTGTTCTCTACACTAGGCGCAACAATGATTTATCTTGTACGTCGTGAGTTGAAAAAGGGACCAGATTATGAGGAGTTAGTGTTAGCAGAAGAAAATCAACCTTCAACTGATCCATTTGATAAGGAGGAGTTTGACGTATGAGTGCTTTACAACTATTATGGTTTGTTTTAATCGGTGTATTGTTTTCCGGATTCTTCTTCTTAGAAGGATTTGACTTTGGTGTTGGAATGTCTGTTCAAACACTTGCTCACAACGAAGATGAAAAAGACCAAATCGTTTCAACGATTGGACCGGTTTGGGATGGAAACGAAGTGTGGCTGTTAACTGCTGGGGGAGCAATGTTTGCCTCATTCCCATACTGGTATGCTTCACTGTTTAGTGGTTATTACTTGATTTTATTTATTATTCTTTTTGGATTAATTATTCGTGGGGTTTCATTTGAATTTCGTCACAGAATGCCAGCTGAAAAGAAAAATACTTGGAATTGGACATTGACAATTGGAAGCTTCCTCGTGCCGTTCTTCTTTGGTATTTTGTTTATCAGTATGATTCAAGGAATGCCGATTGATGCAAATGGGAATATGGAAGCAACATTTGGTGATTATATCAATCTATTTTCAGTGGTAGGTGGAGTAGCATTAACACTACTTTGCTACTTACATGGATTGAACTATATTGCGCTAAAAACGACTGGGCCTGTTCGTGATCGTGCGAGAAATTATGCAGAGCTTCTTTACTGGGTGCTTTATGTAGGATTAGTTGTTTTTGCTGTATTAATGTTCTTCTTTACTGATTTCTTTGATCGTAACTTCTTATTGACACTTGGTTTATTAGCCTTAATCGTTGTATTAACGGTTGTTGCAAATGTTTCTGTCTTTAAGAAAAAAGAAATGACTGCCTTTTTAGCTAGTGGCTTAACTTTGATTGTTTTAGTTGCATTATTATTCACAGGATTATTCCCGCGTGTAATGATTAGCTCACTAGGTTCTGAATTTGATTTACTGATTGAGAATGCTTCATCTAGTCCGTATACACTAAAAGTGATGAGCTATCTATCACTTACTTTATTACCATTTGTATTAGGATATACAGGATGGGCATATTATGTCTTTAGAAAACGAATTAGTCACACACCATCAACGGAGGTTAACGGATGATCGATCGAGCAATCATCAAGCTTCCAGGAATGAAAAAAATGCTCGGATTGCTTGCAGGACTCGCTGTTCTGCAGGCAATCTTTATTATTGGCCAAGCCTACACGATTGCCTCTGCGATTACAGGATTATGGGAAGGTGGACGTTTGCAGGAACAAGTGAAATGGATTATTGCATTTCTCATTGTTTATGCAGGTCGACACATTGTTACTTTCTTGCGTGATTTACTTTTGGATGATTATGCCTATGAACAAGCATGTGATTTGAGAAATCAGCTACTTCAAAAGATTTTTCGTATGGGTCCTCAAGTTGTTCAGCAAGAAGGAACAGGAAACATGACAACTATGGCGCTAGATGGCATTAATCAAGTGGAAAATTACATTCACTTAATTTTGGCAAAAATAATGAACATGATGATCATCCCCTGGTTGATATTAATTGTTGTCTTTTTATTAGATTGGCAGTCAGGTATTGTTTTACTAATTGTTTTTCCAATTATTATCATTTTTATGATTGTATTGGGCTATGCTGCACAAAGCAAAGCAGACAAGCAATATCATGCCTTTCAAGTCTTATCCAATCACTTTATTGATTCTTTACGAGGAATTGATACGTTAAAATTATTCGGATTAAGTAAAGGTTATGGAAAAAGTATTTTCCACACCAGTGAACGGTTTAGAAAAGCTACAATGAGTACACTGAAAATTGCGATTTTATCAACTTTTGCATTAGACTTTTTTACTACTCTATCTGTTGCGGTTGTTGCAGTTTTACTGGGTCTTCGTTTAATCAATGGTGCCATTTTATTATTTCCAGCTTTAACGGTACTGATTTTGGCACCTGAATATTTTTTACCCATTCGAGATTTTTCAAGCGATTATCATGCAACACTAGATGGGAAAAATGCGATGACAGCTGTAAATGCTGTGTTAACTCATCCAGAAAAAGAAGTTGTTCAAAAAGATTTACGCTTATGGAACAATGAAAGTCAACTGACCATAAACCAGCTCACTTTTCATTATGAAGACCAGCCTGCGTTATCTTCTCTTTCATTTTCCGTTAACGGCTATAAAAAAATTGGAATTATTGGTATGAGCGGCTCTGGAAAATCAACTTTAATCAATATTCTTAGTGGCTTTTTGCATCCAGATGAAGGGGATATTCAGCTAGATGAAACAGTTGATTCCTTCGCTCAGCATTCTTGGCAAAAACAATTGATTTATATTCCGCAAAACCCTTATGTATTCCAACTTTCCCTAAAGGAAAATGTTGCCTTTTATCATCCAGAAGCAACTATTCAAGAAATTGAGCAAGCTATTGAGGTGGCGGGATTAAGTGAATTAGTTAAAGAACTTCCTGAAGGAATGGAAACACAGCTTGGAGAAGGGGCTAGAACCTTAAGCGGCGGACAGGCTCAGCGGATTGCTTTAGCTCGTGCGTTTTTAGATCATTCTAGAAAAATTTTACTATTGGATGAACCGACAGCCCACTTAGACATAGAAACAGAGGTTGAATTAAAAGAGCGGATGCTTCCATTGATGGAAGAAAGACTTGTCTTTTTTGCCACTCATCGGCTTCATTGGATGAAAGAGATGGATTACATCTTAGTCATGGAGAAAGGACAATTAGTAGAGCAAGGGACACTAGAAGAGCTCCAAGCAAAAAATGGAGCATTTGTTCGGTTAAGTCAGCAGATGAGGGGGAGAGCAGATGGATAAAATTGGCTTATTTCATTCGTTAAAATCAGATGCTTGGGTAAAACCCTTCTTAAAAAAATATAAGCGTTCACTAATTGCTGCCCTAATTTTAGGGTTTGTGACGTTCTTTTGTGCAGGGGCTTTAATGTTCAATTCTGGTTATTTAATCAGCCGAGCAGCTTCTTTGCCAGAAAATATTCTACTGATTTATATTCCAATTGTATTAACACGAGCATTTGGGATTGGGCGCCCAGTCTTTCGTTATATCGAACGGTTGACTAGTCATAACTGGGTGTTAAAGATGACCTCTAATCTTCGATTAAAACTGTATACAACTTTGGAAAAAGATGCCATTTTCTTTAAGAGAAACTACCGAACAGGGGATATTTTAGGGTTATTGGCTGAGGATATTAACCATATTCAGAATCTCTATCTGCGAACGATTTTCCCAACAATTATCGCATGGATCTTATATGCATTCATCATTATTGCTTTGGGTGTTTTCTCTTGGTGGTTTGCCTTAGTGATGCTTCTTTTACTAGGTGTAGTTTTGTTCCTGCTTCCTTTATGGTCAGTCATCGTGAACGGAGCGCGCCAAGAAAAAGAAAAACAAATGAAAAATGAGCTCTATACAGATTTAACCGATAATGTATTAGGCGTTTCTGACTGGATTTTTAGTCAACGAGGAGAAGCATATGTGGCTCTTCATGAAGAAGCAGAAAAAGAGCTACGCGAGACAACTAGAGAAATTCACCGCTTTGATCGCAAACGAGATTTGCTTTTACAGCTGATGTTTGGGGTCATTACCATTGCCTTACTTGTTTGGACGAGTAGTCGCTTTGAAGGAAATCACGGCGGTGCAGCTAATTGGATTGCAGCATTTGTATTAAGCGTATTTCCATTAATCGATGCCTTTGCCCCGTTACCTTCAGCAGCCCAAGAAACCAATATTTATAAAGACTCTATTGACCGCTTGAATGATTTACCTGAAAAAGAAGAGATCCAGCCAACCAGCGAGAGCGTTGAAGGACCTTTTCATATCGAGATACAAGAGGTAACCTTCAGCTATCCTGAAACAAAAAAAGAAGTATTGAGTTATTTAACTTTATCAATTCAAGCTGGAGAAAAGCTAGCTATTTTAGGTCGAAGTGGTTCTGGTAAAAGTACACTTGCTTCTCTAATTCGAGGAGATTTGTTGCCTACTGACGGGCAAATCACCCTTAATGGTATCGATACGGTTAGATTTGGTGATTCGATAACAGACTATATTGGGGTTATTCACCAAAATCCCTATTTATTCCATACAAGTATTTTAAATAATATTCGAATAGGAAGACAATCCGCTACGGAAGAAGAAGTGTGGGATGTACTGGCACGCGTTGGTCTAAAAGAAATGGTAGAAGCATTACCTGATGGTTTATTAACCATGGTTGACGAAGCAGGGTTACGTTTTTCTGGCGGGGAGCGCCATCGAATGGCGCTAGCAAGAATTTTATTAAAAGATGTTCCTATTATATTGTTAGACGAACCAACTGTCGGACTCGATCCAATAACGGAACAGGCACTTCTTGATACGTTCTTCAATGAGTTGCATGAAAAAACAATTATTTGGATTACACATCATCTACAAGGAATTTCTTTGATGGACAGAGTAATTTTTATTGAAGATGGACAGTTAGAAATGAGTGGCAGTCCTAAAGAACTTGAACAAACAAGTGAACGATATCGCCATCTACAAGCAATTGACCGAGGCTTTTAACTGCCTCGGATTTCTCATGGTTTATTTTTGATAATCATAAATCGAAAACATCAATAGAAATTTTGACTTTTTTAAAATTAAGAGGTTTCAGTTAGAACAATTGAGGAAAGCTGACTGTAACTAAAATAGTGACGTTTTGCTTTTTAATGAGGTCGTGACAGACATGTTTTTGTAAAAGTAAATGAGTGAACATCTGAGGCCTCACTCAAAGAGAATGGTCTCAAATGTTCACTCATTTTTACTAATAATCTCGACCTAATAAGTCAGAGGTTAATTGTTTAATCATTGTTTTACCAGGACTATCAGGCAGAAGCTCGATTTCAGCTAATGCTTTTTCTGTAAAGCTCAGAGCAAACTCTTTTGCTTTTTCAACACCGTCATATTCTAAAACGAGTGCACTAACTTTTTGTGCTTCCTCTGTTGTGATGGCTTGTTTTTTATCAAGATAAGGTGAAAATGCCTCTGGATGTGCTTCTTTTGCCAATAGTAGCGGAAGGGTGTAGACTCCTTGTGCTAAATCTTCAAGAACAGGTTTCTTCAAGGTTTCACTATCTGAAACGTAATCAAGAATATCGTCATAGACTTGAAAAGCAACTCCTATATTTCGTCCAATTCGACCTGCAAGCTGTTGTGTCTCTACATCTGTTTTACCAAAATGTGCTCCTTCTATACAAGATAGCCAAAAGAGCT
Organism: Enterococcus phoeniculicola ATCC BAA-412; assembly: GCF_000407505.1. GTDB lineage: Bacteria > Bacillota > Bacilli > Lactobacillales > Enterococcaceae > Enterococcus_K > Enterococcus_K phoeniculicola. Next base: position 893,866 of record NZ_ASWE01000001.1, read on the forward strand.
CAGCTGTTTTACCATTTACACTACGAAGATAATCACTGAGCGTTTGGTTTTGATCAAAGCGTATATGCATTTGATCCAGTTCTCCAAGAAGCAGGCGCTTCATAGAACGGGCATTGGTATGTAAAAATTCTGAACCGTTCATTGCATCAGCTAACAAATCAAAAAAGACGGTAAACAGTAAATCGCCTGTGTAGACAGCCACATCTTTTCCATATTCTGCTTGGACTGTAATCAGACCTCGGCGAAGTGGAGAATCATCAATGATATCATCATGAATCAAGGTGGCCATGTGTAGAATTTCTAACGAAGTTGCTACTTTAATTAATTGTTCTTCATCTTGTTTGGCTTTATCACCAATTTCAGAAAATAGTAAGAAAAGGGCAGGACGAAGCATCTTACCTCCTGCTTGTGCAAGATTGGTTAAGGCCACTTGAATATCTTGATTTCTAACCTGTACTTGGGTTTCAATCAGTGAGCAAACGGCTTTGAGTTTCTCTTGTATTGTAGGATAATTGTTCCAGTAGTCTAACATAATAAAATCCTTTCAAATAAACTAATCAACAGTGTATATTTTACCTCAGGGAAGAGGCGTTGACTAGCTTATTGCCTAAAATAGTAAAGAAAAGTGGAGATAAGATGAGTTTACCGGTGTTTTTAGAGCTGGTAGAGTTTAAAGCAAAAACGGCAAGTGTACTACCCTTCTTTATAGGGTTGTGTTACAGCTGGTATAACTACCAATCAATTCATATTTTATATGTCCTTATTTATTTTATTGCAATGTTTATCTTTAATATGGCCGTTGATATTTTAGATAATTATAATGACTACCATCACGCAACGGATGTCCATGACTATAAAGAAAAAACGAATATTATTGGTCGAGAAAATCTTTCATTAAAACTCGTGTATCGCTTGATGGTGAGTATGATTATTCTATCGGCACTATTAGGAATTGCATTGTCATTCGTAGTTGGCTGGCCTTTGTTGATTATGGGGCTTTATTGTTACTTAGTGGGCATCTTTTATTCCTCAGGTCCTAAGCCGCTTTCTAGCTTGCCGCTAGGAGAATTTTTTTCAGGCTTTACAATGGGCTTTATGATTTCATTAATCTGTGTGTACTTAAACACATTTGAGACATTTCAATGGAATGCTTCAACACTAGGAGGCATTTTCTTAATCTCATTGCCTAACACGCTTTGGATTGCCAATCTGATGTTAGCCAATAATATCTGTGATGTAGAAGAAGACGAAAAAAACGAGCGCTATACACTAGTTCACTACCTTGGAAAACCGCGTTCTATCGTACTTTTTGTACTATTTAATTGGATTGCTTTAGCCAGTTTGGTTTTAGCAGTTGTCCTGAAATTAGCACCTGTATGGATGCTAGCAACATTTATTGTTTTGCCAATCATTGTAAAACAAATAAACCTATTTTTACGTGAACAAAACAAGCAAACAACATTCATTTGTGCAATTCGTATTTTAGCAATAGGTGCATTTGCTCAAGTGTGCAGTTTTTTGGTTGGAATATTTATATAACGAAAGGAAGAGAAACATGAAAGAAGTAGTCATTTTAGGAGCAGGATATGCAGGTTTACGTACCTTGAAGGAGTTACAAAAAAGTAAAGAAGCATTTCACATTACATTAGTTGATCAAAATACATATCATTTTGAGGCAACTGATTTACACGAGGTTGCTGCGGGAACACAACCAAAAGAAAAAATCACATATAACATTGCTGATGTTGTAAAACCTGAAAAAACAACATTTATTCAAGCAAAAGTAGTGAAAATTGATCGAGAAAAAGAAGAGGTTTTTTTAGAAAGTGGACAAGTTTTAACTTATGATTATCTTGTTGTAGGATTAGGCTTCCAGTCAGAATCATTTGGTATCCCTGGTGTAACGGAATATGCGTTAGAAATGGTTGACGTTGATTCTGCGGTGAAGGTCAATGAACATATTCATGAAATGATGCGTCAATATGTAGCGACAAAAGATGAAAACTTCTTAAAAATTATTGTCTGTGGTGCTGGATTCACTGGAATTGAATTACTTGGTTCACTAGTTGAAGGGAAAAAAGCATTAGCTGATATCGCCGGCGTCACACCTGATAAAATCCAAATTTATTGTGTTGAAGCAGTGACTCGCTTATTGCCGATGTTTGATGAAAAACTCGCTGATTATGCAGTGAAACATCTAACAGATTGGGGAATCCAGTGGTACACAGGAAAACCAATTAAAGAAATTAAACCGGGTGTAGTTGTTTATCAAGACGATGCAGAAACAAAAGAAACCAAAGAGCTTGAGGCAAAAACGATTATCTGGACAACAGGTGTGAGTGGAAGTCATGTTATGGGAGATTCAGGCTTTTCAGAACGTCGTGGTCGTGTCATGGTTAGTGAAGACTTAACCGATCCAGATCATAAAAATGTCTACGTTATCGGGGATGTGTCAGCTGTCATGGATGCTGAAAGTCAACGTCCGTATCCAACAACTGCTCAAATTGCGTTAAAAATGGGTACTACGGCTTCAAAAAATATTATTCATCAACTGAAAGGTGAAAAAACAGAAGCCTTTACATTCAAGTCTCAGGGATCTGTCGCTTCAATTGGTAACACACATGCGTTAGGACTTGTCGGAAAGAGTTCGGTGAAGGGCTATCCTGCATCATTTATTAAAAAAATGATTATGAATAAATCATTGCTTGAAACAGGTGGGGTAAAAGAAGCTCTAGCAAAAGGACGTTTTGATTTATATCATTAAAATACACTCAGTGAAGAAAAAAGGAAACTAAACGCCATCGTTTAGTTTCCTTTTTTCACTTAGACGGCAGAGTAGCAGACTGCCGTAGAGGTTCCCACCCATAATTATCAGTGAATAAGTGACCATAAGTGTTTTCGGCTAGTTTATTTGAGTGGAATTAGCATTTTCATTTTTTCATATTTTTTCGTATAGTATATTAAGTTTTAATTGTAGAGCTTCTTTCATTCCTCCCACTTTCTCTCCTGATTAATGGGGAAAAGTTTACCCAAAAACCAGCAGAGACAATGGCTATAAAAGGAAAAACAAAATAACGATAGCGCGTTTGAATTTCAACTAGTTGATGAATTAAAGCATAGCCAAAAATAATTAGTAAAAGTAAGTAAAGTGCATTTTTCTTATTTACAGGTTTTAAGACATAAAAGAATGCACCTGCTATCAACACATAATACTGAGCTTTTTGAATGATAAAAAGAAGCGTTCGCCAAAAAGAAAACTGTTCCTTGAAATTGGTTGCCCATGAAATAGATGAATCAAAATCATTCCACATACGCTTGAATTTTTTCCCCATTAGTTTAGCTAAATCTGAAAGACTTTTTGTTCGTTCACCGATGAGCGCTTTTGCCGCTTTATCTCGTTCTTCTTGTTTATCAAAGTGATTAACAGCCTTGTAATCTTCCACATTCCAATGGCCTTCAGATGAAAGGTTCAAACCTAAAGCTAGCTTCCAATAAGGATTAACGGTGGAAATAGAGGTATCTGTTATCTTGTTTTGTTGTAAAAGACTATCAGTAATTTTACCGCTAACAGAAAAAACAAGTGGAATCGTGGTTAGAAGAAGGAGATACAAGTATTTCTTTTTCTCTTTTGGAAGCTTAAAGAAAAGGCCATATAAAATAAAGGCAATAAGTAAGATAGAAGCCAATGGGCGAGTCAAGTTGCCTATGAACAAAAGAAGCCCAACAAGCGGGTACCAACGATTTCCTAACAGGAATAAATAAATCGCGCATAGGAAAATGAATAGGGCAACGGTCTGATTAGTCAAAACGGAGGTTAATACAATATTAGGAACGTACAATGCCACAAACCATCCTGCAAGTATAGCGGCTTTTTTTGAAGCAACTTGCTGTCCTACTTTATAGGTCAAAAAGACTGTTACGGTGCTTAAGCACACATTTATAAATCTTAAAATAAAGACACTTGGACCTAGTAGTTTGATTACCAACCCTTCATATAGAACAAAACCAAGCTGGTAGGGTGAAACAATAAAGTAACGCATATCGTTCATAAATCCGAAATCTCCATCAGCAAATCGAACGGAGGCCTGATACATTTTAAGAAAATCCTGTTCTGGTTCGGTTGGAAAAAATAAAATCCAAAAAATACGCAAAAGAAAAGCAATTCCCAAAAGCCATATCAAAGAAGAAAGCTTTGAACGAAAATAAATAATCAAAAAAGAAAAGAATAATCCCCCTAAAAAAGTAATGAAAATAAGAAGAAGATGTTCAATAAATGTTAGTTCAAAAGGAAGATAGCCATTATTGAAGTAAACGAAGCTAATCACTAATATTCCTAAAAAAAAGAGTGCCGTAACGCCTAATAAAAAATACTTTGCCAACCATACAATAAGAGAGGATTCCTCTTTTCTTTGAATAAATAAATTCATCAAAAAACTCCTTAATAAAAAGTCATTCTACCATTCTTTTATGATACCTTATTTTCAATGAAAAAAATATTTTTATCTTTCTTGTTGACAATTAGCTGAAACTAGCGTAAATTAATAAACAACTTAACAAATTGACATCGAAAAGAAAAGTAGCAAGCGAATGCTTTAAGAGAGTCTCTGGTTGGTGAGAAGAGATAGCTGTAGGTTGTGAAACACATCTTGGAGTCGTTTTTCTGAAAAATAAGTAGGGAAATCCGGGAAGCCCGTTATAGCTGCGGTCATTGATTGATGACCAGATGAGGTTAGTAACTGCAAAGTACTAACAAATAAAAGGTGGAACCACGTGATAAACGTCCTTTAGTCTATTGACTGAAGGGCTTTTTTTATTCCATTTTTTCTGGAAATCCAATGACTGATAGAGGTTTTTCTTGTAAAGGAAAAACGAATTGAGGTGGAACCACGTTTGATGACGTCCTCTTGGCTTAGGCCAAGAGGGCGATTTTTTGTTTTTATAGGAGGAGAAAGAATGGAGTATTTATTAAGCGTCATGCCACAGCTTTTAGCAGGAGCTGTGACAACAATCAAATTATTTGCATTTACATTATTAGGATCATTACCTTTAGGAATTGTGCTGGCTTTATTATTGTCAGTTCCTTTTAAACCTTTAAATTATCTGCTGCAAACTTATGTCTGGGTGTTGAGAGGAACGCCGCTCTTACTTCAATTAATTTTCTTTTTCTATGGACTTCCTCAAATAGGCATTATCTTTGACCGATTTGATGCGGCAATTATTGCATTTATCTTAAACTACTCTGCTTATTTTGCAGAAATATTTAGGGGTGGCTTACAAGCAATTCCCGAGGGTCAATATGAAGCAGCAAAAGTACTGCGTTTACGGCCGATTCAAACAATACGAAAAATTGTCATTCCCCAAGTAATAAAAATTGTTCTTCCATCAGTGGGAAATGAAGTAATTAATTTAGTCAAAGATTCCTCTCTTGTCTATATCTTAGGGCTAGGAGATGTCATGCGAGCAGGGAAAATCGCGATGGAGCGTGATGCTACATTACTTCCATTGTTAGGCGTTGCACTTATCTACTTAGCAATGACAGGCATTTTTACACTGATTATGAAGCAAATTGAAAATAAATTAAACTACTACCGCTAGGGGGAACCAACATGATTGAATTAAAAGAAATAAATAAACAGTTTGGCGAAAAAGAAGTGATTAAAAATTTAAATCTAGTCATTCCTGATGGAGAAATTCTAGCAATCGTTGGTCCCTCTGGAGGGGGGAAAACCACGCTATTACGAACTCTTTCAGGTCTGGAAACAATTGACAGTGGTACCTTTCTTTTAAATGGTAAAGCCTTTGATCCGACACAGGCTACAGAGCATGAACAGGTTGTAGGCGTCGTATTTCAGGATTTTCAGTTATTTCCGCATTTAAGTGTATTCGAGAATATTTCTTTAGCACCAAAAATGGTTTTAAAGCAAGCAAAAGAAGTGTATACAAAAAAAATTCAGGAACTTGCACGAACATTGGAAATTAATGAGTTATTGACAAGTTATCCTTTTCAATTGTCAGGTGGCCAAAAGCAACGTGTAGCAATTGCACGAGCATTGGCGATGAATCCTAGTGTACTTGCTTATGATGAGCCGACAAGTGCATTAGATCCAGAGTTAAGACAACAGGTGCAAAGTCTGATTCTATCCTTAAAAAAGGAGGGCGTTACTCAAATTGTTGTCACACATGATTTGACATTTGCCAAAGCAATTGCCGATCAGTTGTTAGAAGTATCACCAAAATAAAAATGAAGATAATGGAGGAAACAAGTATGAAAAAAATTGGGATGGGTTTAGTAGTATTGGCAGGAATATTCTTTTTAGGCGCATGTGGAAATTCAAATAAAGACAAGACTGATACAGCAAAGGATTCGTGGGCAACGATTGAAAAAGATAAGACCGTAACTATTGGATTAGATGATACCTTTGTCCCTATGGGATTTAAAGATGAGTCTGGAAAAATTACAGGATTTGACGTAGAACTTGCCAAAGCAATTTTCGACGAATATGGGATTACTGTGAATTTCCAACCGATTGATTGGTCTATGAAAGAAACGGAGCTTGAAAATGGAACGATTGATTTAATTTGGAATGGCTATTCAATGAATCCGGCACGTGAGAAAAAAGTTTTGTTCACAAACCCTTATATGAAAAACGAACAAGTTTTAGTGACTGCAAAGAAAAATAAAATTGAAACATTTAAAGACATGAAAGAAAAAAATCTTGGTGCTCAAGAAGGATCTTCCGGCTATGAATCGTTTACCACTCAGCCAGAAGTGCTAAAAGATATTGTTGCAAATCAGGATGCTACTTTATATGGTAGTTTTAGTGAAGCGTTTATTGATTTGGAAAGTGGTCGAATTGATGGACTGCTAATTGATAAAGTTTATGCAAATTACTATCTAACTCAAAATGGGAAAATCGATCAATATCTGATTATTGATGGTGAGTATTCCAGTGAAAATTTTGCAGTAGGAGCCAGAAAAACTGATCAGACACTAGTAGATAAACTCAATAGTGGATTTGAAACGTTACAGAAGAATGGAACATTTGCAAAAATATCTGATAAATGGTTTGGAGAAGACGTGACTCCTTCTAAATAACGACTTACTTTACACTAGACTGAGAATTGAGAAAAGCAGTTAACTTCCAGCAAATAAATTGTGAAATTTAGAGTGAAGTTGGTTCTTGTTGCTGCTATCTCAGTCTTTTTTTTACTTTCAGTTTTTTACAAGAACTATTTAAGCTAGAAGAAAAAGAACTCATTACTTCGTAAAAAATGTTTTTTATAGAAAAAATACTTGTTTTGTATTCAATAAAATCAAGTGCCTCGTCCTCCTATATTTCTATTCTTTAATCGGAGGAATAAACGAATTAAATTCCCCTATAATCTCTAATTTTCCCTTGTTCTATGACTAATTTTTTCCTTTGAAATGAATCTAAATCCATGTTATTCTAAATGAGAAATACACAGGAGAGGAAGAATCAAATGGAACATAAAAAACTAGCTAGTTTTCCAAAAGATTTCTTATGGGGCTCGGCTTCTGCCGCTTACCAAGTTGAGGGGGCATGGCAAGAAGATGGTAAAGGCGTTTCCGTGTGGGATGAATTTGTACGAATTCCTGGAAAAACGTTTAAGGCAACAAATGGTGATATGGCGGTTGACCACTATCATCGATATAAAGAAGATATTGCATTGATGAAGGAACAAGGGCTAAAAACGTATCGTTTTTCAGTTGCTTGGACAAGGATTTTTCCAAATGGTCGTGGAGAAGTAAATCAAAAAGGGTTAGAATTTTACCATGACCTTATTGACGAATTAATAAAAAATGATATTGAGCCAATGCTGACCCTTTATCATTGGGATTTACCTCAAGCACTGCAAGATGAATATGGTGGTTGGGAGTCAAGAAAGATTATTGATGATTTTACAAATTATGCGACCACATTATTTGAAGCTTTTCGAGGAAAAGTTCATTATTGGGTAAGCTTGAATGAACAAAATGTATTCACATCTCTAGGCTATATGCTAGCAGCGCATCCACCAGGTGTTCAAGATCCAAAACGGATGTACGCAGTGAATCATATTGCATTTTTGGCTAATGCAACAGTTATCAATAAGTTTCATGAGATGAACATGCCAGGAAAAATTGGACCAAGCTTTGCCTATACACCTAATTATTCTATCGATAGTAATCCTAAAAATGTTCTTGCTGCAGAAGATGCGGAAGATTTAATGGCTAACTATTGGATGGATGTCTACATGTGGGGAAAATATCCGATTGCTGCAAGAAACTATTTACTAGAGCAAGGTTGGGCACCTGAAATTGAAGAGGGTGACCAAGAACTGTTGGAATCTGCTAAACCGGATTTTCTTGGAATTAATTACTATCAAACGGCAACGAATATGTTCAATCCTTTAGATGGGGTTGGCATGGGCAAGATGAATACCACTGGGAAAAAAGGTACGTCAGAAGAAAGTGGTATCCCGGGAATGTATAAGAAAGTGGATAATCCATTTGTGAATCGTACCAACTGGGATTGGGAAATTGATCCAGAGGGTCTGCGAATTGGACTACGTCGTATAACCAGCCGATACCGTATTCCTGTAATGATTACTGAAAATGGACTAGGCGAGTATGATAAACTCACTGAGAATAACGAAATTCATGATGAATATCGTATTGAGTATCTAAGCAACCACGTACATGCTATCAGAGAAGCAATTTCTGATGGTGCAACTGTGCTAGGGTATTGCACATGGTCTTACACCGATTTACTTAGCTGGCTAAACGGCTATCAAAAGCGCTACGGTTTTGTTTATGTCGATCAAGATGAAAATCAGGATGGCAGCCTTGCCCGCTATAAAAAAGACAGCTATTACTGGTATCAAAAAGTAATTCAGGAAAATGGTGAAAATAGCTAATCTTATACAGTTAGAAAATGAATTCATTCAATCAATGGATAAGAGCTAGGCAGAGATAGAAATGTTCAGCTTCTTTTAGAAACCAGCAACTCTGCGTGTTCCATACGTAGAAGATGTTGAGAGACAAATGAAGTGGATTTCCCTCCGTTTACCAAGATTTTACGAGAATGGGCTATAACTTAGATAGTTATGTCCATCCTCGTTTTTTTCTATTTTATTTAGAAAAATGATTTGCGGATGATATGAAAATGAAAGAATAGAAAATTTAAGAAAACAAAACTTTTGTTCGCCTCTTTTTTTTTGTATAATGGAGAGTGATGAAAAGAGGGATAGAAAATGGCGAAACGCAAACGCCCAACGAAAAAACGCAAAACAAAAAAACAACAACAGCAACAAGAACAGCTACTCACAATTCTATTAGGATTTGTATTTATTCTTTTTGCTATATTTGGTCTATTAAAATTAGGCTTCCTTGGAACGCTGATTGCTAATGGATTTCGAATTATAGGAGGAAATACCTACCCAATTCTGTGTGGTCTGTTAGTCGGCTATGGAGGCTGGCTGATGATTAAGAATACGCAGATTAGCTATGGTCAGCCCAGAAGATGGATAGGTGCCATTGTTTTTTATATGGCAATTCTTCTATTTTTACATGCACAGCTTTTTGGAAAAATTCAAAATGGTGAGCCTAATATTATTAGCACTACATGGGAAATGCTGACTATGGACATTCGTAGCGGGAAAATTGCTCAAAATGTCGGTGGTGGTATGATTGGCGCAATGATTTATAGTGGGACTTATTTTATGGTCTCTCAGGCAGGTAGCTATATTCTTGCCGTATTATTTGGACTTATTGGTCTCTTTTTATTTAGTATGAGAGATATTCATGAAGTAACCGATACGATACAGCTTTTAGGTGAGAAACTTCATGATTTATTTGCTGGAGATCCTGAGAAACAAGCAGCCAAGCAAGAAAAGAAAGAACAAAGAAAAGAGGAGCGTCAAAGACAACGAGAAGAAAAGAAAGAAGCAGCTCGTGTCTTAGCAGAGGCAGAATTTGAGGAACAACAAAAAAATCAAGTGCGTCCACTATCAAATGGCGAGCGCTTAGCAAATGAACAGAAAGAACAAGGCGACTTTGAACCTCAACAGCTTGATTTGGGTGCTATTATTGATGGCTATCAAGAATCCTTGCAGCCGGTTGAAGATCCCTACGATTATGCTGAGTCTCAACCTGTCAATCCACCTCAAACAAATGAAGAGGTGGAAGACACAGGAGATTTGAATTTTGAAATTAGTGCAGAAACAGAGAATCGAGATTACGAGTTGCCGCCAACCACGTTGCTGGATTCTATTCCTGCAACAGACCAAAGTAGTGAGTATAAAAAAATCGAAAAAAATATTGGTGTACTTGAACAAACATTCCAAAGCTTTGGTGTTGATGCAAAGGTTGTTAAAGCAAGCCTGGGACCTTCTGTAACGAAATTTGAAGTACAGCCCGCTGTTGGAGTAAAGGTTAGTAAAATTGTTAGTCTGACAGATGATATTGCTTTAGCATTAGCTGCTAAAGATGTGCGGATGGAAGCACCAATACCTGGGAAGTCCTTAATTGGTATTGAAGTACCCAATAGTGCAATTAGTATGGTTTCGTTTAGAGATATTATTGAAGCACAGCCAAAACATCCAGATAAATTGTTGGAAGTTCCGTTAGGTAGAGATATTTCCGGCATGGTTCAAACAGCTGACCTCTCTAAAATGCCTCACTTGCTGATTGCCGGATCAACTGGGAGTGGGAAATCTGTTGCAATTAATGGGATTATCACGAGTATCCTAATGCAGGCAAAACCACACGAGGTCAAATTAATGATGATTGACCCAAAAATGGTTGAGCTGAACGTTTATAATGGAATCCCACATTTGTTAACGCCAGTTGTAACAAACCCTAGAAAAGCTGCCCAAGCATTGCAAAAAGTGGTGCAAGAAATGGAAGAACGATATGAAAAATTTGCAGCAACTGGGGTAAGAAATATTTCTGGATACAATGAATTTGTTGCCCAAAAAAATTTAGAAATGGGTGAAAATCATCCAACGTTACCATTTATTGTAGTGATTGTTGATGAGTTAGCGGATTTGATGATGGTAGCAAGTAATGAAGTGGAAGATGCCATTATTCGTCTAGCACAAATGGCTCGTGCCGCAGGTATTCATATGATTCTTGCGACCCAACGGCCAAGTGTCGATGTCATCACTGGGATTATTAAAGCAAACGTTCCTTCAAGAATGGCTTTTGCAGTTTCAAGCGGGACTGACTCTCGAACTATTATTGATAGTAACGGTGCAGAAAAACTCTTAGGCCGTGGAGATATGCTATTTCTACCAATGGGTGAGAATAAACCAATCCGTGTGCAAGGAGCCTTTATCTCTGATCATGAAGTGGAACGAATTGTTGATTTTGTTACAGATCAGCAAGAAGCACGCTATGACGAAAAAATGATGCCTACAGAGGAAACAGCAAGCGCCTCACCAGATAACCCACAAGATGAATTGTATGAAGAGGCGAAAGCCTTAGTCATCGAAATGCAAACAGCCAGCGTTTCTCTTCTTCAAAGAAGATTCAGAGTCGGATACAATCGCGCTGCTCGTTTGATTGATGAATTGGAAGCCCATGGTGTCGTGGGAGCATCCGAAGGAAGTAAACCAAGAAAAGTTTTAATTGAACAAACAGAAGAGTCAGAAGCCGAACAGCTCCCAACAAATGAATAACGCTTCTTTCAAAGTTGCGTAAAACAAAAAACATGAGACCAACGCTTTAAAGTATTGGTTTCATGTTTTTTTTGTGAGACATGCAAAAAATAATTTAGAAATATCTTTCATTATTGACAAAATTCACCTTCTTCCTTCGTTTAATAGTAGAATAATCAGATAGTGAATGTTATGATGTTTGTATGAGAAACCAGTGAGGATGATGAGTATGAAGAGAAAAAGTGTACTTTATTTAGAAATTGCTGATCAAATCAAGGCAGATATATTTTCAGGAAAATATCCTGTAGGCACATTGCTTCCCACAGAGTCTGAACTCGAAGCACTCTTTGAAGTGAGTAAAATTACTGTTAGAAAAGCCATTGAACTTTTAGCAGCAGATGAATATGTTGAGAAAAAGAGCGGACGTGGAACAACTGTTTTAAGTAATCGTCCCTATAATAAGTTATCAAAAGCAGGTACATTTACGCAAATACTGAGTAAAACAGGATTAGATATCACAAAAGAAAACCTTTCTTTTGAAGAGGTCACTCTCACGCCTGAACAGGCTGCCTATGAATTTTATGGTGAGAAAGCGATGCTTTTTCGGAGATTGTACAACTTAGATCATCAACCCTATATTTATTTTGAATACTATCTGCCTGCTTCTTTAAATAATGTAACACTTGAATTATTTGGAAAAGAATCCTTATACCGAATTCTCGACCAACATGGCTATGAAATAGAACGGTTTGAAGATAGTTTTAAAGCAGTTTCGCTAACGTTTGATCAACAAAAGTTTTTAGTGACTCCTGAGGCTAACGGATTAGTAAGAACCAGACGTGCAATTAGTCCACAAGGAAAAGTTGTTGAATATTCTGAGGCACTTTATAATACTGCACTTTACCCTTACCTAATTGAATACGAGGCATAAAGCAGTCCAAACGAAAAATGTGAAGAGCGTTGACTCTGACAGGTTTTTTCGTCATTTGGCAAACAAAAAGAATCTGAATTCTCACTAAAAGAGAATATGTAGGTTCTTTTTTTATTTTTATACTCTAAGCAGCTGATACTAAAAAAAGTGAAAGGTGACGTGACGGAAATGTTAGATGATTGTTATTTCAATCACTCGCAGAATCCCTAAGAGAGGATTAAACTTATTCATGTAGAAGAAACAAGAAGAGGAGAGTCAATATGTTAACAGTACAACAGCTAACAAAAGTTTATGGAGATAAAATTCAATATGAGGCGTTAAAGGGAATTAATTTGACGGTGGAAGATGGTGAATTTGTTGGAATTATGGGACCATCTGGTAGTGGGAAATCGACCTTGCTCAATCTTTTAGCAACCATCGATCAGCCAACGAGTGGTGAGGTCTTGTTAAACGGACAAAATCCTAATCGATTAAATCAAGAAGACATTGCAAAATTTCGTCGTAGAGAATTAGGCTTTGTTTTTCAAAGCTTTAATTTAATGCCAACATTAACAGTTGAAGAAAATATCATTTTACCATTAACACTAGATGGTGAAAAAATAGGGATTATGAAAAGAAAACTAAAAGAACTAGCACCTAGATTAGGGATTCAATCCTTATTAAAAAAACGAATCGCTGAAATATCAGGCGGACAGGCACAACGGGTAGCTGTAGCACGAGCGATGATTCACCAGCCCAATTTACTCTTGGCAGATGAACCAACAGGAAATCTAGATACAAAATCCTCTAAAGATGTGATGGGTTTATTAAGACAATTAAACGAAGAAGAAAATGCAACCATTTTAATGGTGACGCATGATCCGTTAGCTGCCAGCTATTGTAAGCGAATTGTCTTTATTAAAGATGGTGAGTTAATTCATGAAATCGCAAGACACTCAAGTCAAAAATCATTCTATGAAGAAATTATGATTGAGCTTGCCCGAATCGAGGGGGTTGACAATGAATTTTAATCAGTTCGTTGTACGTAATACTGTACGCAATAAGCATCTATATATGGCCTATTTTTTAAGCACACTTTTTTCTGTAATGGTCTTCTTTACGTTTACGGTTTTCGCTTTTCATCCAGATTTGACCTCTGGGCTGAATACAAAAGTGCAGACTGGAATGTTAGCAGCCGCTGTTATTATCTATGGCTTTGCCTTTTTCTTTGTTCTGTATTCAATGGACGTTTTCTTGCAGTCTCGTAAGAAAGAATTCGGTCTATTGATGATTCAGGGAATGAGTCCTACTCAGCTTAGAAAAATGGTATTTATTGAAAATCTAGTCATTGGATTTTTTGCAACTATTTCAGGAAGTATTTTAGGAATCGGGTTTTCTCAAATTATTTTATGGCTATCGAAACAATTTATGCACGTTTCTTATGGTTTTTATTTTCCTGTCCAAGCATTTGTCTTAACAATCATTTCATTTTTAGCTTTATTTTTATTAATTTCTTTCTTCATTCAATTTCGTTTACCTAAATTAACGCTGCAGGAACTCTTAAAAGCGGGCGATTTAGGAAAAGGAATGATTAAGTCATCGAAGATAAAAGGGTTTTTAGCTATTTTACTTTTAGCAACGGGGTATGGAATTGCCCTTTTAGCACCAGGTTTAACGGTTCCATTAGTTATGCTGCCGGTAATTTTCATAGTAGTAGTTGGCACACGCTTTTTCTTTAATCAGCTAAGTGTCTTGGTTATTGAGGGATTAAAAAAGAAGCAAACCATTTTTTGGAAAAAGACAAATATGGTTGTCTTTTCAGATTTAGCTTTCCGTATGAAGGATAATGCTCGTTCGTTCTTTCTTGTGTCCATTATCTCAACCGTTGCATTCGCTGCTATCGGCACTTTATTTGGCTTTCAAAATCTAATAATGGAACAAACAAATGCGATTGCTTATGAATTTCAAGTGGAAGGAAGTCCATCTGAAACAGCTGCTGCAGAAAGCTTAGTGACAGATACTCTTGCAAAAGAAAACATTCAAGCAACTCCTGTTTCAGCAGTTCTTTATGGAAATGATAAAGGAGAACAATTTATTTCACAAAAAGAGTATAACCAAATGGCAAAAGAAATTGGGGAACCAACCATTTCAACAAATGCCGCTGTCCACCTGAATTCAGCAACGGCTGTTGGGGAACCAAAGAAGGATACGACCAAATCAGTAACAGTTAATGGAGAAACACTTTCTGTGGACTCAACAGAAACAACGCATGTGCTGTCTGCGTATCAACCGACATTTGTCGTTTCGGATAAGACAAATCTATCTGGACTCACTGAAACTAAATTAACCGTGTGGGAACCAAAATCTGCAAATCGTCAGCAGTTACTAACTGCAGGAAAAGCTTTTGAAGACGTACCACAATATATTTTTGCTAAAACCTACTCACAACAGTCCGTAATAGATATGTATAAACCTATTCTTTTTGTAGGTGTCTTTATTGGAATAGTCTTCTTTGTTTCAGCTGGAAGTTTCTTATACTTCCGATTGTATAGCGACATGGATGTGGATGTAGAAAAATTCAAAATGATTTACAAGCTAGGTTTATCAAAATCTGAGCTGAAAAAAATGATTTATCAGCAAGTAGGAATTCTATTCTTCACACCTATTGTTGTCTCAGTTATTCATGGAGCTGTAGCACTCACTGCAATGTATCATATGTTTAGTATGGGGATGCAGCTGACAGGATGGCAGGTATTAGGGGCGTTTGTCTTAATTCAAGCGGTATATTATCTGATTGCCCGTACCTTCTATTTCAAAAAAGTTTATCGATTGGTACATGCCTAAACAAGCATCAGTCAATCGTTTACCTAATCAAAAATATACAAGGAGTAGAGGCGTTTAGCTCCAAGAACTAAGTAAGTGCATCCACCTGTTTTTTCAGAAATAGATGGATGCACTTTTAATTTATTTATGAAGCCTTCAACTCAAGAGGGTGGAACATAACTATCTAAGTTATAGCTCACCTTCGTGAATGCTTAGTAAAATTTGGGAACAGAAATAATATAGTTATTTCCCAGACTCTTTTTTATTGTATAATAAATGAACAATAGAGAATATGGAGGGGGATTAAATGATTGATGAAGAAAGCTTCAAAGAAATTGGACTAACAATTGTCAGCTACCCAATTACTGTCGAAGATGGAGTGCCTGTCTATGCAGGACACTTAAAAGAACTACCCATGATTGCCGCATCTGCCCACTCAAAGCAACAGTTCATAAATAAGCTCTCTGAAAAATACCTTGCTTATAGAGAAGAACACATGGAACAATCCCCAGAAGAAGAATCAAATTTAACGATTGATGAGCTATTAAGATATTATGATGGTGAAACGTTTGACGGATTTGATATTGGGCTCAACTATTTGGAAAGAAAAGATGAGTCAACAGACTATTAAGTTAGCGTCTAAGTGGAAAAGTTGGAACCACACGTTTAGTATTCTATAGTCGTAGATTTTTAACAAGTCTAAATAATTGTGTTCATACTCTATCTTGTTTAAAATAATTGAGAAATATTCTCAATTAAACAGGAGGCAAACAATGACATCTGAACTCGCGCACATGATTCAAAACCGCCGTACTGCAAAACAAAGCTTAGACACCCCTGTATCAAAGGAGCTGCTAAAAGAGCTGTTATTCACTGCTAGTTACGCTCCTTTTCATAAAAGTGAGCCTTGGAAAGTAAAGTTAATCACTACAGAAAAAGAAAAAGTTTTTTTCTATACACAGGTAATAGAGACACTTAAACGTAACGGAGAAATCCATGATGAAGAATCAAGGCTGCGCCTAGAAAAAAAGATGACTAGCTTGATAAAAAGAGCACCAGTTACGCTTTTATTTGGGCGGAAACGTTCAGAGAATGCTCGTGCAAATACTGATGCCATTCAGGCAACGGCAGCTCTAATACAAAATTTTTCTCTATTACTTGCAGAACATGATTTAGTTGGTTTTTGGGCAACTCCAGGCTTTGTTTTGGATGACCAGCTTGCAACAACACTCGGATTTTCTGAAGAAATTGAATTGATTGCTAGTTATCGCGTAGGTTATCGTGACCACTCACTTCCTGTACGAAAAACTACACGCCAACCTCTTGAAACATGGGTCAGTGATTTATGTGAGTAGAAATGAAGAAGTGTATCTGTTACACAAAAATAGGAAGAAAATACTTGATTTTAATAATCATGTATCATACTGTGCAGTTCGCCCATGTATGAAAAATTTTAGGAGATCTGAAACTAACGATTATAGTTATGTTTCAGATTCTTTTTTTATTTTATTTCCTGATAAAAATGGAGATGATGTGTCTGCAGCAAAACTACCTATTTACTGACAGATTATGAAGGAAAGCAAACAGGTTATGATTCAAAACCTGTTGCTCGTTTTTCCTGTGCTAAACTGTGTTTATAAGAAATACCGAGCGTATTCTCATGAAAATGATAGCGTTATACTTACTAAAATGAGGTGATGTTTTGAACAACGAATCAATCATAAATAAAATGACATTAGCTGAAAAAGCATTGATGATGTCTGGTGCTACAACATGGAAAACAGTTGCATTGGACGCACATGGTATTCCATCCTTATTTCTTTCAGACGGTCCCACTGGATTAAGAAAACAAGTAGGAGAGGCCGATCATTTAGGACTAAACGCCAGCCACCCAGCAACTTGCTATCCAACGGCGGCTACAATTGCTAATAGTTGGGATGAAGCACTTGTAGAAGAGCTAGGGGAACATCTAGGCGCAGAAGCAAGAGAACTAGAGGTCGATGTTGTTTTAGGCCCTGGACTAAATGTGAAACGTTCTCCTCTAGGGGGACGAAATTTTGAATATTTTAGTGAAGATCCCTATTTATCAGGAAAAATGGCGGCAGGATTTACTCGTGGAATTCAAAGTAACGGAGTTGCTGCATGTCCAAAACATTTTGCAGCAAACAGTCAAGAGCTGCGTCGTATGGCAAATGATTCCGTTTTAGATGAACGCACACTGCGGGAAATCTATTTAACAGGGTTTGAAATTGCAGTGAAAGAAGCAAAACCAAAGTCAATCATGTCTGCTTATAACAAAGTCAATGGTGTGTTCGCAAATGAGAATGCTCATTTACTACAAGAGATTTTAGTAGATGAATGGGGCTTTGATGGCTTTGTGGTGTCTGACTGGGGCGGTAGTAACGATCATGCAAAAGGAGTGCAAAATGGCAGTCACTTAGAAATGCCTTCTACAGGATTAGCAGGTGCACAGGAGCTGATTGAAGCGGTTCAAGCGGGGCGTCTTGATGAAGCCATTTTAAATCAGCGAGTAGATGAACTATTAACTACAGTTTTTGCTATCGAGCAGGAAAAAAAGAATAGTCCATCTAAGAATCAAACCGCTGAAGAACATCATCAGTTTGCAAAAAAAGCAGCAGCTGAAAGTATTGTTTTGTTAAAAAATGAGGAACACATTCTTCCCTTGGATACCAAAAAAACAATCGGAGTGATTGGTGATTTCGCTGAGACTCCTCGCTATCAAGGGGCAGGTTCTTCCTTAGTCAATCCAACGAAGCTAGAAACAAGTATGGAGATTCTTTCAGAGTATTCTCTATCTGTTAAAGGATTTGCTAAAGGATATCATCGGATTGGAAAGCATGATGAACAATTGATAGAAGAAGCTGTTGCTTTAGCAAAAACAGTAGATCAGGTTCTCTTATATATCGGTTTAACGGAAATTAGTGAAGTTGAGGGATTAGATAGAGATCACATGCAGCTTCCGAATAATCAACAAGTATTGTTAGACGCTATTGCTGCAGTAAACCAAAATATTATTGTGGTTCTTTCAGGAGGATCAGCGATTGAGACCCCTTGGATTCATAAAGTTAAAGCGTTGGTTCATGGGTATCTTGGTGGGCAAGCCGGAGCCGGAGCTATGCTAGATGTGTTAACAGGAAAAGTAAATCCTTCTGGAAAATTAAATGAGTCTTATCCTATGCAATATGAAGATACACCCGCCTATAATTATTACCCGGGAACAGAAAAAACAGCAGAGTACAGAGAAGGTATCTTTGTTGGGTATCGTTACTATGAAACAAATCAGCTTAACGTACGGTTCCCCTTTGGCTATGGTCTAAGCTATACGACTTTTGATTACGCAAATCTACAAGTTGCTAATAATCAAGTCTCTTTTGAAATAACAAATACCGGCTCTGTTGCCGGGGCAGAAATTGCACAACTTTATGTAGGGATGCAAAACAGTCAAATTTATCGGGCCGCTAAAGAATTAAAAGGCTTTAAAAAAGTCTTTTTATCACCTGGAGAAACCAAGCAAGTAATCATTCCATTTGATGAAATGACCTTCCGTTATTTTGATTCAGAGCAAAATAAGTGGCAGACAGAAGCTGGAACCTACCAACTGATGATTGGAAGCAATGTTTCAATGATTCATTTAACGTCTGATTTAGAAGTTGCTGGAGTTATTCTTGCAGGAACAAAGAGAGAAGTTCTTCCTTCTTATTTTCATGGTGACGTCCGCAATGTTTCTGATGATGAGTTTGAATTATTGCTGGGTCATGCGATTCCAGATCATAAATGGAATAAGATAGCAGATTTAGAAGAGAATGACACATTGAGTCAGATGTATTATGCAAAAAGCAGTTTAGCTCGATTGATTTATAAAGTACTGACACGAATGAAAGATAAGAGTATTGAAAAAGGAAAGCCTGACTTAAATATCCTGTTTAACTACAACATGCCATTTCGTGCAATTGGAAAAATGACAGGAGGAGCTGTCAATCAACAGATGGTTTCAGGAATCTTGCTGATTGTAAACAGTCACTTTTTCAAAGGTGTAAACACTGTTCTAAAAGGATTTGCAGCTAATCGTAAATTAAAAAAACAAAAAGAATTTCAATAATTAGAAAAGGAGTAATGTCATGTCAGCAAAAGAAAACAATGCTGTGATAAGCAAATTGGGGGAGTGGAAGGAAAGTCATCCTGATTTGTATGAATTTATTTTATTTAATATTATGAGTAATGTTGCAACTATCACTAACTTTCTAGTATTATGGTTGAGTGGTGCTTTATTAGGAAATCTTATTGAAAATACACCCTTTCATTGGTTCATTTTTAACTATTCGAAGTCTGAAGGCGGGTTAAACGGATTTATCAGTTTCTTACTAGCCTATATATGTGCACAAATTGTTAACTTCTTTGTTCAAAAAAATGTTGTATTTGGTTCTAACACAAAGATGTCGAAATCGATTCCATGGTATTTACTAACAGTCATCGTCGCTGGGATTATTTCCATTTGGTTACCTCCTCATGTCATTAATTTTATCAAACCATACGTAGGAGGATTTGCTGCAACAGTTGCAAATGTAGTGAACATTGTCGTTCAAGTAGTCATTAATTATCCAATGATGAAATTTGTAATTATGAAAAAGGAGTAGCTATGAAAGTTTTAAGTATCATCGTTCCGGCCTACAATTCTCAAGAATATCTAGACCAAGTGATGCAGTCATTATTAGTGGAACAAGAACAGGTAGAAATTTTAATTATTGATGATGGGTCAACAGATAACACTGGCAACTTAGCGGATGATTATGAAAGAAAATATCCGACATGTGTCCGTGCGATTCATCAAAAAAACGGTGGACATGGAGAGGCTGTCAACACAGGGATTCTTTATGCTACTGGTCGATATCTAAAGGTTGTTGATAGCGATGATTGGGTGGACAAAGAAGCATATCATAAAATTATTAACCAACTAAATCAATTTACGGAAGAAAAAGAAATTGACTTGTTAATTAGTAACTATGTTTATGAGAAGCAGGGAGCAAAACGAAAAAAAGTCGTAAAATACACTTCGGCACTCCCAAAAAACGAGGTCTTTGGATGGAAGAATGTCTCATTCTCAAAGGGGCAATATCTTTTGATGCACTCGGTTATCTATCGTACACAGTTAATCAAGGACTCTGGCCTTCGCTTGCCGAAACATACCTTTTATGTAGATAATCTATTTGTTTTTGAACCTTTGCTGCATGTGAAAAAAATGTATTATCTAGATGTTGATTTTTATCGTTATTTCATTGGTCGTGAGGATCAATCTGTTAATGAGGAAAAAATGATTGCTCAAATTGACCAGCAACTATTTGTGAATAAACGTATGATTGATTTTTATAATCGGATGGAAGATGTTTCTTTTGATTTACGTAATTATCTTTTCAACTACTTAGAAATCATCACCATTGTATCCTCTGTCTTATTAATAAAAGACAACACACAAGAGAGTCTGTGGAAGAAGGAACAGCTTTGGTATTATATTGAAGAAAATAATCCTTCTCTCTATGAAAAGATGCGCTATCGCTTCACAGGGCGCGTTCTAACGAAGCATGGCATTACGATGAGATACTTTACAATTAATATATATAAAATGTTGCAAAAGCTCTATGGGTTCAATTAAAAGAAAATTGGTTATCAAACTCAATAACTCATGGTAGAAATATTCAGTACTAATAAGCTAAAATTCACAAAAAATTGTTTTCTAAATTTTTGGGGATTTTAGCTTATTTTCAAGTTTTCTAAAAGATGTTCCATTTCTATAAGAAAGACATATACATATAGATGAAAAAGGTACAAGAAGTAGCACTCTGTGCTTAATAAAAAAGAGCAACTTAATTTTTGAAGTTGAGACAGGGATAGAAGATGTGAGTAGTACTCTGGTACGGTAGCACAATTGAGAAGCTTTCAGCTTAAACATGTCTCACACGTAGAAGATGAGGTCACCTTCTTTACTAAAATTTTTAATAGCGTGGAATACAACTAGCTGAGTCTGTGCCTGTGCTTATTATTCCTTAAAACTCTTATCATATATTGTATTGACAGAGAAAATGAAATAACGTAGTATATATAATGATTGTTTTTTTCTAATTTTAATAACTATAAAAGTTTTATGAAGAGGATTTCTTAACTCTAAATTGTTAGAAATTTAAAAGACTTATTTATATAAATATGAAGTGTTGCTAATCTTGTGAATCATTTTCAGGAGAAAAGAACTTCTTTTTGTATATTGTCTGATTACTTCAAAAAGTATAAAAAGTGTGTGGTAGAACATTCTTTTACTCTTTTGATTAGTATTTTGAGTTAATGGAGTAATTTTCCCAAAAAAGGAGGTATAGTAAATTTATGCTTTGGTTTTTATTAATTAGCTGTCTTTTTATTTTAGCACTGGCTGCTATATTAAGTTATCGAACATTTGTCCAGCATCAATTAGATCAAATAAAGGTACCACAAAACGCAACGGCCAAGTTTAAAAAGAAGCTGTCTTATATAAAAAAGCGTGAGACATCAAAACATGTGATGTATATTATTATTTGGGGAATGGGTGTCCTTATTTTCCTGCTACTTATGACGATCACTTTCTTTGTAACTGAGACAAATCGTACAAATGAAGTAGATTCTCTAAAAACTGAAGTACAAAACTTGAAAAAAGAACAAAAGTACTTAATTGAAAAAACGGATTATCCAATTCAAGGATTAGGATTTGCAGATGCAAATTGGGAAGGTGTCTTATCTGGTAAAGATAGTAAAAAAATAAAAGAGACCATCGAGAAAACAATTGCTGAAAAGTTAACGCCTTATATCGGTCTTCCAACCATTCTTCTTTTCGTTGATTCACCTACTCAAAGTGTTTCTATTTCTATTACAGTTGAAGAAACTGGAGAAAATCACGAGCGATTAAAGAAAACTATTGAGGCTTTTGTTAAGGATTTAGGAACGGTAAAAGTAATTTCTCAAATACAGTTTGAATTAGTTAAATCAAAACAAAAACAGGCTGATGCACTTTACACTGCTATCTATATAAGAGAAAAACCTGGAGAAGCGTTTACTCAAGTATTAGACTCCGATAATAAAACTAAAGACAATGAAAAAAAATAATGTTTATATTATTCACGTAGACGAGTTAACGGTGTGAAAATATTTCGTCACACGGCAAGCATTGTTTACCAAAATTTTAAGCGGGTGCTGAACAGAAGTGTTCAGCTCTGATAACAGATATTGTGCATCATCGGAAATGAAACTTCCATGATTTACAGTAATAAAAAGGAATTCACAGGGGTGAGATATAACTTAAATAGTTATATCCCACCCCTCTTTTTTGAACAAAAATATCGTGTTAGTTGATTTTAACCCTTGTTTGTTAACAATCAATCGCTTGTATTCTTCCTTGCTTATTCTATAATAAATGAAAAGGATGTGGAGAATATGAAAATGAAAATTGGCGCAGTTATTTCTGAAAAACGAAAAGTCCAAGGAATTACACAACAAAAGTTAGCAGATTTTATGGGTGTCTCAAAAGCTTCTGTTTCAAAGTGGGAAACAGAACAAACCTATCCAGACATTACTTTACTACCATTATTAGCTACTTTTTTTGATATAAGTGTGGATGAACTTATAGGTTATGAGACACAATTAAGTAAATCAGAAATTACACGATTTTATCAGAAGTTTAAGGAAGAATTTACAGACCAACCAACAGAAGAAACATTCGCTAGCATTCAGCGTCTGATAAAAAAATACTATTCTTGCTATCCGCTTGTGCTTCAAATGGCTACTTTACTTTTGAATCATCTTGATTTACTGCCAGACGCAGACAATCCTGATAAAATGATGCTTTATATGAAAGAAATTAAGGAACTATTTTTACATGTGCGAGAGAACTCTGATGATCCAGATCAAGTTCAGCAAGCCATTGTATTAGCTGCTTATTGTGCCTTAAGTCAAAATAATTCCGATGAAGTGCTGGAGATTATCGGTCGAAAAGATACCCCTGTACTTTTACCTCCGGAAAGCTTAATTGCTGCTGCCTTAAGGATGCAGGGTAAGTCAGAAGAAGCATTGGAGGTCATGCAAAGTGCACTTTTTCAATATTTAACAATTATGACAAACCTGTTATGTAATATTGTACCGCTTGGAGAAGAGGCATCTCAGACTGATGAGGTAATCAGACGAACAACTAAACTCATTGAAATTTTTGATATGGAACATCTTCAATGTGTACAATGTCTAAATTTTTATACAGTTGCATGCAGTCATTATGCGATGAAAGAAAAAAAAGAGGACACATTTATCTATCTTGAAAAGCTTGTCCAGTTATTAAAACGCGGTCCCATTACACAAATATTTAAGGGGGATAATTTTTTTAACAAAATAGATAAATGGATTCAGACACTAGATTCAGGTGGCCAAATGCCTAGGAATACAGCGCTAGTTGAGGAACAACTACGTACATTTATCGTAAATTTTGAAGGATTTACTCAATGGAAAACAGACGAACGATATATCGAGTTAGTGAATCAAATTCACTTGCCAAAGGAGGAGTTAAAATGAATACAACAATTGATTTGGCTTTATTAAAAGAATTTTTACCTTTTCTAATCCCATATATTCTATTAGTGTGCGCACTTGCAATTACCGCACTTATACATGTTTTACGTCACCCGCATTATCGTTTTGGAAATAAGTGGGTCTGGGTAATTATAGTGTTATTTTTTCAAATAATTGGTCCAGTTATTTACTTTGTATTTGGGCGTGGGGAGGAATAGGCGTGTTTGCATTAGAGATACAAGGATTACAGAAAAAATTTCAGAAACAAGAGGTCTTAAAAAATGTAAATCTACAGGTTAAAGAAGGCTCGATTTTTGGATTTGTTGGCGAAAATGGTGCAGGAAAAACAACTACAATGAATATGATTGTAGGACTTTCCCCTATAGAGAATGGAACCATTCGTATATTCGATACGGCTGTTGAATTTGGCAATACAACAACGAACAAAATGATTGGCTATCTACCTGACGTTCCAGAGTTCTATTCCTATATGACAGCCAAAGAATATTTAACTCTTTGTGGCGAGATCACTGGAATGACAAATGATCAAATCAAGAAAAAAAGTGAAGAACTCCTTGCTTTAGTTCATTTAGAGAAGCAAAACAAAAAGATTGGGGGCTTTTCAAGAGGAATGAAACAGCGTTTAGGAATTGCACAAGCCTTGCTAAATGAACCTCGCTTATTAATTTGTGATGAGCCTACCTCTGCATTAGATCCCATGGGAAGAAAAGAAATTCTTGATATTTTACTTTCTCTAAAAGGTCGAACTACCATTTTATTTTCTACACATATTCTTTCAGATGTTGAACGTGTCTGTGATTCGGTTGGTTTTCTTCACAATGGTATGATAAAAACAAGTGGCTTAATTGAAGAAGTAAAAAAAGAGTACGGACAAGAAGGAATTTCAATTTCTTTTGTTACGGAAGAAGAGCTGACCACCCTAATTTCTTCTGTTTCTACTTTGTTTCCACTGATAAAGATAGATAGAGATAAAAAAACAGCATTTTTCACTAGTGAAGCAGATCTTCCAGGATTAGGGAGTCAGCTACTTAAGATTCTTTCAAATGAAAAGCTAGTTCCTTTAGAGTTTAAACGTTCAGAAACGACCCTCGAATCTATTTTTTTGGAGGTGGTAAAATGAGAAACTATTTTTTCTTTTTGAAAAAAGAATTAAAGGAAGGAATAAAAACCTATAAGTTGCCTATCCTACTTTGCATCTTTTTTACTTTTGGAGTATTGAGCCCAATGACAGCGAAGTTTTTACCCAAACTTCTTCCGAGTTTGTTAGGTGAAGGAATGAATTTTGAAATACCTGAACCAAGCTCAACAGATTCCTGGACACAATATTTTAAAAATATTAATCAACTAGGATTTGTTGTGGTCATTCTTATTTTTAGTGGTATTTTGAGCCATGAATTTGAAAAAGGAACCTTAATTAATTTACTAACAAAAGGGCTCTCGCGAACAACGGTTCTCTTGTCAAAGCTGACTTACATGATTGTTGTTTGGACAGTTAATCTAGTCCTATCCTTTCTTATTACATGGGGGTATACCGTTTATTATTTTTCAGACGGTAAGAGTCCACATCTAGTTTCAGCTATCTTTCCAATCTGGTTATTTGGCTGTTTACTCCTTAGTGTCTTTCTTTTTTCAGCTACGTTATTTGAAAAAAGTTCGGGTAGTCTTCTTATCATGGTTTTATTTACGGCAGCCGGATTATTTCTATCGATCATTGATCGAATAGCGAAATTTAATCCTTTCTCCCTTGTTCAAAAAAATCTCCCTTTTATCCAGGGAACAGAGTTCTTATCCGACTACTTGCCAGCTATGTGCATTAGTTTTCTACTTATTGTTTTACTAACATTTGGGGCTTGTAAAGTATTCAAAAAGAAAGTATTGTAAAAAATTTACATGCTTATATGGAACTAGAAAGAGGAACCCTAGATAGTTAAATCAGGAAACACTGCTTTGTTTATTTTATGTATAAAAATTTACTTTTCAATAAGGCAAATACGTGCTAAAATTATTTTATAATAATAGTTATTATAAAAAAGCACACTTGTATGAACCTTTCCATCAGTACAGGATCATCCTTTTTGCAAATGCTCGTAACATAGCAGAACCGATAACTCACGTCTGGTGATCAAGAATCTTCTCGTACAAATGTGCGAGGAGGTTTTTTTGTGAAAGTTAGTATTTTTTCTACATGTGTTGTTGACTTAATGTTTCCAAATGTTGGGGCTGCGATGGTGGAGGTGCTGGAGCGTTTTGGGTGCGAGACAGAGCTTCCTGATAAACAGATTTGTTGTGGTCAGCCGACTTACAACAGTGGCTACAAAGAAGCAAGCTATGCAACTCTAAAAAATCAGATAGACAGCTTTGAAGGAGCCGAATATGTGGTTGCTCCAGCAGGATCGTGTGCTGGAATGTTGAAAGAATATCCAGAATTTTTGAAAGATGATCCAGTATATGGTCCAAAAGCAGTTGCTTTAGCCGAAAAAACATACGAATTTAGCCAGTTCCTTTATCGCGTGTTAGGATTAACGGATGTAGGAGCAACTTTACCAGCAAAAGCAACTTATCATCGTTCTTGTCATATGACACGCATATTAAAAGAACGAGAAGCGCCATTTAAATTACTAGCTCATGTAAGGGGATTAGAGCTTGTTCCGTTAAATCATATTGAAAATTGTTGTGGGTTTGGTGGAACATTTTCAGTTAAAATGCCTGCTATTTCTGAAGAGATGGTTACCGAAAAAATGAACGACGTCATTGACACAGGGGCAGAAATTTTAATCAGTGCAGATATGGGCTGCTTAATGAATATCGGTGGAAAATTTAATCGTGAAGGGAAGAAAATCAAGATCATGCATATCGCAGAAGTATTAAATAATGCAGTTGATTTAAACCGAGTAGAGCAACCAAAAATCGTAACTGTTTCGTAGGAGGAAAGAAAATGGGACTTTCAACAAGTACAAAAACATTTGCTGAACGAATTGAAGACAGCAAAAAAGATACATTTATGCAAAAAGCAGTAGCTAAATCTCAAGATGATCAATGGGTAAAGCGAGAAGGTGCAAGAGAAGAGCTTGGTCATTGGCCTCAATGGAGAGAATTAGGGGAACAAATTCGTCAGCATACAATTGCTTATCTGCCAGACTATCTGGAACAGTTTAGTGATAATGTAGCAAAACAAGGCGGACATGTCTTTTTTGCCCAAACTGCAGAAGAAGCAAATGACTATGTGAAGCAGCTTGTACTGAAAAAACAAGCAAAAAAAGTAGTCAAATCAAAATCAATGGTAACAACAGAAGTGGATATTGATCCGATGTTGTTAGGGCTAGACGATGTGAGTGTGATGGAAACAGATTTGGCTGAATTTATTTTACAAATGGACGATTGGGATGAACCTTCTCATATCGTATTTCCAAGTATTCATAAAAATCGTGAACAAATTCGTCAAGTTTTTGAGGAAAAGCTAGGCTATAAGGGAGATAATGAACCGGAAAATCTAGCGAAGTGCGCAAGAGAAGTCATGAGAAAATTCTTTTTGGAAGCAGAAATTGGGATAACTGGCTGTAATTTTGCCATTGCAGATACCGGAATGATCAATTTAAATACAAATGAAGGAAATGCAGATTTAACCATTAGCGTTCCAAAGACACAAGTTGTCTTGATGGGAATGGAACGGATTGTTCCGACGATGAAAGAAGCAGAGGTTCTTGATAATCTCCTAGCTAGGAGTGCTGTTGGACAAAGTTTAACTACCTATGTAACATTTGCGGGAATTAAAGCAGACGATGAATCGGATGGACCTGAAGATTACCATGTTATCATCTTAGATAATGGTCGCTCAAATGCACTAGGAACAGCCTTCCAGTCGGTTCTCCAATGTATTCGCTGCGGCTCATGCTTGAACGTTTGTCCTGTCTATCGGCATATTGGCGGTCATGGTTATGGTTCCATTTATCCAGGCCCAATTGGCGCAGTATTATCCCCTATTTTAGGTGGCTATAAACAGTTCGGTGAGCTCCCTTATGCATCAAGTTTATGTGGTGCCTGTACAGATACCTGTCCGGTAAAAATCCCGCTACATGAGCTGTTAATTGAACATAGGAAAGTCATGACGGATGACTTGAAAATGAAACATGGCTTTGAAGACTTTCAAATGAAAGTAATTGGCAAGGGAACCTCTTCACCAGCTCTTTTCAAAATGGCAATGTCTGTCGATCATGCCGGATTAGGTTTGTTGAGTAAAAACAAAGAGATTACGGTAGATAATATGTATCAGTATGGCGGCTATATTGATAAGGGGCCTGCTATGATGAAAGGATGGACGGATGTTCGCGATCTCCCACGTCCGCCAAAATCATCTGAGAACTTCCGAAGCTGGTATAAAAAACACAAGGCAGGTGAAAAAGAATGACCACTGGAAACATACAAAATAGAGAGACATTTTTAACCAATCTATCTGAAAAATTAGGTGTTCCAAGACAACCTGTCAGTGAACATCCTTTTGTACCAATAAATCAGCTACCTCAAGAGCAGCTAGCCGATAAAAATAAAGAAGAGCTTTTAGAAGTCGTGAAAAAACGTGTACCAAAAATTCACACGGAACTGTTTGAGACAACTGCAGACGAGCTGACGGATACTCTGCTATCTTTGACCAAATTATCTGGTGGCGGAAATTTATTACTTCCTACAGATGAACGCTTTGAGAAATTTCAACTAACAAATTTTATAGAAACAGAATTGATAAATGAAGTAGATTCCATTTCTTATTGGCAACAAGGAAATGAATATAGAGATGAGAACATACAAGCTGCTGAACACGCCAATCTTTCTATTGCATTTGCAGAATTTTTACTCGCGGAATCAGGAACGATTGTCGTGGAAACCTCTGCAGGGCAGGGACGATCCTTACACTTTCTTCCAAAGCATTATATTTCTATTATTCCAATGAGTAAGCTCGTTGCTCGTTCTACACAAGCAGCTGCATTTTACTCAGAAAAAATAGCACGCGGTGAAAAAGTTGGTTCAGCTATTCATTTTATTTCAGGTCCTTCAAATTCTGGCGATATTGAAATGCAGCTGGTTGTTGGTCTGCACGGACCAGTGAAAGTTTATTATGTAGTAGTAAAGGACTTATAAAAGTCATGAATACTCATTGAAAATACAAATCGACTGTGAAACGTTAGTGAGCGTTTCACAGTCGATTTTGTTTTCTGGTTGTTCTTTTACTGAAATGATGGATAATTATTTTTATAAAATATACGGACTGTTAACCAAATAATTAGAAGGAAAAAAACAACAATAAGTATGAACCCTAGGATTACTGGAAACGGGTTTTTTTGAATTGTGTAGAGCATATCAAAAAAGATTTTTGACAGCCCAGTATACGACTGAGAAAGTTGAAATTGTTGCAGACCTTCAGAAAATTTCTCCCGAGTCACTTCATTTCCTGCAGAAAAGGCGTGTACTCCTAACGACTGATTTCCTAAAGCAAAATAGCCAATTGAAAAATTACCAAATGCTGCCATCGCAATAGCAAGATTCCCAATAGCTGTGATTCCTAAAGCAAAGTTTCCCATGGCTAACCCGCCAAAACCTGCACTCCCAGCTGCAATCAGACCAATTGATAGTATCCCTATAGAAAATAGACCTAAGCCAATTGCCCCAATAGAAAAAATTCCTATACTAAAAGTCCCAATGGCTAGAATGCCTTTTGCTTTTATTCCTACAGAAAGAACTCCTTTGGCAGTGGGGATCTGTGAGAAACTTTTTCTATTTTTATTTTGCAGCCTATTTTGAAAAAGCAAAGACATATTAGGAATCACAAAATGATAAAGAGGAAGATTTCCTATTTTTTTCTCACTTTTAAAATCAAGATATTCATAAGGCTTTCTTTCATTCACTAAATCATCTAGTGTAATTTCTAATAAATTAGAAATTTTTTCCAACGTATCTAAATCAGGATACCCCCGTCCTGTCTCCCATTTTGAGACAGCTTTATCAGTAACATACAATTCTTTTGCAAGCTCTTTTTGAGTCAGACCTTCTTGTTCTCTATAATTTTTTAATTGACTAGCTAAAAAATTTCCCATAGCGTAACCTCCTGTATTTTTTTCAAGTATACAAAAGAACAAGAAAAGAAACTATTAAAATAAGAAATTAAGCTGTCTACTTTGCGTAGAGTCTTAATATAACAGGTTTTTCTTGATTCTTATCGAATACTCTTGAAAGAAATTTATTTTTCTTTAAGCAAATAAGTTGCTAAAAATAATAAAATCTTCTATAGTTGACAAATCAATTGTTGACAAGTCAACTGTTAAAGGAGAGGAATTTTATGCAAAATACCAAAGCCAGTCAACTGTTGTTATTGCTAAAAACGGTTAGTAGTCAAGTTACACAAAATTTTGAAAAAAAAACAGGTTTAAGCTTAACAAGATATGGCATGCTTGTGTATTTAAGTCAACAAGGTGAATTGTCACAAAATGAATTACAGCGCTATATTCAAATTGATCAAGGAGCTGTTACCCGTCACTTGAAAATTCTTGAAGAGAAAGGGTATGTTTCTCGTAGCCGAAATCCCAAGAATAATCGAGAGGTTATTGTAAGAGCTACGTCTTTAGGAATAGCTACTGTTACCCAATGTGATCAAAAGAAAACTAGTTTATTATCAGAGTTATTTGAAGGATTTGATGAAGAAGAAATTATCATTTTGAGCAACATGTTATTTCGGCTTTGTAAAAATAATGAAAAGAATGAAAGATGAGGAATAGATAATGAGAGAAACAAATTTCGAAACAATTCTAAAAGGACGTCGTTCAGTAAGAAACTATGATCCTACTGTAAAAATTTCAAAAGAGGAAATGAGTGAGCTATTATCAGAAGCAACATTAGCTCCTTCTTCTGTAAATATGCAGCCATGGCGATTTATCGTTGCTGAATCAGAAGAAGCCAAGGCTATATTAAAGCCGCTTATTCGTTTTAATACACTGCAAAATGAGACTTCAGCTGCGATGATTTTAATTTTTGGCGATATGAATTGTTACGAATTTGCAGAGGAAATTTATGAGCAAGCTGTGGCAGAAGGAAAAATGCCAGAAGAAGTTAAGGACAAACAGCTAGAAGCAATCATTCCACACTATAAAAGCTTTTCTCCAGAAAAGATGAATGATGTGATAAAAATTGACGGTAGCCTTGCCGCTATGCAGTTGATGCTGGTAGCCAGAGCACATGGTTATGACACCAATCCAATCGGCGGTTTTGAACAAGATCAGTTAGCAGAAGCTTTTGGATTAGATGCTTCTCGTTACATTCCTGTCATGATTGTTTCAATCGGAAAAGCGGTGGAAGAAGGCTATGAATCTGTTCGTTTACCAATTGATAAGATAACAGAATGGAAGTAAACAAATATGACGACACTATCGATGATTTTGTGTGTGCTAGTTGCGCTTGAACATCTCTATATCTTTTATTTGGAAAGTCTTGTTCCAAATTCTGAAAGAACTGCAGCCACATTTGGTATTTCAGCAGAAGTTTTGAAGCAGGAAACGATTCAAACATTAATAAAAAATCAAGGAATCTATAATTTAATGCTAGCAGTAGGGTTAGGCTATACCCTTATTTTCTCAACTAACAAAGTAGAATTGGGAATTTTGTTCACCGGATTTATCTCAGTTGTTGCAATTTATGGTGGAGTAACCAGCTCTAAATCCATTATTTTGAAACAAGGACTACCAGCAATGCTAGCGTTGTTAAGCTTGATTGGATTTAATTAATTTGGAGTCATAACGAGACACAGGGCAGCACTTGATGCATGTCGGTCTCATGACTAATAAACAAAAAGATGGAAGGAGCAGCTCTAAAAAAGAAGGAGTTGCTTCTGTTCCTGCCGTTTAGTAAGAATTCACGAGAGTGAGGCAATAATCAGATTTTTTTCTGACTATTGTCCCACTCTCGCTGAGGTCTTTTTATTTTTTATCTATCGTTTCTCCGTTTAAATAAAAAAATCGAGATAGAGAAGTCCATAAAAAAAAGTGTTATTTCGTACTTCTTTTTCTTACTATAGAGTGAGACTATCTACTGCCTGTTATATTAATGGTTTATATCAATTTTTTTCTTGACTAAAAGGAAAGATTATCATTACAATGAATGGCGTAGTAATAAACTCAAAATAAAAAAGGCGCTCCATACTTTGGCCCTAAACCGCTGTATGAAGCCTTGAAATTCAGTAACCTGGCAGTAACTGATACATCAAGTTTGCCCTAGCGAATGCATACGCAAGCGCCGTCTTTATTGTACCTAATAAGCTAGCATATTTCTATACTTTTTTAGGTATTTTTTAAAAATCGGTTATTCATTATGCGCTTATTTAGCTATGACAAGAGGTATCTGACAGTTTACTGTTGGGTACCTCTTTCTTTATGTACAAATATCGAAATGACTCTGTCCTCTACGAGTCAAAAAAGCGCTTATAGGACAATGAACTATATTTGGAGTTTATTACTACAAAATTAGAAGAAAGGATAACTAGTTTGCTGTAAAATGAATCCGGTTTTCACTAAATTTATGTAAGTTCTTAAGAAAGGAGAGCGAATTGTGGATAGTTTAAAAATACGGAAAAAAAGAAATTGGAGAAAGCAAATTCGCCAAAGTCTGCCGTTATACTTTCTCTTACTACCAGCAGTTACCATACTCATCTGCTTTACTTATTTCCCTCTGTACGGTCTAACCATTGCATTTAAAGACTTTTCTCCTGTATTGGGAATCACGAATAGTCCATGGGTGGGCATGAAATATTTTGTTCAGTTTTTTAATTCCTATCAATTTTATGACATTATCAAGAATACATTAACAATCAGTATTTATGGAATTGTCGTAGGATTTCCACTACCTATTTTATTAGCCATTCTTTGCCATCAACTAAGAAATGGTCGTTTTAAAAAAGTGTTTCAAATTATTACGTATTTACCTCATTTTATTTCAATCATGGTCATTTGCGGGATGATTTTAATTTTTCTTTCTCCTAGCTCGGGTTTATTTGCTAATATACTGAAACAATTTAGTATCAAAATGCCAAACATATTAGCATTTCCCTCTGCGTTTAGCAGCGTGATTGTGTGGTCTGATGTCTGGCAGCATATCGGCTGGGACAGTATTATTTATCTAGCTGCTTTGGCAGGAATAGATCCGTCACTGTATGAAGCTGCAAAAATGGATGGAGCAAGCAGGTTTCAACAAATGACACGATTAGATATACCATTAATATTACCTACTGCAATGACACTTTTAATTCTACGTGCAGGAAGTATTTTAAATGTTGGCTTTGAAAAAGTATTTTTATTACAAAATAAAATGAATATTTCTGCGAGCGAAATTATTTCCACCCATGTTTATAAACTAGGTTTGATAAATTCACAATATAGTTTATCTGCTGCAGTAGGATTATTTAACACAATAATCAACTTATTAATCTTACTGATAGTTAACAGAATTTCCAAGCGCCTAACGAACACTACACTGTTTTAGGGAAGGAGAAAAAAATGAATTTTTTATCACACCAAAAGAAGCGAATCCCCGCTAAAGATAGGCTATTTGAATATTCTCTTTACCTATTTTTCTCTTTGTTAATTATTGGAACACTCTATCCTTTATGGTTTGTTTTTATCGCTTCATTTAGCAATCCTAATCATGTTGCGAATGGAAAAGTGCTGTTCTTGCCTGTTAGCTGGACTCTTAAAGGCTACAAGGCACTGCTGTCCAATAGTCAGATTTGGCGTGGTTATGGAAATACAATCTTATATACACTATTTGGCACCCTGTTTCAACTATTTGTGAATATTCCAGCTGGTTATGCACTTTCTCGACCAGATTTATATGGGAAAAAGTGGGTAAGTCTTTTGTTTGTAATTCCATTATTTGTAAGCGGAGGACTCATTCCTACGTATCTGAACATTCAACGATTCGGCTTATTGGATAATCCCTTAGTCCTAATTATTCCATTTTCTGTCTCTTGTTATAACATTCTAGTCATTCGTGCGTTCTTTAAACAAAATATTCCCAGCAGTCTTTGGGAAGCTGCGCAAATGGATGGCTGTTCAGTTTTTCGATTTTTTATTCAAATCGTTCTTCCACTATCTAAAGCAATACTGGCTGTTATTGGCCTATGGGTTGCTGTAGGGATTTGGAATTCGTGGTTTGATGCCATGATTTATTTGAGGAGTGAACAGTATCAGCCTTTACAGTTAATTCTACGCAGAATCTTAATTTTAAATGACTCGCTGGTTGGACAAAGTTTGAAACAAGACCTTCAACAGCAAGCGGAAATGATGAAATATGCCGCGATTGTTGTATCAACGTTGCCAATAATGTGTTTATATCCATTTCTACAAAAATATTTTAATCAAGGGGTCATGGTTGGCTCTGTTAAAGAATAGAGGAGAAATTAATGAAAAAAAAGTTGAGAATACTCGTTGTTTTTTTTGTGGCTATACCATTACTAGTTGCTTGTTCTTCAGCTAAAGAAAAAACTTCCAAAAAAAAGGGCGATAGTTATACAATTGTGAATACTCGTCCTTGGGCAGGTGAGGGATACAAGAAAGGCTTTGTAGAAAATTCAATCAAGGATAGTAAAATCAAGATAAACTGGGATACCTATCTATACTCAGATTGGGGCGATAAAAAAGCAGTAGTTTTAAGTGGAGGGGAGCTGCCAGATGCTTTTTGGGGAGGCTCATTAGTAGACAGTGATCTTGCTCAAAATAGTGAAGCATTTATTTCATTAGACGAATATATCACTCCAGAAATCATGCCTAATCTTTCAAAAGCTTTAGCCGAAGACGAAAAACTTAAAGCGGTTGCAACAAGTGCTGATGGGAAAATCTACAGCCTTCCAGCACGTGTACCAGGTCGTTCAGTCGTTGGAAATCAGCTATTTATCAATCATAAATGGTTAGATAATTTAGGTCTTGATATGCCTAAAACCTACCAGGAATTAGAGGATGTATTACGTGAATTTAAAAATAAAGATGCTGATGGAGATGGGGATTCAGAAAATGAGATTCCCTTATCAGGAATCATTTATCGAATGTTTTTGCCATGGGGATTAGCAGAAACGACCAGTACCATTAAATACATGTCTTGGGATGATAAAAAGGTTGTTTATTCTCCGGTGACGGAAAATTATAAAGTGGCTATAGAGCATTTAGCAAAACTGTATAAAGAAGGAATTCTCGATCAAGAATTTTTCACACAAGATAATACCATCTTAGGTGCTAAAAAAATGGATGCCTCTCAAATTGGTGTAACGGATGGCTGGGTACCCGGACCTTATGGAACAGAGGAAGGTGAATATGTTGCATTACCGGCAATTGAATCACCGGATGGTAACGCTTATGTTATCCAAGATGTAGATGACTATATTCGTAATCAGTTTTTCGTAACAACTGCTTGTAAAGAACCAAAGAAACTATTGTCTTGGATTGATAAATTCTATACAGATGATGCCTCCGTTCAGAATTTTTTTGGCAGCTTTGGAATCGGGACAACAAAAAATGACGATGGAACATACCAACTGTTAAAACCAAAAGATCCAGCAACTGTGCAAGACGAAAATTCATGGCATATCTCCTTTAGAGACTATGGTCCGAAATATGTTGGCGATAACTTCAACGAAAAAATTCACATGTTAGATGATGATGGAGACGGATTTAAACTGAAAATAACCAAAGATTTAGAACCATTTGCTAAGCCAATCTATCCTTCTCTGGCATTTACAACAGAAGAACAAGTTCGTTTAAGTTCATTAAATACAGATATACAGTCATTTGTAGAAGAAAAAATGGGTGAATGGGTGACAAATGGAGGCGTTGATGACGAATGGGATTCTTATTTGGCTCAATTAGATAAGATGGGATTGGAAGAATTTTTAACCATTCAGCAAGATGCAATGGATCGATACTTTGAAAAATAAATAGGAAGTTGGGACAGTAGATGAGGCAGCTTTTTCAAATAGATCATCCTATATTCCAAAGATTAGCTCTATTCGTTGATTTTTTTCTGTTAAATTGCTTGGTGTTGGTTACAAGTCTGCCAATTATAACAATAGGGGCTTGTCGAATCGCACTGAATCAGACGATAATTGAATATTTAGCAAAAAAAGAGCCCTCCTTACTACGTGCATATTTATCCCACTTAAAAAAGGGAAGTTGCGGGGTTCAGCTAAGTCTCATTTTTAGTTTACTATTGTTTCTTCAGGGGATGAGTTTGTTTTTTTCCTATTCGATAGGGCTATCATCATGGCTTCGTCTGTTCATCCTTTTGGGAATTATTGTTAGCTTTACCTGGAATGAATCTGCAAACTATTACTTTTCAAACAATTCAGACTCTTTTTTTAAAGGATTACAAGCTAGCTTTTTCCTGATTTTTTCTCATAAAATTTTTATTCTCTTTGCTGTGTTAAAGTGTATTTTATTTCTTTTTATCCTTCATCCAAGCGGCTTTATCTCCATCATCTATGTTTCTACATTTGGTGGAATCAGTCTGCTTGCTTATATAAAAAATAAGTTACTTTTCTTATTTTTCAAATGTAGAGAATAATATAAACAATTATTTAATAAAAAGAGGTGTTTCATGAAAAATAATACTAATTTCAGTAGATTTGAACGTTTGCCTCTAGGTGTGATAAAACCTAAAGGATGGCTAAAAGACCAGCTACAGATACAAGCTGACGGAATGACGGGGCATCTTGAGGAAAACTGGGCAGATGTTGGACCCGATAGCGCCTGGTTGAGCGGAACGGGCGAAAGCTGGGAGAGAGGGCCCTATTATCTAGATGGGCTGATTCCATTAGCTTATCTGTTAAACGATAAAAAGCTCCTTGCTAAATCCCAAAAATGGATAGAGTCTATTTTAACAAGCCAAACAGAATCAGGATGGTTTGGGCCTAAAAATAAAGACTGGTGGAGTCGAATGATTGTATTAAAAGTCCTCATCCAATATTATGAAGCCACACATGATGGACGGGTCATTCCCTTCTTAATAAATTATGCACACTATCAAAAAGAGCACCTTGAAGCAGAGCCTTTATCTGAGTGGGGAAAGGCACGGGGAGGAGAAAATATTTTATCGTTGCTATGGTTATATAATC
This sequence comes from Enterococcus phoeniculicola ATCC BAA-412, assembly GCF_000407505.1. Lineage (GTDB taxonomy): Bacteria > Bacillota > Bacilli > Lactobacillales > Enterococcaceae > Enterococcus_K > Enterococcus_K phoeniculicola. The sequence continues at coordinate 931,005 of NZ_ASWE01000001.1, forward strand.
AAACGAAAGAAAGCTTCCTGCTGGAGGTGATTGACTTATTAAAAAAACAAACATTTGATTGAGCGGCGCTCTATCAAAATTATCCGTTTAAAAGATATGTGACCGAGTTTAGTCATGAGAGTCACGTGGTAAATGTTGCCATGAGCTTGAAATATTTTGGCTTATATTTTGAATTAACTGGGGAAGACAAGTATAAAATTCTGTTAGAGAACGCACTTAAAACATTAGATTTATACCATGGACAGTTACACGGAATGGTTTCTGGTGACGAATGGTTGGCAGGAACACATCCAAGCCAAGGAACGGAGCTTTGTTCAATTGTTGAATACATGTACTCGATGGAAACCCTCCTTGCGGTATATGGTGGATCAGCATTTGGTGATCGTTTAGAACGTGTAGCGTTCAATGCATTACCAGCAGCAATCAGTAGAGACTGGTTTTCTCATCAATATGATCAGCAAGTGAATCAGATTTGTAGCTCAAAAGCGAAGAGAAATTGGACAGAAAACAATGACGAAGCCAATCTGTTTGGGCTTGAACCTCATTTTGGATGCTGCACAGCTAACATGCATCAGGGGTGGCCAAAGTTTACTTCCCATCTTTGGATGAAGGATAGTCAATCCTATGTTTGTCAGAGTATGGTTCCTTGTAAAGTGACTACGGAGAAACTGACGATTTTAGTTGAAGGAAATTATCCGTTTATTACAGGGGGAACGTTAAAAGTTAAAGCTAAAGAAGCTTATACGTTAAAGGTACGTATACCTAATTGGAGTAAAGAGGTTATTTTCAGAAAAAATAATGTTCAGCAACACCCTATAGTTAGGGAGGATTATTTACTTATAGAGGGAGATGCTGGAGCAGATGTATATACGTTGTTTTTTGTTGCTGAGGTGAAAAAAGAGCAACGAGCGCAGCGTGCAATCGGTATTACGTATGGTTCTCTTATCTTTTCACTGCCAATTAAAGAAGAGTGGAAAATACTGAAAGGAAATTCCCCTTTTTATGATTGGTCTGTGAAACCGAAGTCAGAGTGGCGCTATGCACTTTCAGAAAAGTCCACTTACTCCGTCCACTATCACAAACAAAATGAAAAACAAATTTTCGACAGCCGCCACTCGCCAATCTCTATTATAACTAGTGGTTGGAAAATACCGAACTGGAAAATCCATCAAAATTCAGCTGATACTCCTCCTTATCAAGTAAGGTCTGAAGAGAGGAGTGAGTTAACTTTAGTTCCATATGGTGGAGCAAAATTGCGAATTTCTGAGTTTCCTACCATTGATAGGAGCTTATTAAATAATTAGATACTGAAACAGGCGATATTCAAAAAAAAATTGACCGACTTTCTTAATTACCTCGCCAGCTTTTTACAATGAACTAGAAGAACCACCCGAGAGTTTTTTAGCCTTTGGGTGGTTTTCTTCAATGAATACTATTCTCTTATTATAAACGTATATGGGATACTTATTTTTTCTTTTTTATTTTCAATAAATTGTTGAAAGGCTGTTTTTCCGCATAGTTGTAAATGATGGTCGATAGTTGAAAACTGCATCAGCTCACTAGCAAGCAGATTATCACGTCCTACAATAGAGCTATAGGCTCTACTCGGGTTTGCTTTTAAAATTCCTGCGGCTACATCGTCTCCATTACAAAATATCGCTTCAATCCCACGTTTTGTAAAAAATTCTTCCGCCTGAAACCCATCTTCATAATGTATACAGTCCCAAAAAACATCTTCTTCGTCAAATTCTGGAAAAAGCTCATGGCACAATTGAACAGTTATTTTAGAGTTTTGGCTTAACTTGCGACTTCGTCCAAGTGTAACACCAATTCGAGTGAAACCCTGATTCTTCAGGTACATTAATCCCTCTCTCACAGATTCTTTTCGATTGATATAAACACAACTAGCTTCGACGTCTTTTATTTCTTCACAAAAGACAATTGGTCCATATTTTTGATAAGGCAAGAGTGTTTCAATCGTATTCGCGCGTGAGGTAATGATTAACCCATCAAATTCTTTTGCTACAAACTGTGAAAGATAGGCTAGTTCAACCGCAGCATCATAGTTGGTTGGAAGGAGAGTCACTTTATAATTTGATAGAAATGCTTCTTGCATGATTCCACTTAACACTTGGTCAAAATAGGAGTGGTTAGTAAAGGGGAGAATCACTCCTATATTTCTATTTTTCCCGTAACTTAAATGGCGAGCAGTAGAATTTGGCACATAGTTCAATTCTTTCATGACGGCTAAAACATGCTTACGCTTTTTTTCATCTACATAAGGATAGTCATTTATCACTCGAGAAATTGTGGAAACGGAGTAACCAGTTTGCTTGGCAATATCACGAATATTTGCCATTACTTATCACCTACAGACTTAAGTTTGTTTCTAAATAGTTTACCACACCAGTACCGGATTCAAAAAAAGTATACTCTTCGTTATCAAAAGAAAAGGTAATTCGTTTTGCTCCCCAGAAATAATCCATCACTAAGTTTTCAACTTCAGATAAGCGGATTTTTTTGCGAACCGGCTTTCTTAGAAAACCTTGGGGACTTTGAAGAAACAAAAATTCACCAGCAAATTGAATCGTTGCATAGTAATAATCTACGCCGAATTGATCTGTAATTTCTACATAGGTATTCATAAAACATCCTCCTTTTGAATTTTATAAATTGAGTATAATTTATGAAACGCGTCTCAATGCAAGTCATTTTGTTTGAAAAATGAACAATTCTATTTTTTATAGAAAAGGTAGTAGAGAATCCTAGTCAATTTATAAAATAAATGATTTTAATGTAGAAATAATTCATGCAGGAGTTTTTTTACTTAAGTGTTTGTAGACATTTTTAATCCAAAAAAATAATCTCGATTTTACTTTATGAGAAATTTCTTTTTTTTCAATCGTTTCATGAGCAAATACTCAGAAAGCATTGAGTGAAAACAGGTTTATTTTCTCAATAGTGATACACTTAAAGAGAGAAATTTGATTTAAATTAAAAAAATGGAAAGAGGGAAAAGCATGTACGAGAATCTGTTACCACGCTTTTTGAGCTATGTAAAAACGCAGACACGCTCAAATCCAAAAAGTGACACCATTCCTTCGACAAAAACACAAGTTGATTTTGCCATGGAATTAAAGGAAGAGTTGCACATGATTGGGTTGTCAGAAATTTATTATAATGAGGAGAATGGTTATCTAACAGCATTGCTGCCTAGCAATAGTGAAAAGACAGTTCCTGCAATCGGATTTATTGCCCATGTGGATACAGCTGATTTTAATGCAGATGGGGTGAGCCCTAAAATTGTAGAAAATTATGATGGTCACTCAGATATTTGTCTTGATGAAGAGGGAGCGTTTCAACTCACAGTAAAGGAATTTCCTAATTTAAAAAATTATCAAGGAGAAACATTAATCACAACAGACGGAACCACGCTGTTAGGATCAGATGACAAATCTGGCATAGCCGAAATAATGACTGCGATGGAATACTTCATTGAGCATCCAGAAGTGAAACATGGAGATGTGTACCTTGCATTTGGACCTGATGAAGAGATTGGAACGGGGGCGGATCATTTTGATGTAGAAAAATTCCCTGTAGATTTTGCCTACACGATGGACGGAGGACCTTTGGGTGAACTTGAGTATGAAACGTTTAATGCTGCTGAAGTTAACCTTACGATTCAAGGAAAAAATGTTCATCCAGGAACCGCAAAAAATATCATGGTGAATGCCTTACAAGTGGCAATAGACTACCACAACATGCTTCCAGCTGAAGAGGTTCCAGAAAAAACAGAAGGCTATGAAGGCTTCTATCATTTATGCGAACTTAATGGCACACCTGATGAGGCAACAATGCAATATATTATCAGAGACCATGACAAGAAAACGTTTGAAACCCGCAAGCAACTAATGAAAGAGAATCAAGAACAATTAAATAAGACTCTAGGTGCTGAAAGAATTTCCTTGGAAATGCACGATGAATACTACAATATGGGAGAAATTATAAAAAAAGATTTCCACATCATTGAACTAGCAAAAGAAGCAATGGAGGACCTAGGGATTACGCCAATAATTGAACCTGTTCGCGGAGGGACGGATGGCTCTAAAATTTCATTTATGGGGATTCCTACGCCGAATATCTTTGCAGGCGCAGAAAATATGCATGGCCGCTATGAATTTGTTTCCCTTCAGACAATGGAAAAGGCTGTCTCCGTAATTATCCGCATTTGTGAACGGAATGAGAAGCATTTATAAGGCTATTTGCCAATAAATATTTTAAAATTTAGGAGTGAGAAAGTTATGGAGAAGAAGAAACATAAGTTTACTTTTCCGACAGCGTATACAGTTATTTTAATTGTTTTATTATTGGTGATGGTATTAACCTATCTTATGCCTTCTGGAAAATATGCAAGTTTAGCTTACGACAGCACTAATAATGCCTTTACCATTGTACAACCTGATGGAAAAGAGTCCCAAGAGCCTGCAACTCAAGAAACACTGGAAAAATATAATATAAAAATTGATGTTGCTCGCTTTGAAGATGGCTCAGTATACAAACCTATTGCTATACCAGACACCTATCAAAAGCTAAAAAAGGAAAATACTGGATTTATTGGCGGTGTAACTACCTTTTTAAATGCGCCTATTCAAGGCTTGGCAGAATCTATTGACGTCATTACGTTTGTCTTGATATTAGGTGGGATTGTTGGTGTGATTAATCAGACGGGAGCATTTGCAGCAGGAATTGCTGCTCTATCAAAGAAGCTAAAGGGAAAAGAAGCCTGGCTGATTGTCATTGTTACCTCACTAATTTCTCTAGGTGGAACGACATTTGGTCTTGCTGAAGAAACAATTGCTTTTTATCCGATACTTGTTCCAGTCTTTATGGCTGCAGGATATGATGCATTAGTCGCCATTGCAGCTATTTATCTAGGCTCTTCAATGGGGACAATGGCATCAACCGTAAATCCTTTTTCTATCGTAATTGCTTCAAATACTGCTGGAATCAATTTTACCGCAGGAATGGCGTTACGTGTGATTTTGTTAATCGCCGGAACCGCACTTTGTATTTTTTATACAGTAAGATATGCAGAAAAAGTTAAGAAAGATCCTAGTACTTCTTTGATTTATAGTCAAAAAGACGAATTAGAAAAAGAATTTCTTTACAAAGATGAAATGGAAGAAATCCCTAAGTTTGATTTTCGTAAAAAGCTTATGCTATCCATTTTTGCCGCAGGTTTTGTTGTTCTTGTATACAGTGTAAAAGAATTAGGTTGGTTTTTCACTGAGATTTCAATGTTATTCTTATTTATTGCCTTTATTTTAGCTTTTATCTCAGGTCTTAAAGAAAAAGAGTTTGCTAATTCTTTCGTTTCTGGTGCAGCAGATCTATTAGGAACTGGCTTGGTCATTGCACTTGCACGTGGCGTGACAATTATTATGGAAGATGCTCAAATTAGTGATACCTTATTATATTGGTTGAGCAGTGGCGTCTCTCATATGAGTGGTGTTATCTTCTCCACATTCATGTTCCTAATTTTCATTTTACTTGGTTTCTTTATCCCTTCTTCTTCAGGTCTTGCCGTATTATCCATGCCAATTATGGCACCATTAGCAGATGTGGTAGGGGTATCAAGAGAAACGATTGTTACTGCCTATAACTGGGGGCAGGGAATTATTTCCTTCATCACACCAACGGGTCTTGTGTTGGCGTCACTAGCCATGGTAAACATTACCTTTGATAAATGGCTAAAATTTGTAACACCCCTGATGATTACTATTGGCGTGTTAGCAATTGTTTTGTTAGGAATCAGCGTCTATCTATAAGAAATAAATTAGTAATTTGCCTGTATTCAAGGGAGAACAATCCTTTGGGTACAGGCTTTTTTTACTCAGAAAAATCGTTAATTATTTCTGGAAACATATATATAAATACACCAATTCTACCTACTAAAATATGCAACAGAAACCACAAATATGTTATATTTTGTTGCATACAATAAGATATTACTTTTATATTTTTATACAAATACTTTTAGAATTTCGCCATTTAGTCAACTTTATCCACCAATCCTACTTAATTAGCTACTGACTTATAATTTTTAAATTGTTATATTACAATCAGAAAACGCTTACTAAATAAACGTGAAAGGTTGTTGAAAATGAGTAAGAAGGAACGCAATTTTATTAGTAAAGATGCAACAATTGAGGAAATTCGTAGCGACAAAGGATTCTTAGGACATCCTAAAGGAGTAGGGGCTTTAGCCTTTGGAAATTTTTTTAACTCAGCTGCATGGGGTGCTTTTTATGCCATTATGATTTTTTATCTCTACACTCCTTATACACACGGGCTTGGTTTTCCAGAAGGGACGGCTGCTCAAATGATTACAGCAATGGGCGCGTGTAATGGACTATTTGTTATCATGGGCAGTTGGTTAGCTGATAGAGTTTTAGGTATGAGAAAATCTCTAATTATCGGAAATATCGTAAAAGGGACAGGGTTTCTTTTACTAGCAATTCCTCCAGTCTCTCTCATACAAGGTCGTATTTTCGCAATTATTGCATTGTTCTTACTGGCCTTACCAATCATGGGGGCTAGCAATGCCTCTTTAACCGGGCAACTATATTCTAAACAAGATAATGGTCGGCGAGATGCCGCATTTACAATCCATCAGTTTGCAAATACAATCGCAGGGATTATTACACCAATTATTGTAGGTCAAATTGGTATGAGCAACTTTCATATTGGCTTTGGGATTGCAGCTTTTTTTGCCTTTTTGTATGGAGCAGTCATTTTTATAACACAGCACAAATTTTTTGGCTATCTTGGTGAGAATCCCGTGAAGCCTCTTCCTAAAGGGGCACTGAAAAAGATTGGGCTACGTGCATTTGTTATCACGGTAATCGTTGGTGTATTGATTTTTGGACTTATTTATGGAAAACTTATTGGTTTACAGGGATTTTTGAATGTGATTACCTCAGCAACATTTATTATTCCTATTTTATTTTTGACTAATTTGTTTAAGCAGACAGATTTAACCGATGCAGATAGACGACATATGAAGCCATTTATGAAACTTTTCTGTGCACAAATTCTGATTGCTTTAGGTGGAACGCTGCTTACATCAGCGATTGCTATCTTCATCGACCAAAAAATTAATCGTGAAATTTTAGGATTCGAAATTGCTCCTGGATCAGTTCCTACAATTTATACAGTTCTGGGTTTAATTATTGCTCCAATCTTTGTTTACTTATGGACGAATACAAAAGCGCAAAATATTCCAATTGTAAAAAAATACGCATGTGGAATATTTACAACATCCGTTGCTTTTGGTGTTTTAACTATTCCAACAATCTTTCTAGCAGGTAGTGCACCATACAGTATGTGGTGGTTAGTCATTTACTATGTTTTCATGGCTTTATCTGACCAATTAGTATGGCCAATTGGTTCTTCAATGGTTTCAAAATTAGCACCGGATGCTTATGAAACGCAAATGCAAACGGCCTGGGGACAAACAGCGGCTATTTCAAACGGGATTGCTCTCGTCTTATTCAATTTCTTTAAGACACCAGATCAGCAAGTCTATTTATTCCCAATTATGGCAGTGGTCTTACTTCTTACAGTAATTTACTTACTAGTAAATGCAAAGAAAATAGAAGCAGAAATGAACTAAAATTTGTTCCATTAATCTAAACAAATACAAAACTATCCGAAACGAATGTATAGTTGAATACGAGCGTGTGAACCTGAGCGATGATTAAGTACTCAGATTCACACGCTTTTGCTATTGCACGAAAAAAAAGAATGTCTCTGAGATTAAACAGCTACATTCTTCGTGTTACTCTATTTAGTTCTTTGAGGATAGAAGACAGGTGTTTCATTCCATGGGAAAGGTAGGTCAATTTCTTCATAAATTTTAGAGAAATACTCGTAGCCTTGAGGGTCGTATTCCTTTAACTCTGCTCTGCAGTTTACAGGACCACGAACGCCATCCCAGGTACCATCCTTAGATTCTGCCATCACGTTAAACCAGATAGTGCTTAGTGTGGCAAAATATTCTTCCTCATTGGATATTGCGTAAGTATTGGGCCATAGATGATGGTTCTTTGCATGTTGATAGGCTTCTTTCAGCTCATTAGCTAGTGTTGGATCTGGCAGATTGTTAATACCAATGAGATGAATTGCATGGCCGAATTCATGAACTAGAATGCATTCATTTAGGTATCTTGTTTGATTAGGCCCTTCCATAATACGTAAAATATTCTTATCTGAAATGGAGGTGACAGGATTATCTGGCACACCACCAAAGCCTTCTACGGGTCGATTCAAAATATCTGCTCCACCACGATGTTCAGGAATATCATAAGAGTCCTCGTTTTTCCCGTAAATAGCTAGTTCTGCTTGATAGCTCTCCATCACTTTAGCAACTTGCGGAATTTTCTGTAATTGTTTATCAATAATCTCCGCAGCTTTTCTATGTGCTTCTCTTGAAACATTCAGCGAAGATTTGATTATTATTTTTGAATCGGTTCTTGTAAATAAGGAATAAAAATCCTGCCAATGTTTTACTGTATACAACACGTCTGTTGAAGCAAAAAGTCCATCTGGGTTCTTTACTCGCCCAACAATTTTTACAAAAAGAGTGTCCAACTGTGTCTTTTTAATTTTCTCATTCAAAAATAGAGTTGTCCGTTTCTTATGGGACTCATAAACTGGTCGGACACTCCATTGTTCGTCCTCAGTTGCTCGTGAACGTTCAATGTCTAATGGTATTTGATTCAAAAAAACTGCGTAATCTTTTGAAACGTCGCTATGTTCAACCTCTTGATCCCAATAAAGCTCCAGCCGATGTTCATCAATCATTGTTAAATGATTGAGTTTTGGTGCATCAATATGACCCATTTCTCTCATCCTTTCTAATTTGCTAAGAAAAGCATATCAACTAAGCAATGAAGATTCAGTAGATATTTTAGTGAATGGGTGGAGAATAATCACTTTTTGTAAACGATACCATTAGACTTTATTAAAATGTCGTTTATTAAAGGTAAATCGATATTGGGTAGGGGTCATATTTTCAAACTTACGAAAGGTTCGCATAAAATATTTAGCATCGTCGTATCCAACATAAGCTGCAATTTCTTCAATACTTAGGTTTGATTCAGCTAACAGAAGCTTGGCTTGATCGATTCGGTGTTTTGTAATCTGCATCGTAATTCCAATACCAGTCTCATTTTTATATTTTCTCGATAAATAATTTTTATTATAGTTAAAGTGATTCGCAATGGACTGTAGACTGATTTTTTCAAAAGCATGGATACGTATCCAGTCTTGAATAGGCTGAAGTGTATCATTTTCAAGTAAACTACTTTTTAAAAGCTGCATGGTTTGGTGGGTAATCTCATATAAGATACTGTTGAGGTAGGCGTCTATGTAAGGTGGAACCACCTGATCTTGATATAAATCTAAAAGCTGGTTAATCATCAAATACAGTCGGTTCATATTCAGTTTGTCATGGTAATTTGGCAGTAAAAGTAACTGATTAGGACAAAAATCATCTGTTAAAAGCTGCTGGGCTTCTTGTTGGTCAAGCGATTGAACAGTGTCTAAAGAGAAGTGAAACCACAAAAAACGAATGGTTCCCTGTGTCTGTTTAAACCCTTTGTGAGGAACTCCTGGAGGAATAATCATCATCTGTCCCGCTTCAATTTCAAAAAACTCATTATCCACCTCCATAGGTAACGTTCCTTCAATTCCGCAGATAATTTCATAACTATCGATTATCCGACTAGAATGTATCCATGAATCTTTACTCATAAAAATACCCGCTGAGATAAAATGAGAATCCCCTTTGAAGTTCTTTGAACAATAGTACATGTGAAAACCTCCTTTTGAATAAATCTGCCTTTCATGAGTTAATATAATCCACTTATTATCTTTTTTCAACTACCGACAGAAAAAAGATTGTCTAGTATGCTTAAGATGAAATTAATTAAAGGAGAGTTGATGATAATGAGTAAGACGATTATTGCCAAAGATTTAGAGAGTTTATATTTAGGAAATTTACGTACAGTAGAATTTGATTTGTCACTTCCTGAAAAAGGAAAATTTGGTTCTACTTTTACTTGGCACTCAAATGATGAACGCTTTATAACCAATCAAGGAGTAGTGACTCGTCCAGAATATGGAAAAGGAGATCGCGTGATTCCATTAACAGTTACAGCTAAATATAAAGAGTTTGAAGCTTCAAAAATTTATAAAGTGAATGTTTTAGAAGAAGAAAATGACATTCAGATTGAACAAATATTTCCGGTGAATTTACAAAAGGTTGTCGGAGAATCTTTTTATCTTCCCCAAGCAGTTGCTGTGAAAACAACTAATCAAGAGATTTTTTCTCATCCAGTTGTTTGGACTGACGAAGAGGAGCTAATTTTAGAAAAACCAGGTAACTATTCTTTTTCTGGTCAAATTAAAGATACAGCTTACGAGGTAACTGCAACAGTTTCGATTGTTTTAGAAAAACCAGTGATACCTGAGAAGCATAAACAAATTGCTGCATTTCCAATGAAGAGTGTTCGTCTGACAAATCATTCCATGCTAAAAGAGGCACAAGATAGACGACTAGAATTTCTATTATCTGTTGATGATAATCAGATGCTGTATAACTTTCGGATGGCTTCAGGATTATCAACAAAGGGCGCACAAGAAATGATTGGCTGGGATTCACCAGACTCTCTTTTGAAAGGGCATACAACCGGACATTATTTGTCTGCATTGGCACTTTGTTATGGTGCAACTGGGAATAAAGAAATCTATCAAAAACTAAATTACATGATTCAAGAGCTAAGTTACGTACAGAAAGCCTTTGAAAAGAATCCTGCCATTCACAGTGGATTTTTAAGTGCCTACACGGAAGAACAATTTGATTTGTTGGAAGAATATACCCCTTACCCAGCTATTTGGGCACCTTATTATACTTTGCACAAGTTATTTGCAGGTCTTTTAGATAGCTATCGTATCGGAGGAATAACAGAAGGGCTTGCTATTGCAGACAAACTTGGAGATTGGACCTATCATCGATTGAATCGACTTCCACACCAGCAATTAAAAAAAATGTGGTCCATGTATATTGCAGGGGAATTTGGTGGAATGAATGAATCTTTGGCACAGCTCTATGAATATACTGGGAAAAAGGAACATTTGAAAACAGCTAAGCTCTTTGATAATGATCGCTTGTTTTTCCCAATGGAACAAAAAATTGATGCGCTTGGCTCATTACATGCAAACCAACACATTCCACAAATTATTGGCGCACTAAAAATTTACGATCAAACAAAAGAAGATGCCTATTTCCAAATTGCTGATTTCTTTTGGAAATCTGTAACCTCTGCACATATCTATTCTATTGGCGGAACAGGTGACGGAGAAATGTTTCAACAGCCGCATTTAATAGGGTCAAAAATTGATGAGCATACAGCGGAAACCTGTGCCTCTTATAACTTGTTAAAACTGACAAAAGAGCTTTACGAATATGAGCCCACCGTTGAAAAAATGGATTATTATGAACGGACTATGATTAACCATATTCTCTCATCAACAGACCACGAATGTAACGGAGGATCTACGTATTTTATGCCTACTTCACCAGGAAGTAAAAAAGGATTTGATGTAGAAAACTCTTGTTGTCATGGAACGGGGTTGGAAAATCATTTCAAATATGGAGAATCCATCTTTTTTTCAAACGAAGAGAACTTAGTAGTTAATCTATTTGTTTCTTCAAGATTAAGTGATGAAAGGACTGGATTAACTGTAGATATGGATTATGATGAGAATGAGCCTGAGAAAGTCTCATTTCAACTGACGTTTATCGACCGTGCATTCAACGTGAGAATTCCTTATTGGAGTAAAAAAATCATCGCAGTATGGGTCAATGAAACTATCATTTCATACACAGAAAAAGATGGCTACCTCGTTATTGAAGGCTTGAATAATGGAGACCGCGTATCTATTGAATTTGACATTCATTTTCGACTAGAGGAGACCCCTGATAGAAAAGAGCTATTTTCTCTTGCTTATGGACCGTACATTTTAGCCGTGCTAAGTGATAAGGAAAGCTTCATAGAATTTGATCAGTCACAGCTTGAAACGACTGCACTCCAAGCTATAAAAAAAGAAACAGGCACACTAAATTTTTCGTTAAATGACTTATTCTTCACACCCTTAGCAAAAGTAAACGAGGAGCATTACCATCTCTACCTAAAAAAATCATAAGGAAAGGATGCACCCTTCAGATGAGTGAACAAGAGACACGTAACCAAATACAAATGGATATAGATAGTTTATATTTAGGAAATCTAAAAACGATTGAGTTTGATTTATTCCTCCCTAATGAAGGAAAAAAAGGCTCTAAAATTTCGTGGTCCTCCTCTGACGAACGCTGGTTGAATAATCAAGGAAAGGTATCCCAGCCCCCTTTTGGACGGGGAAATCGCGAAATCAAATTAACCGCTACGTTTACGTTACACAATGAGCAGTTAACACATGTTTACGATGTTCGTATTTTAGAAGCTCCCAACGATATTAAGATAAAAAAGATTTACTCGATACAACTGATAAAAAAAGAAAACGAAACATTCTATTTACCTACGGGAATTGCAGTGGAAAGTCTTGATGGAAAAGTGGTCACACAAAAAGTAAACTGGGCTTGTAACGAGCCGTTATTACTTGCAAAAAAAGGGCATTACACATTTTCTGGTACGATTTACAGCACAGACTATCCTGTAGAAGCTCAAGTAGAAATCGTACAAAAGCTCACTCGCTATTCAGTTAGAAAAAAAAAGAAAAGTCTCTTTTCGTTAAAAGATGTCACACTGGATAAGCATTCATCTTTTTACAAAAATCAACAAAATTATCTGCAATTTTTATTGTCAGTAGATGATGATCAAATGCTTTACAATTTTAGAAAAACTGCTGGAATGGATACTAAAAATGCCGAGGAAATGATTGGGTGGGATTCTTTGCATTCACGTTTAAGAGGACACACAACTGGACACTATCTTTCTGCATTATCTTTAGCATCTGCTAGTACAAGGAATGTTCGTATAAACGAAAAGCTAACATATATGGTTTCTGAACTACAAAAGGTTCAGACAGTTTTTTCAGAAAAAAGCGGCTACCAAAAAGGATATTTAGGTGGCTATCCGGAAATCCAGTTTGATTTATTAGAAAAGCTCCATCCTTATCCAGAGGTTTGGGCACCTTATTATACACTTCATAAAATTTTAGCAGGACTATTGGATGCCTACCATTATACGAAGAATAAACAAGCATTAGAGATTAGTAAAAAAATAGGCAATTGGGTGTATCACCGATTAAGAAAACGAAGCTATAAAGAACGTCAAGCTATGTGGGGAATGTATATTGCAGGTGAGTATGGTGGAATAAACGAGTCACTGGCAGATTTATACGAAATTACGGGAGACTCTATTTATCTTGAAGCAGCTCGTTTCTTTGACAATGACTATCTTTTTTATCCATTGGAACAAGAAGTAGATGTACTGGGTGGGCTACATGCGAACCAGCATATTCCGCAAATTGTTGGTGCAATGAAATTGTATGAAGCTTCTGGGGAGGAGCGTTATTATCAAATTGCTCGTTTTTTCTGGGAATCAGTGACAAGTAATCATATTTACTCCATGGGTGGGACAGGTGATGGCGAGATATTTCAACAACCAAACGCAATTGCTAGCCATATTAGCAAGAATACAGCAGAGAGCTGCGCATCCTATAATCTGTTAAAGCTTACGAACGCACTCTATCAGTATGAAGGAACGACTGACTTAGTTGATTATTATGAATTGGCTTTACTAAATCATATCGCTGCCTCTCCTGCTAGAGATTGTTCTGGTGAGAGTACGTATTTTATGGCGACTCAGCCGGGAGCGCAACGATATTTTGAAGTAGAAAATTCGTGTTGTCACGGAACAGGAATGGAAAATCATTTCAAGTATGGGGAATTTATTGCTAGCTACACAGAGGAGTCTATTCACATAAATCTGTTTCTTTCTGCGAAAATCATGGCTAAGGAGCTGGGAGTCGACTTAACAATTGATGCTAATCTTGACCAAGGAACCATGGTCATAAAAAATCGTTCAACAAGCACTCGACAACTCAAAATCCGCTTACCTAAATGGACTAGCTCTATGACATTTTCTAGTGATGGAAAACCACAGAAGTTTGCGTTAGAGGAAGGGTATTATGTGATTGATCAACCTTTTGAAGAACTTTCGATTACATTTACTTTGTTATACGCAATTGTCGAAGCACCTGATGATCCAGGTCTATGTTCATTATATTATGGCCCCTATTTACTAGGAGGACTTTCAGAGCAGACGAACTTCTTATCGCTGGATTTTTCAGAGGAAGATTTACAAACACAGTTTCAAAAGAATCAGACAATTAGACAAAAAAAGACAGGGGTTGAGTTTATCCCTGTACACCAGCTAGATAATGAGTCGTATCATCTATACTTTAAAAAGGATGTGTAGAAAATGAATCGTTTAAATAAGTTAATGAAGAAAATGGAAGAAAAAGATATGCAAAGCTTATTCATTACCAATCCTAAAAATGTTCAATATTTGACTGGCTTCACTGGGGAAGAGTCCTATATGCTTATTTTAAAAGAAGGCTGTTTCTTCGTAACGGATGGTCGATATGTTGATCAGGCAAAACAAGAAATTCCAAAAGAGATTTCCGTAATTCGTTGGTCAAGCGGATTATTGGAGGAATGCATCGCACTAGTCAAGAGCGCTTCAGCAAAAGAAGTATATTTTGAAGCGAATCATCTAACTTATATAGAAGCAAAAAAATGGATTGATGGCATAGACATTCAAGCGAGGGATGCTGAAAATATAGTGGAATCTTTACGAGCGGTGAAAGATGAGCTAGAAATTTCCTATATCAAAAAAGCAGCAGACATTGTTGATCAAACGTTTTTGCATATATTGAATTTGATTCAACCAGGTATTTCTGAACGTAGAATTGCAGCAGAAATGGAATATTACATGAAAAAGCTAGGCTCGGAAGGTACATCCTTTGAAACGATTGTTGCTTCTGGCATTCGTTCCTCATTCCCCCATGGTGAAGCAAGTGAAAAGATTATTGTGCTTGGGGATATAGTGACACTGGACTTTGGTGCGTTGTATAAGGGCTATGCTTCTGATATGACTCGTACAATTTCTGTAGGAAATGTTACTGATAAATGGGAAGAGATTTATCAACTCGTATTAACTGCTGAAGAAATTGGATTAGATACAATTCGAGCAGGCATGAAAAGCTGTGAACTAGATAAAGCAATTAGAAAACCCATTCGTGAGAAAAACTTAAATCAGTATTTTTCACATGGAGCAGGGCACAGTATCGGCTTAGATATCCATGAATCCCCATTCATTAGTGGAAAGTCAAATGAAGTATTTCAAAAAAACATGGTTCAAACAATTGAGCCGGGAATCTATCTTCCAAATGAAGCAGGTATCCGAATTGAAGATGATGTGCTCGTACAAGATGAAAAAGGAATTCTTTTAACCAAAGCACCAAAAAGAGAATTTATTCATCTTCCATTTAAGTAAATTAACCACAAATCCATAAGGTCAGAACAGAGGAAATCAGCTTATTTACAAAACCTGAAATTCTCCGTTCCGCTTTTAGAGATTGATGAGCGCGAAATTGAAGTGGAGATGTGTTCCTTCTCCTCCCAACCTTTATTAAGATTTTACGAGGGCTAGATATAACTTAGATAGTTGTATCTAGCCTTCTTTGTCTTTTTTTAGACATTCTGATTTCGTCAGATGAGTGAATAGAGTGTACAACAAAAATCAGCGTATAAGCTAGTCACTTTCTATATTTTTTATCCATTTATCCATAATTATTACCTTTTTTACGTTGTTGAAACAGATATAATAAACCCGTAGAAAGCGTTTACTTGAAAGGAGTTTATTTATGGAGCAACAGGATGTTTTGCCCTTTGAAAAGAGTCGACAGAAACAAAAAAAGGGCTATCTAAAAGAGGTAAGAAAAAATTTGCCATTTCTTATGATGGCTTTGCCGGGAGCGATTTGGCTGATCTTTTTTTTCTACATTCCAGTGTTAGGGAATGTCGTTGCATTTAAAGATTTCCGATTTTTCCCTGGAGGGTTTTTAGACAGTTTGAAGCAAAGCGAATGGGTGGGATTTGAAAATTTTAAATTTTTATTTTCCTCATCAAACGCCTATATCATTACGAGAAACACATTGTTATATAATTTAGGATTTATCATTATTGGAACAATTATTGCGGTGATTATTGCAATTATTCTCAGTGAGTTACGTTCAAAAAGGATGGTGAAAATTTATCAAACCTCCATGTTGTTTCCCTATTTTATTTCATGGGTAATCATTAGTTATTTTGTTTATGCTTTTCTTTCTCCTGAAAAAGGGCTGATTAATTTATTATTTTTTACTCCAGAAACAGGAATTGATTGGTATACGCAAGCAAAGTATTGGCCAGCTATTTTATTATTTATGGGTATTTGGAAATCTCTTGGCTATAATTCCATTGTTTATTTTGCAACTATCATGGGGATTAACCCAACGTATTATGAAGCTGCGATGGTAGATGGAGCAAGCAAATGGCAGCAAATTAAACATGTTACGCTACCTCAAATTATCCCGCTTATTTCTATTTTGACGATTTTAGCAGTGGGAAATATCTTTCGGGCAGACTTTGGCTTATTTTATCAAATACCGAAAAATTCAGGGGCTTTATATAATGTGACCTCCGTGTTGGATACGTATATTTATAATGGATTAACAAGTAGCGGAGATATTGGGATGGCAGCGGCAGCTGGTCTCTATCAGTCTGTTGTGGGCTGTTTGCTGGTAGTTGTTACCAATCTTATCGCACGTCGTTTTGATCCAGAATCTGCATTATTCTAAAGGGAGGAATTCATTTGAAGAAAGAAGTAAAAACAGTTGAAATTAGAAAATTTGGAAAGAAAATGGATATACTCTCCAATGTTCTTTTAGTGCTATTAGCCATTTCCTGTTTGTTTCCTTTAATTTTTGTAATCATCATATCCTTTACTAGTGAAAATTCTATTCTGATTAATGGCTATTCATTATGGCCAAAAGAATGGAGCTTAGATGGCTACCGCTATTTATCTACTATGAAAGAACAGCTACTTCAATCACTCTTTATCACAGTGATTATCACTGTATTTGGTACGCTGGTTAATGTCTTTTTTACTTCAACTTATGCTTATGCGATTTCAAGACCTAATTTCAAATATCGGCGCTTCTTTACAATATTTGCGTTAGTTTCTATGCTGTTTAGCCCGGGAATGGTGCCAAGCTATATTGTTGTAACAACTATGATGAATTTAAAAGATACAATTTGGGCATTAATTCTTCCATTAGCATTGAGTCCATTTAACATCATTCTTATGCGGACCTTTTTTAGAAGGACTGTTTCAGAATCCATTATTGAATCGTCAAGAATTGATGGCGCAAGCGAATTAAGAACATTTGTGCAGGTCGTTTTACCACTTGCACTGCCAGGAATTGCGACAATCAGCTTATTTGCTGCACTACGCTATTGGAACGATTGGTTTAATGCTTTATTGTATGTTCAAAATGATGCGCTCATGCCTCTACAATATCTGTTAATGAAAATTCAAAGTAATATTGACTATATGTCCCAAAATGCAAGTCTTAGCGGGAATCTCTCTGAAAGTATGGGTGCTATTCCTAAAGAAGCTACACGAATGGCTATGGTTGTTATTTCGACGTTACCTATCGCATGTACCTATCCTTTTTTTCAAAAATATTTTGTAAAAGGACTAACGATTGGCGGCGTCAAAGAATAAATATATAGGAGGAAACAAAATGAAAAGAAGTTTAACAAAATGGATGTTGGCAACGACGGCTGCACTCGGACTCTTAGCTGGTGTAACAGGCTGTGGGAATTCGGACAAGAAGGATGCTGGAAAATCTGAAACGCCGACCTTACTCATGTATGAAATTGGTCAGCGACCAAAAAACTTCGATACATTGTTAAAAACAGTAAACAAAACAATGAAAGAAGAAGCAGGTGTAGAATTAGATATTCAATTTATCGATTATGGGGATTATAAGAAAAAAATGTCCGTGATTGTCTCATCGGGTGAGAATTATGATATTGCCTTTGCCGATAACTATGTAGTAAATGCACAAAAAGGGGCTTACGCAGATTTAACAGAATTACTTCCTAAATATGCAAAGGAGGCTTATGAACAGCTAGATTCAGCCTACGTTGAAGGAAACAAAGTAAATGACAAGCTATACGCATTCCCAGTTAACGGGAATGTCTATTCTCAACAAGTATTTGCCTTTGATAAAGCATACTTAGATAAATATGATTTAGATATTAGCCAGGTAAAAAGCTACTCTGATTTGGAACCACTCTTTGAAGTAGTGAAAAAAAATGAGCCTACGCTCGCACTGGTTGCAACTGGCCCAAACTTTAAAGTGAATGAAAATGTTGATTATATTGTAGACAACAACTTACCATTCGTTGTTCGAACGAGTGGCGATACATCGAAAATATTTAGCATCTATGATATGCCTGAAGCACAAGAAGATTTGAGAACCATGCACAGCTTATATAAAAAAGGCTATATTCAAAAAGACGCTGCAACTTCCAGCAATACCTATCCGCTAGGCTCGCAAACATGGTTTATGCGTGCAGAAACACAAGGACCTTACGATTACGGAGATACAATTTTAACAAATGCTGCTGGACGTGAAATTATCTCTGTTCCAATTACAGATAAAGTAAAAAAATCGAGTAATGTCCGGATGGCAAATTTCGTTATTTCTTCCACTTCAAAATATCAGGAAGAAGCGGTCAAAGCGCTAAATGTATTAAATAGTAATCCAGAAGTGATGAATACACTGGTTTATGGTATAGAAGGAGAAAGTTGGGAAAAGATTGGCGATTCATCAGTGAAACTGTTAGATGGATACCAGCCTGATACACACCTTTCTGGATGGAATGTGGGAAACAACAGAATTATCTATACTCCTGAAAATATTACACCTGAACAAATTGAAGAACGAGATAAGAATATTCAAAGCGCAACGAGTTCTCCTATTTTAGGCTTTAATTTTGTTCCAGATAATGTAAAAACTGAAATAACCAATATTTCAAATGTGATGAGCAAATATCAATCAGGATTGAATACAGGAACATTGGATCCAGATGAAACCATTCCAAAAATGAATGAAGAGCTTCAAGGTGCTGGAATGAAAAAGGTTCTTGAAGAAATTCAAACACAATATGATGCATTTCTTAAGAGTTAATTTCTGATGAAAGGAAAAGAAAATGGTGGAAAATAGCTTAACTCATTTATTTAATCGAAGCTATATACTTTTAAAAATCAACGCATACTTTCTTTTTTTCTGTCTGTTTGGAGGAATTATACTTGGAATTGGGCCGGCGATTTATACGGCCTTTTCCTTATTTTACAGCTTTCACTGGGAGAAAACAGGTTACAGCTATACGAATGCATGGAAAATTTATCGTGGATGTTTTATCAAAACAAATAAGCTGACCATTCTTTTCTTAGCTGGTTTTTTCTTACTGACAGTCAATTTATGGATAGCCGCCCAGCTAAAAGGGATCTTCTTTTTTGGCTTAACGTTCTTTCTTTTTTTTATACTAGTCATGCTGGTTTCTTTATGGATTCATTCGTTATTTTATCTAATGAAAACGTCTCTTTGTCTAAAAAATCTTTTAAAATTTTCTTTAGCGAGTCTGTTCTCAAGTGCTGGAAAATGGGTGAAAGAGATAATTGGCAGCCTTTTTCTTGTATTTATGATGTGGAAATATCCAGGAGCTGGTTTCTTTTGGGGATTTGGCGGAATATTAGTATATCAAGCAGTGATGCTGGAAAAAAAGACTCTCTGGTTTGAAAACCTTATGGAAAGTTGAGGAATAAAAATGAAAAAAAATGTTCTATTATTAATTGCAGATGACCAACGTTTTGACACAATTCATGCATTAGGGAACAAAGAAATTCAGACACCTAATTTAGATAAACTGGTAGCACGTGGCGTAAGCTTCACCAATGCGTTTATTCCTGGAGGAACAAGTGGGGCAGTTTGTATGCCTTCTCGTGCGATGATTAATACCAGTCAGTTTTTGACAAGTTGGGAAAACTGCGGTGAAACAATTCCAGAAACACAGGCACTTCTGGGAGAAACGTTAAAGAATGAAGGATATGAAACATGGGGAATTGGCAAATGGCATAATGGCACAGAAAGCTATGCTAGAAGTTTTAGTAATGGGGAAGACATTTTCTTTGGTGGCATGTGGGACCACTGGAATGTGCCTGTAAACCATTTTGATCCCACCGGACGATACGACCAATTAAAAACATTTACGCAGGACCCTTTTTCTTCAAACAAAACTATGCAGCTACCTGCAGAACATATAGCTATTGGAAAGCATTCAACAGATTTGTTCGCAGATAGAATAATTGAAGCCATTCAATCACATACAAGTGAACAGCCTTTCTTCATTTATGGCGGATTTCTTGCCCCTCATGATCCAAGGACTATGCCTGATGCGTTTAAAGAGATGTATAACCCTGAGGAATTATCATTGCCGGAGAACTTTCTTCCTGAGCATCCGTTTCCTTTTGATATTCGAGGTGAGCGTGACGAAACACTTGAAGCCTATCCAAGAGAACCTCAAAAAATCTGTCAGCATCTAGCCGATTATTATGCGATGATTTCACATATTGATGCACGAATCGGTGATATTTTAGACTCGCTAGAGGAACAGGGGATTTTAGATGAAACATTGATTATCTTTACAGGAGATAATGGTTTATCAATTGGGCAGCATGGTCTGATGGGAAAACAGAACTTGTATGATTGCAGTATACGCGTTCCATTAATTCTTTCAGGACCTGCACTCCCTAAAAATAGGTTGTGTGATGAGCGGTGCCTGTTGGTCGATATTATGCCTACAATTTTGGATTATTTATCGATTCCTATACCTAAAACTATTTATGGAGAAAGTCTTCTTCCAGTTATTTCAGGAGAAAAGAAAGGACGAGACCAGTTATTTCTTATGTTTACAACAAAAATTAGAGGTCTTGTCACAGAATCATTTAAATATCTAGAATATCGTACAAAAGATGGACACTATTCTCAACTTTTTGACAGAAAAAAAGATCCTTTTGAGAAAGTGAACCTATGCCATGAATCAGGGTATGAATCAACAGTTGATTCTCTAAAAGATCAGCTTTACATGTTAGCAAAAGAACATGGAGATTTAGAGTTTATCCAAGGAAAGGTATTTTGGAATCATAAGGAGAAACAAAATGACTAAACCAAATATTTTATTTATTTTGACTGACCAACAAAGAAAAGATACACTGTCTGCTTACGGAGACTTAGCTTGCCAAACACCTGTCATTGATGCCCTAAGTGAAGAAGGCTATACATTTGAAAATGCGTATACGACTTGTCCCATTTGCACACCGGCTCGTGCCTCTTTGCAAACAGGTCTATATCCTATGCATCATGGTATGCTGACAAATTCATATAATTATGGAAACATGGTACAGGAACTAGCAGATTCGCCTGATTTATTAAGTCGGCGCTTAGAAAAAGAAGGCTATCAGATTGGCTATACCGGAAAGTGGCATTTAGGTTCTGGTGTCGAGAACGTGAAAAATGATGCCTATATCCAAAAATACATGAAGGATATTCACTTTGCGGAGTTAGCGCTAAAAAATGACGCCCGTCCAACAACCTTAGGCTATACAGGAGATGATTTTTCCGGACATGGATTTGGTGGTCACCGCTATCCCCAATTTTTACATTATTTAGAAGAACAGAATCTTCCCTTTAAAATTGAAAATATTCAGACGGGATTTTATGGAGGTCATCAAGCGGGTATCGTTACGACGGGTGTACACACAACGATTGAACATTTCCTAGTAGAAAGAACCAAAACCATTTTGTCTGACTTTGAGAAACAAGAATCTCCATGGTATTTCCAATTAAATTTTTGGGGACCTCATGAGCCATACTTTGTGCCAAAGGAGTTTTTGGATTTGTATGAAAATGAATCCCTTCCTCCTTGGAAAAATTTTGAAGATAAAGGATCTTTAAAACCGAAGATTCATGACGTGAAGAAAGGAAACTTTTCAAAATGGACGGAGATAGAGCCTATCGTGAAGCATTATTTTGCTGGTGTTTCGCATATAGATTATCAAATCGGGCGACTCATCGAATTTTTAAAAGAAAAAGATCTGTATGACAATACGGTAATTATCTTTAGCTCAGATCATGGGGAATCTTTAGGAATTCATGACGGACTTTGTGATAAAGCGATATTTATGTACGAAGAAACCTGCAGTATTCCTTTAATTTTTAAAGATACGAAAAATAAGCAGGCGCAAAGAATCAGTGAATTTGCAAATAGCTGTGATATTTACTCCACGATTCTGGATTATGCCGGAGTAGACGCGTCTCTTCAAAAAAAAGATGGACAATCGCTAAGACCTTTAATGGAGAATATCCCTGTTGAATGGCCGGAAACAGTAGTGACAGAATGTTCAGGAATAGGAAGCCTCTTGTTTTCACAGCGTATGGTACGTAAGGACAACATAAAATATATTTTTAACTGTGGAGATGTAGATGAGTTATATGACTTAGCTAGTGATCCCCATGAGCTTATAAATTGTATTCAGCAAAAAGAATACGAAGAAATTATTAAGGATATGAAGCACGCAATGCACGAATGGATGTTGAAATACAATGACAACTTAATTTTTGAATTTGAACAGCTACGACTGAAAAATACACGCTAATAAGTATGTTAAACTAAAGATGTTTTTCATCAAAAACAAACTTTTTAGGGGGAGCGACGCTTGATAAATAAAGGAAAAGAGAACAAACTGGTGACGATAATCAAATGGTATGCCATTATTATAATAACGATTATTCTGTTGTTTGTTTCGCTATTAAGCTACTATTTAATAAAAAAATCGTATCAAAGAGAGGCTGAAGCAATTAATCAAGCCATTCTCCATGTGGGAGATGTCTATGCAGAAGACATGCAGCGTAGTTCATGGATGGCAGATAAGCTACTGGGAAATCAGGAAAAAATAGAAAGTGCACAAAAATATTTTGATATGCCTTTAGACAAATATATGAACTATATATTAAACCGAAGTGCAGAAACAGCGTATTCAACTTATTATTTTTTACCGCAGGAAGTCAAAAATCTTTATTTAAACGATCGGTGGGTTAGTAGCATCTCTTTTACCTTTAATAATTCTCCTAAAATTTTTTATTCAAATGCCTCAAATAAAGGTGGACTTTTAACAGAAACGTATCCTGAGGATCCAAACCATTTAACGTTTACCAGTCTGTTTTTTACTTCAGTGGACGGAGAGGTTCTTGGTACGTTTCGATTATCAATCATGAATGAGAAATATGACGAAATTCTGGAAAATTACCAAAATGAAGAACCTATTCAAATGCTTATTGTTTCGGACTCAAATCAAATACTTTACAAGAAAAGCGCATTAACCAATAAAGAATTCTCAGCAAAAGAAACTCAGTTTATCTCTAGTTCAAAAAATGTATACGATTACAAAATCATTGGGTTTGTTTCAAAACAGACTATCATCAAAAATCTTTGGAAAGAACTCTTTTTTATATGGGTAGTTGCTATTTTTACGTGTAGTTTACTTATCTATATCTTGTATCGATTACTATTTAAATATCAGCAGTCAGTGAATGATATTTTGATTTCGCTCAATAAAGTGTCTAAGGGAGACTTGTCGGTGCGGATTGACAAAAATCAAAAGGAGGCGGAACTATGGGAAATATCTAGCGGGATTAACTATATGATGGATAACATTAACTCCTATGTTGTTGATAACTATAGACTGGAGGCGGAACAAAAAGATGCAAATATGCGCGCACTCCAGGCACAAATTAATCCTCATTTTCTCTACAATACATTGGAGTACATACGTATGTATGCAGTTAATGTTGGTGCAAAAGAACTAGCAAATGTGGTTTATGCGTTCAGCAGCTTACTAAGAAATACAATTTCTCAAGAAAAGTACACTACGCTGGAAAAGGAATTAGAATTTTGCCGTCGATATATTTATCTGTATCAGATGAGGTATCCGGAATGTGTTGCTTATACATTTGAAGTAGAAGAACAAGTAAAAAAGAAACGAATCCCTAAGTTTTTACTTCAGCCTTTAATTGAAAATTATTTTGTTCATGGATTGGACTTTGAACGAGAGGATAACCTTATCTACGTCAAAGCTTATATATTAGATGAACGGTTAATAATTGATATTCGGGACAATGGGTTAGGTATGGATGAACAGAAAATGCATCAAATAGAGACAGAGACCACTCCAAGAGATGACGGAAGCTCTATTGGTATAAAAAATGTTCGAGAACGATTACGTTTATATTTTGAGGGAGATTTTCTATTTAAATTTATGAATAATTATCCTACCGGGACAATTATTGTAATGAACCTCCCTTTAAAAAAGGAGGAGGCAGAATGAGCTATAAAGTTTTGCTGGTAGATGATGAATATATGATTTTAGAAGGGTTAAAAAAACTACTGCCTTGGGATGAATTGGGATTTGAAATCGTGTCAACAGCGAAGAATGGGCGTTTAGCACTAGACTACGTACAAAGTACACAAGTCGATTTAGTAATTTCCGATGTTGCGATGCCTATAAAAAATGGTCTTTCATTTGTAAAAGAAGCGTATTCTCTTGGTCAAAAATTTGAGGTAATCATTTTGTCTGGCTATCAGGAATTTGACTACGTTAGGGATGCTTTAAAATTTGGGACTATCAACTATTTGCTTAAACCAATTGATGAAAAAGAAATGACGGATTCCTTAAAAAAGGCATTTCGTAGAATTCAGGAAAAAGAAAAAGAATCTCAGAAAAAAGAAATTTTGAGAGAAGCCATCTTATTAAAATGGCTTCATGATGAATGTGAATTAGAAGATGTCGCTCACTTTTTCTCCATTGAAATACACCAGCTTCAAAAACGCTCCTTTACCTGCATAATCATCAAAGATTGTTATAAAAATGAGGAGATTGAACAATTTATCTGCGAAGAAAAGCAAGATTTATATTTCTATTGGCAAGATGGACAAAGCTGGGTACTTATTTTTTCACACGAGGGAAATGAACTTCAATGTTTTTTAAGCGCCATAAAGAGACATCTTTCTTTGAGTTTTGATGAAATGATAATCGGAGAAACAGTGACTCGCTTAGATGAAATTTCACTCAGCTTTAACAATGCTCTCTCTTCAAAGGAGCTTCATGAATTTTATTTTGGTGAAAGTGGAAATGATTCTTTTTTTGATGATTTATCCATAAGAGAATCAATCCCTGAAGTCTCCTTCATAAAATTTAATCAAGCATTATCTATCCGTAATTTTTCAACGATTAGAGAAGAACTTTCTTCTTTATTTCAGCGAATAGAGCAAAAAAATATTTTACCAGATTATGCACGACATCTAGGCTTTCTTATTTTTATTGACCTATACAGGAATTTCGATTTATCTGAAACTTTTTATCAGAAACAAGCAAAAAAAATTATCGCAAGTAAACATTTTGATGAAATCGCACTTTATGTTTTCCAAACAATAAATGAAATTCAAGAGGGAAACAGCAATCGTGAATATTCTCCTTATATTCAGCAGATTTTACAAATTATTCATGAAGAATATCAGCATGAAATTACTTTAAAGGAAATTAGTGAACGCCTTTTTATAAATACGATGTATGCAGGGCAACTGTTTAAAAAAGAAGTAAATAAAAGTTTTTCACAGTATTTAAACCACTATCGCTTGTCAATTGCACAAAAGCTTTTGACCGATACAGAGGAATCTATTTCGGCGATTGCGGTAAAAACAGGTTATGCAACAGCAAATTACTTAGCAAAAAATTTCAAAAAAATTTGTGGAATGTCTCCAAAAGAATATCGAAAACACTATAAAACGTAGTAAAGGAACCAGTCTATGAAAAAGAAAAAAAATATCATTTGGTTTTTCGTCGATCAATTGCGAAGAGAGGCGATTAGCATAAATGGCGATGAAAATGTCTCTACACCAAATATTGATAACCTTGCAAAACAGGGTGTGAATTTTACAAATGCGGTGGGCGGCTATCCTCTTTGCTGCCCTTGTAGAAGTGCCATTTTAAGTGGACAATATCCGCAAAAAACAAATGTAACTGGACATGAACGTCAATTAGATAGACGCCTTCCATTAATTTCAGATGCATTCAATTCTCAAGGCTATGACACAATTTATTTTGGAAAATGGCATTTGGAAGGAATCAAGGAGAACCAGCATAAAGCAATCATTCCAAGAGAAGGAAGAGGGCATTTTAAAACGTTTATCGGCTATGAAAATAACAATAGTCCGTTTGACGTATATGTCCATGGTCATCGAGGGAAGAAAGAAATACCAAGCATTAAGCTGCCTGAATATGAACCGATTTCTTTAGTAAACCTTGCAATTCAAGAAGTAAAAACCTATAGTAAAAGAAAACAGGACGGTAATGAAACACCCTTTTTTATGGTCATTAGTATGCAACCGCCACATGATCCTTACGTTGCGCCTGCTCAAAATGTAGCACATTATCCACCTAGCAAGATTCAGTTCAAACAGAATGTTCCACCTTATGTTTCGCTGAGAAAAAGTGTAGCAAACGATTTATCTGGTTACTATGGAGCAATTGAATCTATTGATGAGCAGCTAGGCAGGCTAATTGAGCAACTAAAATCAGAGGACATGCTAGAAGATACCCATATTCTTTTCTTTAGTGATCACGGAGATATGCATGGGTCTCACGGTCAATTTCGGAAAACAAATCCCTATGAAGAAGCCATTGGTGTACCATTTATTATTGGTGGAGCAAAGCCCTTATCCTATGAAGGATACAAATCTGGCTCGTCTGATGTTTTAGTCAATCATGTAGATATTGCAAAGACTTCGTTAGGGCTTTGCCAACTTCCTATTCCAAACGAAATGGTAGGAACCGATTTTTCGTTTCTTAGATTAGAAGAACGGCCAATTTCAGAGCCTAAAGATAGCGTGTTTCTTCAAAGTATTATACCAACGATGCATGGGTCCAGTGTTGATAAACCCTGGAGAGGGATTGTAACAGACGATGGCTGGAAGTATATCTGCTTCGAATCGCAGGAATGGCTGCTGTTTAACTTAGTGAACGATCCGTTAGAACTTACAAATCTTGTACACGACTCTGATTATAGAGACATTCGTGTGAAATTAAATCAACGATTGGTTCAATGGATTCAGGAGACAGATGACTGCTTTTTCGTTCCTAAGGTTGTATAGAAAAATACCAATAGACTTGGAGAGTAAATGAAATGAAACATATTTCTGTTTTAGTAAAACCAGCTTCAGCACAATGTAATATTCGCTGTAAATATTGTTTTTATGCGGATGTTAGTTCGATGAGAGAGGTCCGTTCCTTTGGGAAAATGAAACCGGAAGTTTCTGAAAAAATGATACAAAATATTTTTCTCGACTTAGAGGATGGCGATGAACTCACCCTTGCTTTTCAAGGAGGAGAACCTACTCTGGCTGGACTTGACTATTTTAGAGGAATTGTTTCATACGTTCAGGCACAAAAAAAGAGAGTCTACGTCCATTATGCTCTTCAAACAAACGGTATCCTCATCAATAAGCAGTGGTGTGAATTCTTGAAAGAGCATCAGTTTCTAGTGGGATTATCCATTGATGGTCATCCTTTGTACCATGATCTGAATCGAGTGGATACAAAGGGGCATGGCACATTTCATAAAGTCCTAAAAACAAAAAACATGTTTGACGACTATGAGATTGAGTACAATGTATTATGTGTGTTGACAAATCCACTTGCAAAAGAGGCAAAGAAGGTCTATCGTTTTTTACAAGAGCAATCGATTCAATATGTTCAATTTATTCCGTGTCTTAATGAATTAGAGGCTGTTAAAAGAAGCAGCTATGCGTTAACTCCCCAACGTTTTGCTTCTTTTTACGGACAATTATTTAAGTATTGGTTCTCAGAGCTTGAATCTGGGCACTACCGAAGTGTTAAGCTGTTTGATGATTTGATGAATTTATTTGTTGGTGGAAGAGCCACCGCTTGTGGAATCTTAGGGAGTTGTCAAATTCAATATGTCATTGAAGCTGATGGTAGTGTCTACCCCTGTGATTTTTATGTGCTGGATGAATACCGGATGGGTTATATACAAGATATGGGATTAAAAGAATTATTTGAACAAGAAATTTCAGAAAACTTTTTATGTGAAAAACGTGATAATGGCCCGTTCTGTCAGTCTTGTCCTTTTCAAAAAGCATGTGGTGGAGGTTGTAAACGCATGAAAGATGCTATTTACGTAACGAAAGATCAACGTTTTTGCGGCTATCAGCAGGTGCTAGAGCAGGTCTTACCACATACAAAAGAAATTATGCAGCTAGTTGGGAGTACTCATTCATGATTTATTTTCTCTATTTTTTTGTGATTATTTTTGCGAATACTTTAGGTGCTATCTCAGGGATGGGTGGAGGTGTAATCATCAAGCCTCTGCTTGATTTAATTGGTGCGCACTCTGTGGCTGCCGTGTCATTTTATTCAAGTGTCGCAGTTTTTACCATGTCAATCGTTTCTACAGCTAGGCAGATGAGACAAGGGATTTCTCTAAAGCTTCCTCTTGTTCTATGGATTTCTATAGGTGCATTGGTAGGAGGAATGATAGGTAATGTAGCCTTTGAAGCGTTATATCAATTTGTTCCAACTGAGTCTTATGTGCAGCTTATTCAAATTATTTTGACGATTATCACACTTCTTTTTGCTTTTTTCGCAACAAAATTTGATTGGGCACCATTTGGCTTACGACATGTATTCTGGTATCTTTTTTGCGGACTGATTTTAGGCTTCTTTGCAAGTCTATTAGGAATTGGCGGAGGACCAATCAACGTGGCTTTATTAATGCTCTTTTTTGGTATGCCAATTAAAGAAGCCACTGTATATTCTATTTGTACCATCTTCTTTTCACAGTTATCGAAACTTCTAACCATTACGGTAACCACAGGATTTGAGCGATATGATTTAACAATTCTCTATGTAATTATTCCTGCAGCTATTTTGGGTGGACTCATAGGCGCTCGATTTAGCCATGTTCTTTCTCCCAAAAAAGTCACAATTGTGTTTCAATTAGTCATTTTGATAGTATTAGCAATCAATATCTATAATGGTTTTATTATTCTTTTTCACTAGTGTGCGTAACGTAATAGATAGTTTCGATAATAAGTAAAGGGGTGGGGCATCATTAACTAAGTTATGCTCCACCATCGTGAAATCTGAAGAAAGGTCGGGAAGGAGCTAATCTCCACTACGTGTTGAGTGTGGGGGAACTCATATCCACTGCGTTTCACTCTCAATAACTTCTACGCATGAGATATGCTAGAGATGTACCTACTTGGTACTGCAAATTACGAAGTTTTACTTCCAATGATGCACATAGTACCTGTTCTCAGAGCTGAACACTTCTGTATCGACCTCAGGCTCTCATGTGGCGTGATTCAAATGAACTTTGCAAATACATTTAATGAAAAATTGCATATTCCCTGAAAATGAGCTAAAGTATTTACAGAAAATAGATTGTATAGAGAATAGAGGAAAAAGAATGTCTGAAACAAAATTTTGTCGTGAATCTCGAGTAATCCAAACCCATCGAATCTTTCCTTTTGATTTGAACCCCTTTGAAGCTTTATTTGGCGGAAAACTCATGTCTTTAATTGATGATGCTGCATCCATTTCTGTTACTAGGCATTGTCGAAGAGGGGCAGTCACGGCTTCACTAGATAATTTGAATTTTCTAAAGCCACTACATGTCAACCATTCGGTGTGTGTGGAGTCATATATTTCTGGCGCGCACAAAAAATCAATGGAAGTATTTGTGAAAGTGGTAGGGGAAAATTTAACCACGGGAGAGCGCTATTTAGCAGCTACTTGTTTTACAACGTTTGTAGCGGTCCCTTCTCACATGAATGAAGAAACAGACTTCACTGTTCCCTCTGTAGTACCTGAAACAGAGGAAGAAAAGCTTGTTTGTTCAGGCTATGAAAAACGTCGGCTACATCGTTTACAAGAACGAGACGAGTACAAAGAATTTGCCGCAACACTTACTACCGACTTGCCTTGGATTGATCAAGCCTAAAAAAGGTAGAAGACACCCGATTCTTCGTGTCTTCTACCTTTTTCGTCTCTTTTTAGACCTTTGCGTGCTCTCTATTTTCCACTGCATAAATAGCATCAAGCACTTGCTGTGCTGAGATGGCTTCATCAATCATTTGGAAACTTTCCTGTTTTCCAGCAGCAAAATCGGCTGCCTGTTTTAATAAGAACACTTCCTCTTCATCTACATTTAATTCGGATAAATAAGTAGGGAGTCCAATGCTCCGATAAAAGGGTAGTAGCTCATTCATTTCATCAAAATCATTTGTATAGGCTAATTGCACTAAAATTCCATATGCGACTTTTGCTCCATGCAGAATTTCATGTGTCGATGGGATATAAGATAATCCATTGTGAACCGCATGTGCCCCAGCTGATCGGCCAAACTTAGCAGCAAATCCTCCGACTGTTCCTGCCAAAGCAATAATTGTATCCGCTACTCGTCCAAAGGCAGGGGAGACTATCTGTGCGTCTAAATCCTCCAATGCTTTCTCAGAGTCCTTCAATAAAATAGCTAATATTTCTTTTGCACTAGCAATTCCTAGACGAATAAAAGCGGTTTGTTCATTTTCAGATAAATTTCTAGTAATTCCTTCAATTTCATACCACTTAGCTAGAGTATCCCCAATCCCAGCAATAAAATATTCTTTAGGTGTTTGTAATAAAAACGTCCAGTCAACAAAAAGTAAAGAGGCGGAATATGTAAAGTAACCTATTTCTTTGAAGCTATGGTCTGGGTGATAGACAGCTGCCACTGGGGTATAGGGAGCACAATTTGAAATTAATGTTGGAATCAAAATTAATTCTGATTTCAGATATTCAGCTGCGATTTTTGCTGTATCCAAGACGCGTCCGCCTCCAATACCAATGACTACATCTGTTTGTCCAATCTCTTCTGCTAATCTTTTTCCATCTTCTTCGCTTGCACTTCCATCATAGATAAATGTTGGATAATCAAATAAATGCGTATAATAGGCTTTAAATTTTTCAAAGGAAACCTCCCCTGTTACAACAGCGACTGTTGTATATTCACTTAAATAATAAGGTAACTCCTCTAAAGCATTTTCTCCAGTTATGTAACGATTTACTCCAGGTCTAACTTCCGTATCCATATTCATAGGTATCCCTCCATTTTTTGTTAAGTTGCTGATTAGTTTAAACTTAAAAAATGATGTTGTCAACATTAGAAAGGTCTAATTTCAATAATATTCTGATAATTCAAAAGTAAATCGTTTTCTTTTTGAATTTGGCTTTCTTGCAGACATTAGGTACAATAAAGAAAAGAAAATAAGGAGGACTTGTCGTGATTTATTTTACTAGACATGGAGAAACACAATGGAACAAAGATGGACTCGTTTGTGGAAGAGCAGACATTCCTTTAACAGAAAAAGGAAACAAACAAGCAGAAGAATTAAGTAAAAAGGTAAATGGCTTGTCTGTCCCCGTTACAAAAATTATCCATTCACCTCTCATAAGAGCAAAAGAAACAGCAAGGATTGTTAGTGAATATAATCAGATAGCAATGACAGAAGATGCTCGTTTAGCAGAGTTTGATTTTGGTATCTATGATGGAACACCCATTGAAAATCCGGAATTTCAAGTTGCTCGTACAAAATTTGCTATCCGTTTTCCAGAAGGAGAATCTGTTTTAGATTTAGCAGCTAGAGTTTACCCTTTAATTGAAGAGTGTCTAGCTGACAAAGAAAACACCTATCTGCTTGTGTGTCATAATGCGTTGATTCGTGTAATGCATACGTATTTTAAACCATTAGACAATGGGGACTTTTTCAAATTTTCCGTAGATAATACAGAACTAGTTTCTTATGATACATCAACAAACTAACATGTTTAAATCCATTAAAACGCCTTTGTCGGGCGTTTTTTTTATCACTTGAAGGAAAACTATCTAATAAGTAAAAATAAATCCGTAAGCTATCCGATTCTTTTCTTGACATAGCTCTCATAAAGTAAGCACTGAACGCTATTTGAATTCAGATTTTTTTAGGATAATTTAATAAATTTTTGTTATTTTTGAGCAAATATATTTACACTTACAAAAAGTAAGTGTTATGATACTTGTGAGAAGAAGTGAAGGAGGAACACACAATGACCGTTATTATTCCAAAATTTCAAATTCATGAAAAAACACATCCTGGCAAGGTAACTTTAAAAGTAAACGATTTACAAAATGAAATAAATTTCTACGTAAATACTATCGGCTTGACGTTATTTTTATCAGAAGATAATCGAGCAACTTTAGGTGTAGGAAAACGAGAGCTTGTCGAATTAAAAAAAATAGCCAATGGACAAAAGAGTACAAATAAAACAGGACTTTATCACATGGCATTCTTACTGCCTGAAAGAAAAGATTTGGGGAATGTCCTCTACCATTTACTTTCTATTGATGCACCCATCATTGGCGCTGCTGATCATGGATATAGTGAAGCACTCTATCTTGAAGATCCTGAAGGAAACGGGATTGAAATTTATCGAGATAAACCAAGAGAACAATGGGATATTCGCGAAGATGGTGAAATTGTAGGTGTCACATTGGAAATGGATGCAGAGAGTGTTATTTCAGAGGCAGATACAAAAACCAGTCATCTCCCAGAAGGAACAGTAATGGGTCATGTTCATTTAAAAGTAGCTGATTTAGAAAAAACAGAAAAATTCTATACGGATGTTTTAGGAATTTCTTTAAAAAGCAATTTTGGCAGGCAAGCAAAATTCTTTGCTGCAGGAGATTATCATCACCACATTGGTACAAATGTATGGCAAAGTAAAAATGGGGAACCGATTCAAGAAACAGATTTAGGACTAGAGTCTATCACGTTATTGATTCCTGAGAAAGAAAATTTCATTCAAGTGAAAAAACATATAGAACAAACACAAGAACTTATATCAGAAAATAATGAGCAATTCATCGTCAGAGAGCCTAATGGTCTGATTTTTCATTTTCAACTTGAAAAGTAACCAGTAAAAACGAAAGAGACATCAAGCAAAATTATTCAATTTGCTTGATGTCTCTTTCGTTTTTTTATTTTTAGTCACTATAAAATATCTAAAAAAACATATTTCTTTTTGCTAAATTAATGATACCCTATTAATAACAACTTGTGAAAGTTGAAACTTAAAAATGAGGTGTAGAAAATGGAAAACGTAACTAGGCAATTAAAAAAAGCAAAAACTTGGAACATGGTCTTATTAGTTCTTACAGGAATTTCTGCAGTGACCTCCTTAATCGGCCTTCCAGGGACATTAAATCCGAAAAAGGAAACCTATGATGTATTGGGAAGCGCTGGTAAAAAATTCTATGAACATATCAACAGCATAGGTGTAAAAGCATACTCAGTAATTGCGTTACTTGTCATCATTGCATTAGTTGTTTTGTTCTTTTTAGCAAATAAAAAATTAAAAGAACAGCAACTAGCGCCAAAATATCCCTATTATATCTATATTGGCTATACAGTAGTCAGCATATTATATAGCTTATTGTTAACGCCAAAGCTTGAATTGCCTGATGTTGGCTCTGAAGCCGTTGCTGCAGTGACAACAGTGACGACAATCGTTATGCTGATCATTCAAGTTTTATTCATGATCCCTGCAATTATTGTATTAGTTCATTTATTTAAAGCAGATACTCAAGAGTAAGAGGAGAAATAATGAAAAAGCTATCAAAAAAGAAACAAATTCAACTAAGTATCATTAGCGGGCTGCTTATTGTCATAATTTTAATTGTAGCAATCTTTATCAATTTGAAAAAAAGCGAGAAGCCAGCAGAGACAAGCTATCAAACAGTAACCCTTGAGCAAACAGATCCATTATTATTTAAGGGGGTTGTGCAAGCTGAAAAAATAGAAGAAGTCTATTATGATCAAACGTTAGGGAAGATAAGTAATATCGCTATAAAAGATGGGCAAGAGGTCAAAGAAAAGACAGTTCTTTTGACTTACCAAAATGAAACAGTAGAAGATCAAGCATCTGAACAAGAGCAGTCAATAGACAAGCTGAATCTTGCCGTCTCGAATGCACAACAAAATTTAGATAACGCGTATCAAAAACAAAGTGATTTAACAAATAAGCGAGAAGAAGCGCGGCTTGAATATAACCGACAAGACTCAAATAGTGAAAAAGGTGCAGCAAAACAGCAAGAGCTAGAAGCAAAAATTGAGCAATATGATCAGTCTTTAGATGCTCAAAAAGAGGCAATCAGTCAGGCGCAGCAAAGCTTAGATGCAGCAACCCTAGATTTAACAGATGCGAATGAAACGATTGAAAAAACAAAGAAAAAAGTAACTACTAATGTAGCTGCTACTTCAACAGGGATTGCCTATGTCAATTTGAAAGGAAAAACAGATCCAAGTGTTCCGCTGGTGACCATTGTTAGTCCAAATACAGTAATTGAAGGAACTGTTTCCGAATATGACTATACTCGTGTAAAAAAAGGGAAAAAAGTAACGCTACGTGCAATGAGTGAAAGCAAAGAAATTAACGGAACGATTTCAGAAGTCAACCAATTACCACAAGCTACTACAGCACAAACAACTGGTACTCAAACAACCATGGCTAATTACACCTTTTTGGTGAAACCTGATGAAAGCCTTCAGTATGGATACAGTGTTGAGATTACTTTACCTATTGACGAATTACGAATCCCTAACAAAGCTGTAATCAAAGAAAAAGATCAAACATTCGTTTATTTATATCAAAAAGGAAAAGTGAAAAAACAAGCAGTTAAAGTAGAAGAGGTAAATGGGGTTACTATTCTAAAAGAGGGGTTGAAGCAAAAAGATCAGCTCATCTCAAATCCAGATAGCAAACTGAAAGATGGTCAAGAAGTGGCGGTGAACTAAATGATTGATTTGATTCATATAAATAAATATTATAAAAGCGAAGAAGAAACCCTCCATGTTCTCAAAGATATCAATCTGCATGTTTCCCCAGGTGAAATGATTGCAGTAATGGGGCCTTCTGGATCAGGAAAATCAACCTTGATTAACCTGTTAGGTTTTATTGACCGCAAGTTTGAAGGAGAGTATCTTTTCGAGGGTGAATCTCTTCTTACCTCTTCAGATGACAAGCTTTCAAAAATTCGTAATCAGACCGTTGGATTTGTCTTTCAAAATTTTAGTCTTATAGAGAATAATACTGTGTATGAAAATGTTGAATTGCCACTTCTATATAATGGTTATGGGTTTCATCAAACCAAGGAGCGTGTCATGCAAGCACTTGAAAAAGTCGGGCTAGCTGATAAAGCGGGGAAGCATCCTAAACAATTATCTGGGGGACAGCAACAACGTGTTGCTATTGCTCGAGCATTAATCAACAAGCCAAAGTTTCTGATTGCTGATGAACCAACAGGAGCGTTAGACACCCATACTTCAGAAGACATCATGAATTTACTGGTTGATTTAAATAAAGAAGATGGCGCGACTATCATTTTGGTCACCCATGATCCAGAACTTGTTCCTTATTGTTCCAGATTAATCAGTATTCGAGATGGCGCGATTATTGAAGATAAGGAGCTGGCGAGATGAAATTCTATGTCAATTGGCGATCGTCTCTTGGATCGATAAAAAAGAATCGAAAACGCAGCTTACTAACAATGTTTGGGATTATTATCGGAATCGCTGCAGTTATTGCTATCTTGTCATTAGGAAGAGGTTTTGAAAAGGATACGATTAAAAGTTTAACAAATAATGATTCTGATAAAGTGGAAATCCAAATTAATTTCACCCCTAATAATGATGGGTTATATTCTAGTAATCTTGGCTTTTTTTCTGACAGAGATATCACTCTTTTAAAAACCGTTTCCGGAGTTGAAAATGTTGATTATCCTCAGCAGGAGATGTCAAGTATTTATAAGGAAATCACCATTAAGGACAAACAAGAAAGCAAGCAAATAGAGCTTGTGGATGCTACGGAAAAAGAATTGTTATACGGACGTAATTTGACTACTTTAGATAACGAAACACAAAATAAGGTTGCCCTAATCGATTCCATCACAGCTCAAGGATTATTTGATGCAGAAAACAAAGCGATAGGTAAAGGAATAGAGCTAAACGGACAGATATTTAAAATTGTTGGTGTCTATCAGGGCGAGGAAATGACGAGCATGTTTTCTTTACCTGAGAGCAATATTCAGCTTCCCAAAAAGACCTACACGTATTACTTTGAACCAGAAAAAAATAATTATAGCTTAACGATGACTATTGCAAGTGGAGGAACACCAAGTGAAGTAACCACCGAAGCAATAGACTTGCTAAAAAAAGACGGCTCCATGCATGATTTCGGCGAGTATCAAGTATTTGATACAGCTATGTTAACAGATGGGATTGGGCAAATTTTAAGTACGATTACGTATTTTATTTCTGCAGTTGCAGGAATTTCCCTTTTTATTGCAGGAGTTGGTGTCATGAACATGATGTATATCTCTGTATCAGAGCGGACAAAGGAGATTGGTATTCGTCGTGCGTTAGGTGCAACACGCCGTTCGATTAAAATGCAGTTTCTATTAGAAGGAATGACGCTGACATTAGTTGGAGGAATCATAGGCTATATCTTTGGGATCTTATTTGCTTATGCAATCGGCTCACTCATTGATGTTTCTGTATCCATTGATTTCTTTACAGTGGCATTAGCTATCGGTGTATCAAGTGGAATAGGGTTAATTTTCTCGGTTATGCCAGCTTCAGAAGCTTCCAAAAAAGATTTGATTGATATTTTAAGATAAAGACTTTACGTGTCAAAATGAGAACAGCAGTGGGTGTGCTCGTTTTAGCAGGATTTCTAGGAGATCTGGAATATGACTATGATAGTTATGTTCCAGACTCCTCTTATTTTTGCCTTAATTTAAATAGAATTTTGAAAGAGGAACGAGAGGCAACTAATCTCCACTTCGTTTCGCTCTCATCAATCTCTATTAGCGAGATAAGAATTGCGCTTCGCTCTAAATAACTTCTATGCATAGGACATACTAAAGTTTTTAAGGATTCGAAAATAAGCTGAAATTGCATCAATACACTATTTCTAAAAGAAATAGATATACCTACTTGATGCTGCAAATCACGTAGTTTCACTTCCAATGATGTACAGCACCTGTTTTCAGATCGGAACAGAAATGTTCCAATCTCTTCTAAGTCTAGAGACCTATTTTTATTTTTTTTCGTGAATTCTCTTGCTTCTCCATACTATGCGTTGTATAGTATTGTGCATAGGGAGGTGTTGAGATGGATAGTCAATTAAAAAAAGGAATGTTGGAGTATTGTATCCTCGCATACCTCAATCAAAAGCCTTCGTATGGCTACGATATTGTCAAAAATATTTCTGGATTAATTCCAATTACTGAGTCTACACTATATCCGATTTTAAAGCGTTTAGAATCAAAAAAAAGCGTAGAGACTTTTTCGCAAGAATATAATGGACGACTTAGAAAGTACTATAAAATTACCCCGAATGGACGAATCATTCTCACGGAATTTATGGAAAGCAGGGTACAGGTAGAAGAAATTTATGCATTTATTGAAGGGAGTTTAACATCATGAAAAAAAATAAACAAATGTTTTTGGTGGAATTGGAACGGAAAATACCAAAAGGTGCACCTATCGAAGAAAAAGATACCTTTTTAGCTTACTGTAATGAAATGATTCAAGATTTAATAGAGGATGGCTATTCTGAAGAAGAAGCAATTTTCAAATTGGGCAATCCGGATTCTCTTATTTATGATAATTTTGAATCTTGGTTTGTAGTAAAAGAACAACAAGTACCGAGAAAAACAATGCCGTTTCTGATAATTATTGCCATTTTAGGATTTCCGCTATGGGGAAGTTTATTATTAGCAGCAATTTTGGTCATCTTGTCAGGGTATATAGTTTTATGGTGTGGTCCATTCATTACCGGATCATTCGCATTTGCTGGAGTCATTGGTGGGGTAGTCGCGTCCGTTACAAGTCTTATTGCCCTTCAAGATGGTGCTTTCATAGGGATTACACAGTTTGGAGTAGGAATCACACTCTTTGGTTTAGGTCTTATTTTCACGATTGTTACATACAAAATTAGTAGTATTTTTTTACGCGGAACAAGCATTTTTACAAAACGAATCATAAAAATCTTATTTGGCTGGAGGTATAAATTCGTATGAAAAAACAGAGAGTTAGAGACGTATTTAAACAAAGAATGAATGAATTATTCAAGGTGGGGATTCTGATGACTGCAGCAGGTATTTTCATCGCTTTCATTGGCTTTTCTATGTCTGGTTGGAATTACAAAGCTTATGATGAAGGAAATACGCATGCTTGGTATCGAACAGTCACTATATTCAGTGAATAAAAAAGAGTGAAGGCAGAAAATTGCTTCTGTTTCCAACCAATATAAATAAAAAGCGAGAGCTGGAAGTAACGATTATAGTTATTTCCAGTTCTCGTTTTCTATTTGATTTTTTTAAGCAGTTTAGCATAAATTCGTTCAACATCTGCAGTAGTTCCGCGTAATTCATAATCATCCAGTACAGGAATTGCAAATTTTTCTGCATATTGCTTTGCAGTTAAACAGTATTGGTGATTAAAGTTTTTATTCCCACTTCCTATAATTCCCAAACAAAGTTCATAATTCTTTTCGTAGTCCATGTATTCCCCTAATACGTTCGTTAAGATTTCTACGTCGCCATTATCGATTCCATTTCCTCCCTCTAGATAAGTGGGAACAAAAGCAAAGTAAGCTTCATTTTCTTTTTCAAAGTCAGAATTTTCGTGAATCTCCTTTAACTGAATGACCGGCGCCAGAGAATCGGATGCGCTCTTTTCTTTTGCGTAGTCCGCAAGTTTATTCACAAATGAACGTGTATTTCCTGAGATTGAAATAAATAAAATATTCATCCTATTTCCTCCTTATTATCGTTAAACATAAAAATGAGTAGTAAAATATTCAATAAATTCTACGTGAAATCTCCTCAGCTATTGAACTAGTTTATAAACTCAATTTTAAAGATTATTTTTCAATATTTCTAATCTAGTTTACCGCTTTTCTGAAAGAAATGGAAATCACAACTAAAAATTCAACCGTTTTTTCTAGGAAGAAAAGGAGCTTATTGTCTTTTTCTTGGGAAATATTTATAGTTACGTTACAATAATACTAACAAACAGATTAATCAAAAGGAGTAACATCTATGAATAAAAAAACACTAGGAAAAGGGTTGTTAGCAGGTGCGACTCTTGCTGCTGGCTATTTTGCAGTAGGGAATTATTTTTATAATGTCGCTTTAAAAAAAGAAAAGAAACCTTTTTTAGAAAACAATCCGAATTTGCCTGCTGGGACAAGTGGGGAAGAGCGTGCTAGAGAAGCTCGTAAACAAGAAAGAGAAGAGTGGTTAAAAACAGTAGAACAGCGTCCTGAAAAGTTGATGTCATTTGATGGGCTTCAATTAATTGGTACCTCTTTTTTACAGAAATCACCGACACACGAATGGGCGATTCTTGTTCATGGGTATCTGTCCAACCGATATGCTATGCAAGAAATGGCCTTTCAATTTTATCAATATGGATTTAATGTGTTAACGATTGATTGCCGTGGAAGTGGAGAAAGCCAAGGGGATTATACGACAATGGGCTGGCTAGATAGACTAGATGTAAGAGATTGGTGTAACAAGCTGGTTTCTGATGATCCAAAATCTGCTATTGTCCTTTATGGGATATCAATGGGTGGAGCAACAGTGATGATGGCTTCTGGTGAAACTCTACCTGAAAATGTAAAATGTATTGTTGAAGATTGCGGCTATACCTCAGCTTATGGGATATTCTCCTACCAGTTAAAAGAATTATTTCATTTGCCAAGTTTTCCTGTGATGAATGCTGCAAGCACGGTCACAAATTTACGATCGGGCTTTACATTAAAAGAAGCTTCCTCTGTCGAACAATTAAAGAAGAATCACTTGCCTATCTTTTTCATTCATGGAGATGCTGATACATTTGTACCATTTTCAATGTTGGAGGATGTCGTACAAGCAACAAAAGGTGAAAAAGAGGTCTATGTTGTTGCCGGGGCTCCTCATGGCGGTGCGTATGCTCATGATCCTAAGATTTATATGGAAAAAGTGATGCGGTTCATTTTACGAGCTTTTATGAAGGATTAAAGGAACAAACAGCTCACTGAGAAAAACACATGGTTTTTCAACCGAGAAACACACGGAAAAGAAATTAAGAATGACACTTATATTTTCCATATGATTCTGATTAACTAAAAATAGTTTGTGAATAGATGAGCTGTATAATATAGAGAAAAAGCGGTGTGGGGGGAATAATTTCCCCTCATTTTTTTGTTTTCTGAAAAAAGTTTCATTGTTTTTTTATATTCCTAAATTACTTGTAGTATAATCAATTTATTAAGCGTTAACTTTTAGGAAAGAAGAGAGGGAAAGATATGATTGAATTAAAACATTTGAGAAAAGTTTATGGGGAAAAAGTTGCACTGAATGATTTAAACTTAACCATTAAGAATGGGAGTATATTCGGCTTTTTAGGGCATAATGGTGCAGGGAAATCAACCACAATTAAGAGTATTGTGAGCATCATTGATCCAACAGAGGGTGAAATTTTTGTTGATGGACAAAATTTGAAAGAAAATCGTTTGACTATCAAACAAAAAATTGGTTATGTTCCAGATACTCCTGATATGTTTTTACAATTAACTGCTGATGAATATTGGAACTTACTTGCCAGTGCCTATAGTCTAAGTGAAGAACAAAAAAATAAACAAGTTGCACATTTAACAAACTTATTTGACATCCAGGGACAAGAAGCAAATACCCTAGAAAGCTTTTCTCACGGGATGCGCCAAAAAGTCATTTTAATTGGTGCATTATTATCTGATCCTGACATTTGGATTTTAGATGAGCCGCTTCAAGGACTAGATCCGCAAGCTGCATATGATTTAAAAGAACTAATGAAAGAGCATGCGAGAAAGGGAAAGACCGTTGTTTTTTCAACCCACATTTTAGATACAGCTCAACAGCTTTGTGATGAGCTGGCGATTCTAAAAAAAGGAGAGCTTATCTATAATGGTTCGGTGGATGATCTACTCGCTTCTTCTCCAAATGAATCCTTAGAAACCATCTACTTAGGCATGACTGGAAGACATTCTGATCAAGCAACAATGGATAGTTAGGAGGGTGATATAAAATGAATAAAAGTCAATTAATTAATTTATTTAAAGTTAATCTGCTTTATGCAAATCCCCAAGCAACTGTTCAGCTACGAAAAAAGGGAAAAA
This sequence comes from Enterococcus phoeniculicola ATCC BAA-412, assembly GCF_000407505.1. Classification (GTDB taxonomy): domain Bacteria; phylum Bacillota; class Bacilli; order Lactobacillales; family Enterococcaceae; genus Enterococcus_K; species Enterococcus_K phoeniculicola. The sequence continues at coordinate 972,605 of NZ_ASWE01000001.1, forward strand.
CAGGAAATAAGATTTATCGAAGTATTCTTATGCAGTATGTTTTAATGGGCATATTTTTCACCTTTATTTACGGGATTATTATGGTTGCCATTGATTTTTCAAAATATCCCGGATTCTTTACATTTTATGCTGCATTATTTTCGGTCATGACCTTTTCACAAGGAGTCTCGATTTTGTATAATGTTTTTTACGATAGTAAAGACTTGAAGGATTATCTTCCTTTACCCTTTCAGCAAAAGGATGTCTTTCTTGCCAAATTTTTAATTGTGGCATTAACGTTATTACCTTTTTTGTTACCTGTTTTCGTCTTATTTGTTTTAACGACCGTTCGTTCTAGCTTATCTCTTTTGATAGGCTTACCTTTAAGTGTTATTTTGTTCATTCTATTTTTCTTTTTGTGTTGCGGAATCAGTACAGTACTAGTCTCTGGTTTGACACAGACGCAAATTTTTATGAAACATAAGAACATTATGACCACCCTAATGATGCTCATTCCAGCAATTGGAATGGCTTTTGGAATTATGTATATCAACCAAAAACAAAGTAATATATATGATGGAACGCTCTCGGATCAAGCGATTATCTATCCATTCCTGCCTTTTCATGTCGTATTGACAGACTTATTCTCAGTCAACGGTTTCGTAAGTTTTGCAGGAATTCTTCTTGCTTGTGGTTTGCTGATTATTGTATTAAAACAATGGGTTATTCCTAGCTTTTATCGCCTGGCTTTAGGGGAAGAGTCACAAGCAGTCTCTCAGAAACAGACAAAAACTAAGCCTGTTAAAAAGCAAACTTATGATGGACTGCCTAAGCAGCTACTACGCTACAATATCAATCTAATTAAAAATCCAACTTTATTAATGCAAGTATTAACTTCAACATTAATTATGCCGATGATTCTTGCCTTTCCAACTATATTCGGTGGGTTAATAAATTTAAGCAGTATTTCAAATAAGTTTTGGGTGATTGCCTTTTTAGCGGGAATGTTTTTAGCGCTGTTTACAATTAATTCCACCTCGATCATTAGCTTAATTATTTCACTCGATAGAGAGAACTTACATTTTGTCCGCTCATTGCCGATTAGTATGAAAGCCTATATGAAAGTGAAATTTAAATTTGCCTACATGTTTCAAGTAATTTTAACGAGTATTGTTACTCTTGCGTTGGCACTGATTTTACATTTACCGTTACTTCTTGTTTTATTTGCAGTATTAGGGACATGGTACGGTTGCTTTGTTGGAGGGATGTACTATTTCAACAGAGATTTCCGCCTACTTTCCTTAAACTGGACAAATGTTTCTCAGCTATTCACTCGAGGTGGGGGAAACTTTGCTATGGTATTCTCTATGTTTGGTACACTCATTTTAGGAAGCCTGTTGATTGGAGGATCAATTGCCCTTATTGTATTTGTTCCTGCAAGCTTAGTTGTTTCTCTTATTCTCTTCCTAGTAATTTTAAGTATCGGGTTTATTATGTTTAATCACTATAAACAAACATTTTGGAGAAATCTATAAGACTTTACAACCAAATAAAGTCTAATAAAGATGGATCTACTCATAAAAAAATGAGTTTAGATCCATTTTTTGTCTATTTATGGTAAACTGGTGTTCGCATATTCGTTTGAAAAGGAGAAAATGATGGACGCATGGGATGAAATAGTAAAAGAATGGTATCCGGAAATTTTAAGTAAAAAGAGTTACCCTTTAAAAATTTCTAAACACTACACAAGTGCTCAACGATGGGAAATCTACGAACGCCTAACAAAAAATCAAAGGGCACTCGTCAATAAACATCGCCGTTATTTGATTCAATCTCAATTTTTGGAAGAAAATTATTTACTTGCTACTGATTGGGTATTTGAAGATTTTAAAGTGAATCCTTTTTTCCGAACCTCTCGAAGACAGGAAAAACTTTTTTGTAAATGTGGACGAGAGCTAAAGGTTCAGTACATAGTCAAGTCACAAAAGACTGGGGAGCGATTAACATTAGGCATTTCCCACTTTGCTGAGCATTTACACGTCTCCGAAAATGTCGCGAGTTCAATTTCTCAGGGAATGACTAGGGTAGATTTAGCAATGGATGAATTGCTATGGCTAAAGCAGCAAAATTGTCCATTTCCTGAAGAACTATGGCAAAAATACCACTTGGCATTAATGTACAATAATCGACTAAAACAACCTAAAATACCTAACAAAAAGTTATATCTACGTGTTGCTGAATTTCGTGAAGCTGCCTTTCCAATCTATATTTCTGATTATCAGGCTTTACAAAAAGAAATCGATAGTATGTATCGGCAAACACAGCTAGAAGAAAAAACCATTCATGTAAAGAAAACAGATTTTTTTGAAAACAGAACCTCTGCAGAAATCAATACAAAAGCGTTTATAGAAACTTATCAGATTTTCTTAAAAAAAGATTTATCAGGAATACGAACAGAAGATTGCCAGCTAACAAAGCTTCCTGATAGCTACTTTCAAGAATTACTGTCACTTCTTAGGAAAGTGAAACATTTCCCCCCATCACTTGCTGAAAAAACCATTCAAGAATTTTCTGATACGCCTCAAGGACGGTGGATTCAACCGCAAATCTATAAGTTAATACTTGAAAAGTATTTGCTCCATGGATTCAAGGAAGTCTTCTTTTATGAGATTCCAAGACCTATGAGAAATGGTTTACTGCGTGTCTTAAAAAAAGAAAAAGAAGCGATGAAGTCTCCTCTAAAAAAAGAGAATCAGAGAAATACAGCGGATTCTAGTGAGAAAAAATCAGTAGAAGAATGGTTATTAGTAAAGAAACAGGCAAGCACCTCGACAAGGAAAAGAGCATTTGATGTTCTTCAGCAATTAGAGGGACTAAGAAAAGAAGACCCCTCAATTAACAAGGTATTACATGACTATTATGTAAAGATTAAGGAGAAACTATTTGATGATGGAGATACAAGTGGTTAATTATTCGTCAAATTGGCCGTTGTTATATGAAGAGGAAAAAAAAGCATTACTACCAATTCTTGGGAAAAATGGGGTAGCCATTTTTCATATTGGGAGTACCTCTGTAGTAGGTTTAAAAGCCAAGCCGATTATTGACATCTTACTGGTTGTGAAAGAAATTCAATTATTGGATCAACAGACACCAGATTTTGAAGCACTAGGATATGAAGTGATGGGTGAATTTGGATTGCCAAACCGACGTTACTTTCGAAAAGGTGGAGATAAACGAACGCATCAGATTCACGCTTATCCATATGATTGTACGCAGGAGATTCTACGTCATCTATGTTTTTGCGAATATCTCAGACAGCAGCCTGAGATTTCTTTAGAATATGGACGACTGAAACAACAACTAGCTAAGCAATATCCTAGAGATATAGAAAAATATGGAGATGGGAAAGAGGCATTTGTGAAACGAATTGAAAAAGAAGCACTGTTGAACTACTGGAAAAACAGATAAAAAGAAGACTCAATTTTAGAGAATGCATAGAACCACATTCTATAAATTGAGTCTTTTTGATTAATCTAATAATTGAAACTGAAGTCGAACTGGATTATGATCAGAGTATTGAAACGCTTTATCTACGACAGAAAGTTCTTGTATAGATATATTGTCTGAAAGAATGAATCCATCAATAAGAGAAATAAATGTCTGTCCTTTTTTATATGGTTCATCCAAATTACGAACAGATGGGATAGCTGCTTTGGCTAATCCTTTTTCTGCAACAGAAAATCCTTTTGGCAATTCACTTTTTGGAAAAGGTTGGTTCCAGCTGAAATCTGTTTCTGTATTTTGAAAAATAGCATCACTATTTTCTAATAAGGCGTGATTGTAATCGCCACCTACAATGACGTAGTTGCCTGACTGGTACTGTTTCTCCATCTCATCCCCTAATTTTTTTATCTGGGCTTTTTGAATAGCAGGGTCCTTTGTATAAGCCGATAGGTGGACATTAATCAAGGTTAAATGATGGCCATTTGAAACTGGCACATTTGAAACCGTGAAGGCTCTGTCTAAATCAAAAAATTTGTTGAAATTAGTTTCGATAGGAAGCGAGTACCGCATGCTATCATCAATTTTTCCTTTGCTGAGCGTTACAAGCCCTGACTTAGATTTCCCGATGGGCTCTGTTAACGGGTAAAATAAATAAGAAGAGTCGTAATTTTGCCCATACACACTGGCATAGCCGTCAAATGCATCCGTCAATTTTTTGACTTCATTCACCCCATAAGAACGTGTCGCTTTTTCGTCGACCTCCTGAAAAAAAGCAAAATCAGGTTGAAGTGCTTGAGTCGTTTCTATAATTCCTTTTAAGTTGTTTTGAATTGCTTCCTCACTAAATCCTCTTGAATAGCGACCACCGTCCATAAAAAAACTATAATCGGGACTGTAGGAAGCATAACCAATGTTAAACGTTGTGATTACATAGGGATGATTGGGACGAATTTCCTCTGTTACACTTTCTTTTACAGGCAAAGAAATGGCATCATCTACTCGTGCATAACTTAGATAAACATAGGAAACATAGCCAATCACAACAAGAACAAGTGCAATAATAAACATCAATAAATAGCGCATCAATTTTTTCATCATTTCCTCCTAAACATTCCCTGTAATACTAACAAAAAAAGAGAACAAAAATCAATCAATTGATTCTCATTCTCTCTAAAAACTATTTTTCTGTAAGTACGCCATCTTTCATCAGATATACACGATCACAAGCTTCAATTAAACGCTGGTCATGTGTAACCATAATGGTAGCCTTATTTTTTTCCTTTGTTTCTTTTGCAAGAATATCCACAACCTCAAAGGCACGATCTGAGTCCAAACTTGCAGTTGGTTCATCAGCAAGAATGATGGAGGGCTCATTATATAGCGAACGGGCAATTGCTACTCGCTGACGTTCACCTCCAGATAACTGTTCGGGATATTTCTTCTTCAAAGAATCAATCCCTAGCTGTTGAAATAAAGATGCTACCGCTTTTTTATCCGTTGTTGTCTTTTTTACTTTATCAACCAGCCTCAATTGATCCTCTACCGTAAGAAATGGAACAAGGTTAGATGCCTGTAGAATAAAACCGATTTCTTCAAAACGCAAGGAAGCTCGTTTTTTTTCAGACTCACTACTAAATGCTTGATTATTGATTCTTACCTCTCCTTCAGAAGGTTGCTGCAATCCTCCTGCTATAGTAAGAAATGTACTTTTACCAGAACCACTAGGACCGATAATAGCGACAAATTCACCTTTTTCCACTGAAAAATTAGTCTTTTTTAATGCTTGAATAGTGGTATCGCCATCTTTAAATTGTCGAGATACATTTAAAAATTCTATCGCATTCATATTTTTCCTCCTTATCCAATAGCCTTTAAAGGATCAACCTTTACGACAGTTCTTACTGAAAAGAATGCACCCAATATGGCAACTAGAAGCATAAGAGCAGCTATCGTTCCATAAAAAAGCCAATTACTTTCAAAGGGTACAGCTACAGGCAGGACAAGTGACGTACCAACTGTTCCCAAAAGGCCAATAGCCACGCCTAAAAATGCTAAAAGAGCCGTTTGTATAATTACCGAAGAAGCAATGTAGCGACTTGAAATTCCTTGTGCTTTCATCACTCCAAAAATCATGGTTTTTTGCATCGTTAAAACATAGATAAAAATACCAATCACAATAGCGGCAATTACAATTAAAAATCCAATCATAAAACCAAAAGTAAGAACTTGCGCATTGTATCCTGGAAGCTCATTTATGAAAGTTTTAATGGGAATAATTTCAAGTGTATCCTCTGACACAGAGACCTTTTTTAATGAATGATTTTCACCTCGAACCACAATCGCATTCACCCGTGCATTCTCTGTTGTATCCACTTTTTCAAATCGAAGCTTTTGATATGTATCAACAGTCGTATACAAAACAGGCGCTACACTAAATTTTGCATTGGAAGTAAAGCCGACGATTTTAATGATTTCCTCACTACCCGCAAGTTTTACTGTATCATTTAGCTGAATATTATTTTCTTCCTTAAGGCTAGAATCAGCGATTGCCTCATTATCTTTGGTAAATGCTCGGCCTTCTGTAACTTCAGGCATTAAAAACTCATCTGGATGGATCCCAAAGAAGCGAACATCTATTTTCTCGTCTTTTTTTTCATCGTCTGTTCTCTGAATCACACCGGCTGTCTGTCCTAAAATAGCAACTTCTTTCCCTTTTACTTCATTTTCCATTTTGATAGGAAGCATCGACATATTTATATTTGCATTCGATTCCTCAGAGAGAATAATCCCATCTGCGTTCCATTTATCTACCGCTGTTCGGTTATCTTGTGCCAAGCCAAAAGCTAAGCCTGTCAAGAAAAATACGAGGTAGGCAATTAAAAACATAACCCCCACTATTAAAGAATAACGTAGCTTTGAATAACGTATTTCATTCCACGCCAAAAACATTCTCTCAACTCCTTTACTATATTCTATCTTCAAGTATAGAGTTCTAGGATGAGATAAGCGAACTATCTGCTTTTTTATTTTTTCTCGCTTTTTATTTTTTCTCGCGTGTTAAGTTCAATTTTTCTTTACTATCAACTGGATATTTTTCTGCATTTTTTACTAGTTTTTCTTCAATAATTTGGGAAACATCTATTGATAAATCCGTAGTCAACATCAATGTATAAATGAGAATATCCGCAATTTCTTCTTTAATATTTTCAAAATTTTGTTCAACGGCCTGTTCACTGGTTCGCCATTGAAAATCTTCCAAAAGCTCGGAAGCTTCTAAATTAATGGAGATAGCTAAATCTTTTGCATTATGATATTGGCGCCAATTTCGTTCATCTCTAAATTGATTCACTAAATCTGTTAAACGGTGTACTTCATTCATCATCCAATCTTCCTTTCTTTCTCTTCATTTTCTCTCAATCTCCGGGGAAAGTAAATCCATTTGTAAGGATAAGTTTTTAGATTCTCTAGACATTTAGAGCGCAGTAGGGTAAAAAGAAAGAAGGAGAAAACTTGAAATATTTTTCCTTGAGACTGTCCCAAATCTTTTACACCTTAGTAACTGGCGAGAACAGAAGCTACTTGTTTCTTAAAATCTAGCTCCTCTGTATCGACCTCTATCTTATTAGGAGATGACTTATGAATTTACAAACCATTCATCACATAGCTATTATTGCTTCAAACTATGAAAAATCAAAAGACTTTTATGTTCGCTTACTAGGCTTTAACATAATTCGGGAAAACTTCCGATCAGAAAGAAATGATTATAAGCTGGACTTACAATTAGGTGATTGTGAACTAGAGTTATTTGGCATTTCTACGGCACCCCAAAGACCCAGTTATCCTGAAGCTTGCGGCTTAAGACACCTAGCGTTTAAAGTGGAGAACATAGAAGCTGTGATTGCAGAGCTAAATGAAAAAGGAATTGCCACAGAACCAATTAGAATAGATCCATTTACAGACAAAAAAATGACTTTCTTCCATGATCCAGATGGATTACCATTAGAATTACATGAATAATTTAGTCAAGATAACAAAATTGTCACTTTACTTTTAGGAAATTCGATGTTTTCTTTCTTCCTTTCTTGGTACACTAGAAAAAAAGAGAAGGAGAGAGGACATGAAAAAAATTATCTTTGGTGTTCTGCTAGGAAGTATTCTCTTATTTGGAGCGGCGTATGGCTTGCTTGGAGAAAGTTACCAGCTAGCAGACATCAGTCAACAAAAGTACAAAATATCATTAGAAGAAGCCATTCAGCTTTATCAAAAGGAAACAAAACAAGATAGCTGTACGGCAATTTCCTTTGATGCACCAGAGGACGTAGAAAATCCATCTGCCGCATCTTATAATTATGTATTTGAAGATGGAGATACTATCGTACGAATCGACCCAAATACTGGAAAAATAACAAAAAGTAAACAAAAGCTTGTAAAAATGAGCCAACAAAAAAGAAAAATCACATTACATGAACTAAAACAGCTACCCATGCCAAAAGATGCCATGTCAAAAGCCTTAAAAAGAGTACAGGGAAAAAATAATCAGGTCATTTCTTGGCGTTTACAAAAAAATCATGTAACACCTTCTTATACAGTTACAGTGAACCAAAACCATGCACAAAAAAGAATCTTGGTGGATTGATTTTTGTTTTTCTCTGAAAGTGAATCAGAAGTACACCAAAAATGACTATATAAATAAGTATAACCGGGTGAAAAATGACCAGTGCAATACTTATTTATCCCTCCTTTTTTGAGGTTATCATTTCCTATTTTACGCTTACTGGAGTAATCTATAAGTGAAGGAAATTGAGAAGAAGGAGCTGTCTGAAAATGGAAAAAATGATCTGTCCACATTGCGGGAAAAAATTTCGTTATGAAGAAATAAAAAATATAGTCAGTCATACTGGAAAAGAAATGGCGATTGTTTGTCCATATTGTGACTTGATTGCTGATAGAAAAGTAAGTCACGGCTATTTTGTTTCAACAAAAATTATTGAACAAAATTAATGGTATATAGTAAAGGAATTGGAAAAAAACTACAGGTTCTCTAAGAGTTTCAATGCAGTTTTGTTGAATGCTCAAAGAGAAATCTGTAGTTTTTATTTGAATGCACAAACATTATTTTCTTATCTATTTTAATAAAATTCTCATCTGCTTTGAATTGAAAGTTTGGGAATGTTAGAATGAATTTTGAAAGAGAGGAATAAAAATGATTCGCTTAATGACAAAAGAAGACGGTGCAGTTGTTGCACCATTAATATTAGTTATTTTAAAAGATATGGAGCTACCCTTTGTAACCCAATATGGGGAAGAGAAAACAATTGAAATACTCGCTGAAGCTGCGGCGGAAGCCAACTATCGTTATGGGTTTGCAAATGGAATTGTTAAAGAAGTTGATGGAAAAATTGCAGGGGTTGCTTTTGGTTATGCAGCTGAAGAGGAACCAACAATTGATGAACCACTAACCAAGGTTCTTGAGGCGCATGGAATGGATACAGCAGCGAAGTTATTCACAGATCCAGAAACCTTTCCAAACGAGTGGTACTTAGATTCTATCTGTGTATCAGAAGAATTTCGCGGTCAAGGAATCGGCTCTGAGTTGTTAGATGCATTGCCTAATCTTGTCAAACAAAAAGGAAAATCAATTATCGGATTGAGTGTGGATAAGGCAAATCCTGGCGCTCGAAAGCTGTACACACGAAAAGGATTTAAAGCTGTTGGAGAAGTCATGATTAGTGGTCATTTGTATGACCATATGCAAAAAAATATTTGACTAGAATATTGATTTCACAATGTTTGAGGGACAAGTCGAAAGTTGTCCCTACATCAACCAAACAAGGAGCTTATGGTCATCATAGAACGCCGAAAATTGTACATCAGTCTCTTCCAATCTTGATGATAGACAGAAAAGGACAACTAATTTTTGTCACGCTATCTTCATAAAAATAAAAACTTAGGTTATAAATCCTAATAGAAAAGCCGGATGCCAATGTGATTGGTGTCTGGCTTATTTGTATGTTTTTGTATTAAGTCATTTAATGTTTCTTGAAAAGAAGATAAAGCATACACAACTACGTACTTATCTCTCAACAAAGAAAATCGCGTATTATTTAGCTATATTGAAGAATTTTATAGTAAAAATAGAATGATAGTTCGATTGAATATCTGACTCCACAAAAATAAAAAAACCTAGATGGGGGAATTTTTCTACTAAAACCGTCCAAGATATTACCTCACCCCTACTTCTTTACCACTTGCTGAAATATTGTTTAAATGCTTCTTCCTACTTCATTGGAATAGTCACCTCGTTTAAGTTTTCTATTCACACGTCAACTTTTAATATACAGATTCAAATTAACGCTCAATCAGGATAGTATTTTATATATTATTCTTAGAATAAAGTTCGAATCGGAAATTTATTGAAATGCTGGAAAAGATAGTTTGCGTTAAGTTTTATTGATTTCTGAGGTGTCCATACAATCTCATTGTTTTTTAATATTCTTTCTGGTCTTCCTTTCAATGATTCAAACAAATATAGTCAATTTAGAAGGTGATGGATATGGAGCACTATCAGGACAGCAAAAAAAGAAGAATCATGATTCTTAAACGAATTTTAGATTCAGAACATCTGAGTTATCAGCAGCTTTCAGATGAATATTATGTATCTAGAAGCAGCATTGCTAACGATATAGCCTATGTAAAAAATGTGTTTGCAAAAGAACGATTAAGCTTAACGTTTGATAACTCAGGTACTTATTTTGAAGGGAGTGAAATACAAATTCAAAGAGTCCTTAAACGGACAATTCTCAATCATATTAATGAATTAGAAATAATTAACGGATTAATTGATACCTCACTTTTAAATGAAATAAACTCAGCGTTTCACCAAGCTATCATTGAAAAACAATTTGAAATTCCTGAGAGTTATTTTCAAAGCATTGTTGTCTCCATTCTGCTGATTGTTCAGCGCACTGATAAACGCCATGAGATTAATCTAAAGGGAAAAAACCAATATGGAAAATATTTTTTAGAATTTAATAAATATCCCTTGGTTTACGAGCTATTGAAAAAACTAGAAGAGAAAAATATCTATCAATTTTCTCCTGAAGAGGTTCAGTACCTTACCTATGTAATTGTAGGAAGTGGCTTAAAGTTTTTTATCAAAAGCGAGAATATCCCGTTTTCTTTTAGGGGAAAGGTTCGTCATTTAATCCAAAAAATTAGTGAGGGGATTCAGATTGATTTAACTCAGGATAGTCGGTTAGAAGAGGATCTGCTAGTTCATTTGTATCAGCTAATTTTACGGATTGAAGCACAAACTACAATTGTTAATCCCTTAATTGAAGAAATTAAACAAAATTATCCTGCTATCTATGGAGTGGTATGGTTTGCACTAAATGATTTCTATCGCACTTATGGAATGAATTTATCGGATGATGAGATAGGTTTTGTTGCGATTCATTTTCAAGCAGCAGTGGAAAGGATTAAGCGATTGAACAAGATTTTATTTGTTTGTCCCAACGGAATAGGAACCAGTTCATATGTCTCAGCAAAAATACGAAGAATTCTACCAGATATTGATAGCATCGAAACTGCCTCTATCGAAAAAATAAAGAAGATGGATTTATCCGATGTAGATTTCATTATATCAACAGTGGATATTCCTAGTCAGGAAAAACCAATTGTTCGCATATCCCCCATGGTTACAGCTAGAGATATGAAACGTATTATGAATTATTACATTGATTTAATTATTGAAAATGAGCAGTCTAGCCGAGATAACCGGATTGTGACTGAAAAAACAAAAACATTCATTTCTAATCATGTATATTTTGATAATTTTTCTTCCAAGAAAGACGCCCTTGAATTTTTAATTAATCGCCATCTATTCAATAGTGAAGATAGAAAAAGAAAGTTTATTCACTCCGTTTTTGAACGTGAATCACTGCAATCAACTTATTTAGACAATGGATTTGCCATACCACATGGAAATCCGGAGTTTGTTGATGAAACAGCAATTTCTATATTAGTTCTTGATAAGCCGATTCAATGGGCGCTTCAAAAAGTGGATATTATTGTCCTATTAATGATTAGAGAAGAAGATGTTAAACAAGTAGAATCTGTCATGAAATTAATCATGCAAGGAATTGAGGATAAAAATTGGTTTATCTCAAAAATGATGGAGGTAAAGGAATGAGTGAATTAAATAAGTTACTACCAGAAAATCATATACAAGTGGTGAAATCAGCAAAGGATTGGAGGCAAGCAGTCACAATCGCTAGTCAGCCTTTGCTAAAAGAGAAATTGATAACACTTACTTATTTAGAAAATATGATTGAAAGTGTAAAAAAGAATGGCCCATACATGGTTTTAACGGACTATTTTGCATTAATGCATGCGAAACCTGGAGAGGGTGTTAATCAGCAAAGTATGAGTTTATTGGTTACCAAAGATTCTATTGACTTAGAAGGGAAACCTGTGAAAATTTTTCTCATTCTAGCAGCAAAAGATAATGAAAGTCATCTGTCTAGTTTGCAGGACATTATGAATGTATTTATGGATAACAACCAATATAAAACCATTTTACATGGAAAAAAAGAAGAACTCGTTCATCTATTTAAATAGGAGGAAAAAATAATGAAAATTTTAGCGGTTTGCGGATTTGGTGTAGGAAGTTCAATGGTGTTGAAGATGTCTATTGATAAAGTAGTAAAAGAGCTTGGGGTGAAGGCAACCGTTGAAAATACGGATTTATCAACTGCAAAAGCTACACAGGCGGATGTATATTTTACAAGCAATGAATTACTTCCTGAATTAAAAGCATCTGTAACTTCTCCTGTTTATCCTATAAAAAAATATATGGATACAGAAGAAGTCAAGCAGCAATTGGAAACTTTTTTAGCAGAAAAGGGGGTCTAGAAAAATGAGTTTTATTACCGATTATATATTGAAGAACCCGCCAGTTTTATTAGGCTTGATTGCGATGATTGGGTTAATCATTCAAAGAAAATCATTTTCTGAAATCGTCAAGGGTTCAATGACTGCTGCATTTGGCATGGTTGCATTAACTGCTGGAGTGAATATGTTGGTGGGGACTATTTCTCCAATTAATACCGCAGTTCAAACCCAGTTAGGAGTGAAGGTAACAGAAGGTTTATCAGATGTGACCTTTACTGCTGAATATGGCGGAACAGTTGGACTTGCAATGTTTCTTGGCTTAATTATTCATTTATTAATTGCACGCTTTACTCCTGTAAAAACAATTTTTCTAACAGGTCACATGCTTTGGTGGTTCCCTTTTGTATTTGTAGCAGCAGGGGTTGAGGCAGGCCTAAGCGGCGGACTGCTGATTGTTTTGAGTGCTATTTTATCTGCGTGTTACTGGTCCTTTATGCCATGGATTATGCGTAAATACGTTTGGGATGCCACAGGTGATGACTCCTTTTTAATTGGTCATCCAACGGGAATTTTATCGTTAATTTCTGGGTTTGTAGCAAAAAGAGTAGGAAATAAACAAAAATCTACTGAAGATATACATGTACCTGAAAACCTATCTTTTTTTAGAGAAATTTCTATCACAGGTGCGCTTGTTATGTTTCTCATGAATATTGTAATTGGTATGATTGCTCCAGTATTAGTTCCTGAAGGTGGGAGCTTAGTAATGTTTGCTATTGATGCTGGGTTAAACTTTGGAGCGGGTCTACTTATTATGTTGTATGGGGTTCGATTATTGATTAATCAAATCATTCCGGCCTTTCAAGGAATTGCAGAAAAAGTGGTTCCTGGAGCAAAACCAGCCTTTGATGTTCCTATATTGTTCAACTATCGTCCAAATGCTGTGATTATAGGCTTCATTGTCGCAATGATTACCTCAACTGTCCTAGTAATTCTTGCAAATACATTTAATATTTTTGGTGTTCTGATTGTGCCATTAGTTATTACTAGCTTCTTTGAATGTGGTGGGGCTGCCGTAATTGGAGAAGGACAGGGTGGTTTACGTGGTTCTATTATAGGAACAGCTACTGCTTCAATTGCAATGGTTGCTTTGGTCGGAGTTTCTGCAGTTGTCTTTAGTTCAACTATTCAAAATTGGCTGCTAATTTTTGGTGGAAATGATTTATCGTTATGGGGAATAATTGGTCGAGCAATAAGCGGTTTGTTTGGAGGGTTTTAATATGTTTCAATATATGGAAAGAATAACGGATTTACTACGAGTAGTAGAAAAAGAAGAAGAGAAATCTATAAAACAAGCGATTGACTTGTTAACCGTAGCAAATTTAAAAAAGCAATCTATTTACATTTTTGGAGCAAGTCATGCTGGAATTTTGGCAGAAGAAATGTATTACCGTGCGGGTGGAATGATGACAATTAACGCTATTTTTGGCAGAGAAGTTATGCTGGATCGTTCGCCAATTACTTTTACGAGCCAGATGGAACGCTTGGAAGGGTACGGTACAGCGCTGGCTTCAACTGTTAGATTTAAGAAAGAGGATGTCTTAATTCTACATTCTGTTTCTGGCAGAAATCCAATTATCCTTGATTTAGCACTTGCCGCTAAAAAAAATGGAGTCAAAATTATTTGTCTTACTAATGTTGTGTATTCTAAGTCTGTAAGTAGTCGTCATACTTCTGGGAAAAAATTATTTGAAGTATCTGATATTGTAATAGATAATCACGGAGATATTGGTGACGCATGTTGTAGTCTGGATGGCATCGAACAAAAGGTCGGCCCTTCTTCAACAGTCGTTGGCGCAACGATTCTTAACTCTATTATTGTTGAAGTATGTAAAAACCTAATTTCAAGTGGTGTAAAAAATCCACCAGTGTTTTATTCGGCAAATATTGATGGTGGCGACAAGCTAAATAATGCGCTATTTGAAGAGTACAAAGAATCTATTCACTACCAATTTTCTTAAAAAATCCTAGAAAGAGGATGGAGCAAACATCATGAAAGGCTTACTTTGTTTGAGGAAAACAACAGAGGCACGATGAAATTGTTTTTTCTCTAATAGCGATCAATTTAAGAAACGATAGATTAAACACACCTACAATCAAGGAAGATTCTTCCAATAAAAAGAAAAGAAGACTGAAAATCCTTTTTACGATTTTCAATCTTCTTTTTTTGTTCTTGGAACTCAAGTCCAAAGTTCTTATTTTAGTGGAAACTGCAAAAAATCTTCTTTTTCAGTTCCCACTAATTCTGCTAATTCATATCCAAATTGAGACGAAGGGGTGATTTTCCTTTTTTTCGATTATATAGCCAATAGTCCATGATTGCAGCAATACAAATACATAGCGGTGCTTCATCGTCAACAGGAATATTTAGAACATAGTAATCACCAGTGAGTAAAGTCGCGTTGTTCATTTCCATGACCAAACGATTGAAATGATGGATGGTATATTGATGACGATAAATATTTCCTTGAACCGTCCAATGAAGCTGTCGAATATAGTAAAAGTCACCCGGCCAATTAAATATCTTCTTTAATGTTCCAACTTTTTTAAAACCTTGATAAATTTCAAAACGAGTCCCGAAAGTAAAGCTGACTTGTTTAATACTTGCGACAAGCTCACCATTCATTTTATAAAGAGAAAGGGCATCACCTTTTGTTCCCCAACGCCCGACTAAAAGAAATAGGGATTTTCCCTGATAGTCCTTCACAATCGTACGCGTCACGTTACTGAGCTGTCGTTCTTGAATAAAAAATTCTGACACCTGTAAGCCCACCTCTCTTTGTTTAATCTATTTTCTTTAAAACTTATAACTCTTCTTCAATTGCCCGCATAATTGCTTTTCCAACACCATTTTCTAAATTTGTGTCCGTTTCATACTTGGCATATTCTTTTACTTCAAGCTCTGCATTTCCCATCGCAAAGCTCACACCAGCTACCTGAAGCATACTTACATCATTAAAATTGTCTCCAATGGTCATAACATCTGTCAAATCAATTCCTCGTTCACTGGCAACATGGGCTACTGCAATCCCTTTTTGCGCATCACGATGATTAATTTCAATATTATTTTGACCAGAGGAAGTGACTGCTAAATCACCTAGTGCATCTATTTCTGTTGCTACAGGTCCTAAAACTTGTGGTCCCTCCATATGGAAACAAATAATTTTTAACACTTCTAATTTATTGTCTACGAGCAGTTCTCGAATACTGTCTACATACTCAATGTGAAGCAATTCCAGATTAGCAGCAGCCATAGCAATGGCCATTTTATAAGTTAAATGAGGGAGGTGACTTGCAATCATTGATGCAAAGCTTTCTACACGGCGGCTTTGACTTTGTGAGTATAATCCTTTGTTTGTTGACACTTCATAATAAATATCGTGAGCATCTAATATATCTAAAATTGTAGCGGTTCGTTCAGGGACAATCGGAACAGTAAATAATGAGGTACCACCTTTATCAAATACTTGTGCACCATTTAAAGTAATCATCGCACAATCAATGCCTACTTCATCTAAAGCAGAACGTGCTTCTTGATAATTTCTTCCAGTGGAAACCATAAACTCAATTCCTTTAGATTCGGCAAAACGAATAGCCTCAGCATTTTCTTTTGAAATTCCCATATGGGCGTCTAACAATGTACCGTCCATATCAGAAGCAATCAGTTTAATCATAAATTATTCCCCGTCCTTTCTTGTCTACTTCTCTATTTTACCACATTTTGCATCTTTTTTAAGGATAGAAATGGTCTTGTAACCGAAAGAAAACTGCGTTATTCTTAAAAAAAAGGAGAAGGAGAATACTGATGAAAGAACTAATTCATAATAGCTGGCAAGCAATTTTAGAAGGTGAGTTTTCACAGCCCTACTATCGAGAACTACGGGAATTTTTGAAGGTGGAATATAAAACGCAAAAAATCCATCCAGATATGTATCACATATTTGAAGCACTTGAGTTAACACCTTATGAAGAGGTAAAGGTCGTCATTTTAGGGCAAGACCCCTATCATGGAGTTAATCAGGCACACGGGCTTTCCTTTTCTGTTCAGCCTGGTGTGAAGACCCCTCCTTCACTAGTCAATATTTACAAAGAGTTACAAGATGATTTAGGGATTGCGCCTGTATCTCATGGTAATCTTAGTTCATGGGCACAACAGGGAGTTCTGTTGCTAAACACCGTGTTAACCGTAAGAGAAGGGCAGGCTTATTCACATCGGGGAAGAGGATGGGAACGACTGACAGATGCTATTATTGAAAAATTAAACGAAAGAGACAAACCCATCATTTTTATTTTATGGGGAAAGCCTGCTCAAGAAAAAGCAAAAATGATTGATAAATCAAGGCATATCATAATTAGTGGTCCCCATCCAAGCCCACTTTCTGCTTATCGAGGTTTTTTTGGCTCCAAACCATTTTCAAAAGCAAATGATGCATTTTTAGCCTTAGGAGAAACACCGATTGATTGGCAACTGCCAGACCCGTCTGTACTAAACAGTTAAAGCGCTGTTATAGTGCAGAAAGAACTATCTGTGAAATCTTTAACATTCTTAGACTTTTCTCTATGAAACAGCTTAAAAATCTGTTCTTTTTTTCAAAGATAGTGTATGATGAGTGAGTAAACTAAATCTGGAGGGTCTTATCTTGGAATTATTTGATAGTCTTAAATTTAAAGTTGTTCGTCGTAACATTAAAATTGTTTTCCCTGAAGCAACAGATGCACGTATCTTAGGTGCTGCTGCACGTCTTAAAGCAGAAGAATTAATGGAACCGATTTTAATTGGAAATCCGGAAGAAATTCGTAAATCAGCACATGCTCGTGGAATCAAAGCATCAACATTCACTATTTATGATCCAGAAAACTATGATGGCTGGGATGCAATGGTTGAAGCTTTTGTTGAACGTCGTAACGGAAAAGCAACGAAAGAACAAGCAGAAACGATTCTAAAAGATGTGAACTATTTTGGAACAATGCTTACTTATATGGGGATTGCTGATGGTATGGTGAGTGGTGCTATTCATTCTACTGGAGACACAGTTCGTCCTGCATTACAAATTATTAAAACAAAACCAGGTATTAGCCGTACAAGTGGTGCCATGATTATGGTTCGCGGACGTGACCAAGAAAAATATATCTTTGCTGACTGTGCAATCAATGTGAACCCAACTGCTCAAGAATTAGCTGAAATTGCTGTTGACTCTGCAAAAACTGCTGAATTATTCGATATTGATCCAAAAGTAGCAATGATGAGCTTCTCTACAAAAGGCTCTGCAAAAGCACCTGAGGTTGATAAAGTAGTTGAAGCAACAAAAATTGCTAAACAATTAGCACCGCAATATCAAATTGATGGAGAATTACAATTTGATGCTTCTTATGTTTCATCAGTTGCACAATTAAAAGCACCAAATTCTAACGTTGCGGGACAAGCGACTGTCTTTGTATTCCCAGAACTACAATCAGGGAATATTGGCTACAAAATTGCACAACGCTTAGGAAACTTTGAAGCGATTGGACCAATCTTACAAGGATTGAACAAACCCGTTTCTGACTTATCTCGTGGTGCCAATGAAGAAGATGTTTATAAACTTTCAATTATTACTGCCGCTCAAACATTAATGAGCTAATTGGAAAAATTAAAAACAGGAACAGCTAGTCTGCTCCTGTTTTTTTTGTTACACTTGTCCACCTTTTTTCCTATAAAGGTGCTTAGTTCACTAAATTATCAGCTTTTTTCTGTTTCTTTTCTTTTAAAAGCTGTACTTTTTCTTTTCAAAAAAAGATTCACAATGTATACTAACAAAAGAAAGTAGGGATAAGCTGTGAGTATTTTGATAGAGAATCCAAAAAGTACTGAGTATTTAGCGGTAATCATTGGAGAAGTGGCAAAAGCTGGAGACAATTTGGTGCTTACTGGTGATTTAGGAGCTGGGAAAACGACATTAACGAAAGGGATTGCACTTGGTCTAGGAATTGATCAAATGATTAAGAGCCCTACTTATACAATCATTAGAGAATATCAGCAGGGAAGAATTCCTTTGTATCATATGGACGTTTATCGAGTAGAGTTTGGCGCTTCTGATCTTGGGCTAGATGAATATTTTGAAGGCGATGGCTTATCTGTCATCGAATGGGGAAATAATTTAAAAGAGGCACTTCCGGAGGATTATCTAGAACTTATCATTACAAAAGACGAGACGGATTTAGAAAAGAGAACCATTACATTTCAATCGTTTGGTACGAAAGCCCAAGCATTTAAAGAGCGAATTTTAGAAAAATGGGCTCATACTCATGAGTGAAGAGATGGAAGTTGTCATACGTGAAGCAATTCCTAACGACGCAGGAGCATTACTTGCTGTGACCAAAGTAATTGGTGGAGAAACAGACTTACTCATTATGGATGAAGAAGGGATGGCTCTTGAAGAAGAGGAACTAGCCTATCAGCTTGCTCGTTTATACGAAAGTGAAAATAACATTCTATTCGTTGCTTTGGTGGATGCCAAAATCGTTGGGGTTGCCTCTGTAAAAGCAGAAGCGAACGTTCGAATGGCTCATATTGGTGAAGTAGGGATTAGTCTTTTACAAAGCTTTTGGGGCTTTGGCCTAGGAAGTTTACTGATGGATGAAGTGATTTTGTGGGCACAAGAAAGTAAAATTATCCGACGTTTGGAATTAACCGTTCAGAGTCGAAACCTGCGAGCAATTCATCTCTATGAAAAGTTTGGGTTTCAAACAGAAGGTGTGCTCAAGCGAGGAGCTAGACTAGATGATGGTCAGTTTCTAGATGTTCGGCTGATGAGCCTGCTGATTGATTAAAGAAGGTTCTATCAACAATGGATAGCCCATTATTGATAGAACCTTCTTTTATTTACACTGTTCCAAACATACGTCGAGATTTATTTGTTAAAATTGTTCCCCAAAATGTGACGGTAATGACGAGTAAAAAGTCAGCATGTAAAAAAGCAAAAAGAAAACTAAGTACGAACATACAAGGTGTTCCTATAAAGAAAATTTGTTTAAAGCTAATTTTTTCTAGTGCAGATAGTTTCAGCAAAAATTGGGTAAGAACAAAGGTGAATAAAAATAAATAAATCATATCTTTTCCTTTCCTTTCTACGCTTCTACAACAGTATCAGCAATTGCTTCTTCATTTTTCGCTTCAATTTCAAGCTGTTGTTTTTCAAATATTTTAAAGAATGGATAGTAAATAGCTAATGAAAGAACAAAGTTAACAATCGTTAAGATTGCTGCAGGAATACTCCAGTTTGTACTCATTAAAGAGCCCACTGGACCAACCATTGTAAAAGGCAATTTTGCCATCATCATAGGAACTAGACCTGTAATGGTTGCAATATAGGAAACAATCGTCAAGATAATTGGAGTAAAAATAAATGGGATAATTAAAATCGGATTCATAACAATAGGGGTACCGAATACAATTGGTTCATTAATGTTAAAGATTCCCGGAACAATCGTTAATTTCCCCATCTGTTTTAAGAATTTTACTCGTGATGTTAAGAATAAAATAGCTAGTGCTAGAGTGGTGCCTGATCCGCCAATTTGAACGAACCATTGTAAAAATTGCTCTGTAAACAAATTAGGTAGCTCATGTGCATTTCCAATATGATCGAAGGCCTCCATATTTTCTAGTATAGCCGAATCCCACATTGGTCGAATAATTGGTCCTAGAACTGCTTCTCCGTGAATTCCAAAAGACCAGAACAGTTGAATAAGAAAGACCGTGATAATTCCGCCAATTAAGCTATTACCAACTAGCAATTTTTTAAGTGGACTTACTGCTAAAGTAACCGTACTATTGATATCAAAATGCAGCCCATGTCTAATTCCCCAGAACAGTAAAATGATGACTGCAGTTGGAATAAGTGCCGCAAATGATTTTGAAACAGCCGGTGGAACACTACTTGGCATTTTAATAGTAATATTTTTTTGAAGAAGAATTCGATAAATTTCTACTGAAATAATAGCTGTAACAATTGCTCCAAATAAAGAGGTAGAGCTTAAATCTGCAATAGTTAAATAGCGGCCTGCATTAATGACTCCTTCAACATCATCAGCTACTTGGGTAGGAACAACTACACTGATAAGAAAACCTAGTGTTGATAGTAACCCAGAACTCAATGGATCCACTTTGTAAGATTCTCCTAAAAAATGTCCAACACTGAATGCTGCATATAGTGCCATTACACCAACTGTAAAGCGAAATGGAATATCTAGTGTAGGACGAATGCTGCTAATCATTTCTTCGTAGCCTTCAATTGGCAGATTTAAGAAGATAACAAATATCGAACCAACAACGGTTAATGGTAAAGTTGAAATTAATCCATTTCGAATCGCCATCAGATGTCGTTGCTTTCCAATTTTATCTGCAACAGGTAAAAAATACTTCTCAAGAAACCCCATAATTTTTGTCATGTTTTATACTCCTTTTGGTTATATTTTTTTGTCAACATGGAAATCATAACATTATATCCTTTTAATAAAAAGACACTGTGTAAGCGCATTAGTAAAAGAAAGGGTAGCTACATTAAAAGTTGACACAAATTGACAGTTTTTATTGCTACCCCCGTTTATTTAAAATAGAGGAAACTCTAGCTTATGTCACTGTGTAGATACAATAAATGTAACGCCCAGTAACACTTATGTTACAAATGACGAAATCTAAAACAGGTAACGCTTTCAGAAAAAAGAGAAATTCTTCGCAAAAAGGATAGTATACTGAGAACAGAAAGACTGAGGGAGGAAATAGATATGGAAAAATCTGGAATTAAAATTGTGACAATTGGTGGGGGCTCCAGCTATACACCAGAATTAATTGAAGGCTTTATTAAACGATATGAAGAGTTACCGATTCGAGAAATTTGGTTAGTTGATATTGAAAAAGGAAAAGAAAAGCTAGAAATCGTTGGAGAAATGGCACGTAGAATGGTGAAAGCTGCAGGGATTGATTGTAAAATATTCTTAACGTTAGATAGACGAGAAGCCTTAAAAGATGCAGATTTTGTGACCACACAGCTTCGAGTAGGTTTACTAGATGCACGAATCCAAGATGAACGTATTCCGTTAAGTCATGGAATGATTGGACAAGAAACCAATGGTGCAGGGGGGATATTTAAAGCTTTGCGCACAGTTCCTGTAATACTAGATATTGTTTCTGATATGAAAGAGCTTTGTCCAAATGCATGGCTGATTAACTTTACCAATCCTGCTGGTATGGTAACCGAAGCGGTCTTGAAATATGGTCAATGGGAAAAAGTCATTGGCTTATGTAACATTCCTGTGAATGCGGTAGTTGAAGAAGCAGAAATATTACAAGAAAAACCACGCGATCTATTCTTCCAATTTGCCGGAATTAATCATCTTCATTGGCATACTGTTAAAGACAATCGCGGTACAGACCGAACAGATGAATTAATTAAAAAAATGTATGGAGAAGGCGATGCAAAAAGTATTGTTGCCAACATTTCAGATAATAATCTATTATTTGAGCAAGTAGAAAACCTTCACATGGTTCCTTGTCCTTATCACCGTTACTATTACATGACTGAAGAGATGCTTGCTGAGGAGCTTGCAGATTTTAAAGCCAATGGTACACGTGCTGAAAAAGTAAAACAAATTGAAAAAGAACTTTTCGACTTATATAAAGATCCGGCTTTGGACTACAAACCACAACAATTAGCCGAACGTGGCGGGGCGCGTTATAGTGATGCTGCCTGTGAAATCATTAATGCTATCTACAATGACAAACATTCAACCATGACGGTGAGCACACGAAATAATGGAACAATTTCCGATTTACCTGATGATTGTGCAGTAGAAGTAACAGCGTCTATTACAGCAAACGGACCTATTCCTTACCAATTTGGTCATTTTTCACCAAAAGAACGGGGTCTTCTTCAATTAATGAAGTCGATGGAAGAGTTAACTATTGAAGCTGCTGTTACTGGAGATTATGGAACACTTCTCCAAGCATTCACGATGAATCCATTAATTACAAGTGGACCTACTGCTAAACAAATGATGGATGAGCTTCTCGAAGCGCATAAAGAGTATCTACCTGCTTTCTTCAAAAAATAAGTAGCTAACTACCTATTTTACTATATTCAGATAATTTTGAAGGAAGTAACCCTATCAAAATTTTCCAAATAAAGCCCCTAGAAATCAACTTAAACCGCTGATTTCTAGGGGCTTTTCACTCCTTAAACGTACTGGACACGCACTTATTCTTCTTCGCTAGTTTGAAATTGCTTAATTTTTCGCACTTCTTTTGCTAAGTACTCAATCGTATAAAGTGCAGGAACTTGCGAGGTTAAATCGGCATCTCCATTTTTTTCCGTAGAAATATAATAGGCAAGATTCACATCAGAAAGCTTGGCAATCGTTGAATTGCTGCTGTTTGTGATGGAAATAATCGTACTTCGATTTGCTAAAAACTGATTTAGATAGTTCACAATATTCTTTGTCTCCCCACTAACAGATAAAGCAATCACACACACTTTTTCTGCTAAGCTTTTGCTGAAGAAGTCAATTGGATGGTTCGCGGGATCTTCAATACGAAAAGCCATACTGAAAATAGAGGAGAAATAGAGCACCCCATATTCAGCAATAATATTAGAAGAACCAGAACCGATAAAAATAACTAGCTCTTTTTGTGCAAGAAGCTGAGCTGCTGCACGCAGGGTTTCTTGAAAATTTGACTCACTTGTACGATGAATAAAATTAATAAAAGCACTTTCGTCCACAGCATGAATAGGATGGTCATCCTTTAGAGACTCTTTGTAAAGCTGCAGCTTTATTTTAAACTCAGAAAATCCTTCACATTCAAATTTTTTACAAAAGCGAAGGACACTAGCTGTACTACTGTGGGTATTTTTTGCTAAATCACGAATTCTCATGTATACCACTTGGTCGATATGAGTGGCAACATATTTATAAATTTCTAAGTCAATGTTACTCAACTCAGGTGTATATTTAAGAAACAGCATACAAACGCCTCCGCTTTATGATGGTGAAAATTATTTGACAGTTACTAATTTTTTTAAGGGCTCCACACCAAAATGCGATTCCTGATATAATAAAATTTCTGCACACGCCCGACTATCCTCCAGTGCATCATGGTGATTTTGCAAAGTAATATCCAGATTCGCACAAACCGTATTTAAACGATGATTTTGCATCTCCGGAAATAGCTTTCTGCTGGTTTTTACCGTACATAAAGATAAATAGTTAGGTTGTTCTAACTGGTAATAGTCTAAACAGCCAGCAAGAACCTTTGTGTCAAAAGCTGCATTGTGAGCAACAATCAAACTATTCTGATGAAAATAGTTCTGAATGTTTTTCCAGACATCTGGAAACTTTGGTGCTTGACGAACATCTTCTGGATGAATCCCATGTACTTGAATATTTCTCCAAAAAAACTCTGTCTCTGGTTGAATTAGTGAATAATATTCTCCCACAATTTTGCTTTCCTGAACCATGACTAATGCTAAGGAGCAGGCACTGTAGGGAAGATGATTGGCTGTTTCAAAGTCCATTGCGATAAAATTCATTGCGAGAACCTCCTTATTTCTAGCTGTACTTTAGCATAGAATGACACAAATAACAAAAGAATCTAAATAATCTTAAAAATGATTATTCATTTTATTAAAAAGTAATCGATACTTCTACCGGACAATGATCACTCCCTGTAATCTCCGAATGTATTTTTGCATCAACAAGTTTTTCACTAAGGTCATCGGAGACGACAAAATAGTCAATTCTCCATCCCGCATTATTCGCACGTGCATTAAATCGATAACTCCACCAAGAATAGGCACCCTCTGTTTCTGGATAAAAGTAACGGAAAGTGTCAATAAATCCACTTTCTAATAACTCAGTGAACTTTTCACGTTCTTCTGGTGTAAATCCCGCATTTTTTTGATTTGTCTTCCAGTTTTTTAAATCAATGTTTTGATGCGCAACATTTAAATCTCCACAAAGAATCACAGGTTTCTTTTTCTTTAATTCTTTTAGGTACTCACGAAAAGCAATTTCCCATGTCATACGATAGTCTAGACGACGTAATTCGTTTTGCGAATTTGGTGTATAGCAGGTAATCATGTAAAAATCTGCATACTCAAGGGTAATCACACGTCCTTCTTTATCGTGTTCCTCAACGCCTAAGCCGTAAGTAACAGCTAAAGCGGGTTCTTTTGCAAATATTGCTGTTCCAGAATACCCCTTTTTTTCTGCGTAGTTCCAATACTGGTAATACCCAGGTAAATCCATTTCAATTTGACCTTCTTGGAGTTTTGTTTCTTGTAAACAAAAGAAGTCTGCATCTAGTTCATTAAATACTTCCATAAAATTTTTTTTCATAACGGCACGTAGTCCATTTACATTCCAAGAAATACATTTCATTTTTTTCATTCCTCTTTTCTTTTAGAAAAAACCATACTTTCTTCTTTATTCTAACGAAAAATAGTGTAAGATTAAAGCAAAGAAAATGAATTTGGAGGAAAAATCATGAAATTCGGCGTAGTAGGCGTTGGAAATATTGCAAAAAAAGCATATCTTCCTAGTTATAGTAGTCGCAGAAACCAAGGAGCGTTTCTTTTTGCTACTAGAAATTCATTGGTACAAAAGGAATTACGCGAAGCATTTGGATTTTCATCTGTCTATGATACATTAGACCAGCTAATTATAGAAGGTATTGATGCTTGCTTCATTCATACAGCAACACATACGCATTTTCAACTTGTTAAACAATGTTTGGAAAATAATATCCATGTTTTTGTGGACAAGCCTTTGAGTGAAAATCTACAAGAAGTGAGACAACTACAAGCATTAGCAAAAGAAAAAAAACTCTTGTTAATGGTAGGATTTAATCGCCGGTTTGCTCCTATGGTTACGTTTCTTAAACAACAACCAGACAAGCGAATCATCCACTTACAAAAAAACCGAGTTGCAGCAAAACAGACAACTGATTTTGTCATTTATGATTTATTTCTTCATCTAGTTGATACAGCCGTATTTCTTTTAGATGAACCAATTAAACAGGTTTCCAGTAAAGTAAAGGAATCAAAAGGCCATATGCAATGGGTCTCTTTAACCATAGAAACAGACACACAACTAGCCATCTTAACAATGGACTTGGTAAGTGGTGCGAATACGGAGGTGTATCAATTGACCACACCTAAAGGAACCTTCACTTTAACTAATTTAGTTGATTTACAAACGCAAGAGGCGGGAGAAACGCGTCTTACCTCATTTGGTGATTGGGAGACGACATTGGCCAAGCGCGGATTTGAACAATTGGTAGATGCCTTTATAGATGGCGTAAAAACGCGAAGTGCTGCAAACCTTAAACAGGAAAATATTTATTTGAGCCATCAATTATGTGAACAGATTTTGCAGCAGCCTTCTAAAGGATAAAGAAAACAAAATGCGTCTGGCTATTCTCACTACTCCTTAAAAATCTATACTTGTTCATTCTTAAACAGATAAAGGGTGGTTAGTTTTTTCTCCACGTGATAGAATGGAAAAGATATTGAAATAGAAGGGAATCATTTTTGTGGATACTGAAAACTTAAAACAAACGTTAACTCATATAACTCTTTTAATTGATGAACCATTAAAAAATTATACATTTACAAAAACGGGCGGGCCTGCAGATGTATTGGCTTTTCCAAAATCACAAGATGAAGTTGCGACACTAGTTGCCTATTGTCGGGAACACACAATTGATTGGACTGTACTGGGAAATGCCAGTAATCTCATTGTCCGAGATGGCGGCATTCGTGGTGTTGTTATTATGCTGACAGAAATGAAGCAGATTCAAGTAGATTCAACTAAAGTAATCGTTGAATCAGGGGCTAAATTAATTGATACAACTTATGTTGCGCTTAAACATTCTTTAGCAGGATTTGAATTTGCTTGCGGCATACCGGGAAGTGTAGGCGGTGCTGTATATATGAATGCTGGTGCATATGGTGGCGAAATCAAAGACATTTTTGACTATGCCGATGTCCTTCTAGAAGACGGGACAATCACAAGATACACGAATTCAGAAATGGCGTTCTCTTATCGTCATAGCCATATTCAAAGCATACATGGTGTGATTCTTCGAGCAGCATTTAATCTTGAAAAAGGAAATACAGAAGTTATAAAGGCAAAAATGGATGACCTCACTGAACGAAGAGAGTCAAAACAGCCATTAGAGTACCCCTCTTGTGGAAGTGTTTTTAAACGACCTCCTGGACATTACACAGGTGCACTGATTCAAGAAGCCGGCCTTCAGGGATTGAAATGGGGAGGGGCACAAATCTCAATGAAACATGCAGGCTTCATTGTGAATATCGATCATGCAACGGCGACAGATTATGTGGAATTGATTGCACATATCCAGCAAGTGATTAAAGAAAAATTTGATGTAGCGCTAGAAACTGAAGTACGAATTATTGGTGAAGAAGTCACTGCTTAGATAAAAAGGCTCTTTGTCAATAAGGACTGATGAGTTATACAAAATCAAATCTGGGTCAGAATGAACCTCATTCTGGCTCAGATTTTTTGTTATCTTACTTTGATTAATTGATTGATCAAAAAGATTCTAATTCTCATGTTCTCAAATGATTTAAATCCGTAGGATACTCGTTTCATTGTCTTTATGTGTGTGTTCTTTGCTTCTATTTTTCCATTGGAGTAAGGGTAGATCATTGCGTTGGTGATGCCTTCTTCATAATTCAGAAGGTTTTGAAGCTTCTTCCGAAAACCGTCATCTAGTGTTTCGGGAAGTTCTGCCAATAAGGAGAAAAATAAGTCAGGGTCTTTGTCTCGAAAGGCTTCAACTAATTCATGAAAAAAGGGATACGCCTCCTTCAGGGGCGCAGAAAAGCCAAGCAATCGATCAATCATCATTGCTTCAGTAAGAAACGGGTATTTTGGCGCTCGGAAACTTTTCCATGTTTTGTATTCATAATGGTTGATGTTTGCACGATTTTTTAGCAGAAAGCGCCAGTTCTTTCTCAGCTTTTCTGCCAGACTTTTCTGTCCTACTTTACGAAGCTCATTCATTTCACGGATACGTAACTCATTGAACGCCTGATTCATGTGTTTGACAATATGAAACCGATCAATCACTACTTTCGCATTTGGCAAAACACGCTTGGTGAGCTGGAAGTAGGCGGCGTTCATGTCTGTAACCAAGAATTCTACTTCTTCTGGATTGGTACAGCCTAAGAAATAGCTTGTTAATCGAGGTAACTTACGCGTAGGCAAGACATCAATTAATTTTCCTGTTTCGCCATCTGCGCAAATAAAGCTCATTTTATCTTCTATGGAAGCGTGCGAACGAAATTCATCAACCATCAATACTCTGGGGAGAATCTTCTTAGATTGCTTTGGTAAATAGCTTTTAAACTCTTTCAATGTACGAATAACGGTGGTCAAAGATACCTGACAGCTTTTCGCAATAAAAGATAAAGATACTTTTTCAGTCAGTAAAGAAGCAATTTTATATCTGACATGATTTGCGATTGAATGTCTAGGTTGGACAAAAGAACTTTGAGCAGTCCAATGAGTTCGACAATTTTTACAGGTATAGCGCTGCTTTTTTAAGCGCATAACCAAAGGCATATGATTGTATTGTTCAAAGCGGACAATCGTTTCCTTCTTCCCGTTTTTCACTACAATTGCTTTCCCATTTCCATCTACCACAGTAGAACCACAACTTCTACACGCACGAGGAGCAGGCGAGAGAACAGCATCGACGATCAACGTCTTTTCCTTCTGAAAGGTCTCGTAAGAGACCTCTGTAATCATCAAATCTTTCTCTATTATTCTCAGCATTTTTTTGATAGAATCATTCATATAGCATATCGTCCTCTCAGTTGTTTATTTTGTGGTGATTTAATCATACTAGAGAACGATATGTTTTTTAATACCTAAAGTGAAAATGGGACTGAAGAATCAATTATGATTCATCAGTCCCATAAATTATAGAGCCGATAAAAATAGACCCGCTACAATCGGTTAATAATCGATTGTAGCGGGTCTCGTAGTTTTTCACAGTTTTTTCGTAGCATTCTTTTTTACTAATCGTAACAAGACTGCGCAGACTGCCGCTGTTGCCACACCTGCAACGATGGCTTCAGGTACACCACTAGTAAAAATCACCGTTAAGACAGCGGCATAAACAGCAGAACCACCTTTTCCTATAACTGCTGCATAATCTTTTTGGAACAGGAAATAAATAAGATTCATAACAAAAATTGTATTGACTAAGGAGCCGGAAAGACCTGCAAGAAATAATGATATTGACTGCCCTTTTTCTTTTAACAATTTTTTCATCCCTAAATAGACAAAATAGGGGACGATTCCAATTAAGATTCGCGGAATAATCGCAATAATCAATGCCTTCCAGCTACCATTATTCGTTCCAATCACTGGAATAAATGGAGAAAAGACAAAAGATAGTGGGGTTTGGATAACGGTACTTCGAATCATACTAATGATTCCAAAAATTCCTCCCAGACTCCCACCAATTTTAGGCCCCAAGACAATTGATGCAATAATCACTGGAATATGCATGGTGGTTGCATTAATCGGCCCAATAGGAATAAATCCTAAAGGGGTTACTGCAAGTAGAATCATAATTGCCAAGAACATTGCTGTTAGTGTAAATTTTTTCGTATCCTTCACCGTTTCTTACTCCTTTGACTCATGAAGTGCTTGAGTGACTTCATCTAAAATATCAGGAATATTAGCTAATGCCCCTTTTCCAAAGTCACCACAAGCCAGTAACGCTTCACGAGGATCTATTTCTTTATAACCAACCTCTCTCAACCAATTAAGATTTCGTTGATTAACAGGATTTTGATACATATAAGTATTCATAGCTGGTGCAATAAGCTTGGGTACTTCTTCTTTTAAAGCCATCGCTACTGTCGTCAATAAATCGTCCGCTAAACCATTTGCAAGCTTACCGATAATGTTTGCAGTCGCTGGTGCAACAAGAAATAGGTCCGCTTTTTTTGCTAGCTCAATATGATTGATTTTATCAGGAAAATTTTCCTGCATCACGTCTGTATGGACATAATTTTTTGATAGTGATTGCAACGTCAGTGGTGTGATAAATTCCGTGCTGCTTTGAGTCATTATCACCTCAACATTATAGCCAAGCTTCACTAACTGATTGGCAATATCTGCACTTTTATAAGCAGATATACTTCCAGAGACTCCTAAAAGAATTGTTTTCATTATCCTTCTCCTTTACTTACTGCTTCAACAATCATTGAAGCGATTTCTAGTTTTGTAGAGCCCTGAGCAATTACGCCAGTATTCGAGACTAAATAGCCAATATGCTGCGATTGCGTAATTGATTCCAAGTCATTTGCAAGAACAAAATCTGCAGAATTTTTCTTTAAGCTTTCAGTTGCAACAGCCAGCAGCTCTTCTTTTTTCACACCCACCAACAGCTTAAATCCAACTAACAGGGTAGTCGGCTGCATTTGTTTGATCCGCTGGATAATTTTAGGATTTTGTTTTAAAACCATTAACAAATGATCTGTATTGGAAGAAATTTTTTTCTCACTTGTTTGCGGAACAGATAACTGATGAAATAAATTTTCAAAATTAGAAAAACTGGATAATACTTCTGAATCGGTCTTTAAATGCTGATAAAGAGTTTGTAAAAAGGGTTCTTGGGGAAGACTGGATTCTGGCGTAAAATCGCTCACTGCCATGCTATGGATGACAGCATGATAGGTAGTTTTTTCTAATAAATATTCTAATGTTTCTTTTAAGTCCATAGTAGTCTGAATATAATGCAAGTGAAGTCGATCCTGTTCATCAGGCAGCACTGCTTGATGAGTGGTCACATAGTCAATCTCAAACTCAGGCTTTAACAAAAATACTTCTGCAATCTGTTTTCCTAATCGCCCTGTTGAATGATTGGTAATGGAACGAACGCTGTCAATGATTTCGGAAGTTCCTCCTGCTGTAATTAAAATTCGTTTTGTACCAGACTCACCATTTTGGAGAAAATCTGTTTTTTGATTCATGGGTAAACTCCTTTTGAGACTTTTTCATTATCTTATCATACACTATATTTGTATCATAGGCTTCTAGCTCACTTTTAGAGAAAAAGTAAGGATCGTTATTTTTCTGTTAGGAATCAACAAAGTTATTTTCCTATTTTTTTTCAAAAAAATAGGAAAAAGTTCTTGTTTTTCTCGTCAAAATTCGTATACTAAGTAAGGATATTAAACTTGTAGTTTAGTATTACGAAACTTTTGTGACAAATTAACAAGTTTATTTGGAGGTGGGCCATGGAGATTGGTGATAAGCTGCGAAACTTACGCATTCAGAAAAATTTAACGTTGGAAGAGCTAGGGGAACGAACAGATTTAACCAAAGGCTATTTATCCCAGCTAGAACGAGAGCTAAGTTCTCCTTCAATGGAAACTTTTTTCAATTTACTTGAAGTATTAGGGGTAACTCCAGAAGAATTCTTTAGTCAAGAAACGAATGATCAAAAAGTGGTGTATAAAGAAGCAGATCATACGATTTATTTTGATGAAGAAAACGGGTATGAATTGAAATGGCTGATTCCTGATTCTAATGAAAATGAGATGGAGCCTGTCGTAATCACGTTTGAAAAAAAAGGCGAGTATAAAACATTTGAACCTTCCTTATCTGAAACATTTATCTATGTGTTAGATGGCAGTGTGTCGCTTCGTTTAGGAAGCAAAACCTACACCGCTAAAAAAGGAGAGTCCCTTTATTATCAAGCAACTGAACCGCATCAATTAAAAAATTATTCTCGGGGTAAAACCCGTGCACTTATTGTAGCAACAGAGTCCTATTTATAATCAGCTGAGGAGTGGAGAAGTGAATACTATTATTTCTTTTAAAAACGTCGTAAAGCAATATGATGATGATGAAGTGATTTTAAAAAATGTAAGTTTTGAAATTGAGCAAGGAAAATTTTATACTCTTTTAGGACCTTCTGGTTGTGGAAAGACAACGATTTTGCGTATGATTGCAGGATTTACAGAAGCAACAAAAGGGGATATATTCTTTGACAACCAGAGGATTAATGACATCCCAGCTAACAAACGGCTAGTAAATACAGTTTTTCAAGATTATGCTTTATTTCCACATATGAACGTATTTGATAATGTTGCATTTGGTTTAAAAATCAAAAAAATGGCGAAAGCAGATATTACTAAAAAAGTAAGAGAAGCATTGAAAATGGTTCAGCTACCTGGGTATGAAACGCGGGAGATTAGTGAGATGTCTGGTGGGCAAAGACAGCGGGTTGCCATCGCCAGAGCCATTGTGAATGAACCAAAAGTGTTGTTGCTGGATGAGCCATTATCTGCCCTTGACTTAAAGCTTAGAACAGATATGCAGTATGAATTACGTGATCTTCAACAACGCTTAGGCATCACTTTTATCTTTGTGACACATGACCAAGAAGAAGCTCTTGCAATGAGCGATGAAATTTTTGTGATGAATAAAGGAAGAATTGTTCAAAGTGGCACTCCTGTAGACATCTATGATGAGCCAATCAATCACTTTGTAGCTGATTTTGTTGGTGAAAGCAACATTGTTAATGGCGTGATGCTCGAAGATAATCTGGTTGAATTTGTTGGAAAACAGTTTGAGTGTGTCGATGGTGGAATGAGAGGGAACGAACCTGTTGAAATAGTCATCCGTCCAGAAGATTTGACGATTACAACACCTGATAAAGGCAAACTCGTGGTTACGGTGGATACCCAGCTATTTCGAGGCGTTCATTACGAAATTCTTTGTACTGACGAAGATAAAAACGAATGGATGGTTCACTCAACTCGCAAAGCAAAAGAAGGCAGTAAAGTCGGGCTTTTCTTTGAACCAGAAGATATTCATGTCATGCGGTTTAACGAATCGGAAGAAGATTTTGATGCACGTCTTGAAAGCTATGAGGAGTAGATGAAATGAAAACAATCCGTCGAATTTATTCTGTGCCTTATTTCATGTGGCTTATACTATTTGTTATTGCCCCTGTTTTACTGATTATTTATCAATCGTTTTTTGATATGAACGGGCAGTTTACTCTTTCAAATTATGCAGCCTATTTCACTTCAGGAACCTACCTGTGGATGACGTTTAATTCAGTATGGTATGCCTTTTTAATTACATTCTTTACCTTGCTTATCAGTTATCCAACCGCTTATTTTTTAACAAAATTAAAACATAAACAGCTTTGGCTGATGCTGATTATCTTACCCACATGGGTGAATCTACTCCTTAAAGCTTACGCATTTATTGGTATTTTCAGTATTCACGGAAGTGTGAATCATTTCTTTGACTTTCTTGGGATTGGTCCCAAACAGATTCTATTTACGGACTTTAGCTTTCTATTTGTTGCCACCTATATAGAGATTCCATTTATGATTATGCCTATTTTTAATGCGCTAGAGGAAATGAATCCTTCTCTCATTAGTGCTAGTCGTGATCTAGGAGCCAATAACTTTGAGACGTTTCGCAGAGTGATCTTTCCTTTGTCCTTAAATGGCGTAAAAAGTGGCGTACAAGCAGTATTTATTCCATCGCTCTCTTTATTCATGTTGACCCGACTCATTGGTGGAAACCGTGTCATTACACTGGGAACCGCTATAGAGCAGCACTTCTTAGTGACACAAAACTGGGGAATGGGCTCTACTATCGGTGTGATTTTGATTATTGCCATGTTTGTTGTGATGCTGTTAACAGGCGAAAAGCGTAAAGGAGGACGAGCAAAATGAAAAAATTTAAATGGTCGTATCTCTATTTAGCCGTTGTCTTTCTATTACTATATACGCCTATATTCTATCTGATTTTTTATTCTTTTAATGCAGGTGGAACGATGAATGAGTTTACAGGATTCACATGGGAAAATTATCAGGCAGTATTTGATGATACACGGCTAATTATTATCGTATTAAATACGTTTTTTCTAGCCTTTCTATCTGCTTTAATCGCCACCATGATTGGTACATTTGGCGCAATGGGCATTTATTATACAAAAAAACGTCAGGCTCGTACTGCATTGTTGAGTGCTAATAACATCTTGCTTGTCTCACCAGATGTCATTATAGGTGCCAGCTTTTTGATTTTCTTTACACTTATTGGATTTAGTTTAGGGTTTCAAAGTGTGCTGCTTTCCCATATCGCTTTTAGTATTCCGATTGTGGTATTAATGGTATTGCCAAAACTGCAAGAAATGAATGATTCAATGGTAGATGCGGCAAGAGATTTAGGAGCTAGTAACTTCCAAGTAGTAAAAAATATTATCTTACCTTTTTTATCTCCTGGAATTATCGCAGGATATTTCATGGCCTTTACTTACTCACTAGATGATTTTGCAGTCACTTTCTTTGTGACAGGAAATGGCTTTACTACTTTGTCAGTAGAAATCTATTCTCGTGCTCGCCAAGGAATCAGCTTAGAAATTAATGCATTGAGCGCACTGGTCTTTCTATTTTCCATGATTTTGGTAGTCGGTTACTACTTTATAAGCAAAGATAATACTTCCCGCAAGGTTCGCAAAAACCGTCGAGAAGCAAGAGAGGGGACAAAACTAGGATGAAAAAATTACAATCATTGTTCCTTGGTATTCTTGCCATCATCTTGATTTTGTTTTTCTCAGTTCGCCAGCTCGAAAAGGCAAGCGGAATGGCAGGAGCCGATATTGTAACCATCTACAATTGGGGAGACTATATTGATCCTGAGCTAATTAAAAAGTTTGAGAAGGAATATGGGTACAAAGTAAATTATGAAACCTTCGATTCAAATGAAGCCATGTTTACAAAAATTCAGCAAGGGGGAACAGCTTATGATATTACGATTCCCAGTGAGTACATGATTCAAAAGATGATGAAAGAACAACTCCTGCTGCCTATTGATCATTCACGACTTACTGGAATGAAAGCAATTGATGAACGATTCCTGGATTTAGATTTTGATCCAAACAATCAATACTCCGTTCCATATTTCTGGGGAACACTGGGTATCATCTACAATGATAAATTTGTTAATGAGGCAGACATGAAACATTGGGACGATTTGTGGCGACCAGAGTTAAAAGACAATGTCATGCTCATTGATGGAGCAAGAGAAGTCATGGGGCTTTCTTTAAATAGCTTAGGTGACTCATTAAACAGTAAAGACATTTCGGAATTAGATAATGCCTCAAAAAAACTAACGGGACTAACCGCTAACGTAAAAGCAATTGTTGCTGATGAAATTAAGATGTATATGATTAATGAGGAGAGTGCTGTTGCTGTAACATTCTCAGGGGAAGCTGCAGAAATGCTGGAGGAAAATGAGCATCTTCATTATGTGATTCCTTCTGAGGGCTCAAATTTATGGTTTGATAATATCGTAATTCCTAAAACAGCAAAGAATATTCAAGGTGCCTATGACTTTATCAATTTCATGTCTGAACCTGAAAATGCAGCACAAAATGCAGAATACATTGGCTATTCAACTCCAAATAAAGAAGCAAAAAAACTGCTGCCAAAAGAAATCTCCGAAGATAAACAATTTTATCCAGACGATAAAACGATTGAACATTTAGAAGTCTATGAAGATTTAGGCTCAAAATATCTAGGTATTTATAATGATTACTTTTTGGAGTTTAAGATTTATCGTAAATAAGGTTTAACGAATCCGAGTCATAACTTTTTAAGTTGTGATCGGATTCGTTTTATTTTTTCAGATGTTAAAGATACGAAATTTTTTAAGAGAAATAAATTGAAAGTCTTCCGCTCTCATCATCTTGTGCGCTTGGGATATGCTGGAGTTGAAGGAGTCGGAAATAAACTATATTTGCCTTAACACACTATCTCTGAAAGAAATAGATCTAAAAATCTACTTAATTGATGCGGTAAATCTCGGGGAGATTCTTTTTTGTTGACGATCGGTGCTTCGCAACTGAACACTTCTGTGCAGCTCTTTTCACCACAAGAAGACTTTGAGAATTTATTGAAAAGAGCTGAAGACGTCAAAAAGATGAATTGATTCACGTTTAAAAGTTTGTAACGCAACCAATGAGATTTTATCTACGAAAGCTCAAATAGCTCTTATCGATAAAAGAATTAGCAAAATAAAAAGAAAATAATTATTAAGTGTAAATTCCAATTAAGTACTCGATTAGATTTAAGGAATTACCAAAAAAATAATTTAAGTTTTGGTTTTCGTAATCTAGCCCTGTGCTCCCTCTATCAACAATAAAAGAAAGATCACTTTGCTTCACGTAGCTGCTATTCTCAGTTGACGTGATGGCAATAACTTTTCCTCCATAGCTTTTACATTCCTTCATTTTTATCAAACCGCGTTTATTTTCACCCGATTGAGAAAAAGTAATCAGTGTATGTGGCGTTTCATCTGAAACTAGACTGATTTCGACCCCATCAAGATCGATTGCATATATTTTTTTTAGAAGAAGTTTACGATAGGTGTAGTCCACCAAAAATTGGCAGAATCCTTCGCCGAAAAGATATATTTTTTTTGTCGCAAATGCATTTGAAAAAAACTCATCGATAGTATCCCAACTGTGGGATGAACTAGCAAAGGGAAGGTTGTCGATTTGCTTGCTTGATTTTATAGAAAACTCTGTTTCTAAGAAAAAGATAAATTCTTTGAAATTTTTAAAACCAGCACGTTTTGCTAAACGACTAATTGAAGACTGCGACGTGAAATTTTGCTCGGCCACTTTTTTTATTTCTATGAGTTTTTTTTCTTCAATATCAGCGATGATATTCTCGATGATTTTTTCATCGTCATCTCTAAGATTACTATTTGGTAGTAATCTGTTAAAATAATAAATTTTTTTCATAATTACCCTCCTAGTGAAACTACTTTCAATAACAGAAAGAAAAATCATCCTTTTGCAAAAGTATTGTATGCGTTCTCTATGCAGTTTATACTACACTCATAAAGAAAGCAAATACAATTGTATGAAAGTAATTTCTTTTATGAAAGAGGCAAAAGTATGAAAAAAATAATTATTAACGCAGATGATTTTGGCTACTCAACTGCGGTAAATCTGGGAATCCTAGAAGCATTTAAAAATGGCGTTTTAACTTCTACCACTTTAATGGCTAACATGCCAGGTCGTGATGAGGCAATCGAATTAGCCAAAAAAAATCGTGATTTAGGCGTAGGTGGCCATCTAGTGTTGACTTGCGGAACTCCAATGACAGTAAATAAAACCCTGACTGGTAAAAATGGCACTTTTTTTAATCTGAAAGAATATAAATTATATCGCAGCATGATGGATGCAGATGAAATTTTCAATGAGTGGTGCTGTCAGATTGATTACCTGAAGAATAATGGGATAAAGCTAACCCATCTTGATAGTCATCATCATGTGCACACCTTTCCTGAAAATTATGAGATTACTAAGAAAATAGCAGAAAAATACCAGTTATGTTTCCGAAATTCATACGGTCTTGAAGAAAGTTTAACTCTTCCTTATCAAAAAGGAATCAGAGGTTTCTTAGATTTAATGGATCACCCAGAGATTCGCAATCTAGGCTTCACTGTAAATGAAAGACATAAGGAGTGTTTTGAAGAAATACAATCTGTACTAGATTCCGTTAAGGAAAATGAGATTACAGAATTGATGGTCCATCCTGCGTTTGTTGATGAAACATTGTATGCAAACTCTTCTTTCAATATTCAGCGTACCAAAGAGGTTACCTTATTATGTGATCCAATGCTGCGAAATATTTTAGAAGAACGAAATATAGGATGTTACCATTATGGAGATTTTTTTCATTAATAGATTCATAGGAGTGTTTATACGGATAGTCAATTAAAAAAGGAGATGTATATGATGAAAGAAAAATTTATGCGCTCGGCAAGTACCTTTTCCAAAGCAATCATTCAACCAGTCATGTTTATGGCTGTTACGGGGATTATTTTATCTGTTTGCGCGATTCTTAAATTAGACATGATGCCCACCGTATCAAAAGAAATTGGGAACTTTGTTTTTAATATCATGTCTAACGGGATGATTGGACAATTAAGTGCCATTTTTTGTGTAGGTATTGCAGCAGCATTGGCTAAACCTAAATATAAAACTGATGCTGCGATATTGGGTACGATAACTTATCTTGTGTTCCTATATGCGAATAATGCTTGGTTAACCGTTACTGATAGATTAGCAGTAGCCGGAGAACAAGGTCTTTATGGAACTGGTCAAGGGACGGTTTTTGGAATTCAAGTCACAGATATGGGTGTATTTTTAGGGATTTTATTAGGCGTTTTTGTCGGAGTAATGGTAAATAAATTTGGAGAAATCAAACTACACAAATATTTGTCTCCTTACTCAGGAACTAAATCTGCTTATATTTTGATTGTTTTTGCAACTATCTTGTTTGCCATTGGAATCACCTATTTTTGGCCAGCAGTGAACTCTGTTGTTGAAACAGTCGTTAAGGCAACCACTACTGCAGGTTCTGTAGGATTCTTTTTCTATGGATTCCTAAACCGCTTATTACTACCTTTAGGATTACATCACTTCTTATGGATGCCTATTTTTTATACGCCACTTGGAGGAACCGCAGAAATCGCAGGTCAAGTATATAACGGTGCATTCAACATCTGGTTGGCAGAATTAGGAAATGCGGGTTCTATCACTACAATGCATCCATCTATTGGCTATTTAGCAAACTTTGGGTCAATTTCTTTACCGATAGGGATTGCTTTTGCACTTTGGAAAACTGCACGTCCTGAGAACCGTAAAAAAGTTGCAGCTATCCTCATTCCAACGGTGACTACAGCATTTTTAGCTGGGGTTACTGAGCCTTTAGAGTTCTTATTCTTATTCTTGTCGCCAATCTTATGGTTAGCACATGCAATTGTCTATGGAGTAAGTATGCTAATTACAAATTTGGTAGGGATAAATATTCAATTTGATACCGGCATAAATATGATTATTAATAGCTTTGCTTTTCCAGCTCGTTTGGGACACCAATATCTGATTCCAATTGTATTTATACTAACAGCGGTAATGGAATACCTCGTATTTAAACTTTTAATTGTAAAACTAGATATTCCTACTTTGGGAAGAGAAAAGAAAGAGAGCTCAATTGACAATCTAGTAATTGATGAGACTATGGATGCCGATGATTCAATTGATAATGATTCAGAGTTTGAACCGCAAATTAAAAACATTGTCGCCGGACTTGGTGGTGCAGAAAACATTGACAATATCATCAACTGCTATACAAGACTTCGGATAGATGTGAAAGATACCTCTAAAGTGAACATGAAGATTCTAAAAGAGAAGGTTCAAGCTTCCGGTATTGTAGACAAAGGTAAACACATCCAAATCATTATTGGTGTTGGTGTAGAAGAAGAACGAGAAAAAGTAGAGGCTTATATGGCTCATGAAAAATCTTTAAAAGCATAAAAGAAAAATTAATAATTGGGGGAAGTATACATGGGAAATAAATTTGTAATGATTGGCGGCGGATCAACTCAGTCTCCTGGAATATTAGAGGTTTTGCGAAAGCGAGCAGAAGAATTGAACTTAACTGATCTAGTTCTTTATGATAATGATGAGGAACGCGTTAATCTTTTAGGGCAGTATACAAAAATGTACTATAGAGAAACTGGCTCAACAGTGAATGTATCTTACACAACAAATATAGATGACGCTTTGTTAGATGCAGACTTCTTATTCATGCAAATTCGTCCAGGATTGAACAAGCAAAGAGCTATTGATGAAAAAATTTGTTTACAAAATGGTGTCGTGGGTCAAGAAACATGTGGACTTGGCGGATTTTCATTTGCAATGCGAGTGATTCCTGCAGTGTTGGAGATTATTCGTAAAGTTAAAGAGATTTGTCCAGATGCATGGATTTTAAATTATACAAATCCCGAAGCTATCTTGTCTGAAGCTATTTATCGGGAATTTCCAGATGCTAATGTGCTATGTATTTGCGATATGCCGATTTCAATTGAAGGAGCAATTGCAAAATATTTCAATAAAAATTTGAGAGATTTAACTTTTAAATACTTTGGCTTAAACCATTTTGGTTGGTGGACGAATATTATCGACGAGAAAGGAAAAGATTTGCTTCCAAAACTTCGTGAAGATGTCTTATCAGGAAAAATTGAGACGTTACTTATGTCAAATGAAGAGACAGAAGGGGATCAATACTGGATTGACACCTATAGACAAATGATTAGTCTATTCAAACGTTTCCCAGAATATTTTCCTAATTGTTATCTACAATATTATTTAACACCAGATGAAATGATTAGCCATGATAATCCAAACTTTACACGTGGAGATTATGTTATGCAAGGTCGTGAAAAAAGGATTTATGATGAGTGCCGACGAGTGATTGCAGCCGGATCAGCAAAAGATTCGTCCCTTCATGCTGGGGTACATGGGAACTATATTGTGGATATTGCATATGCGATTATTCACAATACAAGAGAACGTTTTACGGTGAATAAAAAGAATCATGGAGCAATCTCTAACTTTGATTCAGAAGCCGTAGTAGAAACTCCAGCATATGTTGGCTCAATGGGGGCTGAAACTATTAATATCGGGGAGATTCCTACTTTCCAAAAAGGGTTAATGGAAATGCAAAAAGCTTATGAGAAAATGACGGTGGATGCCGCATTATCTGGTTCATATCAAACCGCTTTAGAAGCTGTCATGTTAAATAAAACTATTCCTAACTATACTGTAGGGAAAAAAGTACTAGATGAATTGTATGAAGCTAATCAAGGTATGTGGCCTGAATTAAGTTAATTTTTTATGGTGTGATTTCACTTGAGTCATCGCTGGAACCTCTTTCCAGTAGAAAATAGAAGTCTTCTGATTGAAGATATCACTACTTTATACAGATATTTTAGGAACGAGCTAGCTAAGCTTCCTAAAAACGAGTGATAAACCAGGAACCTACACTTAAGAAAAGATAGGAGAATGCCAGTTGTTTCACTTTTTTAAGAAAAAAAATATTGAAATTTATTCGCCCGTAAAAGGAGAAGTTATAGAATTAGCTGAAGTAAACGATCCCGTATTCAGCCAGAAAATGATGGGAGAAGGGTTCGCTGTAATCCCTTCTGACTCGATTGTTTATTCACCAGTAGCAGGAACAATAAAATCAATTTTCCCAACGAATCATGCTATATCTATTCATAGTAGCCATGGACTAGATGTATTATTACACGTAGGAATTGATACTGTGACATTAAAAGGAAAAGGACTTTATCCAAAGGTTACTGTAGGTCAGAAAGTTGCTATTGATGATGAACTACTGACTATGGATGTTCAGTATTTAAAAGAACAAGAAAAAGAAAACACGATAATTGTAGTATTTCCTGAAGTAAAGGATAAATCTTACAGTATCTTTACAGGTTTTAAAGAACCTGGTGAGAAGGTTATGGCTATTCAATAGTATTTTTATATAAAAGTCATTTTTCGTCATTGAACTGACTTTTCAATTTTAGAGTAATTTACTTCTTTCTAAATAAGGCTATTTCTGTAATCTATTTTCCTAATATCAGAATTTACGGAGTATGTACACTTCCGATAAAAGAGCAGTCGGTATTTTAAGGAAGATAAGCGATTCAAACAGAATAAAAAATAGACAAGTTCCACGGAGGATTTCGCTACAAGCGAATGGCTCTTCGTGGAATTTTATTCTTATAGGCAGCCTTTAAGTTATGAACTCTGGCAATGGTCTGGCAACAAAAATGGGCGACAATAAACACATTTTTTAGAGGTTATTGAGAGTGTCCTCGTTACAAGAAGAAATATTTTCTATCAATCATTAAGTTGCCATTACCCTTAAAACAAGTAATAAAACAATTTTCATACTCAAATTATTAGATAAACGATACAATTAAAGTATTTATTGGATAAAATTTTTTAGATCATACTCGGTTGCATGAGGAAATAGAAGAAAAGGATAAAATTAAACTTAGTTATAACTCGCCAAACTAGTTTACAATAGTTACATAAGCGACCCATAACTATAAGTGGAAACCTCTAGTTCAAGCACGTTTTAAGCGTACGCGGAAGATAGCGTTACTTCATTTTCCACCCTCATTAAGATTTAACAAAGCCAGGGCATAACTTTTAGAGTTATGTCCTGGTTTCTTAGTTTCTTTAAAAATTCATACAAGTGAAGGAGGAACACATCCATTATCATTCTCTTTTTTAACTCTATGGTTGAAATACTTCGAAAATTGACAACTGCTAGAATTATATTGATACACTGTTTTTTAAAGAAATAAATGATTCCCCTTACGAGTATCCACCATAAATACTTTTTGGGACTCATTCACTATTTTCTTTGCAACAACTAAAATCAGTTTTACTGTACTTGTTGCAAAGAAATGTAATATTCAATAAGTAAATAGCTCACTATAATGAACGTATATTCATGATAGCGCTAACAGAATAATAGTTAGGATGTGCACATCATATGGTATCACAGAGACAAAAAGAGCTACTGGAGCTATTAGAATCCCAAACTGATTTTTTAACAGTGCAGGTCCTCGCCAATCAATTAGGCGTTTCCAAACGAACCGTACATTCTGAGTTAAAGCTGTTAGAAAATCACATTCAACGCTTAGGGAAATGCATTGAAAAAAAGAGAGGTGTCGGTATCTTACTAAAAAACTGCAAGATTGAACAACCATTTACAGAAAGCCTTGATACAATCGATACTTATAGTACGTTTTCAAGACGAATCGATATTATGAAAATCCTTTTGTTTGATGAAGAGATGATAAGTTTCAATTCTCTTTCTGAGCTCTATTTAGTAAGTAAGACTTCCATTATTAAGGATTTAGAATGCATCAAAGAAATTTTGCAAGCAGGTTCTGATATTACATTAAAAAGTGATGTACAGGGGACACGAATTAGCGGAACCGAATCAGATATTCAAAAAGCATATTTACAATTTAATCGATACATCATTAGCCATTCAAATTACTATTATGACGACACCATTCGAATGAAAATGAATGTACTCGGTCCATATTATGAGGAAACAATTATTTCTGTATGTACCAACATTCTGTATAACTATGTACGAGATAACAGCAATGCACTTGCAGATTACTACGTTCAAAACGTCTTAAATATTTTTATTATTCTTGTTCACAGAAACTTGAATGGCCATCATATTCAAGAAAATGAAAAGACTAAAGGCTCAGAATTTTCCCTTTTTTTTGAAGAAAGTGCGGTTAGATTATTACATAAAGCCGCGTTACGTCTTAGATTTTCTTACACAAATGAAGATGTAAAATTTTTTTCTCAGCATTTAATAGCAAATCGGTTTGAATCTCTTCCAAAAGAAACAATTGATAATGGAGTGGTGAAAACTTTACTTACCAGAGTGTCAAAAGCATTAAGTATTGATTTTTCAAATGATAAAAAGTTAGAGCAACAACTGATGGACCATATTCCACCAATGATTTATAGATTGCAATCAAATAACAAGACAGAAAATCCTTTTACGGAGCAAATTAAAACAGAGTTTTCGTTAACTTTCAATGTTATATGGGTTGTATTAAGTGAATATGAAAAGAAGCTCAATATCTCATTCAACGAAGATGAAATTGCCTTCTTAACCATCTATTTTCAATCAGCAATTGAACGAGCAAAGTTAAATCGAAAAATTTTAGTTGTCTGTCAAATGGGAATCGCAACCTCTGAATTATTAATGAATCGTATTAAAAACATCCTTCCTTCTTTGGATACAATTGAGGTTGCTTCTGTTGCTGAGTTAGAACATATAGATGTTTATCAATTTGACTTAATTATTTCTACTATAAAAATAGAGATTCCAGAGAAGAAAGTATTATTTGTTTCACCATTTTTGACAGATATTGATACCCAAAAAATAAAAAATTCTGGTTATAAACCAAGTAATCTTAGTCCGAAAAATTCAACGCTGACCGTTCAACATTTAAGAAAATACATTCAACCGGATCTGGTTTATGTAAACAGCGAGTTTTCTTCCAAGGAAGAGTTGTTTCGGATGGTTGGGTTACAGTTGATAAAAAAAGGACTTGTTTCAGAAAAATTTATCGAGAATCTTTTTCAGCGTGAAAAATTAGGCGGAACAGACCTTCCGTCAGGTACAGCTGTTCCTCATGGGCATCCGAGTTATGTAAATAAAACAACAATCGTATTTATAAAAAATAAGAAAAAATTTAAATGGGATAAATATT
This sequence comes from Enterococcus phoeniculicola ATCC BAA-412, assembly GCF_000407505.1. GTDB lineage: Bacteria > Bacillota > Bacilli > Lactobacillales > Enterococcaceae > Enterococcus_K > Enterococcus_K phoeniculicola. Next base: position 1,016,267 of record NZ_ASWE01000001.1, read on the forward strand.
ATGTAGATATTATTTTTCTTATTTGTATTTCAGAAGAAGACACAAATCAAACCAGACAGATTTTATCCGATATCTATAACATAGTCGATACAGAAAATGTTTTAAAGCAGATGAGAAAGCCAATCTCTAAGACAGAGATAATGGAAATTTTAAGGAGTGAATAATAAATTGGGAAATAGCCAAAAAATGAATGAGCATGTGCTTTCAAAAGAATTAATTTTTCTTGATGTTGATACAAGCAGTCAGGAAGAGATTATTCAGTTAGTTGTAAATCAAGCACATACAGATGGATATATCAGTAATAAAGAAGCATTCAATGCTGCTGTTAAAAAAAGAGAAGAAGAAGTATCAACAGCGATAGGCTACTCAATTGCCATTCCACACGGAAAATCTGATTCAGTCAATTATCCGTTTATTGCTTTTGTTAGAACAGCAAATAAAATGCGCTGGACAGAAAAAAATGAAGAACTCGTTCAGTTAATCTTTTTAATTGGTGTTCCAAAAGAAAGTGAAAATAATCTTCATTTGAGATTCATCTCTCAGTTAAGTAAACGATTATTAGATGAGAATTTTAGAAGTCAATTGTTAAACGGAGCGAACAAACCAGAAATTTTGGAAAAATTAAATTCAATCGAAATCTAAGGAGGAACCAAGAATGAAAATAGTAGCAGTGACTGCGTGTCCTACAGGAATCGCCCATACGTATATGGCTCAAGAAGCAATTGAAAAAGAATGTAGAAAACGGGGCTATGAAGTAAAAGTAGAAACCCAAGGAAGCATGGGGATTGAAAATGAACTCGAACAAGAAGAAATAGATGAGGCAGATGTAGTAATTTTAGCTGTCGCTATTGGCATTGAGGGGGAAGACCGTTTTGAAGAAAAAGAACGCCTAGGTAAGCTACTCTCCCTCGATCCAGCAAAGGCCATTCATGATCCAGTAAAAGTAATTGATGCTGCTGAAAAACTATAATCTGCCATAGAAAAGGAGGAAAAATATATGAAAAAGAAAGAGAGTTTCTTTAAAGACTTACAAAAAGCATTTAATACGGGCGTTTCATTTATGTTACCTGCAGTTGTAGTAGGTGGTATCTTCTTAGCATTGTCATTAGCAACAGGGGAAGCCACTGATTCTGGGATGCAAGTAACAAATCCTTTTATGAAAAACATCCTAGATATGGGTTCAGCAGGTTTTGCTATGATGATTCCATTGTTGTCGGGCTATATTGCTAATGCGTTAGCAGGCAAGCCCGCCTTAGTTCCAGCTATGATTTTAGGCTATATTGCAAATAATCCAATAGGCGAGCAGCAAGTTCAAACAGGGTTTTTAGGGGCAATGATTTTAGGTGTTGGGACGGGGTATTTCGTCCGCTGGGTAAAAACATGGAAAGTACCAGCAACTATTCGAACGATTATGCCTATTCTTATTGTCCCAGTCATTACAACTTTTCTTTTAGGAATGATTTATATTTATGTAATTTCTGTTCCAATTGGTGCAGCCATGGATTGGCTTGTTCAGGCACTTGGAAAAATGCAAGGAGGCAGCGCCATTATACTGGGAATGATTTTAGGCGCAATGACTGCATTTGATATGGGCGGACCCATTAATAAAACAGCAACTGCGTTTACTATAGCACTGATGGCAGAAGGTGTGTATGGACCAAATGGTGCGCATAGAATTGCCTGCGCTGTCCCTCCTCTTGCAATGGCTATCTCAACATTTATTGATCGAAAAAAATATACATCTGCAGATAAAGATTTAGGGATATCTGCATTATTTATGGGGCTTATTGGGATTACTGAAGGCGCAATTCCATTTGCCGTCAAAGATATCAAACGAGTATTGCCAGCGATTGTAATTGGAAGCGCTATAGCAGGCGGTTTAGGAATGGCTAATGGAGTTGAAGCGCTTGTTCCGCATGGAGGCTTGATTATCCTTCCTGTAGTTAATGGAAAACTTTGGTATGTCCTCTCAATGTTTATAGGTGTGTTCATTTCTGTTGCTATCCTACACTTTACAAAACCGAATTTAGAAAACATAGAAGAAGTGTAACACAGTTTTCTATTGAACATTTACAGTTTGATTTGCAACAAGTGTCAGAAATAAAAAAATTTGTTGCAAGAAATTGTCATATGCAACAAATAAAGTCAATTTTATACTTTGAGTGTAATAAATTTAAATCTTATTAAAATAAAAAAATTGGAGATGGCTTATAATGAAAAAATTACCAATAAAAACGGTCGTTGAAAGTCTGCTTACATTACAAAAGACGGGTGAGAGTGCTACTTTACTCGGGATTGGTCCAATGTCTAAAAACTGTGTTCAAGCAACACTCGAGTTATCACACGAAGATGATTATCCAGTGATGTTTATTGCTAGTAGAAATCAAGTTGATGCAGATGAATTAGGCGGTGGTTACGTAAATGGCTGGAATCAGTTTACGTTTGCAAAAGCAGTTGAAGAGGTGGCTGAAGAAATTGGCTATGATAATTTCTATTATTTATGTCGTGACCATGGGGGACCTTGGCAACGTGATAAAGAACGAAATGATCACTTACCGACTGACAAAGCAATGGCACTGGGACAAAAATCATATATAGCAGATATTGAAGCAGGCTTTGATTTATTAATGATTGATCCCACTAAAGATCCATTTGAAGTAGGGAAAGTAATCCCTTTAGAAACAGTTTTAGAAAGAACTGTTGACTTAATTGCATTCTGTGAATCAGAACGTAAATCACGGAATCTACCTGAAATCGGTTATGAAGTGGGGACAGAAGAAACAAACGGAGGATTAACCTCCACTGAAACATACGAATCCTTTATTCTACAATTAAAAGAGGAATTAGAGAAACGCGGATTACCAATGCCAACATTTATCGTCGGACAAACAGGAACGTTAACACGTAAAACAGAACAGGTTGGAACATTTAATTTCAAGAATGCCTATGATTTAGCACAAATGGCTAAACAATATGGAGTAGGCTTAAAAGAACATAATGGGGATTATTTGGATGATGTAACGTTGTTAGAGCATATTCCTTCTGAAATTACGGCAACAAATGTTGCACCACAGTATGGAACAGAAGAAACGCGTGCCTATTTAAATCTTGCCTCTGTAGAAGCTCGATTAGCAGAAAATGAACGAATTAGCGAAGCTTCTAATACACGAGAAATATTATTAATTCATGCAATTAAGAGTGAACGATGGAGAAAGTGGATGGTTGGTGATCAGAAAGAATTAACCGTTGAGCAAATTTTAGAATCTGGTGATGAACAATTACAAGCAGAAATTTTAGATATAGCGGGGCATTACACATTCAATGATGAAGAAGTAAAAGTCGAAATTGAAAAAATGTATGCTAACTTAAAAACATATAACATTGATGGGCAACGTTATGTAATCGATCATATCAAACGACCAATTCGGGACTATGCCGAATGCTACAATTTAAAAGGCGTCACTACTCGAATCAAAGCTATTTCTAAGTAACATAGGGCAGGTAGAAAGTGAAATCTGTTTTGCCTTCAAATGTATTAAAGCGGGTAGCTATTAAAATAGCGGTAAGCTTTGGCTGAGAAAGTTATTGGCATTGATTGTTTTGAAGCGCGTACACCAGGAGATACACTCATTTAAAACGATGGACTTACTGTTGAAAATATTGCGCAAACATACTAGTCATTGTAAAAATTTTTATAAGTTAGATAATCAACTGCCTAATTGAATCTAAAATAAAGTGATTAGGTATCCTCTAACAAATTTTTATTTTCTCTTCATAAGTATATGCTAAAATATTAGTATTGTGTTTAAACTATTGATTTTATCAAAACCTATCAATAAACGAGCTTATTCACGCAAAGGAGCCGCTATGACAGCCATTATCTTTGATTTAGATGATACACTCTACGATCAGTTACAACCGTTCCAACAAGCATATCAAGAACAGTTTAATTTTCCTGATGTGTCAATTGAAAAATTATATGTCTTAAGTAGAAAATACAGTGATGAAGTCTTTCATTTAACAGAAAATGGAAATCTGACAATAAAAAAAATGCATCGATATCGCATAAAAAAAGCATTTGCATATTTTGGCTACGAAATCACAGATGTTCAAGCAGATAAATTTCAAAAAAGTTATTTAAACAATCAGCAAAAGATTCAACTTCTGCCAGATATGAAAGATGCTTTAGATTATTGCTCCGCTAACGGCGTAAATTTAGGAATGATTACTAACGGTCCTGAAGAACATCAGAAAAAGAAAATAACACAGTTAAACTTAGAAAAATGGATTCCTAGACAGCAGATATTTATTTCCTCTGTTGTAGGATTTGCTAAACCTGATCCCCGTATTTTTCACTTAGTTGAAGAACGTTTACATTTAAATAAACAGGAGACCTATTATATTGGTGATTCTTTTCAAAATGACATGGTTGGCGCTCATGCTGCTGGCTGGAAAACAATTTGGAGTAACCATCGACAGCATAAACAGCCCCGGGACTCTAGTATTCCAGAGTTTATTCTTACGAAAGAAAACTCGTTATTAGAATTGTGTAAAAAAATAATATGATTGTTTATTTCTTCTTTGATTTTGGTACAGCGAAGAAAATCAACCTTAAATATTATGAAATCAAAATAGAGGGAACAGCGTTCTCAAAAATATAGGAACAAAGCATATCTAAGGATGCTTTGCTCCTATATTTTTGTTAAGGCAGATGTGCTCAGCTTCAAGAACTAGATAGGTACTGTTCATCATTGGAAGAAAAATAACGGGATATGCAGAACCAAGTTGGTAAATCTCTGCATCTATTTTTTTAGAAATAGTATATCGGTACAATTTCAACTCATTTCCATAGCATGTCCCTATGAATAGAGGTTTTTGAGTGCAAAACGTAGTAGGGATTTCCAATCCCAAACCTTTGTCCAGAATTTAGGTAATCTGGACATCACTAGTCACACGATAGGTGCTGCTCTATAAAAAAGTGAAGTAAATACTCATTTTCTTATTTTAAAAATTAATGGAGAGAAGCGCTAAAGTCATTAAATAATTCAAATAATCAGTTCTTCCTGCTTCTCTGGAGTTCACGCTCTATTATCTGCTTTTTTCTTATGACATTTGTCATAAAGAAGTCATGACACTCATGACTGTTGATGAGATTGCATTCAAGGTACAGTTAATGAGTAAAGAAAAGGAGGAAGCAAAATGACAGAAACAATTTTAGAGGTAATGAATATTCGTAAATCCTATAAAAAAAGAACGATTTTAAATACTCTCTCTTTTAAGGTAAACAAGGGAGAAATCGTTGCGCTTCTTGGGATAAATGGGGCAGGGAAGTCCACGTTGATTAATAGTATCAATCAGCTTATCCCGCTAGATGCTGGAACAGTTACTTTTTTTAATCAGCAAAACCAGCCAATTGACAGACAAAAAATTGGTGTGATGATGCAAAAAAATATCCAGCTAAGTCGCTTAACCGTAAAAGAAACCTTAACCTTAGCTGCTAGTTATTATCACAAACCCTTACCTTATACAAAACTGATTGCATTAGCCAATCTAGCGGAACACGAAAACAAACGGGTCGCAAAGCTATCTGGCGGACAAAAACGCAGACTTTCTTTTGCTGTGGCACTTGCCGGTGATCCACAACTTATTTTCTTAGATGAGCCTACAGCAGGGATGGATAGCAGTAGTCGGCAGAAACTATGGCAAGTCATCAGTTTGCTAAAAAAGGAAGGAAAAACCTTTTTTGTTACAAGCCATTATTTAGACGAATTAGAATCTTCAGCTAATCGTCTGTTAATTTTAAAAGAATCAAATATTGTATTTGATGGAACATTGGAGGATCTAAGAAGAAAATCCGGAACTGCGGAAATTACGTTTCATTCCAAGCTCTCTGAAAAAATCTTTACTGAATGGAAAACGGTTCTCTCAGTTACGAGAACTGGAGAATCTATCCATTTAATGACCAATCAAGTGAATCAAGTAGTTGTACAGCTCGTTCCCTACTTATCAGGCATTGAAAATTTAGTTATCAAACAAAATTCATTAGAGTCATTATTTGTTTCACTCAACGAAGGAGGCGGAAATCATGAATAATTTTTTCTATCAAGTATCAATTAACTTTCAGCGAATTATTTTTCGTAATTTACGATTTTTATTTTTTAACCTTGCGCTTCCCATTGCTTTTTATCTTTTATTTACAAAAGTAATGACCTATAACATGAGTGCAGATGCACTAACTGCTTGGAATTCTGATTATTTTGTGAGCATGGTACTATACAGCTCTTTAATGAGTTCGGTGATAACTGTAGCTAATACCCTATTAGACGATCAGGAAAACTCTTTTGACTTATTTATTGTTTTAAGTCCAATTTCTCGATTCCAATACTATGCCTCAATGATTGTCGTTTTCTTTACATTAAGTATGTCCGCAGTTGTTTCCCTCGGCATTGTTGCAAGTCTGGTTAATCATGTAACGATTTCTTTTATTACTTGGCTTGTTGTTTTATTTATTGTCCCACTTGTTTCGATTCCTCTAATTTTTATTGGAATTATGGTATCATTAACAGGAACAAGTAACGTTGTTAATTTATTAAGCAATTTGGTTGTCTTTCCCATGGCAATTGCAAGTGGACTTTGGTGGCCATTAGAGATTATGCCCGACTGGTTAAAAGCCATAGGAACCAATTTACCGACATACTTTGGCAGTTCTCTAGTGAAAGCAGTGATCCACCACCAGTCAGTTAGCATTCAAACAATTTTAGGCTTACTTATCTGGTCCATTCTAGGATTTGTTGGTATTCGACTTTTATTGCATTTTAGGAAAAAACAGGAGCTACTGACTATATGAAGCATTTTTTCACTGAACATATTTTATTTCCAAAACGATTCGGATTATTACCCTATTTTTTGCTCGTATTTCTTATCCCAAATGTTAGCTATTTCATTCCACTCGATTCAGTAACTAAAGGAATATTTTTTTTACTCCTGCTTGTTTTTTTAAAAGCTTACAGAGATGGATATGAGGTAACAAAACACCTACAATACCATTTTTTTATCCAATTAATCATTTCTTTATTATTTGGTATTTTTTTAGGAAACGGCTATCTCTTTATTTTCACTGCATGGGAAATAGGTTCTCTTCCTATAGGAAAAAAAAGATTTCAACAATTTCTAATAGCTTATTATTCCACCTGCGCAATAAGCATTGGTTGGGGCCTGCTTCATGCAGATCTCTCGATAGCTGAAAACGACTATAGTCTTTTTATTGCCTTTCTTTTTTCTATTATTTCACCACTCGTAGCACGTTCGGTTCAAAGTTCTTACCAACAGTCCTATCGTTTGGCTCAACAAAATCAACGTCTGGAATCTATTATTCGTCAAGGTGAAAGAGAGCGGATTGCGCAAGATTTACATGATAATTTAGGTCAGGCATTTTCAATCATTACGATGAAAACGGAGCTTGCTGCAAAACTTCTTGAGAAGAAACCAGAAGCCGTTCAAAAAGAGCTGATTGAAATTGCTGAGACTTCAAGGAAAAATTTATCTATGGTTCGAGAAATTGTCTCAAATCTTCAAGAGCGAACGATTGCTAAGACCATGATTGAAGAAGAAAAAAATATAAGAGTAGCTGATATTCTGCTCTACAGCAAAAATGAAGAGCTCGCTGAAAACTGGCCATTACCTGTTCAAGATGTGTGCTCTGCAGTTATCAAAGAGGCTGTGACCAATATGATTCGGCACAGCAAAGCGAGCCTTGCCGAAATTATTTTTGGAGAAACCGAAGACTCCTACTGCTTGACGATTCGAGATAATGGGGATGGATTTACCGCTATCCGTGAAGGGGCACATGGACTGACAGGCATGAGAAATAGAGTAGAATCCTTCCATGGTTGTTTCTCTATTATGAGCAAGGACGGAACAGTATTAGAAATTAAAATTCCAAATAAATCATTTAAAAAGGCTGAATAAAAATGACAACTATTTATCTTGCAGAAGATCAGGAAATGTTAAATTCTGCATTAACAACTATTTTAAATCTTGAAGATTCCTTTGAAGTAGTAGGTAGTGGGCTTGATGGGGAAACAGCCCTCGCTGAAATAATCAGATGTAAACCAGACCTGGCAGTATTAGATATAGAGATGCCAAAAATGACGGGTCTTGAAATAGCTCAGCAGCTTCGGATTCTCAAGATACCAACGAAATTAATTATTTTAACGACGTTTGCAAGAGAAGGCTACTTTCAGCAAGCATTAGCCAATCAAGTAAACGGCTATTTATTGAAGGATAGTCCAAGCGAGGAGCTTATTGAAAGTATCTATCGGGTACTGCGCGGAGAGACTGTTTTTTCACCTGATCTTGTACGTAGTGTTCTGAGTGCTGAAAAAAATCCTTTAACCAACAGAGAGATGGAGATATTATTCAGTATTCATTCTGGAGCAAGCACAGCAGAAATTGCTAAGCAAGTATTTTTGTCAGAAGGAACCGTCCGTAACTATATTTCCTCTATTCTTAGTAAGACCGGAACGCGAACAAGAATAGAAGCAATCAATGTGGCAAAAAAGAATGGTTGGCTTGCATAAATGGTACAGAAGAAAAGAACAAAAGCATTTGTGAAAATCAAATGTTACTTTGTTCTTTTTTTTGTTTTTTATGAAAAAAACGCCCAACTGGTATCTAATTAAAATAACAAGTATAAAAATGCATAAATTAACTTTTTTGTTTTTTTATCCTATAAAACCTTATATTATAAAAGGTTTATTTCTTTATAGCTATTTTATTTTTTAAAAAAATAATTGACAAATAACAATAAAAGATTTAAATTGGTCATGTGGTAGTAACCAGTTAGAAGGGAGGATTCACTTGTGAAAGATACATATAAAAAGCAGCCTCTTTATGATCAGTTAGTAGACGTTTTAAGAGAAAAAATTGAAACTGAGATGGGACCAAATACAATGCTGCCCTCAGAAAGAGAGTTAGTTGAACATTATGGATTAAGTCGAACAACCGTTCGTCTAGCATTACAAGAATTAGAAAAAATGGGGTACATTTACCGACAGCATGGAAAAGGAACGTTTGTTTCAGATTTAAGTAAAAAAACGACCAATTTATCAGGGGCCTATAGCTTCACAGATCAAATGAAAGCCTTGGGAAAGATACCCGAAACAAAAATTTTGGAGTTTGAAAAAATTGAAGCAAATAAGTATTTTGCAAATCAGCTAAATGTTTCTTTAGGAGAACCGCTCTATAAACTAAAGCGCTTACGACTAGCTGACGATCAGCCGATGATGCTGGAGCGCTCTTATCTTCCTGTAAAAATCTTTTTAAGTATGGATGTTCAGCAGTTAGAAAGCAAACCTCTGTATACACTTTTTGAAGAAAACTATGAACAAATCATTCGAGTAGCAGATGAAGAATTTTATGCGAGTCTAGTTACTGGCCGTGATGCAGAAATACTGGCACTCATGGAAAGCTCCCCTGTACTTCATCTAGTAAGAAAGACCTACAATATAAAAAATGAAATTATTGAATTTACGCGTAGTGTTGCCAGAGCTGATCAATTCCGATATAGAATCAGTCACGTTCGAATAAATGACTAAATGAATGGAGGAAAAAAGAATGTTTCAACAATCAAATGATGCGTTAAAGAAAATGGGGGCAGTCATCACCACACGAGAAATTCAACAGCAACCAGAGCTATGGGAAGAAACTATTCAGCTGTTTGAAAATCAACAGGAAAAAATGAATAACTTTTTCAACTCTCTAAAAGAAATAGCAAGTACACCTATCCGAATCATTTTCACTGGAGCAGGAACTTCGCAATATATTGGCGATACACTGATTCCATATCTCAATCGAGTAGGCGATACGAAAAACTATACCTTTGAAAGCATTGGAACCACAGACATTGTGTCGGCACCACTTGATTACTTAAAGCCAGACTCTCCAACGCTTCTTGTTTCATTTGCTAGAAGTGGAAATAGTCCTGAAAGTCTTGCAGCAGTTCAGTTGGCAGATCAGCTTGTTCACACCGTCTATCACTTAACGATTACTTGTGCATCCGATGGTCTTTTAGCAAAAAATTCGACAGATAACTCCAATCACTTGTTATTGTTGATGCCTGAAAAATCAAATGATGCGGGATTTGCTATGACAGGAAGCTTCACCTGCATGTTGCTGACCGCGTTACTGATTTTCGACTTATCATCTATTGAAACAAAAAGAAGCTATGTGAAGACCGCCTCTTTACTGGGAAAAGAGCTATTATCTAGAGAAGAAGAAATCCATGCATTCACCGATACAGATTTTGACCGTATCGTTTATCTAGGGTCTGGGAGTTTGGCAGGGCTCACAAGAGAAGCACAATTAAAGGTTTTAGAGCTGACTGCAGGAAAAGTAGCAACTGTATTTGACTCATCTATGGGCTTTCGTCATGGACCTAAATCGTTTATTAATGAAAAAACACTCGTTTTCGGATTTTTAAACAACGATCCTTACACACGTCAATATGACTTGGATATTTTAGAAGAGGTACAAGAAAATCAGATTGCTAAAAATACCGTGGCAATTGGTCAGCTAGGCAAACAACATTTTTCAGGAAACAAATTTATTTTTCAAACAAATGAGGAACCTCTGCCAGAAGCATATCTTGCTTTACCAGAAATTATGGTTGCTCAAACAATTGCCTTGTTTACATCCATAAAAGTGGGGAATACCCCAGATACCCCTTCGGCAACTGGAACAGTCAATCGTGTTGTAAAGGGTGTTACGATTCATCCATATTAAACTAGCACCTATTTTGGAATGGAGTGGTCAACATGTTAAAAATTTCCAAGAAAAAAAAAGAGAAGATGGATTTATTATCAACCGACACCGGTCGAATCAAAGCATTAGCAATTGACCAACGCGGTGCCTTGCGAAAGATGATGGCAAAGTACACGGACGAACCAACAGCTTTCATGATTGAAGAATTCAAAAGACTTGTTTCTGAGGAGCTAACCCCATATGCTTCGGCTATTCTGTTGGATCCAGAGTATGGATTGCCCGCTGCAAGAAACAGAGATAGTCATTCGGGGCTATTATTGGCCTATGAAAAAACAGGCTACGATGCCACAACACCTGGGCGATTACCAGATTTACTAGAAGACTGGTCTGTGACACGATTAAAAAATGAGGGAGCGGATGCAGTCAAATTTCTACTTTATTACGACGTAGATGAACCTGAAGCTATCAATCATCTCAAACACGTCTTCGTGGAAAGACTAGGAAGCGAATGCGCACAAGAAGAATTACCTTTTTACCTAGAGCTAGTATCCTATGACGCTACGATATCTGATGCAACATCAAAAGAGTATGCTCATGTTAAGCCGCACAAAGTCATTGAAATGATGAAAGAATTTTCTAAGCCTGTTTATAAAGTAGACGTCTTAAAAGTCGAAGTTCCTGTGAATATGAACTATGTTGCAGGATTTTCTCCTCATGAAAGTATCCATACTCCTGACGAGGCGGCGGCTTACTTTAAAGAACAAAGTGAGGCAACTGACTTACCATTTATCTTTTTAAGTGCTGGTGTATCTTCTCAGCTATTTAAGGAGACATTAGTATTTGCCCACCAAGCAGGTTCAACCTTTAATGGCGTTTTATGTGGGCGTGCCACATGGAGAGACGGCGTACAACCGTTCATGGAATCAGGAGAAGAGGCTGCACGAAATTGGTTGAAAAAAACTGGAGTGGAAAATATTACTTCGCTAAATGAAGTGGTAGAAAAAACAGCCAGTCCATGGTTTGAAAAAATAGAGGTCGTCTAGTTAATGGAAGCAAACTAATCTATTTGAAAAAAATGAACTTGATGAAATGAACATAGCTGTAGAATCAGGTTCATTTTTTAACAGAACAGTTGATAGCGGTTTCAACAAAAGAAATATCTCATCGGAAGCTAAGGAAACGAAAGAAGAAAGCCGTTTTGATAGAGTATTAAAAAAATAGCGAATACCTTTCTTGCTATTCGCCAAGTTTGTAAAGGATTAATTTTTGTGAATCAGGTAAACATTGGTTGTTTTTGGATGTTGGGTCCGACGAGGTCACTTAATTTCCCAAAAGAGTTAAAAAAAGGAAAAATGCACTCGTAATTTTTGAAACGGAAGGAGTATTTCAACGCTCAATCAGATGACAAAAACAATCAGTTTAAAAAAATTATTATAAATGAGGAGGAATGAACATGAGTATTATTGCTACACGTATTGATGGTCGATTAATTCACGGTCAAGTTGCAAATCTTTGGACAACAAAGCTTAATATTACAAGAATTATGGTGGTAGATGATGATGTTGCGACAAACGCAATCGAAAAAAGCGGATTAAAGTTGGCTACACCTGCTGGAGTCAAGCTAAGTGTTCTTCCAGTTGAAAAAGCAGCAACCAATATTTTAGCAGGAAAATATGATTCACAGCGACTGCTAATTGTCGCACGTCGACCCGATCGTTTCTTACAACTTGTTGAGCTAGGTGTGCCCATCACAGAGATTAATGTTGGAAATATGTCGCAAACTGATAAAACCCGCTCAATTACGAAATCAATCAATGTCATGGATAGTGATGTTGAGGTATTCAATCGTTTAAATGAAAAAGGTGTGAAATTGGTCGCACAAATGGTTCCAAGTGACCGAGCAGAAGACTTTATGTCGTTATTAAAGAACTAGGAGGGAATTATTCATGAATATAGCATGGTGGCAGATATTATTATTAACTTTATATGCAGGATACCAAATTTTAGATGAATTACAGCTTTACTCTTCAATGAGTGCTCCAGTTTTTGCAGGATTAATTTCAGGAATCATTATGGGTGATGTTACCGCAGGGCTTCTTATTGGTGGGAGTATGCAGCTGACTATCTTAGGTGTTGGGACATTTGGTGGGGCTTCAAGGATTGATGCAAACTCTGGAACGGTTTTAGCAACTGCGTTCTCTATTGCTTTAGGGATGGATCCAGAGCAAGCGATTGCCGCAATTGCTGTTCCTGTAGCAAGCTTAATGATTCAAATGGATATTCTAGGCAGATTTGCAAATACCTATTTTGCACATCGAATCGATGCCCATATTGAAACAATGAACTACAAAGGAATTGAACGGAATTTTCTAATGGGTGCGCTACCTTGGGCGTTGTCTCGGATGGTTCCAGTCTTCTTAGCCCTTGCTTTTGGGGGAGATTTGGTACAAAAAGTCGTTTCTTACTTAAACGGAGATTTAAAGTGGCTCGGTGATGGGTTATCTGTTGCAGGTGCTGTTCTTCCAGCCGTTGGGTTTGCAATCTTATTACATTATTTACCAGTGAAGAAACATTTTTCTTATCTCGTTTTAGGGTTTGTTATCACCGCACTACTAACAACATTGTTTGGAAATATTCAATTATTAGGAACTGGTGTAGCGAGTGTTGTGAAAGATTTCTCTGGAATCTTTAATGCATTACCAATGCTTGCTATCGCATTAATCGGCTTCTCATTAGCATCCTTAAGCTATAAAAATTCACAACTGACTCCACATGTACAAGGGTCAAATCACCAAGCTTCTGACGAGGGGGAAATTGAAGATGACGAAATCTAATTACAAACTAACAAAAGAAGATTTTGCTCAAATTAATCGTAGAAATTTATTTGGCTTTCAGCTAGGATGGAACTATGAACGGATGCAGGCCTCAGGTTATCTTTATACTATTTTGCCACAGTTACGAAAGATTTATGGTGATGGGACGCCTGAATTAAAAGAAATGATGAAAACACATGTTCAATTCTTTAATACGTCTAATTTCTTCAATACGATTATTACAGGAATTGATTTAGCAATGGAAGAAAAAGAGGGGATTACTGCAAAAGACACCGTTTCTGGTTTAAAAGTTGGGCTAATGGGACCATTTGCTGCAATTGGCGATTCAATATTTGCATCATTAGTTCCAACAATTTTTGGGGCATTAGCCGCAAACATGGCAATCAATGGCAATCCTACGGGTATCTTTATTTGGATTGCAGCACAAATTGCCATTATGATTTTCCGTTGGAAGCAGTTAAGCTTTGCTTACAAAGAAGGGATTTCTCTAGTAACAACGATGCAAAGTCGACTGACAGCTTTAACGGATGCAGCGACGGTACTAGGGGTCTTCATGGTTGGGGCACTTGTCGCTACGATGGTTAATGTAAAATTTTCTTGGGCACCAAGTATCGGAGATGTGACACTAAACATTCAAAATAGTATTGATATGATTTTGCCACGCATGTTACCAGCTGCAATTGTTGGCGCGATTTACTGGTTATTAGGAAAGAAAAATATTACGTCTACGAAAGCCATCTTTATTGTCTTAATTGTCTCCATCGCTCTTTCTGCACTAGGCGTCATTTCAAAATAAGAAAATTGGGGGATGAAGGATGGATACACAATTAATTTTAATTAGTCACGGAACACTTTGCGAGGAATTAAAGAAAAGTACAGAGATGATTATGGGAGAGCAGTCGTGTATACACACGGTCTCACTCTTACCTTCTGAAAGCCCGGAAGACTTTCAAAAAAAGTTTAAAGAAGCTACAAGAGGAATGGATGATTTCATCGTTATGGCTGATTTAATGGGAGGAACTCCTTGTAATGTAGTAGCAAAAGAATTAATGATTGGGGCACAATTTGATTTATATGCAGGAATGAACATGCCTATGGTTATCAGTTTTATTAATGGGCTTCTCACACAAACCTCGGTGAATCCTGTAGAGGATGCGAAAGAAAATATTTATCACGTCAATCAATTACTCACATTTGACGAAGACGATGAATAGAGCTATTTTGCGCAGATGAAAAGAATAGCCTCCATCTAGAGATGAAAAGAAGGTATACGTAATTTTTACAGAAGAAGCGAGCGTTAACAGGGACAGCCTTTCAGTGCTTGAGTTAACGCTCGCTTTCTTCTTTATTTAACGGAGATGAAAACCAATGAATCTATGTATTTTCTTAAAAAAAATATAGTAAAAACCAAAAAAAATAAACATACTTTCTTCATAGTTTCTGGCTAATATAAAGACATACCAAAACAACCCTATAACACTTTTTCATTTTTACTCCTCAAGTAAAAATAACTCCTTGACCACGGCTACCCACCGTGGTCTTTTTTTGATAAACAATTTCATTATATAAAAAGAAACTGAGCACTGCTTCAAAAAACAGCACTCAGAATTTTTTAGTCTGCAACAAGTAAAAACAATCCTTCTATAAATCAATTCTTTTCTTCAAACTTCTCCAACCTTTCTTTTCTAATCAGCTGCTGCACAGACAGATTTTTTTGCTCCTGCTTACGCATACACCCAATAATTGATTACTTGAGACGATATCTCATCTTTTGTATATGTTTTCTTGTAATGACTCTTTTTAGGCGTATCGTTAGGATCATAGACTTGAATGTTTCCATCCTTACTTGCAGCTAATATCATAATATGCCCGGTATCAGTGAATTCACCAGGAGCAACGGATACAACTACAGGGATATCTTTTTTCAGATAGTCAAGAGCGGAATTTATACTGTTACCGAGATTTTTAAAGGGCAGTCCATAGTATGTCGCAAAGTCTTGAAAAATGGTCCAAGATGTTCCTGCACCCTCAACAAAATAGACATCCTTTGCCCAATCCAAAATTTCCGTTGGCTCCACGACACGGTTTTGTTCTTTTGACAAAATCATTGAAAGAGTAGCAATGGCACATCCGTTAACTCCCAGTGTATTATCTCCATAAGAAAGCTCTGACCAGCGCTCATCTGTTTGAAGATTCAATGGGTAGTTGATTGTTTTTGGGTTTCTTTTTTTTAAATACGTGTTTGCTTTTTTACTAAATGATTGCTGTGACTGCTTTGCTTGAAACAGATTCGGTAGTTGCCCATCTGATAAAACGCTTCCTCCATTTATCAGCCAAACACCTCCAACAAGCAAACCTAAAAACACGAAGAGAACAAACGGACTTTTTTTCTTCCTCTTTTTATAGGGCTTTCGTATCTGAGTTTTTCCCATATCACCAACTCCTTTATGTTTGTACAATGAAAATAATTGCTATCCTCATTTAACGCCATATTCATAAAAATAGCAGTAGTTATAGCAATCCTTAAACGTTTCATAATCATCTTAAAAAAAAGCTAAGAATCTTTTGTTAAAAAGACCCTTAGCGCTCCATTATTCCAGTTCTTCGAGTTCAAGACTTACATTTTCCCATTCATTTAGAAAGTCCTCTTGTTGTTTTCGAGCAGCTTCTAACGATTGATTTAACTCCATCAGACGAATGTGGTCATCCAACAATTCAGGTTTCACCATTTCCAATTCCAGTTCAGAAATTTTTTCATCTAATGTGGCCATATCCTCTTCAATCTGCGTGATTTTCCGATTCAAGCTTCGTATTAATTTTTGTTGCTCTTTATTTTGATAGAACTCATTCTTAGGAGTAGAAGGGGTATGCGTTTGTGTTTCTTTTGCTAAGAGCTCGGCAATTTCTTCCTCTTCTTTTTTCTTTTCAAGATAATAATCATAATCCCCTAGATACAATTTGCTGCCAGTTTCTGATAACTCAATCACTTTAGTAGCTAAGCGATTAATAAAATATCTATCATGGGAAACAAATAAAAGAGTCCCTTCATAATCAATTAATGCATTCTCTAATACTTCTTTATTATCAATATCTAAATGGTTAGTCGGTTCATCTAAAATAAGAAAATTTTCTTTGTTCATGGCAAGTTTTGCTAGTGCCACACGTGCTTTTTCGCCTCCACTTAAAAGCGGAATCGTTTTTTCCACATCATCTCCAGAAAAAAGAAAACCGCCCAAAACATTTCTAATGTCTTTTTCCTGCGTCGTAGGATGTTCGTCCCACAGCTCTGAAAGAACCGTTTTGTTGCCATGGAGTTCAGCTTGCCCTTGATCATAGTAGCCAATGGTCACATTTGTTCCTAAGTGAGCAGATCCTTTAATGAACGGGAGTGTACCGATGATTGACTTTAATAATGTTGATTTACCAATTCCATTTGGACCTACCAAAGCAATGGCATCTTTACGGCGGACATCCAGGTTTACAGGTTCAGCAAGGATTTGAAGTGCATCATAGCCAATGGCCGCATCTTCCACCTGTAAGACAACATTTCCAGAAGGACGCTCAATATCAAATAAGAAGTGAGCTGATTTTTCATCTCCTTGTGGGCGATCCATGCGATCCATCTTTTCTAGTGCTTTTCTTCGGCTTTGTGCACGTTTGGTTGTAGAAGCCCGTACGAGATTTCTTGCAACAAAGTCCTCTAATTTATTAATTTCTGTTTGCTGTTTTTCATAGGCTTTCCATTCTGTCGCAAGCTGATCTGCTTTTAATTCTAAATAACGAGAATAGTTTCCTTTATAATTTCGCATTTTTTTTCGGCTAAGCTCATAGACCTCACTTGCTACTTTATCTAAGAAGTAGCGGTCATGAGAAACAATCAACAAAGCGCCTGTATAATTTTGCAGATATGTTTCTAACCATGCTAATGTCGTAATATCTAAGTGGTTGGTTGGTTCATCTAAAATGAGTATATCGGGACGTTGCAGTAACATTCTTGCAAGTGCAAGTCGTGTTTTTTGTCCTCCAGAGAGCGTCGTAATTTTCTTATCGTAAAAGGAGGCATCAAATTGAAACCCGTGTAAAACAGAACGAATCTCATTTTCGTACCCATAACCATTTTTTTCTGCAAACTCATGTTGAAGCTGATCGTATTCTTTCATTATGGAGTCATAATTACTGGCATCGGGAAGAAGCTCACTGATTGTCACTTCAACTTCTCTCATTCGCTTTTCCATCTGTCGAACGACGTCAAATGCTTTTAACATTTCGTTCCAAACGGTTTCATCTGAATCTAGTCCTGTATCTTGTGCCAAGTAGCCTAAAGTAGCAGATTTGTTTTTTGAAATCGTTCCTGCATCAGGACTTTCTAATCCCGCAATGATTTTTAAAAGAGTTGATTTTCCTGCCCCATTACGACCAACTAAAGCGGTTCTGGAACCAGTGCTTATTTCTAAATGTATATTTTCAAACAAAGTGTCTGCACCAAAGTAGCGGGCAATTTGATTAGCTTGTAGTAAAATCATGGAATCCTCTTTCCTGCTTGTGAATTTTACCTTCTACCTATGAGAAGATACCCTAATATAGTGTATCATATTTTGTGTAGACTCGCGAGATGAAAGCAATTGTCAGGTTTTTAGGTAATTTGAAAAAAATTCACAATTTTCAAGCTAAGGAATTGCTTTTTTAAGAGAAAACTTGTTATGATGTATATATTGTTCAAGGTAATTTATTATTGGAGGTAGTAATTTTGAAAGATCAAGTAATTCCAAAAGCAACAGCAAAACGCTTGCCACTATATTATCGTTATTTACGTATTCTAAATGATGCAGGAAAACAAAAGGTTTCTTCAACAGAATTGAGCGAAGCTGTTCAAGTAGACAGTGCAACGATTCGTCGCGACTTTTCTTATTTTGGTGAATTAGGAAAACGCGGATACGGCTACGATGTGGAAGACTTAATGAACTTCTTTGCGAAAACATTGAATGACGATGAACTAACGAACGTGGCCTTAATAGGGGTAGGGAACTTAGGGAGTGCCTTGCTGAAATACAAATTCCATCAAAGTAACAGTATCCGTGTAAGCTGTGCGTTTGACGTCAATGATGATATTGTCGGACGTATTGTTGATGGTATCCCTGTTTATCCTATGGAAGATATGATGGAGCAAATCAAGATTCAACAAATTGAAGTGGCTATATTGACGATTCCAGCTGACAGAGCACAGGGAGTTGTGAATCACTTGGCAGATGCAGGGATTAAAGGGATTTTGAACTTTACGGCTGCACGTTTATCAGCACCTTCACATGTATTAATTCAAAACGTAGATTTAACGAACGAGTTACAGACATTGATTTATTTCTTACATTCTGATAATTCGCTAACAAGCTCTGAAGAATAAAAAGAAGTCTATAAAAAAGCTAGCGCAGCCTTCTTCTCATCTGTATACCTTTATACAGATGAGAGGAGAGGAGCACTAGCTTTTTTATTCGTGAAATAATTCTTCATAGCTAAGTGTGTTTGTATGGGTTAGCTCTGTTAATAGTTCTTTCACTCGAGTCAAATTTATAAATCGTGCTTGTCTTTGCAGCTCTTTTCCTTGTGAGAAAATCAGCACAGCCGGAACGGTCATCACTTCAAATTCACTGGCTACCTCTGGAAAGAGATCGGCATCGAGCTGATAGGAAGGGATGTCAAATTCTTCTAAAAGTTGTTCCGTTCGTGGAAGGATCGCATGACACACGCTGCAGTCAACTCTGGAAATATAGACCAGCGAAGCTTGGGCTTGTTGAATTCCTTTTAATGCTTCGCTTAATTGTACAGGTTGAATCATAAAAAACGCCTCCTCTTTAGCCAAATTTACAAGCTTTGTCAGGGAAAGTCAATTTTTTTGTTTTTGTTAAAATAAACAAGATATGTAAAAACAGACTTGTTCTTTTTCTCAAAAAAAGGTATAGTTATTCCGTTTCTAAGAAAGGAGGAAAAGAATGTTTGAATTACTTCCTCATTCTGTTCTTCAGATGAGTACAATTTTTTTATCTATTGTGATCGAAGCTTTGCCTTTTGTCTTATTAGGCTGTCTGATTTCTGGCGCGCTTTATGTCTTTTTAACACCTGAACGCGTCCAAAAATTTCTACCAAAAAATAAGCTGCTCTCAATTGCTGCAGGTTGCGGTATGGGCTTTTTCTTTCCTTCTTGTGAATGTGGGATTGTCCCTATTGTGAATCAGTTTGTAAAGAAGGATGTTCCTATCTATACAGCGTTTGCTTTTATGTTAACCGCACCTATCATTAATCCAATTGTCATTTTTTCTACATTTATTGCCTTTGGAAACTCCTTCAAATTTGCATTATGGCGCATTTTGGGAAGCTTTTTAATTGCACTTGTTGTGGGTATCTGGCTAGCCTACTTTAATAAAACAGATGTCTTAAAGCAGAAAATG
Organism: Enterococcus phoeniculicola ATCC BAA-412; assembly: GCF_000407505.1. Classification (GTDB taxonomy): domain Bacteria; phylum Bacillota; class Bacilli; order Lactobacillales; family Enterococcaceae; genus Enterococcus_K; species Enterococcus_K phoeniculicola. The sequence goes on from NZ_ASWE01000001.1 coordinate 1,036,302, forward strand.
AACACAACATTGGAAGAGGAACCTCCACATGAACATATTCATGTGGCGCATGCACATACAAAGGAAGAAAGCCACCCACGATTCATTCATCAAGTTGCTCATGTCTTTACCCACGGAGTAGACGAATTCTTTGATACAGGACGCTATCTTGTCATTGGTGCATTGATTGCTTCTGCAATGCAGACCTATTTGCCTACAGGCTGGATGCTTACTCTTGCTTCAACAAAAGTGCTAGCAGTTCTGATTATGTTAGTTTTAGCTTTCGTTCTTTCACTTTGCTCAGAAGCAGATGCCTTTATTGGTTCTTCTTTACTCAGTCTGTTTGGTACTGGACCTGTTGTTGGCTTCTTAGTATTTGGTCCAATGGTAGATATTAAAAACTTACTAATGATGAAGCGGTATTTCAGCGGAAGATTTATTACCTCATTAGTTGGAATTATTGCGGTCGTTGTTTTTGTTTACGCGATGATTGTATAGGAGGTTGCTATGTTTCGATTACTTATTTTAGCTGGCTATTTTGAGCTCATGGCCTACTTACAAATTTCAGGAAAGCTCGATCAGTATATCAATGTTCATTACCAGTATTTAGCTATTTTATCTATGATTTTGGCGTTTGTTCTAGCGGTTGTCCAACTGATTCTTATCATGCGAAATAAAGAAACCGAGGCCCATGATGACGAACACGAGCATCATTTAACAAAATGGTATCAAAAAGCAAGTGCTTATCTATTATTAGCCCTCCCAATTATCGTAGGATTATTCTTTCCAACAATCAGCTTAGACACGACAATTGTTGAGGCAAAAGGGTTTAATTTCCCAATAAGTAAAGAATCTGTTGGTGATCCTGATATTCAAACACAGTATTTGAAGCCAGATACAAGTATTTATTTTAACGAATCTGACTATAAGGAACAGATGGATACATTGATGAAAAAGTACGATCAACAGGGGACATTAAAAATTACAGAAGAAAACTACTTGGAAGTTATGGAGCTTATTTATAATTATCCAAGTGCATTTATTGGTCGAAAGGTAGCCTATGATGGGTTTATCTATAATGCAAAAAATGAGCAGTCTACAGATTCCTTTGTCTTTCGTTTTGGCATTATTCACTGTGTTGCGGATTCTGGGGTGTTTGGGTTACGTACCCGCTTACCAGAAGCAGAAAAACTGTCTAATGATACATGGGTTCACATCGAAGGGGAAATTCAATCTGACTATTACCAACCCTTTAAACGAACACTTCCATTTGTAGAAGCGAAGACTGTTAAGACTATCTCTGCACCCCAAAATCAATATGTTTACCGTTCCTTCTAAAATTGTATACGAAAGAAACAGTGCTTCTTTTCATGATGACAACATTCATCTGGAAAAAAGCACTGTTTTTTATAAAGGAAATTTCTTTTTTGGTTTCTTTTTCTCTTTTACGCGTATTTTAAGAATTGTCTCTCGTTTGACTTTAAAATTCCGAATATTGTGGTTGAACACTTCCGACAATACCAGTCCAAGTGCGATGGCGCCGGCAATCATTACTGCTTGCACAGCAGCTGAAACTGCCTGCTGATAAGTCCCGACTACTAGGTTTCTCACTGCTTGATAGGCAAGCCCTCCTGGAACTAAAGGAACCATTCCCGGAATATTAAAAATCGTAACAGGCATCTTCATGAAACGAGAAAACACATAGCTTGCATAGGCTACACCTAAAGAGCCTAACAGAGACCCTAGAGCTGAGGTTCCGCCAAACTGAAGGCACCCCCAGTAAAGAAGCCAGCCAACGACCCCTGCGATGCCACAATAAAACAATGCTTTTCTAGGTACGTTGGTGATAATTGCAAATGCAGCAGTTGCTAAGAAACTAAATAAAACTTGTATAAGAATTGATTGCATATCTTATCTCCTAACCTAAAAATTGAAATACAAAAGCAATGGCAAAACCAATCATCGAAGCAGTCATCAACGCTTCTGTTCCTCGAGAGACCCCTGACAGGTAATGCCCGGCTAATAAATCTCGAATGGCATTGGTAATTTGTACACCTGGAACAAGAGGCATTACACAGCCAATAATAATCATGTCCTCACTAATACCCAGCCCGATACGCGCACAGAGAATCCCTGCAAAGCCAATAAACAAAGAGGAGAGAAATTCTGCTAAAAATCGAATCCGAAAGAAGCGAAGACCTGACAAATAAATACTATAGCCAATTCCTCCTATTGCAAGCGTGATAGGCAAATCAGTAAATGTCCCACCAAATAAAATCATAATTGCGCCACTAATCACTGCAGCACTAATAATTTGTAACCATATGGGGAAAAAAATCCGCTCTTTATCCAACTCTTTTAACTTTCGTAATAGTGCATCTAAATCCATTGCTCCTGAAACATACTCACGAGACAGATTGTTGACTTTTACCACTTTTTCTAGGTTAATCGAGCGGTTAGTTATTTGTTCCATTCGAATCGTTGACGACTGATCAATTCCTACAAACAATCCTGTTTGTGTGACATAGCTTACCAGTCGATAGTTTCCTGAAGCTAAAGCAATCCGACTCATCGTATCCTCAACACGATACATTTCTGCATTACTTTCCATCATAATTTTCCCTGCTAACAGACAGGTTTCTAATAATTTTTCTGTCATTTGCTCTGCCAATGAGGAACCTCCAGTCATTTGTTTTTGCTCCTTCATTTTACTACAAAATAATCAGAAAAAGTGAACTCTAAAAAAACTCTTGTACTCTTTTTTTATTAGGCGTATACTATCGTTGTTATGCGGGTGTAGTTTAGTGGTAAAATCCCAGCTTCCCAAGCTGATGTCGCGGGTTCGATTCCCGTCACCCGCTTAAAATAAGCCCCCCTGAGTATTCAATAGTCCGTTCACTAGTTGAATACTCAGGGGGGCTTTTTATGTTCAATTAGATGCTATGTCTTTTTTAAGAGAGATAGTTTTTTTATTGATTACTTCTTCAATGCACTAGCTATTCACTCAATAAAATTTCATCGCTTATTTTCTTCTACACATTTTAAAAACAACGAAGAACCATAAAGATTCATAACGCGATGTCTCATCTGCTTGCCAACCCCTAAATTTCGATAGCATTTCGAGACAAAGAGAGGATGAATAAAGCTATCTGATTTCTGAGCATGAACGCTCTGATACATCAAATAAGTGTATCGTTCTATTCAATAACTATTAAAGAACCTCTCAAAAACAAAAATATAAGCAGGAGCAGCTGTTACAGTAGCCTGTTGAAAAGCATCTTAACTAGCCTAAAAAAATATCAAAATGTTTTGCCTGTTCGCTTGTAGGCTCTATTTCAAATAACAGTCGGATTGATTGGTCATGCTGAACATTCTCAAATGTGAAGTTCAGCTGTTGACTCTCGCCAGGCGCAATTTTCTCGGATGTACCAGGTGCAGTAAGTACCAGCTGTTCATCGTCTATGTAGGCCGAAAAAGAAGCGTAGCACTCTGAAAAAGACAAGGCTTTGTCGTCTTCATTCTCCCAGTCAATAGATACTATCAGCTGTTTTTCTTTTAGAATTACGGATTGAAAGGTAAAAGAGGATTTCTGAAATGCTAAGGAAACTGTTTCAGATAATTGATTGCCGTTTGTTGACTGGCTATCGGTCTGCTCGCCAATTGTTTTCCACTCTTCAATAGGCTGACAACCTACTAAAAATACACTAGCTGTGATCAACAAAAATAGTATTTTCTTCATTCTCAATCCCTCCCATTTTCTTTTGAATAAGGAAAAAAGTACCTATTAAAAAAACAGTTTGAATGAAAAACACAGGAATATCTATCCAAATGAGAGAATAACGGGGTAGAAGTAAATACGTTTTTAACGAATCATTTGCTATAAGAATAATCGCTAAATAGGAGAGCTGAGCGATAAAGCTACCTACAAGTTCACCAATAAAATAAGGGAGGGCGTAACTAACCCAAAATATTCCTGCATTTTCAAAATAAGAAGTACCTATGTATGATTTGATTTGAAACTCTTTTTTTTGCTGGATAAACTCCTTCGATAAAAGAGTCAGTAAATAAGCAAAGCTTAGGAGAAGAAATACGAGACTTACAAACAAACTCGCTTTTTCAAGAAAGTGAAGTAGAAGTGTCAACTCTCCTTTTTTACTGACAAGTTCAGAAGAATCAGAAGCTAGCTCCTCCACTATTCGAGCATGAAGAAAATGCAAATATCCCCGCCCTAATAAACCAAAAAACAGGGTGCAAAGTGTGCTATAACCAGCAATCATCCAGGTAAATGTCCGGTTTCTCCAAGCATCTAAAAACCCATTTTCTCCAATAAATTTTACTCTTTCCAATAAACTTTCCCCCACAAACGTCTTTTTTTCCATTATACTGGAAGAGAATTTTAAAACGGATAAAATAGTTGATTGTTAGTAAAAAGTAATTGACCCGTAATAAACGGATAAAGGATGAAATGAATGAATACATTTGTAACAAAGAAACGAATCATGCTCGTTCTCACATTGATAATAGGTATAATAGTCCTTGTATTTTTTATACGACCAGAAACGCACGACGCATCAAATCCACCACAAAACACGCGCATCTGGGTCCTCTCAGACAATCATTTTATTGCACCAGAGCTTTATGATGACGGAAGCGAATTTGCTTTTATTGAGACGACTGCAGCTGGCAAAGAGCTGCGCTATCAAGAAGAAAGTTTACAGGCATTTGTTTCACTGGCCATCAAAGAAGCGCCTGATCAAGTGGTATTAACAGGAGATATAACACTAAATGGCGAGTACATTAGCGCTGAAAGGCTCGTAGCTCTTCTATCACCACTCACCGAAAAAAATATTGAGGTAAGAGTGATTCCTGGAAATCACGATATTCATGATGGGTGGGCAAGAAAATATGTCGGAGAGGAACAGATAAAGACAAAACAAATTTCTCCGGATGATTTTCGGACATTATTTAAAACAATGGGCTATGCTGGAGCCGAAAGCTACGATGAAAACTCTTTAAGCTATAAAGAAGCGGGAACAGCCGATTATGATTTTTATTTTTTGGACACGAATCAATATACACTTGAACCTAGCAAGAGCGCTCCTGCAACAGGTGGCAGATTCCGTCCAGAAACAATGCAATGGCTAAAAAAAGAAATGAAAAAAACCAATGACGAAAAGAAGCAGCCGATTGTTTTCATGCACCATAATTTATACGCCCACAACGCAGCAGTCAATCGAGGGTACGTCATTAATGATGCAGATGAGGTGCAGACACTCTTTGCTGCCAATCATGTTGCTGTGGTATTTTCTGGACATATTCACGCACAAGATATTCTTCAAAAAACAATAGATAACATAACCATTCCAGAAATTGTCACTAGCTCCTTTAGTATTACTCCTAATGGGTTTGGTGAATTGACGATTAATAAAAAAGGAATCGACTATCAACGAAAATCGGTGGATGTGGATAGCTGGGCAAAAGAAACAAACCAAACCGATACAAATCTATTAAACCACCAAGCATACCTAAAAGACTTATTTGTAAAAGATGGGGAAGCATTGGCCTATCGTTCACTAATAGAAAAAAAGATTCCAAAAGAAGCCGATATGGATGAAGCCGCACAACTCGTTGGAAAACTAAACGAAGAGTTTTTCACTGGAATGGATACAAGAAGCCCAGAAGAAGTGGAAAAAATAAAAACAAGTAATGGCTATCAAGTACTTGAATATGATTCTTTCTTAAAAAAATATATTGATTCAATTTTAAAAGATGATAATTTAGAGGATACACATCTATTTATCCCTAAAAACAACTAAAAAAACCCGTCTCTTATGGTAATTTATGCATAGAGACGGGTTTTTTTAGTTAGATAAGTCTACAATTTCGTCAAGTTCTGCTCGTATTTTCTCTCTTAAATGATGAGTAATCATTATAATTAATACATCCGTTTGCTTCATGAGGGTTTGTTCAATTTTTACTGCGCTTTCTTCATCTAAATTTGCTGTTCCTTCATCTACTAAAATAATTTTCTTTTTCCTCAAAAAACCTCTCGCTAATGCCAGTCGTTGTTTTTGACCACCCGAGAAGAGCCGGCCATTTTCTCCAACTGGAGTTTCTAGTCCCTGTGGCAGCTTCATTATCATTTCCAATAAATCAGCCTGTGCTAAAGCTTCTTGTAAATCTTTATCGGCGTAATCCTCTCCTAGAGTTAAATTATCGCGAACGGTTCCTGTAAACAAATAGGGACTTTGATCTAAATAAAGTACCTCTTGGTGAAGAGTATCTAAAGAAATTGTTTTTAAATCTTGCTGATTAAATAAAATTGTTCCTGTATACTCCCGAAGCTTTCCATTTAAAATATTTACTAACGTAGTTTTTCCTGAACCGCTATTCCCAATCAGTGCGTATTTTTTTCCTAACTGGAATTGTTGTGTCCGATTATTAATAATCTTTTTCTCGCCATAACAAAAACTAACATTTTTTAATTCAAATCCAGACTTAAGAGGAAGAGGTTTCGTAACAATCGGTTTTGAATACTGGATATTTTCAAATTTATCAAATAAGGGTTTGGTTGACTGAACGGCTCCTATTTGTTGAGTCAAATTTCCTAGCGTATTAAAAATGTTTCCTCCAAGGTTTCCTGTGGCTGTGATTGATCCAACTGTCAGCTTTTCTATGAGAACGAGATAGCCTGTAACTGCAAGAAGGCCCAGTTGCCCAACGATGTTTCCGGAAGCACCAGTAATCGCAACTTTTGCCATGACCTTTGCCTGCTGATTTTTTTTATTTCCCAACTTTTTAGAGGCGGTTACGGTTCTTTTTACAATCATTAAAAGCAAGTGAAAAACATAAAGTGTATCATAACCTGCTAACAGTTCAGAAACTTCAGCTAAGAACGATTCATTTTCTTTTGCTACCGCCGAAGAAGCAGCTGTCATCCTTTTTTGCAGAAGCTTAGGTAAAGAAATAAGAATCCCACCCATAAATAATGAAAAGACAGCTAAACTCCAGTGGAAACTTAATAATGTGAAAATGGACAATACAGCACTAATTCCTCCCGCTATAATCTGATAAAAACTATCAAAACCTGCTGATTCAATCATCGTTAAATCATTGGTCAGCCAAGAAGCGTAGGTTCCTACTTGGTGTGAATGAAACTCATTGTAAGAAGTCATTGCCAGTTTTTTTGTCATTTCTTCTCGAATGTGTGTCGACATTTTTTGTTTGATTCTGCTGGTCTTTTGAATTTGCCAATAAGTAAAGAGAAGAAAGAGAAGGTAAAAACTCAACATTTTGCCTAATGAGATAACAAAAAGTGCAGTATTTCCTTTAATTAAAGCATTAAGCATAGATACATTCATTAAGCTTGCAAGAATTTGTGTAACAGATGTACCTATTAAAATAAGACACAACTGCGCATTTTCTTTCCAAAAATAAAGTATAATTCGTTTCATATTCATGCCTCCTAGTTGATACTCTGAGTATAGATGGTGTATGATAAAGACATCTAAAAAATTACATATATGCAAAAATAGGAGATAAAAATGGAATATGGGGAAATTTTTCAAGCGATACGAAAAAATAAAGGCTTGACATTAAAAGATGTAGCAGGGGCAACTATTTCTTCTGCCCAGCTTTCTCGTTTTGAAAATGGAAAAACCATGTTAACTATCGACCAATTTTTTATTTGCTTAGAAAAAATGAATACAACGATAGAAGAATTTCAATTTATGCAAAAAAATACATGGCGTGAAAAATATGGAAGAATCGTGCTGGAACTTGAAGTACTGACAAACAAAGAAGATGTCACTGGTCTCATGCTTGCTTCAAAGAACTATTTTTCTAAAAGTCAGAAGCGATATGACTGGTATTATTTTTTTGGCTGTTTTTTTGAGAACATCGCCATTTTTCAAAAAAAAGAAACACGAGGGCACTTACGACATGTAGAAGAGCTGACTGAATTTTTTTTAAAGAGCGAGCACTGGGGGGAAATGGAGTTACGCGTATTTGGGATGTTTGTATTCGTTTTTGATGAGGAGACAATCAATTATCTCTTGCAAATCGCAGTAAAAAGAGGTAAATTTTATCAAGCGGTAAGTAAGGATAGACGACTTTTTTATTGTTTATTAAATAACTGTTTCTCCATATTTGTTTTTCACAAAAAATTTGAAGAGGCAAAAAAAGTACTGCTCTTACTTGAAAAAGAAACAAATGAAAAGAATGATTTATTATTCCCGCAAATTAATTTTTTGTTTAATAAAGGAATTATCTGTTTTATCGATGGAGAAATTGAAAAAGCAACCACCTATTGTAATCAAGCCATTTCAATTTGTCGTATTTTTAATCAAAAACAGCAAGCAGCTGTCTTTTCAAGACGCTTAGCCATGTGGGATAAAGAGCAGGTAAAAGAAGAATTTGAGGAACTGGTTCTTGAATTAAGTTACTTGCTAGATTAGGAGGAATCGTTATCAAAAAATCACCAAAAACAGTCTTTGCTGGATTACTTGTTTTGCTGTTGGGTACTCTGGGTATTTATACAACACAAGAAAATCCAGATATCTTAGGACAACTGAGTCAACTATTTGATCAAGCGCCTTCAGCTAGTCAACTCATAGATGTACCTAATTACGATGGGACACATCAGGAGATTGAAATCAATCACAATAAACCTGAGTTTACAAAAGACGAGCTGGATTTGAGCAAAGGAACGTGGGAGAGCTATTCAAATCTTGATCAGTTCAACCGAGTTGGGCCCGCAAATGCACTGTTAGGAAAAGATTTATTTCCTACAGAAAAAAGAGAACCATTACATGTAAATCCGACTGGATGGAACCAGAAAAAACTTGCCGATAATCAATGGCTCTATAATCGCAGCCATTTGATTGGCTTTCAATTAACTGGACAAAATAACAATTTAAAGAATTTAATGACCGGAACAAGAAGTCTAAATTCACCTTATATGCTAGTACATGAAAATGACATTACTAATTATATTAAGACAACAAATCACCATGTTCGTTATCGTGTAACTCCTTATTTTGAAGGAAATGAATTACTTGCTCGAGGCGTTCAGCTAGAAGCACAAAGTATAGAAGATGATAAGATAAACTTTAATGTCTTCATCTATAACGTACAAGAGGGTATGACCATCGATTACGATACTGGAAAAGCTACGAAGGAAAAATAAACGACTCTTTGATTGTAGAAGAATGAATCAGTAAATCATTCTTTCAGTCAAAGAGTCGTTTTCTATATAGTTTTATACCGTTTCCTTATAAGAACAAAACTAATGGCAAAAAGCCAGCAGACAATCGTTAAGCCCACTATCACGAGAGAAGCTTGTTGATGAGGGTAACGTAAAATTAATTGATTTCTTCCTATTTTTTGCTGCAAGACAGGGACACCAATCGTTGTCAGGCGAACGTTAGATTTCGTAATGTCCCTTTTATTAAATTCTATATTTGTGTCCGCATACTTAATCACCGGAACGGTAACGGGACTTACTGTATCTGATGACCATTCGACAATCAATTCATCACCTTTTACATATTTTTTAAAATTCTTTTGATTTTTAACTATCTGTTTTGTATACGCATTGTATTTATTTTCAGTACTTTTATTTGTCCAAGGCAGATAATCAGGTGTTGCTTTCTCCACGTAATGCAACGCCTTTGATAAATCATTGTCAAAAAATGACGCTTTAATCTCTGCTGAATCGGATGAAAAGAAAATCGTATGCTTACCTGTTTGAATATAAGAATCCTTAGACTGCCACTTATTAAGATCGACATTTGTAGTCTGAAGTGTTTGTCCAATACTAAAGAGAAGAATAAAACCTCCAGCAACTTTAGTATAACGAGTAACAGGAAAATTCTTTTGTAGAATCAGACCTAGTCCAAGCAAGAAAAGAACCGTAAATGGAATGAAAAAACGAAATGGAAATTGAATGAGTTCAATTAGCTGCATGCCTTTTGTTTGAACCAATTTCCAGAGAATCGTGTTTGCACATAAGAAAAAAAAGAAAGCAGCTGTAAACAGCGTAAGTTTAAGTAGAGCAGTTGTTTGTTTCCAACTTCTTATCACCTCAAACAAGAAAAATAGTAGTAATGGAACAAATAAAGTTGGTGTCCATAACCAATAGGAGCTGTTTTCAAAAATCGTTGAACGATCCATCGTATGATTAATGAACGGCTCAACAAGCATATTTTTTCCATATACTTGAATAAAGCTGTAAGTGACATTCAATGTCAATAAAAAGAAAAGACTCACTGAAATAAAGAGATTCCGTAGAAGCACTACTTTCTGGTTAGTTGTAAAAAAAGCATACAAGAAAAAGGGGAGATACACTAACACTAAAAACAAACTAGAGAGAATATGGGTTTGAAACATCAGTGCAACAAGTATGCCCAGTTTCACAGGATAAATTTCTTTTTTTTCAGCAAAATCAATGATTGGCAGCAAACACAGAGGAAAAAGTGCTGCTCCCCAGCTAGAAAACCCTTGTCGCAGCGTCCAATATTGAATCGAATAGGTCGTTATGTAGAATAAAGAAAGTAATAAACTATAGCTATTTTTAATTCTGGCTTTCTTTAGAAAGATAAACATTGAAAGTCCAGCGACACAATACAATAAATAATTTGAAAGAAGCTGATAGAAAAACCAAGATGGACTTAACAAAACAAGTATCCCTTGAAAATAAGCCATAAAAGGACCATAGAGTGCATTGACAATCCGACCAGATTCTTGAAAGCCATACATGGAAATAAAATATTGGAAGTTGCCATTTTTCATCTGCATTGCAGTATCATAAAATCGATTAAAATGAAAAATGGAATCTGAACTAATAATCATCGCCTGCTGGAGTAGCTGAGGAATCAAAAAAATACCAGCCACTATGAGAATAGTGAGTGGAGGAAGACTTTTCTTCAACCATAGGGGTTTCTGATTTGTATTTCTAATTTTTTCCATCAATTCCACCTCAACATAAGACTTCTATTCTCAGGCTACTCTTCCAGCAAAGAGGGAGCAAGTGAAAAACTTAATTTTCAGAAAAACTTATTAATTCCTAATAAGTAAGGGGATTCATCTTAATTATTTATTAAATTTTAAAACAAATACTACAAATTAACCTAAAAAAATTCATTTATTCCATGTATATTAAACCGAAGAGAAATAGAAATTCACTTGTACAGAAGAATTTGTTTGTAGTTTTTTGTATATTCTAGTAAAATGAAAGAGTATAAGGTAGTAGATACCTTAGGGAGAGAGGTGTAGAATCATGGGTTTTACAGATGAAACCGTACGTTTTGATTTTGACGACAGTCGTAAAAAAGAAGTTGGCGAAACTTTAGCCATCGTTTATCGGGCTTTGGAAGAAAAAGGCTACAATCCAATTAACCAAATTGTAGGCTACTTACTTTCTGGAGACCCGGCCTACATTCCCCGTTATCGTGATGCACGTAACTTAATTCGTCGTCATGAACGCGATGAAATAATGGAAGTGTTGGTCAAATATTATCTAGCAGATCATGGTGTCGTGATTTGATAAGAGTTATGGGATTAGATGTCGGATCTAGAACCGTGGGCATTGCAGTCAGTGATCCTCTTGGATGGACCGCTCAAGGAATCGAAATTATCCGCATAAATGAAGAACAAGGCGAGTTTGGTTTTGATCGGCTAAAAGAATTAGTTGATGAATACGAAGTCACTCATTTTGTTGTGGGACTACCCAAAAACATGAATAATTCCATAGGTCCTCGGGCAGAAGCATCCATGGCTTATGGAGATCAAATCAAAGAGCTGTTTGGCTTACCTGTTGCCTATCAAGATGAACGCCTTACTACGGTTCAAGCCGAGCGTATGTTGGTAGAGCAAGCAAATACATCTAGAGCAAAACGAAAAAAAGTGATTGATAAATTGGCTGCGGTCATGATTTTACAAAATTATTTAGATGGTGCCGGTAAACAATTATTTTAATTCATATAGAAAAGAGGAACTATAATGACAGAACACAACCATGACCATACTCACGATCATGATCACGAAGGACACGAGCACATCACATTAGTAGATGAGCAAGGAAATGAAACACTTTATGAAATTCTTCTAACTGTTGATGGTCAAGAAGAATTCGGGAAAAACTATGTTTTACTTTATCCAGCAGGGGTTCCTGAAGAGGAAGATGTGGAATTACAAGCCTATGCATACATCGAAAATGAAGATGGAACAGAAGGCGAACTAGAACAAATTGAAACAGACGCTGAATGGGATATGATTGAAGAAGTCTTCAATACATTCATGGCTGAAGAAGAAGAATAGACTATACCCTATGGAGAATCCTTACAGTGCTAAGGATTCTCTATTTTTATATTTTAGATTTTCCCATCGTTAGAAAATGACTACCTATAAGCCTTCCTACTTTCTAATGTTCATGTATTTCTATTTTTTATAAAAAAAAGAGATGCAGATGAATTTCTTCATCCACATCAAAAATTTTACAGCTCAATTTTTTATAGCTAAAGCGGCAATAAGCTGTTTTTCTTGAAACATTCTATTACTTCATAAGTGTTTTAATAAATAGTCTATATTATTAAGTAGTTCTTGAGTATTTTCGTTTATTACTTCAATATCAAAAGATCCTCTGGTAAGGGTAGCTGTTCCGTCAGCAGCTATTCTCCATAAAACAAAGATTACTATGCTTTAAAAATTTCCTTATCGCGCAAATGGATATTCTCTCTATTATCTTCCATCATCTCAATAACCATTGGTGTATCAGAAGCGTAAGCCTCGTTTAGTGCAGCATCTAAAGCTTCTTTAGAAGATACACGAACGGCATGAATTCCATAACTTTCCGCCATTTTTTTATAGTCAATATAGTCAATGTCGACTCCTTCTTTTTGTCCGTCATAATCTAATTCTTGTTGAAACTCAACCATGTTATATTCTTTATCAACCCAAATTACTTGAACAATATTTAAATTGTAATGAGCGACAGTTGCCAATTCTTGAGAGGAGAACATAAAGCTTCCGTCACCGCCAGAAGATAAAATCTTTTCCTCTGGACGAAGCAGAGCAGCTGAGATAGCCCAAGGAAGACCAACACCTAATGTTTGTTCTCCATCAGACATTAAAAAATGTTTTGGTTGATAGACATTTAGATAAGAACCCATCCATACTTCATGGCTGCCGCCATCCATGATGACAGTAGTCTTTGGATGAGAGTCAATTATTTGTTGTAAAGAATCAACAATTTCCAGCGGATGTAATGCATCCGTAGAGGTTTGTACAGGAACTTGTTTTTTTTCTGTTAATTTTTCTTGCAAAGTATGAATAATCGCTTTCCATTCGTCTGAGATGTCTTGTTCGATTATACCATCAGTAATAGTTTCCAAGTTTTTTGCTATGTTGCCTAAAACTAAGGTGTCAGGAATGTAGGTTTCGTCTAAATGATCCACTACCGTATCAACAGCAATGATACTCTTGTTATCAGTATTCCAAACGGAAGCCCAATACTCCACTAAGTTTAGACCTAATGTTATGACCAAATCACTATTAAAGACCAGTTCATCACCTGGGAGATTATTAAACAATCCTACTCTGCCAACATAGCTATAATTGAACTCACGAGTCAATAGGCCTGTTGCTTCAAAAGTTTCTACTACAGGAATACCAGTTTTTCTAACAAACGCTTGAATGGCTGTAGCAGCCTTTTCATCAGCTGCTCGTGCACCAATAATGATGACTGGACGTTTTGCAGCTTTAATTTTATTTACGGCGGTAATAATAGTTGATTTATCACTAATTGTATTGGCTAACTGGCTTACTAAGGGTAAAAATTCTAAGCCGTTTTTGTCAGTTTCTTCTAGCAAAATATTACCTGGGATGTCCATAAAAACTGCGCCTGGATTTCCACTGATACTTGCAACGTAGGCATTAGCTACTTCGTCTGCTAGTGCATCTGTATGTTCAATTTCCTTAGAATATTTAGTAATAGTTGAATCATTCATTACACCTGAAATATTCGGGTTTTGTGGGTAGGGTGTTAGCAACTTAGCTTGTGGGACCTGTCCGGCGATAGCCAATACTGGATCACCATCAGAAGTTGCCGTAGCTAAGGCGGTCACCAAATTTAAAGCACCAGGACCTGACGTTGTCATGACTACACCTGGTTTACCAGTAAGGCGTCCTATTCCTTGAGCCATAAAACCAGCATTCTGTTCATGTCTTACCGTAACAACCTTAATATTTTCTTCACGTTTTTTCAATGCCATCAATAAAGGACCTAATTTACCACCAGGTAATTGAAATACGTATTTCACTCCGTTCTTAACTAATGTATCCACAATTAAATCTGCACCATTCATACTCATAATAAATCTCTCCTAAAATTTTTTTGCAAGTGTTTATTAGGATTACTCGAGAAAATTGTAATGGTAATAAATTTGCTTACCCGAGAACTATAGATTCAAAAAAAATATTTGTAAATTAGGGAATTTTTTTATACTCCACTCCGATTTTTTTTTAGAAGTTGTATTAGTTTACAAATAGTAAGTAAATACTTATGATACATGCAGACATATATAAGAGGAGAAAACTGATTATGACAAGAAAAATATACAATTGCGAAAATGGCTGTGCGGTGGAATCAACTTTACAAATTATTTCAGGGCGTTGGAAAAGCGTTATATTGTATCATCTGATGTTTGACGGAGAGCTACGCTATAACGAATTACAAAAATTTATCCCAGGAATCACGAGAAGAATGGTTTCTCTACAATTGAAAGATTTAGAAACAGATGGTTTGATTTATCGTAAGGTAGTTCAAGAAAAACCTTTGCAGGTTGTGTATGGGATGACTAACTATGGTAATTCTTTAAAAAACATTATTGAATTGCTCTATCATTGGGGAGAGGACTTTAATCACAAAAATGCGGGTAAGCTTGAAGAAGAAAGTTTAACTGGCTATTAGTCAAAAATGATAGTAAAAAGAAGGTTTTACAGTGAAAAAAATCAGAAATATCGAAGAATTATACGAACTATTGAGTAAAACGATGGATCATTCAACTTGGTGGGATACGGAAAATCCATGGGAAATTGTTGTAGGATCAATTTTAGTGCAAAACACCAATTGGAAAAACGTTGACTACTCCTTAACAAATATCAGAAATAAGATTGGTTTTTTTCCAGAAAAACTGGCAGAAACTGATCAGCAGATTATCCAAGAACTGATTCGTCCAAGTGGGTTTTATAAAAATAAATCACGAGCGATAAAAGAAATTTTCGCTTGGTTTCAAAGCTATAACTATGATATTTCCATTATACAAGAAAAAGAACTGACAGTATTACGCAAAGAATTGTTGAGTATTTACGGTATTGGACATGAAACTGCGGATGTATTGTTAGTTTTTATTTTTAAGAAGGTCATGTTTATAGCGGATAAATATGCCCAACGAATTTTTAATCATTTAGGAATCAGCGAGAAGCTTACTTATCTTAAACTTCAAGAATTGATTGAGTTACCAGATAATTTTACTAATCAGCAGGCACAGAATTTTCATGGGTGGCTAGTGGATTACGGTCAGATGTATTTGAAATCAGAAGCCGACTGGCAGACAGGAGCGCTAAGTAATTTTAAACTGGTTCAAGAATGAGAGCAGTATAAAAAAATTCCCTAATTTACATTTTATTGGGTGAGGGTTAGTCTAGTCCTGTTCAAAAAAACTATTTTTAGGAGGATATAACATGAATAACCCATTTTTAGGTTTAAAAGACGTCCCCTCATTTGAAGTGACCAGTAAAGATATTGTTGAAGGGGGACTTTCCGACATAAAATTTATGTCTGGTGATTTCGGTATCAAAGGGGGACAAGATCTGTCACCTGAAATTTCTTGGTCAGGTGCGCCAAATCAAACGAAGAGTTTTATTGTTACCCTGTATGATCCCGATGCACCAACTGGATCTGGATTCTGGCACTGGGCAGTATTCAATATTCCAGCTTCTGTTAATGAATTACCTCAAGGAGCCGGCAACAGCGATAACTCAAAACTACCGTCAGGGGCCATTCAATTACCAAATGATGCTCGTGCAAAAAAATATATTGGAGCTGCTCCCCCTAAAGGTCATGGGGTACATCACTATTTCTTAACCGTTTGGGCTTTAGATAGTGATAAAGTTGAAATTTCTGAAGATTCCACACCTGCTTTTTTAATTTTTAACGTTTTTGACCATGTCTTAGCCCGTGGTGTTCTTCATTTCGAAGTAGAAGTGAACTAGTATTATCAGTTTAGAGAGGAAGATGTAAGGTGAATTATCCAAAAGAAAAATATTTTGGTGAATTAGAAAGAATCCATGAATTTTATGATGAAATGCCCACAGGAGTCAGCGTATCGGAAACTGGTAGAATTTTTATTAATTTCCCTGAGTGGGGTGACGATGTTAAAGCTACTGTGGTTGAAATAGTGGAGGGTCAATTAATCCCTTATCCTAGTCAAGAAGCAAATACTTTTCATTCGCAAGAACCTGAAAATGGATTTTTGAGTGTACAAAGCATTGTTGCTGATGGCGAAGGGACTTTGTGGGTATTAGATACTGCTGCACCAAAATTTGACGTTCCCGTTAAAGGTGGAGCAAAATTAGTCGCTGTCGATTTAAGGACAAATAAAATTAGAAAAATCTATACATTTTCAAGCGACGTAGTATTAGATACTACTTATTTAAATGATGTACGGATTGATTTACGTCGTGGAACTGAGGGTATAGCCTATATTACCGATTCTTCTATTACGGGTCCAGGTGCATTGATTGTGGTTGATTTAGGAACTGGGGATGCGTTTCGTATTTTGGATGGAGCTCGTTCAACTGCAGTTGATCCACAGTTTGTTCCTAAAGTCGAGGGTGAAATTTTGATGAATCGTGGAACGGATGGCTCAACTTCACCGTGGCAAGTGGCCGCTGATGGAATTGCGATTTCTCCAGATGGGAGCACCTTGTTTTTCAGTCCTCTGTCTAGTCGTCATTTATATTCCATTGAAACGGATATGATTTTTAATAAAGACATTGATGACAACCAGCTGGAATCCTATGTGAAAGACTGGGGAGAAAAGGGTGCTTCTGATGGGATGATTACCGCAGAAGATGGCACAATTTATGCTGGTGACTATGAAAACAATAGTATTCGTATCATCAATACTGATGGCTCAATGGAAACATTGACCCATGATCCTCGTATTCTATGGCCGGATACATTATCAATTGGACCTGATCAGTATCTTTATTTTAATGCGAATCAATTACAACGTCAGGCTGGCTTTCATAAAGGAGAAGACCTACGTGAAAAACCTTATAGCTTGTTTAGAATTTTCATCGGAAAAGGTCCTGCAAAAGTAAAATAAACGAACGTGATTCTTAGTTTTTATCTTACTAAATAGTAGAATACTCTGAATTATGCTGACCATTGATCATTGTATAGCGATAATAATTATGCACTCTATTGCTAGTTTTCCTCATATTTTTTGAGACTTTTGTAAAAAATTTTGGTTCATAATTTATTTAGAAGAATAAAGTAGAGAATAGGAGGAATTTTGATGTCAGAAAGAAAGAATATGCATGTGATTGGCTTTTTTGAAGGACTTCCAATCGAGTCTCCTCAAAGTTTCATTGATGAAAAAGAAGGTATCCCTACCCCAGGTCCACGTGATTTATTAGTAAAAATCAACGCAGTTTCTGTTAATCCAGTAGATACAAAATTGCGTCAAGGCACTCTTAAAAGAAATGCACTGCGTATTTTAGGTTTTGATGCTGTTGGAGAAGTCGTCGCAATCGGTAAAGAAGTAGTAAAATTTAAAGTTGGCGACCGCGTATTTTACGCGGGAACCACTACCCGATCAGGAAGTAATCAAGAATATCAAGTTGTAGATGAACGTATTGTTGCCTTAGCCCCTAAAAATTTATCTGATGAGCAAGCAGCTGCATTACCTTTAACCTCATTAACTGCTTACGAATTACTTTTTGAAAAATTTGGTTTGATTCCTAAAGAAGATGCCAATCAAGGAAAAAGTATTTTAGTTATCAACGGAGCTGGGGGAGTCGGATCAGTGCTCAATCAGTTAGCACATTGGGCTGGTTTAGAAATCTATGCGACGGCTAGTCCAAAAAATTTTGAATGGTTAATAAAAAATGGTGTGGATCATCCCGTAGACTACCATAAAGACCTAAGAGACAGTTTTCGAGAATTAGGAGTGAGTAGTGTAGATTATATCGCTGTATTATTTGATATTACACGTTACTTAGATCAGATTAACTATTTAGTAAAACCCTACGGACATGTTGGAACAATTGTCGGAATCCATGAACCTATCGATTTAAGTGCATGGAAAAATTTATCAGTTAGCTTTGATTGGGAGTATATGTTTGCTAAAACAGACTATCATTATATGATTGAAACACAAGGTCAAGAACTTGAATTAATTGCCAAGCTTGCAAATGAAGGAAAGCTAAAAACAACCTTGAGTAAAGTATATTCAGATGGAATTAACGCATCGAATCTAAAACTAGCAACTAAGGATGTAGAAAGTGGGCACATGCTTGGAAAAATCGTTATTAGTGGCCCCTTCAATGGCAATGACTCATGAAATTGATAGCTCATCCTTTATCAATTACAAGAGCCTGAACATTCTGCTTTTCTTTCTCAATAAATATTGAGAACAGTAACCACTACTTAGAAAAATTAACCAGCAAAAATCGAAAAAATTACGCATTCTCTTTGTTAAAAGTTGCACATTTTTGACTTTCTATTGGTTCCGTCGTAAACTCTATCTATGGAAACTCATACTGGATTATTAACTCATGTGAAGGTGTTCAAAGAAGGAAATTATCCTATAACTGGAATATTGATGTTTGAAAATGATGAGTGTATCAATTGCGTCATTAAAGACCGCTATCTGTCAAAATATGTATTGAGCTTACCAATGCATAAATATCGTTTGGAGGTACAGGGAAGATACAATGAACGTGGGCAATTTAATATAAAAAAAATGCGGATTATCAATATAGATAGTTACATTGCGATTATAGGAACACCTGAATAAATGAAATAGACCTCAGCGAAAAAGTGAGGTCTATTTTTTTATGGGTATAACGATTTGATTAGACATTCTTTTTTTTAATACTTCAGTAAATAAAAGCTACATAATGAATTAAAAAGTCAAGGTGCATTATCAAAAGTGTTACTGTCCACATTTTTTATCCTACAAATATTTATTGCTACGCTAGCTTGTCTAAACAACAAAAGCTTATTTTTTTCTATAACTTTGAATAAGAAAGACAAAGATAAAAAAGAATGCGCCTTCCCACAAGGTGGTTGTCCAGCTAAAACGTTCAGAAACACCAAAGAATATATTTCCTAAATTTGAGATAAGTAAATATATAATTGTTAGTACAAATGCATTACGTAATTTCTTCATATCATTGCCTCCTAGCTACATCTTTTTAGTTCACTCTATGTTTATTCACTGTTTGATAAGTTTAGTGTAACAAATTGCACAAAGGAAAACCAAAAATATAGTAAAAAATAAGCACCTACCATTCGTAATAGTAGATGCTTTCAGTATGAATTGTCATTTTCCATGAGAGAGTGTAACTCCTTATGCGATTTTTTCTAATTCTTTTACTGCATTTTCAATTGTTGTACCAGTAGCAAATGTATTTTCATCGTCTTTGACAAAAACGATAAACAGATTTAACTCTGTATTCAATGTTACTCGATACTCTAATTTTTTGTTATTGAATGTCATATAGCATTCTCCTTTCTCTGTAATGACGAAAGGCAACGATAACGTTCATAACGAAATTCCTACACTAATAATAGCACAAATTTCGTTTTTTATCTAGTTTACTGATTAACACTAGACTTTCCTTATCTCTTTTTTAAAAGATTAGTGAAACAAATACGTGATGAATCACTACGTCAATCATCCGTTTGATGCAGCGATTCATCACGTATTCGTTAAGGTCTACTTCATTTCTGGAACCAGCAGATTGATATTTGTTAAGTCGAAGGCAATCATTAAATTCGTTAAATGAGTCACGCCTAACACATGCTCATCAAATTCATCTTTTGCGTACATATCAATTAAACTATCATAGGGAATCGCTGTTTTTTTTGACAGCTCCGTTAAAGAAAGCCCTGTTTCATCAACATATTTCTTTAGATTAATTTTCATAAAAATAATCACTCCTTCTCACCAATACGCAGAAATACTCTTTCTAAGTACCTCTTCATTATAAGAACATTCGTTCGATATGTAAAGCGAACAGACTAGAAAATAAAAAAACTCTTACAAAAGAAAGATCTCTCTAATTTTTTGTTTATCTGTGGCTTTTCACTCTACAAAAAGGTGTAATTTTTTTTCTTTTTATGTTAAAAGGTGAAAAACATTTACAAATACAAAAAAAAGGTGTAAAGTAATGCCAGAAAGGAGTGAGAGTATGAACATAGATAGCTTAAAAGGAAACCTGATTGTTTCTTGTCAAGCACTTGAAGACGAACCGTTATACAGCTCATTTATTATGGCAAGGATGGCTCTGGCTGCCAAACAAGGTGGCGCAGCAGGCATTCGCGCAAATTCGGTGGAAGATATTCAAGCAATAAAAGAATTAGTTGATTTACCTGTAATAGGAATTTTAAAACGTGATTATCCAGATTCATCTGTTTATATCACTGCTACAAAAAAGGAGGTTACAGAGCTATTAAAAACAGATGCAGAAATTATTGCATTAGATGCAACTATACAATCTCGACCAAATGATGAAAAATTGAAAGACTTATTGCATCTTATTCATGACAATAATCGCTTAGCTATGGCTGATATCTCAACACTTGAAGAAGCTGTCTTAGCAGAAAAATTAGGATTTGACTTAGTCTCTACAACTTTAGCTGGTTATACTTCTTATTCAAAATCAACCGAAGAACCAGACTTTGACTTACTAAAAAAAATTTTAGAAAATGTCTCGGTACCAGTCATTATGGAAGGACATACAAATAAACCTGAGCATGTTACTGAAGCATTAAAATTAGGCGCATACGCTGTAGTAGTAGGGTCAATTATTACAAGACCCAAATTAATCACTGAACGATATGTAAAAGCAACGAAATGGTAGGTTAAAGAAATGATAAATGAAGTTTTATTAGTTTGTGATCTCGATGGAACATTATTAAATGAAAGCGGGCAAGTTGATAAAACGAGTCTTGAAAATTTAAGAAGATTTTGCCAAGATGGCGGACATTTTATCGTGTGCACTGGCAGAATGGATAGTGATATCAAATATATTGAAGAGCAACTTGGTTTTTCTGGCGAATTCAGAATTAGTCAAAATGGTGCTGTGATAAAAAATAAAAAAAATGAAACCATTTTTTTAGAGACCATTCCAGAGAAATATATTTCAATCATCAACCAAGCAGTTTTTAGCAAATCTTTACGAACAGAAGTATCTGATGAAGTACACAGACATTTTCCAAGTCCAAGAAATCCTGAAAATGTGGCAGAATTTGTTGATTCTTCTTTAATTATTGAAGACCTTCCATCTTATGTTTTAAAAGGAGCTATTTCACCAACCATTTATTTAACTTTTGGTGAAAGTCAAGTTTTCAATCAAATTAAGGAAGACATTAACAACAATTTAGGTGCTGGAAAAGTAAATATTGTCCAAACAAGTCCTTCTTCTTTAGAAATTTTCTCTAATCATGTTTCAAAAGGAGAGGCAGTAAAAAAAATTAAGAAGCAGTTAGCGATTGATTCGAAAAATTTATACATTGTTGGGGATGCTGAGAGTGATGTTTCGATGTTCTCCTTATCAAATTACTCCTATGCTGTTCAAAATGCAGAAGAAGAAATTAGGGAAAAAGCAAATTATTACGTTCCGACTGTTGGCGATGTTGTTGATGAAATCTACTCTCATAGGGGGTTAATTAAATGAAAATACTTTATATACCATTAGATGAACGCCCATGTAATGCAATTTATCCAATAAAAACAGCAAATGTAAACAATGAGCTGATGATAAAAACACCTTCTATTGAGCTCTTAGGTGTGAAAAAGAAACCAGGAAAAGTAAAAGAAATTCGACAGTTCCTATTGGAAAATTTTGATGACTGTGAATATGGTGTATTTTCTGCAGAAATGCTCCTTTATGGAGGCCTTTTACCTTCTAGGCTACATCAAAAATCTGCAAATGATTTAGAAACATATAAACAGTTTCTTATAGATTTAAAAAATAGGTATCCAGAAAAAAAGATTTTCTTCTCAAACTTAATCATGCGTACACCAAAGTATAATAGCTCCGATGAAGAGCCTGATTATTATGAAGAGTTTGGAGAATCCATTTTCCGATATGGCTGGTTAAAAGATAAACTTGCCCGCGAAAGCTTAACAAATGAGGAACTTGTGGAAAAAAAAGAAGTACAAGATAGACTACCCGATGAAGTGATTGAAGATTATGAGAATAGACGAAGATTTAACCTTGACGTAAATTTGTTACATGTCACTTTAGCGGAAGAAGGAGTCATCGACTTTTTGAGTATTCCACAAGATGACTCTGCCCCTTATGGATATACAGCAATGGATCAAAAAGAAGTATATGGTGAGATTAGTAAAAGAAGATTGAAAGAAAAAGTTATGGTCTATCCAGGGGCCGATGAAGTTGGGTTCACATTAATTGCAAGAGCTTACAATGACTATTTATCAACAACTCCTTCTATTTATGTACGCTATAGTTCTACTCTAGGACCGCAAATAATTCCTTTGTATGAGGATCGTCCAATGAATGAAAGCCTAAAATCACATGTTCTAGCTGCTGGATTTAAATTATCCGATACTCCTGATCATGCAGACTTTATCCTGGCTTACAATACTCCTGGGAAAAATATGCAAGAATCATGGGACCAGCTTACAGAAAAAGATATCACGTATGATAGCTTTAGGCAGCTCCTTCCATTTATTAAGCAAATCCAAGCAGATATAGAGGAAGAAAAAAAAGTCGCACTGTGTGATGCAGCATTCTCTAATGGCGGTGAAATTGAATTAATTGAATTGCTTGATGATGTTGGCGTACTCGAACAATTAGTTAGCTACAAAGCATGGAATACGAATTGTAATTCTTTAGGGAGTAGCATAGCAGCACTAGCTTTTTGTCAAAATGCATATGATGGACAAAAGGTGCGCGAAAATCTACTATGTAATTTGTATGAAGACTTATTCTATCAAACGATTATTAGAAAAAAAATTACAAATGAACAATTAGAAAAACGAGGATTGACCTATTTTGATTTGGGAGATCAAGAGATGGAAATAAGAGAGATTGTTCGTAACTGGATTATTGATTATCATCAATCAATCTTAAAAAATAGCTTTACCGATAAAAAAATCACACTTGATCAACTATCGTTTCCCTGGAACCGGATGTTTGAAATTCTATGTACAGTAAAAAGTGAGGAGAGTTAATCTATGAATGAATCAAATGTATTTATTGATAAAATGCTGGTATTTGCAAATAAGTTTTCTAGTCAGCGCCATATCACAGCCATCCGTGATGGATTTGTAACACTTATTCCTATTACAATCATTGCTTCTTTTTGGGTATTAATCAATAACCTCGTTTTGAGTCCAACAAATGGGTTATTAAAAAATGTGGAAGCGGCAGCTAAGTGGTCGGATTTGGGTAATCAGATTTATAATGGCACACTAGGTGTTATGGCTCTATTAATTGCTATGACGATTGGCTACAAATTAGCTGTCAGCTTTGGTGAGGAGGGGCTCATAGGGAGTGTAGTCGGCCTTGTATCGTACATGATTGTTTTACCCGCACAAATCATTTTAACAGATGTGAATGGAAAAACTTTTACCGCCACAGCTACGATGACTCAGACACAAACAAGCGCAACAGGTATGTTTTTAGCAATCATTGCAACTTTATTTTCAGTTACTTTATTGTGCAAATTTACTAAGATGGACAAGCTGAAAATTAAAATGCCAGAAAGTGTTCCACCATCAATATCTAAGTCGTTCAATATCCTTATTCCAACATTTTTAGTAACTTTACTACTAGGTCTTATTGAAGTTTTAATTATTTGGTCACTAAATACGGATATTCCAACACTTATTTCAAAATTCTTTCAAGCACCACTAGTTGCATCGTTTCAATCAATTGGAGGAATTTTACTTTATGTATTGCTAAGTAATCTATTGTGGGCATTTGGACTACATGGCACATTTATATTAGGTTCAATTGGGGAACCTGTTATGTTAACTGCCATACAACAAAATATGGATGCACTTAGAGATGGACAAGAGCTACCCAATATTGTCACTAAACCATTCTTAGATTCATTCGGATGGATGGGTGGTGGCGGAATGATTATCTGTCTAGTTATTGCAATTATGATTGGATCCAAAAGAGAAGATTATCGTTCAATTACAAAAGTGGGAATTATTCCATCTTTGTTTAATGTAAGTGAACCATTGATGTTTGGCATACCTGTAGTGTTCAACCCATTATTAGGAATTCCTTTAATTCTTGTTCCAATTGTCACAGTAACTATTGCTTATTATGCAACCGCTTTTGAACTGATAGCGAAGACCTCCGTGTTAATTCCATGGACAACCCCACCAGTGATTTCAGGTTATTTAGCGACGAATGGCGATTGGCGAGCATCACTATTACAAATTCTTTTAATTGTTGTTGGGGTATTCATCTACTTACCGTTTGTTAGATTAGCAAATAAATCATTGGAAAAAAATATTTAACGTAAGAAAGAGGAGAGAAACATGGCTAAAAAAACAATCATGTTAGTTTGTTCTGCAGGAATGAGCACAAGTCTATTAGTAACAAAAATGCAAAAAGCAGCTGAAGAAAAGGGAGTAGAAGCGGATATCTTTGCAGTATCAGCATCAGATGCAGATAATAATTTGGAAGCAAAAGATGTGGATGTTTTACTTTTAGGCCCACAAGTTCGTTTCATGAAAGCACAATTTGAACAAAAACTAGCACCTAAAGGAATTCCATTAGATGTAATCAACATGCAAGATTATGGAATGATGAACGGTGAAAAAGTATTGGCACAAGCTGAAAAATTAATCGACAACAAGTAATAGTGGAAACCCGGAGGACAGAATAATGGAAGATCAAAAGAATTTAGAAGCAGTCATGGGCTTAATCATGTACGGCGGAAACGCAAAAAGCGATGCAATGGAAGCCATTGCAGCAGCAAAAAAAGGTGAATTTGAAGAAGCAGATCAAAAGATTGCAGATGCAGAAGCTTCATTAGTAGAAGCACACCATTCTCAAACTGGTTTATTGACGCAAGAAGCGCAAGGAAACCACATGGAAGTAACTCTATTAACTGTTCACAGTCAAGATCACTTGATGACAGCAATTGCTTTTACAGATTTAGCAAAAGAAATCATTGATCTCTATCGATTCATAAAATAATAAATACGAAAAAATGAACTCATTTAATGGGTTCATTTTTTCCTTGTTAGATTCCTCTAGTAGCATCTCTAATTTCAGAGTATAATGAGACTATTCAGAAATAAATGAGGTGAAGATGTCATGGATTTATTAGCAACCATAAGTAGCTATTTTCCTTCCCTAACGAAGTCCGAGCAAAAAGTTGCCCAGTTAATTTTAAGTAATCCAGATGATGTAGTAACTCTTTCTATAAATGAATTGGCTATGATGGCTGGAGTAGGCGAAAGTACGATTGTTCGTTTCTCAAGAAAAATTGGACTCTCTGGCTTTCAAGAATTAAAAATTACTCTGGTAAAGTACCAAACTGCGCAAGAACAAAGTACTGTTGAAGATGGTAATGAAGTAAAAGACTTAGTTTATCGACAGCTAGTAGAAGGATTGCAGGATACAAAAGGATTTATCGATTCTGAAAAAATTAAAGTCGCAAGTCAGCTTATTCATAAAACACAGCATATTTATTTATTGTCTGTTGGAACTTCAGCATTTATTGCGATGCAGTTGAGTAACCGATTAAAGCGGTTGGGAAAGTTTGTTGAATTTGTTCCAGACGGCCAACTACAGAGTATTTATGCAACCATGATTAAGCCTACAGATTTGGTGATTGGAATCAGTAAATCAGGAAATACAAAAGAAGTGATTCAAAACATTGAGCTCGCAGAACAAAGTGGGGCGCCGATTATTACACTTTCTAATTTTATTAATTCAAAAATTAGCAAAATGGGCGATGTTGCATTGGTTGCTTCTTCTAAAGAATTTTTATCAGATGCAGGATCTTTTTCTGCAGTGGTCAGCCAATTGTATTTATTAGATACACTGATTAAAGCCGTTGTAGATATTGATCCAGAAAACTACCATAAAATTCGCCAACTAACTAATAAAGCATTGGTAAAACGAATTGATTGATAAGAAAAAAGGACAGTCATTTATAAAAACTGTCCTTTTTGATTTCATTTATTTCTCCTTTTTAAACCCTCTAAAAACAATTCCTAACCCCACCAGAAGAATGATGAAAAAGATATATAAGTCTACTTTTGCACCCACTATTGTCCCTTCAACAAAGCTAGAGGCACTTTCTTGAAAAAGTGCCATAACTAATGCAACGAATGCAGTTGAGATAGCGCCAAAGAGCTGTTGTAAGGTAGTGAATATGGCATTTCCATCGGCTTGCTCAGCGGATGTGATGGAAGAAAGTCCTATAGACATTAAATTACTATAGGAAAATCCGACCCCTATCATAAAGATGACGTGCCCAAGTATGGTTAAAGAAACAACCCCTGTGGGAACAACAACACTAAGAATTCCCCAGCCAACTAAGGCAATCACTATTCCAAATACTATTGGCTTTTTCGCACCAATACTATCTAAAATCCGACCTGAAATAGGTGCAAAGATTGCCCCAATCAAGGCTCCAGGGAACATCATTAATCCTGCTTTTGAGGAAGGAATGTCCATTGCTAACTGCATGAAATTTGGGATAATAAATGAAATCCCCAGCAACATCGATTGAAAGACAACAAAACCAAAGAGAAATCCTGAAAAAGCACGATTTTTAAAGACTTTTAAATTGATTAAAATATTTTTTTGGTTAAGTTTAAAAAACAGTGCAGCACTTAGCAAGACGATGAAAAGAAATAGCCAAAAGATTCCCTGACCAAAAAAACTAAAACTAAGCAAAATAGCACTAAACAAAACGGCCAAGGCACCTGCAGCACCCCAGTTTAATTGTCCGGATTTCTTAATCACTTCTTTAGGCATTGCATACAAACCGACAACCATAGTAATGACTAAAATTGGCAATAAGATGACATAGATATAGTGCCAGCCAATCGTTGACGTAAGGATTCCACCATAAGTAGGACCTAATGCAGGAGCAATAGAGGTCGTCAATGTTCCAATACCAATCATCAAGCCTCTTTTACTAAGGGGAACTTTTGTTAAAATGATGTTAAACATCAGCGGTAAGGCAATTCCTGTTGCAACACCTTGAAGAAGTCTGCCTGCCAGTAAGACGGCAAAATTGATAGGCAGACTGTTTAGTGCGACACCGGAGATGAAAAGAAGAATGGAGCAAAAAAACAAGTCTCGAACACAGTAATTTTTAATTAAAAAAGAGGAGAGAGGGACAATTATTGCAATCATTAATAGATAAATCGTCGTCACCCACTGAACATCTGCTGTACCAATCCCAAACTGCTTTATTAGCGTGGGAAAAGTAACATTCATGGCTGTCTCAATCAATACGCCACTAAATGCCATAATCCCAGTCGCCAATACGGCTAAATTTACGTTAAATTTGCTTGTATTTGTTTCTTTCATTCGCTCACCTCTAATTTTTTTCATAAAAAAAGGAGCCAAGATTCCTAAGAATCCCGCCTCTATCTCGACGCAAATCATTTGCGTTATCTGTACGATAATTTTATTATATCTAGCAATAAATAACAGTCAATGAATCTTACTCCTCTTAATAAATTCTTAATATTTAAAAGAGTAATGTCTCTTTCTTCATTTCAATCTATCGACTTTCTATTTTTCTCTCTGTATAATCAACTAAAACGAGGAGGGATATGAGTGAAAAAAACAAATGTACAAAGTGAGTTTTCACCATTAAAATCCGTTGTATTAGCACAGTCTGAATTTTGCTTTCCTGATGATACAGTGGAAGAGATGGCTACTTCTTTTCTAACAAAAGAAAATGAGCAGCTAGCAAAAGATAACGGTGGAAAAACAATCGCTGAAATTGATCCTGGCCTACAGTTGGAGTGGGAACAAGAGAAACTTGCTATGCAGTCGCTTCTTGAATCATATGGCGTTGAAGTTTTACGTCCAAGGCTACTGACTGACCATGAAAAACAGGAAGGGAAAGCATCTGGGTTCGGCTACAGTAATTTTTTCTCAAGAGATCCATTCTTTACCATAGGTTCTTTTATAATTGAAGGAAATTTGAACTTTATGCATCGCAGAAAAGAAATACTCCCTATACGTCCCGCACTAAATAAGTGGATTGAACAACATGATGGGATCTATTTAGCCGCCCCTCAGCCTGATACATCGTTAGGACAGGAAAGTCAAGAAGGTCCTTTTATTGAAGGAGGAGACGTTCTTGTATTAGATAAAACTGTGTTTGTTGGCTATTCTGGTCTAGCAAGTAATACAGCAGGTATCCAGTGGCTCCGCCGATTATTAGAACCATTCGGCTACGAGATTGTTCCTGTTCGACTTCATCCTCATATTCTCCATTTAGATTGTGCGTTAAGTTTTCTGAGACAAGGCCTAATGATTAGTTGTGAAGAGGCTTTTTTAGATGGATTACCCGATCAGTTAGCAGGCTGGGACAAAATTCCTGTGACTCTGGAGGAGGCCTCTTATTTACTTGCGAATGGGCTGTCCGTCAACGAAAAAGTATATATTACAGATGTCGCATTTACAGAGCTAATTCCAAAAATTGAAGCATACGGAATCAAAGTCGAAACACTAAGTTACCGCGTTTCTCGTATTTTTGGAGGCTCTTTTCGATGTACAACACAAGCATTGATTCGAGAAAAATAGCTAAAAAACTCATTCTAGGTGTCCGCCTAGAATGAGTTTTTTAGTGTTTATATTTACTATTTACTTTTTGAACAGTAGCCGAATATTCATTTTCAGGTGTATTCGTTAACTGATTGTAAAGGGATAGAATATTTTCAAAATCTTGTAAAACAGGATTCGTTTGAATCGTAATTACTGGACAAGACATCTTTTTTTCCATGGGAATATTACTGATAATCAACTCGTAGTTTTGAGAATTTTTCTGCAGCTCCTCTAAACTTTTATCTGTTGATAAAGTGAGGTTTAACCGCTGTTGCAGATGATTTTGGATATCGTACTTTAAAAACTGCTGATGACCATAACTCGTATTAAAAAACAGCACAGTATTTAGTGAGGGAACATTCTGCTCAATTTGTTCATTCATATCCGGCCACAAAGTGATTAGCTGAAAAATTAACTTATAGACAAACGAATACTCTCGTTTATGTGTCTGCTTTAGCTCAATACATTCTTCAAAGATACGCTTCACTTCCCCTGTAAATTTCTGATAGAACAAACTGAGACTAGAAAAAAATTCTTCTTCGGGACTGTAGAGAATTTTCGTCGGTCCGACTGTATTTTTTATAATATTGAACAAGCTAAGGATGATTTCCTCCCTATTTTTTATCGAGACTTGCTGACGTTCTTCTATTTTTTTTAAACTCCTAAGTAATTCACTTACAATTTTTTGTGAAGAAATATTACTTTTCACATCCTGAATCAACTGCTCATAAGAAAAATAGTAATTGGGATTTAGAAAATAATGAAATATCTGATAAATGTGCTCTTGTGTTAGTGACAGCCCATAAAAAGAGCGAAATCGATAGAGTAAATTATGACTGAATTGATGAGGAGGACAACTTTTTTTCCCCGTAGTTACTACATTTTTTTTCTTTATTCTACAAATATTCACATACGCCATAATACGAATCTTATTAAGATGGGCAAAATTAGTTGTTTCGTGTACAGAAAAATCATAGTAGCTTAAAAACTCGTCCACTAACAGATTAATCAACTTCAGCTCGT
Organism: Enterococcus phoeniculicola ATCC BAA-412; assembly: GCF_000407505.1. Classification (GTDB taxonomy): domain Bacteria; phylum Bacillota; class Bacilli; order Lactobacillales; family Enterococcaceae; genus Enterococcus_K; species Enterococcus_K phoeniculicola. The sequence continues at coordinate 1,066,392 of NZ_ASWE01000001.1, forward strand.
GAGATGAGAGTAATTCATCCAGATAATTATATTTTTCTAAAAAATATTGATAATAAAATTGGCTAATTTCCTGTTCATCACCCACCATATCCAAATTCGTTGTGCATATAGAAAAATTAGAAGCTTGTAATACCTCATTTATTCTCTTTATTTCTCGTTTCACAGTAGAATCACTTAGAAACAATTCATCTGAAATTTGTCCAATAGATGTATATTTATTGGTTAATAGATTTTCAATAATTAAAAAACTAATCGATTGGTTAAACAGCGAGTTATAGATAAACGTCGTTGAAATATTTAGCGGTCTAGTTATTCTAATACCAAACTTGTAGTTCGATTCAATTTTTGCTGGATATATATATTCATTTATTTCAGATATATCTTTTTTTAATGTGCGTTCAGGAATTTTTATTTTTTTTGATAGATTTGAAATTGTCGTCCAGTTATTATAAATCATGTTATTCAAAATTAAAAGATGCCTCTCTGTTCTTTTCTCTAATATGTTTTTCATAGACTCCTCCAAAAAAGGGTTAGGTATAGGCAAACTTTGAAATGACGCGGACAGCAAAAGACATTTATACTTCGATATGAACAAATTAGTTATACGCTTATTAAAAATAACTACAGAAAGGAGAAAAAGTCAACACCCTATTTCAAACAAATGATGGATAAAAATAAAACGTTCAAATAATTTTGTATCAAAAAAATGTTATATATGAGAATACAAGTACAATCGTTTTATAATTTTTGTTAATAAACAAAAATAAATAAATAAAATATGATTGTTTCAAACTCATGACATTTGGTTAAAAACGAGAGAGTGGCGAGTTATGCATATAAAAAAGAAAAAATTAACGTTTCTTCTCTTCCTAATAGGACTCATTTGTATTTCAAGCTCCTTTTACTTTCTTACAAAAAAAAGAGCACCAGAAGCCGTGATTACTTCTGGAAACATGCCAGATGTGGGGAAAAATGTAAAGCAAATGACCGCTGAAGAGTTAGAAAAATTTCTTCAAGAAAAAGCAGATAAAAATTATATCAACCTTGAGGTAAATCCAAATATTTATGGGCAATCTAAAAATAAAGAGGTTACGTTACAAATAGTAAATCCCAAGCAAAATGTATTTCCCATTTCTGTCGAAATTTTAGATGACTCAACAAATAAAACAATTGCAAAGACCGGGGCGATTCAACCTACACAATATGTAGAAAATGAGCAGTTGCTTTCAACCTACGAAGCCGGTGAATATCCTGTAACCTTTATTGTCTCCATTTATAACGTGATGAAAGAAAAAAAGGGGGAAACACAAATAGCAGGAATGCTGATTATTACTTAGGTCTTACATGCCATGCATGATGACAATAAATTTTTTGGAGGAAAAAGATGAAAAGAACAAAAAAAATGCGCCACTATTTACTTACGTTTGGTATTTTATTAGGTGGTTTAGCAGCACCAAGTATAAGTTTTGCAGATTACTTTGATGGTGATCCTGATCCAGGAAACGGAAACGAGGGAATCACTGAAAAAAAGGATAGTGCGCAGATTACAGTAGATGGATGGATAGGCGAGTTTGATCCAACAAATCCTGGACCTGGTCCCAATCCTGACCCGGGAGCAGACGGATGGGTCAACGTAACACTTCCTACTTCTGTTGTCTTTGGTGCAGTTGATGTGGACAATGGAAAAATAAAATCTCCAAGCTATACAATTACTAATAATTCAACAAAAGGTGTAAAAATCAGCGTAGAAGATTTTGTTCATGGAAAGGATGCTGACAAGCTTCCTGAGCTTGATTTGAAATTAAATAGCGGGGGGAAAATGATTCAATTGGTTTCTCCTACAGCGCCTACTTCAAAAGAAGAGATAACTACTTTAATCGGTGCAACAGCTTCTAGTAGTGACTCTGTAGATTTTAAATTCACAGGGTCAGTTGGAACCACTCATGATTACAAAACAACAATTGAACCTAAATATAATTTGGTATTGAAATTTGAAGCCCAACCATAGAAATACTCAGTTAAAACTTGTAGTTATGTGTTCATTCATTCTCTTATTTGTCAGCTTTCATGCGCATACATCGGTTTATAGCAGCACCCACTCTATAGAGGTGACAGGGGTGATATTTGCCAAAACAACAGAGAACACGCTTAGTTCAAACGGAACATATACGGATGAAAAACAAGCAACAGGGAAAAAAGAAATTCTTCCTAAATTGAATGATTCAACTAATCATTCTTTCATAAGTATTATTGGCTTTTTCTTTCTATTTCTCTCCTACATGATATCTTCATTGAAAAAGAGGGAAAGTGTTCATTGATGAGAGCTGAATGAACTCGTCGTAAAAATAAATTTCAGGTCTAATCGTCCATGCTAAGATAACTTATGAAGGCATGGTTAAACCAGATTTCACCTATTTCCTGAATGATTCAAATCCGGTTTGAATCATTCAGGTCCTATTCTTGCAAAACAGCAGTAGGAAATATATTGAGGTAACAAAAGAATTTATACAGACGTAGTTTGTTCCTAGGACCAAAAGAGGGTCTTCTGCTTCCAATTTTTATTAAATTTTTTGAGATTTAGACGGAACAAAGGTGCTCAGACTCGTAAACCAAGTACTGCGCATCATGAGAAGTATTCCAACGATATACATCAGCAAGCAAGAATTGCTTCTGTTCCCAATCTTTATTAAGCTTTTAGAAAATCTGGAAAGTAACTATTACGGTTATATCCCAGACTCCAGACTTTGTGCTCATTAAGGAGTAGTTATGAAAAAAAATCATCCGTTACATGTTTTTTTATTTATATTGACACTATTTTTCTTCTTCGTCTATTCGGTTAAAGACGTGCATGCTGCTGATTCAGCCGAGGTGGCTCAAGACATAGCGGTGTCTCATGCACAAACCCAATGGGAACTATTTGGAAAAAAAATAGAAGATACAGAAATTTCGCACATTACAGGAACAAAATCAACTATTTCCATCCCAACTGGCATCTATCTTGATGATGTTCGTTCGATGGAATATGCATTTACAGGTGACGTCACTTATAGTATTCGCTACGTGGCATCGACAGATCCAAATACTGTTGAAGTTAACAAGGTGAATGACTCAACAATTGAGCTGATTCGCGGCTATGGAGAAAATAAAACTGTTGGCCTGCAGATTGGCTATAAAATTCATTATAGTTTTAAGGTCTGGGAAAATGTTTTAGGAATTTGGTATCCAGTTAATGATCGATATGGTACTTACGAAACATTTATGAATGCGAACTTATCAGTAGATACAAAGTTTTTTGCTACTGCAAAAACAGATAACGTATTAGAAATAAATCAAAGTATTGCAACAACCTCACCTGACAAGTACGTTATCTTGAGTGGTGATACAACAGGTGTCACTAGTAAGTGGATCATTCGTCCCGATGTATCTAAGTTAGGCAAGGCATTTGGTGTCGCTAACTTTGCCAACAGTATAAGAAGTCAAGTAGTTCCGATTGATTTTATTGTTCAAGATACAACGCCGCCCACAGGAACGGCTGTCTCAACTTATGGTCTTGAAGCAGGAACTTCACTTGATCTTGAAAAACTTTTTATTCAATACGATGACAACAGCAAACTGCCGGTTCAATTGACTGGTGTAAATCCGATTGATTTTCCGAATGAAAGATTAGGGACGTTTCCCTATGCGATTCGTTTGACAGATACAAGTGGTAATTTTACAGAGGTAGCAACGACCGTTGTTCACAAGGATACAACGCCGCCTAAATTAACAGCTAAGAAAGTACTATTAGAGTTAGGGAACTCTGCAAAGCCAGAAATGTTTGCAGATGCCACTGATAATTACAAATTTGCTACTTACACGTGGGCGTTTGCTAACAGTACGCCAGACTTTACAAAGTTAGGCAAGCAGACCGTCCAAGTGCAAGCTGTTGATCAGTCGGGAAATATTGGAAAAATAGATACTGAGTTGACGATTCAAGATACACTTGCGCCAACTGCAACAGCCATCCCGCAACTCATCGAGTTAGGAAATAGTCTTCCGACAGATCCAGCAGCATTATTAAAAGATGTCAAAGATAATGATGAGCTGAAAAATCTTCGTTTTCGCTATGTCGATACTGGAGATGTATCTGTCGTGGGATTTAGTGAGGCAAAAGTAGAGGTGGAGGATTCCTCTGGAAACAAACGAGTAATAACCGTTCCTGTTTTTACGAAAGATCAAGATACCACTATTTTGGGAAATAGTGCAATTTATGCTAAAAATTTTGAAATATGGCAAGATGAGCTTAGCAAGCTTTCTGAAGCAGAAATTACTTCCTTGATTCATACCCAAAGCCAAATCAAAGGCTGGGATATTTTGACAGGAAAAGATTTAACCTCTGCAATTACTATAAAACAAACGGAATTAACATCAAAAAGCCCAGCCGGTATCTATGAATCTGTTCTTGAGCTGCAAACAAATCAAAAAACTATTCAAACAAAAGTAAAGAATCCTTCTGATTTAATTTCGATTCGTTTACCCACCTCTTTAACATTTGGGGTATCTGATGTAAGTGAGCAGGGAAAAATTCTATCTCCAACCTATCAGATAACAAATAAATCATATGCGCCGGTAAAAATTAGTTTAGCAAACTATAAAAATTTTACTACAAATGAGCTAGAGCTTCTAGATGCTGCGACTCCTGATCCGGTGACCATTACACCGGCTGCACGTTTAAATCTTCAGCTATGGACGAAAAGTGAAAAAGTAGAATTAGCCAGTCTTACTGACCATACACCAGTAACAACCATTGGACAATTGGCCTATTCAGAAAGCTATTCATTAAAATTTACCGGAAATTATTTTGGCGACTTCCAAAAAGAAAGACTGCCGAACCATTCGCTTGTATTAAAATTTGAAGCGATTAAGTAAGAATGAGTTATTTTCTTTAAACCAATATCTTATGAATAAAAGACTCATACGCTATTTAGATAGCCACTAGATACCAATTTTCTAAGAAAAATCAACGCAGTACAAAAAAGGATAGGAACAAAAAAATGTCATCTGATTACAATTATTTAACTCGCTACTTTGTCTATTTTGATTCCTTATATTCCGTAGCAATTGAAGAAAAATACAGTAAAATCTATACAGAATATTTACTTATAAGAGAGGAATACTATCAATTAGTCACCAAGCCACATCTGGATTGGTTTGTTCAAATGCATCAGATTCTTCAGATAGATGCTCGGCTTCAAATTTTAACTGATTTATTAAAAATTGAGCTAAAATATCCTGATTGCGAGGACGTATTTAATGAATCCGATATTATTGAGATTTCAAGAAATGATGCAAAAAATTATTACAAAGAAGTTTGTGGTATTCGTTTAAATGAACCAGTACCTCACAGTCTGCTTCATTTTGTTCCAAATGGGTTAAAATAAACAGAAAGAAAGCGTCTGGAAATTTGGATGTGCTAACGTCAATAGGACAATCAGCGAATGAAGTCTAAAACAAGCGCAGCCGACAATTAAATCTCCAGACTCTTTTTCCGTTGAATAAGTGAAGGACGCCAGTCATTTATTACTTACTTTTATTCACACATCCTTAAAAAATCTTACAAATCTTTTTGTTCCCCTTTACACGAACACGTGTGCTTAGTATGCTAATACAAAGGAGGAGATTTAATGCTAAAAAAATTCTTAGTGAATGCCAAACAACACACTTATGCCAATAACACGGGGCAAACAAGCAGTTCACGTCTACAGAGCTATGATTTAGAATATGCTGACGGAGACTTTATCTATAGAGACTCTTATGTAGGAACCCGTTCTTTTTCAGGTCAAGAAATTGTGTGGTATAAACAGGAGCCCGTTTGGTCTATGAACTATTATGGCGACGTATTGAATGACTCCTTCAAAAGTGCCTTTTTAAAAGCTGCTCTCATGAATCCTAGTGAAGAACTGCCTTATAGAGGAGCTTCTATCTACAAAGAAGAGGACTATACTTACATAATGGATGTTAATGGAACATTCGACAAATTTTCAGGAATAGAAAAAATATTTTTTCAAGATAGATTAGTCTATGAGTTATTTTTTCATGGTGGAAAGATAATCGATAAGCATTTTGATTAATTTTCAAGAAACAGCTAACACAGGGATATAATACTAATAATTGTTGATAGAGAAAGGGAGAAATGAAGTTGAAATATGAATGGCGTAAGCAAGAAAAAGAAATTTATCTACCAAAAAAGACTCCTCAACAGATAAATATACCTAAATACAACTACCTAATCTTGTCAGGAAAAGGAAATCCAAATTCTGAGCTGTTTGCACAACAAACAGCAGCACTTTACGCTGTCTCCTATCACTTTAGGATGGACATAAAAAAAGGGACTCTAGGTGGGGAGCCGATGGAGTATGTCGTCTATCCTCTAGAAGGTATATGGACAACTGGAGACGGTTCGAGAGGGGAAACACTAAATAAAGAGGCTTTAGAATACAAACTCATGATTCGTCAGCCTTCATGTATTACCCAAGAAAATTTGCAAGCAAGTCTTGAAAAGTTGGCAAGAAAAAAACCAAATCCACACTACGAAATGCTAGCACTTAAAGAATATGAAGAAGGAAGCAGTGTCCAAATGCTTCATGTGGGCAGTTATGATGATGAACTTGATTCCTTTAAAAAAATGGATGCCTACCTAGAAGAGCATCAACTAGCTCGAATGAATATTATGGATAGATATATTCATAGAGAAATTTATTTATCTGATCCAAGAAAAGTTGCTCCTGAGAAGTTAAAAACTGTCCTGCGTTATCAAGTTGAGCAAGAAGGTGGAACGGACATAACTAATTAAGTTATTCCACGCCTTTGTAAAATCTTAATAAAGGTTAGGAAGGAACTCATCTACACTATGTGTTGAGTGGAAGAAACTCATGTACACTTCGGTTCGCTCTCATCATCTTATACGCATGATACATGCTTGAGTTGAAGGTCTCCACTTCATTTCGTTCTCTTCCTTCACTCGCAATCGTTAACACTTTTTATTAATTAAAAAGAAGCTTTCTTCCTACTGACTGAACATTTCAATGGGTCTGCAGGACAAAGCTTCTTTTTTGATTACATCATTTTCTTTGCTTTTTCTGTATTTGCAAAATGCAGCTTTGCATATTTACCTAAAAGTGGAAGACCACCTTTTTTCAAAATTGCCGCCGCAACCTTATCTGACTTTGTACCCGCACCTGAAGGAAGAGTCATTCCAAGCGCAGCAGAGGCTTTATCAAGCTCTTCCAAAAAGCTTGCGCGACTGATAATCGAAGCTGCCGCAACGGCTAGATGATATTGTTCTCCTTTTGTCACAAAGAAAATTTTCTCAGTGACTTTCGTCTTTTCCATGGCTACATACTTTTTATAATTTCCTTCAGGGGTAAACTGATCAATTAAAATAGCCTCAGGTTTTACAGGTGAAAGTTTTTCTAAAAGTAGTGCGATTGCCTGATTATGCAGCGCGACCTTCATCCGTACCGCATTATAAGCTGGCTGAATTTCGTTGTATTTTTCTGGAGTGACAATTAATAGCTGATATGGAATCAGTTCTTTAATTTTTTCAGACATCTGTCGTATTTGCCTATCTGTTAAGGCTTTTGAATCTTTCACTCCCAAGGCCTTTAACTCAGAAAGATGCTCTTTTCCAGCATAAGCTGCACAAACAGTGACAGGGCCAAAATAACTACCATTTCCTACTTCATCACTCCCTAATACAGATAATTTACTGAAATTTTCTGGAAGAATCGACGAATTTACCGTATTTTCAACTGTCTTTTTTTTCGGAGGTATTATGTCTCCCCACAGAGCAGCTTCTTTTTGTGCATTCTTTCCTTGAAACATTACTTTCCCAGAAGTGTAGGCCGTAATGGTTGTATCTCCTTTTTTTGCTAAAAATTCACTATAAGGTACTTTCTTGTTTATCAGACTGTTTTTATAGGATTCTTTCATCTTATTCATAATTGCAGAAGATACTTTTATGACAACTGTATTCATGTTCATTCCTCATTCCACTATTCCTCTAAATCCACTTTCGTTTTAGGGCTCCGTACTTTTATACTACCGATTTTTTTATTTTTTTCAACGTCTCTTAATTAATTTACGCAAAATAGATGGAAATCTTTCAGTAAGCGTGCAGAAATAGAATTTTCTGTTATAATTTAGGAGCAGTCTATTTGAACTCAGCCATACAATGGATCGTTCATTTTCCATTTGACAGGCTTTTAGTAATTTCCCTATAATAATTTAGAATTTTAACGAAAATTTTAATTATATTCAACACACAAAGTAAACTCACTCATGCTACAATAGTAGGTAATGGATTGAAAACGGAAAGGAATAATCTACATGGTGCAAGAAAAGAAACGGTATAAAGCAGTGATTGCTGGCCAAAATTATACGATTATTGGGCAAGAAGGAAAACGCCACATGGATATTGTGACGAAACTTGTCAATGATCAATTAAATGAAATTAAACAAATGTCTCCACAAATTGATAATGAACAAGCATCCATTTTACTAGCTGTAAATGCGATTTCTGATCAGCTGAAAAAACAAGAACAGTTATTAAAATTAGAAAAACGAGTTACGGAACTAAAACAATCAGCCGTCAAGGTTGTAGAACTAGAGAATCGAGTGAAGCGAATTGAAGCAATTGAAGCTGAAGCTCGTCAGGTACTAGATCAAAATGGTCAAGAGGATGTTGAAATCCAAAATCATGTAGAAGCGCAGCAAATTCTAAATGAAAATCGCAAACGTCAAATTCAACAAAAAACTGCTCACGAATAGTGGGAAGGAGTGTTTTATGGTCACGCTTATCATTTTTCTTTTTTTAGCGATTGCTTTTTATTCTGGCGCAAGAAGAGGACTAACGCTTCAACTAGTCTATACAGTTGGTTACTTTCTTTCCTACTTAGCGGCTAGACATTATTACAAAGAATTGGCACCTAAGCTTGAATTGTACATTCCATACCCCTCTGTAACAGAAAACTCACAACTTGTATTCTTTACAAAAGAGATGGGGCTAGAATTGGATCAAGCATACTATGCTGCAATTGCCTTTCTTATTGTCTTATTTATAGGGTGGTTAGTAACTCGCTTGATAGGTATCTTTGCCCATAGTTTAACGTATTTGCCTATCTTACATCAGTTTGACTGGGTAGCGGGTGGTTTAGTTAGTGCGGCATTAATGTATATTGGAATTTTTCTTGTACTCAGCTTGCTCACGTTAATTCCTGTTGATTTTATTCAAAATCAATTTCGAGCAAGTGGCCTTGCACGCTCAATTGTTGAGAATACCCCTGTATTTTCAAAACAAATCCAAGATCTTTGGGTGAATACTATTTTGAAATAAGAAGAGAGCAGGATCTAACTCAAATAGTTACATCCGCTCTCTTCAAATCTTAATAAAGGTTGGAAAAGTAGCTTCTTATCATAGTTACCACTCACGAACTAAATAGTTCGATGATGTACAATTCCTATTTAGTGATGGGAGCTATCTGCATCTGTCCGCCTTGTTAAGAACACGAATTTTTAAAAGTAGGTGAAAGAATGAATAAACGAATTTTATCCACTTTAGACTTTGATAAAGTGAAACAAATGATGGCACAATATTTAGTTACGGCACAAGGGATAGATGAAATCAATCAGCTTGTCCCTGTTAGTGATTCACAGGTGATTCACGCATGGATGCAAGAAACAGACGATGCACTTAAGGTGCAGCGCTTACGTGGTGGCATTCCAATTCCAAAACTTGAAAATATTCGACCTCACATGAAACGAATAGAGATTGGAGCAGACTTGAATGGCGTGGAACTTGCCCAAGTAGCAAGAGTTCTTTCTACAACTAGCGAACTTACTCGTTTTATAAATGATTTGGAGGATAGTGAAATCGAATTTTTCCGTTTATATGAATGGAAAAAAGAACTGATTACTATTCCGGCTTTAAATCAACGATTAAAAGCCGCAATCGATGAAGATGGTCGAGTGACAGATGAGGCTTCTCCTGATCTTCGAATTATCCGTCAGAATATTCGTCGCAGCGAACAAACAATCCGTGAACAGCTAGATAGTATTGTTCGTGGAAAAAACGCGAAATATCTTAGTGATGCAATCGTTACGATGAGAAATGAGCGATATGTCATCCCTGTAAAACAAGAATATCGAAGCATCTTTGGTGGTGTGGTCCATGACCAAAGTGCCTCAGGTCAAACACTATTCGTGGAACCAAAACAAATTGTTGAATCAAATAATCGACTTCGTCAGCATCAAATTGCTGAAAGAAATGAAGTGGCACGTATTCTAGCAGAGTTATCCGCTGAACTGGTTCCCTATCGACAAGACATTTTGCATAATGCCTATGTGATTGGAAAATTGGATTTGATGAATGCAAAAGCACGTTTTGGAAAAGAAATTAAAGGAATTGTTCCAACTATTAGTGAAGAAAACCACGTTGTGTTTAAACAAGCACGTCACCCTCTACTCGATCAGGAGAAGGCTGTGCCAAATGATATTACTATTGGAAAAGACTATCAGGCGGTCGTTATCACTGGACCAAACACAGGGGGAAAAACAATTACGCTAAAAACGTTAGGATTACTCCAGCTTATGGGACAGGCAGGATTGCCGATTCCTGCAGAAGAAGAGAGTCAGATGGGAATCTTTGAAGAAATATTTGCTGATATTGGTGATGAGCAATCTATTGAACAAAGTCTGTCTACTTTTTCTTCTCATATGACCACAATTGTTGATGTCTTAGGAAGAGTAGATGAGCATAGCTTAGTTTTGTTTGATGAATTAGGCGCAGGAACCGACCCTCAAGAAGGGGCTGCTTTAGCTATCTCGATTTTAGATGCTTTAGGTGCAAAATCTGCTTATGTTATGGCAACTACTCATTATCCTGAGTTGAAGGTTTATGGCTACAATCGAGCAAATACCATCAATGCAAGTATGGAATTTAATGTGGATACACTAAGTCCAACCTATCGTCTGTTAATTGGCGTTCCTGGGCGAAGCAATGCATTTGAGATTTCTAAACGTCTAGGCTTGGATACACAAATAATTGATGAAGCCAAACAAATTATGGATGGAGAGAGTCAAGATTTAAATGAAATGATTGCTGATTTAGAAAATCGACGAAAAATGGCTGAAACAGAGTATTTAGAAGTCCGCCATTACGTAGAAGAAGCACAACACCTTCATGATGAATTAAAAGAGGCCTATAGTTTCTTCTTTGAAGAACGAGAAAATCAGCTAGCTAAAGCACGGAAAAAAGCAAATGAGGTTGTTTCTGAAGCAGAAGAGCAAGCTGAAAAAATTATTTCAGATATTCGCAAAATGCAGTTGGCTAATGGACAAGCCGGTGTAAAAGAGCATCAGTTAATTGATGTTAAAACACAGCTAGCAAACCTCCACCAAGACGAAGGTCATTTGAAGAAAAATAAAGTTTTAAAGAAAGCAAAAGAACAAAAAACTTTAAAAACAGGTGACGAGGTCATGGTGAATACCTATGGACAGCGAGGAACCTTGCTTAAAAAAATGGGTGCTAATCAATGGCAAGTACAATTGGGGATTTTGAAAATGCAGGTAGATGAAGCAGATATGACCCCTTTAACACCGCAAAAAGAGCCGGTTCAAAGAGTTATTCACTCTGTACGTTCAGCTGAGAGCAGTCATGTACCGAATCAGTTGGATCTGCGGGGTAAACGTTATGAAGAAGCGCTAGCCGAAGTAGATCAATATTTAGATGCGGCCATTTTAGCGGGATACCCCCAAGTGACGATTGTTCATGGAAAAGGGACAGGTGCTTTGCGACAAGGGATTACTGAATATTTGAAAAATCATCGCAGTGTGGCAAGCTATTCATTTGCACCAGCAAACCAAGGCGGCAACGGAGCAACCATTGTGAAATTTAACTAGCCTTGTTTCTCTCATACTCAAACATCTTACTTATTGTAAGCAGATAAGTAGAGAGATTTTCAAACAGGTGCTATAATACAGCTAGACTTAAATAAATGGAGGTCGTTTATAATGACTGAAGCAATTACAGACAAAACATTTGCAGAAGAAACAGATAATGGTCTTGTACTCATCGATTTTTGGGCTACATGGTGTGGTCCATGTCGTATGCAAGCGCCTATTTTAGAACAATTAAGTGAAGAATATGATGATGGTTCATTAAAAATCGTTAAAATGGACGTGGATGAAAATCCTGAAACACCTTCTTCATTTGGTATTATGAGTATCCCAACACTTATCTTGAAAAAAGATGGAGAAGTTGTGGAGAAAGTAATTGGTGTGCATTCAAAAGATCAATTACAAGAATTGGTTGCTAAACACCTATAATTTTTGTTCACAAGGTCTAGGTCGTTGATTTATTCAGCGACTTAGGCTTTTTCTTTTTTGGGAAAGAACATAGCTGCTATAGAGCACTTAGCCTGTTTAGAAACAGAATTTCTTCTTTATCCTTTCAATCATCAGTCTCATTATTTTTTTGACAGACATGGTATAATGATAGATAGCTTTGAAAGAAAGGGGATTAGGAATGAACGAACGAATTCAAAATAAATTGGCCTTACTCCCTGATCAGCCCGGCTGTTATTTGATGAAAGATAAACATGGGACGATCATATATGTTGGAAAAGCCAAAGTGTTAAAAAATCGCGTCCGCTCATATTTTACTGGGAGTCATGATGGAAAAACTGAACGACTTGTTAGTGAAATTGAGGATTTCGAATATATAGTAACCGAATCAAATATTGAAGCACTGTTATTGGAAATTAATTTAATCAAAAAAAATGATCCAAAATATAACATTATGCTTAAAGATGATAAAACCTATCCTTTTATCAAAATTACTAACGAAGATTATCCACGCTTGTTAATTACTCGTAAAGTATTGAAAGATAAAGCATTGTATTTTGGTCCTTATCCAGATGTTGGTGCAGCAAATGAAACTAAACGCCTATTAGATAGATTGTTCCCACTCCGTAAATGCAAGGTTCTCCCTAAAGAAGTTTGTCTTTATTATCATATGGGACAATGCCTAGCTCCTTGTATTTTTGACATTCCAAAAGAACGTTATAAAACAATGGTAGAAGAAATCAAACGCTTTTTAAATGGAGGACACTCGGTTATTCAAGAGGATTTACAAAAGAAGATGAACGAAGCCGCAGAAAATATGGAATTTGAACGTGCGGCAGAGTATCGAGATCAAATTAAGTCCATTGAAACAGTTATGACCAAGCAAAAAATGACCAATGCGGACTTAATTGATCGGGATATTTTTGGTTATGCTGTTGACAAAGGATGGATGTGTGTACAAGTATTTTTTGTCAGACAAGGAAAATTAATTGAACGAGATGTCTCCATTTTTCCATTCTATAATGAAGCATCAGAAGATTTCTTAACCTATATAGGACAATTTTATCAGGAAAATCAGCATTTTATTCCTAAGGAAGTCTTGATTCCTGATGATGTAGATCAAGAAAGTGTGGAAGCTTTACTTCATACAAAAGTACTCCAACCCCAACGTGGGGAAAAGAAAAAACTCGTGAAACTGGCAGGAAAGAATGCAACAGTTGCGCTCAATGAAAAATTTGATTTAATTGTCCGAAAACAAGAACGAACAATCGGAGCAGTAGAAAAACTTGGAAATGCCATGAATATTCCTACTCCTACACGGATTGATGCGTTTGATAACTCGAATATTATGGGAACAGATCCCGTTTCTGCAATGGTAGTATTTATCGATGGACGACCCGCAAAAAATGAATATAGAAAATATAAAATTAAAACTGTAAAAGGCCCGGATGACTATGCTTCAATGAGAGAGGTTATCTATCGTAGATATTCACGCGTATTAAAAGAAAGTCTCCCATTACCTGACTTGATTCTCATTGATGGGGGGAAAGGTCAAGTGGATGTAGCAAAAGATGTTTTGGAAAATCAATTGGGGCTGGATATTCCTATCGCAGGGCTTGCAAAAAATGATAAGCACAAAACAAGTGAATTGTTATTTGGTCCAACACTTGAGGTCATTTCTTTAGAGCGAAACTCGCAAGAATTTTTCTTACTTCAACGAATTCAAGATGAAGTTCACCGATTCGCTATTACGTTTCATCGTCAATTACGAAGTAAAAACAGTTTTGCCTCTAAACTAGATGGGATTGAAGGACTAGGACCAAAACGGAAAAAAACACTTCTCAAAGAATTTAAATCTCTAAAAAATATTACGGCTGCAACGATAGAGGATTTGCAAGCAGTCGGACTGCCGAAAAATGTCGCTCAAAATGTTCACAACGCATTATCAGAAGAAAATAAGTAAATAAACTATAAGCAATCGCTGTGACAATCAGTTGTCTAAATTTTCTGACAACTGTTAAATATGCGAAAATTGCTTATAGTTTTTTTGTTGACTTTATTTATTTATGTGATATATTTGTAACAGTGATAAATATATCACATAAATAAGAGAGCTATAGTCACGTATCTATAGATTCTGAACAAACGACTAAGCGTCTCAAAATAAATTGGAGGAAATAAAAATGAAACAAAAATTAACAGAATTAAAGGGTACCGTTTATTCACTGGAAATTATGTTGGCGTCCATCATTTACTCAGCCGCTTTTTTACTAAGAAATCCAAAATTTTATCCAGCACTTTTATACATAATCGTCGCAGTTGGCTTTTCTATCTATCTATTGATTAGTCGAAAAGAAACATTTGATGAACGGGGAAAACAATCCTTTATGATGGCTGGCGCAGTTACATTTTTCATTTTATTTACTGGATTAGTTGTACTTGCAGCGCTCTTAATGATGACTGCTATCTCGGTTCAACTTACTGCATTTTTGATGTTAATCAGCGTAGCAGCAATTCTATTGGTACATGGCCTTTCTTTTCTAATTATCGATTCAGTAGGTAAGAACTAATGGCAAGTTTACAAACAAATCTAAAGGAACATCGTTTAAATAAAGGACTCTCTCAAGCCGAGCTGGCAGCACTTGTCGAGGTGCGCAGAGAAACGATCATTCGCTTAGAAAAGGGAAAATACAATCCTTCCTTAAAGCTCGCTTATGATCTTGCACACTATTTTCAATTACCTATCGAATCGCTTTTCTGGTATGACTAGAGAAAAAAATAAAACAAAGATAGAACCTTCATTTTCTGTAGGATGAGATTCTTCCCAAATTATTTAGGTGTAACAAGAAAAATAAAACAGAAGTGTTTGGCTCAACGAAACAAGCAGGTACTGTACCTCCTCGGAAGTAAAACTTCCGCGATTTACAAAAGTAAGAGAAAATCACGAAAATGACCGGAAACGCAAAAGTCTTTCTTTCAATATGACTTCAACTTATTTGTGAAATCTTTTAATTCTTGCTTGCTCCATACATAGAAGGTGTTGAGAGACAACCGTAGTGGGAAGTTAGTTTCCTCCATTCTACCCTTCATCAAAATTTTAGGAGAGTTGAGGTTGGGATAGAAGCAGTTAGCTCCGAGAACTAATAAGGAGTTGCTTCTATTCCAACACTCGCTCTTTTTTAATAAAACCACGTTTTCTGATAGAAATAGGAGAAATTATTGACACTAACTATATCCTTTGATAATATATCGGTATAAGATATATCACATGATGATATATCTCTGAGTGATACAAGGAGTGAAGAGTATGGAGGATGCATTAACAGATTCCACTTATTTGATTATGTTGGCATTGTTACGGCCACAGCATGGATATGCCATTATGAAGGAGGTTAGTGAGTTAACGAAAGGAACTGTTGAAATTGGTCCAGCAAGTATGTATACCATATTAAAAAAATTACAGAAAAATCACTACATTGTATTAGAAGAAACAACTGATCGGAAAAAAATATATTCTATTACCGATTTAGGGAAAGAAATTCTAAAAAAAGACATTCAAAGACGAAAACTCTTTTTCGAAGCTGGGGAACAGCTATTAGCCGAAGGAGGAAACGCATGATTATTAAGAATCGAAAATATCTGATTACAAGCGGTGTCATGTTCTATCCTGAGTTAGAAATGACCATATTAAAAAAACAAGCGCTACAAGGATGGAAGTTTGTCAGAATGACGAGTTTTGGCGTATTAGTCTTTAAAAAAGGATGTCCAGAAGAAAAACAATTTGCTGTTGATTTTTACGATGGTGAAAAAAATGATATTCCGGACTATTTAGCTTTGTATGAGGAAGCAGGTTGGAAAACTATTTATAATTATCGAAAAAAATATTTTTATTTTGAGGCTCCTCTGAATGCCTCACCTATTTATACTGATCCGCAAAGTTATCGAGAAAGAATTTATAAAGAATGGAGTTGGGCAGTTTTTCGCAGCCTAGTTACATTTCCTATTGGAATAGCAATGATTTATTTATTAGTTATCACTAGACAGGAAACTGGTACTCCTTTATCCAATGAATGGATTCGCTTTTTCTTATACTTTTTTGGCTTTCTATTTGCTTTTTGGCCTGTTGGAATGATCGTGAATGTTCTTTTCTCACGTCTCACTTATGGAAAGCGAATTGAATTTTATAAGGAGCCTGAGAAGTTTGCGAAAAAGCAGCGAAAAATACGGGATGTAATTATTTTAATGATTATTGGTGGTTTTATGGGGGGCTGTATAAGCTTTCTCATGATTCATCTACTAGGAAACTTATTATAAAAAGGAGTGAAGGTTATGTTAGAAGTGAAAGATTTGGTAAAAACTTTTGGAGATTATACAGCTGTAGATAATCTTAGCTTTACAATTCCGGAAGGAAAAATTATGGGATTAATTGGACAAAACGGGGCAGGGAAGACAACTACGTTTCGGTTGATTTTAGATTTCTTATCTGCAGATTCTGGTGAAGTTCTTTGGAATGGCCATACGCTTAATGAAAAAGATTATGACATCATTGGCTATCTTCCAGAAGAACGGGGACTGTATCCTAAAATATCTATTCAAGATCAGCTAATTTATTTTGCTGCACTTCGTGGGAAATCAAAAAAAGAAATTGAACCTAAAATTGACGAATGGATGGAAAAATTTCAGGTTAAAGGAAAGAAAACAGATAAAGTAAAATCTTTATCTAAAGGGAATCAGCAAAAAGTACAACTTATTGCAACATTAATTCATGAACCAAAGCTAATTATTTTAGATGAACCATTTAGCGGGCTGGATCCGGTAAATGCAGAACTTTTAAAAGATGGCATTATTGAACTAAAGGAAAAAGGCTCTTGTGTTATATTTTCAAGTCATAATATGGATAACGTGGAAAAAATTTGTGATCATTTAATTATGTTAAATAATGGTCGAACAGTGCTGAACGGTAAGGTTCATGAGATTCGCCAATCTTTTGGTCGAACAAAAGTATTTTTAGAATCAGACTTATCTTTGGAAAACGTTCAATCCATTGAAGGCGTCAAAGAAGCACATCAAAGAGAAGATAAGAGTATAGAAGTCACTTTATCTGATCCAAAAGCAGGGGAAGAAATTTTTGCTCGTGCGACACAGTTTGGCTATATTCCTATGTTCAATCAACAACCGCCAACCTTAGAAGAAATATTTAAAATGAAAGCTGGTGCTACACATGAATAAGTTTTGGATTATTACGTCAGATGTTTATAAGAAAAATGTGAAATCAATCTCCTTTTTAATTATGATCCTTGTTCCATTTATTATGGTAGGTGTTGTTTATCTAGCAGGTACTTTTGCTGGAAATATGTCCGAAGTCGATAAAATCGGACTTGTTTCAAATCAACCTGAACTTGCTGAGGCGTTAGCGAAAGATAAAACAGGAGACTACAAGTTTACAGTGGTCAACTCTGAGGATAGCGCACAAAAACAACTAAAAGACGAAAAAATTGATGCATACATGGTACTAACCATTGATGGAGAAAACGTAAAAGGGGAACTTTTTAGTGAGTCTTCTATGGGGCAAAGTACAGAGTTAATTCTTCAGCAAACCCTTGCCTCTCTTCAATCATCCGGTCGCGCAGCCCAGCTTGGATTGAATGCAGAAGAAGTGGCCAGCTTGAGTCAGCCAGCCGAATTTGTGAAACAAAAAGTCAGTTTTGATGAAGATGGAAAGATGCAAGTAGGCGAAGACAACAGTGCACTGCAATTTATTGTTAGCTATGTTGCAACAATTCTTTTATTTGTCATTATTTTGACCTACGCACAAATTATCGCTCAAGAGATTGCTTCTGAGAAAGGAACACGTATTATGGAAGTAATCTTATCAAGCACAAAAGCACAAACTCATTTTTATGGAAAATTGACTGGTGTTTTACTTGTTGCAGTTACACAAATTGTTTTGTATGCCGCAGTTTTTGGCGCAAGTTATATGAAGTTTAAAGACCTTGAAATCGTTAAGCAATTTACAGAAAGTGGTTCGTTACAAAAAATTATTGGCCCATTCTTAGGTTACACTGTTATTTTTATCATTTTAGGTATTCTTATCTATTCTGTTTTGGCTGCATTATGTGGATCTCTTGTTAATAAAGCAGAGGATACAGCAAAAGCGATTTTACCGGTTACGTATTTATCACTAGGTGCCTACATGCTAGGACTGACTTTAGGTGCAGCGGATCCTAACAATATTGTGATTCGAGTAACTTCGTATATTCCGTTTCTCTCATCTTATGTGATGCCTATTCGTTTAGCTAACGAAACAGTTGGCATGGGTGGTGCTGCAATCTCTGTTGTTGTTTTATTAATTTCAACTTTCATTCTCATGTTCTTATCAGCTGCTCTGTATAAATCAAACGTATTAGTTTACAGTGAAGGTGGACTCATTTCTTCCTTGAAACAATCCATCTCAATTATGAGAAATGAGAAAAAAAAATAGATGTATTGTAAGTGAAGAGGTTGGGACAGAAACATTCAGCTCCGAGAACAGGTACTGTACATCGTCGGAAGTAAGGGTTCGTAATCTGTAGCAGCGAATAGGTATATTTCATCTCTGCGTTTCGTTAGATTTCACGAGAGTGTACTTGCGACATAAGTCTCATCAAAAAAGACGACCGAAAATCTTTTATACGATTTTCGGTCGTCTTTTTTTTTAGTGGATTTAAAAATCTTCCTTGATTGTGCTCATGTTCAACCTACATTTATCCAAATAGATCAAAATAATTGACGAGAGAAAAAAAGAAATAGACAATAGAGAAAACGCATTATTAAGGAGGAGTCACTTTGGATAAAACGAAAACATTAGCTAACGGTCTTCAAATGCCGCGTCTTGGGCTAGGTGTTTGGCGCGTAGAGGATAGCGAAGCTGAAAAAGCAGTTGGATGGGCACTTGAGGCTGGCTATCGAATGATTGATACAGCAATGGTCTACAAAAATGAGAAGGGGGTAGGAGAAGGCATTCGTCACTCTTCTGTTCCCAGAGAGGATATCTTTGTTACAACAAAACTTTGGAACGATGATCAAGGATATGAGTCCGCATTAAAGGCTTTTGACGCTAGCTTAGAGCGTCTTGGGCTTGACTATGTCGATTTATATTTAATTCATTGGCCTGTTGCTGGAAAGTATAAAGATTCTTGGCGAGCATTAGAGGAAATTTATGCAAGTGGTCGTGCAAAAGCCATTGGCGTATCAAATTTCCACCAACACCATCTAGAAGATTTGATGACCAGCGCAACAATCAAACCAATGGTGGATCAGATAGAAATTCATCCAACGCTTACTCAAGAGCCTTTGCGTGCGTATCTTGCTTCAGAATCTATTGCTGTTGAAGCATGGTCTCCATTAGGTCAAGGAAAAATATTAGAAACACCGACTCTTATAGAAATCGGAAAAAAATATGGAAAATCAGCCGCTCAGGTGATTATTCGCTGGCATCTTCAAAACGATATTATTGTCATTCCAAAATCTTCTCATGAAGGTCGAATTAAAGAGAATTTTGATGTGACGGATTTCGAATTAACGCCAGAAGAAATCCAACAAATTAATGCGCTGAATATTGATGAACGACTTGGATCAAACCCTGACTCATTCGATTTTTAAATAAAACAGAGGTCATTTTAACCCAATTTTATACAAAAAAAGAATCCAGATGCCAATCAATTTGACTGGTATCTGGATTTTTCGTTAAGATTTACATTCCAAGCATACCCTCGTAAAATCGAACGAAACAGAGGGAAGAGAGGGCGTGCATTTCCATTCCGTGTTGAGGAGGGGCAACTCATCAATCTTTAAAGGCAGGACGCTCTTAGAGATTAAATGTCTCCAGTTCGTTTGTCTCTCAACAAGTTCTACGCATGAAACGTGCGTAGTTAGAGGCTTCGGAAATTGGTTGAATTTGCCTCTCTATTTGGTTCTCTGAGCTGAATACTTCTGTTAAAACTTCGTCTGATTCACGATAATGAGCGTATCTCATCTATCTTAAAACTTTACAGTAGAAATTAACTGCTTGTCTTTAATACGATATATCTCATCACAGAAAGTTTCGTAAAAGTGACTATCATCTGAAATCACAATGGCGCTTCCTTTAAATTCTTTAATCGCTAAGGCTAGAGAAGTTTTACTTTTTTCATCTAAGTGTTTTGTTGGATCATCCAAAATCAGTACATTACATCCGGTCAATGTTAGGTCGCAAATTTTTATCTTTGTTTGTTCTCCACCACTTAATGTTGCTATCTCTCTAGAAGCTAATTCTTCTGGTAAACCGCATTTAGCCAATTCACGTCGGATAATTTCATACGTGAGCGTAACGTGCGTTTCTGCTAAATAATCTATCGGTGTAATTCGTTCATTCTCCCAATAGAGTTCTTGCAAAAAATAATTGATATGTGTATTGGGTGAAAAATGTACTTGTCCAGATATTTGTGGATATTCAGAAAGTAAGGTTTTAACTAACGTTGTTTTCCCACTACTTTCTTCTCCTGTAAAAACTAGTTTCTTTCCCTTTTTCAAAACCATGTTGATATTTTTAATCAATGGTTCAGTATACCCTACGGTTAAGTCATTAGTTTTTATTAATTCTGTTGAACTTGTCGGTGTATATTTGAATTTAATTGAAGCAATGGGGGTGCTTTTTAGCTCCTCAATCCTCTCTATTTTCTCTAAATGCTTACGTCTTCCTTGTGCCATTTTTGTATGAATTCCCGCAATATTTCTTCGAATAAATTCTTCTGTTTCTTTGATTTTTCTTTGTTGTGCGACATAGTCATTCTGGTGCGTTTCTACCTTTAATTTTTTTAGCTTTAAATACTCCTCATAGCCCATATGATATTTTTCTATCTTTTTAAAGTCGACATCACAAATACAATTGGCAATCTTTTTGACAAAAGAAAAATCATGCGATACAACAATAAACGCGCCATTGAATTTTTGCAAATAATTGGCTAGCCACTCTGTATTCTCTTTGTCTAAGTAGTTGGTTGGTTCATCCAATATCATGACTGTTGGCTTTTCCAACAAGAGTTTAGCTAACATAATTTTTAGTCGTTGCCCTTGTCCCAAAGCAATCATTTTTCCGCCCATATAAATGTGGTCTAAGCCTAACCCTTGTACAATCAAATTAGTGAATTGCTGTATCGTGTAAAAGTCTCTACTTTCTAATTGCGATTGGATTTCTGCTGCTTGATTCAATAATTTTTCCTCACCTGAATCAGCAAATTCTGAATACAACTTCGTCATTTTTGATTCAAGAGCAAATAAATCTTTATACGCCTCTAGGAGATAATCTTCTACTGTACAATTTTCATCAATTGTAACAAATTGATCGATATAGCCAACTTTGGTTTGCTTGTGCCACTTTATTTCTCCTTTATCTGGCATAATATCTGCCAACAGTAGTTTTAACAGGGTACTTTTTCCAGAGCCGTTTGGACCGACAACTGCCATATGATCGTCATCCATCAGCTTAAACGAACTTTTTTTATACAACATTTCTTCTGAATATGAATATTCTAAATCTACTACATTTAATACTTCCATTTTTCTTCCTCCTATACTTGCTGAAAACAAAAAGAGACCAAGACATAGAAATGTCTTGGCCTTCTCATTCTCAGCAAAAAACAAATAAAGATAGTACAATGAACCATACTAATCTTTGTCAATTCTTTACTGATGAATATAGGAAGTACTCTATTTTTCCTTCCCTCTAATTAAGCTCCATACAACACTTCATCAAATTAAGTTGTAGGGAGCAAGTAGTCGATATATATAATGGATACATGAAAAAAACTCCTTCCTCGCTCTTAAACTCTATCATAGTATAATTTATTAGGCAATATTAACTTGTTGCAATCTAAAAAATGAGCCCATTTTTAAAATTGCACTCTGATTCAAAAAACACCATTGATACTGCTCAACAACCACTTTATTAAACTCTTCTTCCTCTAAATAATCAGTAGAGACATTTCACTTGCAGCTGTCCTAATTACTACTTAAAAGTTGAGCCTATGACTAGGCACTGAATAGCAAAAGAAGGTTAGACAAAGGGGAAGAACCCTTAAGAATTTTGTCTCCTAAGGGTTCAGTAAATTAGGTTAATGATTGCTACATTTCATTTACAAAGTAATCAAATAAAGCCTGATCTTTTTGTTCTACGGTATGGGTGAGTTCTGGATGCCACTGCACACCTAAGATTGCCGAGCCATCTTTTGCTTCAACGGCTTCAATAATTCCATCTGTTGCCCAAGCAGTAGCTACTAAATTAGGAGCCAACTCCTTAATCGCCTGGTGATGATAAGAATTAACATAAGAACCATCTTGAACGAGCATGCTTAGTTTACTTGTTGCATCAACCGTAACACTATGGGTAGAAAATTGTGGAGCTGTTGGTTGTTGACCATGTTTGACTTGCCAGTTCTCATATAAAGAAAGATCTTGATAGAGACTTCCTCCCATCACAATATTCAGTAACTGTGTACCACGGCAAACAGTAAATATCGGTTTCTTTTGTTCGATAGCTTCTTTAATTAAAGCCGCTTCAAAAAGATCGCGATGGTAATTTGTTTCTTCAAGTTTTGGGTGCGGTTGCTCATTATAAAGGCGTGGGCTCACATCTTGACCACCTGCCAGTAATAGTTTATCAACTTTTCCAATATACTCTTTCGCATTATTTGGATCACTGACTGGCAGAACGAAAGGAAGTCCTCCTGCTTCTGACACGCCATTTATAAATCCTTGAGGAGTGTAGGTAACAAGATTGCCATTAAATACATCTGTTGCGTGAATTAACTGATTGCCAGCAATTCCAATTATTGGTTGGTTCACATAATCATTCCTTTCATTTTCCTACCTATTGTATCATGTTCATTGAACATTCAAAAATTTTTAGTTTTTATTAAGGAGCGTATTTTGATAAACGAAAGTTATTTGCATTTGTTATTTTTTTTGGTATACTCAAATCATATCTGAATACAAATGGTTGGGCGAAAGCTTTCAAGGATCAGGTTCTTCAAGGGGTGAGAAGAACGGGGAAAGAAAGCATCCACCAACAACTAATCATTGTCATTTCAAAGACACTGGACTTTCTTAAAAGGTTCAGTGTCTTTTTTTGTCAAGAAAAGGATGTGAATGTCATGTTAGAGGCAATACAAAAGATTCAAGAAGCAGAACGTCACAATGAACAATTGAAAGAAGCACTTATCCAATCATTGAAGAAAAAACAGGAAGAGCAAACACAAGAATTGCAGACGATCCAAAAAAACTTGCGAGAAAAAACACTCCACGAGGTTGAGCTTCTAGAGTCTAATTTGCAGGAAGCTCTTCAAAACGAGAAAAAAGAATGGCTTTTGTCTGCGGAAAAAACCAGAAAAAATTATCAGCGACTCTATGAAGAGCGAAAAGATGAAGCAGTCAAGACTATTATTGAAAGGGTGAAACAAACCTATGGCCGTCTCTAAAATGGAGAAAGTTTCCATTATTTTGGAAAAAACACAGCTAGAGAACGTCTTGCAGACACTTCAAGGGCTACAAGCCATTGAGGTACGAGATTTATCTCAGAAATCGGCTAGCAACCGTTGGATAGAAACCTATTTTTCTGATGCTTTTAATGAGAAACAGGAATCAAAAGAAGAGGAGCTTCACTATCTATTAATCAAAATTGAAGAAGCAAGTTTATTTATTCAACGAAACAGTGTCAATAAAAAAAAGAACACGCTACGTAGACAAGAAATTTCTTTAAAGGAACTTGAACAAACATTTAATGAAACCCAGTTTTCACCTCTACTTGAAAAAATTCTTACGTTAAAAAAGGAATGGGAAGCTCTCCAAGAAAAAAAAGAAGCGCTTCTGAAAAAAGAAAATTGGTTAGAAAATTGGCGCTATCTAGATATAAGTCCTAATGAATGGCTATCTTCTGAAACACAACTTACACTGGGAATCATTCGGGAAGCTTCTCGCGTTGATTTTATCGATATGCTTAGAGAAAAGACAGAGACCCATGTAGAAGAGCTCTTCCATCATCCAACAGAGACCTATATAGGTCTTCTAAATTTAAAAACACAGCAACCACTTGTTGAAGAGATACTCACTCAATTTCATTTTATGAAAGTAGACTATCCATATAACCACGCGCCTAAAAAAGAACAAGCTCTAGTAAAAGAAGAGCTAGCTTTTCTTTCTGCTAAAGAAAAGGAGCTATTCACACAAATAAATAATAATCATTCGCTGATTCGAGAGCTTCAGTGGGCAGAAGAAGTTGTCCTTGCACATATTGAACGTGAAAAAATTAAGCATCAGCTCTTACAAGCAAAGCATCTAACGATCGTTCAGGGATGGATAGCTTCTGAAGACAAACAACCGCTAACCGAGTTTCTTTCTCAAGAATTAGGAAAACAAGCGGTATACATCAGCTTTGAAGCACCCACAAAAGAGGAAATCACAACAGAAATTCCAACAAAGCTGAACAATCATCCCCTCATACGTCCGTTTGAAATGCTAACAGAAATGTATAGCTTGCCAAAGTATGAAGAGATTGATCCGACACCCTGGATGGCACCATTTTACTTTGTTTTTTTTGGAATGATGGTTGCAGATATTGGTTATGGGCTAGTTATGCTTTTAGGAACCTTACTGTTTCAAAAGCTTCAAGTACTTCCAAAAGGAACCGCACGCTTTGTAAAGTTTTTTCAAATACTTTCTATTCCCACTATGTTATGGGGGCTTGTGTATAGTTCGTTTTTCGGCATGGCTTTACCCACAGAAGTATTTGGTATTTCCTTGCCATTTCCACTTCTTTCCACCACGGATGACATGGAAACAATCTTAATTTTATCGGTTGTCTTCGGGTTTATACAAATACTTGTCGGATTATTTATTGCAGGAAAAGAGCATATCAAGAAAAAAGAATATTTATCTGCTATAAGCAATGGATTTTCTTGGCAGGGAATTCTAATAGGCTTGGCACTGGTAGCGATTGGTGGTCTACTTTTGAAGAGTCAGGCGGTTCTATTAACTGGAAGTATCATTGCAGGCTTATCCGCACTCTCTATTTTAGTCATCCCGATTATTCAGTCTCCTTCTAAACTAAAAGGGGCGGCAAAAGGCGCTTATAATCTCTATGGAGTGACTGGCTATATCGGTGATTTGGTC
Organism: Enterococcus phoeniculicola ATCC BAA-412; assembly: GCF_000407505.1. GTDB lineage: Bacteria > Bacillota > Bacilli > Lactobacillales > Enterococcaceae > Enterococcus_K > Enterococcus_K phoeniculicola. Next base: position 1,091,955 of record NZ_ASWE01000001.1, read on the forward strand.
AGTTATACACGGTTAATGGCTTTAGGAATTTCAGGAGGAAGTATTGCCTCTGCATTTAATTTGTTAGTGGCATTTATGCCGCCAGTTGCAAGATTTACTATCGGTATTTTACTGATTCTTGTCCTGCATGCCTTAAATCTGTTTTTATCATTATTAGGCGCATATGTACATGGGGCACGACTCCAATATGTAGAATACTTTGGAAAGTTTTACTCAGGTGGGGGAAGACCGTTTCGCCCATTGAAAACAGCAGAAAAATATATGAATATTGAATCGAAAAAAAAGAATCAACAGGAGGAATTTTAGACAATGATGGACTACTTAATTAATCAAAATGGCGGTATGGTATTTGCTGTACTAGCAATGGCTACAGCAACAATTTTCTCAGGTATCGGATCAGCAAAAGGAGTGGGGATGACAGGAGAAGCGGCAGCAGCATTGACAACAAGTCAACCAGAAAAATTCGGACAAGCCCTCATTCTTGAGCTATTACCAGGGACACAAGGCTTATATGGATTCGTAATTGCCTTCTTAATTTTCATTAACTTATCAGGTGATATGACTGTCATCCAAGGGTTAGGATACTTAGGTGCCTCATTACCTATTGCATTTACTGGTCTATTTTCAGGAATTGCACAAGGACGAGTAGCGGCAGCTGGTATTCAAATTCTTGCTAAAAAACCAGAACATGCGACTAAAGGAATCATTTTTGCTGCAATGGTTGAAACTTACGCCATTTTAGGATTAGTTATTTCCTTCCTACTTGTCCTAAATGTTTAACAGGAGGGAATAGTACATGGATTCGATTGAAAAAATTATTCAACAAATTAATGAAAAATCGGCTGAAGAACGTACACTTATCGAAACGACAGAACAGACAAGACAAACAAATGAGTTTTTTGAAAAAAAGAAACAAATAGAAGAAACAGCAGCTAAACAAAGAGAAAAACAACTGCAGCAAGTCACTCAGAAGTATAAGCAGCTGCAAACACGGCAACAAATGGAGAGCCGACAACAATTGTTAACAGAAAAACAGCAATTTCTGAACAGTCTGTTTACAGAAGCACTTTATGCCATGCAAAGCTGGACAAAACAAGACCAACGCCAATTTGCAAAAGAGGCTTTGTCCACACTTCCTTTAACTGGAGAACAAATATTTTTAGCTGGCGAAAAATCAACTGAAATCTTTACAAAAGAATGGCTTTCACTAATCACCAAAGAACTGCCCTATCAGTTGAGACTCTCTAAGAGTTTAGTACCAAATCAAGCTGGATTTTTAATTGATGATCATGGTGTACAGTACAATTTTCTGTATAAAAATCTTATTCAGGACATTGAAGAATCCGTGCGCTTTGAAATGGCCACATATTTATTCGGATAGGAGGGATATTTTTGAAGCAAGCTAGCTATCATACAGTAAACCCGTTAATTCGAGGAAAAGAATTAGAATTACTTTCACAAGAAACCATCGATCGACTCATTCAGGCTGCTACTGTGGAAGAAGTCGGTCAGTTACTAATGACGACCATCTATCGAGAATTTATCTATGAGGGCTTTGAGCATGATTTCGAAAAAAATCTAGCGATTCAAAGAAGTCGGCTTTTTCGCTGGCTTGTTGAAATTACACCGCAAAAAGAACTCGTCTGGATTTACACCATGCGCTACACCTTTCATAATTTGAAAGTTTTCAGTAAAGCATTATTTATTGGTGAAGAGCTTGATCATCTATTTATAGACGACGGTCTTTACGAAAAAGAATGGCTGAAGGAAGCAATCTCATCAGGTACGTCAACGCGCTTACCCGCACTACTGATGGACAGCATTCATGAAGTAAATGAGTATCTAGAAGAATCAACTATTTTACAAGGAATTGATGTCATTTATGATCGGCATTTTTTGACTGCGCAACGGCAACTTGGAGAAAAATTAAATTCTCCTGAATTACTGGAAGAAATCATTGCGTTTATTGATTTGACTAATATTTCGACGGTCGCTCGTGGAATTAGACAAAATCGAAGTACGGCGTTTATGACAAGTGTACTTTCTAGTTCTGGAAGTATAAAAAAAGAGACCTATTTGCCCTATTCAGAGAAACCTATGAAAGAGTTTATTCTTTTTCTGAAGGATTCACCTTATGGTCAGATAGTTGCTCCTGCTTTAAAAGAGAAAACCATTGATTTCGTGTCATTGGAAGCTTGTACAGAAAACTATTTAACCAGCCAGTATCAACAAGCACAGACAGAAGCATTTGGTCCATTACCACTTTTGGCTTTTTTACATGCAAAAGAAATTGAAGCAAAAAATTTACGAACAATTATCGTAGGAAAACGAGGAAACTTCTCAACGAGTATGATTAGAGAAAGGATGAGACAGCTTGGCTTATAAAATTGGTGTGATAGGAGATAAAGATTCCGTGTTGCCCTTTAAGCTATTCGGCTTTGATGTACGTTATGGTCACTCAGGTAAAGCTGTTCGTCAAAGTATTGAAGAAATGGCAAATAGTAAGTACGGAGTCATTTATGTCACCGAACAATGTGCAGACTTAGCAAAAGAAACCATTCAACGGTACAAAGAAGAAGTCTCACCGGCAATTGTTTTAATTCCCAATCATCAAGGAACAATGGGAACAGGCCTTTCTGATATTCAAAAAAATGTTGAACGGGCAGTTGGTCAAAATATTCTATAAGACAAAGGAGATGGGAAATTGCAAGAAGGAAAAATTATTAAAGTATCCGGTCCTTTAGTCATGGCTGAGAACATGTCAGATGCCAGTATTCAAGATATGTGTCTGGTAGGGGACTTAGGTGTCATTGGAGAAATCATTGAGATGCGTGGAGATGTAGCATCGATTCAAGTATATGAAGAAACATCAGGTATCGGTCCAGGAGAAGCCGTGCGAACGACAGGAGAAGCATTATCTGTTGAATTAGCTCCCGGAATTCTTTCACAAATGTTTGACGGTATTCAACGCCCGCTAGATACATTTATGGAAATCACTAAGAGTAATTTTTTGGCACGTGGTGTACAGCTTCCTGCCCTAGATCACGAGAAAAAATGGCTATTTGAGCCAGTTAAAGCCGTGGGAGAGTCCGTAAGTGCTGGAGATATTATTGGAACTGTTCAAGAAACAGCGATTATTCTCCATAAAATTATGATTCCAAATGGAGTCAAAGGAACGATTAAAGAGATTTATAGCGGGGAATATACCATTGATGAACCCATCTGTGTTCTTGAAACAGAAGAAGGGGACAAAGTGTTAACCATGCTCCAAAAATGGCCAGTTCGTCGGAGTCGGCCAATCAAAGAAAAATTAAATCCGGACGCACCTATGATTACTGGGCAACGAGTGATTGACACATTCTTTCCTGTAACTAAAGGTGGAGCGGCAGCTGTCCCTGGACCATTTGGCGCTGGGAAAACAGTGGTACAGCACCAAATTGCTAAATGGGCAGATGTTGATTTAGTCGTGTATGTAGGCTGTGGGGAACGCGGCAATGAAATGACTGATGTTTTAAACGAATTTCCAGAGCTGATTGATCCTAAAACAGGAGAATCACTTATGGAGCGAACCGTTCTGATTGCTAATACCTCTAATATGCCTGTAGCAGCCAGAGAAGCGTCCATCTACACAGGAATCACCATTGCTGAATATTTCCGTGATATGGGCTACAGCGTTGCAATTATGGCGGATTCTACTTCACGTTGGGCAGAAGCACTACGTGAAATGAGCGGACGGCTAGAAGAAATGCCTGGTGATGAAGGATATCCTGCTTATTTAGGAAGTCGTTTAGCAGAATATTATGAGCGTGCTGGGCGAGTGATTGCTCTTGGATCTGATCATCGTGAAGGAAGTATCACTGCTATCAGTGCGGTTTCTCCTTCAGGTGGAGATATTTCTGAGCCTGTTACACAAAATACTCTACGTGTTGTAAAAGTATTTTGGGGGCTAGATTCATTGTTGGCACAGAAGCGACATTTCCCTTCTATCGATTGGCTGCAAAGCTACTCACTGTATTCTGCAGAAGTTGGGAAATATATGGATCAAGCACTACAAGCAGACTGGTCTGAAATGGTGACTGAAGGAATGCGCATTCTTCAAGAAGAAGCGCAATTAAATGAAATCGTTCGATTAGTCGGTGTGGATTCTTTATCTGATAAAGATCGTCTAACACTTGAGGTGGCAAAATCGATTCGTGAAGATTATCTTCAACAAAATGCGTTTGATGAGGTGGATACATTTACCTCACGAGAAAAACAGTTTAAAATGTTGGATATGATTTTGACTTTCCAAAAAGAAGGACAACGTGCCCTTGAATTGGGCTCTTATTTACATGAAATTATGGATGGGACGGTTCAACTAAGAGACCGAATTGCCAGAAGCAAGTATATCCCAGAATCAGAATTAGAAAAACTAGATAGCTATCTACTGTCTATCAGACAAACAATGCAAGAAATTATCGCTGAAGGAGGGATGTCTCATGATTAAAGAGTATCGAACAATTGGCGAAGTAGTGGGCCCTTTAATGGCGGTTGACAAGGTTTCTGGAGTAAAATATGAAGAGCTAATCGAAGTTCGTATGCAAAATGGCGAGATTCGTCGTGGGCAGGTTCTTGAAGTCCATGAAGATAAAGCGATGGTTCAAATTTTTGAAGGAACAAGTGGCATTAATTTAAGAGACTCTGCCGTTCGTTTTTTAGGTCATCCTTTAGAACTGGCAGTTTCAGAAGATATGATTGGACGAGTATTTGATGGTTTAGGGCGGCCAAAGGATAATGGTCCTGAAATCTTACCAGAAAAAATGGTGGATATTAATGGGGAAGTTATCAATCCAGTCGCCAGAGATTATCCTGATGAATTTATTCAAACAGGAATATCTGCAATTGACCATCTAAATACGCTTGTTCGGGGACAAAAGCTACCAGTATTTTCTGGTTCAGGTTTACCTCATAAGGAACTAGCTGCACAGATTGCACGTCAGGCAAGCGTATTAAATAGTGAGGAAGAATTTGCTGTCGTCTTTGCGGCTATCGGAATTACCTTTGAAGAAGCAGAATTTTTTATGGAAGATTTTCGTCAAACGGGTGCCATCGATCGCTCGGTGATGTTTATGAACCTGGCAAATGATCCTGCAATTGAGCGGATTGCTACACCAAGGATGGCGTTAACTGCTGCAGAATATCTAGCCTATGAAAAAGGAATGCACGTACTAGTTATCATGACAGATATGACAAACTATTGTGAGGCGCTTCGAGAAATTTCTGCTGCTCGCCGAGAAGTTCCTGGTCGCCGTGGCTATCCCGGATATCTATATACAAATTTAGCCACGTTATTTGAACGAGCTGGCCGAATTCGCGGGTTAAAAGGTTCTGTGACACAAATTCCTATTCTCACAATGCCAGAAGATGATAAAACACACCCTATTCCCGATTTAACAGGATATATCACAGAGGGACAAATTATCCTTTCTCGCGAATTGTATAAGAGTGGCATTCAGCCGCCAATTGACGTGCTTCCTTCTTTATCCCGATTAAAAGATAAGGGGACTGGTCCTGGGAAAACACGAGAAGATCATGCTGCCACGATGAATCAGCTTTTTGCAGCTTACGCACAAGGAAAACAGGCAAAAGAATTAGGTGTTGTTTTAGGAGAATCTGCTTTATCAGATAATGACAAATCTTATGCAAAATTTGCAACACAATTTGAGAAAGAATACGTAAACCAAGGATTCACAACTAATCGCTCGATTGAGGAAACGCTTGATTTGGGCTGGAAGCTTTTGTCCATGCTGCCGCGTACAGAGCTGAAACGAATAAAAGATGATATGTTAGATCAGTATTTACCTGAAGGGGCGTGAGTCTAATCGCACATTTAAATGTTAATCCTACCCGGATGGAACTAACCCGTTTGAAAAAACAATTGTCAACAGCCAGTCGAGGGTATAAACTTTTAAAAGACAAGCAAGATGAGCTGATGCGCCAATTTATCTTGCTCATTCGAAAAAATAATGTCTTAAGAAAAGAAGTTGAGGCTGCGCTTCATCAATCCATGCAGGATTTTGTTTTAGCAAATGCTTCAATCGATGAACGATTTATCGAAGAACTGTTTGTATTACCTGCAGAAAAGATTACACTGGACATGGTAGAAAAAAATATCATGAGTGTTAAAGTTCCTTCAATGAGTTTTGACTATGACGAACGTTTAGGAGAAGCACCCTTAGATTATGGCTACCTTAACTCAAATGAACAGCTGGATCGAGCAATTGATCGTTTTACAGAGGTTTTACCTAAATTGTTGGAACTAACAGAAATTGAAAAAACTTGTCAACTACTCTCTGGAGAAATTGAAAAAACACGACGTCGGGTAAATGCATTAGAATACATGACCATTCCTCAGCTGGAAGAGACAATCTATTCGATTCAAATGAAACTAGAAGAAAATGAACGCGCAGAAGTTACACGTTTGATTAAAGTAAAAAATATGGGGTCCACAACTTAAGTGGACTCTTTAAAGGGGTAAAGGACGATGAGAAAGAAAAAAAGACAAGCCACCAAACAAATGACAGCCGTTCAGCTTCTAGCTGTCGGTTTTTTGGTTTTAATCCTTCTTGGAGGCGGGTTACTCACTTTGCCCTTTTTCAGTAATAGTGGGACGTTCACACCGTTTATTGATGCGGTTTTCACAGCCACATCTGCTGTTTGTGTGACAGGACTGACTACGTTAAATACAGTGGAACATTGGAATGAATTTGGTCAATTCCTCATTCTTCTTTTAATTGAAATTGGTGGACTAGGCTTTATGATGATGCCTATTATCTTTTTCACACTTGCAAAAAAGAAAATCAGTCTCAGTACACGAATTGTTTTAAGAGAAGCACTGAACCTAGACGAGATGTCCGGAGTTATGAACCTGATGATTTATATTTTAAAATTGGCTGGTGCGATTCAGCTTATTGGTTCGGTTGCACTCTCTTTTGTCTTTATTCCAAAATTTGGCTGGCTAAAGGGAATCTGGTACAGCGTTTTTCACTCTATTTCCAGCTTCTGTAACGCTGGATTTGATTTATTAGGAGATAGTTTAGCTGGCTATCAGTCCAATGTCTATGTGATTATGGTTGTCTCCGCGTTAATTATTTCAGGCGGGCTAGGATTTCTTGTTTGGAGAGACCTATTAAATTATAAAAAAAATAGACGGTTTTCTTTACACACTCAAATTACTTTAATCGTAACAGTTACACTACTGATTGGTGGAACACTCGTTTTCTTCTTTACAGAACAGAACGCTCGACTGTTAGCTCCTGATGCTTCTTACATCGAACGATTTGTTAATACATTCTTTATGAGCGTTACGCCGAGAACAGCTGGTTATTTCTCCATCGATTATGCTCAAATGAGTCATGCCGGACTGATTATGACCATGTTTTTAATGTATATCGGCGGAACTTCAGGCTCTACAGCAGGTGGACTGAAAACTACCACGTTTGGGGTATTAGTTATCCAGATGTATTCAATGTTCAAAGGACGCACACGAGCAGAGTTTCGTGAACGAACAATTCGCTCAACTGCGGTGATTCGTGCACTTACGCTTTTTTTCTTAACCCTTACGTTATGCGTGGTCACCATCATGATTCTTTCCATTACAGAAACCATTCCTGAAACTTCAGGGATAGAATATATTGCCTTTGAAGTCTTTTCAGCTTTTGGTACAGTGGGGCTGACAATGGGGCTGACCCCTGAGCTATCATTTGTCGGAAAAATCATTATTATTTCTCTTATGTACATTGGGCGAGTGGGCGTGCTTACTGTCGTTTTCTCTCTTATTACAAAAGCTCAACGTCAAGAAGCAAAATACAAATATCCAGAAGAAAGCGTCATGATTGGATAAACAAAAAAGGGCTCTTTGTCAATAAGGACTGATGAGTTATACAAAATCAAATCTGGGTCAGAATGAACCTCATTCTGGCTCAGATTTTTTGTTATCTTACTTTGATTAATTGATTGATCAAAAAGATTCTAATTCTCATGTTCTCAAATGATTTAAATCCGTAGGATACTCGTTTCATTGTCTTTATGTGTGTGTTCTTTGCTTCTATTTTTCCATTGGAGTAAGGGTAGATCATTGCGTTGGTGATGCCTTCTTCATAATTCAGAAGGTTTTGAAGCTTCTTCCGAAAACCGTCATCTAGTGTTTCGGGAAGTTCTGCCAATAAGGAGAAAAATAAGTCAGGGTCTTTGTCTCGAAAGGCTTCAACTAATTCATGAAAAAAGGGATACGCCTCCTTCAGGGGCGCAGAAAAGCCAAGCAATCGATCAATCATCATTGCTTCAGTAAGAAACGGGTATTTTGGCGCTCGGAAACTTTTCCATGTTTTGTATTCATAATGGTTGATGTTTGCACGATTTTTTAGCAGAAAGCGCCAGTTCTTTCTCAGCTTTTCTGCCAGACTTTTCTGTCCTACTTTACGAAGCTCATTCATTTCACGGATACGTAACTCATTGAACGCCTGATTCATGTGTTTGACAATATGAAACCGATCAATCACTACTTTCGCATTTGGCAAAACACGCTTGGTGAGCTGGAAGTAGGCGGCGTTCATGTCTGTAACCAAGAATTCTACTTCTTCTGGATTGGTACAGCCTAAGAAATAGCTTGTTAATCGAGGTAACTTACGCGTAGGCAAGACATCAATTAATTTTCCTGTTTCGCCATCTGCGCAAATAAAGCTCATTTTATCTTCTATGGAAGCGTGCGAACGAAATTCATCAACCATCAATACTCTGGGGAGAATCTTCTTAGATTGCTTTGGTAAATAGCTTTTAAACTCTTTCAATGTACGAATAACGGTGGTCAAAGATACCTGACAGCTTTTCGCAATAAAAGATAAAGATACTTTTTCAGTCAGTAAAGAAGCAATTTTATATCTGACATGATTTGCGATTGAATGTCTAGGTTGGACAAAAGAACTTTGAGCAGTCCAATGAGTTCGACAATTTTTACAGGTATAGCGCTGCTTTTTTAAGCGCATAACCAAAGGCATATGATTGTATTGTTCAAAGCGGACAATCGTTTCCTTCTTCCCGTTTTTCACTACAATTGCTTTCCCATTTCCATCTACCACAGTAGAACCACAACTTCTACACGCACGAGGAGCAGGCGAGAGAACAGCATCGACGATCAACGTCTTTTCCTTCTGAAAGGTCTCGTAAGAGACCTCTGTAATCATCAAATCTTTCTCTATTATTCTCAGCATTTTTTTGATAGAATCATTCATATAGCATATCGTCCTCTCAGTTGTTTATTTTGTGGTGATTTAATCATACTAGAGAACGATATGTTTTTTAATACCTAAAGTGAAAATGGGACTGAAGAATCAATTATGATTCATCAGTCCCATAAATTATAGAGCCCAAAAAAGAAGAGTCGATGGACTCTTCTTTTTTGTTTATCCCTATTTTTCACGAATAACTTCAATTTTATAACCATCAGGATCCACGATGAAATAATACGAAGGTGCTGTTCCAGGTAATCCTTTAAGATCTGTTACGTTAAACCCAACTTCTTTATGACTTTCATGCAAAGCTTCTAAATCAGAAACAGCAATCGCGATATGACCGTAGCCGTCTCCCAAATTGTATGCTTCATGATCATAATTGTAGGTTAATTCTAGTTCATATCCATCGCCTGGTAATGTTAGATAAACTAACGTAAATTTACTTTCTGGAAAATCACGACGGCGGCTTTCTTCAAAACCAAATGCTGTTTGATAAAATGCAACGGATTCTTCAAGATTTTTTACACGTACACATGTGTGTGCCATTTTCATAGATAACTCATCCTTTCCTAACTACTGGTATCATCATAGCATAGTTGGAAAAAGAATTTAAGTTCTATGATTTCTAACTTGTTTCTGATTATTGAGTCCTGTAAAATAAAAGAAAGGACGAGTTGGAGGAAAATGAATGAGTAAGCCTAGTTTTGGGGAGAAGGTAGAAGGTATAGACTACCAGGCACGTTATGCTGCCTATATTATTGTAAGTCGAAACAATGGACAGGAAATGGTGCTTGTCCAGGCACCAAACGGGGCTTATTTTTTGCCGGGTGGCGAAATAGAAAACAATGAAACAAAGGAAGAAGCAATCAACAGAGAAATGATTGAAGAACTAGGGGTCGAGGTAGAAATCGGCTGGTATATTGGTGAAGCGCAGGAGTATTTTTACTCCAGACATCGCGATACATACTTTTTCAATCCCGGCTATTTTTACAGCGCCAAGTCATGGAAGAAAATAGGGGACCCTACAGAAACGACCAATCAGCTTGTTTGGCTCACACCACAAGAAGCGATTGTACAATTGAAGCGAGGAAGCCATCAGTGGGCAGTTACTGAATGGTTAAAAAAAGGAAAATGATCCATCATTACGGATTATTTTCCTTTTTCTCTTCTTTTAATTCAAAAAACATACGAAGCTTTTTATTTCAATTTCATGTTTAATGTTTTTGCAAGCTGACGATTTTCATATTTTGAATAAAAGTAGAAGCCGATAATATGGCCGATACAGGTCAGTATAATAATTGGGATGATATAGGGCTGAATAAATTGAAAGAGCGTTAGAGAATACAATAGTAAACCGCCTAATCCGCAAGAGACATTCACTAGCGTGCTGATAAGAATGTTGACTGGCGCCTTAAAAGTTGAATAATTCCATAAATAAGGATAAACGATACCAAAAGTAATACCAAATAGCGTGCCTATTCCCAGTATACGCCAGCTATCCATAATCTGAATCTGTTGATTGGGTAAAAATACAGTGGCTAGCAAGACAATCCAAACAGTAGTAACAAATGAAACCTGCATAAAATTATTTTTTAGTTCTTTTATCAAGATAATTTCTCCTTAATTTTTTTGGCGTAGTGACGACTGACAACATAGGTCTGCTCTGAATATGTATGGACTTCTAAACGTGCATATTCTCCCGTCGCAAAGGCTTTAATTTTTGTTAGGTTTAAGAGGGTGCTATTATTGATTCTCTGAAAATTTGGAAGCTCTGAATCAATAATCGCTTTTAATCTTTTTTGTATTAAATAATCTTTTTTCTCTTCAGTAAAAACTTTACAAAGGTGACCAAAAGACTCAATCCGTTCAATATCAGCTATTTTTACTAAGAGTATTCGATTATTGACAGGATTTATGACGGAAATTTGTTGCTGACTTTCAAATAACTCTCCTAATGAACGGAGTGGACGTTCATTATCAGGATGCGCATGAAGCTCAATTGTTTTCTTTGACAGCTCTTCTTTAAAAAAATAAGTGATATTCATTATCGTTCTCCTCTCTACATGCAGAATAACAAATTCTTTATTTCCTGTCTGTTGTTTTTTTTCTTGTTGCAAAAAGAAGACATCTTGTTGCATTGTTGCATAAAAAGTAAATATATTTTTTTATAGTCACTTTTCAAAAATAAAAAAACTGCTCAAACATAAAAGTCCTGTTTGAACAGTTTATACCAGATGATTGTTCTTTAGCTGCAACTACTTAAGTACATATTGATTGATTATTTGCGCAACCCCATGTTCTTCATTTGACGCAGTCTGAACATCTGCCGCTTTTTTTACAGCAGGTGTCGCATTTCCCATCGCTACACCAATACCAGCATACTCAATCATAGATAAATCATTTTCATTATCGCCAATTGCCATTATTTCTTCTTGCTGAATACCTAAATGGGCGGCAAGTTTGGCAACAGCTGCACCTTTACTTGCTTCTTTATTTAGAATCTCGTAATAAAAAGCGGCGCTCTTCACGGTTGTATACTGGTTTTTAAACGATTCAGGAAGCTTTGCAATTGCGGCATCCAAAATCTCCGGTTCATCAATCATCATCATTTTTACAGGTGACACTTGTGTCGTAATTTCTTCTGGCGTACGAAATTTAATTGGCATTCCAACAAGAGACGATTCGTGAACTGTATAGGGACTAATATCACGGTTGGGTGTGTAAATTGATTCTTCATCAATTACATGAAGATGACTTCCTACTCTTCGCGCCATTGCTTCTACAGTGATAAAATCATCACTTGTCAATCCATAGCGGGAAATAACTGTTCCTGTTTGTGTATTTTGAACAAGAGAACCATTATAAGTAATGACATAATCATTTTCCTTTAAAAGGTCAAGTTCATTTAATAAAAGCTGGACGCCTGGCAAAGGACGTCCTGTACATAAGACAATGGAAACCCCTTTATCTTCTGCTGCTTTCAACGCTTTTTTTACTTCTGGTGTTACCTCATGCTGGTCGTTTAATAAAGTTCCATCAATATCAATTGCTACTAACTTAATCGTCATTTCTTTTTGTGTCCTCCTAAGATTGCGCGTTAACTAACGCACCATTACGAATATATTGGGAAAATTCCTGATAGGTCTCCTCAAATAAATCATAGTGATTTCGAAGAGTAGGGTCAACCATTTCTTTTGGAAAGTAAAAACGCTCATCTCCTTGTTGCTGACCTGCCAGAGCAGAGACTAATTGGCTAACTTGAGAAAGCTCAATTAGTGTGCCATCTTTTTTTACAATTTCAATCTGTGTTCGATGACTTCCTTGTTCTGGACGATAAAAATCATAAGGAAGGTCGTAACTCGAATTAATCGCTGTATAATAGCGAGGATTGTAGCCTACTTTTTCAACTAATTGCTGTAATTTTTTGATAATCAGCTGATCTTCTTTTCCAGAAAACGTTGCTGATTTCAATGGTTTCCTGTTTAAAAAGCGTTTTGCTAAATCACTGAGTACAGGGTCATTTTCTTCTGTCCATTGAGTAAAATAGGTGCCTAATACCCCATCATCTAATTTTAAGTATTCATCCAAAGTAAAGGATTCTTTTAAAAAAGGAAGAAGAAGCTGTGCATTTGAATCAAATAATTCTGAATCTTCCTGATATAATTCATGTGCTCTATTTAAAAGATGCTCCAAAATAACTTCCATTCCACGAGAAACCGGATGAAAATACACCTGAACATACATTTGATAACGGCTAACAATATAATCTTCCACCGCATGCATCCCGTTCATGGCAAAAGCAATCCCTCCCTCATAAGGACGGATAACTCTGAGAATACGTGTTAAGTCAAATGTTCCATACTCGGTTCCTGTATAGTAAGCATCACGCAAAAGATAATCCATGCGATCGGCATCAATCTGACTGGAAATCATTTGGACAACTTGAGGATTCGGATACGTTTTTGTGATAACACTAGCAACTTTTTCCGGAAATCCTACTTCTACCTGATTTAAGATTTGGTAAACTTCTGTTTCTGGCGACGTGATGATTTCAACGGTAATTGCCTCATGATTTGTATGAAAAATGTGTTCAAAGGTATGCGAATATGGCCCATGTCCTACATCATGCAACAGGGCTGCGCACAAAGCGACTAATCGTTCTTGGTCATTCCAGCCGCCAATTCCCACTTTATCGAGTGAATAATTTCGTTCGAATATATCACAAATCCGACGAGTAATTTCATAAACGCCTAACGAATGAGAAAATCGACTATGTTCAGCTCCATGAAAAGTAAAAGAAGAGGTGCCTAACTGTTTTATGCGACGTAAACGTTGTACCTCTTTTGAATTTATTAAGTCCAAAATGACTTGATGCTGTACGTGAATATAATTATGCACAGGATCACGAAACACTTTTTCAATTGGTAAAGTCTGTTGTTTATAAGGTATCATCATTGGCTCTCCTTCAACAATTCATTTCGTTTCATCATTTTACTAAGATGCTTTTCAAAGCTTGCCTGTTGATTCGTTTCTTTAATAAATTTTTGGGAATCCATCCACTCAACAGCTCCGTATTGCTTTTCAAAGGCCGTGACCAAACGTATTTTTACTTCTTCTACGGTCATTGTCTGATGAAGTAAATCAGGCAGATTCATCATACTCTCTGGATTGACTGGCGGATACCCATCCAACCCAAATTGCTCTTCTAAACTGGCTTGATAAAAATTGCGCACAGCATTTCCTCGTGCCTGTTGATCTCCAGTAACACTTAAGTACATCATCACAGAAAGGCCGTTTTTAACACGTCTTTGTGCGATTCCAGCAAATTTTTTCCCATCTATACTCAAATCATAGGTGCCCGGGCAATAGGAATCTGCAATTTCATAGGCGTCAATTTTTTCATTTTGAAACGCGTCTCTCACCAGCATTAACATCCGTTCATAGCCAGCATCTATACTTTGTTTTACTCCATTTTCTTCTATTGGAAGAATTAGGGAAACATTTAATACACCCTCATCAGAAATAACACCCAAACCACCTGAATTTCGAACGACAGGCAGATAGCCCGCCTTAGTTAACGCTTCTAATCCTGCAGATAAATTGGTAACCCGTGTATCCTTCATTCCAAGAATCATTGTATCTGCTAGTTGCCAGAAGTGGAGAAGATGTCCGCCTTCTTGACTAACCGTTTCAATTAAGACATCTGTTAAGGCAAAGGGCTGAAGTGATTGTTTTTTTTCATAGATTGGCTGATCAATTACATACTCTTTCATTATCATAAGAAGCTCCTTTATAGCCAAAAATTTCATTAGTAATCAACTATCTCTTTTATTATATACGAAAAAAAGGCATTTTGCTCATTTTAGAAATGGATGGAATTCCAACTAAATGATTTTTGTTTTTCCAAAGATTGACTTTATTTGACAAAACAGGTAAAACTATGAAGAATATAAAATAGAAAGCTTTCACTTATTTATAGAAAAAGCCTATAGTAAAGGAGAAATCAATATGGATTTAACACAAGGAATGCCTGTCTCTATCCAGTTAGCGACAAAGGTCATTCAAAATAACGAAGTACAAGACTTTTATTTTGATTTAACAGGTCAAGTCGTAAAAATCGCTGACACTTTATATATCCGCTACAAAGAGATACAAGAAGACACTGGTGAAGAGGTACCTGTAACCATAAAGGTGACCCCAGATGGTCGCATTCAACTGATACGCGCTGGAGAGATGCGTATGCGATTAAAATTCGGCTATCAAGAACGACTAGAAACAAATTATCGTACTCCTTATGGCATGCTTACTATTCACACCTTCACTAAAAATTTACGTTTTAGTTTAAAGGATCGCCCTGTTTCTGGAAAGATTGTGATTGATTATGATTTGTATATGGTTGAGGACAAAATTGGTGAATATCATCTAACTCTTGATTTTACTGCGTAAAATTTGCAAGAATGAATTGATTTTTTCCATTTGTTTTTGTATGATAAGGAATAGACTGTGAAAGGACGTGTCCTGCTTGGAAATTAACGTATTTAAAGACGCCAATAAAAATGAATTATCTATGATTGAAGTAGCCCATGCAATTTTGGAACAACATGAGGATGTAATGGATTTTTCAGATTTGGTAAACCAAATCCAAACTTACTTAGAAAAAACAGATAGTGAAATTCGTGACTCTTTAGCACAATTTTACACAGACTTGAATATTGATGGAAGTTTTATTTCTCTTGGAGACAATCGTTGGGGCTTACGTTCTTGGTATGCTTTTGACTCAATTGATGAAGAAGTCAACCATGGACTTGAAGAAGAAGACGAGGATACTCCTAAACGTCGTAAACGTAAAAAAGTAAATGCCTTTATCACTGGTGATGAAGATGCAATTGACTATAATGATGATGATCCGGAAGATGCAGATTTAGTTGATGAAGACGATGATGATTTATTTGAGGATGATGATGAAGAAGAGGAAGAAATCTCAGCTTACAACACAGACTTAAAAGAAATCGGTGCAGATTCTGACGATGAAGAAGAACTTCCAGGAAGCATTGAAGAAGACTTAACAATCATTGATGATGATGACGAAGATGATGAAGAGTACGACGACGAGTTCGAAGAAGAAGAAAAATAGGCCAACTGGTCTATTTTTTTCTCCTTTAACATAAAAAAGCAAGCAAATTTATCCTTGTTGATAAACTTCGCTTGCTTTTTATCTGCTGTTTCTTAGATGAACTTTTTACAATAAGACCGCTGCTTATTTGCTAACACTTACTCACTTTTATTGCGAAATGTGTTAAAATGACAGAGAAAACGCGTCCTGAGGGAATCGAACCCCCGTCTTGAGAACCGGAATCTCAGGTGATATCCACTACACTAAGGACGCAAACACGAATATAAGTTTATCCGATATAACCAAAAAAAACAAGGGGAAGGAGCAAAAAATGAAATTTGAACAAAGTTTTTCTCAACAACAAAAGCAAACCCAAAAGCTCGCCATGACTCAGCAGCTTCAGCAATCCATTCAAATCCTTCAATTTAACACAGAAGAACTTGCTGAATTTGTCGAATCGAAATCATTAGAAAACCCGCTAATTGATTTTGTTGAGCCGAATTATAAAACAGATTATTCATCAAGCTCCACTAGCCAACGCTATGATAATGATGAAAAATTAAATTATTTGAATCAGATTCCAGATACGCATATGTCTCTTTTTGAATATCTTCTTGAACAAGTGCATCTAAATTATCGGGAGACCTATCTGCGCACACTTGTTTTATATCTGATTGAATTTATTGATTTAAATGGTTTCTTGACCATTTCTTTAGAGGATGCGGCTCTTCAGACAGGTGCAACAGATATTCAAATGCTTGACGCGCTTACTTTAATTCAACAGCTGGACCCTGCAGGAGTGGGTGCACGGAATCTTCAAGAATGTTTGATGCTTCAGACAGAACGTGACGATTTTGCACCCGCACTTGCTTACATCGTACTAGAAGAGAAATTTGATGCCCTTGCTCAAAGAAAATGGGAAGTCATTGCGAAACAATTTGATATTACTTTACAGGAGGTTCAAAAAATATTTGATTATATCCAAACGTTAACTCCGACGCCTGGAGCAATATTTGGAAATACTTCTGAATTATACGTGATTCCAGATGTAAAGGTTCAAATTGTGGATAATCAGATTTTAGTGACTTCAAATAAAAAAGGGCAGCCTGAAATTCATTTCCAGCAAAACTATTTTGATCGAATGAAGCAAGAAAATGATAAAGAAGTAAATACCTATTTGAAAGAGAAACAGCAAGAATTTGAATGGCTTCAAAAAACATTGCTGCAACGAGGAGACACCATTTTAAATGTTGCCAAGGCAATAATCGAACGCCAGCAAGAATTTTTCTTTGATACTACGCGTCCTATAAACGCATTAACTTTAAAAGAAATCTCAGAAGCGATTGGAGTACACGAATCAACTGTCAGCCGATCGGTAAATGGAAAATATTTAGAAACTAGCTTTGGTATTTTTGAACTGAAAAAATTCTTTACGAATAAATTAGGTACTAACCAGTCAGTGGATGGCGAAGAATTGTCTGCAGATAGTGTGAAACGACGAATTCAGACATTGGTAGAAGAAGAAAATAAAGCCAAACCACTTTCTGATCAGAAGCTTGTTGACTTGCTGAAAGAGGAATCTATTGATATTTCTAGAAGAACCGTAGCCAAGTACAGAGATCAATTAGGAATTGCCAGTTCATCAAAAAGAAAGCGATATGATCAGTGAATCGTATGAAGTTGAGAAATCTTTACAGATTTCTCGGCTTTTTTTGTTGAAAAAAAAATAGAAAACTGCTACACTTACTTACGTAAGGGAATGAGTTTTCTATTTTATAAATGTTTATAAAAGAAACCTTCCAAATTTTTTTAGCGTGTATGGGTCGTTTTAAGTCTATCTTGGACAAAAGATGTCCAACCAAGGAGTTTCCTATGATTAATGAATTGAAAATGATCGAAGCGATTGCTCCAGAAGTCATGGATGTACTTCAAGAAAGATTTCAAATTTTGCGGAACATCTATTGGATGCAACCAATAGGCAGACGTAGTTTGGCTGAAAGTATGGGAATGACAGAACGTGTCTTGCGTACAGAAACAGACTTGCTAAAAACCCTACAATTGATTGATACGTCCAAAAGCGGGATGACACTCACCAAAAAAGGAGAGAATATTTACCAAAATTTGGAAAAAATTATGAATCAATTACTTGGTGTCAACCAAATTGAAAAGCAACTTGCTGAATATTTTGGTATCAAACGTTGTGTTGTAGTCGCTGGTGATAGCGATGAGCAGCCAAAAGTTGTTGACGAATTTGGAGAAGCATTAAACGAAGCCCTCATGCAGTTACTTCCTGAAACCCAAAACATTATTGCGGTTATGGGAGGAACAACTATGGCGACTGTTGCTGAACATTTAACAAATTTAGAAACAGATACTCGACATAATCTTTTTGTTCCTGCAAGAGGAGGTATTGGAGAAGCCGTAACGGTTCAGGCAAATTCAATTAGTGCAATGATGGCCACAAAAGCAAAAGGAAATTATCGTGCTTTATACGTGCCAGAACAATTGAGTCTTGCTACCTATAATTCTCTTTTACAAGAGCCTTCA
Source organism: Enterococcus phoeniculicola ATCC BAA-412 (assembly GCF_000407505.1). Taxonomy (GTDB): domain Bacteria; phylum Bacillota; class Bacilli; order Lactobacillales; family Enterococcaceae; genus Enterococcus_K; species Enterococcus_K phoeniculicola. The sequence goes on from NZ_ASWE01000001.1 coordinate 1,110,384, forward strand.
ATTCAGGAGGTCTTAGGCTTGATTAGTCAAGCAAATTGTGTTATTCATAGTATTGGAAGAGCCTTGCATATGGCTGCCCGTCGAAAGATGACTGAAGAAGAGCTGCTTATGCTAAAGCAAAAAAATGCAGTCGCTGAATCATTTGGCTATTTCTTTGACGAAATGGGTAAAGTAGTCTATAAAGTGCCAAGAATTGGTTTAGAACTAAAAGATATCCAAGACATTCCAATTGTTATTGCCATTGCTGGCGGACATTCAAAAGCAAAAGCAATTAACGCGTATATGAAGAACGCACCTGAACAAACGTGGCTCATCACTGATGAAGCTGCTGCAAATGTGATTTTAAAAGGGGTAACCCTTTAAAATAAATATTTTTTTGATTTTCATAAGGAGGAAATCTTAAATGACAGTTAAAGTAGGTATTAATGGATTTGGACGTATCGGACGCTTAGCATTCCGTCGTATCCAAGATGTAGAAGGAATCGAAGTAGTTGCAATCAATGACTTAACAGATGCTAAAATGTTAGCACACTTGTTAAAATATGATACAACTCAAGGACGTTTCAACGGTACTGTTGAAGTTCACGAAGGTTCTTTCAATGTAAATGGTAAAGAAGTTAAAGTTCTTGCTAATCGTAACCCAGAAGAATTACCATGGGGCGAATTAGGTGTAGATATCGTTTTAGAATGTACTGGATTCTTCACTTCTAAAGCAGCTGCTGAAAAACATTTAACTGCTGGTGCAAAACGTGTTGTTATCTCAGCTCCTGGTGGAAACGATGTTCCAACAATCGTTTATAACACAAACCACGAAACATTGACTGGGAAAGAAACAGTTATTTCAGGTGCTTCATGTACTACTAACTGTTTAGCTCCTATGGCTAAAACATTGAACGACAAATTTGGCGTTGTTGAAGGATTAATGACAACTATCCACGCTTACACAGGTGACCAAATGACATTAGATGGACCTCATCCTAAAGGTGACTTCCGTCGTGCGCGTGCTGCTGCTGCAAACATCGTGCCTAACTCAACAGGTGCTGCTAAAGCAATTGGTTTAGTAATTCCTGAATTGAACGGTAAATTAGATGGCGCTGCTCAACGTGTTCCTGTTGCAACTGGTTCATTAACTGAATTAGTAACAATTCTTGACAAAAAAGTAACTGTTGAAGAAATCAACGAAGCTATGAAAGAAGCAGCTAACGAATCTTACGGATACAATACAGACGAAATCGTTTCTTCAGATATCGTTGGTATGACTTTCGGTTCATTATTCGATGCTACTCAAACAAGAGTAATGACTGTTGGCGATCAACAATTAGTGAAAACTGTTGCTTGGTATGACAACGAAATGTCTTACACTGCACAATTAGTTCGTACTTTAGAATACTTCGCAAATCTATAAGATTTATTCGACTGAAAAGTGTAAAACAAAACACTGTACAATCTAAAAGCGGGGAAGCGACGCGCTTCTCCGCTTTTTTTGATAAAAACTTTAATTGGAGGCAACCTTTCATGGCTAAAATGACTGTAAAAGATATCGATTTAAAAGATAAAAAAGTACTTGTCCGTGTTGATTTTAACGTTCCATTGAAAGATGGCGTGATCACTGATGATACACGTATTAAAGCGGCATTACCAACGATTAACTATGTATTAGAACAAGGCGGAAAAGCAATCTTGTTCTCACACTTAGGTCGTGTAAAAACTGAGGAAGACAAAGCTGGCAAATCTCTAGCTCCCGTTGCAAAACGTTTAGGCGAATTGTTAGGAAAAGACGTAACCTTTGTCCCTGAAACACGTGGCGAAAAATTAGAAGCGGCTATCAATGAAATGAAAGATGGCGACGTTGTTGTTTTTGAAAATACTCGTTTTGAAGATATTGATGGAAAAAAAGAAAGCAAAAATGATGCTGACCTAGGTAAATACTGGGCTTCATTAGGCGATGTCTTTGTAAATGATGCATTTGGTACCGCACACCGTGCACATGCTTCTAACGTAGGTATTGCTTCTACTGGCATCCCAACAGTTGCAGGCTTCTTAATGGAAAAAGAAATTAAATTTATCGGTGAAGCAGTTGAAGAACCAAAACGTCCAATGATTGCTATCTTAGGTGGCGCAAAAGTTTCTGATAAAATTGGGGTAATCGAAAATCTAATTCCTAAAGCAGACAAAATTCTTATCGGCGGCGGAATGACTTATACATTCTATAAAGCCAAAGGAATGGAAATCGGAAATTCTTTAGTTGAAGCAGATAAAGTTGAATTAGCAAAATCTTTAATTGAAAAAGCTGGCGACAAGCTTGTATTGCCTGTAGATTCAATTACTGCTGCTGAATTCTCTAATGATGTTCCTACTGAAGAGCATGCAGGAGATGTTCCTACAGGACAAATGGGTCTTGATATTGGACCTGAAACTATTGCATTGTTCTCTGAAACATTAAAAGGAGCGAAAACAGTTGTCTGGAATGGCCCTATGGGTGTATTCGAAATGAGTAATTTTGCTCGCGGAACTATTGGCGTTTGCGAAGCGATTGCCAACCTTGAAGATGCAACAACAATCATTGGTGGTGGAGATTCTGCTGCTGCTGCTGAACAGTTAGGCTTTGCTTCTAAATTTACACACATCTCAACTGGTGGCGGTGCAAGTTTGGAATTATTAGAAGGTAAAGAATTACCTGGTTTAGCTGCAATTAACGATAAATAATCAACGAAGTTCGTGCGGAGCACAGACTTCTCAACTATTAAGGAGTGAATCATTCATGCGTAAACCAATTATCGCTGGTAACTGGAAAATGAATAAAACTGCTTCTGAAGCAAAAGCATTTGCTGAAGCAGTAAAAACAAAAATTCCTGGAAATGACAAAGTGGATTCAGTGATTGGATCACCTGCATTATTTTTACAAGAATTAGTTGAATCTGCAAAAGGGACTGAATTAAAAATTTCAGCTCAAAACTGCTACTGGGAAAACTCCGGTGCTTATACTGGTGAAACTTCTCCAGCAGCGCTTGCTGACTTAGGAGTTGACTATGTCATTATTGGTCACTCTGAACGTCGCGAATATTTCCATGAAACAGATGCAGACATCAACAAGAAAGCAAAAGCAATTTTTGCAAATGGCATGATTCCAATCTTCTGTTGTGGTGAATCTTTAGAAACTTACGAAGCTGGAAAAACAGCAGAATGGATTGAAAGTCAAATCACAAACGGTCTAGTTGATTTAACAGACGGTCAAGTTTCTTCAATGGTGATTGCTTACGAACCTATTTGGGCAATTGGAACTGGTAAATCAGCAGATGCTACAATTGCAGATGAAATCTGTGGAGTTGTTCGTTCAACTGTTGAAAAATTATACGGTAAAGAAGTTTCAGAAGCTGTCCGCATTCAATACGGCGGTTCTGTAAAACCTGAGAATATTGCTGAATACATGGCAAAAGAAAATGTAGATGGCGCCTTAGTTGGTGGAGCTAGTCTAGAAGCTGACTCATTCCTAGCATTATTAGATGCAGTAAAATAAGCTTTTTTGAAAAACTTATGAAAATAAGCAGGAAACATTTGCACTCTGGTTCAAAATTAACTAAAATTGTTCATAAGGGGAGAAATCCCTTAGGATAAAAACAAACTCAAAGGAGAGACAAAACATGTCAATTATTACTGATGTTTACGCTCGCGAAGTCTTGGACTCACGCGGTAACCCAACAATCGAAGTAGAAGTATACACTGAAAGCGGTGCTTTTGGTCGTGGAATGGTTCCTTCAGGAGCTTCAACTGGTGAATATGAAGCCGTTGAATTACGTGATGGAGACAAAGGTCGTTACTTAGGTAAAGGTGTTACTAAAGCCGTAGATAACGTAAACAACATTATTGCAGAAGCTATCATTGGCTACGATGTTCGTGACCAAATGGGAATTGACAAAGCAATGATTGAATTAGACGGAACTCCTAACAAGGGTAAATTAGGTGCCAACGCAATTCTAGGTGTATCAATTGCAGCCGCTCGTGCAGCAGCAGATTATCTTGAAGTACCTTTATACCATTACTTAGGCGGATTCAATACAAAAGTATTGCCAACTCCAATGATGAATATTATCAATGGTGGTTCACATGCTGACAACAGTATCGACTTCCAAGAATTTATGATTATGCCTGTAGGCGCGCCTACATTCAAAGAAGCACTACGTATGGGTGCAGAAGTGTTCCACGCGTTAGCTGCAATCTTAAAAGCAAAAGGTTTAGCTACTTCAGTTGGGGATGAAGGTGGTTTCGCTCCTAACTTAGGTTCAAACGAAGAAGGTTTTGAAGTAATCATCGAAGCAATTGAAAAAGCTGGCTATGTACCTGGTAAAGACGTTGTTCTTGCTATGGATGCCGCTTCTTCAGAATTCTACGATAAAGAAAAAGGTGTTTACGTATTAGCTGATTCTGGCGAAGGCGAAAAAACAACTGAAGAAATGATCGCTTTCTACGAAGAATTAGTTGCAAAATACCCAATCATCTCTATTGAAGATGGACTAGATGAAAACGACTGGGATGGATTCAAGAAATTGACTGAAGTTCTAGGTGACAAAGTTCAATTAGTTGGTGATGATTTATTCGTTACAAACACAACTAAATTAGCTGAAGGTATTGAAAAAGGAATCGCAAACTCAATCCTAATCAAAGTTAACCAAATCGGTACTTTGACTGAAACATTTGAAGCAATTGAAATGGCGAAAGAAGCTGGCTACACTGCAGTTGTTTCTCACCGTTCAGGTGAAACAGAAGATTCAACAATCTCTGATATTGCTGTTGCAACAAATGCTGGACAAATCAAAACTGGTTCTCTATCACGTACTGACCGTATTGCAAAATACAACCAATTACTACGTATCGAAGACCAACTTGGTGAAGTTGCTCAATACAAAGGATTGAAATCTTTCTACAACCTAAAAAACAAATAATTTCTGTCTAAAAGGATAGAAATAAGAAAGCCTGATTAATATTCCTATTAGTCAGGCTTTCTGACGAGTGAACATAATTTGTATGATTTTTCACTTATCTTTCTATTCCTGTTCATTTGTAGACTGAGAGCGCATTTTCCTACCTCTCAGTCTATTTTTGCGAATATAGATAGTACATACGCTGGAACTATCACCGTTTATTACTCAACTAAGAAAGAAGGAATTTATTCGTGGACAAGTATCAAAAAAAGGTTTTATTATCAACATCAGCAGGAATTAGCTTAGAAAACATGGATATTATGTTTCTTTCTTTTTCACTTTCATCAATCATCGCTTCATTTGGTATTTCTAGCGCGCAAGCCGGATTCATTTCTACCATTACAAACCTCGGAATGCTTGTTGGAGGGATCATCTTTGGGATTTTGGCAGACAAATATGGTCGAGTAAAAATATTTTCTTACACTGTCATTTTATTTTCACTTGCATCTGCACTTATGTTTTTTGCCGAAAATATTTATTTGGTCTATTTGTTCCGATTTATTGCAGGAATAGGAGCTGGTGGGGAGTATGGTGCCTGCATGTCCCTTATCTCAGAAACATTCTCTAAAAAGCATTTAGGAAAAGCGACTTCTGTTGCTGGGATTGGCGCTCAGGTGGGAGCAATTATGGCAGCAGTCCTTGCTTCACTAATTATTCCTGTTTTAGGCTGGAAAATGCTTTACGTAATTGGCGTATTTCCAGTTATTTTGGTACTGTTCATCAGAAAAGGGTTAAAAGAACCTAAAGCCTTTACTGAAGCTGCAGAAAATGAGTCTGCCGGAAAATTTTCCTTATTATTTAAAGATAAAAAGACAAGCTGGCAAACAGTGGGGCTATCTTTAATGGTAACCGTTCAAATTGCAGGGTACTTTGGACTAATGAACTGGCTGCCCTCTATTATGCAAAAACAATTAGGCTTATCCGTGTCTGGCTCTTCTTTATGGATGATTAGTACAATCCTTGGAATGTCTCTAGGAATGTTTACCTTTGGAACGATTATGGATAAATTAGGTCCGCGACTTTCCTATACGATTTTTCTTATTTTCTCAGCCTTATCTGTCTTTCTAATTGTATTGGCAGACAGCAAATGGACATTGTTAGCTGCAGCCGTTATTGTTGGTTACTTCATTAACGGAATGTATGGAGGCTACGGAGCCATTATTAGTCGGTTATATCCCACTGAAATTCGATCAACAGCAAACAACTTCATTATGAACGTGGGTCGTGCAATAGGTGGATTTTCTTCAGTAGTAATAGGGTTTCTAATGGATCGTTATACACTGATGTTTGTCATTATTTTTCTATCAATTATCTATCTATTTAGTTTGTGCATTCTTTATACAATGCCAAGCGTAGCAAAGCTACATCAAAAAGACATACTGTAAAAATAGAGAGGGCGGGACATAACTATCTAAGTTATAGCCCACCCTCGTTCTTAATAAAGTGTGGAAACGGAAGCAACTCACCTACGAGTGGGGGGGACTCATCTCCACTTCGTTTCGCTCTCATCATCTTCTACGCATGGATACATGCTTGAGTTGAACAGTTCTGTCCCGACCACAAAAATAGGCAAAACACTTGCTTGTTTTTGTGGTCTCTTTCGTGACCTGTCGCTCATGAATAAATATTTGTAGTTTTTGTCATTCCTTGTTAAAATAGAGATGCATTTATTTCAAAAAAGGAGCGTATAAAATATGGATGGTAGTAAACTAAATGGCCACGTCGCCACAGAAGAATCATTAACTGAAAATGGCTATCGTAAGTATTCTGGTGAGGGAATTGATATCTATTATAATAAAGACGTATGTATACATGCGGGGAAGTGCGTGAAGGGAAATTCGGAGGTCTATGAGGTTGGGCGCCGCCCTTGGATTATTGCAGATAATGCTTCTACCGATGAAAATGTACGAATCGTTAATACATGCCCGAGTGGCGCCTTGAAGTATATTCGAAAGGATGGAAAGTAAACATGGAAATTAAAGAAGAAAAAAATCGCTTTGTTCTATTAAATGATGAATCAGCGGAAATTGGTGAAATGACTTGGTCTGATGCTGGAGAAGAAATCATGATTATTGATCATACTTTTGTTGATCCCACTTATCGCGGACAAAAACTTGCTGAAAAGCTTGTATTAGCAGGTGTTGAAAAAGCACGTCGAGAAAACAAAAAAATTGTTCCGCTCTGCCCATTTGCTAAAAAAGAGTTTGATCAAAAATCAGAATATGCAGATGTTCTTAGAAAATAACTTTGTCAAAATTGAGAGTATAAGGTGATAACCATCTTATCTCTCTTTTTTACTTCTACACCAAAAAGAAGACTAAAGAACCATCAATTACCAAGCGGGTTTGAATCAAAGACGTTTCATCTATTTATGAAAGTTCCTATTAACTGAAACTTTCACTAGATATCTCATCTATTCTGTGATACATTAAAATAGATGAATTTTCGTAAAAAAGGAGGTTTCTGTTACGTGAACTTGTATAATCTTATTTTAGGCGCGGTAATCGTCTTGTCTGTTTTATTAATTATTGTAATTATGATGCAGCCAAGTAAACAAAATAGTGCTGCTAGTGCTTTCACAGGCGGAGCAGACCAGTTATTTGGGAAACAAAAAGCACGCGGTTTTGAAGCCGTTATGCAAAGAGCTACAGCTGTGATGGGTGTGCTTTGGTTAGCTTTATTATTTGCACTGGCTTATCTATCTTCTCACTAAACAATTACACGGTTACTGTAGGATTTATTTCCTGTGGTAACCTTTTTATTTTGTCGAAAAAAAGCACCGGTCGAAAGTTCATACACAATCTATGGTAGAATGGTAATTGAGAGGTGAGTTTTATGAAACAACAAATCAATTTACCAAAACCGCTTTTTGCGCCTCACGGCAAACGAGCAGTTTTATTACTTCATGCCTATTCTGGCAGTTCAAATGATGTGCGCATGATGAGTCGCTACTTGGAAAATGCTGATTACAGTGTTTATTCGCCTATTTTTTCTGGGCATGGCACGTTAAATCCCTTAGATATTTTAAAACAAGAGAAGTATAAATGGTGGGAGGATACTACAGAAGCACTTGCTTTTTTAAAGGAACAAGGATACACCCAAATTGCTGTCTTTGGTTTGTCTATGGGCGGTATTTATGCGATGAAGGCATTGGAGACACAGGACCCAGCCATTATTGGCGGCGGCTTATTCTGCTCACCAATATTTCCTGAAAACAACAATGTACTTCCTAATTTTATGCTCTATGCAAGACAAGTTCTTCAAATTGCGGGTACCCCTACTGTTGAGTTGGAATCAAAATTGTCTGAATTCAAGCCATTAGTAGAAAACCAGCTTGCTGCTATTCAAGAGACTGCACAACAAACAGCCAACCAGTTATCAGCCATTCAGAATCCAGTATTTTTAGCACAAGCTGGTCAAGATGAAATGATTGATGCAACGAGTGTCTTTAAGACGGCTCACGCACTAAAAAATAGTCGATTCACTCTTCAGTGGTACCCCAACAGTACACACGTAATCACCGTTGGAAAAGATCGACGACAATTACAGCAGGACGTATTAAATTATTTAAACGACTTGCCTTGGAATGAGGAAAAAGAATGAATCAAGAAACAATCATAAAGAAAGTCCTATTTTTTATGGAAAGCAGTCAAAAAAAATCGTTTTCCATGGAACAAATAGCAGAGGCGTTAGGCCTCCAAAAAAGTGAAGACTTTAAAAAACTAGTTCAGGCAGTTGCCGCTATGGAACGAGCTGGACAAATAGAATTTAATAAAAAAGGCAAAATAAAACAGCCGCTTTCTCCCGCTTTGGTGGAAGGAACCTTTCGAGCAAATGAGCGTGGTTTTGGGTTTGTCACAATTGACCCCGAGGAAGATGATGTGTATATCCCTAAAGAATCAACTGGATTTGCAATGGATGGAGATATCGTTGCCATTGATATTTTAAAAACATCTGATCCATTTTCAGATAAAGGCGCAGAAGGAAAGGTTGTAGAAGTAAGACAACGGAAACTTACTCAAATCGCAGGTGAATTTGTCGCCTATTCTGAAGAAGAAGTAGCAGAAACAGACTTATATGGTGTGGTCTTACCAAAAGATAAAAAAATTGGCAACTTCAAAGTCTATGCGGTTGCTGAGGGGGTTAAACCCGTAGATGGCAGTATTGTTATCATCGAAATCACCCATTATCCTGAAAATGGGTATTCCTCTAGTTTAGAAGGAATAATCAAGCAGGTCATTGGTCATAAAAACGACCCAGGAATGGATATTTTATCTGTGATTGTGGCTAATGGAATTCCTACCCGCTTTCCAGATGACGTCCTCGCAGAAGCGGACAGTGTTCCTGATGAAATTCAGGCATCTGATTTAATTGGTCGAAGAGATTTACGTGATCAGTTAATTGTGACGATTGATGGAGAGGATGCCAAAGATTTAGATGATGCGGTGACAGTTAGAAGGCTGCCTAATGGGAACTATTTCCTTGGTGTCCATATTGCAGATGTCTCTTATTATGTTACAGAAGAAAGCCAACTAAATCGTGAAGCGTTTGAACGCGGCACAAGTGTTTATTTAACCGATAGAGTCATTCCTATGATCCCGCAAAGGCTCTCAAATGGTATCTGTTCTTTAAACCCACGCGTCCCTCGTCTCACGATGAGTTGTGAAATGGAAATTGATTCTTCAGGCACCATTGTCTCACATGAGATTTTCCAAAGCGTCATCCAAACGACTGAACGTATGACCTATACAGCAATCAATGAGATTTTGGAAGAGAACAATCCTGAAACAATCACTCGCTACGAAAAACTAGTGCCAATGTTCCGGGAAATGGGACAACTTCATCAGATCTTAGAAAATATGCGTATCAACCGCGGTGCTGTTTCATTTGAAGATCGTGAAGCGAAAATTTTAGTGGATCCTGATGGGCATCCCGTAGATATCTTGCTTAGAAGCCGTGGAATCGGAGAGCGATTAATTGAATCCTTTATGTTAGCTGCTAATGAGACTGTTGCTGAACATTTTACGAAACGTAAATATCCGTTTATTTATCGAATTCATGAACAACCAAAAGAAGAAAAAATGCAACGTTTCTTCGACTTTGCTGCAGCTCTAGGAATTATCGTTCGTGGAACGAAAGGAACCATTACGCCAAAAGATTTGCAAAGAGTGGTTGAAGATGTCGAAGGTAAGCCGGAATCTGCTGTAATCAACACCATGCTTTTACGAAGTATGCAACAGGCGAAATATTCAGAAACAAACTATGGGCATTATGGACTTGCTGCAGAATATTATACTCATTTTACTTCACCTATTCGTCGTTATCCAGATTTAATTGTTCACCGATTAATTCGCTCTTATAGTGAAGATTCAAGTGAAAAAAATCAAGAAAAGTGGGCAGAAGCTCTACCGGAAATTGCTGAACACAGCTCCAAAATGGAACGTCGTGCTGTAGAAGCAGAGCGTGAGGTAGATTCTCTCAAAAAAGCAGAATTTATGGCGGACAAGGTCGGAGAAGAGTTTGATGGAATTATCAGTTCCGTAGTCAAATTTGGCTTATTTATTGAATTGCCAAATACTGTAGAAGGACTTATCCACATTAATGAATTAAAACAAGACTATTTCCATTTTCTAGAAAATCATCTTGCGTTGGTGGGAGAGCGGACAGGATTAACCTTTAAAATTGGACAAAAAGTTCGAATTAAAGTAGTAAAATCCGATCCTGAAACACGGGAGATTGATTTTGAATTGCTAGAAGCAGAAGAAATTCCAGCGATGCAGCCGCCTAAAAAGGAAAAGCGGAGGAACCAACCCGATGATCGTCGTTCCCGCCAGTCAAAGCAAAAATCTGCAAATCCAAGTTATCGTAAAAAGAAACAAAAAACAAAAGGATCTTCTTCAGGAAAAGGGAAAAAACCATTTTATAAAGGAGTCGCCAAAAAAGGAAAGAAAAAGAAAAAATAACTATTGAAAGGGGAGGTTTCTATGCCAAAAGGCGAAGGAAAATTAATCGCCCAAAATAAAAAAGCGCGCCACGACTATGCTGTGCTCGATACAATGGAAGCGGGTATGGTATTACAAGGGACTGAAATCAAATCAATCAGAAATTCGCGCATTAACTTAAAAGATGGGTTCGTACGTGTTAGAAATGGAGAAGCTTTTCTCTACAATGTACACATCAGTCCTTATGAACAAGGAAATATCTTCAATCATGATCCACTGCGCACTCGAAAACTTTTATTACACAAAAAGCAAATCGCACGATTAGTTGGGGAAACCAAGAATACAGGTATCACAATTGTTCCTCTAAAAGTGTATATTCGTGACGGATATGCGAAAGTATTAATCGGGATTGCAAAAGGGAAAAAACAATATGATAAGCGAGAAGATTTAAAACGCAAAGATGTGGATCGACAAATTAGCCGAACCTTAAAAAGCTTTTCTAGATAGTACAAATATACTTTTTCACATATTCAATAGATTTGCTTTTACTATTGGCGAAAGTTTGATAGCATTACAATATCTGAGGCATAAATTTCAAGCTCTCTTATATAGGAAGAAACTATGATTTTAGAGAGGATTTCATTAGAGAATTTTCTGTTTTTTAGCCAAAGCGAAAAAAATGTCTATTTTTCATGAAAATGCTTTGAAATTTCTGTTTGCTGGTGGTATGATACCCATTGTTATCATCATTTAATTTAAACAACTTACCACCACTGGATCAGAATCTAGAGATGAGTTTACGGGAAAAGAGGTGAAATGAATTGGATGAAAAATCATTAACTTTTCACATTGGCCCCATCTGGTTTGATGGCACGATATGCTTAATGGTCTTACTCACGTGTGCGATTGTCTTTTTTACTGTTTATTTCTGCACACGCAACCTTACTATGAAGCCTAAAGGAAAACAAAACGCTATTGAATGGGTGATTGACTTTGTCAGAGGAATTATTACTGATAATATGCCAAAGAAAGAGTTGAATAATTTTCATTTATTAGCCTTTACATTATTCTTATTTGTTTTCATATCAAATATGTTAGGTTTAGTAACGAAGATTGTCTTGCCAAATGAGATTTCTATATGGAAAAGCCCAACTGCTGACCCGATAGTTACCCTTACTTTAGCATTCATGGTGATTGTTCTTTCAAACTTATATGGATCAGCTAGATTTGGATTAAAAGGATATGTAACAAATTCCTTCTTTAAACCTGTTTCTTTTCTAGCACCGGTAAAATTTATGGAAGAATTCACAAACGTTCTGACTCTTGGCTTGCGTCTATACGGTAACATTTACGCAGGTGAAGTTCTTCTTAGCTTAATTTCTCAAAAATTAGGTGGATTAGGTGGAGGCTTGGGTATCCCGTTAGCCATCCCGTTGGAAATGATTTGGATTGGTTTTTCAATATTCATTGGTAGTATCCAAACCTTCGTTTTTGTGTCATTGTCAATGGTTTACATGAGTCACAAAATTGAAGTCGAGGAATAAAATAAAAAGTTACATTATCTTAGGAGGAAAATAATCATGCAATATATCGCAGCAGCAATCGCAATTTTTGGAGCATCAATCGGTGCAGCATACGGTAACGGACAAGTAATCTCAAAAACAATCGAGTCAATGACTCGCCAACCAGAAATGGCTGGACAATTACGTACAACAATGTTTATCGGGGTTGGTATGATTGAAGCTGTGCCAATTCTAGGGGTAGTTGTAGCTTTACTACTTATCTTTATTTAAATTTTTAAGGAAGGCAGGACGCCGATTAATCGGGACACCGTCACTGCTTTCTTTCTATATGTAGAGTTTCGTTTCATACTCTTTTATGGAGAACTCTGACTCAGAAAGGAAGTTGAAGCATCTATGTTTAATCAGTTGGTTATTGCTGAAGCCGAGGGCAACTCGATGATAGGCACTATGATAGTTGTCAGTGGTGCATTTTTAATCCTCATGTTTTTATTGAAGAAATTTGCATGGGGGGCAATTACTGATTTACTAAAACAACGTGAAGACAAAATCGCCAATGATTTAGATTCTGCTGAACAATCTCGGGTATCAGCTGCAAAACTTGAACAAGAACGTCAGCAACAATTGCTTGCTTCTCGTTCAGATGCAGCGGATATCATCAAAAGTGCAAAAGAAAATGGTGAGGCTAGCCGCCAAACAATTTTAAATGACACCAAAGAAGAGGTTAGTCGTTTAAAAGAAAAGGCCAAAAACGATATTCTTTTGGAACGTGATGCTGCATTGACATCTGTCAAAGATGATGTAGCTGATCTTTCATTACAGATTGCAGCAAAAATTCTTAATAAAGAATTGTCACCAGAATCACATGAATCTTTGATCAATCAATACATTGAAGGTCTGGGTTCAAATAATGAAGCTAGATAAATACACTGTTGGTAAACGATATGGAAAAGCCTTATTCGACTTGGCGATGGAAGAACAACAGCTAGAAGATATCTACCAACAACTACTAAGTTTACGAGAAGTTTATGAAGAATTACCTGATTTAGGGAATATTTTAAGTGACACTCGCTTAGAGCCTTATGAAAAACGTGAAATTATGGATAAGCTTGTTTCACATTATCAAGGAACTATGAAAAACTTTTTGGAAGTCGTATTCAATTATAGTCGTATGGATGATTTACTTTTAATGATTGATGAATATGAATACCGTTATGGGGAACATCAAGGATTGATTTCTGGTGTTGCAACAACGGCTATTCCACTATCAGAAGAACAAAAAGCACAATTGGAAGAAAAGATTGCTCAGTTTCTAGGATACAAAAAAGCGACTCTTTCAAATAAAGTGGACCCTTCAATTATTGGTGGGGTAGTTGTTGAAGCCAATCATCAAGTGATTGATGGCAGTATTGGAAAACAATTAGAGAAAATCACTAGACTTATTAAAAAATAAGAACAGAAATGTATTTAAAGAGGTGAATCGAATGGCTATCAAAGCAGAAGAAATTAGTGCCTTGATTAAACAACAAATTGAAAATTATCAAAACGAGCTTTCTGTAGAAGAAATCGGTACAGTTACCTACGTGGGTGACGGAATCGCTCGCGCTCATGGATTAGACAATGCAATGAGTGGAGAGCTGTTGGAATTCTCAAACGGCTCTTATGGAATGGCGCAAAACTTAGAATCAAATGACGTTGGGATTATTATCCTAGGTGATTTTGAAACCATTCGTGAAGGAGATAAAGTAAAACGAACTGGAAAAATCATGGAAGTTCCTGTAGGGGAAAGTCTGATTGGCCGTGTTGTAAATCCTTTAGGACAACCAATCGATGGTCTAGGTGAAATTAAAACAGATAAAACTCGTCCAGTAGAAGCAATGGCACCTGGCGTTATGCAACGTAAATCAGTAAATGAACCAATGCAAACAGGGTTAAAAGCCATAGATGCATTAGTCCCAATTGGACGTGGTCAACGTGAATTAGTAATTGGTGACCGTAAAACAGGGAAAACTTCTATTGCGATTGACACAATTATTAATCAAAAAGGTCAAAACATGATTTGTATCTATGTTGCAATTGGGCAAAAAGATTCAACTGTGCGTGCACAAGTTGAAACACTTCGTCAATACGGCGCATTAGACTACACGATTGTTGTTACTGCTGGTGCTTCTGAACCTGCACCATTGCTTTACATTGCGCCATATGCAGGAACTGCTATGGGTGAAGAATTCATGTATAATGGCAAACACGTATTGATTATCTTCGATGATTTATCAAAACAAGCCGTTGCCTATCGTGAACTTTCTCTACTTCTTCGTCGTCCTCCAGGTCGTGAAGCCTACCCTGGTGACGTTTTCTATCTTCACTCACGTTTATTGGAACGTGCAGCAAAATTGAGTGATGAGTTAGGTGGAGGATCAATGACTGCCTTACCATTTGTTGAAACACAAGCTGGAGATATTTCTGCTTATATTCCAACAAACGTTATTTCAATTACGGATGGACAAATCTTCTTGGAAAGTGACTTATTCTACGCAGGGACAAGACCTGCCGTTGATGCTGGACTTTCTGTCTCACGTGTGGGTGGATCTGCGCAAATTAAAGCCATGAAGAAAGTGGCTGGAACGCTTCGCCTAGACTTAGCAAGTTATCGCGAACTAGAAGCCTTTACTCAGTTTGGTTCCGATTTAGATGCGGCAACTCAAGCAAAATTAAACCGTGGTCGTCGTACAGTTGAAATCTTAAAACAAAAACTACACGCGCCATTAGCTGTAGAAAAACAAGTAGTCATTCTTTATGCACTGACTCACGGATTCCTAGACAGCATTGCTGTAAATAAAATTTTAGAATTTGAACAAGCATTGTTTGAATATTTAGATGCGAATCATCCAGATTTATTCCAAACAATTCGCGATACGAAAGATTTACCTGATGAAGAGCAATTAAATGCTGCCATCAAGAGTTATCAAGAAATCTTTGTTGCTTCAAATTCTGAAGGAACTTCAGCAAAAGAACAATTACAATCAATCCAAAATGGCTAACAAAGGAGTGAAAGACAATGGGCGCTTCCTTAAATGAAATTAAGCAGCGGATTGCTTCAACGAAAAAAACAAGTCAAATTACGAAAGCCATGCAAATGGTTTCTGCCGCTAAATTGACTAAGTCAGAAGCTTCTTCAAAAAACTTTCAAGAGTATGCTTCTAAAGTACGCTCAATTGTTACCCATTTAGTGGCTTCACAATTAGCTGATTTGGAAGAAATGACCGTAGCGGATTCAAACGATGCACTGAACTATCACAGTATGCTCTTAAAACGTCCTGTAAAAAAGACAGGTTATATTGTGATAACTTCAGATGGCGGACTTGTTGGCGGCTATAACAGTTCTATTTTAAAGCAAACAATGAGCATGCTGGAAGATGATCATGCTTCAGAAAATGAGTATGTCATGATTGCAATCGGCGGAACGGGTGCAGATTTCTTTAAAGCACGCGGGATTAATCTTGCCTATGAACTACGGAATCTATCCGATCAGCCCAGCTTTGAAGAAGTTCGTAAAATCGTCACAATGGCTACAACAATGTATGAAAGTGAAGTGTTTGACGAGCTTTATGTTTGTTATAACCACCACATTAACTCATTAACTAGTCAATTTCGTGTTGAAAAAATGTTACCTATCTCAGACTTAGATGCAGATGAAGCAACGAGCTATGAACAAGAATATATCTTAGAGCCTTCTAAAGAAGTCATCTTAGATACGTTGTTACCTCAATATGCAGAAAGTCTAATTTATGGGGCCATCGTTGATGCAAAAACAGCAGAACATGCAGCCGGAATGACCGCAATGAAAACTGCTACCGACAACGCACAAAATATTATTAGTGATTTAACTATTTCATATAACCGTGCTCGTCAAGGAGCAATTACTCAAGAAATTACCGAAATCGTAGCTGGTGCAGCTGCATTAGAGTAATGTCATGATTGGAGGAATACAAATGAATTCAGGCAAAATTGTTCAGGTCATTGGTCCCGTTGTAGACGTGGAGTTTTCCCTAGACCATTCTTTACCAGATATTAACAATGCCTTAGTCGTTTATAAAAATGATGAAAGTAAACAAAAAGTCGTCTTAGAAGCTACTCTTGAACTAGGAGATGGCGTCATTCGTTCAATCGCCATGGAGTCTACAGACGGTTTACAACGTGGGATGGAAGTAATTGATACAGGAAAAGCGATTTCTGTTCCCGTTGGAAAAGAAACGTTAGGTCGTGTATTTAACGTGCTTGGAGACACTATTGACTTAGAAGCACCTTTTCCAGAAGATGCTCCTCGTAGTGGAATCCATAAAAAAGCACCGAATTTTGATGAATTAAGCACAAGTACAGAAATTCTTGAAACAGGAATTAAAGTAATTGATTTACTTGCCCCTTATCTAAAAGGTGGGAAAGTCGGCCTCTTTGGTGGTGCTGGAGTAGGTAAAACTGTATTGATTCAAGAATTAATTCACAACATTGCTCAAGAACATGGTGGGATTTCTGTTTTTACAGGGGTTGGTGAACGTACGCGTGAAGGAAACGACCTGTATTATGAAATGAAGGATTCTGGCGTTATCGAAAAAACAGCCATGGTGTTTGGTCAAATGAACGAGCCACCAGGTGCACGTATGCGTGTTGCTCTTACTGGCTTAACCATTGCAGAATATTTCCGTGATGTTGAACAACAAGACGTACTTTTGTTTATTGATAATATTTTCCGTTTCACACAAGCAGGTTCTGAAGTATCTGCGCTGTTAGGTCGTATGCCTTCAGCCGTTGGGTACCAACCAACACTTGCTACTGAAATGGGACAGCTTCAAGAACGGATTACTTCAACCAAAAAAGGTTCAATTACATCTATTCAAGCTATTTATGTGCCTGCGGATGATTATACTGACCCTGCTCCAGCAACTGCTTTCGCCCATTTGGATGCAACAACGAACTTAGAACGGAAACTAACAGAACAAGGGATTTATCCTGCCGTTGATCCGCTAGCTTCTTCTTCAAGTGCACTAGCACCTGAGGTTGTAGGTGAAGAGCATTATGAAGTAGCGACAGAAGTTCAGCATGTGTTGCAACGTTACCGTGAACTTCAAGATATTATTGCAATCTTGGGTATGGATGAATTATCTGATGATGAAAAAGTGTTAGTTGCACGTGCGCGTCGGATTCAATTCTTCTTATCACAAAACTTTAACGTAGCAGAACAGTTTACTGGTCAACCGGGATCATACGTACCCGTTGAAGAAACAATCAAAGGATTCCGTGAAATCTTAGATGGAAAACACGACAGCCTTCCTGAAGAAGCCTTCAGAAGTGTTGGTCGTATCGAAGACGTCATTGAAAAAGCGAAAACATTAGGCTATTAGAAAGAGGTGCCCCATGGATAATTATTTAACCGTGAATGTGGTTACTCCAAATGGTCTTGTCTATGAGCATCATGCAGCCATTGTTGTTGCAAAAACACTAGACGGTGAAATTGGTATCTTACCACGACATGCACCGATCATTGTTCCTTTAACGATTGATGAAGTGCGAATCAAACGTGTCGACGCAGACGCCCATATTGACTGGATTGCTGTAAACGGCGGCGTTATGGAAGTAAGAGAAAACATCGTGTCTATTATTGCAGATAGTGCAGAACGTGAGCGTGATATTGACGTCCCTCGTGCCGAGCGTGCAAAACAACGTGCTGAGAAGATGATTCAAGAAGCGAAACAAAATGATGACATAGATGAACTTAGTCGAGCAACCGTAGCACTACACCGAGCAATTAATCGTATCAATGTCTCAAAGCACACATAAAAAAAACAGATGAGAAGAACTTTTTTCTCATCTGTTTTTTTATGTTAGTACCGAAAAACGGATACCTTAGTAAGAAATATTATATATATGAAATAGATTTCAAACGAATTCTTTTGAACTGACATGAAAAAAGAGAAGGGTGGGAACAGAAATAACTCATTATCTGTGACCAACCTTTATTTAGATTTTATGAGGGTGGACTATAACTTAGATAGTTATGTCCACCCTTATAATTTTACTTTCTAATACAAAAAAAAGAATCCATAAAAGGGATGTTAAAAAACAAACCTAAATAATCTTTTAAAAGACTTTTAATCATCTTTTAAATGCGCAACGATTTTCCTTTTCTCTTATTTGTGGTATTATCTATATGTTCATATTTGATACTCACAGAAGAAGAGATAAGGAGATACTTATGCAAGTTTACGGAGTAGATGCGATAGTTCGCATCATTAGCCATCTAACATTTATTTATTTGGCATTTTGGTCCTTACGTTCTCTACGGGTAGAAACATTTTTCAAAGTCATGATGCCTACTCAAGTGCGCATGGCGATTGTATTATTTTCTATTTTTTTAGGCTATACAGCCAGCAATTTTTTCTTAGAGATTATTGCGCTCTGCCGAAATTTATTTTACGTCGGCTTATAAGTTGAAGAAGGGGTACTATTTTAGGACAAATAGTGCTATAATAGAAAAGATTTTGTGTGAAGTGATGCGCAAAAGAATGTGTGGAGGGGACAAAATGGAACAAATTATTGTTCAAGGTGGTAATCAATTAAAAGGAACTGTAAAAATTGAAGGCGCCAAAAATGCTGTGCTACCAATCTTAGCTGCAAGTTTACTCGCTGAGGAAGGCACAACTACTTTAAATAATGTACCAATCTTATCGGATGTTTTCACGATGAATCAAGTGATTCGTCACTTAAATGTAGATGTTAATTTTAATGAAGAATTAAAACAAGTTACTTTAGATGCTTCAAGAAAATTAGAAATTGAAGCACCCTATGAATATGTAAGCCAAATGAGAGCATCTATTGTCGTTATGGGGCCTTTATTAGCACGTAATGGTCATGCAAAAGTTGCTATGCCAGGTGGCTGTGCCATCGGTAAACGACCAATTGATTTACATTTAAAAGGGTTCCAAGCTTTAGGTGCAAAAATTATCCAAAAAAATGGGTATATTGAAGCCATAGCGGACGAACTAATTGGAAACTCTATTTATCTCGATTTCCCAAGTGTTGGCGCAACACAGAATATTATGATGGCTGCAGTCAAAGCAAAAGGAACTACGATTATTGAAAACGTCGCTCGTGAACCTGAAATTGTTGACCTTGCGAATATCTTAAATAAAATGGGCGCTCATGTTTATGGAGCGGGAACAGAAACCATGCGTATTGAGGGTGTTGACCATCTACACGCAGTGCAACATTCCATTGTTCAAGATCGTATTGAAGCTGGAACGTTTATGGTTGCTGCGGCAATGACACAAGGTAATGTACTGATTGAAGATGCCATCTCTGAACATAACCGTCCATTAATCTCAAAACTAATGGAAATGGGCGTAGTTATTACAGAAGAAGAAAATGGATTACGTGTTGTTGGACCAAAAACATTGAAAGCTACTGATGTAAAAACAATGCCACATCCTGGTTTCCCTACTGATATGCAAGCGCAAATGACTGCTATTCAACTAGTTGCTAACGGAACAAGTGTTACAACAGAAACAGTGTTTGAAAATCGTTTCCAACATTTAGAAGAGTTGCGCAGAATGAATGCGCATGTGAAAATTGATGGAAATATCGCAATTATTGAAGGAGCGCATGAATTACAAGGGGCTGAAGTATACGCTACAGATTTACGTGCTGCTGCAGCACTGATTTTAGCAGGCCTATGTGCAAATGGACTGACTCGTGTCCGTAACTTGAAATATTTAGATCGTGGGTATTATAAATTCCATGAAAAACTACAAAATCTAGGCGCAAACGTGGAACGTGTTGAAGAAGGAAAAGAAATTACTTCATCTGCAGTAATGGCTTAGTTTAAGGAGGCGTATCAATGAGTGCTACTCGCTATATTTTAATTACACTGCTTAAAATTGTAGTGGTCATTTTGTTGGTCATGCTTCTCTTTATTATTGGAATGATGATTGGCTATGGTGTTATTGGTGGAGGAAAACCTTTCTCTGTCTTTAGCCATGACCTTTGGAATCACATCTATACCTTTTTTAAATAAGAACTAGAAGAGACAGAGCTGAAAACAAACGTTGGCGTTCTTGTCTCTTTTTCTATAAATGAAAAGTAGGGATTGAATAAATGAAAAAACTATTAATTGGATTCGTAAAGTTTTATCAAAAATATATTTCTCCTGCGTTTCCACCGAGCTGTCGTTACTACCCTACATGTTCTGGTTATATGATTCAAGCAATTACTGTACATGGGGCGTTTAAAGGGACACTCATGGGAACTTCCCGAATCTTACGATGCCATCCCTTTGTAAAAGGCGGTTTGGACTATGTGCCTAAAACATTTAGTTTAAAACGAAACACTAAGGATAAAGTACAGCCAACATACACCTATAGGAGAGAAAAATGATTCGTCCATTACAACCTAATGAAGAGCTTCCGTGGGACTTATTGCTGGATGCTGACCCGGAAAAAGAAATAGTTGATGGATATATCCATCAATCAGAAATTGGTATTCTTGAGAGGGATAACAAAATCGTCGGCTGTATCGTCTTTCAAATACGGTCAAATGAAGCAGAGCTAATGAATGTCGCTGTTGACTCAAACTATCAAAAACAAGGATTAGGCGCAGCGCTTGTTGAGTATGCACTCAAAGAAATTGGAGAGAAGAAACCATTCACACCTTTTTCTGTTCTTGTAAAGACTGGAAATAGTACTCTACCCGCATTAGCCCTTTACAAAAGTCAGGGATTTAAAGAGATACAACAAATAAAAGATTACTTTTTGACTCATTATAGCGAACCTATTTATGAAGAAGGAATGTTGTTAACCGATCAAATCATTCTTAGTCAAATTATATAGGAATAGATAAATATAATCGAATGTATATATTTTTTAAAGAGCTCATTGAAAGCTCTTTTTTTATATCGTACAATAGAGGAGAACCATTATGAAAATGACTTATTGGAGGCTCTTATTATGGGATTATTAGTATTTGATTTTGGTGGATCAGCTGTAAAATATGGGTACTGGAATGGAAAAGCTCTGGAAAGTAAAAATCAATTTCCCACTCCTGCTACATGGGAAGAAATGAAAGTCAGCTTAAAGAATGTTGCAGATCAAATGGCTCAGCCATTCGATGGTATTGGAATTAGTGCACCAGGAGTGGTAAATGTTCACGCACAAAAAATCGAAGGAATTAGTGCGATTCCATACATTCATGGATTCGATATTTTTGGTGAGCTACGCGAACTGTTCGGTCTACCAGTTACAATTGAAAATGATGCAAACTGCGCAGGAATGGCTGAATTTTATCAAGGAGCAGCTAAAGGATATAAAGATGTTGCCTTTGTTGTAATTGGCACAGGAGTGGGTGGTGCACTATTTACAAATGGGCAAATTTCTAAAGGAGCACATTTATACGGTGGAGAATTTGGCTTAATGTTCTTAAACGGCGGACAAACATTTAGTGTATTAGGAACTGCTGTACAAATGGCTTGGCGCTATTGTGAACGAAAAGGACTTGAAAAAACTGCCTTCTCTGGAAAAGAAGTATTTGAGTTTGCTGAAGCAGGCGATGTTTTAGCACAAGAAGAAGTGGAAAATTTTTATGAATATCTGACTCAAGGATTATTTAGTATCCAATTTGCATTTGACCCAGAAATCATTGTTCTAGGTGGAGGTATTTCATCAAAAGATGGATTACTAGATGAGATAAACAAACGAATGGCTGAAAAATTGGCGATCTATGAGCTAAATGATTTTGTACCTAAGATTGTTTTATGTGAGTATCGCAATGATGCAAATCTTGTTGGGGCAGCAGCAAATTATGTTGCTCAGATAAACAACTAGCTTTATTTCGGAAGTCTAAAACGTAATGAAAGAGCTTTCCTTTAAGAAGAGGAGAGACGTTCATTGCGTTTTTTTATTTTCGAAAAGAATATGTAAAAAAAAAATTATTTTACTGGAATTCTTTGTATGCGCTTCATTCACTTATTAAATATAACTTTTTAAAAATAAGAAAAATGATTATTTTATTTGAATTAACAGAATTATAGAAATTTTCTGATAATTCATTGACAACCATTTTATTTTTCAGTATATTGATATACATATCTTAGAAAGATGCATGAGGGGGAAATAAAATGAAGAAAAAATTTACGTTTTTGTTTGCAAGTATGTTTTTACTATCTGCTTGTGGTGCAGGAGGAGCAGCTGGTCCCAAAAATTCGGGGAATACAGCGAGTGGTGAAACAATTAAAATCGGGATGAACATGGAGCTTTCTGGTGGCGTAGCAGCTTACGGGAATGCGGAAAAAGAAGGAATTGACTTAGCGGTTGAAGAAATCAACGACGCAGGTGGAATTCTAGGGAAAAAAATTGAATTAATTGAAAAAGACAACAAATCAGATAATAATGAAGCGGCTTCTATTGCTGCAAACTTAACGACAAATGATAAAGTGGTTGCTGTCGTAGGACCTGCTACTTCTGGAGCGGTAAAAGCAAGTGTTCCAAACATGACGAAAGCAGCAGTTCCAGTTATCACTCCTTCTGCAACAGATGATGCTATCACTGTACAAAATGATGCAGTTCAAGAATTCATCTTCCGCGTTTGTTTCCAGGATAGCTTTCAAGGAGTCATCTTGGCAAAATATGCTCAGGATAACTTAAAAGCAGATAAAGCGGTGATTATCGGTGATAATTCAAGTGATTATGCCATCGGATTAACCAAAGCCTTTAAAGAGACTTATAAAGGAACGATTGTAAAAGAAGAAAACTTTGTAGCAGGTGATAAAGATTATCAAGCAATCTTAACAAAAATTAAGAATGAAGATTTCGATGTCATTTACATCCCTGGTTACTATACAGAAGCAGGATTAATTATCAAACAAGCACGTGAAATGGGCATCAAGCAACCAATTATTGGTGCTGACGGTTTTGGAGATGAAAAGCTTGTAGAAACAGCAGGAGCAGAAAATGTATCAAACGTCTTTTATACTGGTCACTTCTCAACAGAAGCTCCAGCAACAGACAAGGTTACACCTTTTGTAGAATCGTTCTCTAAAAAATATGGAAAACAGCCTTCTGCTTTTAACGCACTTGGCTACGATTCAGTCTATATGTTAAAACAAGCGATTGAAGATGCAGACTCAGCTGATTCAGCGAAGATTACTGAAGCACTAGCAAAGATTAAAGGATTTGTCGGAGTAACAGGAGAAATGTCTATGGATAAAAATCATAATCCAGAAAAATCTGCGGTTGTGTTAGGTTTGACAGATGGAAAAGAAACGTCTGCTGAAACAGTCAATCCTTAATCGTTAACATTTAAGAGATCAAAAAAAGTCCGCAGGGAAACTATTTAAAATAGTATGCAGGAGTCTGGAACCTAACTCTTTGAGTGGTGTTTCGGACTCTTTCCCCCTTAATAAACAGTGAAAATAAACGTGAATTTTTTTGGGGTTTCCCCACTATTACGTAATGAATACGAAAAAAACATTGGAAGTGATCACAATGGAACTTATTTTACAACAATTAATCAATGGTCTATTTCTCGGCAGCATCTATGCGCTAATGGCATTGGGCTATACGATGGTATATGGCATTATCAAATTAATCAATTTTGCTCACGGTGAAATCTATATGATTGGTAGCTTCATCGGCTATTATTTGATCAATCAATTGGAGATGGGATTCTTCCCGGCACTCATTTTATCAATGGCATTAAGTGCAATTGTTGGTGTAACAATTGAATTTTTAGCCTATCGGCCGTTACGTAAGTCAACTAGGATTGCTGCATTGATTACAGCAATTGGTGTTTCTTTCTTTCTTCAAAACGTGATGATTTATTTCTTTAGCTCAGATACACGCGCCTTTCCTCAAGCCATTCAACGACAAACCTATGATTTAGGTATTATAGAAGTGAGTAACATTCAGTTGTTAATTTTAGGTATCTCATTGAGCTTAATGATTCTCTTACAGATAATTGTAAAAAAGACAAAAATGGGAAAAGCGATGAGGGCAGTCAGTGTTGACGCAGATGCTGCGCAATTAATGGGAATCAATGTTAATCGGACAATTTCATTTACTTTTGCTTTAGGTTCTGCATTAGCGGCAGCTGGAGGGATGCTCATCGGACTTTACTACAATTCGATAGATCCGATGATGGGCGTCGTTCCAGGGCTTAAATCGTTTGTTGCGGCTGTTTTAGGAGGGATTGGTATTATCCCTGGTGCAGCACTTGGCGGCTTTGTTATTGGTCTAATTGAGACAATTACCACAGCAATCGGATTTTCAGATTATAAGGATGCGGTTGTTTACGGTGTACTGATTCTTATCTTATTGATTAGACCTGCTGGGATTCTAGGAAAAAATCTAAAAGAGAAAGTGTAGGTGGACAACCATGAAAAAAAATCTAAAATTTAATCTTGTCTGGTTGGCCATTGCCGCTGGTCTTTATGGAATTTTATATGCATTGTACAGTGCAGGAGTCATTAGTTTTTTTACTGATTTTATTTTAGTAAGTATTGGAATAAATATTATTTTAGCAACTGGATTGAATTTAATTATCGGCTTCTCCGGACAGTTTTCGCTAGGTCATGCGGGATTCATGGCGATTGGTGCATACAGTGCGGCAATTATGAGTGTCAAAAATCCAACGATGGGCGGATTTTTCTCTGGTCTAGTCTTAGGAATCTTTTTATCTGGGCTTGTTGCCTTGATTGTTGGTATTCCAACGCTTCGTTTAAAAGGAGACTACCTTGCAATTGCCACATTAGGAGTTGCTGAAATTATTCGAATTTTAATCGTCAATCTACGTGATATTACAAATGGTCCTTCAGGGATTTTTGGTATTCCGCCATTTGCAAACTGGTCGATGGTGTTTGGATTTGTTGTTGTAACGACACTCGTGATTGTTAATTTCCTTCATAGTGGACCCGGTCGCGCAACAATGGCAATCCGGGAAGATGAGATTGCAGCAGAGTCTATGGGCGTAAACACAACCAAATACAAGGTGATTGCCTTTATGATTGGCGCCATGACTGCAAGTATTGCGGGGTCTTTATCCGCAAGTTATATTCAGTCCATTGCTCCCAAGGATTTTGGTTTTATGAAGTCTATTGATATTTTAATTATCGTGGTATTTGGCGGAATCGGAAGCATCACAGGTACGTTCGTTGCTGCAATCGTTCTGGGTGTCTTAAATATGTTCTTACAAGATTTTGGTGCCCTTCGTATGATTATCTATGCATTAGCATTAATCATCATTATGATTTTCAAACCCGGCGGCTTACTTGGTACGTGGGAATTTTCTGTAAAACGTATCTTTGAAAAATTTGGAAAAAAGGAGGACGATTCTGATGCCTCTATTGGACGTTAAAAACTTAACAAAAAACTTTGGTGGGCTTGCTGCCGTATCCAATGTAAATATTCAGTTAGAATCAAATGAGTTAATTGGCCTGATTGGACCCAATGGGGCAGGGAAAACCACCTTATTTAATTTACTAACTGGCGTTTATGAACCTAGTGAAGGGGATGTGCTTTTTGACGCATTAGGAAAAACACATCGGCTTAATGGAGAAAAGCCTTATAAAATTGCTGATTTAGGTCTTAGTCGAACTTTTCAAAATATTCGTCTGTTTAAAGATTTAACCGTGATGGACAATGTTTTGATTGCAATGAATAGTAAAAATAAAGAAAGTCTGCTTTCAAGTATTCTGCGTTTTCCAAGCTTTTACAAAAAAGAAGAGACCATGCAAAAAAAGGTCATTGAGCTGTTAGCCATCTTCGGGATGGAAGAAAAAGCACAGACTTTAGCGAAGAATTTACCCTATGGAGAACAGCGACGTTTAGAAATTGTTCGAGCACTGGCAACACAGCCAAAAATTCTCTTTTTAGATGAACCGGCTGCTGGGATGAATCCGCAAGAAACAGCGGAATTAACTGAGCTTATCAGAAAAATACAGGCAGAATTTCAAATTACAATTCTCCTTATCGAACACGATATGAGCTTAGTGATGGAAGTCTGTGAACGAATTTACGTGTTAGAATATGGACGGGTCATTGCAGAAGGGCAACCAGAGGAAATTAAAAACAATCCTCGAGTAATCGAAGCCTATCTTGGAGGTGAGCTATAATGCTGCGTGTACAAAATTTATCGGTTCACTATGGAATGATTCAAGCAGTGCGAGAAGTTAATTTTGAAGTGAATCAAGGTGAAATTGTCTCATTAATCGGGGCAAACGGTGCAGGAAAAACAACGATTCTCCGAACAATTTCTGGGCTTATTCGTCCTTCAAAAGGAAGTATTACCTTTGAAGGAAACGAGATTCAAAAAACTGTTCCACAAAAAATTGTTGCTTCTGGTCTCTCTCAGGTACCAGAAGGACGTCATATTTTTCCTGGTCTAACCGTTCAGGAAAATTTAGAGATGGGGGCTTTTTTACGAAAAGATTCTTCAGAAATGAAAGCTGACTATGAACAAATCTTCAAAAAATTTCCTATTCTAGCTGAACGAAAAACGCAGGATGCAGCAACACTTTCAGGTGGGGAGCAACAGATGCTTGCTATGGGACGTGCGCTCATGTCTAAACCGAAATTATTGCTGCTAGATGAGCCTTCTATGGGACTAGCGCCCATTTTTATTAAAGAAATTTTTACAATTATTCAAGAAATCCAACAACAAGGAACTACTGTTTTACTAATTGAACAAAATGCAAAAATGGCTTTATCGATCGCTAATAGAGGGTATGTCTTGGAAACTGGCAACATTGTTCTTGAAGGAACAGGCGCTGAGTTATTAGCAAGTGAAGAAGTTAAAAAAGCTTATTTAGGAGGGTAATTCATGAGTGTTCAGGATTTTATGACAAAAAATTTAATTGTGGTTCAACCCAACACCAAAATTTTTGATGCGGTTGATTTGATGAAAAAAAATGATATTCACCGATTACCAGTTGTGGAAAATGACCATTTGGTGGGGCTCATCACAGAAGGAACCATTCAAGAAGCCTTGCCTTCAAAAGCAACAAGTTTAAGTGTATATGAAGTAAACTATTTATTAAATAAAACAACTGTTGCAGATGTCATGGTAAAAAATGTACAAACGATCGTTCCAGAAGCTTTATTAGAAGAAGGCATTAGCTTAATGAGAAAAAATAATGTCGG
This sequence comes from Enterococcus phoeniculicola ATCC BAA-412, assembly GCF_000407505.1. Taxonomy (GTDB): domain Bacteria; phylum Bacillota; class Bacilli; order Lactobacillales; family Enterococcaceae; genus Enterococcus_K; species Enterococcus_K phoeniculicola. Next base: position 1,138,004 of record NZ_ASWE01000001.1, read on the forward strand.
TGTCCTTCCTGTAGTAGATACAAAAGAAAATCTGGTTGGAATTATTACAAATAATGATATTTTCGATGCTTTCTTAAAAATCACTGGCTATAATGATGGAGGAACACGCGTACAAATTCAAATCATAGATGACCATAAAGGTATTTTGGCTGATTTGACCAGACTTTTAGCAGACAATGATTTCAGTATCCTCACCATTGTTGTGAATAGAAAAGAACTGGAAACGATTGTTGAGTTGCAGGTGCAAACAAGAGAAGCGCAAAAAGTTCAGCAATTACTACAAGAAGCTGGTTATCAAGTTTTGGAAGCTGTGCTAACAAATACTAAAGAATAAGAAACTAATGAAGGTGTGGAATAACTAATTAAGTTATTCCACACCTTTGTAAACTCTTAATAAACGGCGGGAACAGAAGCAACTCCTTCGAAAATAAGCTGAAATTCCCAAAGATTTGAGGAACAATCTTCGTGAATTCCTTCTTATTTCTCGGAGCTGAACACTTCTGTCCCGACCTCATTGTTTTTTTGTTCCTTAGTTTTAATACAAATGAGTGGGAATATGGTAAAATAAGCAACGAGGTGAAAAGGATGTCAAAAAAAAATAAAGATATTGAAGTACGTGTAGAAGAAACAAAAAAAAGAGTAAATGGACAAGAAATTGATGTGACCCAATTATTCATCGGTAAAAAAATGATTGGTGAAGTGTTAACAAATGATGCAAAACATTTTGAAATCTTCATGGATAATGAATCTCAAGGGGTTTTTAAAACCTTGGATGAGGCGTTAGAATCCGTCATTCGCCAATGGAATTTACACGATTAAAAAAATAACTAAAAAAAATTGAAATTTCCTCTTGCAATAAGATGCTTTTTTATGTATTATAACTAAGTCAGGTTTTTTACTAGACTTTTGGAGGAATAGCGAAGTGGCTAAACGCGACGGACTGTAAATCCGTTCCTTAGGGTTCAGTGGTTCGAATCCACTTTCCTCCACCATTGGGGTATAGCCAAGCGGTAAGGCAAGGGACTTTGACTCCCTCATGCGTTGGTTCGAATCCAGCTACCCCAGTTTTCAACCGAATCATTTGATTCGGTTTTTTTGTTGCTTTTTTCTAATAATCATTAGTTGCTCAATCTGCTTTTTTGCGCTAAAGTAGGGTTAAGAAATCAATTAATGAAGTGGGGGAAATGTGATGGGAATAAAAGATAAAATTACAGAAGCGTCAGAAAAAATTTATGATTTAATCAAAGAAGATAAGTATAGTGTTGAAGTAAATCTTCTAAAAAAAGGAACAAAATCAACCTCAACAGTAAAAACAAAACGGCCAACTAATCATACCAAGAAATGGCGAGCTAAAAATAGGTAAATAAAATCAACCGAAGCAGATTGAAATGTAAGATGAGACCCAAACGTTAGACTTTTTTCGGAGTAGAATTCACTACTCCGTTTTTTTTGTTGCTCCTGCGACGCTCCCTCACAGATTGTTTGCTCAGAATTCTTCCACCACCAGCTTAATTGCCAATGCCTTTTAAGATTCTCAGGCTATCAAGAAGCGACTCTTGGTAGTCTAAGATTCTCGTAAAATCATTAACCAGCCGTCAGAAAGATAGGCTTGCACAACTTGAAATTTAAATCCGCATTATATTTTGCCATATAAAAAACCCCTTATCTTAGATTTTTGGTCTAACTTAAGAGGTTCAGCATACTACTCACTACTCCAGTCTATTTTTTTACTTTTAGTTCGTATATAATCGCATGCCTGAAAAAAATAGTAGTCTGTCTATAAAAAGAAGGTGCTCCTTGCGTTTACTCCTCTATTTCTCAACATCGATTCCTAAAACTGTTAAATGGCCATTTCCAACAAGCTTAATCACTAAACGAGCTAAATGATTAGGGGACATATCTGTATCACTTGTTATCCACCAGTGAAGCGTCCCAATAAAGATAGATGTCATATATTCAATAATAAAATCCATGGGAACTTCTATATCATTTTCTGTGATACGAAGCTGACTAAAGATATGATCATATTTGTCATATAAAATATCCGCTAATTTTTTTCTAAGTAATTCATTTGAAGAGCCGTCCATAATTGTTAAAAAGAACTTTTTATTTTCATGAATTTTTATATAGATTCCTGTCAACACGATTTCTACTTTTTTTATCTTTAATTTATTTCCTTCAATCAACTGTTCTGGATCTAATACAGAGGTAAATGCAGCAACAGCTAAATCAAAAATTCGTTCATATAAATCTGGTTTGTCTTTGAAATGTGAATAAAATGTTGCTCGATTTATCATCGCCTCATCCGCAATGTCTTGAATTGTCACATTCTCATAGCCCTTTTCTTCCACTAAACGAATAAACGCTTCAATAATCATTTTATTTGTTCGCTTGACACGTAAATCTGTCTTCTTCACTCTGTGAACCCCCTAACAAATTAATCAACAATCAAAAGTATTTTGTTGCTTATCTCACAAATCAGCTAGAATTGCGTATTGTATTTCTCCCATTTTCTCACTAAACTGTACATAAGTAGTATATCAGACACTTTGTTAGATAATCAACAATCTGTCGTAAAAAAGGAAGTAGGGGAAAGATATGACATTACGCGCAGGAATCGATGTCGGTTCAACTACTGTAAAACTGGTTATTCTAGATGAAAAGAATGCAACCGTCTTTGCAAAGTACGAGCGGCATTATTCAGATGTAAAAGCAGCAACTGAACGTGTATTAAAAGAAGCAAAAGAACTTATTCAAAATCAAACACTTACTATGAACATTACTGGCTCTGGTGGTATGGGGCTAGCAGATGTATTAGAAATTCCGTTTGTCCAAGAAGTCATTGCTTGTACAAAAACAGTAGAAGAAATCATTCCGGAAACAGATGTTGCCATTGAGTTGGGTGGAGAAGATGCCAAGATTACCTTTTTTGAAGGGGCACTTGAACAACGTATGAATGGAAGCTGTGCTGGAGGAACTGGTGCCTTTATAGACCAAATGGCTGTTTTGTTAAAAACAGATGCCAATGGTGTAAATGAACTGGCAAAAAATTATCAAACCCTTTATCCAATTGCTTCTCGTTGTGGTGTATTTGCTAAGACAGATGTTCAACCATTAATTAATGAAGGTGCCGCAAAAGAAGATATTGCTGCGAGTATTTTTCAGGCAGTCGTAAATCAAACAATTGCAGGACTGGCCTCTGGACGCAAGATAAAAGGGAAGATTGCCTTCTTAGGCGGCCCACTTTTCTTTATGTCCGAATTACGTAAACGATTTATTGAAACCTTGGATATTCAACCAGAAAATGTCATTTTCCCTGAAAATCCTCAGCTGTTCGTTGCGATGGGAGCGGCACTATATTCCGAATCAGCAGAAGAAAAAACACTGACTGATTTACTAGACAATCTGTTAAACGGGAATCAGGAACAATTAAGCCCATCTGATACTTTAGAGCCACTATTTCATGATGAACAGGAATTGGCAGACTTTCGGAAACGACATAGTCAGGCACAAGCAAGTGAAAAAGAATTAGCTTCCCATACGGGCGTTACTTTTTTAGGCATTGATGCGGGATCTACCACAACAAAAGTGACGCTTATTGACGAGGATGGAAATCTCTTATTTTCTTTTTACGGAAATAATCAGGGGCAACCCTTGGAAACAACAATGAGTGTTTTAAAAGACCTGTATAAAAAAATGCCTAAGGATACGTTTATTGGAAAAGCAGCCGTTACAGGCTATGGTGAGCATTTAATCAAAAATGCCCTAAAAGTTGATATTGGCGAAGTCGAAACAATGGCTCACTACAAAGCAGCCAATCATTTTCAACCGGGTGTAGATTTCATTTTAGATATTGGCGGACAAGATATGAAAGCCATGACTATCAAAGACGGTGTGTTATCCTCCATTCAGTTGAATGAAGCATGTTCTTCTGGCTGTGGCTCATTTATTGAGACCTTTGCAAAATCCTTGAATTACGACGTAAAAGATTTCGCACTGGCAGCATTAGAATCTCGAAAACCCGTGGATTTGGGCTCTCGTTGTACAGTTTTTATGAATTCAAAAGTAAAACAAGTTCAAAAAGAAGGCGCCTCTGTTGGGGATATTTCTGCAGGACTTTCCTACTCAGTTATTAAGAATGCGATTTATAAAGTAATTAAGATTCGCCGTCCGGAAGAACTCGGTAAAAAAATTGTCTGTCAAGGCGGGACATTTTATAATGAAGCGGTTTTACGTGCCTTTGAGCAAATTAGTGAACGCGAAGTTGTACGACCTTCTATCGCTGGATTAATGGGGGCATATGGTGCAGCTCTTATCGCTCTTGAAGATTATCAAATAGGAGAAGAGACAACAACGCTTTCATCCAAAGAGCTGGACGAATTTACAGCTGAAAAAGAGTTTACCCATTGTGGTCTTTGCGAAAACAATTGTATGCTTACTGTTACTGTTTTTTCTGATGGACGTCAGTTTGTGACTGGAAATCGTTGTGAACGCGGCGCACGCATTAAGATTAAGCGAGAAGACAGAAAAGTGAATCTTGTTGATTATAAATACCGTCGACTGTTTAAATATCGCGCGCTTCGTAAAAAAGATGCCGTTCGAGGAGTAATCGGCATCCCTCGAGTGTTAAATATGTATGAAAATTATCCATTATGGCATACATTTTTTACTGATTTAGGTTTTAGAGTTGAACTTTCTCCTCGCTCAAATAAAGATTTATACGAAAAAGGAATGGATACAATCCCGAGTGATACTGCTTGTTATCCCGCAAAAATTGCTCATGGACATATTCAGGCACTTATTGACTCAGGTGTTCCAAAAATTTTCTATCCAGGGATTATCTTTGAACGTCAAGAATCTGCCAGTGCGGAAAATCACTTTAACTGTCCAATTGTACAAAGTTACCCTGATGTTCTCAGAAATAATGTAGACGATATTCGAGAGGGCAAAGTTGATTACCGAAACCCATTTTTGAATTTAGCAAATGAAGAATCGATGGTAGGTGTTTTAACGAAAACATTTGCTGACTTGGGTATCTCAGAAGGAGATATTGCAAAAGCGCTTCGCCATGGTTTTGAAGAGCTAGATGCTTTTAAACGGGATATTCAGCAAAAAGGGGAAGAAACCCTGACTATGCTCAATCAAACAGGTCAACGAGGAATTGTAATTTCTGGACGGCCTTATCATTTAGACCCTGAAATTAATCACGGAATTGCGGAAGTCATCACACAAGAAGGATTCCATGTATTAACTGAAGATAGCATCTCTCATCTAAGTGATGTGGGCAATCTGCGTGTAGTCAATCAATGGGTTTATCACTCTAGATTGTATGCTGCTGCCCGAGTAGTCGCTAAGTCAAAAAATTTAGAGCTTGTTCAATTAAATTCATTTGGTTGCGGGATAGACGCGGTGACCACCGATCAGGTAGAAGAAATTATGGATCAATACGGAAAAATTTATACAGTACTTAAAATTGATGAAGGATCAAATTTAGGAGCTATTCGTATTCGTCTGCGTTCGTTGAAAGCGGCCGTAGGGGAAAGAGAAAAAATGAATTTTGAACCCGTACAGCGCTATGAAGAACCTGAAAAAATTGTCTTTACTAAAGAGATGAAAGAAAAACATACATTGTTACTTCCTATGCTAAGTCCTATTCATCAAAGTGGACTCGTTGATGTTGCCTTACAGGCTTCAGGCTATAATGTGGTCTGTTTACCTGCAAAAGATAATCAGGCAGTTGATATCGGCTTAAAATACGTAAATAATGATGCCTGCTATCCTGCTATTATTTCCATTGGACAATTAGTCGAAGCACTACAAAGTGGCGAATATGATATAGAAAATACAAGTGTGATGATGACACAAACTGGAGGGGGCTGCCGCGCAACAAACTATATTCCTTTATTGAGAAAAGCGCTAAATGACGCGGGATTTGAGCATGTACCCGTTGTTTCAATTTCTATGGGGAATAAAGGTGTGGAATCAAATCCTGGCTTCAAGTTTACCTTGCCAATGCTAAAACGTGTCGCTGTCGCTTTCTTATACGGGGACTTATTTGAACGAGTTGTCTATCGTACAAGACCTTATGAGCTAGAAGCTGGAACGATTGATAAGCTGCATGAACAGTGGATTCAACGGATTGAACCGAATATTCGGAGTGGTTCTCTAACTGCTTTCAACAGAAATATGAAGAAAATTGTTCGGGAATTTGATGAAATCCCATTATCTGATGAAGTGAAACCAAAAGTCGGAATTGTTGGCGAAATACTCGTGAAATATTCTCCAACAGCTAATAATGATATTGTTCGGCTCTTAGAAGCTGAGGGGGCTGAGGCTATCGTTCCTGACATTGTGGGATTCATGAACTACTCTTTATATAATCAAATTTGGAAGTACGATAATTTAGGAATGTCTAAACAAAGTAAGCTTGTGGCACAGTTTGCTATCCGTCTAATTGAAATGGTTGAAAAACCTATGGATAAGGCGTTAAGAAATTCTAAACGTTTTGATGGAATTAACTCCATTTATGATATGGCAGAAGATGCAGAAAAGATTTTATCTATAGGAAATCATACCGGTGAAGGGTGGTTCTTAACGGGAGAAATGATTGAACTGTTAAAATCAAATGTAAACAATATCGTTTGTATGCAACCCTTTGGCTGTCTACCTAACCACGTTGTTGGAAAAGGGGTCATTAAAGAATTACGGCGTCAATATCCCAATGCTAATATTGCGGCCATTGATTACGATCCGGGTGTCTCTTTAGTAAACCAATTAAACAGAATTCGTTTGATGATGGCGACTGCCAATAAAATGTTGGAAAAAGAAAAATTGAAAAACTAGAGTTGACGCTGTTGAAAAGAACCTTTCAACAGCGTTTCTCTACTATCCACTTGAATTACAGTTGTTAACCAGGTATATACCAGTTATAATAGAAACAGAAAATAGATTAGAGGAGGAGACCTAGATGCCTGGAAGTTTACCGGTGTATATACAAATACATGATCAATTAAAAGAAGAAATTGAAAACGGTGTGTGGAAAATTGGAGATCGTCTTCCTTCTGAACGAGAGCTGTCTGTAAAATTTGGTGTTAGCCGCATGACTTTACGCCAAGCAATTCAAACACTGTCAGATGAAGGGATTTTGGAACGGAAAATTGGCTCCGGTACATATGTAGCCAGAGAAAAAGTACAAGAAAAAATGACAGGAACTACAAGCTTCACAGAAATTATGGAATCTCAAAACCGAGTCCCCTCTAGCAAAACTGTTTCTTATTTCATCACCTCACCAAGCTCTAGTGAGATGGACAAATTAAATTTATCCAAAAATGACTCTATTTTACGAATGGAACGTATCCGTTATGCTGACGGTGTCCCCATTTGTTTCGAAGTAGCTAGCATACCAAACAAACTTGTTGAAAAATTCAGCAAGGCAGAAATTACAGATTCTTTTTATCGAACACTCGAAGAAAAAGGCGGAAAAAAAGTGGGACGAGCGAATCAAACCATTTCAGCTATGCTTGCTTCTGAACGGATTTCAGAATATTTAGAAATTAAACGAGGCGAAGCAATCTTACGTCTGCGACAAATTTCATACTTTGAAGATGGCGTGCCGTTTGAATATGTACGTACACAATATGTTGGAAACCGATTTGAATTTTACCTAGAAAAATAAAAAATGATCTGCGCCTCTCAGTTTGAGAAAACGCAGATCATTCTTTTTGTTTAAACGAATTATCTCAAGAAACCAATGTCTCTACATAAAGCATAGCTCCTTCTGTAAAGGTAACCTGACCATTTAAAAGATCGGTTACAGTCTCTTTAAAAATAGGAAGCTGCTCTTCATCTACCATGGCAATAACCGTTACAGCGTCAGTATATAATGTATCTTTGGTTACATAATGATTTAATTCTAAGTAGTTTTGGATTTTCCCCAACAATGGGTAACTCACTTGAATCATCACTTCTTTTTGTCGAACGCCACGAACAATTCCAACTTCATCCATAGCCTGCGCAACAGCACCAGAATAGGCACGGATAAGACCGCCTGCCCCTAGCTTAGTTCCTCCAAAATAACGAGTCACTACTGCCAAAACATTGATTACTTCCTTCTTTTTTAACACCTCAAGCATAGGAACACCTGCTGTACCACTAGGTTCACCATCATCGCTACTTCTTTGAATCGCATTCTTTTCTCCAAGTACAAATGCACTACAACTATGATTAGCTTTCCAATGTTCTTTTTTTATTTCTTGAATGAAGGATTTTGCTTGCTCCTCATTTTCAATTCGTTTTAAAAAGCAGATAAAGCGGGACTTTTTGATTTCAATCTCAGTTTGATAATCTTCCTTAATTGTAAAATATTGGTTCATGACTTCACCTCTCGTATTTTTAGTATAGGAAAAAAGAATCCAACTTTCAACTTTGTAATTGTTTGCACCATTTTTATTTTGTGGGATAATAGTAGAAAAGGATGGAGGAACAGCCATGAAGGAGCGAGCAAAAAAATACGATACAATTACCGATTATTTACGAGATAATGGCGGATCACAGGTTACACTCACATTTACTCAATTTGACGAGCTGCTTTTTCCTCATTCCGGCTTACCAAAAACTGCACGTAACGAAACAGATTGGTGGGCAAATGACTATCGTCATCCAGAAAAAGGGGCGTATGGTTGGCTAAACGCAGGCTACGAAGTTGTTCAAGTCAATCTTCAAAAAGAATATGTTGTTTTTAATCAGTTAGTAAAATCGAATTGGTTTTCTCATTCATTTAAATAAATCGATCACCTCAAAAAAGAAACGTCCATTTTGCGTATATTTCTTTTGAGGTGATTTTTTTATGAACGAGCTTTTAGGAAGGAGACTTCCTTATACAATCCATTTTGACAAGTTAACAGAAGATTTTTGTCTTTTCCCCGCTGTAATTGAGCACAATACAGTTATCCATTGTATGAGATGTAATACAAAAACAAAAAAAGAATTTGCAATGCTTCCTACTGGTGCTTTTTATTGTCCCTCTTGCATAGAAATGGGTCGGTTGGATACCCGTCTTCAGCTTATTCATCAAGCAGAGCCGCCAGTAAAAAAGAGACCGGTACGAATGGAATGGCACGGAAAGTTAACGTCTGCTCAAAAGGAAATTTCTGAAGATCTCTCTCAAAGCATAGAGAAAAAAAGACCACATTTGATTTGGGCTGTTACAGGAGCAGGAAAAACAGAAATGCTGTTTGCTGGTATTCATAAAGCTTTACAAGAGGGGCAACGTGTAGCCCTGGTTTCTCCTCGTGTAGACGTCTGTTTAGAGCTTTATCCGCGCTTACAAGCAGTTTTTCCAGAAGAAAAGATTTCTTTGCTTTACGGAGAAAATCAGACTGCCTACAGCTATACATCGTTGGTTATTTGTACAACACATCAGCTGCTGCGGTTTTATCAAGCCTTTGACTTTTTAATAGTTGATGAAGTAGATTCTTTTCCCTTCCAGGGAGATCCAAAGTTACATTTTGCAGTTAGCCAGTCAATAAAAAAGAAGTCTTGCTTAACGTATTTAACAGCTACTCCTCCTCAAAAACTTTTAAAAGACATTCAAAAAACTTTCTTTATCAGCCAGCTACCTGCAAGATTTCATCGGCGAAAACTTCCTGAGCCTGAGCTCATTTGGTGGAATCAGTGGTACAAGCGTTGTCAAACAGGAAAGAAATTAAAAAAACTACTACTGGTGATTCATCAACTAATTGCTGATAATGATGTTTTACTTTTTTGCCCAAGTATCTCTTTGATGAAAAAGCTGTTTCTTCATCTGAAAAAAGAACGGCCAGATTTACTTATTGAGCGTGTTCATGCATCCGATAAACGAAGAAAAGAAAAAGTGGAGGAAATGCGAAATCACCAATTTCGACTTTTTTTGTGTACGACTATCTTAGAACGAGGTGTTACTTTTGAACACGTATCCGTCATCGTATTAGGTGCAAATCATCCAGTATTTACAAAATCCACGCTTGTTCAAATCGCTGGACGTGTCGATCGAAAAGGAGACTATAATTTTGGAAAGGTTTATCTCATTTATGATGAACAGACCTCTGAAATGAAATTCGCTAGAAAAGAAATTAAGCAAAATAACCAGCTAGCTATGAAAAGAGGACTAATTGATGAATTGTAGTTATTGCAAACAGCCGATAATCAGAAACTTAACCTTAGCAGAGCTTTTAGGTTTAACGCCCATACCTAAATTTGGTCTTTGCTCTGTCTGCTCAAACCTCTTCCAGAGGATAGATGCTTTCACCTCTTGTACAGGTTGTGGAAGGCCAAATCATAAAGGACTGTGTCAAGACTGTTCTTTTTGGCAATCAGCTTATCCAGAGTACAAGTTTAAAAATCACGCACTCTATGAATACGATACAAATTTCAAAGAATGGATTTCCAGTTATAAATTTTCTGGTGATTATCAGTTAAGATACACATTCGCACACACACTAAAAAAAGCCTTGAAGCCCTTTAAACGATTCGTCATCTGTCCGTTGCCGCTCTCTTTTGTACGTATAGAAAAAAGAGGATTTAATCAAGTGGAGGGGATACTGGAAGCTGCAGAAATAACGTCAATACAGCTACTAAAAAGAATAGAGCTTGCTCCGCAGTCAGATAAAAACCGGAAAGCTCGTCTGTTAATGCCGCAGCCGTATACTTTAGCTACAGAAAAAAAACAGATAACCAATCGCTCTATATTACTAGTTGATGATGTCTACACAACTGGCAGAACACTTTTTCATGCAGCTGAAATCCTCTTGTCTGCATCACCCAAAAGACTGGAAACCTTGACTCTTGCCCGATGAAAATAAAACGGTTTAATTTCTTTTAAAATGATAGCGATTTAGTTTGCAAATAGCTTGAAGTTCGATATAATAAGAGTATAAAGAAGGTAGAAAGAGTGGTCCTTTTCCTTCTTTTCATGTGGTAGACGAAAGGGGTAATTTTTATGTTTAGATATAATGTCCGTGGAGAAAATATCGAAGTGACAGACGCTATTCGCGACTATGTAGAGAAGAAAGTCGGCAAGTTAGAACGCTACTTTAGCGAAGCACCTGAAGCAACAGCTCATGTAAATCTAAAAGTTTACACTGAAAAAACAGCTAAAGTTGAAGTGACTATTCCGCTTCCTTATCTTGTTTTACGCGCAGAAGAAACTTCACCAGATTTATACGCAAGTATTGATTTGGTTGTTGATAAACTAGAGCGCCAAATCCGCAAATTTAAAACAAAAATTAACCGTAAGTCTCGTGAAACTGCAGTCAATCCTGCAGCTGCAGCTACTTTCTTTAACGAAAGTAACGGTGACGAAGAAAATGAGTCTGAATTAGATATCGTTCGTACAAAACGCTTATCACTAAAACCTATGGATAGTGAAGAAGCTGTACTTCAAATGAATATGTTAGGTCATAACTTCTTCATTTTTGAAGATTCAGAAACAAATGGAACAAGTATTGTTTACCGTCGTAAAGATGGCAAATATGGATTGATTGAAACTGATTAATCATTACAAAACGAAAAGGGCTGAGTCGTAACTTTTGTTATGACTCAGTTTTTATTTTTAATATATGTTAATTTCTGTTGTTTTATTGATAAAAAGCTATCTTTTTGATGAAAAAAAGTACATAATAAACTAGAATGTGTCAAAGTTCGTGTGTATTTCTCACTAAGTTATTTCATTTATACGCAAGAAATGATAGAATATACGGGAGAATTTACACTTTGGTGTATTATAATAAAAGAAGTGAAATAAAAGGAGAAGAAAAAACGAATGGCCAATCTTTTAAAAAAAATAATTGAAAATGATAAAAAAGAAATCAAACGGCTAGAAGGAATTGCTAAGCAAATAGAGTCCCATGCCGATGAAATGGCTGCCTTAACTGATGAGCAGTTGACAGCGAAAACAGAAGAATTCAAATCACGTTATCAAGGTGGAGAAACATTAGATAAACTATTACCTGAAGCTTTTGCAGTGGTTCGTGAAGCAGCAAAACGTGTTCTTGGCTTATATCCATACCGTGTTCAATTAATGGGTGGGATTGTCTTACATGACGGAAATATTCCTGAAATGAGAACAGGTGAAGGAAAAACCTTAACAGCAACAATGCCTGTATACCTAAATGCATTAACTGGTGAGGGCGTACACGTAGTCACTGTAAACGAATATTTAGCAACTCGTGACTCAACAGAAATGGGCGAATTGTATAATTTCTTAGGGTTGTCTGTTGGTTTAAACATCAACTCAAAATCTTCAGAAGAAAAACGCGCAGCCTATAACTGTGATATTACGTATAGTACAAATAATGAACTAGGCTTTGATTACCTAAGAGACAATATGGTTGTTTATCGCAGCCAAATGGTACAACGCCCATTAAATTACGCAATCGTCGATGAAGTTGACTCTATCTTAATTGATGAAGCTAGAACGCCATTGATTATTTCTGGACAAGCAGAAAAATCTACAGCACTTTATACTCGTACAGATAATTTTGTAAAACGATTAAAAGAAGAAGAAGATTACAAAATCGATATTCAATCAAAAACAATCAGCTTAACTGAAGTTGGTATTGAAAAAGCAGAACAAACATTTAACTTAGAAAACCTGTATGATATTGAAAATACAGCATTAACTCACCATATGGACCAAGCATTACGCGCAAACTTTATCATGATTCGCGACATTGACTATGTGGTTCAAGAAGGAAAAGTTTTAATTGTTGACCAATTTACAGGTCGTATCATGGACGGACGTCGTTACTCTGATGGCTTACACCAAGCAATTGAAGCAAAAGAAGGCGTAGAAATCGAAGATGAAACAAAAACGATGGCTACCATCACTTTCCAGAACTATTTCCGTATGTACAAAAAACTTGCTGGGATGACTGGTACTGCTAAGACAGAAGAAGAAGAGTTTCGTGAAATCTACAACATTCAAGTGTTCCAAATTCCAACGAATAAGCCAATCATTCGTGATGACCGTGCAGATTTGCTGTATCCAACATTACAAAGTAAATTCCATGCAGTTGTCCAAGATATTAAAGAACGTTATCGTAAAGGACAGCCAATCCTTGTAGGTACCGTAGCAGTTGAAACTTCTGAGCTGTTATCTGATATGTTAAATAAAGAAAAAGTACCTCATGAAGTATTGAATGCAAAAAATCACTTTAAAGAAGCGGAAATTATCATGAACGCAGGTCAAAAAGGGGCGGTAACTATCGCAACAAACATGGCTGGACGTGGAACAGATATTAAGCTCGGATTAGGTGTTGTTGAACTTGGCGGTTTAGCTGTTATTGGTACGGAACGTCATGAATCTCGACGTATTGATAATCAGTTACGTGGGCGTGCAGGACGACAAGGGGATCCCGGTGTTTCTCAATTCTATCTTTCATTAGAAGATGATTTAATGAAACGTTTTGGTTCTGAACGTATCAAAGCTTTCTTAGACCGTATGAAGATTGATGAAGAAGATGCCGTTATCCAAAGTAAGATGCTCAGCAAACAAGTAGAATCTGCTCAAAAACGAGTAGAAGGAAATAACTATGATACACGTAAAAATGTCTTGCAGTACGATGACGTTATGCGCGAACAGCGTGAAGTTATCTACAAACAGCGTCTAGCGGTCATCATGGAAGAAAATGACTTAACAGAACCATTAATGAACATGGTTAAACGAACAATTGATCGCGTAGTTGATGCGCATACACAGCTTGAAAAAGAAAATTGGAATCTTGGAGGAATTGTTGACTTTGCTGCAAGTGCACTTGTCCATGAAGACTCTATTTCTGTCACAGATTTAGAAAATAAATCGCCAGACGAAATTAAAGCCAACCTCTACGACCGTGCAAAAGAAGTCATGGAAGTAAAATCAGGTCATTTAAATGGCGCTGAACAATTACTAGAATTCCAAAAAGTCGTTATCCTGCGTGTTGTTGATACAAAATGGACAGACCATATCGATGCAATGGACCAACTTCGTCAATCAGTTGGCTTGCGTGCTTATGGACAAAACAATCCTCTTGTAGAATATCAAACTGAAGGATATAAAATGTTTGAGGACATGATTGGTGCTATTGAATATGAAGTGACTCGTCTCTTCATGAAAGCAGAAATCCGTCAGAACGTTGAGCGTGAACAAGTCGCTCGTGGGGAAGCAAACTATCAAGAAGAGCCTGCCGATGCACAAGCACAAAGTAATACAAGCGACAAAAAGAAACCTGTTCAAGTGACAAAAGTAGGAAGAAATGATCCATGTCCTTGTGGAAGTGGAAAAAAATTCAAAAATTGTCATGGAAAAAATGCTGAATAGTTTCCTATCTCAGTCAACACGAACCTACTCGCTGAGGCAAAATTCTTTTGAGTTTTGCCTCAGTTTCTTTGCTAGCTTAATGGTAAAGAAATTTTTCAAGTGGATAGATTGGTTGCCAAGCAATAAAGTGAAGAAAATAATTAGTCAGCCGCTCAAAACAACCTGGGTGGCAAAAAAGAAAGAAGGAATAGAAATGGAAATTGCTGAAATTCGTAATTTACTTGAGTCTATGGAACAAAAAATCACAAGCTTTAGGAGGTCTCTTTGACTTAGATCAGCTAGAAGAAGATATTGCAGAAGCTGAACATCAAATGGCTGAACCAGGTTTTTGGGATAATAGCGCGCAAGCCCAGAAAATAATTAATGAAAACAATGCAAACAAAGAAACCTTTGATCAATTTAATAAGCTCTCAGAAGAATGGGAAGAATTGTCGGTTATGGCAGAGATGCAACAAGAAGAGTTTGATCCTGATTTGCAAAAAGAGCTGGAACTTCGAATTAGCGAATTAGACGAGAAATTGTCAACTTATGAGTTAGCCATGCTTTTAGATGAACCTTATGACCGAAACAATGCTATTTTAGAGCTTCATCCAGGTGCTGGCGGAACAGAATCACAGGATTGGGGAAGCATGCTTCTTCGCATGTATACACGTTGGGCAGAACAGCACGGATATCAAGTTGAGACTCTTGATTATCAAGCAGGTGATGAAGCGGGAATAAAAAGTGTTACCTTGCTTATAAAAGGACACAATGCTTATGGCTATCTAAAATCAGAGAAGGGTGTACACAGACTCGTACGCATCTCTCCATTTGACTCCGCAAATCGTCGACATACTTCCTTTTGTTCTGTAGACGTGATGCCTGAATTAGATGACACGATTGAAATAGAGATAAATTCTGATGATTTAAAAATTGACACGTATCGTGCAAGTGGTGCTGGAGGACAGCATATTAATAAAACAGAATCAGCTGTACGTATCACACATATTCCCACAGGAACTGTGGTTGCAAGCCAAGCCCAACGTTCTCAGTTAAAAAATAGAGAACAGGCTATGGGAATGCTTAAAGCAAAACTTTATCAACTCGAAATTGAACGAAAAGAGCAAGAAGCAGCTGCTTTAAAAGGGGAGCAAATGGAAATCGGCTGGGGGTCACAAATTCGCTCCTATGTTTTCCATCCATATTCTATGGTCAAAGATCATCGAACGGACTATGAAACTGGGAATGTTCAAGCAGTAATGGATGGAGATTTAGATCATTTTATCGATGCCTATCTTAAAATGCGTTTAAATAAGAATGATATACGTTAGAATTTACTGAAATGAAATATAATTGTAAACTGTTGAAAGATAGTTGCAATGTTTACGTGTTATAATTACTTACGATTGAATTAAATAGATATGGAGAGATAGCCATGATTGAAATGAAGGATGTAATGAAAAAGTACCCGAATGGGACAACTGCCATCCGAAATATCTCGGTCAATATTGATCAAGGTGAATTTGTATACGTCGTGGGCCCTTCTGGTGCCGGAAAATCAACGTTTATCAAATTAATGTATCGTGAAGAAAAAGCAACAAAAGGAGTCTTAAATGTTGCTGGACACGATTTGCTAAACATAAAAAATCGCGAAGTCCCTTATCTGCGCCGCGATATCGGAATTGTCTTTCAGGATTATAAATTATTACCTAAAAAGACAGTTTACGAAAATGTTGCTTATGCTATGCAAGTGGTAGGAAGAAAACCTAGAGAAATTAAAAAACGTGTAATGGAAGTATTAGATCTTGTTGGTTTAAAACACAAAGTTCGCGTATTTCCAAGCGAATTATCTGGGGGAGAACAACAACGTGTTTCGATTGCACGATCAATCGTAAACACACCTAAAGTTCTCATTGCAGATGAGCCTACAGGAAATCTTGATCCTGATAATTCTTGGGAAATTATGAAATTATTGGATCGAATTAATGGCCAAGGAACCACCGTTGTCATGGCGACGCATAACAGTAACATCGTAAATACGATTCGTCACCGCGTGATTGCTATTGAAAATGGTCGAATTATTCGAGATCAAGCGGAAGGGGAATACGGATACGATGATTAGAACTTTTTTCCGCCATTTATTAGAGAGTATTAAAAGTTTAAAACGTAACGGTTGGATGACTGTGGCTTCCGTCAGTGCGGTAACCATCACATTGACATTAGTAGGAATCTTCTTAGCAGTTATCATGAATGCGACAAAGTTAGCAACTGATATTGAAAATAACGTAAATGTTTCTGTTTTTATTGACGTAGGAACAAAACAGGATGAAATTGATCAGCTTGAAGCAAAGCTTGTCAAATTGAAAAACGTTGAAAGTGTCAAATTTTCTAGTAAAGACGCTGAATTGAAAAAAATTCAAAGTGCTATGGGAGATGCATGGAACCTTTTTGAAGGAGACAGTAACCCGCTTTATGATACTTTTGTATTAAGCACGACAGATCCTTCTTATACGAAATCTGTTTCTGCAGAAGCTGCAAAGTTACCGACAGTTTTTAAAGCAGATTACGGTGGCGATTCATCAGATAAAATTATGAAAATTGCTAACGCTGTGAGAACCTGGGGATTAGGAGCTGCGGCATTACTTATCTTTGTTGCTATGTTCTTAATTTCTAACACTATTCGTATCACGATTCTTTCACGTAAACGTGAAATTCAAATTATGCGTTTAGTAGGAGCCAAAAACGGCTATATTCGTTGGCCATTCTTCTTGGAAGGTGGATGGATTGGACTAATCGGGGCAATCGTTCCCATCTTGATTTTAACATTTGGTTATCAAGCTGTTTATGGATTGACAAATCCGATGCTCCTGCGTTCTAATTATTCATTATTAAAACCAGAAGATTTTATCTGGCAAATTGATTTGCTTCTTGTTGGAATTGGTGTAATTATCGGTTCATTGGGGTCTGTAATTTCAATGCGTAGATTCCTCAAAGTTTAACAAAGTATTTAATAAAGAGTCAGGGACAGATGCGTTCCCTCTGTATCCGATTTTTATTAAAATTTTAAGAGGGTGGAGTATAACTTAATTAGTTATATCTCACCCTCTTTTTTTCTTTACTTCTAATTTCAACTTCGTTATGCTTGAAAAGGAGTATATTAAGGGGGTTGGGTTTGTGCAGTTTATTATGAGTAATGTTACTACCATTTTGATTATCGCAAATATCTTGCTTTCATTGGTCATTGTCTTTCGCGAACGAAGACAGACGGCTCAAACTTGGGCGTGGTTGATGGTATTGATGTTTATTCCCGTTTTAGGATTTATTCTTTATATTTTCTTTGGACGTGGAATTTCAAAAGATAAAATATTCGATTTGAAAATGCAAGCCAAGCTAGGAATGAATATTGAAATTGAGCAAGAAAGAGCAGCATTAATGCGTGGTCTATACCCGCATCCACCAACAGGAGAGGCGGATCCAAAGCAATTAATTTATATGCTAACTGTTTTTGAAAGCTCTTTATATACAACAAAAAATCGTCTAAAGCTTTATACAGATGGTCGCGAAAAGTTCAATGCACTTATAAAGGATATTCATCATGCACAAGATCATATTCATTTACAATATTACATTTATCGTAGTGATAGTTTAGGTATTGAAGTTCGAGATGCACTCATAGATGCCGCAAAGCGCGGGGTAAAAGTTCGCGTCCTTCTAGACGCATGGGGCTCTACTCAGGTATCACTAAGCTTTTTTGATGAGTTAAAAAAATTAGGTGGAGAGGTCGCATTCTTTTTCCCACTGTTTGTCCCATATCTAAACCCGCGAATTAACTATCGTAATCACAGAAAGATTGTGGTTATTGACGGAGAAATAGGCTATACCGGCGGATTCAACGTAGGAAATGAATACCTTGGTCTCGTTGAACGATTTGGCTATTGGCGAGATAATCATTTACGTATCCATGGAGAGGCGGTGTATGCCCTACAAAACAGATTTCTTATGGATTGGAATTCACAGCATACAAAAGAAGTCAGCTATGCCAAAAATTATTTTCCAACAATCGTTTCAGATGGTGACAAAGCGATGCAAATTGTTACTAGTGGTCCGGATTCAGAACATGAGCAAATTAAAATGACCTATTTAAAAATGATTTCAACAGCAAAAAAAGAAATTTTAATTCAAACACCGTATTATATTCCAGATGAATCAATTCATGAAGCATTAAAACTCGCATTATTGTCTGGTGTAAAGGTACACATTCAAATTCCTAATAAGCCTGATCACATGCTAGTTTATTGGGCGACGTATTCTTTTGCCGCGGAGCTACTTGATTATGGTGCTATTATCGAAACTTATGAAAATGGATTTATTCATGCAAAGACAATGATTATAGACGGAGGAATCGTTTCTGTTGGCTCAGCCAATATTGACGTTCGATCCTTCCGATTAGATTTTGAGGTAAATGCACTTATCTATGATGAACAACTCGCTGAAGAGATTCGCAAAGAATTTTACAATGATTCAAAGGTTTCTGCTTTACTAACTATAGAACGGTATGAGCATCGAGGTGTCATTATTAAATTTAAAGAAGGCATGGCACGTTTAATTTCGCCACTGCTCTAATAACTAGATAAAAAGAAATCCCAGTCTTCTTCGCAGAGGACTGGGTTATTTATTATAGAACGTAAATGTTTATTTATTTTTTTCTTTATGCAAAAAAATAAATAAAGCATTTCTGTAGATTATTATCTTATAAGAAAAAAAGAAAGTACATGGTCCTAGGACCATGTACTTTCAAAAGGGATGATCATTTCAGCAAACATATGGGGAATGTCGAAGAAATGATGAAACCGTCCAGAAACAATTCTATTCAGATACCTTTGGGGAATCTATGATTTTGGGGAAATCAATAGATAAGTAGCGACTAGAATGTTCTTTTATAGAGACGCATTTCAAGAATAGTATAGCACATACAAAACTTTCGAGATAGTATTTCCGTCAAAAAAAGCAACAAATTTTATATTTATTTGTTATTCATAATTGACTATTGATTTTCAATCTGTAAATATAATGGTAAACTATACTTGTTTTTATCTTTCTCAAAGGAGTTTATTCATGAAAAAAAATCGAATCATTTTTGCTTTGTTTGGATCACTGCTTTTATTATCAGGATGTGCCAAGTGGATTGACCGAGGAGAATCTGTCACTGCCGTGGGCTCTTCTGCCTTACAGCCCTTGGTAGAAACCGTCGCAGAGGACTTTCAAACAAATAATCCTGGAAAATTTATTAATGTACAGGGTGGAGGAAGTGGAACTGGACTTAGCCAAGTGCAGTCAGGAGCAGTTGAAATAGGAAACTCAGATTTATTTGCCGAAGAAAAAAATGGGATTGATGCAGATAAGCTCGTCGATCACAAAGTAGCAGTTGTTGGAATTGCCCCAATAGTAAATAAAAATATCGGCATCAAGAACATCTCTTTGGATGACTTGAGAAAAGTATTCTTAGGTGAGGTAACGAACTGGAAAGAGCTTGGAGGGGCAGATCAAGCAATCGTTATATTGAATCGTGCAGCAGGAAGCGGAACACGCAGCACCTTTGAAAAATGGGTGCTTGACGGAGAAACAGCGATTAAATCCCAAGAGCAAGATTCTAGTGGGATGGTCCGACAAATCGTTGCAGATACCCCGGGAGCCATCAGTTACACAGCTTTTTCATATATCAACGAGGATGTAGCCACTCTGACAGTTGATAATATTGCACCCACTGATGAGAATGTGACAACGAATGCTTGGAAGATTTGGGCATATGAGCATATGTACACCAAAGGAGAACCCGCTGACTTAACAAAAGAATTCTTAGACTATATTCTTTCAGAGGATATTCAAGAAAAAATAGTTGGAGAATTAGGTTATATCCCTGTTTCAAAAATGCAAGTAGAGCGTGATTGGCAAGGAAAGCTAGTTGAAAAATAAATCTTTACACAAAATTTACAAACTACACAAAACCTTTACATGAAGTTAAAACCAAATTGATGTTCTAACAGTAAACTAAGTAACGTATGCAACTATATCTCATAGTTGAACGTTTAGAGGGGGAACTAGCTTGGAAGATGTAAAAAAAGTGTTATTAACCAAATCAAAACGAGCTCGTATGGAGCAAAGAGGAAAACTCATAAGTTTTCTCTGTATTGCCTTAATTGTATTAGTCGTTATTTCAATCTTTTTCTTTGTTGCTAGTAAAGGATTAGCAACATTTTTCGTTGATAAAATCAATGTTTTTGATTTTTTATTCGGTTCAGACTGGAATCCTAGTCAGCTGGGTCCAGATGGAAAACCAATGGTTGGTGCTTTACCTATGATTGCAGGTTCATTTATTGTAACCTTCTTATCTGCTATTGTTGCAACACCTTTTGCCATTGGGGCAGCCGTCTTTATGACAGAAATATCGCCAAAAAATGGAACAAAGATTCTACAGCCAGTCATTGAACTGCTTGTGGGCATTCCATCAGTCGTTTATGGATTTATTGGTTTATCTGTTATCGTTCCTGCTGTTCGCTCATTTTTTGGCGGAACAGGCTTTGGTATTTTAGCAGGAACATTTGTCCTGTTTATTATGATTTTACCTACAGTCACAACCATGACAGTAGATGCATTAAAATCTGTACCTAGATATTATCGAGAAGCTTCTTTAGCTTTAGGAGCTACTCGCTGGCAAACAATTTATAAAGTTGTTTTGCGTGCAGCTGTTCCGGGAATTTTAACTGCGGTAGTCTTTGGTATGGCACGAGCATTTGGTGAAGCACTTGCCATTCAGATGGTTATCGGGAATGCAGCACTCATGCCTTCTAGTTTAACAACGCCTGCATCTACCCTGACTTCTATATTAACAATGGGGATTGGAAATACGATTATGGGAACCGTTGAAAACAACGTTCTATGGTCACTTGCACTTATCTTATTGTTAATGTCACTCTTCTTCAACATTGTGATTCGAATGATTGGTAAGAAAGGGGCGCTTAAATAATGGATGCAAAACGGTCAGACAAAATTGCTACTGGTGTACTCTATGCGGTATCAGGTATTATCGTATTAATTTTAGCCGCCTTGTTGCTGTATATATTAGTTCGCGGAGTTCCGCACATTTCCTGGTCTTTCTTGACAGAGCCCTCTAAAGCTTACCAAGTAGGCGGAGGAATTGGGATACAATTATTTAATTCCTTGTATCTGCTCTTAATTACGATGATTATCAGCTTCCCTATTTCTTTAGGCGCAGGAATTTATCTTTCTGAATATGCACCAAAAAATTGGGTGACAGATATTATTCGTACGTCAATTGAAATCCTAAGTTCGCTACCTTCTGTAGTTGTCGGACTGTTTGGTTTCTTAATCTTTGTTATTCAGTTTCAATATGGTTTTTCAATTATTTCGGGTGCACTTGCGTTGACACTCTTTAACTTGCCGCTTCTTACTAGAAACGTGGAAGAATCTTTACAAGCCGTTCATTATACACAACGTGAAGCAGGATTGGCTCTTGGATTATCTCGTTGGGAAACCGTGACAAAAGTAGTGGTTCCAGAAGCCTTACCTGGGATTTTGACAGGAGTCATCTTAAGTTCGGGTAGAATTTTCGGTGAAGCAGCTGCATTAATTTACACGGCAGGTCAAAGTGCTCCTGCATTAGATTTTACAAATTGGAATCCGTTAAGTGTATCTAGTCCAATCAGTATTTTCCGACAGGCTGAAACCCTAGCTGTTCATATTTGGAAAATCAATACAGAAGGAACAATGCCAGATGGTGCTGCGGTATCAGCGGGAGCTTCAGCCGTTTTAATTATCGCTGTTCTGCTTTTCAACTTTGGCGCACGTGCCATTGGGAAACGTCTGCACAAAAAGATGACCTCAGCTTAAGGAGACGATCGTATGAAAGAATATGACTTAAATGATACAAATATCATTTCAATACCTGACAAACAAAATATTGCGCTTTACACAAATGACTTACATGTGTGGTATGGCGATAATGAAGCGATAAAAGGTGTGGGAATGGAATTTGAAAAAAATAAAATTACTTCCCTTATCGGTCCTTCTGGCTGTGGAAAATCTACGTATCTTCGCTCACTAAACCGAATGAATGACGGAATTGCCAACACGAAGGTAACTGGGGAAATCATGTATAAAGACGTAAATATCAACTCAAAAGAAGTGGATGTTTACGAAATGAGAAAGCGTGTGGGCATGGTTTTTCAGCGTCCCAATCCATTTAGTAAATCTATTTATGAAAATATTACGTTTGCTCTGAAGCAACATGGAGAAAAAAATAAAAAGAAACTCGATGAATTAGTTGAGACCAGTTTAAAACAAGCCGCTCTTTGGGATCAGGTAAAAGATTCACTAGACAAAAGCGCACTTGCTTTATCCGGTGGACAACAGCAACGATTATGTATTGCTCGTGCAATTGCAATGAAGCCTGATATTTTACTTTTAGATGAGCCGGCAAGTGCTTTAGACCCAATCTCTACAGGGACCGTTGAAGAAACGCTCGTAAACTTAAAAGAAGATTATACAATCATTATCGTTACTCATAATATGCAACAGGCGGCTCGTATTAGTGATTACACTGCATTCTTCTATTTAGGGAAAGTCATAGAGTACGATGAGACCCGAAAAATCTTTACTCGTCCGAAAGTTCAAGCTACCGAAGATTATGTTTCTGGACATTTTGGATAAGCTTTTGCTTTGAGAACACAGGAATGCTAAAATGGAGGTTCACAGATGACAAACGAAATCATCGTATCAAAAGACTTACACCTGTATTATGGAAAGAAAGAAGCGCTTAAGGGAATTGATATGAGCATTGAAAAAGGGCAAATCACTGCAATGATTGGTCCTTCTGGTTGTGGAAAATCTACGTATCTTCGCTCATTAAATCGAATGAACGATCTGATTCCTGGTGTGACAATCACAGGAAGCGTAATGTACAAAGGAAAAGATATCTACAGTCCTAAAACAGATACTGTAGAGCTTCGAAAAGAAATCGGCATGGTGTTTCAGCAACCAAATCCATTCCCATTTTCGATTTATGAGAATGTCATTTATGGTCTGAAATTAAAAGGTGAAAAAGATAAACAAACGCTCGATCAAGTCGTGGAGGAAAGCCTAAAAGCTGCTTCTGTTTGGGATGATGTGAAGGATAAACTCCACAAAAGCGCACTTTCCCTATCTGGCGGACAGCAACAACGAGTGTGTATTGCACGTGTATTAGCTGTGAATCCAGAAATCATTTTACTTGATGAGCCTACGAGCGCCCTAGATCCAATTTCTACAGGAAAAATAGAAAGTATGCTGCTTGAGCTGCGAGAACGCTACACTATGATTATGGTGACGCATAATATGTCTCAAGCCTCTCGTATTTCTGACAAAACTGCCTTTTTCCTTGACGGCCATTTAATTGAATTCAATGATACAAAGAAAATCTTTTTACAACCAGAGAAAAAAGAAACAGAAGATTATATTTCTGGTAAATTCGGATAGGAGGGAAACGATGTTACGTACACAATTTGAAGAAGAACTTTTAAACCTTCATAATCAATTTTATGAGATGGGTATGATGGTCAGCAGTGCCGTTCATAAGTCTGTTCGTTCTTACATTAAACACGATAAGACATTAGCAAAAGAAGTGATTGATAACGATGTAGCAATCAATGATATGGAAGTACGTCTAGAAAAAAAGAGTTTTGAGATGATTGCCTTACAACAACCCGTAACAACAGATTTACGAATGATTATTACGGTCATGAAAGCAAGTTCTGACTTAGAAAGAATGGCTGACCATGCAGTTTCTATTGCAAAATCAACGATTCGTGTCAAAGGGGAAACCCGCATACCAGAAATTGAAAAAGAAATTTCTGATATGTCTGATTATGTAAAAAAAATGGTTGATAATGTTTTGGTTGCCTATGTAAAAACCGATGAAAAAGATGCTCGTACAATTGCAAATATGGATCAGCGAGTCAATGAATACTTTAATCAAATTTATAACAGCTCTATCAAAAATATGGAAAACCATCCTGAAACGGTTGTCAGTGGAACAGATTATCTCCACGTAGCAACCTACTTGGAACGTATTGCTGATTATGTAACAAATATCTGTGAGTGGATTGTTTACTTGGCAACTGGAAAAATTACTGAGTTAAACACAAACCATGATGAATAATCTATTTATATAGGTAAAGACTTGTTTTGGCAGATATTTTGTTTGCTAAAACAAGTCTTTTTTCTAAAAAAAGAAATCTTCAACCTGAGATAGAGAAAAAGTTACAACTAAAGTCCTATGACATTCTTCTCAAAAAAAGGCATAATAAGCATGTAAGGAAAACCTTGCAAAATAAATTTGCTCAAGGAGGCAATTTCCATGAAAGAAAGAGAACGTATTTTAGACTTAGTAAAAAAAGGTGTGCTCTCCACTGAGGAAGCATTGGATTTACTTGAAAGTATGGCAACTGCAAAAGACGAAAAACATATTGAACAGGCGGCGGACAAGGTGTCTTCCACAAATAAAGACCTGACAGACAAAGAAAAGCATTCTTCAGAAGAAGAAAATGATCAGGTTAGCGACCTGATTGATGCATTAGAAAATGGTCAAGAAGTAGAAGAGCCAACTCCAAATTTTAAAGATAAAGAAAATGAAGATAAAGAAAACCTTGAAAAAATTCTTGATGATTTAGCAACTGAAGCAAACAAAACATCCGTTGAGCTAGATGAAGTAAACGCAGAGATTCAAGGTGTTCGCACAGAAATTAAAGAAACACAAGAACAACTAATGCAATTGGATACCAAGGAAGAATTAGGAAACTTGACAGAGGAAGAGCTTTCTTCAAGAAGTGCACTACAAGAAGAACTTACTGGTTTAGAAGATTCTTTGGATGGGCTACTAGAAGAAAAATTAACTCTAGAAGCTGAACTTAAAAATATTCGCAAAAATCAATGGTCTGAAACAAAAGAATCTATTGGTTCAAAATTTGATATTCCAGATGATTGGAAAGATCAAGCAACTGACACGATTAATCAAGTTGGCGAAAAAATGGCAGAAGCAGGTTCACAATTAGGAAAATTCTTAAAACAGACTTTCCAAACCGTTTCTGAGTCAGTAAATGACAATATGGAATGGAAAGATGTCAGCTTGCGGGTTCCAGGGATTGCTACCACAAAATTTGACCATGAATTTTATTATGAAGCACCTCAAGCAAGCATTCTAGACGTAAAAGTTGCGAATGGGAATGTCCAATTCAAAACATGGGAGAAAGAAGATGTGAAAGTCGAAGCAAAAATCCGTCTTTATGGAAAAATGGATGCTGAGACACCATTTGCAGCATTTGAGCAACGAAGCCAAATTGAAGTAGATGATGACCGTATTTCATTCCAAATCCCAAATAAACGGATTCGTGCAGACCTTGTGTTCTACTTGCCAGCTCGCACCTATGACCATGTATCTATCAAGCTTTTAAACGGAAATATCACGATTGAAGTGCTTGATGCCAAAGATATTTACACAAAATCAACGAATGGAAATATTCTATTTAATCAAGTGAAAGCTACTATGCTTGAAATTGAAGGAGTGAACGGGAATATTGATGTTCGTTCAAGTGAAGTGCTTGACTCTATCATTGAAACAGTCAATGGGAATGTAACTATTGAAGATGCGCCACAAAACTTAGCAGTATCATTGGTAAATGGAGATGTTCGCGTAACAGCTAAAAATCTTGATTTACACAAAATTGAAGCTAGCTCAGTGAATGGAAATGTCAAAGTAGCTTTGCCGCTTGAACTAGGTGTAGATGGTTACGCAAAGACAAGTCTTGGTCGAATCAATAGTCGAATGACCGAATATGAAGTGGTTCGTGAAAAGAAAGAACGCACAAATCAAATGCTTCAATTCCGCCGTGTCTCTGATGAAGCAATGGCACAAGTAAGTTTATCTACGACAACTGGAAGTATCTACTTAAAAGATACTGATAAATAAGTTTCTGAACAGAGGTGGGTGCAGAAACGATTTCTGTACCCATCGTTATTGGAAAATAAGAAGAAAAAGTTCTATAATATAGACTCTAGTGAAAAATTTGAAGGGATAGAGGTGAATAACATTGAAAAAGAAATTAACAAAATCAAATAGGAATGTTGTCCTAACAGGTACATTAGCAGGTATTGCCGAATATCTTGGCATTGATCCAACAATTATCCGTGTTATCTATGTTGCATTGAGTATGTTCTTAATCGGGAGTCCCATAATTTTATATATTATCATGGCGTTAATCATCCCTTCAGGTCGTAAGCAAGCTCAAAGCTATGGACACGAAAATCCTTATTACCAAAGCAACAACTATCGAGATACAACAAATGCACCTCGAAAACAAGCAGATAAAATTGATGAGGACGACTGGAGTGATTTCTAATGACTTATTTCCAACGACTGGTTGTAAACACGTTGACATTTATCTCATTAGCAGTCTTATTTCCTAACATGATTCACGTAGAAGGAATTCCAACAGCGATTATTGCAAGCTTTGTACTTTCCCTACTGAACATGTTGGTAAAACCGGTTTTAACCATCTTATCTTTACCTTTTACATTGTTAACATTCGGATTATTTAGCTTTGTCGTCAATGCGATTATCTTAAAGCTAACCTCGTTTTTTGTCGGTGTGGAACAGTTTGGGTTTTCTTCCTTTGGAGCGGCCATTCTTGTTGCAGTCATCATGACTTTGGTAAATACCATCGTCAGTGAGCACACCATGTCAAAATATCAATGATGTATTAATAACCTGAGCTTGGATTTTTCCTAAATCCAGCTCAGGTTATTTCTTTCTAGTAACTTGTTCGTGATAATGATAAAATAAAACAGGAATACTATAAGAAATGAGGTACTGTGATGACAGAGATTGTCAAAGTTAGTCAGCTAGTTGATAAGCTATCCCTTGAAGTTGTAACGGGGAGTGCAGCTAGCTTAGATCGTGATATTGTAACCGGTGATATTTCTCGACCTGGTTTAGAGTTAACTGGTTATTTTAATTATTATTCTCATGACCGTTTGCAATTGTTTGGAAGTAAAGAAACTTCCTTTGCAGAACGGATGACTCCTGAAGAACGGTTAATGGTTATGAGACGGATGTGTAGTCCAGATACGCCTGCCTTCATTATTTCTAGAGGTTTGGCTGCTACTAAGGAAATGATTCAAGCAGCTGAGGAACATGATATTGCCGTTCTTCGATCACCAATCTCTACTTCACGTTTGTTAGGAGAGATTTCAAGCTATCTAGATGGGCGTCTAGCACCTCGCACAAGTGTTCATGGTGTTTTAGTCGATGTTTATGGTCTAGGCGTTCTTATCCAAGGAGACAGCGGTATAGGGAAAAGTGAAACCGCTTTGGAACTAATTAAACGAGGACACCGCTTAATTGCTGATGATCGTGTAGACGTATACCAGCAAGATGAGTTGACAGTAGTAGGAGAGCCTCCGAAAATTTTGCAGCATCTGATCGAAATTCGCGGAATTGGTATTATTGACGTGATGAATTTATTTGGCGCGAGTGCTGTACGTGGTTCTACTCAGGTTCAGCTAACTGTCTATTTAGAGTCTTGGGAAAAAGACAAAAAATATGACCGCTTAGGCTCTGATGATACCACTGTAGAAATTGCAGAAGTACAGGTGCCTCAAATAAAGATTCCAGTAAAAACAGGACGAAACGTAGCGATTATCATTGAAGTTGCTGCGATGAATTTCCGTGCCAAAACGATGGGCTATGATGCAACAAAAACATTTGAAGAACGACTAACGAAACTAATTGAAGAAAATTCAGGAAATTAAGGAGTTTTAGTATGCTAGCACAAATCGACCGTGTTGCGTTCGACCTCTTAGGGTTTCCAATCTATTGGTATGCATTATTAATTGTTTCAGGTATTGCAATTGCCATGTGGTTAAGTAGCCGAGAAGCCGTTCGTGTGGGATTAAAAAAAGACGATGTAACCGACTTTATGCTCTGGGGATTACCCATTGCCATTATTGGTGCACGTTTATACTTTGTTTTATTTGATTTACAACCTTATTTAGAGGACCCCATTCAGATTTTCAATATCCGTTCTGGCGGATTAGCAATCTATGGCGGACTAATTGCCGGTGGGTTAACTCTCTACTTTTTTACCAAATATCATTTTATCTCTCTATGGACATTTCTTGATATTGCTGCACCAAGTGTGATTCTTGCCCAAGCAATTGGACGATGGGGAAACTTTATGAATCATGAAGCCTTCGGTGGAAAAACAACAGAAGCTTTCCTAAACAGTTTGCATTTACCTCAATTTATTATTGAGAATATGTATATTGATGGCGCCTTTCGTCAACCAACGTTTCTCTATGAATCCACTTGGAATATTTTAGGATTCATTTTACTTATCCTGTTGAGAAAGAAGAGTCATTTATTAAAACAAGGGGAAGTCTTTCTTGGTTATATCATCTGGTATAGCTTCGGTAGATTCTTTATTGAAGGAATGAGAACGGACAGTCTGTATCTTTTTGCAAATATCCGTGTCTCTCAAGCATTGTCTGCTGTATTATTTATAGGTGCGCTATTGCTTGTTGTTTGGCGTCGGAAAAAAGATACGCAACTAAAAGATTACGATCGTACACTTGGAGACAATCAATATGTACTTTAAATGAAATGATTAGCCAGATATGGTAAACTAGCAAGGGAAACAACGAAAAGGGGGAGCAATATTGAAACAAACAATCGCTGTATTAGGCCCAGGCTCTTGGGGAACTGCTTTAGCGCAGGTTCTTGCTGAGAATGGTCACGATGTTCGCATTTGGGGGAATAATGAAGCTCAAATTAATGAAATTAACACGTACCATACAAATCGTCATTATTTGCCAGATATTAAAATTCATGCATCTATTCGCGGAGAAAATGAGTTAGCTACAGCTATCGACGGGGCAGATGCCATACTTTTTGTCGTTCCAACAAAAGCAATCCGTGTAGTTGCACAGGAATTTGTAGAAAAAGTGAAAAATAAGCCATTAATTATTCATGCAAGTAAAGGACTTGAACAAGGAACACACAAGCGGATTTCCGAGGTATTATGTGAAGAGATTCCTTCCGACAAAAGACAAGGTGTGGTTGTCCTTTCAGGACCTAGTCATGCAGAAGAGGTCGCCGTTCATGACATTACGACGATTACTGCTGCAAGTGAAGATATAAATGAAGCAACCTATGTTCAAAACTTATTTATGAATGAGTATTTTAGAATTTACACAAATACAGATATCATTGGAGTAGAAATGGGCGCTGCACTAAAAAATATTATTGCCATTGGTGCTGGTGCTATCCACGGATTAGGCTTTGGTGACGATGCTAAGGCAGCCATTATGACTCGTGGGCTTGCTGAAATCAGTCGTTTGGGTGTCGCTATGGGTGCAGATCCACTCACCTTTATCGGGCTGAGTGGAGTAGGTGATTTAATTGTTACATGTACAAGTGTTCATTCACGAAACTGGCGTGCAGGAAACCTGTTAGGAAAAGGGCATAATTTACAAGAAGTGCTTGATAACATGGGTATGATTGTTGAGGGCGTCTCTACGACGAAAGCAGCGATTGAGCTTGCCCATCAAGTAAAGGTAGAAATGCCTATTACTGAAACTATTTATAGTGTTCTTTATGAAGGAAAAGATATCCAAACCGCAGCTAAAGAGATTATGCTGCGAGATGGAAAAGTGGAAAACGAATTTTCACCAAATTAGAACAATTTAATAAACTAGGAGGCAACAACCATGAAAGTCAAAAAAGCCGTCATTCCAGCAGCAGGACTAGGAACTCGTTTCTTACCCGCCACTAAAGCAATGGCAAAAGAAATGTTACCTATTGTTGATAAACCAACTATTCAATTTATCGTAGAGGAAGCATTAAAATCAGGAATCGAAGATATTTTAATCGTAACTGGAAAAGCCAAACGCCCAATTGAAGACCACTTTGATTCAAATGTTGAATTAGAAACAAACCTACGAGAAAAAGGAAAAACAGAACTACTTAAACTAGTCGAAGAAACAACTGACGTGAATCTTCATTTTATCCGTCAATCTCATCCAAAAGGGCTAGGACATGCAGTCTTACAAGCGCGTGCATTCGTAGGCAACGAGCCCTTTGTCGTAATGCTAGGGGATGATTTAATGGAAGATACGATTCCATTAACCAAACAGCTTATCAATGACTATGAACGAACACATGCTTCTACACTTGCTGTTATGCGCGTCCCACATGAAGATACCTCAAAATATGGAATCATCAACCCTGGTGAAGAAGTAGAAAAAGGATTATTTAATGTGAAAAACTTTGTTGAGAAACCAAAACCAGAAGAAGCACCAAGTGATTTAGCGATTATCGGTCGTTATTTACTTACGCCGGAAATTTTTGACGTTCTTGAAAATCAAGAACCTGGTGCTGGAAATGAAATTCAACTAACAGATGCCATTGATACATTAAATAAAACCCAACGTGTGTTTGCCCAAGAATTTACAGGAAAACGTTACGATGTGGGTGATAAATTCGGCTTCATGAAGA
Organism: Enterococcus phoeniculicola ATCC BAA-412; assembly: GCF_000407505.1. Lineage (GTDB taxonomy): Bacteria > Bacillota > Bacilli > Lactobacillales > Enterococcaceae > Enterococcus_K > Enterococcus_K phoeniculicola. The sequence continues at coordinate 1,168,921 of NZ_ASWE01000001.1, forward strand.
CTAGCATCGAATATGGATTAACTCATCCTGAAGTGAAAGAAAACCTAAAACAATATATTATTGACTTAGGCGCTGAGCTCGCAGGGGAACAAAAAAAAGTAGAAAAAACCGCAAAAAAAGAAGAAGAATAGCCAGTAGAGTACTCTCTTTCTAAGCGATTATTTGCTCAAATAGAAAAATGGATGAAATCAGTTGGGTAACCCACTGATTTCATCCGTTTTTTTGATAAGCAAAAAAAGCTTCCTATCAGAATAAATTTGAAATCTAACAGAGATATACGAGCGATTCTATTCCAATAAGCCGAAATTGCATTTCTGCATCGAAAAACAATCTTTGATGGTACCAATCGTCTGTGTGAGTTCCTTAGTGTTGCTATAAATCACGGAAGTTTTACTTCCTATAATGCACAGTACCATGCTGAACTCTTCTGTACCGATTTCCTTTTTTAGTCAAATGATTCTACTATTTCCAAGAGACTTGTTTTCTTGTACAATGGAGCTAGAAATTTCTTCAAGAAAAATGCGTTTTTATTTGTGCAAAAAATGGGGAAATGCTATGCTAGATATAAGTTTTAAATGGCGAAAGGAGTGTTGAAATGTCAGGTGGAGAAATCGCAGGTTTATTAGCTGCACTTGCACTTATTGTGCTGGTAGTCTTTTTAGTCCCTGTATTATTACAATTATCAAAAACATTGAAAAATGTAGATAATGTCGTTTCAGAAGTAAAAACAACCGTTAATGTGGTAACAAATGACGTAGATGTCTTATCTCGTCAAGTAGAGGGACTACTTGTAAAAAGTAACGAACTCTTAAATGATGTCAATGGGAAGGTTGCGACGATTGACCCATTGTTTACTGCGGTCGCAGATCTAAGCGAAAGTGTTTCTGATTTAAACAGTTCAAGCAAAAATCTATTATCAAAAGTGACCTCTGTTGGAAAAACAACCGCTAAAGCGGGTGTTGCCACCAAAGTAGGTGGAACAGCAATTAAATTTTTCCGACATAACAAATCTTCAGAAAAAAAATAAAGAGTGGAGGAAATAGAATATGGCAAAAAATGGTGGATTTTTATTAGGTGCAATCATTGGTGGGACAGCCGCAGCTGTCGCAGCTTTATTGTTAGCTCCAAAATCAGGAAAAGAATTACGTGGGGAATTGTCAGCACAGGCAGATGACTTTTTAGATAAAGCATCTGATTACACAGATTATGCAAAAGACAAGTCATCTGAGCTTGGCTCTATCGCACGAGAAAAAGCGGCAACACTTTCTCAACAAGCAGGAGATTTAGCTGGAACTATCAAAGAAAAAACAACGACTTCTTTTGATGATGCACAGGATATTTCTGATTCTATGATTCAAAAATTGAAACAACAATCTTCTGATTTAACAGATCGATTTAAAAAAACAGCAGCAGATTTAAAAGAGGATACAGAAGAACTATCTGACTTGGCAACAGAAACAACAGAGGATATCGTTATTGATGTAAAAGATACTGTAGGTGACGCCCAAGATACTGTAAAAGAAGCAGTCGAAGAAGCAAAACCTGTAGTAGAAGAAAGTAAAGAAACGGCTAAAGAAGCAATTGAAGACGGAAAAGAACAAGCAAAAGCAGCTGTTAAAGACATTACAAGCGATTCAAAAGAATAATTAAAAAGAGGGTAAGTATTCAGCTCAAACGCGTTTCACGCAGATGAGTGGCTTCTCCGCCGTCTATTAAGAGTTTAAGGGGGCGTGACATAAGTTAGTTAGTTACGTCCTCGATAAAAACAAAATGCACGCGAAAATAAAAATATTTTCGCGTGCATTTTGTTTTTTTAGTATAATTGGTTGGTTTAATTACTTATTTTTGCCAGCTTCATCATATTGATTGCCGTAATCAGTAAACCTGATTGCTTTCTTACATTATCTAACCCTCGAACTGTGAATCGAGTGAAGCCTAAACAAGCCTTCATAAATCCGAAGACTGTTTCTACATCAATCTTCCTGCGACTATAAACCTTTCCGGTTTCAGGGGTAGAAAGAAGCTCATTTTGTTTGGCTTTATGATATTCCCAAGCAGGGTTTACTGTAATTTTTCTAATATACCCCTTCGGTGTTAGAGCTTCAGGAATCACTTCTTGATTTAGATCGATTTTTTCTGCTTGATATTCTTTAAACTCTCGAATAAATCCATCTTTATCGGTTCTTTTGCGATAGGCATGAAAATTAAATCGCACACCTTTAGGATCGATATAGTAATCTTCCTGTTCATTGTAAGTCCAGTTCATTATTTTTTGCTCATCGGTTTTCCACTTTTTACTTTTCTCTTTTAAAAAGGTCCCGTAGGGAATAAGCGCGGTATGTTGAGGGAGTTCATCTTCTAGATATCGATAATTACTTTCAGAGCCATACCCTGCGTCTGCGACAATATATCGATGTGATTGGTTAATCACATTCATTTTTTCAAGTAATGGTTGTAAGGTTCTAGTGTCAGTTGGGTTTTGAAAAACATCATATCCTAAAACAAATTGATTACAAGTAGCGATTTGTAAATTGTAGGCTGGCTTTAATTGACCATTCATCATATGATCTTCTTTCACGCGCATGAAAGTAGCGTCATGATCGGTCTTTGAGTAACTATTTCTGGCACCATAAATAGAAAACTGATCTTGGTGTTCAATCAGCTTCTCTCGTTTTTCAGTTAATTTGCGTACTTGACTTTTTAGCGTTCGGCGCTGTTTTTTTGCGGGATTAGGTGAAATTCGTTTCGTTGACTGGACTTTTTTTTCAATTTCTTCCAATCTCAGTTCCATTCGTGTCAACAGCTCATCTACCATGTCTAGTGTAAGGGAAGTCCCTTCGGGAATCTCTTTTACTGCATAAGCTTCTTTTAATTCCGTCATCAATAAAAGGAGTTTTTCACGATTCATCTGATCAAAACGGATCGTGTTTTTCTTCCAGACAAAGCTGTATTTATTCGCATCGGCTAGAATTTTCGTGCCATCGATAAACAACGCATCATCAATCAGATTGCGCGCGCGAAGATACTCGGTCAGATGTGTTAATCCTTTATTCGTCAATTCCTGCACATCATTGGACACGCAGAAACGGGCAATCGTTCGATAAGAAGGTACACGTTCTTGAGTCAACCAACGGGCATATAAATTTTCTTCAGCCAATCGCTCAATCTTGCGACTGGTGAAGGTTTCTCTCGTATAGGCAAACAGAACTAGCTTCATCATGGCACCTAGATCATACTCTCTAGGGCGTCCAAAAAGATACGGCTCATTGATTTGAAGAGATTCCACTAATTCATTGATGAAAACAGCGACGTGATTTTCTTTGGGAGAAAATGAAGTTGATAAGTCCAAAGTGAGTTGATTCATGTTATAATAGGTATGCATATTTTTAGTCCTTTCAGGATTAAATGTTTGAAGCACAGGGTGCCACCTGTGCTTCTTTTATTTTAACTAAAAAAGCGCATGAAATGAACGGTTTTTCGTCATTTCATGCACTTTTCTGTTAGGGACTTATGTCACAGCCCCATTTTTTTCTTACAGTTATTCAGTTTCTTTAGTTAATTATCTGTAATTCTTTTGGTGTTTTCGTAAATGGTACGCAGCCGTCTTCTGTTACATAGACGCAGTCTTCAATTCGAACGCCTACTTTTTCTGGAATATAGATTCCAGGTTCTAAAGAGAAGCACATACCTTTTTCAATGACTAAATCATTGCCTTCAACAAGAGAAGGGTATTCATGAACAGTTGTACCAATGCCATGACCTAGACGATGATTGAAGTATTCGCCGTATCCATAACTCTCAATAACCTCACGAGCAATCTTATCTAGCTCACTTGCTTTTACACCGGGTTTAACAGCTTCTTGCGCTTTTAGTTGTGCTTCAAGCACGATAGCATAGATTTTTTCTTGAAATTCCGTTGGCTCATTGAAGGAAACTGTCCTTGTTGCATCACTACAATAACCGTTCCAAATAACCCCTAAATCAAACAAAACAAGTTCATTTTTAGAAACGGCTGTTTTTCCTGGAGTCCCATGAGGGCTAGCGGCATTTTCCCCGGCTAAGACTAATGTGTCAAAGGACATATTCATCACGCCTTGACGTTTCAGCTGATACTCAATTTCAGCAACAAGTTCTTGCTCAGTCACGCCTTCTTTAATCGTTTTAAACCCAATTTCAAATGCAACATCTGCCCAAGAACCAGCTTCCATCAGCTTATTTTTTTCTGCTTCTGTTTTGATTAATTGCAGACGTTGAATAATAGGCGTTAAATCTGTTGAAAAGTCTGTACCTGGAAATGCTGTTGCTAACGCATCAAACCGATCAATGGTTAGATTTGCTTTTTCAAGGCTAAGGGAAGCGGGCACACCATAGCGGCTAGTAATTTCATTAGCAATTATTCCCCAAGGATTTTGGCTATCTAGATAGCCGATTACATCATAGCTCCAAGAACTATTTTGTGCATCTTCTACTTCAAGTGCAGGTGTAAAAAGAAAGGGCTCTTTATCAACTGAAACAAATAGAGCAAGCACCCGTTCATGAGGCTCACTTTCATACCCTGCAAAATAAGCAATATGACCTGGGTCACTGATATAGGCTAAATCTGTATGATTTTCTTTCATCCAATTCTTTAATTCTGTCAATTTAGTGGTATTCATTCTTTGTCCTTCTCTCTAATAGATTTCACACCTCCTATTGTACCACTATTCGAATAATCAGACTATTTGAAATGAATACAAAATTTTCATGAAAACGGAAGTAAAACGGTTGCAATATATTTAGGAATCTGCTATTCTAGTTTAGAAATGTAAATAGCATTTTCAGAAAATGGAATATAAAAAATGAATAGGAGAATTTTCATGGAAAAACAAACAATTACAATCTATGATGTTGCTCGCGAAGCAAATGTTTCTATGGCAACTGTTTCCCGTGTTGTGAATGGCAACCCAAATGTAAAGCCTGCAACTCGTAAAAAAGTATTAGAAGTGATTGATCGTTTAGACTATCGTCCAAACGCAGTTGCTCGAGGATTAGCAAGTAAAAAAACAACAACAGTTGGTGTATTGATCCCTGACGTAAGCAATATGTTCTTCGCTTCATTAGCTCGAGGTATTGATGATGTTGCAACAATGTACAAATATAATATCATCTTAGCAAATTCTGATGGAAACGACCAAAAAGAAGTCAATGTACTGAACAACTTGTTAGCTAAACAAGTAGATGGAGTCATCTTCATGGGCCATCACATTACTGACGAAATCCGCGGAGAATTTTCACGTTCAAAAACTCCCGTTGTTTTAGCTGGCTCAATTGATCCAGATGAACAAGTAGGCAGCGTAAACATTGACTATGCAAGTGCAACAAAAGATGCAACAGATTTGTTAGCAAAAAATGGAAACAAAAAAATTGCTTTTGTCAGCGGTGCGTTAATTGATCCAATCAACGGTCAAAGTCGTATGAAAGGATACAAAGAAGCACTCTCTGAAAATGGTTTATCTTATAACGAAGGTCTTGTATTTGAATCAGCCTATAACTTTAAAGATGGTTTAGCTTTAACAGATCGTATTCGCAACAGTGGAGCAACAGCTGCTTACGTTACGGACGATGAATTAGCTATTGGTATTTTAGACGGTATGTTAGATGCAGGAGTTAAGGTTCCTGAAGAATTTGAAATCATCACAAGTAACAATTCATTGTTAACCGATGTTTCTCGTCCTCGTCTATCAAGCGTGACACAGCCTTTGTATGATATTGGTGCAGTGGCAATGCGTCTATTAACAAAAATGATGAACAAAGAAGAAGTAGAAGAAAAAACAATTATTCTACCTTATGGCATTGATAAAAAAGGATCTACAAAATAAAATAAAAAAATCAGCGGATTTCCGCTGATTTTTTTGTGTCTTACTTTTAAAAACAACACCATTAACAAAGATTTTTTTAATCGACATAGAAGTAATAGTATTCGTCATCTTCATAGGCAAAATTATCATACGAATACACATCCTCTAATTGTTCTCCGACTTTTTTCCCTCTTCTTTATCCTCTGAATCTTTCTCATTTGTTTTCTCTTTGTCTTTATCTTTATCTGAGCTAGTTGATTTTTCTTTCTCTTTTTTCTCCCGATCAGCTTTTTCCTTTTCTTCTGATTTTTTCTGCTCTGCTGCAATTTTATTCAGATAGTTTCTCCAGTAATCAGAATAATTTTCTTCTGTACCGCCAATACCAAATTGGTAAGTGCTATCTGCCGGACCATTTTTTGCCCAAAGAGAGGTGACTTCTTTTCCTGGAGACTGGAGCTTGTAATTTTGATAAGCGACCGTGGCAGGTAACTCTCCTGTGAAATCAGAAACTTTTATTTGTTTTACTTCATTTGATAATTGGAATCGGTCATTTGTACCAAAGACATCTCCATTTGTTTGATGGACCTTATTAATCACATATGCAAGATAATTTGCAGAACGATCACCACTGCCATCATTCATCGGAATATTGGCTTCTCCGTGTCCAGACCAGTTGCTAATCGTTACTTTTGGTGTAGAAACAACTAACCATGAATCAGCATAATTATCTGTACTACCTGTTTTTCCAACCCAATCAGCGTTTCCTAAATTCCAGTCAAGTCCACTAATAACAGATTTAAACGGAGAAGTAATTTGGGCATCAATTACGCTTCTCATAAGATCATTCATAATAGATGCTGTAGCAGGAGAGAAGACCTCAACAGGGTTTGCTTCATGCTGATAAACGACATTGCCATCATTATCCTTAATTGACTCGATCAGATAGCCTTCTTGATACACACCACCATTTGCTAATGCCTGGTATCCATTTGTTTGATTCAATGTGGTAACATCGGTTGTTCCAAGTGGTGCTGCTTCAACACCCCAGTCATGCGAGGCAGGGTAATTCATTTTCTTTAAATAATTATCATAGGCAAATTGATCCGAGCCTGTTTTTTCAATTAAATTCTGATAAATATGGTAAGCAGGAATATTGTTGGACCATTCCAGTGACTCACGAACCGTTTGGAACGTTCTAGATCCTGTATTTGTTGCATTAGCTAATGTTGCACCGCCATCACGATACTTCATCGGATAATCAGCTACACGTGTTTCAGAACCCATCAAGCCTTGATCAATAGCTGGTCCATAAACTAAGACCGGTTTAATTGATGAACCAGCTTGTCGAACCGTATCAAACGCATGATTATTTTGATCAGTGTTATAGTCTCGACTTCCAATAAAACCTAAAATTTTTCCTGTTTTATTTTCCATCAGGACGCTTCCTGTCTCGATTCGAGAACCTGAACCATCGTCTAGCATGTAGCCATAATCACGAACTGCATCCTGCATTGAGTTGTAAATATTTTTATCGATAGTTGATTGAACAGTATATCCGCCATTCTCCAACTCTTTTTTTGCGCGGTTTTTATAAGCTACAAAAGTTGACTCATCTGCAAACTCTTCATCACTAAGACCATCTGCTTTTGCATTTTTTTCCGCAATAACATTTTGAGCTTCATCTAGCACTGAATAATAAAGAAACCCTTGATCATCTGCTTCAACCGCCTGTTTTTTCAGAAAATCTTTTGACAAATCATAGGCTTTTGCTTCTTCATATTCTTTTTTTGTAATTGCTTTTTCACGATACATACTAAACAAGACAAAATCTTTTCTTTCAAGTCCCAAAGAATAATCTTCCTTTAGATCACCTGTATTGGTATATGGACTATACGTAATCGGACTTTGAGGAAGCCCCGCAATAAATGCTGCCTGCGCTAAATTTACATCTTTTGCATCGACACCAAAAATTCCTTTTGCCGCTTCTTGTACGCCAGCAATATTCTGTCCTTTATTGTTTCGACCAAAAGGGGAGACATTCAAATAAGTTGTTACAATCTCATCTTTTGAAAAATATTTTTCAATTTGCATAGATAAAATGATTTCATTTGCTTTTCGTTTAAATGTTGTTTCATCTGATAAAATTTGCTGTTTAACTAATTGTTGAGTCAATGTAGAGCCACCCGAAGACCCCATTCCCGTAGCTTCAGAGATGAGTGCACGAATGACGGCTTTTGGAACAAAGCCTTTATGCTCTTCAAAATATTCATCCTCTGTATTGATAATTGCTTCTTTTATCAAATCAGAAATATTTTCAGAGCTAACAGCCGTCCTCATTAAGTCTGAACGAATGGTTGCAATCTCACTATTATCAGCGTAAGCCAATTTGGATGTCTGAGTAATATCACCCAAATCACGTTTTAGTTCGTCTTTGGTAGGTATTGGTGTATCCTCAACCAGATATGCAAAATAGCCTGTGCCAATCCCTAGTGCAAGAGACCCTCCTAATATCAGTAAAACAACACCTACAATAAGTAAAGATTGAAGGACGCGTAAAAAAATATTAAATCCAAATAAAACCTTATTTTTACCTGTTTCTGAATTGTGTCTTCCATTATTTAATGGGGGCAATGATTTCACCTCAATTTTTGATTTATACCGTATAATTATAGCAAAGAAACAGTGATATGAATAGCTTAGTGGGAAAAAGTAGTCAGATTATCAAAAAAAACTTTATAAATAGGTAACCACTTCCCACGAACTTCTTTTCTTTATAGTCATTTTCAGTTAGAATTGATACGACGACTACATACATAAGGGCATTGGGGTGTCCGTTAAGTTCTTGTTCACCGCGTTAAAAATAAGCGTTTAGGACAAAACAGAAAGACGTTCTGTTTTTGTCTTTTTTTTTAGAAAGAAGGAAAAAATTATCAAAACAATTCTTTTAAATGCACTGGGTTTGTTTCTTATCATCCTCATTGGTTACGGATTAAAGCGGATAAATTTGCTTTCCAAGGCAGATGGTGGAACATTATCCACCATTATATTAAATGTTACGCTTCCGGCCGCAATTATTGTGAACCTTGCTGATTTACAAATACAGACGAATCTGCTTATTTTGCTGCTTGCTGGATTTTTATTAAATTGCTTAATGATTCTCATCGGAGCTGTAGCGTCCAAAAGAAAAAAAACTGTCGAACGAGAATTTTTCATGTATAGTGTATCAGGATATAACGTAGGAAACTTCACTTTGCCATTTCTACAAAGCTTTTTCCCTGTAGCAGTCCCACTGCTGGCTATGTTTGATATGGGAAATAGCATCATGCTTGCCGGTGGAAGCACCGTAGCCATTGACAAAATTGTCGGAGAAAAAGCACCAGTCACTATTTTAGGAATCGTAAAAAAGCTACTAAAATCCATTCCTTTTTCTGCTTATTTACTGATGCTCATTCTTCGTTCGGGAGAGGTTGTCTTGCCGACTTCTCTGATTGATATCCTAAAAGTAATGGCAGAGGCAAATACCTTTTTATCTATGTTTATGGTGGGGTTATATTTGGAGTTAAACTTACCTAGAAAAAGTTACTCTCTTGTGACAAAAACACTAGGAGTACGTTACGGATGTGGCTTGATTTTATTTGCGCTTTTTTACTTTTTACCCATCCCACATACGATGAAAATTGTTTTATGTCTGTTAAGCGTATCACCGATTCCAACTTTTTCAGTAATAAATAGTGTAAAAGCAGGCATGTCTGAAGAAATCGTCGGCTTTACTTCCTCCATCAGCTTTATTATCGGATTATTTTTCATGACCTTAGCCTTATTACTAATCGGGATTTAAAAATTTCAGACAGATTTCTTTAAAAAATGAAGAATATCTGTTACAAAGAAGAGAGTAAATGAAAAGGAGCAAAAAGTATGTTATTAGGATCTCACGTAAGTATGAGCGGAAAAAAAATGCTGCTAGGTTCAGCAGAAGAAGCAGCTAGCTATCAGGCAACTACGTTTATGATTTATACAGGAGCACCTCAAAATACACGTAGAAAACCAATTGAAGAAATGAATATTGAATCAGGACAACAATTTATGAAGGAACACAACCTATCAAACATTGTGGTCCATGCTCCATATATTATCAATTTAGGAAATACGATTAAACCAGAAAACTTTGGCTTTGCCACACAGTTTTTAAGAGAAGAAATTATTCGTGCGCAAGCACTAGGTGCAACTCAGATCACTTTGCATCCGGGCGCTCATGTTGGTGCAGGTGTTGATGCGGGGCTTAAGCAGATTATCAAAGGACTAAATGAAGTGTTGACAAAAGATCAAACTGCTCAAATTGCCTTGGAAACGATGGCTGGAAAAGGAACAGAATTAGGAAGATCTTTTGAAGAATTGGCTACAATTATTGAGGGAGTGACGTTAAACGAAAAACTTTCGGTCACATTTGATACTTGTCATACAAATGATGCTGGCTATAATGTGAAAGAAGACTTTGACGGTGTTTTAAATGAGTTTGATAAAATCATTGGATTAGATCGATTAAAAGTGCTTCATATCAATGATTCAAAAAATCCGCAAGGCTCTCATAAAGACCGACATGCAAATATTGGTTTTGGGACAATCGGCTTTGATGCCCTGAGTCAAATTGTTCATCATGATCAATTAACCACTCTGCCAAAAATATTGGAAACTCCGTATGTGGGTGCTGATAAAAAAACAGCAAAAGCTCCGTATGGATTTGAAATTGCGATGCTAAAATCAAAAATATTTGATCCGGAATTGCTAAATAAGATTGAAAATCAATAAAAAACGCCGTATTTCCAAAAAAGTTTGACTATTTTGGAAATACGGCTTTTCTTTTCCTTGTTTATCTAGTAAAATAATTTCTTGAGAGCAATTTGAGACGAAAGGAGAGATTTACATGTCAGTAGGAATAGTTGTACTTATCGCAGTTATCGCTTTGTTACTAGGCGCAGTCGGTGGATTTTTCATCGCGCGAAAATATATGCAAGACTATCTTAAGAAAAATCCTCCCGTTAATGAGGAAATGTTACGATCAATGATGGCGTCTATGGGGCAAAAACCCTCTGAAAAGAAAGTACGTCAGATGATGCAGCAAATGAAAAACCAAAGTAGTAAATAGGACATTCATTTTTTTGCAGGTACATCATATTATTGAAAAAAATTACGGGCTGAAATTTCTTTCGGCCTGTTTTTTTGTGTCTTATTTTAGGGATAATTGAAGGGTAAGAAGGGGTAGCTTCCTCTCAAAGCTGCTTAAAAATGAAGGAGGAGAAGTATGTCAATTTTTAGAAAATTAGGCTGGTTCTTTAAACAAGAAAAGAAGCATTATTTTTATGGAGTCACCGCACTTATTTTAGTTGCTTTCGTTCAGTTAGTTCCACCAAAAGTCATCGGTATTATTATTGATGAGATTGCAGACAAGCAAATTTCACTGCAAACCATTAGCTTTTGGATTGTGATTCTCATACTAGCTGCAATAGGTCAATATGTCTTTCGTTATATTTGGCGCATGCATATCTGGGGAAGTGCTGCACGATTGGAGAAAGATTTACGTCGCCAATTATTTGAGCACTTTACTCGTATGGATCATGTGTTCTATCAAAAATATAGAACGGGGGATTTAATGGCTCATGCAACGAATGATTTAAATGCCATTCAAAATGTTGCAGGAGCAGGGATTTTAACCTTTGCAGATTCCTTGATTACAGGGGGAGCGACAATTATTGCAATGATTTTGTTTGTAGATTGGCGTCTGACTTTGATTGCGCTCATTCCACTACCGCTATTAGCTGTGACCTCACGCATCTTAGGTTCTAAACTCCACGATGCATTTCGAGAAGCACAAGAAGCTTTTTCATCTATCAATGATAAAGCGCAAGAAAGCATCACAGGAATGAAAGTCATCAAAACCTTTGGACAAGAAAAAGAAGATTTAGCTGACTTTGCACAGAAGACGGACAATGCGATTGTAAAAAACCGTCGGGTCAATTATTTAGATGCACTTTTTGATCCATTTATCACACTGATTATTGGGATTTCTTATGTACTGACGATTATTGTCGGCGGAAATTTTATTATGAGTGGAAAAATTACAATTGGTCAGCTGGTTTCATTCATCAGCTATATAGGAATGCTTGTTTGGCCAATGTTTGCCATCGGTCGATTATTTAACGTATTAGAACGTGGGAATGCAAGTTATGACCGTGTAAATGAGCTACTTCATGAAAAAACACATATCGTTGAGCACTTTGATGCAATTCAAAAGCCAGCTAAAGGAACGCTGGAAATGAATCTTGAAGAGTTCACTTATCCAAAAGATGAATCACCCGCGCTACAAGGGATTCAGTTTTCTATTAATGAAGGCGATACGTTAGGAATTGTTGGAAAAACTGGTGCTGGAAAAACAACCATCTTAAAACTGCTTATGCGAGAGTACGATCAGTATACAGGGGTACTTACTTTTGGCGGACACGACATTAAAGACTACTCTTTGGACGCATTGATGAAGTCAATAGGCTATGTTCCGCAAGATCATTTTCTCTTTTCAATGACCATAAGAGACAATATTCGTTTTGCTAATCCAGACTTTACAGAAGAAGAAGTCAAAAAAGCAGCAGATATGGCATACATTGGAGAGGATATTGCCGGTTTTCCAGAAGGATACGATACCATGGTTGGCGAGCGCGGGGTCTCTTTATCCGGCGGACAAAAACAGCGTTTATCGATTGCACGTGCCTTGATTGTGAATCCTGAGCTGTTGATTTTAGACGATGCCTTATCTGCGGTTGATGCAAAAACAGAAGAGGCTATTCTTCAAAATTTGAAAGCAGCCAGAAGTCAAAAGACAACCATCATTTCAGCGCATCGATTAAGCAGTGTCATGCATGCAAAAGAAATCATCGTAATTGACGATGGTAGAATCGTAGAGCGGGGCACACACAGTTCGTTACTTAGCCAAGGTGGCTGGTATAAACGAATGTGGGATAAACAGCAATTAGAAGCAAAAATTGAAGGGAGTGAGGCATAATGGAAGAATATAAATCTGAATGGACAAAATCCATCCCTCTCAAAGAGCAAAAAACCATTATTCAGCGGCTATTAAAATTTGCCAAGCCATTTCAAACAACATTTATCGTGGCTATTTTATTTGCGCTGGTCCTATCGGTAATTAATGTTCTATTGCCTAGGATTATTCAAACCTTCATGGATAATTATTTAGCAAAACAGGCAGCTACCACACAAATTATTTTGTATTTTGCGGGACTTTACCTGTTTGGTGTCATTTTAAAAAGTATCATTTGGTTCTTTCAATGGTTTTTATACTCTATGGCTTCGCTAAAAACATATCAACATATTCGCGTGAAGCTATTTGAGAAGCTGCACACATTAGGGATGCGCTATTTCGATCAGACACCTGCAGGTTCAATCGTCTCTCGTGTGACCAACGATACTGAGACACTCTTTGAATTCTGGTACGTATTTTTGATGGTCTTAACAGGGATTTTTGCGGTTGTTTCATCTTTTATTGCAATGTTTCAAATCAATACAAAAATCGCTTTGTGGAACTTAATCTTTTTACCAGTTTTAGGTGTGGTCATATGGTACTATCAGAAATTCAGTTCTCGAATTTACCGAAGTATGCGTGAAAAATTAAGCCAGCTAAATACAAAACTAAATGAGTCAATTTCTGGTATGCAGATTATTCAGCAGTTTCGTCAGGAAAAACGTTTAGAAAGTGAATTTGAAACAATTAACGACGACTATTTAGAAACTCGTTATTCCATGATTAAAACAAATTCGATTTTATTAAGTCCGATTATTAGCTTCTTATACGCAATTGCCGTAGCCATGTCTTTAAGCTTATTTGGCTTTGATGCACTACATTCACCCATTGAAGTGGGGCTAATCTACGCATTCACAACATATGTACAGGGATTTTTCAACCCAATGTCTCAGATGATGGATTTCTTAAGTGTCTTCACAGATGGTATGGTTGCGGGAAGTCGTATTTTGAAAATTATGGACAATGAAGAATATACTCCTCAACAAAATCCTGATGCGGATGCAGAAATAATAGAAGGAAAAATTGAGTTCCGAAATGTCAGTTTCTCTTATGACGGGAAAAATAATGTATTAAATAATATTTCATTTATTGCACAACCTGGAGAGACCGTGGCACTTGTTGGTCACACTGGAAGTGGGAAAAGCTCCATCATCAATGTCCTCATGCGCTTTTATGAATTTTATGAAGGGCAGATATTGATTGACGACACAGATATTCGCGAATTTCCGATTGAAGAGCTTCGACGAAAAATGGGCTTAGTTTTACAAGATGCTTTTATGTTCTATGGGGATATTGCTGGAAATATTCGTATGTTAAACACCGAGATAACCGATCAGCAAATTAAAGAGGCTGCAAAATTTGTCCAGGCAGATACCTTTATACAAACCCTACCAAATGATTATCATGCAAAAGTAATCGAACGAGGGGCAAGCTATTCCAGTGGTCAACGGCAATTAATCTCATTTGCTCGAACCATTGTAACCAATCCAAAAATTTTAGTGTTGGATGAAGCAACAGCAAACATCGATACAGAAACAGAAGGGCTGATTCAAGAAGGTTTAGCGAATATGCGACAAGGGCGAACAACCATCGCCATTGCCCATCGACTATCGACCATTCGAGATGCGAATCTCATCTTAGTTTTGGATAAAGGACATATCGTTGAAAGAGGAACGCATGAAGTATTACTTAGTCACGACGGGCTTTATGCAGATATGTACAGATTACAAAATAGTGACGTATAGAGACTCTCAGGAAAAGGAGAAAAATCGAACTTGATTTTTCTCCTTTTTTCTTATCTAAGAGCTCACTCTTTTGTTTAGTAATAAAAAAGAAAGCGTTGACATACAAGGAGGTTTTGTTTATTATGGTCTTGTAAGCAATTTAACGGATGGTGATTGCCCCGAGCAAGCCAAACCTAATTAGTTCATTACAGGTAGCTTTCTGCCTTTGATGAAGTGATTAGGTTTTTCTTTTTTTTCAGATGTTACACACACTTTGGGAGGGAAAAAGATGGTAATTGAAAAAATATTAAACAACAATGTCGTTGTCACAAAAGATGAAAATCAATTAGAAGTTGTTGTTATGGGAAAGGGGCTTGCCTTCAATAAAAAACCTGGAGATTTTATTTCAAAAGATAAAGTTGATAAAGTTTTTTTGTTATCAGATCGAGGGATTTCACAAAAGTTTCAAGAGCTGGTTCATGATATTCCACTTGAATATCTGACTATTGCTGTTCAAATTATTGAATACGCTAAGCAAAAACTCAATAAAACATTGAATGAATCCATCTACTTATCACTCACTGACCACTTGTATACGGCAATTGAGCGCACAAAGAAAAATATTCAAATGCCAAACGTTCTGTTGTGGGATATCAAACGATTGTTTCCAGAAGAATTTTCTATTGGAAAAAGAACGGTTGAAAAGATAGCTATAGAGTACAATGTTCAGCTCTCCGAAGATGAAGCTGGATTTATTGCATTGCACATTGTAAATGCTCAGACAGAAAATCCAGAAATGGATGACATGTATGCATATACAAAAACGATGCAGGATATTTTAAATATTGTTCGCTATTATTATAAAACTGATTTCAATGAAGAATCCGTCTATTTCTATCGCTTCACTACACATCTACGGTTCTTTTTGTCCAGAGTAGTGAATCAAACACAGCACGAAGGAGACGTTGAAGAAGAGCTACTTTCTATTGTTCAAAAAAAATATGGAACTGCGATGACCTGTGTAGAAAAAATTCAAACATATTTAACGGAATTATTCGATTATACTATGTCCAGTGATGAAAAAATGTATTTAGCGATTCACATTGCTCGTTTAGCAGAAAAGAATCGATAAAATAATAACTAATAAAAAAAGGAGGGCCGGAAAGTTTTACTTAACCCTATAGTTTGCGATATCAGTAATGATGTGGCTTTTGGATAGTGACATTCAGTTGGCTAAACCTTCAATCAAACAAAATTGGAGGAAACAAAAATGGGAAAATATCATGATTTAGCAGAAAAAATTGTTGAAAATGTTGGTGGAAGAGAGAATATCAATAGCTTAACACACTGTATTACAAGATTACGGTTTAAATTGAAGGACGAAGCAAATGCAAAAGATGACATCTTAAAAAATATGGATGGCGTAGTTACTGTCATGAAGAGTGGAGGACAGTATCAAGTGGTTATTGGTAACCATGTTCCTGATGTCTATGCTGATGTTTTAGAGGTGGCACACCTTAGCGGTGATGCGGAAGAAACAGCCTCTGGAGGAAATTTATTTAACCGATTAATTGATATTCTTAGTGGGTGTTTTCAGCCATTCTTAGGTGCCTTGGCAGCAGCTGGTATGGTCAAAGGAGTGAATGCACTCTTTGTCTTTTTAAAGCTTTATGAAAATACTTCTGGCACGTACACGATGTTAAATGGTATAGGAGATGCAATTTTTTATTTCATGCCCGTTATTTTAGGCTATACTGCAGCAAAAAAATTCCGATTGAATCCGATGGTTGGAATTGTGATAGGGGCAGCTCTTTGCTATCCCTCTGTACAAGGCCCAGCTTTGCAAGGAGCCTATGAAGCGGTTGCGGGAGCAGGGGCGGCCGCTCCACATAGTTTACTAGGCTTGCCTGCTTATGATACCTTCTTGGGCATTCCTTGGGTTGGAGCAAGCTATACAAGTAGTGTTGTTCCGATTATTTTTATCATTGCATTTGCCGCTCAAATTCAAAAATTAGCGAAAAAGATTATACCTGCTGTTGTTCAAACCTTCCTAGTTCCGTTCTTTGTCTTACTGATTGCTTTACCAATCGGGTTTTTAATCATTGGTCCAATCATCAGTATTTTAACTGACTTACTCAGCTCAGGATTCCAATCACTGATGAGTTTCTCACCTGCATTATACGGTGTAATTCTAGGATTCTTCTGGCAAGTGCTCGTTATTTTCGGTCTTCACTGGAGTGTCGTTCCTTTAGCGATTATGCAAGTGACACAAGAAGGGGCTAGCCAAGTGTTGGTCGGTTCATTTGGTGCAAGCTTTGCACAAACTGCTGTTGTGTTAGCAATGTATTTCAAATTAAAAGACAAAAAATTAAAAGCCCTTTGTCCACCAGCAATTATCTCGGGTATTTTCGGAGTAACAGAACCAGCTATCTATGGGATTACTTTACCGAAAAAGAAACCATTTATCTTCTCAATGATTGGCGGGGCAGCTGCAGGACTTTATCTAATGATAAACGGAGTAACCACATATACGATGGGCGGTTTGGGTATCTTTGGCGTTGTAAACTTTATTGGTGACGGAGATGCAAGTGGAATGATTCAGTCATTTATTGCGATTGGCATTGCAGTTGTCATTGGATTTGTTTTGACCTTCTTCTTCTGGAAAGATGATACTGTTGAAGAAATAGATGCTCTTTCTGATTCAAAGATTAGTGTAAACAAAGAAGTGGTTGCTACGCCGATTCAAGGAACATTGGCTCCATTATCTACCTCAAAAGATGCAGCGTTTGCACAAGGGGCATTAGGCAAAGGAATTTTGATTCATCCAACAAAAGGAGAGGTCGTAGCTCCTTTTGACGGTACTGTGATGACCCTTTTTCCCACAAAACATGCAATTGGTTTAGTTTCAGATAATGGACTTGAACTATTAATCCATATTGGTTTAGATACCGTCCAATTAGATGGTTCGCATTTTGAAGCATTTGTTCAACAAAATGAACGAGTAAAGAAAGGACAGCTGCTTGTGCGATTTGATATTGAGGCGATTCAAAAAGCTGGTTTCAATGTAGAAACACCAATCATTGTCACAAATGCTTCAGACTACTTAGACATTCTAGAAACACAAAAGAAAACCATCGCTAACGGAGAAGAGCTTATCACCGCACTGGTGTAAACAGCGAGTATAAAAATACTTAATGGAGACTCTTTTTTAGGAGCGCGAAGTGAAAAATTATCTTCACGCTCCTTTTTTAAAATAAACTGAACACCTAGTTTGGAATCCATGAATCTAACGCATTCAACACATCTTGAGGATTTTTCTCTCGAATAATTTCTGATGTAGATCTTCGGTTATCTACTCTTTGAGAAACATTTAAGATGTGATTAAAGTTTTTCCTGTAATGTTCGCCAAAAACGCAGCTGTATAAGACATCTAATAGATAACAAATGGACGTGTTGATTGTAAAACTGCCAATTTTTGAATAAAGCCGCTCTCTTGTTGTCATACGCAAGGTACAGTTACTTTTTTCAGCTAATTGATTGGTTCCGATACTTGTAAGGGCAATCACCGGGATTTTTCGTTCTTGAAGGACTGTCAGCAATTCCAATAAATAGCTGTTTTCACCTGTATAGCTAATCAAAATTGCACAGCTAGATTCTGGTAGATTGTAGGCTTCGTACATGCCTTCTCCAAAGGTCGTGCTCACAGAGGTTGGTTTTCCTAAACGACTCATCTTTAAAGCAAATTCCTGTGAAATTAAGGTGTTGGCATTCCCGCCAAACAGCTTTACCGTATCTGCACGTAGTAAATATTGTTTAGCTTTTTGAAGCTCATCATGATGCAGCAAAGATAAGGTATCATCGATTGTCATTTTTTGAAGTGTACCAATTTTTGAAGCAATGGACATGACGCCGTCGCTTTGATCAAAGGGAAAGTTAGCATCAACTGTAGCAAAGTGGCTTGTTAAATAAGTAATCTCTTCTATATACGCTTCTTTCAATTCTTTCCAACCAGAGTAGCCTAATTTTTTTGCAATTCTGATAAGAGTCGAAGGATGTGTGTAGACTTGATTGGCGATTTCTTTAATCGTTTGATCTTGCCACCCCTCAGTATGCGACAATAGATAATCAATCACCTGTTGTTCTGAGCTGGAAAAGTGTGTCTGTTGCATTTTTTCTTGAATAAGCATAAAACCCCTCCTTATTTACACAAATTATAATATTTTTGTAAATAAAAAGATAGGATAGGAGAAGCTGGAGAAGGATTTTTTAGAAAAATAAACTTTTTTTGTAAATCGATTTTACAAAAAAGAAAGAAATTAAAGTAATTTTTGTGAATTCACGTGTAACTTTCGGGATTCACCTTGTAATAACTGTTTACAAGATGGAAAATAAAGATGTAAATAAAAATGAGAGATGGAGTGAAAATAGATGGGATTTAGAAAAGACTTTTTATGGGGCGGCGCAACAGCAGCAAACCAATGTGAAGGTGGCTATAAAGAAGGTGGCCGAGGGTTAGCTAATGTTGATTTAGCGCCAGTAGGTCCTGACCGTTTTGCAGTAATTGCTGGTGAAAAGAAAATGTTCCAATTTGACGATGAGCACTTCTACCCAGCAAAAGAAGCCATTGATATGTATCACCACTATAAAGAAGACATCGCGTTGTTTGGCGAAATGGGCTTTAAAACGTATCGCTTATCAATTGCATGGAGTCGAATCTTCCCATTAGGAGACGAAACTGAGCCAAATGAAGAAGGACTAAAATTCTATGAAGACTTGTTTAAAGAGTGTCACAAATACGGAATTGAACCTTTAGTGACCATTACTCATTTTGATTGTCCAATGCACTTAGTTGAAAAATATGGCGCATGGCGTAGTCGTGAAATGGTTGGATTTTATGAAAACCTTTGTCGTGCTATTTTCACTCGCTACAAAGGACTAGTAAAATATTGGTTAACCTTCAATGAGATTAATATGATTTTACATGCACCATTCATGGGTGCTGGTCTGTACTTTGAAGAAGGAGAAAACAAAGAACAGGTAAAATATCAAGCAGCGCATCATGAATTAATGGCTAGTGCATTAGCAACAAAAATCGCTCACGAAGTAGATCCTGAAAACCAAGTAGGCTGTATGCTTGCTGCTGGTTCAAATTATGCTTACACATGTAAACCAGAAGACGTATTTGCTTCTCGTAAAGCAGATCGTGAAAACTATTTCTTCATTGATGTACAATCTCGCGGAGAATATCCTGCATACGCGTTAAAAGAAATGGAACGAAACGGTATCAATGTTGTCATGGAAGAAGGAGACTTAGATTTCCTTAAAGAGCATACGGTTGATTTTATTTCATTTTCTTATTACTCCTCTCGAGTAGCGACAACAGATCCTAAATTATTAGAACAAACGGCTGGAAACATCTTTGCCTCAGTGAAAAATCCTTATTTGGATGCAAGTGAATGGGGCTGGCAAATTGATCCATTAGGATTGCGCATCACTATGAACGACTTGTATGATCGTTATCAAAAACCATTGTTTATTGTTGAAAATGGTTTAGGGGCAGTGGATACACCTGACGAGAATGGTTACGTCGCTGATGATTACAGAATCAGCTATTTAGCGGAGCACATCCAAGCAATGAGAGATGCAGTGGATGAGGATGGCGTTGATTTATTAGGCTACACTACGTGGGGCTGTATTGACTTAGTTTCCGCTGGTACTGGTGAAATGAAAAAACGTTACGGCTTCATTTATGTGGATCGAGACAATGATGGAAACGGCACATTAAAACGCAGCAAGAAAAAATCGTTTGACTGGTATAAAAAAGTCATTGCTTCAAACGGAGAAGACTTAACAAACGAATAATTTACACAATTACTTTAAGCTGAGATTTGGTATGTACTACTATCTCTCAGCTTTTCATTTTTACCATTTAGTCACAAGAAAGGATGAACAAAAATGAGCTTTCCAAGCAATTTTTTATGGGGCGGTGCCACTGCGGCGAATCAATATGAAGGCGGTTACTTATCAGGAGGAAAAGGACCGAGTACGCTAGATGCCATCACTGGCGGCAGCCATGATTCTCCAAGAATGATTACGTATCAAACAAAAGAAGGAACAATCGAGCGTGTCACAAGAAATCAGGCCCTACCAGAAGGGGCTATCGGGTACATTGATGAAGAAACTTACTATCCAAGTCACGTAGCAACAGACTTTTATCACCATTACAAAGAAGACATTGCTCTTTTTGCAGAAATGGGCTTTAAATGTTTCCGCCTTTCTATTTCGTGGGCGAGAATCTGCCCAAAAGGAACAAAAGAAGTAAATGAAGAAGGGTTGGCTTTTTACGATCGTGTCTTTGATGAACTATTAGCTAACAATATTGAACCGGTGGTAACCATTAATCACTTTGATATTCCAATGTACCTTGCAGATACAGTAGATGGCTGGTCAGATCGTCAAACCATTGATAATTTTCTTTTCTTTTGTGAAACGATTTTTAAACGCTATAAAGAAAAAGTCACTTATTGGATGACTTTTAATGAAATCAACTTTTTAAGAAGCTGGACACAGATTGGTATTCACCAAAATGACTCGCAAACAAAATATCAGGCAGCCCATCACTTGTTTGTAGCAAGTGCAAAAGCAGTACTTCTTGGGAAAAAAATAAATCCCGATTTCCAAATTGGTATGATGGTTGCCTACATTCCTAGCTATCCACTTTCTTGTCGTCCAGAAGACGTCCTCGCTGCATTACAGTTTAACCGTGAACAAGAATTTTATATTGATGTACAAGTACGAGGTTATTATCCTGCTCATAAATTGAAACAATTTGAACGAGAAGGGATTACTATAAAGAAAGAAGCAGGAGATGATGAACTTCTTTCTGAAGGAACCGTTGATTACATCGGCTTCAGCTATTACATGTCAACCGTAGCTACTGCAACTCCCGAAAATGTTACGTATGTAGGCGGAAATCAGATGCCTGCTGTAAAAAATCCATATCTGGAAGAATCTGAATGGGGATGGGGAATTGATCCAGTGGGGCTAAGAATTTCTCTAAGTGCTTTATATGATCGCTACCATGTACCACTATTTATTGTTGAAAATGGATTTGGTGCAGTAGATATTGTAGAAGCGGATGGAACCATTCAAGATGATTATCGAATTGCCTATTTTCAAAAACACATACAAGCAATGAAAGAGGCGATTACATTGGATGGGGTTGATTTAATTGGTTATACCACGTGGGGCTGTATTGATTTAGTTTCTGCCGGCACAGGAGAAATGAAAAAACGTTATGGCTTTATCCATGTTGACATGGACGATAATGGACATGGCACACTAAAACGAACGAAAAAGAAGTCATTTGACTGGTATAAAAAAGTGATTGCTTCAAATGGAGAAGAATTAGGAAATGAATAGATGAAAAAAGCGTGCGGACTTCTAGGAGCTGTATTGACCCACAAAATCTACTTTCTGGAGGTCAATACACGTTTAAAAATCCGACACGCTTTTTTTATAGTGACGTTACCGATTCAGGCTCTTCCTTGTGGACAACTGCTTTGTTTTTCCAAACGCCTGATCGCCATCGAATAATCATAAAGACACTTCGAAGGCCTTCATCAATCGCATAGGCAATCCACACACCTACTAAGCCAAATTTAAAGAAAATTGCCAGTGAATATGAGAAGGGCAAGCTAATGACCCACAAAACAATTAGACTACAGATAAGAGGAAATTTCACATCACCACTTGCATTTAATGCTCCAACTAAAATCATGTTGATGGCACGCGCACACTCTAGGAAAATCTCCACAAAGAATACACCTTTAGCAATCGCAATAACTTCAGCATTCGTTGTAAAAATACCCATTAGAGGCTCAATAAAAATCCACGTAACGATACAAATACTTAATGAAGCGATGACGCCAATCTTCATTGTACGCATTCCGCGATTTGACGCACGAGTGAATTCACCAGCCCCCACATTTCGTCCAATCATAATCTGATTTCCCTGACTTAATGATGCCGCAATTAAATAGACAAACTGAGAGATCGCTGTTACGTAAGATTTTGCAATTAATACACTCGATCCCAGTGAAGCAACAATCATGGTGACAACCACCTGTGCACCTTGATAGGAAAGCGATTCTCCTGATGAAGGTAAGCCATAAGCCAAAATCTTTTTAACAAAATCAAAAGAAATGTTTTTCATGCGGACAGAAAAGATAGAAAAGCGAATATGTTTTTTCAATAATCCGCAGGCGATAAGAAGTCCCACGGCATTTCCAAATACGCTAGAAACTGCCAACCCATTTACTCCAAAATGGGGGAGACCAAATGGGCTGTATAAAGCAAAATAGTTTCCGATAACAGCTAAAATGCTTGCACACATAGGGACCAAAAGAGCCGGCTGTGTAAATCCGTGACTCCTCATTACAGCAATGATTGTAGCTGTAATAGCTGAAATAAATAAGCTACCCCCATAAATTCGCAAATACCCTTCGCCAATAGCAATTAACTCTTGATCCAAATTCATAAACTGCAGTAATGGACCTGCAAAAAAGAGAAACATCAAGCTGATAAGTAAACCTATCAACACTGAGCCAAAAAGTGCAGAGTTGATGACCGTGGGAATTTTTTCCTTTTGATTTGCTCCAATTAATTGGGCAATGATAATTTGTGTACCAACGGTTATAAATCCATAAATAAATACGGTCAAATTCAATAACTGGTTCGCCGCTCCAACTGCTGCGACGGCTGGCTCTGAATAATGTGAAATCATCCAAACATTGACATTTCCAATCACGACACGTAAAAACATTTCAATAAATATTGGCCAGCTTAGAAAAAACAGTTCCCGATCCGAAATCGTGAAAAGATTCTTTTTATTCAATTGTATGTGTTCCTCCACTTCTATATAATAGATATATCGTGATGATTTTACAGGAGGAGAAAAAAATGTCAATAGATTATCTTCTCGTTTTTACTGGACAATTTTAGTACTCGTTTGGCGTCGAGCAAGCAGAAGAGTAGACAAGAATTGGTTTCCCCTGTAAAGTAAATTTACTTTTAAAAATTATTGGAGGTATTCCTACTATGTATGATGTAATTATAATTGGTGCTGGGCCTGCTGGAATGACTGCAGCTCTTTATGCTTCTCGTTCCAATTTATCTGTCTTGATGATTGAACGTGGCGCACCTGGCGGACAAATGAACAATACCGCAGAAGTTGAGAACTATCCTGGATTTGAGTCTATTATGGGCCCTGAGCTCGCTTATAAAATGTATGATAGTGTTACAAAATTTGGTACGGAAAATGCTTACGGGATTGTACAGGATGTTCAAGACCATGGTGAGTATAAAGAAGTCATCTGTGAAGATGCAAGCTACAAAGGAAAAACTATCATTATAGCAACTGGTTGCGACCATCGAAAATTAGGTGTTAAAGGGGAAGAAGAATTTGCAGGTCGCGGAGTATCTTACTGTGCTGTCTGTGATGGTGCATTTTTCCGTAATCGCCGCTTAGTAGTGGTAGGCGGAGGAGATTCTGCTGTTGAAGAAGCCATCTACTTAACTCAATTTGCTTCTGAAGTTGTCATTGTTCATCGCCGTGACCAATTACGTGCTCAAAAAATTATCCAAGACCGTGCGTTTGCAAATGAAAAAATTTCTTTCATTTGGGATACAGTCGTTGAAGAAATCGTTGGAAATGAAATGGTCATGTCTGGCGTGAAATTACGCAACGTAAAAACAAATGAAGTAAGCGAAGCAGAAGCAAATGGAATCTTTATCTACGTTGGGCTTGACCCTCTAACGGAACCCTTCAAAAAAATCGGCTTAACAAATGAAGCTGGCTGGATTGAAACAGACGGAGATATGAAAACTGCCATTCCAGGAATCTATGCCATTGGAGATGTTCGTGAAAAAACACTTCGTCAAATTACTACAGCTGTCGGAGAAGGCGGTATTGCTGGACAACAAGTCTATAAATATTTAGAAGAATTAGAAACACCAGAAGCTGTAAATTAAGAGAACTACTTTTTTAACGATAGACTATTTTTGTGACTGCAAAAATAGTCTATTTCTTTTATTCTTTTTAATATTTTCTTATGCTAGAACTCTGTTACTCATTCAATCCTTTGTTCACCTACTTTGAATTCAACTATTTTCTTTGAGATTGCTTTCATCTAGAATTCATGAATGGTATACTTTAAAAAGAAATCATTATTTTAGAAAGAGGTGTCGTGTCATGTCTTGGGAACAAGTCTATGAACAATGGCTGAATGAAGCAAGCCTTGAAGAAAAATTAAAACAACAATTAACTACTTTAAAAGAAGATCCTGTACAACTAGAGGATGCTTTTTATGCACCACTTGAATTTGGTACTGCAGGAATGCGCGGTATCTTAGGCCCTGGTATTAATCGAATGAATATCTACACTATTCGTCAAGCAACAGAAGGATTAGCACGTTTCATGGATGCACAAGATGCACAGACCAAACGTCGCGGTGTAGCGATTGCCTATGATTCTCGTCATATGTCTCCTGAATTTGCAATGGAAGCCGCAAAAACATTAGCAAAGCATGCGATTCCATCCTTTGTTTTTGAAAGCCTACGTCCAACGCCGGAACTTTCTTTTGCTGTGCGTCACCTGCATGCATTTACAGGCATCATGATTACTGCCTCTCACAATCCAGCAGCTTATAATGGCTATAAAGTCTATGGAGAAGACGGAGGACAAATGCCACCTGCGGATGCAGATGCTTTAACTACTTATGTACGCGGAGTTGAAAATCCATTAGAAGTAGAAGTTTTATCAGAAGAAGAAGTCGAGCATAGCGGTTTGATTACAATCATTGGTGAAGAAGTAGATATCGCTTACCTGAAAGAAGTCAAAGCTGTAACCATTAATCCTTCTCTAGTAGAAGAAATGGGCAAGACATTAAAACTAATTTATACGCCACTTCATGGAACTGGAAAAATGCTGGGAGAAAAAGCCTTAAAACAAGCAGGCTTTGAACAGTTCAAACTAGTCCCTGAACAAGCAATCGCTGATCCTGATTTTACGACAGTAAAATCACCGAATCCTGAGGAACATTCTGCCTTTGAATATGCGATTCGTTTAGGTGAAAAAGAAAATGCTGATTTATTAATTGCGACAGACCCTGATGCAGACCGTTTAGGAGCAGCTGTTCGTTTGCCTGACGGAAATTATCAAGTTCTTTCTGGGAATCAGATTGGCGCCTTAATGATCCAGTATATTTTGGAAGCCCACAAACAAGCAGGAACACTTCCAGAAAATGCAGCGGTTTTGAAGTCAATCGTTTCAAGTGAATTGCCTACAGCTATTGCTGACAAATATGACACAACTATGATTAATGTACTCACTGGATTCAAATTTATAGCTGAAAAAATCCAACAATTTGAAGAAGATCACACTCATACGTTTATGTTTGGATTTGAAGAAAGCTATGGTTACCTTGTAAAATCATTTGTTCGTGACAAAGATGCCATTCAAGCACTTGTTTTGTTAGCTGAAGTGGCGGCTTTTTATAAGAAACAAGGAATGACACTTTACGATGCTCTTCAAGAGATGTTCAAAGAATATGGCTATTACGCTGAGAAGACAATCTCTGTAACCATGAGTGGGATTGAAGGCTCCGCAAAAATTGCTGCGTTAATGACAAAATTCCGAGAAGAAGCACCAAAAAAATTCGCAGGAATCAATGTGATTCAAACAGAAGACTTCAAACTGTTAACAAAAACAGACCGCAGCGGCAAATCAGAAGCATTAACGACTCCACCATCCAATGTTTTGAAGTATGTGCTTGAAGACGAGTCTTGGATTGCGGTGAGACCTTCTGGAACAGAACCAAAAATCAAGTTTTATATTGGCGTAAAAGGCAGTACTCAGGCACAAGCAGATGAGAAAATTGCCGCATACGAAAAAAGTATTACGAACATCACTGAAGGCTAGCTACAAGACGACATACTTGACGCCCGCTTAACACAGTAGAATAGAAAACCTCCGTTTCTTCAACAAACTGAGGTTTTTTATTTTCAAAAGAACAAATTAAACTCGTAGAAAATAATTTAAAAACCGAAAAAGAACGAATTTCTCGAATAATCAAGAAACTCTGTTATACTAGATTTTAGATTTTTAATGACTGCTTATCAGAGGAGGAAACGCGAATGAGAGAGAAGACTCAAAAAGATATTGAAAAAGTGAGTCAGCTATACAAAGTCTTAAGTGACCCGACACGTTTAAAAATTTTATTTTTTCTAAAAACAGGAGAAAAAAATGTCACCTCAATCAGTCAAGAAGTAGACATGGAACAATCTGCTGTTTCACACCAATTAAAATTATTAAGAGATAATCGTGTAGTAAAGTCTCGTCGAGAAGGAAAAACAATGCTTTATAGCTTAGATGATCACCACGTTTTAGATATCTTAGATCAAACATTTGAACATGTGCAGCATCATTGAAATATACTGGACTTTTTCCGTAATTCTTAGGAAAAGTCTAGTTTTTTTTTTGAATTTTGGTTATACTTATACGGTGAAGATTAGAACAAAATGAAAATATTCTAATGCGGATATTATTTTTTTGGAGGACGTATGAAAGAAAAATTGAAAATTGGTTTACTCGGTCTAGGAGTAGTTGGCTCGGGTGTTCCAGAAATACTGATTGCTCATCAAGAAAAAATTCGACAAGTAACAGGAATGGATATTGTAGTGGAGAAAGCCTTTGTACGTGACATAGAGGCAAAACGTGCTTTAGGAGATGCCTTCAATATTCAATTAACCACATCCATTAACGATATTTTAGACGACCCTGAAATTTCAATCGTTGTTGAATTAATGGGGAAAATTGAGCCTGCGAAAACCTACATCTCACAGGCATTAGAAAAGGGAAAACATGTAGTTACTGCAAATAAAGACCTCCTTGCCCAACATGGTGGAGAACTTGTTGCCCTTGCACAGAAAACCCATTGTGATCTCTACTACGAAGCAAGTGTTGCAGGGGGGATTCCCATCTTAAGAACTATTGCTAACAGTTTAGCTGCAGACGATATCACGAATGTACTTGGTATTGTGAATGGAACAACCAACTACATGTTAACTAAAATGGTCAATGATGCAAAAACCTATGAGGATGCGTTAAAAGAAGCACAAGCATTGGGATTTGCAGAATCAGATCCAACAAATGATGTGGATGGGATTGATGCCGCCTATAAAATGGTTATACTCAGTCAGTTTGCATTTGGAATGAATATCAGTATGGAACAAGTCTCTGTGAAAGGGATTCGGGGATTAGCGCTAGAAGATGTGGCTATGGCAAAACAACTTGGCTATGAAATCAAATTAATTGGGGCTTCTCAAAAAACTGGAGAAAGCATTCATGTCGAAGTTTCCCCAATGTTTGTTCCAAAAAAACATCCTCTAGCCTCCGTGAGTAATGAATACAATGCTGTCTTTATTGAAAGTTCAGGTGTAGGTGAATCGATGTATTATGGTCCTGGTGCCGGAGCAAAACCAACCGCGACAAGCGTTGTCAGTGATTTAATCACTATTGCAAAAAATATTCGTCTGAAGACAACCGGTCATATGTTCAATGCGTATCGGCATGAGACATTGTTGACATCAGATGAAGAGATATTTAGTAAATACTATCTTTCACTAGAAGTACCTGATGAAAAAGGACAGTTTTTGAAGCTTGCTGAGATTATGAATCAAGCAGACGTCAGCTTTGACCAAGTTGTTCAGCAAAAATCAGAGGGTGACACTGCTCGCGTCATTGTGATTACACATAGAACCAGCAAGAAAAAGCTAGATGCTGCTCTTGAAAAAATTAAGAAATCAACTGCATTTACTTTATTAAATACAATGAAAGTTTTGGGGGATTAATTATGTATGAAGGATTACTAAAACAATATAAGGACTATTTACCAATCACAGATAAAACACCAATGATTTCTTTAGCAGAAGGAAATACACCACTTATTCCTCTGCACAATTTATCTAAGGAATTAGGCATTACTTTATACGGAAAATACGAAGGATTAAATCCTACTGGCTCTTTTAAAGATCGTGGAATGGTTATGGCTGTGGCAAAAGCCGTGGAAGAAGGGGCAAAAGCAATTGTGTGTGCGTCTACTGGAAATACGAGTGCCGCAGCCGCAGCGTATGCAACAAGAGCAGGGGTAAAAGCCTATGTAGTTATTCCTGATGGAAAGATTGCTATGGGTAAGCTTGCACAAGCCATTGTCTACGGCGCAGATATCATTTCTATTCCTGGAAATTTCGATGAAGCCTTGAAGGCAGTGAGAGACATTGCAAAAACAGAGGCAGTCGCTCTTGTAAATTCTGTCAATCCTTATCGTCTTGAAGGACAAAAAACAGCAGCTTTTGAGATTTGTGAACAGTTGGGAGAAGCACCTGATGTCTTAGCGATTCCAGTTGGAAATGCGGGAAATATTTCTGCTTACTGGAAAGGGTTCAAAGAATGGCATGAGGTAAAAGGTACAGCACTTCCTAGAATGCATGGATTTGAAGCAGAGGGGGCCGCGGCAATTGTTCGCGGAGAAGTAGTCGAACAGCCTGAAACAGTCGCTACAGCCATTCGTATTGGAAATCCAGCAAGCTGGAAGCTGGCAGAAGCCGCTCGTGATGAATCTTCTGGATTTATTGACGCAGTAACGGATGAAGAAATACTTAATGCCTATCGAAAAGTAGCCGCACAAGATGGCGTATTTGTTGAACCAGGGTCTGCTGCATCATTAGCAGGGGTGATTCAACATGTTAAATCAGGGAAAATTAAACCAGGTGAAACTGTTGTCACTGTATTTACTGGAAATGGATTAAAAGACCCAGATACGGCAATCCATGCAACAGATGTTCAAATTTCAAAAATGAGTGATTTAGAAGAAATGCGTATGCATTTACGTGAAGGAGTCGCAAAGCTATGAAAATCAGAGTCCCTGCAACGAGCGCTAATTTAGGCCCAGGATTTGATTCTTGTGGAATTGCATTATCAGAATATCTTTTCATTGAGGTCCTAGAGGATAGTAAAAACTGGGTGATTCAGCACAACTTATCCAAGGAAATTCCTACAGATGAATCGAATTTACTCTTACAAACCGCTTTGAAATTAGCGCCTAACCTGACACCAAAAAAATTAAAAATGACGTCGGAAATTCCTTTAGCGCGTGGATTAGGAAGCAGTTCATCTGTAATTGTTGCAGGAATTGAGCTCGCTAATCGACTAGGAAATCTTCATCTTTCTTTAAAAGATAAGGTGCAAATTGCAACCGAACTAGAAGGACATCCTGATAATGTTGCACCAGCTATTTGTGGTGACTTTGTTGTTGCCAGCTTCCTGGATGGCGATGTCCGGTATGTCAAACACCACTTTCCAGATTGTGATGTACTCGCTTATGTACCAAATCATGAGCTCCTAACAACAGAAAGTCGCAGTGTTTTGCCAGAAACGATTCCTTATCGAGAAGCAGTGGAAGCAAGCGGGATTGCAAATGTAATGATTGCTGCCATTTTAAATGGCAATCTGCCACTTGCAGGCGTTATGATGGAAAAAGATAAGTGGCATGAAGCCTATCGAAAACATCTCGTTCCTCATTTAGCGGCGATTCGTGAAATCTGCCACGAAGAAGGGGCTTATGCCTCATTTCTCAGCGGTGCAGGCCCTACGATTTTAATCTTATCTCCTGAGGAAAAAACAGAGGCACTTTTCGCTCGCTTACAGGCATTAGATAAGCAAGCGAAAATAGACCTTCTACATATTGATACAGAAGGCGTGCAAGTATTTTAATTAAAACAACTGAAGAGTTTACGAAGGTGGGACTTAATTAGTTATGTCCCACCTTCACTCTTAAACTTTTTATACAGTTCCGTAATAACTGTGATCTTCCAGATTTAGAGCATTTAAGATAATTGAAGCAGTTTCTTCAATGGAGAGTGTCGCAACATTGATGACCTCACAGCCCAGTTTTTGGTATAAATCATTCGCAAAAACAAGCTCTGCTTTAATTTTTTCAATATCTGAGTAGGCTGTATCTGGATTCAACCCGTAAGATTTCATTCGTTCCTTCCGAATATTATTTAAAATATCCGGATCATTTGTCAGCCCAACAATTTTCTTTGGGTCAACTTCCCAAATTTGTTTAGGAATATGTGCTTGTGGAACAAGTGGAAGGTTTGCTACTTTTAAATTTTTATTTGCTAAAAATAGACTTAATGGTGTTTTCGATGTTCTTGAAACCCCCAATAAAACAACATCTGCCTCTAAAAATCCCCGTGGATCTTTTCCATCATCATATTTTACTGCAAACTCCATCGCTTTAATTCGTTTAAAGTAGTTTTTATTTAGATGATGTAAGGCTCCTGGCTCTCTTGAAGGAGCGACTCCAGACCGACGTTCGATTTCTCCTACCACCGGCGTAAGTACATCAAAGTTGAATAGTCCATTTTGTTCACAAAACTCATTAGCAACAGTCACCAACTCTTCATTAATCAATGTATGAAGAACCATCGCATTTTCTTCTTTTGCATCCTCCAATGCCTTCAAAAGCATCTCTTCGTCATTCACAAAGGTTCTGCGAAACAAATTGAACTCCACAGAAGGGTACTGCGCCATTGACGCTTGTGCGAGTTTAGACGCCGTTTCTCCTGCAGAATCAGAAATTACATAAAACGTTACAATATCCATTGATTCTTCTGTCATAATAAAAACCTCACTTGCAAAATTTGATAATTTATTATACCATAAATCCACAATTCAATTCGGAATCATTTTGATTTAGGAGGAAAGCATATGAATAATCAAACACTCATTCAACAATCACTCGATTGTTTAAAAGAAAATGGACTCAAATATACAAAAAAAAGAGAGGCACTCCTAACTTATCTTATCAAAAGAAATCGTTATGTCTCAGCAAGAGAAGTCCATGAATTTATGCAAGAAGATTTCCCAGGACTCAGTTACGATACTATCTACAGGAATCTTCACGATTTTTCTGAACTTGATTTATTAGAAGAAACAGATTTGAATGGAGAAATGAAGTTTCGTTTTCACTGCTGTCAAGGAAATGTCGGGCATCACCATCATTTTATTTGTACAGTTTGTGGAAAAACAAAAGAAATTCACATGTGCCCAATGAATTTTTTTGAGGAACAGCTTTCAGGATGTACGATTGAAGGTCACCGCTTTGAAATATTAGGTCGTTGTGAAGAATGTCAGTAATAAAAAGAACTTTTGTTTTCTTATACACTCAATCCTACCAAACAAAGAAGAATAAAAGGAAGGATATTTCTGCTTATTTTCAATTAACTATGGAAAAATCCAGTGTTTTCTTAAGTTAAACGGAATAATTGTCAAAACTTTACCGGAATAGCTTGACGGTCTCATGGGCATTCGATATAATATTTTAAGGACAGTCTTGTTTTTTGAGATATTAACTTTCAATAGCAAAAACGGTTACTTTTTAAGCTCGGAGGGAGGGAATTAACATGTCAAAAACAGTCGTTCGTAAAAACGAATCTCTTGACGATGCTCTTCGTCGCTTCAAACGTTCCGTGTCAAAAGCGGGTACACTACAAGAATCTCGTAAACGTGAATTCTACGAAAAACCAAGTGTAAAACGTAAGAAAAAATCTGAAGCAGCTAGAAAACGCAAAAAATTCTAGTTTTTCGATGAATGGGAGCTGGTAGTGTGTCACTACTAAGTACATTGAATGAAGATATGAAAACTGCGATGAAGGCGAAAGACAAAGAGACATTGCAAGTCGTTCGCATGTTGAAAGCAGCCATTCAAAATGAGCAGATCAAAATCGGCCGCGATTTGAACGGTGAAGAAGAGTTAACAGTGTTGTCTCGTGAAATGAAACAACGCCGTGATTCATTATCAGAGTTTGAAAAAGCGGAACGTGATGATTTAGCAGAAAAAGTCAAAAGTGAAATTATCATCGTTGAAAAATATATGCCTGAACAACTTTCTGAAGAAGAGATTCGTCAAATCGTTGCAGGAGCGATTGCAAAAACTGGTGCCACTTCTCCAAAGGAATTTGGAAAAGTTATGGGTGCAGTTATGCCCCAAGTAAAAGGCAAAGCAGACGGCAATCAAGTCAACGCTGTTGTAAAAGAACTTTTGCAAAACCATGAATAAAAATGGCTAAGAACCACAGACGAAAATCTGTGGTTCTTTTTTTCATTATCAAAAGGCTCGTTTAAATCATCTTTTTAGACATCTTCAAAGAAATTCTATAAAGATAACTCTGATTTACATCTCTGTCAGTATCTAGAACTTTCCGGTAAATGATTATCTGTATAAACGAGAAATCCTCTACTGTTTTTAATTTAGCCTGCTAGAAGATAGTTTTTGAAGTGCGCAAGGAGATTCATTTGACGGTAAGTGTGTTTCTTTCTAACCATGTTTTTCTCTTTACAAGGATTGTTTCTATCCACAAACAAACAGCTCATAATTCATTTTTTTCCAAATGAAAGTTGTATCTTGCTGTTCCATCAACCTGTCATTTTTTCTTTTACAGAGAATGTGGTATTATAAGTAAGAATATAAATCAAAGGAGATGACGCATTTTTGTCAGCAGAAGAGTCAACATCTTTGGAAATAAAACTTGGTGACACCGATGATATCAGCATGCTATTAGGTGCGCACGATAAACATATTAAATTTCTTGAAGACAATACAAAAACAGTTATTCACACACGTGGAGAAATGATTCAGATTATTGGCGACCCAGATGAAGCCAACTTAGTTGCACAGGTTATACGGATGCTTCAAGAGTTGATTAAACGAGGTATCCACATAAGTACACCAGACGTTGTTACAGCATTAAAGATGGCACGTAAAGGAACCTTGGATTACTTCGTAGATATGTATGAAGAGGAGATCGTAAAAGATCACAATGGAAAGCCTATTCGTGTAAAAAATACCGGTCAAAAAAATTATGTTGCTTCTGTGAAAAAACATGATGTCGTCTTTGGAATTGGACCTGCTGGAACTGGAAAAACCTTTTTGGCTGTTGTCATGGCAATTGCTGCATTAAAAAAAGGAGAGGTTCAAAAAATTATCCTAACACGTCCTGCAGTAGAAGCAGGGGAGAACCTTGGATTTTTACCTGGTGATTTAAAGGAAAAAGTGGACCCTTATTTGCGCCCAGTCTATGATGCACTCTATCAAATTTTTGGTACAGAGCATACAAATCGGTTGATGGAGCGTGGAGTGATTGAAATCGCGCCATTAGCCTATATGCGTGGTCGAACACTAGATGATGCATTTGTCATTCTAGATGAAGCACAAAATACAACCATTGCACAAATGAAAATGTTTCTGACTCGTTTAGGTTTTCAGTCAAAAATGATTGTCAATGGGGACAGCAGTCAAATCGACCTTCCCCGTGGGGTAATGAGTGGATTAATCCATGCAGAAAGAACATTAAAAAATATCAAACAAATCGATTTTGTTAATTTTGAAGCAAGTGATGTTGTCCGACATCCTGTCGTAGCAGAAATAATTCAGGCATATGAACAAGCAAGCTTACGTCAAGAACCCAAAGATTGATGTAAATTAGGAGGTAAATAAGTGTTTAATAAAACCGTTAGAAAAATACGAGAGAAGTTAGGACACTTCTTTTTGCCCAGCTTATTAATTCTCTTTGCCCTCTTTTTGTTTGCCATCACATTTAGCAGTGTAAAACAAAAAGCAGTTGACTACAAAGAAGGACAAGTTGCAACTGAAAGTATTCGTGCAAATAAGACGATTGAGAATACGGCTGAAACAGAGCAAAAACGAAAACTAGCCGCTGAGGCGGTGACCCCGGAATACAGTTATCAAGAAGATTTAGCCGCTCAACAACACGACCGTCTAACCAATTTATTTACACTCATTACAAAAGCAAATAAACAAATTGATGATGAGTATAAGGAAAAAGTGGACAAGGCAAAATCGGGAACTAATGTGCCAAAGCCAACCGCTGATGAACGGGTAGCAGCGTTAAAAAAAGAATTTGAAGAAGCAAATGATGAGGATGTTGCGTTGTTTCAAAAGCTGCCAAATCAATTCTATCAAACGATTATGATGATGACAGCTGATGAAATTGCCACAATCCAAACAGAAAGCTTAAAGCTTATCGATGAACAAATGGCAAAACAAATTCGTGAAAGTGATCTTGAGAACTTTCAACAAGAGGCAACCGACAAACTGCAGTATTTAAATATCACGGCAGCTCAACAACAAGATATTCGCTATCTAATTAATTTAGGAATTGTTGTCAATGATTTTCCAAATGAAAAACGGACAGAAGAACTTCGAGAAGCGGCACGACAAGCCATACAGCCTGTTATGATTTTTCAAGGAGAAATCATCGTTCGTGAAGGAAGCCAAATTGATGCAACAGCAATTGAAAAACTAAAATTATTAGGACTAACTAGTAAAAATACCTCTATTTTTCCTTTAGTGGCATTATTTCTAACGATTGTTCTTCAAGTATTAGTTTTACTATATTTCTCACATCAGTTTCAGGAAGAAGAGCAGCAGCTTAAATTTATTTTCTTTTATGTGACTGCGATGACTATAAGCGTCGTCTTCATGAAATTTTTCCAAATGTTTCAAACAGAACAGCTCATGTACATTGCATTATTCTTCCCGGCAGCATTTACGCCGCTTGTACTAAGCTATTTTCTAAACAGACGAACAGGAGTTATGTCGGCACTTTTTCAAGTAGTCTTCGCTCTATTTGTCTTTTACAATTCGATTGGTACTAACTTTTTGGTAATCACACTAATCACCTATCTGTTTGCCGGTCTGATGGCAACAGTTGTGAAACATCAAAGAATTTCTGAACAAGGATTCTCTGCAGTTATGTGGGTGGTTATTTTCCCTGTATTAATGAATATTATCCTGGTTATCTATCAAGGAATGAGCTTTGGTGATGGAAAGACCTGGACCGCTTTAATTTGCGGGCTTGCAGGATGCCTACTTTCTTTCTTGTTAACAATGGGACTTCATCCATATATTGAGTTAATGATTACAGATGACAGTATGATTGTTTTAAATGAATTAAGTAATCCAAATCATCCTCTATTGAAGCAGCTATTGGAAGAAGCACCTGGAACCTATCATCATAGTATGATGGTCGCCAATCTGAGTGCCAATGCCGTGGCCGAAATCGGGGGACGCTCTTTACTCACTCGAGTTGCCTGCTATTACCACGATATTGGAAAGATTAAGCATGCAAACTTTTTTGTTGAAAATCTGCCAGCTGGCGCCGAAAATCCGCATAACTTTTTGCTTCCAGAAGACAGTAAACAAATTATTTTTGGTCATGTAATTGATGGAGCAAAAATACTAGAAGAATACGGTATGCCGGAAATGGTGATTGATATTTGTAGACAGCACCATGGGACAACACTGATGCGTTACTTCTACGTAAAAGCAAAAGAACGAAACCCAGAAATCACAGAAGATCAATTCCGTTATCCTGGACCTCGTCCACAAACTCGCGAAGCTGGGATTGTCAATATTGCAGATAGCTGTGAAGCAGCTGTACGTGCAATGGATCATCCAACAAATGAAAAAATCGAAAAGTTTGTTCATGATTTAATTGAAAGTCGCATTCTAGATGGACAATTAGATGATACAGGCTTAACTTTGAAAGAAATTCGTAAAATTGAAAAATCATTGATTAATGGATTAAGCAGTACCTTCCATTCACGAATCAAATACCCAAAAATGAAATCCGAAGCGGAAAAGATGAAAGAAGAACAAGAAAGAAGAGATGCCTAATGGATATTACCTTTATAGATGAAACCGAGAAAGTTTCTGAGGATAAAATAAAAGAGATTGATGATTTGCTCCAATTTGCAGCC
This sequence comes from Enterococcus phoeniculicola ATCC BAA-412, assembly GCF_000407505.1. Taxonomy (GTDB): domain Bacteria; phylum Bacillota; class Bacilli; order Lactobacillales; family Enterococcaceae; genus Enterococcus_K; species Enterococcus_K phoeniculicola. The sequence continues at coordinate 1,205,476 of NZ_ASWE01000001.1, forward strand.
GATCATCTTTCCCTTCCAAAAGACACAGAAATGTCTGTTACCTTTATGGATAATGCTGCCATCCAACTGATTAATCGTGACTATCGTGGAAAAGATGCACCCACAGATGTCATTAGCTTCGCTTTAGAAGAAGAAGGAGAAGATGAAATCCCTGTAATATTTGAAGAGGACATGCAGTTACCCAGAAACCTAGGTGACATTATGATTTCTACTGAACGTGCAGCAGAACAAGCAGCAGAATATGGTCATACCTATGACCGTGAATTAGGTTTTCTTGCTGTACATGGCTTCTTACACATCAATGGTTATGACCACATGACCCCAGAAGATGAAAAAGAGATGTTTGGCTTACAGAAAGAGATACTTGATGCGTATGGCCTCAAAAGATAAGCAGGGAATTGAAAAAAACAAACATTTCGTCCGTTCTGTAGAATTTGCTTTTCAAGGAATAAAAACCGTCTTCCAAGAAGAACGAAATATGCGAAAACATGTCTTGTTCGGTAGCCTTGCTATACTGGCGGGCTTCATTTTTCAGCTCTCTCAAATTGAATGGTTATGGCTTTTGTTAGCTGTCTTTTTAGTTTTAGTTGTGGAAATTATCAATACAATCTTTGAAAATGTTGTCGACATGGTTACAGAGTTTCATTTTCATCCTATCGGAAAGAAAGTTAAGGATATGGCCGCAGGAGCCGTTTTACTAACCGCTTTATTCGCCTCATTAATTGGCGCAATTTTATTTCTACCAAAAATTTATCAACTTATTTTTCGTTAAACAAACAAGGGGGTAGCTATGACTACACATAAATCAGGATTCGTCGCAATTGTAGGCAGACCGAACGTTGGAAAATCCACTTTACTTAATCGTATCGTTGGACAAAAAATCGCCATCATGAGCGACAAAGCACAAACAACAAGAAATAAAATTCAAGGAGTCTATACGACAGCTGACACACAAATGGTGTTTATTGATACACCAGGGATTCACAAACCCAAACATCGCTTAGGAGACTTTATGGTTGAGGCTGCATACAGTGCATTACGTGAAGTAGACGCTGTATTATTTATGATTAGCGCAGATGAAAAAAGAGGGCGTGGAGACGACTTCATTATTGAACGTTTGAAAAATGTTTCTTCACCTGTTTTTTTAGTTATTAATAAAATTGATAAGGTACATCCAGATAAGTTATTAGGTATTATCGAGGACTATACTTCCCAAATGGACTTTGCGGAGATTGTCCCCATTTCAGCGGTTGAAGGAAATAACGTAGAACACTTAATGGAGACTCTAATCACTCAAATGCCTGAAGGTCCTCAATATTTCCCAGACGATCAAGTCACCGATCATCCCGAGTATTTTATCGTTTCTGAGCTGATTCGTGAGAAGGTTCTGCAGCTTACTCGTGACGAAGTGCCTCATTCTGTTGCTGTAGTCATTGATTCAATGAAAAGAGATGAAAATGATAAAGTTCGCATTTTAGCAACAATTATTGTTGAAAGAGACAGCCAAAAGGGAATTGTTATCGGAAAAGGGGGCAAAATGTTGAAACAAATTGGAACAAAAGCCCGCTTGGACATTGAACATCTATTGGGAGATAAAGTCTTTTTAGAAGTTTGGGTAAAAGTCCAAAAAAATTGGCGCGACAAACAAACTTACTTACAAGACTATGGCTATAGAAAAGACGAGTACTAATTTTTAATACAAAGGAGTAGGCTGATACGCAAATCACTCGATTGTGTCTCAGTCTTTCTTTTCCATTTAATGAAAGGAGATTGGTTAGATGAGCAATCTTGTTGAATCAAAAGGAATCATTCTTTTTAGTAAAAACCACAAAGAAAAAGATAAGCTCGTGAAAATTTTTACTCAGTCAGCAGGAAAAATGATGTTTTTCGTTAAAGGAGCTCATCGGCAAAATAACCCGCTAACTCCTGCGCTGCTGCCTTTCACAGAGGCTGTTTATATTGGGGATTTTCGTGAAGAAGGATTATCTTTTTTGAATAATGCAAAGGATATTCAAGGATTTCGAAAAATTCAAGAGGATATTTTCCTTAGTGGATATGGTACATACCTCCTCAATCTGGCAGATGCAGCGATTGATGATCGAGTCTATGATCCACATCTCTATCACTTTTTACACCAAGCATTATCGCTAATGAATACAGAAGTCGATGCAGAAATCATTACTAATATTTTTGAAGTACAGTTACTACAACGGTTTGGTGTTTCTCCTACATGGAGTCATTGCGTTCTTTGTGGACAGACACAGGGAAAATTTGATTATTCTTCAAAATATAATGGCGTTCTTTGTCAAAATCACTGGTCAGCTGATGAGCATCGGTATCATGCTGATCCAAGGGCAGTCCACTTTGCACGGCTATTTTCTGCTATCTCTTATGATAAATTACAAGAAGTGAACGTAAAGTCTGAAACAAAAGATCAAATACGACTTTTTATTGATGCTCTTTATGAAGAGTATGTCGGTATCCATCTGAAAAGTAAAAAATTCATTGATCAAATGAAAAGCTGGGAAGGTATGTTGACAAAAAAAGAAGAGTAAATTCCGTTATCGAGTACTGAATAGATTAGAAAATAAAATTTTATTCTACAATAAACTAGTATATAAAAATTGGAAAAAATCAGACAATTATCTAGCTGCTCTCCAAGCCATAATAGCTTGCTCGGTATTAAGAAAACGGAGAAGACCGTCAAATCAACAGCTGTCCAACTGAAAGTTTTAAAAAACTTTTAAAAAATTATATAAAAACTCTCTAAAGCCCTGTGACGAATCTTGATAAAGTCTAACTTTTAGGAATCGTTTCAGAGTTTTAGAGCTTTTTTGTCTTTCTTTCGGAGATAGTAAACTATGCTATTGAATTCATCAAAGCGAGGCTATGCATGAAAATTCGTGCGACAAAAAAGCAACTTTTTTACATAAGGAACAATTAAGAATCTGGACAAAAACAGAGGACTCTTACTGTTTCCAGAGCCTAAACCATAAATATAATTGTTATCCTACAGACGCTCATTCCATCAACGATGTAATCGCCGAAATTCTAATGGGGTATATGAGCTCTCTTTCTTAAATGAGGCGACAAAATGACTAGCATCTTTAAACCCCACCAGATAGGCAATTTGCTGAATCTCAAGCTCTTGTCTGTTGATTAGTAGCTCCTTGGCCTTATTTAATCGATATCTCAGGATAAACGTATAAGTAGAAATTCCTAAAAAACGCTGAAAGAGTCGAGATAAGTACTGTGGACTGACAAATACTTGTTCCGCCAGACGTTCCACCGTTAACGCTTCTTTATAGTTTGTTTCAATTTCTTCAATTACAGGCTGAATATAGGTGAGATACAGCTCATGTTTTTGATTCGTATGCTTATCTTGAAATCGACTGAGCTGCATTAAAAATTGATAGCAAGAAATAGAAAGCTCTATTGAATCAATTGCAGGATTTGTAATTTGCTGTTGAATCTGATCTTCTACCCATTGAAAAAAAGAGAAGTAGGGCTGTTCTTCTGCTAGAAGATACGGGCTCTTTCCAACAAGCTGACCAATTTCATTGGCTAAGCTCCCGTTAAATGTCGCAAACGAGGTAATCCATATGGAAGAGCGATGAGAAAAATATTGATGAGGAACAAATGGAGCAATGAGAATTCCTTGTCCTTGTTTTAATACAATTTTTTTTCCTTCAAGAAAAATCTCTCCGACACCTGATTCCGTCTGCAGCCAATGGTAATAAGGATAACCTGTTGGGCGACTCACTGTAGGCTGCTCCCAATGTGAACCAATACTGTCAACTGAAAACGGATTCTCTTGATAAGCTAAGTTGTAGTATACAGGCATCAAAAATCACATCCTTTTGTTTCGTTTTCTTATATTCAATAGTTTAACATATTATACTTAACAATTGAAATCGCTTCTATAATGAACGTAATCAATCATAAAGGAGCTGTCATGATGACAAAAAAAGTGTTCGATCGTATTTTATTTGGAGGAGACTATAATCCGAATCAGTGGCCAAAAGAAGTTTGGCAAGAAGATATGCGTATTTTCAAAGATGCAAATATTAACAGTGCAACCGTTAATGTCTTTTCATGGGCAAAAATTCAACCCTCTGAAACCGAATATTATTTTGATGAATTAGATGAAATTATTGAGATGCTGACAAAGGAAAACTATGACATTGTTTTGGCAACATCGACTGCAGCCTTGCCTGCATGGATGTTTAAAAAATATCCAGAAGTTGCACGTACTGATTTTGAAGGGCGTCATCACAAGTTTGGTCATCGTCATAATGCTTGTCCAAACAGCCTTGTCTATCAAAAATATGCAGAGAAATTAGCTAGGAAATTAGCAGAACGCTATGGTGCAAATCCAAGAGTAACTTGTTGGCATATTAATAATGAATATGGTGGCGAATGCTTTTGCGAAAATTGTGAAAAAGCCTTCCGTGTTTGGGTGAAGGATCGTTATAAAACGATTGAAGCATTAAATAAGGCATGGAATTTGGAATTCTGGGGACATACAATTTATGAATGGGATGAAATTGTTTTGCCTAATGCGCTAGGTGAAGCAATTGATTATGACAACACCGCCTTTGCAGGAATCTCAATAGACTATCGTCGATTTAACTCAGATGGGATGCTAAACAATTTCAAAATGGAACGCGATGCCATTCGCCGACACGACCAAACAACGCCTGTTACGACAAATTTGATGGGTACCTACAAAAATCTAGATTATTTCAAATGGGCAAAAGAAATGGACATTGTTTCATGGGATAATTATCCTTCCTACAATACACCATGGAGCTATGTAGCCTTAACACATGATTTAATGCGTAGTTTGAAGAAAGCCCCATTTATGTTAATGGAACAAACACCTAGCCAACAAAACTGGCAGCCTTATAATTCATTGAAAAAACCTGGTCAAATGCGTGCGCAAAGTTATCAAACTATTGCTCATGGCGCAGATACAATTCAATACTTCCAGCTTCGTCGTTCAGTAGGAGCTTGTGAAAAATTCCATGGTGCAGTCATTGAGCATGTAGGAACAGAGGACACACGCGTATTTAGAGAAACAGCACAGCTTGGAGAAGAGCTTGCATCCTTTGGCGATTCTTTATTGGGTGCAGCAAATCATAGTCGGGTAGCGATTATGTTTGACTGGGAAAACTATTGGGCATTGGAATACACAAGTGGCCCAAACAAAGACTTAAAATATGTTGATCAAATCCATCAGTACTATCGTTATTTCTATGATAAAAATATCGCTGTGGACTTTGTTCCAGCAGATGCAGATTTAAGTGGATACTCTATTCTTGTTGCACCTGTTTTGTACATGGTAAAAGAGGGGATGAAAGAAGCCATCGAAGCCTTCGTAAACGCTGGTGGCACCTTTATTACAACCTTTATGAGTGGAATTGTAGGAGAATCAGATAACGTCCATTTAGGTGGATATCCTGGACCATTAAGAGAATTAGCCGGCGTTTGGGTAGAAGAAATTGATGCACTTGCTCCTGAACAAACGAATCAGATTCAATTCGTTACAGGAGAAGAGGGGACAAGTCGTTTGCTTTGCGATATTATTCACCCAGAAACAGCGGAAGTAATTGCAAATTACACGAGCAATTTTTATGCAAATACGCCTGCTGTAACAAAAAATTCATTCGGAAAAGGAACTGTTTATTACATTGGAACTGAATTAGACACTTCAAGTCTAGATTTGTGTCTTGAACAAGCACTTGAAACGACGGATGTACAACCTACACTTGAGGAAACAACGCCATTGGAAGTGGTCCTTAGAGAAACGGAAGAAGATGCATTCTATTTCGTCATGAATTTCCACGCTGAGACACATCCGCTACCAAAAACATTTGTTGGCACAACCGATTTGTTAACAGGCGAAGTTCTTTCTGAAAAAACAGTGCTCCATATGTACGACACATTGGTTATCAAAGCATAATTCCCTAAGAAAAAGCAACAACCACCATTACTTATTGCGTTTTGAAGAAAATTGGTTGACAAATCCTTTGATTTCGGACTATTATAAGACATATTGAATCGTACGTAGACCAAGCAAAGTAAAAAATGTGAAGCAAAGCGAGTCTGGGAGAGTGGAAGCCAGATGCTGTCCGTTTTTGAAATAGGCACTTGTGAGTACTCAAAATGAAGCTGCCGAAGAAGTTCGGAAGTAGGGTGGAACCGCGAATGATTATTCGTCCCTATGTCTCTTGGAGACATAGGGACTTTTTTTATTCTCAAAATAATAGGAGGGGTAATAAAATGAGCAAAAAATTAACTGTTCAAGAAATGATTCTCACATTACAAAAATTTTGGTCAGAAAACGGCTGTATGCTAATGCAGGCCTACGATACAGAAAAAGGGGCAGGAACGATGAGTCCTTACACGTTTCTTCGTACCATTGGTCCTGAACCATGGAATGCAGCCTACGTTGAGCCTTCAAGACGACCAGCTGATGGTCGTTATGGAGAAAATCCAAACCGCCTTTATCAACATCATCAATTTCAAGTAGTGATGAAGCCTTCACCAGAAAATATTCAAGAGCTCTATTTGGAAAGTCTCCGCCTTTTAGGAATTGATCCCTTGGAACACGATATTCGTTTTGTTGAAGATAACTGGGAAAACCCGTCAATGGGCTGTGCAGGCTTAGGGTGGGAAGTCTGGTTAAATGGGATGGAAATCACACAGTTTACGTACTTCCAACAAGTTGGTGGTCTTCCATGTAAACCTGTAACTTCTGAAATTACTTATGGCTTAGAACGCCTTGCTTCTTATATTCAAGAGGTAGAAAGTGTTTATGATTTGGAATGGACAAATGGCGTAAAATATGGAGAAATTTTTAATCAGCCTGAGTATGAACATTCAAAATACTCATTTGAAATTAGCAACCAAGAAATGCTTCTGGAAAACTTTAGCAAATTTGAAAAAGAAGCAAAACGTTGTATTGACGAAAATCTTGTTCATCCAGCCTATGACTATATTTTAAAATGCAGTCATACATTCAATTTACTTGATGCACGTGGTGCTGTTTCTGTAACCGAAAGAGCAGGTTATCTGTCGCGTATTCGAAATATGGCAAAATCAGTTGCAAAAATTTTCGTTGCTGAACGAAAACGGTTAGGCTACCCATTACTTGATAGAGACGCTGCTGAAAAATTACTGAAGGAGGACAAATAAGATGGCAAAAAATCTATTATTAGAGATTGGTTTAGAAGAACTGCCCGCTCATGTTGTAACTCCAAGTATGGAGCAGTTACAAGACAAAGCGGTAAAATTTTTAGAAGAAAATAACTTAGGATACGAAACTGTTGAGGCCTTCTCAACACCTAGACGACTTGCACTAAAAATTACAAATATTCCTGAACGTCAAGAAGACACGCAGGAAGACGTAAAAGGACCTGCAAAGAAAATTGCGCAAGATGCAAAAGGAAATTGGTCAAAAGCAGCAGAGGGCTTTGTTAGAGGACAAGGACTCACAACAGATGCTATTACATTTCGTGAACTAAATGGGGTAGAGTATGTTTATGTGACTAAGCATAGCCATGGAAAGCCTGCAGTAGAGGTGCTGACTGGATTAAAAGACGTCATTACAAGTTTAACCTTCCCTGTTACGATGCATTGGGCTAATTTTGATTTTGAATATATTCGTCCAATTCATTGGATTGTTGCCTTATTAGATGATGAAATCATTCCTTTTTCTATTCTGGATGTTGAAACTGGAAGAACTTCACGTGGTCACCGTTTCTTAGGCGGAGAGGTCACTTTCCAGCATGCAGATGAATATGAAGAAAAAATGAACGCTGAATTTGTGGTTGTTTCACCAACTGTCCGAAAACAGATGATTGTTACTCAAGCAAATGCGCTCGCTGAAAAAAATCATTGGTCTATTGACTTAGACGAAGAGTTATTGGAAGAAGTCAATAATATTGTTGAATATCCGACGATGTTTGTTGGAAACTTTGACGAAAAATACCTGTCTGTCCCAGAAGAAGTCTTGGTTACTTCCATGAAGGAACACCAACGTTACTTTGAAGTACGAAATCAAGATGGCTTGCTGTTGCCACATTTTCTTGCAGCTCGTAATGGGAATCAAGTAAAAATTGATAACGTGGTAAAAGGAAATGAAAAAGTCCTCACAGCCCGTTTAGATGATGCAGAATTTTTCTACAACGAAGATAAGAAATTAACCATTGAAGAATGTGTTGAAAAACTAAAAAACGTTACTTTCCATGAAAAAATAGGGAGTATTTATGAAAAAATGCAGCGTGTAGGTGTTGCGGCACAAATTATTGGAGAAACAGTAGGTTTGACTGCTGAAGAACGCACAGATTTACAACGCGCATCAGAAATCTATAAATTTGACCTAGTAACCAATATGGTTGGAGAATTCCCTGAACTTCAAGGAATTATGGGAGAAAAATATGCGCTGCTTCAAGGGGAAAAAGCATCTGTTGCCGCTGCGGTTCGCGAACATTATCTACCAGCTTCAAGCGAAGGAGAACTTCCTAAATCAGCAATCGGGTCTGTTTTGGCAATTGCAGATAAACTGGACAGTGTGCTGTCATTCTTTGCAGTAGGAATGATTCCAAGCGGGTCAAACGATCCTTATGCATTGCGTCGTCAAACTTATGGAATTGTTCGAATCATCGAAAATAACCAATGGAAATTCCCGTTAGCTGACTTACAAGAAAAAATCGGACAACAAATCAATCAGGATATTGAAACATTTGGTGTGACACTTCCTGCAAGCCAAAATGAAGTCCTTGAGTTTGTTAAAGCACGCTTACGCCAGTTCTTAACCACAAAAGATGTTCGACATGACGTTATTGATGCAGTCATATCTGCTGAGCAAAAAGATTTAACCAAGCTATTTGGTGCTGCAAAAATCTTACGTGAACATTTAGCTGATGAGGACTTCAAGCCATCAATGGAAGCTTTAACCCGTGTAATAAACCTTGCCAAAAAAGGACAAAGCGAAAAGACAGCTGAAATACCTGTCGTCAATCCGGCTCTTTTTGAAAATGAGGCAGAAAAAGAACTACACCATGCCGTTCAAGAGATTTCAGAAAACTTTTCTACTCAAACAATGGCGGATAACTATCAAGCTCTAGTTGCCCTACGTCCATTAATTGAAGAATACTTCAACCAGACAATGGTCATGGTTGACGATGAAAAAGTAAAAAATAATCGTCTTGCACAGCTTGGCCAAATCGCCTCCATGGCACTTGCACTAGCAAGTTTAGACTTGCTGATTACAAAATAATTAGAAAAAACCGGTTGTCTCAATGCTGTAAAAGCACTGGGTACAACCGGTCATTTTTATAGAATAAGCTGGAGTAAAAAAGGGATATAGAGAAGATAAATCAATACACTGTAGCCTAGACTGGACGCTGCAAACTCCACATCCCCGCCATAGGAACGAGTGAGTATCGGAACAGAATTTTGAATTGGCATGGCAGACTGGATAATAAATACCTGAAGCATCATTTCCGGAACATGAATCAACTGACCAAGTAGCCATACAATCAAAGGAGAAAAAACATAGCGCCCTAAAAGCACACCAAAAATAGCCCAATTCATTTTCAAATTTTTAATTCCCGTCTGATAAACAATAATTCCGATAGCAAACATAGATAACGGAGTCGTTAAATCGCCCAAGTAACCCATAAAAGAGCCAATAAATTTTGGTAAAGGCAAGGATAGAAGTACCCATACTAAGCCAATCATAAAACCAATCAACGCAGGAGAAAAGATTTTTTTTAAAGCAGCTAATGGGTGAAAAGACAGCTTTGCCGATTGAATCTCTGGATTATCCTGTGCCATTTTATAGACACCCACTGTCCAAAAAAGACTTGTATTTACGATATAGTAGAGGAGAACATAGGGGACAGAAACCTCACCAAATATAGCTAAATTAATTGGCAAGCCCATAAAAATAGTATTTGAGCATGTAAACATAGTAACAAATGTCCCTCGACGACTTGGAGAGACACTGAAAAATTTTGTATAGAGAATACTCAACAAAAAGGCTAGTATCATAGAGCCCAATGGAATGAGCATTCCTGAAAATAAGCTAAGAAATTCATCCCGAGAGAAATTTCGAGTCATATTCAAAAACATATTACAAGGAAGAGCGATGGTTAAAACTAGCTTTGAAAAAACATCTGCTGTACGGTTAGAAAACAACTGTTTATAGTTTAGCCAATAGCCCATAAACATGAGGGCAAAAATCACAAAAATATTTAAATAGGCATCAAGCAATCTGATTCACTCCTTTATTTACTTAAATAGGGTACCATAGAAAAAATAAGAAGAGAAGTGGGGAAGACGAATCTTCCTCACTTCTCTTGTAGATAAACTATTTCTTTCTTTGTTGTTTTCCAGCGTTACGTCCTTGACCCGATTTTGCTGTATTTCTTGGTACGTTCGTCACTTTTTTCTCCTTAACAGGAGTAACATCTTTAATTGGTGTTACGACTTGTTTAGGAGGGTTCAAACGAAATTCTTCTGCAACCTGTGCTTTAATTCTAGGCTTCATTAAGACATTCGTGATAAATGTTTGTAGGCAACTAAAAATACCTCCAACTACCCAATAAAGAGTGACGCCAGCTGGCGCGCTGATTGACATAAAGACAATCATTAATGGGGACACGATTAACATTGTTTTCATTGTTTTCTTTTGTTCTTCCGGAATACCAATTGTTGAAATATATCCTTGAATCAAATAAGAAACACCTGCAATTGCAACTAAAACTAAACTAGGTTTTCCTAAATCAAATAAATTTAAGAAAGTTGAAGATTGAATTCCTTCTGTATAGCGAGCGGTAAAGTACAATGCTGAGAAGATTGGCATTTGAATAAGAAGCGGAAGACACCCGATTCCACCAGTCATACTTAAGCCATTTTCTTTATAGACTTTTTGCATTTCAGTTTGGGCTTCCATCTGCTCTTCACGTGTCGTTGCAGCTTTCAGTTTTGCTTGAGCAACATCAACTTGAGGCTTCAATACTTGCATTTTTTCAGCTTGAACCATTGATTTTTTCGATTGATTAATCCCTAACGGCAAGATGATTAATCGGACAACGATGGTCATTGCGATAATCGCCCACCCATATTCCCAGTGAAAATTATCGACTAAATAAGTAATCATGCTTCCCATCGGCTTAACCAATGTTCGATAGATTAATCCACTCGTATCTGGATTTCCATTCTTATCCATCCTTACGCATCCTGATAAAAATAAAGTGATTGTCAGTAGGCCTGAGCCTAGCAACCAGTTTTTCCATTTATTCATTTAATTCTTCCTCTACATTTAATTTACACAAAGACAACTATACTAGAAAATCCGCTTGCTTTCAATTAAATTCACAGAAAAATCAAACAATGTTTTGTTAAATAGTTCCCGTTTTTTATAGATTGCAACAAGCAAGTTTCTGTTTATTTACTAATAAACAACGTCAAAGCTTTTTCGTTCTTTAATCGTAGGATCATCTGTCATCGTAAACTGAGTGACCCGACCGCTCGGGCTAGGCGAATCTTTTATTTTTTGGATAAACCGTGTCATCTTTTCTGACTCTCCAATAGCTTCAATCGTCACCGAGCCATCCTCCTCATTTTTTACCGTTCCTCTTATCCCAATCTTGTCAGCAACCAGTTTTGTCATATAGCGAAAGCCCACTCCTTGGACTCGTCCATTAACGTTCATTCGCACCTTCTTCATAGTGACACACCCTTCTTTTCTTTTATCATAACGAGTTTTTCTTCCTCTTTCAAGCAAATCATTCCATATTTTCAGTACTTTTGTAAGAAGACAAATTCAGTAAATCAAACAAAACTAAGCAGGAAACATGCTATAATATGGCGAGGTGAAAATTGTGAACGAAATTCTATCAGTAAAGAATACACGGATAAAAGAACTCAAAAAGCTTCATAAAAAAAAGTATCGTGAGGAAAGCCACAGCTATTTGATTGAAGGGTTTCATTTAATCGAAGAAGCAGTCAAAAATAAACAAACGCTGAAACAAGTTTATATAACGCAGCGAGGTCTCCAGCAGTGGGGGAGTTGGATTGAGGAGCAGCAACTGGCGAATATCTTTTTAGTCAGTGACGAAGTAATGAACAGCTTATCTGATTTACCAACCCCTCAAGGAATCTTAGCTGTTGTTCCTATAACCCAACTTGAAAACGTGCAGTTAAAAGGCTCGTGGCTATTATTAGATAACGTTCAAGATCCAGGGAATGTTGGAACGATGATTCGCACAGCAGATGCAGCTGGGCTGACAGGGATTATTTTAGGTGAGGGAACAGCCGACATTTACAGTACAAAAGTCATGCGAAGTATGCAAGGGAGCAATTTCCATCTACCGATCCTTAGTATGAACCTCAAAGAAGCCGTTCAGTTATTTAAAGAACAGCGTATCCCTGTCTATGGAACAGAACTGAATGAATTTGCTGTTGTCTACAATAAAATAGAGCCCCAAAAAGACTTTGCCCTTATTATGGGAAATGAAGGACAAGGTGTTTCCAAAGAGCTTCTCGCACTGGCCGATAAAAATTTATATATTCCGATTAAAGGACAAGCTGAATCATTAAATGTTGGAATTGCTGCAGGGATTCTTATGTATCATCTGACTGTTTAGTTGAAAGTCATTCTTATTAAGGAACTGTTAAGCTTTGATGACACGATCTAAATATCCTAGGATTTTTAGAAATACGGTGTTATACTGTGAAAAACTTAAATGTTAGATAAAAAAAGGTGGCAGTCCGAGTATATGACAGAAAAATGGCAAAATGACGAAGAGTACATGTCGTATGTAAACGATCTATTAGCAACTGAAGCCGTTCAAAAGTTAGCAAATTATACACAACATATGCATTCCACACGTTTAGATCATTCCATTAGTGTTTCTTATAATAGCTATAAGCTGGCAAAAAAATGGGGTGGAGATGCACGAGCAACTGCACGTGCAGGATTGTTACACGATCTATTTTATTATGATTGGCGTACAACTAAATTTGATGAAGGCTCTCATGCATATATGCATCCAAGAATTGCAGTAAAAAATGCAGAGAAGATAACAGAGCTTTCAGACTTGGAACGCGATATTATCATCAAACACATGTGGGGGGCAACGATCGCTCCGCCAAAATATAAAGAAAGCTATATCGTGACAATGGTTGATAAGTATTGCGCGGTAAAAGAAGCTTCTGAACCCATGACTGATCGAGTAAAAGCAAAATGGCATCAGTATTTTGGAAAAAAACAATCTATTTAATCCTAACGCAGAGGTGGACTGATTTTCATTTGTAAATCAACCCACTCTGTGTTATTCTTTTTTAGACGAATAATAGGTGATGGTGTTCACCTTTAACCATTTATCACAGATAAATTAATGACGCCTACTAAAAGGGGTGGAGTCTACCCTTTTTAGTAGGCGTTTTTTGTTGATCTAAGGAGGAATTTTTTTGAAAAAAGAACTTGCAGCATATGTAAAAATACCGGTTTATATGGTGAAATGGCTTATTCTAACAGGAATTCTCGGATTATTTATGGGTAGTCTTTCTGCATTTTTTTTAACGAGTCTAACCTGGGTAACGACTACACGTCTCGCCCATAGCTGGCTACTTTTTTTATTACCTGTAAGCGGGGCAGTATTTGCTGCTTTATATGCACGTTACGGAAAAAATGCGAGTCGTGGAAATAATCTGGTGATTGAACAAGGTAATGGAGGAACTGAGAACATTCCTCTTCGCTTGATTCCGTTAACTCTTTTCGGAACAATCACGACGCACTTATTTGGCGGTTCTGTCGGCCGAGAAGGAACTGCTGTTCAGATGGGTGGGGCATTAGCAGATAATCTGGGGCGTTTGGTCAAGCTTACTTCTATAGAACGAGAGATTTTTATTATTAGTGGAATAAGTGCAGGATTTAGCTCTGTCTTTGGAACTCCTTTAGCGGGAACGCTGTTTGGTCTAGAAGTTTTGGCGATTGGAAAAGTCCGAACAGAAGCACTCTTCCCAAGTTTCTTTGCGGCATTCTTTGCCAATATAGTGACAGGAATGTATGGCGTTGGTCATACACATTACTCAATGGGGAGCATTCCACAATGGTCTGTTCTGCTGTTTTTCCAATTATTGTTAGCAGGAATCTTATTTGGACTTATTGGCTGGGTTTTTAGCCGATCAATCGTATGGATAAAAAAGACTTACACAAATTGGATGCCAAATCCGATTTTGAGAAACTTTATTGGCGGAGTAGTGGTGGTTCTTCTTGCAGTTGTTTTACAAAATCAACGGTATCTAGGGTTGAGCTTGCCATTATTGGAGGATGCGTTTAGTGGACAGGCACACATATTTGATTTTCTGGGGAAACTCGTATTTACTGTTTTTTCTTTAGGTGCTGGATTTCAGGGAGGGGAGGTTACACCTCTTTTTGAAATTGGCGCGACGTTTGGTTCAACCTTCGCACACATTTTCCATCTGTCTGTTCCCTTTTTAGCTGGATTAGGCTTCATTGGTGTCTTTTCGGGAGCTACAAATACCCCCATTGCCTGTTTTGTGATGGGTATCGAATTATTTGGGAGTGAGGCTAGCGACTTTTTCTTCATGATTTGTCTAATAAGCTTCATGTGTTCAGGCAACAGCGGTATCTATTCTTCTCAGCAAGTGATAAAACAGAAAGGCCAGTTATTTTTCCCACGAAACAATAAAAGTAGACAAGAATAGAATAGAGACAGTTGGACGATCTGCCATCAGGCGTTCGTCCGACTGTCTCTATTTCTGTTTTCTTATCCATATAGAAATTGGATGATAGAAAATAGAACCATAACACCTATTATCAGGATTGCCATTACTGAGTGACGTTTTTTATTCATCATAACGATTGCAATAAATTCACGAAGAAATGCGTTAGGCAGATAATAAAAAGCGGTTTGTGCACCAAGACCATCTGCTTTTAACTGCGCTTTTTTTGCATATAATCCAGCGCGAAAAATATGATAATTATTAGATGTGAAAATTGCTTTGTAGGGTTGTTCTTGTCCACCGTCCATAATTTCCTTTGAAAACCGCATATTTTCTAATGTGGTAGTCGAGTTTGCCTCTACCAGTATATCTTCATCAGGAATTCCTTGTTCTAAAGCATAATTTTTCATCGCAATTGATTCAGGAATTTTTTCATCACTTCCCTGACCACCTGACATAACAAGCTTTGGTATTTTCATTGTTGCTCGTCTTTGTGCTTTATAAAAAGCAATCGCTTTATCAATTCGCTTAGCCAGTAAAGGAGTGACTCGCTCTCCATCAATTAACCCTGCACCCAAAACAACAATATAATCTTGGTGGTAGCGAGGCCTATTAAATTGATATAAAACGGACACTGTTAAAAAGTTATATAAAACAAAAAGAAGATAGACTAAAATCATTGGTAAAGTAGAACATAGTATGACCACCCAGTCTGGTAGATATTGGACAACGAATAGATTAAAGAGTAATACAAATGTTAAAAAAATGGCGAGTAATAACGTTAACAGATTCGCAAGTGAATGGGCTTCTTTTCTCAAGACAACAATGCCATTCCAATATAAAAAGAGAATAAGTGCATAGATACCTACAAATGGAAGCATCACAAGAGGCACACCAATTAGGGCTAATATCCCACCTAAAAAAATATCCTCAGACTTAATCATCAAAATAATGAGGTAAATCCCCCAGCTACCAATAAATAGATTAAATAATAAGCCATTGATCAGTCGGCGCTTTTCCTTAAAATAACTGAACAAGAAAATACCCATAAAGAATAACGGAAAAGCAATAAGAACACTTTGATAACGAACACTTAGATAGAATACGTACCCAACCAACGTTACCATCGACCAAGTAATTAGGTAAAAGAAGTACGCATGATCTTTCTGTTTTTTTCTCCAATAGCCAATCCCTAAAATACCCACCAAGTATATGAGTGCTACCACTACATATCTTGAACTATTCATAGACTCAACTCCTTTTCTGTTTATAGTATAACGAACTTTAAAGAAAAAAGCAGTTCAGACGAAAAAAATAGCACAAATAAATAAGACAAAAGAGCGTTGTATAAATCCAGTTGTTCTACTGGTTTCATACAACGCTCTTCATGTACAGATGGTAATAAACAAAATGCTTTATCTTTTTTAAAACAGATTGGAGAAGAACCCTGAAACAGAGCGCCAAGCTAATTCAAAAAAGTTCGCTTTTTCGACGGTGCTGTTTATTTTAATATCCGTCTCGTGTTTTACAGAAGCATCAAGATAACCTAGTGTGTCCTGCGCAAGTGAAAGTTCTGCTTTCCCAATCACATCTCCTTTGGTCACTGGTGCTTGTACTTCATTATCTGTTACTATTTTTTCATCTAATACTGGTGTAATCGTTAACTGACTTGTGTCCATATCTTTTCTAACCCAAAGTTTTACAGGATCAGCTAAACTGATATTCACCGTTTCTTCTTTTCCATCTTTGACACTTACAGAAGGGAGATCTGGTATAGCGGCGCCAGCTTTTCCAATCTCTTTTTGGGACCAATTATCATAACTGTAATCCATTAGTTTACTTGTTTCATCAAACCGAACACTCGGATTTTGTTCATGTCCATTCACATTCAACACGACTGTAATAATACGGCGACCATCCTTTATCATGGTTCCTACAAAACAAGCACCAGCAAAATCAGTTGTTCCAGTCTTTAATCCATCCACGCCTTCTTTTGCGTTGATAAAACCTGGAAGCATCCAATTCCAATTCACCATCTCAACGGGAGAAGGGGTGTTTTCGCCAAACATTTTTGATGCGGTCTTAGATACTTCCAATACTTCTGGAAAATCTAAGATTAGATGGCGCGCTACAATTGCTACATCTTTTGCAGAGAGCTCATTTTCGTCAGTTGAAGAACTTCCTTCATAAATATTGTTTCCCAAGTATTCATTATTCAATCCTGAACTATTAACCACTTTTGCGTCTTTAATTCCCCAATCTTCAAGCTGTTTACGCATTAAATCAACAAATTTGGGTTCACTTCCAGCAATTTTTTCAGCCAGTGCTACAATTGCTGCATTTGCAGATTGAATAAGTCCTGCATCAAAAAGCTCTTTAACAGTATAGGTGCTTTCTTGATGTAAGGGGACATTGGACAAATCTGGCGCAACACTTAGATTTGCTGCATATTCTGAGATAGGAACTGTATCCTCCCAAGAAAGCTTTCCTTGTTTGACTTGCTCTAAAACAATGTATAGACTAATGATTTTTGTGACCGAAGCAATTCCCATAGGTGTATCTCCATCTTGACTGTACAGAATTTTCCCTGTTTCTGCATCTACAGAAAAGGCTGCTTTTGCATCAATAGAAAAATTCTCACTTGCTGCTTCTTCCGCAAAAGCAGATACAGCAGTAAATAATGGCAGGAAGCTAAGTAAGATACTTGTAAATAATAAAATTAGTGTTCGCTTTTTTTGAGACATTCGATTTCTCCTTAAATAAATTTCCTAAGTCTAAAGTGTATCAGAGAGTATAGCAGGTTTCAATAATTCCTAGAAAAACTTAAGAATGAATGCCTTAGATTTGAGGCAATAAAAAAATCGCCTTAAGGAAGACGATCTCGTTTTGCTTTTTCTGGAACCCTTACTCGTTGGCTCTCTTTTTGCATATAATTAGTTAATCCATATAAAGAAATTCCTGTTAAGAACACTAAACTCAAAACCATAAATGTATTTACCATCTCTAATTTCACCTCTCCTTGTTTATAACGTGGAAGGTAGGATTCGAACCTACACCTTGTGAAGAAGAAAAAATCATCCGATTCATTTCCTGCTAACGGAACATCCTTGTTCATCCACCTGATAAACATAGTATACAAAGAAGAAGTAAACTTTTACCTAAGAAAACATGGAGAAAAACGGAAGCATTTGTGAAGAATTATTGAATTTTTGAAAACGATTTATTTTTATTTTATTTTCAGAATAGTGTCTGAATTTTTTCTGTTTATAAAACAAAGAAAGACTCTATTCCCAAGCTTTTTCAAATACATATTTGAAAAGTAGGGGAACAAAAGTCTTCGATTTTTATTTGTCCTGTTTTAGTAATGCATAACGGTTCATATCTCGCAATTCATCATAAAGACACATCTCTTGACGGTCAGTCGCAACGAAAGTAAAGCCACATGATTTTGCTACTTGGTTACTTGGCTGATTTTCACTATCAGCAATAATTGTTAGTTTATTTAATCCCATGTCATCAAATGCAAGAGCACAAACTTTATGAACAGCTCTTCTCATGATTCCTTTTTTTGTATAGGCTTCAGCTAACATATAGCCGATTTCAGCACGTTTATGTACTTTGTTGATATAATGCAAGTCAATGCTTCCTACTAATACTCCTTCATATTCAATGAGGAATAAACGATCCGTGCCTTCTATTTCGCCCTTTAGCTTCATTTTCAAATAAGCCTCTTCATCAGCAACGGTTTTTGTCTCATCAACAAAATCTAAAAATTGTCGAAAATAGGTTCGATTTGAATCAACTAGTTGAAACAGTTCTTCAGCCATCTCAACCGTAGGATGAAGAAATTGAATTTGTTTGTCTACAGGTAATCGAAAGTAATTTTTCATTGCAATCCCTCATTTCTTTTCTTTAGTATACCTGATAAGAGGTATAAATCAATAAACAATTGACACCTGTTATCTACAGCTTATTTATCGAAAAAAGTAACAAAGCGATCTTTCCATATGGATTCATAAAAAGAAATCGTTTGGCTAGCTGTCATAAACTCTGTATCATAGGTTGTAGTGGCGCCTGACTGCATCACTACCTTATACCCCAATCCGTGAGCAAATTTGACTGTAGTATCCACACAGTATTGCGTTTGAGCACCGCAGATTTCGATAGTAGAAATAGAGAGACGCTCCAATAACTGCTTTAATTCCGTCTGATAAAAAGAATTTGCATGTGTTTTTTCTATAAAATAAGCATTTGATGTATTCAACTGTGGAATAATTTGCCAGGCAGGGGAGTCAGTTATCAACTCCTCCTCTCGATGCTGTACAAAAATAACTGGACGATTTCTGTCAGCATACTCTTGAATCCGTGTATTTACAAGAGAAATTAACTCAGACAGGTGGTCAATTGGCTTTGTGGCTCTAAGACAAACACCGGTTTGTAAATCTATCACAAGTAATGCATCATCATTCTTTTTCATAAATGTTCTCCCAACTGCACTAAAGTTTTCATTATGAATACACGCTTATCCGCTATGTATAAATACCTGTTAAATCAGCTTATTCTAAATACCGTCAACCAGTAACCCGATGCAAGAGCCAATTGCAGCTTGAGCAGTTCTTAAAAATCTATTTTTTGTTTCTAATACTGAATAGAGTTCTCGAAAGTTTTTTTGAAATGAGTAGAGAATACCCACTACAAATAGAACGAATAAACACTTGATAAAAAACATGATTGTTTCTCCTTTTTTTCTATTTGTTTCTAGTTTATCAATGACTGTGCTCTTAAACAATCGGTCTATAGGAGGAGAAGAGGGTGAGAAAGAAAAAAAGCTAACCACAAAAATGGTTAACTTTTTCACACGTAAACTTTTTATTTAAAAGCCATCAGACTCAATATCAATTAATTTTTCATCAATTTTTTCTAACTCGTCGTCTGGAATTTCATACGTATTGTCTGAATGTTTTTCTACTTTTACTTTGATTGTTTCTTTTTTACCATATTCTGGTTTTTCAAGTCTTTCCTTTAACATGTTATAAAGCTCTGTATAGATTGCATTGTACATTTCTTCTTCTGACGGCATCTCTTTACCAGCAAGAACTTCTTCTTGTACTTTTGCTACATATGTTTCTTGATAAGCCATTAAATCTTTTTGCAAATCTTCAAAAACAAGAAGTGGTTCAATATCAACAGTTACAGTATAATTTTTTTCTTTATCTTCTTTTGCTTCGCCAACCGTATACCTTGTTTTTTTATACATATCTTTAAACAAGTCCCGATATTTACCTGATAAGTCAGAGGAAAGACCAAAAGAATCAAACATTTCCACATTCTCATCTAAATTATCGTTATACATTTTTTTTGCTTCTTTTTCTGTTGAATCGGTTAATTTCATGTACTCTTTAAACTCACCTTTAGTTGATGCATCTAGCGAGCCCCTTACATAACCAGCCGCATCAAACGTTTGCCCACAGGCAGCCAACACTGCAACAGTCATTACCATTGCAAAAAACATACTTATTTTTTTCATTTTCAAACCCCTTAATTTTTTTGTTGTGCAAGACAACTAGTTATAGTTTTCCATAGTTTCATCAATAAAACAACTCATTTTTTTGTTCTTTATTTTAATATTTAATAAAATAAAGAACAAAAACACTTCAAAAACAAGGAGAAAGTCTCGTTTTATTTGCTATTAAGAACAATTTAAAAAAAACGGTAAGATTTCAAATAAATTCTATAATCGTTAAATTTTAAGCTCTTGAAGAAGATAAAAAAACGATATATTCGTTTCTTCCAAAAAAACTCTTCAAAAAATGATATATTAAAAAACAGTTGTATTGTATTTATTCGTTGAATAAATACAATACAACTACATTCCCTTTTCCATTTAAATAAAATATACAGATTCCTTATTGCGAATTTCTTATCGGTTAATTATCCATCTCAATTCATTGCCTAAAAAGAGAAGATATTATTGAATTCGTTATTTATTAATATCAAAAGTCTGAAATTCTCCAAGCTCAATATTTGTATCTTTCATCTACCTACTGTATATTATTTAGCAAAGGAGGTGCTTATCTTGGATACAATTTTCGTTGTTTTACACATACTTTTCGGACTAGGCTCATTTATCGGTTCGTTATTATTAGTTTGGGGATTCAAAGAAACTTTTCAAACACTTACAGCTATACAAAAATCTGGTATTATTTTAACTGTTATCAGCTTATTTGCAACCATTGCAGTGACTATGTTCTCAAAGGGAAATGTACTTTTAGCAATTCTCTTTGTCCTTTTAGGCGGTATTACATGTGCTGCACTTGGCAAGAAGAAAACCGCTTAATTAGACAGTAAACAAAGTAGGCATAATTAGATATAGTGCTGGACGATGTTCTCTATTTTTTACAGATAAACTACTCAATCAAGAAAACATCGTTTGTAGCCACAGCATACACCTGACTAGTATGCAAAATAAACTAGTCAGGTGTATGCTTTTTTCCTTTTACAATAGTAAAAAGGGGGCATGTAAACATCAATATTATTTGTGTCCATATGCTCAAATAAGTAGAGGACGTGATGGATTTAAATTGAACGTTTCACAATTAATAGAACACTTCCCAACCTCATAGTTAATAGCTGCTATCTGCTAATAAAATTTAGAGATTTCCCTTCTAAAAATCACTAACAGTAAACAACAAAAAACCACCACGACCGTCGCCATGGTGGAAATGAAGGTTGTTATTTACTCTTGGTAGGAGTAAGTATGAAAAACCAATTCGGGATAATTGGCATATTAGCATACTACACAAATCTATTGAATGTATCATGAATAACTGTTAGTGAAATGCTAAATTTTTTATGAGAAAAGACTCATCAAGCGCTTTCTTTATTATTCTACTCATAACTCATATTAGTGTATGGAATTTTTTTAGTATGGTACACTTATAGATGTACAGAGATTCTCAATTTAGGAGGCGTTCATTTTATGACGGAAATCGGTAAAAAATTGTTGTCTCAATTGACTGTTGCAGATGCTGGCCCTTTCGTAACGATTATGCTGAACACTCATGTGGCACATCAGGAAGTGGAAAGAGATCAGATTAAGTTGAAAAATTTTGCCAAAGAGGCAAAAAGACGCTTTGAGAAAAAATACGCTGAACACGACTGGATTGCTTTTCAAGAAAAAATTGACACATTATTATCAAGCAAAGAATTTTGGCGCACCAACGCAGCGAGCGTTGCAATCATTTTGACAGCGGAGGAGACCTACATTCATCGTTTGTCCATCCCTGTAGATGATCAGTATTATGTTAGTGATACTCCCTATATCCTAGCAATTATCAAAAATGCACAATTTAACTACGCCTATTATATTCTAGGATTAAATCGGGACAGTATGAAACTTTATCGGATAGATAATAAACAAACATCAGAAGTTCCTCTTCCTGAGAATGCACCGAAAGATTTGGTGACTGCATTAGGGGATGAATTAACCAACAATGGAGGCTCTTCTGGAAAAGATGGCCTTTCCTATCACGGAATCAATACAAAAGATGAAGAAATTGAAATTGACTGGATAAACTACTATCAAGCAGTGGACGGATTTTTAAAAGACTCCTTTGTAAATGAAGAAGGGTTGCCGATTTATCTTTATGCACTCCCTGAAAACCAAACGATGTTTAAAAAAGTGGCAAAAACTCCTTATTATCAGTCTGAAATTACGATTTCAGCTTCTCCAGCACAACTTACAGCAAAGGATTTATCCACTGCTGTTGAAAAAATAAATAGCGAATTAATGAAAAAAGAAACCCAAAGCTACACCCGTTTGATGAATAAGAAATTTCTCGATCAATTAGTAGATTTAGTTCCAGCAGCAAAAGAAGGGAAACTCTCTCATCTATTTATTGCTACTTCAAATCTAGCGGATGGATTTGGAGAAAATCCTGAGACAGAATATGATCGTAGACAAGTTTTAAATAAATTAGCGGTAAATGTGTTGGAAAATAGTGGACAAGTCTTTGTCTTAGATCAAAAAGATTCCCCCGATGAAAAAAGTTTATTGGGCATCCTACGATACTAATGAACTGTTTAAACACTAACGAAGGTGAGAATGGACAAGAGCCTAACCGATTTTTCGGTTAGGCTCTTTAATTAAGCGATTAAATATTTTATTAGCCGTACATAACGACCTGCATTATGCTGACTGGGTTTTATCTAAACTATTAGCCACTTTTACAAGGTCATCGAAGGTGTTTCGTTTCTCATCTACACAATTTGAACCCATACCTCTTTCAAATCTATGCGGTTCCGAGACCGCGCCTTCGGAGTAGACTTCTATCAAAACGAAGTAAAAGGACTTTCACATCTAATTTCTTAATACTTTTCTAGTATAGCAAACAGAATGTTCGTATGCTATCGCTTACTTTAAATTTAATAATTCCTTAAACATAAATTATTCAAAGAAAGGGCTAGCCCACACTTTTTTTCTGTGCTATAATAGGAGTGTAGTTTTTGTTCGGTAATATATGGTAGTTTGTTTCATAATAAACATCTTCCACATTCACCATTCAAGTAATTGCAAAATATGTGTTTAACACAAGGAGGATTTTTATTATGGAAACAGGTACAGTAAAATGGTTTAACTCAGACAAAGGTTTTGGTTTCATCACTGCAGAAAACGGAAACGACGTATTCGTTCACTTTTCAGCTATCCAAGGTGAAGGCTTCAAAACTTTAGAAGAAGGCCAAGCAGTAACTTTTGATATCGAAGAAGGTCAACGTGGACCTCAAGCTACTAACGTTAACAAAGCTTAATTAACTTGTAGACTTCAAACTTCCGTCGACGAATCGACGGAAGTTTTTTTATACATAAAAAACACCACCCCTTTAAACGTGTGCTAGTACAGCGATGACAAAAACTTCTTTTCTAGCTTAATATATCTGTTTTTCGCAAATTAGGCTTGCATTATTCTAATGAACCTTTTATCATGAAGAAGAATAGTTTTAGACTAGTACTTATGAAATGGTTAAAGAGAGTGAATCCTTGGCTGAAAGATTGACACCCACTTAAATAAGGAACCTGCTAAAATGAACTTGCTATGAAAATGGCACGATTCCCATCGTTATCGGGCTGAAGTTGGACTATAAAAAGATAGTCAAGCAAGGTGGTACCGCGAAACTCAATCGTTTCGTCCTTACATGGACGAGGCGATTTTTTTATTTTTTAGGAGGAGAAATGATGACAAACTTACAGACAGAAGATTTTTCAAAATGGTATTTACAAACTATTCAAAAGGCTGATTTAATGGCTTATTCACCTGTACGTGGCTGTATTATTTTTAAACCAGACGGGTATGAATTATGGGAGCATATTCAAGAAGAATTCAATAAGTTCTTACGCTCGGAGGGGATTCGTAATGCGTATTTCCCAATGCTGATTCCCCAAAACTTCTTCCAAAAAGAAGAAGACCACATTGAAGGATTTGCCCCTGAGCTTCCTTGGGTGACTGAAGTAGGTTCTGAGAAATTGGAGGAACCCTTAGCATTACGTCCAACTTCTGAAACGATGATTGGTTCAGCATTCAGCGAGTGGATTAATTCTTATCGTGATTTGCCTTATGAGATTAATCAATGGGCAAACGTCTTTCGTTGGGAGAAAAAAACACTGCCTTTCTTGCGTACTTCTGAATTCTTATGGCAAGAAGGACATACTGCACATGAAAATGAAGAAGAAGCACGCGTACGTACAGAAAAAGTGTTGGAAGCTTATGCTGATTTGATTGAAAACTTTTTAGCTATTCCAGTCTATCGTGGACAAAAAACACCTTCTGAACGTTTTGCCGGAGCAGTAGATACGTATTCTGTTGAAGCGATGATGAAAGATGGAAAAGCGGTCCAAGCAGGAACTTCTCATTATATGGGAACAAAATTTGCAGAAGCATTTGATATTCGCTACCTCAATCGTGAGAACAAACACGTATACGCCCACACAACTTCTTGGGGGATTTCAACGCGTTTAATTGGTTCTCTCATCATGGTTCATGGTGACGAACAAGGATTAGTTTTCCCACCAAAAATTGCCCCTACGCAAATTGTATTAATTCCTGTAGGTCCATGGAAAAAAAATCCTGCAATTTTGGAAAAATTGACTGCACTAAAAACAGATCTTGTTGACAAAGGATACCGCGTACGTATTGATGATACCGATAACTCTGTCGGGTTTAAATTTAATGAATGGGAACTAAAAGGAGCTGCTATCCGTGTAGAGTGTGGTCCTCGTGATTTAGAAAATGAACAAGCTATGGTCAAAGTACGTGACTTAGATGAAAAAGTAGCCGTTCCATTCAACGAGCTAGAGCATCATCTCGATCGTGAGTTAACAGCCATGCAGACACGTCTTTTAGAGAATGCCCGCTTGCGAAACAAGGAAAATGAGCATTATGATATTGAAACACTAGACGAGTTAAAAGCACATATTGAAGCGTCTAAACAAGCAAATAAAACACCTGGCTTTGTTTTAATTGGATGGGATGGAAGCGAAGAGACAGAGAAACAAATTAAGGAAGAAACAGGATTCACTACACGAAATATTCCATTTGAAGTGCCTGTTGAAAAAACGGTTGACTTAGTTAGCGGAAAACCGGCCAAACATACTGTTTGGATTGCGCGTGCATATTAATATCCTATTGTACAAAATTTTTATGAAGTGCAGAAAGAAGGAGTTAGCTCCAGCATGATTCATACGTTGAAGATAATGAAAGTGAACAATAGGGGAGCCCTTTGATTCATATTTCAAACGTAGATGATGATGAGCTTCCTTCCCGCCATTTAGTATGATTTAAGGAAGTTAGGGCAGACCTTTTGTTTGTCCTAGCTTCTTTTTTGTTCAGTTTATTCCTCTATTTTTGTCAAATCATTCCAACATTTCCCCCTGTTTCAGTCGTTCTCATCCTTTGTTAAAATACCAAGAAAAATTTCCTCTTTTTCTTAAAATCAGGTAAGATAATGATAATCACTATCTAGTAAGGAGAATAAGATGAAAATTTTTTTAATTGAAGATGATGAAAAAATTCTTCGACTAGTTACTGCACAGTTAGAAAAATATGGGTATCAAGTCATCACACCAGAAAATTTCCAAACAATTACAGACACATTCACCAAAGAGCAGCCACAGCTTGTTTTGCTAGATGTCAACTTACCGTATTTTGACGGCTTTTACTGGTGTCGAAAAATTCGCGAAATTTCTATGGTGCCTATTTTATTTATTTCCTCACGTGACAGTAACATGGATCAGGTAATGGCGTTAGAATATGGCGCAGATGACTATCTCGTAAAACCATTTTCCTATGAAATACTCATCGCTAAAATTAAAAGTCTGTTAAGACGAGTCGGAGAATATACCCCTATACAAGAGGAGCGTACTTTTTTATGGGAGGGACTCACTTATTATCCAGAGAGATTAGAAATGAGCTATCAGGGAAAGACCGAATTACTGACAAAACGTGAGGGTGGACTATTAGATTTGCTTTTAACAGATACTCCTAAAATCGTTCGTAGAGAACAAATACTAAACAAACTATGGGATGATGAACATTTTGTTGATGATAATACGCTATCGGTCAATGTTACTAGATTAAGAAGAAAATTAGATTCACTGGGAATGACCAATGTCTTGCACACGATACGAGGACAAGGCTATCAGCTACGTAAGGAGTAAAAAATGAAACTATTTATCAGAGAAATTCGCATTCGCTTTAGTTTTCAACTGGGTTTAGTTGGTTCAATCCTTCTTCTTATTTGGCTGGATGGTTATCAAAATATCCGTTTGCTTTTTTACCTGTTCTTTTTAAGCCTTTTATTAATTTGTCTATATTGGGGACTTCACTATTACAATCAAAGAAAATTTTATAAAAAGCTGACGAATCCTCAACTGATATATACTGAATTAAATGAGCTGAAGACTCCTGTGGGCAAAGCACTCGATCAACTGTTTAAAAATCAATATAAAAGCTATTATCAAGAAACAACTTCACTAAAAATGACGCAAAAACAACAAAGAGAATTTATGGATTTGTGGATTCATCAAATGAAAACACCGTTAGCCGTCATTGAGCTTCTGTTACAAGAAGAGCCAGTAGATATAGAGAGCTTAGCCGAAGAAACAGACCGTTTAAATGACGGCTTAATGGTGGCATTAACAATGAGCCGCATCCAAAACTTACAAGATGATTTTGTGATAAAGCCTTTAGTTATCAGTGAGCTTGCAAAAAAAGTGATTCAAGAGCACAAACAAACCTTCATCCGCAGCCAAGTATATCCAAAACTTGAATTTCCCACAACTGTTCAAATACAAAGTGATCAAAAATGGTTACATTTTATTCTTTATCAGCTCTTATCCAACGCAATTAAATATTCAAAGGATGGTGGCGTGGTTACTATATATGGAGAAGAACGAAAAGACAGCTATGCCGTCGTAGTAAAAGATGAAGGAATAGGTATTCCTGAAGCAGACCTTCCTAAAATATTTCAGCCGTTTTTTACAGGAGAAAATGGGCGTAAGCAGCAAGAGGCTACTGGAATGGGGCTATATTTAAGTGAAAAAGCGGCAACAGATCTGGGTATTATCCTCTCTGTTGAATCAAAAATAGAGGTTGGAACCTCTGTCACACTTCTATTTTCAAACTGGACAATTATCAAATAGAGGTTAAAGTATAAAACCAAACAAAAGGGACAGTTATGAGACAAAATCAGAATTATCTACGTAAAAAGGGCGCATCCGTTTATCGCTTGCGCTCTTTAATCGTGGAAACAGAGACGATTTCTTCTGCCCCTGCTTCTTTTTTAGTCACAGCAAGAGTTTTTTTTTACTATTAATTTGAAATGAACCAAAGAGGCGTCTGGGTAGTGAATTAGGAATCGTTTGCGCTCTACTCATTTTTTTATACCAAACCTATAGCTAGCCTCTCTTTATTAATAAACATTCAAACATTTATGACAACTTTGTAAGATTTCTGACAAGTTTGCGCATAGGAGTTTTTTTTCATCTCTTGTAGACTAAAGGAAAGAAAAGGAGGAATGATCATGGCACTTTTAGAAGTAAAAGATGTATCTAAGGTTTATCAGGGATCTGTCCCTGTAGAGGTTCTTAAGCAAATCAGCTTAAAAGTCCAAGAAGGAGAATTTGTTAGCATCATGGGACCTTCCGGGAGCGGAAAAACAACGTTGCTGAATGTTATTGCAACGCTTGATACACCTACTGGAGGCAGTATCTTTATTGAAGGAGAAAATCCTCATCAATTTTCAAAAGAAAAAGTTGCGTCCTTCCGTAGACAAAAACTTGGATTTGTCTTTCAGAGCTACAATTTATTAGCGCCACTAACTGTAGAAGAAAATATTATGATGCCCCTCACACTAGATCGTGTCTCACCAAATGACATGCGCGAAAAAAGTGACCGTCTTCTCAAAGAGCTAGGCATTCAAAAGCTAGCTAAGAAACGTATCTATGAGCTCTCAGGCGGAGAATCTCAACGTGTCGCAATCGCACGTGCACTGATTCATGATCCTTCATTAATTCTTGCAGATGAACCTACAGGAAATCTAGACTCCAAATCTGCACGAACGGTTATGGAAATTTTGAGTCAAACAAATAAACAGAAAAAGGTAACAACATTGATGGTTACACACGATGCATTTTCTGCTAGTTATTCTGATCGTGTCGTTTTTATAAAGGATGGAAAATTTTTCAATGACATTTATTGCGGAAATAACCGTGAAGCATTTTATCAAAATATTTTAGCAGTTCTTGCACATTTAGGAGGGGCAAGCCATGACTTTCAAAACCCTCATCTTTCGTAATCTAACAAGAAATACTCGAAGCTATGGCGCCTATTTTTTCAGTAGTTTGTTCTCAGTCTTTGTATTTTTTATCTTTTCCTTATTATTTTATCACCCTCAGCTGGGAGATAGTATCCAAGCAAGCAGCGACACAATTAGTCAGTTTTCAAAAATTGGTCTACAGGTTTCACAAGTTGTAATCGTTCTTTTATCATTTATTTTTTTGTGGTATACATTTTCTGTGTTTCTTCATTCAAGAAAAAGAGACTTTTCTATTTACCTTACATTAGGCATGGGAAAAAGTGACTTAAAGAAGCTGATTTTCTTTGAAAATTTGGCATTAGGAACTATAGCGACAACATTGGGAACATTTTTGGGTCTTTTATTTTCAAAAGTAATATTACTTGTAAGTCAGAAACTACTTCATCTGACGGGGGGATTAAATTTTTATTGGCCTTGGAAAGCGATGATTCTTAGCTTTGTTGTTTTTTTCATCATTTTTGTCTGCATTTCCTTATTTAGTCTTTTTCGACTGCAAACAGAAGAACTAGCATCTATGGCAAAAGAAGAGGATAAAGGGCAACCTGAACCAAAAGTAAATGGCTTTTTCGCGCTATTAAGCTTTTTATTTATTGGTCTTGGTTATCTATCCGTCTCGTTATTTGCATCAGATGCGATTATTTCTGAGTATTCACTACTACTGCTTTTTTCTTGTGTTATCTGTACAATCATTGGTACGTTTCTTTTCTTTAGTCAAGGAAGCATCCTGATTTTAAAACGGTTGAAAAAGCACTCGTTATTTTTCAAAGGAACAAATATGTTAACGATTAGTGAACTGGTCTTTCGAATGAAAGATAATGCCATGATGTACTCACTTATTGCCATTGTTTCGTCTGTTGCTTTTGTAGGAATTGGGTTAACTGCTGTTTTGGGCAGCTCTGATTTTGGAAACACACAAGGAAATACGGCCGCTTACGTCTACGTTGGCTATGGATTATACGGCGAGGAAAATAACAAACAATCGGGAACCGATTACCATAAGAATAATTTAGCTTTTATCCGAAAAGAATTGAATAAAACTGGCGAACCGATTTTTGAAGACGAAGTAACTTATCTTTATTCACCTCTTCTTAGACCTAGTGGCTCAGAAATTCAATTATCCTTTCCAGTTATTTCACTAAGTGCGTATACAAAATTATCTAAAGGATTGAACTTACCAAAATTGACAATGCAAGACAACCAGGTATTCCTGTTCACCAATAGCAATTCTGATTTAAATACTGTAAAAAAACAAACAGAAGCACAACGTACTTCGGATTATTCGGCAAAGATAAATGAGAAAGACGAGGTACTTACAGTAACTAAAATCCCAGTAACGTTAAATCTTTCCATCTTGAATCTCTCTGTCGTTTCAGATACACTCTATAATCGTTTCCTAGAACATAATCAATCGGAAAACGACTCCTCAGTCTATCAAGTTGAGCTCTTTCATTTTGATAAGTGGATGGATTATCCGGAAATCGATAAAACAATTATGTCAGAAATGGAAAAACGGCAAGACAGCATTTCGTCTGATGATGAATCAAGTGAAGAGGAACAAGCACAAAAATATTTTATGGTTGATTCTTTGTATTCAACCTGGCAAAATGCACGGCAAGCAAATGGCTTGATCTTGATGATTGGTATTTTATTAGGCTCTGTTTTCTTCAGTTTTTCTGCATCTATTCTTTATTTCCGATTATTTGGAGATTTGGATAGAGATGGTAGGTATCATCGCTCGCTATACGTTTTGGGTGTTTCAGAAAAAGACCGACATACCATTGTTCGAAAAGAGATGCTATTAATGTATTTCCCACCTGTCGCTATGGCTATTGCTCATTTTGGGATTGCATTCTTGGCATTGACAACAATGATTGGACGAGATGCGACCTTCATTTGGCTCATTTATCTTAAAATTATTGGCATCTACTTTGTCTTTTTAGTGCTGTTTTATCTTATTTCTAAAGCACGTTATCTTAAACATTTAGACAAATTAGCAGAACCTATCCGTTAGTTCACTCTCTTAAAATAAACCGTCTTTGAAGACAATCAATACACATGAAGTGGGCAGGCAGAAAATCGCACGCTAAAAAATCATATAAAACAAAAAGCACGTGAAAATACGCTCATTTTTCATGTGCTTTTTGTTTTTTTTAACAAATGAAAGTCGTGACAAATGCATACTTTTCTATAAAGATGTAGTATAATTTTCAGCAGACAACGGCGTAAAGGGAGGAAAAATATGAAACCAACAACCTACGCAATTGTGGATATTGAAACAACTGGAACAAACCCGAAAGAAGATCGCATTATCCAGTTTGGCTGTGTGCTCGTTGAAAACGGGAAGATTGTGACTCGCTTTGCTACAGACGTCAATCCTAATCGAGTTGTTTCAAAACAAATACAAAGCTTAACTGGATTAAGCAATAGCCGTGTACAAAAAGCACCTTATTTTGAGGATATTGCCTTAACCATCTATAATTTATTAGCTGAAACGACATTTGTCGCCCACAATATTTATTTTGACTATACATTTTTAAATCACGAATTAGTTCGATGCGGCGTTCCTGAATTGACCATCCCGGGAATTGATACAGTCGAACTAGCGCAAATCTTTTTGCCTACTGAAACAAGCTTTCGTTTGGGAGACCTTGCGGAAAGTTTTGGCCTAATTCATGATAATCCGCACCAAGCTGATAGTGATGCACAGGTTACAGCGGAGCTCTTTTTAACCATAGAAGCACACATGAGAAGACTTCCTTTGATTACCATGGAGCAGATAGGAAAGTTAAGCGTCCTAACAGGTATGAATACAAGCCAGTACATCCATCAAATCACCGAATCTATGAGAAAAAATTCGTTACCACTTTCTGAGTCTCTACAGGTGGTAGATGGTCTTGCTTTACAAAAAAAAGATGTATCTCTATTCTCTGAAATACATTATGGAAAAAAAGAATTCCCTAAAAAAAAGGCAGAAAAACAACGTGTATTCCACGGAAAACTTACTTATCGAAAAGAACAAAGCCGACTGATGAATATGACCTTCGAGCATTTTTCATCAGAAAATCAATCAGAAAAAAATATTATGGTAGAAGCTGCGACAGGAATGGGGAAAACAATCGGGTATCTTTTTCCCTTAAGTTTCCTCGCTACACCTGAAAAACCAGCAATCATCAGTACTGTTTCTCTTCTTTTGCAAGAACAGATTCTCACAAAGGATATTCCTTTACTTAATCAGTTTTTAGAGCAGCCGATACAAGCAACCGTCGTAAAGAGCCAACGTCATTATATTGAGTTGCAGCGGTTTAAAGCTACATTGACCCAGCCTGTTGAGCAAAAACAATATGCACTTTATCAGATGAAAGTGCTTGTCTGGTTAACGCAAACAAAAACTGGTGACTTCGATGAACTGCACATGACCAATTTAAACCATGTATTTTGGCAAGAAATTCGACATCGCGGGATTTCATTTTTATCCGAAAAGCAATCTTTTTACAAAGAAGATTTTTTACGTCATTTATATAGACGAGTGGACCAAAGTAATTTTTTGATTGTCAATCATGCGTTTTTAACACAAGAATCGTTAAGAGAAGCTCCTTTACTTCCTAAAAGTGACTATCTTTTAATTGATGAAGCACATCATCTGCCTGAAATTGCGGAAAAAATTAGTGATCGCCAATTTGATTCTGTAAAATTCAAAAAACGAGTACAGCAAATAACTGAACCTTCTCAACTTTTCTCACAAGTAGCGAGTCTACTTTCAGATGAAGAATCTAGTCTTCGATTAGTGAACTTGTATCAACAAGAGCTAGAAGAGTTGGTAGAGGAGCAGACAGACTTTTTCCATGAGCTTTATGAAGTCATTTCTTTGACAGCTGAAAAAGAAGAAATCGTTGTCTTTAAAGAACAGCTTGATGATCTATCTATAGAGGCAGAACGAACGATTGAGCGGTTAACTCTCTATTATCGAGAAATCCTTTCTCTTCAAGATCAGCTAATGATGATTTTAGAACCAAAACAATCAGTTTGGGTAAATAAAGAGCGGATTATTTTTGCACAGCTTTTCTCTTTGTTTGATTCGATGAAGCAACAAGCAAAAACAGTGAGTCTCTGGCTCAATCATTGGGAAAAACAATTCGTCCACTGGGTAGTCCCTTCAAAGAATCGTCAAGGAGGAACGCTGCACATTCATGATTTTGATGCCGCGTTATTACCAAAAACTAAGTGGTATAACCGATATAAAAAGATTATGTATATGGGAGGAACCTTGAAAATTGGTGCAAACAGGAGCTACTTTTCTAAACGATTAGGTATTCCTGATACTTCTCTTAAAGTGATTCCTACGCCGTATGATTATGAAGAGCAAGCACGTCTTTATATTCCAACACAAGGCATTTCAGTCACAGACTCTAGTTCATACGAATATACGCGCTACCTTTCTACCATTATTAGAGAACTAGCACAGCAGGAAAATCGTTCAATTCTTGTTTTATTCACATCCCATGATAGTTTGCAACGAGTCTATTATCAGCTGCATGAGGAATTTTTAAATCAGGGAAGAGAACTTTTAGCTCAAGGGATTACTGGCAGCCGGGAAAAACTGCTAAAACGATTCTCCCTTTCTAGCAACAGCTTATTATTTGGCGCAGATAGTTTTTGGGAGGGAATTGATTTGCCTGGTGATGTCCTTCAAGTGGTGGTTGTTACTCGTCTGCCTTTTGATAATCCAAAGCGTCCCTTAATCCGAGCAAGAAATGAATTCTTACAAGCAGAAGGAACCAATGCCTTCTATCAAGAATCGGTTCCGCGTGCTGCATTGAAGCTAAGACAAGCATTAGGACGGTTAATTCGTACAGAAACAGATAAAGGCGTTCTCATCTTGTTAGATCGACGCTTTCTAACTGCAAAGTACAGCAACCGTCTGCAAAAAGCACTACCAAAAAAACTACCAATTAAAGAGCTGCCTATAAATGAAATACTTACAGATATTCAACAATTCTTAAAGAAAACAAAAGAATAAACTACGCTTGAACTGACGATTTTTAGCGGGATATCTGCTATAATGGAAACCGAGTTATTCTCGTACATTTATTGCATCTAAAAAATATAAAAAGGAGCGCCATTCGTGAAAAATGAGGCAAAAACTGAGCAACGCGTAGGCATTGTTTTAATTTCTATTATCGTTTTATTGTTAACGATAATCGTCCTAGCTTCCGTCTTTTATATCCGTTCCAATCGACCAATGGCGCAAGCAAAAGCCGAAGCAACTGAAATTGCTGAGAAGTATGCAAATATTAAAACGGTCGATAAATTTTATTGGTTCACTAGAAAAGAAACCTACTTTAGTATATTAGGAAAAGATGACACAAACAAAGAGGTTGCTGTTATCATTCCTAAATCGGGGGATAAAGTAAAAGTGGTGAATCAAAAAGATGGATTATCACAAAATCAAGCAGAACAGCTTGTCTTAAGTGAACAGCCAAAAGAATCTATTCTTAAAAGTAGTCTAGGTCTATATGAAAAGGAGCCTGTCTGGGAAATTGTGACAGAAAATTCTAAAGGGGACTTAACCTACTACTTGATTTCTTTTAGTGACGGAAAAGAAGTACACGTCATTAAAGATGTTTAAAAATGAAGGAGAGAGGGTTTTGTATGAAAATCTCACAACGTGCTGAACAGCTAGAGCCATCCGTAACTTTAGTTGCAGCAGCAAAAGCAAAAGCATTAAAAGCACAAGGGTTGGATATTTTGAGTTTAACGGTAGGGGAGCCAGACTTTGCTACACCGGAAAATATTCAAGAAGCAGCAATTAAAGCCATTAAGAATGGCAACGCCAGCTACTACACACCAACTGCTGGAATTCCCGAGTTAAGACAAGCTATTGTATCCTATCTTCAAGAAAACTATGGATTAACCTATAAGACGACTCAGACCATTGTAACGGATGGAGCAAAATTTGCTTTATACACATTATTTCAAGCAATCCTGGACGCAGGTGATGAAGTAATCATTCCAGTTCCTTATTGGGTAAGTTATGGAGAGCAGGTAAAATTAGCACAGGGAACACCTATTTTTGTAAACTGTAAAGAAAGCAATCATTTCAAGGTAACTGTTGACCAGTTGGAAGAAGCCTATTCAAGTCGAACAAAGGCAATCATTATCAATTCTCCTTCAAATCCGACAGGAATGATTTACACCAAAGAAGAATTAACCGAAATTGGAAACTGGGCAGTTGAAAAAGATATTTTAATTATTGCCGATGATATTTATGGTCGTTTAGTTTATAATGGAAATGAATTTACGCCGATTGCAACAATTTCTGAAGCAATTCGCAAACAAACGATTATCATCAATGGAGTATCAAAAACCTATGCGATGACTGGCTGGAGAATTGGTTACGCAGTTGGAGATGAGACCATTATTCAAACGATGGTTGACATCGCTTCACAATCAACAAGTAATCCAACAGCTGTTAGTCAATATGCCGCAGTAGAAGCACTTTTGGGCGAACAAGATACCGTTGAAGAGATGCGTGTCGCTTTTGAAAACCGACTCAATAAATTTTATCCACTGATTGAAGCCTTACCGGGTGTCCGTATAGAAAAACCTCAAGGCGCATTTTATCTTTTTCCAAATGTAAAAGAAACCATAGCTATTTGCGGTTACGAAAATGTGACAGATTGGGTGGATGATTTATTAGAAGAAGCACAAGTCGCTTTAATCACTGGGGAAGGCTTTGGCTCGGATGAACATGTTCGAATCAGTTATGCAACGAACCTTGGGATTTTAGAAGAAGCTGTTGACCGAATTGCTGCATTTATTGAACGTAAACGAAAAGCGTAAAAACTAAGCTCGGGATGGCTAGATAGAAATAGAATGGAGAGACATACGTGGAACAAATTCAAATTATTGACGCCAAACATCATGTTGGCGAAACTGTGAAAATTGGTGCTTGGGTGGCTAATAAACGCTCAAGCGGAAAGATTGCCTTCTTACAATTGAGAGATGGTACAGCTTATTTCCAAGGAATTGTTGTGAAAAATGAAGTTGGAGATGACATGTTCCAGCTTGCTAAAAATTTACACCAAGAAACTTCTATTTGGCTAACTGGCGAAATTAGAGAAGATAGCCGTTCTAAATTTGGTTATGAAATTGGAATTGCCTCAATTGAAGTCGTTGGCGAAAGCCAAGACTACCCAATCACACCTAAAGAACATGGAACAGACTTCTTGATGGACCACCGTCATTTATGGCTGCGTTCTTCTCGTCAACATGCAATTATGCAAATTCGTAATGAAATTATTCGTGCAACTTACGAATTTTTCAACAATAATGGGTTTACCAAAGTTGATCCGCCAATTTTAACAGGTTCAGCACCAGAGGGAACGACTGATTTGTTTGAGACAAATTATTTTGATCAAAAAGCATATCTTTCTCAAAGTGGACAGTTGTATATGGAAGCTGCCGCTATGGCTTTTGGTAAAGTATTCTCATTTGGACCAACGTTCCGTGCGGAAAAATCGAAAACACGTCGTCATTTAATTGAATTTTGGATGATTGAACCCGAAATGGCCTTCATGCATCAAGAACAAAGTTTAGAGGTGCAAGAACAATATGTAGCTTTCTTAGTGCAAAATGTTTTAGACAATTGCGATTATGCACTAGATGTCTTGGAACGTGATAAAGAACTATTGAAAAAATATACACAGCTTCCATTCCCTCGTATTACCTATGATGATGCAGTGGAATTATTAAAGAAAAACGGATTTGATGATATTGAGTGGGGCGATGATTTTGGTTCTCCGCATGAAACATTTATTGCGAACTCATTTGAAAAACCAGTCTTTATCTTAAACTATCCAAAAGCAATTAAACCATTCTACATGAAACCACATCCAACACGTGAAGATGTTGTCATTTGTGCAGATATGATTGCACCAGAAGGCTATGGAGAAATTATTGGCGGTTCTGAGCGTGCAACAGATTACGAATTTTTATTAGAACAAATTCGTGCACAAGGATTAGATGAAAATGAATATTCTTGGTATTTAGATTTACGTAAATATGGTTCTGTTCCTCACTCAGGATTTGGACTAGGATTGGAACGTACCGTTACTTGGCTATCTGGTATTGAACATGTTCGTGAAGCCATTCCATTCCCACGTTTACTAAATCGTATTTATCCATAATGAACGATGCGAAGGGCACCTATTTTGGGTGTCCTTTTTTTGATATTAAATTTTCACAAACATTGGAATGCCTTTCTCATCAAGCTTTCTAGTAGTCTTCGTTAGAGTGGTGCGCTCATAAATTTCGAAAAAAAGAAACCATCTTAGGAAGATATATACTTATTAAAAATAAAGTTCTATTCTCTATTGAATCCTTTTTCTCTTGTGTCATAATAATAGAAAAAGGGGGAGAGTCACTGTGAATACACCTGATTTTATCAAACAAAAAAAGAGACAGCGGTTCTTATTTATTGGAGACAGTATTACCGATGTCGGACGTGATCGTGAAAATTTTTATGATTTAGGTCATGGATATCCGTTTTTAATTGCCTCTATATTAGCCAAAGAACTACCAGACTATGATATTGAGTGCTTAAACAGGGGGATTGGCGGTAATAAAATCAATGATTTACAAGAACGTTGGCAAGAAGACTGTTTATCACTTAAACCAGATGTCGTAACTATGCTTATTGGAATAAATGATACCTGGCATCATACTGCTTCTGATGAATTTGGTAGTAAAAAGGAGGCACAAAGATTTGAATCTAGTTATCGTCAGTTACTAGAGCAATTAAAACAATCAACAGATGCAACCATTGTTTTGATGGAGCCTTTCGTTTTACCCTATCCAGAAGATCGCCGTACATGGCGGAAAGATTTGGATCAAAAAATTCAAATTATCCGCACATTAGCAGAAGAGTATCAGACAATCTTTGTCCCGCTAGATGGAAAATTAAATGCGTTAGGAATTGCTTATGGGCATTCACATTATACAGGAGAGGATGGGGTTCATCCGACACTTGCTGGACATGCAGAAATTGCAGAAAGTTGGTTACAAGCGACTCATTTTAAATAAATTTAAAAAGGTACATGAAATTAACGTTCACCCTTTGTGGGTGCTTCTCTTCGCTAATTTCACGTACCTTTATTGTTTGTCCGTTTTAAAAAATAATATTGTCTTTAATGACTTCTAAATCTTTGATTAAAATCTTCCGGTTACACATTTCAATCGCATCCATGTCTTTTAACTGCTGCATCATTCGATTAACGCTGCTAGCTGAAGAAATCCCACAAAAATGAGCAATTTCTTCATTGGTTACCACAAAATCGATTAGATATCCGTCTTCTGTTTTCACACCAAAAGTATCATACAATTCATATATTTGCGTACAAACTGCACCGAATTTCCCATTCATCAGCATTTGCTGCATCTTTTTCATTGAATGGACGAGACAAAAACGATAATAGTCTTTCACATATCCTTGTAAATCAGCGCTTTGATTCACATCACGCCAAAACTGAACACGATCAATCTTGTACAGTTCCGCTTCATCTGATTCCACTCGGATATTAAAAGGCGCATCTGTAATTTGAGAATACTCGTCTTTTAACAATGAAACAATTTCCAATTCATTAATGTAGCGCAAATTAAACTCTCGACCATCTCGTGAGATGACGCTTGTTTTGATAATGCCATCTTTTAATATGTAGACATATCTATCTTGTAAGCCTTCATAGGTCAAGTATTTTTTCTTTAGTTTTACAACGACAGGGAATGAATGTTTTTCCAAGTATTCTTGCAACACCCGATTGTCCATTCCTGCAAACCTCCATTCTCTAACGTACCGATTCTTTATTTTACCACAAAATAAAAAAATTATTGTTTTCATGAAATAAATAATTCAATCTATTTAACCGAATTACTCCCCAAAGAGCAACGACAAAAGAGAACAACATTTGTTGTTGCTTTTTGTTGTTTAGCTATGATGATTCATTTTCACATTCACAAATCTAAATTTTTTTCTAAATGAAACATAGTATAGTAATAACCGTAGAAAATTTCACAGATGTTTTCACAACAATTATAATTGGAGGAACTGCAATGGTTGAACAAACGAAAGAAAAATTATTTAATAAAGGATTTATAAGCATCACCCTGATCAACTTTGTTGTATATCTTGTTTATTATTTACTGATGGTAATTATTGCAGTCATTGCACAAGATAATCTACATGCAACTCTTGGACAAGCTGGTCTTGCATCAGGAATTTATATTATCGGAACACTATTTGCACGTCTGTTTATGGGAAAAACACTTGAATTAGTGGGAAGAAAAGCAGTCTTACGATATGGTGCACTTTTTTATTTAATTACGACGGTTGCCTATCTTTATATCCCAAGCATTTCTGTTTTATACCTGATTCGTTTACTAAATGGATTTGGTTACGGGGCGGTATCCACTGCAACAAATGCCATCGTTACGGCTTATATTCCAAAAGCGCGTTATGGTGAAGGAATTAATTATTATGGCTTAAGTACCAGCCTAGCCGCTGCAATTGGTCCATTTATCGGAATGATTTTATTAAACTATACAAATTTCTATTTCATCATTTCGTTTTCTATTGTTCTTATTCTTTTGACAACTGTAGCATCTTTTATCTTCCCGGTAAAAAATATTCAGCTTTCAGAAGAACATCGTGCAATGCTTAAAAAATGGAGTATTGACAGCTTTATCGAAAAACGTGTCCTTTTTATTTCATTTATTGGATTTTTGATGGGCTTATCTTACTCAAGTGTTCTAGCATTTCTTTCATCTTATGCAAAGGTCATTGATCTAGTCAGCACGAGTTCATTTTTCTTTGTTATTTATGCATTAGTTATCACGGTGACTCGGCCTATGTCAGGGAAAATATTTGATACGTATGGTGAAAATTATGTTATCTATCCAAGCTATCTATTTTTAACACTTGGTTTATTCTTACTAAGTATTACGACCAACAGTTGGATGCTTTTAGGATCTGGCGCTCTTATAGGTCTTGGTTATGGAACCTTTATGTCAAACGGACAAGCAATCTGCCTAAAAACAGTAAAAGATTCACATCGTGTGGGGATTGCTTTATCTACTTACTTCATTGGGCTTGATTTAGGGTTAGGGGTTGGACCTTACCTATTAGGAGAGCTTAGAAGTGTTCTTTCTTTCCAAGGTATTTACCTTGTAGCAGGAATTCTTCCTGTTATCTGTATTCTGCTTTATAAATTCTTCTATCATCCAAAATCTGATGCACAGCAAGTGAATACAGAACAAGTTACCATAGAATCAATTGAGGAGTGAGTGAAATGAATACAGAAACACAAATTATTGAAGTATTAGAACAAGCGTTGACAAAACTAGATGAAGTTTGTACGAAGCTAAGCAAAATTGAAGGAAATACCCATTCAATTGAAGTCCGACAAGACTCTTTAAGCAACGGACTAAAGCAATTAGAAAGCTCCGTCAGAAACGATAATTTTATTGGCTAATTCATTGAACAATGATTATTTACTTCCTTATTCTCTTCAATTTTAGAGTAGGGAAGTTTTTTTATTTTCCCAGTAAATAAATCGTTTCGCACTTGATTTGTTTTTTATCTCTCGAAAAGATTAAAATATACATTTTTTTCCTATTTTTCGATGAAAAATACATGGCTCAAAAATGGGAACAGACTAAAATAATCCTCAAACAAAATAACCTATTATTGCTACTTAATGGGAAAATGATTATTATTACATAGTCAATTATATATGATAGAAAAACAAAAGGAGAAATTTGATGAACGAAAAACAATTGCGTTGGTTTACCGTCGCCTTAATTGCCTTCAACATGGTGTGGGGAATGGGAAATGTGGTAAACAATTATGCACAACAAGGAATTTCAGTTGTCACTTCATGGCTGTTGATTCTTGCAATTTATTTTGTCCCTTACGCTTTGATTGTTGGACAACTAGGCTCTGCTTTTAAAGATAGTCCCGGGGGAGTAAGCTCATGGGTAGAAAATACAACCATGAACAAACGACTAGCCTACTATGCGGCATGGACGTATTGGGTAGTGCATATTCCTTATCTTGCTCAAAAACCACAAGCAATCTTAATTGCCTTAGGATGGGCAGTTCAAGGAAATGGAAATATTGTAAACACGATGTCTGTACAGATTGTTGCTATTATTTCTTTAGTTATTTTTCTAGCGTTTCTATATTTATCTACAAAAGGATTGTCTACATTAAAGGTCATCGGTGGATTAGCCGGGACGGCGATGTTTGTAATGTCTATCCTATTTATTCTTTTAGCTGTCACCGCACCATTTATTAATTCAACCGTTGAATTTGCAACACCTAACATGACACAAGTAAAAACGTATATTCCAACTTTTGACTTTACGTA
Organism: Enterococcus phoeniculicola ATCC BAA-412; assembly: GCF_000407505.1. Taxonomy (GTDB): domain Bacteria; phylum Bacillota; class Bacilli; order Lactobacillales; family Enterococcaceae; genus Enterococcus_K; species Enterococcus_K phoeniculicola. The sequence continues at coordinate 1,246,533 of NZ_ASWE01000001.1, forward strand.
TTTTACTACGGTTTCCATGCTAGTGTTCGCAGTTGGTGGAGCTGAGAAAATATCTCCTTATGTAAATGCAACAAGAAATCCTGCAAAAGAATTTCCTAAAGGAATGATTTTTCTAGCAGCGATGGTAGGGGTTTGTGCAGTTTTGGGCTCTGTTGCTATGGGGATGCTTTTTGCCAGCGACAACATGCCAAAAGATTTAATGGCTAATGGAGCCTACGCAGCATTCCAAATCCTAGGAAACTACTATGGTATTGGAAACACATTAATGATTATCTACGCGTTAACAAATATGGTCGGACAAATCTCCGCACTAGCCTTTTCAATTGATGCGCCTCTACGCATTTTACTTGCAGATGCAGATCCAGATTTCGTTCCAAATTGGTTAAGAAAACGTACGCCAAAAGGGACATTAATTAATGGATATGTGTTAACAGGTATTCTCGTAAGTATCATTATCTTATTGCCAATTTTGGGGATTCAAGATATGAACGAGCTAGTAAAATGGCTAACGAACCTGAACTCTGTAGTTATGCCAATGCGTTACCTTTGGGTATTCTTTGCGTACATGATGTTAAATAAAGCGTACAAAAAATTTACTTCTGAATACAAATTTGTAAAAAATCCAAAAGTTGGCTTTATCTTTGGTGCTTGGTGTTTCTTCTTTACAGCAGTTGCTTGTATTTTAGGAATGGTGCCAAAAGTAGAATATGCAGCAAGTCCAAAAGCTTGGTGGTTCCAATTAATTTCAAATATTGTTACACCAATTGTCTTAATTCTTTTAGGTATGATTTTGCCTGCAATTGCACGACGAGACAAACAAAAAGCGTTAAATACTGAGAAATAAAGAAAGAAAAGGTCATTCATGAACTAGCTTGTCTAGTATGAATGGCTTTTTTTTTGCTGAAAAACGTGGGTGGATAAAGAGAGTGGAAGGAGAGCCTCCTTCAAATCATATATGAATAGAGAATAATTTAGTTATGCGCCGTAAACTACTTAGTTTTAGTTGAAAAACTGCTAAACAAAAAATACAGCTAGTTGGTTTTTTCCAATTAAAAGAACGATGATTGAAAGTAATTCATCCGTGAAATAAAAGAGCGTTAGCCAACAGAAATAGGCTATCTCTCAATTTTTTTGTTAAATAGAATAGTTTTTAAACATTTCTCTTGACCTTTATCGTTTACAGTTGTAAACTGATTAAGAATTAAAGATTACAAACGTAAACGAAAAAGAGGTGAATCATATGAATACAACCGTTGAGCCTATAAAAATAAGTGATTCTGAATGGGAGGTCATGCGAGTTATCTGGACGCTAGATGCTGTTACCGCACAAGAGATTAGTAATATTTTAGCTGAATCTATGGATTGGAAACCTGCCACAGTCAAAACATTACTCGGTCGCTTAGTAAAAAAAGAGATTATTTGGACGGAACAGGAAGGAAAAAAATTTATTTACCATCCACTTGTTTCAGAAACAGCGACCGTCCGAAGTGCTACTGAAAATTTATTCTCGCATATCTGTGCAAAAAAAGTAGGGGAGACAATTGCCGATTTGGTTTCTGAAGCGTCTTTAACTAAAGAAGATATTCAACTAATCTTAGAAGAATTAGAAAAAAAAGAACCCGTAGCGTCCATTCAATGTAACTGTATTCCGGGACAATGTCACTGCAATAAATAATAAAAAACTATCTATTTAGGAGGAAATAATGATGAAACAGAATTTTTCAATTAAAGGTATGAGCTGTAATCACTGCGTAGCAAAAGTAGAGGATAGTATCAATCAATTACCAGGTATTCAAAAGGTAAAAATTAATCTAAAAAAAGAATCAGGAACTGTAAAATTTGATGAGTCACTTGTGGATGCACAAAAAATTGCAACAAAGGTTACAGAAATTGGTTATGCAACTGAGGTGATGTAACATGTCTTCAGCAGCAAAAATGGAAACATTTGTCATTACAGGAATGACTTGTGCAAACTGTTCGGCTCGAGTAGAAAAAGAACTCAATGCACAGCCCGGTGTTGTTTCTGCAACGGTGAATCTCGCTACTGAAAAAGCGACTGTTCAATACCAAGAAACGACCCCTTCTGAGTTAATTCACAGTGTTGAAGCCATCGGATATGGAGCGATTGTCTTTGATGAAGCGCACAAACAAGAAATTGAAAAAGAAAAAGAGAACTACATCAAAAAAATTAAATTCGATTTACTTCTTAGTGCATTACTGACCGCCCCTTTGATGATTGCCATGATTGCTTCTTTATTAGGAAGTAATGCCGCTTGGGTACAATTTTTCCATAACCCTTGGGTACAGCTTGTACTGGCTACACCTGTTCAATTTTACATTGGTGCCCGCTACTATAAAGGTGCTTATCATGCACTAAAAACAATGGCGCCCAATATGGATGTATTGGTGGCTATGGGAACAACTGCTGCTTATCTATTAAGTATTTACAATGGCTTTTTCGGTCATAATCACATGGATCTTTATTTTGAAAGCAGCGCAATGATTATCACTTTGATTTTATTAGGTAAATTTTTAGAAACGAATGCAAAAGCAAAAACAGGAAACGCAATTAAACAACTAATGGCTCTCCAAGCAAAAACAGCAACAGTCATTAGAAATGGACAAGAAATAAGTATCCCTATTGAAGAAGTAGGTTTAGGCGAACTTATTCAAGTGCGTCCCGGTGAGCAAATTCCAGTAGATGGGATTTTAATTTCTGGAACAAGTGCTGTTGACGAAAGTATGTTAACAGGAGAAAGTCTGCCTGTCGAAAAAAAAGCAGATGATGTTTTATTTGGTGGAACAGTCAATACAAACGGAAGCTTACGAATGCAAGCAACAAAGGTGGGCCAGGATACGATTCTTTCAAAAATCATTCGGATGGTGGAAGAAGCGCAAGGAACGAAAGCCCCAATTCAACAAATTGCTGATAAAATTTCGGGAATATTCGTCCCAACTGTTTTAGTCGTAGCCTTAGCCACTCTTTTATTAACAGGTTTTATTACGGGTGATTGGCAAACGGCATTGATTCACAGTGTATCTGTTTTGGTCATCGCATGTCCATGTGCTTTAGGTCTTGCTACACCCACAGCAATCATGGTGGGAACAGGCTTAGGTGCAAAAAAAGGGATTTTAATCAAAGGTGGCGAAGCGTTGGAAGCTGCCACACATATCACAAGTATTATTCTTGATAAAACAGGTACCATAACTGTTGGAAAACCAAGTGTGACAGATTATCATGAAATTAGCGACGATACATTAGCCATCTTTACATCGTTGGAAAATGATTCTGAGCATCCTTTGGCAAAAGCAATTGTTGCCTATGGAAAACAACAACAAGTCATCACACACACAGTCTCCAATTTTACAGCTTTACCTGGTGCAGGAATTCAAGGGGATATAGGTGGGATTACCTATTACGCAGGAACTAGAAAACTCTTAGAAAGTAAAGCAATTGATTATTCAGAGGTTGAAGCACAAGCAGTTACTTGGGAAAGCCAAGGAAAAACTGTGATGTTTTTGGCAGATAGTCAATCCTTACTTGCGATGATTGCTGTATCAGATCAAGTGAAATCTTCTTCAAAAGAAGCAATACAAAAATTGAAAGAACGCAATGTATCTGTCTACATGTTGACAGGGGACAATAGAACTGCAGCGGAATTTATCGGCCAACAAGTTGGGTTAAGCCCAGAACATATTTTTGCAGAAGTCTTACCTGAAGATAAAGCAAATTATGTGGCTAAGCTACAAGAAAGTGGCGAATTTGTCGGAATGGTCGGGGATGGAATCAATGATGCACCCGCTCTAGCGCTGGCAAATGTCGGAATTGCGATGGGCAGCGGAACAGATATTGCGATGGAAACAGCAGATGTGACACTGATGAACAATGATTTAGTCTATGTAGAAAAAATGATTCACTTATCACAAGCAACGCTGTCAAAAATCAAACAAAATTTATTCTGGGCGTTCATCTATAATACTGTCGGGATTCCATTTGCCGCATTAGGGTTTTTAAATCCTATTGTTGCAGGAGCAGCTATGGCATTTAGTTCTGTCAGTGTACTAATTAACTCACTCAGCTTAAACCGTAAGAAAATCTAGGAAGAAGGGATTTCTATGACAGATAATAAACAATCAAAACAAGTAGACCCGACAACCAACTCTATGAAAGAACATTCTTCGACAAAACAGATAGAGCAAAGAACAAATCATATGTCCCACCCGGACATGAATCATGAGGGACACGACATGAGCAATATGAATCACTCTCACATGAATCATGAGGAACACGACATGAGCGGTATGGATCACTCTCATATGAATCATGAGGAACACGACATGAGCAATATGGATTCTCATATGAATCATAGTGAACATGACATGAGCGGTATGGATCACTCTCATATGAATCATAGTGAACATGACATGAGCGGTATGGATCACTCTCATATGAATCATAGCGGACACGACATGAGCAGTATGGATCACTCCATGCATATGGGGAATTTCAAACAAAAATTCTGGCTGTCACTTATTGTTGCGATTCCCATCATTGTTCTCTCACCCATGATGGGAATTCGACTACCATTTCAATTTACATTCCCAGGCTCAGAGTGGCTGGTTCTTATCTTAGCAAGTTTTCTATTTTTCTATGGTGGTCAGCCTTTCTTATCCGGTGCAAAAATGGAGCTTAAACAAAAAAGTCCTGCAATGATGACTTTAATTGCAATGGGGATTTCCGTCTCTTATATTTATAGTCTGTATGCATTTGTGATAAATACATTTACTACTCAAACACATGTAATGGACTTCTTTTGGGAACTTGCAACACTGATTGTCATCATGCTGTTGGGACATTGGATTGAAATGAATGCTGTTTCAAATGCAAGCAATGCCTTACAAAAATTAGCTGAGCTTCTACCGGATACTGTAAAACGTATTAAAAAAGATGGTCAGGAGGAAGAGATTCCTCTTCAAGACGTCCAGTCTGGTGATATCTTAATCGTGCGCTCAGGAGACAAGATGCCTGCTGACGGACAAATCATTAAAGGCAGTACCACTGTTGATGAATCTGCAGTCACTGGTGAATCTAAAGGCATTCAAAAAAACATTGGAGACGATGTTATTGGCGGCTCTGTCAATGGAAGCGGCATGATTCAAGTACGCGTTACCGGAACAGGAGAAAATGGCTATCTTGCACAAGTGATGGAGATGGTCAAACGAGCACAAAGCGAAAAATCAAAACTAGAAAGCTTATCTGACAAGGTTGCAAAATGGTTATTTTACATTGCTTTAGTTGCTGGTGTATCTGCTTTTATTGTCTGGTGGGCAGTCACAGATTTAGCTACTGCATTAGATCGAATGGTCACTGTCTTTGTTATTGCCTGTCCACATGCATTAGGGTTAGCGATTCCTTTAGTCATCGCACGTTCAACTTCAATTGCAGCAAAAAATGGTCTCCTTTTAAAAAATCGGAACGCATTAGAACAAGCGAATCAAATGGACGTCATCATGTTGGATAAAACAGGAACGCTTACTGAAGGGAAATTCACCGTTACTGGACTTGAACTCTTTACTTCAGAGATTTCAAAAACAGAAGCTTTTCGTTATATTGGTGCATTAGAAGCCAACGCGAATCATCCGCTAGCCATCGGAATCATGGCCTATTTAAAAGAACAGACAATTACGCCTTATGAGGTACATGAATTGACAAACCTTTCTGGTATTGGTCTTGAGGGGCTTGTACAAGGAAAAACGGTTCGCATCGTCAATGAAGGAGAAGTCCTTCGACAAAAATATCCATTTGATTCTTCAGTAACAAAGAAATATAAAGAACAGGGCAACACCATTAGCTATTTAGTTATCGATCAGGTCTTAATTGCTTTGATTGCTTTAGGTGATGAAATCAAACCAGAGGCAAAACAATTTATTCAATCGCTCAAAGAAAAAAATATCCTTCCTGTCATGTTAACAGGGGACAACAAAACAGCAGCCGCTGCTGTAGCAGGATACCTTGGAATGGATACGTATTATGGTGAACTATTACCCGAAGATAAAGAAAAAATTGTTCGCAGCTATTTAGAGGAAGGAAAACGTGTGATGATGGTGGGAGATGGAATCAATGACGCGCCTAGTCTCGCTCGAGCAACCGTAGGGATAGCGATTGGTGCAGGAACAGATGTAGCTATTGACTCTGCAGATGTCGTCCTAACAAACAGTAATCCTGAAGATATTTTGCATTTCTTAAACTTATCAAAACAAACACGGAAAAAAATGATTCAGAATCTTTGGTGGGGAGCTGGATACAATATATTCGCTATTCCACTTGCAGCAGGTGTACTAGCACCTGTGGGGATCATTTTAAATCCTGCTGTAGGCGCAATCTTGATGTCACTTAGTACCATTGTTGTGGCAATTAATGCAATGACGTTAAAAATTAAAAAGTAGCTTTCCCATTAGCTAAATACGTTAAAAACAGTGAAAAATTTTTTCTTCCAGAAGTTTTTCACTGTTTTTTTACCTACAATAATGACTCTGGAATCTGCCAATATTAAAGATGCAAGCGCATTATTTTTATGCTATTTTTATAACGAGAGAGGTGATAAAATGGATTGGATTTCTTTTTTAGAAAAAAGGTATCAACAAAACTTGCATATCCTCATTTATATGAAAGAAAATAAATTTACACTGCACGAGCTAGCTAAGCACTTTCACTGGCATCAAAAAACTTTAAAAAAGAAACTGATGGCTATTGATTACGCATATCCTCAGGTCACTTTATGTCAAAATAATAAAATTTTTTATTGGCAATATCAAAACGGTGCTTCGATTCATCAAATATTTGCAGATACATTTTCAAAAAGTGCATTATTTAGTATGCTTTCCCAAGCTGCATGGGGGATTTCTGAGCATTCAGAGTTCACTCATCATCAATATAACCAATTAAATCATACTTTATTTTCTTTTGGCTTCTTTATCCAGGAAAATGAGCGTCTCTTATTAGGCAACGAGGGAGCAATCCGCAAGTTCCTATTTGAATTTGCTCGTGATTTTCCTCATCTGTGCCCGAAAGATATTCAGGCGACTCTAAGCCAATCAACAACAAATTCTTTTGAACTATCAGAACGTTTGATGACGAAAATTATCTTTTTTCGGCAAGCATTTGACTCTCCATCACTTCCAAAGCTATGCTGGGTATTAGCAAAAAAAGCGCCTCATTTTTCCTTATTTCAAGCAGACCACTCAAGCCTTCGCCTTGAAGAATGTCTTTATTTATATTTTTTTCTCCATTCTGATGAGTCTATTAATTTTCCTAACCCGATATTTCCCTATACATTAGAAGATATCTATCCTGTATTTCCTGAAATGAAGCAATGGTTTCTCTTGATTCAACACGTATTCCCCGAATTTTCTGATTTACATAAGCAATCATTTTTGATTATTGCATTACTCCAGCGACTAATTTGTCGTGCTCTGTATACCAATACTTTTTTAACAGACTACGAGAAAGAAAAAATTTATCAGAAGCTGCTGAACCATCCTAAAATGCTGCATCGTCTGGAAAAAATTTCAGAGCGTCAACCACATTTCTTTACAAAAAATACAGAAGATAAAAAATCACAGGTTATTTACAACTATCAAATGATTGCCACCATATTGTCCTCTCAAGAGATTGAAATGCCCATACACATCTGTTTGCTGTTAAAGCAGTCTGAAAATAATTTAAAAAGCCTTCAACAAGCAATTCAGCATCATTTTTCTTTATTTCATGCTGTCAGAGTCTCCATACATCTTGGAAATAAAGTCCCCAGCTATGCAGACATCTGCGTGACAGATTATTTTATTTTAGAGAACTCTTCAAAAAAGAAACTTACAACCATCTTTTCTTCATCCTTATTTTTTGAAGAGCTTATCTTGGAACTAACATCTGTTATTTTACAATTAGAAAAAAATAGACAAAGAAAGAATAAGAAAATACTGAACCACACCGACAAGCTGTGATATAATAGTTTCTGTCAATGCGAGGAGGAGAAACGAATGGAACTCAAAAAGCTAGATGTTCCCACATCTTCTATCACAGAAGTGAAGAAATCACCAATGGATGTATTTAACCAAGCTAGAGAAGCGGGTACAGGTGTTTATGTTTTCAATAGAGAGAAGATTGCAGGAGTCATGCTCACAAAAGAACAGTATGAAACACTCTTACAGGAGCTTCAACGTCGTCCTGAGCCTGAACCAGAACTTCCAATAGCAGAAGAATTAGAGGGGTTAGCAACCATCTTGCATCAAACATTGGTCAACGGTGCAACTATTTCTGCGAAAAACTTGGATGAGCGCATGGTCGCCCTTGGCTTCATTACGAAGAAGACTGGATTTGGTGGCGTAAATGACATGATGCATGAGCTAAACGAATCAGGTAAAATCATCTATCAATTAAGAAAAAAGAATAACCATAAAATGATTCTTGCAGAAGTAATTGGCGAACAAGATGGTCAGTCACAACTATTTGATAAGCTAATCATCAAAAAAGTGTATTTAAGGGAATTATAAAACTAAAATGTAGTAGGAGGCTGAGACGTAACTAGTTAAGTTATGTCCTGCTCTCCTATTTTTTTCAAATAATTTGCTCAAAAATGAACAAAATTTAATATGATTTTTGGCAAAAAACAAGCAAATCCCAAACAATAATTTCTTTCAACTTGATATAATTCGTTAGATTAGTAAAATCATTTTTAATATAAACATGTGTAAAAAAACGAATGTAACTAGAATAAGGGGTGACGCAGTTGAAAAAAATCATGCATTATCGTAATGTATTTCTTATTTTTTGGCTATTTCCTATTTTTCTTCTTCCTTTTCGCTGGCTTAGTGCCGTGGTTAAGGATGCTGAAATATTAGGTGCGATAAATGGAACTGGATGGCTAGTACTAAAAAACTTTCCTGTTATTGGATGGCTCTATTTCTTATTGACTGTCGCACTGGTTTGGCTTCATTTCTCTCGTGTAAAAGAGGTTGTGGCTCCGTTGTATTTCGCTTGTCTAGTAAGTTTTACAACAGGGATAGTGTTGCTCCCCCGTATAATTTTAGGACCTACAGGACTAAGTCAAAGTGGTCTGTTTGATAGTCAAGCCTACTACTCTTTATATGTAATTGCCCTTAAGCCTGCCTTTTACCTAGTCGTTAGTTCATTATTACTCACAGTCATCACTTTTTTCATTTTTCACATCTTGCCAATCAGAAAGGATCGACAGCTATGATTGAAGCAAATGAACTACTAAAAAAAATGTCTTATCAAAAGGTGAATTACGACTCTGTTTTAAAGAAAATGATTCAAATATGGGAGCAGAACGGCATACGACCAAAAATTCTTCTACATAGCTGCTGTGCGCCTTGCAGTACCTACAGCCTAGAATTTCTAGCAGAGTATGCGGACGTGACTATTTATTTTGCCAACGACAACATACACCCTAGGAATGAATATGAACGTAGACGCATTGTTCAACAACAATTCGTTGAACAATTCAATCAGCGTACAAACCATCACGTACAATTTCTTTCTGCTGAGTATAAACCCAATACCTTTATTCAGCTCGTAAAAGAAAATAAATTAGAAAATGAGCCAGAAGGTGGGGCAAGATGTAGTGCCTGTTTCCATCTAAGATTAGACATCGTTGCAAAAGCTGCTATTTCTCTTGGTTATGACTATTTTGGGAGTGCCTTAACTATTTCTCCTAAAAAAAACAGTCAGCTTATCAATGAAATTGGCTTAGATATTCAAAAAATTTACAGTATAAATTATTTACCAAGTGACTTTAAAAAAAATAAAGGTTATGAACGCTCCATACAAATGTGTAAAGAATATGACATTTATCGACAATGCTATTGTGGCTGTGTTTTTGCAGCTAAGTCCCAGGGCATTGACTTAAAGCAAATAAATCAAGAGGCGCGTTTATTTGTAAATGAACAAAAAGAGAGCAGAATGGGAGAGTACCCATCCTCTAGCCAAAAAACATGCTAGAAGATGATGAGAGGCAAACATAGAAGAGGCCTTCTATTCTTCGTTCCGCTTTTAGAGATTGTTGAGAGAAAAATGTCGTGGAAATGAGTTTTTTCTCTGTGCAACATTTAATAAGGCCTTATGAAAAGGTGAGATATAACTCAGATAGTTACGTCCCACCTTTGTACTCGATGTCATCAATCATGAAAATTTTCTTTCGATGATGCGCAACCCTAGTTCTCAGAAATGAGCGCGTCCGTCTCATCCAATTCCCTTACTTTCATTTGTATCTCAGGATGAATCATTACAACTTCTGTTTGTAGCAGCATGCCAGAGTTTGGAACAATGCACTTTCGCCAGTACTCAAGATGCTTTTGGTCAACAAAACAATCACTACTGGTAACTTCTTCACAGGGAATCCCTTGATAGGAGACCCAGTACAAATAGTGTTTTCCAGCAGTTTGTTCTGAAAAGATACTTTCTACATACATTTTTTCTCCCGGCAGCGTTTCACAGACAAGCGGCAAATGCTCTCTTAAAAAGTCCATCCATTCGACTACGAGAAGTTCTTTTCCCGCAATTACTTCAAATCTTTCTAATTCCACATATTTCATTTCACATCCTCCTATGAATGAACCCAATACGTTTGCCCATCCTTGGTTCGTTGCATAAATCCATATTCAATCAAATATCTTCGAACCGTCACATAGTCAGTAAACATTTGTTTTAAGATTTCATTGACTGCTTGTTCCGAATAATTTTTCTGACGATCAAATTTCTTAACTGTTTCTCCTAGAATAATGATTTTTCGTTTCTCTTTACTAGGAAATTGTTGAACAAAGCCATTTTCATCAACATAGGTTTGAATAACTCTTTTTCTTTCAGCCTCGGTTATTTGATACCGGTCATCAATCATTGTAGCACCCTCATGTGGAAGTGGAGGAGTCGCTATAGATAAAAGACTCATCATCGCAACAAAAACACGTGCTTGGCGTTCTTTTTCCTTTAATTTAAATCGGTGATTTCGCACAGTTGAAGTGGAAATACCCATTCTTTGTGCAATCACTGTATCGCTAATTCCCTGTGCAAATAATGTAAACACCTCTTGTTGTGTCTCTGATAAACCGCTAAAAGAGCGTGGGAGTGAAAGTAACGCTGTTAGTACCCCATCATGCTGCGTTGCTACATGTCTTTTAATTGCGCGAGCGGCTGTCTGCTGAAGCTCTCCATCTTTGTAAATCACCCCTTCTTCAAACGATTCCCCACAAAATAAACATTGATAGTGTTGGTCTGAAAAGGTAAAACCTTCCTTATAATCAGCTATTTCATAAACTTTTGATTTATCCATTTGTTCTCTCCTAAACATAAAGTAGTTTCGTTTACACAATTGTAACATATAAAATTTCTGTTTGCACTAAAAGGGACAAAATCTATTTAATCTATATATATATAAACGAAAATAATATGAAAACCACTCTTCCTCATACTATTTACACCTAATTATAACCAAACATTCATTTTTTGCTTTTTTTATGCTACTATAGAGAGCAACAAGAAAACAAGGTGGTTATGCACATGAATAAGCTGGAAAATCGATTTAACCAACAGGTCTATAAGATTGCCGTTTCAACTATTCGACAGTTTGACGAAACGGTTTCACCAATTCCTGATATTTTAAAACTTACATTAGGAGAACCTGATTTCAACACACCTGAACACGTAAAAGCTGCGGGCAAAGAAGCGATTGAACAAAATTTTAGTCATTATACAGGAATGTCTGGCTTATTGGACGTGCGAGAGGCGACTACTTATTTTTTAAAAGAAAAATATCACCTATCTTATGATAGTCAGACAGAAACGCTCGTCACAGTAGGCGCAACTGAAGCAATTTCTGCAACCTTACTTGCTATATTAAATCCTGGAGACAAAGTCTTATTACCTGCACCCATCTACCCAGGCTACGAACCTATGATTACTTTGGCAGGAGCGGAAGCAGTCTACATTGACACGCGGCCAAATCAGTTTATTCTTTCTCCTGAGATGATTGAAAAGGCAATGAATGAACATGGAGAAGATGTAAAAGCGATTATATTAAATTACCCAAGTAATCCAACTGGTGTCACCTATTCAAGAGAAGAGGTTCGCGCAATCGCAGATGTCCTGAGCAAGTATCCGGTATTTGTAGTGAGTGACGAGGTATATAGTGAGCTAACCTATGGAGAGTCTCATGTATCTATCGCCGAATATTTAAAAGAACAAACTATCCTTATTAATGGTCTGTCAAAATCACATGCAATGACTGGATGGCGAATTGGGTTTATTTTTGCACCAGCAGAACTAACAAATCAAATTATAAAAGTTCACCAGTATTTAGTGACATCTGCTGCCACAGTTTCACAAAAAGCTGCTGTTAAAGCACTGATTGAGGGAATAAACGATGCTGAAGTGATGAAAAAAGAATATCTAAAAAGAAGAGACTTTTTATATGAAAAAATGGTTTCTCTTGGATTTGAGATTGCAAGGCCTTCTGGTGCCTTCTACTTATTTGCAAAAATACCAGAGGGATATATTCAAGATTCGATGTCTTTTTGCGTAGACTTAGCTGAAAAAAATGCCTTGGCAGTAATTCCGGGTATCGCTTTCGGGCCGGAAGCAGAGGGGTATATTCGAGTAAGTTACGCAACATCTATAGAAGTGTTGGAAGAAGCGATGGGGCGTTTAGAGACTTATCTGATCCAACAGAGAATCTAATTCGCAAACTTTTTGAGATTCGGACAGAAGTATTCAGTTTCGAGAACAGGTACTGTGTTTCATAGGAAGTGAAGCTATGTGGATTTGCAACACTAGGTACATCTTTTTCTTTTAGAAATAGATGTAGAGATGCAATTTCAGCTTATTTTCCAAGCCTTCAACTCTAGCATGTCCCATGCGTAGAAGTTGTTGAGAGACAAACGCAGTGGAGATGAGTTCCTTCTTTTCCCAACCTTTATTAATAGTTTACGAGGGTGGGGTATAACTTAATCAGTTATGTCCCACCTTCAAAAAATCTTATGATATATGCTTTTTTATTCATTCTTCATGAGATTTTTTCTTTTTACTGAGAGAAAGGGCTTGCACTCATGTTGAATATATGCTATTCTCAACATGTAAGAGGATTGTTACTGTTCGGCAGGCAAAACCAGAATCTAGCTAACCATTTTTAGGGCGGATTCTAGGTTTTTTTATTTTTCTTGAGGAGGACATCTATTCTATGATCATCGAAAAAATATATAATAATAATGTTGTTCTTTCAAAAAATAAAGACGGGGACGAAATCATTTTTATGGGACGAGGTCTTGCATTCCAAAAAAAGACAGGCGATTCTCTTGATGAAGATAAGATTGAAAAAGAATTCATCTTAAAAGACTCTTCAACTGCAGGACAATTTCAACAATTATTGGCAGATGTGCCGTCTGATGAAATCGATTTAGTGAAACAAATAGTCGACATGGCTGAAGAAAAGCTCTCTGTAGCACTTTCGCCAAACATTTATGTGACGCTCACCGATCATATTCATTATGCGTTACAGCGCTCAAAAGAAGATGTACTCATTCCGAATCCTTTACTTTTTGAAATTAAAAAGTTCTATGGAAAAGAGTTCAAAGTCGCCAAAGAAGCACTAACGCTTATAGAAAAACAGATGGGGATTCTTTTCCCAGATGATGAAGCAGGATTTATTGCTTTTCATTTTGTCAATAGCGAACAAGCAAATGGCAATATGGAAGTGACAATGACAGCAACCACAATGGTACGAGATATCTTAAGTATTATCAGCCGCTTTTTTGGTATTCTATTTAATGAAGAGTCTCTTAATTATCAACGAATCGTTACGCATCTTCAGTTTTTTGCTCAAAGATATCTCAGAAATGAAACTCAAGAAGAAGTGGATGTGTTCTTATATGAACTGATTCAGTCAAAATATCCACAGGCGTTTCAATGTGTGTTGAGAATCAATGATTTTTTAGTCAAAACCCAGCAAAAACCGATTGAAAAATCGGAACAAATTTATTTAACGATTCATGTACAGCGAGTCGTTGGAGAAACACAACATTTCTCTCAATCATAAGGATTGTTACTGTTTGGCAGGCAAAACCTAGATTGAAAAAACAAGGATTGTTTTCGGACAATTGTTTTTTCAGTTTAGGTTTTTTTGTATACATAAAACAAAGAAAGAAGGAAGAAAAAATGGATAACAAAGAAGTAGGAAAACGCGTACTTGAATCAGTCGGCGGCGAAAAAAACGTAAACAGTCTTGTTCATTGTGCGACACGACTACGATTCAAACTAAAAGATGAATCAGTTGCAGATACAGAAAAATTAAAGGCTGATCCTGATGTCATTCAAGTTGTCCAAAGTGGTGGACAGTATCAAGTCGTTATCGGCAGCAATGTCGCGGATGTTTACAAAGCAATTATGGAAGACTCTTCTTTGGGTGAGACACCTAAAGAAGAAGGGGAAAAAGGCAATATTTTGAATCAGCTGATTGACATCATCTCCAGTATTTTCACCCCATTTCTAGGGGCAATGGCTGCAGCAGGGGTGCTGAAAGGGTTTCTCTCTTTAGCTGTTGTGTTGGGTTGGTTAAGTGATACACAAGGAACTTACCAGATTCTCTTTGCTGCTGCAGATGGTATTTTTACTTTCCTCCCTATTATGCTTGCAATTACAGCAGCGAAAAAGTTTAACACGAATCAATTTTTATCCGTAGCAATCGCTATGGCAATGGTTTATCCAGCTATCTCACAAATAGCATCAGATGGAGCTGCTTTAGATTTCTTTGGAATACCAGCTATCTTGTCGCCGTCTGGTTATACTTCATCGGTTATTCCCATTCTTTTAGCAGTATGGCTCCAAAGTAAATTTGAACCATTAGTGAAAAAAATTGTTCCACAATTTCTACAAACGATTCTTGTTCCTCTAATTGTTTTGTTAGTGATGGTTCCTCTGACCTTTTTAGTTGTAGGACCGCTAGGAACCGTTATCGGACAAGGACTCGGAAGCTTGTTCAACAGCGTATATAACTTCAGTCCATTAGTAGCTGGCTTAATTATGGGTGGTTTTTGGCAAGTATTCGTTATGTTTGGCATGCATTGGGGATTTGTTCCACTAATTTTCTTAAACATCGAACAGCTTCACTATGATGTCTTGATGCCTATGCTATTACCAGCAGTGCTTGCACAAGGGGGAGCAGCCCTTGCAGTTGCTTTACGTACCAAAGATTCAAAACTGCGTCAACTAGGGATTTCATCAACCATTACTTCATTTTTTGGAATCACAGAACCAACTGTTTACGGCGTGACACTGCCTTTGAAAAAACCATTTATCGTCGCTTGTATAAGTAGTGCAATTGGTGGGGCAGTAGTCGGAATGAGCGGAGCAAAAGCATTTGCCAATGGTTTAGTTAGTCTATTGTCTATTCCATCATTTATTAGTACCATTGATGGAGTGGAATCTAATGTAACAATGGCGATTCTTGCAACGGCAGGAGCATTTATCCTAGCCTTTATTGGTACACTAGTTGTAGGCTTTGATGATCCTGCAGCAGAAACAAACGCAACGAAACCCTCAGCCACAACTTTAACTGAAACAAATGCTCGTCACATTCTACAAAGCCCACTAACTGGGAAAATTGTTGCGCTAAGCGACGTAAAAGATCCTGTATTCTCTTCAGGAGCAATGGGAAAAGGGTTGGCTATTGAACCAGAAGAAGGAGAGTTGATTGCTCCAGCTGATGGAGAAATTACAACAATCTTCCCAACAGGTCATGCAGTTGGCTTTACAACAACAGACGGAATTGAAATTTTAATGCACATTGGCATGGATACAGTAGAACTAAATGGCGACGGATTTACTCCCCATGTAAAACAAGGAGAGAAAGTCACTGCTGGACAATCGCTCGTTTCATTTGATATAGACAAGATTCAGGCGGCTGGCTATTCTACGATTACGCCAATTGTCATTACAAATACGAACACATTTGCAGATGTATTGGACTTAAATCAGGAAGAAATTATTCAAGGGGAAGAGTTTCTTACTATTGTTAAATAAAACAGAAATGAGGTTTGTAAAATGGAAAAACAACAATTTAAATCAGATTTCTTATGGGGTGGCGCTACTGCTGCCAATCAATTAGAAGGGGCATATAATCGCGATGGAAAAGGATTGTCTGTCGCAGATGCCATGCCTGGCGGAAAACAACGCTTTCCTATTTTGGAAAGCGAGACATTTGATTGGACGATTGATGACAATACCTATATCTATCCAAATCACAGAGGAATCGATCATTATGACCGTTTCAAAGAAGATATAGCATTGTTTGCAGAAATGGGATTTAAATGTTATCGCTTTTCAATTGCTTGGACCCGTATTTTTCCAAATGGTGATGAAACGACCCCTAATGAAGCTGGCCTAAAATTTTATGATGACTTAATTGATGAATGTCTAAAACATTCGATAGAGCCTGTAATTACTATTTCTCATTATGAAATGCCTCTACATTTGGCGAAAACTTATGGTGGCTGGAAAAACCGTCAATTAATTGACTTTTATGAAACTTTTGCTTCTACTGTTTTAACTCGCTTTGGGAAAAAAGTAACTTATTGGATGACCTTTAATGAAATAAATTCTGCTTTTCATTTTCCAGCATTAAGTCAAGGTCTTGTAAAATCAAACGGTGGGGGAGACTATCAAAATATCTTCCAAGCATGGCATAATCAATTTGTTGCAAGTAGTAAGGCTGTAAAAATTGCACACGAAGTAAACCCAGCTATTCAAATCGGCTGTATGATTATCTATGCAACCACATATAGCATTGATGCAAATCCTACAAACCAAGTAGCGACACTTATTCAAAATCAGGAGTTCAATTATTTCTGTACCGATGTACAAGTTCGTGGAGAATATCCTGCCTATACAAAGAGAACCTACAAAAAATATGGAGTGGATGAACAAGCCCTCGAGATCACAAAAGAAGATTTAGCTCTGTTAAAAGCCTATCCGGTTGACTATATAGGCTTTAGTTACTATATGTCCTCAGCTGTCAATGAAACAATGACTGTCGAAGAAACTGATGTCGTGACAGGAAATCTTTTAGGAGGCGTTCGTAATCCATTTTTAGAAGCAAGCGAGTGGGGCTGGCAAATTGATCCGGATGGCCTGCGAATCGCTTTAAACGAGCTATACAATCGTTATGAAAAACCATTATTTATTGTTGAAAATGGACTAGGTGCCATTGATACAGTCGAAGAAGACGGACAAATTAACGATGATTACCGAATTGATTATTTACGTCGACACATTGAATCGATGGGCGAAGCAGTAGCTGATGGGGTAGACTTAATGGGCTATACTCCTTGGGGCTGTATTGACCTAGTCAGTGCGTCAACTGGCGAAATGAGTAAACGCTATGGCTTTGTCTATGTCGATTTAGATGATGAAGGAAATGGAACGTTAAATCGCTCAAAGAAAAAATCATTTGACTGGTACAAAAAAGTCATTGCAACAAATGGAACAGATTTAAATTAACTGCCGACTTAAAGCATGCTGAAAAATATCAGCGTAGATAGTTGATACAGGTTTAAAAGCATCTTGTTAAGCGCTCGATAATAAAAACAACACCCTTTCTAACTGGCTATTCACCAGCTAGAAAGGGTGTTGTTTTTTTATTTTGTATTTAAATAAGTAAACAACCCGCCAATGCTTGATTCCTCTAATTGAACTTCTTTTCCGTCAATCAACGCTTTAATTACACGATAGTTATCTTGTAAATCAGGGACTTCCTTATATTGTGCAGCAACAAAGTCACTTGCCTTTTCATATGTTTTCACTTGTTCATTTGAATCGCCTATTGAATAATGAATTTCTAACATGTTCTTTCCTTCTTTCTCTATCAATACCTGTAGTTTACCACTCTTTCTTCTATTCGCAGAGGATATTGTCTTTTCAAGCATACCTAGTCTTTGTATCTCAGATAGAGAAAAATGAACTTTGCGATTTTTCTTTCATTATTTTTTTAAAGTAGAGATTTACAAAAAATTTACACAGCTTAACCACATCTTTACCTCAAATCAACTCAGCATTTACATCTACTTGATAAACTAAGCTTGTACTTAAGAGAGGAGAACTCAAATACATGAAAAAGACAGTTTTTGCTTTAGCAACTTTAGGATTATTCTTAGCTGGATGCGGCAATCAAGCAGCTACAGACAGCAGCAGTGCAAGCGCAGGAAGCTCTGCAAATACATCAAATGAACAAGTGAAAATCGTTGCGGTGGGATCAACTGCTTTACAACCTCTAGTTGATGCCGCACAAACAAGCTTTACTCAAGAAAATCCGAATTATCAAATCTCTGTCCAAGGAGGCGGAAGCGGAACTGGACTCAGTCAAGTAGCAGATGGAGCAGTAACCATTGGAAACTCTGATGTCTTCGCAGAAGAAAAAGACGGAGTTCCAGCTAAAGAGTTGGTTGATCATCGAGTGGCTGTTGTTGGAATGGCACCCGTGGTCAATAAAGATGTTAATGTTAAAAATTTATCTAAACAGCAGCTCATTGACATTTTCACTGGAAAAATTACAAATTGGAATGAAGTAGGCGGTACGGATGAAAAAATTTCAGTGATTAATCGCGCAAGCGGTAGCGGTACGCGAGCAACCTTTGAAAAATGGGGACTGGATGGAGCGTCCACTATTCAAGCACAAGAACAAGATTCTTCTGGAACGGTTCGACAAATTGTTGCACAAACACCAGGAGCAATCAGCTACCTTGCCTTTTCTTATTTAGATTCTTCCATTCAGGCACTTAGCTTGGACGATGTAGAACCAACCGCTGAAAATGTAGCAGATAACAGCTGGAAAATCTGGTCTTATGAACACATGTATACAAAAGGTGAGCCTGATGCAAATGTAAAAGCCTTTTTAGACTATATGATGAGTGAAACGATTCAAAATGGTCCAGTAAAAGAGTTAGGCTATCTGCCGATAACAGACATGAAGGTAGAACGAGACGTTGACGGAAACATAAAATAGAAACACTGTTTTTGTTTTCTTTCCCCTATATCCTAGAGGTCGGGACAGAATTGTTCAGCTTATTTTGGAAGCCTTCAACTCTAGCATGTTTCATGCGTAGAAGTTGATGAGAGCGAAACGCAGTGGAGATGAGTTACTTCTGTTCCCACCGTTTATTAAGATTTTACAAAGGTGTGGAATAACTTAATTAGTTATGTCCCACCTTTGTTTATTAGCAAAAAAAGCCCCGCCAAAAGCAGAAAAATTCTAGCTTTTAGCGGGGCTTATCTGTTTTTTGAGAATGGTCATTGACTGGCTAGTCAATTGTAGCCTCTACAAATTCATGTTCTCCTCTATGATTGGTAAATGAATCGTGAACGTAGAGCCTAATCCTAAATGGCTGTGAACTTCAACAAACCCTCCAAGAATTTGAGTATAATCTCGAACAATTGACAAACCTAAACCTGTTCCTCCAGAGTGTCGGCTACGCGCCTTATCTACTCGATAGAATCGCTCAAAGATACGTTCTTGATCTTCTTCATCAATCCCAATCCCATAATCTTGAACAGATAAGACAAGCTCATCACTTTTCTGATAGGAGATAAGAATCGTTCGTTTTTCAGGAGAATACTGAATTGCATTTTCCACTAGGTTTTTTACAATTGGATAAAAGAGTTCCAAGGTTGTTTCAACCTCAAGTAAGGGATCACCCTGAATCTCGAAAGTCACTTCTTTTTCCCTTATCATCGACTGATAACTTTGAATCAGCTGGTCTAAAAGGGGGCGGAGTGTAATAGTTTGTGTTTCGTAAAAACCTCGCTCACCATCTTTAGATAACTGAATAATCTCTTGAATCAATTTTTGAAGGCGCTGTGCATCTTTTTGCATAATGTGAAGAAATTCAGTTAGTGTCGCTGGATCCTCCATCGCACCATCTAACAAGGTTTCAGTAAACCCGATAAGAGAGGTAACAGGTGTTTTTAGTTCATGAGATACATTTCCAACAAAGTCTTTTTGCATTTTTTCAAGCTGCCGTACACGAGTTAGATCGTAAGCAATCCCAAGAATCTGACGCTGGTGCGTATTATCTAAATAACGCAAACTAAAAGATAAGACTTGCTCGTAGGGCTCTTTTATTGCTAGCTCTTCATGGATCATCGGCTGTTCAATCGTCACTTGGTGAATCAGTCGAATGAGCTGAGGGTCTGTAACAACCTCTGTATACATTTCTCCAGCTTCAAAAGAGAGCATTCCTAAGTGTTCCTGCATTTTGGGATTGACTAATACCATTCTGCCTTCTTCATCAAGAATAAAAACGCCTATCATCAATTCATTTAAAAGGGTATAGAATTGCTCTTCTGTTGCTGTATAGGCAAGATAGGTCTCACTCATTTGTTCACTAAGTGTATTAATCGTGCGATACAATTCTTCCCATTCATCAGAAGCCTGCATAATCACCCCAGCTTGTTCTGGTTGACGAACCATTTTTTTCAGAACAGGTAACACTGTTTCGATAGGGCGATTTTTTTGACGAATTAAATAAAGAACTAGACTGGCAATTAATAAGAAAAACAAGACAAATACAATTAAAATTGATCGTCTAAACCCTTCTGCCTGTTTCAAAAATCCGCTAGTCGGTTCAGCAATCCGAAGAACACCAATTAATTCATTTTCTGATTTAATTGGCAAGGCAACATAAAGTAATTCATCCTCTAATGTTGTACTGTTACGCAAGGAACTCCCTATTATGCCACCTGATAAAACAGACTGAACCTCTGGACGATTATTTCTTTGCCCATGAAGCTGTTCATCTGACGTATCAAAGAGAATCTCACCTTCTTGATTAAGTAACGTCACTCGTTCAGTTGAATGTTCAACATAATTTTCAAGTAGTTGGACTCCTTTAGCAGGAAGAGGAGAGGTCGCCAAATCTTCTGTTGGTAGTTGACGAATGAGCAGCTCTCCCTTTTTTTGAAGATATGTTTCTTGCTGCGCGACTACTTCGTTATGAAAAAAGTGATTGATTAGTTGCCAGCTTCCAACAAAAATAATCAGCAGAAGTATGACAGCAATCAACCCTTCAGAATGTTTTTTTAGGAAACTCATTTGTGGGGCTCCTGAAATTTATACCCAAATCCTCGAACCGTTTTTAAGTATTGCGGATGCTTCGGATCTGCTTCAATTTTTTCTCGAAGATGACTCACGTGTACATCGACAATTCGACTTTGCCCAGCAAAATCAAATTTCCAAATACGATCCAGCAAGGTATCACGATCAATCACTCGATCTTTTCGTTTCATAAAATAGACAAGCAGCTCAAACTCTTTGGGTGTTAGAACAATACTTTCTTCTTCAACTGTTACTTGATAATTTGTTAAATCTGCACGAATCGCCCCCACTTGAATAAACTCTGCTGGCTGTTCTTCTACGATTGAAGCAGTTGTTCGAGGAGCCATTCTTCGGAAAATAGCCTTCATTCGCGCCAAGACTTCACGAGGACTAAAGGGTTTGGTTAAATAATCATCTGCACCCATTTCCAACCCCAATATTCGATCAATTTGATCGTCTTTTGCAGTAAGCATTAAAATAGGGGCATCTATTTTTTCTTGACGCAATGTCCGCGTAATCTCCATTCCATCCATAGAAGGAAGCATGACATCTAAAATAATAAAATCAAATGGCTGATTTAAGGCCAACTCTAATCCTTCTCGTCCATCTGTTGCACTAACTACATGATAGCCTTCTTTTTCTAAATTAAAGGTTAATAATGTCACAATTGAAGGTTCATCATCAACAACGAGCACTTTTTTCATGCGCTTACTCCTTTATATCTTCATAAAAAAACAGTTCTTTTTCGAAGTATTTCTGTTACTTGTCCATTTTAGCATAGAATAGGCTTCTAGGACTATTGTGAACGCACAATAAATGGTATAATAGGGAAGCGATTTTTATTTTTCAACACTACTTATGAGAAGGGGTACTTAAATGATTGGAATCAGTGCTTGTTTAGGTGGGGCACTTTGTCGTTATGACGGTCAAGCAAAAACAGTTGACTCGTTAAAAGAACTTGTTCAACAAGGTACTGCAATCATGGTATGTCCTGAGGTTCTTGGCGGACTTACCGTTCCTAGAGAACCTGCTGAGCTTGTTGGAGGAGATGGATTTGATGTTTGGCGAGGAACTGCAAAAGTCATAACTGTAACAGGCGTTGATGTGACTGACGCATTTAAACAAGGAGCCATTCTAGCTTACGAAAAACTAAAAAAACAAAACATTACACAGCTTATTACAAAAGAAAAAAGCCCATCCTGTGGTCGCCAAGTCATCTATGATGGTAGCTTTAGCGGAACAAGTAAACATGGGGTAGGCGTAGCAACAGCTTATTTTTTACAACAAAATCTGTCTGTTTTTTCTGATGAAGAATGGTTAGCCCAACAAACTACTTAAAAGCGAGGCGATAGAAATGGAACTCGAAAAAACAAATCGTATGAACGCACTCTTTGAATTTTATTCAACCTTGCTGACAGAAAAACAGATGAATTATATGGAGCTGTATTATGCAGATGATTTTTCTTTAGGCGAGATTGCAGAAGAGTATGAGGTCAGCCGTCAAGCGGTGTATGATAATATCAAACGAACAGAAAAGATTTTAGAAGACTATGAACGAAAATTACATTTATTTTCTGACTATATTGTTCGAAGTGAGCTGTTGGATAAAATGGATGTTTATGTACGTGAACATTACCCAAAAGATGAAACACTCCCTGAGTTAATGAAAAAAATACAAGAAATTGATGAATAAAGGAATGAGAAAACTATGGCATTTGAGAACTTAACAGAACGCCTCCAGCAGGCAATGAGTAAACTAAGAAAAAAGGGAAAAGTATCCGAGGCTGATGTAAAAGAAATGATGCGGGAAATCCGCCTTGCTTTACTTGAAGCCGATGTTAACTTACAAGTCGTTAAAGATTTTACAAAACGAGTACGTGAGCGGGCAGTCGGTACCGAGGTATTGGATAGCTTATCTCCTGCACAGCAAATTGTAAAAATTGTTGATGAAGAGCTGACAAAAACTTTAGGTTCTGAAACAGTAGAATTAACCAAGTCGCCAAAAATCCCTACTGTGATTATGATGGTTGGGCTACAAGGGGCAGGGAAAACAACCTTTGCCGGAAAACTTGCGAAGCATTTAATGAAAACTGAAAATGCTCGTCCATTAATGATTGCCGGAGACGTATATCGTCCAGCTGCAATTGACCAGTTAAAAGTACTGGGACAACAATTAGACGTACCTGTATTTGATATGGGCACAGATACCAGTCCTGTGGAAATCGTTCGTCAGGGGATGGCACTTGCCCGTGAAAAGAAAAATGATTATGTCCTAATTGATACGGCAGGTCGTCTGCACATTGATGAAACACTTATGGACGAATTAAAACAAATTAAAGAGATTGCTGAACCAAATGAAATTCTTTTAGTAGTCGATGCGATGACAGGGCAGGATGCTGTAAATGTTGCAGATAGCTTTAACCAGCAATTAGGCATCACTGGGGTTGTGATTACAAAACTTGACGGTGATACTCGTGGGGGAGCTGCACTTTCTATTCGTTCCGTAACAGGAGCACCCATTAAATTTATCGGTTCTGGTGAAAAACTAACTGACCTGGAAATCTTCCATCCCGATCGAATGTCTAGTCGAATTTTAGGTATGGGGGATATGCTGACGCTTATTGAAAAAGCACAGCAAGACTACGATGAGAAAAAAGCAGAAGAGCTCGCACAAAAAATGCGTGAAAACAGCTTTGATTTCAATGACTTTATTGAACAGCTCGATCAAGTAATGGGCATGGGGCCTATTGAAGACCTTCTGAAAATGATACCCGGAATGAATCAAATGCCAGGTATTGAAAATGTCAAGGTTGACCCTAAAGACGTGGAACGTAAAAAAGCGATGGTTTATTCAATGACTCCTGCAGAACGAGAAAATCCAGATTTATTAAACCCAAGCAGAAGAAGAAGAATTGCCGCAGGTTCCGGAAACAGTATTGTTGAAGTCAACCGTATGATTAAACAATTTAAAGAGTCCCGCAAGATGATGCAGCAAATGTCTAAAGGAGATATGAATATCCCAGGCATGGACCAAATGTTTGGTGGAGGCGTCAAAGGGAAGCTTGGCAAAATGGCGATGAACCGTATGGTGAAGAAAAACAAGAAGAAGAAAAAGAAACGGAAATAAGAGGCAAACAGAGGGAACTTTTTTGTCTGCTTTAACGAATAGATGAAGTGAATTGGGAGCAGAAATTATTTTTACTCCCACCATTTATCAGGGCTTGAAGAGTCTGAAATATAACCAAAATAGTTATATCTCAGGCTCTTTTCCTTATCTATTTTTCCCCAAGAAAGGAAAGTAGTGATGATTTTAGAAACTGAACGACTCATTTTGAGAGAATGGACAAATGAAGATTTGCCAAGCTTACGAAGCTTCCTACAGGATTCAGAAGTGATGTATGCTTATGAAGGCGCATTTTCAGATGAAGAAGTTGAAAACTGGCTAGCCTGGAACCAATCTCTTTATCAATCCGATGGCTATGGGTTGTGGGCACTGGTTAGAAAAGAAGATCAAACAGTTATTGGCGAATGCGGATTGACTAAACAAATAGTTGAAGAAGAAACTTACTTGGAAATTGGCTATCATCTCATAAAAGATGCTTGGCATGAAGGATACGCTATTGAAGCAGCTACCGCTGTAAAATCCTACGCCTTTGAAATCCTTCAAGCATCAGAAGTTATCTCTGTTATTCGAGATACAAATCTTCCTTCCATGAATGTCGCTATTCGAAATGGTATGACTGCAAAAAAACGTTTCATCAAACATTACCGTGGACACACCATGCCACACTTTTTGTTTGCTGTAAAAAGTAAATAGCAATAAGCAGAATAAAAAGCCTCTAAAACGCAGGACAACTGGTCCAACGTTTTAGAGGCTTTACGAATAGCTAGTGATAAAGAAAGAGGTCATTTTTTCAATCCTATTTTTATCAAATCATGGGAATAATTGTATTTCTAATTAATTCATTACAAATAAAAGAATCACAAGAATGAAAACTGGAATCCCGACAATTGTACTAATAATGACGACCATAGTCTTCGTACGTTCTGGTGTCTTTCCCAATAATAATAGAAACCGATAGAACACCCAACCCAGTAGTCCTCCCATCACATTTAGCAGAACATCATCAATATCTGCACTTCCCAAGATAAACAAATATTGAATACCCTCAATCAAAAGGCTGATGAAGACTAATGAGAGAAGGGTTTTTAGAAAAGAGAAACTCTTCTTAATCAAAGGTACATAAATTCCCATCGGAACAAATAGTAAGATATTTCCCCAAATATTTACATCAAGCAAACGATAATGAACTCCATCATCCACATTGATATACGACTGAATAGAGTGAAAAGGAACAAGGTTTACTAACCGAATAGATGCGCCAGAAGATAGCCGGCTCAAAAAACGACATCCATGAGTAAAAGAATATAGAAAACAACGATTCCCCAAAAAAGAATACTCTCCACTCGTTTTCTCATAAAATTCACTCCTCTACTTTAAACTCCTTAAATTGGCGACGCTTCTCCAACAACTTACGTACACGATTTTTTAAAGGAACAAAATAGATAGTGCCCACTGTTATAAGAGAGATTATTCCCCCGCTAACAAGTGATCTGGAAATAAAGTAGGGAACATCTGCATGCTGTTCAGGATAGTCCATTAGTGCATACATAAATCGTGTTGCCCAAACTATAGTGCATGAATAAACGATAATCAGTAATGTAATTGGCAGTCGATAGCTGTCTAAAAGAATATTTTGACTGCTTTTTTCTAACGATAGTTGATTAAACACACGCCAGCTGATAAACAAAAGAAGAGCACTTATAATAAAAATGGTTATGCATAAACCCGGATGAACATTTACTTTTCCAATATCAATTTGAAAACCGTAATCTTCATAGGTGCTGTTTAAATTACGATTCAGTCTATTTTCAATCAAAAATAAAACATTCATCATAACAGATGATAGTAACGTTGTTGAAATTAAAAATGCACCCGCAATCACTGGACCAAAAATAAGATTTCCTGTCAGTATCCCAATAAAAACGCCACATGAGAAGTAGAAAAAAACACAGAGTAACCCGTTAATCATAGAAAGGAGCAACGTTGATAGATGAGCGTTAATAAACTCATGTGGAATAAACAGGTAGAGACTCGTAATGAATGCCAGCTTACACAATATAAGTACTGTAAACAGGGGAAGAGCCACTGTTTTAAATTTTTCCTTAAAAATGGCATTTCGTGTGGTCCCTAGCGAAAAAAGAAACGTATTAAAATGGGTTTTCAAATCAACAAAAAATAAAAGAAATCCGAGTAAGAAGAAGGCAACTAGAAAAATTCCTGTTCCCTCACTCATAAATACATTAGTATAAGTCGTCGCTTTATCAATCGCTTTATCCCCTCTAGTCGTTAGTGAATCTGGCTGATTGGCTTTATTGAATAAATAGGAGGTTCCTTTAATATAATCCTCTATACTCTTGTAGTAAACAGGTTGGTCGTCTTCCCAAAATTCTGTATAAGAGTCTGGATATGCCTCGTATTCTTGCCGAAACATATCTGATTGCTGATAATTTCTTGTTGCATACCAATTACTTATTCCACTTTGAATAGTAAAAAAATAGTAGAGTCCTATCAGAATCATTCCCACCAGGACAAATTTTCCATAACGTTCCTTCATAATTTTTTTTAATTGTCTGTTCATTGCGTCCTCCTAATTAAACAATTGATAGTCTGATTCTCGACTGAGATTTGCTTCAAATAAGTCCTCTAATGCCAACGGGAGCTCTTCTAATAGTACTGGGTCAACCTCTTTAATTTGGCGCTCGATTTCTTCGGTATAATTTTCAAAAACAGCAATAATTACTCGCCCTTGCACACGGAGCAGCTTACTATTTTCTTTGATAAAAGAGGGAACCTTCTTTGTTCGGAAAACCATTTGCACTTTTCGTGCTTGTGCACGCATTTCCTCTAAACGATAGTCCTGTTTAATCGTTGCGTCTTTTAAAATCAGCGCTCGGTCAATAATGGTTTCCAGCTCATTTAAATTATGAGAAGCAATAATAACCGTACGAGTGCCATCGCTTAAATTTTCCAAAAGTAAACGAATGACATTTTTCTTCACAATGACATCTAGTCCATCGAAAGGTTCATCCAATAAAAGATAAGGCGCATTTGAAGTAATCGCTAGTATCACTTTAAATAAACCTTGCATCCCTTTAGACATCGAACGAAAACTATTATTTACTGGTAAATTATGTGCATTTATCAACGCAATAAATTGTTCATAGTTGAAATTGGGATAGGCATTCTGATAAAAAATTCCAATCTTTTTTAATGAATAACTCGATAAAAAATGCGTCTGTTCATCAATATAAAAAATCATTGTTTTTAATTCCGGATGTGTCAAGATGCTTTGTCCATCAATAAGAACATCTCCGCTATCTGGTAAATAATGACCTGCAATCGTTCGAAAAAGACTAGTCTTTCCAGAGCCGTTTCGGCCAATCAGCCCAATAACTTCATTTAATTCTGCAGAAAAACAAATATCTGATAATACTTGCTTTGTGTTAATATTTTTCGTAAGTTTATCGATTTTCATTCTGTATACCCCTCTAACATCTGTTCAGATTCCTTTACCCACTCAACCATTTCATCTTGTGTTACTTGTAAATGACCTGCTTCAATTATCAAATCTTTGAGTTTTCCTTTGAGTAATCCAATGCGATAGTCATCACGTTGAGTGGGGTTGAATTTTTTTACAAATGTACCTTTTCCCTTCACTGTAATTAATACCTGTTCGTTTTCCAATAACTTATACGCTTTACTAATAGTATTGGGATTCATCATCAGCTCTCGTGCGAGTTCCCGAACAGAAGGAAGCTTATCTCCAGCAACTAATATTCCTTGCAGAATATCTTTTTTGATACTTAACATTAGCTGCTCGTAATAAGGCTTACTACTCGTTTTATTAATAGAAACCATTGTAAACTCCTTTCAATTCCATAGTGTACTTATGTGTACTAGTATACATAGTACACTTATTGAAGTAAACTGCCTATTTCCAGTTCTTAAGAAAAAATGAACATTCTGAAGAGAGAATTAATTTAGAGCAGTCAGGCAAGTATTTATCAACTTTGTTTATACGAACTTCTTAAAACTTATAGGTACATAAATTCCCATCAAAAGCGCTTCATTTGATAGAATAGAGACAGACATATTTTAGGGGGAGATATTATGAGAAAGATTGTTTTTTACGGCGGCATAAGTTTAGATGGGTACCTTGCTGATGAATCTCACAGTTTACAGTGGCTGTTTGATGCAGATGACGGCACGCCCATGAACTATGATTCTTTTATTGAAACCATTGATACAACGGTTATGGGAAGAAAAACGTTCGAAGAAACATTAACTTATACAAAAGGGGAGAATCCTTATCCAGGAAAAACAAATTTCATTTTCTCTCGAAAAATGCAGTATACAACGGATGACTTTATTTCTATCTCTGAAGATCCTGTCGCATTTTTAAATGAATGGAGAAAAAAAGAGGGAAAAGATATCTGGATTGTCGGCGGCGGAAAATTATTAAAGCCTTTATTAGAAGCAGATATGATTGATGAGTGGTGGATACAATTTACGCCCATTCTTCTTGGAAAGGGGATTCGCTTATTTGAAGAGGGAAACTACCGAAACCAATTAGAATTAATAGAAGTCAATAAGTTTGGACAATTTGGCGAACTTCATTTGCGAAAAAAAAATCTCAAGTAATAGAAAAACACCGATGAAAGCAATGCTCTCATCGGTGTTTATTAGTGTAATTATGCTTTTTTGTTTGCTTCATAAAATGCAACATACGTATCAACAATTGTTTTCAAGAAAGTCATTGTTCCTTCAACAATTGTTCCATCTTCATTAATCATATCCATTACATTACCTAGATAAGCTTCTGGTTGTTGTAATGTTGGTACATTTAAGAATACTAGTGATTGACGTAAGTGATGGTTCGCACCAAATCCACTTAACGCACCTGGAGATACACTTACAACTAATCCTGGTTTACCATCCCAAACGCTTTGCCCATAAGGTCTTGAACCCACATCCAATGCATTTTTCAATACAGCAGGTACTGAACGGTTATATTCAGGAGTAACAAATACAAATCCAGTCATATCCTTCACTGTTTCACGGAAAGTTGTCCAAGAAGCAGGGGCACGATTTTCATCATCAAAATCTTGATTGTACATGTCTAAATCATCTAGTGAAATAAATACAGGTTCGAAGTCTGATGGGAATAATCCTGCAATTGCAGTTGCTACTTTTTTACTAAATGATTCTTTTCTTAAACTACCTACTAAAAATCCAATTTTTTTTGTCATAAAAAGTTCCTCCTCATAAATCAAGTTTACTTACTAATAATAAGTCGTTTTTTTGAATCTTGCAAGAAAAATGACTCGAAGTGAATAAAAGAGGGATTTTCGTTCTCTTCACTGAAGAAAATTCACTTTATTTTTTAGATAGTCAATAGAAAATTTCCTGAATTGCACGTAAAGAAAGCTTTTTATCTACTGTAAAGAAAAAAAGCTTTACAGGGTGATGAAAAACTGGTAAACTAGCTCTTGTGAATAAATTAATGGAGGTGTAATTATATAATGGCAGTTAAAATTCGTTTAAAACGTATGGGTTCTAAAAAGAGTCCTTTTTACCGTATTGTTGTAGCTGATTCTCGTTCTCCTCGTGATGGACGTTTCATCGAAACTGTAGGAACTTACAATCCTTTGAAAGATCCTGCAGAAGTAGTTTTAAAAGAAGATTTAGTTTTAGACTGGTTATCAAAAGGTGCGCAACCTTCTGACACTGTTCGTAACATCCTTTCAAAAGAAGGCGTTATGAAGAAACACCACGAAGCTAAATTCGTAAAGAAATAGGGTGACTGGATATGAAAGATTTGCGAGAATTAGTCTTAACGATCGTTCGTCCACTCGTCTCTAAACCTGAAGAAGTCAAATTAGCCATCGTAGAATCTGATGATTTTTATGAATACAATTTGACAGTGGCTCCTGAAGATATTGGTCGGATTATCGGCAAACAAGGACGTGTTGCAAAAGCAATTCGTACAATTGTTTACGGGGTTCGAACAGAAGGACCAAAAAAGGTACGTCTGAATATTTTAGACGGTAAATAAATACAGTAAGCGCCTTATCCGTTGGGATAGGGTGTTTTTTTATTGTTAAAAAAACAAATTTTTGTAACGGATAATTACTTAGTTAGAAATAAAAAAATGTTGTTTTAAAAAAAATACACAGTGATTTAGCAGGAAAAAACGCTGTAATGACCACATTTCAATAACTATTCAAATTTTTTATTCGATTTAAATTTTCTGGTATTCCTGCATACAGATTCCACACTACGTAGGTGGGCTGAGTGTTTTTCTTTTTTCTTAAAATAAAAAAGGGTATAATTAGGGGAAGGAGGCGTTCTCAATGAAAAAGACTTTTCTACTTTTCTTACTTGTTCCATTTATTTTAGGCGCTTGTGGAAAACCTAGCGACACAAAAAATTCATCGACAAGTAACACATCCGTCGTAAGTACAACTAGTCAGACAAGTACTACATCTACTAGCTCTACGTCTACTGCGATAAGCGAAACATCCGAAAAAAGTAGTGAATCAAAGAACAGCTCAACAACAAATTCTCAAACTTCTACTTCAACAAATAGCACGTCAAGTTCAGAAGAAGGAACCAACGCACAAGCACAATTAAACTCAGCTTATCCTGAAGTACTTCTTCCGGCAATTGTTCCAATCGGTGATGGCTATTTAAATATTGCAGCAGATGGAAATAATCAAAAACTTTCTGTATTATATTTTGCTTTAGACAGCTCTCTAGTTTTGAACTCAAAACAATTGAACCTCGAAACGCCAGTTGCTTCTTATCTAAAAAATACATTCAACAGCAAAGAGGAAGCTAAAGTAGCAGTAAACCCTATCAGTGATAATGGGGGAACAAAGGTTGATTTAGGTTCTGGTATTACAGGTTATCAACAAGGGGCAGCTGGTTCAAGTTATCTTTCTTGGAAAGAAGGAAACTGGAACTTAGTCGTTCGCGCAAGTAATGTGGAAGGGCAAGAGCCACAAACATTAGCAAAACAAGTCGTAGCCTACTTAGAAAAAGCAGCTCTCCCTGCACCAAAAAACAGTGGTCAAATCACGCTGGATTTAAACAATACAGGAGCTAAGGCAAATCAAGTCGTTTGGCAGGAAGGTTCTGTTGTGTATACCGTCACACATCAAGACCCAATGAGCGCACTAGAAATGGCTGTTTCAATGAATCAATAATTAGAAAAATCGTATCGTGAATCACTCCTTCAAAGAGCCTGGATAAACGCTTTGAAGGGAGTGGTCACATACGATTTTTTTGTAGAAAGAAAGCTGTAAGCTGTACAGCAATGACAGCAAAATAGAAAGTAACATTCTCGCCCCAATGGATTAACACATCGTTTTTAGAAATCTGTTATAATGAAGAAAAGAATTCATATATAGGAGGCACTATGCAAGCTTATTGGGAAACAGATAAAACGAAACGGCAGCAAGAAGCAAGCAAAATTTTGGCTGATTTACCTGAATGGTTTTGTCTGCCTGAATCAACAAAAGTATACATTGATAATACGAAGCAATTTGATACCTTGTTTATCGAATTCGATTATGAGGTAGTTGGTTTCTTATCTATCAAAAAAACAGCCCAACAAACAGCTGAAATCGACTGTATGGGCGTTTTGAAATCGGCACATCGAAAAGGAGTGGGTCATCAATTAATCGAAGAAGCGCTTCAATGGTGTCGTGAAAATCATCTTTTATTTCTTCAGGTAAAAACGTTAGCAGATACCCACCCCGATTCTTATTATAAAAATACACGTGCGTTTTATCATAAGAACGGATTTATTGATGTGGAGATTTTTCCAGAGCTATGGGGTAGTGAGAATCCTTGCCTACAGCTAATTCGTTGTGTGTAAGGAATGTCAAAGAGCAGCAAACCATGTTGAGCAAGCTGGAATAACGTCTTTCATTATCAATATACGCAAAACTGCGTAGTATTCCACGAAAACTCATGCTAAAATAAACCGGACAACTTAAGAAATGAGGAAACTTTTTTGACTGAATATTTAAATGTAGGAAAAATTGTAAATACCCAAGGAATAAAGGGAGAGGTTCGTGTCATCTCGCAAACAGATTTCCCAGAAGAGCGTTATAAAAAGGGAGCTACTTTACTCTTATTTCAAGAGAATAAAGCACCTGTAAAGTTAATTGTTAAAAGCCATCGAAAACACAAGAATTTTAACATTCTTAGCTTTGAAGGTCACCCCAACATTAATGACGTAGAGAAATATCGTGATGGTATTTTAAAGGTGTCTAAAGATGACTTAGTTGATTTGAATGAAGGAGAATTTTACTATCATCAAATAATCGGATTAGTCGTTCTTGACGAAGAGGGAACTGAATTAGGAAAAGTAAAAGAAATTCTTTCTCCTGGTGCAAATGACGTCTGGGTTGTTCAGCGTCCTAAGAAAAAAGATATCTTAATTCCATATATTGATTCTGTTGTAAAAACAATCGATTTGGAAAAGGGAATTGTCTATGTTGAACTACCAGAGGGGTTGCTAGATGATGAGAATTGATATCCTCACCTTATTTCCACGAATGTTTGAAGGTCCTATGGGCGAATCAATTATTGGAAAAGCGGTAGAAAAAAACTTATTAGAAATTAATGTCTCAAATTTCCGCGAGTTTTCAGACAATAAACATCAAGCAGTTGACGATTATCCCTACGGTGGCGGCGCAGGTATGCTTCTAAAAGTTCAGCCTATCTACGACAATCTAAAAGCCATTGATCAGGAAACATCGGCTGCACAAAAAAGAGTTATTCTATTGGATCCTGCTGGAAAACCATTTGATCAAAAAATGGCCGAAGAATTTTCTAGTGAAGAGCATCTTGTATTTATCTGCGGTCATTATGAAGGCTACGACGAACGAATCCGTTCACTTGTAACAGATGAGGTTTCTTTAGGAGATTATGTTCTAACGGGCGGAGAGCTGGGAGCGATGGTCATGATTGATGCCACTGTTCGTTTACTCCCAGATGTGTTGGGAAACAATACCTCTGCTCAAACTGACTCTCATTCAACTGGGCTACTAGAGCATCCACAGTATACACGTCCGGCGGAATTTAACGGAATGAAGGTTCCCGAAGTATTAACCAATGGGAATCATAAACTAATTGCACAGTGGCAGCTAAAAGAATCCTTACGACGAACCTATCTGCGTCGACCAGATATGCTAGAAAAGCTGAAGATGACAGACGAGATGAAAAAACTGTTAGAAGAAGTAAAAAAAGAAGAAGAGTGACATAAACAAGACTATCCTTTTCGTAGCGTGGAAGGGATAGTCTTATTCTTTTAAAGCAAAAATACTGCGACTGGCTATGAAATTAGGACTTTTTACGCAGCTAGCAAACTATTTTTGTAAACAGAAACTGGACTATAAAGAAAAATCCCTTTACAGTACATAAAAGCTATGATAAACTATTTTGGTGAGTGCAAAAGCACTTAACTATTACGATATTCCGCTGTGGTCATGACCATATGAATGTTTGGAATAAGGAGAAGAAAGAAATGAATCCATTAATTCAAGAATTAACACAAGAACAATTACGTAGCGATATTCCAGCGTTTCGTCCTGGCGACACTGTACGTGTTCATGCGAAAGTTGTCGAAGGTACTCGTGAACGTATCCAGTTATTTGAAGGTGTTGTAATTAAACGCCGTGGTGCTGGAATCAGCGAAACTTACACAGTTCGTAAAATCTCTAACGGTGTTGGTGTGGAACGTACTTTCCCATTACACACACCACGTGTTGCTCAAATTGAAGTGGTTCGCTTTGGTAAAGTTCGTCGTGCGAAACTTTATTACCTACGCGCATTACACGGAAAAGCAGCTCGTATCAAAGAAATTCGTCGTTAATTTATTGTTATCGAATGAAACGAAAGCCCTTGTTAATTCAAGGGTTTTTCTTTTTGTCTTTCGTTATATATTTAAGGCAGTGAGAGCTAGTATTTTGTCTCTGTATACCTAAAAGGGGCAAAAAAGGGGCAAGCTTTTATAAAAGCTCTAGATCACTCTGTAATTTTTCGCGCATTCCCTCAGTGACATGCAAGTAAATTTGTTGGGTCAATTTACTGTCTTCATGACCGACTCTGTCTTGTATCACATACATTGGCGTTCCAATTTCAGCCAACTTAGAAATGTGTGTGTGCCTAAAAATATGAGAGCTTAAGCTTTTTTCTGGATTGATTCCCATATCGACTTTATGATTTTTAAGATACGTATTTATTGCAGTGATCAAAATAGGGGTTCCTCGGCTTGTTTGAAAAAGGAAATCCCCAGTGAGATTCAATTCTAGCAATCTATTGTATATTTCTATGGTCTTTGTAGACAAATCGATTTTTCGCATACCTGCTGCTGTTTTTGTTCTGTTTGATTTAACCATCTCCGATACCTTACGCTCTCTGGTTAACAATGTACCGTTAATGTCTACCATCATGTTCTCGACATCCACATCCGACTTTAAAAGGCCTGTAGCTTCACCTGGTCGCATTCCTGTTAAATACAACCACTGAAACAGCAATCCATATCGTTCATTATGATTCATGGTAAAATCAATAAGCGATTTGTATTCGGTATCCTCCAAATATTTATCTTTAATTTTCGCCGTTTTAAATTCCTTTTTAAAATTTAGTTCGACTTTGTCTAGGGGGTTGGCGTTAATATATCCTTTTCTAATAGCATATTTTAATACAAGATTGATTTTAGTCTTAATAATGCTTACATACTTATTCGAAAGATTTTTCTCGTATAAATATCTGTCTAAGATATCACCAAGCAGACGATCGTCAATTCTAGACACCAATGTATTTTCACCCACATCAGCAATCACGGCTTTCATCAAGTTTTTTGTCGGGAGGTAAGTTCCTTCTGCTACTTGCTTTTTATAGCGTTCATACCATTCTTTATACAAATCGATGAACGTAATTTCCGGCAAAGTGTTTTCCAACTCATTTAGTTTATCAGCAATCTTATTATTTAAGATGTACATAGCTTCCTTTTGTGTTTGTCTCGTCTTATTTAGACCAATCAGGGAAACACGTTTTAGTTTCCCTGTCAACGGGTCCTCGTATCGCTCGATGTATTTAAATCTGCCATCTGGCAACTCTTCAATCCACATTTGTATCAGCTCCTGTTTTTTGATACAATAAGCATGACTAAATAAGCTTATTGTTTGTTTATGTTTCTTCTCAATAGCGCATTTCTCAATCTTTAGTAGGGGCGAGAGGTGCGTCTTTAATTTATTCAAATTCTAATTCATTGATACTATCATCAAACATTTCTACAAATCCTATTTCATCTATAAAATCAGTCCAAATTTGATACCCGTTGAACTTAGGTACTCCTTTTTGAGCTTTGATTTTTTCATATGCACCAGTAACCGCGCGTTTCCATTCTTCAGTGCCTGATCGCAAAACTTTCTTTTCATCCCATCTTTTTTTAGGCTGTCGTTTTTTATTTTTTTCAGCCTGTGATTCACTCCATTTACTCAAAAATACCTCTTTAGAAGTTGAATTAGTTTCTAACCATTCTTGGAATTCTTTAAATTGCATTATTGCTCCTCCTTTTTCGAATGCACGTTCGATTCAATTGCAAAAAAATAATAATAGCTTTAAAAGCCATTAATTTTACTCAAATAAAAATCGCTCAGATTTTGATGGGACACCGTAATGTAGTTGTAACGTTTTAAATTCTCTTGGGTAGACGCCAAGGTCCTCCTTATACAGATTCAAAATTAAACTAGTAGCAAACCTATTTGCCTCGCTTTCTGATTTACTACGTGCCTTTTGATTAGATACATAATAGTTAGAAGTATCTCTATGTAATACTGCATGACCTAACTCGTGCGCGCAGATATAGAACCTTTCTTGCGATTCCTTCAAATCATCAGAAAGCAGGATTACTTTTTGATTCAATATTTTTTGGAACTGACCTTTTGGATTGTCAAGAAAGGGAACATATTTGATATCTATATTTAAAGCTTCGCAAATTAAGAATGGATTGTAAGATTTTGCTTCTTTTTTTAATTGGAAAATTAATTCTAAAGTGTCCATAGCTCACCTCACTTCTTTGTTTTATCTTTTTCTGCATACTCCCAAAACAACCCAGTAAGTATATCTTTAACTCTTTGTTTTTCTTCTGCAGTAAGGTTTTCACCATTGAAAGCCATATTAACATTAGAATCTAACATCTTGTCTAATTCAATCAAATCAGATTTTTCTGCCCACATAGGAGCTTGATTTCTACCTAATAAATAATCGGTAGTTACGTTAAAGTAATCTGCTACCTGTTTTAATTTGTCGACACCAGGTGTACGTTTATTCCATTGGTAAATGGTGTTTCTTCCAAATCCCAGTGCTTCTTCAAGTTGATAGACATTCATATCATGCTTTTTACATAGTTCTTTTATTCTTTCTAGCATAGCGTTACACCTTCATATTTCAGCTTAAGAGAACGTTATTTATAATAAAAGTTAGAAAAATAATTTGACTTTTATGATATAAGTTAGTAATATATGTTCATAAGCTAATTATTTAGCAAATATAAACTAAAGAGAACCATTCAAAAATAATATTTTCACGGTCGGCAAACTTAGAAATGTTTATTAAAAGGTTTTTATAGTTTTATTTAGCTATGGATACATTTTATGATATGAGTTAGAAAAAGTCAATGGCAGTTTGATAATTTTAGCTAAATAGTTAGCTTATAAAATATATAAATAGAAAGAAGTGAGATTAATGAGCGAAAACTTAGATTTAAAAATTCGGAATGAATTGCGAAAACGGAGAATGACATTTAAAGAGTTAGCTACGGAAATAGGGATATCTAGCCCGTATATGTCCGATATCGTAAACGGAAAGCGTGATGGTGAAAAAGCACAAGAGCATATTCGCACAATTAAAAAAATACTCAATATTAGATAGGGGGGATAACGATGGACGGAACACTTTCAAAGAAAGAATTCAAAGAAAAGTATAAATATTCGGAATCAACGTATCATCGACGGATCAACTTATTCAAGCAATCGAAATTTCGAAAAGGCTATATTGCACCAACGAAAAATGAAATATATGTAGATATCGATTTATATGAACAGTTTTTGAAAGAACAATCTGCAGAACGATTACATTATCAAATAATTTAGGGAGGAACACAGATGAACCAACTACAACAAACACTAACAAGTAACGAAGTAGCAGAAATGATTGGTACGACAAACGGTGAACTGATGAAATCTATTCGAATTTATATCAGTTATTTAGCCGAAGGGAAAATTCCCTCGGGCGATTTCTTTATTGAATCAACCTATAAAGATTCAAATAATCAAATGAGACCAAATTATCTATTAACCAAACAAGGTTGCGAAATGGTTTCTAATAAATTAACTGGACCTAAAGGTGTTCAATTTACAGCTAAATATGTGAGCCGCTTCAACCAAATGGAAAATCACATCAAACAGCAAGTACAAATTGACACTACGCCGCGCGGCTTAGCAAAACTAGCACTCGCAGCGAGCGAAGAAACAAACGAGCGTGTAGATGCACTAGCTGACGATGTACTCTATCTAAAAGAGGATGCCGTGCTTGCCGTCGGCGATTACAACACAGTTTCAGACAGAGTAAACAAACGTGTTTCAGAAGTCGCAAAAGCATATGGTATCACTACTCGAAAAGGTCGTAGCGCTTTGTTTAAAGATATTAATGGCGGTGTTAAGCAAATCACTGGTGTAGGGCGCAGAACGCAACTACGAAAGAAACATTACGAACAAGTGATGGAATATATCAATGACTGGGAACCTAGCACAGCGACAAGAACGATCATACGTCAAATGGAACTTGATAATGAGGATATTGCATAGGAGGTGGATACAGTGGATATACAAGAACGAATTGCAATTGCGACAGAAAGTATAGCAAAAAACCTTAGTACTTTGGCAGAAGATACTAAGGCAACTAGGAAATTACTAGAGCAAAATAGAAAGCTTTTTCTTGAATTAGAAAAAAAAATATCTGATTTAGCAGCAGATCCATTTGGATTTATGCAAAAGGAATAGCATTCTTGATTTTGGCTAAAAACTCAAGAATATTATTGGCTCTATCACCAAAAGTAATTTCAAGACTAGCTATTGCTTCAGTGGTCAAGGTAATAAACAAAATTGTGTTTGATGCTTGAGTACCAGAAATAAACTTATGTTTTTTTAGTTCAAGACACACAGATTTTACATCTTCTATTTGCCATTTAGGCATGATTGATGAATGAATGTCTTCCAAGTTTCCAAAAAACATTGCATCTTTACGAATAACTTTGTTTTTCCTTTTCTTTAAATAGACGTCATACATTGAAGTTAAAAGAAACTTAGCTTCGTTAGTTAAATTATCCAATATATTCACCACCTTATCAGTTATTTCAACAGACCACTTGCTGATAAGGAAATTATACCAAACGAAAGGATGAATAGCATGATTGATTCAATATTAGAAGCACACATAACTATGACTGCAGAATGGCACAAAGAAAATGATAAACCTGAACCAATTAGAAAAGCGTTGAAATATATCAAACAACAGAAAGAAAGGTTGGGAATCAAATGAAATATATTACATTCAGTAAAAACAAAGTAAAAAATTACTTTTTGGCCATGACCTATTTTGTATTAGGAGTGTGGGCTTCTGGCGGATTTACAAGTAACTTGTTAATGGTTTTCTTAGGGGCTTACTTAGCGGTATCAGCACTGTATTTACACTCTCTGATTGAGGGTAGAAAGAACTACGTAGAGGAGGAAGAGTATGAGTCTGATTCAAATAATTAAAGAAAGAATTGTTAATCGGCATAAGTATATTTGTAGAAACTGTAGATTCGGCTTCAAGCTTAATAAGAAGCAAGAGAAACTCACGATGAATTGGAATGGTCCGTATTGTCCAAAATGCGGAAAAAAAGCGACCACGCCGGCCAGCAGTAAGTCGCAAAAGTAATATTCTCTTACAACTATTATAGCACATTTTAACAAAAATAGAAAAACTCTTGTAACCGTTGAGGGAGTAGGGCTATAAGCGTTAAGTGCTACTTGCGATTATATTACGTATTCGCAAAGAGGAGGAGAAGAAACTTGTTGGATTTAGCAGCGTATAAATTGTATCTCGTTGAAAATGAAATTCGTCCAAACACGATAAAGAATTATATGAATACACTTGAACAAGTAAACAATTATTTACTTGGGAATAATCTTGATTTATCCAAAGAAAGCATGATTACTTTTAAAGACTTCATGCGAACAACAGAGTACAGCAAAGGTAAATTTTATAAGACAAAGACAATCAATCAAAAGATCATTGCAATTAATATTTATTTTAATTGGCTTGATAGAAAAGACTTAACTTTGAAGTTAATTAAAAATCAGACAAATGAACATCGTGAGTCTATTAGTCGCTCAGAGTACCGTAAGTTGCTTAAAGCGGCAAGTGAAGAAATGTATCTGTTTATGCTGACAATCGCTAACACAGGGCTTAGAATCACTGAATTATGTCAGCTAAGGGCTAGTGATTTAGATAGCAGCCTTCAAAATGTTGAAAACAAAGGAAAGATACGCGCAATCTCAATTCCAGTTTTTGTAAAAAAGAAATTGAAAAAGTATTGTTCAGAAAACAGAATCGAAGAAACGATTTTTTATAAGAATCAAGCAACATATAGAACTAATTTAAAGTCGATTGCTGGGCGTGCAAAGGTTCGGAAAGATAAGGTTTATCCCCATTCATTTCGACATTATTTTGCGAAAGAATTCATTTCTCAAGGCGGAGACTCAACGGAATTACAACAGATGTTAGGGCACGAAAACATTGCAACGACAACGATTTATACAAAACTAAGTACTAACGAGTTAGGTGAACGATTTAGAACAATAAAAAATGTATAGGAGATAATAAAGCATGACTGAGCATAAAAGTTATTATGCAATTATCCCGGCTGATGTTCGATATGATAAGCGACTTAAACCAAACGCTAAGCTACTTTATGGAGAAGTTACTGCATTATGCAATGAAAAAGGATTTTGTTGGGCTAGCAACGATTATTTTTCCAGTTTATATAGTGTCAACAAAGAGACAATAAGCAGATGGATTGGTCAACTAATTGATTATGGATATTTAAATCGGGAAATTATATATAAAGAGGGTACTAACCAAATAATCAATAGGTACCTACGAATTAATCAATACCCTATTGACAAAAAAGACAATACCCCTATTGACGAAAAAGTCAAAGATAATAATACACTTATTAATAATACAATTAATAATACAAAAGAATATAAAGAAGAGTTACCGCCTCCGAAAAAATCGAAGGCTAAGTCTACTCGTCATAAGTACGGAGAGTATCAAAATGTCTTGTTAAGTGATGAAGATATGGAAAAACTTCAAAAAGAATTTTCCTCTGATTGGCAAGAACGAATTGAACGTTTATCAGAATACTGTGCATCGACAGGCAAAACTTATAAAAACTATTTGGCAACTATTAGAAATTGGGCTAAGAGAGAGACATCGAAACCAATTAAACAGACAAACGGTTATCAAAAAAATGTTAGGCGAGAAAAATTGCCAGATTGGGCACAACCAGGATATAAACCACCAGAAAGAAAATCTTATGATATTTCAATAACTGAGGAGGAAAAAGCGTTTGACTGAAATAATTAAATTTTTCGGCGCTATGAAACAAGTACAAAGTGTTTTGCCTGTTGAAGAACAAGAGTGTTTATTCTTCCTCTTAGAAAAAATGAAGCAACATACCGGAGCTGGTGGAAGTGAATCTGATGAACAAGGAAAGAAGATATTTATACAGTATTTTCGTCTTCACAGGCAATTTGAAGCCCATAAATGTGAATTGTCATTTGTTACAAGCGAAGTGCTAAAAATCTCACCAGAAGAATTTTATGATGAAGCCAAAGATATTTATAGGAGATTGAAGGTATGAGAAAAAAGGAAGTTAAGGTCGGAGGAATATACATGGGCAAACCACGAGGTTTTATCAACAAGATAAGATGTCAAGTTTTGAATGTATACGAAAACTCTGTACATGTAAAAATAATCTGCTGCGTAGATCAGCGTGATGAAGATAGACAACTAATTTTAGATGAACAAACTGTCTGTCCACTGAAAACTTTAGAAGAGGTATAAATAAATTGAGGTGATTATATTGTCGGATATTATGAAAGTGTTCTGGAGCAATGTTGATTGGCATCGGAAAAATAAAAAGTGTAACTGGGCTGATTTGATTGGTAGCAGAGAGATAAACATGGAAAAAGGTATTTATCCAAATGTGAGTCTTAAAAAAATTCAAAGTATAGCTGAAGACTTAAACATTGACGATTATGCGATTTTGTTTGAAGAGCTAGAAGATTAAATGAATAGGAGAAATAAAATGAAGAAAAAATTAGTATTAATCAGTTTGACGATATCTATATTTGTACTATCAGGGTGTCAAGATTTATCAATGTGGTTTAAGGGGTTTGAAGAGAGTTTTAAAGGATTAGAAATGACTATTCAGACCTATGATGAAGAAAGTCAACTTATTGATTCAATCATAGGGAAATCAATTATGATAGAACGCGACTCTACCTTTGATTCTAAACTTGAAAGTAAAGACTCGTCAGTAATTCAAATTACCATTGGAGAAAAAGAAATGCATCATGTAGGATCATCGATGATTATTGCAGAAAAAGGGTTAGAAAATGTATTTGATGAATATGCAAAAACCGTAGATATTCAAAATATGCAGCGTGGTGTTCCAATCATAAATTCATTAGTAAATGATTTTAGAAACTCGTTCACAGGAAAACAAAAAGTAATTTTAATTCGAAGCCAGAATGGAACACCGTTAGCAACGTACGCAGGAGATAATGTATCACTATATAAAACTGATGTACCAAAAAGTACAGGTCTGTTAGTAGATGGGCAATACTTATTCATCTATAGATGTGACTATACGATTTATGATTTGGATTTAATTATGTAGGGTATTCGAAAAGATAGGAGGAAATACAATGACAGTAGAAATAGGATCATTAAACGAATATGAAATCGAAGACATGAGAGTGTTTAGAGTGGATGAATATCAATGGATTGCAGCACCAACTCTATTACACGCTCTTGTAGAATATGACAGTCAAGATAGTTTGGAAATAGAGTATTTACAGGACATTGAAGAATGTAATATCAGTAAAGACGGCTTATGGGACAGTGATTGTGTGACGGAGCAGGAAGAGCTAGACGTGAGAAATGGCAAGATAACTTTGCTTCCAGCTGATGAAGTTTCTTTCGGGCAATTCGGAATTTTCAACGGAGAGGTTTGTAAATGGACTTCATTTTCAGACGTCATTAAAAAGCAAGGCGTGGGCGTATATGTGATTGCTTGCACTGAGAATTAGGAGGAAATTAAATGAGAAAAAAATATTACGCAATAAAAAGCGGTGATAGATACAAACATTTTCCAGATGGAAATTGGAATACTGAACTTGATAAAACTTGCTTATTTAGCAAAAAATCAACAGCAGAAAATAAAATGCAATTGTTTGCTGATGAAATTGTAGAAGTTGAACTGGTTGAAAAGACTGAGGTAACTCGTCATGGAAAATGGGTATGTGCTCGAAATGTAGATACAGATTATTGGAGAGCGTGCGAATATTTTAATTCAAAAGACTCAGCTATACTTGCAGCCAATCAAGCAATTAAGAATTTTGAAAGAAATGGTGAAACAAATGACATAGAAGATATTCTCGGTTTTTATCCAGATGAAAACGAGAAGATTACCACCTTTGCTGTCGGTCAATGCATGATACCGACGTTATATATAGATACTGATGGACTACTAGAAGCCGCAAGCGGAAATGTGTATGACCAATGCGGAGAATATGCTGATGACTATTTAGATGATGTCAGTAAAGACCATTTAGACGAATTAGAAAAAGTGATTTTAGAATGGTTTGAGCGTCACAATTATATGCCAAGTTGTTACACGATTGAAGGAACCGAAGAAATTAAAGTGGAGGACTGACATGTTTAAGTTTCTAAGCAAAAAAGAAGAAAAAGCCGAAGAAGTAGCAGAAACAGAACTCACAGACTTAGTTAATGTCTCAAAAAGGAAATTTGAGCAAGGCACAAGCTGTAGAGATTGTAAATAAATCGAGAGGACTGATATGAGAGAAGACTATGATTGTCCAAAATGTTTTAAATGTGGTGACGAATGTTCTCTGATTAATGGAAAACTAGTATGTGATGAATGTGGAAAAGAATACTCAGAAAAAGAGTGGGAAGTAGCACAAGAAAAAGAATGTGAAAATTATATTCGGTTCATGGAAAAATCAGGAGGACTGACATGAGAGAGATTAAGTTTAGGGGCAAGCCTGTTGATCCATCAATAGGTGATCGCTGGCTAACCGGATTTGGTGTTGCTGTTGTGGAATTATCAGAGGAATACTCAAAAAAGGTCGGATATTCAAAAGAAGTCTATCTATATACAGAAGGTGGAATATTTCAAGTTTCAGAGGAAAGTGTAGGACAATACACAGGATTGATAGATAGGAACGACAAGGAAATATGCATAGGCGACTATTGGCAAGCCGTTGACAGATTGTCTGAGAAGACATTTAAAGGTCTAGTTTATTGGCTCAATGGGTGCATTATGTTTGATAACTGGAATGCTCACGAATTTTTGAATAGATTTCAATTTATTGAAATTACTGGGAATGTTATTGATCAGTTTAATATGTTAAAGGAGAGTGGAACGAGTGAGTGAAAAATTAAGTAAACTATTCCATGAATTTGTTTATGAAAATGATTGCAATGGAAATGAGGAAATTATCGCAGAAACGAATGAAATCGTGGCAGGCGAAGA
This sequence comes from Enterococcus phoeniculicola ATCC BAA-412, assembly GCF_000407505.1. Lineage (GTDB taxonomy): Bacteria > Bacillota > Bacilli > Lactobacillales > Enterococcaceae > Enterococcus_K > Enterococcus_K phoeniculicola. The sequence goes on from NZ_ASWE01000001.1 coordinate 1,290,715, forward strand.
TATTGAGGCAGGAACAATGCTAGATGACCGATTGGGAGAAAAATATTTCTACAAATGCATGGACCTGGCGGAAAATGTCATAAAATCTTTTGAAGATGAACAACCACAGCTCAACGATAATCAGCAGGCATTACTACTTTGGATGAAAGAAACAGAGTGCGAGACGGACGATCCATTAGAACCGATTTCAGATTTATTTTTGGAAGGCACGCCAAGCAAGTATTTTCCTGATTTAGAGTTAAGTTGCGTAGAAGCTGCTTATCAAAGTTTAAATAAAATACAAAAAATCGGATTAGTTCAGGAATATCTCAGACAAGCGCAGGAACAGGAGGAAGAGCATGATTAATTCAAACTTATTGAAAAAACAAAAAAATGAAACGTTTATGCTTGAATCATACGTCATTCCTTTTCTTAATCAATTTGAAGTTTTAGACAGTTCTGTCACAGGAGGAGAATTAGAGTATGTTCTGATTTCTGAAACAGCAGAAAATGTTCAGAAGCTAAATGAATTTCTATGTACGGTTAATTGTTGGGCTATGATTTCTCCAAGATTTTTATGTCCCACTATGAGCGAATATCTAACATATTGTCGCATGGAAGATGCGGGAACTTTAGATTTGGCTTACCTAGTCTATAACTTTCTAAATATTAACACGGATTATTTATGGTTCGGTACTGCTGAAAGAAAATGGATACTCAGTGATGATGAACAGGAGGGTGAGACGGAATGATTTACCAATCTAGCAAAAAGCTTTCTAAATGTTCGAAACAAGAATTATTGCTTTTGCTGCAAGCAGAAGTGGAAAATAGAGATAAATTGATTCAATTAATCGATAAAGAATGGGATAAATGGAACAGGGTTATCGAAGATACTCAATTCCCGACCTTTCAAGGCAATGAACGCAAGTCACTGCTTGAAGGAATTGAAATGATTGGAAACTTAGTTAAAAATTTTTATGGTACAGGTGATTGAAATGTACACATACGAAGTGAACTACATCAATTACAAAGGCATTGCTAAAAAAGAGTACATTTATGCTGACTGTCAAAAGGACGCAGAAGCAAAGGCTATGGTGATTCAAGGGATTTACAGGCTGGTTAGTGTGGAGGAGGTATAAAGTGTTAGGTCAGTTTACTTTAACTCGTGTAGGATTTGACAAATCGTTAAAAGAAAATGATGTGTTTGATTATAAAGATAGTCAATGGATTATACGTTCTATCGCAAGTAGCGAAGTAAAAAGCCGAGTGGTAAAAGGCTTTGCAGGTAGACGCGGTCGTCAGTCAGATGTAATCGTGGCAAAAGTAGTAGCTCAAAAAGCTGGAACGTGTGCTATTCAAAATATGACACATAAATATTCAGAATTAACATTTACCATGAATACAGCAAGTGAAGACTTTGGGAGATTTTGGGACGATTTAGTAAGAGTTGGAGAAGTCACAACTTGTGATGACGGAAGAACGTATATTTTAACTGGAATAAAAGGGATTTATTACAGCTTTGTTGATATAAAAATGGAGTTTTTAGCAAGTAGCGTTACTGAATTGCCAAAAGCTGAATCCAAAAGATTGTCGAACAAGAATAAGTTGAATGAATTAGGTTGGGAAGTTCTAAAGAGCAATAAAAAGACTTAAAGAGTGAAAATAAAAGCCTACTTATCAACGTTTTATGTCGTTGCAACCAAATTACAAGAATTTACTAGTTTTTGCAACCAATAAAAAAGAGACAGCTGACCACTCGCTGTCTCACAGTGAATACTAGTACCTGTTTTCCGCCAGGTACGATAAGTATTTTATCAAAATTTAATGAGGAGGGATAGATATTGCCAGAATTAACCAAGACAAAACTAGCTGACTTAGAAGAAGATTTCAGAAATTATAAATCTTTTCCCAAAAAAATAATCGAAACATTAATAGCTGATGACTGGAAACCAGAAGATTTAAACAGTTGGATTAGAGGGTCAACTGGACATACAGAAAAAGCTTTAAACGACATGATAAAAAAAGAGGACAATAAAAGTTACACTTACTACTCTAAACTATATTCTGATATTTCAAGAGCGTATGACAACTTAACAGACGAGTTAAAACATATTGTCGATGAATATTTGTGGGGACCATCTAACTATCTAGGTTGGATTGAGATAGCTCAACAGATACATTGCTCAACAGGTAGCGTATATAGAAAGAGATATAAAATATTAGAAACTTTAGCGAAAGAGCGTGGAATATTAGCAGAATGAGAATAAAAGGCGTATTATTCCGCTTGTCAAGAGCATAAAATAGTATTGTCGAAAGGTTTAGTTAACGAGCAACGAGACACACAATCATGTTAGAGGACGTCGGCTCAGATTGACTAATCAGAGATAATCTAGCTATATAAGCTTAACGACAAACTAAAAATATCAATTAAATTTCTGTATCTGTAGCTAGATTTAAACAATCGGAGAACAAAGTTTTTGACCTGTTCACACAAAAAATAAAAATCATCGGTTGTTTCATGTGAGATAGCGGTAGTCAATTGCAAGTAGGTGGACACTATTGTAGTTAACTGCCGCTTAATATTTTATAAATTAGTAGGAGATACGAATGGATAACGATAGATTTATAGAAAATTGCAAAGATATTATTGAAGCAAGAGGAATTAAGAGAGAGTCAATTTTCGTTATATGGAGCTGTAAGACATTGCAAAACAATAAAGCAATCTTATCTTACGCTGAAAAAGGCGCTCCTTTATACGAGTTAACCCATAATGGTGATAAGAAAGAAATATATGTTGATACTTATCAAAAAGAATCAAATGAATGTGTAGAAGTTTAGTAATTATTAAGTCGCTGTGGCGGAATAGAATTAGCATATAAAAAACTCTACTCACTTTTCAGGAGTAGAGTTCTGTTCTTGAATAGCTAACTCAGTTAGCTTTGCACCAATACGAATAGACAAATTTCCAATATCAATTTTACCATTCTTTAAGTTTGATAATTTTGACTGAGTGATACCTGTTTCTTTAGAAATAAAATACTGAGTTCGGTTTTCTAGCAACCATTTAATATCTTTTGTATTGACAATCATTTACTCACCGCCTATTTAAATAAGAAGTACCACGTTAGAAACATTATGATAGGAATAGAAATGAACAACGGAACTGTGACATTGATTTTGACAGATTTCTTTTCAGCAGATTCTACTACCTGAATACATACGATTTTCTTCATAGTTTTTATTAGATATGATATAATAATCATAGAGGAACAGGGAGCTTAAAGCTCCACTGTCCATTTGATAGAGAACTTTAGGAAATGAAGGTTGATTTCGAAGGCAACTTCAATTTTCTTAGTTCTCTTTTTTCTATGCTTCATATCTCGCTCCTTTCGTTGTATTTGTAAGTAACTACCTTACATTTATATTATATCTAATATTAGATATATAGTCAATAGTTTTTACTGAAAAGTTCAATTAATTTGGGCTTTTTTTTATTTTATTTCAAAGGAAAGAAGGCAGTTTGAATGAATAAAGATGATGATAACTTAATAGAAAAAGAAGCAAGTATTATTAAACAAATGCAAGAGCTTAAAGAGATTCAAGATAATAAAAGTATGGAAGAAGTAGCTGAGTTATTTTGGAATATGATTACTATCTACGGTTTGAAAATGGATGAGTTAGCATCTCTTAACTTCTACATTATGAAACGTTCACTAGAAACACCAGCGAATAAAGTTTTTCTCAAGGAGAGAATGAACCTTGATGTTGAAAAGCTAGGTGTTGACGGCATACTACAAGTTCAGAGAGCGCTGACTGTGACATACATGGAGCGACTAGCGAATGATTCCAAACGTAAAGACTAGAACAGATAGAGCTAGGTTCTATGGTTCTACTGTATGGCGTAATCTACGTAAGAGTATCTTAGAGCGTGACAACTATGAATGTCAGTGGTGCAAAGCTGAGGGGAAGCTAACAACTCAGTATGATTCCGTGCTAGAGGTTGACCACATCAAGGAACTGGAACAATATCCAGAGTTAGCATATGAACCCAGCAACCTCAGAACGTTATGTAAAGATTGTCATAACAAGAGACACGATCGAATGAACTATAGAGGCAATGAACGCAAAAGAAAGTGGGATGATGAGTGGTGGTAGAACGTAGTGATATTAAATACGATTTAAACAATGAAGTACCAAGACTTTGGATTAAGCTTGAAGAAGCAGGCGTGGTATCAATGACGAAACATTATGTTACTAACGGCGATACGCCAGGAACTAATGTAATTATTTTTATATACATTACTAAAGATAGTTCAGCGCAGAGAGTGTTGTCTATCGATCTACTAACAGATGTAGTGCTTAACCAATGATTAATAATAATATTCAAAGAATGAACAAAAAATAAGCTGATTGTGGGGACTGATATCCCCCCCATCGAATTATTTTGGGTCAAAGTGGGATCTCAGGGAACCGGTGGAAGGGGTCAACTAGAAAGAAAAACACTCTTTTCACACGTGACCCCCCTCCCCTTAAAATAGTTTATGAAAGTAGGTGAGCGAATGAGTACGCTAGAAGAGCGAGACAAGCTTGTAAAAAAAGAAAAAAATAGATTAAAAAAACTGTTCAAAGATATTCCAAATAATAAATTAAAAGCAGTAGATGGATTAATTATTCAAGCCGCAAGACTTAAAATCCTATTAGATGAAATGTGGATAGATATCTCTGAAAACGGAGATGTTGAAATGTTCTGTCAATCCGATAAACAAGATCCATACGAGCGAGAGCGCCCGATGGCGAAGCTTTTTAACTCACGAGACATGAGCTATCAAAGAATTATGAAACAATTGACAGATTTAATTCCTCTTGAAAAGGAAGGGGTAATGAATATTGATGATAGCAGTGATTTATTATGATTGAAGCAAAATATTTTGAAGAGTATAAGCAGCTAGTATTAAGTGGCGCTCATGTTGCTTGTCATAAACAATTGCTCCTTATCAAATACCTAGAGCAAAAGATTCTTAGTCGTGATGATCTATACATTAATTATGATATGCTAGAAAAATATATTAGATTCTCGGAAAAAAACTTTTTTCCACTCGCTGTATATCAAAAATTTATTGCGACTTTCATTTTTATGTACTGGAAGAAGAACGACAGGGTAGTGTTCCGTGAGTTCTTAATAACGATTGCTCGAGGAGCAGGTAAAAATGGTTTTCTATCAACGCTAGGTGCTTTTTTTATATCACCATTACATGGGATCAAAGGGTACAACTCAACAATAACTGCTAATTCAGAAGAACAAGCGAAAATGTCATTCGAAGAAGTTTATAATGTAATTCAAAGTAAAAAATTAACAAAACAATTTGATGCAAAGAAAACCGTTATCACTGGTAAGGCAATGAATTCCGTTTTTAAATTTAGAACAAATAATCCAAAAACAATGGACAGCGCACGAGATGCCTGTCTTTTTTTTGATGAAGTTCATGGATTTATAAATAATGGCCCAGTTAAAGTTCAAAGGTCGGGTTTAGGAAAAGTAGAAAATGCTAGAACCTTTTATTTTGGCACAAATGGCTATGTTCGCGAAGGATTCTATGATAAACAACTTGAACGGTCTATGAAGATACTCACTGGTAAAACGGATAGAATAGGATATTTTCCATTTATATGTACATTAGATTCTATAGATGAAATGGATGATATGTCTATGTGGGCTAAGGCCAATCCAATGTTTAATGAAAAAACAAAATATGCAGAACAAATTTTTGAAGAAGTAAAAGAAGATTACCTAGATTTAGAAGAAGAACCAAGTGGTAGACAAGAATTTGTCATCAAGCGCATGAATTTCACCGAAGGAAATGATGAGAGAGATGTTACTTCACAAGAAAAGCTTATGGCTACAAATAAAGCAATTCCTGATTTGGTGGGTCGCTCTTGTATTGCCGGGTTTGACTATGCAAGCATTCGAGATTTTGTCAGTGTCGGTTTGTTATTCAAAGTAGAAGGAAAATTCATTTGGATTCAAAAGAGTTTTGCTAGGAAGAAATTTTTAGATGTTTTCAAATTAAAGGCTCCCATTGAAGAATGGGAAAAACTAGGATTAATAAAGATTGTGGATGAACCATCTATTGAGCCCCAACATATAATTGACTGGTTAAATGAGCAAAGAAATTACTACTCAATTGATTTAGTTGTAGCTGATGGTTTTCGAATGGATTTACTCAAGCCGTTGTTAGAAAAAGAAGGGTTTGAGTATGAATTTTTAAGAAATCCAAAAGGAGTACAAGCAAAGGTTGCACCAATTATAGAAGATGGCTTCGCAAACGAACGGTTTATTTTTGGTGATAGTCCAATTATGCGTTGGTACACTCATAACACTTTCGTAAAAGAGGGGAATGACGGAAATAGAGCATTCTTAAAAAAAGAACCTGTCAGAAGAAAAACTGATGGATTCCACGCTTTTCTTGCAGCTTTATATAAGCGTGAAGAAATTTCTGATGTGAACTATGACGAAGCATTTGATTTGTTGGACGAACTTGATTTTTAGAAAGGATGACTACTTATGTATAAACCCCACTACTTAAATATGACCAGAACAAGCACTTTAGTTTATGGAGGAAATAAACCGTACTTGGTAAAGACAATCATTGAAAATACTGGTCGAAAACGGGAAAAGCTTGATGAGATACCAAATAAATCAGGCAGACGTATGTTAAAAAATACAAGATAGTTTGTAAATAAATTTGAAGGGTGGTGAAAGCTTGAGTTTATTAGATATTTTTAGAGGGAACAATGAAACTGATTGGATGTTAGATATTGAATTTGCAGAGAGCGTTGCTAATAGAGCCTATTTAAAATCAATCGCAAAAGATACAGTACTAAACTTTGTTGCTAGGACAATGTCCACCTTAGAAGTTACATTTAAAAATAAGGAGAATGTGGATGACTGGGACTATATATTGAATGTTCGTCCAAACTCAGACATGTCCGCAGCTACATTTTGGGAAAAGTTTTTTTATCGACTACTTGATGACAATGAGGTCTTAGTGGTTGTCACAGATGATAATCAGCTTTTAATAGCTGATGATTATTATAGGCAAGAATACGCTGTATACGAAGATACCTTTTCAATGGTAACCGTCAAAAATTATACATTTAAGAAGACGTTTAAAATGTCAGAAGTTATCTATCTTGAATATAATAATGACAAACTTGAAGTATTTATGAAGGGCTTGTTTGATGATTACGCTGAACTATTTGGCCGAATATTAGAAGTCGCTATGCGAAATAATCAAATTAGAGGGACTGTTGGTGTTGATAGTTCTGGAACTGTCAATAATCAAAAAAGCGAAAGTGGAGAGACTCGAACGGAACGGCTACAAAAGTTTATCGATAAGATATTTACATCGTTTAGTACAAAGTCAGTCGCAATTGTTCCAAAACTAAAAGGTTTTGAATATGAAGAGTATACCAATAAGCAAGGAGTTTCTAATCAGTCCCTTGACGAATTAAATAAGATGATTTCATCTTTGATTGATGTAGTAGCAAATGCCATAGGAGTTCCTACGGCACTTATTTATGGTGAAAAATCCGAGTTGGATTCTAATCTGAAGGCAATGAAAAAAACTTGTACCTCTTCATTAGTCAAAAAGCTTCAAGATGAGCTAGTTGCAAAAATACTAACTCGTCAAGAATATAGGGATGGCGAACGTATCAAAGTGATCAAAGTTTTACCAGTGAGCATTGTCGAAAACGCAACACAAATTGATAAAATTGTTTCTGCTGGTGCGTTCTACATTGACGAGGTTCGAGAAGAAAATGAATATGAACCTTTGCCAAATAAAGAAGGTCAAAAGATTATAATGACGAAAAACTATGAAGAACAGCTGGAAGGAGGTGAAAAATAATTATGACGGTAAAAATTAAAATTAATGGACCTATCGTATCAAATGATGATAAGTGGTTCTATGACTGGTTAGAAATGGATGCGACTAGCCCTAATGATGTGTTAAATCAACTACCTGAAACAAATGAAAATGTTGAAATAACTATAAATTCAGGTGGCGGATTGGTTGATCAAGGCAATGAAATATATACTGCTTTGCGAGCTTATCAAGGAAATGTGACCGTTAATGTGATTTGGGCCGGTTCAGCCGCGTCAATTATCGCTATGGGAGCGAATAAAGTTGCAATCAGTCCTGTTGGTCAAATGATGATTCACAACGTTTCTGGTGGTGGAGTAGGCGATTATCATGACATGGATAAACTGAGTGAGATATTACTAAAGGCCAATCAGTCTCTTGCAAATGCTTATGTTGCTAAAACTGGCAAACCAAAAGATGAAGTATTAAAGCTAATGGACGAAGAAACTTGGTTAACAGCTGAAGAAGCTCTGGAGAAAGGGTTTGTAGATGAAATTATGTTTGAAAATAACCATAAACCCGTACTAGTTGCTGATGCTGGTAGTGGGATTATTCCACAAAAAATAATCAATGAAATGAAGCGATTAAAGAAACAGCCATCAACTATGCAAGTGAATTTCAGTGAATCACAAGTGAAACAGATTGCTCAAGAAGTAAAAAAACAATTAAATGATGAAACTATAAAAATTGAGGAACCCGTGAATGTCTCGCCATTCGCTAAGTTCCTTTTTTAATACAAAAAACTGAGGAGGTCATGAAATGACTATTAAACTATCAAAAGATTTTGAAAATGCAAAATCCGCATGGATTGAAGCAGTACAAAATAATGAATCAACTGAAAAAGTAGGGGAGCTATACGGCTACATGCTTGATCAAATGATTGCCGAAGCTAAAAAAGCGGGGGAAACTGCAGCTGAATCGTATGCAGCTGGAACTAGTTTGGATGCAAAATTAAATGCTGAACAACGTAAATTTTTCAATGAAATCAATAAGGAAGTTGGCTACAAAGAAGAAACGCTGTTACCTCAAGAAACAATTGACAATATCTTTGAAGATGTAGTTACAGAACATCCATTACTTTCAGCAATTGGATTGAAAAATGCTGGTCTACGTCTCAAATTCTTAAAATCAGAAACAAGTGGAGTTGCGGTTTGGGGTAAAGTATTTGATGAAATCAAAGGTCAACTAGATGCATCGTTCAGTGATGAAGAAGCCATTCAAAACAAATTAACAGCTTTCGTTGTTGTTCCCAAAGATTTAACAAATTTTGGTCCTGCATGGATAGAATCATTTGTTCGCTTGCAGATTCAAGAAGCTTTTGCCGTTGCAATGGAGTTAGCTTTCTTATCCGGAACAGGGAAAGACCAACCTGTTGGGTTAAATCGGCAAGTTCAAAAGGATGTGGCAATTACTGGAGGGGTCTATCCAGAGAAAGCAACAAGTGGTAAATTAACTTTTGCTGATTCTAAGGCTACAATCAAAGAACTTACAGAAATGTATAAATATCATTCTACGAAAGAAAATGGAAAATCATTTGCGGTAGGTGGAAAAGTGGCATTAGTTGTGAACCCGACTGATGCATGGGGAGTTAAAGCACAATATACATTTTTAAATGCAAATGGTGTATACGTTACTGCCTTGCCATACAACCTAAGCATTATTGAATCTGTTGCTCAAGTTGCAAAAAAAGCTGTGTCATTTGTTGGAGAACGTTACGATGCATATACTGCTGGTGGTGTATCGGTTAAAAAGTTTGATCAAACACTTGCTTTAGAAGATTTAGATCTTTGTACCGCCAAAACCTTTGTTTACGGAAAAGCAAAAGATGATAAAGTAGCTGCTGTTTGGGATTTGGCAATCCCAACTGACAATGCTGAAGGTGGTTCGGGGGAGTAACACCGCCTAACGCTCGCAAGGCGACGGTAGACTATCAAAGCCTTACTGTGCCAGAACTAAAAGCATTGTTAGACGAGCGTGCAATTAAATATGCAGGCAATGCTAAGAAGCAAGAGTTAATTGACTTATTGGAGGGATGATGGATGAATGAAACTGTATTCGTAAATGAATATAAAGCCCGTTTCCGAATTTTTCATTCTTCCGAGGACGAAGATATTGGGAAACAGTTAGAAAGTGGGTTTTCCGATATCAAGTCTATCATCGGAGAATTCAACCCTAATGTGTATGAGAAAGGCAAAGAGTTAGTTTACGAGCGTACTCGATACCTTCGAAATGAAGCGTTAGAGTATTTCTACACCAATTTTCAAACAATGATTATGGATGCGTCAATTGACTTGGCAGGTGATTCAATTGCCGATTAATACTAAGTACAGAAGGTCTCAAATAGTAGCTGGTGATTTAAATACACCAGTTACTTTTTTTGAGTTTGTACCAGATGAAGGTCCTTATCCAGGAGAGGACAAAAAACAAGAATTGTACAAATGTACGTGCCTTGTTTACAATCCCTCGTCTAAAGATAGAGATATTTTGAACGGAAAAGGCACGAAAGAGGCGGTTACGATTAAAATTCGCGATCCTTATACTGATTACCTACCATCGAATAAGCATAAGGTCATTCTTGATGACTTCCGTTATAAAGATAAGATTTGGGATATTGTTGATCATGCACCAGATGTGGAAGACAATGACTTTATCAAAATTATCTTAGGTGTAACATCATGAGTGTAACTATAAAAGGTGAAGCAGAGATAATTAAAAATATTGAAGCGAAGCTTGGTAAATCAAAAGCGACTCGTGTTATTAACAAAGCTCTAAGAACTGCTGGAGAAAAAAATAAAGGAATAGTGAAAGAAGCCGTGTCTAGTTATATTGATAGCGGAAGAACACACGATTTAGTTATTACTAGTGGTGTAAAGAGTAATCCAAAACGCGTTGAGACAGGTTGGGCTTCAAAAGAGCGAGCTCCTTTAGTTCATTTAAACGAATTCGGCTATACGCGATTCGGTAAGTATGTAAGACCACGCGGCATGGGTAAATTACAAGGTGCGGTTGATAAAATCGAAAGTACTGCAATGAAAGAAATGCGGTCGGAGTTAGGGGAGTTAGTGAAATGAAAGATATGATGATGGAAATCTATAATGCATTGAAAGCTAATCCTGTAATTTTGGAAAAAGTCGGTAGTGACAGAATTAAGTTTTATGAATTGGTTGAGACTTTCGACACGACAAAACCGTTTATTATTATTGATGCGTTAGTACCACAACAAGCCGCATATTTCGCAAGTAACAAAGTTCTATCAAAGAAATTTAGTTATCAAATCAATGTTGAGAGCGAAAATGCATTAGTCACAAAAGAAATTGCAAAAGCAGTTGAAACAACTATGAGAGAAAATGGTTTCGGGCAACTAACTGGTGGCTTAGATACCTATTTTAAAGATACAAATCGATATGTAGATGCGCGTCGTTATAGAAAAAACACAAATATTTATGACACTGACTACTAGTTAGTGTCTATTTTTTAGGAGGAATTTTTAAATGGAAACTTATGGATTTTCAAAAATGTCAGTACGTAAATTAGACGAAAAAAAACAACCGGATACGACAGCAGAAATTTACGAAATTAAAGGTGTGCCAAAAGAAGGGGCTACATCAAGCTTTGATTTAACAGGTCTATCAAAGGAACCAGTAAAGGTATTTGGCTCAAACATTGAGTACTTTATTGTACGTAAAGGTGTAGGTTCAGTCGCTGCAAACTTCGGAATCTTAGATCTACCATCTAAAGTTGAAGATAAATTGCTTGGATATCTTGCAATGGATGAGGGTATTGTTGGTATGGGGGAAAATACAGAGCCACCTTTTGCAGCTGCTGTTGTTGAAGCAGAGGACCTATATGGCACGCCAATTGCGTTTGCTTTAACATGCGGTTCATTCACAAAGGATGGTCACTCATTAGCGACAACAACCGATGAAGATTTCAAGCCGGAACCTGGCGAGTATGTGTTCTCTGCTATTTCTCGTTCTATTACAATGGGAGAGAAAACAGAAAATCTACATGTATTGCGTGCAGTTGGAAAAGAAGCTGTTGATAAATTAAAAACAGTTGTTTTAGGCACGGCGGGGGAGGCATAATCCCCGCAACTGGTATTACAGTGTCACCTAAAACATCAACAGCAGTTGCGGGGACTGCAGGAACTAGACAACTAAATGCAATTGTTACACCTGAAAATGCTACGAACAAAAATGTATCATTTGAAATAAATCCAGTGACAGAAGGACTGTCAGTAACCAATAATGGATTAATTTCTTGGACAGAAGATGTCGCGCCTGGAACATACATTACGACTGTTAAAAGTAGTGACGGAGCGTTCACAGATTCAAACACTTTAACTTTAACAGAATAAAAATGGAGAAAGGTTAGTCTGAGTGACTAGCCTTTTTATTTTGAATTATTGGAGGAAAAAGCATGAGTGAAGCAAGACTAGATTTAACGATTAAAGGAAAAAAGAAAACGTTTGTACAAGACCATATTCCATACCGTAAGGCGTTGGATTATACCAAAGGCGAGGCTGAACTATGGCAGAAAGATGATAAAGGTAACGAGGTACCGCCAAAACAACATGAATTAGACGAGTACCGCGTGCGTTTTGTCGCCAACCTTTTTGACGATGAAGATGTGACTGAAGACACTGTGCTTGATGGTTTAGATGCTGAAGAAGCTTCTAAGGTGATTTCTGATCTCATTATGTATCGCGTTTTAGGATACAAAAAAGAGGAATCTGATCAAGAAGCAACAAAAAAGTAATAACAGCTGCTGAACATCATAAGTTGCAATTGGACTTAGTAAAGACAATTCTTGAACATTATCCCAATTGGTCTATCAACGATGTACTTGATACAGATATTACTTATCTATATGAAATTATGTTTATTAAAACACCGAAGAAAAAGAAAAAAGTGGTAAGACCACTTAGCGATTTGGTAAAAGGAGGTGGGTAATTTGGCAGGAGCAACACCATTAGGGAATATGGTCATAAAATTAGGATTGGATGATGCGGACTTTGGCAGAGGCGTATCTAATTCTAAAAAACAAGTAGGCTATCTAGCGAAAGAAATGTCAGCTAACATGAAAATAGCTGACATGGCAGGCGATAAAATAGGTAAACTTGGCACTAAATATGAAAGCTTAACAAAAATTATAGGTGCGCAAGAAAAACAAGTCGCTGCCTTGAAAAAAGCTTATGATGAGTCTTTTGTCGATGGGAAAGCAACAGACTCCACGAAAAGACTAGCCTCACAACTACAAGATGCAAACGGTAAACTAGCTAGTTATCAAACTCAATTAAAGAACACAGCTGGCGACTTAGCCGAATTACAAGTGAAAACTACTGGCGTGACAGGTAGTATCAATAAGTATAGCGATAAACTTATTTCTAGTGGTAAGAAAATTGAATCATTTGGAAATGGTTTAATTAAAGGTGTAACTGTTCCTTTTGCAGCAGCGGCCACAGCTGTTACCACCGCTGCTATATCTTGGGAAAGCGACTTCGCAGGGGTAAACTCTTTGCCCTCCCTTATAGTAATATAGGGGTAATTAAATCGAGCAAAAACGGTGAAGACTAATGTTTTATGGTATAATAAACGAGGATAGATAAGGAAGTCATGAGCTTTATCGAACAGGAGGTATCCGAACCTCCTTTCCAATGAAATTTGATTCGGAAACACTATCGGAGGTGTTAATATGAGCAAGTTAAAATTGACTTGTAAAAATTGTGGGAAAGACGTCTACAAAATGCCTAGTGAGGTAAGAAGTAGAAACATTTTCTGCGATAGAAAGTGTTGGAGCAAGTATCAAGAACAGTTTAGGCGAACAGAGAAATGCGATTACTGCGGGGAAAAATTTACTAAACGACAAAGTAATTTCAATGGTAAACACAAATTTTGTTGTAGAGAATGCAAAGATGAATGGCAAAAAGAAGGACTTAAAGGGAAAGAAAATCCATTCTTTAACAGGGAACATAGTACGGAAAGTATTAGTAAAATGAAAGCTACTTTAAAATATGTCAGATTTTCTGGGGAAGAAAATCCTAGATATTGCAGAGTTCCTGTAAAGTGTGAAGAATGTGGGCAAGTCACATTAAAGATACCGTACTTAATTATCAGAAGTGAACATCAGTATTGCTCAGAAAAATGTAGACATGTAGGACAATCTAAAATAGTTTGCGGAGAAAACAATCCTAATTATAATCCTAACTTGACTTCAGAAGATAGAAAAAAACGAATGAAAGTGTTAGGATATGTCCATTTTAAAAATACAGTCTTGAAAAGAGACGATTTTAAATGCGTTATCTGTGATTCTAAAGAGAACGTAGTCGTTCATCATCTAAACTCTTACCACTGGGATAAAGAAAATAGATTAAATCCTGATAACGCAGTTGTTCTTTGTCAGAGTTGCCACCTAGCATTCCATAAAATTTATGGTCAGAAATACAACACTATAAAACAATTTAAAGAATTTTATGAAACTCCTGCATCGTAGGGGTTTTTATTATACCCAAAATTATGTTAATACCGTGCTAACTTACTAGATTACGTAAGGCTAGTAAGTAGTGTAGAGCGTAGGAGCTGAATAAATATAATGCTCCCAAGAGTGTTCGAGGACTATTTTTTGATAGCCCAATATGTACGCCGAACTTATGGGAAACCATAAGAAGTGAGGGATAAAAAGCCCACACGATAACAAAACTGAAAGAAAACAAATGATGAAATTATTGATTCAACAGGAAAAGTTGTATACTCGTACAAAGATTTAGAAGATGGACTCAGAGGATTAGCAACAGAATTACCGAGCACGCACAAGGAGATTGCCGCCGTAGCAGAAGCTGGTGGGCAGTTAGGAATTGCAACAGATGATGTAGTGAGCTTTACCAAAGTTATGTTAGACATGGGCGAGTCAACCAATTTAGCTGCGGAAACTGCGGCTACAGAGTTGGCTCGGTTTGCTAATATCACTGGCATGTCTCATGACAAGTTTAGCAATTTAGGATCTGCAATCGTTGACCTTGGGAACAACTTTGCGACAACAGAATCTGAAATTTCTGCTATGTCACTTCGCTTAGCCGGTGCCGGGTCACAAATTGGCATGTCAGAGGGTGAAATATTAGGATTCGCAGCGGCATTGAGTTCTGTTGGAGTTGAGGCGGAAGCGGGTAAACAAAACTGCCCGACTACTTGGAAACAAGTAGCATAGAAATCGGCAAAATCGGTAGAACTCTTTAATAGACAATACCGAGGTAAGCGAGAACATCACTCGCCACCGTAGAGCATAGGGATTGAGCGTTAAGAGAGCAATAATATCCCCACGAGTGTCGATTACCCTAACAATTTAATTTGAGGGTAAAAATATATGCCGAACTTACTGGTAACAGTAAGAAGTAGAGGATAAAAAGCCTTTACGATAACAAAATTGGGTTCTGCCTTTTCTAAAGTAATGATTCAAATGCAGTTAGCAGTGGAAAAAGGAACAGGAGCTTTTACAGAGCTTGAAGAGACCGCAAACGCGGCAGGATACACAATAGGTGATGTAGGCAACGCTGTTGGAAAAGGTGGTAAAACACTTAAGTCGATGGCTGAAGCGTTAGGAACAAATAGCTCATCACTTAAAAAATGGTACAAAGAAGCTGATAAATCAAAATCATCTCTAGAAAACTTTTCGAATGTTGCTGGCGTAACCAGTGAAGAATTTTCTAAGATGTTCAAATCAAATCCTTCCGAAGCTATTATGAAGTTTGTTGAGGGTCTGTCTCACGCAGAAGAAAAAGGTACATCGGCAATAAAAGTTTTAGATGACATGGACATTAAAGAGGTTCGCTTACGAGATAGTTTGTTGCGCGCGGCTGGTGCAAGTGGCACATTCGGCGATGCTATCACTATGGGAAATAAAGCATTTAAAGAAAATACTGCATTAACAGCCGAAGCGAATAAGCGTTATGAAACAACTGAGTCAAAATTAAAAATGCTGAAAAACGAAGCAAAGAATGCAGCTATTGATTTAGGTGGTCCGTTTGTTGATGCTTTACGCGATGGTATGGAATCGGCAAAACCACTTATAAAATCATTAGGAGATTTAGCCAAAAAGTTTAGTGATGCTGATCCAAAAACGCAACAGATGATTATTAAACTAGGTGCGTTTGCAATGGCAGCTGGACCAGTTCTTTCTATAACCGGAAAATTAACATCTGGAATCGGTGGATTAGGTAAGTCATTTGTAGAGATGTCAGCTCAAATGGCCCAAAAGAAAGCAATCGCAGAAGTCAGTAAACAACTAGTAGAAGGCTCTGTTAGTGTGGACACTCTTTCAACAGCTTTAGGTGGCGGAGTAAAAAAACTCGGTCTATTCGGTGGTGCTGCAAGTAGTGCGGCAGGCTCAGGTGGGCTAGGAGCAATGGCCGCAACATTAGGCCCTCTAGGCCCGGCAATTTTAGGTATTGTTGGTGTTGGTGGCGCTCTTGCAGTTGGTTATGGTGCTTGGAAATTATTTGGAGAAGAAGCTTGGAATTCTAGCCAACGTGTAGAGCGTTGGGGTTCAGATGTTGGAGAAGTGACCGAGAAAACATTGACTAAAATCCAAGATGATACACAAGCCGCAACGGGTCAATTCGGACTCATGGAAGAAGGGCTATCTGGAAACACAGCTGGAATGGTTGAGAGCTTTGAAAAAGTTGGAGCAACAATTGAACAAAGCTTAATTAAGAAAATCGAAGGTTTGGATAAGCTTATTAGGGAACTGCCAGAAGGCATTGATAGTGCATTGGGAGAAATGCTTGAAAACGAGAAAGTCCAAGCAGAAGGTGCGCTAGAAGTAATACAAGCTAATTCAGAACGCATTACAGATATAAAAAGACAAGCGTCTAATGAGGGGCGAGAAATAAATGCTTCTGAAGCTAAAATTATTAAGAGCTTAAATCAAGACACATTGCAAAATTATGTTGACACGTTAGATTTAACAGTAGAAGAAAAGAAAAAAGTTTTGAGTGCCATGACAGGTGATGTCGCAAATGCCTCGGAAAAAGAAGCAAGTCTTTGGTTGCAGTCTCTAGGAAAACAGAGAGCCGCTGCAGAAGAAAATATGATGAAGAGTCGCAAAGAGAAAGAAAAATATCTTGAAGATTTAGGCTATAATCTCGATGGAGAATTTGCTCAGAAATTTTTAAAAGCGTGGGATGAAATTAACAAAACAACTGTTGACGGTTTTGACCAGCAAATGGCAACGATAACTGAGAAATATCCAGAGTTACTAAATAAGGTATATTTAGGTAATGGCCAATTAATTAGTGGATCAGACGAGATGGCTCAATTTATGATTCAAGACAATAAGGATATTGTACAAAGTGCTCAATCAATGGCAGATGAGCTTGCAGAAAATGCTCAAAATGTTGCAGAAGCACAAGCATGGACAGTCGATGAATTTGGAAATATGAAAACAGCTGCTGAAATTTGGAATAAACTGGAATTAAAAGATAAAGAAGGTAATATTAAATCAAATGCTGCAGAAATAGTTACAGAGGGTACGAAGGATATCACCAAATGGAATCAGATGAGAATGGTTTTACATGATGCAAATCTAGATTCAAACGCAAAACTCGTTATCGGAGAAGCAGCTATAGCTAATGGTCGATGGGATGGCATGGCTTGGGAAGATAAGCAAGCTGTTTTACAAGATGAATTTTCTCAAAACACCTTTAAAGCTTTAAGGGCTGGTGGAAAATGGGATGAAATGACTTTTGAAGAGAAAAAAGCGATTCTCTATTCTAATACTCCAGAAAAAATGGCTGAAACCATGCTAAATTTAGGCTTATGGGAAGAATATGAGCCTACAATTAAAGAATTAGAAGCGGATAATTATGAATTCTTGAATTCGCTATATGAATCAGAAGAAAAAATGAAAGCGTGGAATGAGTTACCTAGCGATACGCGTTATTTGTTGGTAGATAATCAAGATGTTTTAGATAAAATATTTACGTCTGAGAAAAACTTTGCTCGATGGAATAGCTTACCGGAAATTGAAAAACGGATGCTAGCAGATAACACAGACGTACTAGAAAAAGTTACTAATTCAGATTTAGAGTTAGAGAGATGGAATTCACAAGATGCAGAGAGTAAGAAATTAGTCATTAATAATGAAGAACTATATGAAAAAGTATTTGAATCTACAGAATCATTAGCTCGATGGAATTTTTTATCTGTTGAAGACAAACAACTTGCGGCTAATAACCAGGATTTATTAAGTAAATTATTATCATCGGGAAAAGAACTTGACTGGTGGAATGGTAAGACTCTGTTAGAAAAAACAATTGCAGCAAATAATGAAGACTTAAACAACAAAATCTATGAGTCAGCGGAATCCTTAGCAGCATGGAAGAATTTACCTGTTGAAATTAAAAAAATGCTTGCTGATAATGTGGACATCATGTCTAAAGTCAAAGATGGAACGATGTCTGTTGAAGAATACAATGCAATTGAAGCAGATTTAAAAGTTCTAAATGGCGATGCTACGAATGTGAAAACTGAATCTCATTCTGGTATCGAAGCAATAGATGAGTTTACAGGTAAAAATATTGATACAAAATTATTTAACGGTGATTCAACAGATGTAAAAAATGAATCAAATAGTGGAATAAAAGCTATCGATAATTTTACTGGTAAAAATGTTCCTGTTAAGAAATTAAATGGTGATTCATCAAGTGTTAAAAAAGCTGCTTCATCTGGCGAATCTTCGCTTTCCAGTTATAATCGAAACAATCCGGCTGGAAAAAGATTAGAAGGTACGTCATTTGGAGTTAGTTCTGCGGCTAAACTCGGTGGATTAGCACTAGACATTTACAGCAGAAATAATCCAGGTAACAAAACACTAAATGCTGTTGATAATGCTAGCGGTCCAGCATGGAATGCTTCAGAAGCTGTTGGGAATTTTGATTCTAAACCGTCAGTTATAACTAAAACGTTAAGTGTAGTTGCGGATATTGGATCAGGAATAGGGAAACTTTTAGGACTAGAAAAAGGAACAAGCTTTCACATAGGTGGGCCAGCCATTGTTAATGATCAAAAAGGACCAACTTATAAAGAACTTGTAATTCCAAAAGGTGGAGTGCCTTTTGTACCTGAAGGTCGAGATGTCTTTTTACCAGATTTACCGAAGGGTTCTAAAGTAATTAAAGCATCATTAACTAAAAGATTAATACCTCGATATGCTGACGGTGTTGGTATACCTCAAAATGCTCAAATCATTAAGCAGATGCAGACATTTAGCAACAGTTCAACTAGCAGTCAAAACCTAAATATTAACGTTGATCAAACAGAATTAATAAGTGTTATACAGTCACAACATACAGATATGATGTCTGTATTAAAAATGATTTTGCAGAAGAACCCTAATATTGAGCTGGATGGGACCATTCTTAATAAGATGCAAGATTCGCTTTTCGGAAGTAAATTATCACGATTGATGTACGGAAAGGGGTAGACTATGTTTTATGATTTAAAATTTATTCAGAACGAAGTTGAAGTTCATCCGCAAGAACAATTGAAACTAGTATGTGCAAATATTAGTCGTAGCTATCCTCAGTACGAAGTAGAATATACAGAGTTTAGTGGATCAAATGGTAACAGAGAAACTAATTCATCTTTTCGTCCATTTACTCTAACGCTCGATTTAGATGTATTTTTCGACAATGAAAAAAACGCTGAACTACTTGAAACAGAATTGTACAGTTTAATTTTTATCGGAAAACCATATTATTTACTGCATAGTAAATCACCAGGGAAACGATTTAAAGTTAATCCTGTATCTCTTGAACGAGAAGATGAATACAGTAGTTACACACGATACAAAGCTGAATTTTTAGTTTTCGCCGGCCATTCAGAATCTGTCACAACAACGCTGAGTAACTATGATTTAGAGGATGATTGGCAGTTTTCACAAGGTCTTGTGGCAGATGATTACGAATATACTTTTAATAAAAATAAGTTTGTTGTATACAATGCTGGGGATTTTACTGTTGACCCAAGAGAACAAGAATTAACGATTAAAATTGAGGGTATGAGTGATGGTAAGTGTACTCTTTTCAATAAGACCACAGGTGAGCGATTTATTTATACTGGTTCGTTATATAGTGATAAAGGGGAAGCTTTAACGCTTGAGGGAGTATATCCTAAAAAAAATGGTATCCATTGTGGGATTGAAACTAATCATGGCTTAATATCACTTGTTCCCGGTGAAAATGAAATCGAAATTCAAAACATATCGAGAATTCATGTTAGTTTTGATTTCAGATTTTTGTACATGTAGGTGATTGTATGAATGATTTAATTATCCGAAATTATGAAGAAACCAAAGAAGAAATCCTTGTCGATGTAGATAAGGATTCTTTTGTTGTCGATTGGCAAAAAAATGAAACGTGGGAAGTCAGTTTTAAAGTAACGAAGACCGACAGAAATAGAAAGGCTTTTGATATTGCTGACTATGAATCAATCATAATTTGGCAAGGTCAACATTATGTGATTAAACAGTTAAAGAGCTATGCCGTTGGCGAGCAACTATTTAAAGAGGTTGTGGCCACACATATTTATTACACTGTGCAAGACGGATTTCAATATACAGAAAAAACAGGAACCTTGAGCATCACACAGTGCTTACAACATATTTTTTCGAGTGGTGCGAGAGGTTTTTCCTACGAAGTGATTGATCCTAAAAATAAGTTTCTAAAAGTCGAACAGGAAAATTTTGGAAAAAATAATTACTTAAAATTGATTGAAGAAGTATTAGATGATTATGACGCAGTAATTGTTCAAAATAATAAACATCTTAAATTTTATCCGACAGCTGATTATGGTGAAAAAACCAATGAACAAATACGATATAAGTACAATACGGACAATGTGCAATTTGATATTGATACCTTTGACTTAAAGACTCAGATAAAAGGATTCGGAAAACAAAAGGAAGAGTCTGAAGGTGGAGCTTATTATTTTACACCTATCACATATACCTCTCCTCAAGCGGAAAAGTGGGGTATAAGGATACAAGATCCTGTAGAAGATGAACGGTATACACAAGCTGGTAATATGCTTGCTCGCTTAAAAAAGGATATACATGATTATCCGTCAATATCCGGAAGTACAACTCTAAAATGGACTGTCGATTTAAGTAAAGGCGACTATGTGGCATTCATTTATGAGCCACTAAGTATTAATACGTGGATACAAGTGGTTGGTATTACTGAGTATCCAATGATTCCTAACAAGCCGCCAGAAATAATCCTGAGTAACACGAAAAAAACAATGACAAGTATCATCAAACAATTATTAAAGAAAGGGTGATGACATGTTACCAAAATGGACATCAAATAGGATTGATTTAGAGTTTAAAAAATTAATCGATAAGATTGTTGATAGAGTAAATGGACTTCTAGTTGAGGCTGAAAAGCGTGATAATGCAACGAATAAGCGTATTGATAACTTAGTATTGCAAAGTGGTGGAACATCACCAAACGAGGTCATAGACGCTCGTGTAAACAGTCTTGGGCAAACATTTGATACTCTCCATGCGCGGTTGTTGGCTGGAGATAATCTAACGGCTAATGAAATAGTCGAGTTGACTAAAAACTACGAAAATCAAAAAGAAGAGCTGCAACAGTTACAGCACACAATGCAAGGTTTATTTGGTGGGACTTCACAAGTTATTGATATTTTCATAAGCTCGAAAATAGGAAATGATGCAATAGCTGACGGAACCGAGACAAAACCGTTTAAAACAATTCAATCGGCGATTAATAGTCTGCCTATGATATCATCAAATACCTATTATTTATGGGTAGAGCCTGGAAGTTATTTGGAAGATGTCAATATTGATTCAATCCAAGCAAGTAGAATATACATTTATGCTACAAATTATACGACTACAACCGGAAAATCTGATGAAACAGGTTGCTTTGTTCGCAGTTTTACATTTATGAATGTAATAAGTTACATTCAAGTGAATGGTTTTACATTCGTGGATACGAAAAATACGGAAGACCATTCAATTTTTTGTGATATTTCTCGTTATGTATCTGTTCAAAATTGCCGTTTCCTAGAGAATACTAAAGGGAATTCAAAGTTCAGCTCAATTTATACATCAGGAGGAACGATAGTTTCTATCGGGTCTGGCACAGTGTTATCAAATCAGTATACAAGTGTATATATCCAGTATGGCTCGCAGGCGCTGTTAGGTAGTACAAAAGGATCAGCAAACACAATTGGCTATGTTGCAGATGGTGGAACAGTACGCATTGGATCATCTGCTTCAATGACTGCAACAACGCTGAAGCAAGAAAAAAACGGTGGGCAGGTGTTAGGTTGATGAATGAAACCTTTAAAACGAATCAACAAACAATAGAAATCGAAGCAACTGCAACTGAAACAATTAACACAAAAGTTGTTTTTTGGTCGCATGACAAAGGAACTGCTCGATTAAAATTTCAATTAAAAAAAGAAGGTGCAATTTTCCCATTGACTGAGGGAACGATTGTGCCTGTTTGTTTGCTCTTTAAGTCCCTCACTGCAGCTGACGGAGTAGGTAGACATATTTACAACGCAACGATTGATGATGCTGTAAGTGGCTTAATATCATTTGTTTTACCAGACAATATTTTAGGTTATCAAGGGATTGTAGATGGCAGTATCTACATTGACATGCCAAATAAACAGTCTTTGGACACAGCAGGAAGATTTACGTTTAACATTAGACGTAGTCCAATCGATGATATGATACCAGAGCTAGAAGATTATTACTACGCTGGATTTAATGCAGTGGACCAACGGATTAAAGAAACGCTAGCAAAAATTGAAAAAATCGAAACGGATTTTATCAAAGAAATGAATGCTATGCAGTCAAAGCTCAACAAATTCGAGTCGGATAGCAAAGTGCAGATGGACAATATTCAACAACAGATTACAGATAAAAATTTGTATACAAAAAAAGAAACAGATGATTTGTTAAGTGATGTAATTACTGATGGTCAAACGATTACTACACTTTATAATTTTAGAAATAAAGTTACAGCTAATGGCACGGCTAATGTGCATAAAATGGACCGATACGGGACCAGCAAAACCTTATTGACACCTGCTCAATCGGGTTGGGTAGAAGCAACACAAGGCATGTATGACAACAGTCTTGTTGTTGATGGATTATATTCCACTCAAGGTTCTGTTGCTACAGAGGGAACGCTAGCTCAAATACTACTTAGATGGAATGTTAGAGCACAAATGGAAAGAAATTATCCTACGCTATTTGTAAATCTGGGTTTGACTACCGTAGCTCAGAAATCAAAATGGATTAGGGAGAATACAATTCGTATAATTCCACAAGTATGGGGGCGGGGCAGTGGATTGCCAGCAGGAGAGAACCAATTAAATGTTACGTTTTGGAACGGTTCTTCTTGGGATGCAGTACCACTTGTTAACGATACAAGCAACGTAACCTTGTTATCTAAGAATTTACCATTAAGTTATCTCATGGACGATGGTTATGTTTATGTGTTGGCTTATGGGAAAACTAGCAATGGGACAAATCAACCGAGCGTCGCTTTAGATGCTGTGCAATGCGATCATAGATTTAAATTAGATTTGAGCAAGTTTTACGTACCGCAAACACAAACGGCAACAGCAACACAGGCTGGTATTGCAAAAGTGACTAGTAGTTTTTTATTCGATGATTTAACAGCATTAAGTACTTATGGCGGTAAAATACTTAATGATAAAATAGAAGGCGCTTTTAGATTTGTAACAGAAAAACCCGCTTCTGATTTGCCTAGTACGTACAAAAACGGTATTACAATTGGTAATGCAAGTAATGTTTTGGGATATCCAATTCCTAACTACGGAAATGTTTTGACAATTAAACAAAGTACCTATCGTGTAGCTCAATACGTTTTTCCAAAAACAATGGGGAGCTCCATTGGTGCAGGATCGGTTTATATACGTACATTAGGTTCAGAGCAAACAGAGTGGGGAGAATGGTTAGATTTCTTAACAAGCTATGATAAAGCTAGTTTAGTTAATGTTACCGACAATCAAACAATCGGCGGAATTAAAAACTTTACGGCGATGCCTAAATTAAATGGAATAGATTTAATAGAAGATACAGGATGGGTAAACAGTTCGTGGTCAACTGGTATTAGTGACCATGGTGGTAATGTAGATAATAGGTTAAGATTCAGAAAAAAGAATGGGAATGTTGAGTTTCGAGGGATTGGAACAAATTCGATTGTTTTGTCAAAAGCAGATGGACAGGAATTAGGGAATATACCAGCAGAATTTATCGGAAGCAATACGGGAACTATTCCTATGGGAGCAATGCAAGGCTCAGGAACTGCTATTTGGTATTTGGCAGCAGATTTTACCAATAGAAAAATTAAATTATCACGATATAGACAAAATACTGATACTACATGGACTGATGTGCCAACCGGTCAATGGTTAACCATTCATGGGACTTATTTGTTTTAAAATTAAGAGGAGGAAGAAAAATGAAAGAAGTATATGAAATAATTTCAGCAACGCAATACGAAGGACCATTTAAAGTTTCGGATGATTATCCAGTGAAATTTCCTTTTACGGACAAATCAATTCCAGAAGGGTTCTTACAACCGTCTTTTGACTTTGGGAAAAATGAGTGGGTGGATTTAACACCGCCAATGCTAAAAGATGAGCTTTTAACTCAGAAGAAAGCACTAGAAGAACAGGAGACTCAAACAACAGATTTACAGTTAGCTGTTGCTGAACTATATGAACAACAGTTAGGAGGAACAAAATGATTAAAATCTATGTATCTCTAATTGAAAAAGGGGAGAAAACAATTGAGGATGTCCCAGCGAAAATTAAAAAGGAAGTACAAGCAATCTTGGATGCAGCAACAGCTGACTAAGGTTGCTATTTTATTACTCAGAAAGGATGTGAAAACAATGGCAGTGATTTATGCGACTTTGATTATCAAAGGTAAAAAAGTGATCGGCGATGTACCATCAACAGTCAAAGACCAAGTGGTAGAAATTTTAGTTGAAATGGATTTACCAGAATTAGCAAAATAGATGATTAGATGAAACGATATATTTTTTGGAGGATTGCACTTGCAGTCCTTCTTTTATTTTGGATTGGAATAATCTATTTATTTTTTAAATTATTAGGAGGATAAGCGATGTCAGATATATTGAGACTGTTTGTAGGTCAATTGGAAAAAATGAAATCAGATGGTAGTTGGGTTTTAGGAGCTGTGACTGGAGGTATTTCTTTATCCGTACCAGGTTGGGTTACAGCTAAAGAAGTTGGTTTGGAGCATATTATATTGTTAGGAATTTTAATGGCTGTGTTCGTAATGGAGTGGATGATAGGTAGTCGCTTAGCGAAGAAATCAACTAATAAACTTAAAAGTAGCTCGGTTATGATTGACTCGGCTATTCGTGACTTTGTAATTGTCATCTGTTGCATAGTCGCTTTTGGGTTTGATTATCTATTGGGTACAGGTTCAGTCATTTTTACTATTTTTACGGTAGCGTTTATTTATCACAATTTCTACAGCTTGTTAGCAAACTTAGCTGTTTTAGGTTGGGATAAACATTTTCCAATGTGGTTATTAAAATGGTTGGGTGATGAAATCGAAGCGAAGAAAGATAAGTATTTTCCTGACTCAGAGAAAACGAACGTGATTGATCCATATAAAGTGGATAACGAATTTACTTTACCAACTGATTTTCCAGAGGAGGAACAAGACCATGAAAATTGAAAAACAAATTAGAAAGGGTACTCCGTTAGTTGGAGTACCACCTTATGGCCAAGTACACGCTCATTCAACAGGGAACCCAAAATCAACCGCACAGAATGAGGCTGACTATATGGGGCGCAAAAACATATATGATGGTTTCTTTACTCACGTCGTCGGAAACGGTCGTGTGATTCAAACAGCAGAGGTAGGGCGTGGCGCTTGGGACGTCGCTGGAGATTGGAATAAATGGGCTTATGCAGCAGTTGAATTGATTGAATCGCATAAAACGAAAGCTGAGTTTGAACGTGACTATCGACTTTACATTGAGCTATTGAGAGAGCTGGCAAAACAAGCTAAAATTCCTCAGAAGCTTGACGCTGGAAACATGGGTATCAATACGCATGATTACTGTAGAACGCATCAACCAAACAATAAAACGGATCATGTAGACCCTTATCCTTATCTTGCAAAATGGGGAATTAGTAGAGCACAGTTTAAAAAAGATGTAGAAAATGGATTGTCTGGCAGCTCAAACAGCAATGGCGGTGGATACACCTCAAGCACACCTGGCAAAAATACTAAGCCTCTGACAAATGGAAAAGTAGGGGACACTGTTAAAATATTTGATGCTCTGTACAAAGACTCAGACGGCAAAGGGCGCTCTACAAAAATGCGTGGGAAAACTGGAGTAATCAAGAAAATCGCCAACGGCAAAGGAAAAAAATACCTCGTTGAAACTTGGGGATGGGCGCATCCTAATGATTTGCAGCTAGTCAAAAGTGGTGCAACAGATACAGGGTACCAAGCTAAGAAAGTCGGTCAAACTGTGAAGGTGCAGTCTTGGGCTACTACGTATCAAACTGGCCAAAAGATAGCTAGTTTTATCAGAGGTAAGAGCTATAAGATTAAACAAGTAAAATCAGTTAATCAGTCTAAGAGCAAGCGTGCTTACTTGCTTGACGGGATTAATTCCTGGGTGTTGGAGCAAGACGTGAAGTAGATAGACATAAAGCCAATATCGAAAATGATATTGGCTTTGATTTATTTTCTAATTATTGATGCTATTATTTGATCATCGAGATACTCAAAAGTAAATACTAAATCTTTAGAAGTGAAAGATGTTTTTTCATGAGACTCTAAAGTATTATTGTATGCAGTGGCTATACCCTCATTCTTTAAATCATAGACACCTTGAAATGTGGCAAGAATAGAAGCCATTTCTTTATTTACGTCCTGCTTCATATTAAGCTCAAGACCAATTAAATTACCATCATAAACATTAATATTAGTAGTCACACCATTTTCTATAGATATAGTTGAAGCTCCTTCTTCCACAGATATAGGAAATCTAGTTTTTGCATCAGGATTGACATTTTCTATCACAGCGTTCATCATTTTTGAAAAATGAGAATAATCATCAATCGTTTTTTTAGCTGGAATCAACACTTCCATTGAATCAGTTTGATTTTTGAAAGAATAATTAATTTTAACGTTTTGGTCAATCCCTAGTGACGGAACACCGACTTGATAAATATCTTTGCGAATATCTCCTTTGTAAATATTTCCATCAGGTGTTCTAATTTCAATCGATTCAAGACCATCTGGGTCACCTATTACGTAATCATAAATACCACTGTCGGTATTCAGATTAGGATCCAGACTGTATGAAATTTCTGAGCTGGTATTGCTATTGTTTGGCTTTGAATTATCTTTCTCAGATGTAGAGCATCCAACTAATAGCAATGAACAAAACATTAAAGCCCCAAATATACTTTTTTTCAAATTTCTCCCTCACTTCTCCTATTAATATTCAACCCCATTATATCAGATTACATATAAAAAAATACCACCATTATAAAATGGTGGTAGCGGACTGCATGCTGTTCAAGTCATTTATGTTTAGAGGTGTCCGCAAATTAATTATAACAGATTAGATAATGAAAATACTATTATAAAAATAGAAATCAAGTAAAGTCAAATACGAATAAGCTGTACACAAATGCTATACTTATGTAATAATATCTTTAAATAAGAAATGAGGGAAGTCTAATTCAGATGATTTTTGAAATAACTATTGTTTTTGGGGTTTTGGCCATTTGTATGGGTATCCTGTTAAGTCTAAATGGTATAAGATGGGGTGGCTTTAACAAAGAGAGTAAATTTCCATTACGAATAACGGAAAAAGAATATCTTTATATTAGCTTATTTTTTATCATGAGTGGACTTTTATTGATTTTTGTTGCTTTAAAATTTCTTTGAAAACAGTCTTGAATAAGCAAAGATTATTTAAAGTGATGAATTGTCTTTGGCGTTCAGGTTTTAGATTATTCTGAACCACAGCTTTTACGTAGCATCAAAAATCTGCAATGGCTATTTTTGTACATAAATAAACACCTTGCGTGGTCACAAGGTGTAGGTGTCACATAGGAGTATCTATGTAAGCGTCACGGATGCAGGAAGCATTCGTGATAAAAGTAGGCGATTAAAAAGAATTTTCGATAAGATAATCGATTTATTGAGCACATTATAACATAAAAGGAATATATTAGGAAAATAATAAGAGGTTAGTTATAGGCTATATCGGTTGCTTTTCCTAAAGTATAATACCAAAAAGTATCAAAGTTTCGCTCAATATCTTTAGCTTTATTGTCATGAATAACTTCTTTGAAAAAAATATATAATTGCTTCTTTATCAATGCTTTACACTTAGAATCTTTCAAGAAAAACCGAGTGAACTCTTTTGGTCGAGTGGCAGCAAAAAGATAAATTTCTTCAGCAAAAGCAGATGTACTAGAAATGCTATCCTTTAATATAAGGTTGGTAACATTTGTAACTACGTAATTTAATAAAGCTTCTTTAAAATTATTTAAGTTAATGAACTCATCGTAAATAGGTTTAGTTGAGTAACCCATGTACTTTGCAAGTTTTCTCACAGATATAGCATCAAACCCATTTTCAAGTACAAATTCATAGCCGCTTCTCAACAGGGTTTCTTCATGAATTTTTTTAGTTCGTACCATAAGTAACGCCCACTTTCTCTAATAGTAATTATGTTGATTTTAGCAAATTAGACTAATAAAGTGAATAAAAAAAGCATACTATAAAAATACCACCATGTATTTGACTACATGATGGCAACGGACGATAGACTATTAAGTCATTGTTTGGGGTATCCGTACAAATATTGTAGCATAATTCCCATTAAAATGTAAACGCTTTACATATTGGCGTTTCTGTATGTTTTAACTACTTTTTCTATACTTTGAGATGCTTTCGTCATACTAATCGCCTTACGACAAAAATGAGAACATTCGTTCTTTTTTGCCGGACGGACGAATAATAGAAATAGAGAAAAAGGGGCAAAAAAGGGGCAGAAATTGATTAATGGTTGATATTTAATGACATTGATTGAACAACCTAATTAAGCCAAAAACCCTTATATGACAACGATTGAACAGTTATTGACAAATCATGAATAACATGCAGATACCTACGCGCATTACACGGAAAAGCAGCTCGTATTAAAGAAATTCGTCGTTAATTTATTATCGAATGAAACAAAACCTCTTGATTATTCAAGGGGTTTTTCTTTTTGCACTGTTATATATAAACTGATTGAAGTTATCACATAAACTACATATACTCAAAAGGGGCAAGCTTTATAAAAGTTCTAAATCACTTTGCAGTTTTCCACGAATTCCTTTAGTAACATACAGATAGATTTGTTGCACCAATTCGCGGTATTCATAACCACATAGGTAATAACCGTTACCAAAAAAATTTCTACCTTTCCTTTATACCGCCTATGGAAAGATTTCTTTACATTAAGAAAACTTCAATTGTAAGGAAACTTTGATAGAAATAATGCTGTATAAACAGTATTCTAGGCAGTATAAAAGAAGGAGTGATTATGATGAGTATTGGAATGAAATTGAAGCACGCACGATTAGCCTCTAATTTAACACAAGAAGAATTATCTGAAAAAATTGGTGTCAGTCGGCAAACCATTTCTAGTTGGGAAAACGAAAAAAGCTACCCCGATATTATAAATATTATTTTATTGAGTGATATCTATGAGGTGACCGTTGATTCTCTACTAAAAGGAGACGAGGGATTACTTAAGAATTTAAAGGAGCATTCAGATGTGGCAACGAGTAAAAAACAACTGATTAAGATTATCTCTTTATCACTTGCGTTCCTTATTTTCTATGGACTATTTTTTTCTTTCCTGACCTTTGCTCACATTCCTCGAATTGATGATTTACTTTCAAATATCTTAGTTTTGTTGATTAGTGGAATCATAGTATGTGTTACTCTTATAAAAATTATTGATTTCAACCATATTCTGGCACAAAAAACATCCAATAAGACATTAGCTATGATAATAATTGAACTTCTTTATTTTTTAAGCCTATATGTAATCTGTTATCTGATAAATAACTTTCTAATAATTGAAGACTGGCAAGCACTCCTCCTAAAAATCGGGATAGGTATCCTTTTATTTATTGTCGTATATCTAATGTTTAGAAAAATAGGCAGAATTTAGAAACTCCTTTAATCACCATTAACCTCCTTTACTAGAGGAAGTTAATGGGGTTTTTGAATAATTTTGAGGTGAGGATGAGGTCAGCTGAAAGAAAGTTTGATTACTTCGAGTGAAAATGAAATGATAGATTAGTTAGCATGGTAGCACAAACATCAAAAGAGTCAGCGAAGATACATTATTAGGTTTGCGAATATAAACGCATTCCTCCTTTTCATTTCCACTTTATTTTTCTGAAAAATAAATGAGTTTTTTCTCATTTTTGAATAATTGTGTAGTATAATTGAAACAACAAATTTTTAGGAGTGAGACGAATGATAAAAATTGCAATTATTGGTTATGGGAATTTAGGACGCGGGGTTGAGCGTGCTTTAACACTTAATAAAGATATGGAATTGGTGGGGGTATTTACACGTAGAGCCCCAGAAACAGTCTCTACATATGGAGCAAAAGCCTATCACATGGACGATTTGCTTAACAAAAAAGGAGAGATTGATGTTTGTATTTTATGTGGAGGTTCTGCAACAGACCTACCTGTACAAACACCTGAAATCACAAAATTTTTCAATACGATTGATAGCTTTGACACCCATGCGAAAATTCCAGAGCATTTTGAGCATGTTCAACAAGCAGCAAAAGAACATCAAACAGTCTCCATTATTTCTACGGGATGGGATCCTGGTTTATTCAGCTTAAACCGGTTATACGCTCAAAGCATTTTACCAAGTGGCAAAACTTATACTTTTTGGGGGAAAGGGGTCAGTCAAGGACATTCTGATGCTTTAAGAAGAATTGAAGGGGTAGCGGATGCCACACAATACACGATTCCAAATGAACAAGTGATTCAAAAATTAAAAGCGGGCGAGCTACTTGAATTGAGTACGCGAGATAAACACTTTAGAGAGTGTTTTGTTGTTCTTGAAGAAAATGCAAATGCTGAGGCTGTAGAAAAAGAAATTATTTCTATGCCAAATTACTTTGCAGAATATGATACCGAGGTTCATTTTATTTCTCAAGAAGAACTAAATAAAGAGCATAAAGCCATGCCACACGGTGGAACAGTTCTCCACATTGGCAATACCCACGATCAAACAAAACAGGTGATCGAATATAACCTAACACTTGATAGTAATCCAGAATTTACAGCCAGCGTACTTGTTGCCTATGCAAGAGCCTGTGCTCGATTGGCAAAAGAAGAACAGTTTGGTGCCTATACCGTATTGGATATTGCACCGAAATATTTGTCTTCTTCGGATGATGAGACATTGAGAAAAGAGCTGCTGTAAGTAAGTTGTTCCTAGCCTACTTAAAAGAAAACTCTTGTTGAACATAAAATAAAATATCATAGTAAAAATTCTAAATTATCGATGTTTATGCACCGAGTAATAAAGAATTTTTACTATGATTTAGATAAATTCTACACTAGAACGTAGGAAGAAGATTAGCTATTGGCATCTGAACCCGAAAAGCTACTAGCTTGTTTAAAATCTGCACCTACAAAGATAAGTTAGGAACATAAATGTAAATTATCCAGAAACTAGTTAATCATTTTCTCGATTTCCAGTGAAATTCTTATAGGTAACAAATTTTACATTTAACGCCAATATAATACTTTTTTCTCAATTAAAACTGCTACATAATAAAGAATGAGGCCAATTAATGATAAGGCTATCACGGAAGATAGTATGATATTAATATCATACATTTCGTTTCCATAAGTTAATAAATAACCTAACCCGGCCTTAGCTCCCATC
This sequence comes from Enterococcus phoeniculicola ATCC BAA-412, assembly GCF_000407505.1. Taxonomy (GTDB): domain Bacteria; phylum Bacillota; class Bacilli; order Lactobacillales; family Enterococcaceae; genus Enterococcus_K; species Enterococcus_K phoeniculicola. The sequence goes on from NZ_ASWE01000001.1 coordinate 1,322,667, forward strand.
ATTTCCCCAATAACTGCCCCCGTCATTGCTTGAGTGACTGAGACTTTAACACCCGACATAATCGCTGAAAAAGTAAATGGGAGTTCTAAACTGATAAATTTTTGACGTTTACTCGCTTTTAAAATGGATAAAAATTCCACATAGCGACGATCAATTTGCTTCAATGCCGTATGCTGATTTACCATGATTGGAAACGAAACAACTAAAATAACTAGTGCAACTTTCGACTGAATTCCCAAACCAAACCATAGAATAAATAATGGGGCTAGTGAAATTTTAGGTGCAATTTGAACAACTAAAATTAATGGCATCAATAATCGTTCAACTAAGTGAACTTTTGCAACAATATACCCTAGAATAACCCCTACAATAATTCCACAAAAAGTTCCAATGAAAATTTCTTGTAGCGTAACCCAGGTATTCATCAACAAATCTCCTGTGATTAAATAAGTTGTAAAGTAGGTCATTAATTTAATAGGAGAGGGTAGAATGTAATTAGGAACATGACTAATTTGTACACCGACTTCCCAAACAACAAGAATAAACACGAGTAAAATCAGAGGGTAGATAATTTTTTTTGCTCTCACTATTTTTTCCCTCCTTCATCTAAATTTACAACTAACTCTTCAGCATCATATTTATTTTCTATTAAATTATACTTATACAATAGAGCAATGTAGTCATTGTATCGATCTACGTCAGAATAACCGAATCCATTTTTAACGGTATTATCACTTTGCCAAAGTTTCGGTAGAAATTCATTTTCCATCACTTTTTTTATTTTTTCTTCATTTCCCTTAGCCGCAGGAGCATAATGAGTGATTGCGTTCTCAATTCCTTCATCTAAATGATTGTCAACAAGATACGCTATTGATCGGTTCAACGCTTGAGTGAATTTCTGACATAACTCCGGATGTTCCTTTAACAATTGATCACTTGTAATTACTACATTTCCTTGCGTGGGCATGTAATTTTCTGAACGGAATTCTCCTACTGAAATCCCTTGTTCTTCAAGATCGTACACTCTCAACATTGAAAAGCTGATTGCATCTACTTGGTCTGATACAAGTGCATTTACTATAGCACCTGTTCCAATTATTTTAATTGATACGTCATCTAACGAAAGACCTGCTTGCTCTAAAATTACTTGTAGCTGGATGAAATTAGGACTTCCATACGAGGTAATTCCAATTGTTTTTCCTTTTAAATCTTTGGGTTCAGAAATCCCAGACTCATTTTTATAAATAATTGAACCTAATCCTTCTTGATACGTAGTATGAATTATTTTTACAGGAACATTATTTGATCTTCCCATTACAACTGGATCTGAATTAGGAAACCCAAATTCGACATTGTTTGCTGCAACATTTTTTACTATTTCAGAAGCTGAAGCATAATAAAACTCAACGTCTAATCCCTCTTCTTCAAACCAGCCTTTTTCTTTTGCTAGATAGAGTGGGGCATAGTAGGGAGTAGCGGCACCATCAATTTGAATAGCTACTTTTGCAAGACCTTTATCATTTTTTTCAACTACTATTTCTTTACTTCCACATGAAGCCAAAAGAAAAACAAATCCTAATGTGATTAAAAGAAACTTTATTTTATTTTTCATTTTTCAGCCTCCGTTTCATTCCAAGACAAGAAATGAGACTCAAAATATTCAATAATGGCATAAAAAATCAACCCTAAAAAGATTGTAAAAAAGATGCCAGCAATCAATAATGGTGTATTAAAGGTTGATGCTGCATAGGTTTGTAAGTATCCTAACCCATTTTGACCAGACATCCATTCAGCAACCGTTGCGCCAATAATTGCTTGAATAATTCCAACTTTGAGTGCCGCAAAAATCGCAGGTAGAGCATATGGAAGTTCTAGACTCCTAAAAATCTGTGAGCGATCTGCTTTTATAACTGTCATTAAATCATACATATCCTTGGGAATGGCATTCATTCCATCAATCATTCCAATAATAATTGGGAAAAAGACCATTGAAAATACAACAAACAGTTTAGAAAATAACCCTAATCCAAACCAAATAATAAAGATAGGAACTAAAGCGATTTTGGGTGCTACTTGAAAGAAAATTAAAAATGGCATAAGCGTTAACCTAATCGTCTCATTCTTATAAATAAAATAGCCTAAAACTAACCCAAAAATTGTGGCCAAAACAAATCCAGCTACTGTCTCGAACCCTGTAATTAATAAATGTGGCCAAATTTTTCCGCTTATCATTTGATTCACAATTTCTTTGAATACATTCATAGGAGACGGAAGCATAAAAGCAGGGACATTTGCTTGAGTAATATAGAGTTGCCAAATAATCACTAATAAAGCTACCGACAGCAGAGGATCTAACCAGCGAGTATATTTCTTTCTAATTTTCAATGTTCCAGCAGCCCCCTTAAATAGTTACTGTATTCAATGAATTTTTCTGAACCACGAACAGCTAAATCTCGGTCTTCACCTAAATCAATAGGGAGTATTTCTTTAATGGTTCCAGGACGAGGACTCATAATGACTACTTTAGTGGATAAGAAAACCGCTTCATCAATATCATGTGTTACAAATAAAATTGTTTTCCCTGATTCTTTCCAAATTCTAGATAATTCCAAGTTTAAAGTATCTCTTGTCATAGCATCTAAAGCACCAAATGGCTCATCCATCATCAATACAGTCGGGTTATACGAAAGTGAACGTGCAATTGAAACACGTTGTTTCATTCCTCCAGAAAGCTCTTTAGGCAGAGAATTACGGAACTTCTCTAAGCCAACCATTTCAATGAGCTCATCAACTTTAGCTAATGTTTCCTTGGTCTTTTGCTTCTTTATTTCTAAAGGAAAGACAACATTCTGATAGACCGTTTTCCAAGGAAATAAAACGGAGTCCTGAAATACAAATCCATTGTTTTCATCTTCTGATGTAAAGGTCAAACTACCTGTATCATGTGATTCTAAACCACTGATAATTCGTAATAATGTTGATTTTCCGCAACCACTTGGACCAATTAAAGAAATAAAATCCCCTTCATTTACTGTTAAATTAACCTTATCCAAGGCTGTCATCTTTTCTTTTGTGTTAGAGATAAATGTTTTTCCTAAATCTTTAACAGCTACTACCACTTTTTCTTTCATTTTTTTCTCCTTACTTCGTCATTTTATTTAGCTCAAAATGGACAATCCCTAAAAACATTTTGAGTTTATCGCTTGTATTACCATAATTTAGCCCTGTTAGCTTCTCAATTTTTTCTAAACGATATCTCAGGGTATTGATATGAATGAACAGCTCTTCACTTGTTTGCTTTAGTTGTTCATTATTTCTAAAAAAAGTTTGTAGCGTTTCCATTAATTGACGATTATCAATAATCGGCTCTAGATGATTCATCAAATGATTAGCAATCTCTGTGTCAGCTAGTCGATTCATGACATCATAAAATTCGACTGTAGCATAAAGTAGAATAGGGGTTTCTGATCCAATAAATTGATTCATTTTATGAGTAAATGTCGCTTGACGATTTCCTTCGACAATATTATGAATAGGAACCGGATCACTTAATCCAAAATAGAGAATCAATGAATCCTTCTCAACATTTTTTATTAAAAGTGATTGGTCATTTACTTTTTTTAAAGCTGAATATAGATATTCGTCGTCTATTTTGTTTTCAGAAAAGAGAATCACGCTAATTGAATTAATATCATTGACATAAAGATAATCAGTTAATTGGTTGGTTTCAACCATCTGATTTAATTGCTGTATTAACAATAAAAGTAAGTTTTGCATAATCTGCCAATAATTTGAATTTTTAGCAGTCGTTTTTGATGTATGAAACCAGTCAATGTTCGGCCCAGCTTGCAGAACTGTTACTTTTGTATCTTCCGTTACGCCGCTTAGTTGCTTTAAATGTTGTAATGGAGCTGATTGTAGTCGTGTGGTTAATAAGTATTTTGCTAAATTTTCTCGTAAAAAAACAGATTCCCGTTCAACAAACAAAGAATGATTAATTCGATCCATGATAGTCAGATACGTAACATCTACTGGTATGGTAAAAATTGGAAGATTCGCTTCTCTAGCCATTTTCAAAGCGGTTTCAGAAAAACAAAAATTCTCTTCTTGTATTTTTATTGCCAAACCAATCGCATGTAGTTTAATTAAATCTTCTATTAATTGATTATGAACTTGGAAATCATTTGTGACTGTTTCAGAGCTAGTTAATAAAAATTCGCCTCCTTGAAGCCAAAATTTTACTTTTGGAGATTCCATAATTGTAACCGAATCAATAGCACTATTAAAATTGATTGGTCCATTTATCAACTTGATTGGTAATTCTACCCGGTTCATTAATTGCTTTAATGTAATCACGTTTATCACCTCATAAAGAATAATAGAAAAACTTAGGATATTCAAGCATAGATAAATGATGCTCTTTATTGATTACTTCAAAAATATGGATTTATCTCTATAGAAAACTTTTTTATTTCTTCAATATAATACCTATGTTAATAGTAATTTTCATGATGTCAATCAAGATTCTGAAAGAACTTATTTTTTGTATATTCCTACAAAAAAAGAAGATTTTTTTTAGATTCTTCTCCAATAGAAATGAAAAAAACCCTTTGCTATACTGTAAACGTTGATAGCGCTTCAGCAATACCAAGTTTTTATGGAGGAAAAATGACTATGGAATTATCTAATACTTCAAAAACAACAAAAGCTCAGAAAAATATTTTATTTACAGCCATGAGTGGATTAGGGCTTCAAAGTATGAGTACAATGTTGCTTTCTTTTGTCTTGGCTACTATGATTTCAGATTTTGGAATAAATGGAGCAGCAGGCGGATTTATTTCTACAATCACAAATATTGGCATGCTTGTAGGTGGAATCATCTTCGGAACACTGGCTGATCGAAAAGGTCGTGTAAAAATTTTTGTTATCACTGTTGCCATTTTTTCTATAGCTACAGGGGGAATGGCTTTTGCAAATAACATTTACCTTGTTTATCTATTCCGATTTTTAGTTGGAGTCGGTGGCGGTGGTGAATATGGCGTTGTTATGTCTATGGTTGCAGATAGCTTTTCAAGTGAAAAAAGAGGAAGAGTAAACTCATATGTGACTATTTCTGGACAGGTGGGCAGTATTGTAGCCGCACTCGCAGCAGCGCTTATCATCCCAATGTTTGGCTGGCGTGCATTATTTATATTCGGTGCTTTACCAATCTTTTTAGCTATCTATGCGCACTTTAAACTAGAAGAATCTGAAGAATGGCGTAAAGAAGTTTTAGAGACGCAAGTAAAACCTTCTATAAAGGATTTATTCACCGAGGGTAGGGCCTCCGTAACTATTCGATTAACCATTATGGCTATTGCCCAAGTCGCTGGCTACTTTGGATTAATGAACTGGTTACCATCTATTCTACAACAAAAGATTGGTCTGACCGTTTCGGGATCTTCTTACTGGATGATTGCTACAATTGTAGGTATGTCTATTGGAATGCTGTTTTTTGGTCAAATAATGGATAAAGTTGGTGCAAAATTTGCCTATGCTTTATTTTTAATTGCTTCAGCAATCGCTGTTTTTATTTATTCATTTGCTGACTCAGGCATGGCTATTCTACTTGGCGGGGCTGCTGTAGGTTTCTTTTGTAACGGTATGAATGCGGGGTATGGAGCAATTGTAGGAAATCTTTATCCCTCACATATTAGAGCAACTGCGAATAATATCATTTTCAACATTGGTCGTGCTGTTGGCGGATTTTCATCTGTTTTCATTGGTTTCTTTTTAGATAACTACTCGCTAACAATTGCTATGCTATTTTTATCAATTTTATATATTATTTCATTACTTTCTGTATTATCATTAAAAATGAAGAATAACAAAGGAGAATAACGATGAGTATACATTTAAAAGGGCTTAAACCAGGAGATCTTGGAGAAGCAACTATAATTGTTGGCGATCCGGGAAGAGTTGAATTAATTTCCCAAGACTGGACAGATAAAAAGAAATTAGTTGACAGCCGTGAGTTTATTGTCGTATCTGGTTTTTGGAATAATCATTTGGTATCAATTTGTTCTACTGGAATTGGTGTTGGTTCTACAGAAATTGCGGTAATCGAACTAATAGAAAATGGTGCAAAAAAAATTGTCCGCTGTGGCGGATGTGGGGCATGGGTGGATGGTATTGAACCAGGTGATTTAATCATTAATAGTGCTATGGCTAGGACACAAGGTATGCTAGGTGCCTACGTTTCTGATAACTATCCTGCAGTATCCAATCCGCTTTTAACTTCAGCAATTATTAAAAAAGCTGAAAAATCTGGATTTAAAACGCATACTGGCATTGGCTTAACTTCTGAGTCCTACTATTTTGGTCAAGGGAGAGTTCCAGATATTCAAACTTCACTAAATGTGGAAAGGGATTATATGAATTATTGGACAGATAGGAATATTCTGAATTGTGAAATGGAAACAGCTGTATTATTTCTTTTAGGTAGTTTATATAACATACCAGTAGCTAACTGCTTAGTTGTACATGTTAGTAGAAAAAATGAAAAATGGACAAATGATGAAGATTATCGTCGTATCCATAAAGCATCTTCAGAAATTGTTTTGTCTTGTCTTGTAGATGAAACCCTATAAGAAGATTGTTTAATCTATAATCTCTGCGTTTAGAAACCAGGGACAGATTACTTTTGAAGTAATGAGAGCTAATACAGTGGGAGGAATTGACATGTTTAAACGTGTACATTTGATAGTAATGGATTCAGTAGGGATTGGGGAAGCACCTGATGCAGAGAAGTTTGGTGATGTAGGCTCTGATACCCTCGGACATATTGCTGATAAAGCTGGATTGAAAATTCCTCATTTAGAAAATTTAGGTCTAGGAACTATTCGCCCGTTAAAAGGGGTAAAATCAGTCGCAGATCATAAAGGATATGCAACAAAGCTGGAAGAAGTTTCAGTAGGAAAAGATACGATGACGGGGCATTGGGAAATTATGGGCTTAAATATTAAAAAACCATTCCGCGTATTTCCTGACGGCTTCCCAGAAGAATTATTAAAACAAATTTCTGATTTTTCAGGACGTGGAATTGTCTGCAACAAGCCTTATAGTGGAACCGCTGTGATTGATGATTACGGCGAACATCAGATGAAAACAGGGGATTTAATTGTCTACACCTCCGCAGACCCTGTGCTGCAGATTGCGGCACATGAGGACATTATTCCTTTAGATGAGCTCTATCGTATTTGCCAATACGTTCGCGATATCACAAAAGATGAGCCGTATATGATTGGACGCATTATTGCCAGACCGTATGTAGGAGAGCCAGGAAACTTCACTCGTACAAGCAACCGTCATGACTATGCACTTGATCCCTTCGGGCATACCGTTTTAGATTCTTTGAAAGAAGCAGACAAAGACGTGATTGCGGTTGGGAAAATTAATGACATTTTTAATGGTCAAGGGATCACAGAATTTGTCCGCACAAAGAGTAACATGGATGGAGTGGACCAACTATTAGACGTGATGAAAAAAGGGTTTACAGGACTAAGTTTTACCAATTTAGTGGATTTTGATGCTCTCTTTGGTCACCGACGAGATGTTGTGGGCTATGGCAAAGCAATTGAAGAATTTGATGCCCGCATCCCAGAGATAATAGAAGCTATGGGTGAAGAGGATTTATTGATGATTACCGCAGATCATGGAAATGATCCAACGTTCCCGGGAACCGACCATACACGTGAATATGTGCCATTACTTGTTTATAGCAAGAAGATGAAGGGGCAAGGGGCATTAAGCCAAGGATACTATGCAGATATTTCTGCAACAATTGCTGAAAACTTTGAAGTAGCTGCCACTGAAAATGGTACAAGCTTCTTAAAATTATTAAATTAATTAAAAACGACTATCTGGACTGAAAGACACAATCTGCATTTCTCAATGCCTCTTGTATCTTTCAGTCCAAACTTTTTTAATAAGAGAATACTTCCTCAGTCCCAAATAAAATACGGAAACTCTACAATGTAATTACCCAGTTAAATTTCGCATAAACATACATTTCTTGTACAATCCTATTCCTCTCAACAATTCACTAAAGTTTCATAAAAAAAAAAGAAAATTTTTATGGATAAAAGATGCACTTAAAAGAACATCTGCTTCTTTTGTTATAAAAAAAAGAGAAGGCTCTTATTTTTTTCTTTCAAATAAAAAAATCGCAATTAAATGATAATGAAAACGTCACTCATTTTTCAAAAAAAACAAAATAATTTGAAAAATTCGGTTTTTTGACACAATTTCAAAATCATTCAGAATTGTCAGAAGCTTTCGACTGCTATTTTACCGTTATTTTAAATGAGCAATTTTATGTTATTTAATTTTCTTCTGAAAATTAGAAAAATCTCATAATGCTGTAATTTGTGCATTCTTTCGCATGAATAAATAAAAAAAAGAAAAAAAGAGAAATTTACCTGTTGACAAAAAAAACGAAACGTACTATGCTACGGATAAGTTAATAAACAAGCAACGAAAGAAAAGCAGTAAAGAGATAACCTCTATCTTAGAGAGCTAGTGGTGGTGAGAACTAGTATACGTTATTGATTGAATTACATTCTGGAGCTTATGCCTTTAAGGCACGTGTAACGGCGATAATCGTTTGGAGGTATATAGAATTTTTCTATATATAAATTTGGGTGGTACCACGATGAATTTCGTCCCTAAGTCTAACGACTTAGGGACTTTTTTTATTTTCTATCGTGTAAAAATGATCTTGTGTATAAGCCTGATTGATATGTAATCAACAGGTTTTCTATAAAAAAATTATTCGGAGGGTGAGAACATGAACATTATTGATGAGCTAACATGGCGCGATGCAATCAATCAACAAACAAACGAAGAAGGTCTTCGTGAACTAACAGAAAGCACGAGTATTTCTCTCTATTGTGGTGTTGATCCAACAGGAGATAGCATGCACATCGGACACTTAATCCCATTCATGATGATGAAGAGATTTCAATTGGCAGGTCATCACCCATATATCTTAATCGGCGGGGGAACTGGAACAATTGGAGACCCAAGTGGGCGCACAACAGAACGTGTTTTACAAACAATGGAAACTGTTCAGCATAATGTAGACAGTCTTTCAAACCAAATGAAAAAATTATTTGGGAAAGATGCCAACGTAACAATGGTCAACAATTACGAATGGTTATCAAAACTTTCACTTTTAGATTTCTTGAGAGACTTTGGGAAAAACTTTAATGTGAATACAATGCTTGCAAAAGACATCGTTGCAAGTCGTTTAGAAGTGGGTATTTCATTTACAGAGTTTACTTACCAAATTCTGCAATCTATCGACTTTTTACAATTATACAAAGATCACAACGTTCAATTACAAATTGGCGGTGCCGATCAATGGGGAAATATTACTGCTGGACTAGACTTGATTCGTAAGAAAGAAGGACCAGAAGCTAAAGCCTTTGGGTTAACGATTCCATTAATGCTTAAAGCAGATGGAACAAAATTTGGGAAGACTGCGGGCGGTGCCATTTGGTTAGATCCAAATAAAACATCTCCGTTTGAATTCTACCAATTCTGGTTAAATCAAGATGACCGTGATGTTGTAAGATACTTGAAATTCTTTACTTTCTTAGATAAAGAAGAAATTGATGCATTAGCGAAAAAGGTTGAAACTGATCCTGGAAAACGCGAAGCACAACGCCGCTTAGCTGAAGAAGTAACAAAATTTGTTCACAGCGAAGAAGCATTAAAAGAAGCGCAAAAGATTACAGAAGCTCTTTTCTCAGGAAACATCAAAGAACTATCTATTGAGGAAATTGAGCAAGGGTTCGAGCACATGCCTACGGTTGAGGTTTCTAGTGAAACAAAAAACATCGTGGAATGGCTAGTGGATAATAAAATCGAACCATCTAAACGTCAAGCTCGCGAAGATGTGAGCAATGGAGCTATAAGTATTAACGGTGACCGTGTTACCGATTTAGATTTTGCAATCGTGCCGTCACAACATTTCGATGGAAAATTCGTTGTTGTACGCAAAGGGAAGAAAAATTACTTTTTGGCAAAAGTAGTGAATTAAAAGTTACTAATAATCTCATGAAGAGAAGGCGTGTGATTATTTGAACGAAGTTAAAATTCAAATCTCCTTATAGGTGACACGCAAACCGTTAATGCCTAAGAGAAGAGGGAATCTGTCTTTACAGATTTCCTCTTCTTTTTTTCTGACAAGACAGCACCGGTTAAATGAGAAAATGAGAAAAAGATGAGCAAACTTGTTATATATATCACTTTACAGATTGTTTTTTTAGGTGTACCTTTTGGTAGCAAAATCTAAATCAATAAAAAATTTGTAAGGAGGAATTTTTCGTATGAATAACGAAAAAATGTCAAAAGGCGAAATGAACCTTAATGCTCTATTTATTGGGGACAAAGCTGAGAATGGTCAATTATACAAGGATTTGTTAATTGATTTGGTAGATGAACATCTTGGATGGCGCCAAAATTACATGCCACAAGATATGCCAGTCATCTCTTCTCAAGAAAAAACATCTGAAAGCTACAAAAACACTGTGAACCACATGAAGGATGTTTTAAATGAAATTTCTTCTCGTATGCGTACACACTCAGTACCATGGCACACAGCAGGTAGATATTGGGGTCATATGAACTCTGAAACGTTAATGCCTTCTCTATTAGCGTACAATTTTGCCATGTTATGGAACGGAAACAACGTTGCCTATGAATCTTCTCCAGCAACTTCTCAAATGGAAGAAGAAGTAGGTCATGAATTTGCTCACTTAATGAGCTATAAAAATGGATGGGGACATATCGTTGCCGATGGTTCTTTAGCAAACTTAGAAGGACTATGGTATGCCCGCAACATTAAATCACTACCATTTGCAATGAAAGAAGTAAAACCTGAATTAGTAGCTGGTAAATCCGATTGGGAATTACTAAATATGCCAACAAAAGAAATTATGGACTTATTAGAAAGTGCAGAAGATGACATTGATGAAATCAAAGCTCATTCAGCACGTAGTGGAAAACATTTACAAGAAATTGGTAAATGGCTTGTTCCACAAACAAAACATTATTCTTGGTTAAAAGCTGCTGATATCATTGGTATTGGTTTGGATCAAGTAATCCCTGTTCCTGTTGATCACAACTATCGTATGGATATCAACGAATTAGAAAAAATCGTTCGCGGATTAGCTGCTGAAAAAACACCTATTTTAGGCGTTGTCGGCGTAGTTGGTTCAACTGAAGAAGGAGCAATCGATAGTATCGATAAAATTATCGCCCTTAGAGATGTATTGATGAAAGATGGTATTTACTACTATGTACACGTGGATGCAGCTTACGGTGGTTACGGACGTTCAATCTTCTTAGACGAAGACAATAACTTCATCCCTTATGAAAAATTACAAGAAGTACACAATGAATATGGTGTATTTACTGAACAAAAAGAACACATCTCAAGAGATGTTTATAATGCATACAAAGCAATTGAATTAGCAGAATCAGTAACGATTGACCCACATAAAATGGGCTATATTCCTTACTCTGCTGGTGGAATTGTTATTCAAGATATCCGTATGCGCGACGTAATCTCATACTTCGCTACTTACGTGTTTGAAAAAGGAGCAGATATCCCTGCACTACTAGGTGCCTATATTTTAGAAGGTTCAAAAGCTGGTGCAACTGCTGCATCTGTATGGGCTGCTCATCACGTATTACCTTTAAATGTAGCTGGCTACGGAAAATTAATTGGCGCTTCAATTGAAGGCTCTCATAACTTCTATCATTTCTTGAATGACTTATCATTCAAAGTAGGGGACAAAGAAATTGAAGTACACACATTAACTAACCCTGACTTCAACATGGTTGACTACGTATTCAAAGAAAAAGGAAACGATGATTTAGTTGCAATGAACAAATTAAATCACGATGTCTACGATTATGCTTCATATGTGAAAGGCAATATTTACAACAATGAATTCATTACTTCACATACTGACTTTGCCATTCCAGATTATGGCAACAGCCCACTACAATTTGTAAATAACTTAGGATTTAGTGACGCAGAATGGGAACGTGCAGGTAAAGTAACTGTCTTACGTGCCGCTGTAATGACTCCATACATGAATAAAAAAGAAGAATTCGACGTATACGCTCCGAAAATTAAAGCTGCGTTACAAGAAAAATTAGAACAAATTTACAACGTAAGCAAATAATTTTGTCGAAAATGGTAAGGTCGGGACAGTAGTGTTACGCTCCGAAAAGTAAGAAGGAATTCACAAAAATTGCTCCTCAAATTTTGTGAATTTCAGCTTATTTGCAAAGCCTTCAACTCTAGCAAGTTCCATGCGTAGAAGTTGTTGAGAGCGAAACGCAGTGGAGATGAGTTGCTACTGTTTCCAACCTTTAGTAAGAGTTTACGAGGGCGAGATATAACTTAAATAGTTGTCCCACTCTCATATTGGGTAAACGGCATGGTCTTGCCTTTGCTCACAAGTGAACAGCAGGTCCATGCCTCTTTATCTTACATTTGATAAGGAGTGTAAAAATTGGATAAAAAACAAGTAAAAAAAATTGAATTAGGTACTTTTATCGGTTTAACAATGGCGCTGTGTGCCACTGTTCGTAGTATTCCAACCTTGGCTTCTGTTGGCTGGACGTTGATTTCATACACTGTTTTTGCTGTTATTTTTTTCGCTGGTCCAATCGCCCTAATTTCTGGTGAACTATCAACAATGCTACCTCAAGAAGGCGGCCCACAGCTTTGGGTAAAAACAGCCTTGGGAAATAAATGGGGGTTTGTTGTTGCATGGTTGCTATGGGTTCAAATGTTCCCTGGAATGGTTATGGTTGCTTCAACTTTAGGCCCATTGCTAGGAAACACATTTGGAAATGTTGAGCTAGGAAATAACCACTGGTTTGTTTTAGGCTGTATCCTTGTTATTTATTGGATCATCACTATCTTGAACTTAAAATTTGATATGGCAAAAGTTGGTGGGAACATCGGCGTTTGGTTAGGTGTTTATATTCCTGTATTAGTTATGGTTGTCTTGGGAGTTATTTCATTTTTCAAAGTTGGACTTGTTTCTAATGGCTATCTAGGCGCTTTTTCTTGGTCAAAAGTGATTCCTAATTTAGAAAATATGGAATCATTTAAATACTTGGCTGGAATCTCATTTATCTTTGTTGGGATTGAAATGTCTTCTGTTTACATCCCTCGTTTGAAGGATGCAACAAAGAACTATACAAAAGGTGTCTTTATTTCTCTAATCGGTTTAGTGTTATTAAATGTCATTAATGCACTATTTGTAGCCGACGTGATTCCAAACGGAAAAATGGAACTTTCTAACATTACACAGCCAATCTTGATTTACTGCGACATTTTAGGACTACCTTCAATTATCGGAAATATCTTTAGTTTCATGGTATTTTTAGGGGTGCTTCTACAACTTTCCGCATGGGTAACTGGACCATCAAAAACAATCATCCAAGTTGCACGTGACGGATTATTACCTCCAAAATTTGGATTCCATCGCGAAAACCAATACGGAGTTTCTCGTAATGTTGTTCTTACACAAACAATTGTTATCTCTTTATTTGCTTTACTTTATGGTGTGATGGATGACGTGAATGCCGTTTTCTTAACACTTACAAATGCAACAACCATCATTTACAGTATTGTCTACGTCTTAATCGCTGTAGCAATTGTTAAACTACGTAAAGACCAACCAGATACTCTTCGTCCTTATCGAATTGGTAAATCTGGTAATGGGTTAGCTTACTTAGTTTCTGCAATGTTAATTTTTAGTATTATCATTGTCGCATTTGCTACTTTAGGGACAACCTCTGTAATGGATGCTGTACTCGTTGCTTTGATTGCCGTTGCAATGTTTGTTATTCCATTGATTATTTATCATTTTAAAAATGATGAATGGTTAATTGACGTAAAAAAAGACATTGATGAATAGTGTCAGTCAATTTGATAAGTAACTGATTTTGAACTGTTTCTTTTGAAGTTTTAGAAACTGAAGCGAATCACTAATTGCTTCAGTTTCTGTTTTGTGTAAAGGAGGTTTTTATCGTGAAGCCAGTAAAGCCAAAAGTTTCCTTTGCTGAAAGCCTAGGCATTCTGCTCATTCTTTTAGCAATTTTGGGTTTTTTGATTATTGGTCAAAAATTATCCCCACATATTCCAATATTGTTTGTCTTCATGCTGTTGTTGTTTTATGGAAAATGGAAAGGATTTTCTTGGGATGAGATACATGCAGGTATAACAGCCGGCATTACACCAGGAATAGTGCCTATCATTATTTTCTTATTGATAGGGGTTTTGGTAGCTACATGGATTTTGTCTGGAACGATTCCGACAATCATGGTCTATGGGTTTAAAATTATCTCTGTAAAATTCTTTTTGCCAACCGTTTTTGTTGTCTGCAGCTTAGTAGGTGTCACTGTTGGAAGCTCGTTTACTACCATTTCTACAATGGGCATCGCCTTTTTAGGTATTGGACATATTCTAGGCTTTAATAATGCCATGACTGCTGGGGCAGTTGTTTCAGGAGCCTTCTTGGGAAATAACATTTCTCCTCTCTCAGATACAACTAACTTGGCAGCAGGAATTGGTGAAGTCAATTTATTTGAGCATATCATGAATATGATGTGGACTGTCATACCTGCATTTGTTCTATCCATTATTGGCTATATATTCCTTGGACACCAATCAGTTTCAGCTGACTTAAACACGGTAGATGCCATGGTAAACACCCTCCAAAATGGATTTTGGATCTCTCCAGTAACGTTGATTCCAGTGGGTATTTTATTTCTATTCGCCTGGAAAAAAGTCCCTGCGATTCCAACCTTACTCGTTGGCTCTACCGCAGCAACTCTGCTAGCTTTTGTTCATAACCCATCATTAAATTTACAAAAAGTTTCTAGTACTTTAATGAGCGGCTATATCGCCACTACAGGGGATAAAAGTATTGATACACTCTTATCACGTGGCGGAATTGAAAGTATGCTCAGCTCTGCTTCCCTAATTATCTTAGCTTTAGCATTGGGTGGCTTATTGATTAAATTTGAAATCATTGCTACTTTAATTGATAAAATAAGAGATTATGTTGATAATCCAGCGAAACTGGTGGGCTTGACTGCTCTTAGTTCTATTATGGTGAACGTATTAGTTGGGGAGCAATACCTATCAATCATTCTCCCTGGTGAAACCTTTAAATCTTCCTTTGATCGATTAAAGATTGATAAAAAATATCTCACACGAACGATTGCTGATGCAGGTGCCGCAGTGAATTCCATCATTCCATGGGGTGTCAGCGGAACCTTCATCATGGGAACCCTAAAAGTGAGTGCACTTGCTTACTTGCCTTATGCATTTTTCCCATTACTATGTCCTATTATTACGATTATTTTAGGCTTACAATTAAAGCACAAACAAGTGCACCAAAAGTAACTAAATAACCCCCTTAGTTATAAATGATTGGTTGTGTGCCTACAGCTTAAACTGAAGGCTTCGTTAAAGATACGCGACTTTTCTTGATTTATTTTTTCTTTTAAATTAATTGAACGAAACACACTTTCCTATAAATAAAGAATCCCTGCACGAAGTAAGAAAAGTTGAGACTTTCCTTTCAGTGCAGGGATATTTTTATTAGTCTATTTAATAAATAACCATATGTAACATTTACATTATCAGGTAATCAACAGAAAATATCATCCATATTTCTTTATAATAAACGTTTTAAGAGAAACTTCAGAACCTGTGTGAGATTTCTTTACATAACGATATTTATTGTTTTATAATTGAACCATTACTTTAAGGAGATGAATAAGATGGAATGGATAAAATTAATCGGAATTCTGATTATTTTAGTTGGATTTATTTTTAAATTTGACACAATTGCAGTAGTTATTATTGCTGCTTTAGCAACAGCACTCGTTTCGGGAATTTCGATTGCAGACTTCTTCACTATGCTAGGAGAGGCCTTCGTAAATAATCGATTGGTTACTATTTTCTTGCTAACTTTACCAATGATTGGATTGTCCGAACGATTTGGTTTAAGACAACAAGCAGTCATTCTGATTCAAAAAATAAAAGGACTTACACCAGGGAAATTCTTAACACTTTATACAGCAATACGAGAAATCGCTGGATTATTTGGGATTCGAATTTCTGGACATCCTCAATTTGTTCGACCAATCGTAAATCCAATGGCTCAAGCGGCTGCAAAAACAAAATATGGAGAAATTTCTGAAGAGGATGAAGATAAAATCAAGGCGCGAGCAGCTGCAAATGAAAACTACGGAAACTTCTTCGCTCAAAATACCTTTGTAGCAGCTTCAGGTGTACTCTTAATTGCAGGTACTTTAAAAGATCTAAACTATGATGTTTCAACAGGAAGCATTGCACGGATGGCATTGCTGGTAGCTCTCATTGCTTTAGTACTTACAGCCATTTCAAATATGCTGTTTGATCGAAGATTAGCAAAAAAATATGGAAAGAAAGAGGGGGATAAGTAATGGAAAAATTGATTCCCAATATTCTAGAATTCTTTTACATTTTAATTGGTCTGTTTTCCATTATGACCTCTGTTCGTGCATTTAGAGATACAACAAACAAAGCAAGAATCGGAACGGGACTTTTCTGGCTGATTCTTGGCGTCATTTTTGCAGCAGGGAATTTCATGCCTTACATGGTTTCAGGAATTCTTTTAGCCGTTATTGGGGTATTGACACTCTTTAAGCAAGTAAAAATTGGAAAGCTTGCTGAATTAAGTGAGAAAGAAGGAGAGGAGTCAGCAAAACGAATCGGCAGCTGGGTCTTTTTCCCTTCAGTCTTACTTGCAGCCGTTGCGGTTGGAATGTCTTACACGCCACTTGGTGGACAGGTAGGAATTGGGATTGCATCCATCGTTGCATTGATCGTCGCAATGATTATTACACGTGCTACACCAAAAACAGCGTTAGATGATACGGATAGAATGTTTCAATCGGTTGGAACTACAGGAATTTTACCTCAGCTTTTAGCTGCACTGGGTGTGATTTTCAATGCTGCTGGCGTAGGTGATGTAATTTCTGGCGCTATTTCAGGGTTTGTTCCTGAAGGAAATCGTTTAGTGGGTGTCATTGCTTATTGTCTAGGCATGATGATTTTCACAATGGTGATGGGAAATGGGTTTGCTGCGTTCACAGTCATCACAGCTGGAATCGGCGTTCCTTTTGTTATGGCACAAGGAGGCGACCCAGTAGTTGCCGGAACACTGGCTATGACTGCTGGATTTTGTGGTACACTATTAACACCTATGGCGGCGAATTTTAATGCACTTCCTGCTGCATTATTGGAAATGAAAGATACAAATGGTGTGATAAAGGCACAAGCACCTATGGCATTTGTGATGATTGCCATTCATATCGTATTAATGTATTTTTTAGCTTTTTAGATTTACAATAGGTACGGAAAGGATGAGGATAAATGAAAATTTTAGTTACAGGCTTTGATCCATTTGGAGGAGAATCAACCAATCCTGCATTAGAAGCAGTGAAAGGTCTACCTGATGTTATTCACGGCGCAGAAATTATTAAATTAGAAATTCCTACCGTTTTTAACAAATCCGCTGAGGTAACAAAACAAGCGATTTTAGAACATCAACCAGATGTTGTATTGAACATCGGACAAGCAGGTGGACGTTTTACAGTCACACCTGAGCGAGTAGCAATTAACGTAGATGATGCGCGGATTGCAGATAATGAAGAAAACCAACCCATTGATTTACCAATCCATGAGGATGGTGCGCCTGCATACTTTACGCAGTTGCCTGTTAAAGCAATGGTAAAAGCAATCAAAGAGGCTGGATTGCCAGCAGCTTTATCCAACACTGCCGGAACGTTTGTCTGCAATCACATCATGTATCAAGTACAATATATGATTGATAAAGAATTTCCGAAAATGAAAGGCGGCTTCATTCATGTACCATTTATCGCCTCACAAGTAGTCGAAAAACCAGGAAGTCCTTTCATGAGTTTAACAGACATCATCACGTCTCTTGAAAAAGCCATCGAAGCAATTGTTGATTTTGATGGAAAAGAAGATATTAAAACAATTGAAGGAACCACTCATTAATTGACTCTTTTTTAACTCTTCTTGATACTCATGTTGCAAAAGAGTCATCTGTTCGAGATTGAGACAGAAGTGACCAGCTTATTTCTCAGAGCTGAACACTTCTGTCTTGATCTCCTCTTTTTTTGAACCTGTAATGCCTTGATACCAACGAATGCATTTGATTTTGACATCAAACAGAAAGCTCAAAAAAAAACATCCTCTAAGAGAATGTTTTCGCATGAATCGTAAATAGCCCTTTTGACAACAATAAGAAGGAACATCGAAGGCTTTGACTCTAGGTACAACTTCATACAAGTAATCTCGGGATGTTTTTCTTTGCGTGAATTAGTCAAACTCATCCCTCACGCAGGGGGGGGTCTTAACTCAAGATGCTTCCTAATTTAATTCAATTCGTTTGGCTTCTTTTTTATGGTTTTCAGATTTTGGCAAAGTTAATTTTAATACCCCGTTCTTGAATTCACCGGTAATTTTTTCTTCGTCTACATTAGGCAAATAAAATGAACGGTTATAAGACACTAGACTTCTTTCTTTACGAAGATAATTTTTGTCTTCATCTTTTTCTTCTGTGTGCGTTTCATGCTTTGCAGAAATGGTTAACGTATTATCTGCATACTCCACAACCGTATCTTCCTTATCACACCCTGGCATATCCGCTGTTAACTCATACTCATTTTCCAACTCTTTTAAATCAACCTTAGGAGAGGTAGAAACACCTAGGAAGTCATTAAACGTTGGACTAAACACATCACTAAAATCTGGAAACATATCACGAATACTTGGAACATTAGCCATAATAAATCATCCTTTCAAATTAGTTATCGTGTTTCTATAATTCTGTAATAATACTAATCGTAAAAAAATGCAAGCAAAAAGATTTGGGCTAAAAAAATACTATTCACTGGAGACACATTTCCCCTGTTACAGAGAATTAATTCATTTTTTTAATGGAAGAAGGGAAGTATTTTTCATTTATAAGAAAAATTTCTTCTTATTTCATCTCAATTTTCTTCAATTTATCTACTGAAAAATGAATTTTTCATCGCTGCTTCTCTATGAGAAACTAGAAGATGCTGATTGCACCGAGAACAGGCACAGAAGGGAGAAAACAGTCTATGAACAAGTCAGGAATACAGCAATTATTTTTTGTATCCGTATTCAAAAAAATAGTTGCAAAACAAAAAAGATGTGCTATAGTTAGAAAATGAACCGGTTCAATTTTAGTTAATTAGGAGATGAACACTATGAAATTTGTAGACAAACTGTCAGAAAAATTATTACCTGTTGTTTCAAAAATGAATAGCCAGCGCCATTTATTAGCCATCAGAGATAGCTTTATTTTCACAATGCCTCTAGTTATGGCTGCATCCGTAATGGTCTTATTAAATGCACTTATTTTTTCAAATGCGACCGTCCAAAAAGTGATTGATCTTAGTTTCTTATCTGATTTAGCAATGATTGTAAATAATGGAACGATGAGCATCTTAGCAATCGTTGTCTGTTACAATATCGGCTGGAATCTTGCGAATCATTATGTCCGCTCAGGTCAAATTAACGATCCCGCTTTTAATGCTGTCCATGCCGGAATTTTAAGTATTGCAGTCATGTTTATTCTTATGCCACTGAAAAGTGTCGTGACACTTGCTGATGGAAGTACGGCTGAAACGACAGGGGTCTTTTTACAAAGCTTAACTTCCTCCTCTGGACTTGCTACTGCAATGTTTGCTTCCTTACTTGGAACAGAATTATTTATTCGATTAGCAAAATTTAAAAAATTGAAAATTAAAATGCCTGACGGTGTACCACCAGCAGTTGCCACTTCTTTTAATTCACTAGTACCTGAAACGCTAGTCATTCTTACTTTTGCAATTTTTGTCTTTGTTTTAGACAAAACAACGGGTTTGAATTTCCCAGGCCTGATCGATTTAGTCATTCAAACACCTTTAAAATCATTTGTTTTATCTGTACCAGGAATTTTATTTCTTCAATTTTTCTCAGATTTTCTTTGGGTATTTGGGATGCACGGATCAAGTATCCTTGCGCCAATTCGTCAAGCGCCTTTATTACAATCAATTCAAGAAAACATGGACGCTTTTTCAGCTGGAAAAGAAATTCCAAATATCATCACAGAGCCTTTCACAAATGCGTTTGGTTTAATTGGTGGTGGAGGATGTATCTTGCCGTTAGTCATTGCCATTTTATGGGCATCAAAACGAAAAGAACAACGTCAAATTGCAAAATTTGGCTTAACCACTTCTTTATTTAATATCACAGAACCAATCATGTTTGGTCTTCCTGTAGTGATGAACCCAATTTTCATGATTCCATGTGCGATTATTCCATCGATTAACTTGATCATCGCTTATTTTGCAACAAGTACGGGATTAATTGGAAAAACGGTAGCCGCAGCTCCTTGGATTACACCTCCAGTTATCCAATCTTTTATCGCAACAGGTGGAGATATTATGGCGACAATTTTAACCGTCCTATTAATTATTTTGGATGTTTTCTTATTCTTACCATTCGTTCTAGCATCAAATAAAGCAACAGATGAAGGAGTGAGCGATTTTGCCTAAGTATCCTTATCAAAATCCTGAACTGCCTATTAGAAAACGGGTAGATGACTTACTAAGCAGAATGAATTTAACGGAAAAAGTTGGACAAGTAAATCAGCATTTATACGGCTGGGAATGTTATAAAAAAGAGGACGGTGAGCTATTATTAACCGATACCTTTAAAGAACATGTAGCATGGGGGGGCGGAATTGGTGCTTTATATGGGCTGTTTCGCTCAGATCCATGGTCCAAAGTCGATTATTCAAATGGAACGACGGCAAAAGAGAGCTGGAAAGTAACCAACAAGATACAAGAATATGTTATTAGTCATTCTCGTTGGGGTATTCCAGCCCTAATCGCAGAAGAATGTCCCCATGGTCATCAAGGATTAGATAGCATTTCTTACCCAACAAATATAGGTCGCGGGAATACCTTTAATACCGAACTGATTCAAAAAACAAGTGAATTAATGGCACAAGAGCTTGCTGCAAAGGGTGTTCACTTAGCCTTGGTTTCTACCTTAGATTTAATGAAGGACCCTCGTTGGGGACGAGCAGAAGAATGCTTTGGTGAAGATCCGATTGTCAGCGCCAAAATGACTGAAGCAATCGTTGCTGGCTTTCAAGGGGCGTTAATTGATGATGAATCTAACTTCCTTGATAAATCCGTTTTAGAGCTCAATAAATCCTCGAAACAAATTGGTGTTATCTTAAAACATTGTATTGCTCAAGGAGAAGCGCAAGGAGGGCATAATTCTGGCACTGTTCCTATTGGTCAGCGAGAATTTGCGGATGTCTATACGCCTTTATTAAACAGCGCACGAAATGCTGTGGGGGTCATGGCTGCCTATAATGATATTGATGGAGTTCCTTGCCATTCCAATCGGACACTTTTTGAAGAACAATTGCGAAATGAACAAGGTTTTCAAGGGATTGTTATGGCGGACGGTATTGCTTTAGACCGTCTACAGGATGTGTATGAACAACAAACCGAAGCTGCAGCTAACGCACTTGCAGCCGGCGTAGACTTAAGTTTATGGGACGAAACCTATACGAAGATTGAAGAGGGAATAAACGCAGGTATTATTGATGAAAAAGACTTAGACCGCTCTGTTAGAAGGGTTCTAGCCATCAAATTTTTATTAGGATTGTTTGAACAGCCCTATGTAGAAGATCCTAGCAAACAATGGGAAGCTCTATTCGCTGAGTCAGAGACGTTAAATGAAGAAACGGCAAAAGAAAGTCTAACCCTTCTTAAAAATAATGGTGTGCTTCCCCTTCAAACACAAAGCAAAAAAATAGCCGTCATTGGACCTAATGCAAATAATATTTATCATTTGCTAGGGGATTATTCTGCACCACAATCTGAAGAACAACAGAAAAAAACAATTTACCGAGAAATTCGTAAACAGTTTTCAACAGCAACTGTTTCTTATGCAGAGGGCTGTGAAGTTCGTAATGAAGAAGGCCAAGAAGAAAAAATAAACGAAGCTATTGCACTTGCAAAAGATTCTGATGTGCTCGTTGTGGTTTTAGGTGGCTCTAGTGCAAGAAATTTCGATATGGAATTTTTACGAAACGGTGCTGTTACTTCAAAAGGAATCAATATGGATTCAGGAGAAAATGTTGATGTCGCTTCATTAACATTAGGTGGAAAGCAAGAAGAATTGTTAGCCAAGCTTGCTCAATTAGGAAAGCCACTTGTCACAGTTCTCGTTCAAGGTCGTCCCCATGACTTAACAACGGTTGAAACCTTATCTGACGCAGTGTTACTTGCATGGTTCCCGGGTCAAGAAGGTGGCAGTGCGCTCGCCAAAACACTTGCAGGAGAAAATAATCCAAGTGGACGATTAAGTATAAGCTACCCTAGAAATAGTCAACAGCTTCCTGTCTACTACTATCAAAGAGATGCATCAAAACAAGAGGACTACTATGATTTAAGTGGTCGTCCACTACACGAATTTGGAGAAGGATTAAGCTACACAACCTTTAGTTATGACAACCTTCGAGTAAAAATGAATATTGACAATCTCGAAGTATCCGTTAAAGTTAAGAATACAGGAAGTGCTGCTGGAAAAGTAAGCTCACTTGTGTTTGTTAAACTTTACGGAGGCGCCGTCATTCAACGGAAAAAATTCTTAAAGGATTTTCGTAAAGATTTCCTTGAACCAAATGAAGAAGTAGAGCTTACATTCACATTAAAGCCAAACGATTTCCGTTACATGGACGTGGATAATCAATGGCACTTCGCGAAAAAAGCGAAAATCATGATTGGAGATTTATCTTGCGATATCCAATGTGATTGGTAGGAGTGTAGAACTATGGCATCGATAAGAGATGTTGCAAAGCTTGCAGGTGTTTCTTTAGGAAGTGTTTCAAGATACTTAAATGGACAGCAACTAAAACAGGCAAATATGGAAAAAATTGCTCAGGCTATTCAAGAGCTGGATTATAAAGAAAATATCATCGCAAAAGGCTTAAAAAATAATCGAAGCTTTTCTATTGGATTATTGATGAACAGTATCTCCAGCCGATTTGGTTCTGAAGTTGTTTCTGGAATTGAAAAAGTCGCTGAAGAAAATGGGTATAGCCTTTTACTGAGCGGATTTTCCTCAGGAACCCAAAAAGTAGATGAAAAAATTGATTATTTAATGAAACACTCAGTTGATGGGCTGATTGTCTTTTTATCCGGAGAAGAGTGGATTGACTTAACAAAGCTTGAAAAAATTCAAGTTCCGATTGTCTCGTTGAACTATCCGGGAACACAGCAGCATGCTGACGCCATCTTGATTAATGATCGTCAAAGTGTTCGAGAAGTGATTAGTCACTATATTCAAATAGGTCATAAAAAAATCGGCTACATTTCTGCACCTCAAGAAGACTACACAGCAAAGGAACGATTACTCGGTGCAAAAGAAGCCATAGAATCAACGACTCAGTCGGTCATTTTGGAAACTTATGAAGGAGACTATACGAGAAAAAGCGGCTACTTAGGAACCAAGCAACTCGTAGAGCAAGGGGTCACTGCTCTATTTGTAAGCAACTATAATATGGCAATTGGTGCACTGGAATGCTTTAATCAAAAAGGTCTCATCATTGGACAAGATATTGCCTTTGGTCATTATGACTACTTGGCACAAGGAGAACAAAGTATTCTTCCACAAATTACCATCAATCCGCCAACGGAAAAAATAGGAGAGACCGCTGCAGCTATTATGCTGGAACGTATTAAACAACCCAGTATGCATGAAAAAAAGGTTATCCTAATGAACAATGAAGTACTGGGAATGGTGCACGAATAACCCAAATAAGGAAGAAGCGCAAGATTTGGTTTTAAGAACCAAGTAGAAGACTGTATATCATCAGAAAGCATCGTGATTTCTACTCGATACTTGTTAAATTTTGGGAATACACTTCTAGTTCCATGTGTAGAAGTTGTCGAGCGACAAATGAAGGAGTGTTGTGTCACGTTTGTTTCCAACCTTTCTTAAAATTTTAGGAGATCTGAACTTAACGATAATCGTTAAGTTCAGGCTCTTTTTTTCGCTGTAAACCAAAATTGTCTCTGACCAACAGAGTGATTCATCGTTTTGTCTCCTTTTTACATATTTATAAAATCTTAACTTCTATTAAGTTACGTTAAAACTTCTGGTTATCAGTCGAAGATAGTACGAATTCGTACTAAACTGAAGAGGAAATGAATTCTTTCCTGTTATTTATCAAAGGAGTGGAGAGCAGATGAAAGAGTATCAAAATTCCGTTAGGCGAATTGCACTTGCTGTAAATAAAATTGATGGAATCTACTATCAAGCTGCCAAAAAAAGCGGCATAAAGGAAAATGTTTTGACCTTACTTTATGCGCTTTCTGATCATGTTCCGCGTTCTCAAAAACAAGTAAGCAAGGAATGGCTGATTCCTAAAACAACGATAAATACGATTGTTAAAGAATGTATCGAAGCCGGCTATGTCTTATTTTTAGAACAAACAACCAACAAGGAAAAAATGCTGATTATCACCGAAAAAGGAGTGGCGCAGTTTAAGCAGAGCATGCATGCTCTCACACAGGCAGAAGCATATGCGTTATCACAAACAGAAAAAAGAAATGCTACCGATTTTATTTCTGGTATCGAGACCTATGCAAATTATTTGGAAATTGGCTTAATGAAGGAGTGAAGACATTGGAAAAATTTATGAGGAGAGTCAAACAGACAAATGAAGAGTCGAAACAACGAATTTCTATGAATGAGGTGCCCCGTTTTCTTCCAGATTACAAAACAGGCTTAACTAAAAAACAAGTAGAGCAACGTCAAGAGGAAGGGCTCACAAACTTAGCAGTTGATACCTCCTTTAAGTCCGTAAAACAAATCATTTTTGAGAATACGTTTACCTACTTTAACTTAATTTTTCTCATCTTAGGTTTACTCCTTTGTCTTGTCCAATCGTATAAAAATCTAACCTTTCTTCCTATTGTCATTGCAAATACCGTTATTGGTATTGTACAGGAAATTCGTTCAAAAAAAGTCTTAGATGAGCTAAATGTCCTAAATGTCACTCATGCAGCGGTTGTTCGAGACGGGCAGGAGGAGTTAGTCAACACAGAAGATTTGGTATTAGATGACATTGTCATTTTTAAATCAGGCGATCAAATTAGCGCTGATGCAGTTGTCGTTGAAGGAGAAGTCCAGGTAAATGAATCTCTTTTAACGGGAGAATCTAATGAGATTGCAAAAACTTCAGATAGTCCATTGATGTCTGGCAGCTTCGTCGTTTCTGGTCAATGTCATGCCCGTTTAGAAAAAGTAGGCGCTGATTCTTACATTTCCAAATTAACACTTGAAGCCAAATCTATGGGAAAAGAAGAACAATCAGAAATGGTTCAATCCTTAAACAAATTAGTCAAATGGATAGGGATTCTTATCATCCCGATAGGACTTGCGTTGTTCTCTCAAAGTTTTTTCTTGAATGGCAATTCATTTGCAGAAAGTGTGGTTTCAATGGAAGCCGCCCTTATTGGGATGATTCCTGAAGGGCTTTATCTTTTAACCACTGTGGCGCTTGCGTTAAGTGCCGTTCGTTTGGCAAAGCAAAAAGTTCTTTTACACAATATGAAAAGTATCGAAACCCTTGCACGAGTGAACGTCCTTTGTGTTGATAAAACAGGTACTATTACCGAAAACACGATGGCCGTTCAAAAACTGATAGATGTCACGCAGAACCAGCCACTTTCTCCACAATCAGAAAGTGCAAAATTAATTAGTGATTTTTGCCAAAACATGTCCTCTGACAACGCAACAATGAATGCTCTGCAAGCATATTTTACAAAAGGAGAACAACGAAAAGCCATTAGCTTCACACCATTTTCTTCTGTAGAAAAATTTAGTAGTGTAACTTTTGAAGAAGGTACGTATATCTTAGGGGCACCTGAGATGGTTTTACGAGAAGATTTTGGCCAATTTTCAGAAGGAATTCAAGCCTATGCAGAAAAAGGCTATCGTGTACTTGTATTTGGACAATACGAGGGAGTTCTTACAGATAAAGTATTGATTGAAAAAGTGCGCCCTATTAGTTATATTCTGCTTTCAAATCCGATTCGAAAAGAAGCCTATGATACCTTCCGCTACTTTGCAGAGCAAGAGGTAGAAATAAAAGTTATCTCCGGTGACAATCCGTTAACTGTTTCAACAGTTGCACAAGAAGCTGGTGTAGCAGGCAGTGAAAACTACGTCGATGCAGCTACACTTATTGACAGAGAAATGGCACTTGAAGCATTGAAGACAAAAACAGTTTTTGGCCGAGTTACACCTGAACAAAAGAAATTATTTGTTGAGCTGCTGAAAGAGGCTGGAAATACCGTAGCCATGACAGGAGATGGAGTGAATGACATTTTAGCGATGAAGGAAGCTGATTGTAGCATTGCTATGGCCTCAGGAAATGAAGCCACAGTTCACGCTTCCCAAGTAGTCTTGCTGGAATCTGATTTTTCAAAAATGCCTTCCGTAGTTCTTGAAGGAAGACAAGTAGTCAATAATATTGAACGTTCCTCCAGCTTGTTCTTAGTGAAAAATATTTTCTCGTTTCTCATGTCACTCTTTGCCGTCATTTTTTCAATTACGTATCCATTACAGCCGTCTCAAATTACACTTATTAGCTTATTTACCATTGGGATTCCTTCATTTTTCTTAGCCCTAGAACCAAACAAGAAGCGAATTGAAGGAAGATTCCTACCAAATGTACTAAGTAAAGCCTTCCCTGGTGGATTTACAGATATGCTGGTTGTTGCAGCCTTGGTAGTCTGCGGAACGATTTTACAGCTGTCAAAAACAGATATTTCGACTACCGCTACTTTACTTTTAATTGTTGTCGGATTTATGGTTCTCTATAAAATTAGTCAACCTTTGAATCAATTTCGAAGAAAACTAATCGCTGGCTGTATGTTCGGGATGGTCTTTGCCAGTCTTTCCTTTAGTGGGCTATTCTCATTAAGTGGAATTTCACCAACCTCCTTGCTACTACTTGCTATGCTTTTCTTTACAGCAGAATCTATTTTCCGCTTACTAACTGAGCTAACTGAGAAGACTGGACTATTTATCCAAGAAAAAACGTATAAAACGTTAAGTTGGGAAAAAGTGAAAGCCCACTATTCAAGACTATTCTTTGATGAAAAAGAATAGCTGGTAACATCAATAAAGGGGATTACTCCAAAAATTTAATTAGGTGCTGTTCATCATCAAAAGCCACGCTTTGGGATGAACAGCACCTGTTTTATTTTCAGAGCTAGACTATGTTTTACTCTCAGCAACTGCTACACATGGGACTAGTGTTGAAGGAGGTACTTCTGCTATCAACCTTTATTATGATTTTACGGAGGTAGGTGACACCTTAGATAGTTCTGTCTCGCCCTCTATTTACAGCTACATTCATCAAAAAACAAAAAAATTAAAAAAAGATAATAATTAGATGAGAAAACAAGACAAAATTGTCACTATTTTGAGTAAGTCACAAAAAGATTATACTATTTAAAAATTGAATTGTGGAATAATTTCTTTTTTTAAAACTAGGTTATTTAGCACCTAGAAAAAAAAGGCTATACATTTTCACAATGATTGTGTAAAAAGACACAAACTAACTTATTTTCTACTTTTCAAACAATTCTAATAATAATGAAAGCGCTACAAAAACATAGTTGCCTTCATTCTCAAAAAACTATAGAATGTAACCAACAAATAATCAAAAGTTATTTGAAACTTCACAATTAAAGGAGGATGAATGATGCAACACATGAAAAAATTTTTCGTAACTGGTAGTCTTTTATTGATTTTATTATTGGTTTTTACAGGATGCTCACAAGGTAACAATGCGGAGAACAAGAAGGTTGGGTATGCAATTAACAATTTAAATGATACCTTCCAAACCTACATTTTAGATGCAGCAAAAAAAGAAGCGAAGGACAAGGGGTACGAATTGCGTGTTGAAAATGCAAAAGAAGACTTGATTTCTCAACAAGATCAGGTAAATACACTGATTCAAAATGGCGTCAGTGCACTAGTCGTTGTACCAGTGGATACAAGTGCCATGAATCCTATCACAAAGGCAGCTCAAGAGGCTGATATTCCTCTTGTATATGTAAATAGGAATCCTTATGCGGGAAAAGAGGACAGTATGCCAGATGGGGTGTATTACGTTGGTTCAGAAGAAATTACTGCCGGAATTATGCAAATGGACTTCTTGGGTGAAAAGATGAAAGGAAAAGGGGGCATTGCCATTGCCATGGGAATTCTTGGAAATGAGGGAACGGTAAAAAGGACAGAAGGAGTCATAAATACAGCAGAAGAAAAATATCCGGATATTAAAGTTTTAGCAAAAGAAACCGGTGAATGGCAAAGGGATAAAGCATTAAGTATTGCTGAAAATTGGATTTCCACTTACGGTGATGATTTGAACGCTATTCTAGCAAATAACGATGAGATGGCACTGGGAGCCGTTCAAGCAGCAAAAAATACAGGGAGAAGTGACCTGCTGATTGCTGGTGTGGACGCTATTCCAGATGCTATTGAAGCAATTGAAAACGATGAGTTAGCTGCCACTGTCTTTCAAGATGGTGTGGGCCAAGGAAAAGGAGCCATTGAAATTATTACAGCACTAAAGGATGAAAAATCTCCTGGTGAATCTGTAAAATATGTTCCATTCCAACTAGTAACAAAAGAAAATGTAAGCGATTTTAAATAAGGAGTGAACCTCTTGGAGAGTAATACACTGCTAGAAATTAAAGGACTCACAAAAGAATTTCCAGGTGTAAAAGCATTGGACAACATCCATTTAAAAATAGGTAGGGGAGAAATCCATTGTTTACTGGGAGAAAATGGCGCGGGAAAATCAACGCTAATGAAATGTATTATCGGAATGTATACACCTACAAGTGGAGAAATCTGGTTTGATCACCAGCTGTTAAAGAATAATTCCGTTACAAAGGCACTAGAAGCTGGCATTTCAATGATTCATCAGGAATTAAGTCCTGTTAGAGAAAAATCTGTTATGGAAAATATTTGGCTTGGCAGAGAGCCTAAGAATAAATTTGGGATTATTGACCATAAAAAAATGTATCAAATGACACAAAAAGTATTAAAACAAATTAATACGGATGTAAACCCTAAAATATTAATTAAACATTTAACTGTAGCAAAGATGCAAATGATTGAAATTGCTAAGGCGATTTCTTATAATGCCAAGCTAATTATCATGGATGAACCCACTTCTTCGTTAACTGATAAAGAAGTAGAACAGCTCTATTCCATTGTTCGCCAACTAAAACAAGAGGGGGTAAGTGTTATTTTCATTTCCCACAAGCTTGATGAAATCAAACAGATTTGCGACCGAATTACCATTTTTAGAGATGGGCAGTACGTAACTGACCGAGAAGTCGCTACAACCACGACACAACAAATGATTAATTTAATGGTGGGGCGGGATATTAAACAATTATTCCCTAAAAAAGAAGTCGAAATTGGCGACGTTCGTTTGAAAGTAGAGAACTTATCTGATGGAAAAACATTTCAGAATATCTCCTTTGACGTACGAGAAGGGGAAATACTGGGCTTTGCCGGATTAGTAGGAGCAGGACGGTCAGAAGTGATGGAGACGCTCTTTGGTTATCGCCATAAATCAGCTGGACATATCTCTATCGATGGACGAGAAGTTTCTATTTCTAAGCCTACAGATGCTATAAAAAATAAACTGGCATTCTTAACAGAGGACCGACGAAAAACAGGAATTTTTCCAATGCTATCGGTTAACTACAATATTCTTTCATCCAGTATGAAGCAATATGAGAATAAGTTTAAATTACTCAATCCAAAAAAAATGCGTGAAGATGCAGAAGCATTTGTCGATACGTTAAAAATAAAAACTGCTTCAGGTGAAACAGCCATTATGAATCTGAGCGGAGGGAATCAGCAAAAGGTGTTGATTGCAAAATGGTTGTCTACCAAGCCTGAGATTCTTATTTTAGATGAACCCACTCGTGGAATTGACGTGGGGGCAAAAGCTGAAATTCATCGAAACATTTCCACGATGGCCTATACGGGAAAAAGTATCATTATGGTTTCTTCAGAACTGCCAGAAGTTCTAGGAATGAGTGATCGAATTGTCGTGATGCATGAAGGAAAAATCACTGGAATATTAGAAAATAATGGGCTCACTCAAGAAGAGATTTTAACCTATGCATCTGGAGAAAAAGACGATTTCCCAATTAGGAATATAAATTAGGAGGACGAAGTAATGGAGGCTTCACAAACAAAAGAACCAACCGATAATAAAGTGAAAAAACTAAAGCAATTTCTATCAGAGTATCTAATTGTACTGGTTTTAGCACTTATGATTGCTGTCTTAACTGGACTAAACCCCAATTTTCTATCTATGAACAACATTTTAAATTTACTAACACAGACAGCTATTTACGGGATTTTAGCTCTAGGAATTTTTATCGTTTTAATTTCTCGCGGAATTGACCTGTCTGTTGGCTCTACACTTGCATTTGCAGGGATTGTCGCAGGAACAATCAGCCAGACACAAAATGCCATCGATAAAATTTTCCCTGGACTTGGGATGGCGCCTTTATATGTAACTATTCTTGTTACACTTTTAATCGGTGCAGGAATTGGTGCTGTGAATGGGGGATTAATTGCTTATACGAACATTCCGCCATTTATTGCTACATTAGGAACTCAAATTTCAGTACGCGGAGCTGCTTTAATGGTTTCTAGAGGGAAGCCTGTCAGCAATATAAATCCGGAAATCAACTGGTTTGGTTCACGAATATTTGGCGTAATTCCTGTCCCGGTACTCATCTATATTGTTCTGATATTTATTATATGGGGAATCATGAACTATACGAGTTTTGGCAAAAGTATCTATGCCATTGGAGGAAATACAGAAGCTGCAGAAATTTCTGGAATCAACGTCCGAAAAAATCTGGTTTGGGTATACGCAATTTCTGGTATCCTTGCTTCTATTGCAGCTTTAATCTATATCGGACGAACAGGAGGCTCTATTCAGCCTGCAGCCGGAACAATGTTTGAAACAACGGCTATCGCTGCTGCAACCATTGGTGGAACAAGTCATGGCGGAGGTGTCGGGAAAGTTTGGGGCGCGGTGGTTGGAGCTCTAATTTTAGGAACGCTTACGAATGGATTTACATTACTAGGTGTAGACGCCTATATTCAACAAATTATTCAGGGAGCTATTATAGTCGGGGCTGTAGTGATTGATATGCGGAAAAATAAAAAAGGCTGATGTATGTACTCTTGGTTACACCACAAAAAAATTGATAAGAATAGGGTGAAAAAATGACGGTGATAAACTTTGGAATTGTAGGGCTTGGACGTCTGGGAAAAATTCATGCGGAAAACTTAGCGAAAAATGTTCCCGGCAGCTGTCTGATTGCTGCATGTAGTTTAGTAGAAGAGGAACTAGCCTTTGCTAGAAATCAACTTGGTGTAGCAAAAACCTATACAACCTATGAAGAGATGCTTGACAATCCTTCTCTTGATGCAGTAGTAATTGCCTCGCCCTCGAGTTTTCATGTAACCCAAATTAGACAAGGGCTTGAAAAAGGACTCCACGTATTTTGTGAGAAACCTATTGGCCTAACTGTTAATGAAATTGAACAAATCATCCCCATAATTAATCTACATTCTAATCAGAAATTCATGCTTGGCTTTATGCGTCGCTATGATACTTCTTATCGCTATGCTAAAAAGATGGTTGAAGATGGAGAGATTGGTGAAATTACGCTTATTCGATGTTATGGAATTGATCCTAGCAGTGGAATGGACAGCTTCTTAAAGTTTGCAAAAAATGGGACAAGCGGAGGACTGTTTTCAGATATGTCAATTCACGATATTGACTTGGTACGCTGGTTCACAAATTCAGAAATAAAAAAAGTCTGGGCGTTGGGGAATAACAAGGCCTATCCGCAGCTAGATGCACTAGGCGAGTTAGAAACAGGTGCCGCCATGATGGCGCTTGACAATCAGGCTATTGCCTTTTTAGTGGCTGGTCGAAATGCAGTTCATGGTTATCATGTTGAAACTGAATTAATTGGAACTAAAGGAATGATTCGGGTTGCGACAATCCCGGAAAAAAATCTGGTGACTGTTTACAATGAACATGGAGCAAACCGCCCTGTCTCCAAAGATTTTCCCGAACGATTTAAAGAAGCATTTATAGATGAACTGACCGAATTCGTCTCTTGTATTTCTTCAAACCGTCAGCCCGAGATTACTGCCTTAGATGGACTTTATGCAACAGAGGTCGCAATCGCTTGTAAAAACTCTTGGCTGCAAAATGAATGTATAGATGTGTAAATAGAAAGGAATGAATGCAATGGGAACTATCCGTTTAGCAATGGCACCTATCGCTTGGACAAATGATGATTTGCCTGAACTAGGTGCAGAAAATACATTTGAGCAAACAATCAGTGAAATGGCACTTGCGGGATTTGTCGGAACAGAAATTGGAAATAAATATCCGAAAAATCCCTCAATTCTTGAAAATTATTTGTCTATTCGAGGTCTATCTGTTGCCAGTGCTTGGTTTAGCACTTTTTTGACAACAAAACCTTATGAGGTAACTGCCAAAGCGTTTATTCAACACCGAGACTTTTTACATGCCATGGGGGCAAAAGTAATTGTGGTCTCTGAACAAGGTCAGAGTATTCAGGGACAGATAGCTACTTCTGTCTTTGATAAAAAACCGAAATTCACAGTTGCTGACTGGGAAAAATTAACTACAGGTTTAGAAAAATTGGGAACATTAGCTGCAGAAAAAGAAATGGCTATCGTCTATCATCACCATATGGGTACCGGTGTACAAACCACAGAAGAAATTACTTATCTGATGGAGCACACGAATCCTGAAATGGTTTCTCTTTTATTTGACACCGGTCATCTTGTCTTTTCAGGTGAAGACCCTCTCGAAATTTTTCACTTATATAAAGAACGGATTAAACATATTCATTTTAAAGATGTTCGTAAAGAAGTGGCACAAAACGTAAAACAACAAAAAGAAAGCTTCTTAACAGGGGTTAAAAAGGGCGTATTTACGGTTCCCGGTGATGGAATGATTGATTTTGTTCCAATTATGAATAAAATTATCGAATCAAACTACAGCGGTTGGATTGTGGTTGAAGCGGAACAAGATCCGTCTCAGGCGAACCCTTTTGAATATGCTGTGAAAGCTAGAAAATATATTAAAGAAATTAGCGGACTATGACTATGATAAGAGGAGAAGGAAAAATGAAAAAAATAACTGTAGGTGTGATTGGCGCCGGTCGTATAGGAAAGCTTCATGTAGAAAACATGCTTCAGCTCCCAAATATTCTAGTAAAAACCATCTCTGATCCAATGCTGGAAAGTGCACAGGCGTGGGGACATGAGCGGGGAATTCAGCAAATTGTTCCAGATCCACAACTACTACTAGATGACCCGGAGATTGACGCTATTTTTATTTGTTCACCAACCGATACCCATGTAGATTTAATTAAGGCAGCTGCTAAACAAGGGAAACACATTTTCTGCGAAAAACCCATTAGTTTCTCCGACACAGAAACACTTGAAGCCTACGAAGCGATAAAAGAAGCCAACGTAAAAGTACAAATTGGGTTTAATCGTCGGTTTGATAAAAATTATGCACGCGTACAGCAATGTGTGACGAATCACTCGATTGGTCAGTTGCATATTTTAAAAATTACTTCTCGAGATCCAGAGCCGCCTTCATTAGATTACGTAAAACGCTCAGGTGGACTCTTTATGGATATGACTATCCACGATTTTGATATGGCTCGATTTGCTTCTGGCTCAGAAGTAACAGAGGTGTTCGTAACAGGGGGAGCTTTGGTAAATCCGAAAATCGCAGAGGTAAACGACATTGATACAGCTGTCATCTCATTAAAATTTGCAAATGGTGCGGTGGGCGTTATTGATAATTCACGAGAAGCTGTGTATGGATACGATCAGCGAATTGAAGCATTTGGCTCAAAAGGAGCTGCAGAAAGTAGAAATGAACAAGAGACAACCGTGAAATTATCAACCGCTGAATCAGTTAGTGAAGATCAACCCTTACATTTCTTTTTAGAACGTTACAACGACGCATATATCTGTGAAATTCGCGCATTTTTTGAAGCCATTCTTACTGATACAAAACCCCCTTGTACCTTTGAAGATGGAATTATGGCACAACGAATTGCTCAAGCTACAAAAGAGTCCTACGAAACAAAGAAACCTGTCTCAGTAAAATTCCTCTCTTAAAAAGCTACTTAGTGATTATTAGAAAGAGAGAGGATTGAGTTGATTCACTATTTATCCAAATTTCAGCAAAATAAGTAACAGTGAATGTCCGTCTATTTTTATCTACTCTTATGAATTAGCAGTAAAACCCTAGGATTATCTATATAGACCTTCAAAAGTAAAAACAAATAAACTTTTGAAGGTCTGCATACTAGAATCCCAAGGTTATTTTTTTATAATCATTTGAATAGCTTGTTCTAATTTTTTTGATTGTTCTTGAGGATCTTTTTCAGGAGATTCAAAACAATCTTTTAAATTTTCTGCCACAATCATTCCCATTACACGGTCAATACTTGAGCGAATAGCACTTAGCTGAGTAATGACATCCATACATTCTTTTTCTTCCTCAATCATCTTTTGTACTCCACGAATTTGACCTTCAGTTCGCTTTAGACGATTAATTACTTGTTTCTTTTGAGATGTTTTCTCCATGAGAATACCCACTTTCTATAAAAAATTGACTAGTTTGTACTAATAAATGATTATTAATTCATCTGAGTTACAGAAATTTTAGCAATAGAAATACTTTTCAGACTGCTCT
The DNA here is from genome assembly GCF_000407505.1 of Enterococcus phoeniculicola ATCC BAA-412. GTDB lineage: Bacteria > Bacillota > Bacilli > Lactobacillales > Enterococcaceae > Enterococcus_K > Enterococcus_K phoeniculicola. The sequence continues at coordinate 1,357,751 of NZ_ASWE01000001.1, forward strand.
GTTAAATAACTAGCTACTCATACTTACAAACACATAATACCTATACAGGGTATAATTGTCAAATATTTCCATCACAAGTCAAAAATCGAAAAACAAAGTGATTGACAAAGTTAGAAAGGAAGGGTTTAATATACCGTGTAGGGTATATCGAGAAACAGAAAGGAATGATTATTTGTTTTCATTTTTACAACCGGTTAAATCAATCTCAACAAAAGAATTAGCTGACTTATCCGAAAAAAACAGCCGCATCATAGATGTTCGTACACCACAGGAATACCGTGCTGGTCATATCAAGCAAGCACTAAATGTTCCCTTAGCAAAAATAGATACCTATAGGGGTAAAAAAGAAGAAGTAGTTTATGTTATTTGTCAATCAGGGATGCGCAGCAAACAAGCTGCAAAACAATTAAAGAAGAATGGTTATGAAGTCATCAACGTTCGTGGTGGAATGAACCAGTGGTCTGGAAAAAAAGTAGGAGGAAGATAACGTGAAAATAATAATTGTAGGAGGCGTTGCAGGTGGAATGTCTGCTGCCACACGCCTGCGTCGTTTAATGGAGGAAGCTGAAATCACTGTCTTTGAAAAAGGCCCGTATGTTTCGTTTGCAAATTGTGGACTGCCTTATTTTGTCTCAGGAGAAATTGACTCGCGCGAAAAATTAGTTGTACAGACCCCAGAAGACTTGGCAAATCGCTTTCGGTTAGATGTTCGTCCTCATCATGAAGTGCTTGACATTGACCCTGTACAACATCAAATCACTGTGCAATCAAACGGTCAGTCGTTTACAGAAACCTACGACAAACTGATTCTCTCACCTGGTGCAAAACCCTTCACGCCACCCATTAAGGGAATTGAGGAGGCAAAAAATGCGTTCAGTTTGAGGAGTATTCCTGATTTAGACAATATTATGCACACGCTAAACGAGCAAGCCAATCATGCTGTTGTCATCGGAGCCGGATTCATTGGATTAGAAATGGCAGAGAACTTAAAGAAGAGGGGACTTACCGTCACTCTAGTTGAAAAAGCCCCCCACGTTTTGCCGCCTCTTGATGAAGAAATGGCAGCGTTCGTAAAAAATGAACTAATAAATAATGGGATAGATGTGATTACAGGTCAGTCTGCAACAGAATTTAGAAAAGAAGGAAGAGAACTGGTTCTCGAAGACGGAACGATTCTTTCATCCGATGTAACGATTCTTTCTGTAGGGGTACAGCCTGAAAACAGTCTAGCGTTAAAAGCGGACATTAAAACAGGTCTTCGCGGAGGAATTTTAGTAGATGAACATTATCAAACCAGTCAACCAGATATCTATGCAGTAGGTGACGCTATCGTAGTAAGACAACAAATTACAGAAGAGGATGCGTTGATTTCTCTAGCCTCTCCTGCAAACCGTCAAGGAAGACAGGTAGCAGATGTAATCGCGGGGCTTCCCCGAAAAAATAAAGGAAGTATTGGTACTGCAATCGTCCGTACATTCAATCTTTCAGCTGCCTCAACAGGGATAAGCGAACGCACAGCACGTCTTGCAGAGCTTCCAATAGAAGTCGTTCATGTAACTGGAAAAGACCATGCAGGGTATTACCCGCAGGCGACAGAGATTGTATTAAAGCTTATCTTTGACAAATATTCAGGAAAAATTTACGGTGCACAGGGCATTGGTGAAAAAGGCGTCGATAAACGAATCGATATTCTAGCGACCGCAATCAAAGGGGACTTAACAGTATTTGATTTACCTGAATTAGAATTTACCTATGCACCACCGTTTGGTTCAGCAAAAGACCCCGTAAATATGCTTGGCTATGCAGCTATTAATTTGCTGGAGGGGATTAGTCATCACATTCAATGGCATGAATTAAAAGAGGCATTGACGAAAGGAAAAATCCTTTTAGATGTCCGAACACCCGATGAGCTTAAACAAGGAACGTTCCCTAATGCAATAAATATTCCTGTAAACGAACTTCGACAACGTTTAAATGAACTGGATAGGAGTCAAGAATATATTGTCAGCTGTCACAGTGGCTTACGTAGCTATATTGCTGAACGAATCTTGAAACAGTCAGGATTTTCTGCAACCAATTTAGATGGTGCCTTTATGCTTTATCATACAGTTAGACCGGAGGAGTTAAACTATGTATAGTTCAATTTTAATGCCTGAGTTTTATCAATTAACCAAACAAACTGAGTTGAATATTCTTGACGTTCGTGAAGTGGATGAATATGAAAATGGCCATGTTCCAGACTCAAAAAATTATCCGTTAAGCCAATTAAATCAACAGTTTATAGAGTTGGATTCTTCTCAATCCTATCACGTAATCTGTCAATCAGGAGGACGTTCAGCGATGGCTTGCGAATTTTTAGCAGAGCAGGGGTTTAACGTAACCAACGTAATGGGCGGTACTGCTGCTTGGATGGGCGAATTGGTATAAATAAATGTATCTGAACCCGTCTCACAACCTTTTCTAAATGAACCCCTTTAATTTGTCTTTTTGGTTGAGCAACTAATTATTGGGGGAGAACTGAGATCAGTAGTTTTATAACTACGTCTCAGTTTTTTTATCTAACAAGAGTAATCAGAAAATCTTTTTGCTGATAAATAGTGCTCATCATCGCTAGTAAACCTGATGAAAGTGGACTCCATCATCCTTTCCGTATTAGTCTGACTCTAGTCCGTCTTCTAATCGCCTACTTTTTGTGGTTCAATTACTTAAAGAAACAAAGCATGATTCAAGATTCCCTCTTTTTTTCTTCGTGTAATTTCACACAATTCATACCTATACAACTTTTTAAAATTATCGGAAAGAGTCACTGCTTATTTTTAAAAACTAACCCTCTATTTTAAAAGCTGATTTTTCACCGATTACCAATAAAAATGTTGGATATTTTAAACTAAAAACAATCCACTAAAAAAGAAAATCCTTTAATGCGTGTATAAAATAGGGGCGTCCGATAGTGAAACGTTTCACTCTTTTCTGGTATTTTATACAAAAAAAAGGAAAAATAGTGGGTGTTTTTATAACAAATCAATAATAAAAATATAAAACCCAATAAAACAGGCGTTTTTAGCATTCTTTCTTTTTTTAATTGAAAGGGCTTGCAATTTAAAAAAGAGGAGTTTATAATTCATTTTGTAGAAACGTTTCACCAAAATAAGAAAGGCGGAGAATTGTTGACGATAAAAGAAAGGAAAATCAATGTATGAATAAGCTGAAGAAACTTTACAGACAACGACAGCTACATTGGATGGTTTTGCCTGGTGTAGCATTTATGATTGTATTCAATTACATTCCCATTTACGGTATTATTATTGCATTTAAGAACTATACCATTATTGATACTATTTCGACAGCACAATGGGTAGGCTTGGAAAATTTCAAAATAATCCTAGAGGATACGTTCTTCTGGGAAGCCGTGAGAAACACGCTTGCAATCAGCTTAATGAAACTTTTTCTAGGGTTTGCCATTCCAATTATCCTAGCAATCATGATTTTTGAAATGCAGGATGGCAAATTAAAGAAATTTATTCAAACCGTTTCCTATATTCCTCATTTTTTCTCATGGATTGTTTTAGGCGGTATGCTGATTTCTTGGCTTTCCACTAGCGGATTTATCAACCAGCTAATGATGTCTGTTGGCTTAATGGATAAAGGAGTCAATCATTTACTTGATCCAGATAAATACTGGTGGATTGCGGTTTTATCTGATTTATGGAAAGAAGTTGGGTGGGGGACCATTCTATACTTGGCAGGAATGTCTCGAATTGATCCAACATTTTATGAAGCTGCCAGAATTGATGGGGCTTCAAAGCTAACTCAAATTCGAGCAATCACCTTACCACTTTTAACACCGATTATCTCGTTGAATTTAATTCTTAATGTCAGTGGGATTCTTGGATCAAATTTAGATCAAACATTAGTATTAATGAATGCCCAAAACCAAAATAAATCAGAGGTTATCAACTCGTTTGTTTATCGAATGGGGCTCACGCAAGGAGATTTCTCTTATGCGACTGCAGTCGGTTTAGGAATTTCCATCATCTCAGTAATCTTATTAATTATTACCGACCGGGTAACAAGAAAAATGAATAATGGCCGTTCAGTCATTTTATAAGGAGGTAGAGAAATGATCAAACGAGCATCAAAAGAAAATGGAAAATTTTACTTTTTTAATACATTAATCCTTATCCTGTTTTCACTTTTAATTATCGTCCCTGTATGGAATATTCTCGTTTCATCTGTTTCATCTAGCTCTGGATTAGCTGAAAACGGATTGGTTCTTTGGCCTAGAGGATTTACACTGGAAAACTATCGTCGCGTTTTATCAGATGCAAGTATTCCACGTGCGTTTGGTATCTCTGTTTTAAAAACAGTCATTGGTGCCGCCACACATACACTATTTTGTGCGGTTGTAGCCTATGGATTGAGTAAATCACGTCTGATGGGCAGAAGTATTTACACAACATTAGGTGTTATCACCATGTATTTTGGTGGTGGGATGATTCCTACGTATTTACTAATTAAGTCATTAGGACTACTGGATACTTTTTGGGTATACATTATCCCTGCTTTGTTCAGCTACTATGATGTCGTTATTTTGATGAACTTTTTCCGAGAAATACCGGCCTCCTTAGAAGAATCTGCAAAGATTGATGGGGCAAGCGAATTTCAAATTTTTTACAAAATCTTCCTGCCGCTGACAAAACCAGCATTAGCCACAATTGTTTTGTTCAACGGTGTGGGTCAATGGAATGATTTTATGACCACAAAATTATATATTACAAAAGAATATCTCTATCCCTTACAAATGAAGATTTATGAAATTATCGTCCAGTCAAACTTAAGTACAATGACTGAAAGTGGTAGTACAGACGTCATCTTTCAGGCAACCACTAGAGGCGTTCAATTAGCAACGATTGTCATTACCACCGTTCCAATTTTGATTATTTATCCACTACTTCAAAAACATTTCATCGGCGGTATGATGGCCGGTGCTGTGAAAGAATAAAATTAGAAAGAAGGAAAAGACATGAAAAAATTGTTTGGTAGCTTGTTGGCAGTAACAGTAATGTTTGGTTTAGCAGCGTGTGGAGGAAAAGAAGAAAAAGCAGCTGATGATTTTTCGATAAAAGATCGCTACACATTGGATAAAACGACTCCTGCGTGGAAACTTGATAAAAAAGAAGAGACCACAAAAATTAAGTGGTATATCAACTCTGATTGGACTTCTCTTCCATTTGGCGAGGACGTGACCACCGCTCAAATTAAAAAAGACTTGAATATTGATATTGAATTTATTTCTGGAGACGATACAAAATTAAATGCCATGATTTCAGGTGGAGATATGCCGGATATCGTTACCTTAACAAATATGACTGGACAAGCAGCTAAGAAAGCAGATGCGTGGGCAGTTTCTTTAAATGATTTAGCAGAAAAATATGACCCTTATTTAATGAGTGTCGTAAACAAAGATACGTTTAAATGGTATGAACTTGATAATGGAAAAACTTATGGATACCCTAACTATTCAAATACAAAAGCAGACTATGAAAGTGGCAATATTCCTGTGAACGACAATTTTGTAATTCGAGAAGATGTTTATAATGCGCTAGGAAAGCCTGACGTTTCAACACCTGAAAACTTCGTCAAAGTGATGAAAGAAATTCAAGAAAAATATCCTGAATATACACCAATGGGGTTCACAACTATTGGAGAAACATCTGGACCTTTCTTAGATAAACTGCAGGATTTCTTGGGTGTACCTCTTGAAAATGAAGATGGAAGCTACTACGATCGAAACCTAGATGAAGAGTACCTAGGCTGGTTAAAAACAATTAATCAAGTCTATCGTGATGGAAATATAAGCGATGATAGCTTCACTGATGACGGAGCAACATTTGATGAAAAAGTAAAACAAGGAAATTATGCAACCATGCTAGTTGCTGGAACTAGTGGACAAGGTGGGAATTTCACTGAATTCACAAAAAATTCAGGAACAAAATATATTGCAATTGATGGACCGACAAGTACTTCTGGAAGAAAACCAACATTAAATCAAACAGGAATTTCAGGTTGGTTAAGTAATTACATTACCAAAGATGCGAAAGATCCTGCAAAAGTTACACAGCTTTTCACTTATTTAATTGATGAACCTGGACAAATTTTAACCAAATATGGGGTTGAAGGCGTTACGTATGATTACAATAATGAAGGAAAAATTGACTATCTTGATGAAGTGAAAGAATTAGAAAAAACAGACAATGATGCATATAACAAAAAATATGGTATTAGCCGTTTCTTGTATTTTAATAACGACCGCGTAAATGCGTTAAAAGTGAAACAAGAAAGTGCTCTTACTCAAATTCAAGAATGGGGTAAAGGAAAGCTAGTTCCTCACTTTGTCATTGAAAATATTAATCCAGATGCAGGAACAGCAGAAGCACGTTCAAATGAAGCCATTGAAACAAAACTAAATACAACAATTATCTCACTGATTCGTTCAAAAGATGAAAAAACCTTTGATGCAACTGTTGATGAATTCAAAGACTTTTTGAAACAGAATAAATGGGAAGATATTAAAGAAGTAAAATCTGAAAAAATGAAAGAAAACAGAGAAAAACTAAACTAATATACAGAAGGGATGCAGGAGAGGAAGGGATGAATCGGATAAAATCCTTCCTCTCTGCTACTTATGAATAAACTTTTTTCCTATGAAGGACTCTATTATCGCGTCTTTTCATTCATCGCCAATCTACTATTAATTAATCTTTTATTCTGGTTGACAAGCATAACGATTTTTTTGATTGGACCTGCAGTGATGGCATTATACCAAACAATTTATCAAATGATAAAAGAACAGGAGTCGGCTGTCGTACAAGCCTATCTAAAGAATCTCAAACACTCATTTAAAAGAGGGCTTATTCTTACACTATTTATCGCGTTATTTATTGTTGGATTGGGAATAAGCACACTGGTTCTTTTTCAACTTTCAACGTATCTTGGTTTTTTTGTCATCATTTTATTTGGACTTTCCTTATTATTTTTGTGTACGTTCATGATTATTTACAGTATCTATCCTTGGCCTTTAAAAAAGAGTATTCACGAAACCGTTTATGTTGTCTTAAGTAGCAGTGCAAACAGTATTATTCTATTGGTGCTACCGATTCTCACCTGCTGGTTCATGACGCAATGGGTATTCTTCTTGTTTGTTGCCTTGGGCGTTGCAGTCAGTGCTTGTTTACAACTGTTTTTCTTCATAAAAGTTTTGGAGGTTGACGAGAGTGGACAGTAATCTATTTTGGCAAGAAATGAAATTAGAACTGGCAGATATACCGAGTCAGTTTAAGAAAAAGAAACACCCGTCAACAATAGCAGGAGCAGATTGCTTTGAACTTTCCTTTCAAAGTCTCCTCTATGAAACAATTTACGGGATGCTGCTCATTCCTAAAACGACGTTGCCTTGTCCGATAGTAATTGATTTTCTCGGCTATATGAATCATATAGAAACACCTAACCAATTCTCTCATTGGTTGAAAGCAGGATACGCCTGTCTAGTGATTGATAATCGTGGTCAAGGAGGGAAAACACAGGATACAGCTTCTTATAAAACGATCGATTTGGATGTTCCAATGGGAAAAGGATTTTTATCAAATGAAGATTTTTATATGAGAAGGCTTGTAGCAGATAATTTACGAGCGGTGACTCTTGCTGCACAACTTCCTGAAATTGATCAAAAGGCTATTTTTCTGCGTGGCGGTTCTCAAGGAGGCGGTGTTGCTCTTCTTGTCAATGCGTTAACAGAACAGCCAATAAAAGCGACCTTTGCTGATGTCCCTAGTCATTCAAATCTCTCTCGACGAATCGATGAAGGGACTGGTTCCTATGGGGTTATTCACGACTATATACAAAAGCATCCAGAGACAAAAACGCATATTAAACAACAGTTAGCTGTTTTTGATACCCAATACTTGGTATCCACTATTCAAAATCCAGTCTATGCGTCTGTAGGGAGTGCAGATCCGATTTGTCCGATGACTGATTTTTTCCCAACCTACCGTAAACTTCGTTCGTATAAACAGTTACTTATCTACTGGAAAAAAGGACATGGAGGTGGAGAACAGCGACAGTTACTGAAGGAAGTACAAAAAATAGCAGAAGAAATAAAGGGGGAACCTACCCGTGAAAATTGCAACCTATAATATTCGAGTTGATACTGATTACGATCAAAAATGGCAATGGTCCTATAGAGAAGACCATGTATTAGCATTGATTAATTATCATGATTGGGATATTTTTTGCCTTCAAGAATTACGTCCGAATCAACTACAATCATTCAATCGTTTAAACAATTATCATTCTTTTTCAGCAGAACGTGACGGAGATGGCACGGGAGAAGGATTGGCTATTTATTATAGAAAAGAAAGATATGAATTGATTGATTCCGGTTTCTTCTGGTTATCAAGCACACCTGAAATACCGAGTATTCATGAAGGTTCTGCCTATAAACGAATTTGCGTTTGGTGTACGTTGCAAGACAAAGTGACAAAAAAAGAGAGTCTCATCTTAAATACACATTTAGATAATATTTCTGAATCCGCTAGATATGAAGGTATGAAGATTATCCTTACCCGAATGAAAGAAAAAATCGAAAACTATCCAACCTTTTTGCTTGGAGATTTTAATGCTGAAAAAACAGAATCCGTTCATCAACTGATTCTTTCTCATAATTTTAGAAGTACAAAAACAGAATCTGAACAGCCTCACTACGGGCCTAACGGTTCTTTTCAAAATTTTGTTTATACGACCCCTTGGAGGGATTTGGAGGAAATAGATTACATCTATACCAATCATGGAATGATTAAAACAAGTGGAACCCTCACAGATTCCTGTGACTGCCGGTATCCTTCTGATCACTTTCCATTAGAAGCAACCATTGAATTTTAGGAGTGAGTTTATGACAAATGATAAAGTAATAGCATTGCTAGAGCAAATGACACTAGAAGAAAAAGTAGATCAGCTACTTCAACTGGCAGCAGCTTTCTACTCCGATAAAGCGGAAGAAAAGACAGGACCGATGTCTGATTTAGGGCTAACTCAAGAAACCATTAATCTAGCAGGTACAACACTTGGGGTTTCTGGTGCAAAAGAAGCCATTCGCGTACAAAAGGAATACATGGCAAATAATCGATTACACATTCCAACCATTTTAATGGCGGATATTATTCACGGATTTCGAACAATTTTCCCTATTCCGCTAGCTTTGGGCTGTACATGGGACGAAAAAGTAGTAGAAGAGATGGCTGCTATTTCTGCACACGAAGCCGCAGTTTCTGGACTTCATGTGACTTTCTCACCTATGGTTGATTTAGTGAGAGATCCTCGGTGGGGACGTGTGATGGAGTCTACAGGAGAAGATGCTTATTTAAATAGTCAATTGGCTCGTGCATTAGTCAAGGGCTACCAAGGTGATGATTTAAAAAATGACGTTTCCCGCGTAGCCGCATGTGTAAAACATTTTGCAGCTTATGGCGCAGCTATTGGAGGGCGAGATTACAATAGTGTAGATCTATCTGAGCAACAGTTAAGAGAACAGTATTTACCTGGCTACAAGGCGGCACTTGATGCCGGGGCAAAGCTTGTTATGACCTCTTTTAATGCTTTAAATGGTGTTCCTGCAACAGGAAATAAATGGCTGTTTCGTGACATTTTGAGAAGAGAATTCAACTTTGATGGTGTGGTCATCTCTGACTGGGGAGCTATTCAAGAGCTAATCGCTCATGGTGTAGCCAAGGATAAAAAACAAGCCGCAAAACTTGCAATTGAAGCAGGTGTGGATATTGAAATGATGACTACTTGTTATACGGATTCCTTAGAGGAGCTAATTAATGAAGGGGCAGTTGATGTCCGTCTTTTAGATGAGGCAGTTATGAGAATCCTTCAATTAAAAGACGACTTAGGTCTCTTCGAAAATCCGTATAGAGGAGCAGATGAAGAAAAAGAAGTAGCGATTGTTTTTTCACAAGAACATCAAGATGCCGCAAAGGACATCGCTAAAAAGGCCATCGTTTTATTGAAAAATGAAGAAATTCTTCCTATAAAAAAAGGAGAAACAGTTGCTATTGTCGGCCCGGGTGCAAACTCTCGTGATATTTTAGGGGCTTGGTCTTGGCAAGGAAAACAAAGTGAAACAGTCTCGCTAGCAGAAGGAGCGTCCGCACTTTCCTCCTCTGTTTTATTTGGCACAGAACCATTTGACTACTTTACTCCGTCTGATACAGCAATAGATGAAGCAATCTCATTGGCAAAAAAAGCAGACAAAGTCATCTTGTCTTTGGGGGAAACCTCTGAAATGAGTGGGGAGGCAGCTAGTCGTAGCTCGATTCGTCTTCCCAAAGAACAAATCAAGTTATTTCATACACTTCAAAAGTACAATTCAGAAATTATTGTGACTGTTTACAATGGACGTCCGTTAGACCTTTCTGATTTTGATGATGCAAAAGCGATTGTTGAAGCATGGTTCCCAGGTTCTCAGGGGGGCAATGCACTTGCAGAAATTCTTTGGGGGATTAGTAATCCAAGCGGTCGCTTGAGCATGTCCTTCCCAGAATCTGTTGGACAGGTGCCTGTTTACTATAATGTTGAAAACACAGGGCGTCCGTACGAAGTTGCTCCTGATGAAAAATATGTTTCTAAATATTTAGACTGTTCAAATTATGCAAAATATCCATTTGGTTTTGGTCTAAGCTACAGCCATGTCACTTATTCTGGATTAGTAACAAGCAGCAAGCTATCTATGGAAAAACCATTGGAAGCTTCTGTAACAATCAAAAATACCTCTTCACTACCTGTTGAAGAAACGGTTCAAGTTTATGTACGTGATCTCGTGGGTGAACGTGTCCGACCATTAAAAGAGTTGAAATCTTTTGAAAAAATTACCTTAGAACCTGGAGAAGAGAAGAAAATTCTTATCCATATCACTGAATCACAATTACGCTATGTCCACATAGATAATCAATGGAGAAGTGATGAAGGAGAGTTCCAGCTAATGGTGGGACCAAATAGTAGAGATTTGCTGACTTCAACATTTCAGCTTATTAGATAGGAAGGTCAATATGAAATTACAGATTAAAAAAGCAGACACACAGTTTTCTTTTCTGGAAACAGGAGATTTATATGAAATTGAAAGCTGTAACATGATGATTAATCAGCTTCAAGGAAACTCTTTAGATGGTAGCTTAAATCAGCTCTACTTACGAATCCATCATCAATCAGGAAAACAAATGATTCCTTTAATCGGTTCAAATGCAGAGAGTCATTTTTCTATCCATGACAATCAGCTAACTTGGAAAGGCTCTTTAGAATCCGTTCACTATCAAGTAGACTTTCTTTTATCAGAACATAATTGCTGGTTTTGGCGAGTAACTGTCTCGGGTGAAGGAACAATCGACATCATTTATGGACAAGATTTAGGTCTTGCAAAAAAAGGAGCCGTCCAATCAAACGAAGCCTACGTCTCCCAATATATTGATCATCATGTAACACAAGAAGGTGGACATACCGTTGTTTCCTCTAGACAAAATCAGCCACAGGATGGAAAATTCCCTGTAATTGAACAAGGAAGTCTACAAAAGATTCGATCCTTTTCTACAGATGGATACCAGTTCTTTAAACGGGCCTATAAGAAAACCAATCAACCGCAAGCACTTTTACGAGAAACATTGGACAATGAAGTCTATCAGTATGAATTTGCTTATATTGGTCTGCAATCTGAGCCAATCGTTTTATCAGATCAGCCAAAAGAAATTGTTTTCTATGGTGTCGTGAAGGATTCACAAGATGAAGCAATCACAAACCCACTAGTTTCACTAGAGACGATTACTGGTTGGTATGAAAAAGAAGAGATTTCAGTTTCTCATGAACAAGGAACAACTTTCCAAAAGCTCTTGGGTGAGCCACTTGTAGGTGAGCCATTTACGCAAGAGGAATTAGTTAACATCTATCCTGTTCAATTAGAAAAAGAGGAAGGAGCTTCTCTTTATTCCTTTTTTACAGAGGAATATCATCATGTTGTTCTACAAAACAAAGAAGAAGAGATGGAGCGAGCACACGGACATATCCTTTTAAGCGGGATGGATTTAGACGTTGAACAGCCACTTTTAAGTACTACGGTTTACATGACGGGAATCTTTAATTCGCAGATTGTTTTAGGCAACACATCTATGAATAAGCTCTTGGGAAATAGTCGGAATGCCCTGAATTTATTTAAACTTACTGGACAGAGAATTTATGTTTTAGAAGATGATGTCTGGCGTATTCTAACTATGCCAACTGCCTTTGAAATGGGCTTAAATTCGGCCACTTGGTATTATAAAACAGAGAATGACTTACTTATTATTCGTACATTTACCATAGCAGATACGAGAGAAATCCGTTTGGAGGTAGACAGTCAGTCTGGAAAATCCTATACTTGGGCTATATCGAATCAAGTAGTGATGGGCCCCGAAGATACGCCTCATCACCAAATAAAACAGGAACAAAATCTGTTGACTGTTAAAAGTACACATCCAAGTGTTACCGCCAAGTATCCAGATCTTACTTACTATTTGAATAGTAATCAACCTTTTAGGCTAACTGACGGATCACTCTTTACTCAACTGCCAGATGAACAGCTCGTTGTTCTACAGTTAGAGTCTGTTTCTAAATTTACGTTACGTATTCAAGGGACTTTGGAAAATCGTCCATTCCAAGAGGTAAAAACTAATTTTGCTGCAGAGGAAAAAACATATGTTGCGTTTATTGACCAATTGCTTCATCAGTTTTCATTAACGCATGAAGAAGTCAATGTTCAACGAATGAATCTCCTTACACGATGGTATACACATAATATGCTCGTTCATTATCTATCTCCCCACGGATTAGAACAGTATGGTGGTGCGGCATGGGGGACAAGAGATGTCTCACAAGGTCCAACTGAATTCTTTTTAGCTGTCAATCGACCGGAAATTGTTCGCTCTATCATAAAACAGGTATTTTCAAACCAATTTGAAGATGATGGAAACTGGCCGCAATGGTTTATGTTTGATCGCTATGAAGAACAAAAAGCAGATGAAAGTCATGGTGATATTATAGTCTGGCCAATGAAAATCGTGGCAGACTATTTGGAAAAAACAAAGGATTATTCAATTTTAGCGGAAGAAATCCCTTATACGTCTCGAGGGACGTTCCAAAAAACAAGTGAAACAGCTACTTTATATCAACACATTCAAAAAGAAGTTGCTTATATTGAAACTAATTTTTTAAAAGGAACTTACCTTTCTTGCTACGGCGATGGGGACTGGGATGACACACTCCAGCCTTATGACAGCCGATTGAAAAAACGCATGGCTAGCAGCTGGACGGTCGCATTGACTTATCAGGTTATAAAAAAACTAGGAGAACTCCTCTTATCAGTCGATTCTTCTTATAGTAAAAAACTATTGGAATTGAGCAACGGAATCCAACGTGATTTCGAAACGTATATTTTATCAAATGAAACAATTCCAGGATTTCTTTATCAAACCTCTGAAAAAACGTTTGAACAGATGGTCTATCCTAAAGATAATAAAACAAATATTCATTATCGACTATTGCCTATGACCAGAAGTATGATTGCTGAATTATTAACCCCTCAGCAAGTCAGTCATCATCTTAAGTTGATTCGAGAGCATCTTCAATTTCCAGATGGTGTACGCTTGATGAATCGCCCAGCATCTTACAACGGAGGCGTCAGTACTCATTTTAAGCGAGCTGAGCAAGCAGCGAATTTTGGTCGTGAAATTGGACTACAGTATGTTCATGCACATATCCGCTTTGCTGAAGCAATGGCAAAAATAGGGGAATCAGAAGAAGCTTGGCATGCATTGGAGATTATCAACCCAATCAGTATTTCAACTTATGTACCAAACGCAGAGCTTCGTCAGTCAAATGCTTATTTCAGCAGCTCTGATGGCGATTTCAAAACAAGGTATGAAGCACAGAAAAATTTTGGTAAACTGAAACAAGGAACAGTTGGTGTTAAAGGTGGCTGGCGTATCTATTCCAGCGGACCGGGAATTTATTTGAACCAACTGCTTACCTCTGTCTTAGGAATTCGCGAACAAACAGATCAGGTCATTTTTGATCCCGTGTTGCCAAACGAATTAGATGGATTATCCTTACACTATGAATTATTTAAAAATCCAGTAACGGTTAATTTCCATTTAACTGGAACAAATGATGTACAGATTGACGGAAAGAGCGTTGCGTTTGAACTCGAGCATAATCCTTACAGAACAGGGGGCTTGATTGTCCCTAAAGATACCTTCACCAAAAAAAATCAAATTATCGATATTTATCGATAGGAAAGGAGCACCCATGGTAGGAATAAAAGACATCGCAAAAAAGGCTGGCGTTTCAATTTCAACTGTTTCCTACGCTTTAAATGGCAGCCCAAAGATTACGGAAGAAACAAGGGCGCGCATACAAGCAATTGCCGATGAGCTGAACTATGTTCCGAACATGGCGGCTCGCACATTAAAACGTCGGCAAACAAATATCATCGGCGTCTATTTAGCAGACTATGGAGGGAGTTTTTATGGAGAGCTCTTAGATGGAATTAAGAAAGGGCTTGCCTATTTTGGCTACGAAATGATTGTCTGCAGCGGTGTAAAATCTCATCTCTTTATTCCTGAACGAATGATTGATGGCGCCGTTATCTTAGACTGGACGTTTGATACCGAAGAAATTGAACAATTTGCTGACCGCGGACATTCAATTGTTGTTCTTGATCGACTCATTACTCATGAAAACATTCGACAAGTCCTCTTAGATAATAAGGGGGGAGCCACTCTAGCTATTGAACAGTTCCTCTCCTCTGGTACACAAAAAATGTATTTAATTTCTGGTCCTAAACAAGGATATGATAGTATTGAACGGCTGAAAACAAGCACTCGAGAACTAGAGCGTTTTGGTATCCCTTATGAGATTATAGAAGGGGACTTCACCGAACCTTCAGGCTATCAAGCAGCAGAAAAAATCCTTATGAACACCCCTGAAAAACCCATTGATATCTTTGCTTTGAATGATGAGATGGCTATTGGTGTGTATAAATACATCAAGGAAACGAATTACCAAATCGGAAAAGATATCCGAATGATAGGATTTGATAACTCTGAATTAGGGGCATTTGTACAGCCTCGACTAGCAACCATTTCCTACTCCAAACATCGCTGGGGAATTGTAGCAGCAGAAACGATTATCCATCTTATTCAAGGAGAAACAGCCGAAAACGAGCATATTTATACAAGCTTTGTATCCGGTGGCTCATTTGAAGAATAGTAGGAAAGAGGGTGAGGGATAACTTAATTAGTTATCCCTCACCCTCTTAAACTATTAACAAAGGTTGTGAAGGAACTCATCTCCACGTTAAACAACACTCAGCGGTTATCCCTATTCCTAGAGTAGCTTATAGTCAATAGCCCAACGCTATAGTAACTATCTTTGCACTCATTTTTTGGTAACTACAGGTTGAATTCACCTTCCTCATTCAGCCGTTCTCACGATTTCATTCATTTTATCGCTTTTTTGCTACTTTTTTAAATACAGGTATTTCACTATTTACTCCATAATCCAGTGTACCGACTTTATTTAGCTGCGCCATATCCTCATCTGTAATCGTGAAGTTAACCTCTGCATTATTTTTCATATGGCTGGCCTTGGATGATTTAGGCAATGGAAGCAAGTCAAGTTGAAGCAAATAGCGAATCGCCAATTGCGGAATAGAAACCTGATATTTTTTTGCCATTTCAGTAATTTCTGGACTTTTCATCATTTCGCCATGTGCAATAGGAGAGTAGGCTTCTACAAGAATCTCATGCGCTTGAGAAAATTCGATTACTTTTGTTGGTATATGACCAATGTGGGCCAAAATCTGGTTAACCATAGGGGGCGTTTTGGCATGAGCTAAAAGATTTTCTAAATCAACCTGCTCAAAATTAGAAACACCAATTGCTCGAATCTTTCCTGCTTCATAAGCTTCTTCCAGTGCTTTCCAAGCCGCCAAATTCCCTTCAAAATAATGATCCTCATCACTTTGAAACTCTATCCATGGTTTTGGACTGTGAATAATCATCAAATCGATAAATTCTACGCCCAATTTTTCTAATGAGATGTCAATCGCACTTACTGCCTCTTCGTAATTTTTGATTTCTGCGGCTAATTTAGTTGTAAGAAACAGTTCTTCGCGAGCAACCCCTGAAGTACGAATCCCTTCACCCACGCCTCGTTCGTTTTCATAAGCTTGTGCTGTGTCAATGTGGCGATAACCTAGCTGAATTGCTTCTTTAACAGAATCAGCAGCCTGTGTATCAGGAATCATCCACGTGCCAAACCCAATTTTGGGAATAGTCACCCCATTTGAAAGTGTAAAGACTTCTGTTAACATGCGTATTCCTTCTTTCTTTTGTTCAATAAAAATAGTTCATTCTACTTCAGAATTATTTTCTAAATGTATCATACGTGTTAAAGTCCACTTTAAGTCAAGCGGTTTGTTTAGGCTATCCATCCAGTACGGAAAATAAGAGGAAGCGCTATACATTCCATGATAAAATAAACATAAATGAAGAAAGAGAGGGTATTTATGGAGTGGAATGAAAAAATGGATTTAATTATTGAGTACGTAGAAACACATTTACAGCGTACAGAGGAACCTCTCAATCCAGAAGAAGTTGCGGCTATTGCTGAATGCTCATTTGATTTTTTTCAAAAAGTGTTTGCTTATATGAATAAAATCAGTTTCTCCGACTATGTTCGTGCTAGAAAACTTACCCTCGCAGGGTACGATGTGAAAAGTACAAAGATGCGTGTAATTGACATTAGTTATAAGTATAACTATCATTCACCCACCTCATTTTCTAAAGCGTTTCATCAATTTCATGGTGTTTCACCAACAAAAGCTAGAGAGAAACAAGCGACTTTACGTATTGTTCCTAAAATGACATTTACTAAATCCATAACACCTACTTGGCGACTAAAAAAGCAACAAAGCTTTCGACTAATTGGCGTCAAAACAAAAATTTCTTGTGTGGACCACGCTCACTATAAAAAAATCCCCGAGTTTTGGAATGAATGCCAGAAAAATGGACTGTATTCTACCTTAATTTCTTTGGATGAAGGAACACCTAAAGGAGTTTTTGGCTTGTTTGGTTATTTCGATGAACAATCAATGGATATTGACTATTTCATTATGGTTGAGTCACAAGCAGCGTTATCGGAACAATTTTGTGAAATAATCATTCCTGAAGTAACCTGGGCGGTTTTTGATTGTATAGGCAGAGTCCCTGAATCGATACATAAGGGATGGAACTTCTTAAATGAAGAATGGTTGCTTGCCTATCCATTCAAACATGCTCCTTGTCCAGAACTTGAGTGGTACAGTGACGGAAATTCTTATTCTGAGAATTATCTAAGCCAAATATGGATTCCAATAGAGGAGGAAAAACAATGATTCATTTAGTATATTGTGATAACACAGGAAAAAAGGGGGAGAGGGTACTAGATAAAATTGTCAATGGTAAAAAAACAATGGTTGTAAGAGGAGCTGCTGGAAGAAAAATTCCCCATAGTCGTGTATTTAAAAATGAACGTCTTTACTTCATGGAAAAAGGATCTTCTAGAATTGCTGCCACAGCACTTGTCAAACAAGTAGAGAACTATGTAAAGCTGACTGAAGAAGAGATTACGAGTACATTAGAGAGT
Source organism: Enterococcus phoeniculicola ATCC BAA-412 (assembly GCF_000407505.1). Classification (GTDB taxonomy): domain Bacteria; phylum Bacillota; class Bacilli; order Lactobacillales; family Enterococcaceae; genus Enterococcus_K; species Enterococcus_K phoeniculicola. Next base: position 1,375,517 of record NZ_ASWE01000001.1, read on the forward strand.
AACCAATCAAAACTAGCCCTTTCTGAAAAACAAAAAAAACGTTGGCACAAAAAATGTTTATGTTTGGTTGAGTTTGAACAAGTAGAAGAGATCACACCATTGGCATTTGATCATCAAGGCAATATGGATGATTGGCTAATCTTAGAGAAGATTGAAGACGTAGTTGTAGGAACAAGTATCCCTTATAACTATGATAAATCAAAATTCCCTAAATAGGAATCTCAGGAAAACTATCAGTATTCCCTCAAAAAAATGAAACTTATTTTGAGGGAAATACCTAATTATGGTTTTCGTGAGTTTTTTTAGGTATAGAAAAAAAGGTTCTTTCAACTGAATTAGTTAGATTATTCAAAATTAACCTTGTTTTTTATAGGTATGTAGGTGTTTTTTCTTTATCTTTGCTCAAAAATTCATTCAAAACTAAATATCGTATTTCTTTTCCTGCACTCTTTTTTTGTAGGATAATTGATGTATAGAAAAGAGGAGATGCCTGTGGAATTGAGTTTTGTTGAACTTATCCAATTAACAAACACCTCTCTAAAAACAATAGAAAACTATAAAAAGCGGGGATTCATTTCCGAAGAACCCTATTCTATGGAAGACATTCTACTAGTGAATAAGCTTTACCTTTTAGAGAGGCTTGTTTTACCTGTTGATGATGTACCGTCTGGTTTTTTACAAGAGCAAGAACAATTGCTGAAAGTATCAGCTTTTAAACGTACGCTAGAAAAAATGTATTTATACAAATTAAAGAAAAATACTACTATGACTTTCAAACAAAAAGAGAGACTCAAGCAATCAATAAATCATCTCTTGAATCAATTCACTTTAGAGCAGGTAAACGCTCTAGAAAAAAAGGATTCTGGGATTCTTTCTTATTTCGAAACGCTTTATGTTGAATCATTTACAAAATCAAAACGATGGCAGAAGCTGAGAAAGCAGAGCTATTTCATAGACTAACCATTGATTTATTCAACATTTTTTGCTTTTTGAAAAGCTGAAAGTAGAGTGAACAATTCTATAATATGACGAAGCTGCCAGAAGTAATGGTCAGGTAAATACAACTGATAGAGGGGAAATGTCCCAATAGGAGTAACGAAATCAAAAAAGAGAGCTTATTTAAGACCACTACTGGTTTTGAGTGAGTTCTTTTTTGATTCATAATTTTGAAGAGAGAATGTAAGAAAAAACAGGGAGTATGTTTCACAACCAGTGTAACATACCGAAAAATAGTTTTAGTAAAATTTTACTTAGTGGCTAGATTAAAGAAAATAAAAGAAGCAAAAGTGTAATAAAAGAACATGCCTTAAAAACTATTTAAAGACTTCAAAAAAACTATTCTATCAATTCTAATGGATAAGTCGAGAATATATATGTTTTCATTTTGTTTTCAGATAGTTATTTAAATTCGATGTTTTATAGAATAAATGAATTAAATAACGAATTTATAATCATTTATAGTTAAATACAAACAAATCATTTTTACAAAAAAATAGAGAAAAAACTTTTATTCCCCTGTTTAAAAATTTTTTCCTAATTTTTCTGTGGATAACTTATTTTTTCATTTTTTTGTGCGAATTGTTTAAAAAAAGAAAGGTACAAAAATTCCCATAATTTAATTTAGTTTATTTACTTTATCAATTCAGATAGTTCTTACTTACTACTTCACTCTATAGAAGGAAAAAGTGATAATTTTTTATCGAAAACGCGTGAAACACTTGATTTCATAAGGTTTATAATTGTCTTTGAGAATATGCTTTGTTTTTCCTAAAGTACAAAAAATTCCCTGTAAAGAACAAAAAAGTTCAACAAAGATACAAAAAATCCCAGCAAAAAATCAAAAATATCCATTTAAAATACAAAAATTCCCTGAAAGGTACAGAAATTCCCTAGGGTACAAAAATTCCCATAAGTGTGAGTGGGTGGCGCTTTTATAAGGTACAAGAATTCCCATCAATGATAAGGAGTTTGTTTTTATCAGAAATACAGAAATATCCCACGATTTTTCAACGAGTATTGCAAAAAAAGCTAATAAAATAGGATTTTTCCGCTATCTGTAATTTTAAAAGTACAAAAATTCCCCTAGATGAAACCCTAGAGCTGCTTGTTTTTCTATGAAAAGTACAAGAATTCCCATTGAAAAATACACTTATTCCCAGTAAAGGTACAAAAATTCCCATAAATCGTTTGGGATTTTTTGTACCTTTACTTAAATAATCAATAAGTACAGAAATTCCCATCAAAAGTACAAAAATATCCACCAAGTGAATCTATAGAAATTTTGAATGTAGTTAGGTACAATTGTATTTGTGTTTGGAGGGGCAATATGAATAAGTTAAGTTTTCCACATAAACAACATAATTTCCACATTGCTAAGTCGAATAAGCTTTTACGAGAAGGTCGAAACGATCTGAGTAAGAAAGCATTTATTATTAGCGAGTTCCTAATTTCAAATATTAAGCCTGAGGATACTGGTTTTAGTACGGTCGAGGTCAGCGTAAATGAGTTAAATGAAATTTTGGGCTTCCCTAATGAAGGCGGAAAAGCAATTCAAAACACCAAAGAGGCAATTTTAGAGCTAGGATCAAAAGCTTGGTGGTGGGTGGAATATGACGAAAAAAAGAATACAAAAGGAATCAAGCCTAAAAAGAAAGAATCTTTGATGAGATGGTTGGATAAAGCGGAATTAATTGACAACAACACTTATCACTTGAAGTTGTCAGAGGTCTTAACCCCTTATTTAATTCAGCTAAAAAATCAAGGGAATTACACGCAATATCAACTTTATGACGTGGTAAATTTAGGAACTGAAAGTAAAGCCGCCTTACAATTATATGGGTATTTACGCTCCTATGCATTCCAGGGTGAAGTTGAAATCACGGTGGAAATTTTGCGTGAGCTATTAGATAAACATGTAGATGCAGCGGGAAATGAAATTCGTTGGGCTACCGTCAACCGGGACATAAAAAAAGCGATTGAGGTTATTAACAAAAAAACTTTGTTGAAGGTCGATTATATCGCAAAGAAATCAGGTAGAAAAACTACAGCTTTAGTTTTCTTTTTAGAACTGAAAGAAACAAAAGTCATCAATGAAGATGTGCCAAATACGATTGAAAATAATAAAGGGATGGTCAAGGCTGAATTTGAAAAAATCTGGCGAAATTATCCGAAAAAGACAAATAAAGTTTCTGGAGAAAAATATTTTCTTCAAGCAATTGAAGAAGGAACAGATATTGAGGAGATCAAGACAGGAATTTTGAATTATTCTCAATATGTAGAAGAAAATGAAATTGATTTTAAATATGTGCTCTCTGGAGGGAATTTTTTCAAAAATAAGCGTTGGGAAGATGAGTGGCCAACAAATCATGCAGAGGTCGAAGAGACTGCTGTGTTTACTCCTGATTTTGAGGAGTTATGGACAATTTATCCAAAAAAAACGGATAAAGAAAAAGCTTTTTTTGCTTTTGATAAGTTGATGATTGAACACTTGGATGAATATAGCTTAATACGAAATGGTGTATTTCGTTATCGCCGTTTTGTTAATCAAGAAAAAAATAGACCAGGAACATTGTTGGATTTTAAATTATTTTTAGAGAAGAGAGAATATCTTAGTAAGTGGAAAGTTAAAGGACAAAAGGAGAATCTTCCTTCGTGGTTTTATGATGACTTACCTAGTCGTCCGCATGATTTGACTGAAGAAGAATGGAAAAATGAACAAATTCAACGGTTAAATCAAAAGCTTGCAACTGTGACATTTGAAGAAGCTTCTACTAAAAGAAAAGAAGAACAACAAGATTGGGAAGAAAAAATTCTTCGTAAACTCTAAATTATAAATAGTAATTGGTGACGGTTATTGTCTTATAATGATAAAAAAACTGTATTACCTAATGGGAAATAAAAACTCTAGCAGGATCGTTGCTGGAGTTTTTATTTCTTTTTTTGAAAAAAATTCTATTTTGAAAATAAATTGTAATTTCATAAATAAGTAATCTTACAAACGGAAATGATAATTATGCGGATACTAATTTTTTGAAAACATATCAGTAAACAAATAATAGAAAGTATGATACACTTTTTTTGTTACAGGTTTAAAAACTGTACTAATTAAAATGGGTTTATTTGTACTTTTATAAAAAAAGGCTGATATTTAGCCGTAAAGAAAGAAGTAATACAGATGGGTGAAAAGATAAAACACGGATCAGATCAAGTCGTTGAAAGCTTAAAAAATCATCAGGTTCCTTATATATTTGGTATTCCAGGTGCAAAAATTGATGGTGTATTTAATGCGTTAAAAGAGGATGGCCCTGAATTAATAGTTACGCGTCATGAACAAAATGCTGCTTTTATGGCACAAGCAGTTGGTCGAATTACAGGAGAGCCTGGTTTAGTCATTGCGACAAGCGGCCCAGGAGCAAGTAATTTAGCAACGGGATTAGTGACAGCGACTGCTGAAGGAGATCCTGTCGTGGCACTTGGTGGTCAGGTAAAACGTGGAGATTTGTCAAAACAAACACATCAAAGTATGAATAATGCAGCGTTGTTTGAACCTATCACTAAATATAGTGTAGAGGTCCAAGACCCTGAAACGATTTCTGAAATTATTGCTAATGCATACCGTATAGCAAAATCATCAAAAAAAGGAGCAAGCTTTATTAGTATTCCTCAAGATGTTGTGGATGCTCCTGTGAAAAGCCAGGCAATAAAACCGTTGAGTGATCCTGAGCTGGGCTCTGCTTCTCCAAAAGCAATTCAATCACTTGCTCAAAAAATAAAAGGAGCAAAACTACCCGTACTTTTGGTCGGAATGCGTGCTTCTAGCTTGAAAGAATCAGAAGCAATTCGTCAATTAGTTAGCAAAACGCACCTTCCTGTGGTAGAAACATTTCAAGCAGCAGGAGTGATATCAAGAAAATTAGAAGATCACTTTTTTGGTCGTGTAGGTTTATTTAGAAATCAACCCGGAGATATGCTGTTAAAGAGAAGTGATTTAGTGATTGCTGTGGGATATGATCCAATTGAATACGAAGCGCGTAACTGGAACGCAGAAAAAGATGCACGAATGATTGTGATTGATGAAACACCAGCTGAAATCGATCAATACTTACAGCCGGAATCAGAGCTGATTGGTAGTATTGCAGGAACCCTTCATGCATTAACTGAGGAAATTGGTTCGTATCAGCTAACGGAAGATTCACAAGCCTATTTAGCAACATTACAAGAAAGACTGACTGCAAGAGATAGTGTGAGTCCGCGAGAAGAGACTGGAGAGCTTCATCCATTAGAAGTGATTCGTATCTTACAAGAACACGTGACAGATGAAATGACAGTGACTGTTGATGTCGGAAGCCACTATATTTGGATGGCTCGTCATTTTAGAAGCTATGAACCTCGTCATCTGTTATTTAGTAACGGGATGCAGACGTTAGGGGTCGCGTTACCTTGGGCAATAGCTGCAGCACTTGTTCGTCCAAAGACGCAAATCGTTTCAGTATCAGGTGATGGTGGATTTTTATTTTCTGCACAGGATTTAGAGACAGCCGTTAGGAAAAATTTAAATATTGTTCATTTAATTTGGAATGATGGTCACTACAATATGGTAGAATTTCAAGAACAAATGAAATATAATCAAACGTCAGGTGTAGACTTTGGACCAGTAGATTTTGTGAAATATGCAGAGGCATTCGGGGCAAAAGGGCTTCGTGCAACGACAGCAGAGGAACTATCACAGGCTATTCAAGAAGGTTTTGATACACAAGGCCCTGTAATTATTGATATCCCTATTGATTATCGGGATAATGAAAAATTAGGAGAAACCATTTTGCCAGACCAATTTTATTAAGAATAGAGGAAAAAGAAATGGAGAAAACGATAGTACATCAGCATGGTACACTCGGTGCGCTTATGGCGGGACTAATGGATGGAACGGAACGTTTATCGAATTTATTGAAGCTTGGAAATCTTGGAATTGGGACATTGCATGGATTAGATGGTGAATTGATTATTCTAGGAAATCAAGGGTTTCAAGGAAAATCAGACGGTACACTTGTTCCACTGACGGGAGAAGAGCTAGTACCGTATGCAGCGGTTACGCAGTTTCATGCAGAAAAAGTTATTTCTATTGAAGAAACATGTACAAGCGAAGAAATAAAAAAAGAAATGATTCATCAAATGAAGAGTCAAAATTTGTTTAGCGGGATAAAAATTTCCGGAGAATTTTCCTTCATGCATATTCGGATTATGCCTAAACAAAACAAACCATATAAGCGACTGGTTGAAGTTTCAGAAAACCAGCCCGAGTTTACAAAACGGAAAATTAAAGGAACGATTGTGGGCTTTTATACCCCAGAACTTTTTCAAGGAGTGGCGGCTTCAGGATTTCATCTGCATTTTTTAGATGATGCGCATACGTTTGGCGGGCATATTTTAGATTTCACTTTGGAAAAGGGACAGCTAGAAATTTCTAGCATGGATGCATTGACCCAGTATTTTCCCACATCCGATGAGACATTTTTGACATCAGAAATTGATTACGCTAATTTAGCACAAGAAATAGAAACCGCAGAAGGTTCAAACTAAACATACTGGCTTCTTTTACTATTAATTGGTAAAGGAAGCCAGTATTTATTTTCTGATGAGAAACAGGGGAGAGAGTGGTCAACAATACGTGTATTTGCAAAAGAAAATATGGTGAATCTCTCTGTTGGATTGAGGACTCTGTATAGAGGAAAGGACTTGTGGTAGAATAGGCTATATTTATTTAAATGAAAGAAGAGATAACTAATTTTTAATGATAGATAGAGCATGCTGCTTTTTGAAATGGAGGGCACAATGAAAATTGCGATTAAAACAAATCAAGAGCATATGTATCAAGAACTAAAACAAAAAATTAATGAATCGATGTTAGGTGCTGACTGTTTTTTTTCTAATGAGCAACAGACCGCTCGTTGTGAAATATTACTTGTCATGCAGGATCTTCTTACGGAAAACTGGCTGCTACATTCTTGGATAGACCAAAGAAGCTATTTACAAATAGCCGTCATTGAGAAGGATGATTCAGCAAGCATTATTGACTATCTGGAGCAAGGCGCTGATTTGGTTTGGGTTCTACCTGCAAATTTAGATGAGCTAACGGCACGTTTAGTGGCTTTACAGAGGTGGAAAAATAAAGAGTCTTTTGATAAAAAACTTGTATTTCACGAAGAAGAACTAGTTATTTTAAGTGAGTCAAAACAAGTATTGTTTCAAGGGGAAGAATTATTACTCACGTCTTCAGAGTTTCAAATTCTTTTATTGTTGGCGGAACATCCTTTTCGAATTTATTCAAGAGAGGATTTACTCCTACTTATTGGTAATGATTCTGGAATGAGTCGTGTGGTGGATACACATATTAAGAATTTACGGAAGAAAATGGAAATTGATCCAAAGAATCCAAAATATATTCAAACAGTTCATGGACGAGGATATCGATTCGGAATAAAACGAGCGGAAGGATAATCGTCAGTTGACCATGAAAATTGAAAGTAAAGAAAGAGACGTGAATAGAGATGAGTTGGAAAAATAAAGAAGAAAAAAAGAAAGCATACGAGCTATTGTTAAAGCAACAAGAGGGACTTCTTGAAATTGAATCAAATTGGTTAGCTAATTTGAGTAATTCTTCTGCTTTACTAAATGAAACTTTACCAGACACAGTTTTTGCAGGATACTATCTTTTTGACGAGGGGGAGCTAATCTTAGGTCCGTTTCAAGGAAGAGTTTCCTGTACTCGAATTGCATTAGGCAAAGGTGTGTGTGGAGAAGCAGCAAGTACAAAAGAAACCTTAATCGTCCAAAATGTAAAGGAACATGAAAATTATATCTCTTGTGATTCTGCCGCGATGTCAGAAATTGTTGTACCTATGATACTGGATGACAAGTTAGTGGGCGTTCTAGATATTGATAGTGGCTTGATTGGAAGCTACGATGAGGTGGATAAAGAGTTTTTAGAGACCTATGTTGAATTATTACTAAAAACTAAAAAGTAAGTGATAAATTGAAGTCCGGACAGAAGTGTTCAGCTTATTTTCGAAGCCTTCAACTCTAGCATGTTTCATGCGTAGAAGTTGTTGAGAGACAAACGCAGTGGAGACCTTCAACTCTAGCATGTCTCATGCGTAGAAGTTGATGAGAGCGAAACGCAGTGGAGACCTTCAACTCAAGCATGTTCCATGCGTAGAAGTTGTTGAGAGCGAAACGAAGTGGAGACCTTCAACTCAAGCATGTTCCATGCATAGAAGTTGATGAGAGCGAAACGAAGTGGAGATGAGTTTCTTCTGTTTCCACCGTTTATTAAGATTTTACAAAGGTGTGGAATAACTTAATTAGTTATTCCACACCTTCTTTTTTTGTTTATAGAATTAATTTATTTTCCAGCTGATGAAAGCCATAGACTGGAGTAAGTACATCTTCATATAGATAAACGAGCTGAAAGGTTTTGTGGATCATGAGCTTCGTGTAAATTTCTTTCATAGGTAGTTGCTTGGCGTTTTTCTTGAATTGAAAAATCAGCTTGTGATCGCGTATATCAATTCTTGCTAAAGGAATATATGTTTCTTTTTCTTGTAGAAAAATCCCTTCGTATTCAGATGTGACGGTAGGAATAACAATTGCTGTTAAAAAATCATTTGCCCGCATAGGAACTTACTCCTCTCTGTACTATTGATATGAAAAATCCCCCTCAATGAAGTATATCAGAGAAGGGGAAAAACAACTATATTTGATGTTCGTCTGTAAAGATTTTAAAGACTGCCAAATGCTTCAATCAACTCCTGAACAAATTGATCTTGGTTCATAATCGTCCATTTTGAAGTATCCTCAGAATCAAGCATTAATTCTAAGTTGATGGTTTGTTTTTCTTTTGTCGTGAGTTTTGTGTTAATCAACTCAGAGAGGGTATCTATTGTAGCATCTGTAACTAACTGATTAATTTGTTCATCTGTTAGCTCTGCGGTGATTTTATCAGCCATACTATCAATCGATTTATCCAAACTTTCTTCTAGCTCTTTATCGTCTAAACTCTTAATCCCAGTAATCGTTAACGCAATAACGGCTTTTCCTTTTTTATTCTTTATTTCTTTTACGGAATAAGAAGTCAGTTCATTAAACTTTTTTATGTAAGTTTGATCGAGTGCGGAAAGTTTCTCTTGGCTCTCTTTAGAAAGCGTAACATCTGAAAATAGTTCAGTCAGTGTAGAGGTCTTTTCCTTTTTAAAAAGCGTATCTTTATCAATAGAAAAAGAGTCAGATAGTATGTCACTCTTTTTGTCATAGACTATCGCGTCTACAAGTTGTTTAGAGGCTTCACTAGGATCGGCGGCTTTTTTACAACCGGCTAGTAAAAAAAGAGAGAAAATACTGAATGCGATGGTCACTATTTTTTTCTTCATGTTTACCATCCACCGTGATTATTTTGGTTATAGTTTTTCTTTTCTTGAATAATTTGTTGACGTTCTTCCCAACTTAAATCTGGATTGCTTAACTGTTCACCATATTCACGATTTTTTTCACCAATTTCGCGACCGGATTGACTCGCACTAGTCGTTACATCAGGTTGTGAATTATCTGCAGCATAGGTTTCTTGAGCGGCTTCTTGTTGAGCAGCTTGTTCAACTGCTTGCTGTTCAGCTTTCGCTGTTTCTTGTGCCGCCAATTCAGCTGCCTGTTTATCCGCCTCTTCTTGTTTCTTTTTCGCTGCTGCTTGTTCGTCTGCTTTTTTCTTCGCAATAGCGGCTTCTTTTTCTTCGATTTTTACCTGTACGCGATTTTTTACTTCAACACCTGCTTTTTCCTGTAAAAAAGCCAGTTTTTTTGCGATTTTTTCTTGTCGTAGCTCCATGATCGAGCTTGGTGCTGCTGCATCTGCTGATAGAGCTGTTAGACTAAAAATCCCCATAGTTAAAAGAAAAGAAAACCCCAATACTATTCTTTTTTTCATAATATCCCTCCAAAAAATTTATATGAATATAGATTATAATCTATAATGTAAATTTATACTATCTTTTTGAATGATTTGTTAAATAGATTTCAGTCGCGGTATTATTTTTATAGGATGACAGGAGAGATTTAGGGACTGGAATGGTGGGAAAGTTAATGGATATTTTTGTATTTTTGATAAATAAACTGAATGAGCTTTTGAAAAGATAGTCAGTCTGATAAAAAGAAGAGGATGATTAGTGAATCATTTTAGAATCTATTAAAGAGGAATCAAATATGGAGTAGTCTCTGTTACGATTTTTTCTTCTATTATATTTGGACTCAGCCAAAGAAAATATACTCTTTGAAGATGACGGTTATCTACCACAAAAAAGGAGATCAGGACAGAAGTGAGAAGAGACAAAAGAAGAGGAGACCGTCAATTTTAGCCTGTCCCACGCGTAGAAGATGAGTTTCTTCTCTTCCCGACCTTTATTAAGAGTTTACGAGGTGGGGTATAACTTAATTAGTTATATCTCACCCTCGTTTCAATACTAAACAGATCCTTTTATAAGGAATGAATTTTTCTTTAATTTTTTTACCGATAATATCTGGTTTACCGTCAAGAATCAGCTGGTAAACAGTGGAATAGAATTAACTCACGAACCAATTTATATACCTTATCTTGTTACTAGATACATTTTCTAAGCGCTATTCATTAGACCGTTTCTCATTTCCTCTCTTTTTTTTATATTCTCAGTGAATCCAAAGTGATGATAGATGAAACCCCTTACGTTTTCTCTTGAAAGACTCACTGGTTTTTTATTGTGTTTTTAGTCAAACCTTTGTTTTTTTTGGTTATAATAAGAGAATAGTGAATAAACCAACAAAAGCGTTTTGTAAACAATGCAAGCGATTACTTTTTTATAAGAAGAGAACTCGTCTATTTTAATTAAGAGAATCAAAATAGACGAGTATACGTAGGTGGTGAATTATTTTTTTGTATCTACTGGGATACCAAGTATGAAGGTTGTTCCAGAGGTTGTGCTTTTTACATCAAGTATCCAGTCATTTTTTTTAATGATAGAAGAAACGATAAATAGCCCAAGTCCTGTCCCATCAGTATCTGTTTTTGTTGTAAAGAAGGGTGTGAACATTTTTTCTTCGATTTCTTTTGGTATACCAGGTCCATTATCTGTCACTGTAATTTGAGCAAATGCTTTGTTTTTATAGGCAAGTGAGTGACTTTGGAAATTTGCCAAATATTCACCAGCTGCTAATGAGAGGTTGACCTGTATCACAGGGGTTTCTGCCTGAGCCTGATAGGCGTTTGTAATCAAGTTATATAAAATTACCTGTAAATCATTTGGTTCAAACAATGCACTGCCAGAAGGAGAGGACTGATAAGTAAGAGAGACCTTTTTTGGAACCAGTATATTCATGGTTTCAATTGCTTCTGAGGTGATTTCTTCAATAGAGCAGTATTCTTTGTTTTTCGTTCCAGTTTTTGTAAAACGTAAGACGTTTGTTGATAGCTTTTGGCCTTTTTCAGCCGCCTTGTAGACTTCTTTTAAATCGGCAGTGAGCGCTTCATTCGACTGGTATTCTTCAAGGAGCAGCTGCAGGTTTCCTATCATGGGTGTCAAAAAGTTGTTCATATCATGAACGATAGTAGTTGTTAACAGGCCCACTGTTTCTAACTGTGATTTTTGCATCATTGTTTTTTCTAATGCGTGTTTTTCTTTTAGAAATTTTTGACGTTCGACAAGCCGGAGATTTTCCAAATAAGTTCGATTTCGACGATTGTAGTTACTAAAGCTGACACCTAAAAGAATAATAATAGCTAGTAAGATGGTTAGTAGACCTAAGATAACAAGATTTTCTTGGAGTGCTAATCCATTCCGTTCATAAAAATCAGAGGAGCTAGCAACAATCCATCGTGCGTCGCCGATTGTAATCCATTCATAGGCAGACATTTTTAAGACCTTTTTTGGTTGTTCTTCTGTCCACCAGTAAGAGCTATAATTTAATGTTCCTTTTGCATTTGCTTTTTGCACTTTTTCTAAATGGGCGAGGTCTGTGTAATCTAAATCAGGATATTTTTTCTGACGACCTTTTATGATGTCCAGTCCAACTTGTTCGTTAGAAGGATGCATGAGTACTTTCATTTCTTTGTTTTTGACCATTGTATATCCATTTTGATTTTCAGTGGTATCAATCTCTTGTTGGTACAGCTCTTCAAGATTGATGGGCAAAACAAGTATGGATTGCAGTATATTGCTTTTATCGTAGACAGGTCGGTATAAGTTGACGTACGAAATATTTCCAATAAAATAGGCTTCTCCATTTTGAAGAATCTCACCTTGTAAAGCTTCCTTGTAAAGAGGGTCTTGGTCAAAGTGAACCGCTGTTATTGGTTCTTCGGTAAATTGATCAGCGTGAATATCTTTGCCAGAAAGAAGAGTCCCTTGTGGAGATACAAGATATAATCCGGCGGCTGCCGACGTTTTAAACAGGAGACTTTTTTGCACTTGTTTATCTTCAACCAGCTCATGATAATTGTTTCCATTAAAGATATTTGAAGCATAATCTTCCAATGCCAACGTATAGGATTTAATTTCTAGACGTAGGATTTTAATCGCGGAGTCATTAATTTTGGCTAGTTGATTTTCCCCCATCTCTAGTGCATGTTTTTGTGTTTGCCGGTAACTGCTTGCCGTAATAATAATCCCTAATACAGTTAGGCAAATGACGGTGATGATTCCGAGACTGAGTAATTTGTTTGAAGGTTTTTTCATAAGCCATCTCCCTTAAAAAATTAGATAGAAAATTAGGAGGAAAAAAAAGTGAGAAACGAGAAAATTCTTGTCATTGATGATGATCCAGCGATTCGACGTTTAATATGGAAGTCATTACAATCAACAGGAATATTAATCTATCAAAGTGATTCTGTCGAAAAAACAATTGACATTATGACACGGGTAAAATTTGATTTGTACTTATTAGATATTAGTTTGGAACATGAAAATGATGGCTACCATCTTGCTCAAATTATACGCGAAGAAGACCCTATTGTGCCAATTATTTTTCTAAGTGGAAAGAAAAATGAGGAGGACATCATCGCTGGCTTGGAGATGGGTGCGGATTACTACATGACAAAACCTTTTTTACCCAACTTGTTAAAAGCGCAAGTCATTGCGACACTTGATCGAGGTCAAGTGTTAAAAGAACATCGGACACTTTCAAAAGAGAGTAAAATTATTGTAGGTGACTTTTGTTTTGACCGTTCCCGCTATCAGCTCTATAAAAAAGAAGAACAGATTAAGCTTTCTTCAAAGGAGATAAAGCTGATGCAATTTTTTATGGAAAATCCAGATCAGGTCTTTTCAAAAGAGCAAATCTATCAGAGTGTCTGGAATGAAAGTGAACTAGACGCAAATACAATTATGGTATTCATTAATCATTTGAGAAATAAAATTGAAGATGATCCTAAAAATGCTCGCTATATAAAAACCGTGTGGGGCTTGGGCTATACATTTTTACCACAGGGAGATTAAAGAATACCTTCAAGCTGAGCAAAGTAGATACCTAAGGCTAAAAGATCAGCAGACCCGCCAGGACTTAGATGTCTTTTGGTTAAAATAAGATCATATCTTTGCAGTTCATCAAGCAGTTCTTCTTTTGTAAGAGCGGCTTGATGAATTTTTTTACTTTCCAGTTTGACTTCTTCCCAAGCGTTGAATCCTCCGCGATGAAGTAAATTTCCATCTTCAATTTCACTCATTAAAAAAAGTAGTGCACGCAATAGTCGTTCCTGAACAGGTAGATTTTGAAGATTTCGCAAGAAGGGGAGAAGCTTGTGTGAAAGGCTAGGATACCCAGCAGCAGCTTCGCCTCGTATTCCTGCTACTCCATAGTCAAGATAGAGTTTCTCACCATAAGAAAGCGTCTGTTTTGTTTCTAAGTTTGCAAAATCTTTTAAAATTAAGTGTTCAGTCAATTGACTCGTACGTTCGAAAACTTGTTGACTGTCTTCTTTTGTCCATGGAGTGCTGAGCGTTCGCTTTTGAAGATGCCAGCCCGTAGCACCTAAAATGACTGCAAATGAAAAGTTTGCTCCTTTGTGCGTATTAACCCCATCGGTTGCCTGCAGCATTGCTTTTTCTGCCTGTACACCAATATTTCTTAATTTATCAAACAAGTCAATGGGTGTGCCCGTATGTGTAAGTCCAGCCTCTACATATTGGTGGAAAAAGGGACGCAGACTAACGGTGCTGTTTATAAAAGTAAAGACGTCCATATCATTATGGGCTCCTGCAGATAAGGGGTCTACAAGACCGGGTTTTGGACTAAGGGTTACCTCATAAAGTAAGGCTTTTTCAGCATAATCTGTCAGTAAGTGACAACAAGAAGAATTAATCAATTTGTCTGCGCTCCATTTCTGCCAAAATAAATTGTAGAGAACGATCTAAATGTTCATGAGTAATCAGTGTAATTTGCTCTACATTTTTTGTTTTCATTCCCCGATAAATCAACCAGTGTTCTTCTAATGCCTTATCTCTTCTTTTAGAGGAGCGAATCGCGATGTCCCGAAAATAGACAAGATAAGCCTGCAGTTCAAGGACAATAGATTTTAATCGAAGCATTTGGCTTTTTTCATAGATGAAGGCATTGAAATCTGAAAAGTTTTTCAAAACTAGTTCCGTTTCATCTGCTTTATTATAGGCTTCTCCACGTTCCAAAAGCTCTTTTAACTCCTGAAAATCTTGTTCGGTCATTTGATTCATTGCTTTTATCGTTGCTAAGGTGTCTAACGATTTACGAATATCATAGATTTCATAAGCGTCCTTCATCCGGATTCCTTTAACAACAATGCCGACTTTGGGCACGTGTTCAACTAACTTTTCATTGACCAGCTGCTTCATTGCCAGACGAATAGGGGTTCTGCTGATATTTAGTTCTTCTGCAAACACTTTTTCATTAATTCGTGTGTCTGCTGGAATATCTCCTAGAATGATGGTTTTCCGAAACGCTTCGTAGATAAGAACGTTTAAGGTTTTATTTTGTGTTAAATCTAAATTTTTTCTTACAGCTTCAACAATATTGCTCATTTTTTCTTCCTCATTTCTCCTGATGCATCTGAAAATATATCTCGATAGCAGAAGTTTTTCAATGGTTTTTTGATTATCCTCATCGGTTATTAATAAAAAGAGGGACGAGACCGTAATAACGACCCGTCCCAAAATGCACTTATTTTTTTATTGTGGAATATAAAGTGGCATATGACCAAGTAATACGATAGTTACGATAAAGATAACAAAGATACCTAGTGCATATTTTGCTGCTTCTTTTTGCCATTGACCCATATCTAACCCAGTTAGACGTAAAAGCAGGTAGATGAAGGCAACAAGTGGACTCAATAAGTGGAATGCTTGTCCCATAAGTGAAGCAAGAGCCATTTGCATATTTGTAAAGCCGTATGCACGTCCCGCTTCAGCTAGTACAGGAAGAACACCGAAGTAGAAGCCATCATTTGAGATAAAGAATGTTCCTGGTGCAGAAATAATCGCAATGACTAATCCCCAGAATCCAGCTAATTGTTTTGGAATAATGTGAGTGAAGCTGTTTGCTAAAGCTTCAGCCATTCCTGAGCCTTGGAATAAGCCCATAAATACGCCGGCTGCAAATACTAAAATAACAACTTGAACAGCGTCTCCGCCGTTTGCACCAATACGTGAAGATTGATCCTTTAATACTGGATAGTTCACCATTAAAGCAATACAAGTTCCTACTAAGAATAGTAGAAGTGGAGGAAGAGCAATTGAATCAACAAATGAGCTAGCAACTAGCCATGCAATTAATCCAATGGTCAACAATCCATTAAAGATAAAGTTTTTTGGACGACGAATTTGTAATGTTTCAGGATCTGTTACTGTGGTCATTTCTTCAATTTCTTCAATTGACAACTCAGTAATTCCTAAACGCGCACGCTCTTGTTTCCCCATACGGCGAGCAACGAAGAAAATAACATATAAAACAGAAAGAATCATTCCAGGAGCTAAGTACGTAAGAATATCTGCATCAACTTCTAACACAGCCATTGCACGTGCGGTTGGTCCGCCCCAAGGTAATAAGTTCATGATGGTGTTTTGTAAAATAATCAATACACCTAGATTCATCATTTTCATATTTAACTTCTTATAAATTGGAATAAAAGCTGAACAACAAATTAATGTAGTTGTCGTTCCATCACCATTTAAAGAAACAGTTGCAGCAACGACTGCCGTTGCCATCAAGACCTTCATCGGATCTCCTTTGGCAAAGTAAATCATTTTCTTTGTAATTGGATCAAATAACCCAGCATCCAACATAATAGAGAAGTATAAGATGGCAAAAAGCAACATAATCCCTGTATTAGAGGTTGTTTTGATTCCTTCTAATACAAAATCTCCAATATTTCCTTTATTTGATACTCCAGCTACCATTGCAACTAAGGTGAACACTAAAGGAATAACAACCAGAGAAGTGAATGGAGACATTTTCTTTTTCATGATTACAAACATGAAGACAATAATCATGGCATAAGATAAAACGGTCAGTAACATATTTTTCTTCCTTTCTACAAATCAATTAATAAGTTCTGTTTTTGTAAACGGTATCAATCCTATCCAATAAAAAAGCGGTGTGCTGTACGTACGAGATGGGGAGTACGCTTATTGGATTTATTTTTTCCCGTTTGACGAGTATAGAATAAGCAATATTTCATTGATAAGATAGGTCAATTCAGAAAAAAGAACAGGAAAAAAACAATTTGGTATAGTTAATCTTAGCGAATGCTTAACAAGATATTAATAAAATCTTAACGACCTGAAAAGCCTTATTTGTAGGGGTTTGTTTGCGTTTTATCATTTTTTTTGAAAATTAGGAACAGAAAAAAAACAATAATAGAAGATTTTGAACTACCGAATTGGTCTATTCTAACTATAATGTGAATGAGAGCAAAAAAAGGAAAGGAGCCACAGCATGGGCATATTTGCACGACTGTTCAAAAAAGAAGAAACACATCTGGAAATACCGCAGCCATCTTCTGAAACAATCGAGAAAATGAAAACAGAAGAAGAATGGAAAGCGGTCCCCGCATATATCGATGCAAATGCGGAGGATTATGAGTTGGTCAGTCTGATTGCGACAGCGATTGCCACAGGAAATCAGCCAGAAAGTCAGTTTGTCGTGAAAAAGATTTTGCAGCGTAATCCAGAAGCGGCACTTGTTTCTATTATAGCGACAAGTCTTGCAGCGGGTGTAAATGAAGAAAGTCAGTTTGTTGTTCAAAAGATTGTGAAAAAATAATATTTCGGAGGGAAAAGAATGTTACGAAAATTTAAAATTTCAATTGATGGAAAAGAATACTTAGTCGAGATGGAAGAAATTGGGGGCGCACCACAGCCGGTAGCTCCTGTCCAACCGGTTGTGCAAGAAGCAGCACCTCAACCAACCGCACCAGCTGTATCTGAGACACCAGCAACACCAGCAGCACCAGTAACACAAGCAGGCGCTGAGGCAATGCCTTCACCTATGCCAGGAACAATTTTGAAACTATTGGTTGCTGTAGGAGATACGGTTGAAGAAAATCAGCCGTTGATGATTTTAGAAGCAATGAAAATGGAAAATGAAATTGTTGCCGGAAAATCTGGAACAGTAACGGGTATCCATGTAACGCAAGGTGAGATGGTGAATCCGGGAGATCCATTAATTACGATTCAGTAATTTATAGAAAAAGAAATTTAATTGAAAAGAGGAAGTGACGTTAGTGGAGACACTTATTGAAGGGTTTTTAGGAATGGGACAAGAGCCAGGACGAATAGTCATGATGATAATTGGCGGCGTTTTGATGTATTTAGGAATTAAGAAAGAGTATGAACCAACACTGTTAGTTCCAATGGGATTAGGAACGATTTTAGTGAACTTCCCAAATTCTGGTGTGTTAAGTGCTGGAGGCGAAGCAGGACCTTTTCAAGTCTTGTTTGATATGGGGATTTCAACTGAATTATTCCCACTTCTATTATTTATCGGAATAGGAGCAATGATTGACTTTGGGCCATTATTACAAAATCCGTTCTTGCTTTTATTTGGAGCAGCAGCGCAGTTCGGGATTTTCTTTACAATTATTGTAGCGGTTTTATTAGGATTTGATTTAAATGATGCCGCATCAATTGGGATTATCGGAGCTGCAGATGGTCCAACGTCTATCTTTGTTGCGAACACCTTAAACTCCAAATATATGGGTGCAATTATGGTGGCGGCTTATTCTTACATGGCACTCGTTCCAATTATTCAGCCAGTCGCAATAAAAGCTGTGACAACGAAAAAAGAACGTCGTATTCGCATGACTTACCGTGCAGGTGAAGTTTCACAAACAGCAAAAATTTTATTCCCAATTGTTATTTCTGTGGTAGCGGGATTGATTGCACCAGTATCTCTTCCATTAGTAGGATTCTTAATGTTTGGAAATCTATTAAGAGAATGTGGTGTGTTGGATCGTTTATCAATTACAGCACAAAATGAACTAGTAAATATTATTAGTATTTTGTTGGGCTTATCTATTTCAGTAAAAATGCAATATGAAGAGTTCTTACAAGTGGATACACTTATGGTCATTGCTTTAGGACTTGTTGCTTTCATTATGGATTCTGTAGGTGGCGTATTATTTGCGAAGCTGCTAAATCTGTTTAGAAAAGAAAAAATCAATCCGATGATTGGTGCGGCAGGTATTTCTGCTTTCCCTATGTCTAGTCGAGTGATTCAGAAAATGGCAACAGATGAAGATCCGCAAAACTTTATTTTAATGCATGCTGCAGGTGCAAATGTTTCAGGACAGATTGCTTCAGTTATCGCAGGTGGATTACTGCTTGCTCTGATTGCGTAAGAAAGGAGAACGTGTATGTCAGCAGATTTAACAAAATCATTAGAGTTATTGGTACTAGGATGGGGTGGCGTTTTCGTAGTTATCTTGATCATCTACTTTGCGTCTGTACTATTAAGTAAGCTTTTTCCCGTTAAAAAATAAATGAAGAAGAGGATTCTATGCATTCAGTAAAAAGATTGTGGCTAACAAAAGATAAACACGCGTATGAACAATGGTCTTTCCTGATGGATAAGGCAAATTTGAATAAGAACGAGGAGCTTGACTATACAATAGGAATTTATCGTAATGAAACGCTTGTGGCAACAGGCTCCTATTATCGAAATATTCTAAAATGCTTAGTTGTCTGTAAAGACGTTCAATCAGAAAACCTGTTAACGGAGATTGTTCAGCATCTTATCAATCGTTTGAGAGAAGAAGGGATAGACCATTACTTTTTATATACGAAACCCCAAAATGCGGGGATCTTTCGTTCGCTTGGTTTTCAAACAATTATTGAAACGATAGACATTCTTTTTATGGAACAGGGTGTGCCTAACTTTCAGAGCTATCTTTCTCAGTTAAAAGAGGCAAAAAAAGAAGGTTCAGGTTGCGGGCTGGTCATGAATGCGAATCCTTTTACTAAAGGACATCAATACCTTGTTGAGGCAGCTTCAAAACAAAGTACACAAGTGTATGTGTTTGTCTTGTCAGAAGACCGCTCAGAATTTTCATCAGAGGATCGCTTAGAGATGGTGAGACAAGGGGTTGCACATTTATCTAATGTAACAGTGCTCAAAACAAATGATTATCTTATCTCTTCTGCTACGTTTCCTTCCTATTTTTTAAAAGATGATGCAGTGGAAAATGTAGCGAAAATACAAGCTAAATTGGATGCCCAGCTATTCAAAGAGAAAATTGCGCCTGTTTTAGATATAAAAACACGCTATGTTGGAGAAGAGCCTTACTCAAGAGTTACAAATCTTTACAATCAGTCCATGAAAGAAGTATTTGGTACAGATTTAGAGCTGGTTATCTTGCCTAGAGTAAGTGTTCATGGGGAAATCATTAGCGCAACAAAGGTTAGAGAAGCTTTGAGAATGCATGACGACAAGCGATTAATCGACTATTTGCCGTTAACAACCTATAACTATTTAAAGAAAAAAAAAAAACTATAGAGGTGAAACAACGTGGAAATTACACAAAGTGCGGTTGCGGGGACTGTTGAGTCTAGCGATATTATGGTAACTGTTGAGCCAATTCAAGAGAAAGAAATCCAAATTTCTTTAGAAAGTAGTGTAGAAAAACAGTTTGGAAAACAAATCAGACAAGTGATTGAAGATACGATGAAACATTTAGGTGTTCAAGCCGTTCGCGTAACAGCGGTTGATAAAGGAGCTTTAGATTGCACGATTCAAGCGCGTACCATTACAGCGGTTCATCGTGCAGCAAAAAAAGATACCTACGACTGGAAGGAGATTGGCTCATGGAACGCTTAAGAAGAACAATGATGTTTGTACCAGGTGCAAATGCTGCAATGTTGAGAGATGCTCCACTCTATGGTGCAGACTCTATTATGTTTGATTTAGAAGATGCTGTGTCTTTAAAAGAAAAAGATTCTGCGCGTTTATTGGTTCATTTTGCATTGAAAACGTTTGATTACAGTCAGGTGGAAACCGTAGTACGTATAAACAGCTTAGATGCAGGTGGTGCACAAGACGTAGAAGCGATGGTTTTAGCGGGTGTAAATGTGATTCGCTTACCTAAAACAGAAACGGCCCAAGATATTGTGGATGTAGATGCTGTGATTACATCTGTTGAAGAAGAGAACCAAATCCCAGTGGGAACAACAAAAATGATGGCTGCCATTGAGTCAGCAGAAGGGGTTTTAAATGCGCGAGAAATCGCAAAAGCTTCTACTCGCTTAATCGGGATTGCTCTAGGTGCAGAAGATTATGTAACCAATATGAAAACCAGACGCTATCCTGATGGCCAAGAGTTATCATTTGCACGTAATATGATTCTTCACTCAGCAAGAGCGGCAGGTATTGCGGCAATTGATACGGTCTATTCTGATGTTGACAACGTGGAAGGATTCCAAAATGAAGTGCAACGAATTAAGCAATTAGGGTTTGATGGAAAATCAGTGATTAATCCACGTCAAATTCCTTTAGTGAATGCTATCTACACACCAACAGAAAAAGAGATTCAAAATGCAAAAGAAGTGATTTGGGGTATTCGAGAAGCAGAGGCGAAGGGTTCAGGCGTTATTTCAGTTAATGGAAAAATGGTTGATAAACCAATTGTTGAGCGTGCACAAAGAGTTATTGCGTTAGCAAAAGCTGCTAAGTTGATTACTGAGGAGGATATTTAGTCATGGTCATGAACAAAGTAGGAAAAGAAATCCCTCAAGAATATGCAGAACAATATGGTGTATTTGAAGGAGAACTCGCACACATTGATACGTATAAAGAAGCAAGTCGAAAAATTAAACCTGTTTGTCCAAGAGACACAAAACTTTTAGGAAGTATTCGTGAAGCGATTGAAAAGACTGGCTTAAAAGATGGAATGACTATTTCATTTCACCACCATTTTCGTGAAGGCGATTTTGTTATGAACATGGTTCTGGAAGAAATTGCGAATATGGGTATTAAGAATCTTTCTATTGCACCGAGTTCTATTGCAAATGTTCACGAACCATTAATTGAGCATATCAAACAAGGTGTTGTAACGAATATCACCTCAAGTGGACTCAGAGATAAAGTGGGTGCAGCAATTTCTGAAGGAATTATGGATAATCCTGTCGTGATTCGTTCTCATGGGGGGCGTGCACGTGCGATTGCAACTGGAGATGTGCATATTGATGTGGCTTTCTTAGGTGCACCAAGCTCAGATGCTTATGGAAATGCCAATGGGACTGTTGGAAAAGCAACTTGCGGTTCTCTAGGCTATGCGATGATTGATGCAAAATATGCAGATCAGGTAGTCATTATTACAGATACACTTGTACCGTTTCCAAATACACCGATTAGTATTCCGCAAACAGATGTTGACTACGTGGTAGAAGTAGAAGCTATTGGAGATCCAAATGGAATTGCAAAAGGAGCAACTCGCTTCACAAAAAATCCTAAAGAATTATTGATTGCAGAATATGCAGCAAAAGTAATTACCAATTCCCCTTATTATAAGCAAGGATTTTCATTCCAAACTGGGACAGGTGGTGCAGCCTTAGCTGTTTCAAGATTCTTACGAGATGCAATGATTCAAGATGGCATTACTGCAAGTTTTGCACTAGGTGGAATCACAAATGCAATGGTTGAGCTGTTGGAAGAAGGTCTTGTTGAAAAAATTATTGATGTACAGGATTTTGATCATCCATCTGCTGTTTCTTTAGGGAAAAATGCCAATCATTATGAAATTGATGCAAATATGTATGCCTCTCCTCTAAGTAAAGGTGCTGTTATTAACCAGCTAGACACAGCTATTTTGTCAGCATTGGAAATCGACACAAATTATAATGTAAATGTAATGACGGGTTCAGATGGTGTTATACGTGGTGCTTCAGGTGGTCACTCTGACACAAGTATGGCATGTAAGATGAGTTTAGTTATTTCACCTCTTGTGAGAGGGCGTATCCCTACAATCGTAGACACTGTGAATACAGTTGTGACACCTGGAACAAGTATTGATGTAATTGTGACAGAGGTTGGAATTGCGATTAATCCAAATCGTCAAGACTTAATCGCTCATTTTAAAAAGCTTGATGTCCCACAGTATACAATTGAAGAATTGAAAGAAAAAGCGTACAGCATCGTAGGTACACCAGAAGCCATTCAATATGGTGAAAAAGTGGTAGCACTTGTTGAATATCGCGACGGCACATTGATTGATGTTGTGAAAAATGTCTAATTCGTTATTTGATGGACCGGCTATTTCTTTAACAGAAGCGTTGGATGCAAGAGAAAACCGTGTAAGTATGCAAAAAGAATTATTAGCAGCTGATCCTCGGTACACGTTGTTGTCTGCCACAATGAATATTCCTGGTTCTGTGAAAACATCAGAGGCGCTAGAAGTTATTTTTAAATGTGTGACAGATGAAGTTGAAGCAAATGTGTCAGAAGTTACTCCTTTGGTGAATGTCTATCGCAATGAAAAAACTGGATACGAATATTTTTTGTTACTACCTTTACAAAAAGAAGTGCTGAAACAGCGAATGGTAGAAATTGAAGAATCACATAGATACGGTCGATTAGTTGACCTAGATGTTCTTTGGATTGAAGAAGGAGAACTGAAAAGTATGAGCCGAGAAGTATTAGGTTACCCTAGACGAACCTGTTTTGTTTGTGAGAAGCAAGCAAAGGTTTGTGGACGTTCGAGAGCACATTCAATCGAAGAGATGCAAAAGAAAATTAGTACGCTGGTGGAAAAAGGAAGGATGCAAGCAAATGACTAAAAAAATTCATTTTATGGAAACCGTCTTGCGTGATGGGCAACAAAGCTTAATCGCTACACGAATGCCTACAGCAGATATGTTACCGATTATTAAAACAATGGATGAGGCGGGCTACCATTCATTAGAAATGTGGGGAGGCGCAACCTTTGATTCTTGCATTCGTTTCTTGAATGAAGACCCATGGGAAAGACTTCGCCAAATTCGCAAAGAAGTAAAACAGACGAAATTACAAATGCTTCTTCGCGGACAAAATCTACTGGGCTATAAAAATTATGCAGATGATGTTGTGCGAGAATTTGTTGAAAAATCAATCAAAAATGGGATTGATATCATTCGTGTTTTCGATGCACTAAATGATACGCGAAATTTAAAAACGTCTATAGTTACTGCAAAAGAAGCAGGCGGACACTGTCAGACAGCGATTTCTTACACCACCAGTGAAATCCACACAGTTGATTATTTTGTGAAGCTAGCAAAAGAAATGGCAGATACTGGAGCGGATTCTATCTGTATTAAAGATATGGCAGGGGTTCTTACTCCTCAAACTGGATTTGAATTGGTTAGCCGCATAAAAGAAGCCGTTGACTTGCCATTAGAAGTACACACACATGCAACAAGCGGGATTTCAGAAATGACGTACCTAAAAGTGGCAGAAGCAGGAGCAGATATTATTGATACAGCGATTTCCTCTTTTGCAGGGGGAACAAGTCAGCCCGCAACGGAATCTGTTGCGATTGCTTTAGAAGAAATGGGCTACGATACGGGATTAAATATGTCGAAAGTTGCTGAGATTGCAGAGTATTTCAATCCTATTCGAGATCGTTTCCGCGAAGAAGGAATTCTAAATCCTAAAGTCAAAGACGTTGAACCAAAAACATTGATTTATCAAGTGCCTGGGGGCATGTTATCCAACCTATTGAGTCAATTAACCGAACAAGGTCTACAAGATAAATATGACGAAGTCTTGGCAGAAGTGCCAAAAGTTCGTGCAGACCTCGGATTTCCTCCTTTAGTTACCCCTTTATCTCAAATGGTGGGAACTCAGGCCTTGATGAATGTGATTTCTGGCGAACGCTATAAGCTGGTACCTACGGAGATTAAAGATTATGTACGTGGACTGTATGGTCGCCCTCCTGCCCCGATTGCAGAAGAAATTCAAAAAATGATTATTGGGGAAGAAGAGGTAATTACAGAACGCCCTGCAGATTTAATTGCACCTCAATTACCGGAATTTGAAGCGGAGATAAGTGAGTACGCAAAATCAGAGGAAGATGTACTGATGTACGCACTATTCCCACAACAAGCAAAAGATTTTTTAGGTCGTCGGGAAGATCCGTTTTATGATGTGCCTGTTCAAACGGTAGATGTGACTATAAATATTCAATAAATTGAAAAACTGATTGAAAAGCAACTCAGTGCAAAGGAGTCCTTAGCACAACAGAGAGTACTGTTCAATCAGTTTTTTTGTACTAAATGGGGGGAAAGTACAGGTTCTACAAAAAAGTGCTGGTCAGAAAATCAACAGCAGAAAAGCAAACCTGATTTTCTAGATAAAAGATTCTAAAGGTTCATTGTATTCAAGAAGAGAGAATTCTATCTTCTTTTCTTATTTGGCAATACGGGCTTGATGAACTTGTTAAATGGTGCCTGCTTTTTTTGGATAGCGACTGTGCTCAAATTCATACATAATTTTTGTTTTTCCAAGTACAGTATAAGCGCGTACGACAAATTGGTTTCTCGCGTTGTATAGACCTGTAATGGACAGGCGCATCGTTTCCTCAACATCGGCTAAAAAGGTAAGTGAATGTAGGGAGATTAAACAGTTTACGATACTTTCATTTGTTTGTAAGGTAAAACGAACAAGTGGCTGTTGAGAATAATTAAGAATTTTAATTTTACTGACGGTGCCTGTTAAATGAATCATCATGAATCACTCCTCTAACCAATTTTGTGGAAATATCAGCTCTGAATCGTCTTTTGTTCCGTCCCCTTTAAAGATATCAAGGGAGGACCATTTTATTGTTTCAATCAACTGAACATGACGAATATCTTCCCAAAGAATAGCGTTATCATCAATCAGTAGTTCCTCCTCATGAAAATTGCCGGAAAAAAAACCATCAATTGATTCCATAGGACGTCCCAATGAATCTTTTTTATTTAACTGAACGCTTACTGCTTTGGTTTTTAAAAATGCATGTTTGAGCACATCACTAATTTCTTGCTGGCTCATTTGAGGAAGTAAGGAAATATTTTTTGTTGCTTCTGCATGATTTTTATCAATACCTGAAGTGAGCTCCTCCATAGCAAAAGCGGTTACCCATTTTAAAAATCCGCGATCATGATAGTCGTTATAATCAGAAAACTCTTTTTTTGTACGATTTGTTGTCATTTTTCTCACCTTCTATACCTGCCATGCCTCCAGCATGTCCACCAACAAGGCTACTTCGAGCAATTGCACGTCCGCCATCTAACAAGCTGTTTGCGTGGACAAGACTCTTAAATCCGTATCGACTTCTTATAATATCTACTGCTCGATCAGCGGTGATTTCTTTTACCTGTTGGTTAGGATCTGAAAATAAATCAAGCTGGATGCTATCTGTAAATAAGAGCTTGGAACAGCCGACAGAAATTGTTCGTACATCTTGATTTTTATAGTAGCGTCTAAAAATGAGAAGGAGTGTCTCCGCAATTTTTTTACTGCTGGCTGTAGCGGAGACCTTCATTTGATGGTGAAATCCTTTTTTTCCAGATAGATCTACATACCCCAAAGAAAAGCCAATCCAAAGAGATATTACTTGAGTTTGTGCATGGATTCTTCTCAGTCGAGTGCCGACTTGATCGGCCATTTCTTTGATAACTAATTCAATTTCATTTTTTCGCGTATAGTCTTTGGTCAGCACCTGCGAATTACCAATCGATTTTTCTTTTGGCTGTATTTTTTTTCCTAAAAAACTACGGTCAATTCCCCATGCATGTGCGTATAGCTGCGCGCCTAAGATACCTAATTTCGATTTTAAATCGTAATAATTTGCGTGGGCTAAATCGTTAATTGTTTGAATACCCATGCGATTTAGTGTTTTTGCAGTACGACGGCCAATTCCCCAAAAATCTGTGAGCTCTTGAATCTGCCAAAGTTTTTCAGGGACATCTTCATACCGCCATTCAGCTTTCATCTTTTTTGTATGCTTTGCCTCTGTGTCCAGTGCTAATTTTGCAAGCAGAGGATTGTCTCCTATGCCGATAGATGTGTAGAGTCCTGTTTTTCTGTACACATCGATTTGAATTTTTTTTGCTAATTCATAGGCAGAAGCACAATTAAATAGTCGAAGAGAATTGGTGACATCCAAAAAGGATTCATCCACCGAGTAAACATGATGGTTTTCTTCATCTGTGTAACTTTTGTAGATGGCATTAATCTCCATATTTTTTTGCATATAGAGTTTCATTCTGGGAGCGGCAATCACTAAATCGTTGGGATAAGGGAAAGGTAAATCGCGTGCACGGCTGACATTTGTAATATGATAGGCTTTTTTTGCCATCGGAGAAGAGGCCAAGATAAGCCCGCTTCCTCGTTCACTTGGACTGTCACTTGGATAAGACATGACCACTAGCTTTGTTTTAAGTGGATCTAAGTCACGTGCAGCACACTCTACAGATGCATAAAAACTTCTACAATCAATGCATAAAATATCTCTGCGGGGTTCTTTTGAATAATCAAAGAGCAGGTTGGTTTCATACATCTTTCAATCACCTCACCAAAATTATACGAACGTTTGTTCGTTTTGTAAAGCGAACAAACTTTTAAAAAAACATTTTTTTAAAATAATAGAAAAAGTGTTGGAAGGAAAGCTGAAGAAGAAACGATTTTTCTAGTTTAATAAAAAGAATTACAAAAAGAACCCTGTCTGAAAATCTAAACTTATCCCTTAAATGGAAAGGAATAAACGAACCAGTTGGCACTCGAAAACGATTTCTAACACCTTGCTACAAAGGCACCGGATGCCTGTATAATATATGAACTGGATTCATTGAATTGATAGAAAGCTACTAAAAAAAGGAATAAAAAATACGTTCTTTTTTAATCAATTCATAACAACAGGAACAAAGGAAAAGTTAAACAAAAAAGGATGAAGATCTGGAAATTTCATGAAGAGAGGAAAATGAAAAACACTAGCAAGTGAAATGTATAGAGGGTTTGGTACTTTTTAATCGTAAAAAGAAACAGATAAGTCTGCAATGGAACGAAACGACTAGACTTATCTGTTACCTAATTTCAATAAACGATTTCTTTCGACGCATCGATAGTTTAATGCAAGGTTATTTTACGAGAGGACACTTTTCTTTCTATAGTTAATCATCTCTTTAATTAATGTCTGGGGTAGAGGGGGGTGTAAGGGAATTGAACAGCACCTTTACTTGTTTTATAAGAAGAAAGCTGCGCTGAAAAAGCCTCTATTGCAGAAGGGGTAGGATAAAAGCCTAAATGTTTTTTCATCCCTGCAAAGTGCACAAGATTTTCCTTTTGAAAGAATGTAGGCATGCCGTAGCTGATTTTTTCCGTAGCATCAGGTAAGAGTTCCTTGGCTATCTGATAAATGGTTTGCAGATGCGCTTGTTGTTCAAGAGGTGCTGAGTGGATATAGTCTGTAATGGCTGTCAAAGAAATCCCTCCAATAAGAGTAGTTAAAAGTATAAAAAGCTGTCTTCGTAGAAAGCCAATGATTTCCTTTTTTTGAGTGTAACAAATGAATCATTAAAAATCGAATAATCAATCTACAATTATTCTATATATTTGTAGGAACCCTGAATTTTCTGATGTATTGAGCTTGGAGGGGGCTGCGGACACTAAAAATCCTTCGATACCTATATTCTATTCGCCATACCGACCACCTCTGGAACTGCAGCGGAAGTAACGATTAATTATGTAATCACAGATGAGAATACACATAGAAAATTTGTCTGTGCAGATCCTCATGATATTCCCCTTGTAGCATTTGTAGATAGTGATATGATGATGGGCATGCCTAAAACTTTAGCAGCAGCTACAGGAATGGACGCAATGACCCATGCAATTGAAGGGTTCATCACAAAAGGTGCTTGGGAATTAACAGATATGCTGCATATCAAAGCCATGGAGATTATTGGTCGCTCACTTAGAGATTCTGTCAATGGGGAAGGCAAGAGAAGAGATGGCGCTGGGGCAGTACATTGCGGGGATGGGATTTTTTAATGTTGGCTTGGGACTTGTTCACGGAATGGTACATCCGCTAAGTGCGTGGTATAACATTCCTCATGGCGTGGCATATGCGCCCTTACTGCCAACAATTATGAAATACAATAAAGAATTTACAAGAGAAAAATATCGAGAAATTGCAAAAACATGAGGCGTTGAACAGGTAGAAACTCTGTCTATAGAAGATGCTCAAGAGACAGCTTGTGGTGCGATTGATTGTTTGAGTAAGGATATAGGCATTCTTGAAACAATTTCTGAGCTTGGAGTGAAAGAAGAAGATTTACAATAAATTGCAGAAGATGCCTTTAGAGATGTGTGTACGCCGGGCAATACACGAGACACAACAGTTGATGAACTAATTGGACTATATAAGAGTTTAATATAAAATACGGTACTTATAATAAAAAGACTCCAGTGAGGTGTAAGCACAGGGACGTTAAAAAGCGAGTATTAGGCGAACGTCAAGGGTTACGAATCATCAGAGTCTTTTTTATGAGTAAAAAATGAAGGCACATTTTGGTTACTTACGAAAATAAATTAGGTCGGAATATGTAGATAACAGGCAATAAAAATATTTTATTTCAAAAATCCTTCATTAGCGATGGCTTTTTCTAATAGAGAATTCAGCTTTTTGTATTCTTCAGCATTGTTGTCTGTTTTTTTTATCTTCTTAAACTCTTCTTGAATAGTTTTTGCTTGAGCAACATTAGCCTCCACTTCTGCATATTCTGTATCTATTTCGTCTTCTGTCGCATCAGCATTATTCAAATAGTTTATGGTTGCTGGTGTAAAATTTTGTAAATTAGTGATAATAAACTGGAAGTCACTGTATTCTTTCGGATTTGCTTTAATAATTGCTTGGCTCTTCGCCGCATAGTAATCCCAGTCATAGCCAATTGTTCCTTTTTCATAATTAGTTTCAAAATCAAAGGTCAATTTTCCAGAAGTCACTTCTTCAGATGAATTGGTTGTCTTTTTTGTAGAAGCTTCTGTCTCTTTTTTTGTTTGATCGTTTTTTTTATCATTAGAAGTACATCCCCCAAATACAAATACAGAGAGGACAAGGGTACCCAAAATCATTTTTTTCATCTATAATCCCCATTTCAATCAGTTTATTTCTCTATTATATCAAAATATGGAAAGCATACAACGATTATAATAACTTATGTGATTTTTTATTGAGGTTATTTTTTAAGATGAGACTATTCGGAGAATGAATCTATATGAACAAAAATGAAAGAATTTATTGCATTTATGGAACGAATCAGTAACACTCAAATATGAGCGAACCTAAAGAAGCAACATTCGCTAATTCGTTTCCTGCGTCAAATTATAATCTGTTTTTATTAATATATTTTTTTCTAAGTTCCATGTGTTTCTTAGGTTTGAAGCTAAACAATTAAGCAACGAAAACCAATTAGCTTTTGTTACTTAGAGGCACCCGATTTTACTCATCCATCTCATTTGACATAGGGGCCATATAGGATTATTTAAAAAGAGAAAAGATGATTCTATAAAAATAAAAGTGAGCTGTACATTATGCATCTGTAATGATAATCTTGAACTAACGAATGCAGACAAGAAAAGAGGGGTTAACGTGTTGATTCGAATGAGACACGAGGTAACAATCAATGTAAAAGCACCGATAGAAGTGGCAAGGGCTATTGGTGCAATTACTTAAGAATATTGTCAAACGCTGTTGCTACTTCTTTTATTAGTAAACAATAAAAGGAGAGTTATCAACGTGAAAAAAATAGGATTATCAAGAAACTTTATGATTTTTTGGATGGGGCAATTTGTCTCGTCTTTTGGTAGTACAATGACTAGTTTTGCCATCTCAATTTGGATGTATCAGGAACAGGGACGTGTGCTGTTTTTATCATTAGCTAGTGTGGCTATTGTATTGCCTAAAATGTTGGGTGGGATTTTTGCAAGCCCTTTTGTAGAACGTTTTAATAAGAAATGGACAATGATTTTAACAGATATTGGAGCAGGAATTTGTACATTTCTATTGTTGCTTTTATTTATAAGTAATCAATTAGAAATTTGGCATATTTATGTGTTAAATATCGTAAGTAGTTTATTGAGTAGTATACAGCAGCCAACAGCGGATGTTATGATTAGTCGTCTTGTTGAACCAAGACTTTATACTAAAGCTAGTGGGCTACAGTTAGTTTCATCTGGTATGAGCAATGTCCTTTCACCTGCTTTGGCAGCAGTGATGTTGTCGTTAACAGGAATGATAGGTATCATCATCATTGATTTAGGAACCCTTATTTTTGCGTGCTTCACTTTATTATTCTGGGTACAGTTACCAGTTGATGCGAAAGTATTAAAAGTGAAGTATAGTGTAAGAGGTTATTTTAAAGATATTAAAGAAGGGTTTCAAATTTTTGTCACTTCAAAAATATTAAGGTCGTTACTGATGTTAATGGCAGCTATCAATATTTTTGCAGGGATGACTTATTATCATTTGTTAACACCGATGATTTTGGCTCGCACTAATTTTGATGAAGGGGCATTGGCAATTGTCAATAGCGCTATGGGGATTGGTGGAATTCTTGGTGGTATTGCCGTTTCATTGATACCAGATTTTAAATCTAAATTAACAGTGATATTTAGTTGCTCCTTGTTGTCTTTTCTTTGTGGAGATATTTTATTGGCTTTAGGAAATACAATCGTAATTTGGGCGGTTGGTATATTTTTTTCAAGTTTCTTCCTACCTTTTTTAAATGCGAATGAAAGTTATTTGTGGCGTGTTTCAGTGCCAATCGACTTTCAAGGACGTGTTTTTGCATTTAAGTACGGGATACAATCAGGGATGATTCCAATTGGGATTATTTGTGGTGGAGTATTGGCTGATTTTGTATTTGAACCCTATATGTTAAAAGGAGAGAATTTTTTCAATTCTTTTCTGGGGAGTAATAATGGTTCTGGAATGGCATTGATGTTTTTTGGGACAGGAATATTAGGGAGTATTGTGAGTCTGATAGGCTTGCTGAATCGAAGATTAAGGAAGCTTGAGCTTGAGTTAAATGATTGTGTTGAAAAATTTTAAATAGGACAGACACATTTGATTTTGAAACATTTGCTTAAGCTGGCATAAGTAATTGTTCATTTTTTCCCATGGGGAAAAGTCGAAGAGGAGAATTTCTCTGGATTTTGCCACATTTTTAGTGTGTACCATACAGAATCTAGGCTCTTTGTCGATTAGTGCTGTTTTTTTTTGAATTAAGTCAAAAAGTTGAGAACATTTCGGTGTTCTCTTTTTTGGTTTTTAAATGAGTTCACAAAAACCTTGTTGGACAAGAATCCGCAGATAAAGGTGGTGGAACGAACTAAATATTTTTAAGTTTGTGTGTGCAAACACTTGAAAATAATATTTAGAAGCTGTGTGGAATCACTTTCTTTGAATTGAGAATAGGTGGAAAATATATGTACTTAAGACCTTCATTTAAAATATAGATAAATTATTGGAATTAGAGAAATAATAGAAACCTCTCTACTGTGAGGCTTTGGTTTTTACTGAATACCACCTAAACTTATACAGAAATCTGCATACCGATAACCACCTTTTCTTAGAAGAAGTAATTTATTAATTTTGGAAGTAAAGAAATGGTCAAGCTGTTACAGGTTAATTGTCAGAAAGTGACGTAGAAAAGAGGGGGAAAAAGAAGCGAAGAGAGGTAGAAATTTTAGATAAACTTAGAAAAATAATCAAAAAAAGAAAATAACTCTAGCATATACTACTTAGCATGGAGGGATTCTCATGAAAAAAACAGAATTAAAATCCTATCAAATTTGGCGACTGCTCTTTGTGTTTCTTATTGTGTTTTGGGGAACAATTTTATATATTTTGTTTTAATAATAGATGGTTGAAACACGTCACCAAAACACGTTTTTTCATATAAAAAAACACCTTGCGTGGTCACAAGGTGCGGGTATGTAATTGTTGCACATAGGAGTATCTTCATACCGTTAAACACAGTTTAGCATATGCATCCTTTGCTAGAAACTAGAACGCACTTTTTTTTAATTGAAAATTTAGGTGGGACTACTTGTTATTTTTTTATGTTAATTACTCTGTAAATGTTTATGAAACAAGAGAACCAGCTTGTTTTTTCAGAGAATGTCTAAAAAAAGCTACTTGATAAAATTTCAAAGCCGTTCAATCTAGTTATGTTTTAATAGAAGGCGGTAGCCAAAAAATTATTTAAAGTAATAGTTTTTGGAAACTACGAGGTGAGATTATTCCCATTTATATTTTTCCTAATCAAAGTATACGCAAGTTCTTATCTTTAGTTTTTCATTTAGATATGTTATAATAATCTAGCAACAATTGAAGTAACCCCTTATATCTTGGGGATGTTACGGATTCGACAGGCATAGTTGAGCTTGAATTGCGCTTCGTAGGTTACGTCTACGCTAAAACGTTACAGTTAAATATAACTGCTAAAAACAATAATAACACTTACGCTTTAGCTGCCTAAAAACAGTTAGCGTAGATCCTCTCGGTATCGCCCATGTGCTCGAGTAAGGGTCTCAAACTTAGTGGGATACGCTAAATTTTTCCGTCTGTAAAATTTAGAAGAGCTCATCAGACTAGCAATGTTTGACGCCAGTCATGCGGCAGACAACAAAGCGAATCTTTAATTGTATGACTATGAGCGTAGAAATTGAAGTGGCAATATGTTTGGACGCGGGTTCGACTCCCGCCATCTCCATACGTGATTTTCACAGGCTTTCACTAAGAGTCAAAACCTCTGTTTTAAAGGGTTTTGGCTCTTTTTTATTAATGACTTTAGTCGGTTTCAATCGCTAAAGTGATTGGAACAAAAAAAACACGCGTACTGCGCGTGGATATTTACTTTCAGTAGTTTCCACATTATTAAACTTTCTCAAGGTCAAAAAACGATAAAGTGGAACTTTTCCTCTTTTTAGGATATTTGAGAAATTTATATATAGATAGTGAGTGTGGATTGAAAACTTATCCTAACTTAGAGAATTTGTTTATCGTACCTTAGAGTTATCTATTTTCGACTAATTGCAGGAAAGTATCTGGGATATAACCATGTTACCTCCAGATATCCTAAACTCTTAATCAAGGCAGAGCACAGAAGAAATTGTAAATCATCGGAAGTTTGACTTCCGATGATTTACAGCACCTGTTCTCGGAGATGACTACTTCTGTCTCAACCTCAAATAGTATAACTTATTTTTTAGTTATCTAAGACTTTCAAAAACCAAGGTTGCTTGTATCCTGTCTCCTCCGCCAAATCCTTTACTTCCTCCATTTGTAGTGGAGATAGTATGCAATCGGAAGCCCTTAGCGCATTGCTTATTTATAGTATTTTCGAGTTCCGAAAGATTTTGTGACCCTTTTCCAATAAAACTTTCTTTTAAGACAACTTGTAACACCACGTAGTTAGGCATACTCAATTCCTTCTTTCTTTGATAGAATATAGTTGAAATCAACTATCCCCAAAAGAGAATGCTCTTCTAGAAGTTTAAGTTGCGACAGGGGGATTTCACAGATGTTGCAGTGTCACCACTCATTGGCTATTCAGAGTTTTCCTAGAGATTGGGTGGTTTTATATAAGTATAACCAACAAATCATAAGGATAACTCTAACATTTGAGAACCACTCTTAAAAAAAAATCCTCTTTCAGATAGTTATAATTTAAATTATAACAGATACATAATAAAAAAACGCTTTTTTTAGAATCAGAGAAATATTTAAATTTTTAGATTCTATTTACTACTACTGGCTAAATAGAACCGGTAAGTAAAGTTTATAGTTATCTAGAAGATTTTTGACTATCTTTAGCTTGAATGACTATCTTACGAAAAGGAGAAATACAAATGTTTAAAAGAAATCATCTTTGGCTGTTTCCCATGATATTTATTTTGGCTCTTTTTATTTTAGGGGGATGTTCGGAGTCCGATAAAGTGTCTGAACAAAAAAAAGAACCTGACAACCTATTTTTATACTCAGAAAGTACTGTGGAACAAAAGGAATTATCAGAAACCAAAACGAGTACGGAAAAGTTGGATACAGAGGAAAATTATCCTTATGCAGTAAGTTTTGATGAGTTGATAAAAATTGAAGATTTAGGAGGAGCGCATCCAATTGTTACCGAGGGGGCTACTTTTGACGGGAGTGGTGTGAATAGTCCAGCAAAATTTGAATTTAGAGTGAGCTCGATGGTGAGCACGAATACACCTGCTGTATATATTTATCCTGCTGAAATGGGAGGAGTATCAGAGCCAGTTGAGTATTTAATTGGTTTGTCTAATAAACCAACAAAAATAATCCAAGTCTTTACGGCAGGTGGAACCTACGATGACAGAAGAGAAGTGAAGGTAAACACTGAAATCCAATTAGTGCGTGCTAAAGCTTTTGATGAGGCACAAAAAGGGTATACAAATTTAGATGGACATGTATTTTATGCGTTTTACAATAATCAGGGCACTCTTTCATTAGCAACTGAAAATTTTGCAGGGAATATGCTGACCACAGAAGATACGCAGGTTCTGATGGAATATATAAAGAAGGAATAGTCCTGCGAAACAAGTGTATAATCATCTATTTTCATCCGACCTCTTTCTTTGGTACGTAATTGATTCATCACATACAATCTGGGAGCGCATAGATAACATAGAGCGTGTGAGGAATGCGAGAAGTAAAATGTCGCGAGATTAGAAGGGAGCTGCTTTTGTTCCAGCCTTTAGTGGGGTCTTACAAGGCGCAGGAAGTAGCTATTACAGTTGATATAAAATCACCAGCCCAAGTGTCACTCCCCTAAAGGTCTGACACTTGGGCTGGTGATTGTTTTTCAGAAGGAGAAACGAATTAAATTAAATCAAAGTGTTTTAGCGCGTGAACAATACCGCCCTCTGTATTTTTCTTTGAAACAAAATCAGATAATTCTTTTAACTCAGAAACAGCATTTCCCATAGCAATCTTATAGTCACAAGCTTCAAGTAAGGCATAGTCATTAGGACCGTCACCAAATCCATAAGTTGGAACGTCCGTCAGATTCATTTCATCCATGAGAGTGGCAACACCGGTTCCTTTAGAGATTCCTTTTTTTACAATATCTATAGAATGAGGACCATTTCGATAAAATGTTAATTCAGGAAAGGCTTTATGATAAACTTCATCTCCTGAATGACTCAATACGAGCAGCATTTTTACCGGATGTTGCTTAAACCCATGCGGTTCAACAGGAGGAATATCAGAATGGATAAAATTGTATGCGTCAATTAGTGTCTGATTATGTCCAGTACACCAGATACGTTCTTCATTATAGTAAGATAGAAGATGTCCGTTCTCCGTTGTTAAATCATACATTTTTTGACATTCTTCTTCAGTAAAATAGCTGGAATACACCGGATTGCCATCTACACGAATAAATGAGCCGTTCATCACGATGTTTGAAGTAATTCCTGCTTGTTCTCTGATGTCTAGTATTTCTATTTCTGTCCGGCCCGTAGCGATAACTGGGAGTACATGATTCTTCTTTAGCTGGCTCATTGCTTGAGTGATTTCAGGGGTGATTTTTGATTGCCCATCAAGAAGTGTGCCATCTAAATCAAAAAAAGCAACTGCGCGATAGTTTGACATAGTAAAAGCTCCTTTTTCGTTCATTCACCGTCCATCATATCAAAAATTGAATAAAACCAAAAGCTTTCATGAAGAAATGTTGAAGATAATTGGTGTTGACGCCCTTTTAGAGTATACTAATAACAGAAGGTAGGGGAAATAAAATGATTTTTTTGTATGTAGGAAGTTTTTTAGTAGCTATTGGAATTTTATTTAAGCTGATACCAGCAAAACAGCATTATCCTTTATATGGCTACCGTTCGACATTGGCAGGCAAAAGCGATGCACATTTTCGCTATGCACAAAAGATAAGCAGCTGGAACTTTCTTCTTTTTGGAGGAGTAATGGCACTCATTGGCTGGTGGCTCAAAACTTCAGGACACACGAATTTTTTTCTTGTTGAAATGCTTGTCCTAGTGTTTCCAATCATGCCTATTTTTATTATAACTGAAAAAAAATTAGAAAATTTTGATAAAGAATTGACACAGGAGAGTGAATCTAATGAATATCTTAATGATTGAAGATAATGAATCTGTTTCAGAAATGATGCAAATGTTTTTCTTAAATGAAGGTTGGGAGGCAACGTTCAAATACGATGGAAAAGAGGGCTTAGATGCTTTTTTAGAAGAGCCTGATAAATGGGATATGGTAACCTTGGATTTAAATTTACCAAGTATGGATGGGATGATGGTCGGAAGAGAGATCCGTAAACTATCCAGTACCGTTCCAATCATCATGCTTACAGCAAGGGACTCAGAAAGCGATCAAGTGATTGGGTTAGAAATGGGGGCAGATGATTATGTAACTAAACCATTTAGTCCGCTTACGTTGATTGCACGTATGAAAGCTTTACACCGTCGCAGTGAGCTTGCTGAACAAGGAACAGCAACTACACAAGAAAATGATGATGTCTTTGATGTGCAAACAGCTCATTTTAAAATGAATACAAAAACACGTGAAGCCTATCTCGCTGGAAAACCAATTGATGGTCTAACACCGAAAGAATTTGATTTACTGTTTACATTAGCTAAAAAACCTCGCCAAGTTTTTTCTCGTGAACAGCTGCTGGAGCTTGTTTGGGATTATCAGTATTTTGGTGATGAACGAACTGTGGATGCCCACATTAAAAAATTACGACAAAAAATTGAAAAAGTAGGTCCGCAAATTATTCAAACAGTGTGGGGTGTGGGGTATAAATTTGACGATTCAGGTGTTGCCGAATGAGATACCTCTATCAACAATTGCTAGCGTTTTGGGGGGTAATTGCGCTTATTTTACTAATCGTGGGTGTGTCCTTTACACAGTTGACCAAGCAAACAATTGAAGATAATAACTACAAGCAGCTTTCTGACTATGCAGAGTCTGTTCAAAAGTTAGCTCAAAACAATCCATTTGAAGAATCTTTAAACTATACAGAGACCGTACTTAGTCAACAGTCGGTAAACTTTTTATTTATCGCAAAAAATAATCAAATTATTTATCCATTAAATGCAGAAAAAGAGCCTGTAATTAAAATTTCTAAGGAGCAGTGGGCATCGTTTTCCCGAGGAGAGCGAAAGAAGCTCACCGATAAAAAGAATATCTACGGAGAAAACCAGCCAACTTCTTATATGATGGTGCCTGTAAATTTACAGGGAGAATTTTATGGTGTGCTTATCTTAAGTCAACCAGCTAAAAACATTGAAGATAGCGTCCATTCATTTACGTTGAACTTATTTAAAGGGTTCATCATTTCTAGTATTATTGCGCTGATTGTCAGTTATGTATTTGCGTCATTTCAGGTGAAGCGAATTACGCGAATGCGTGCGGCGACAAAAGAAATTACGAACGGCAACTTTGATATTGTTTTGCCTGTTCATGACAAGGATGAGTTTGATGATTTAGCGGAGGATTTCAATAAGATGGCAAGCTCCTTGAAATCATCGCAAGAGGAAATCGAACAACAGGAAGAAAGACGGAGGCAGTTTATGGCGGATGCATCCCATGAGATGCGGACACCACTAACGACAATCAATGGCTTGTTAGAAGGATTAGAGTACAATGCCATTCCAGAAAGCCAGAAGGAAAATGCGGTTCGATTAATGAAAAATGAGACCGAACGCTTAATTCGATTAGTGAATGAAAATCTGGATTATGAAAAAATCCGTACAAATCAGATTAGTATGGTGATTAAAAAGTTCAACGGAACCGAAACTTTAGCGAACTTGTTGACACAATTAGAGAAAAAAGCAACGGCAGCAAATGACCAATTGATTTTAGAAACGCAAGAGGATATTGAAGTTTATGCTGATTATGACCGATTTGTTCAAATCATGGTCAATATTTTACAAAATGCTATTCAGTTTACGCAAGATGGCGAGATTCGAGTTCGCATTGAAAAAGGGTACTTGGAAACCATTGTCAAAATCTCTGATACTGGGATTGGGATGAGTGAAGAGCAGCAAAGAAGCATTTGGGATCGTTACTATAAAGTAGATCCTTCGAGGAAAAATACAAAGTATGGTGAATCAGGATTGGGTCTGCCGATTGTTCAACAATTAGTTCGTCTGCATAAAGGAAAACTAGAGGTAGAAAGTGAACTAGGGAAGGGAACGACATTTATTGTTAGTTTCCCTGATGTAGAGCTGGTAGAAGACAAGCCAGCTGCTGATTCAGTTAATGAACCAAACAAAAAATAAGTAAAGACAGCAGAGTACTCTGATAGATTCTCTGTATAGGACATTGAAGTAGAAAAGTCCTATACAGAGGATTTTTTTTATAAATAAATTTCAAGTTCTAACAAGGGGCGCTCTAGCTGCTAAATTGGAAGTTTATGTATAAACCTATATCTAGTTTACCGTTAAAATAGGTGTTGATTTGTGTGCATAAAGAGATACTAGAAGAGTCTTCCTTTCTAAATTAAAATGATTTCCTTTAAAAAGGTGTGAATGTTGTCTGCGAATCACTTTGAAATTCATTCACAAATTTACTAACAGAAATAGTTATTTTAAATAAAAGTAGGCGCACGGAAAGATTCATAGAGAATGGAAAAAGAGGTAGAAAAAGTTGAAAAATGAGTTGGAAAGGATTATTTACAGGGCGAATTTGTTGAGCAAAAAAGCCTCTTTAGGAAGAAGCTGGGTAACTCTGAAATAGCCTGCCTTTCAAAGCCACCGGGGCCTTCTTTCTGAAAGAAACTTTTTATGCGTGTTTTCGTTTGGATGAATCGTCTGTGGAATGAATAAAGTGATCCATGTAAGGACTGTTGGCGATGGACATATCTGGAGTTAAAATAACAATCGCCAAACGTGTTCTTTTTGCTAATTGCCGCAAGAGGGGAAGAAGCTCCTGAATTTGTTGGACAGAAAGAGTAGAAAACACATTTTCTACTAAAATTCCCCTTTTTTGAAGAATCAGATGGTGTGCAAGCTGAAGTTTGACTTCCTCAAACGCGGTTAGCTCCCCAATATCTTTGCCTAAAATCTGTTCGTCCAAATTTACGAGGGCTAGGGTATCTAAAATAAGGGACTTCGCTTCTTTACGTTTAATGGAGGAGCCTAATAATAAATTATCTGCAATTGATAAATAAGGAACAGGCAACCATTGCCGATAAAGCAAACCAAAGGGCGAACCTACCGTTTGAAATGTATATTCGATAAAGTGTGCGACATCCGCATCTAAACGCTCTGAAGGCTCTAATATAGCCGTTACCTGCGTTTCTTCAAAAAAGTCTACTAGCTGTTGAAAAGTCACATTGACCACCGTCCTTTTTTTGTCCAATGCTTAATGAATCCTGTACTGAGTAAGCTGATAATGATGCTTGTGAGAAGTGCCATAGCACTAAAAACTTTTAGAATGGCTAGGAATACATCTGAAAACCAGAAACGGTCATTAAAATCTACTTGAAAGAGTGTCACTTGATCAAAAGGGAGTCCAATCATAAAAGAATGACTCTCAGTTGTTTGGGTGAGCACAGTATAGTCGTTTACATTTAACCAGTGTAGGACACGTAAATTGATTGTTTGCAGGAGAGACTCATAGGTGTTTTGGCAAACAAATAAAAAGGCTGCGACAACAAATGTAACAGTTATTGCGGGAAGCAAGGATTCAACGACAAGCAATCGAAGAATCTCTCTAAATTTCAATCCTACTAACCGCCACTGTAGAATTTCTTTCTTTTTGTATCGAAAGAAAAAGGAAAGAGCAAGAATGGTAATGAATAAAAATATACCTAGAAAGCAGTATAGTAAGGATTGATAGACTTGTGAAACCTGTGTCACTTGATGATTATCTAATGGCACGGAGGCAGAATTTTCATTTAACTGTGCGTCTATTAGCGCAATCCGACTAGATACTTGGGTATGTAAAAGAAGAACCATCTTCTTTAGATTTAGTAAAAGAGTAAATAAAAACAAGAAGAGACCGAAGAATAAACCATATGCGATAGAAAATTTTTTGTGATAACGACTACTAGCTAGAGCATAATAAAGTGTCTTCATAGTTTCACCTCATAATAAGTATAGGCAATGATTATGAATAAAGTATGAAGAACTGCAATAAAAAAAATGAAGGATTTTGTATAGAAAAAAGACGAACAGCCTCAGGCCATTCGTCTTTTGTTTATTTAGCAGTATCATCTTTTCCTTCGTCAGTTTTTGGTTCCTCTGCAGTTGCTTCACCGTTGTACTGTTTGTACGTTTCGGTTTTATACAAATCAACTGTCGATTTATTATTGTTTTTACTATAAACGCTTGTCGACTTGTCACCTAATTTTGTCTCTTCAGTTATCAGACGATCAAGTGAGCCTTTATAGTTATAATCATCAGGGTTAACAGCGGTTAGTCCGCTGTTAGTATAGAAGCGAAGTAAGTCACCATTATTAATTTGATCAGAAATATCTAACTGATTTGTAACATCTTGTTTCCACGTTTCGACTTGTTGTGCAAGTGATTCAGAAAGAGTAGGGATAGCTTCACCTGTTTGGTTGTCATAGACAGTACCACCACGATAAGTGTAGTTTGGTGTAACAAAGTCACCATTTCTAAATGCGACAAGCTGTTGATGATCTTTTGAGAATAAATCTTGTCCTAGTTGGATATAGTTGCTTGTATCAACACCTAATAGGTGAAGTAAAGTAGGAAGCGCATCAACTTGGCCACCGTACGTATGATTAATGCCTCCGTTTTCTTGACCAGGGACATGAATCATGTAAGGAACACGTTGCATTTGTGCGTTATCAAAGTCTGTCCATGTTTCTTTGTTTTTTCCGACAAGTTCAGCCAAATTCTTATTACGAGAGTCAGAAACACCGTAATGATCCCCATAAAGGACAACAACTGAATTTTCATATAAGCCAGATTTTTTTAAGTAGTTAAAGAATTCTTCTACTGATTTATCTAAATAGTTTGCTGTTGCAAAGTATCCGTTGATTGTTTCATCAGATGTATTTGCTAGAGGGAAGCCACCTTCATCATTTGTAAATTGTGAATAAGGGTAGTGGTTCGATACAGCAATAAATTTTGAATAAAACGGTTGTTGCAAATGTTCTAAATATTGAACAGATTGTTGGAAGAATGGTTTATCGTGTAATCCATACTGGAATGAATTTTCATCCGTTACATCATAATAAGATGCATCGAAGAAGTTTTCATACCCTAAATGTTTATAGGTTTCATTTCGATTCCAGAAGTTTCCAGCATTTCCGTGGAAAACAGCACTTGAATATCCTTGTGTTTGATCAAGAATCGCAGGAGCCGCTTCAAAGGTATTCTTGTCACCTAGTTGTGTAAACAATGATCCTTGATTTAGTCCGAATAGTGAATTTTC
Source organism: Enterococcus phoeniculicola ATCC BAA-412 (assembly GCF_000407505.1). Lineage (GTDB taxonomy): Bacteria > Bacillota > Bacilli > Lactobacillales > Enterococcaceae > Enterococcus_K > Enterococcus_K phoeniculicola. The sequence goes on from NZ_ASWE01000001.1 coordinate 1,417,464, forward strand.
CATTAGTGTTTCAGCATCACTTGTTTTACCAGCAGATACTTGATGGAAGAAGTTGTCAAAAGCAAAAGTGCTGTTGTTGTGATAAAGACTATTCAAGAAAGGTGTTACTTCATGTTCTACACCATTTTCATCTTTTAACTTATAATCCAGTAGAAATTGTTGGAAACTTTCTAAATGGATGTAAATCACATTTTTTCCTTTTGCGATTCCAAACATCTCATCATTTGGTGCAGCGTAGTGATTTTTAACATAATCTTCTGCTGTTTTCATATCATTGGCACTTGCTTGCGCTCGAACCTGTGTCGTCTTATAGGTTGTTACGCCGTCATAAACAGTAAATGCATTAATTCCAAGATATTTTACGATGTAATCACGTGAGAATGTACGTGTTAGTAATTCTGGACGAGAAGCTTCAGCCAGCGTCAAGTTTCCTGAAAAAATCATCAAGGCAAAGGCAGAAACTGCTACAGCCATTGGAATGCGCACAGGACGTTCATCCATTTTAATTTTCTTAAAGATAAGTAAAGCCGCCATTACAATGATATCTAAAAAGTAAACAATATCATATGGACGTAACAGACGTAAGGCACTTTCACCCAAACCACTTGCTACTTTTCCAGCACCTAACATGGTGTTTACAGTGATAAAGTCTGTAAATTCACGATAGTAGGTAACGTTGGAGAAAAGTAGAACGCTCATTAAGAAGTAAATTACCATCATAGTTATATAGGAAGGTTTGGTTCTTCGTATATACAATGCAATCCCTAATAAGAAGAGGGTAGTTGCGATTGGATTAATTAGTAAAATAAAATACTGAAATGAGTTTTCTATACCCAAATTAAAGTCAAAGTGATAAGCAAATAAATTTTTTAACCAAAATAATAAGGCTGCTAATGAAAAAAAGCCAAGCCGCGTATTTAGAAATGCGGGAGTTTTTAATTTTTTCAATTTTAACCTTCCTTTCCGTTCTAGGCAAAATGAAAACACGTCAATGATTGCCATAACTTCCTTACATTCTACTCGCATCGGGCTTTTGTGTCAATTGAAATCAAAATGTAACAATCACTTTAAACATTTCTTTAAAGATTCCATCAGACAGCCCACTTATTTTTTGCTATACTAATAGGTACATTATAAGAGCAGGTGAACACATGGAAATCAAAGTGACAACTATAGCAGAAAAAAAAATCCGTCGAGGCTATCCACTTTTGCAAAAAGAAGATTTAGTGAAGGCTGTGAAGCCAACCGACCAATGGGTTACCTTTGTAAATGAAGCAGGAAGGTTTCTGGCGAAGGGCTACTTAGGGGAGCAAAATAAAGGGATTGGCTGGATTTTGAGTAAAAAGGATGAACCAATCCAGGTTTCTTTTTTTGAGAAACTATTCAAAAAAGCGAAACAAGATCGAGAGGTATATTTTTTAGATGAGACGACGACAGCTTTCCGTATTTTTAATGGCGAGGGTGATGGCTTAGGCGGACTGATTATCGACCTTTATGAATCGTTTGCCGTTTTTTCTTGGTATAACAAGACCTTATTTCAAAATAAGCAACAAATTGTTGAAGCGTTTAAACAAGTGTTTCCCGAGATAACAGGTGCGTATGAAAAAATTCGATTCTCTGAGGCAAGCTTGCCTGAAAGTCAATTTATGTATGGGAATGAGGCACCTGAGCCATTACTTGTAAAAGAAAATGGCATTCATTATGCAACATACTTAAATGAAGGGCTGATGACTGGAATTTTCTTAGATCAAAAAGAAGTTCGTGGTGTCTTAGCTGAAGGATTAGCTGCGGGAAAAAGCGTTTTAAATATGTTTAGTTATACTGGCGCATTTTCTGTTGCGGCGAAAATAGGTGGGGCAAGTCAGACAACGAGTGTAGATCTTGCCAAACGTAGCTTACCAAAAACGCAGGAACAATTTCAGGTGAATGGATTAGGACTCGAAGAGAACAAGATTGTTGTTATGGATGTATTTGAGTACTTTAAATATGCCGCTAGAAAGAGCCTAACATTTGATGTCATTGTGCTAGATCCGCCAAGTTTTGCCAGAAATAAGAAAAAAGTATTCAGTGTAGCAAAAAATTATGGCGAGTTAGTGGAGGACAGTGTTGATATTTTGAGCAAAGAGGGAATGCTTATTGCCTCAACAAATGCGGCAAATGTATCGAGAGAGAAATTTCAAAAAATGATTGAAGAGAGCTTGAAGAAAAAACAGGTTCGATTTAAAAAAATGAACGAGTTCCATTTACCTTCTGATTTCAAAACGATTTCATCATTTGAGGAAGGAAACTATCTGAAAGTCTTCTTCTATCAAATTTCAAAATAGAAAGACCTATTCTATAGAAGAAAAGCATCTTTAGACCTAGTGAAGAGGGGCTAAAGATGCTTGTTTTATCAAGACTTGATATGATGAAGACAAAATTCATAAAATCGTTTGACTGCAGGAGACATAAATCCGTTCTTTCTGGTTGCCAGATAGATATAGCGAGGAGGACGGCTATCTGAGATGGCTATTTTTTTAACTGGGTAGGCACTGATAGAAGGAATGTCAGGCATGATGGCAATCCCAAAATTACACCCCACAAAACCAAGCATCGTGTGGTCTTCTTCCACTTCGCAAGCAATCTTCGGTGTTAGACCAGAATTAGCTGTCAGACTGTCGATATAAGTACGTAGGCCACTGTTCTTAGAAAAGTAGACATATGGAAATTCAGTGGTTTCCTTTAACGAAATGGAGTCATGAATTGCTAGCGGATGTGATTGCGGGACAACTAAGACCATTTCCTGTTGAACGAAGGGAAGATAATGAATGTCCTCCTCTTGATCAATTCTAGAGGACAGAGCAATATCAATTTTTTCTTCTTTAAGTAGCTGAATTATAGACTGTGAGTTTCCTTGGAAAAAGTTGAAAGTGACTTGCTGATTTCCTTCTGCAGCTAAAAATTGCTGTGTAATTGAAGGAGCAATTGTTGATCCCATCGTATAAATGAAACCAAAATCAATTTGACCTTGTTCAGGACTAATGATTTCTGTCAGTGCTCTTTGACCGTTACTAAGCTCATTTAGCGCATGATTCACGTAAGAATAGAAGAGCTTCCCATATTTGGTTAAGCGAATATTTCTTCCAGATTTTTCAAATAGCGGAGCGCCAAGCTCTTTTTCTAGTTCAGACATAGAATGACTAAGATTTGGTTGTGTAGTATTTAATAAGGTGGCAGCTTGTGTCATATGTTCCGTATCAGCGAGTTTTTTGAAAAATTCAAGTTGTCGTAAATTCATCGTGTACTCCTTTTATTATTGATAAATATAGTTTATCAATAATAATGGAAAAAATCATTAGATTTTATCAAAGAAACTAGGTATGATGAACATAGTGAAATAGTGAACAAGTCAAATGGTTAAAAAGTGTAAAAGAAGACTTTGCGAGAGCTGCAGAGTCGTGTATGATAAGCATACTATTCAAAGAAGGAGGCAACGAGCATGCGAAAAAATTACAATGGACTGATTGGTTCCTTGTATACAAATTATATTTTTCAAGGGATTGCTGCAATTATTATTTCTCAAAATTTAAAGCAGCTAACGGCGTACTGGGGCGCAAGTGTACAAGAGGTTATGCTGGTCATGAGTGCAATCGGATTAGGAAGATTGTTAATTTTGTATTTTGCAGGAACAATTTCTGATAAGGTAGGAAGAAAAAAAACGATTCTATTGGGCATGCTCTGTTATCTGATATTTTTTGGTGGTATTTTAATCAGCAAAAATTATATACAAGGGTTTATCTTTGCGTTGTTTGCAGGGTTTAGCAATGCTTTTTTAGACACAGGCACCTATCCAACTTTGGTAGAAGCCTACCCGGAATCAAAAGACAGCAGCTCGCTTAGTGTGTTAAATAAGGCATTTATCTCATTAGGACAGTTTTTACTCCCATTTGGGATGAGAATCATTTTGACGCAGCAGTTATTCTTTGGGTATATCTTTTTCCTTTGTTTTGTCATTCTATTGATAAATTTATTTGTTATGCTTCGCCAAAGTTATCCAGAGGTAATAGTTGAGCAAACAATCGTTGAAGAGATAAAAGAGACAACATTTAAACCTAGGATGAAGCTGGAGGGTTTAGCACTCATTATTTTTGGCTTCACTTCTGTTTCAACCTTTAATATTTTCATTACATGGGTACCTACCTTAGCAGAGAAATTGCAGTTAATGAGTGAGAAGGACAGCTTGATATTAATAAGTATTTATAGTGTAGGATCATTTATTTCGGTTTTTTTCACTTCCTATTTAGTGAAAAAAAACATATCCTCTACTTTTTTGTTAGTTGCTTGCGGTGGACTTTCAACGATTGTTCTACTTTTATTGACACTGTTTCCTTCCGCTTTCATGTTGATGGTTGCAGCAATTGGGGTGGGCGTGTTTTCTGCAGGAGGAGTTTGGCAACTTGCGTTAGCATTGCTACTTGAATTTTTCCCAACACGAAAAGGCAGAATTACCAGTTATTATTCCCTTGCGTCAGCACTGTCTGTAATGATTATTCCGTATGCTACAGGTTATTTAAGCGAACTTCATTTTATTTCAATTTTTTGGCTAGATATTTTCTTAACATTTGTAGGCTTCGTGTGTACAGTGGTTATTTATATTCGATATAAACAGCTACAGGAACAAACTAGCTTACTAAACCAAGAGCCAGTAAAACAAAAACAGCTTATTTAGATAAAATAAAAGAGAAAAAACTGTGTGATTTTAGAGGAAAGAGTCTAAAATTGTACAGTTTTTTTGTAATTGATTGACAAAATATATGAATTTTATTTATGGAAGTGATAAAAATAATACATTAGATTAAATGAATGACAGCGATTATAATGAGGATATAAATAAATTGTGAATTATTGAACTTGAATAATTTATAAAAGGAGCGTAAAAAGACCATGCATAAAAACAAATTTTTTTTAACAGCACTGGCGTTGTATGTGAACTATTTTGTCCAGGGAATTCAAGCAATCATTCTTTCTCAAAATATTAACAGTTTTGCGGACAAATGGGGAACCACAACGAATACGGTTATGGGGGTTATTGCTATTACAGGAATTGGTAAGGTCATTGTCTTACTTTTTTCTGGGATGTTGTCTGACCGATTTGGTCGAAAACCGATTGCACTTATTGGAATGGTTGGATATATCCTATTTTTCGGTGGCTTAATGATTTGTACCAACGTAACGTTTGCCTATGTGCTAGCTTTCACAGCGGGTGCGGCAACTTCATTTCTTGATGGGGCGACGTATCCTGCACTTATGGAAATTTATCCAGATCAATCAAGTGTCGCTTCCGTTATTGTAAAAGGATTTATTGCGGCAGCTGGATTGTCTCCGATGTTTATTGCTTTCTTAAGTACAAATGGCTACTGGTTTGGTTGGTCATTAGTTGTTCCTTTTGTGTTAGTTGCTTTGAATTTTGTATTTATGCTTACACGTAAGTTTCCAGATGAGGTAGCAAAAGAGGTAACAGAATCACCAGTTGAGGAAGAAACAGAGTTTAAGGAAAAACCTAGCTATGCAATTGAAGGCGCGTTACTAATGGCATTTGCTTTCTTTATCTTTGCTACATTTTATTTATGGCAACAGACCTCTACGCTTTATGCAATGGATGTTGTTGGCATGTCCGAGGTTTCTGCGCGTGGCATTATGTCTTTATATAGTATTGGCAGTATACTTGCCGTTTTATTTACATCATTTATTATGGCGAAGGGCTTTAAAGACGTAACAGTGATGGTTGCTTATACATTTCTGTCTTCAGTTATTTTAGGAATCGTGTATATTTACCCGACTCAGCTTACATTAACGATTGGATCATTTGCGGTAGGATTCTTTGCAGCAGGTGGTGTACTGCAAATTGGGAATGCGATGTTAAGTCAGTTCTTCCCTAAAGGAAAAGGAAAAAATACAAGTATTTATAATGTCTTTATGGCAAGCGGTGCCTATATTGTGCCTGCTGTAACAAAAGCATTGATGGAAATTGATTTTACAAAGGTACTCTTGTTAAATGTTGGCGTATCAACGGTTTGCTTTATTTTATCAGCTGCATTAGCTGTTCGCTATCGAAAAGTATTTGGTGAAAAATTACTTAGTGGATGGAAAAAAGTTACTCAATAGGAGGAAAAGATAATGGAATATTGTACAGTCAAAGGATTAGATAAAAAGGTGGCACGTATTGCGTTAGGTACAGGCTGGTTTTCACCCGAGGACAAAGAAGTCATTTTTGAATTGATGGATGAATATGTGGCGCAAGGCGGAAATGTGATTGATACAGGTCGTTTTTATAATGGCGGTAAAGCAGAGACCGTCATTACAGAATGGCTAAAAGAAAGGGGAAATCGTGAATCACTCGTTTTAGTCAACAAAGCCTGTCATCATTATGTGGATGAAAATAATGTTCATCATCCTGAAAAAAATCGTGTTGGCGAAGAATTTATTACAGAGGATTTAGAATATAGTTTATCAAATATGGGGGTAGACTCATTTGATATTTATGTTCTTCATCGTGACAACGTAGACGTTCCTGTCTCAGAGCTGATGGATCGATTGGAACTTCATCATAAAGAAGGCAAAATTGCCGCCTACGGAGTTTCTAACTGGACTATTGAACGTATTGAAGAAGCGAATGCTTATTGTAAAGAAAAAGGGTATCAAGGAATCACTGTAAATAGTCCTTCATATACCTTGGCAACCATCCAAAAACCTCGCTGGGTAGGAACTGTTTACGTAGATTCCGACTATGTGAAGAAAAACAATGAAGAAGGAATTACAGTCATGAGCTGGGGCGCACAAGGAGCAGGGTTCTTTGTGCCATTGTGGAAATCAATTGATGCAGAGGCACCACAAGATATTAAAGATGCATTCTTTACAGAAGAAAACTTTGAGAAACTTGCTCGTGTAGAAGCTATGGCAAAAACAAAAGAAGCAGAACCCATTAATATTGCGTTAGCATATGTATTAAATGAACGCTTTGATGTTTTAGCAAGTATTGGACCAAGAAATAAAAAGGAATTGTTATCAAGTTTACACGCAAGTCGCGTTCATTTATCAGAAGAGGAACTGGCTTATTTGGAATTAAAAAAATAAACAGCCTATGATAAGAGCAGGTAAAAAGATTTGACGCTCTAAATCAGATTGAGTGTAAGAGAAAGAGACTAGAGTGACTATCTCAGTCTCTTCTTTTTAATAGATAGATAAATATAATTTATGGATATTAAGTATAAAAAGCATTGGAATTTATCGTTCGAGCCGATTACACTTTAGATAGAAGATAATGTGAAAAGAGTAACGAATGAAAAGAGGAGTAAAAATGGAAAAATATACGGCTTTATTTGAACCACTGACAATTAAACGAATGACCTTAAAAAATCGTGTGATTATGCCTCCTATGGGGACGAACTTTGCAAATGTAGATGGTTCATTCAATGAAGAACATATGGCGTATTACGAACAACGTGCAAAGGGCGGCACAGCATTGATTACATTGGAAAATGTCTGCTTTGATTATCCTATGGGGACAAATGGAACAACGCAGCTTCGAATGGACAACGATCAATACATTCCGGGTCTTTGGAAGTTTAACGAAAAAATGCATGCTTACGGAGCAAAAACCTCTGTACAAATTAATCATGCAGGAGCTTCAGCATACGGCTTACGTTTAGAAGGAAAACAGGCGGTCTCAGCATCTGACGTCCCAAGTAAAAAAGGAAATCCAATTCCACGTCCGTTAGAAGTAGCCGAAATATATGAGATTATTGATAAATATGCGCAAGGAGCCTTGAGAGCGCAACGTGCAGGGTTTGACTGTGTTGAAATCCATGCAGGACACTCTTACTTGATTAGTCAATTTTTGTCGCCGCTTTATAACAAGCGAACAGATGAATTTGGCGGTTCAAAGGAAAATAGAAGCCGCTTTGCAAAGCTTGTTGTTCAAGCTGTCAGAAAAGCAGTGGGTCCTTTCTTCCCAATTTCAGTGAGGTTCAGTGCCGATGAGCTGTTGGAGGGGGGAAACACGCTAGAAGACACGCTAGATGTGTTACATGAATTTGCGGAAGAAGCAGATATCTTAAATGTTTCTGCTGCATTGAATGACAGTCTGCAATATCAAATTGATAAAATGAATCTTGAAGATGGCTGGCGCAGTTATATGGCAAAAGCAGTAAAAGAACGATTTCCAGAAAAGATAGTTATCACGTCAGGAAACATCAGAAGCCCTAAGCGTGCGGCTGAAATACTTGAAGATGGCGATGCAGATTTATTAGCAATGGGCCGCGGATTAATTGCAGAACCCAACTGGGTTAATAAAGTTCAAAATGGGCAAGAGCATCTTCTTAGAAAATGTATTTCTTGTAATATTGGCTGTGCCGATCATCGAATTGCCAAATCACGTCCAATTCGTTGTACGGTGAATCCAGATTTATACTATGAAGATGACTATAAACAAACAATGCTGTCACAACCAATGAAGATGGTGGTTATCGGTGGTGGAACAGCTGGATTAGAAGCAGCTGCTTCTGCTGCAGAAATTGGAGTAGAGGTTGAGCTGTATGAACAAAAATCATATCTTGGAGGATTAGGACACGAGATTGCTCGATTCCCAGACAAAAAACGGATTGATGACTTTATCACCTACCAAATCAATCGTTGCGAAGAACTGAGTAATCTATCGATTCATTTAAATCAGCCATTTCATATAAATGAGCTCTCAGAAAAGAAACCAGATATTATCGTGAATGCAACAGGTGCCACCCCATTGTTGCCACCAATTAAGGGATTATCAGAACAGCTAGCGAAAACAAGCCGACACGTCTTTTCAATTTTTGATATTCTAAATCATATGGAAGATTTCCAAGAATTTGAAGGAAAAGAAATTGTAGTGATTGGTGGAGGTGCAGTAGGACTGGACGTAGTAGAATACTATGCTGAACGTGGAGCTAAAAAAGTGAGTATTGTAGAAATGCAGGGAGAATTAGGCAAAGACTTAGACTTAATTACTAAGCTTTCTATGATGGAGATTGTGAATGATTATGGTGTGAATGTTTACACGTCTACGCGGTTATTAGAAGTAAAAGAGGACCGATTCATTGTTGAAAAGTCAGATGGAAAACTAGAAGAGCTTTCCTTTGATTTGGGCTTTGTTTGCTTGGGTATGCGCGCCCACGCGCCACTGTTACCTGAATTAGAAGGGTATGCAAAAAAAACAAATACCGTCTTGCTAAATATTGGTGATAGTAAAGTTGCAAGACGAATCATGGAAGGAACTAGAGAAGCACGTGACGTTATTGAAGAAGTGAAACTTCTTGATAAGCACTTGAGTGAATCAAAGAAAACAACTGCATTGCAATCCATTTATTAAAAACAAGTTTATAAAAAGAGGCCGGGACAGAAGCATTTCTATCCTGACCTCAAGTATCGGAGGGAACATAATGGGAGAAAGAATCACCGGTCATACGTTACTAATTGGGTTACTTGCCACACCTATTCGTCATAGCTTATCTCCAAAAATGCATAATGAGTCATTTGCAAAGCTAGGATTGGATTATGCTTATCTTGCATTTGAAGTAGGAAATGAAGAATTGGAAGGTGCTGTGCAGGGAATTCGTTCATTAGGACTCCGCGGCGCTAATATCTCCATGCCAAATAAACAAGCTATCATTCCTTATCTAGACGAGTTGACCCCGGCGGCCAAGCTTATTGGTGCGGTAAACACCGTCATAAATAAAGATGGCCTGGGCTATTTAGTAGGGGACGTAACTGATGGAACAGGAGCTATGCAAGCGTTACGAGATGAAGAAGTGGATGTGAGAGACCAAACGATTACAATCACAGGAGCAGGCGGAGCGGCTACAGCGATTGCCATACAAGCTGCATTAGACGGTGCAAAAGAGTTTCATTTATTTAACAGAAAAGATGCACTCTTTGCTAATGTCGTTGAAACAGCTGAAAAAATTAATCAACATACGAAAGCCACTGCAATTGTGTATGACTTAGCTGATCAGGAGTCTTTTAAAGAGGCAGTTCAAAAGAGCAGTATTTATGTCGATGCAACAGGTGTTGGAATGAAACCTTTAGAAAACTTAAGCTTGATTAATGATGCAGAACTGATTCATGAAGATTTAGTTGTTTTTGATGTGGTCTATAGTCCACGGGAAACTAAACTTCTTACCTTTGCAAAAGAGCATGGAGCAAAGAAGACCATCAATGGATTAGGAATGATGCTGCATCAAGGTGCAGAGTCATTTAAACAATTTACAGGAGAAGACATGCCTGTAGATTATATCAGAGAGTTATTATTTGAAGAAGAGTAGCTTTTTTATAGTTTTTTAAAAGATGGCAGATTTGCTTTTTTTCCTGTAAAATGTTAACTAGTAAAGAGGAGGAGTCGGATAAATGAGAACGGTCACTGTAGAAGATGTAACTATCGGAGAAGGACTACCCAAACTAATTGTTCCGTTGGTTGGACAAACCAGCGAAGAGTTAATAAAAGAGTCAGAATTCATTTCTCAATTACCCTGTGATATTGTGGAATGGCGAGTTGATTTTTATGAGAAGGTTCTCGATTTTTCAATCGTTTCGTCATTTTCAAAAACGATTAAGAAAGCGATAAAAAAACCGTTGTTAATCACTTTCCGGAGTAAAAAAGAGGGTGGAGAAAAGGAACTTCCTACAGAACAGTATTTTCAGCTTTATCAAGAAATTATCCAAAATGGGCAATGCGACTTGTTAGATATTGAACTATTTATGCCTGAAAAAGAAGTGTCTGAGACGATTGCTCTGGCACATCAAAAAGGAATAAAAGTCATTATGTGTAATCATGAGTTTCATCATACGCCGTCTATGGAAGAAATCCTCTCTCGTCTGCAAAAAATGCAGGATAAAAACGCAGATATTTGTAAACTAGCTGTCATGCCGAATACACCAGAAGATGTATTGACGTTACTAACAGCAACAGAGACTATGTATAGGGAGTATGCTGACCGTCCGATAATCACTATGTCCATGGGCGCATTAGGAATGGTTAGCCGAATTACTGGAGAGCTTACAGGCTCCAGTGCAACGTTTGGGTCAGCGGTGAAAGCCTCTGCACCAGGTCAGATACCGATTGGCGAGTTAAAGGAAATGATTGAGACGCTGAAATTATCTTAAAAATCTTTATAAAGACGATAAAAAAACTTCGCATAAGAATATTTTCTTATGCGAAGGTTTCTTTAGTTCATAACATCAATATCAAACACTTCAATATTCTCTAATCCGCCATAAGCGTCATACCAAGGTTTTGCATAGTCTGAAAGGATTTGGTTTAATTCTTCCACATTTTCTTTTCCCTGTGTATCTAGCCAATGAATGAGGGCTTCTTTTCCTTGTTTTCCATAAATTTCCACACCATCACGCCAAGTTGCTCGCCCACCTAAAATACCAGAGTAGTTTGCTCCGTGTTTTCCGGCAAAGATGAGTTCGTCTCGGAAAATTTCTGCAGGGACACCAGCACTTAAGTATATGAATGGGCGTGTGGCTGCGTCACTTGCTTCTTTAAAATAAGCTGCGGCTTCTTCCTGTGTATAAACAGGGGAAACTCCTTTTGCGGTGTAGCCTTCAACCAGGTTAAATAAGACAGGCACTTCTATTTTTAGAATATCAATGTGATATTTGTCTTTTGTAAATTCTTTGATGGTATCAATCACTTTTTTGGGTTTTATTTTTGCAAATTCTGCCGAATGCTCGTCAAGAATGTCATTGTCATAAACAATTGGTTCAACAAAAACAGGAATGTCTGCTGCCAGCGCTTCTGTGCCTAAACGTTCGAGAAATGCGTGTTTACTGTCCAGAATTTCTTTAGGATCATCTGGATTATAATAAACTAAAACTTTAGCTGCATCGGCTCCTTTTGCTAGCAAACGAATTAATGATTCATTTGGCAACAATTCAGGTAAACGTCCAGGGGTAGAAACATCGTAGCCAGTTTTTTCATACGACATAATTAATCCAGCCGCTGGATTTTTTGCTGAAATTCCTTTGAACCCATATTCTTCATCCAATAAAATAGCACTGACATACTTAGTTAATTCTTGAGACACTAGCTCTTTAAATTCATAGACATGATCCATTGTAAAGTGTTCAGGTCCGACAGCAGCTTCCATCATTTTTTTCATAGAGCCTCGTTGGTCAATAGCTAAGGCGGCGATGACTCCTTGATTATTTGAAAGTTGTTGCATTTTTTCAAATTTTCCTCTAGAAATTCTTGTTTTCATCTCTATGTCCTCCTTCATCATTCTATCTTCAGTGTACCTCTAGTTCTATGAGGAACCAAATAAAACGGTCTTTTCTCTTTTTGTTGCGTTGTCTCATAATTTTGGTAGACTAGATTTGAGGTGAAAGAGGATGGCAAAGAAAAAAACTTTGGCGAAAACCAATGCAATTCGATTAGTTGAACAAAAAAAAATTCCTTATATAGAACATGAATATGAATGGTCAGAAGATCACGTAGGTGCGTTGGAAGTTGCAGAGCAGTTAAACCAAAATAAGAGTCAAATCTTTAAAACACTTGTGACTACTGGAAATAAAACGGGACCCGTAGTGGCAGTTATCCCGGGTAATCAAGAACTGGATTTGAAGAAGTTGGCAAAAGCGAGTGGCAATAAAAAGATTGAGATGCTTCATTTAAAGGATTTGGAGGCGACTACAGGCTACATACGTGGCGGGTGCTCACCTATCGGAATGAAGAAGCTGTTTCCAACGTACATTGATGCGACGGCCAATGAGTTTGATGCGATTATTATTTCAGCTGGACGAAGAGGGCTACAGATGGAGCTTGCACCAAAAGGGATTCAGGCATTAACGAACGCGCAGTTTAAAGATTTATTATTGTAAGCTGTTGAATGTGAACGCAAAAAAGAGAAGGGAGCCCTTATGACGATAGAAGAAATTAAGCAGGTGCTTGGAAAAAAAGCAACAACGTTTGTTGCTGGAGGCTTTCGTCCAACCTTTCAAGTAGAAGAAAGCTGGATTGGAAAAGTCGAGTGGTTTTTAAAGGAGGAGGAGATTCCGACTGATGATGACGGCTTGCTTATGCTTCCATTAATGCAACTGTACCTGGAAAATTTGCCTTTTGTACCAGAAGCGTTAGAGGGAATAAAACTTTTAACCGTTTTTGTTTCTCAAAATATACCGAGTGATATTTTACCATCTGGTTCTTACTGGACTGTACGAGAGTATCATACGTTAGACTGCCTTGAGCGAAAAAAACTAACTCATTCTTCTAGTTTTTTAACTCCGTTTCCATTAAAACCGAGTTTTATTGAAGAAGATTTCCCGATTTGGGATGATGAGTATAGCTTCTCCAAAACTGTGGAAAATGAAATTTTGCGGTTGGAGAAAGAGGGGAGTATTGAAAGTTATTACGCGACATTTGATCAGAACTATGAGCATAAATTAGGAGGGTATCCAACCTATTGTCAATCAGGCATTTCTTTTGGTGAAGGATTTGAATTTGTTTTACAGATTACTTCTGATTCAAAGGTAGGTTTTTCTATTGGTGATTCAGGAATCCTTTTTTTAGCAAAAAATAAAGAAACAAGAGAGTGGCTACTCTACTGGGATTGCTACTAGAAAGACTCACTTTTCAGCAAAGTCTATTAAAGAGACTTGTTAAAAAGTGAGTCTTTTTATTTTGCTTCGGGATGGTTGAGCTGTTCCTGCAGCTCTCCTAAGAGTTCAATTTGTATGTGTTGCATTTCTACAAGATGCTGCCATTGTGTGTTAAGTAAGTAGTCCATCTTTTCATGAAGTAGATTGATTTCTATTTCTGCTTTTAAGTTTACTTTATAATCGTTTGTTGCTTGTTTACGATCTCGCTCTTCTTGACGATTTTGACTCATCATAATAATGGGCGCTTGAATTGCAGCAAGACAGGACAAAGCAAGATTTAGAAGGATGAAAGGGTAGGTGTCAAAGGGGTGAAAAAAAAGACCAGTGACATTCAACAAAATCCAGCCAAACAAGATACCCATGAATAGAAAAATAAACGGCCAACTTCCGCCAAACTTAGCAATGGAGTCGGCTGCTCTTTGTCCAAGGGTAAGATTTTTTTCGACGGTTTGATTTAGATTATTGGAGATAGTTTCATTGTTTTTTATGGTTTGAACAATACTGGTATTAAGCGACTCCATTTTTTCAGAGTCTGTTGAAATCATGCTCTTCATATAGTCTAAACGATAATCAAGTAGTTCAGAAAATGTCAGAAGGGTGTCTTTTGTATACTCTGGATGTTTTTGTTTAATAAATGATTGAATTTCTGCTTCAACTGATCCAAGTAGTAAGGAGTTTACATGTGCGTGACCTGTTTGTTTATGTAGCGATTTCTTTTCATTCATTGTTTTTCCCCCTAATTAAAGTCTATAAGGCTATCATACAGTGAATTAGAAAATTCAGAAATTAAAACGGACTAAAAAAAAGAGAGGAGGGCATAGAGAAGGGTAGCTTCTTAGGATAAGGAAAATCCTGTGTATTCACAGAAGTAAATTATAGAGGGCACACCTCAGAAGTGGTTCAGCTCCAAGAACCAAGTAGGTACTGTGTGTCATTAGAAGTGGAGTTATGCAAGTTCAGCTTATTTTCGGAGCCTTTAACTCTAGTCCTATATCTAGAAGTTGTTGAGAGCGAAACGAAATGGAGATGAGTTCTCCCTAAACATGTAGTGGGGATGATTTCCTTCTTTATTAAGAGTTTACGAGGGCTGGATATAACTAATTAAGTTGTTCCCACCTTTGTAAAACCTTAATAAACGGCGGGAACAGAAGTAACTCCTTCGAAAATAAGCTGAACACTTCTGTCCCGACCTCTCGTCGTTAAGATGTTAAAAATACAAAATAGCATTGTTTAAGTTAGGTCTTGTTTCTTGTAAAATCTTAAAAAAGACTGACAATCAAAGCAATTCTAATCAATAACTAGCTGAGGTGTAAGAGGCTGCTTCTGCTGCATGCTGTCCTGCAACGTGTCCGGTGACAAATGCTGCAGTAATGTTGAAACCGCCAGTATACCCATTGACATCTAACAACTCTCCAGCAAAAAACAATCCTTGAATAAGCTTACTTTCCATTGTTTTTGGATTCACTTCTTTTAATGAGATACCTCCGCCAGTTACAAAAGATTTTTCAATTGGAAAGGTCTTGGAAACAGTAAACTCAAACTGTTTACATAAATGAATAAAATCAGCAATCTGTACTTCTGTCACTTGTGGTGCAGAAAGATCAAGTATCCCTGCTTTTTCTAAATAAAAATCTAGTAGACGTTCAGGGAGAAGTCCACGTAATGCGTTTGCGACAGATTTTTTAGAGTCTTTTAACAGGGCGTGTACTTTACTAGATAGCTCTTGAGAAGAAACCTCTGGAAAGCAGTCCAAGCGAAGGGTTACAGGTTGTCCTTCAGATGCTTCCAGCTCCTGATTTACAAAGCTGGAACAGCGGAGTGCAGCAGGTCCGGAAACACCAAAATGTGTAAATAAAAGATCCATGATGTGTTCCGTTAAGATTTTGCCGTTTTTTGTTAAAACTTGTAGGGAAATATCATCTAGAGATAGTCCTTGTAAGGTTCGTTTTTGGATAAAAGATTCTTCTGAAATCATTGGTGATTCTGTCGCATAGAGACGAGTCACCGTATGACCTACTTTTTTTGCGATACGATAGCCATCTCCTGTTGCTCCTGTAGAAGGATAAGTCCGTCCGCCAGTTGTTAAAATGACACAAGGTGCTCGAAACTCTTCAAGCTCTGTTCGTATTCCGTATATTTGACCTTCTTTATGAACTAACTTTTCTACTTTGGAACCAAAATGTAGGGTTACATTTAAATCAGTTAAACGCTGAATCAACGTTTCTATGATTGTTTTTGATTTATTTGTGATAGGAAACATACGTCCATGGTCTTCTTCTTTTAAATGAACGCCATTACTTTCAAAAAAATTCATAATATCAAAATTTGTCCACTGAGAAAATGCACTGTACAAAAATTTTCCATTTCCAGGAATGTGTGCGATTAAATCATCTACGGGGCGATTATTTGTGACATTACAGCGCCCACCACCTGTCATTAACAGTTTTTTTCCAGCTTTTTTATTTTTTTCTACTAATAAAACCTTGGCTCCATTTTCAGCAGCAGAAATAGCTGCCATCATGCCGCTTGTTCCAGCGCCAACAACGATTACATCAAATGTGGTTGTCATTTCTTCACCTCATGCATGAGTTTATCATAAATTATGGAAAAATTCAGAAAAAATTCATCTAAGCAGATGCCAAGAGAGGAAAAGTGCGATACAATAGGAGCTACAAAGAATGAAGGAGAGTGAAACTATGACAGAAGCAAAACAATATGTAGCGTCAATTCAACAAATGATTCGAGAAAAAGATGCAGGACAAACAGAATTTATTCAAGCAGTGGATGAACTTTTACCAACGGTGACCGCATTTTTAGAAGAGCACCCTGAATATGTTGAACAAAACATTTTAGGTGTGCTAGTTGAGCCAGAACGTATTATTCAATTTCGTGTTCCTTGGCAAGATGATAAAGGCAATTGGCAAGTGAATCGTGGCTATCGAATTCAATATAACTCTGCATTAGGCCCATACAAAGGCGGTTTACGTTTTCATCCAAGTGTAAATTTAAGCATTTTGAAGTTCTTAGCATTTGAACAAATCTTCAAAAATAGTTTGACTGGGTTACCGATTGGCGGAGGAAAAGGTGGAAGTGACTTTGATCCAAAAGGAAAGTCAGATGCTGAAATTATGCGTTTTTGCCAAAGTTTCATGACAGAGCTATCAAAACATATTGGTCCAAATATTGATGTTCCAGCGGGTGATATTGGTGTAGGCGGACGGGAAATCGGCTACTTATTTGGTGCATACAAACGTTTGAAACAATATGATGCAGGTGTATTAACAGGGAAGCCATTGGACTTTTGGGGTAGCAAAGGTCGGACAGAAGCAACAGGTTATGGCTTAGTTTATTTTGTGAAACATTTGCTTGCAAATGATCAAGATTCCTTTGAAGGAAAAGAAGTATTTGTTTCAGGTAGCGGAAACGTAGCAATTTATGCTATCGAAAAAGCGCAGGAATTGGGAGCTAAAGTGACGACTTGTTCTGATTCTAGTGGGTTTATTTATGATCCAGCAGGTATTGATTTAGAATTATTGAAAGAAATTAAAGAAGTGAAGCGTGAACGGTTAACAGAGTACGCAAACCAACGTTCATCAGCGGAATACTTTGCAGGTGAATCTGTTTGGAATTTAGATAAGCCAGTAGATATCGCTTTACCATGTGCGACTCAAAATGAAATTCATAAAGAGCAAGCCAGTCTTTTGGTTAAAAATGGTGTGAAAATCGTCGGCGAAGGAGCAAACATGCCTTGTACAATCGACGCAGTAGAGGTATTGCTTGAAAAAGGGGTTTATTATTGTCCAGGGAAAGCAGCAAATGCTGGTGGAGTAGCTGTTTCAGCACTAGAAATGAGTCAAAACTCTCAACGTTTATCATGGACAAAAGAAGACGTTGATCAAAAGTTGGATGACATCATGTTAGCTATTTATGAAACCTGTCGCGATACAGCAAAAAACTATGGCGAGGAAAAGAATTTAATGATGGGTGCAAACGTAGCTGGATTTGGAAAAGTAGCCAAAGCAATGCTTGCACAAGGATTGGTATAGATAGCTTTTTATATAAGCAAAAAGGCGAGACCTTTTTGCTTATTTACTTGAAATAAGTGAGAAAAAAACGTAAAGTAATAGATGTATGAATATGAAGTTTACTTTCAAGGAGGACAAAAAAACATGTCACACATTCAATTTGATTATTCAAAAGTAGCACCATTTGTAAATGACCATGAATTGGGCTACATGCAAAGTGCAGTAACAGCTGCGCACAATACTTTGCGTGAAGGAACAGGCGCGGGAAGCGATTTTCGTGGGTGGATAGACTTACCAAAAAATTATGATAAAGATGAATTTGCTCGAATTAAAAAAGCAGCAGAAAAAATTCAATCAGATTCTGAAGTTTTAGTAGTAATCGGAATTGGGGGATCTTATCTTGGTGCTCGTGCAGCAATTGATTTCTTGAATCATAGCTTCTTTAACTTATTAGATAAAAAAGACCGTAAAGCACCACAAATCTTTTTTGCTGGAAACTCAATCAGCTCAACTTATTTAGCTGATTTAATCGAAGTGATTGGTGACCGTGATTTCTCTGTAAATGTTATCTCAAAATCTGGGACAACTACTGAACCAGCTATTGCTTTTCGTGTATTTAAAGAATTACTTGTAAAAAAATATGGTCAAGAAGAAGCAAATAAACGCATTTACGCAACAACAGATAAAGCAAAAGGTGCAGTAAAGGTTGAAGCGGATGCTGAAAACTGGGAAACATTTGTTATTCCTGATGATGTTGGCGGACGTTTTTCTGTCTTAACAGCCGTAGGTTTATTACCAATTGCAGCAAGTGGTGCAGACATTGAAGCATTGATGCAAGGTGCCGCAGATGCAAGTGATGCATATTCAAGTGATAAGTTAGAAGAAAACGAAGCCTATCAATATGCGGCAATGCGTAATATTTTATACCGTAAGGGTAAAGTTACTGAATTGTTAATTAACTATGAACCAGGAATGCAATATTTCTCTGAATGGTGGAAACAATTATTCGGTGAATCTGAAGGGAAAGACCAAAAAGGAATCTATCCTTCAAGCGCGAATTTTTCAACAGATCTACATTCTCTTGGTCAATATATTCAAGAAGGACGCCGCAATATTTTTGAAACAGTAGTGAAGGTTGAAAAACCTCGTAAATCTGTAGCGATTCCAACACAAGAAGCGGACTTAGATGGTTTAGGCTATCTACAAGGAAAAGAAGTTGATTTCGTCAATACAAAAGCATTTGAAGGAACGTTATTAGCACACACAGATGGTGATGTTCCTAACCTGCTAGTGAAAATTCCAGCAATGGATGCATACACTCTAGGTTATACGATGTACTTCTTTGAAATTGCAGTAGGCATCTCAGGCTACTTAAATGGCGTAAATCCATTTGACCAGCCAGGTGTGGAAGCATACAAAAAAAATATGTTCGCACTTCTTGGCAAACCAGGATTTGAAGAGTTAGCAAAAGAGTTAAACGAACGTTTATAATGAAGTCGATTCATAAGTGTTCAGCTTATTTGGGGAATTTTCAACTCTAGCATGTTCCATGCATAGAAGTTGTTGAGAACCAAATGAAGTGGTGATCTTTATTAAAATTATACGAGGGTAGAATTTAACTTAGATAGTTATATTCTACCTTCGTAATCGTCAGAAAAAGCACTCTAGGAGTGAGTCCAAAAGATATCTAGAACATAACTATAAAAGTTATGTTCTAGATATCTTGGAATTACTTCACAGGAGTGCTTTTTGTATTATCTTTTGAATAATTTGCTTAATCTATTGATTGTTGGACATATCTACGCCTAAAAACAGACATTCTTTTTTTCCCACATAGAATACGAATTGGTTTATTGTTCTCATGATAAAGATAAATGGGGTACATATTTGGAAGCCGACGAATAGGGATACTCTGACCAAATGAAAGAGTGTATTCTTTTAAGGAATATGATTTATGACGCAAACCAGCAAATGAGTAAATATGAACGAATTGATTAGAAATTTTTATGCAGGATAGCTGATATAAACAGAAAAAGCAAAGAGACAAGAGCGAGATTGAAAAGAATAGCCAGTAGATTAGCTCTGCAGCATATTCTGTAAAGGAAAAGATACTCCAGGAAATCAAAAGAATTAAGTAGAATAGTGAAAGAAAAAGTGCTGGATAATAGCACAAGAATGTTTTTCTCAAAAAGTTACCTCCATTTGATTGTTGCTGTAAAAAAAGAACGACAGCATTCGGATAGTAGTTTAATAAATAGTTGTGAAAAATAATCTATATTTATAGTACATGAGTGTGTTTTGTAATCCATTGCTGTAGTTTAATATTTAACCAAAAACTATAGATGCCCAAAGTAATAACAGTGAGGAAAAACCATTTTATCCAATGAGCAAAAAGCTGAGTAGCTGTACCGTCAAAATAAAGTCTTCTTCCGTCAATTACTGTATGTTTTATCTTCCAATTGTATAACATACACAATCCCCAAGGTGCACAAATCCCTAAAGTTAATACTGTTATAAGTGCTGCAAGTATGGACGTACCAATATAGGTAGCGAGCCCGCCATCAAAGTAAGATTGCTTCATTTATTTTCCTCAATTCTTCTTTTTTTTATTAAAAACAATTATACCAAAAAAGAAAACAAAGATTACTAGAAATGTGTAAAAAATTGGCGGGAGGGGTGAACTAGTTTTAGAGAGGATTATTCTATGTAGAAGGAGGATGATTTCAGTCATATAGTAAAGTAGATAGAGGAAGAATAGGGTTTGATAGAGGGGAAGAGAAATGAAAAAATTAGTCAAGAAACAAAAAAGACGTCTTGTAGTGGGTTTCTACAGACGTCTTTCACTGATTATCCGAACTGGAATCATTCATTTTGATGGGCACGCTCCTTAAATGTTTTTTTTCAATTCTTTAATTGCATCTTCGATAGTGATACCATAAGCAAAATTTGCTTCATCGTGCGCATCAATTGCCATAAATTTGTTTTGAACCGTGTCAAAAGCAATTCGGTATTCAATATTTGTTTGTGTAAATGTCATGAGTCACTCCTCCTTTATTCTTTAATTGAAGAAGTTCATTCTTCGGTATTTACTATAGCATGTGGAAAAAGATGAAGCAAAGAATAAGACTTGTTAAAAAGTGTTTTCTTAATATTTTCATAACAATTTTCATTGATTATTTTGTTTCTTTTAAACCAATTAGTAAGCCAATGGTTAATGTGAAAAAAACAACTGTTTGAACGATAACCATGAGATTCACCTCCTATAGTTATCTTATCGCTAATAAGGGAAATACGCACGAACGTTGGGCTTACGTCATCAGAACAAATTTGTCACTTAAATAAAAAAAATGAAAGAATCTCAATGAACATAAGAAAGGAACAAAAGATATTCTTAAGATTCGTAAATAAAGATTCTTTCAATAAAAAACAATAACTTATGAAAAAGCTTATCCTACACCTAAAACAAAATTCAATAGCTTATCAGAATACGTCATTTCCTCAGAAGAGTGAATGGTTTCATTAAGGAGTTCCATCTGATCGGTAATAATGCCATCTACGCCATAAAAAATCATTCGACTCATAGCATCCTCATCGTTGACCGTCCAAACAAATACCTTCTTTCCATCCGCATGGGCTGAATCAATAAAATTACGATTTACCGTGCTATATTCCATCGTCAAAAAGTCTGCTGGTGTAACTGGAGGACCGACAATATTAAAAGGGAGAATGTATCCTACGTTGAACGCTGGTACCTCTGTCTTTAAGTCAGTCACTGTTTGATAGGTTAGACTTTGAATGAGATGATGATGAGTGAGAATATCCTCTTTGTATCTTTTAATAAAGTTATTTACCAAATCAGGACTGTCATATTTTGTTGTTTTAATTTCAATGATTAACTTCTGATTTAATCGATTTGCTTCATCAAGATACTCATCAAAGGAAACGATGTGTCCTTTTTTTCCATTTTCTGTAATTTCAATCGCCTGAAGCTCTTTTAGTGTTAAATCTTGTGGCTTTTTCTTTATACCAGCAAGAGAATTTAATTTGAAATCATGATAAACAACAAACTGATGATCTTTTGTTTCCTGAACATCCATTTCAACATAGTTAGGGGAGAGCTTTGCGGTTTCTCTCAAGGAAGCTAACGTATTTTGTACGCCGTTTTTATTGCTTACACCACGATGAGAAGCAGTTAGCGGGCGAATAGTGGAGGCATCTGTAAGATAGGTCGTATTGTAAAGACCTACACCAATGCCAAATAAAATGGTGACAGACAAAAGAAGTCCTATTTTTAATGTGGTGTACTTCTTTTCTTGTAAAGGTTCTTGATAGAACCAACTTGGAATATCAGGTAAAAATCCTTCGTCCTCCATAAAGTCCACAATGATATAAAAAATCCCAACCGTTGACAGAACAATGTTCAAAAGAAGTGCTACTTGTAGTAAAGTCATGGCAAAAACAGCACTGGCTAAAGCATATTCTGGTAAATAGAGTTCAAAAAGGCTTTGAGCAAAGATGACAAGGAAAAATACAAGCGATGTCATAAGAGCAATGGCTCCACCGATAACAATAAATTGTCCTAGAATGGCAAAAAATCGTCGTTTTGTAATTCGCCAGCTTTCTTTAATAGATTCTCTGAATCCTCGATCCCGTAAGATCATTTCCGGCAAAGCAAAAATGACTCGAATACCTAAGTAAATTAAAAATAAATACCCTAATACGAATCCTGCGACAACAATGACACGATTTTCAAAAATAAAATCCATAATGAACGCAGGAATCTTAATTTTGGACAATAAATCAGAGTTAAAGCTCAGTCCGCCAATAGGTAATACGAGTAAAAAATAGAATAAGAAAAAGAGGACTGTTATTGGACGAATTTTCTTTATCTGTAAAAGAGTCATTTGCAGTAGCTGGCGTAATCGAACAGCTTGTTTTTTCTTAATAAAATAAACACTCAACAACAGAAACGTAAATTCAAAATAGACGAGTACCAAAACAGAAAGCAAAACCAAAAGGAGGGCAACAAGGACTCCTGGATGTTGTGTAAGAATGGTAGGTAGATTATCGTAAGAAAGATAATCTATCGCTCCTCGTTTTAAGATAAAGCGCGTTGAGCTCCCCAATAGGGGTAAAACAATAAATAAAATGAGTCCATGCATCAACAGGACATCACGAAAATAAGATTGTGTACTTTTCAAAAAGTCACGTGTATTGATTAAACTGTTTTTCAAATAATTCATTTTCATCACCTATTTGTTAGTTTACCGTATTTTGGTTAAAAAGAATCATTTCAACCATTTTTTTTACAAAAAAAGAGGATGAGCCATAACTATCTTAGTTATGTCCCACCCTCGTAGTATTTTAACAATTAACCTAGTAAGCCTGATAAGAATGTTCC
Source organism: Enterococcus phoeniculicola ATCC BAA-412 (assembly GCF_000407505.1). Classification (GTDB taxonomy): domain Bacteria; phylum Bacillota; class Bacilli; order Lactobacillales; family Enterococcaceae; genus Enterococcus_K; species Enterococcus_K phoeniculicola. Next base: position 1,440,561 of record NZ_ASWE01000001.1, read on the forward strand.
TCCATAGATTAAAGCTAAACTGTACAGGAAGATAGAAGCAGGTTTTGCTAGAAGAATAATTAACGTAAATCTTTTGGTTGACATATTCGTCAGTCCGGCCATTAAACACAGTGCATCGTCTGGAGCTACTGGCAAGAAGATGGCTAAAGCAAAGAGCTTTTCAAATCGGCTCTGGTTATCTAACCAGCCAATATACTTGTTATAAGTTTTGTCACTAATCATACTAAGAATAAATGGTTTACCATAACGACGTCCTAGTAAGAAGATGATAACAGAGCCAAGACAAATGCCAACGTAATTATAAATGAATCCGGCAGTTGGACCAAAAATTAAGACGCCTGCGGCACTACTTATTCCACCGGGAATAATAGGAATGACTACTTGAAGGACTTGAATCAGCATAAAGATAACAGGGCCTAAGATGACAGAGTCGCCAACTAACCCTCGCAAGGCATTTATGTCCTTAAAAACGCCAAGATTTATGAAATAAATAGTTAAGGCAATTGAAATCCCTATACCAATGATGGATATGATATTTATAATTCTACGAGAAGCTGCTACACTCATGTTTTCATCTCCTTTATACGATTCTATAAGTATTATACTGAATCTACTCTCATTTTGCCATTTTACGAGCTGTTCGTCTAGGAACAATTTTGTAAGGTACTGTCACAATAACTTATCTACTAGTTGAGTATAAGCGAAATAATAAAAATACTCATCAAACTTTAGTCTTATTTATAAAAGTTTAAGAAAAAAAGTTTTACAGAATTCTTTTTTAGGAATATACTAGCTATAGAATATTTCGGTTAGCCTAAAAAAATAATTAACCTAGCCGTTTTCTGTTTGTGAGGAGTGATCGAATGAAAGAAGAAAAGAAATTGATTGAATATGCCAATGGTCCAAGTTTAGAAGAAATTAATAATACGGTAGACGTTCCTAAAAATGCAAGTTTTTTCCGAACGTTGATGGCTTATAGTGGTCCTGGGGCCTTGGTGGCAGTGGGGTATATGGATCCAGGAAACTGGATTACTTCTATTGCAGGAGGAGCAGAATATAAATATGCATTGCTTAGTGTTATTTTGTTATCTAGCTTAATTGCGATGCTGCTGCAAAGTATGGCTGCAAAGCTTGGGATTGTTACAGGGCGAGACCTTGCACAAGCGACACGTGAACATACAGGGAAGAAAACTGGATTTGTTTTATGGGTTATTACAGAGCTTGCGATTATGGCGACAGACATAGCTGAAGTCATTGGTGGAGCTGTTGCGCTACAGTTACTTTTTGGTTTGCCTCTTTTGGTTGGTGTTTTGATTACCACTTTTGACGTCTTACTTTTACTGTTGTTAACAAAGTTAGGCTTCCGTAAAATAGAAGCGATTGTGGCCGTTTTGATTTCAGTTATATTTTTTGTATTTGCCTATGAGGTTGCATTAGCAGATCCAACGATTGGAGAAGTTTTAAAGGGATTTATCCCAGATACAAAAATTGCAACAGATAAATCAATGTTGTTTTTAGCTCTTGGGATTGTTGGTGCAACAGTTATGCCTCATAATTTATATTTACATTCTTCTATTGCACAAGCAAGAAAGTTTGATCGTAATGATGATGCTGAGAAAGCAAAAGCGATTCGTTTTACTATATGGGATTCTAATATTCAGTTAACGGTTGCTTTTATCGTGAACTGTTTGCTGCTGATTTTAGGTGGGGCACTTTTTTATGGAACGAATAGTGATTTAGGAAAGTTTGTTGACTTATATGATGCCTTAAAAAATCCAGATATTGTCGGATCTATTGCTAGTCCGGTTTTGAGTGGTCTATTTGCTATTGCGCTGCTTGCCTCTGGTCAAAATTCTACTATTACTGGGACGCTATCTGGCCAAATTGTCATGGAAGGATTTATTCACTTGAAAATGCCCTTGTGGATGCGACGAGTAGTGACTCGACTTCTAGCAATCGTTCCAGTCATCATCTGCGTCATTTTATATGGAGGAAGAGAGTCAGCAGTGGAAGACTTGCTTCTTTATACACAAGTATTTTTAAGTATTGCTTTACCAGTCTCAATTATTCCATTGACCATTTATACTAGCGATAAAAAATTGATGGGCAAATTTGCAAATCCAACTTGGGTCAAAATTCTAGCTTGGATCATTGCCATTGTGCTAACTCTTTTGAATCTGTTCTTAATTTATGGAACATTTGCTGGGCTATAATATTTTTAGTAAACAGGCTATCGATGGATATAAAACAAAAAAGCGTAGGATATAGCTTAAACGGTTATGTTCTACGCTTTTTAAATTTTAATAAGGGGAGAAGGGGGAAATGCATTTTTACTGCGTTACAATCCCGACAAACTCTAAAAGTGGGACAGCGAATTGAAAGTTTCTACTGCGCTACGCTCTTAACAATTCCTACATATGAGACAAGCTAGGGTTGAACGGCTTAATATGCTGACATTGATTTATAAAAGAAATCAATGTAGAGATGTATCTGTTTGACGCTGTAAATCACAAACAGTTATTTTTTTGATGAGACACAGTACCTACTTGTTTCTCAGAGACATTCACGTCTATTCCGGATTCCTCAATTTCTTTAGATATTTTTTAAGAATGTGTCATAAATTTGTGAAAGGGAAAAATTTTTGACACATTTTAGTCAAAAAAACATGTTATTCTGAAAACAGGTTACAAAAACAATCGTTTTAAAATAAATAGTTATTTTATTCTACTCTTAGAATGCAGCCACTTACTGTACAGATTTTCCAACAAGCCGACGACCATGAATCCACCGGCAATGGCTCCAGCTGTAACGATGACTAGCCACGCATTTTGGGTCCCTGAAAGGGTATCGCCAAGAACAAAATATCGAATGGTTTTATAAGCAGGACCTCCTGGTACTAAGGGGACAAGGCTTGGAATATTGAAAATAATCATAGGCATTCTTTTTTTTCGAGAAAAGAAAATACTTATGAGACCAACTGTGATTGCACCAAGAAAGTTAGCAAGTCCGATTCCGGCACCTAGAGGTTGGCTTAAGTAAAAAACCATCCATCCAGCAGCGCCAGTTAATCCGCATGAGATGAGTGCACGTCGTGGGACATTGGTAAGAATTCCAAATGTAACTGTACTGAGAAAACTAAATAAAGCATGTAAAATGAGTGTCACAATTTTCCTCCTTGAACTTAAATAAATAGTTTGAATACGAGTGCGATTCCTACGCCAATACTGCTGGCAACAAATAATGCTTCGGTTGCACGTGCCATGCCGCTGATTAAATGACCGGCTAAAATATCACGAAAGGCATTGGTTATCGCTACTCCTGGGACTAAAGGCATGACCGCACCAATAATAATATTATCCATACTGCCTGCAATACCTAACCGGACAAATCCATAGGCAAGAAGACCTATAAAAAATGAAGCCAAAAAGTCGTTCAAAAAACGAACATCTAACCATTTTTTTGCAAGAAAAGAAAGGGTATAACCGCTACTTCCAACTATAAAAGTTGGAAGGAAGTCTTGCCAAGTACCTCCGAAAATATACATAAGGGTACAGCTTACAACTCCTGCCGCTAGAACTTGTAAAAGCACTGAAAAACTAGGTGTCTCTTCTTCAATATGAGAGAGTCGATGGAATAGTTCAGACAGAGTAATCTCTTGATTAGCAAATTTTCGAGAGAGATTATTTACAGCCGCTACTTTTTCTAAATTGATTGAGCGTTCTGTAATATTTTCTAGTTGGCTACAATGGATAGAACGTAGACCAACGAATAGACCAGTTGCAGTCACGTAGCTAACACTGTCTGGCTCTCCCGCGTTTGTCGCTATTCGATTCATGGTATCTTCCACACGATAAACTTCTGATCCAGATTCGGTCATAATCTTTCCCGCAAGTAAGCAAGTATCTAAAATTAGTTCTTGATGTTTAGTTGAGCTCAAAAAAAGTGCATCTCCTTTGCTATGCGATATAGTCGTAGTGTAGCATGTGGATGAATCAAGAACCAAGAATTTTATTCCAAAAATCAAAAAATAACAAAATGAGTGTTTCGTTTGCAAAAGGTATGCAGAGTCAGTTAGAATAAAAAAACGAAAAAGAATAATAGTCATTATTTTTCGAAAGAGAGGAGAATCCGCATGCGCCGGAAAATCTACACGAAAGAACAAATATTGAGAGCTGCTTATGAGGTCGTTGCCACTGAAGGATTTGCTGGATTTACAGCTAGAAATATTGCTAAGAGAATGGGCATTTCAACTCAGCCTATCTATCTAGAGTTTAAAAATATGGAGGACTTGAAAAATGAATTATTAGATTTGATTTTCTCAAAACTAAAAAATGAAATTTTTCCAGTTCCACACACTGGTGACAAAGTCATCGACCTAGGTTTGAACTATATTAATTTTGCCAAACAACATCACAATCTTTATTTAGCACTTTATGTAGATGAAGAAGGTGGCGGGAAAAAAATGCACGATTTCTCTTTTAATTACTTTTCTACGCTTATTGAGAACGACCCTCAATATGAAGGTCTCTCAAGAGAACAAATCCAAACCTTGCATACAGGGACGTGGGTAGTGGTGACAGGGCTAGCTTCATTAGCTTCTTCAGGAAGTATTAACCCAACGCAAGAACAGATTATTTCGTTAATTCAACGAACAATAAATAATATTATTGCAGTGAATGAGACGGTTAATTAAGTAGTTTTCTGAAGAATAATTTATTTAAAAGTTTAGTGTTTACTATCATCTGATAGAAGGTGTAAATATGTTTTAGATAGCTTTTAAGAAAAGCTAGCTTTTTTCAAAAAGAACCACCTATCTCTAGCAAAATTTTCTCAATATTTGATGATATGTTAGTGACTTTCCAGTAAACTCTGGAAAGTTTTTTTTATTTGCTTAAAAAAAGTATAAGAAATGTAGAATATTTTTTTGAAAGGTGGTACTTTAGTAAGAGGATTTAATTCACAGGAATTTAAAAATAAAAAAACTTACATATTTGTAAGGCGTGTTTGCGAAAAGGAAGGTCATGTTTGTGGTATGATTGATTTTGCGAAACATTGGAAGAGAGAATAGGAAGTGAACAAAAGTAATGTGTGGAATCGTTGGCTTTGTGAATACGAAAGATCGTAAAGAAGAAATAGTGACAGACATGATGGATCGAATTGTTCATCGTGGACCCAATAGCTCTGGCAGTTATGTTGATAAACATGTTGCATTAGGATTTCGTCGATTAAGTATTATCGACTTAGAAGGCGGAACGCAGCCTATATATAATGAAGACCGTTCAAAGATTATTATTTTTAACGGAGAAATTTATAACTATCAACCTTTGCGTGAAGAACTAATTCAAGCAGGACATATTTTTACAACACATGCAGATACAGAAGTTCTTTTACATGGATATGAAGAGTGGGGAACAGGGCTGCTGCAAAAAGTTCGCGGAATGTTTGCGTTTGTTATCTGGGATAACGAAAAAGAAGAATTATTTGGTGCGCGTGATTTCTTTGGAATCAAACCATTTTATTATGCTGAAATGAATGGAACATTCATGTTTGGCTCTGAAATTAAAAGCTTTTTGCCACATCCTGATTTTGATAAACAGTTAAATAAGGATGCGTTGAAGCCGTATATGACATTTCAATACTCACCATTAAATGGAGAAACATTCTTTAAAGGCGTTCACCGCTTACAAGAAGGTCATTATTTTATTTATAAAGATGGAAAAATGACGATTAACGAATATTGGGATGCAAACTTTGAACAAAAAGAGCAAAAGAGTAAAGAAGAATGGATTAATGAAATTGATGAAGCGGTTCAAAGTTCAATTGCCGCTCATAAAATTAGTGATGTAGAAGTGGGTTCTTTCCTATCTAGTGGGGTTGACTCAAGTTACGTGGCTTCTGTGTTGAGACCGGACCATTCATTTTCAATTGGGTTTGACGACAAGACTTATAATGAAGCTATTGAAGCTCGTAAGTTAACTGATATGTTAGGACTTGATAACACAGCTGCAGTGATTGATGGGGATATGTCTTTCAAAGCGTTCCCGTTAATTCAATATCATTTGGATGAACCAGATTCAAATCCTTCTTGTGTACCGTTATACTTTTTGGCGAATTTAGCTGCCCAAAGTGTACGAGTTGTTCAGTCAGGAGAAGGAGCAGATGAATTATTTGCTGGTTACCAAACCTATGGGTTCCACACTAATTCAAAAGCAATTCGTGTACTTGCACAGGGCTTGAAAAAGTTGCCTAAAGGCACACGTTATAGCTTAGGCAGAAAGATTGGAAAAATGAAAAATTTCCACGGAAGAATTCATTTATATGAGTCTTTAGCTCCTGCAAAGGAATATTTTATTGGTCATGCGAAAGTTTTTGATGAAAAAGAATCTCTTGAATTCTTGCAATCTGATTATGCAAAGGGCCCATCAGTTGCAGAAATTATGGCTCCGCATTACGCAAAAACGGATAATATCAAAGACGAAGTGAATAAAATGCAATATGTGGATGTTCACCAGTGGATGCCTAAAGACATTTTGTTGAAAGCAGATAAGTTATCAATGGCAAGCTCTTTAGAGTTGCGTGTACCACTCTTAGATATTGAGATGATGAAACTTGCACAGCAAATACCTAGTAAGTTTTTATTGAATCAAAATAATACAAAGGATATTTTCCGACAAGCGGCAAATCGTCATTTGCCTGAAGAATGGTCGAATCGTGTGAAGCTTGGGTTTCCAGTGCCAATTAAAGTTTGGCTAAAAGAAGACCATGGATATCAACAAGTCCGTGAATTATTCGAAGCAGATTTTGCAAAAGAATTTTTCAATCAAGAAAAAATTATGCAGCTTCTAAATGATCATCATGAAGGGAAAAGAGAGGAACAAAGAAAGATTTGGACAATTTTCAGTTTCTTGACTTGGTACAAAGTATTCTTTATTGATGAAGAAATTCCTACTACCGAAGCAATCGAATACGAAACCGTTTAATAAATAGAAGAAACAAAATGAAGAACGAGTGGGAAATACTGGAAAACCTTTCCCCGCAAAAAAAAAGCGGCTACCAATGCAGGTAGTCGTTTTTTTGTGTACAGGTGATTTGCTAACCTATAGAGAAAGATAGTCTGCTAGGTAATCTGCCAAGCCATCTTCTTGGTTACTTTTTTGAGTTACGTCGTTGGCTACTTGTTTTAACTCGTCTGTTCCATTTGACATGGCAACACCCCAACCAGCATAGTCTAACATTTCTAAGTCGTTGTGTTCGTCTCCAAATGCCACTACGTTTTCTTTTGAAATGTTCAGATAATCTGCCACTTGGTGAACGCCTTTTGCTTTTTGAATCCCTTTGGAAACAATCTCTAAAATGGCTGTAGGGCCACCCCAAGTCCGTACATCAACAAACTCGCCATACTGACTCATTAATGAATCAGATACTTGTTGAGCATACTGTGTTTGTGTACGCACTAGCAAGGAAGTCGGATCTGTTGTTAAATTTTTAGCAGAAAGAAGATTATTCTCTGTAGCAGGAGCTGCAAAAAATTTTGAATCATAGAAGTCCAAGCTGTCAATAAAAAAAGTTTCTTTATTTTCTGCAGCAACAAAATCTAAGTTTAATGCTTGTTTTTGGGCAAGAATATCGAAAACAATCTCTCGTTTGATGAGTGTTTCACGTTCGCCTGCCCATTTTTGTTCGGGAAGATGAACCAGCGCACCGTTAAAGTTGACCATAGGGGTCTTTAAGTTTAACTCTTTATAAAACTGATGACTCATACGATAGGGACGTCCAGTTGCAATGCTGACATAATGTCCCGCGTCAATCGCTTTTTTTAGAGTAGCTGCTGTTTTTGTTGAAATTTTTGACTCATTATTTAGTGTTGTACCATCTAAATCAATGGCAATCAATTTTTGATTCATAGTTGAAAAACCTCCTTTAATTTCTAACTAACTATCAAAGAGTGTTGTTTAAGTCTAGCATATCTGACTGATTTGGCAAGTTTAGAAGCCGAAATAAACGAGTCTTTTCAGTTTTTATTAAGAAGCAAAAAAGAAGAAAATAGATTCTCTATGGCTAAAACACGAACATTAGAAGAATATAATTTGTTTTTGTTTAAGAAAACGTTGAATTTCTAGTAATTAATCTCTATAATTTGTATTTGTTGGGTGGAATGACGAAATTTGCAATTATTCATTTTTTAAGCGAGTTTTTCCATCAAAAAAATTTGAGGAGTGGAAAATTTTCATGGAAAAGTTTTTCAAATTGAAAGAAAATGGTACAAAAGTTTCAACTGAAGTAATGGCGGGAGTGACAACATTCTTCGCAATGAGCTATATCTTGTTCGTAAATCCTACAATTTTATCCGCTTCAGGCATGCCGTTTCAAGCAGTATTTTTAGCAACAATTATTGCTTCTGTGATTGGTACGTTAGTTATGGGATTGTTTGCAAATGTTCCTTATGCACAAGCACCCGGCATGGGATTAAATGCGTTTTTTACATTTACAGTGGTTTTTGTTTTAGGGTATACATGGCAGCAAGCACTTGCAATGGTATTCATCTGTGGACTGATTAATATTCTAATTACAGTAACAAAGATTCGTAAAATGATTATCAAAGCAATTCCTGAAAGTCTTCAACATGCAATTGGTGGAGGAATTGGTATTTTTGTTGCCTATGTCGGAATTAAGAATGCAGGATTACTTTCATTTTCTGCAGACCAATCGGCGATTACAAGTTCAATAGTTGATGGGGATCAAGCTGTAAATGTGACAACAAATAGCGGGATTGTTCCAGCATTAGCCAATTTTGATAATGCACCGATTCTACTTGCGGTTATTGGATTAGTATTGATGACGGTGTTAGTTGTGATGAACGTTCGCGGAGCAATCTTAATTGGAATTGTTGCAACAACAATTATTGGTATTTTGATGGGTGTAGTTGACCTTGGATCGATTCAATGGCAACAAAATTCATTAGGAAATTCAATTAAAGAATTAGGAACAACGTTTGGTGCAGCATTTGGACCTGACGGCATGCAATCACTATTTAGTGATTCTGCTAAAATTCCACAGGTTTTAATGACAATTATTGCATTTAGTTTATCTGATACATTTGACACGATTGGAACATTTATTGGGACAGGTCGTCGTACAGGGATTTTCTCTAAAGAAGATGAGCTTGCTTTAGAAGACAGCAAAGGCTTCACGACAAAAATGGATAAAGCGTTGTTCGCAGACGCAATTGCTACTTCTGTTGGCGCAGTGGTAGGAACATCTAATACAACGACTTATGTAGAATCAGCAGCAGGGATTGGTGCTGGTGGACGTACAGGGTTAACATCTGTAGTTGTTGCAGCATTATTTGCATTGAGTAGTTTGTTCTCACCACTTATTGCAATTGTTCCTGCACAAGCAACTGCTCCTGCGTTAATTCTTGTCGGCGTGATGATGTTAGCCTCATTTAAAGATATTGAGTGGACAGATTTAGAAGAGGCAGTACCTGCATTTTTTGCCTCTATCTTTATGGGACTTTGCTACAGTATTTCATACGGAATTGCAGCAGGATTCATTTTCTATGCTGTGGTAAAAATTGCAAAAGGGAAGATCAAAGAAATTTCTCCAATTATCTGGGTAGTAAATATCTTATTTATTGTTAACTTCATTATTTTGGCAACACTGTAAGAATAAAATAAAAAGAGCTTCGTGTATTTTTCTGATTTTAAGAAAGATACACGAAGTTTTTTTATCTGGTTGCAATGATTTCAATTTCGATTAAACCGTCGTTGGGTAAAGCAGCCACCTGAAAAGCGCTTCTCGCTGGCAAGGATGAAAAATATTCGCCATAAAGCTGATTCATGATAGGAAAATCTGCGATGTCTTTAAGGAAGACCGTAGTTTTTACAACAGCTTCTTTTGTCAGATTGGCTTCTTCCAATAGAATCTCTATATTTTTTATTGCAAACACTGTCTGTTCTTGAATGGTTTCTCCCATTTTACCAGTGGCGGGATCAATACCTAACTGTCCAGAAAAAAAGAGGATAGACCCATCAGTTTCTATACCGTGAGAGTAAGGGCCTGCAGCAGATAGTTTGGGTGATTGAATAATTTTTTTCATGAAAAGCTCCTTTTGATAACTAATTTATTTTTCCGTAGGCAGTATCTAATGCTTGAGAAAAATCTTCTATAATGGAGGTTGGTTCCTCTAATCCTAAATAAACACGAATGTGCGAAACAGGTAGTCCTCGATTTTTAAGATTCTCGAGATTATTTCCTTTGTAGGCAGGTAAGACAAGACTCTCAAAGCCACCCCAGCTAACACCGATGGAGACGATTTCCAGCGCATTTACGAAAATTTTCAATTTATCAAAATCTTCATCAACTAAATCAATTGCAAATAGAGAACCATATCCTGTTAGATATTTTTCGGCAAGTTTCTTTTGCTCAGAATTTCCGCAATAAGGATGATAGATTTTTGCAATACGAGGATCTAAAGAAAAGGCATCAAGAACTGTTTTTATTGCATTTGATAAATGATTCATACGGACAGGAAGTGTTCGAATCCCACGAATAGCTAGCCATGAATTGAAGGGGCTATTTACAGCGCCTAAAGACTGATGTCCTTTTTCAAAAATTAAATCAACTAATTGGTTAGTTCCGACGACTGCTCCCCCAACAATATCTGAATGACCCCCTATATATTTAGACAAAGAAAGCACAACTAAATCAATTCCATGGGATAGCGGTTTTTGAAAAACAGAGCCTGCCCAAGTTCCATCTATGACTGTATAGATACCTTTTGATTTTGACAGCTTGACTATTTTTTCTAAATCCAGAAGCTCAAATTTTTGTGATGAGGGGCTCTCAAAATAAATGATTTTCGTTTCTGGTTTAATGTGGTGGGCAACTTCATCTGTTGTTGCAACGTCCACCCGATCAGCTGTAATGCCAAATCTTGCCAAGTCGTTTGCCAGAGAGACTGCTTCACCATAAACTGTGTTAACCATTAAGATATGGTCTCCTTGAGAAAGAAGGGAGAACAGGGTGGCCGAGATAGCTCCCATACCAGACGAGAATACCTTACATTTTTCCCCTTGCTCAAGCTGTGCGATTTTTTTTTCTAAAGATTCTGTAGTAGGATTGGTTCCTCTAGTATAGACGTAATGATTTTTTTCATCTTCGCTTGCTGACATAAAGTCTTCGTAATTATCAAAATAAAAAGAAGAAGTTTGAACAATTTCGGGAGACATAGGCGTATAATTTTTTTCACTAGTTTTTTCAACTTCGCAGCAAATATTTTCTGCAGGTATATTTTTTTCCACAATAAATTCCTCCTAAAGTGTTTCAGGTAATTCCTCTAATTCTTCTTTGTTGTATTGATTGTCTAATGCTTTTACAAATGGATAGTAGATAAAGATGCAGGCAATGACCCCGACAACTTGTGTGACCGCTCCTTGCCAGCCTCCTACTAAGAAACCAGAGAAAAGAAATGGGGTAGCCCAAGGTGCCTGAATATTAGTAAACATTGGCATGAAGCCGATGGACATAGACAAGTAAGCAATGCTTACAGATACAATTGGTGCAATCGTGATAGGAATCAAGATAAGCGGGTTGAATATTACTGGAAGTCCAAAAATTAAAGGTTCATTGATATTAAAGAAAGCTGGAACAAAAGAAATTTTTGACATGGCTTTCATACGAGAAGAACGAGCAACGAGTACCATTGAAATGGCAAGTCCTATCGTACAACCAGCGCCACCTATTGTTGCAAACTGATCCAGCATTTGAACAGTACCAAAATTCCCAGTTTTTATGCTAAGATTTCCTAACTCAGCCAAGGCTTGATTACTGTCCGCATTTGCATAAAGAATCGGATACAGCATAGAGTTAATAACCGTTGGATGAATCCCAAACCACCAAAGAAGACCATTTAAACCAGCAACAATGATTATCGCAAATGGTGAGCCGATGATTCCTTGTAAAGGTGCCTGCAAAATAGTGTAAATAAGCTCTGGGAAAGAATCAGCCAAGGTTATTCCTAAGCCGTTTATGATAAGTGAAATGAGCGCGATAAAAAATCCTGGGATAAGCGCACTGAAGGCTTTACTAACCATAGTCGGTACGCTTTCGGGCATTTTAATAACAATATTTTTTTTGTAACAAAAACGTGTGATTTCAACAGAAATAATGGACATCACGATTGCAGTAAGAATTCCTTGTGTTCCAGTCCAATTAAAAGACAAGACTTTTTCTACAAGTTCTCCTGACTCTGTAGTCACAGATTTTGGCAATACAATGACATAGGCAACAATTCCTAAAATCATAGAAGTTAATTTATCCATCTCGTAGCTTTCAGCTAATTTATAGGACATCGTACCTGCGAACATTAGGCCCATCATGTTAAAGGTTGCGCGATAGGCAGGGGAGATAAAATCTGCCCAGTCTGCTCCAAAAATTGAAGCGACAAAATCCGAATACCCTTGGATAGGGAAGTCTGTTATGAGCATGAAGATAGAGCCGATAATTGTTAATGGCATGATTGCGAAGAAGCCATTTCTTAATGCTTGGAAGTAACGTAAATTTGTTACTTTTGAGACTTTAGGAACGAGGGTTACTTCGACCCAGTGTGTAACTTTTTCCATTTGAAATTCCTCCAAATTGTTTTTTTATTCTTTATTATCATATGATTTTTTTGAGAAAAGTAAACGGTTTAAAAACATTATGTAACTATGTTTCAAAGAATGGTATAATTCGGTATGATTTGAGTGAAACTAAGTTTCGTTGGGGAGGAGAAGCAAATGAGCAATCTATTAGACAGGCTAGAAAATCCTGGAAAATTTACATTTAATGAAAAGGAGATTATTTCATATGTTTTAGCAAACTCTGAAGAAGTTTTACATTTATCGATTTATGAATTAGCGAAGAAAACGAACTCTTCAACCTCCACGATTGTCCGTTTATGTCAAAAATGTGACTTATCAGGTTTTAGAGAATTCAAGATAACTTTAGCTAGAGATTTAGAAGCAATGTATCAGACGGTTAATGATGTAGATGCTAATACCCCTTTTGAGTCCAAAGATACAGATTTAATGATTTCAAAAAAGATTGCACAACTCACTAGTGAGACTATCAATGCGACACAACGATTATTAACGACACAAAAATTGAATCAATCTGCAAAACTGCTGATGGAGGCAAACAATATTTACGGAGTGGGCGTAAGTGATAATTATATCCGATTGCGTGATTTCAAAACAAAATTATTGCGTATAGGCGTTTATCTGCGAACAATGGATTTACAGGCTGAACAATATCATTTGGCAGCAAATGCAACGAAAAATGATGTTGCAGTGATTGCTTCATATAGCGGAACAACTGCTGAAATTACAAATGATGCAAAGACTTTCTATCAAAACAAGACACCAATTATTGCGATTACTAGTGATGGTTCAAGTCCTCTAGCAAGTTATGCAACGGTTGTTTTACTTTTACCACAAAAAGAAAAGAGCACCTTTAAAGTTTCTAATTTTTCTTCTCAGTTAGCTGTAGAATATATATTAAACGTGTTGTATTCTTGCTTATTCAACCGTAATTTTGATGGTAATTATTCTGGTCAAAAATCGACGCCAGTTTCAAAATTTGAATTCTGAACAAATTTCGTCACACATCTGCGAGATGCTTTAAGCGTTGTAGTTTTTGTAGAATAAATCATTTATCTAAAATAAAATGAAACGATTTGCATTATTTTTCAACTTTTTTCAAAAACTTCTTATTCTTTGACCGTTTTGGATTTAACTCTTTTTGAAAATAGGGTATAGTTAAGAGGTGAGAGGGATGATGCTATGAAAATAGAGTGGAAAAAGAATTTAATGGTTGCCTGGCTGGGCTGCTTTTTTACCGGAGCAAGTATCAGTTTAGTCATGCCGTTTATTCCCGTATATGTAGAACAATTGGGTACACCTAAAAATCAAATTGAATTATTTTCAGGATTAGCAATTTCTGTTACGGCGTTTGCAGCTGCAATTGTCGCACCCATATGGGGAAACCTTGCCGATCGAAAAGGACGCAAAATTATGATGATTCGTGCAGCAGCAGGGATGACAATTACCATGGGGTCGTTGGCATTTGTTCCTAATGTGTATTGGTTGTTGATTATGCGTTTTTTTAATGGTGTTTTATCAGGCTACATTCCTAATGCAACAGCAATGATTGCTTCTCAAGCGCCTAGAGAGAAAAGTGGCTGGGCTTTGGGCACACTATCTACCGGAGCGGTTGCAGGGAACTTGATTGGCCCATCAATGGGTGGTGCACTAGCACAATGGTTTGGAATGGAAAATGTCTTTATCATCACGGGCGTGGTTTTATTGATTACTACCTTGCTAACTATATTTATGGTAAAAGAAGAATTTCATCCTGTTGAAAAAAGCGAGATGGTAAGTATCAAAGAGCTGTTCTCAAAAATGGACAATGTCTCTATATTAATTGGTTTATTTGTTACAACGCTGATTCTTCAACTAGGTGTAACAAGTATTAGTCCAATTTTAACGTTGTATATTCGTTCATTAAGTGGGGATTCAGACAATATTCTTTTTGTCAGCGGATTAATTGTTTCTATAGCAGGTGTCTCAGCGGTTATTTCGTCCCCAACGCTAGGGAAACTGGGCGATAAAATAGGAAATCATAAAGTCCTCCTAGCTGGACTTGTTCTCTCTTTCTTTTGTTTTATCCCGATGGCCTTTGTAAAAACACCATTTCAATTGGGCGTTCTTCGTTTCATTTTAGGATTTTCTACAGGGGCATTAATGCCATCAATCAATACATTAATAGGGAAAATTACACCTGAGGAAGGGGTTAGCCGCATTTATAGCTATAACCAAATGTTTAGTAATTTTGGTCAAGTCTTAGGTCCAATGGTCGGTTCTACTGTCGCTCATTCAATGGGATATAGTTCAGTATTTATCGTGACAAGCTGCTTTGTTCTGGCAAACATCCTTTTATCTTCGTTTAATTTTAGAAAAATGATGAGCAGTAAGTTTTAAACAGTTGAAAAGAAAAAAAAACCAGTTACAATAAAAAAGTAACTGGTTTTCTTATTTAAATTATCAAAGGTTAATTTTTTTGTGTTGTTTCTTTTGCAGGCTGAGCAACCATTCCGACAAGAATAATCAATACACCTGTAATTAGTGACACAATTGTTGTAAGGACAAAATTATACGTTCCATGTGTTAAGGCACTGCCAATATAACTAACAACTTGGCCTAAGATGAAAGCCCAGAATAAAGTGACGATATAACGCATGAAGAACACCTCTTTTCTACTATGAGTGTAGCATATTTTCTGAAAATGTAAAGAAATCTGAGTGATATTTTGTCTTGATAAATGAAATAGAAGGAGGCGTTAGAACGTGTTTCCACAATTATATACGATAACTTCTTATTCTCTGTTACAAAGTACCGTGAAAATTCCGCAGTACGTGGAAGAGGCAAAGAAACGAGGCTATCAAACGATTGCTGTAACAGATAGAAATACCATGCATGGGGCAGTTGAATTTTTCCAGTCTTGTCAAACATTCGGTATGAAACCCGTTTTCGGCTTGTGGCTTGATTACGAGTCAAATGTGACGCAGCGAACACATTCTTTAGTACTCTATGCCAAGAATTATTCTGGCTATCAGCATTTAATGCGCTTGTCCAGCATTAAAATGATAGAGGGCTCTCTTAGATTGGAAGATCATGAGGCTCTTTTTTCGGACCTTTTTGCAGTGATTCCTGAAGAAAATGAATTTTCTGAGCTTGCTGTGGAGAATCATGAAGAAATAGAAGCTCGGCTGGAAGAAGTACTTGCTTTATTTGAGAAACAGAGTGTTTATGTAGGAGTTACGAGTGAAGCACATTTCCATCAGGAAGATTTATGGAGTGATCTACAAGAAAAATTTAGGTTGCCACTTGCGGCTGTTCATAAAGTGAACTATCTAAATTCGTCTGAAGTATTTGCCGTAGAAGTCATGAAGCATATCCAAGAAGGAACGCAAATTGAAACTGGAAAGATGCAGCAAATAAGTAAGCAAGGAACAGAGTATCTAGTGGCAGAAGCAGAGATAAGACAACTTTTTTTAGACAAAGAACTAGATAAAGCAATTGAAAATGCATGTCTTATTGCCCGTGAATGTCAAGTTGAGTTGCCTTTGCATCAAACATTGCTTCCTCATTATCCTGTCCCTGGAAATGAAGCGCCTCACACGTATTTAAGAAGACTCTGTTTTGAAAGAATAGAGTCCCGAGTAGAAACTCTTGGCGATGAGTATTATCAACGTTTGGAGTACGAGCTTTCGATTATTCATCAAATGGGTTTTGACGACTATTTTCTTATCGTTTGGGATGTAATGGACTTTGCCCATAAGCATGAAATAGTTACAGGTGCGGGACGAGGCTCAGGTGCGGGTTCTTTAGTTGCATACGTGTTGTCAATTACGGATGTTGATCCCATTGAATATCAGTTGCTTTTTGAACGTTTCTTAAATCCCGAACGCTATACCATGCCCGATTTTGATTTGGATATTCCTGACAATCGAAGAGAAGAAGTGTTACAGTATGTAAAAGAAAAATATGGTCAATTTCATATGGCCCAGATTGCAACATTTGGAACGATGGCTGCCAAGATGGTTTTGCGAGATGTTTCTCGCGTTTTTGGCCTATCTCAAAGTGAAGCAAATCGTTGGTCACAAGCAGTCCCGAACGCGTTAAAAATGACCCTATCTAAAGCCTATGAAGAGTCTCAGCGCTTTGTTGAGCTGGTGAATGCAAGTTCGCAGAATCAATTGCTATATCAAACTGCTAAGCAACTTGAAGGTCTTCCGCGCCATGTATCAACCCATGCGGCAGGGGTTGTAATTAGTGACCAAGATTTATTGGAGTTAGTTCCTTTGCAGGAAGGGACAGATGGCATATTTTTAACACAATTCACGATGACAGATGTTGAAACAGTTGGCTTATTAAAGATGGATTTTCTAGGTTTACGAAATCTATCGATTATTGACAATACACTAAAATCAATAAAGCGAATCTATAAAGAAGAGCTAGATCTAAAAAAAATCCCGCTGGATGACCCAGAAACGTTGGCGTTATTTCAAAGAGGAGAGACATCGGGTGTCTTTCAGTTTGAATCGGCCGGGATTCGGAATGTTTTACGAAAGTTAGGGCCGACAGATATTGAAGATATTGCAGCTGTGAATGCGCTGTACCGTCCAGGACCTATGCAAAATATCGATACCTTTATTCGGAGAAAGAAAGGGCAAGAGCCTATTCACTATCCAGAGGAGAGCTTAAAAGAAATTCTTTCAAATACTTACGGAATTATTGTGTATCAGGAACAAATCATGCAGGTTGCATCAAAAATGGCAGGTTTTAGTTTAGGGCAGGCGGATATTTTAAGACGTGCGATTAGTAAAAAGAAAAAAGACGTTCTAGATGAACAGCGCCGTAATTTTGTCTCAGGCTCTGTCAAACAGGGACATACAGAAAAAAAAGCAAATGAAATTTATGATTATATTGAACGCTTTGCAGATTATGGATTTAATCGTTCCCATGCGTTTGCGTATTCTTTTGTCGGGTTTCAAATGGCCTATCTAAAAGTCCATTACCCAGCGCCTTTTTATGGTGCATTGCTGCATTCAGTAAGGCATCATTCAACAAAGATGAAAGAGTATATCAATGAGGCAAGAAAACAAAAATTAGAGATTGTTCCACCATCGATTAATCAAAGTAATTACAGTTTTACGGTGAAATCTGCTCATCAGTTATTGTTTGGGTTTAGTGGCATTAAAGGGATACGTCGCGACTTTATTCAGGCAATCATAGATGAACGAAAAGCAGAGGGACGCTATAAGAGCTTTGACCAGTTTTTATTGCGATTAGACAAAAAGTGGTTAAAAACAGAATATTTAGAACCGATGATTTCTATTGGTGTATTTGATGAGTTAGTTCCAAATAGACGTCAGCTTCTAAAGGAGTTGGACGGCAAAATTCAAAATGTTTTATTCAGTAGTGGCAGTGAAAGCTTACTAGACATTCTGACTCTAAAAGAAGAGGAAATAAGTGATTTCACGTTAGAGGAGAAATTAGAGCTGGAGAATAACTATCTAGGGATTTACTTATCAGGACATCCAACAGAAAATTATGAGCGGGTACGTAGAGCAAAACAAGTGACGCCTATTTCCGACATCACTCCTAATCAAACAGTGAACTTGCTGGTCTATGTTCGAAGTATTCGAGAAATACGAACAAAAAAAGGGGAGCAGATGGCCTTCATAGAAGGAAATGATGTGAGCGGAGAAGTTTCTCTCACTGTATTCCCAAGAAATTATCGGGCAAGTCGAACATTTTTAAAAGAAAATCAAGTGATTCTGGTTTCTGGAAAAGTAGAAAGAAATACTTATAATCAAGAATTACAAGTGCTTGCAGATACCATCCAGCTAGCAGAGGAAGCCGATAAATTAATTAGCAAAGTTACTTGTTTTCTGCGCGTAACACCTGAAAGAGATCAACCAGAAATAATGAGTAGTCTACAAAAGGTTTTTAGGCAGCACAAAGGTTCGGTACCAATCATTATCTTCTTTGAACAAAGTGGGAAAAAAATTGGGTTAAATGCCGAAAATTGGATTGAAGATAGCCAAGAGGTAAAAAATCAATTAAGCTATATACTAGGAGAAGAAAATGTGGTTTTCAGATAGTTTACGGTAAATTTTACCTCACGTTTTCAATATTTTTCATTTTTTTGTTTATTTATCAAGACATTTAGTTGTTTTAATGGTAAAATACATGTCGTGGTTAGTGTTAAATTAAGGTTTTATCTAAGTATTTTACTTAGGAAAAAGTATATTAATGAGGTGAATGATTGAGATGAAGCGCATCGGTATTTTAACGAGTGGCGGAGACGCCCCTGGTATGAATGCAGCCATTCGTGCAGTGGTTCGCAAAGGTATTTATGAAGGTTTAGAAGTTTATGGAATCAACTATGGATTTGCTGGGTTGGTTGCCGGAGATATTCGTCGTCTTGATGTGGCAGATGTTGGAGACAAGATTCAACGTGGCGGAACATTTTTATATTCTGCACGTTATCCAGAATTCGCGACAGAAGAAGGACAGCTTAAAGGAATTGAACAGTTGAAAAAATTCGGAATTGAAGGACTTGTTGTTATTGGTGGGGATGGTTCTTACCATGGAGCAATGGCTCTTACAAAACGCGGATTTCCTGCTGTGGGTGTTCCAGGAACGATTGATAATGATATTCCAGGGACAGATTTTACTATTGGATTTGACACAGCAATCAATACAGTGCTTGAATCTATTGACCGTATTCGTGATACAGCAACTTCACATGTGAGAACGTTCGTTATCGAAGTAATGGGACGTGGAGCAGGTGACATTGCTTTGTGGTCTGGTGTTGCAGGCGGCGCAGATGAAATCATTATTCCAGAGCATGATTTTGATATGTCAGTAGTTGCCAAACGTATTCAAGATGGCCGCGATCGCGGGAAAAAACATTGTCTAATTATTTTAGCTGAAGGTGTAATGGGCGGAAATGAATTTGCCGAGCAGTTGTCTGAACATGGGGATTTCCATACACGTGTTTCTATTCTAGGACACGTTGTTCGAGGAGGTTCTCCAAGTGCTCGTGACCGTGTTTTAGCAAGTAAATTTGGTTCTCATGCAGTTGAATTGTTAATGCAAGGAAAAGGCGGATTATGTATTGGAATGGAAAACAACCAAGTAGTTGCGTCAGATATCGTTGACACACTAGAAAATAATCGCCATAAACCTGATTTATCTCTTTATGAATTAAATCAACATCTTTCATTTTAAAAAGCAGAACGATGAACTAGATGGATTGCACAGTGCTTTCCATTTCATTAAACATGATTATTAAGCTGTAAAAGCTATTAATAAACAAATAAAACAGTAGGAGCGTTTAGTAATGAAAAAAACCAAAATCGTTAGTACATTAGGACCAGCCAGTAACAGTGTCGAAATTATTGCAGAACTAATCAAAGCTGGGGCGAATGTTTTCCGTTTTAACTTTTCACATGGTGATCATGAAGAACAATTATCACGTATGACAATGGTTCGTGAAGCTGAAAAACAAGTTGGCCAAGGCGTCGCTATTTTGTTAGATACAAAAGGAGCAGAAATCCGTACAACTGTTCAAGGAACTGACTCAGGTAAAATTGAATTTTCAATTGGCGATGTTGTTCGTATTTCTATGGACGATACTTTAGAAGGTTCTAAGGAAAAAATTGCGGTTACTTACCCAGGCTTATTCGATGATGTTCACGTTGGTGGACATGTACTATTTGATGATGGCTTGATTGATATGAAAATTATCGAAAAAGACGAAGCAACTCGTGAATTAGTTACTGAAGTTCAAAACGCTGGACTATTAGGCTCTCGTAAAGGTGTTAACGCACCAGGTGTTTCAATTAGCTTACCAGGTATTACAGAAAAAGATGCAGATGATATCCGTTTTGGATTAGACAACGATATTGACTTTATCGCAGCAAGCTTTGTTCGTAAAGCACAAGACGTTTTAGATATTCGTGAAATTTTAGAAGAAAAAGATATGAATCATGTTCAAATCATTTCTAAAATCGAATCTCAAGAAGGAATTGACAATATCGATGAAATCATCAAAGTTTCTGACGGTATCATGGTTGCTCGTGGAGACATGGGTGTGGAAATTCCTGCAGAATTAGTACCACTAGCTCAAAAACGTATTATCAAAAAATGTAACTTAGCTGGTAAATCAGTTATCACTGCAACTCAAATGTTGGAAACAATGCAACAAAACCCACGTCCAACACGTGCGGAAGCTTCTGACGTTGCCAATGCAGTATTTGATGGAACAGATGCTACAATGTTATCTGGTGAATCTGCAAATGGTTCTTATCCAGTTCAAGCAGTAGCGACAATGGCTCGTATTGATGAAGAATCAGAACAAGCTTTATCAGAATTAGGAACATTCCAAGTGAACCAATTTGATAAAACAGATGTGACAGAAACAATCGGGTTATCTGTTGCACGTGCTGCGAAAAACTTAGGCGTTAAAACAATCGTTGCAGCAACTGAATCTGGTCATACTGCGAAAATGATTTCTAAATACCGTCCAGAAGCTGACATCTTAGCAGTTACGTTTGACGAACGTACTCGTCGTGGCTTGATGTTAAACTGGGGTGTATATCCTACTGTAACTGAAAAACCACAAACAACAGATGAAATGTTTGAGTTGGCTGCTAATAAAGCAGTTGAATTAGGCTTCGCATCTGAAGGAGATTTGATTTTAATTACTGCGGGTGTCCCTGTAGGTGAACGCGGAACAACAAACGTAATGAAAATTCAAATGATCGGTTCAAAACTTTTAGAAGCACAAGGCGTAGGTTCTGAAACAGTTGTTGCTAATGCAGTAGTTGCCTCATCAGCTGAAGAAGCAATCAAAAATGCAAAAGATGGTATGGTATTAGTTGTTCCTACAACAGATAAAGAATACATGCCAGCTATTGAAAAAGCTGCAGCAGTGATTGTTGAAGAAGGCGGATTAACTTCTCATGCGGCAGTTGTCGGAATTGCGAAAGATATCCCAGTTATCGTAGGTGCCTCTGAAGCAACTTCAACAATTGTAGATGGTGAATTGATTACCGTTGATCCTCGTCGTGGGATTGTATACCGCGGACAAACAACCGCTATCTAATAGAATTAGGTACATTCAAGCAGAAGCGAAAATTCTCGCTTCTGCTTTTTTCTTACTGGTTTTTGTCTATTTCAATTGATAAAGTCATTGAAGCGACACAAACGTAGAATGTATAGATAACGGCTTTAAAAAAGTAGTTCACGGAAAGAAACTTATAGAAAGTATTGGATATTTCTAAAGTGTCTACTATAGGTGGCAATCTATTCGTCTGATTTAGTTATCATAAACCCATGCAGCTTCCGGCTTAATAGCGTAATTAAAAAAATAATAAAGCTAGAGATATTCTATGAAAAGGTGTCAAGAAAATTTCATTGACAAAGCTTTCTTAGCCCTGTATAATAGCTTTTGTTGCTTAGAGGTGATGAAAAAATGAAATGGTCTTTATTGGAATTAAGAAAATACCAAGAGACACCCCTGAATTTTAATGAGACACTTGATATAAAAAGTGATCTGATGAAAAGAGATAATTTAATAGTGGATGTTGCACCTGTTCAGGTGGAAGGTATTATCACGGTAACAAAAAAAGACTACCTTGTTCATTACAATATCCAAACAACGCTTACTGTTCCGTCTACTCGTTCATTAGAGCCAGTTGCGCTACCTATGAATTTTTCTGTGGATGAAGTGTTTATGACTGAAGAACAGTATCAAAGTCGCGATGAATTGATTCCAGAAGAAGAAATTCTTTTGCTAGAGACGACACAGTTAGATCTCAAACAATCCATCGAAGACAATCTTTTACTTGCGATTCCTATGAGAGTGTTGACAGAAGAAGAAAAGATATCTGACGAATTACCTAAAGGTGAGAGTTGGGAAGTCATTTCTGAAGATGAATATGCACAAAGAAAAGAAATAGCAAGTAGTGAAGTAGATCCTCGTCTTGCAAAATTATCTGAGCTCTTTGGAGCAGACGATAGCGAGTAAGATTGGAATATATTGTGTCCTAGTGACACAAGTCTTTTACAAGGAGGTGTAACAAGAATATGGCAGTACCAGCTAGAAAAACATCAAAAGCCAAGAAAGCAAAACGTCGTACTCACTACAAATTAACAATTAATGGTTTGAACGAATGTGCAAACTGTGGTGAAATGAAAAAAAGCCATCACGTATGTGCAAACTGCGGTTACTACGATGGTAAGGACGTTGCGTCTAAAGAAGCATAATACATTTTTAATATAGAAAAATGTAAAACCCCAAGGCTAACCATGGAGCCTTGGGGTTTATTTTTTAAAAAATTTAGAAATCAAGCGTTTAATATAGACTCTTTTGTTTTCAATCTCTTTCTATTAGGATATAATGAGAGGGATTATAGTGGAAACTCAACGATGTAGGAGGAATTCAAATGACGAAACAACAAATCGGCGTTGTCGGTATGGCCGTTATGGGAAAAAATTTAGCACTAAACATAGAAAGCCGCGGGTACTCAGTTGCTCTGTTTAACCGTACAGGTTCAAAAACAGAAGAAGTTGTTAAAGAGCATTCAGACAAGAATTTTAAAGCAACTTATACAATTGAAGAGTTTGTTGCTTCTATTGAAAAACCACGACGTATTTTGTTAATGGTAAAAGCAGGAGCTGCAACAGATGCAACAATTCAAGAATTGTTGCCTCATTTAGACAAAGGAGATATTTTAATTGATGGAGGAAATACTTTCTTCCAAGATACAATTAGAAGAAATGAAATGCTTGCTGATTCTGGCATTAACTTTATTGGTACTGGTGTTTCAGGTGGTGAGGAAGGTGCGTTGAAAGGTCCTTCTATTATGCCAGGAGGGCAAAAAGAAGCGTATGAGCTTGTTGCTCCTATCTTAGAGCAAATCTCTGCAAAAGCAGAAGATGGAGAGCCTTGTGTGACGTATATTGGCCCTAACGGTGCAGGTCACTATGTGAAAATGGTCCATAATGGGATTGAATATGGTGATATGCAGTTGATTGCGGAGTCATATGACTTGATGCAAAACATTTTAGGGGTTTCAGTTGATGAGATGGCTGAAATCTTTAAAGAGTGGAATGAAGGAGAATTAGATAGCTATCTAATTGAAATTACAGCAGACATTTTAACCCGTAAAGATGACCAAGGAACTGGGAAACCAATTGTAGATGTTATCTTAGATGCAGCAGGAAATAAAGGAACAGGAAAATGGACAAGCCAAAGTGCTCTTGATTTAGGTGTTCCGCTACCTTTGATTACAGAGTCTGTATTTGCTCGCTATATTTCTGCATATAAAGAAGAACGCGTTGCTGCTAGTAAAGTATTACCAAAACCAAACTTTACCTTTACTGGAGATAAAAAAGAATTGATTGAAAAAATCCGTGAAGCTCTTTATTTTAGTAAAATTATGAGTTACGCACAAGGATTTGCTCAATTACGAGTTGCGTCCAAAGAATACGAATGGGATTTGCCTTTTGGTGAAATTGCTAAGATTTGGCGTGCAGGATGTATTATTCGTGCAGGTTTCTTACAAAAAATCACAGATGCCTATGATAAAGAGCCTGATATTGAAAACTTATTACTTGATGATTATTTTATGGAGATTACAAGAAAATACCAGCAAGCAGTTCGAGAAGTGGTTGCATTAGCAGTACAAGCAGGTGTTCCTGTTCCAACATTCTCTTCTGCCATTGCATACTTTGATTCTTACCGCTCTGAAAGATTGCCAGCCAATCTAATTCAAGCGCAACGTGATTATTTCGGCGCTCATACGTATGAACGTGTGGACAAAGAAGGGGTATATCATTATTCTTGGTACCATGAAGAATGATAAGTAAATAAGGAAAAGTAATTCTTAGAAAATTGAAAGACTGAGGCTTGACTCTTTCAGTTAAGTTTCAGTCTTTATTTTATCGAAATTGTAGAAAAAATCACTATAGATTTTTCGTAGAATAACCGTTATAATGATGAAGTTTCTAAAAAGCTTAGAAAGAGAAAGGATAAAGCATAGATGAGTAATATTCTAATCATTGAAGATGAAAAGAACTTAGCCCGTTTTGTTGAATTAGAGTTAAAGCATGAAGGTTACAATACAGAAGTCCATTATAATGGACGTACAGGGTTAGAGGCTGCGTTAAATAGTGAGTGGGACGCAATTCTTTTAGATTTAATGTTGCCAGAGCTAAATGGTTTGGAAGTGTGCCGTCGTATCCGCCAAGTGAAAAATACGCCAATTATCATGATGACTGCAAGAGATTCTGTCATTGACCGAGTATCTGGTTTAGATCACGGAGCAGATGATTATATCGTGAAACCATTTGCGATTGAAGAACTACTTGCTCGTTTGCGCGCGTTGTTACGTCGAATTGACATTGAAGGCGACAAAAATGTTGCTAAACAAACAACAATCACCTATCGTGACTTAACGATTGAAAAAGAAAATCGTGTCGTAAGAAGAGATAGTGAAGTGATTGAATTAACGAAACGTGAGTATGAACTCTTACTAACACTGATGGAGAATGTGAATGTTGTATTAGCCAGAGATGTGTTACTTAACAAAGTTTGGGGTTACGAAACAGAAGTGGAAACTAATGTAGTCGATGTATATATCCGCTATCTGCGCAATAAAATTGATGTTCCAGGAGAAGAAAGTTATATCCAAACGGTTCGTGGAACTGGCTATGTGATGCGCTCGTGAAAACAATTAAATTAAAAAGAGCGGAAAAAAGAGAACTAAAGGGGCCTTCTTTAACTATTAAGTGGGCCTTGGCTAGTTCTTTCTTTATATTTGTTGTTTTTACTATTTTTGCAGTGATTACGTATAAATCGTCTGTAAACTTAATTGTCGCAAAGGAAAGAAGAAATCTCGAAAGGACTACTTCAGAAGTTGTCTCACGGCTGGCCAATTCAGATAAAGAGTTAACTATAACGGATACGTACAGGAATTTGTCAAATTCTAGCTATTCGAACGGCGAACAGTACGAGAAGATAACAACTATTGAAGGAACGCTAATGCAAATAGATCCATTCATTTCTGAGCTAGGACAAGATGCATTGAATTTATATGTTTATAACCTCGATGGAGAATTAGTATTTGAGACGCAACAGACTAATCAAAAGCTATTTCAGGAGGTAAGAAAATCACCCACGATCATTACCTTAAATGGTAAAACAGGTTTTTTATCGATAGAAGTGATTTATTCTAAAGGGACACGAGAAAAAATAGGCTATGCTCAAACATTTTATGAGCTGACTTCATTTTACGATATTAAAAACAAACTTCTTTTAACTTTAATTGTGTTAGAAATTGTTTCATTGATATTGAGTAGTGTGCTGGGCTTCTTCTTATCCTCTTATTTTTTAAAGCCATTAAAAGAGTTAAGAGATACAATGGACATTATTCGAAAAGATCCCCAATCAGATATACACATGAAAGAAATCAAAACCAATGATGAGCTGGCAGATTTATCGGAGATTTTTAACGAGATGCTAGATCGTATGAGACTCTATATTGAACAACAAGAACAATTTGTAGAAGATGTGTCTCATGAGCTTAGGACGCCTGTAGCAATCATAGAAGGACATTTAAGTCTACTTAACCGATGGGGGAAAGATGATCCAGAAGTGCTGGACGAGTCATTAAACGCAAGTATGCAAGAAATTAGTCGAATGAAAAGTCTTGTTCAAGAAATGCTTGATCTATCAAGAGCAGAGCAAGTGGATGTTCATTATGCAAATGAAGTAACAAATGCAAAAGAAGTTGTCTATCAGGTGTATAATAATTTCAAAATTCTGTATCCAGATTTTGTTATAACATTAGATGATGATATTACAAAAGAAGTAAAGTTAGGCATTTTTAGAAATCATTTTGAACAAATTATCATTATCATATTAGATAATGCTGTTAAGTATTCGACTACAAGAAAAGAAGTGCACATTTCAATTTCTACAACGCTAAACGAATTTGAAGTTGCTATTCAAGATTTTGGTGAAGGAATCTCTGAAGCTGATTTGAAAAAAATATTCAATCGGTTTTATCGGGTAGATAAAGCAAGAGCGAGAAACAAAGGTGGAAATGGTCTGGGGCTCTCGATTGCTAAGCAATTGGTAGAAAGCTATAAAGGACGAGTAGATGCTGAGAGTGTCGTTCATAAAGGGACGATTTTCCGGATTTTTATTCCAATTCTCAGAGAAAAGTAACAGATATTTAGCTTAAAGACAAGGCGAAAGGGTTCAACTCCGAGAGCTAAGTGTATCTTCGGAAGTAGAACATGTTGATTTGTAGCGCAAGTAGGTACAATTTCTACATCCATTTCGTTTAGAAAGCGTGTATCGATGTAATCTCAGCTTAGTAAGCATATCTCATGCGTAGAAGTTGATGAGAGCGAGACGAAGTGTAGGCCTTCAATCGCTTATTAATATTTTAGAAGTATGGAGGTGGGACATAACTAATTAGTTATGTCCCATCTTTTAAACTCTTAATAAACGGCAAAAACAGAAGCAACTCCTTCAAAAATAAGCTGAAATCCCCAAAGATTTGAGGTACAACCTTCGTGAATTCCTTCTTATTTCTCGGAGCAGAACACTTCTGTCCAACCTCGTTGAACTTTTTTAGTTTAGTGTAGCGAACGATATAGAATGAAAGAGATGAAATGATAGGGATTTACTAGAAAAATATGACAAAAAATAAAAAAATACATATAAAATTCGTGTTTAAAAAAAGTTTAGAAATCTCTCTTTTTTTAGTTGATTTTTCTTTAAGGTATTGCTATATTAGTATTTGTTCTGATATTTAATTATTTTTTATATTTGTTAAAAAAGTTTTTGAAATTTTATTGACTCTTATAAAATATAATGATAGAATAACAAAGTCGCTCGAGAGAGACGACTGGATAACAGTTGATAAATCAACAAAATTTATTTTAAAAAGTTGTTGACAAATAACAACAAACCTGTTATTCTAATTAAGTTGCTGAAACAAGCGCATGACTTTCTGAAAAGAAGTTAAAAAACTTTTGTAAAAAAAACAGTTGACAATCACTTGTCTAGCTGATATGATATAAAAGTTGCTGAAACAGCACGGTAGACCTTTGAAAACTGAACAAAGTAAGACAAACCAAATGTGTAGTGTGTACTTGATTTATCAAGTCACAAACATTTAACAAGCAAGCAATATGCTAGCAAACAAATTGAGCTTAACAATCGAAAGATTGTTCTAACTTTTATTATGAGAGTTTGATCCTGGCTCAGGACGAACGCTGGCGGCGTGCCTAATACATGCAAGTCGAACGCTTTTTCTTTCACCGGAGCTTGCTCCACCGAAAGAAAAAGAGTGGCGGACGGGTGAGTAACACGTGGGTAACCTGCCCATCAGAAGGGGATAACACTTGGAAACAGGTGCTAATACCGTATAACAATTGGAACCGCATGGTTCTAATTTGAAAGACGCTTTCGGGTGTCACTGATGGATGGACCCGCGGTGCATTAGCTAGTTGGTGAGGTAACGGCTCACCAAGGCCACGATGCATAGCCGACCTGAGAGGGTGATCGGCCACACTGGGACTGAGACACGGCCCAGACTCCTACGGGAGGCAGCAGTAGG
>NZ_ASWE01000002.1 GCF_000407505.1 Enterococcus phoeniculicola ATCC BAA-412
TTAAAGCGGCACGCGAGCTGGGTTCAGAACGTCGTGAGACAGTTCGGTCCCTATCCGTCGCGGGCGTTGGAAATTTGAGAGGAGCTGTCCTTAGTACGAGAGGACCGGGATGGACTTACCGCTGGTGTACCAGTTGTTCTGCCAAGGGCATTGCTGGGTAGCTATGTAGGGAAGGGATAAACGCTGAAAGCATCTAAGTGTGAAGCCCACCTCAAGATGAGATTTCCCATTTCTTTAAGAAAGTAAGACCCCTGAGAGATGATCAGGTAGATAGGTTAGGAGTGGAAGTGCAGTGATGTACGGAGCGGACTAATACTAATCGGTCGAGGACTTAACCAAAGAATGGTAAGAAAATAAACTCGGACGAGTTTTGATTGATTACTTCAAATCCAGTTTTGAGTGAGCGAAAGCATAACTCAATAAGACAACATCACCAAGTGTGGTGGCGATAGCGAGAAGGATACACCTGTTCCCATGCCGAACACAGAAGTTAAGCTTCTTAGCGCCGATTGTAGTGAGGGGTTGCCCCTTGTGAGAGTAGGACGTCGCCACGCTTGTAGTTATTCCGGCATAGCTCAGTTGGTAGTAGCGCATGACTGTTAATCATGATGTCGTAGGTTCGAGTCCTACTGCCGGAGTTCTCATTTTTGAGAAGAGTATTGAGCTTCTTTTATTCTCTGGAGAGTTGTCCGAGAGGCCGAAGGAGCATGATTGGAAATCATGTAGATGGTTTACACTGTCTCAAGGGTTCGAATCCCTTACTCTCCGTAATAAATCTCAAGGCCCGTTGGTCAAGCGGTTAAGACACCGCCCTTTCACGGCGGTATCACGGGTTCGATTCCCGTACGGGTCATTTTAAATATGGAGGTTTAGCTCAGCTGGGAGAGCATCTGCCTTACAAGCAGAGGGTCAGCGGTTCGAACCCGTTAACCTCCATAGAATCAATTTTGGTTCCGTGGTGTAGGGGTTAACATGCCTGCCTGTCACGCAGGAGATCGCGGGTTCGATTCCCGTCGGAACCGCCATTTTTGAAACCAAAATTTTATTTTGTAATACGGCTCGGTAGCTCAGTTGGTAGAGCAATGGATTGAAGCTCCATGTGTCGGCAGTTCGATTCTGTCCCGCGCCATTATGGAGGAATAGCGAAGTGGCTAAACGCGACGGACTGTAAATCCGTTCCTTAGGGTTCAGTGGTTCGAATCCACTTTCCTCCATTTAGGGGTATAGTTTAAAGGTAGAACAGCGGTCTCCAAAACCGTTAGTGTGGGTTCAATTCCTGCTACCCCTGCCATTTAAATTTTAATATGGCGACTGTGGCGAAGTGGTTAACGCACCGGATTGTGGCTCCGGCATTCGTGGGTTCGATTCCCATCAGTCGCCTTTGTTTCATTTATTGGGGTATAGCCAAGCGGTAAGGCAAGGGACTTTGACTCCCTCATGCGTTGGTTCGAATCCAGCTACCCCAGTTTTATTTTTTAATTCAATAATGGCGGTATAGCCAAGTGGTAAGGCAGAGGTCTGCAAAACCTTCATCACCGGTTCAAATCCGGTTACCGCCTTAGTACATTTTATAACATGCCGGCGTGGCGGAATTGGCAGACGCGCTGGACTCAAAATCCAGTGCCCGCGAGGGCGTGTCGGTTCGACCCCGACCGCCGGTATACCAATGAACCCCTAGTGTAAGTCTATCTTACATTAGGGGTTTTCTTTTTATATTATGTGAAAACAGTAGTACCTATGCTGTAACATCATGTCTAACTTCTCTCTTTATTTTAGGAGAAAAAAGGAGAACTCCATTTTGTACCATTATTTTTTTTTACATTTTTCTTTTTAACTTATCTCTTATAATTTTTCAAATAAAAAGGATTGGTCATTATGTAAAAAGTGAAGATAGCTAATACTATGTTCAAACTTGAATTATAACTCATTTTTTGAACTATTTAATTAAATTGATTCTGGTAACTATTTATTACTCCATATTATGTTCTGTATGAGTGTACCTGCTGACTAGAAAGAATAGTAGAACTTCATTCTACTTGAAGTTCTACTACTATCTATATCTATACAATTGCATTATTCAATTTATCGGCTAAGCTTTGTTGCTTATTTGGGTAGAGGTGTCCGTAAATATCATAGGTCGTATTAATTGAGGCGTGTCCTATGCGTTCTTTAATGATGAATGGATCTTCCTCATTATCAATTAAAAATGCTACGTGGGAATGTCTGAGGTCGTGAATTCGGATTCTTTTGAGAGTAGAACTACGTTCTACTACGTCATCATATTTCTTTGATACTTTGAAACGTGTCATGATTTCGGGGACGAATTGAAAGACTTGGAGTTTCTCTGTTTCTGGTACGAAAGGCGAGAGAAGCTCATGCTGTTTATCTTTCCAATCCCATAATTCATCTGATAAGTTGCTGTGAAGAGCAATTTGACGACTTCCAGTGCTCGTTTTGGGTTCATTGAGGACGTTTTTGCCTGTCAAATGAATCAAAGTTTTATTAACGTCTATAATGTTTCTGCGTAAGTTGATGTCTTCCCACGTCAGTCCTAAAAGTTCTCCCATACGCATACCAGTTGAGAAGGCAACTTTGAAAAAGAGTTTGTATGGATACTCATCAGGTTTAAAAAGTGACATAAAATGATTGAAGTCCTCCGTTGTCCAATAGTCCATCTTTTTCTTTTTGACAGGTAATTTCTTTAATTGTGTGCATGGATTTACTTTTAGAAATCCTTGTTTGACGGCTACATCTAAGAGTTTCTTTAGTTGTATCATGAGTTTATTAACCGTGTTATTAGATAAACCTTTATTCGTGAGTGAAGTACGAAAGACTTCTAGCTCTTTATAAGTTAAAAGCTCAATTTTAGCTTTCTCAAAGTACCCCTTAATATGCCTGTTGTAATTATACTCTTGTGTCTGTAAGTAGCTTTCCTTACGATTACTTCTTTTATCTTCTTCAACAACAATCTGATACAGCATTTCAATAGTAGCACCTGTAAGAGAGGTATCTCCAAACTTAGTAAATCTAAGTTCCTGTTCTAGTTTAATAGCTTCTTTACGGGTCTTAATTTGACGTTTGATAAATCGGTTACGCTTACCAGTAACAGAGTTAAAACCATCTGAAATATCTACAATCCATGTCCCTGTTGCTTTGTCTTTTCTGATTGTCATTTTAGTCTACCTCCTCAATTGGTTTTATTGCTAACTGAATGCCTAGTATTTCCTCTATGGCTTTAACAGGCACACGTCCAAGTCGTGTATTCTCATAGTAAGAGAATCCTTTATGTACCATCAAAGCTTTAGCTTTCTTAATTAGGTCTTCTGCCGTACAGTGTCCATAGCCCAATTCGATTAAGTCGTGTTTAGTGATTGTTGGATTTGTCATAGTTTCTTGTCTCCTTTTATTATGTGACTAGATATAATCATCTGAAATAATTATTTTCAGGAAGTAAGAGAATGTAAATCATTTTCCATGGAATTGTTCTTCATTGTTTGTCTCTTTCTTCTATATACTAATTATAAGGGATAAGAAATTCCTTTGAAAGCCCTCCACATAAGGGTTTATAGCGATTCCAAACAGAGCTGTCTTGTCAAATAGGTAGTCCAGATTGATAGTTAGATACATTGAAAGATAAGCAGTGCCCCTAGAAGTGGGGAGTAGGTCGGACAATTTTGACGACAAAAATAAATTGGTTTTGAAACTATTTCATTGTTTTTCACCATCTTTCACGGGTTTAACCGAAGTTAATCGTGTCAAGTAGTTCTTCTTTTTGTACCTCGTCCAGTCCTAAATAACTAAGGGTAGACTTTTGGTCAGAGTGATTCAGTAGTTTCATGACAAAACCTATGTTGTAGTTGGTCTGTTCGTAGACTCTGTAGGCACCTGTCTTTCTCATGGTATGAGTACCCAAGTAATTAATGCCCAGGAGATCGCCAGTCTTCTGCATGATTTTGTAGTATTGCTTGCGTGTAACTGGTGAATTCCAATCGGAAGAAGAGGGGAAGAGCCATTGGCTCTTGATACCGTTATCATCAAGCCATTCTTTGTAGAGATACAAGTCTTTTTCGATTGGTTTGAGGTACAAGGTGTTGGGCTTGCCTGTCTTTTGGTCTCTGATGTAGGCACGTTCTTTCAGTACCCCATCTGCTGTAAATACGTCTGAATACTCTAATGAGAGAACGTCACTGACTCTTAGAAGTGTTGCCTTGCCAAGCTGAAAGATGGTATAGTTTCTACGCCCAGCTTTGAAGCTGTCTAAGAGAGTGTCTTGTACCTGTCTGAGTACATTTGAATCCTTGATTGGTTGGACGTTAGTAGTTTGTCTTTTTGCCATAATAATGGTCTCCTTTGTTCGTCATATTTGGAGAAACTAGAAAAATAGCTCCTATTCTATTGGAACAAAGAAGCCAAGCCTTGTCAGTAAAGAATTTCCGAGGTGCCAAAATCTTAAAAGGACTCCTGTTTACTTTTATTTCACCACTGATTAATTGTTATTTAATGTCTCTAAGTATTCTGCTAGGCAAGATACCCCATGACTGACAGAAACAAATGCAAGTAATTCATACAGCTATCATTCAAATCAAAAAGCACTAGGAACAGCTCTATATAGCCATTCTTAGTGCTTTTTGATTGGTTATTTCATTCATTTCTCTTTGGACTACTAGCTATCTAAAGTTTGATAGGTGGCACTACAAAAAGGACGAAAAATGCGATTTGCGGGATTTTCCTGCGTGGGGTAGGTCAAGTGTAGGGCAAGCCATTTGCGGACGTTGAGGAGAAAATTCGGGCTGTTTTTTGGTGGTTGGATAGCCAAGGAAAGGCTGTACCATGCGGATTCACACGCCTATGCACCCTTTTAAGATAAGGACTCCTGAGTGTGAGGAAAAAGGTATTTAGTTTCGTATCAGTCAAATGGATTAGTTGCATCTTCACCAGTATACCCCTGTAATGATTTTTCACCTTTAGGGTTTGTGACGTTTTTATTTTCATCTGATTGATTTTGTTGCTTCTCTTCATAAGCTTTATCTGATTGTTTTTGTCGAGTATTTTTATTACTGGTTACAGCAATATACTCGCCAGTTAGATTTCCTATAGGCGTATCTGCTTGTAGTTTATACCCATCCCAATCACTATTTGGCGTTATATTCAGAAGAAACTCTTTACTTGATTCTTTATCTTTCATTTTAAACTGTACTGTTCCATCTGCAGAACTGTCAGCAACCCCAAGAAATTCGGCAGTTATTAGTAGTTTGCTACTGTCTTCAAATCGCCAACCTTTAGGAGATTCATTGAAATAACTAGCTGTATGATTATCAAGGTTATTTGTTATAAATTTACCACTGAATAAATGACAATAGCTTTCTATAGTTGCATTATCCATAGTTTCTTTACTGACATTAGCTGATGACAGAACTTCTTCACTTGTAGAACTATCATCTTTCTTGGTACTTTTATTTGATAGTGGTGAATAATCATGATTGATTTCACCCACAGGAGTTTGTCCTGTTACATGATAAGAGCCATCATCATTGTTCTTAATGGTAATATCAAAGGTTTCTTTTGTATTCGTATCAGTCATGGAGTATGTTCCAGAGGCTGTCTCTACATCATTAGCAGTACTTAATTCATTGAATGAAGCTTTTAGTACTATCTTGCCGTTCTTTTGAAGTACCCATAAAGAGGGTGTGATGACACTAGTTGTAGTTTCATCATCATTTTGAGTCGCACGCTCATAGTATCCACTAGAAGCCAATGAATAGATTAAATTTCTGCTTAACTCTTCTTTAGACATATCATTCGGATCTTGTTTTTCCATTTCTTTTTTAGCATATTGACCATCAACAATGTCAGCGGTGAATCCATCTAAGTTTAAATTATCCTTGAGTGCAGAAGCTGCTTCTGGTCTTCCTTCTAAATCAAGATAATATCTGTATAATGATTCTCCCCAAGATAGAATACCATAGGCGCCATTATCCCAATCAGTTTCGCGAATATCAGATGTAGTATTTTCTTCTGTATCTGCATTTGGATTATAGCCATCATAGCTGTAATCTAATTTGTCAGAGATTTTTTTACAGTATTGATTTGCGACATCTGTGTTTAATGGAAATTTATAGGCAGTAGGTATTAGGTCTGATTTTTCAATTGGGATATAGTAGGATTTGTTGTAGTCACTAATTATTTCCAATGATTTTTTAGCCCTATCTAAGCTATCTTTTACAGGCTTAAATTGATTTTTCCCCTCAGTAGTCAGACCATCAAAATAGGCGTACATTTTATCTAACCGCTTCTGTTCATCTTCAATCGAAAATTCTTTGGAAGTATCTGCAATATTACCAGCTTTACTGTATTCATTTCCTAAATCTGATAAGAGTAGTTCATCATGGCTGATTCTCTTAATTTGTTTTTGCTTTTCAAATCGAGAAGGGAGAAAGTTGGTTTTATTCTCTTTATCCATCTTCTTACCGGTTGTTAATGAGATATACTTGTTATTTTTAGGATTCAATAAACTCAAATCTAGGTTTCCCTCTGATTCAATTTCTTTCCAGCGTTCATTGAAAGAGTTAAGAGAGCTTTTTACTCTGTTCTGGGAATGAAAACTCATGGCTAGTAAGATTCCTAAGACTGCTAAAGTAGCAATGATAAGCTGAATAGAGCGCTTTTTTGTAAAAGTAAGTTTTTTAATTGTTATTCTCTCCTTGGTTCCTCCTTTCCTCACAGAAATAATTTTCCCATGGAAAATAGTTAAAAGCAAATGTTTTCTTGTGTAAAAGACTACTAAATATTTATTAATCATGATAAGTAGCTAGTAAGTACCCCAAGTATGGCTAATAGCGTGATAGAAGTAGGAAAGGTGGATACTACGACCCCCAGTAATATACTGATCACTGTTCAAAATGGCTGGAAGCTAAGGGTATCAAAGGATTTGGTCTTTTGATGGCTGAAAAATCGATTGTACCAATGGATTGCGGGGTAGTGGGTGAAAGTTAAGTTGTTAATACTATAAATATTTGCTACTCTATTAATACTGATCGGTTTAAGGAAAGGGTTTGAGAATATGGGATTAATAGTTCAGCATGATGAGATTATCTCTCTATTAAAAAAGTTAGACATTTATAACGGAGATGAGTTAATAATATATGTAACTTTGAAAGTTAGCCAACCATTATATGTACGAATGAATTATTTGAACTTGGATAATTATATTGTTCAAGGTGCATGGTTGGCTATAAATGATAACGATATTAAAATATTGCCTGTCAATCAGTTAGGTAAATTAATAGATGATGTCTCCGTTATCTGTCAAGATGATATTGATGATTTCAGTATTAAGAAAAACTTATTACTATACACCATTTCAATAGCTGATTTAAAAGGGAGTGTAGTTCAGTTTAGAGTCTCAAGTAAAGTATTAGGTAATAAAAAGCACCATGAAGATTTCTTGAAATTATTAAATAAAATGAGGTAAATAATAACTTGAAAAGTGATAGTGAATGTAGAAAACTATTTCGTTGCCCGTACCCAAATGAAGAAACCTACTTTTGAGATTTGTACAATTGTTAGCTATGATTTATACCTTTCAAATTTGGTATATCTGTTACGCATGGTGAATTTAAGAGTCTTACTCGTTTGGCGGGGTGGATTCAGTATCTAACCTTGAGAGGTAGAAAAAACTTTTGGTTTTCTAGTGATTTGATTTATCTGACTTTATTTGACATACTTGGAAAGTTTAATAGTCTTATTGCTTGGATTCATTCTTTCAATATCTACAAAAATACCCCCACTATCTATGGCATGAAATAGTAGGATAGAAGTAAGACAACTTATCAAAGGTGATCGAAAGCTAAAAGGAGGAAATGCCTATTTTTCATACTAGGTAGATTTCCTCCTTACATTAAATTAGCCCTAATCTACTGAAATTACATTTGTCTTGTTGTCAGTAGATTTATCAGGAGTTAGACTACTGATAGAAGCTTAAAAATAGATAATATTCCTGAAAAAATTACAAGCAAGACTCTTGGTATTCCTTTATTGTTAATGCCCATAGTTCCAAATCAATCCCTTTTGGGACTAAAGGTATGTTGTACGTTTGCGTACTACTATCAAACGAATTTATCCGTACTTTATGCTTATTTCTACGTATCGTACTTTGTAAATAGCTATTAATTTCAAGGTAATTCGTATCCATTAAGTAACCCCACTGAGGGGCAGTTTCATCTAAGAAATCGTACACAGTACTTATCTCTGTTATACCGTTGTCTTTAATGAAAGTACGAATGAGGTGTAGTCCTTTGTAGTTTTCGTTCTGTTCGGACTTAGAACTATACCGACAGCTGTTAATATAGTCTCTGATACCGTAGTGGTATCTGTTGATGACATACCCCCAGCGTGGAGATTCTTCATCTGCATAGTTCATAAAGTCTTTCATCTCTTTGATATTATTTTCTCTGATGAACGCTCTTATCTCTCTCATCATGGCGGTTTGTTGGGTCTTGCTTGGTCTTAATATTTCTTTGACATCGAGCCCATTGAATGCCATGATGTCTTCTTGCTCATATTGATACTTTTCGGGGTTATCAAGATGGAGCCAATATCTTACTTTTCCAACAATAGACTCACAAGGTTGCGGATTTGGTGCATGGATCTTGCCAGTTATCTTTAGCATTTGTCTGTAAGACTTTAAGCTATTGAATTTGATGAGACAATGGTAGTGGGGCTTTTTAGCACCACCATATTCATTTTCATCTTTATCATGCAAAGGACTATGCCCCCAAGGCGCACCAATATCTGTTACAATATCTCTCCAATTCTCGGGTGCTGAATCGGGATAGACAATAAATATCCAGTTTCTGTGTCTCTCTGCTTGTGATTTATTCTTATTATTCATTATTTTAATACCTGCTTTCTTAGTTTATTTCTCTAACTTCATAGTATAAGCCAATCCCCATGCCTAAAGAGCCTGAATCCCTTGAGCCACTCGATTTTTTCCTTAATAGTTACCGCAATCCTTTGCAGGAGTAGGAGGGACAAGGATTTGTTCAGCGTTCAGCCTAGTACTGGGGTCTTGGTTTCGGGTACTGCACAGGCAAGGGCTGAGATAGCCACTGTCGAATGGGAAAATGCACCTTGACATCCTTAGGATGCTTCTTAGTGTCCGCAAGAAAGAGAGACTCTTTCTCTTTTCTCTGAGAGAAAATCCGCCTTGCATTCGTTTTTGGCTCTACAGTACCCCTAGTCGGAGAAATGCCGACAAAATGGCTAAAACGAATCTACCAAGCCTCATACTACGACCCCCCAGTAATATACTGATCATTGTTCAAAATAGCTGGAAGCCAAGTGTACCAATGGATTTGGTCTTTGATCCATGAAAAAATCGGTTGTACCAATGGCTAGAGTTGTTTTTCTTTATTCTTTCTCTGTCCCAGTGACTTTGTGCACTAAAAGTATGGGACAGTTTGTTGTTTGTCAGGTAGCTACCCTACAGATATTATTTACTGATAGTTACTTCTAGGCAACCCAGTCTATACCAAGAATTTGAAAAGTTTTAGGTATTGAAATCCGTATCTAACTGATGCTATTTGAGAAGTCATTTACGAGCCACTAAAGTCGCTTGTCTCAATTTCATCTAGCTATAGGGATTTGGGGTCTTGCCTTATTTGCCAGTTGGACTTCTCAGGGTGCTCATTTCTTGGTCATCTCCTTTCGTTATACTGGTTAGCCCCCCTATGTCTCTGCTGTTAAAATCTAGAGATAAAATTTCATGTTGCCTATATATTTACTGAAGGGTTGGGCTTTAGGGGGTAAAAAGTATCAAGTTACTTATTTAATGCGTTTCTTCCTGTGATACTGCTGGCTTTAGTTGGCTAGAATAAATATCTGTACGCAGGCTTGATAGTCAGATGGATAATAGAAAAGATGTCAAGCATTTGAGCAAGAATTGCAGGAAGAGATTCCGAATCTTACTTAAAATCAGTTTGGCTTCGTGCTACTTTCAGCTTATCTTGAGTAAATCAGCTTAGCTGATGGGTGAGAGGCTGAATTTAGGTGGCTTAGCTATCAGTGGGTAGGGAAAGGGTATTTACAATAGAAGAAACTTATCTGTATTTGATAGCTGAAAGAAGAGTGGGGAGAAGCAAGAAGCATGGTTGCTAGAAAAAAGGGAGTGCCAATCGGTATCTGTGGTTATCGCTAAAATTCATCTCAAGGTTGCCTGAGCGTACCATTGGTGGTGGCTGTGACAGATGGCAAGAATGACCATAACCACACAATTATTTTTTTAATTGCCTATCAAAGAAGCCGATTTGGAGAAAAAAAGTCATGTGGGTGGGGGTGAAAAATCATGTTGATAGAGATGAAAAAATGATGGGTGTCAGAAGTAATTTTCATCTTCATCTCAAGGCAGATGAAAAATAGGGTGGTGGATATAGAAAGAAAACTAGCTGATTTGGAAAGGAGTCCCTCAAAGAGACGAATATACCCCAAGTGTGTATCTAAGGGTAAAAATCAGAGTTTCTAGTTTGTAGGACGGAAAGAACAAGGTGAGGTCATTCTCTAATGCAGAAAATAGAATGACTAGGAGAAAAGAAGTGATTCTTCAGGTTACACAATAAAGAATTGGTATCGCATAGATAACTATCAATACAACTATTTCAGAAGTTTTATTGAAAAGAAGAAAAGAATCAAATCAGAACAAATAGATATATTAGAACTATTCAGGTATTATATAAGTATCGAATATTTTTAAGGGGAGCAATATATAGATGTCTGAGAATGAGAAAAAACAAGATTATAGTGGCTATTCATTAGCTTTTGCTTTTATGGCATTAGCAGGTATTATTTATATTTTACCTGATGAGTATCTTTTTAGTTGGTCAAGATTGGTAAGTACTGTGATATTAATGATAAGTTCAGTATTTTTCGCGTATTCAGTAGAAGAAATGTTAGGTAACAAAAAAATATTTGATAATTTTGCCGTTGCAATGGCAATTTTTTATATCATTTATGGAATTGTTTTGCTCTTAAAAAATTTTTCTTTACTCAATGAATGGAGCGTGTTAGTTTTATTAATCGTTTCGGTATTTCCTTTGTATGGGATTTTTGTGGGAATATTTAGCTTAGGAAATTTTATAAGAGGAAATATTAAAACAAAGAAAGGGAAAACTTTAGAACTTATTTTAAAGCTTATACCAGTTTTTTTACCAGTTGTAAATTTAATACTTAAGGTTTTAAAAATCATTTGAACAAAAATAGTTTTAAAAAAGTGCGGTTTAATTTGTAGAAAGCAGAAAATTCCAACAATCTAGGGTAGGGGTTCTACACCGACTCAAGCGTTAGATATCCTATGATTTTCCAACCATCTATGTATAGTGAAAGTCGGTTTGAGACATTCATCTGTGTTTGAAATGATTCATCTAATTAAACTGAGTAAAGAAGAGACAAGGGTCGCAATCATCTAACTAAAATCCAGCTAAAAAATAGTGGACTAGGATAGAAATAGGTGCTATAATTTGTTTATAGAAGTGTACAGGTAAATAGAGTCTCCAAAAAATATCCTAGATGGCTAACCCATAACTTGTTTAAATCGGTTATAAGTGGGTATAGTCTTATTTATTTTTGTCAGATTGACTTATAGTAATAAGAGCGGTAAAACTCAAAATCCAGTGCCCGCGAGGGCGTGCCGGTTCGACCCCGGCCGCCGGTATACCAATGAACCCCTAGTGTAAGTCTATCTTACATTAGGGGTTTTCTTTTTATAGTGGCTCTTTGCCAAACAGTGTTCTTTTAAAAATAAGTCACAGAATCGAGAACACTTTCGGTGTTCTCTTTTTTGTTTTTTAAATGAGTTCGCAGAGACCTTGTTGGACAAGAACCCGCAGGCGTAGGTGGCGAAATGTTCGGAAACCAAAAGCAATCCG
Source organism: Enterococcus phoeniculicola ATCC BAA-412 (assembly GCF_000407505.1). GTDB lineage: Bacteria > Bacillota > Bacilli > Lactobacillales > Enterococcaceae > Enterococcus_K > Enterococcus_K phoeniculicola. Next base: position 11,919 of record NZ_ASWE01000002.1, read on the forward strand.
TTTGATTAGGCTGTTTTTTCCTTTGATTCATTGCCTGAATTCGCTGCTTATTAAAGGCTCTGCTCAGTTGTTGAATCACATGAAATCAATCAATCGAAATTTTGGCACAAGCAAATACATCTTTCACAAAACTGTCATAAGGGGCATTTATGTCCATGACAATATGGGTGACTTTCTTTCGCGCTTTTAGCGTAAATCGTTGAAAATACGCACGTAGTTTGAAGTTTCTTCGATCGTTTAGAATGTCAAAAATTTGGTTTGTATCTGCGTCACTGACGATAAAACACATGGCGCCTTCGCAATCTTTCGTTCCTTTAAACTCATCAATAAATGTAGAAAAATTAATCATGAGAAATTTTAATCAATTGTTACTCCTGTTCTTTCGCCAACTGATTTCTAATAAAATTCTGGTTACTAGTAAATAACTTACATAAAGAAAAATAGTGAAGTACAGATTAATTTTAAATTCAAATATTAAAGAAGTAGCGAATAGTACCAGTGAAATTATACCAACAGTTAACCAAACTTTCCCCAAGTACTTATTAGAATACTGTAGATACTTCTGACGCCTTTCTTTCCTGAAGAAAACTGTAAAATCTTTCCACTGAATATTTGGAGTAATGAGTGATAAGCTTCCAAAAAAACCAACAACAGTGAAACCCAAAAATATAAATTGCAACTGACTCATCTTAACTACCTCATTTCGCTTAATTTTATCGATAATAAAAACTCAGTTCATGATTTCTTTCTCTTATAGCATACACCGTTTTTTTGAATACAGCCAATTCTTTCACTAATTCATTTTCAATACCAAGTGCTAGAAGATACCATGATATTTTTGAAAATTTATTTGTAGATATTTTAAGAAGAGAAGGCTATTTTTAGATTGGTATATTTGATGGGTTAGTAAAATTTTTAGATAGTGAGATATGGAACGGTGAAGACTAATTGATTTTCTTTCGTTCACAAAATTTCTTTTTTACAAAGGAAAATTCTAGTATGGTAAATCTAAGGCGTTAACTATATGTTTATAGTAAGACAACGGATTCAAAAGTATAGGAGGGGTATTATGACAGAAACTCATGTATTTCCAGAAAACTTTTTATGGGGAGGTGCAGTAGCTGCAAATCAAATAGAAGGTGCTTGGCTAGAGGACGGAAAATTACCTAATGTAACTGATACTTTAGTTGGTATTATGAATCAACATCCAAGTATTTCTTGGAACGAATCACAAGGAATTTGGGAATTGGACTTACCTGATGACATCACATTTTTATCACATGAAGCTGTTGACTTTTATCACCGTTTTGAAGAAGACATTAAAATGATGAGTGAGATGGGGTTTAAAGCATTTCGAACAAGTATTTCATGGGGACGAATTTTCCCAAGAGGAGATGAAGAAGAGGCAAATGAAGCTGGATTGGCATTTTATGACCACTTAATTGATACTCTTTTAAAATATGACATGGAACCAGTAATCACTTTAAGTCATTATGAGACCCCATTAGCATTAGTAGCAGAATATGGTGGGTGGCAAGATAGACGTTTGGTTGAATTTTTTGATCGTTATTCAACAGTAATTTTTAATCGCTACAAAGGAAAAGTGAAGTATTGGATGACATTTAACGAAATAAATAATGCTTTTCGTATGCCTTATGCGGCTGCAGGTATCGTCAAGTTTCCGGCGACAGATCCCAAAGAACCAATTGCAACCTTGACGAAAAAAGAAATTTTCCAAGCGGTTCATCATTTATTTATTGCTAGCGCATTGGCAACAAAAAGAATGCAGGAAGCAGATTCTGATGCATTGATGGGTGTAATGTGTAGTTTTTCTTCTTTAGCAACGTATCCAGTAGATTGTAATCCAGAAAATGTTTTTGGTGCTTTAGAATTTAAACGAAATTCCTATCTATATTCTGATGTGATGTGTCGTGGGCATTATCCCGGATATGTAAAACGCATCTGGCGTGAAGAAGACTGTGCGCCAGAAATTATTGCAGGGGATTTAGATTTGTTAGCAAAATATACTTCAGATTATATTGCATTTAGTTATTATCGCAGTACGGTATATAGTAAAGATGCTGAAATGCGGGTAGATACTGGTGGTGCAAAAGGTTTTGATAATCCTTTCTTAACTGAAAAATCACCTGAACCTTGGAATTGGCCAATCGATCCATTAGGTTTACGTTATGTTATGAATGAACTAACTGATCGATATGAGTTACCATTATTTATTGTTGAAAATGGATTGGGAATTGATGAAACGCCTAATGAAAATCAACGAATTAATGATATTGAAAGAGCACGATATCTAAAAATGCACGTAGAACAAGTGGCAGAGGCAATCAAGGATGGCTGTGAGGTAATCGGATATCTTTGGTGGGGACCAATTGATATTGTTTCAGCAGGAACTGGAGAAATGAAGAAACGCTATGGTTTTATTTATGTTGATCGTCACAATGATGGTAGTGGTAGTTTCAAACGTTTGAAAAAAGATAGTTTTGATTATTTTAAACAAGTTATTGAAACAAATGGGACTAACCTTTCCATTAATATTTAAAAGAATCAGAGTCTAGGACACTTAACGAAAAATCTAGATATCAGTCTAATTGATTGGCATCTGGATTTTTTGTACAAATATAAGAGCACTTTCACTAGAAGCAAAGTAACACCTCACTTAAACAAGCGAAGTGTTCTTACGTTTAAAAGGTGTATCACAAATTAAGTCATTCTTCCCCTAGATTTTTGTTCGCAATTAGAAAAAGTGAGATCACTTTTACCGTGAATCAATTAGGTAAAAGCATCCTCCAGAACACTTCCTTTTCATCCTCAAATGAGTTATTCTTCTCCTCCAAATACGATGTTTAATCAGTTTTTGTTTATTTGAATGTTTGTTTAGTCTTTACTTAGTTCTCAATTAAAAAAACGATTCATAATAAAATGGGATATGCACTAATGACAGTAAATTTGGTGAAATAGTGACAAAAGAAGCCGAAAATACCAAAAGAATTCTCTGAATAAAAAAGAAGCCGAAAAATCTTGGTTACGATTTTCAAGCTCTCTTTTGCTACAATAAGCATGGAGGTGATTATCTAATGAACTTAACAAAACGGCAATTAGAACTGTTAGTTTATTTAGCAAATACCAATACTTGGCTAACTAGTGAAAAGTTAGCTGAGCACATTCAAACCAATAAAAAAACTGTGCAATCAGAAATTAAAAATATGCTAGAGTTTTATCCAAACGATATAGAAATTGAAAGTAACAAACGTAATGGCTATCATCTTTTATTTTTAGCACCAGAGTTACAAACACAAATTGTAGCAGAAGTGAAAAAACATAAAATATATTCCAGTATGAATTTTAGAGCGTCAACTATTATCATCTATTTAATGTTTCAAGAAGACTATGTTAGCATGCAGCATTTAGCTGATCTTTTTTTTCTATCAAAAACAGCTATCTCAAATGAAATTAAAACTATACAGCGTTGGATGGAGCGAAATGTTCATTTAGATTTAGAGATTTCCAGTCACAAAGGCTTGAAGATTCATGGAAGTGAAAATATGAGAAGAATTTTTGCTTCAATGGTTGGAACCGAGTCTGTTTTAATCGAGAGCAAATTATCGGAAAAATTTATTTCAGCTGTATTGGAGAAAGTACCAGTCATCCAAAGTTTTCTGCAAACTGTTTTAATTGAGGCGAATTATATTGTTTCAGGAGAAGATTTTTTAAGATATGCCCGTTATGTAAGTTTGACAATTGTCAGAGGAAAGAATCGAAAAGATTTAGAATTATTGGAACAAAATGATTTCTTTGTTTTAGTGGTTGAAAAGCTAACCTTTTTTTTAGCTGAAACTTTTGATTATTCGCTGGATAAAAATGAGCAAACAGCGTTAATCAATCGTCTGTTAGAACTAAATTATTTACATTTAAATGAAGGCGACAATTTAGTACTAAAACAAAAGCTTCGAAAATTTGAAACAGCATTAATTGATTATTTGAAACTACCGACTGAGCAAATTTTTAAAAATCCTGAAGCGCTACTAGTCCATATCCAACAAATGGCAACTAGAATGGCAGCAGGACACAATGTACTAAATCATTTTGCACAAAAAACACTGTCTAATTACCCTTTAGAAACCTATTTAGTCCGTCGTTTTTTCCCTTTGTATTTTGACTTACGGCCGAATTTAGCTGAGCTTTCCTATTTGGTTTTGTATTTGGCAGAAGCATTAGAAAATTATCGCAGTGAAGGCAGCTTGCTAATCGTCAGTAATCAACCCTTTAGTATTTTATATACGTTAAAGCGCAGCTTAGAAAATAGTTTACAACGAAAAATTCGTCAAGTGAAGATTGAACCAGTATATGTTTTTGAAGCGAAAAAAGAAAAAGCGCATTATAGTGTGTTATTAACTACAGAACAAGAAATAATTTTTGAAAATTCTGGTTTCAGTTTTATACCTAGTGTCTTATCAGAAGCGGAATTAAATGAATTAAGTACGGATCTTTATCATGCTATCAGCGAGCAAGAAGAATTAAATAAGAAAAAATTTTTGGCCAAATACTATGGAGCAGAAAGCCAGATAAAAATTACGAAAAAAATAGACAATATTTATCAGCTACTACCAAATTCAAGCGAATTAGTTTTGGTGCCTATTATGTCAAAAATTTTATTTGCTTGTGAAGTGAAAGAAATTGGGGCTACTAAAATACGTGAGTATCATTTAAAAGAGCCCATCGTCTATCAACAAAGAAAAATTTCAACTTTAATCCATATATCGTATGTCAAAAGTGCGGAAATGCTGACCGATTTTTCTGCAATTAGTGAAATTTTAACGACAAGATAGCGTTCAGTCAAATTCCCTTTTAGTGACGATTTAACTTGAATGGCATGAAAAGGGTTTCCTTCTTATACTAATGATGTAGAAAACGGATACAGATTAAAAGGAGGAAACAAAATGGATTACCAACAATTAGCCAAGAACATTTTAAAAAATGTCGGTGGAGAAGAAAATGTCAGTAATTTATATCACTGTGCCACACGATTACGTTTCACATTAAAGGATCAGAAAAAAGCGAATAAAGCTGATATTGAAAATTTAGTTGGAGTCATTACAGTTGTTGAAGCTGGTGGTATGTTCCAAGTAGTCATTGGTAACACAGTGAATGATGTTTATGAAGCGATTACCAAAATATCAAACCTTGGTACTATAAACGTAGAAACTACTGAAAAAAAAGAAAAGAAAAGTATCTTAAATAGTTTTATTGATATGATTGCTGCTGTTTTTGCACCAACTTTAGGTGTGTTAGCAGGGAGTGGGTTAATTAAAGGCGTTTTGGCTTTATTAACTAGTGTCGGTTGGTTATCAATTGAAAGTGGTACGTATGTTGTTTTAAATGCAGCAGCAGATGCTTTCTTCTATTTCTTGCCAATTTTCTTAGCCTATACTGCGGCAAAAAAATTCAAGACAGACATTTTTATCGCGATGGTTTTAGCGGCAGCATTAGTCTATCCATCAATCACGGCTGCTTTTACTGATGGAGCAACATTAAATTTTATCGGTATACCCGTTTCTCTAGCAAGATACTCTAGTACTGTTATTCCAGCAATTTTAGCGGTATATGTTTTATCACATTTAGAACGTTTAATCAAACCAAGACTTCATGAAAGTGTTAGAAATTTATTAACACCATTTATCTGTTTAATAGTCATGGTGCCTTTGACGTTAATGGTAGTTGGTCCAATTGCAAATAAAGCTAGTGAATTGATTGCGAATGGTTATTTAGCCGTTTATAATTTTAGTCCAATTTTATCTGGTGCAGTTATTGGTGGATTTTGGCAAGTCTTAGTCATTTTTGGCTTACACTGGGGAATGGTGCCAGTCATGACAAATAATTTAAGTTTTTATGGTCGAGATACTTTAGGACCAGGTTGTATGACAGCTGTTTCAGCTCAAGCCGGCGCTGTTTTAGGCGTGTTTTTCAAATCAAAAGATAAAAAAGTAAAGAGCTTAGCTATTTCCTCTTTTATTAGCGCATTATTTGGAATTACGGAGCCAGCTGTTTATGGAATTACTTTAAAATATAAAAAACCATTTTATATATCTTGTTGTGTGGGGGCAATTTTTGGTGGGGTTGCAGGTGCTGCTGGTTCTGGTGCATTAGCTGTTGCTACAAGAAGTATCTTATCGTTTCCAATTTATATTGGTCGAGGGTTCGTTTGGCTAGTCGCTAGCTACTTCTTATCAATGATTGTTTCATGTATTTTAACTTTCCTATTTGGTTATAAAGATGAAGTTACGATTGAAGAAAACCAATCAATTTTAGCCAATGAAAAAACAGTAGTACTAGAAAAGCCCATACAAGGAAAAACGATTGCTTTGACTGAAGTCAATGATCCAACTTTTGCTAGTGGTGCAATGGGTGAAGGATTTGCCGTTATTCCGACTATCGGAAAAGTTTATAGTCCAGTTACTGGAACTGTTCGTTCTATTTTTCCTACCAAACATGCGATAGGGATTGAAACGCCTGAAGGGGCTGAAATCCTAATCCATATTGGTATTGATACCGTTAATTTAGCTGGAAAATATTTTAAAACTTCAGTTGCTGAAAATGATCAAATCAGAGCCGGTGAGTTATTAGTAAGTTTTGATTTAGAAGCCATTCAAGATGCCGGATATGATCCAACAATTATGGTTATGGTTACAAACAGTACAAAATTTACAACAATTGAATTTGTAGATGAAAATCAAAGTCTGCCTCTGAATGATCAATTCGCAGAGCTTTTAGTATAAGGAGAGACGTTATGACAAAATTTCCAAAAGATTTTTTATGGGGGGGAGCAACGGCTGCCCATCAAGTAGAAGGTGGCTTTAATGAAGGTGGAAAAGGACTTTCTGTTTCGGATGTTTATACCTTTGATAATAGTCTGCCAAAAGAAAAATGGACAGATCAATGGCATTTGATGACGCACGCTCAAGTAGAAGAGGCACGAAATCCAGATAGTAAAAAATATTATCCAAAACGCTATGGAAATGATTTTTATCATCACTATAAGGAAGACATCGCGCTATTTGCTGAAATGGGGTTTAAGTGTTATCGCACATCAATTGCTTGGACCCGAATATTTCCTAATGGGGATGAAAGCACCCCTAATGAAGCTGGTTTAGCTTTCTATGATAAAATATTTGATGAACTATTAAAATATGGTATTGAACCAGTCGTTTCCTTGTCACATTATGAAATGCCATTACATTTAGCAACCGAATATGGCGGCTGGCCGAATCGTCAGTTAATAGATTTCTATGTTAAGTTTGCGACAACTGTTTTTGAACGATATAAGGACAAAGTAAAATTTTGGCTAACGTTTAACGAAATAAATTGTGTGAAACATCATCCCTATGTGAGTATTGGTGTAATTGAAGAAAATCATCCCAATATTGAACAAGCCAAGTATCAAGGGGCCCATCATCAATTTATTGCCAGTGCTTTAGCCACAAAAGCTTGTCATCAAATTATTCCTAATTCGAAAGTAGGCTGTATGATTAGTTATCAATTATTGATTCCTTATTCATGTAATCCAGATGATGTTCAAAAAACAGTTGAAAGTCAGAGATCTTCTCTATTTTTCTCAGATGTACAAGCGCGTGGCTATTATCCTGCCTATACAAAAAGAATGTTTGAAGAAAAAGGTGTCGTTTTAGAAACTGAAGTCGGCGATGAAGAGATATTGCGACAATATCCAGTAGATTTTATTTCCTTTAGTTATTATATGTCGTCAGCTATCTCAGCTCATCCTGAAAACCTGGAAAATGCAGAAGGAAATTTAATTACTGGTGGAATTAAGAATCCTTACCTACCAAGTAGTGAGTGGGGATGGCAAATTGATCCAAAGGGATTGCGAATTGCTTTAAACCAACTCTATGATCGTTATCAAAAACCATTATTTATTGCTGAAAATGGTCTTGGCGCCGTTGATAAAATCGAAGAAGATGGCACCATTCAAGATGATTACCGAATTGACTACTTACGTCAACATATTGAACAAATGCAAGAAGCCATTCATGATGGTGTTGATTTATTTGGTTACACTTCATGGGGGTGTATTGATATAGTTAGTGCTTCCACTTCACAAATGTCTAAACGTTACGGCTACATTTATGTTGATCAAGACGATGAAGGAAATGGCACGAAAGAAAGAAGAAAGAAAAAATCCTTTGATTGGTATAAAAATGTCATTGCAACCAATGGGGAAGCACTCTAAATAAAAGCCAACTAGAGGGCAAAGGTTTCTATAGCCTGATTAAGGAGAAATTTTCTAAAATAACTATTCCTTTCTATTTAGCGTTTGTGGAAATCCAAAGAATTCCAATACCAATGTGAAGATTATTGGCTGACTAGTGAAAGACACCAAAACAAACTGAATTCTAAGAAAAATGGGCGGTGGCATAAGTAAATTTAGCCCAGTTCTACTAAAACAAGAATCCCCCGGAAAACTGTAGTGCTTTCCGAGAGATTCTTGTTTTTTATCTCTGAGTCAAAATTGCTAGTCAAATTATATAGCCCCAATTTATGATAACTAATTTGAAATTAATTTGTTAATTCTATAATTTATCATTATTAGAAATAAGAAACCACAAGCCTATAATCGTGCACAAGGTAGCTCTTCACGATTCATTAAGTATAAAAAAACTATTACACTATTATAGCTATCTATGACACTAGTCAAATATTTCTTATTATTAGTGATATATTTTATATGAGAGTTAGTAATAACTCTCAGGCCAAAAGTATCAACAGCTGAATGTACCACTATCTAATGATGAGGTGATTTGAACAAAAGAAACAGTGGGACTTTTGAGTATATGAATGACATTTTGCAGCTCAGTTGAGAGAGGAGAATTACTATGAAAAAACTATTGTTAACAATGGGATTGGGAATTATTAGTATTATTGCTTTTTCAAGTTCAGCCTATGCTTTGGATTCTATCGGAGGTGCAGCTAATGATTTTTCTAGTGCTTGGGAACGATATGCTTCTGGTGATGGGGGACGCGCTAATTTAGTTTTTGGATACAATACATTTTTAATCAATGAAGATTATTCTTGGGCAACACATAGTTCAAAACGTCACTATGCACAAGTCGCAAATGGAACAGGCAATCATTTTGGACCTGATTTAGGAGCTGGTGGAACATCAAAAATTGAAGTTGTACATTCTGGTAGTCTTGTTGGCTATGCCAATTTCTTCTACTAAAATTTTGATTTATCACCTTAATTAATACAGTAAAAAAGTGAGGTAAAGCCATGAAGAAACTTTGTTACTCAGCCTCTGGATTATTGTTCTTTATTTGTTTTCTTGCCGTTGGTGAATTGTTTATTTGGAATATAGCGACCTTTGATCGTTCCTATTACCATGTTACGTTCTATCACCAAAGCTACGATGAAAAAGAGATGTACAATGAAATTGAAAATGAAGCAAATAACAATAATCTGGAAGTCTTCATGGTTAATAGAGATATTCGTTCGACTTTTGATGAAGTTGTGACGATTTATTCGAATAAAAATGTATTTAACAGGGTTTCTAATGAAAATGAATTCACAACAGGAACATTTGAAAGTCTGTTTCTTGGTAAAGTAACTGTTGAAAACAAAAAAATTATAAATATACCTGAAAATAGTGACATAACCACTTTCCAACTAATTGGTAAAAAAAAGAATATGATTCGGTTTAAAAAAAAATTGGTAAATAAATACGCTGGAAGTTTTCCAAAAAAATCGGGGGAGACAAACCAATCAACAAAGAATGTACTTCTTTACTGGACACTAGCATTGGCTTTTATTTTCTTATTGACTATATACAAGGTAGCTTTGTTAAAGAAAGAAATTCTTTTACGAATGGTTCAAGGAGAATCATTGCAAGCGATTATTTATAAAAGCATGGTAGAGGATATATGCTCGTATACAGTGCTTTTTCTAGTTACTTTTTTTGTTAGTAATTATTTTACTCATGCTGTATTTCGTATCAAGTATGTATTATTTTACTTAGTAATCTTTATGCTAATCAACACGTTCATTTATTTCTCACTTTTAAGGGTAGATTTGAAGAAAGATATTAGTAACAATCATTCGACAAAAAAATTGTTGAATGTCAGCTACCTATATAAAATTGGGTCGCTATTCATTTTTTTACTGATACTCTCTAGTGCTATGCCTATGGTTAAAGACGGTTTTCAATTTTATTCACAAAGGTTTTTTTTTAAAGAGCATAGTAAATACAAATATGTTCAGATAAATCCAACTGGAATAGCAAAATCTATTGAAGATAGCCTTATAAACGGATCAACTAGTCTCGATAGTTTTAATCAAATTCAAGAAGATGAAATAGCTCTGGAAAAAAAATTTATATCTAATTATTCAAACGCTCAAAGCAGTATGTATTCTCTTGTTAATATAGGATATTTAGACAGTAATACTATCATCTATGCGAATAAAGCAACAACTGACTATATTGAAAAAAGAATTCCAAACATTGCCCCTATAAAAAAAGAAAAAATGTATTTGCTAATCCCTAATAAACTAAAGAGTAAGTTTAAAATAATCAAGCAGAATCTAGGATATATTTTAAACCAAATACCTAAAGAATCTTTACAAATTCAATATTATCAAAAGGACATAGATATTTTAAGTGTCAGTACAACTGAAAAGATTACATCCGAATGTTCTCTTAATCCGATTATGTTAGTTAACACAACGTCGTCAATTCCTAAAGAGTTTATGAACTATAGTTTTCTTTTTCGTAGCAGTTTTCACTTAATCCCTACCAATGAATGGAACCACTTCGTTAACTCTAATGCAGGTTTACTCGATAAAAAGAATAGCTATGTAATGGGAATCTACCAATGGTATTTACAGGAATGGTCTGTAAAGAAGAGAACCCTTCTTCTTGGGACAATAATCATATTGATTACTGCACTTATGGAAGTATCTATGATGAGTTTTCTAGTGGTATTAGAACAAAAAGTAAAAGCACAAGAATTAATGCTCAAAGAGTTATTAGGGTATAACTTTCTTGAAAGATATTTTTTCTCACTAGTACTTCCTATTTTCTGCGGTGGTACTGCTCTTATAATTGGTTATTATACTCTTCCAATGTTTAATACAAGTCTATCCTTAGACTCGATAATTGCAACTTTATTATTTACTTTTTTAGAAGAGATACTATTCATTTATTTATCTAAAAAACATTCTAAACAGAGCATGATGAGAGTTCTGAAAGGTGGAATTTTGTGATTAAACTAGACCAGATAACAAAATCATTTGAAGGTAAAGTTCTCTTTTTAAGACTATGCTTAGAGATTGAGCAAGGAGAATTTGTTATTTTTTCAGGGGATAGTGGAAGTGGTAAAACAACACTTTTGAATATCTTAGGTGGTCTTGAAACAGTTGATGCTGGAAAAGTTTACATTAACACAATGGATATTTCGAAAAAGAAGAATCGATCAAAACTTTTTTCTACAGAGATAGGTTTTCTATTTCAAAATTTTGTATTAATTGAAAATAAGACCGTCAGACAAAATCTGACACTTATAAAAAAAAGAAATAGGTCAAACATCACAGTCGAAAAAGCGTTGGAGCAGGTTGGGTTATTAAGTAAAATTGATACAAAAGTATACAAACTATCTGGAGGTGAACAACAGAGAGTTGCTTTAGCTAGACTATTAGTAAAAAAATGTACTATTATCCTTGCGGATGAACCAACAGGCTCGCTTGATAAAAGAAATGGGGATAGAGTTCTAGAAATTCTATTTGAAATGCAGCGTTTAGGGAAAACAATCATTTTAGTTACTCATGATGAAAGTATCAAACAAAAAGTGCAAAGGATTGTGGAGTTATGAAAAAAGTAAAAATTTTTAGTTTGTTTGTTCTATCTATTTTTTTGATTTTTGCAGTAGCTTATAATATTGCTTTTTTTTACTTCAAGAGTCAATTTAAGCCGTATGCAACTAAAGACTTTTCAGCCATGCAGGAAGACCTTTCTTATTATTTTAATGATTCTGATAATGGGTTTCTATTAAACGTTAAATTCCCTAGTTATGGGACATTGACTGGAAATTTAGCAGTTGCAACAGCGGATAGTAAATATGCTCTTATTATTTGGCCTAAACTATCAGGTGATACAGAGATAGGGTTTCAAACAGCCATTAAAAATCCATCTAAACGGAAAGATCGTTACTTGAAAGTTGAAAAAGGGCGTATTGATTTATCCAACTCTTCATTTACTGATGAGGAGCAAAAAAAGATTATTTCTTTAGAAAAAGAAGCGAAAACAATTTGGGGAGAAGAAGTCTTTCAATGAGGTTGGACAGAAGTATTCAGCTCCGAGAACAGATACAGTGCATGATTGGAAGTGAAACTTCTGTAATTTATAGCAATAAGCCGGAATTCACGGGACTAATAGGAACTCCAAAAGATTGTCTTTCAATGTTGAATGATTCCGGGGGCTCCTCAAATCTCTGGGACTGGGTACGTTTCTATATCTATTTCTTTCAGAAATAGTGTGTCGACTTATTTTCGAAGTCTCCAACTCATGTCTCATGCGTAGAAGTTGTTGAGAGACAAACGCAGTGGAGATGCGTTCCTTCTCTTACAACCCTTTATTAAGAGTTTACGAGGGTGGATATAACTTAATTAGTTATGTCCCAACCTCATCGAATTTTTTAGCTAATGATATTGTCTAATTAAACAAATGCTTCTGAATTATCTAGGGTGTTTGTCTACGTTCATTGCTCCACAGCACTATTGATTTTGATGAACATAATTAACTAATTGGAATATAAATATCAGTCAAACTTTTATCTTTCCTATTTTTGGGTGGTTCAGTCATATACATTTCAAATGGTACAGCATCTCTAGCTTGGGCGCGGCCTTTAAATAACCATTCTTGATACATATATTTCCACGCATCCTCATATTCTTTCGCTGATAATTCAAAGTGTCCCACGCCAAAATTTCCTGAAATACTTGAGATACAAACATTCCCGCTTTCGATTACTTTTGTATGGTTAGAGATGGTCATCGCTACGCTTGTACGAAGGTTTGCATCGTCTGTAATAAACGGATTATCATCATAAATTGTCAAAACTTTGTTTGTTTCCTCAACCACTAAATTATTTCTAACTGCAAAATCAAATAGCTCATTGAAAAGTTTCCTGCTATTTTTACGAAACTCACTGTAGCTTCCTCTAAAACGAATATAGATGATTTTTTGATTGTTCAATTGCTTGGTTGTAATATTGATTGGCATAGTCATTTATTATTCCTCCATTTCTATGAATAAATTATGACAGGGAATCCTTCCTATTTCTTGTCAATTCTTGCTGTTTTTTATATTCGATAGGGGATACACCAAAGTGTCTTTTAAAAGTTCGACTAAAAGTACTAGAATCACTGTATCCATAATCCATTGCGATATCTGTGATAGAGATTGTTGGATGGACATATAAAAAAATTGCGGCTCGTTCTAGTTTAAATCTAGTTACAAATTCATTCACTGTTTCAGAGGAATATTTTTTAAACATTCGATGGAAATGATAGTCTGATAAATTTGCATTTTTAGCTAAATCTGCTAAACATATTGATTCTTTCAAGTTTCTCTCGATATAATCTTCTGCTTTATTTATTAAACGTGTGTAAATTTCTTTAGAATTTGTTGTATTCTTACTTCCCATAATAATGACCTCACCTAAACTATTTATTTTAGTATAACAGACTGACCTGTTTTATCTCATAGAGTCCCATTTAAAAGATAGTGCAATTTATTTGTGCGATATGTGAAAAATTATTCCTCCGAAAATTTTAAGTAATGAATCCATACTCTATTTTAACTAGAGATAAATCAAATTGTTAGATGTAAATCAAAAGACATTGTGCTTCCGTATTTTTAGCATAAACAAATACGTTGATGCTCTTTATTTTTCTTACCTCTGTTTGGAAAGTTAGTTGACTATTATTTTTTATTAACCTACTATGAAGTTAAATGACAATGGATTGGGGGAGATTTTTTGGATAGTTATCATTTGCAGTTTATTTCTATTGTGGGAGTTGGAATAACAGGTATTTTGATTTTGATGGCTTTTTTCATGAAGTTTACAAAAGGGTTGTTTTTTGCCAGATTTCCTAATGAGTTTATTAATGATAGTGAAAATCCTAAATATGATCTTGAACGTAAAGCGGGAAATCTTTTCAAAGAATGGGTTTTTAAATATATCACACCTCTTTTTATTAGCTTTTTACTCTTATTGGGATTGTCCTACATGATTTCTTAATAGCTATATGAGTGTGTTTTTATAGGTAGTAAGGCTAGTAGGAAATCTCGTAAAGAGGGGAACGAAGTAGAGACCTTCAATTCTTGGAGATGAGCCCACCCTTCATCAAGATTTAAAGGGCCTGGGACAGAATCATCATAGTTCTAACCCAAACTCCTTCGCCTAAAAATTATCATAGCTGTGACTAACCTGTACAGTTAGTCGGAAGTAGTCATCATTTGTAGCCTATTTTTTAAAACAAACATAGTAGTATTCGTAGTTTTTCTTTCTATGTAATAGTGCAATTTTTTATTGAAGTTTTGTCTAAATAAAAAATGGGAGTTTATATATGCTCAGATTATTTACACTTCTTCACCCATTTTTCACCCACTCTTTTAGAGCATAAACTATTCCTCCAATACCGACCAATATACCTAAAATAATCATTCCTCGCAGAAATATTGTTTGCTGCATAAGAAAACTAAGCCCAAGTAGAAGACAATAGATGAACGCAAAATACATACAATAACTAGCTACTTTTCCATTTTTTTGTGCCAGTTCTTTTGGTGTACTTTTAGTTACACCAGCAATAAGCAGTACCCATTTTCCTCGATGAAACTGTATGCCTAGCAGTAAAAATAAAAATGCCAAGAGCAAACAGATTCCTGTTATTAAAAAACTAAACATTGGCGAACCCTCCAGTATGCTATCTTAAGTAGTAGTATATACTTGCACCAGGTTTGAATCAACAGGGTAGGGCTTTTTCAAAGGTGTTAAGGTGTTCAAAAGGAAATTAAGTAGGATTATGGTCTGAAATTTTTTGAGGGGTTCAGCTTGTTTTCGAATCCTTCCACTCTATGTTCTATGCGCGGAAATTAAGGGAGGAGATAATAGAATGGGTGAAATATCTGGATGCCTTAAAAAAATAGAGAAAGCAATTTAAATTAGTAGCATATATTTTTATCTTTTTTGCATTCATCGTAGAAAAAGCAGATTTTGCTAAGCAGTAGCTACAGAGAAGATTTTTTTAGTTAGTAATCTTTTAGAAAAAATTTGGATTAAATTTATTTAAGTGACTACAAAGTAAAAATTTTTTAAGTGAGCTTAGAGAAGGAGTATACAAGACGGATTTCTAGTAATAGCATTTTTTTACGAAGGAAATGCACCTCTTTTTCCCAACGCTATTGATGATTAACTCAAATAAAGTCTGGCAGGTTAGACACTTTAGAATAAGGCAAAAAACTTACTTGTGTATAGTTTTAAAATGAATACAGCAAGAATGATTAATTGAATGATTAAGCAAATTTTCGTGGATACATCCTTTTCTTTTTGTAAAAATCGATAGAATAAGAAATTAATTGTTGAACCAATGACGAGAAAAAAGAAAGCAAACGTTATTTCGTCACCAAAAAGGACGGTTTTTCCTAGAGAACCGTCGGAATAATAAGTTGTGTAAGTGCTGGGAATGTTCCTTTTTAAAAAGAGCGGATTCCAAAAATGAAACGTAATATATTTTTTCAAAAAAAGATAACTAAAAAGAGTCGTTCCTACAAAAGCTCGCGCTAAAAAAGTTTTGATTTTTTCCAAAGTGAATTCTCCTTAAAAAATTTTAGGTTATTATAACATGATAGAAAAAAGATAGATAGATGAACATCGAAAAATGATTGAGAAAACATAGAGGAGGAAGTTTTGAACAGAGTGAACTAACAATTTGTAAAGCCAAAAAGTAGAAAAAAGAGACGATTAAGAGGAGCAGAATTCGTGGTTGATTTCTAGTAATTTAGAAGAGTAAGACTAGTCAACTGAAAAAAAATTGAGAATGACCAAAAATTTCTGAAAAGTAATAGTGCTATCGAACATATAACAACTAAAAAAAGAAAGTGACATTGTTTATTGGTACAATAAGAGAGGGTACCTCAAGAAATCTATATAAGAAGGTTTACAAGTGTATTTTCTTTTCTATATAATGTAAGAAAAGGTAGTTTTGTAGCGTATTTTAAGAAAATACGTATGAAATTACTTATGCCTCCTATGTCAGTCAAAAATCGAATGGCAAAGCGTCATACCGCTGATAGATTAAATTATCCTTGGGACAGTATCGATGTATCAGCTTATAGTAGTTTTCTAGTTATGAATTTCTAAAAAATGATAATAAAGGAGATGCTCATCTGTGAAATGGACGCGTAAAAATAAAATTCTATCTTGTATTTGTTTAATGCTGATTTTCGTTTTTATTTTCAGTCATTCGACACCTAAACTCGCTGTCAGGACAAATATATTTTTCTCAGGACATTTCATAGAGAGCGTTACCTGTGATTTAAAAAAAGGTGACTCTGAGAAACAATTATATTTGGTAACACCACCTATTCTTGAAAAAAGTACAGAATCTAATCTAGTAACGTATAAAGTTTATAATTTTTGGAATTTAATCCATTATGCAAATTATTACGGTGAAGTATAAAAATGCTTCTCTTTATCTAGAATTTGAATATAAAAGACTTCAAAGCGGTTTGTATTCACCAGTTTGAGGTCTTTTTGTTATTCAGAAAATCAATTTTTTCAAAAAAAGATAACTAAAAGAGTCGTTCCTACAAAAGCGCGCGCTAAAAAAATTTTGATTTTTCCCAAAGTGAATTCTCCTTAAAAAGTTTTGGGTTATTATAGCATGATAGAAAAAAGAGACGATTAAGAGGAGCAGAATACGTGGTTGATTTCTAGTAATTTAGAAGAGTAAGACTAGTCAACTGAAAAAAAATTTGAGAGTGGCCAAAAATTTCTGAAAAGTAATAGTGCTATCGAACATAT
This sequence comes from Enterococcus phoeniculicola ATCC BAA-412, assembly GCF_000407505.1. GTDB lineage: Bacteria > Bacillota > Bacilli > Lactobacillales > Enterococcaceae > Enterococcus_K > Enterococcus_K phoeniculicola. Next base: position 29,028 of record NZ_ASWE01000002.1, read on the forward strand.
AACAACTAAAAAAAGAAAGTGACATTGTTTATTGGTACAATAAGAGAAGGTACCTCAAGAAATCTATATAAGAAGGTTTACAAGTGTATTTTCTTTTCTATATAATGTAAGAAAAGGAAGGTTGGGCGGGGAGAAAATGAAAAGACAACAGCGATCGATGAAAAGAAAGCAGAGAAACAGAAAAATGATGATGTTCAGCTTGATAGCTATTCTATTTGGGAGTTCTATCTGCTTTTTTTTGTACATAAATCAGGAGCGTACGGTAAATTCAACGAATCAGAAGCAGACGAAATCACTAAAAACAGACGAAAAATTAGAACCGGAAAAAATTGAAAAAAAAGATGCAGAGAAGCCGGCAGAAAAAAAAGAAGTAGTAGACGATCAGTACGTCGTTACCCAGACAGCAAATGTTTATTTAGATAATAAAAAGAATACAGTTCGTGAAGAAAAAATACCCAAAGGAGCGATTATTGAAGTAAAACATGTTTCCGAAGATGATGAAATCATGGAAATTTTAACGGAACATAATCAAGGATTTATTGAAAAGCAATACTTAGCTCCTCGATCAGATGTTAAGAAGCAGCGGGATCAGTTGAAAAACCCAACATTGAATTCCGATGAGGTAACGAATTTGTTAGATGAGAAAATCCAGTCGTTTATAAAAGAAAATGGCGGGGACTTAAGCATCTATATTGAAACCGTCGATGGAACTCTAAAATATGGATATCAGGAAAATGCTGTTCGGCGTACAGCGAGCAGTATCAAATTAGCGTTTATTACATATATGATGAATTTAGCAGATGAGGGGAAACTTGATTTATCTGAGAAATTGACGTATCAAGAAAGCGACTACTATGGTGGAACAGGAATTATTCAATGGGATAGCTTTGGTTCACAATATACGTTGGAAAGACTTGCTGAATTAGTCATTCGCTACAGTGATAATGTTGCTTATCTCATGCTGCTTGATTATATAGGAGAGCCAAATTTTGTTGCGTTTTTAAAAACGATGGATGCAGAATCGCAAAATGATCGATTTTTTTCAACTGCAAAAGTGCTAACAAGCTATATGAAGTATGTAAACCAGCAGAAAGATTCAAGTGAGCATATAAAAAAATTATATGACTGGCTGCATCAAAGTACTTTTGATGATGGGGTTGCAATTGGGATACCTGCAGTGGATGTTGTCCATAAGACAGGTTGGATGCCTATGTATTCAGTGAGTAATGATATATCTTTAGTTGAGGCTGAGCGTCCTTACTATCTGACGATTATGACAAATGGTTATTCAGAAGAATATAGCGAGCAGGCAATTTCTGATTTAGCCGATAGTATTGATCGATGCATTTTACAATTAATTTAATTGGCCATAGGAGCCTACTTAGTATTTCTTTTTGTACGAATCTGACGATTTTTGAAAAAATCTTTTAGCCATCTGGGCAAAAGTTAAAAGAATCTAGAAAAAATAAGCAGAGTTTATATGCTGTAAAATGTTTACTTTCAAACCTTTTAGTATCTACTTGATTTTAAATGACAAACACTTCTGTTTACTCCATTTTTATTCTACAAAAGAGGAGACAGAAGTGTTTTTTTGACATTAAAGGGATTCTGTAGTTTGGCACAAGAAAGTCTGTTATGAAAAGCTTTCTTGTGCTTTTTATCGGAACTCTGGACTAAACATATGAAAAAATCTTCTTTGATTTGACTACGCTTATAGAGTCGCTATCTTTTTTACTGTATTAGCCGTTCGAATAGTTATGGAATCTTTCACGTTTGAGCGAGCGGTTCTTGACCACCAATTTGTTTTTTGATGTTCTTTTCTTATAAATGACCAAAAAATAGTTTCTTTATAACTAAACACTTTTTCATAGGCGGCGTTTGGTTCACCTAATTCTTCATAAAGTTTCTTACTGAACAAAGGGGGGAGAATAAAGATAAGATTATCATAAATATCTTTATTGCCGTTATCCCACCAGTCAGGAGTGTGTTCTAGCAGTTCTCTTAGATCCTCTTGTAAGGCAATATAGACAGGAATATCTAGCTGGAAGGAATGCTTTATTCCATTGCTTATCATGGTAGAAATTGTTTTTTTATCCTCTAAATCACTGGAAAAAATAAGGTTGCCGCTATTTAGATAGGTGACAACTTCTGTAAACCCAAGGATAGTCATTTCTTTTTTTAATTCGGTCATCACTAGTTTATTCTTTCCGCCGACATTAATCCCTCTCAGTAAAGCAACATATCTTTTCATTTTTTTGACCACCTTCTTTTTTCACCAAGTATAGCATAGCAGTCATTTTTCGGTATGAGTATGGAAAAAAAGGACTTAAGAGGTGAGCGGAAGCAATCGTCATTCGGTCATAGTAAAATTTTGCCAAAATCTTTTTTTAAAATAGATGAATTTTTCAAGAGTAGAGAATGGAAGGAGTGAAAATAAGAAATTTCGGCACTTTGAGTAAAATTTTAGTAAAAAAAGCGTTTTCTTTTTCGTCTAACTAGTCTACAATGGAGCTAACAGATTTTAGGAGGTAGACAAATGACAGAAATAAACATTTCAATTTATGACAAGGATGGAAAGATTCGGAAGGTTCAACAAGCTGACGAACCAGTGAAAAAAGAACTGAGTGCAGTTTCGCAAGAGTTTGCTCATCTTTCAATGAGGCACTTTACCTATGAAGAAGGAGATCAAATTAGGATTCATACGAATCAGAAAAAAATGTATTTGATGGTGAAATTAGATGAGACATTAGAAACCTCACTTATTTACTTACCAGAATTTGACTGGACGTATGAGTTATCTTTCAGTAAAAACCGTACAGAAGCCCGTCCTGAAAGTCGTTTTTTAGGAGAGAGTCACTATCTAAGTGCACGAGTAGCAACAAAAGACGAGATTGACAGGTATCAAAATTTAGCATTGAATCCGCATGATCAAAAAGATTTTTTAGGTGCTTATCCACATGCTCATGCGAATGTAGAAACCAGAAATGATGCGACATTTTTTGCTTGTAATGCGATTGACGGTATATATGCCAACCATTCACATGGTTCGTATCCATTCCAATCTTGGGGGATTAATCAGCAGGCAGACGCCGAGTTAACAATTGATTTTGGACGATTGGTTTTGCTAAACAAGGTGGTGTTTACATGGCGTGCAGATTTCCCTCATGACAACTACTGGAAAAAAGTAACGTTGAAGTTTTCAGATGGCTCAAGAGAAACCTTTGAGACAACAAAAACAGAGAAGCCGCAAACATTTTTGTTTTCTGAAAGAAGTGTTACATCTGTTCGATTTGGAGAGCTAGAACAAGCTGACGATCCTTCCCCATTTCCAGCATTGACTCAAATTGAACTTTGGGGAAAAAATCTCGCTTTTTCAGAGGAGTAATTTATGGAAACTCATTTTATTCATCAGCTTTCAGAAGAAACAAAAAAATACTTGAGTGAATCAAAAGTGGTTGAATTACCTGTTGCAGGCTACACCGATTATATAGAAACAGGGGAACGGCTCTCTTTTGAAACAGCTTATTTTGCTAGAAGGAGGCAAGTAGCTGTGCTTGCACTAGACTTTCTTCAGCGAAAAGATGAACAGACAAAAGGATTCTTAGAGCAGGTTCTTTGGGAAGTTTGTAATGAATATACGTGGGCGTTGCCCGCTCATTTACCGATTGAAGAGACGGATTATACAGATAATACCAAAGATAACGCTTCTAAATGGATTGATTTATTTGCTGCAGAAACGGGACAAATGCTTGCTGAAATACTAGAATTGATGGGTGTGGAGTTAGCGCCGATTATCCAAAGAAGAATTCGACTTGAGCTTGAAAATCGTATTTTAAGTCCATTTGAAGAGCGCGTATGGGCGTGGGAGTCTGTAAAAAGTAATTGGAGTGCAGTTGTGGGAGGCTCTATAGGAATGGTTGCTCTTTCCGTACTTCCGAAAAATAGTGCTAGACAAATCCAGCTGCTAAAAAAAGTAGACAACAGTATGCAAGCATATTTAAGTAGTTTTGGCGAAGACGGTGCATGTGAAGAGGGACTTAGTTATTGGGCGTATGGGTTTGGCTATTATATTTATTTTGCTGAGAAGTATAGTCAAGTTTTAAAAGATGATAAATATTTACGAGGGGAAAAAATAAAAAGAATGGCTTCGTTTCCTTATTATATGGTCATTGATAAGGAAGTTGGAATTCCATTTTCAGATTATCATCCTTCTGAGTTACCTAGTGGGCTTGTTAGTTTTTGTAAGGACTATTTTCAAGTACCTATACCTGAAGTGAAACAAATTAATGAGCTGGATTATGATCATTGCTATCGTTTTGCAGCACTCTATAGAAATCTTCAATGGACAAAGAAATCTGTTGGAGAGAAAAAAGAGATAGCACATTATTTTTCTGATGTGCAATGGGGGATTTTTCAATCAAAAGAAAGAGATCTCGTTTTTGCTGCAAAGGGTGGACGAAACGATGAAAGTCATAATCATATTGATATTGGTCATTTTGTTTTTGGTTCGCTAAAAGAGTGTTACCTAACAGACTTAGGGGCAGGGGAATATACAAAGGCATATTTTGATGAAGCCAAAAGATATCAGTTTTTGGTGAATAGTGCACAAGGGCATTCTCTTCCTATTATTGATGGGCACTATCAACAACCTGGTCCTGTTGTTGCTAAAGAGACAAGGTTTGTACCAGTAGAAAACGACTGGTTATTTGAAACAAATCTTTCAAATACCTATCAAATGGAAACAAACACTAAACTCATTAGGCAGCTTTTGCTCTATCCTTCAAATCGTACAGTAAAGCTGCAGGATATCGTTGAACGAACGACTGAGAAAACGGCTATAATAGAAAATTTTGTCACAACATTACCCGTTAAAATTGTTGGACAGAAGCTTCGCATTATTGGACAAGTAACAAATGAGATATGTGAGCTGACCTTCACTGGAACAGTTCAACTTAAAAAAGTGTCCTATCAAGCACATGATGGAACAGAAAAAAGCGCAACATTAATTCAATTTTTAGAAACAATAAAAGGCAATGGAAAGGTTCAGCTCACCATCCGAATGATTTCTGGAGAATAAGAGGGGAGAACTGTAATCTGTTCTAACAAATAAAAATCCTAAAAGACAGAGAAGACTCTGAATTTTAGGATTTTTTTAGTTAGCTAAAGTATTTGGAGCGGTTGTGGAACCACGAACTACTAGTTCAGTCCCTAAGAAAATTCTTTTGGCGATTCCAGGAGAATGGATTCGGTCATGTAACAAATTCATTCCAGTTTCACCCATTTCTTCAGTATATGCACGAACAGTTGATAGAGGTGGTGTGATATATCGAGAAATGGAAAGATCATTGATGCCCATAACACTAATTTGTTCTGGAACAGAAATATTTTTTGCACTCAATGTATGGATGATACCAATGGCAAAGGCATCATTTGCAGCCAAAATAGCTGTTGGTAGATCCTCTTTCCAAAGATTTAAGGCATATTCCGTAAGGGCTTCGCTAGTTTTGACATCTAACTGACTATTTTCTTTTACAATGAAATATTTTTCATCAAATAAATTCAAACTTTTCAGCATGTCGATGTATATATTTGTTGTTGGTGTTTTATATTTTCTATACCCATGTAAATTCTTGCTTTCTTCTGCACCGATATAAGCGATTCTGGTGTGACCAAGCTCAAGTAAGTGAGTTAGGGCAATTTCAGTTGCTTGGGAAAAGTCAGTATTCACGCAATCATATTCGTGGAGAGGGAAATTTGAACCCACCACACAAAGATTTGCGACGGTTTCATTTAATTCTTCGATTTTTTCCTCCGTAAATTTGCCAATAGCAAGGACACCTTCAACATCCTGAATCCCATTTTGTTCCATTTGAGAAAAGTTCACCACATTATAGCCTAAATCAACAGCTCTTTTTTCTGCAGCTAGTCGAATAGACATGTAGTAAATATCTTCTAGTTCTTCATCGCTTGTGCGCCATGTAATCAGACCAATGGATTTTGCGTTCATTGAAGGAGTTCCTGCATGGCTGGAGGTTTCTTTTTCCTTATTTTTTTTCTTATATTTCGTATAGTTTAATTTTTCAGCAACTTCAAACACTTTTCTTTTTGTTTCTTCTGTCGCAGAAAGGGTGGAATCATAATTTAATACACGAGAAACAGTAGAAATCGAAACGCCTGCTTCTTTTGCTATATCTGTAATTGTTGCCATATTTTACCTCCGTTAGATAGAGTCTATACCTATAGTATAGGGGATTCTACTAAAAATACAAGTAAAAAAAATAAAAATTTTACCAAAAAAACTTTACTTTTTTACTAGAAAAAGGTAAAATTTAGTAAAAGAAAACGCTTTTATTATTTTAGGGGGTGGAATTATAAAGAATGTTTATCGGATTATATGCGTGTTTTTCTTAGTTATTTCTTTTTCAGGATGTGCATTACAAATAAATGAAAGCGGAGAGAAAGAGAGGGAGTTTACTCAAAAAACAAAAGAAGGTATTAAGAAAAATGCTAAACAATATACAGAAAAAGAATTTCAGTCGGCGAATGTGCCATTGAATGAGTTTGTCCAGATTTCAGGGGAAATTATCCAAGCTGACAGGGAAAAGAAGATAGAAAAAGGGGATCGGTTTCTGCTGAAAAGCGGTTCAAGTCGTTATCAGGTGTTTAACGAGCAGGATATACCGATTCATGTTGGAGATTCGGTTACTGTCTATGGTGAATATTATGGATTTATAAAAGCAATTCTAGTTGAAGGGAAGTAAGAGAATGAATCACTATTTAACGAAAAAAGAGCTGAAAGAAAGTCTCCGCTCACTAATTGCTCCTCTTCGGCCTTTTTATGGAAAAGGAGACTTGGGAAAATTGAAATTCGGTTCCCACGGTACAGTTTATTCTGAGGAAACTCAGGGCGTAGAAGCATTTCTTCGACCTTTATGGGGACTAGGTCCGTATTTTACATCAGAAGAAGACGAGCTATTAGCCGTTTATATTCAAGGAATTGTTGCGGGAACAACCCCTGAAAGTGAGGATTATTGGGGAGAAGTAACAGATTTTGACCAACTGATTGTTGAAATGGCTTCACTAAGCACGTGCTTATTACTCAACAGAGAAAATGTTTGGGAAAAGTTTACTACTCATGAACAGAGCCGGTTATCCAGCTGGCTGTATCAAGTGAATGAGCGAGAAATCCCTAGGAACAATTGGCATTTTTTCCGTATCTTAGTGAATCTTGCGTTAAAAAAGTGTGGACAGTTGTATTCTCAAGAGCGAATTGATTCAGACTTTGAAGTGATAAATAGTTTTTATTGTGAAAATGGCTGGTACTTTGATGGGGAAGAGACACAATTTGATTACTATATCTCATTTGCTATTCACTTTTATAGTTTAATCTATGCCCATTTCATGTCAGAGGAAGATCCAAAGCGAGTGGAAGTCATTAAACAAAGGGCGACAGCATTTGCTCAGACGTTTAAATATTGGTTTGACAGCGAAGGAGAAGCGCTCCCGTTTGGGAGGAGTTTAACCTATCGATTTGCTCAGGTTAGCTTTTTCAGCGCATTAGTTTTTGCAGACGTCGAGGCGCTGCCTTGGGGAGAGATAAAGGGATTAATCAGTCGACATTTAACAAGCTGGATGAACAAGGAAATTTTTTCTGCCGATGGACTTTTGACTGTAGGCTATCACTATGAAAATTTAGTATTTGCGGAAGGATACAACGCGTATGGGTCACCTTATTGGGCGCTAAAGACTTTTTTATTGTTAGCTGTTGCTGATGACCATCCATATTGGAAAGCAGAAGCATTGCCTTTGACTATTCTAAATCGCTCACTGGCTGTTCCAGAAAGCAAGAATTTTTATCAATATAATGAAGATTTGACACATCTTCAAGCTTTTCCGGCGGGGCAGTTTGTGACACATCAGAATCATCCGCAATCAAAATACAGTAAGTTTGTCTATTCGACTAAATTTGGATTTAGTGTTCCGAAAACAGACTATTGGTATTACGAAGGAAATTACGATAGTACCTTGGCGTTAGCAAAGGATGACCATTATTTTCGACCTAAAGCACGAGATACATCCTATAAAATTTTAGGAGATCGGATTATTCATGTGTGGAATCCTTGGAAAGATGTTTTTGTAAGGTCAACAATTATCCCGTTGGAAACATGTCATATCCGAATTCATGAAATCGAAACAAAAGAAAGACTGACTGCATATGATGGCGGGTTTAGTGTGCCTTTTCAAGGAGTTTTGCCCGTATCAGAAAAACTGCGTGTAGTTGCGAATTCTGAGATGGGTTGTTCATCTATAGAAGCAATTTTGGGTTACAAAGAAGCAAGGGTTGTTCGGACAGAACCAAATACAAACCTGTTTTATAAACGAACTATGCTGCCGTATGTAGTTGCAGATTTAGCACCAGGAAAACATCTTCTTATTTCTCTTGTTTCAGGATTAATGCCAAATGAACGGATGAATAGACCAGTGATTGAACAAACTAAAGAGAAAATTTGTATAAATCAAAATGCTAAACGAATTGAAATTAGCGTTTAATATAGGAGGACGTAATGAACAAATTAGAATGGCTGCCAGAAAAAGTAGAATTTGCTGTAGAAAAGGTGAAAGAAAACCTAACGACATTTCAAGAGACTGTTCCATCCGCTGCTAGCGTAGAACTTGTCTATCCGCAAGAAGAAAATAATGATTGGACTGCAAGTTTTTGGATAGGCATGCTCTTTTTAGCCAAGGAGCTAACGGAAGACGCTGCATTTGATGAAACCATTGAAAGACAAATGGCCGTTTTTACCCGTCGTTTAGAAAACAAAATTGAATTGGAAACACACGATATTGGCTTTTTATATACGTTATCCGCTGTTTTTGACTATCAAGTGAACCATCGAGAGTCATCAAAAGAGCTTGCGATTAAAGCGGCAGATTTACTGATGCAGCGCTATGATGAAAAAGCGCAAATCATTCAAGCGTGGGGGAATTTAGAGGATCCAATACAAAGAGGAAGAATGATTATCGACTGCTTAATGAATTTACCTTTACTTTATTTTGCTTCAGATATGACGGGGGATTTGTCTTATAAGAAGGCAGCCTATGCTCATGCAAAGCAAACGCAAAAATATATTGTTAGAGACAACTTCACAACGTTTCATACATATTATTTTGATACAACAACGGGGGAACCGATTGAAGGGAAAACACAGCAGGGATTTTCGGATGATTCTTGTTGGGCACGTGGGCAAGCGTGGGGAATATACGGGTTCACTCTCAGCTATAACCATACAGGAGACTATACATTTCTTGAAACAGCAAAGCAGGTTGCCGATTACTTCATCGCTCAGCTGCCACAAGATAAAGTTTCCTATTGGGATTTGATTTTTGAAGAAGGAAGCACAGAAGAAAGAGACAGCTCTGCAGCGTCGATTGCTGTCTGCGGGCTACTGGAGCTCTCTAAACAATTGCCTTTAAGTGATCCTAAGCATGGGGAATATGAAAAGATTGCTGTTGAAATATTGAAAGCGTTATCCGAGAAGTATACAAGTATCCATACACCAAAATCTAACGGGCTGTTACTTGAAGGTGTTTATGATAAAAAGTCAAACAAAGGAGTAAACGAGTGCGTGATTTGGGGAGACTACTATTATCTGGAAGCCCTAATGAGAGTAACAAAGAGTTGGTACAGTGTGTGGTAAAAAAATTAATGGATGAAATGGAGGATACAAAAAATGAATTTTTGGAAAAAAGGTATGATTGCTGCATGGTTGTTAGGGAGCGTTAGCTTGATAGCTGCCTGTGGAAACGGAGACAAACAAGCGGACTCTGGGTCAAATGGAGACAAAACGCTAACGGTTACTACTTGGAATTATGATACTACACCTGAGTTTGAAAAACTTTTTCGGGCGTTTGAAAAAGAAAACCCTGGAGTAAAAGTAAAATCAGTTGATATTGCTTCTGATGACTATGATACAAAATTGACCACCATGTTATCAAGTGGAGATACAACAGATATTTTGACAATGAAAAACTTACTTTCCTATTCCAACTATGCTTTACGAGATCAATTAGTTGATTTAACGGATCATATTAATGGACTGGAGATCGATCCTGCCAAAGATAGCTATTCTATGTATGATGTGGATGGAAAAACTTATGCACAACCGTATCGTACAGACTTTTGGGTACTCTATTATAATAAAAAAATGTTTGATGAAGCAGGGATTGCGTATCCAAATAATTTAACTTGGGATGAGTATGAAGAACTGGCTAAAAAACTTTCAAAACCAGATGAACAAGTATATGGAGCGTATCAACATACATGGCGGTCGACTGTTCAAGCAATTTCAGCTGCACAAAATGATAAAAGTCTGATTGATCCAGAATATGGCTATTTGAAAGAAGATTATGATCGTGTATTGAGGATGCAAGAGGCGAAGTCCCAAATGGATTATGGGACAGCTAAATCTACCAGCGTGACGTATCAGTCTCAATTTGAAAATTCAAAAGCTGCGATGATGTACATGGGTTCGTGGTATATGGGTGCACTATTAACGAATCTCGATGATAACACGACAGATGTTGAGTGGGGAATTGCTGAAATTCCTCAAAAAGAAAAAGGAAAAGAGATTCAAACATTTGGTTCGCCAACTGCATTTGCCATAAATAAAAACTCTAAAAAACAAGAGCTTGCTCAAAAATTTCTTGATTTTTGTTCAGGCGAAGAAGGTGCAAAAGTGTTGGCAGAGGTTGGAGTAGTCCCTTCTTATAGAACAGATGCCATAAATAAACAGTATTTTGGTCATAAAGGAATGCCTACGGATGAAATTTCTCAAAAAGCGTTTAATCCAGAAAAGATAGCGATTGAATTTCCCTTAGATGCTAATGGTCCTGCTATTGATAAAATTTTACAAGAAGAACATGAATTAATTCTTGTAGGGGACGAAACACCAAATCAAGCAATTTCTTCTATGGAAAAACGTGTTAAACAAGAAATAGAATAATCGTTTTATCTGATGGAATCGAAATAAACTAATGAGAGTGGAACGCAGTTTAGTTCTTTAAACCGTAAGACGTTCTGCTTTTAGAGAAAAATCAGTGGACTTTGTTTTACCGTTTATTTAAACGTAAGAAGAAACTGGAGATTTAGTTGTATTTTAGAGGATAAAAGCTTATATGAAAGGGGGAAGCTAAAGAGCGAATTCGCTTTTTTAGCACACTTATATGGATGTTCGAACACAATCTTCACGTAAGTTAAAAAGAAAAAATACAGTTATTGCGTGGTCATTTATTGCGCCCAATTTTATTGGATTTCTTATATTTACACTGATTCCTGTTATTTTTTCACTTGTATTAGCATTTATGAAATGGGATTCATTTAGTGCACCTGAATTTGTTGGTATGAAAAATTTTACGAAAATGCTTGGGGATGAAACCTTTTGGATTTCACTAAAAAATACATTTTTATATACTATTGGTGTTGTTCCGTTAACACTTCTTTGTTCCCTTGGATTAGCTATTTTGTTGAATCAGAAAATAAGAGGAGTGAAATTTTTTCGCACAGCCTTTTTCTTTCCTTATGTTACCTCACTAGTTGCGATTGCGGTGGTGTGGAGCATGTTGTTTCACCCGACAATGGGACCAATCAACCAATTTTTAAAAGTATTTATTGAAAATCCTCCTGGATGGTTGTCCAGCTCAGATTGGGCACTGACAGCGATTATCATTGTAAGTGTGTGGCGAGGGATGGGCTATTACATGATTCTCTACTTAGCAGGACTTCAAAGTATCTCAAAAGAATTGTATGAAGCAGCCTCTATGGATGGGGCAAATAAATGGAACCAATTTAGGAATATCACGGTTCCTTCTCTTCGACCGACGACATTTTTTGTCACCATTATGTTAGTGATTAACTGCTTTAAAATTTTTGACTTAGTACAAGTAATGACCGATGGTGGACCTGGCCGAGCAACGAATGTACTGGTTTATCAAGTGTATAATGAAGCATTTGTTAAGTTCAATTTCGGCTATGCTTCTGCTATTGCGATGATTTTATTTGCGATTGTTTTGATCATTACGGTGATTCAGTTTAAATGGAATCAAATTCAAGAAAGAGTGTAGGAGGAGAACATTCATGGAATCGACAAATTTAAAAAGACCCAAAATAAAACCAGCCTTTACGATTGGCAGACTTTTCCTGTTTCTACTTCTCACTGTATTGGCATTTGCTACACTTGTGCCATTCATATGGATGCTTTCTGCATCATTTAAAGCAAATAATGATGTATTTTCAGTACCTATTCAATGGATTCCTAAAAACTGGCATCCAGAAAACTATTCGGTTATTTGGACGAGAATTCCATTACTAACTTTTTTTAAGAATACGGCTATCTTAAGTATTGTAATTACTTTGATCCAGTTATTTACCTCCAGTTTTGCTGCATATGGTTTTTCTAAAATGAATTTTAGAGGAAAAGATATTTTATTCCTTGCTTATATCGGAACAATTGCTGTGCCTTGGCAGTCGTACATGATTCCTCAATTCATTATGATGAGACAATTAGGGTTAACAGATACACTGATGTCGTTGGTTTTACTTCAAGCATTTAATGCGTTTGGTGTTTTCTTATTAAAACAGTACTACAGTAGTATTCCAGATTCGCTCTGTGAAAGTGCGAGAATTGATGGCTTAACAGAATGGGGGATCTATCGAAGAATTATTTTGCCGCTGACAAAGCCTGCGTTAGCTAGTTTAACAATTATCACGTTTGTAAACACATGGAATGATTACATGGGGCCATTTATCTATTTATCCTCAACAGAGAATAAGACAATTCAGCTGGGGCTGAAAATGTTTGTGGGTTTATATGATGCAGAATATGCATTAATTATGGCTGCGTCAGTTCTATCTATCCTACCTGTGGCGCTCGTATTTTTAGCTATGCAAAAATATTTTGTTGAAGGCATTGCTTCTTCTGGTGTAAAAGGATAAAGAAGGGGGACCTTATATGTTAAAAAAACAGACCTTTGAGACAAATATTTACATGAAAATGTTTCGGTGGGTATACATTGTTTTAATTGGTAATCTCTGTTTTCTATGTGTCAATAGTCCATTTACTATAGTAGCCATCACTACAGCAATAGATGGCAGGAATCTGTTTTTGTTTAGTATAGCACTTCTGTTTTTTATCCCTTCGTCACTGACAGCGATTGCTTGGCTAAATAAATGGCAGGAGGAAAAAGAGTTTGACCCTGCAAAACAGTTTTTTCAATTATATAAATTGTTATGGAAAAAAAGTTTCAGCTTGGGAGGAATCGGCTGGATAATTAGCTTAGTTGCTAGTGTAGATAGTCTATTTTTCTTAAAATTATCAATTGGGAAATGGCTCCTTCCTTTTTTCTTTGTACTTATTTTCATTGCTACAAGTGTAAGTATAAACAATTTCTATTTATATCTAAGAAATCCTCAATTAAAAATCAGCATAATCTACAAAGCATCGCTCTATTTTTCGCTAAAAAAATGGTATGTGAGCCTCGTCAATACACTGCTATTTATTGCGATTCCTCTAGTGATGGTGATAAAGCCGCAATTTGGTTTTTTAGTGACGCCAATTCTTTTTTTGGGAGTTATTTATTTGAATTGTCTTCAAATCACCAAAAGCTTGAAGGTTCTTTAAGTTCTGAAAATAGAATAAAACCGAATCTTTCTGAAAAAAAATAGAAAGTTCGAGATAACGGAGTTACTTATCACAAGGGAGCCTTTTTCTAGGGACTTGAATACACTGAAAGAAATCAAAGTTTCAGAAATGAAAATTGATTTCTTTTTTTTAATCTGAAGGGTTGCTTTTTTCTTATATTCATTCTATTATTTTCTTATATGGAAAAAGGAGTGCTTATTATGGAAAAAAAGAAGCCCTATGGGACCGTTCTAATTAAGGCGGCGGATATTTTAGACTTTTTGTCGAATCATCCAGATAGCATACTACAAGAAATTACTGAAGGAACAAAGATGACACCTTCAACGACTTTAAAAATTTTAGATACACTCGTCCTCATTGGCTACGTGAATAGAAAACAAGATAAGAGCTATCGATTGGGAAGTAAGCTCATTCGGTATGCAAATCAAAATTTGGAACAGCTTGATTTGGTAGAAATAACACAGCCTTACCTTGAAAAATTACAAGAGCAAATAGATGAGACCATTCATTTAGGTATTTTAGCGAATCAGGAAATTTTATATGTCAATAAGCTAGAGCCGAAAAACCAAACGATTCGAATGTCTTCTAAGATAGGAATTACCCGTCCGTTGTATAATTCTGCGATGGGAAAAGCTGTACTTGCCGAATTATCACGTGAAGAAATCGATGCGTATCTCCAAGAACATGAATTGATTGCTTATACGGAAGAAACAATCACTAATCCGTTGAAGTTAAAAAAAGAATTAGCGATTGTTCAACAAGAAAAAGTTGCATTTGATGATGAAGAAGTGGAAAAAGATATTTTTTGTATCGGAACAGCTATTGTTTCTGAAAACAAAGTCGTGGGTGCATTTAGCATCAGCATGCCAAAATATAGGATGAACAACGACTTAAAAGAGAGAATTATTCATGAGATTTTGTCAGTAAAAAACAGCGTTGAAAATAAATTAAATCATTAAGCATGAAAGAGCGACTAATCCTAAGTGGGATGAAGGGGCTCTTTTTTTACGCCAAAAAAGAATAAAAAAGAAATTGATTAAAACGGTTGCATTTTTATTTTCTTCTCGTATAATAAAAGTATAATTTCTTTATAGTAAAATTGAATTTCCAAATAAGAAAAGAGGGGTTCGGTGAAAAAAATAGAAACATTAGCAGGTCTTCAGAAGGCTGGAGTCATTGCAGTTGTGCGAGGAGCAACAAAAGAAGAAGCCTTACAGGCGAGTCATGCGATTATCAAAGGAGGGATTGTGGGGATTGAACTGACGTTTACAGTTCCTCAAGCAGATGAAGTGATACGCGAATTATCGGATGCTTATAAGGGACATCCAGAGGTTTTAATTGGTGCAGGAACGGTTCTTGATGCAACGACTGCAAGGCTTGCGATTATGTCGGGTGCACAATATATTGTGAGTCCCAGCTTTGATCGTGAAACGGCAGAAATATGTAACCTTTATCAAATTCCATATTTACCAGGATGCATGACCATTACAGAGATGCAAACAGCGTTGAAGAGCGGCGTGGATATTATCAAACTATTTCCAGGAAGTGCCTACGGTCCAAGTATTGTCTCTGCATTTAAAGCACCGTTCCCGCAATTGAACATTATGCCTACTGGGGGGGTCAGCCTAGACAATATGTCTGAATGGTTTAAAGCGGGAGTGGTAGCCGTGGGTGTTGGCGGAAATTTATTAGCGCCTGCAGCACAAGGAGACTTTAAAAAAGTGACAGAAGTGGCGAAACAGTACAGTGATAAACTTAATGAAATAAAGAGGTAGCCAGATGGGAAAAGTAATTACACTTGGTGAAATTATGTTGCGTTTTTCTACTAATCAGGGAACGCGTCTACCGCAAAGTGATAAATTAAATGTACATTATGGTGGTGGCGAGGCCAATGTTGCTATTTCCTTAGCAAATTATGGTCACACTGTCTCATTTGCTAGTAAAGTTCCAAATAACTCTTTAGGAGAAGCGGTAAAAAAACACTTGAAAAGGTATGGAGTTGGAACGGAGACACTGCTATTTGGCGGAAACCGGTTAGGGACTTATTACGTAGAATCTGGTATTGGTCAACGAGCTGCCTCAGTTGTCTATGACCGAGCCCATTCAAGTTTTTCTGAGATGACTTTTAATGAATGGTCAGAAGAAATACTATTTAGTGAGGCAGATATTTTCCATATCTCCGGAATTACGCCTGCGCTTAGTCACCAATGGAGGACACTTACTCTTGAGTTGATGAAGGCAGCAAAAAGAAAATGCTGCAAGATTAGTTTTGATATTAACTATCGCGGGAAATTATGGACACAAAAAGAAGCAGGAAGTGTTTTGAAAATGCTGCTTCCTTATGTAGACTATTGTTCGGCTGGTTACATGGACGCAATTCACCTTTTAGAGATTGCTCCACGGCCAGAAGAGGAGTTATCTTACTATTACAAAAAAATGCAAGCGCACTACCCAAATATACAGGTCTTTTATTCTACTAAACGTACAGTTACCTCTGCTTCAGATAATGAACTTACAGGAACTTTATGGATGAATGAGACATATTATGAATCAAAACCTCAACTCATTTGTCCTGTAGTCGATCGAGTAGGAGGGGGAGATGCGTTTTGTGGAGGAGTTTTACATGGTCTTTTAACAAAAGAAAACCCACAAGATATTATTGAATTTGCGACAGCAGCTTCTGCTTTGAAGCATACGGTAGAAGGGGATTGCAATCAATTTAGTGAAGAAGAAGTCAACAGCTTTTTAGCTGCTGGCTCAGGAAAAATTATACGATAAGGAGTCGTTTACAAAATGCAAACTATGGAAAATCGTTACACACACAGCCCAGAGGATATTCGTCATTATTCAACAGAACAATTAAGACAAGAATTTTTAGTGGAAAAAGTCTTTACTCCAGGTGAAATTTGCCTCACTTATACACACAACGATCGAATGATTTTTGGCGGGGTAACACCAACAACGAAAGAATTAGAAATTACGCTAGATAAAGAGCTAGGAGTAACATATTTCTTAGAACGTCGTGAGCTAGGAGTCATAAATATCGGCGGGCCTGGGTTCATCGAAATTGACGGACAAAAAGAAGAAATGAAAAAACAAGATGGGTATTACATTGGAAAAGAAACGAAACAGGTTGTCTTTTCTTCAGCTGATTCCAACAATCCAGCAAAATTCTATATTAGCTGTGTCCCGGCTCATCACAAATATCCAAATGTCAAAATTAGTATTGACCAAGTGAAGCCAATGGAAGCAGGAGAAGGTCTATCCTTAAATGAACGAAAAATTTATCAGTATATTCACCCCAATGTATGTGACAGCTGTCAGTTACAAATGGGTTACACTATTTTAGAACCAGGAAGTGCGTGGAATACGATGCCTTGTCATACACACGAACGTCGCATGGAGGCGTATGTGTACTTTGATTTTGCTAAAGAAGATACAAAGGTATTCCATATGATGGGTAAACCAGATGAAACAAAACACTTAGTAGTGGATCAAGATCAAGCAGTCATTTCGCCAAGCTGGTCTATTCATTCAGGTGTAGGTACTGGAAACTATTCATTTATCTGGTCAATGTGTGGAGAAAATATTACGTATACAGACATGGATATGGTTGATATGGGCGATTTAAAATAGGAGGAATGAAAGAATGAGTTTTTCAATGGATATGTTTGAATTAAAGGGAAAAGTTGCTTTAGTTACAGGTGCCGTCTATGGAATTGGTTTTGAAATTGCCAAAGGATTAGCTGCTGCCGGCGCAACAATTGTGTTTAATGACCGTCATGAAGAAGGCGTAAAAAAAGGAATCGAGAATTATAAAGAAATCGGTATTAAAGCATATGGATTTGTGTTTGATATTACAGATGAAGCGGCTGTTGAGGCAGGAGTCAAAAAAATTGAAGATGAAGTGGGAGTCATTGATATTTTAGTGAACAACGCTGGAATTATCAAACGTATACCTATGTTGGAAATGACCGCTGAAGACTTTCGACAAGTAGTAGATATTGACTTAAACGGCCAATTTATTATGTCAAAAGCCGTCTTGCCCTCTATGATTAAGAAAGGACATGGGAAAATTATTAATATCTGTTCTATGATGAGTGAGTTGGGACGTGAAACGGTCGCAGGATATGCTGCAGCGAAAGGCGGCTTAAAAATGTTAACAAAAAATATTTGTTCTGAATTTGGTGAGGCAAATATTCAATGTAATGGTATTGGACCTGGTTATATCGCGACACCTCAAACAGCGCCATTACGTGAACTGCAAGAAGATGGATCAAAACATCCATTTGATCAGTTCATTATTTCCAAAACACCTGCTGCACGATGGGGAGAACCAGAAGATTTAGCAGGTTCAGCTGTCTTTTTAGCATCAGATGCATCAAACTTTGTCAACGGACATATCTTATACGTTGACGGTGGAATCTTGGCATACATTGGAAAACAGCCTTAACCCAAATAACTAGATTTCTGCAGCTCTTTTTGCACAATCAAAGAGGTCAGGACAGAAGTGCTCAGCTTCGAGAAATAAGAAGGAATTCACGAAGATTGCTCCTCAAATCTTTGGGACTAAGTACATTTCTACATCTATTCCTTTTAGAAAAAGTGTATCGAATGCACCAAGAAGGTACATCTCTACATCTATTTCTTTTAGAAATAGTGTATCGATGCAATTTCAGCTTGTTTTCGAAGCTTTCAACTCTAGCTTGTTTCATGCGTAGAGGATGAATTCCTTCTATTAAGATTTTACAAAGATGGGGTATAACTTAATTAGTTATGTCCCGCCTTTTTTTATACAGAATTTTATTGTTGCATTTGCAACAATAAAAAGGTAGGATAAAAAAGGAGGTGGCGTATGGATACAATTTTAAGAGACATTGGTGTAATTGCTCGTGCCTTAGATTCTATTGCAAATGTTGAATTTAAGGAATATGAACTGACAAGAGGGCAGTATGTATACCTGGTACGTATCTATGAAAATCAGGGAATCATTCCTGAACATTTAGCAGACATGATTAAGGTCGATCGTTCAACAGCATCCCGCGCAATTCAGCGATTAGTTGAAAAAGGGTTTGTAAAAAAAGAGTTAGATAATGAAAATAAAAAAATTATTCATCTCGAAGTAACGGCTAGAGGACGTGAGAGAGCGCAATTTATTTTACGGGAGCATGCCTATTCTAGCCTAACAGCATTAAAGGGGATCAGTGAAAGTGATCAACAGACACTAAATAAGCTAGTAAAAAAAATGAAGCATAATGTCGAAAAGGATTGGCATCTTGTAAAAAATGGCGGTAAAAGAGAATACTAGGAGGAGTAGATGATGACACAGCTTGAATGGAGAAAGTGTACAACAAAAGACATTGATGCTTTGCGTACATTAAGTATAGAGACATTTACAGACACGTTTGCTGATCAAAATACAGCAGAAGATTTAGCAGCTTATTTAGATACTGCTTATAATTATGAACAACTCAGAGAAGAACTAAAAAATGAAGAAAGCTTCTTCTTCTTTTTACAAGCAAATAAAGAAATTGTTGGGTATTTAAAATTAAATATCGGACAGGCACAAACAGAAACTATTTATCCTGATTCACTAGAGGTAGAAAGAATCTATATTCGTTCTATTCATAAGAGAAAAGGATACGGAAGTGAAGGAATAACAAAAGCCATTCAGACAGCAAAAGCTCTTCAGAAAAAATCTCTGTGGCTAGGTGTCTGGGAGAAAAATGAACGAGCATTAGCATTTTATAAAAATCAGGGATTTACTAAAGTAGGTAGTCACTCCTTTTTTATGGGAGAGGATGAGCAAACAGATTTTATTTTATTGAAGGATCTATGATTTTCTTTAGGAGATAAACAGCTTTTGGCGTTTGATTGTAGGTTATTGAAAGAATCGACAAATATGAAAAATAGTGACGAAAAGAAGCGGATTAGGCTTCTTTTTTTGTATTTTCTTTTGAGATAGTGTAAATTCTGTACAACTAGTTTAAATGTAACGTAAATATTGGAAAATATAGGAATTGCAGAAAAAATAATTAATTATTTAAAAATATTTTAGCAGTAGTTTACTTTTTGTTTATTATTTCCTGTTATTCTTGATAAGATGAGGGTAACAGGTGTATCCTCTTGAAAAATAAATTGAAGGTGTGTTTTTTGAAAAAAATGTCAATAGTTGCAAGTATATGCGTGCTGTTAGTTCTAGGAATCGTTTACTGGTTTCAGCAAAAAGAAACAGCGGCGGCAGTCAGTGCGCAGCAAGGAGAAGAGAAAAAGAAACAAGAGATGACGTTATTTGTGGACGATTTACTAAAGGAGAGTCATTTTAAAGGGACGGTACTACTAGTAAAAAATCGAGAAAATTATTACGAGCAGGCGTATGGCTATGCGAATAAAGAACAAAAAATAAAAAATTCTGTAGAGATGGCGTATCCAGTTGCCTCTGTTCAAAAAAGTATGACAGCTATTTTAGTGGAACAGCTTGTTTCAGAAGGAAAAATAAGCTATAAAGAAACATTGGATAAATTTTATCCAGATATTGACTATGCCGATCAAATAACAATTCGTGATTTATTAAATCAAAGTTCAGGAATTGATATGGATGAAATTGCACCTGCTAAATTATTAACAAGTCAAAGAGAACAGTTAGACTTTGTACTTTCAGAAATGACGGTAACAGAAGATCACTCATTTTTATATACAAATGCCAACTATACGTTATTAGCGGGGATTTTGTCGATGGTGAGCGGGAAGTCTTATGAAGAGTTGTTTACTCAAAGAATCATTCAACCACTGCACCTTGGAGAAACCTATTTTTGGGATCAGCTTCCAGAAAAAGAAACGGTTCCCCTTTCCTATGTATATGATGAAGCAGAGGAAGTTGACTATGTCCCTTTCTGGGACTCCTTTCCTGACTCGAAACCTCTTTTTTCCAGCTTGCTAGGCGCTGGTAATTTATTTATGTCTGCAAGTGATTTGTGGCGTGTACAAAAGGCGATGAAAAATGGCCGGTTACTGACAGAAGACAGGTACGCAGAAATGACAGATATTGTAACAGCAGGCTATAGCAGCGGTTTATGGCTGTCAGATGGGCAAAAGGTCGTAAGTGGATCTTTAGGTGGCTACACAACCATGGTTTACGGAGAAGAAACTAACGAAAATTTGGTTATCTTAATTAGTAATCAGCAAGGAATTTTAGATACTGGCTCATTAGCTGAATCCATTTATGAAGCAATGACTCATTAAACGAGTAAAAGAGGGAAGAACATGACAATTAAACGACGGTTATTTATTTCTCATATATTGATGATTGTAGTTCCAGTCTTATTGAGCCTACTTGTTGCATCTTTTACATTTCTATTGGTTTGGCAATATTTTTGGGGTGTAGATGAAGGCGCAATGAGTAAAAACAGAGAGTTTCGCTCACAATATGCTGCGGTGGAGAGTCTCGTGATTAAGTGGTCTTCAGATGATACAACAACTAAAAAAATTTCGTCAGATATGAATAAATTTTACAAGACCCATTATAGTGATAATATTGCACTCATGGTCTATCAGGGAGATAAACTGGTTCATTCAGTCGGAGAAGTTATTGATACGGACATGAAAGAAGCTGTTTTAACAGAAGAAGGGGAACACAGCTATTTAAAAGATCAATTGTTCACTACGGCATTTGAAGCAAATAAGTATAAGGTTATTTTAGTCAATAATAACTATTACAACGATTTATACTATCAAGATCCGCTCTGGGATAGGGATTATCAGGCTGTTTTATCTCGAATCATTATTGCAATGGTTGTAGGAACCCTTATTTTAATTATTTTAACGAATCGTTATTTAACAAAATATGTAACTAAAAGTATCACAGAACCCTTGGAGATATTGACCGAAGGGTTTCATAAAATTCAAGAGGGAAAATTAAACTACCAGATTCGTTATGTAGAACAGGACGAATTTTTACCTGTCGTCAAGGATTTTAACGGAATGGCTCATCAGCTGAAAATGATGGTAGATACACAAAATAAGCTGGAAGCCAATCGCCGTGAATTAATAGCAGGTATTTCTCATGACTTACGGACTCCGCTTACCTCCATTAAAGCGTATGTTGAAGGGCTGGAAAAGGGTATTGCAAGTACACCTCAGATGAGAGACAAGTATTTTACCATTATTAAAAAGAAGATTGACGACTTAGATCAAATTATGGCACAGCTCTTTTTATTTTCAAAACTGGATACGGGAGAGTTTCCATTTAATCTGGTTGAGACTACCAATAAAAAATTGATTGATGAGTATATTCGGTTAATTCACCATGAGTACGAAGAAAAAGGATTAAGCATTCATTTAGAAGCGCCGCAAGAAGAGGTTGTTTTGGCGGTTGATCCTGTACAATTTCGAACGGTGCTGACAAATTTATTTGAAAATGCACGAAAATATGTGGAGAAACAAGATAAAGAAGTGACGCTTGTCTATCGAATTGAGGCAGATCAGTTAATTTTATCAATATCAGATAATGGAACGGGTGTCTCAGAAAAAAATCTGGACAATCTATTTGAACTATTTTATCGAGATGACAAAGCACGAACAAATCCAAGTAAAGGAAATGGGCTAGGGTTAGCTATTTCTAAAAAAATCATTGAAGGGTTTAAAGGAAGAATTCAGGCACGCAATAACTCTTTGGGTGGATTAACAATTCTCATTACTCTTCCGATTAAGAAGGGAGCTATTACTGATGAACAAACGAGTGTTGATCATTGAAGATGATGAAGATATTTCAATGATTGAGAGGGACTTTTTAGAAATTGAAGGCTACGAGGTGCGCATTGCAAATGAAGGAACCATAGGCTACCACGAAGCGGTGACAGGAGACTATCAGCTTATCTTATTAGATGTAATGTTACCTGGGATGGACGGCTATGAGATTTGTCGAAGCATTCGAGATAAGGTAGACATCCCTATCATCATGGTGACGGCAAAGACAGAAGAGCTGGATAAGCTTCGGGGATTAGGAATTGGGGCAGACGATTATATTTCCAAACCTTTTTCTCCCACTGAGCTTGTTGCACGAGTGAAAGCAAATATTGCACAATATACACGAATTAAACAAGGACAAACGATAGCGACACCTACAGATGAGGCGGAAATACATTTGGGAAATATTCGTATTAATTCTCAAACACATCGAGTATATGTAAATGATATCGAAGTAGAATGTAAACATCGGGAATATGAACTATTATTATTTTTGATGGAGAACCCGGAAATTGTGTTTAGTAAAGAGCAATTGTATGAGAAAATTTGGGGAATGGACGCCTTGGGAAATATTCGTACAGTTGCCGTGCATATCAATCGTTTGCGGGAAAAAGTCGAAGAAGATCCAACGAACCCGCAATATATCCAAACGGTTTGGGGGGCAGGCTATCGATTTAAAGCATAAGATAGCAGACAGAAGTTTTTTTGTTAAGCCATGCAGTTTTTTATTTAGTATGAGGTTAAGAATCTTGGTACTCACTTAGCGAGTCCAAGGTTCTTTTTTATTTCGTTTTAATTACAAAATATTACTCCTTGTAATAAATAACACAGTTATGTTACGTTTTTGTTAATAAAATTAAAGAAATCCCAAGAATTGAAAGAAAAAGTTTATCCATAGTTTATAAATTGTTTAACTTTTCATGGTCTCTAATTTATTCCTTCCTTATACAATCAATGAGTAAAGAATTGTAAGAGGAGGGATTTAATGAAGCAGCTATTTAAAAATGAAGCGGTTAGAAATGGACTTATTTTTATAGGAAAAACCGTTTTTTATTTCTGCATCATCCTATTATTAATTTATCTTTATCATTATAAGAATATTCAAGGTGGCACATTTATTTATAATGAATTTTAGGAGGAATTTCCATGAACGTAACGAATATTGTTCAAGGGATTGAGCATTGGGGTCAAACAGAACCTGAGAGAATTGCCTATCGTGGGGAACAAGTTAGCTACACCTATGGTCAGTTAATTGATTGGTCAAACAAACTAGCAGCCTATTTGGAAAGAACGCTAAAAAGCAAAGCACCCGTTGTGGTTTACGGTGAACTGGAATTTGATATGCTGGTTGCTTTTCTAGCCGCTTCAAAGACGGGCAGACCTTATATTCCAATCGAAAGTACCACACCAGAGGAACGTGTTGAGCTGATTCTTTCCGTGGCCAATCCAGAGTTGATTATAAGTGTAGCGGACTGGATGGGACCTGATACAGAGGTTTCTATGATTGATCGATCCACTCTAATTAAACTGTACAATGAACAGGCAGAACTATATGAACAGCAGATTGTGAAACAGGATGAAACATACTACATTATTTTCACATCAGGAACAACTGGTGTTCCAAAAGGTGTTCAAATTAGCCATAAGAATTTAGTGAGTTTTGTCAACTGGGAATTAAACGATTTCCATTTGAGAGAAGGAATGCATTTTCTCTCACAAGCTCCTTATTCATTTGATTTATCAGTGATGGGCATCTATCCAGCGCTTACTTCAGGTGGCTGTTTAGTTCCATTGGAAAAAGCGGTGATTAATGATTTCAAAGCACTGTTTACGACTTTGCCGCAGCTTGATTTAAATGTTTGGATTTCCACTCCTTCTTTTATGAAAATTTGCTTGATGGAGCCAACATTTGATGGAGAACATGTGCCAAGCTTAGAGCGATTTTTATTTTGTGGCGAAGAATTACCTAAAAAAACAGTCGCTGAACTTTTAAAACGATTCCCAAATGCTGAAATATATAATACGTATGGTCCGACAGAAGCTACTGTTGCTATCTCAAGTATCCAAGTAACAAAAGAGCTGCTGGAAAAATATGATCGGGTACCAATTGGTTATGTAAAAGAAGATACGACCGTGTTCTTTATGGATGCTGAGACGATTTTAGAAGATGGCCAAGTGGGAGAAATTGTTATTAGTGGACCTAGCGTGTCTAAAGGGTATTTAAATAATCCTGAAAAAACAAAAGCAGCCTTTTTTACTCATAATGGGGTTTCTGCTTATCGAACAGGAGATAGTGGAAGCATCACGGAAGAAGGACTCCTACTTTATGAAGGACGAATTGATTTTCAAGTGAAATTTCATGGGTATCGAATTGAATTAGAAGATATTGATCATCATTTGAGTAAGGTACCACTGGTTAAACAAGCAGTAGTCGTACCAAGGTATCAAGAAAACAAAGTGGAGCAATTGATTGCGTATGTAGTTCCAGAAGAAAATTCTTTTGAAAAAGAGTTTCAACTAACAAAAGCGATTAAAGAATCCCTAAATAAACTGGTGATGGATTATATGATTCCTCAACGCTTTGTCTATGTGGATCAACTTCCACAGACACCCAATGGAAAGATTGATCGAAAAGGGCTAATAAATGAGGTGAATCCTTCATGAGTATTGAACACGTGATTCCGTATGCGAATCCGGTGTATTTTATCTGGTTGATCATCGCTTTATTACCGATGATTCTCACGTTGCTGATAAAAGGAAAGCGATGGGGGTGGTATCAAACCGCACTAACGATTGTCTTTTTGTATATCAGCTTTGGTGGACACTATTGGCAGCAGGGAGTGGCTCTAATTGGCTATGTCATTTTTCAGACCATACTAGTCTACGGCTATCATACGTACCGTAAAAAGAAAAATGGATCGGGTGTCTTTTATGGCGCGGTAGCTGCAGCGATTCTTCCGCTATTTTTAGTGAAAGTGACTCCATTTTTTGATGGGCAATCCTCTTTATTTAATTTTCTAGGTATTTCGTATCTAACCTTTAAATCAGTTCAGATGATTATGGAAATGAGAGATGGAATGATTAAAGAATATCATCCATTTCGATATATTCAGTTTTTACTATTTTTTCCAACGATTTCATCAGGACCTATTGATAGATATCGACGATTTGAAAAGGACTTATTAACTGCTCCATCGCAGGAAAAATATCTTGATTTTTTGGGAAAAGGAGTTTGGAACATCTTTTTGGGCTTCCTTTATAAATTTATACTTGGCTATTATTTTGGTCAGGTACTCCTTCCAATTGTCACAAAAGATTTTCTGCATCACGGTCTTATATCATGGGGATTTTTAGGCTACATGTACGTATATAGTTTATATTTGTTCTTTGATTTTGCAGGGTATAGTCTGTTTGCCGTAGGGGTAAGTAATCTTATGGGATACGACACACCGGTTAACTTTAATAAACCATTTTTATCACCGAATATTAAAGAGTTCTGGAATCGATGGCACATGAGCTTATCATTTTGGTTTAGAGATTACATTTATATGCGTTTAATGTTTACTTTAATTAAGAAAAAAGTATTTAAAAGTCGTATTGTAGCATCAAATGTAGGCTATTTTGCCTTGTTCCTAATTATGGGCGTTTGGCATGGACTTACGTGGTATTACATTTTATATGGACTGTATCATGCAACGCTAATTTGCGTAAATGATGCGTGGATTCGCTGGAAGAAAAAACATGGAAAAAATCTACCTTCCAATAAAGCGACCAAAGCATTTTCAATATTTTTAACTTTCCAAGCTGTTTGTCTCAGCTTCCTAATTTTCTCAGGTATTTTAGACAAATTATTTTTTTAAAATGAAAAGGAGTGTATGAATTATGACAACAAAAGAAACCGTATTGGATATTTTAGAATATATTACAGGTAGCGATGAAGTAAAAGAAAACTTAGAGGTTGATCTATTTGATGAAGGATTGATGGATTCACTTGCAACAGTTCAATTATTAGTTGAATTAGAAGGACAGCTGGGTGTACAAGTTCCTGTATCAGAGTTTGACCGCACTGAATGGAATACACCAGCAAAAATCATTAGTAAAGTAGATTCACTACAAGCCTAATGATGAAAAAACGATTATTCTCTATTTTTGGACCGTTAATCTGTGCTGCGGTCCTTTTAGGGGTTCTTTTTCTGAGTCCTTGGAAGATAGATACAAGCGATCCAAAAATATTAGCTCAAGCAGCCACAGCGATGAATGATAGTGTATTTCGTGGAGATATGATAAAAAATGAAGCGATTGAAACAGGAAAATATGTGCCTTTTTTTGGTTCTTCTGAACTAAATCGAGTAAGTGCCACACATCCATCAGTGTTAGCGCAAAAATACAATCGTGACTATACCCCATTTTTACTGGGAGCTCCTGGAACACAGTCTTTAACACAATATGGCATGATTAAATCAATGGCAAAAGAGTTGGCTGGAAAAAAAGCAGTCTTTATTATTTCTCCACAATGGTTTACACCAAAGGGAGTAAATGAGCAGTATTTCAATAATTATTATTCTGAACAACATGTCTATAAATGGCTGACAACTGTGAATAATATTTCTGAAGCAGACAAGTATTATGCTCGTCGACTACTTGAATTTCCTAAAGTAAAAAATAATCAGTTGACTGTAGATATGCTAAAACAAATTCAAGAAGGCAAGCTACCAACAGAGACACAAAAAGCACAGATAGATTTACAATTGAATCTATTTGATCGCGAGGACGAACTGTTTAGCGGAATTGGCTTAGGAAAAAATTTAGCGGATAAAATTGATCATTTTGCACAAGGACTTCCCGCAAAGTATGACTTTAATCAATTGATTTCAATTGCTAATAAAGAAGGGCGAGCAGATACGACAAACAATTCTTTAGGAATTAAAAATACTTTTTATGCGAGTCATTTACAAAGTCGAATAGAAAAAATGAAAAATTCTCAAAAAGATTGGGACTACCGTTATGGGCCAGAATATAGTGATTTTCAATTAGTATTAGATGAATTTGCCAAGAATCAGGTAGAAGTGTTGTTTATCATACCGCCAATCAATCAGAAGTGGATGGATTATACTGGGCTACCTAAAGAAGTATTGACAGGATTTGACAAAAAAATTCGCTATCAGCTTACCAGTCAGGGATTTACCAATATCGCTGATTTAACCACACAAGGAAATGTAGATTATTTTATGGAGGACACTATTCATATGGGGTGGAGAGGCTGGCTAGCAGCCGACGAATATATTAAACCGTTTATGGAAACAAAAACAAAAGTGAAACCGACGTATAAGATGGATGAACGATTTTTATCAGAGGACTGGCAAAAAGAAGCTCCTGTGAATATAGAAAAAAATGAATAGGTATGAAATTTGTTGAGTAAATGAATGATGGAGTCGGAGGATTTACTAGATGAAACGACATGCAAAAAAGAGCACTCCTCTACAGAAGATATTTCTCGTGGTGGATGTAGGAATTATTCTCATTGGTTTGGTTGCTCTTTATTATCTATTTATGCCAGATGTACAATCAACAGCCTCATCTAGCTCTGTTGAATCCGCTGAATCAACTAGTCAGCGGGAGACAGAGGCTTCTTCAACGGTTGAAACGAGCACATCAAAAGAGAGTGATACTCTTGATGCAGCGAACTATGAAAATTTGATTCAAAATCAGGAGGTCGTTGCACTATCAGGACAAACGCTAGATGAAAAGATTACGTCAAGCGGGTTTATTGGAAGTGCACTGATTGTACAAGATGGGCAGATTCTTTTGCATAAGGGATACGGCTACACAGACAAAGAAATCAATGTACTGAATACGCCAGACACTGTATATAATATTGGGTCTATTCAAAAAGGAATGACTGCAGTTCTGATTATGCGTGCAGTGAAGGAAGGCAAGCTGTCTTTAACGGATAGGTTAGCGAAGTTTTATCCGCAAATCCAAGGAGCTGAGGATGTCACCATTCAAGAAATGCTGCAAATGGCTTCCGGGTTAAATTTATCCGCTCAACCTAGTGGTCTTGTTGACGTACGCCAGATTATTGATTGGGACGTTGTTCATACACAAGTAACTGGAGCTAAGGGGCAATTTCAATATAGTCCCGTCAATTATAATTTATTAGCTGGGATTTTAATACAAGTTACAGGAAAAACATATGATGAGTTATTTTCAACGTTTTATAATCAAAAAACGGGACTCAAGCAGACCTTATCTTATACGGATTTTTTCCAGCTTCCAACACCAACAAGAAATTATAAAACAGATGGAAAAGAAGATGCCTATGAGACACCGAACATCATTTCAGCAGATAACTTAGCATCCGAGATAGGAACAGGAAATATTTACATGTCTGTTGGGGACTTGTACCAATACTATCATTTATTATTGAATAATAAGCTGATTGATGGTGCCTCGTTAAAGAAGATGTGGACAACCGCAGAGGGTTCTAGTTATGCTGCAGGGTTTTACGATAGAGGAACGTATTATCGTGCCCACGGAGCGAAGGGCGGTTTTGAATCCTTTGCACTCCTATCTAAAGACAAAAAAACCAGTATTATTCTGCTCTCCAATCGAGCCCGCAAATCTGATGCTGATTTAATGAGTCAATTATACAAAACACTTACAAATACTGAGATAAAGTTTTAATAATCTGACAAAGAGAACTGTATAGAGACTAGTGCGAAACTGTCCTTACCTCTCTTTGTCTTTTTGTATAAAATGGAGAAAGAGCTTATTCACTCGTTAGAAAAAGTAAGTTATACTACATAATAGGAAAATTCGTAAAAAAGAGGTGGCTTATGAAAGAGATAGAAGATTTTTGGGATGAATTTGCAGAAGAATATAATGAAATTCAAGAGGAATCGGAGCTGACTTTATCTTCGGATGTAACAAATTATTTTGAAAAGAGGAATGTTTTTCCAGCAAACGCACTACTAGATTTGGCTGGCGGTTCTGGCCGTTATCTTCTAGATTTTTCTTCCAATGTAAAAAACTATACGCTAGTAGACATATCAGAAAAAATGCTTGAAAAAGCAGAACAGTTGGCAGAAAGTCATCAAAGGAAAAATTGTCAGTTTCTTCATAAAGAAATGAGTGATTTTTTTAACGAAACGAATGATAATGCCTATGAATATGTGTTTTCTGCAATGAATCCAGCGATTCAATCGGTTGCAAATTTACTAGAATTGAATCGAATCTCAGAAAAAGGAGTCTTTATTTTTCGGATGACAGAAGAAACGGATTCGCTATTTTCAGTGATTGATGCTCGACTAGGGATTGACCACCAGCAAGAAGAGTTAAGCTGGCTGTTCACCTACCAAGAATGGCTTGCTGAGCTGAAATTTGTAACAGAAACAAAATCATTTTACTATCAATATGAGGAAGCATTTTCACGTGCTTTTCTCGAAACGTACTATGAAGAATTTATTGAAGAAACTCAGTTTCGAACGCTTCTGTCTGAGTTGTTTTCAGATAATTCAACAGTTACCAGTAAAACAACGATTTGCTTCACTTTACTTTACTGGAAGAAGAAAGACACGGTTTCTCAATTGTAAAAAAGTGAGAAATCCGTGTTTTTTTTAAGAAATCAATTTCAAACCGATAGCAGAAACAAGGATGAGCGCAATAAATACAAGGCGTTGCCAACTTCGTGATTCGCCATAATACAGCATACCTAAAATGGTTCCGCCAGCTGTCCCAATTCCTGTCCATATGGCATAAGCTGTTCCCATCGGCAAAGTTTCCATTGCGTAAGAAAGAAGAAAGAAGCTAACTGCAAATCCGACAATCAAAAGAAGTAAAGCTTTTCCTGTTTTTTCTTTATGCCATTTGTTAATCATTAGTACACCAAACATCTCAAATAATCCTGCAAAAATTAGTGCAATCCAGTTCATTTAATTTTCCTCCGTTTCTTCAGGGGTAACCATCTTCAAACCAATGACCCCGACAAGTAGAGTAGCCGTAAGAAAAATTTTTCCCCAGCTAAATGGTTCACCAAAAAAGAGAATACCACTCAATACGGTGCCCAATGTTCCGAGTCCAACAAAAACGGCATAGACAGTTCCCACAGGTAATGTTCGTCCTGCCATGATCATAAGAGAAAAGCTGACAATGATAGCAATCACTGTTCCTGCCCATTCATACCAAGTAGTCGCGTGCTTGATACCTATCACCCAGCTTACCTCAAATAGTGCGGCAATCATTACTGAAACCCATGTTTTATTCATATGTAAATCCTCCTTATATTTGTACGCAAAAAAAGCCCTGAGAAATATTGTGAGTCACAATATCTCCCGGGCTTTTGTCCCTCCGTGTTACACAGATCCATGTGCGTTTTCCCTTGGACCAGTCTAGCAAGCAGCTACGGAACCCTAGAAAACTTTTGCGTCATTCATTAGAATTATACACATTTATTTTTTAAGTTCAAGTGTTTAAGAAAAATAAATTTGCAAAAGAAAAAAACTTCGGTTAATGTGTTTAGTATACAAATACGAAAACGTTTACTAAAAAAGGAGAAAAATGATGGTAGGAATTAGAGATGTCGCTAGAAAAGCAGGAGTGTCACCTGCAACTGTTTCCCGGGTGTTAAATGAAGATCCCACCTTATCGGCTACGGCTGAAACACGTGCGAGAATTTATGATGTAGTGAAGAAATTAAATTATCAAAAGCCTGAAAGAGGAGCGACAAAAAAAGTAAATGCGTCAATTGGTTTAATCACTGCAGCTTCTGAAAGAGGAGAGATTGAAGATCCTTATTTTCGAGCAATACGTTTAGGAATTGAAGCCGAGGCAAAAAAACTTCGATTAGCTGCTAATCGTATTTATCGGGTGTCTGAAGGTGTTTCACTTAAAGGAATTGAGGGGTTAGGTGCAGTTATTATACTGGGGAATCTGCAAGATACCTTCATACAGGAAATCTATGAGAAAAATCCGCGAGTTGTGTTAGTAGATGATGCTTCTGCAGCTGAAACCTTTGATGCTGTTTATACAGATTTTGAAATGATTACCAGAAGTCATCTTGAACGACTCTGGCAGTTAGGACACAGAAAAATTGCATTTATTGGTGGAAAACGTACCGTGAAAACAAGTGAAGGAAAGGATCTTTTATTGAGTGAAGATGTTCGCTATCAGGCGTATAAAAAATGGATGACGTTAAAAGGCGTATTTTCTAATGAGGAAGTATTTTTAAGCGGTTGGGGAGCAAAGGATGGGCTGGAAATGGGGGAGCGCTTATTGAGAAGATGTGAGACACAAAAAGAGAAACCAACAGCAATTATCGTAGCAAGTGATCCGATTGCTATCGGAGTCTATCGTGCCCTTCAAAAAGCCGGAAAGTCAATTCCCTATGATTTTTCACTTGCAAGTTTCGATAACATTGAAGTGACTGAATTTTTAACTCCGCCATTAACGACAGCAAATATTGAAACAGAGCAGCTGGGGAAAATGGCTGTACGTCTAGCAAAAGAGCGAATAAACAATGAGCGTGATGTACCGATACATGTAGTGATTCCATCCAAAATAATTTTAAGAGAAAGCGAAATACCTCTTGACAAGTGAAACAGGTAAACACTAAAGTAAGTAAACAAATTAAAAAAACGGTTTCATTTTTGTTCGTTTACTATTTTTCATAAGTAAATAAATAGAAAGGAAACAAAAGGAGAGAGGAAATCTTGTTTTTAGCAAAAGAGAACCGGTATGAAGAAATGCTATACAACCGCGTGGGAAATTCAGGGTTGAAGCTGCCTGCAATTTCACTTGGTTTATGGCACAATTTTGGGGATGTAGACTCCTTACAAAATCAAAGAGAAATTATTCACGGTGCATTTGACATGGGAATCACTCATTTTGATTTAGCAAATAACTATGGTCCTCCAGCAGGGTCAGCGGAAATTAATTTTGGAAGAATTCTTCATGAAGACTTAAAAGGATACCGAGATGAGCTGATTATTTCTTCAAAGGCAGGCTATTATATGTGGCCTGGACCGTATGGTGAGTGGGGCTCAAAGAAAAATATTGTAGCTAGCTGTGATCAAAGTTTAAGACGGATGAACTTAGACTACGTAGATATCTTTTATCATCATCGTCCAGACTTTGAAACACCATTAGAAGAAACAGCTCAGGCATTAGATTTACTTGTTCGACAAGGAAAAGCGTTATATATTGGTATCTCAAATTATGATGCAACACGGACAAAAGAGATTGCCCAGCTATTTAAACAATTGGGCACACCTTTCATTATTCATCAGCCAAACTATAATATGTTTGATCGCTGGATTGAAGACGGACTATTAGATGTTTTAGAAGAAGAACAGCTAGGTGCGATAGTCTTTAGTCCGCTTGCTCAAGGTCTATTAACAAATCGTTATCTTAATGGTGTACCAGAGGATTCACGAGCGCATCGTTCGGACAGTCCATTTCTATCTGAGGACAACGTTGAGAAAACAATCGCTATTGTTCGTAAGCTGAATGCAATTGCTGGTGAAAGAAACCAAACACTCGCTGAAATGGCCTTATCTTGGAATTTACGTCAAAAACAAATTGCCAGTGTACTGGTGGGGGCTAGTCGACTTACTCAACTGCAAGATAATGTTGCAGCGTTGAAGAATACGCTATTTTCTTCTGACGAGTTAGCAGCAATAGACAACCTATTGAAGCAGACGAGAAAGGAGTAGCCCATGACGATGATTCAATTTGATAAAAAAACGCAAACATTTCATTTAAGTAATGAGACAATCAGCTATATTTTAGGAATTGAAGAAGGAAATACACTCGCACATCTTTATTTTGGAAAAAAAATCACTCGTTACCATGGAAATTTTCGCTATCCGCGACTTGATCGCTCGTTTTCTCCTAATTTACCCAATGCAAGTGATCGCTCGTTTTCCTTGGATACCGTACTTCAAGAGTATTCTGGATTTGGTGCAGGGGATTTTCGGTTACCTGCACACCAACTCCGTCAAAGTGATGGAACCATCGTAACCAATTTCCAAGTGAAAACTCATAAAATCGTTGCTGGAAAGCCTCGATTAGAAGGGCTCCCAGCAACCTATACACAAGCAGTTGAGGAAGCACAAACGTTGATTGTAGTAGTAGAGGATAGGTTTAGGGGCTTAGAAATTGAGCTATCCTACACTATTTTTGCCAATTATCCAGTGATTGCTCGAAATGCTCGTTTGATTAATCACGGGAAAGAAAAGGTGATCATTGAAAAACTTGCCAGTATGGCAGTCGATTTTCCTGCGGAGGCCTTTGAGCTGATCCACTTGAATGGAACTTGGGCGAAAGAGCGAATGATTACCCGAGAGCCTCTCCAAACGGGGATAAAGGTGCTAGATAGTAAGAGAGGCTCTAGCAGTCATCAGCAAAATCCATTTGTTGCCTTGGCTAAGCCTCATACAACAGAAGAGACAGGAGAGGTTTATGGATTTTGTCTGGTATACAGCGGCAGTCACGAAACAATGATTGAAAAAGATCCTTATGACCAGCTTCGCTTGACTATGGGTATCAACTCTTTTGATTTTCGATGGGTGCTAAATCCAACGGAACAGTTTCAAACACCGGAAGTAGTGATGAGCTTCTCTGATAAAGGATTAAATGAGCTTTCTCATTCTTATCATGAGTTGTTCAATCAACAATTAGTTCGTGGGAGCTTTCAGAAAAAAGAACGTCCAGTATTAATTAATAACTGGGAAGCCACATACTTTGATTTTAATGAAGAAAAACTGTTGGCTATAGTTGATGAAGCAAAAGAAATAGGAATCGAGCTGTTTGTACTTGATGATGGCTGGTTTGGCAAACGAGAATCAGATAACACTTCATTGGGAGATTGGTATGAGAATACTGGAAAAGTAAAAATGGGCTTGAAAAATCTGTCAAAAGAAGTCCATGCAAGAGGGTTACAGTTTGGTATTTGGTTTGAACCAGAGATGATTTCTGAGGATAGTGAGCTTTATCGAGCGCATCCAGATTGGGCGTTGCAGATTCCAGGTCGAGGAAAATCACTTGGACGAAGTCAGTATGTGTTAGATTTTTCTAGGGAAGAAGTTCGGGCACATATTTATCAGCAAATGAAGGCCTTTTTTGATGAGGTTCCTGTTGATTATGTGAAATGGGATATGAATCGGAATATGACAGAGGTTTATTCTGAAAAACTGACTGCAGAAGAACAAGGAAGTACGGCACATCGCTATATGCTAGGGTTGTACGAATTTATGGAAAAGCTTACTGCTGAATATCCAGCTATTTTGTTTGAAAGTTGTTCAGGTGGAGGCGGTCGTTTTGATGCGGGAATGCTTTATTACATGCCGCAAACTTGGACAAGTGATAATACAGATGCAATCGCAAGACTAAAAATTCAATACGGTACGAGTCTTGTCTATCCCGTTTCTTCTATGGGCTCACATGTTTCAGCAATACCTAATCATCAGACTTCTAGAAATACCAGCTTGGAAATTCGAGGGAATGTAGCGATGTCTGGCGTATTTGGCTACGAGCTGGACTTAAGTACGTTGTCAGA
The DNA here is from genome assembly GCF_000407505.1 of Enterococcus phoeniculicola ATCC BAA-412. Classification (GTDB taxonomy): domain Bacteria; phylum Bacillota; class Bacilli; order Lactobacillales; family Enterococcaceae; genus Enterococcus_K; species Enterococcus_K phoeniculicola. The sequence continues at coordinate 64,023 of NZ_ASWE01000002.1, forward strand.
AAAAGAGAAACTGCAGATGAAACAACAGGTTGCCTTCTATAAAAAACATCGCAGTCTAATTCAGTATGGAACATTCACACGCCTGTTGAGTCCATTTGAAGGCAATGAAACCGCATGGATGTTTATTTCTAAAGATAAAAAAGAAGCACTGGTCTTTTATTATCGAGTACTTGTGGAGGCTTCCCGTCCGCTTGAATGCTTGAAATTACAAGGGCTTGATGAAATGAAAATCTATTCGATGAATGCTGATGCGATGTTTGGAGGCGATGAGCTAATGAATATCGGCTTTTACATTGATCCATCATTAAGTGGGGATTACGCCACACAGATGTTCCATCTAAAAGAAATTGAAGAACAATAAAAAATTATGAACGTCATATGATTCCAAGTGAGAGGGAGTTGCGGGGATTTTAGGAAAAAAGATATAAAAAACGATCAATATGTGACTGAACAGAGAGGTGGGGACAGACGCGTTCAGCTCCGAGAAATAAGAAGGAATTCCCGAAGATTGTTCCTCAAATCTTTGGGGATTTTGGATTATTTTCGAAGGAGTTGCTTCTGTTCCCGCCGTTTATTAAGAGTTGAAGGCTTCGAAAATAAGTCGAACACTTCTGTCCTAATCTCTGTTTGTCAGACACACTGACCGTTTTTTAACTTTCTTTTAATTCTTTTTCTATTTGTAATCGCTGAACCTTCATTGTTGCGGTATGAGGAATCTCCTCAAATTTACGAATGATAGGCTCATTTAGGCGTGGCAAATTATGCACTTGCTCCCACCAAGCTTCCCAGTTCATTTCATGAGTTGGAGAAACGGCAATAATTGGCTGCGGAGAGTTGTCTTTTCCTCGTACAATCACCACTTCTTCTAAAAATGGTAATTGATCAAGAAGATAATCTTCAATAGCAAGTGTGCTGTTAATGGTGTCAATCAAGTCTACTTGACGGTCTTTAAGGAACAGATGACCGTGCTCGTCAATCATTCCCCAATCACCGCTGTCCCACCATTCATCATAAACATTTTCAGTGAAGCGTGTATCTTCTTTATAGTAGGTCAACGCGCGTCCTTTTGAAAGAAAATGAATATGACCATCTGTATTTTCAGGGAGAGGTTGCCCGTCAGCATCAGCAATTCGTGCTTTCGTTAGCTCTTCAAGACCCACACCCATATCACGTGCGTTAGAGTCTTTTAAGGAGTCCAGCGTGTGTGCCTTCAATATCATAGGACCACATTCACTTTGGCCATATACCTGTAAAAAGATTGGTTCAGGCTGTTTTGTCGCAGTTAAGAAAGTAGCCATTGTCTGATTATTGATTGCATCAAAGGTTGAATGGTAGTATCGAATACTTGAAAAGGCTTCTGGATAATCTCTTGCTACTTGTGTCCATTGAACAAAATTGTTTGGATGAGTTTCCAAAGCAATCGGTGGATACTGTTTTAGCATACGAACTAAATGTGCACGAGTTGCTTTTGCAAGAGGCATCATAGGAAATCCCATAGCCATCAAAGAAGAAATACCAATATTAAAACGTGAGTGGACAGGAGAGATATGAAAAGCAACCAGTTTTAACTCAGCAATCTTTGTGAAAATAGTCTTTTGCCATTTTGTACGCCAGCCCATTGAGTTGGCAGAGTGGCAGATCAGTTTTGGAATACCTGTTGTCCCTGATGTATGTGTCATATACGCGATTTCGTCCAAATCTAAAGTGGCTTGGGCAACTGGCACAGCTGGCTGTAAAAGAAGGTCACGCACGGATAACTTTTTCTCAGGAGATAGGTTGCTAACAAGAGCCATTTTTTCTTCTGTTTCTTCATCGAACAGAATGTAAGGCTGTTCGAGACGATCAACAAATACTTCAATAGTTTCATAGGGCAAGTGATAGGACACCATAACAGGAACTGCTGCTAAATAAGAAGCTGCAACTGCTAATAAATAGGTGTCAAATTTCGGACTTTTGTAAAGAACAATTTTATCACCAGCTTTTACGCCCATTTGTGCAAGTTGATACGCACGTTGTAAAATTTCTTGGTGACTAAGTTCATATGTTGTTTCGTAGCCAAGTGTTGGAAATGCAGGGAGTAACTGATCTAAAATAATAGGAGTATCTGGTGTTGCTAGAGCAGCGTCGCGATAGTTACTGTACAAGTTCAGTGGTTGATAAGTCAAATCTGAAAGCATTTTCGCACATCCTTTTCATCGTTTGTTCAATCATTTTCAAACCCGTCAATATAATACCATAAAGAAAAGAATAATCTCAATTTTATATGAAAAAAAGTGCACAAGCAAAATAATCAATAAAAAATGAAGATAACCTGTATAATAATAACCACCTATATGAAAGGAGGCAATGATTATCAAAGACGGATTGTACTACGCGACGCAGTTTCAAACAATGAAAATGAGTGTGCCGGAATGGATAGACGAAAGAGACAGATGGTTTAAGCAAGTAAATCCTGAGATTAATGCATTTGTAGAGTGGCATCCTGAGGAAGCAAAAAAACAATACGAATCTAAAGGAGCAGCGACAGGTCCTTTTTTTGGTCTGCCTATCCCATTAAAAATGTTGGGACAAGACAAAAAAGGAATGAAATCAACATCGGGCTCTCGGCTGTTTCAAGAGAATCATGCGAACTTAACGGATAACTTTGTAAAGCATATAGAACGTGCAGGACTTATCCCATTAGGAAAAACAAATGCACCTGAGTTTGGCTTCAAAAATGTTTCTGATCCAGTTATTTATGGACCGGCTAGAAATCCTTGGAATCTAGACTATTCACCTGGGGGTTCTAGTGGTGGTGCAGCGGCAGCAGTTGCAAGTGGACTGTTTCCTATTGCAGGAGCTAGTGACGGTGGTGGTTCTATACGTATTCCAGCCTCCTTTAGCGGACTCATTGGATTAAAACCAACACGTGGAAGTATGCCAGTAGGCCCAAATGGATGGAGAGGATGGCAGGGTGCCTCTATTGATTTTGCGCTAACTGTATCTATGAGAGATACCCAAGCACTCTTTTATCATTTACGAGGGATTTCAAAAGCAGCACCTTACCAAGCGCCACAAGAAGAATGGCAACACCAAGCACCAGCAAATAAAAAGAAATTAAAAATTGCATTCTTGACAGAATCACCAGTTGGTACACCTGTATCCCACTCCTCGGTTAAAGCAGTTCAAGAAGCAGTAAGTCTTCTAGAAGAAAAAGGACACGAAGTGACTCAGATTCCCTATCCAGTAAATGGTCGCCAGTTGATTGACAGCTATTATTTGATGAATGGAGCGGAAACCGCAGCAATGTTTGAAGAAATTCAAAGAGGCTTGAAACGAACCCTAACAAAAGAAGATATGGAACCAATGACTTGGGGAATTTATCAATATGGTCGTCAATTGCCTGCTAGTTACTATGTTCAGTCCTTACAGATCTGGGACGAAGCAGCCTATCAAATGGAGCAATTATTTGAACAATATGATTTATTTTTAACGCCTACTGCAGCAGCAATTGCACCAAAAATCGATGAGGATTTGCAGAGTGATCAAATTCGTCTGGATTTAGCAAATGCAGAAGGTTTTTCTGTCAATAAATTAAGTGAATTAGTTTATGAGATGTTTGAAAAGAGCTTGGCGATTACGCCTTATACACAGCTGGCAAATTTGACAGGACAGCCTGCGATTAGTTTGCCAACGTATGTTTCAAAAGAGGGGCTACCAATCGGAATTCAATTTATGGCATCAAAAGGAAGAGAAGACTTGTTATTTCAAGTAGGAAAGTTGTTTGAGCAAGAAAAGAAATTTAAATTACCAAGTACTTATCATAAATTATAGGAGGAACACATGAAAAAGTTAGTAATGGGTTTTAGTGTGGTTGCTTTGACAGTTATTTTAGCGGCCTGTGGAGGGACAACAGACAACGCAAAGGAAACAAAAGATGAGAGCTGGACAAAAGTGGAAGAAGCAAAGAAATTAACAGTCGCAACTTCTGGTACACTATTTCCATCTTCTTATTATAATGATAAAAATGAATTGACTGGATACGATGTAGATGTAATTAAAGAAGTTGCTAAGCGTTTGGATCTTGAAGTGGAATTTAAAGAATATAATGTGGATGGGCAAATTACTTCTGTGGATAAAGGCGAATCAGATTTAGGTGCGAATGATTTTGGCTTATCTGGAGATAGAGGGAAAAAATTCATGCTTTCTTCACCTATCAAGTATTCATTTGACAGTATGATTGTTCGAAAAAGTGATGATTCAGGAATTTCATCATTAGAAGATTTAAAAGGGAAGAAAGCTGCTGGAGAACCAAATACAAATTACATGAAGATAGCAGAAAAGTATGGTGCAGAACTTGTCACATATGATAATGCAACGAATGACCAATATCTAACTGATGTTGCCAACGGTCGTACGGATGTTATTTTAAATGACTATTACCTACAAAAGATGTCTGTAGGTGCATTGCCGGATATTCCTGTAAAGATATTAGAGGATGTCTATTTTAATGCAAACCACACAGGATTTTTAATGAAAAAAGAGAGTGTCGCATTAAGTAAAAAGATTAATGAGGTCTTAAATAAAATGCAAGAAGATGGCACAATGGCTAAAATTTCTGAGACCTATTTTCAAACGGACGTTTCTGTTGAACCGAAAGAAAAGATTGAAGAAAGTGTTTCAGTAGAGTAAATGTATATACCAAAGATTGACTTTCAGTTGATGGTTGACTCTGTTCCATTTCTTCTTACTGGATTACCTTATACAATTGGCATTAGCTTAATTACGTTTGTGATGGGAAATGTCATCGGCATTTTGCTGACTGTCTTGGGAATGCTACCTTCAAGAATCATCAAAGGTGTGGTTCGTTTTTATATCTCATTTCTTCGAGGGGTACCGGGGCTGGTTTTATTATTTTTGTTGTATTTTGGTTTACCTTATCAGTTGAGCGCATTAACGGCTGCGTGTATCTGTTTTAGCTTAACCAGTAGTGCCTTTATTGCTGAAATCTATCGCGGTTCGATTGCTGGAGTTGATGCAGGGCAATGGGACGCGGCTTATGCTTTGGGGCTTCCATTTAGCAAAGTGATGAGGAAAATTATTCTTCCACAAGCTTTCCGAATTTCTGTTCCAGCGCTGGGAAATGTGGCGATGGATTTACTAAAAGGGACCTCGTTAGCCGCAATGATTACTATTCCAGATATTTTTCAAAAGGCAAAAATAGTAGGTGGGAGAACTTTTGATTACATGACAATGTATATTCTTGTTGCAATTATCTACTGGTTGCTTTGTGTAGCAATCGGTTGGGGACAAACGCAGCTGGAAAAATACTATGCTAATCGTTATCAGGTAAAACCTGAGGCAAGACTATAAAAAGAAGTGGGTAGGCTGTTTTTTCAGCTTACTCACTTCTTTTTATTGGATTTTTTATGGCTGTAAAGAAAAGTATCTATTTTTAAGGCTGAGCATTTCTAGATATATTCTCTTATTCACTAATAATCGCATCAATTCCACTAATTACTGCGTGACGAAATCCATTTTTTTCCAGCGCAGCAACCCCGCGAATGGTGGTTCCTCCTGGAGAAGTGACACCATCTTTTAATGCACCTGGATGTTTCCCTGATTCAAGAGCTAAACTAGCTGAGCCAATCAACATTTTTGCAATGACTTCATAGGAAAGGTCTCGTGGCATGCCGTGTAAAACTGCACCATCAGAGAGAGCTTCCATAAAAATGTCTACAAATGCTGGCCCACAGCCAGCGACGCTACTGATAATGTCAAGTCGTTCTTCAACTGTTTCAATGGTATCCCCCAAGTAGTGAAGGGCTTCTTTTATTGTGTCTTTTTGTGTGGCAGAGAGGACACTGGAATACGTAACGGCAGTCAATCCTTTTCCAATTTGAACGGGCGTGTTTGGAATTGCATGGGCTAAAGGATAGTCTTTTCCCATCACTTCCTGCATTTCTGATAAAGAAATTCCTGCGGCAACAGAGATAATTGGCTGCCTTTTTTTGAAATTTTCTTCTTTCAGCGATTTTAAGATGGGTATTACGACAGGTGTCCCTACAGCTATGAAGAGTAAGTCGCAATCGGCAAATTCTGTTAGGTTATCTGTCAATTGAAAGTTCAATTGTTTTTGCAAATTCTTTGCAGTGGATGCCCGTCCTCCTTTTACAAGAATCTCTTGAGGCTGCAGCTTTCCAGAGTGAAGCCAACCTTCAATCATTGCGCCACCCATTTGACCTGCACCAAAAATTCCTATATTCATCTTTTTCCTCCTCTATTTATGATAGATTAATCATAACGAAAAAGGCGGTGTTTGAAAAGAAGAAAGGTTTTTGAACGTCCGAATGATGTTTCATTCATTTTATTAAAAAAAGTCACCTCTAACAAACGACTTGATAGAGATGACTCAATTGGTTATTTATGAAGTGTATCTAAGAATTCTTTTATGGCTTGTTGTTGAAATTCCGCAGTGAAAGCTTGAACGGCCTCTTGCTGTTCTTTTTCTGAAAGAGTAGGGGAGGTTGTCAATAAAGCAGCTAGTTTTTCCTGTACGTACGCGGCAGCTTTTTTAGAGAGTTCTTCTTTATTCGCATTCATGTACTCGCCAAGAGCTTTCGCTTCGTCTGCACTAAGGACTTGCCATGTATCAGGTAGAGAAAATGTATTCGACTGATTGGCATATTTATGGTCGTTATCAGCTATTCCAAAAAGCAGCTGATAAAAATTACTTTCATAGACCCAATAAGTAGTTTCTTGAGTAAGACTGGCATCATCTTTCGATTGTACCACTTGGTTAGTCACCTGATCTGTTCCAGTTTTTTTGAGTTCTTCTGAATCACTGGTTCGATACAGATAAACCTTCTCTGCTCCATCCCCTAAAGGTTGATAGAGTAGGATAGGAAGCATTTCTTTATCTCCACTGGAAACTAGATCAATTTGTTTTTTCTCCACTGTTTTTTCCATCCCAAACTCATTGTGGTCATTTAAAACAACAAAAATCCCTGAAACAATAAACACCACTGCAAACAAGCACATAAGCAGTTTATGAAACAGTGTCTTTCCAAAAACATTTAATCCTGCAAAGCCAAGTACACCAATTACTAAACAGATAAGAATCATTTACTTGCTGCACCTCCTAAGGTTGGAATATCGGATTCTTTTTTCTTTAAGAAGAAAGTAATCAAAAAGCCGAGTACACCAAAGATCACTGCAACAAAGAACGCACCATGATAACCACTTAGCGTCGCGTCAATTGCTTGATCTTTATAAGCTAATGGAGAAGTTGCTTTCAATGCATCCGTTGGTAAATTTGATTTGGTTACATTGGTTAGCACACTAATCAGTACAGCTGTTCCAATAGAGCTTGCTATTTGACGGAAAGTATTATTTACGGCAGTTCCGTGACTGATAAGATTCATTGGTAAAGCATTCATCCCAGAAGTAGTAACAGGCATCATAACCATTGAAATCCCGAACATCCGAATTGCATATAAAACAACGATATAAATAATAGGCGTCGTACTTGTTAAAAATGCAAATGGAAGTGTTGCAACGGTTAAAATAAACATTCCTGTGATGGCAAGCTGTCTTGCCCCGATTTTATCAAAAATCCGACCAGTAATTGGCATCATCATTCCCATAATAACTGCGCCAGGCAAGAGCATTAAACCAGAATGAAAAGCAGATTCCCCTCGTATATTTTGAATATATAAAGGTAAAACCATCTCTGCACCTACCATAGCCATATTGGTTACACCACTTAAAATAGCAGCAATGGTAAAGGTAGGAGAGCTAAATACCCGCAGTTCCAAGAAAGGATGTTCTAAATGGAGCTGGCGACGTGCAAATAAAGCAATCACAAGTGCACCTACAAGTAAGAAACCTAAAACTAGAGGACTTCCCCAGCCTTTGTCTCCAACATTTGAAAATCCATAAAGTAAACTACCAAATCCGATTGTTGAAAGAATAGCTGAAAAAATATCAATGCTCGGATTGGATAACTGAATTACGCTTTTCATTAAAAAGGCAGCAAGCAGTAAAACAAATAGAACAATCGGAATAATCATTCCAAATAACTGACGCCAGCTATAAGAATCAATAATCCAACCAGATAACGTAGGACCTAAGGCAGGAGCTAATCCGATAACAATACCTGCAGTTCCCATTGCAGAGCCTCTTTTTTCAGGAGGGAAAATAGATAACATGATTGTTTGCAGTAAAGGCATAGAAACACCTACTCCTGCAGCCTGAACTAATCGTCCAGCAAGTAAGAAGCTAAAACTAGGTGCGGTATAACAGATAATGGTTCCTAATAAAAAGACCGTCATGGCTGTCATATAAAGCATTTTTGAGCTAAATTTATTAATTAGCCATGCACTGATTGGAATCATAATTCCATTTACAAGTAAAAATCCGGTTGTCAACCACTGAACACTAGATGCAGATACATCAAATTCTTTCATCAGGGTAGGCAAGGCAGTGGTTAATAATGTTTGGTTTAGCACAGTACAAAAGGTACCTACTAATAATACTAAGACGAGGAGCGTCCGATTATAGGGTTTGCCATGCATATCTAAAACGGGTTCTTTTGACAAAATAAGTTCGCCTCTTTCTGTAAATTTTCATAAAAATCATTTATTACTTTAATCCAATAAGTAAAATTTGTCAACTTACTTGACATAAATAGTAATTATATTACAATGAATGGTGAAAAGATTACAATCATAGGAAGGATTTGTGCACATGTGGGAGCAATTGTTTCGGTCGTTATTGCAACAAGACAATCTTTTAGTAGGAATCAGTGAGTTAAGTAAAATGGTTGATTTATCACCTAGGCAATTGAGATATTGGGAAGAAAAAGGCTTTATAACCTCTCATTCGGCTGAAAACAGTGCAAGGCGCTATCGTTTACCTATGGTTATTAAAGTGCAATTAATTAAACATTATTTAGATGAGGGCTATACATTAAGCACCTCTGCAAAAAAGGCGCAGGATCAAATGCTGGAAGTCAAACGAACGAAACGTATTCTCCTGAAAACCTTCAAACAAAAAATCCAATTAGCAGATAATCTTTTAGCCGTTGATATGGGTGATTTTGATGACACAGGTGCGCAGAGACTTTACATGATATTTAACGAGGAGACAGAAGACTCTAACTATGTGCTACTGAATAAAGGTCAGTCAATAATGGATCATTATAAAAAATAAGAACCAACTGAACCCGTGTTTTGAGAAATCTTTTTTACAGAGAAATAAAAAAATGAGGAATCACTCTTCTTTTGAAGAGGGCATTCCTCATTTTTTAGTCGGTTTTGTTTGAGAAGTCTTAATAAAAGTTGGAAAGAGCTGTACCTATTTAGCTTTCGGAGCCAAATATTTTTATTCCAACCTCAGAACTGAAAAATGTTATAAAATAGGAGAGAATAACCGTGAAATTTGTTGTTTAAAAATGAGCCACGCAGACATTTCTGCGACTATCTCAGGTGTCATCTCTTCACATTTAGTTAAATCATCTATAAATATTTGTTCCAGCTGTTGAATGATTTTTTTATCATAAAGTACGGCAGTTGCTTCAAAATTTAGTTTATAGCTGCGAATATCTTGATTGGCAGACCCAACCATACAGATTTCATCATCCATAATCAATGTTTTGGCATGTAAGAAGCCACCACGATAGACTTGAATTTCAATGTTTTCCTTTATGAGCTGTCGCGCATAATATTGTGTTGCCCGGTAGATAAACGGATGATCCGGTCTGTCTGGAATCATAATTTTTACTTCAACACCACTACCAGCAGCAATTTTTAGTGCAGCAATCACACTATCATCAGGAACAAGATAGGGTGTTTGAATCCAAACACGTTCTTTTGCCGAGGTAATTAATTTAATGAATGCTAGTTTAATTTGCTCTTTTTCGCTATTTGGTCCACTCGCTACTACCTGAATATCGGTAGAGCCTGTCGCTGATTGTTCATCGGTAAAGAAATAATCCAAATGATAACTCACTTGATTTTTCTCTGGCGCTGAAACGTTCCAATCCATTAAAAAGCGCATTTGTAAAAGAGAAGAAGCAGCTCCATGAATCCTCAAATGCGTATCACGCCAGTAGCCAAATCGTTTGGTTGTTTCAACATATTGATCTGCAATATTAAAGCCACCGATATAACTCGTATTTCCATCAATTACAACAATTTTTCGGTGATCATGATAATTTAATCGAAGTTTTAAAAGTGCTCGTTGAGAAGTAATAAACGTTTGCGCAAAGCCGCCATTTTGTATCAGTTGTGTAAAGTCTTTGGGTTTTGTTCCTCTTGATCCAAATGAATCATATAAAAGGCGAACCTCCACACCTTCTGCTGCTTTTTCCTCAAGAACCTTTAAAATTCTTTTGCCAGTTTTATCTGTTACAAAGGCGTAGTATTCAATATGAATAGATTTTTTTGCTTGTTTCAAGTCTTCAATCAGCGCAGTTAATTTTTCTTCTCCATCCGAGAAAATATCTACTTCATTTTTTCTGGTTAAAGGCATCCGATTCAAAAGAGAGAAAAAATCAACGAAAGGCTGTAGTTCAGTATTTTCTAGTTCTGAATCAAAGATACTAAGAGAATCTTCTTGAAGCTGAGCAAGGTTCTCTAACTCTTTCAAATCACTTTGCTGCAACCGATATTTTTTTTTGTCGCCCAAACCACGTCCAAAGAATAAATAAAGAAAGAAGCCAAATACAGGAAGCGCAATTAAAACCAGAAGCCACGCCCAAATGGCCGACACATCTCTAGGTTTCATAAGAATGGTGATGAGCGCAATGACCGCATTGAAGAAATAAATAAATGTAAGAATAGATAATAGCATGGGTTCCTCCTTCAGTTTTTCTCAGTCTATAGTATAGCACATAGGGGGATTCTGCTGGCAACTCATACGAACAAAAAGGTCAAAAACCAAGGAGATAGGCGGCATATAGACGAAAAAGTGAATAAAATATATCGTTTTAACGTGATTTTTTTATTTTCAGAAGTAAGAAATCCATTAAGATAAAATTGAACGTTTTGCTAAGCCTATATAGGGAAAGAACAAATCAATCGAATTTCATTTGACGGAATCAAAACTAGAGATGAAGGTATATCAGAGGCGTGTCTCAAGCGAAATATTCCATATGAAGTAAAGAGCCTGAACGCTATCTTTTTGGGTGGCATTCAGGCTCTGTGGGTAGCACTATTTTTCTTTTTCATCTAGATCATTAGTCTTTTTTATAAATCGTTGAAAATTAAAATGTTTTGAAGAGGGGGTAAACATGGTTAAAACGGCAGCTAATAATAAGATAGATACAGCAAGAAGTAAAGTCTGCAGACCATTGTCGTGAACGACTAGCAATTGTCGCAAAATAGCCGTCATACTAATCAGCACTAGATAGCGAACCGGAATATGATGATCTTCTTCAATGTATCTCATAAGCATCACAGCAAATTCAAATAGCATGAAGAAAGCAGTAATTTCTTGGATAAACAGCTCATAATTATCAGTAGAAACATCGTCGAAAATTAAACGCCCCACATCAATTAAATAGCGAAACATGTAGACAATAATAAAAACTGAGCCAATTCCTAAGATAATATCAATGACACGATTAATTATTTTTTTATAAGTTTCAAAGTTCATCAAAACACTCCTTGTCAATTTTTATGGATAAATGGGGATTTTTAACGTTTACTTTTTCAGTATAAAGGATTTTCTTTTTCAGGCAAGATACAATAGTAGAAAAGCAGCAGAAGAACAGGCTATCTGTTTTATGTAAGAGAAAAATGAGATGTAAATACAATGAAATTTTCATTTTCTAAATAATATTTTAAATGTTTTTTAATTCAATGTATAAAAATATGCTCGAAAATATTCAATTTTTTTCAAAATTTTATTCGTATATGAGAAAAAAATAAACGTGGGTAGATTTCCTGTGAGTAGAAATACTGTTATATCAAGCTTGATTACGCTTTAAATCAAGTTTTTATTTGTTTTGTTAAAAAATTAACGATTGTTATCTTTTATTGATTGTTCGTGTAATTTTTTTTATACTGATTGGCAGAGGTAAGAAGGAGAGGATCAAATGATTTACATTTATACAACTCCAAGCTGTACATCTTGTCGTAAAGCAAAAGCATGGCTAAAGGAACATAATCTTGAGTATCAGGAACAAAATATTTTTGCGAAGCCTATCGGAGCAGATGAATTAAAAAAAATTTTGATGTTAACTGAAAATGGCACACAAGATATCATCTCCACGCGTTCAAAAGTTTATCAAAAACTTGATGTGGATTTAGATGACTTACCATTAAGTGAAGTACTCGCTATTTTAGAAAAAAATCCCAGTCTGCTTAGACGTCCCATTATCCATGACGATAAACGACTACAGGTAGGCTATAATGAAGAAGATATTCATTGTTTTGTTCCTAGAGAGGTTCGAAATATTTTATTTTTAGCAAGACAAAAGAAAATGTACGGTATGAATGAATTATAGGTGTCCATCAGCTGTTGTAAAGAGAGAGTAAAGGACGCATCTAGTCAAATAGCGAAGGTCTAGGGAAACGGGGAATATATCCTTGATTTCTTAGGCTTTTTTACTTGCTAAAATAAAAGAAAATCGGCAATTATCGGAAATACTCGGCATATTTCTTTTCAGGAATGAAAAATAAAGTTATAGTTATATAGTGAACGTTATAAAAAAAGAGAGGAGAGGTCTGTTATGGAACTTATAGGAATTTTATGTTTAATTTTAATTAGTACAACTCTTGCCTCGCATGTCTCAAAACGTATTGGAATTCCAGCAGTGATTGGGCAATTATTAATAGGAATTGTATTGGGACCAGCAATGTTAAACTGGGTTCATCAAGGTATTTCAATTACTGAATTTTCAGAGATAGGCGTTATTTTATTAATGTTTTTGGCAGGACTGGAAAGTGATGTTTCTCTTTTAAAAAAATATTTTAAGCCAGGAATACTGGTTGCTATTTTGGGAATTGCTTTTCCCATAGTCATCACTTTGTTATTTGGCCGGCTATTCTCAATGTCTCTGACAAATAGTATTTTCCTGGGGCTAGTTCTTTCGGCCACTTCTGTAAGTATTTCCGTGGAAGTATTAAAAGAGCTGAACATGGTGTCATCAAAAGAAGGCTCAACAATTCTAGCTGCATCTGTAGTGGATGATATTTTAGTTGTTCTTATTTTGAGTATAAGCCTAGGCTTTTTATCTGGCGAAGGTGCAGCATTTGATAGTGAAATGATTTTGCTTTTAGTGGAACAAGTCTTATACTTTGCAGGTATTTATTTCTTGGTGAAGTGGGGTGCGCCTTACCTCATGCAGCTGAGTGAAAAATTACTTGCAGGTTCATCTGTGATTATTATGTCACTGGTTATCTGTTTAGGAATGTCATTTTTAGCTGATTTAGTGGGCTTGAGTGGTGTGATTGGTGCATTTTTCGCAGGAATTGCAGTTGGGCAAACCGATTTCCGATCAAAAGTAGACTTAAACATTGAAGCAATTGGCTATGCAGTATTTATCCCAGTCTTCTTTGTAAGCATTGGTTTAAATGTATCATTTGCAGGACTCACAAATGATATTTGGTTTATCGTAGCATTGACACTTGTTGCGGTAGTCACGAAACTTTTAGGCGGATTTATCGGTTCTAAAATGGTTGGCTTTACAAATATAAGCTCGACTGTTGTAGGAGCAGGAATGATTTCTAGAGGAGAAATGGCTCTGATTATTGTTCAAATCGGAAACCAGGCAGGAATGATTGATCCTACTCATTACACTAGTATTGTCATTGTGATTATCTTATCCACGATTGTTTCTCCATTAATTATGAAACAATCGATTCGGCAACTTAAAGCAAAAGAAGCATAAAAAACGAAACAGTCTGGGAGAAAATCCTCGACTGTTTTTTTCTTATACTATCAGGTAGGATAAGAGTAGGGAAACTAGAAGAATTGTAGAGGAAGGAACGAGATTTATTATGATTGAACAAGTTAATCAGCCGTCAGAGGAAATGATTCATCAACTAATGGCTATTTGGTTAAAAACAAATCAAGAGGCCCATCCATTTGTAGCGGCTTCCTATTGGTTGGAACATGAAGAAGAAGTGAAGGAACAGTTGCCAAATGCTACTCTTTTTATTACTAAAGAGGGTGACAAGATTGAAGGATTTTTAGGACTTCAAGAGGACTATATTGCAGGATTATTTGTAGAGAAGAGAAGCCAAGGGAAGGGGCTAGGACGTCAGCTTTTAAATAAGGCAAAAAAAGAAGCTGCTCAGTTGACACTGGCTGTATACAAGAAAAATGAACAAGCCTATCATTTCTATATTAGCCAAGGCTTTCAAGTTATTAAGGAACAAGTAGATGAAGAGACGGATGAAGTAGAGCTCATTTTACAATGGACTGAATAAAAGAAAATAGAGTGCGGAGGTTGGGACAGAAGTGTTCGGCTCCGAAAACAGGTACTGTGTGCATCATTGAAAGTGAAATTTCCGTGGAGTTGTAGCACTAAGTAGGAATTCACGAAGAGTATTCCTCAACTATTTTGGGGTTCCAGCTTATTTGTGAAAGGGGTGCTTTGGTTCTCAACTTTTATTAAGATTTTAAGAGAGTGGGCTATAACTTAATAGTTATGTCCCACCCTCTTACGCTCTTAAATTTTAATAAAAGTTGGAAAGGAACGTATCTCCACTGTGTTTGTCTCTCAACAACTTCTATGCATGGGACATGCTAGAGTTGTATCTACTCGGTGCATCTGATACATTCTTTTGGGATATAGAAACATACTTACTTGATCCCAAAATTTAAGGAATATCGAGTAGAATCAGTCAACTAAAGCCCATTGCCCATTTATTTTTGAAAAAGTTAAGGTGAAATCAGTATTTACATGAATGCCTGCATATCCAATGCGTACACTTTTTGGAGAAATTTCTACCCATAATGGTTCAATCTGAAAGCTTTTGACACCGAGTGAGGGGTGCTTTTTGTACTGTTGCTCACTATAGCGCTGGGCAAGGTTATCAACTACAGTGAAATGTTCAAGAAAATCAACGAGTTCTTCAGTTAAAACAGTCTGGATGTTAGAAAATTCTATTCCTGTTTCATCGTCAGTAATAATATTTAACAAGTGCGTATTTTTTTTGATTTTTTGAATGAGTACTGAAAAATCAAATCGATTGAATGGAAAGTTTTCACTCATCTTATTTTTCCCCCCCGACATTTAATTTCCTTACATTATTATAATTTAAAAAGCGAAGCTTGAAGGATTACCAAGATAAATCCTTCTTTTCAGTAGGTGAATAAAAAAATATAAAAATTTATTGATGCAAGGTTTCTTGTAAAATTGTACAAAGATAGACTAATTCTGAACGTTAAAGAATGTGCTGTACAACTGTTTCACTTTATAGTTCTGACAGTAGGACTGCTTTGTTATTCTAAATTAAGTTGATAAATGATAAATATTCACCGAAAAACTTTAGCATAAAGTAACTTCCTAATAATACACCAAGAAATATCCCGACGAGTAAAGTACCTGCTATTAGTAAGATCTTTCTCTGACCGGTGTTGTTTTTTATCGGTGTTAACATGCAGAGAATGGAAATAGCGCAAAAGGAACCTATCGTGCACGCATATATTGCAATACCAAAAATGAGGATGAGAAAAGCCATAATAAAAGACCTCCCGTTTTATTTTTAAAAGTATACCATACTGCATAAGAAAAGAGCAGAGGTGATGCGGTGCACTTTAAGAGATTTGCCAAGTAGGCTCATTAGAAGATTAAGTTAGTAATTTGGGATAAAAAAGTCTGCAATCAAGTACATTATTGATATCTCTGATAGTAATTTTTGGCCTTCTCCAGATGTAATTGAGAAATAATATTGTAAAAATGTGTTTCAGAGGTAGGCATTTTGTTTACCTGCACTAAAAGTTCATTTAGCTCTTTTGAATAGATTGGGAAATCTAAGTAACTATTTACAATGCAGGTGATAAAGCGTAGCTGCATAGAAAAATATAAATTATCTGAACTAGTAACAGCCTCTTTATAAACTATTAAACAGTTTTTTGCTTCTTGGATGTTATTAGTTATCAGCAACCATTGTATTCGATTAAAATAAAGATCACTGATTTCTTCATAATAGACTTTCTTATCAAAAGCTTTATACTTCAATAGCTCATTGATAAGTCTTTTGTAAAGTAGGGCTTCTTTCTCTTGTTCTTTTTCGGAATAGGAAAGCAGGATAAGTTTTCCTAATTTAATTTCCTTAAGTGTCCACATTTTTATCGTATCTAAATAAGCAAGAACCTCTAAAAAAGGAGAGCGAGAGAATTTATAAAAATTCGTATTGGTAATCAGCACGAGCAGATAGGCTTTAATTGCCAGATATCGTATTTCGGTGTGAGGATGTTGTTTATAGTCTTCAAAAATAGCATATAAAGATTCAAAATCTCCTTTTTTATAGAGTTGTTCAATTTGATTATCTAGTATTTTTTCTTCGTTTTTGTCACGACTATCCTTAAAATAATCGAATTCCATTTGGCTTATACCTAAGTTATTCAAAAAGCCTTGAAATTTCGTTACTTCAACAGAATATTTTCCAGCTTCAAAATCACTGTAAAAGGTTTTAGAAGCAACTCCTGTATAGATTTCTTTTTGAGTAAAGCCTTTTTGTGTTCGAATGGATCTAATAATTTTTTCTGTCATAAACGCTCCTGTCAGTTATTCCTGTATACAGGAATTATACTTATTTTTCGTTTCATTTTACATGCTATATTGTAAAAAAACAAATAGAGGAGTTATTTAAATGAATAAAATATACTTGAAATTAATTGGTGCATCAGTAGCGATAACAATGGTAATTAGCTTGTTTTCAGCGATAGGAATTGCGTTTGAATTTAGCGATAATGGAGTAATCATGTGTCAGATAGCAGCTTTTCTTATTTGTGGAGTGGTTATTTTTCTTTACATGAAGAAAAAAGATCATACATTGAAACAATTTGGTTTTAATCGCATTCGTCCAAGTAGAAAATTAATAGGATTTATGGGAGTTGTGATCTTGATTCAACCTATCATTTTAGGAGTTAATTTTAACTATTCATTTTCAACACTGATGTTGATTCTTGTTCAGATGATGTTAGTAGGTTTTGTAGAAGAAACGTTCTTTCGTGGAGTCTTTTTCTATTCATTGAAAACAAAGTTACGGAAGAATAGAATCTTTTTTTCCAGTATTGTATTTGGTCTATTGCACATTGCCAGTAGTTTGAATCCTGAAACAGCATTTATTTTAGTTATTTTACAAATTATTAATGCGTTACTGTTAGGATACGTTTTTTCTGTCATATATGACAAAAATCACTCGATTTATATAGTCATTGTCTTTCATGGACTATTCAATGTATTCGCAACAATCTCTAACGGCAGTACTGTAGAGAAAAATATTACAGCAGTACTTCTTTTGAGCATCTTATATATTCTTTTTCTGATTTATTCTCGTGTAACTACAATCGATTCAAAAAAAAAGATAAGTGTATGACTCATTCTGTTTAGAGAATAAGTGAACTTTGCTTCAGTATTACAGGTCTATAGTTCATTTATAGAAGGACTATGCGAGAAGTAAATGATTCGCTAAAATCAGTTTGTCTTCTTTCATTTACGAGTACCTACATATTTTAAGTAGTAAAGAGAGAGTGTTTATCATAAACTAGTTATGCTGACCAACTTTTCAATAGGAGGTCAGCATTAGTTTTGAGGTACAAGGAACTAAAAATAAATGACTCTCTAAGAAGGGTTTTGAAGAATAGTTATTTTTATCAATGAAGGAGATCCAAGGCTAGGAAAAAATTTTGGTGATTACGTCCAGATTTCCTATTATTTAAACCGAATTTTCTCAAAAAGATAGGATTCGATATAGTGTAATTCTTTTGAAGAGAACATGATATTGTACATTTTTTCCAGTAGAATAATATTATTTGCCAGCTTTTTGTCAACCGAAGGGGGAAAATCCTCCAGTTGATGATGAAACTCATTGGATTGATTTGTTTGAATAATGGTATCAATACAGCAGGCAAGATGACAAATTAAACCAATCATACGTTCCGCAGATAAATTTAACTTCATTTCTAGAGAGATGTTTTCAACCCAGTTTTTTAAAGAATAAAGTAGATCAATACCATCCAGCTGAACGAGCATAGGGGCAATATTTTCAAGCATGCCAAAAAATGTTAGTTCGTAATCAATTGTTTTTTGAATCTTGGCGAACATCCCATCAGATAGAAGCTGATTGATGGTAAGTTGTGGATATTGAAGCGCCGGAATTGAAAAAGTACTGATAGAATAAAGAATTTTTCCTCCAGCCTCCAATTTTTCCAGCTCATACAGAAATTCATCTGGGTTATTGACTTGAAACGACTTGATTTCACAGCGCCCATCGTGTAAAGCTAGCTTTGCGGTTAATAAATCTTTAATGATTTGGGCTGAGCCTTCTCCTGTGGTACAAGAAGTAATAATGAACACCTTGTCCTGTATGTTTGTATTGTTTTTTACAGGTGTATTTATTGTGTGTTCTGTGTGCGTAATTGTGTGGACAGAGTCGACGATGTCAGAAAGCGAAAAACCGAGAGAAGCTTTTCTACTTGCCTCTAAAACATGTAACGTACTAACTAAATCGATACAAGCGACTTTTTTTCTAGTCACTTTTTCTAGCTCTTTAGGAAAATTTGTTAGGGAGCCCATGTCAACCAATAACAGAATATCTTCTTGGGTTTCTTTTTGCTGAAGATAGGCGCTGATTTCTTCTAATATGTGCTGTGGTTCATAAGAAAGAGGCATATTAAATCCGACGACATGTTCATTTCCTAATAACTCATTTACTACGGATGAAATACTTGTGGCTGTGGAGTCTCCATGGGCAATAACGATTACTTGCACATTTTGAGTCTGGCTATTTGTATTCCCATGTTCCTGCGGAGTTAAAAACAGGGTAATAAAGCCCACTTCGTCATCTGATATTGAAAGACTGAATGCTGTTTCAATAAGATACTTACATTGCTGGGCAGCCTGATAGTACAGAGGATACTGTTCTTTAATCTCTTCAAGACGAGGATTATGTATTATTTCTCCGTTTCGAATTCGGTTGACCGTTGAAAAAAGATGAAGAGCTAGACCTGAAAAGACCTCCGGATAAAATTCACTCTGCACAATATTCGCTGCTTTTTTTAACAGTTTTTTAGTTGTCGCATAAACTTCTGTACCCACAATATTAAGAATATTTTCCTCGTTAACATTTCTCTTTTTTCGTAACGTAGAAAAATAATTTCTTATTGTTAGGTCGATAATATCCATAGCTGCTTTTTGATTTAGCCCAATTTTTTCCATGTCATTTAGTTTTTGATCAATTAATTGATAGATATCGGTTTCTTTATATTCATCAACAGGAATGGTTGTAAAATCATCTTTTTTAAATAAGATGAACCGGTCCTTGCGAGATGGAATCAGCGACCAAATTTCGCTTCGGTACTCAACATTGTATAAACCTTCTTTAATAGCATTTGGTAAATCATAACTACTGATACTCATGCTTTGAGACTTTTCGGAGACAAACCGAGCATAGGAACGCGCACAAAGAAGCTGAATGTCAGATTTTAATTGCCCAATATTATTTTCACAGGGATACCCAAGAAGTGCACGCAATGTATTCATTGATACAACCACATCTTGAGCTAGTTTATGCGCCTCTTCATTAAAGAAAGTGGTAATTAGTGTTAATTTTTCAAAAATGCCACGCTCCATTAAATTCGGCAGATGAATTTTCATTGGAATTCTTCTAACAAATGTTTGTAATAAAGTAGATTCAATATTTTCTGTTGTCGCGCAGATAATTTGAACATCTGCTTTTCTCTGTTCAGAGGTTTCACCCAATCGGCGAAAGAATCCTTTATCAATAAACGTAAACAGCATTTCCTGTGCTTCGGGAGGTAGGCGATGAATTTCATCTAAAAAGAGAATGCCGCCATCTGCTTTTTCTAGCAAGCCTTGCTTTTCTTCATCTGCTCCAGTATAGGCGCCTTTTTTTGTACCAAAGATATTTCCAGTAATCAATTGGGGATTATTTGCATAGTCCGCGCAATTAAAAAGGATGAACCGGGCATCATTAGAAATAATCTGTTCTTCAATTGAGAAGCGATAGACTAACTCAGCAAACATACTTTTTCCAACGCCTGTGTCGCCTGATAATAAGATGTGCATTCGTTGAGGTGGGTAGAAGATAGCTGCTTTTGCTTGTTCTACAGCAGAAACAAGACTTGGATTTTTTTTGATAAATTCCTGTATGAGACTTTTTTTCTCAGAATCATCTGAAATAGGATAAAAAAAGACAGGTTTTGTTCCTGTTTTTTTTGCTTTGCCTTCTTTCACTAGAAGATTTAAATCGTTACTCGCATTTGCCCGAGTAATAGCTAGTTCTTGTGATAATTGGCTAGCGCTTAGCGGTGTTTCTTTATTGTATTTTAGTAAATGCTGCCAAACTTTTTCAATTCGCTTCATAGTAAGCCATCCTCTTCTTTCTTGATATCGGTTTCAGTATAGCTTTGCATATGAAACAAGTCAAGATGATGTGTTTCAATTTAAGGGTTTATGTGTTTCGGAAATTTTTGATGTGTTTTAAAAAGTGTTCTTTGTTCATAGAGGCACTATGAAGGAGAGGGGGAATCTGTTTTGGCATAGTACTTGCTTATATAAATATGAATCATCAACATAGAAAGGATTGAGGTATTTGGAATTAGAAAATCAAATTATGCAGATTATCGTTTATGCCGGAAATGCGAAATCATTAGCAATGGAAAGTATAAAAAAAGCACGATTGGGGGAAATAGATGCTGCAAAGAACAAAATGGATGAAAGTAATAAGAATTTAAAAGAAGCACACAAATTTCATGCAGCATTGCTAACCGAATTTGCATCGGATGAAGCACAAAAAGCCAATCTATTTATGGTTCATGGCGAAGATCATATGATGGCAGCTATTACATCGTTGGATTTTGCGAAAGAGTTAATTTTTGTCCATGAAAAAATGGGTCAGTTGGAAAATCAATTACAACAATTACAAAACAAGGAAGGATGATTAATCATGAAAATTACGTTAGCTTGTGCCGGAGGAATGTCAACAGGGATGTTAGTGAAAAAAATGCAGGAATATGCAAAATCTGTTGGAATTGAGGCAGATATTTCTGCTTGTGGATTGAATGAATTAGAGGAGCGAGTGGAAGGAAGCGACATCATTTTGCTAGGGCCTCAAGTAGGGTACCAAGAAGAGGATGTTCAAAAAGAGTATCCCACTATTCCAGTTCGAGTTATTGATATGATGGATTACGGCATGATGAATGGGGAAAAAGTATTTAAAGACGCACAGCAGGCGATTAACTAAAATATATTATAGGAGGATAGGAAATGAGCGAAATGACAAAGAAAAATTTTACGGGACATTTGAATAATTTTATTAATAAGTTTTCAAATAATGTTTTTGTTAAGAGTATTGCTAATGGGATGATGATGACCCTTCCAATTACTATTATTGGAAGTATTGCTACAGTGATTAGCATGATTCCTAATTTACCAGAAATCGTGATAAAAGCTTGTTCATTGGGGACATCTATTTCAAGTAGTTTAATCACAGTTTATGTGATTATCGGCTTATCTTATTCTATGGCAAAAGAAAAAAAAGGAGATACCATTCCTGCAATTATTTTATCAATGGCCTGTTTCTTCGTACTGACTCCTGTTTCTAAATTTGATTTAGGCGATGATAAAGTGGCTTCAGCCTATGATTTAACCTATCTAGGATCAAAAGGAATGTTTGTCGGAATGATTGTGGCACTGCTTGTTACATGGATATTTGTTAAGATGGTTGAAAAAAGAATTACATTTCGTATGCCCGAAAGTGTTCCTACTGCAATAGCCAAACAATTTGAAGCAATTATACCTGGTGCAATTATCTTCATGGTGGCAATTATCATCAGCATAACTTTTGAAGCAACGCGCTTTGGAAATGTGCATGACTTCATCTACACAAATCTGCAAACACCGTTAGAATCATTAGGCGGATCCGTTTGGTCAGCGTTATTCATCATGTTTTTATCCGAGCTTTTATGGTTCTTTGGGATTCACGGCAGCATGGTGACAGCTTCAGTGATTGCTGTTTTATTTACCACACAAGCATATGCAAATATGGAAGCTGTGGCAAGTGGAGGCGTTGCTGAAAACATTATTAATTCCTTCTTCCTAGATGCATTTAAAGGACCGCGTGCATTGGCATTAGCTGTGGTATTAGTGTGGTTAAGCAGAAGTAAAAAGTTTAATTCAATTGGGAAAATTTCAATTATCCCTAGTATTTTTGGGATTACTGAGCCGATGAAGTTTGGGATTCCAATGATTATGAATGTAACGATTTTTATCCCTCTTACACTAAGTGCAGCAATGTGTATAGGAATTGCTTATATTGCAACAATTATTGGGTTCTTACCGATTATTAGTGTAAATGTTCCTAAAAATTTACCAACCTTCCTTTCCGGGTTTATGGCAGCTGGATGGCAAGGATTAGTGGTACAAATTATTCAATTTTTCGCAGTTTTATTATTATATTTACCATTTATGAAGAAATTAGATAAAATGAACGTAGCGGAGGAGCTAAGTACAAAATAAAGGATGAATCGTGTATGAAAAAACTAAACATCACCAGAGAACAAGAGAAGCTGTTACTTACAGGAGAGTTTTTAAACGAGCCGCAAACGCTTCTTTATACGACGGATCCTAGCTTTTCAAATAAGGTCTACAAAAAAGAGTTTTTATTAAATGGAGAAAAGCAGATAGATCTCTCTGAGGTGTCTTCTAATCAAAGAATTTATGTTGCAGGTATAGATAATCAACAAGTCTATGTTGGGGCTGAAAGAAGAGTGTCCATCAATGGTTTGTATAATTGCCGCGATTTAGGGGGCTATGTTACCAAAGAGAAGCAGATGACGAAATGGGGCTATTTGTTTCGGAGTGATGCACCAGATCATTTACTTGTAGAAGATCAACGATATTTGAAACAGATGGACATAAAGACAGTAATTGATCTTCGCTCACCGGGAGAAATAGAAAAAAATCCAGATAAAGATATGGGAGAAACTGACCACGTTGAACTAGATCCGCATGCGGAGGTTGCTAAAAAAGCAAGTGAGGTACCAAGTCAAGGGACAAGTAATAAAGATGAAGTGAAAGTACACATGCTTGAGCAGCTGGCGAGCACAGCAGAAGGACAAGCCACATTAATCAAATGGCAAAAACAAATGATTCAGCAAATGCACGATTTAGTGATGACAGAAAAATCACAGGCCGCTTACTCAATATTTTTAAAAATGGTGAACCAAACAGCAGAACCTAAGGCACTAATTTTTCATTGTCAGGGTGGAAAAGACCGGACTGGATGGGGGGCAGCTTTGATACTTGGGCTGCTTGGTGTGGATAAGAAAACCATCTATCAGGATTATTTATTGACAGATACGTATAATCGTCCGCGAAATGAAATGCGAATGGCGATTTATAAACAGTATACTGACAATGCTTTTGTGTTAGACTATCTAGCTTCTTTACAACAAACAAAAGTAGATTATTTAGATGGAGCCTTCCATGTAATGGAAAAAGAATTTGGAACGATTGAGGCATATGCCAAAGAAAAACTAGACGTTACGGATTCTGATATTCAGCGGTTGAAATCAACGTATCTTTATAACGAAAAGGATAGGCAAAACATTTTGAATCGTTGGAAGTGACGAGTGGAATCAAAGATATTATTTGGAGAGTCTATTGTGAATCTTTTTCTATTAATAGAGTGATACTATTGAAGGCATATAAAAGAATTTTCTTTGTTTTTAACCTGGTAGGAAGCAAGAAGTCCAATGCTTAGTTGAAAAAAGATCCCTATAATAATCGTACTCTCGATACAAAAACATGCGTATCCAAACGCTAGAGGTTATTCTAGTTTAGGATGCGCATGTTTTTTATTTCTTTTTTTCAAGAGAATCTATTCCGCTGAAAAACGCGAAGCCTACTATCCCAATCATGAGTATGCCGACGAACATTTCTGGATAGTCCATTTTTGCCCACGCACTTAAGATAAGGTAGCCCAAACCGTACGTGGTATTATAATTTTCAGCAAAAAATAAAGAAGCTAAAGAGATACCCACGCTTACACGCAGACTAGCATAAAGATTCTTTTGTATCGCTGGAAGAATCAGATAACGAATGGTTTGCCACGAAGTACTGCCGTAATTTTCCATTAAGCGATAATAGTTTTTAGGAATACTGTTTACACCATCTCGAATGGAGACAATGACTTGGATGGAAATGATGGCAAAAATTAATAGAACTTTGGAGGTGTTTCCTAACCCAAAGAAAATCATGAATACAGGTAAAAATGCAACTTTTGGCAGAGGATACAAGAAATAAATTAGCGGGCCTAAATACTTGTCTAACCTCTTTATACGACTTAGTAAAATCCCCAGAGGAATCCCTATAAGCAGTGAGATGCCCAACGCAACAATGATACGCAGAAAACTAGCGCCAGTGTGCAGCAGTAATGTCTGTTTAATCATCCAAGCTTTTTGAAGCGCAGCTAAGGGACTGGGAATCGAATGGTTTTGAATTGCGAAATAGAGTAGGGTCCATAACGCGATAAAAGAAAAAAGACCTGTGATAAAGGAAACAAACGGTTTAATTTTCATGAGTACCTCCTCTTATTGCCATTCGCAGCTGAATACAAAATTCATAGAACTCAAGGGTTTCCCGACGGTTTTCAAGAGCGAATGTCGGGTTTTCGTAGACAGAGAGGGTCTGGTTTTCCAGCAGTAAAATCGTTTCCCCTAAATAAGCTGCTTCCTCAATATCATGTGTAACCACTATTAGTGTATTTTCTCGCTTTTTTTGTTCCTCTAAAATAAATGACTGTACGTCTTCTTTGGTTTCCTGATCTAAAGAGGAGGTGGGTTCGTCTAGCAATAAAAAATCAGGATTCGTTATCAATCCGCGTGCCATTGCTACCCGCTGTTTTTGCCCGCCGCTAAGTTGGTTGGGAAACCGATTGGCTAGCTCTTCAAGATGAAATTCGGTAAGAAGCGTAGCTATTTTTTCTTTTCGTTTCTTTTTTTCCACATTTGAAATGAGTAAAGGTAGTTCAATCGCTTGCTCCACAGTTTGCCAATCAAAAAGAAGCAGCTCCTGAAAAATCAATTCGATTTTGTTTGTTGTTGTTTCTTCGTAACGAATGCTTCCTTGTTGAGGTTGCTCAAATCCTTTTAAAAGATTGAGTAAAGTACTCTTTCCATTTCCAGATTTCCCAACTAACGCATAGGTTTTTCCTTGTAAAAAGGAAAAATTTAATTGGTTAAAAAGCATTTTTTTTTCATAGCCAAAGGTCAGGCTATTTACTTCGATTTTCATAACAGGCTCCTTTTTCATTGTGAGTAAACACACAAAATTCTATTATTATGCTATACTATCTAAGGAAAATTCAATCAGAAGGAAAGGTGAAACGTGTGTTTCGAACACTTGTATTTCATGAAGTTCGCCCAGAAAGTGAGCTTGCATTAGGCCAAAGACCCATTCAAGTTGCTGATGGATACGAAGATTCATTACCCATGCCACTGTATGTTAGTGTAGCGCATTTTCAAGAACAAATAAACTTTTTACAGGAACAAAAATATCATTGCTTAACAGTAAATGAAATTAAAGCATTTTATGAAAAAAATCAACAACTCCCAGAAAAGTCTGTATTCCTGACATTTGACGACTGTTATCAATCGTTGAAAGAGTATGCCTATCCAATTTTAAAAAAGGCAAATATGAAGGCGACCGTTTTTGTTGTCAAAGGCTGGCTATTTTCTGAGGAAGAAACCTATCATCCAGAACGTTCACAGTGTTTGAGTGTAAAAGAAGTGGAAGCGATGGCAGACGTTTTTGAAACGGCGAATCACACGACGCATTTTCATAAAAGAAAGGGCACGACATTATCACAACCTATGTGGGAGCCTAAGGGACGGGTGGAAGAGGATATTCTTGAATGTAATCAGTTCGTTACGCATAAGGATGTGTTTGCTTATCCATTTGGACTCTACAATCAGGAAACAGTGAGTATTTTAGAGGAAATGAACTTCCGATTGGCGTTTACAACAAAATCGGGCTGGAATTCTCTGGAAACACCACCGCTAGAATTGCATAGAGAAGTGATACCAGAAGCGATGAGTTTACAGGCATTTCAATTGTTAATGAAGGAAGAGGCGTAGAAAAAATGAAAAAATTTATTTTAGGGTTAGGGATTGTTTTATTAAGTGTGGCAGGCTTAGGTGGCTGCGGAAATGGACAGACAAAAGATTCAGCTAACGAATCAACAAAGGAAAGCTCTGCTGCAAAAGTAACGGATGAACCATTGACTATCGGTATTTTACCAGCGGAATCGGCTATTCCTATCATTATTGCTAAAGAAGAGGGGTTCTTTGAAAAAGCAGGTTTAGCAGTTGAAATTAAAGCATTTACTTCACCAAATGATCGAAATGTAGCGATTCAGTCAAAAGCATTGGATGGCACAATTAGTGATGTTATGACGGAGGCTACCTTTAAGAAAAATGGGATTGACATGAAAATCACCTCAGGAATTCTTGAAGACTTTAAGGTATTGGCTTCGCCACAGTCAAAAATTACAGAAATGAAACAGCTAGATCAACACACAGTAACGCTTGTGCCAAACTTTATCTTAGAATACATTATGGATGAATTTGCCAAAAAAGATGAGTTTACTTATGAGATAGTAGATATTGCTTCATTTTCTGCACGCTCAGAAGCATTGCTGAATGGTCAAGTAGATGGTGCGGTTTATACAGAGCCACAAGCAAGCATGCTTGAAAAACAAGGTGCGGTCATTCTAGGCAGCTCACAAGATTTGGGAATCAATGGCGGAACTATTCAATTTATGGATGGGATACTCAAAGAACGGCCACAGGATGTTCAAGCCTTTTACAAAGCATACAATCAAGCTATTGATTATATGAATGAACACAAAGCAAGTGAATATGCAGACATTTTAACCACCTATCAATTTCCTGATGCTATGAGTCAGTACCTAGATAGTAAGAAGGAGAAGTATCCTCACGCAAAAGCAGTGACAAAAGAGCAATTTGACAGCATTATCCAATGGGCAAAAGATAAGAAACAGATTGATGAAGCCTATAAATACGAAGATTTAACTGATTTTTCAGGAATTGCTAACTAAGAAAACAAAAGCCAAGTAGTGGTCATAAGGACAGCTACTCGGCTTTTTTTAAACTATAGAAATATTTTCATAAATGGAGGTTGTTTCATTCGGTAACTTTCCATCGCTGATAATCAGCTGAATCTCCTGGAGTGTAGCAAAATTTATAATTGATTTTTTTTCAAATTTAGTACTATCAATTAGAGCAATAGTTTGTTCTGATTCTTTAATCATTAATTTTTTTAATTCTGCTTCATACATTTTAAAATCAGATAAGCCATCTTTTGCAGAAATCGCATAGCTAGATGTGAAAAATGTATCAATGTTAAATTTCTTTAAAAGATCAATTCCTAAGCTTCCCTCAATTGCATTCGAGTTTGGTGTGACAATTCCCCCTAAAACAATAACTGTCATCTGGCCATTTTCTTTTAACAGACTTGCTGTTCGCAATCCGCTCGTTAAAACAGTTAGTGGCTCAGTGTATTCAAGAAGAAGCTGCGCCAATTCATAACAAGTAGAGCTTGCATCCAATAAAATACAATCATTTGCGTGGATATAACGAATCGCTTTTTTTGCAATGACTTGTTTTTCTGCCAAATTGACACTTTTACGGATGTCATATGCTCGTTCGGCTTCTGTAATTGCTTTTTCATCATTTTTTGTTGCACCACCATGTGTACGAATAAGTAAGTCTGTTTCTGCTAGTTTATTTAAATCACTCCTAATTGTAGCAGCTGATACATCAAAGCAAGTAACTAATTCTTCTACCGTTACAGAGTGCTTCTTTTCCAGCATCTCCAGTATTTTTTGTCTTCGCTCATTTGTAAACATTATCGATTCATCCTGTTCTAAATTTTATTACCTTTATTATAACGAATAATATGAAAGTAATCAATAATTAAACTTTCGTTTATTTAAAAAACGACAATAAAACGAAAATAAACGAAAAATAGTATTGACTAATCGAAAATATATGATAATATTTTGGATATAAACAAAAGAGAGGTGCAAGCAAATGAAAGTAGCAGTAGGGGCAGATATAAATGCATTTGAATTAAAAGAAGAATTAAAACGCTATTTAGAAGGTGAAGGATTTGAAGTAGTTGATTATGGAATTTACAGTAAAGATCCGGTGGATTATCCTCGAGTAGCAGCTAAAGTAGCAGAGGGAATCCTAAATAAGGAAGCAGAACGTGGTATCTTGTTTTGTGGAACAGGGATTGGAATGGCATTAGCTGCAAATAAAGTAAAAGGAATTCGTGCCGCTCAAACACATGATACCTACTCAGCAGAGCGCGCGGAACTTAGCAATCAGGCGCAAATTATTACGATTGGTTCAAAAGTAGTAGGTGTGGAATTAGCTAAGAAAATTGTAAGTGCTTACTTGTCAGCGGATTTTTCATTTGAGGGATCAGGAAAAAACTCTGCAAGAAAAGTTGAAGAGATTATGGAAATGGAAAATAGATAGGAAAGGAAGAGAGAGATGAAATTTTTCTTGGATACGGCAAATATTGAAGAAATTAAACGAATTAATGAATTAGGACTTGTTGATGGGGTGACGACCAATCCAACGATCATTTCTAAAGAAGGAAGAGATTTTGAAGAAGTAATTAAGGAGATTTCTCAAACTGTTAAAGGACCTGTGAGTGCCGAAGTGATTTCTTTGGAAACTGAGGGAATGATCGAAGAAGCAGAACGTGTTTCAAAATGGGCGAGTAATGTTGTTGTAAAAATTCCAATGACAGAAAATGGACTTCGTGCCGTACATATCCTGTCTCAAAAAGGAATAAAAACGAATGTAACACTTGTTTTCACAGTGGCGCAAGGATTGATGGCAGCAAAATCTGGTGCAACTTATGTCAGTCCATTTTTAGGTAGACTGGATGATATTTCATCAGATGGGCTTGCTCTAGTTTCAGGTTTGAGACAAGTATTTGACCGATTTGGCTTTGAGACAGAAATCATTTCTGCAAGTGTTCGGAATATTCAACATGTTGAGAAGGTGGCGCTTGCTGGTTCTCATATTGCAACAATCCCAGGAAATCTATTCCCTAAATTGTGGAGCCATCCATTGACAGACTCAGGAATTGCCGCATTTATGAAAGATTGGGAAAATTTTGAAAAAAATAAGTAGCCAATTTTATAAAAAAAGAACCCCGATTGTTGCAATGAGCTATAAAAACTATTTGAATAAGCCAGAAGAAGTTGGTCTACTTGTCGAAGAAATTATTTTGGGGCTAAAAGAGAGTAAAACAGAATTTATGGAATGCTTCTTATTTCCAAGTATGGGAACCATTGAAACTGTAGCTCGTTTCTGTAAGGGAAGCAATCTAGGGTTTGGTGCGCAAAATATAGCCCCACAAAAAAATGGTGCATATACGGGAGAATTTTCTATAGAGAGTTTAATAGCACTTGGTGGTCGTTATGTTGAATTAGGTCATTTTGAAAGGAAAACCCTTTTTTTTGAGACAAATCAACAAATAAAAGAAAAAATTCATTTAACTTTATCAGAATCAATGATCCCAGTCTTATGTATTGGTGAGACCATCAAATGTGAGGGGCAAATGTTAGAAGAAATATTGATGGAACAATTGAAAGAGCTTTTGTCAGAGATAAATGAAGAGAAAGTCGTGAACGTTATCCTTGCTTATGAGCCGGGATGGGCAATTGGTCAAGCGAAACCAGCTAGTATTGCACATATTCATCGTTCGCATACATGTATCCGACGTTGCTGCGAACGGCTCTTTACTAAAGAAATTGCAGAACACATCCGGATTATTTATGGGGGATCTGTTTCTTTAACAGAAGTAAGTGAAATAGTGGATCATCAAGAAGTAGATGGCGTATTCGTTGGTCGTTTTGGTCATGAAGTCAATCAATTTTTAGAAATTATTCAGAGAGTCAGTCAAATGAAGGAGGAATAATAGGTGGACAGTGTATTACTAGTTTCTCACAGTAAGAAGATTACCGATGGTTTAAAAGAAATGATTGAGGAGATGATCGGTGAGGAAAGTAAAGTTCCGTTGCATTCGCTTGGTGGGACAGAAGATGGTCGCTTGGGAACGGATGCAATGAAGATACTTTCCTGTATTGAATCAAGCGCTTCATCTGAAAATATATATATTTTCTGCGATATTGGTAGCGCTATCTTGAGTGCGGAGACAGCGATTGATATGACGTCAGAAGAATTACAGAAGAAAATTATTTTAACGGATTGTCCATTAGTTGAAGGCGCGTTTGCAGCTGCAGTCCAACTATCAATCGGTCAGTCAAAAGAGCTTGTCTTACAAGAATTAAATCATTTATAAAGGAGTGTTTTCTCATGAAGTTTATTCGGTCTTTTATTGGCTATATGATAGCTGGTGTTCTTGTGATGGCCGTATGGGGACAATTGACTGAAGCGGGTGGAATTTTTGGCGGATACTTGGCTGCAACCATTCTTGTGGGACCACTTTGGTTTATGAACCATTATATAAATCTTGTGGATAATAAAAATGATGCTGCATTCGTAGATATGGGACTGGCAATTGGAGTTTGTGGAATTTTTCGGGATATGTTTTTAACTGGTACGCAAAGTTTTGTTGATTCTCTTCCAACTATTTTTCTTGTCTCTTTAGGAGCTGTTGCAGGAGGACTTGTAGCGGCAGCAATAGAAAAAGATATGGCAAAAGAAGTACATGAACATGTTCCTGAACCAGGAATGGCTGAAGAAGAGATGGAAAAACTGGATGTTCAAGGAGGGGTAGAGATATGACTGTGGCAATTGGTGTTGCAACATTTGCCGGTGGGTTTCTTTTTCCATTTTTCATCCGAATGGCTTGGGGAAAGATGGTAGACTCTTGGGGTCCTATAGGAGGATTCATGGCAGCGGCGTTTATTACAGGTACAATTTGGACGTTAAACCATGGAATTGGTACACCTATGATATTTCAATCAGGTGCATCATGGGTAGACATGGGGTTAGCGGCAGGTATTGGGTGTTGGGTAGCTACTGCTAGATTAGGAATGAGTGCGAAGAAATCAACTAAAAATGTAATCGCAGCAATATCAGGTGGAATTGCTGGAGCAGCGCTCTTATTCTTATTTTTATAAAAATGGAAAATAGAAAGAGGGAAGAAAATGAAACGATTAGTAAATGATGGTTATGACGTAGTAGAAGAAATGTTGGAAGGATATGCACATGCAAATCAAAAATATGTCAAGTTAGATGAGGAAAGTCAGCGTGTTGTAGTAAGTAACATGATGAGTGACGAACCACGTGTACGAGTGATTGTGGGGGGCGGTTCAGGTCATGAACCCTTATTTTTAGGGTATGTAGGAAAGGATTTTGCGGATGCTGCAGTTGTGGGCAATATTAATACTTCTCCAGCTCCAGATGCATGCTATCGTTCTGTAAAAGCTGTAGATTCAGGAAAAGGCTGCATCTTTTTATATGGGAACTATTCTGGGGATGTCATGAACTTTGATATGGCTGTTGAAATGGCAGAAGAAGAAGGAATTCGTGTAGAAACGGTATTAGTAACAGATGACGTATGCTCTGCAAAAGCTCGAGAAAATCGCCGTGGGATTGCAGGAGATGTTCCGGTTTTTAAAGTGGCAGGAAGTGCCGCAGCTAAAGGGTATGATTTAGATAAAGTAACTGCCGTAACGCAAAAAGCAAATGACAGCACATACTCAATGGGAGTTGCCCTTTCTTCTTCCACACTTCCAGTTACTGGAAAAGAAATTTTCTTCATGGAAGATGGAGATATGGAGATTGGCATGGGTATTCATGGAGAGCCAGGTTTAGAAAGACGAAAAATTGATCCGGCAGATAAAGTAGTTGATGAAATTATGACACATATTTTAGCAGATGCTCCTCTTTCAAAAGGAGATGAGGTGTATGTTCTGTTAAACGGGTTAGGTGGTTTACCTGTAATGGATCAGTATATCTGTTATCGAAGAGTTTTCCAAATTCTTGAAGAAAAGGGAATTAACATTCATCGTTCAGAGGTTGGGAACTATGCGACATCAATGGATATGATTGGTATGTCAGTAACGTTAGTGAAATTAGACAGCGAATTAAAGGAATTATTAGATGCACCATGTGATACCCCGTACTATAAATTATAGGCTATAAAGAACAAAAAATAAAAAAGAAACTAAAGGAGAAATGAAAGATGGACTATACAGGATTTGATATTAATTTCGGTTTAGAAAATAAAGTGGCAGTGATTACAGGTGGACTAAGCGGCATTGGTCAAGCTATTGCAGAATTATATATTAAGAAAGGTGCAAAAGTAGCAATTTTTGATGTAAAACCAACAGCAGCTGAAGAAGCAAAAGCTACATTTGGCGAAGCCGCGATTGGGTTTACGGTTGATGTTACTAGCAAAGTACAAGTAGAGACAGCAATTAAAGAAACATTGGCAGTATATAATAAGATTGATTTGCTGGTAAACTCTGCTGGTGTTGCGTTGTTGGATGATGCTGAAAACTTATCTGAAGAGTATTGGGATAAGACATTTGCTATTAATGTGAAGGGGAGCTTTTTGGTTGCACAAGCAATTGGGAATGAATTCATCAAGTCTGGTGGTGGAAAAATTATCAACATGGCTTCACAAGCTGCTGTCGTTGCGCTGGATAATCACGTAGCTTATTGTGCAAGTAAAGGGGCTATTGTTTCAATGACGAAAGTTCTTGCTTACGAATGGGCACAATTTAACGTAAATGTGAACTGTATTTCACCAACCGTTATTCTGACTGAACTAGGGAAAAAAGCTTGGGCTGGTCAAGTTGGAGAAGATATGAAGAAACAAATTCCAGCAGGCCGTTTTGGCTATCCGGAAGAAGTCGCTGCCTGTGCACTATTCTTAGCATCAGATGCCTCTAACTTAATGACTGGAGAAAATATGGTCATTGATGGTGGCTATACTATTAAATAGAAAAACTATATAAGTCCAAGAAAAAGCCATTTTCTAAAATAGTGATGGCTTTCCTTGGATTTTCAATGATATGGAGGACTGGAAAATGAGTGAACAATTATACTTGGATAAGGCATTTTTTAAACAATCATTACTAGATATGGCAAAATTGACAGAGGAACAACGTGATTATTGGACATCTTTAGATTCTGATATAGGGGATGGAGATCATGGAGTCAATCTGAGTATTGGCTTCAGAGGAATTTCAGCTCAAATGAATGACTTGTATGAAGAAACTGAAGATATTCACAGCCTTTTGAAGAAATCTGGTATGATTTTGCTTTCAAAAGTTGGCGGTGCTTCAGGTCCTTTATATGGGAGTTTCTTCATGAAAATGGGAGAAGACGTTACTGGGAAAAATCAGGTTAGTTACTCAGAGTTTTTGGGAATGATTAAGAATGGGATTGCAGCAGTACAGCATCGTGGTAAGGCCCAAGTAGGGGACAAAACGATGATAGACGCATTTCTTCCAGGGCTAGAAGTCCTAGAAACCTATCAGGTAGAAGAAGATCCGTATCAATTTTTTGAGAAGTTTATTGAGGTTATGAAAAAAGGGGCAGAAAGTACAATTCCTTTAGTTGCAAATAAAGGTCGAGCGATGCGTTTAGGGGAACGAGCAATTGGGCATAAAGATCCAGGTTCAGAGTCTTCTTGGATGTTGATGGATATATTTAACAAAAATCTGAAAGTTAGAAGTGAAATATAATGAATAGCCGAAAACCGATTGTCGCCATGAGCTGGGCAATGAGACAAAATAAAAAAGAAGATGCAGTTCGCTTTGCAACGACGTTAATTCAACAGTTAAATCAAGAAAATGAAGTAGAGAAGATTATCTTTCCCTCTATGGGAACGTTGTCTGCTGTGGCAGAAGTCACCAAAAATACAACCATTGGATTAGGGGCACAAACGATTGCTGCAGATGCACAGGGAGAATATTCGGGGGAATATTCTATCGAGTCTTTGGTTGATTGCGGCGGCAAATATGTTGAGCTTGGTCACTGGGAGCGACGTGAATTATATGGTGAGACGGATGAACAGATCAACAAAAAACTAAGATTAGCAATTGAATATGGAATCTCTCCCATTCTATGCGTTGGCGAAAAAGAAAAAGAGTTAGAAACCTTACCCTACAGTCAATTAAAAAGACAATTATTTAATGCATTATTTGAGTTGCCGAAGGAGCAGTTGGCTCAAGTGATTATTGCTTATACGCCTCAATGGGCGGTTGGTCAAACACGTGCAGCGAGTGCGCCTCACATACATGAGGTGGGTCGTTTGATTCGTTCGATTTTAGAGGAGTTTTATCCAAGCAAAGTTGTTCAAGAGGTTCGTGTTATTTACGGAGGCTCTGTCAGCCCTGAAAATGCTCGTTTAATCACTTCTGATGAAGGAATTGATGGGGTTTTGGTAGGACGATTTGGGAGTGAACCTCATCGGTATGCGGAAGTTGTTTCAGTTATTGAAGAAAATAAATTAGAAATACGCTAAAAAGTTTTGAGAGAAAGAAGTGAGTAAATGTTCGACAACACAGATCAACTAGGCGTTAATACAATTCGTACTTTAAGTATTGAAGCCATTCAAAAAGCCAATTCAGGTCATCCAGGATTGCCAATGGGCGCAGCTCCTATGGCGTATGCACTTTGGACCAAGCACTTAAAAGTAAACCCAACAACTTCAACTAACTGGGTGGACCGCGACCGCTTTGTTCTTTCTGCAGGACACGGGTCAGCAATGCTTTACAGCTTGCTGCATCTTGCAGGCTATGATGTGACGATGGATGATTTAAAAAATTTCCGTCAATGGGAAAGTCGCACACCTGGACATCCAGAAGTTCATCACACAGATGGTGTGGAAGCAACTACAGGCCCATTAGGTCAAGGAATTACCATGGCTGTAGGAATGGCGATGGCAGAAGCCCACTTAGCAGCAACTTACAACCGTGAACATTTTAATGTAATGGATCACTATACGTACGCGCTTTGTGGAGACGGTGATTTGATGGAAGGGGTCTCTCAAGAGGCGGCTTCTATGGCTGGACATATGAAATTAGGCAAATTGGTTGTGTTGTACGATTCTAACGACATCTCATTAGATGGTCCTACTTCTAAAGCCTTTACTGAAAATGTTGGTCAACGATTCGAAGCTTACGGTTGGCAACATATTCTTGTCAAAGACGGCAATGATTTGGAAGCTATCTCAAACGCAATTGAAGAAGCCAAAGCACAAACGGATAAACCTACCTTAATTGAAGTCAAAACGGTCATCGGTTACGGCGCACCAAAAGAAGGAACCTCTGCGGTTCATGGCGCACCATTAGGTGACGAAGGAATTTCGGTCGCTAAAGCCGTTTATGGATGGGAATATCCTGACTTCACAGTACCTGAAGAGGTAGCCGCTCGTTTTAAAGAAACCATGCAAGACAAAGGAATTCAAGCAGAAACTGCATGGAATGAACAATTTGAAAACTACAAGCATGCATATCCAGAATTAGCGGCACAATTTGAAGCAGCATTCTCAGGCAAGCTTCCTGAAGATTGGGCAAAAGAATTGCCTCATTATGAAGTGGGTTCTAGTCAAGCAAGCCGAGTGTCAAGTAAAGACATGATTCAAGCTATTTCAAAAGCGGTCCCAAGCTTCTGGGGAGGTTCCGCTGATTTATCTGGGTCAAATAATACAATGGTTGCCGCAGAAAAAGATTTCGAGCCTGGTCAATATGAAGGACGAAATATTTGGTTTGGTGTGCGTGAGTTTGCGATGGCCGCCGCAATGAATGGGATTCAATTACACGGTGGAACCAAAGTCTACGGTGGAACATTCTTTGTCTTCACCGACTACTTACGTCCAGCGATTCGTTTAGCAGCCATTCAAAATGTTCCTGTAACCTACGTATTAACTCATGATTCTGTAGCAGTAGGAGAAGATGGTCCAACACATGAACCGATTGAACAATTAGCGAGCGTTCGTTGTATGCCAGGGGTTCATGTCCTTCGTCCAGCAGATGGCAATGAAACACGCGCCGCTTGGAAGATTGCGATGGAATCAACTGATACACCAACTATTTTGGTCTTAAGCCGTCAAAACCTTCCTGTTTTAGAAGGCACAGACGAATTGGCAGACAGCCATGTAGCCAAAGGCGGTTATGTGTTGTCCCCACAAAAAGGGGAAACACCTGAAGGAATCCTGATTGCGACAGGATCAGAAGTTGCTTTAGCTGTGGCCGCACAAAAAGAATTAGCAGCACAAGGAAAAGATGTTTCCGTGGTATCACTACCAAGTTTTGATTTGTTTGAAGCACAAGACGAAGCGTACAAAGAATCTGTGCTACCAAAAACAGTCACAAAACGTGTAGGAATTGAAGTTGCCTCACCATTTGGTTGGGAACGCTACACAGGAACAGAAGGAAAAATGATTGGTATCAATCACTTTGGCGCTTCTGCACCGGGAGATAAGATTATGAAGGAGTATGGATTTACGGTAGAAAACATCGTAGCGCTATTTAACGAATGGTAAGAAGTAAACGGACCTTGAAAGGTTAGATGAGTAGTCTAACCTTTCAAGGTCCATTTTATTAATGACTTTAGTCGGTTCCAATCGCTAAAGTGATTGGAACAAAAAAACCACGCGTACTGCGCGTGGAAGAAGTAGCTTTAGCGATAAAACTCCTTTCGATATACTAGATAAAGGCTACCAACCGTTATCAAATCGAAAGGAGTTTTTTTGTTTCAAATGACGATAAAAGTTTAGCACATACTCGATGGAATTGTGAGTATCATATTGTGTTTACACCAAAATACAGACGAAAAGTCATTTATGGAAAGTTAAGACAAGATATTGGGAAAATATTGAGAAAACTGTGTGAAATGAAAGAGGTAGAGATAGTATAAGTAAAAGAGAGTACAATGATCCATTTAGCAAATAAAGACTAGAAAAAAATAGAGAGATAGCGGTTGGCGGTCTCTTAAAAAAGCTCCCTTGAAGGGAGCAGCAAGTAGTGAGCCCTTCTAGGGCTATTAAAAAGCCACCCGCTATGCGGGTGGACATTTACTTATTTGTTTTTGTAAAATCGAATGTCTTTTTCCACTTTTTCAATGGAGAATAAGGTATCATCATCAAAAACAGCAGACTCACCATTTTTAGGAAGTGTTTGAGAAAAGATTGTTTCATACTCTGAAATGGTTAGCTTGGTTCGTGTGTCTAGTAATTCTTGATGTGCTTTGATTGCGAGCTGGTCTTTAAACCCTTCTACTAAACGCCCAGAAAAGAATTCACTGACTGCGCCAGAACCATAGCTGAATAGGCCAATCTTAGACCCGGCAGCCAATTCGTTGCTGACTTCCAACAAAGAAATTAGTCCAAGAAAAAGGGAACCTGTGTATAAATTTCCAACATTTCGGCTATACGTAATACTTTCTTCATAGCGTTTCATCAAGCGCTCTTGTGTTTGTTCATCTGTTTCAGGCAAGACACTTTGCAATGCTTTTTTACCCATTTTTGTATAGGGAATATGGAAACAAAGAGCATCATAATCAGGTAAAGTAAGGCCGGTGACGTCTTTGTGACGATTCCATACCTTTGAAAATGATTGAATATATGTTTCATTGGATAACGGGCCATCTACGATTGGAAAATCTGAATAACTTGGGCGCCAAAAGTCATAGATGTCTTCAGTTAAAAATACGCTGTCGTTTTCAATCGTTAGGATTCGTGGATTGCTAGTGACAAGGATAGCAACTGCTCCAGCTCCTTGAGTGGGTTCTCCACCAGAATGCAAACCGTAACGAGATAAATCAGAAGCAATTACAAGTACTTTTCGAGTTGGATGCTCTGAAATGTAATTTTTTGCCATTTGAAGTGCAGCAGTTGCACCATAACACGCTTCTTTTACTTCAAATGATCGTGCAAAGGGTTGGATACCTAGCAACCGGTGGATCGCGACTGCCGAAGCTTTTGAATAATCATAGCTGGATTCGGTTCCAACAATCACCATATCTATTTCTTCTTTATCTGAATCAGATAGAATACTTGCAGCAGCATTTGCTCCGAGCGTAACAATGTCCTGTGTGACAGGGTTAACCGCCATTTTATCTTGCCCAATACCAATATGGAATTTATTTGGGTCTGTATCTCTTGCATGAGCTAAATCAGTCATGTCAACGTATAAGTTTGGCACATAAAAGGATAATTTATCAATACCAATATTCATTTTCACGTCTCCTTTTCGTATGTAAAAAAAGTTTCCTCTATAAAGGTATCATATTTGGAAGAAAAAGTAGTTAAAAAGAGATGATATTTTAAGGATTGTTAAAGTTTGAGGAAGAAAAAATGGCAAAACAAAGACACAGTTTTGTTTTTTGGTAAACCATGATATATTTTCATAGGAGGTGTATTTCGTGAAAGAGGTTGTAATTATTGACGCAACGCGTACCCCGATAGGGAAATACAAAGGCGGATTAAGCACGGTAAGTGCAGCAGTATTAGGAAAGACGGTCGTTGAAACGATTTTAGATAAAAATAAAGTAGTAAAAAAAGATGTTCATCAGGTGATTTTTGGTCATGTATTACAGGCTGGAGCGGGACAAAATACTGCAAGACAAATTGCAATTGATGCAGGATTGCCGGTGAGTGTCTCTGCAATGACGGTGAACGAAGTCTGCGGATCTGGATTGAAATCAGTTATTTTAGCAAGACAGCTTATTCAATTAGGAGAAGCTGAGGTGATGGTTGCAGGTGGTACTGAGAATATGTCGCAGGCACCGATGATTGAGCCATATCAACCAGAAACAAATGATTATGCACCTGCTGTTTCAAGTATGTTAACGGATGGATTGATTGACGCATTCAGCCAAACACATATGGGAATTACAGCAGAAAATGTGGCAGAAAAATATGGAATTTCCAGAGAACAACAAGATCAATTTGCGCTGCAGTCACAAAAAAGAGCAGCCAATGCAATAGAAGAGGGAAAATTTCTTGAAGAAATTACTCCTGTAGAATTACCATTAGGAAAAGTAGTATCTCAAGATGAGGGGGTGCGAGGAAATAGTACCTTAGAAAAGCTGGGGACTTTGCGTACCGTATTTAAAGAAGGTGGGACGGTCACTGCCGGTAATTCTTCAACACTGAGTGACGGAGCAGCCGCTTTATTGCTTTCCTCAAAAGACTATGCAAAAAGAGAAAATCT
Organism: Enterococcus phoeniculicola ATCC BAA-412; assembly: GCF_000407505.1. Classification (GTDB taxonomy): domain Bacteria; phylum Bacillota; class Bacilli; order Lactobacillales; family Enterococcaceae; genus Enterococcus_K; species Enterococcus_K phoeniculicola. The sequence continues at coordinate 103,448 of NZ_ASWE01000002.1, forward strand.
GTCTTATCTTGCGGTCATTAAAGACTACACAGAAGTAGGTGTTGACCCAGCTTACATGGGATTTGCCCCCTATGAGGCGATTACCAAGCTTCTCGAAAAAAATCAATTAACAGTAGAGGATATTGACTTATTTGAAATCAACGAAGCATTTGCAGCAACATCTGTAGCCGCAGCCAAAGAGCTGAATTTACCAGATGAAAAAATAAATATTTATGGTGGCGGAATTTCTTTAGGTCATCCAATTGGGGCATCGGGTGCTCGTATTTTGACGACCTTAGCCTATGCATTAAAAGCGAATAAGAAAAAAAGAGGGATTGCTTCTCTTTGTATCGGTGGTGGGTTAGGACTCGCGGTGTTGATTGAATGTGAACAACAAGATGAGCCAGACATGACTCGAAAGAAATTTTATCAGTTATCTCGTCAAGAACGTTTAGAGCAGTTAGTTCAAGAAGATTCCCTTACTGTTGAACAACAAACAGAGCTATGGAATGAGGTTAGCTTACCAGAGGGCATGGCTGACCATTTGATTGAGAATCAGATTGGTGAGATTGCTGTACCATTGGGCGTGGCTCAGAATTTTGTGATTAATGGGCAATCTAGGGTTATTCCAATGGCGACAGAGGAACCTTCTGTTATTGCTGCTGCAAGTAATGCTGCAAAGATTATCCAACAAGCAGGTGGGTTTTATACAAAAGTAAACGAGCGCTTCATGCGTGGACAGATTGTTTTTAGAAATGTTAAAAAAGAAGAAGAGCTACAAACCGCACTCTTGGAGAAACAAACCGCTATTTTTTCACTGGCAAATGAAAGCTATCCATCTATTGTGAAACGTGGTGGAGGGATTCATAAAATTGATACCCGAGTATTTAGGAAAGAGGAGCAAACGTTTGTTTCATTGGATGTTCTCGTTGATGTAAAAGATGCTATGGGTGCAAATATTGTTAATACAATCTTAGAAGGGATTACCTCAGGTTTACGTCAGTGGTTTCCAGAAGAGGAAATTTTGTTTAGTATTTTAAGTAATTATGCCACGGAGTCTTTAGTTACTGCAAAGTGTGAGATTCCTTTGAGTCAGTTAACAACCAGCAAATTCAGTGGAGAAGAACTAGCAAAACGGATGGTGGCTGCGGCGGAATACGCTACCATAGATCCCTATCGGGCAGTCACTCACAATAAAGGAATTATGAATGGGATTGATGCCGTTATCTTAGCTACTGGAAATGACAATCGTGCAGTTGCTGCGGCTTGTCATGCATATGCCGCAAAAAATGGTCGCTATGAAGGATTAACAAAGTGGTCAATTGTTGAAGGTGTGCTGGTAGGAGAGCTTACTGTGCCCATGGCGATTGCATCTGTAGGTGGAGCTTCTAGTGTTTTACCAAAAGCAAAGCTTGCCTTAGCTTTAGCAAAGGTAAATTCCGCAATTGACCTAGCAGAAATTGTGGTTTCAGTAGGTCTTGCCCAAAACTTCGCGGCTGTTCGTGCATTGGTTACTGAAGGAATTCAACGTGGACATATGTCTCTTCAGGTACGTTCACTGGCAATGTCTGTCGGGGCAAAGGGTGAGGAAGTTCAACTTGTCTCAGAAAAATTGAAGCAACAAGGTCAAATGAATAAAGCGAAGGCAGAAGAAGCCTTGCAAGCCATTCGTTCAGAAAATAACTAGAGAAAAAAGGTATTCAGATGGTGGACATTTCTGTCCAATTTTCCTCATCTGAATACCTGTTTTTTTATTAACGTTCTTCTAGTGGTGTTTTTGAGAATGCTTCGATAAGTGGAATTAACGTTAGTTTTACTTTGTACTTACGATCAAGTGCTTTTTCAACTGAGAATGAATCAAGCTCAGTCATTGAGATGGTTGCCAGTAATTTTGGTCCAGTCGCAGCTTGCTCATGAATAGTTACTGAGTCGCTTGTCGTTTCAACAAAGAATTTTGGATAAGTTGAAATTGCTTCTTTCAATTCATCTAAAGTAAGAGTAGACAACTCTTCTTGTTTTGCTTCCACTGGTTCAGTCTTTTCAACTTTTTCCGTTGAAGCTGATTTAGACGCCGGTGTTTTTTTTTCTTCAGAAGATTCAACAGCGCCTTCTTTTTTCGTGGAAGACACGAGTTGAAGAGGCGTGCGGTGCTGTCCCCAAATAGAAACAACCTCCAGTAATAATTTATCTCTGAAGCTATCAAATATAGCTGGTTTTCCAGCTTGAATTTGTTTTAAAATCGCTGTGAAATTGTTGTCAATTGGAATTAAGATACGCTCTTCACCAGATTCTTTTTCAGGATGAATAACTAAGAATAGTTTATCTTTCTTTTCAACGCCTAATTTAAACAATCGACCATAGTCAGTCTGAATTTTTTCTTCCATAGAAGAAAATAGTTTTTCACGAATGGTGTCCAATGAAGGACGAAATTGGGTTAATAATTTCTTTTTCTGTTTCTTTTTCATAATACGCTCCTTTATCTTTACCATACGATTATAGGAAAATTCAGATAGAATGAAAAGAGAAATGTTGTAAATTTTCTTGAAATTAGCAGATTTATGAGAATTTACTTATAAAAAAGTACGATTTTAGGGATAATTAGGACAAATCTTAAAAAGCTCCAAGTAAAAATCCAGAAAAAGAAATAGAACCAACATTTTTCTTTTTTTACTTGGGGCATAAGCTAGTAAAAAAGTTCCTTTTAAAATGGATAAAAGGAACTCATTTATTTGGTTAAGGAATCAGTGCCAATCGGCTGTCATTTTTTTGATAGACAATCGTATGATCGTGCCAAGTATCAAAAATTAAAGAGTCTCCTAAACGTTTTTTTAATTCATCCTCAATCTGCTTGTTACTCCAGCCTCGAGCTGGAAAGTGTTGAACAAGGGTGGGTGAAATTAAAAAGATGAAGTCTTTATGAAAGGTGCGTGTAATCTCTTCAGAGAGTTGGTCTAGCGTTTGTTCAACATCCATTTCAGTTTCCTTCTTTCAAAACAAATTCACAGCTTACCATTGAGTGGTATCAGGATTAATTGCCTTTCCAACTACGCCATCTAAAGCATCAATTGTTGCCATTTCACTTTCCGATAATTCAAAATCAAATACTTGTGTATTTTCTTTTATCCGGCTTGGAGTAACAGATTTTGGCAAAGGTAAAAATCCATGTTGCAAAGACCAGCGAATCGCGACTTGAGCGATCGATTTTTTATGGGTTTCAGCAAGCTGTTTCATTTCAGGAACATCAAAGATTTTCCCAGTACCAAGAGGACTGTATGCTTCTAGTAACATATGATGTTCATGCGCATAGGACACTACGGACTCTTGCAGCTCTCCAGGAGCTAAGAATATTTGATTCACCATAGGCATGATTTTTGCTGTTTTAGAAAGAGTCTCTAAATGATGCGGTAAAAAGTTACTTACACCAATGGCCTTAATTTTTCCTGATTCATAAAGCTCTTCAAATGCACGCCAAGTATCAGCGTTTGCTTGTTCCCAGTTTTCTCTAAAGCCTAAAGGATTTGGCCAGTGAATTAAGAATAAATCTAAATAGTCTGTTTGTAGTTTTTTTAAAGACTCTTCAAACGATTGCATGACAAGATCATAACTGTGTTGTCCATTTCCTAATTTGCTGGTAACAAAAATGTCTTCGCGAGGGATGCCACTTTCACTGATTGCCCGGCCCACACTTTCTTCGTTTCCGTATCCTTGTGCTGTATCGATATGGCGATAACCTGCATACAAGGCTTCTTTTACTGATTGTACAGCAACCTCGCCATCAGGTGTTTGCCAAGTGCCAAAGCCAACGACTGGAATTTCGATTCCGTTTGATAATTTGTACGTAGATGTTAATGAATTCATAAATGAGCGCCTCCTATATTTTCTTCCACTTCCAGTGTATCCTAAAAAAGAAAGAAACAGGCAATTATTTGCTTATATTTTTACGAAAAAAAGGAGCAATCTTATGACTATACAGAATTATAATTTGAATATTCACTACTCTTCGCCTGATGATGTATGGCTCTTACTGGGGAACCTATACAAGGAGATGCCTTTTTGGTTTGGAGAGACTCCACCAACTTGGCGTGATGATGAGGGGCATAGGATAGAAGTCTCTGTAGAGCCTAGTGGATTACAATTTTATTCAGAATTGCCAGATGAAGAATGAGAAAAGTGGTTTACACTCTTCAAAAAAAGAGCGACAGAGTTATTGGGCTATAAAATTGGTGAGCCAGAAGAGGGATACTCCTTTTATTATTGGGATTAAGAAAAAGAAGAGAAAATAACTGGATTTTTTTTTTGATTTCGTTAAACTAATAAGGTGTTGAAAAAAAGGAGACGGACAAATGGACATTTATCTAAAAAAAGCAATTTTACATATTATTGATCGGGAATCGGGTGTGCCTGTATTTTCGCAAGTAGAATTGGATTTGACAACAGCCTATATTCGTGAATATTTAACGAGTAAAATAAAAAAAGTTTCTTCAGCTCAAACAAAAACGGGACGACTTGTAGAAGAAGGAGTATTTTCTTCCTTAGCCCGTGAAAGTTTGACAAATTTTGGTGAAGCATCTGAAAAAATGGTGCAACGCTGGTATGATATTTATCAGCAAAGTGAGGATGCACCAAGCGCGGATGTGTTTATTGTCCTGTACGAATTAGATACAAAAATGAATTTGGCCTTTTTAAAAGTGAATTATCATGATGCATACACGCATTTTGTAGATGCTGATGAACAAGGAATTGCCAATAAGTTAATCATTAATCGGGCTATTTTAGCGTCGAAAACTCAAAAAGCTGACGAAGCAATCACTGTTGATTTAGAAGAGCTCACTTATGAGTTAGTGGAGAAGAAGTATTTATTCTCTGGTGAAAAAAGTCTTTATTTCTCTGAATCAGTTATTGAAACTGCACCTGCTCCTTCATTGGAAGAAAATGTGAAGGTCATTCAAAAAGTTGCCAAACAAATCGGGAAAAAATTTGACGCAGATGAATTTGATGTCGTTGCTGAGATTAAAGAAGCTGTTTATGACAGTATTGAAGAAGTGGGGCAAATTAATCACGAAGAAATCGCCAGTCGAGTATTTAAAGACAATATTACAGCTCAAATGGCCTTTAAAGAAGAGGTGAAAGAGAAGGGATTCGTCTCAGATGTTCCACCTATTCGTGAAGTCCGAGAAATTTCTGAGAAAAAATTTGGTAAGCAAAAATTTAAAATGTCTAATGGAATAGAATTAATTGTTCCGGTTGACGTTTATCGGAATCCAGATTTAATAGAATTTGTAAACAATCCGGACGGAACTGTGTCTGTGATGATTAAAAATGTTGATGAAGTGTTGAATAGACTGTAGTAAATAACGGAGAGGTCAATCAAGAGTTACGCTTGTTAAGCGTTGAAGAGTACAAACCTTAATGAAAAAAATTAGGGTTTGTACTCTTCTTTTTTATGGTCGTTTAAAAAGATAAATTCCTGTTAGTAAAAGCAAACTACCACCTAAAATAGTCAACCCTTTTGTCAGATGCTCGCCTGTTTTTGGCAGATGAGTCGTTTTATTTCTCTCAAAAGAGGAACTAGATGATGACCTAGATGAGCTGTCATCACTTACACTAGAAGCACCGGTGCTTGAATAAGAGGTAGAGGATTCAGTAGTTTCAGACTCTGAGGAAGCTGATTCGCTAGTCGTTGACTCAGTTGTGCTAGACTCAGAGGGTGTGGGAACAGTTGGTAAAAGTGTATTTTCTTTTGAAACGTAAACAATTGTCTCATCATTTTTTTTAATTGTAAACTTGACAGGTTTTTGATCTAACTGGTAACCATCCGGAGCTTGAGTCTCAATGAACTGATATTCCCCAGGTGCTAGGTTGGTTATATGGATCTGTCCATTTTTATCTGTCCGTAAATTTTCCTGAAGGCTAGTTCCTTTCTGATCCTGTAGTTCAAATAGAGCACCGCTTAACTCAAGACCTGTTTTGCCGTCTATTTTTGTCAAAATTACTTGACCAAAAGCTTTGATATTCGTCATTTCAACTTGTACAGCTGTTTCTTGATTTTTAACAATTTCAAAAGATAAAGGTGTATTATCAAGTAGATAGCCTGCAGGTGCTTTAGTTTCCACAAAGAAATAGTTGCCTGAAGCTAATCCTTCGACTTTTAATTGTCCATTTGCATCAGTAATTAAATTCTCTTTAATTAAGTTTCCATTTGCATCGAGCAGCTTGAACATTGCTCCATCTAATACTTGAGAAGTGGCTGCATCTTTTTTTGTGAGAAGGACGGATTGATTTGCGCCGCTGCCATTTCCGTTTCCGCCTGTTTTTGGCGTGTAGACACTTATTGTGACTTCCTCAATGTTGCTTCCTGTCAGCTTTCCAGAGTTTTCATACTGGCTAGAAAGACCATTGTCGGTTGCTTTTGTATCATAGTAAATAACAGATGATTTTTCTAATGTACCGTAGTTTACCGTAAAAGAGAGTCCGTCTGCAGCTTCAGAAATTTTTGAAGAGTCTAAATCATCTTCCCAAATAAATGTATTATTGGCATCAAAGTAGCCTAGCGTTGCATTAGCTGTTCCAGGAACTAATAGCTGGTTTGCACCAATATAATCTGTATAGACAGCATTTTGGATTTCGTTTCCTTCAAAATTTACACGAACAACCCAATGAATGAGTGTAGGATCATTATCATCTACCCAACCCCATTTACTCAATTTTTCATCTGAACCAACACCAGGGTCTTCATCGATATGAATTGTTGATCCGCCTGTTCCTAGATTGACTTCAACATCTTGATTACTTGTAACGTTCTCTTTATTCCATTGCGTGTAGACGTTGAAAGAACCCTTTTTATCATTTGGATGAGTTTCATAATAATCGGTGAATACAATGACCACTTTTCCAGATTCTTTGTCAACCGTTGCTTGACCAACTATATTTCCTGAGTCATCGGTGACCGCGAAGCCGAGACTGCCAGAAATAACTAGTTCTGGTGGGAGTGAAATAGTCATCGAATCTCCGTTGTGTATAGCTACATCGTCTGGAATCACAAAATCGTAATGTGCAACCATCGTATCATAAAGAGTAAAGTGATCTTTGGCATTTCCATATTCATCTTGTAATTCGCTGTGAGTCAACAGTTGTTCACCGTAGTCTACGGCCGCTAGAGCAGGTACACTGATAAATAATTGGCTGATAAGACCTAAAAAAATAACAAGTGAACTGATTAAGCTTTTTCTTTTCATTTGCATATAAAACTTCCTCTCTTAGTTAAATAACAAAAAATCATAATCGTGATTTCAAATAAAAGTTTATCATGTTCTTTTTTTTGAATTAGTCACAAAATTTCATTTTTTTATCGTTTTTTTCTTGATAGTCAAAAAAAATGAGAAAGATAGAAAAAAGTAGTAAGAAGTAGACACGTGATAATTTCAAAAGTTATTATCGGTTTTCTCACAAGTTGAGGATGAACTAACTGGGCGAAGCAAACAGTAGTGAGTGAAGATAAAACTAAAAAAGAGCTCTGAGACACATAACTGTTACAGTTATGCTCAGAGCTCCTAAAAAATTTAATAAACGACTTTCATGAATTCCTTCGTAATGCTGTATATCACAGAACTTCCATTCTTAAGTTGTACAGCTTTTAACTATTTACTTAGTAAAAAGGAGGGACTCAGTCCGATTATTTTTTTGTTAATTCAATTTCTCTAAAGCTTTTTCTGGAACGTCTGTTTGTTGAATTTCTTCCCATTCCATAACACCTTTTCGAGGATTGACCTTTAGTTTCAAATAAGCTTTTAGTCTAAGCGGACGATCCCGAAAAGCATTCATTGAAACTTGTTTTTCCTCACCGTCTTTGTTGTAGGCTTTTTGTTGATAAGTATAAGTAGTGAAGGTTTCACCACTTGACTGATCCGTTTCTTTTTCGCCTTCAGTAACGATTTGTGTGTAGTAGGCTTCGCCTCCATAAAAATAGTTGTAAGCAAACCAACTACCACCAGCAAAGATGAGTAAGACAACGAAGAAGCCAATAATTTTTTTCATGATTTTCACCTCATATCTATTATTCATGAAAACAAGTCCTACGTCCATTAGAAAACCTCACAAAATAGTGACAATTTTGTTAGAATATAAAACAACGTTCCATATATTCGAAAGTATGATAGACTAAAAAAGAAAAACGATTACATATATATGGAGGGATAAGATGTCTGAAAATGAATTTTTTGAAACAAGTTTCCGATTTAAATGGGGGATAGGTTTTCTTATTGAATTTTTAGCAGAAACAGTTCAGTGGCTAAATGAGAACAAGCGCGAATTAAATGAACCACTGCTATTACTATATTCACTTGAAGGTGAGCAATATTCTTATGACAAAGAGAGCAGTCTTTTTGATGAAGTAAAAGAGCAGGTAGAAGAGTTGACCACATACAGCTCTCCCACTAACTTTGTTCTAAAATCAGCAAGCCGTCAACAGTTTGATGAGCTGGTAACGATTGGCAACCAACAACTAATGACGTTTAAAGAGCAGTTAATCAATGAATTTCAAGAAGAAAATGAGCGTAGTGAATCGCTGCATAAAATTTATGACAACATGGAGAATTTTGATGCATTGTTGACCTATACCAATTTAGAAATTCACTGGCATGAAAGGGATATATTGACTATTGAAGATCCTGAACCAAAAAAAGTTCAAGAGGGACAGCATTTTATTGGATAGGATATTCAAAAAAATTTCGTTGCAAAAGTATTGACAAATGTTGAAATCGTTTGTACACTGTACACGTTAACAAATAGCTTTTCATGTGACTAGATAATACTAGGCATGGAAGAATTCCAAACAGGGCGTATTACTCTGTTCCTTTGGGATTGTTCCATGCTTTTTTCATGCGCATGAGAAAGAATTACTTCTGCAGAAGAGGAAAATACTAGAATGAAAATAAAAAAAGTTTTAAACCAAAATGCGGTTATTGTCCTTGACGAAGGCCAAGAAAAAGTAGCAGTTGGTAAAGGAATCGGCTTTAATAAGCAAAAAAATGATCTATTGTTTCACAGAGATATTGAACGCTTGTTTGTAATGGAGCCAGAGAGTCAAAAAAAATTACAAGCATTACTTGCACAAATTGACGAAAAGTTCTTTTTTGCAGTTGAGCATATCATTGATCATGCAGAAACAGTCTTAATGGAAAAATTAAATGAGCATTTACTGATTGCGCTAACGGACCATATTGCGTTCTCAGCTGAGAATATTGCAAATGGGATAGTTATTCGAAATAAACTACTTCGAGAAATTGAGGTTCTTTATAGCGATGAGTTTAGCATCGCACAATGGGCGGTGGACTATCTAACGAAGCAGCTGGGAATTCCTTATAGCTATGATGAAGCGGGTTATATTGCTATTCACATCCATAGTGCTAGAAGTGGCCAATCAAATAATAGTAAAAGTATCCGTGAAGTGACAATTATTTCAGACATCATTCATTTAATTGAAAATGAGCTAGAGGTGGATATTCATTCGGATACCATGTCCTTAAATTATTCCCGATTAGCCAATCATTTACGATTGTTGCTTCATCGATTCCAACACAATCAGTATGCCGTGTTGGATACGGAGATACTAGAAATGGTCAAACGAAAGTATCCGGAAAGCTATGAAATTGCAAAAAAAATACGAGTACTCCTAATGAAAAATTATCAGTTATCCATTACAGGTGAGGAGTTAGGGTATTTAGCAATTCATATTGAAAGATTGCGTCTTTCGTCAAAAAGTAATACAAAAAATATGAAGACAAGTGAGGAATAAAAATGAAAGCATATATGCAAAAAATGGGTCGTTCGTTGATGCTTCCTGTAGCAACTTTGCCAGTAGCGGCATTGTTCATGGGAATTGGCTACTGGATTGATCCTAGTGGTTGGGGTGGAAATAATTTACTTGCGGCTTTCTTAATTAAAGCTGGGGGCACAATCTTAGATAACTTAGGAATTTTATTTGCGGTTGGATTGGCGCTAGGGATGTCAAAAGACAAAGATGGCTCAGCTGCTCTAGCTGGTTTAGTAGCCTTTTTAGTACCAATGACTTTAATTAATTCGGCATCAGTTGCAATGTTTCAACGTATCGATGTGGAAATGGTAGATAAAGCATTCACTGCGATTAATAACAAAAATGTGTTTATTGGAATACTTGCAGGGTTGATTGCCGGTGCAATGTATAACAAATTTAGTGGTGTAAAGCTTCCGATGGCGCTGTCGTTCTTTAGTGGAAAGCGTTTGGTTCCAATCGTTACATCATTTGTGATGTTGCTTGTGTCAGCTGCTTTGATTTTTGTTTGGCCACCTGTTTATAATGCACTGGTATCTTTTGGCGAAATGATTTCAAGCATGGGACCGTTGGGAGCAGGTCTATACGGCTTCTTTAACCGTTTGTTGATTCCAACAGGACTGCACCATGCCTTAAATAATGTATTTTGGTTTAATATTGCTGGAATTGATGATATTGCAAAATTCTGGGCAAGTGAAGGAACAAAAGGTGTTACAGGAATGTATCAAGCTGGGTTCTTCCCAGTAATGATGTTTGGTTTACCTGCAGGAGCGTTAGCAATTTATCAATGTGCTCGTCCTGAGAAAAAAGCACAAACTGCTTCATTAATGTTAGCTGCCGGGTTTGCTTCATTCTTTACAGGTGTAACAGAACCACTAGAATTTTCATTCATGTTTGTTGCATGGCCTTTATATGTAGTACATGCAGTTTTAACAGGTATTTCAATGTTTGTCGCAGCCTTTTTCCATTGGACTGCTGGATTCAACTTTAGTGCTGGGTTTATTGACTTCTTCTTGAGTCTACGTGTCCCAATTGCTAACAAACCGTATATGTTGATTGTTTTAGGGCTAATAATGGCTGTTGTTTACTACTTTACTTTCCTATTTGTTATTAAGAAATTTAACTTAATGACTCCTGGACGTGAAGAAGGAACAGGAGAAGAAGATGCAGATGTTGACTCTTTTGTTGGTGCAGGAAGTGATAAATTTGCTGTATTAGCAAACAAAATCTATAACTACCTTGGTGGTTCAGAAAATGTGACAGCAATTGACAATTGTACTACGCGTCTTCGTTTACAAGTAAAAGATACGAGTCTAGTCGATCAAGGAAAGATAAAATCAACAGGTGTTCCTGGTGTGAAAGTGATTGATGGTAAAAATATTCAAGTCATTGTTGGTACAGAGGTTCAATTTGTTGCAGATGAAATGACACGACTTCATCAAGGGCAGCCTGCAAGTGCTTCTAAAGCAGTGGAGCCAAAAAAGTCTGAGTCTGTCGTTGTTTCTGATGTGAAAGACGCATCTGTTTTTGCAGTGGCTACTGGTAAAATGATTCCAATTACAGAAGTAGAAGATGATGTTTTCTCTGCAAAAATGATGGGTGACGGCTTTGCTGTTATTCCTGAATCTGGAGAAATCTTTACACCTGTCGAGGGTGTAGTTACGAGTATTTTCCCTACAAAGCATGCCTTAGGGATTCGCACAGAAGCTGGATTAGAAGTGCTAGTTCATATGGGAATTGATACTGTTGAATTAAAAGGTGGTCCATTCACGTTGGCTGTTTCTGAAGGACAACAGGTTTCTAAAGGAGATAAACTTGCAACAATGGATTTAACTGCGTTAAAAGAAGCTGGGAAGAAAAGTGATGTCATCGTGGTGTTTACAAACCAAGATCAAGTTGCTTCTCTGGAATTACCAACTTCAGATACTGCTGTGAATAAAAATGAAGTATTAGGTCAAGTCACTGCAAAATAAAAAAATTCAAAGAGGTAGGAGGATAACTGAAATAGTTATGTCCTACCTTTTTTTTATAAAGAAGTAAGGTGTTTGACAAGGATAGATGCTCAGTTATCAGTGGCTATCTTATTTATTCCTGAAATTGACGGATAGAAAAAGTAAGTCGTGACACTAACAAGGGACGGTAACTAAGCTTTTTCATGTGCTTTCAGAAGAAAAATGGATAGGAGTAAGAAGGAGAAGACAAACTAGTTGACTTTGACCAATTTTGACGTATAATAAGCTCATATTCGAAAACGTCTTACAAATAGTAAGTGGATACGAATTAGTTTATATTCTTAGAAAAAAGAATATAATAGACTTGTTAAGGTTCAAGGAACCTTTCATAAAAATAGGAGGTATGTAAATTATGGCAAAACAACATTATGACAGAAGCAAACCACATGTTAATATCGGTACAATTGGTCACGTTGACCATGGGAAAACGACATTAACCGCTGCAATCACAACAGTATTAGGGAAAAAAGGCCTAGCGAACCCACAAGATTATGCCAGTATTGATGCAGCCCCTGAAGAACGCGAACGTGGAATCACTATTAACACGTCACATGTAGAATATGAAACTGAAAAACGACATTATGCGCATATAGATGCACCAGGACATGCGGATTACGTAAAAAATATGATTACTGGAGCAGCTCAAATGGATGGAGCGATTCTAGTAGTATCTGCAACAGATGGACCAATGCCGCAAACAAGAGAACATATTTTGCTTTCTCGTCAAGTAGGCGTAAAATATTTAATTGTCTTTTTAAATAAAACGGATTTAGTCGATGATGAAGAATTGATTGATTTGGTAGAGATGGAAGTTCGTGAACTACTTTCTGAATATGGTTTTCCAGGTGATGACACGCCAGTTATTAAAGGATCTGCGCTAAAAGCACTTGAAGGAGACGCGGAAGCTGAAGCTGCAATTATGGAATTGATGGATACGGTAGATGACTATATCCCAACACCAGAACGCGACACAGATAAACCATTGTTACTACCTATTGAAGATGTATTTTCAATTACTGGACGTGGAACGGTTGCCTCAGGAAGAATTGATCGAGGGGTTGTACGTGTTGGCGATGAAGTTGAGCTTGTAGGGATTAAACCTGAAACACAAAAAGCAGTGGTTACTGGAGTAGAAATGTTCCGTAAAACACTTGATTATGGTGAAGCAGGAGATAACGTTGGTGTCTTGTTACGTGGGATTACACGTGATGAAATCGAACGTGGACAAGTTTTGGCAAAACCAGGATCAATTACACCTCATACAAAATTTAAGGCTGAGGTTTATGTGTTGACCAAAGAAGAAGGTGGGCGTCATACACCATTCTTCAATAATTATCGTCCACAATTTTATTTCCGTACCACTGACGTAACGGGGAATATCGTCTTACCAGAAGGAACAGAAATGGTTATGCCAGGAGACAATGTAACGATTGATGTAGATTTAATTCATCCAATCGCTGTAGAAAACGGAACAACCTTTTCTATTCGTGAAGGTGGTCGTACAGTTGGTTCAGGGATTGTTACAGAAATTGAAGGTTAAGACTGTTTTATAAAGTCTTTTAAAAAGAAACTAGGTGAGTGAGTACTTCTTGAATTTAAGAAGATTCTCACTCACCTAGTTTTTTTTATTCAAATCGTCTTTTTAAAATCTTTTTCAAGCCATACAATTTTGGTTGAGGTTCTACAGGGGCATTATCGATAATCAATAAAGAAATCATTACATAGGCAACCCAACTGTCTCGAGAATAAAGGGTGTAGCGTGAGACCCATTGTGTGGCATATTTTTCTTTATAATCACGTAAGCCTTGGAAAGAATAAAAACGAGACCCAAACTCATACACAAGATACGCAATTCGTTCCTGTATAAAGCTTTTACGAGACGTTCCTACATTTGAAAGAGGTGCCATTCCAAGGTTGAATACACGAATATCTTGTTCTTTCATATATTCAAACAAGTGAATGAATAAATAATCCATACTTCCTGACGGAGCCTTGGAAGGGCTGTGGCGCATCAGGTCAATGGTTCCTTGCTCATTTGAATAGGTTGGCATAAAGTTTGCAAAAGCCACCATCTGATTTTCTGCATCCTTCACCACTGCAATTGGCGCTTTTTGAAGATAGCTTTCTGAAAAGAAGCCTAAGGAAAATCCTTTTTCTTTTCTGCTGCCTAACCACTCGTCAGAAATTTCTTTAAGCTGTTCCATCGTGTCTTTAGAGAAAGGTGGCTGAAGAACTTCAAATTGATAGCCTTCTTTATCCAAACGATTTAAGATGGCGCGAGTGCCCTTCATTTTTTTACCAGAAGTTGTAAAGTTGGGTAAATCAACGTGAGCTTCTTCTCCCATTTTAATGAAGTCATAACCAAATTCATGGAGGGTCATCACAGTTTCTTCGCTAACTTCGTAAAAGACAGGAAGGTAACCCCAAACATCTGCTTCATGAATAAAGGCTTCAATAGCATTAGAAAAATCTTCTTTTTTTCCAGAAGGATCACCCATGACAATACATTTATTATTATTTGTAGCAAATTGAAGAAGTACGGTGTCTTCTTCTCCGTTATTGTATATATACATCTGTTTGTCGTTTAAGAAAATCAGTTGACTATCACTATTTCCGCCGTAGGTCTCTAAGATATGCAAAGCTCGTGCTTCATCAAGTGCTTCGCCAATTTGATGTTTTTGACCTTGCAAGAAGCGAACAAATAAAATGATGAACAAGGAGACGGCGATGATAGCAAGTAATCCTGAAAACCACACTCTTTCGGATGGAAATAAAAAGAAAGAGATAAAGCGATGCTGTCTATGTGGAAATGACGGCATATTGTATACGCCAATAATGATGTAGAGAATCGTCAAGACCCCAAAAATGAGTCCGTCAACTGTGAGTGATTCCCATGAATAGACAAGCTGTTCTCGAAATAATTCCTTTTTTGAAAAAATGATAATCACTAAAAATGCTAGTAAAAAAAGGCAGGTAACAAGACTGAAGTCACCGATAAACGCATAGATTAACGTTAAAGAAATTAAAATAATCGTTGGAAGATAGGCGCGTTTTACTCGTGCAGCTACCCCACGACCCATAATCAAGAGTAAAAAACCTAATAAAATACTTGGAAACTGAACGATGATATGAAATCTCAAAGGATTAATATGCTGCAGCCATTTGAATTCAGTAAAAGCTTGTGGAATAGTTGCTGATAAAACGACCATAATTCCTGAAAAATAGAGAAAAACAACCACGAGTTTATGAGAGATTTCCATAAGTAACTGTTTAGGGATTCCTGAATATCGTTGATCAAGGCTTCCTCCTAAGTGTTTGAAGAAAAGTACAATTCCTATGATGAAGGGAATGATGTAGTAGAATAAACGATAAAGTAAAATCCAGGCAACAATCGTTTCTTTTGGAATCCCTAAAGAAGAGAGACCTAAAATCATCATGATATCAAAACTGCCTAGTTCTCCTGGAATCATAGAGACAATTCCGATGACAGAGGCCGCGATGAATAAGGGTGTGATTTGCCAAAAGTCAATTGGAATTCCCATTAATGCACCAATAGCAAAGAAACTGCCTAAGACACCCGTCCATTCAAGGAAAGAAACAAGAATTAATTGTCCTTTTGAACGATTGTCAAGTCCGCCAACATAGCCCTCTTTTCGAATCGTTGTCAGTAGTAAGACGATGGGGAAATATAAGCCGCCACCGATTAACCAAATCCAATATTGCTGAAGATAAGGGTTAACATGACCAAAGAGCACAACAAAGAAGGAGAATAAGCTATAGATAGAAAGTCCAGCCATCAAGAATAAAAAGATTTTAGAAAGAGACTGGATAACTTTTTTTCCTTGATGATGTTTTCCATAAAATTCAGATCGAAGCCCAATACTGACAAAACCGCCAAATCCTGCAATGTTGTTTATCGTGTTAATAACCCAGCTTGTTTCAAATAGATAACGTCGTTCTTGTTTTTGATCTAGCATACGGTTCAAAATAACGTCATAGCCAATCATTGGCAGAACAGAAATAAGACCGATAAGAAACATTAGAGCGATTTTCCAGATGGGGATATCGCTAAATGTGTTGCTAAGCTCCTGTATGGAGAGTGTTTTTCCGATAGACATGAGTTCGCCAACTACGATAATCATGACCGAAAGAATGAAAATAGTTTTAAAAAGTCCTGCATGGCTTTTCAGCCAAGAGATAAACTTTTTCAAATAATCCACCTACTTTTCTTTTAAGAATTTTAGAATTTCAAAGTTAAATCGCTCTGGATTTTTTCGTGCAAACGCATGTCCTTGTCCAGAAACAAGAACAAAAGAAGCTTTTGGAATAACTTTTGCAAGATACATCGAATGTTTCAGCTTGATGATATCATGCTTACCAACAAGTATGAGTGTTGGGCAGGGAATCTGTTTTAATTCTGTCTCAGTTACCCCTATATCATGAAGAAGTAAAGAAAGAGACTGAACTTTTTTCTTCATTTTTGGATAAAACAAAGAAAGAATAAAAGCAAAAATAAACTGTGTGTAGCTTGCTAGCTGACCGAGTAAATGAACTCCGCTAGTCGTTGTATTTCCTGCATTTAAAATGAGGCGATGTACAGACTGAGGATACATACTTGCAAACATCATAGCCAAGTTTGCTCCATCACTGAACCCTAAAAAATCAGCTTTATGGATATTTTCTAAAAGCATAATTGTTTTTAAATCATCTGCCATGAGACGAAAGTTTAAGGTGGGTGCGTCGTTTGTCGAACGACCATGACCACGACTATCAATTAGAAAAATTTGAAAGTCATGTTCTAGTTCAGGTACTTGCTTTGAAAAATACTTTCCACTGCCTCCATTTCCATGTAATAAAAATAGAGGAGAGCCATGACCACTTTTTTCATAGTAAATTTGACTTCCATCTGCCATAGTAGCGTATTTCTTTTCTTTTTCCACAAAAATCACCTACTATGACTAAGTATAAACTATCTCTTGTCTCAAGCAAATAAAAGACAGAATTCTTGAGTTTTTATTAAAGAAAAATAAAAAATGCCAAGATTGTTGGTTATTTGATTCGACTCATAGTACTATGTTAAAAGACTTAAAAAGTTTGGATGATTGGTGAATGAAAAAAAGAAGAATAAAAAAGAGAAAAATTTTCAAACACTTCATTTTTATGCTTCTGATGATTCTAGTTGCAGGTGGTGTTTTTTTCGGCTATCGGACGTATGATACGGCAAAACGTGTCCACCAATATGAAGAGAAAGTAGAAGAGGCAGCAGAAAAAAATGGAGTTTCAGAGTACAAGAGCTTGTTGATGGCAATCATCTACACCGAGTCAAAAGGCAAAGGGATTGATCTGATGCAAAGTTCAGAAAGTGCTTTTGGCAGCCAAAATCAGATTTCGACACAAGACGAAAGTATCGAAAGAGGCGTTTCTTATTTTGCTGAAGTATTAACATTAGCAAAGGAAAAGGGCGATGATGTCTGGACAGCCGTCCAAGCATACAATTTTGGAATAGATTATGTAAATTACGTAGCTAAAAATGGTGGAAAGAACACAATCGAGCTAGCAGAGACCTACTCAAGAGATGTATTATCGCCGACGTTAGGAAATTCAGAAAAAAAGCAGTATCGTTATTGGCGAATTCAATCATTGATTTATAATGGGGGATATTTGTATCATAATGGCGGAAACATTTTTTATGCAGATGTTGTAAAAATGAATCAGTGGATTTTGACGAAAATGGACTGGCTTTTTTAAGGGCATTCTTTAAAAAAAGAGAGTGAAAACTGTCCATCATTTAGAAAAATCCTTCATTAAATACAAATTACTTGAAAATGAGTGAAGATATGGTAAAATGAAATATGTATAATTGTGTCCTTTAGAAATCGCGCTGATTCTTATTAGTGCGATTTTTTACCGACTGTTGTTTATACACAAAAAGTGTAAACGGGAGGTGAGTGAAATGGCTCAGAGAATCCCTCAAGAAGTCATCGACGAGATTCGAGGGAAAACGGATATAGTCGAAATTATCGGTCAATATGTTCAACTGAAAAAATCTGGAAAAAACTATTTAGGTTTATGTCCATTTCATGAAGAGCGAACACCTTCATTTTCAGTGGCAGAGGACAAACAAATTTTTCATTGCTTTGGCTGTGGAAAAGGCGGAAATGTTTTTAACTTTATTCAAGAGTTAGAAGGAGTCTCTTTTCCAGAGGCGGTAGAAAAGGTTGCAGAGCTTGAGCAAATTCCTTTACAGGGGGCTTGGAAGCCTTCAGGAGAAGCTGTGGAAGGAAACTCAAGGCAAAGACAGCTGATTGAATTACACGAAAAGGCAAATGAACTTTTCCATCATTTGTTAGTCCGTACAAAAGCAGGTGTGGAAGCACTTGATTATCTGCTTGAACGTGGGTTAACTATGGAGCTTATTGAAGAATTTCAAATTGGTTTTGCGCCAAATGAGCGACAATTTTTAGTTCAGGTATTTGAAAATGAAGCTTACGATTCCGAGCTGATGAAAGAAAGCGGTTTGTTTGTTCAAAGAGATGGTGGAACCTTTGTTGATCGATTTTATCAGCGAATTATGTTTCCTATTCGAAATGCTCAGGGAAAAACAATTGGTTTTTCTGGTCGGTTGTTAAAAACGGAGAAGTTTCCTGGAACAGACCAGCCCAAATATTTAAATAGTCCTGAAACAGAGCTATTTAATAAACGTTTAGTTCTTTTCAATTTTGACAAAGCGCGAAGTACGATTCGAAAAGAGGGTGAAGTTTTCCTATTTGAAGGATTCATGGATGTAATTGCTGCCTGGCAGGCGGGAATTAAAAATGGGATTGCTTCAATGGGGACAAGCTTAACGAATCAGCAGTTGTCAGCAATTGAACGGGTGACAAAAGAATTAGTTATTTGTTACGATGGAGATAGTGCAGGAATTGAAGCTACAAATCGAGCGATTGAACTTTTGAATGAGAATAGTCGGCTCCATTTATCTGTTGTCAGTGTTCCAGAAGGACGCGATCCAGATGAATATTTGAGGAAATACGGCGAAGAAGCATTTAAAGAATTGGCGCTTCACGGAAGAGAAACGGTTTTTACTTTCAAGATGCGATATCATCGTGTAAATCGAAATCTGCAAAATGAAAAAGAGCAGCTTGATTATATTCAAGACCTGCTTCAAGAATTAGTTTCCGTTGCTTCACCAATTGAGCAAGATATGTATCTTACACAGCTTTCTACAGAATTTCAGGTAAGTCGGGAAAGTCTCCAAGAGCAATTACGTTCTTTAAAACAGGAATCTCGTCAACAAAGAAGAGCTTCCAGACAGCGAGAAACATTTGCTCCCCAAGCCCCTGCAGCACCAGTGGATGCACCAAATGTACCGCTATCGCTGGTTGAAAAAGCAGAGCGGATATTATTGTACCGAATCTTTAACGAACAAGGGGTTAGAAATAAACTGAACATGCAAAATTTTCAGTTTGCACATGACCACTATCAAGAAATTTACTTTTTATTAGAAGCATTTCTAGAAGAACGGAGTTATTTTACGTTACCAGAGTTTCTAGATTTTCTAAAAAAGGAAGAACTACGAAAAATAGTCATTGAAATTGCTTATCTTCCAATCGGAGAAACAAGCTCTGAACGAGAGATTCAAGACCTTATGGTGGTCATCGGAAAAGCTAGCTTAGCTGACGAAATAAAACAAAAAAAATTATTGCAGCAAGAAGCAAGTCGAAACGGAAACCAGCAGTTGGAATTGGAACTGGCAATTGAAATAATAAATTTAACAAAGCAGTTAAAAAAGCCTAATAGCTAACTAGAGGGGGCCTTCTTTCATGGCAAAAGGAACAGAAAACAAAGCGTATAATGAAGCTGTTGCAACATTCATTAAAGAAAATAAAGCAAACGGACAAGTAGTATATGACGAATTGTCCAACAAATTAGCAACACCATTTACTTTAGATGCAGAAGCAATGGATAAGCTTATTCAAAAAGTCGAAGATGCAGGAATTAGTGTGGTTGACGAAAATGGAGAGCCGTCTATTCATAGTCTAAAAAGTAATGAGAAAAAAGCCAAAGAAGCCGAACAAGAAGATCTTTCTGCTCCAACTGGTGTGAAGATTAATGATCCAGTACGTATGTATTTAAAAGAAATCGGTCGAGTTTCTTTGTTAACTGCGGAAGAAGAAGTTGCGTTAGCATTAAAAATAGAAGAAGGCGATCAAGAAGCAAAACAACGTCTTGCTGAGGCCAATCTTCGTTTAGTTGTTAGTATTGCAAAACGTTATGTAGGTCGTGGCATGCAGTTTCTTGACTTGATTCAAGAAGGAAATATGGGCTTGATGAAGGCTGTTGAAAAATTTGACTATCGCAAAGGATTTAAGTTTTCGACATATGCAACTTGGTGGATTCGTCAAGCAATCACTCGTGCGATTGCCGATCAAGCGCGTACCATTCGTATTCCAGTTCATATGGTTGAAACAATTAATAAATTGATTCGCATACAACGTCAATTACTTCAAGATTTAGGTAGAGAACCGACTCCAGAAGAAATCGGTGCTGAAATGGACTTGCCAACTGAAAAAGTTCGTGAAATCCTAAAAATTGCACAAGAGCCTGTCTCATTGGAAACGCCAATTGGTGAAGAAGATGATTCTCATTTAGGCGATTTTATTGAAGATCAGGAAGCGACAAGTCCTGCAGAGCATGCAGCATACGAGCTGTTAAAAGAGCAGCTTGAAGATGTATTGGACACGTTAACCGATCGTGAAGAAAATGTCTTGCGTTTACGTTTTGGTTTAGATGATGGACGAACACGTACACTAGAAGAGGTTGGGAAAGTATTTGGTGTAACGAGAGAGCGGATTCGTCAGATTGAAGCCAAAGCATTACGAAAATTACGCCATCCATCTCGCTCAAAACAATTAAAAGACTTTTTAGAATAAGCGTCAAAGTTTGTTTGTTATATAATTAAAGAGCTGGACTAAGAAGAAAGTCATTAAAAATAAGTGGTTAAAGCGATTATAATGGATTGCTTTGGCCGCTTTTTTGTCATTTTTATTTAAAATATATTTAAAATATTACTTGTTTTTAAGAATTCTTAACAAAATCGTAAAGCGGAAGGGCTTTTCTGTTATCATATTATATGATAGATTAAAGCGTAAGTGTAAAAATAAACTAAGGAGCCGAAAAATAGTGGGAAAAAAGTGTCCAAATTGCGGATTTAAATATAATGACGATTTAGATAGCTGTCCAAAATGCGGCTTTGATTTGAAAAATCAATCAAATGAAGAGAAAATTATTGAAGAGCAAAATGATGATATCAAATGGTCAGAGTACGGAGATGTTCCATTGGAGTCTGTGATGGAGATGTTTAATGAAAATGATGCAGAGGAGAAAATGGCAGAAAGCGAAAAATCAGCGATTTCTGCGGATTCTGAAGATGAGTTATCTGAGCCGGGAGTATCTGAAGAAGAATCAAATGCTTCTAGTGAGGAAGACGAGCAGCCAGCAGAAAATTCTCTTTTAGCAGCCTATATTCGTGAGCATCGAGAAGATAGTGAAATATCTGAGTCAGATGTAGAAAACGCTGAAGTAATCACAGAAGAATCTGATACATCAAATCAAGAGGATGAAGATAGCCATGATGTGCCATCAGAATCTGACCTACAGGGTTCTGATAGTGATGAATTCCAAGAAGATTTATCTGTGAAAGAAGAAACGGTATCTGCCGATCAAGAAGAGAAAAATACACAGGCGGTCAACAAAGAAACGGATGAATTAATAGCCGGGAAGCCTAAAGTTACGGACCCATTACCGATTTTTGGTGAAGCTCCAAAGGAATCAGATTCTAATAAAGTTCTTTTAGACGAAGTCGAACTTTTAGATTCTGATGCTGACAAGTCAACATCAGAACCAACATTTGAAAAATCAGAGATAAAGCCAGAAGCTTCAAATAAAAAGAAGACGATTGCTCGAGGTATTACGGCGGTTGCGGTTCTAATTTTGGGTGCAAGTGCGTGGAGTGTTTACAGCCAAAACAAAAAAGAAAATGATGCTCAACAAGTAGAAGAGACAAAGAAAAAAGCAACAGAGCTTGAATCTATTCAAAAAAGTTTAGATGCTTTTTACACGGATGATACACACGAATTTATACGTGTTGAAAAAGTAGGTGGAGATTTAACCAAATTATCGACACAATTAGATGCACTAAAAGATCAAAAAGGATATGAAAAAGTTTCTACTACGTTTACAGATGTTTCAAATAAGGTTTCGATGATTCAAAAAACAAATGAATTATTTACTGAGCCTGTGATTTCTGATAATACATTGGTAAAAAATCCATTATTAAAAGTAGATAAAAAAATTGATCTTGAACCGATGAAAGAGGATACAGCATTTGCTAAATTGATTAATGAGGCTATCTCTGTTGCACACACACAATTCGATGAGTTACAAGCAGCTAAAGGACTCGTTGATGTTGTTTATCTTGACGGAAAAGTTACTGATAAAGCAAATAAAGAAAACTACGACGCTGCAAAAAAAGCAGTAGAAAAAGTAAAAAATACCGAATTAACAAAAGAACTAACAAAAGGCCTAGAGGCAGTTAAAAAACAATTAGATGCACAAGAAAACAAGGCAAAAGAAGAAGCGCAAAAAGTAGAAGCTGAAAAACAAGCAGAAGAAGCGGCAGCTGTAGAACAAACAAATGCTGCTGAATCGAATACTGTGTCTGATACACAATCAGATTCAACTTCATCAAATGCTTCTGATGTATCTGGAGTTGAATGGGCCTATGACAGCAAAGGAATGAGACATCCTGCTTTCCAAAAAAACAATCAAGGATTACCGATTCTATCTTCTAGACAAAGTGATATTGATGATGTCAATAATGCTGCTTGGACATGGGCACCTGGGGTCAAAGAGAATGTTTTATCTATCGCATTCGACCGTGGCTATATTGTGGAAGGTGGGTATTACTTAGAACCAGTTCGAATTGAAGATGGGGAAGGATTTTATAATCTTTATGCGACCTCTCCATCAAACTTGCTTGGTTCTGAGTACTCGTTTCCTTTCTATTTGATGACCATCAATTGTAAGACTGGATGGTTTGGTGGGAATGGAAGCGACCAGACACAATAAACATATGTATAAAGCTGATAAATACAAACTTTCCGATAATAAGGGAGTGTGAATTAAATCAGTCAGATGGCGAGGATATAACTATCTAAGTTATATCCTCTTGTCTTTAATAAGCTAGAGTCCAAAACATGATTTTTTTAGTTATGTTTTGGACTCTTTTTAGCGTATAGACCTTCAATTCAAAGAGTGTTTCAATCTGCTTACAAGAGGAACGGAATTGCATAACAGCTCAAAAAAATTGCGAAGATAGTAAAATCAATTGCCAATTATTTTTAAAATAATCACATCTTTATTTCATCTTTTAATAAAATTCATTATATTTTTAGTTATGGAAATTCAGAAAAAAGAAAGATGCGATGGTTAAAGAAAAAATGGATATGGATTATTGATTGAAAGGAAAGTGGACATGAAGGTGGTAGAGATGATGGATTTTAGGTGAGCGGGGTTTGTTTTTAGCTTCGAGTATGGATATATCAATAGAGGGGAAGCATTGCCGATAGCAGCACGTGTAAGATTAAATCAAAATATGAAAAAAGCCAAAAGAAATACTCTGAAAAAAGGGTTCTCAGTGATCCGTATTTTGGTTAGTATTTAGCTTAGTAATAGTCGCTTTATTTAATATATTTAATTAAGTAAATTATTTTAAAAAACAATAATGATATTTTTGGTTTGTTTGAATTTTGAAAATATAATGAAAAAGTGGTGGTATTTAAGTGGGGAAATGGATACTTATTAGAGTATGACCCATCATTGGACATTCAAAAGGAACGAAATGAAGTAATCCTTGTGTGTCAAATAATATTCAAAATATAGTCGCGTATAACTTGGCACCAGTAACAAAGGATTTCTTTTAAACCTTTGCTAGTTTTCAACTAGGCGGACAATTACGATTTAATAAATCAGGAAGGTCAGAGTCTACTTAATAAAAATAGGTTTCTAGTTGACTTGTGAATAGGAAATTAGACCGTTCCTTTTAAATTTATTTATTGCTGGAAAAAGTAAAAACGGGGAAGATATAGTTAGAATAAGGGAAAATATTAGTTAATAGTCAGAAAATTTAGAAAAATTTTCTTTTTCAAGTTGCGTTGCACTTTCAACTTCGTTATGATAGAAGCAATCTCTAAACATAGAGGTCTTTTTTGGGAGGAAATAAGTTGCTTTAAGACGTTAAAGAATTGCTTATTGATTTATTAAATAAAAATCTATTTTTGATAAACGGGAGTGAGGAGAAAGCTATGGAAAGTCAAGGGAAATCAGCAGTAACATTTCGAGAAGGAGTAGAGGCTTGCTTGCCAACTGTTCTTGGCTATTTAGGAATTGGTTTAGCTGCGGGTGTTGTTGGAAAAGGTGTTGGCTTATCAATCTTTTCAATTTTAATGATGTCTGTGTTTATTTATGCAGGAAGCGCCCAATTTATTATCTGTGGAATGATTGCGATTCAAGCACCAGTGGCAAGCATTGTTTTTACAGCATTTTTAGTGAATCTTCGTCACTTTCTAATGAGTATGTCTGTGGCTCCACATTTTAGAAGTGCGAATTTATTGGAGAGTATAGGGATTGGTACACTACTTACTGATGAATCTTATGGCGTTTTGACAACGGTTCTGGCGAAAAAACAGCCGGTGACTGTTCCGTGGATGAACGGGTTAAACATAATGGCTTATTTGACATGGATTGCTGCTACTGTTTTAGGCGGGCTGATTGGGGAATATATTCCTAGCCCAGAACGATTTGGACTTGATTTTGCACTAATTGCCATGTTTATTGGTTTGTTTGTTCTTCAAGTAGATTTACCGATTCGAAAACGTACGCGACAAACGATTATTGTTCTGATTAGTGTATGTGTTTCATTGTATTTATTGATGAGTGTTCTCTCTCCAGAGCTATCGGTCTTGATTGCGACACTTATTGGCTGTTTGGTAGGGGTGGTGACAAATCATGACAACTAACTATCTATTTCTTGTAATTGCGGGTTCAGCAGTTGTTACATGGATTCCAAGAATTGTGCCGTTTATTTTGTCTAAAAAAGTTGATTTTCCTAAATGGCTGATGGATTTTTTATCTTACATTCCAATTTGTATCTTGACGGCATTGCTATTTCAGAGTATTTTAGAAGTTCGGACTGGTAAACTGCCAGCAATTGATTTATTATCATTAGTGGCATGCTTACCAACTTTTTTGGTAGCCATTCGCACAAAGGATTTAATGAGAACGGTAATTGTCGGTATGGCGACAATGGCCTTACTTCGATTGTTTTTTTAAGTAGAGGAGAAAAATATGAATACATTATTAGCTACAGTATTTAGTGGAATGATTACAGATGAGAATGATACTCATTATTTTGTACAAAAAAATGGCTTGACGTTTCGTTTGGCAAAAACAGAAGGCGAACATAATTTAGGTGATGTAGTTGAAGGTTTTGGCTACATTAATCAAAAACAAGAGTTGAGTATGACAACAATAATTCCAAAAAGTCGTGTGGGACATTATGCATTTGGGACAGTCACAGGCACACGAAGAGATTTAGGTGCGTTTGTGGATATTGGTCTTCCAGACAAGGATGTGGCAATTTCTTTAGATGAACTGCCAACAATGCGTGAGCTTTGGCCTAAAAGCGGCGATCAGCTAATGATTTCTTTGAGAGTCGATCCAAAAGATCGGATCTGGGGAACATTAGCAGATGAAAAAATTTTTAAAGCGTTGAGTAACCTCGGCAATGAAGAGATGAAAAATCAAAATGTTAGTGGAACTGTGTATCGCTTAAAGCTGGTAGGTTCTTATCTTTTAACAGACGATTTCCATATTGGATTTATCCATCCATCCGAACGGTATCAAGAGCCTCGTCTAGGAGAAAAGGTGACGGGTAGAGTGATTGGTGTTCGTCCAGATGGCGTGTTAAATATCTCATTAAAACCACGTGCGTATGAAGCGATTAGTGATGATGCAGCAATGATCTTAACATTTTTGGAGCGAGCACCTGAAAATAAAATTCCTTATACAGATAAATCAACACCTGAAGAAATACTTCAAACCTTTGGAATTAGTAAAGGACAGTTTAAGCGTGCACTGGGCAGCTTGCTGAAACAACGAAAAATTCAACAAAAAGATGGGTATACTTTATTAAATAAAGATTCTAATTGAGAATCCTTGCCAAAAGCTTGATTCTAACCTATAATTATTATAATTTATAGGCTGGAATCAAGCTTTTATTTTATAATCATTATAAATAAGGAGAAGGTAGTCACATGAATCCTATTGCAGCACTTAAAAAAACGAAAGAACAACTTCACGAATCAGGATTTAAATTGACTCCTCAAAGGGAAGCAACCGTACTTGTATTACTTGAAAATGAAAAGGACCACTTATCGGCTGAAGAAATTTATTTTTTAGTGAAGCAAAAAAGTCCAGAGATTGGTCTTGCCACCGTTTATCGAACATTGGAAATTTTAACAGAATTAAGAATTGTCGATAAAGTAAGCTTTAATGATGGTCTTGCACGCTATGACCTGCGAAAAGAAGGGGCAAAACATTTCCATCATCATTTACTTTGTCTAGAGTGCGGAAATATTGAGGAAATTGAAGAAGATTTATTAGGATCGGTTGAACAAATTGTTGAGCAAAGATATCAGTTTGCTATTAAAGACCATCGTTTGACTTTCCATGGTATTTGTCGGGAATGTCAACTGAAAAAAACAGAAACGGCTGATGAACCAAAGGACGCCGTCCAGTCACAGCAATAGTACTTGCTTATACCTGGATTGGGGAATTTTATAGATTGTTCATAAATAGTTTGTTTTATTAGCAAGAAGATGAGATCGGGACAGAAGTGTTCAGCTCCAAGAAATAAGAAGGAATTCACGAAGATTGTTCCTCAAATCTTTGGGAATTTCAGCTTATTTTCGAAGCCTTCAACTCTAGCATGTTTCATGCGTAGAAGTTGTTGAGAGCGAAACGCAGTGGAGACCTTCAACTCTAGCATGTTCCATGCGTAGAAGTTGTTGAGAGCGAAACGCAGTGGAGATGAGTTGCTTCTGTTCCCGCCGTTTATTAAGATTTTACAAAGGTGTGGAATAACTTAATTAGTTATGTCCCACCTTCTTTTTGTATTTGTTGAATTTTTCAGCAATTGAATTTGCGTGGAAAGAGTAATTTTTTCTATCCTTCCTACAGGTTATTTGATATGATAAAGAATGCGAAAGTTAGGTGATTTCTGTGAAAGACCAGATTATTGAATATCTGCATTACTTGAATATTGAACGAGGACTAGCTTTAAATACACGAGTGAGCTATGAACGTGATTTAACACAATATACAACATTTTTGGAAGAGAATCAGATTACCTCCTGGCAACAGGTAGACCGTTTTTTAGTGGTTACCTATCTACAGAAATTACAAACAGAAGGAAAATCATCGGCAACGATTACTCGAATGGTTTCGAGTTTACGACGATTTCATCAGTATTTGAGACAAGAACGAATCACAGACCACGACCCTATGCAGCATATTGATTCGCCAAAAAAAGCACAAAAGCTTCCTAGTACATTAAGTCTGGAAGAAGTTGAACGATTAATTGAAACCCCAGATACTAGTAAACTCTTGGGGATTCGAGATCGTGCGATACTAGAAGTGATGTATGCAACAGGGCTTCGTGTAAGTGAACTGATTGGACTTAAACTAGGCAATCTTCACTTATCTATCGGATTACTCCAGACAATCGGAAAAGGAGATAAGGAACGAATTATTCCGCTTGGAGATTATGCAATTCATTGGATTGAACGCTACTTAGAGGAAGCTCGTCCAGCTTTGACGAAAAAGACACCAAATGAGCTGCATTTATTTGTTAACAATCATGGCCATGGTTTATCTAGGCAAGGGATATGGAAAAACTTGAAAACAATTGTTCGAGAAGCTGGAATTAACAAAGATGTAACCCCCCATACGTTGCGTCATAGCTTTGCGACACACCTTTTGGAGAATGGGGCAGATTTACGAACCGTTCAAGAGCTGCTAGGTCATGCGGATATTTCAACGACCCAGATCTATACACACATTACTAAAAAGCGAATGACAGATGTGTACAAGCAGCATTTTCCACGAGCATGAGGCTTTAGCTATATTTTTATGAAGAAAGTAGGATTAGCGTGCAAGAAATTAATGTAAAGCTAGATGTGTTTGAAGGACCGTTAGATTTGTTGTTACATTTGATTAAAAAACTTGAAATTGATATTTATGACATCCCCATTTCAGATGTAACAGAGCAATATATGACCTATATTCATACGATGAAAACGCTAGAGTTAGAGGTGGCAGGCGAGTATTTAGTTATGGCAGCTACGTTAATGGCGATAAAGAGTCAGATGCTGTTACCAAAGCAGGAGCTTGAGATAGAAGAAGAGGAAATAGAAGGGGAAGATCCTCGGGATGCGCTAGTTGCTCAGTTATTGGAGTATCGTAAATTTAAGTATGCAGCAGAGGTTCTTTCAGAAAAAGCGGATGAACGAAGCTTATATTATACAAAAGAACCGATGGATGTAGATCAGTACAAAGATTATAATCCTAAGTTGCCGCTTAATCAGTTGAACACTATTGATTTATTTTTAGCTTTTCACAGCATGTTGGAAAAACGAAAGAAAAAGAAAGTTGTAGAAACAACGGTTGCAACAGACGATGTAACGATTGAAGAAAAAATTCAAATGATTGAAGCACAAATTGCACGCCTGCCGAGAAATAAGGGCTGTACATTTGATTCATTTTTCACTGGAGAATCGCGTTCTGAAATTGTGACCACATTTATGGCGTTATTAGAATTAATGAAAACAGGACGAATTAAGGTAGAGCAGGAAGCCAATTATGAGCCGATTATGCTCTACGGAACAGTAGGAGAACAAGCAGATGATCAAATTGAGTGAGTTGGAAGCAATTTTATTCGTTGTAGGTGAGGAAGGAATTGGGTTAGATGAGTTGAGTTATCTCCTTGAAGCTGAGACTTCTCAGGTCTATGAATGGGTAGAGGAGCTAGGTAAAAGCTATAAAGAAGATGAACATTCTGCGTTAAATATTTTGGAGGTAGGCAATCATTTTGTGTTAACAACAAAAAAGAAATTTGCTCCATTATTAAAAAGGTATGCGCAATCGCCAATTTCAAATAAGCTTTCTCAAGCAGCACTTGAAACATTGTCGATTATTGCCTATAAGCAGCCAATTACGCGAATTGAAATTGAAGAAATTCGAGGTGTCCAGTCTTCAGGATCTGTTCAAAAACTAGTGGCTCGTCAATTAATTGAAGAAAAAGGTCGAGTGGAAGGACCGGGGCGTGCAATTTTATATGGAACGACTGCTTATTTTATGGATTATTTTGCATTGAAGTCCCTTGAAGAGCTTCCAGACATTCAGTCCATGGAAATAGAAGATGAAGAAGAATCAATGGATTTATTTTTTGACCGCTATAAAGGAAAAGAGTTAGAAACAACTGAAGAGGAGCAAGAATAATGGAACGATTACAAAAAGTTATCGCACATGCGGGAGTTACTTCTCGAAGAAAAGCAGAGGAGTATATCCTTGCAGGACGTGTTCGTGTCAATGGAAAGATTATTAAGGAATTGGGCGTCAAAGTAGGTAAAGGGGACAAAATCGAAGTGGATGATGTGCCTATCTACCAAGAAGAGTATGGGTATTATTTGTTGTATAAACCAAAAGGGGTTATTTCGGCAGTTTCAGATGATAAGGAAAGAAAAGTTGTTACAGACTTTCTGCCAAGTGTTACTGAACGAATTTACCCAGTTGGTCGTTTAGACTATGATACATCAGGATTGTTGTTGTTAACAAATGATGGTGAATTTTCTCAAAAATTGACTCACCCAAGTCATGAAGTAGATAAAGTCTATGTGGCTAAAGTCAAAGGATTGGCAACAAAACAAATGCTTCATCCCTTAACTAGAGGAATCAAGATTGAAGGAAGAAAGACTGCGCCTGCCAAAGTTGAAGTGATTTCTGTTGATCCGCGAACAGGGACAAGTATAGTAGAGCTGACTATCCATGAAGGAAGAAATCATCAGGTGAAGAACATGCTGCAGGCCGTAGGGCTTCCCGTTCAGAAACTAAAAAGAGAAAAATATGGTGAATTAACATTAAAAGGATTACGTCCGGGAGACTATCGCGAATTAAACAAAAAAGAAGTTAGCAGCCTGTTGAATCTAGCAACGAATAAGACGAAGTAAGAAGGTTTTTTTTCTTACAAAAAATAAGTGTTTTTATAAGAGTAGATGATCGACTTGCTAGAGATTCCAGTAAATTGACAAAAATCATTTTCAGAGAGTTAAAACAAAATGCTTGTTTTTTTTCATTCGGAGTGTATACTATGTATGTAAAATAAAATAAAAGGTTCGTCTTCAGGGGCAGGGTGAAATTCCCGACCGGTGGTTATAGTCCACGACCCATCTCATTGAGGTGGCTGATTCAGTGAAATTCTGATACCGACAGTAAAGTCTGGATAAAGAAGATAGGGCTTATTTGAATTGATATTTTTGACGACTCAAATAACTCTAACTCTATTTTTCCCTGCGAAAAAATAGAGTTTTTTTGTTGTTTTGAGTAGAAATGAATATGAATTTGAAGGGTTCGTTGAAGATGTGTCCTTAACCAGGAGGATTTCAAAATGAAGAACAGTCGTGTACAAAAAATGGTCGCCATGTCAATGTTTGCAGCAATAGGGTTGGTGTTACAATTTATCGCAGTACCAATAATGCCAGCGTTCGATTTTCTAAAAATCGATTTTAGTGATATTCCTATTATGATTAGTATGTTTTTATTCGGACCGATGGCAGGAATTGCAACAGCAGTCATTCGCTCCGTGCTACATTTATTATTAACAGGATTCTCACCAGCAAATATGGTAGGTGATGTAGCGAGTATTTTTGCTTCTGTCTTGTTCACTTTACCGATGTTTTACTTTTTCAATAAGGGTAGTCATAAAATGCGTAATAAGGTGATTGGAACAGTCAGCGGAATTTTAGCTTTGACTATTTTCATGAGTATAGCAAATTACTTTGTCATTACCCCCCTTTATTTATTCTTCTTCGGAATGAATACGACTCAATTTTTAGGCATGCCGCTAATTAATTATGTATTAATTGGTATCGTCCCTTTTAATTTGATTAAAGGCTCAGTAGTTAGCATTGTATTTCTTTTCTTACATGCCAAGTTATTACCTTGGTTGGCGAAAAAACAACATCAACTTGAACGACCAACAACTATTACAAAATAGACATCCAGACTGACTTGAAACGAACCCTCGTTTTGAGTCAGTTTTTTTAGTCCATTCACAATAAAGGCGGTATAATTCTTGATGTGGATGAAGAAATTCGTCTACATCTATTTTTTAGGAAGAGTGTAGAGACACAGATTCTGTTTATTTCCAAAACTGTTCCTTCTTAAAGCACCTCGCTTTTAGAGAGCAATGAGAGCAGCTCTTCAATTCAAGTGTGTCTTATGCATGAAGATACGTTCCTTCCCAAAACGTTAGTAATAGATTAGAAAATCTGGATATAACTATAATCATTATGTTCTGGATTCCAGATTCTTTTCTTTGCTTTTTGACAAGTAGGACTAGACAAATTTTTCCTATACGCCTATCATAAAAGAAAGAGTAAGGGGTTATTAGCAAGAATAAATAGCCTGAAAAACGCAAGATACAAAAAATCGATAAATTTAGTCAAAAACGGGAGGCTATTAAAATGAAACAATTTGTAAAAAAGGTGCATCAGGAAGCAGCCGTTGAATCGTTGAAAGAATTAATTCGGATTCCATCAATTTTAGATGAGTCAGATGCAGGTGAAGGTCATCCATTTGGAACGCATGTTGTTGCTGCCTTGGATAAAGCACTAGAAATTTGTGATGAATTAGGGTTTAAAACATTTAAAGATCCTGAAGGGTATTATGGATATGCTGAGGTTGGCGAGGGCGAAGAGCTTTTTGGTATACTATGCCATTTAGATGTAGTGCCGGCAGGAGATTTGGCAAATTGGCAATCAAACCCATTTGAGCCTATTTTAAATGAAGGCAGTCTAATTGGTCGTGGGGTACAGGATGATAAGGGACCTTCAATTGCTGCGCTATATGCAGTGAAATCTTTAATGGATGAAGGCGTGACTTTCAATAAACGTATTCGTTTTATTTTTGGAACGGATGAAGAAAACTTATGGCGTTGTTTAGACAAATATAATGAAAAAGAAGAAGGGATTAGCCTAGGGTTTGCACCAGATTCTAAGTTTCCAT
The DNA here is from genome assembly GCF_000407505.1 of Enterococcus phoeniculicola ATCC BAA-412. Classification (GTDB taxonomy): domain Bacteria; phylum Bacillota; class Bacilli; order Lactobacillales; family Enterococcaceae; genus Enterococcus_K; species Enterococcus_K phoeniculicola. The sequence continues at coordinate 135,647 of NZ_ASWE01000002.1, forward strand.
TAATTTATGCTGAAAAAGGACTATTGCAAGCTTATTTAGTAGGGCCAGGTTCTAAAGAAATCGATCTTGATCTACCAGGAACCATGAATGTCGTTCCAGAAACGGCTAGTTATTCTGGAGATAAATTAGAAGAAGTCAAAGAAAAGTTAGCTTCTTTAAATTTTGATTTTCAAGATAATGGAGAATCTATTACAGTTATTGGAAAAAGTATTCATGCAAAGGATGCACCAAAAGGAACGAATGCCATTACACGATTAGCGATGGCGTTGTCTGATGTGGTTGATTTTGCCCCATTGAATTTCTTAGGAAAACTTGTAAAAGAGAATGCCACAGGAGAAAACGTTGTAGGAAAGACAGAAGATGAGCAATCAGGTGAATTAACTATGAATTTCGCGAGTCTAACCATTACACCAACTGAAACGAGAATTGGCGTGGATATGCGGATGCCTGTGACAGTTGTCAAAGAAGAATTGGTGAAAAAACTAGCGGATAAAGCAGCTGAATATGATTTGCGCTATGAAGAGTTTGATTTCATTGATTCGCTTTATGTTCCACTAGATAGCGAGCTTGTTCAAAATCTATTGAATACGTACCGTGACATCACAGGAGATATGATTTCTGAGCCCATTGTTTCAGGAGGAGCAACCTTTGCCCGTACTATGAATCAATGTGTGGCGTTTGGGGCGATTTTCCCTGATGTGGTTGGAATGGCTCACCAGCCAAATGAAGCTTGGGCACTGGACAGCATGTATAAGGCTATGGATGTCTATGCAGAAGCTGTCTATCGTCTGTGTGTATAAGTCATAAAAAAGTTGTTTGCACTGTGAAGCGACCTCCAAACGTTAGATTTTCGGAGGTCGCTTCGCTTTTTGCAGACAACTTTTTTAGATAATTTTGTATTTCCCCTGAGGTATTGTTAAAATAAATGTACCTTTATTTATCGAGTACGATTGCTCGAACTGGGCATTTTCTATAAGCTTCAAGAACAGCTGTTTCTTCGGATGTTGGAATGAATTGATGCTGCGCATTTGGCTCCAGCACAAAGCGTACAATCCCTTCGTCGTCATACTCAAAGATGTTTGGCGCGACAAGTTCACAGATTCCACAGGCAATGCAACGTTCTGGAATGATTTGGCAATTTTTCATAAACAGTCAATCCTATCTTATAAAGGAGTATAGTAAAACATGAATGAATTAATTCTATCCTTCTTTGAAGAAGGAAACAAGATGAAAGGAACAACTTTATATCATTTACTGCGAGGCAGGAGAACAAATTCAGTTTTGGTTTATGGCTTTTTTCATGGTGTTCTCCCTTATTTAGGGGCATTTCCTAAGTTAGACGAGTCTTTAATAAAAAAAATTCTTACTTATCATTGTTCAAAAGGTTTTTTGAAGGAAGATAAAGGGGAATACTTGCTGACGGATAAAGGAAGAAGGGCTTTAGAAAAGAATCCTTTTCGATTTCCAGAAATTGACTATTTTTCTTTTGGTAAAACAGCGCATACGAATTGGCGTTTAGTAAAATTTGCTATTCAAGTCGTTTCTTATCTTAGCTATAGTGAGAATGAGTATCTTCCTATTGAGACAAGTCCTTATTATACTATCCAAGTAAAAAATTGGTTGAGACGACAGGAAAGAAAACAACTTTCGGTGCAAATAAAAACGGAATTGACAGCGATTTTTCAACAGCTTTCTGACACACAGGCAGCTTTTTTATCAAATCAGTTTTCTGGAAGGCAGATTGATGGTGCGGTCGCCTATCAGTTATTACCAGATAGTATGCAGGAATTTCCTTATAACCAATTATTTGAAGATGAAGCGATCCATGCTTTTTTCAGGTGTTTAAAAGAATTACCAGAGTCAGCTCTCTATGAACTGGTAAAAGAAGGACTGAAACAAAATTATAATCAAAGTGTACGTCAAACCATTCGACTCTTTCTTCAAGGGGCAACAAAAGAGCAGGTAATGCAAGTGCGGCATATAAAAGAGAGTACAATTAATGACCATCTTATTGAATGGTCGATTTTGGATGAATCATTTCCGTTTCAGCAGTTCATTTCAAAAGAGACAGAAGAGCAGTTGCGTCAATTAAATTCTCCGATACTTACTTGGCAATATAGAGAAATAAATCAGCGTTTTTCACTAAGCTATGATAGTTTTCGTCTTTTTCAAATTCGAGAATATAGAAAGAAGGGACGAAAATGAATTTAGAGAAAGCACTTTTTCAGTATTTTGGTTATCAGACATTTCGTTCGGGGCAAAAAGAGATTATTTCTAGTCTTTTGAATGATAAGTCAACATTGGCTATTCTTCCAACAGGAACAGGGAAAAGTTTGTGTTATCAATTGACAGGCTATCTTAAAGAAGGACTTGTTGTCATTGTTTCTCCATTGATTTCTTTGATGGAAGATCAAGTAAGTCAGCTACAAAAAAAAGGAGAAAAACGAGTCATAGCTTTTAATAGTCTTCTTAGTAAAGAAGAAAAGAACTATGTGTTAGCTAGACTCTCTAGCTATAAATTTATATATTTTAGTCCAGAGATGCTTGTACAAAAAGAAATTATTCAAGCGTTAAAATTTGCAGGCGTTTCTTTATTTGTGGTAGATGAAGCACATTGTGTATCTCAGTGGGGAGTCGATTTTCGTCCAGAATACCGGCAGTTAGGAGAGGTTCAAAAGCAATTAGGCAAACCGCTTACTCTGGCTTTGACAGCAACCGCTACTCCACAGGTAAAAGAGGATATTCAATCTGTTTTATTCCAGGAGGAGCCTACTGTGGTTTCCGAATCTGTTAACCGCAATAATATTGCTTTATTTGTTCAACAAACAGAACATAAGCAGGCAGCAATACAGGAGATTCTTTCTAAAATGAGCGGTAGCGGAATTATTTATTGTGCGACGAGAAGACAAGTGGAACAATTATATCAGGAATTAAGAAATGATTTTTCTGTAGGATTTTATCATGGCGGATTAGAGCCTTCACAAAGAAAACAGCTCCAGCAACAATTTTTAACAAATAAACTAGCGATACTTATTGCAACCAATGCATTTGGAATGGGAATTGATAAAGCAGATATTCGTTTTGTAATTCACTATGATTTACCTGACAGCATGGAAAATTACGTGCAAGAAATCGGGCGTGCAGGACGCGATCAGCAAAATAGTCAGGCTATTTTACTCTATCAAACTGGGGATGAGCGAGTTCATTACTTTTTTAATCAAATGACCAATGAAGAGCGGTTAGGATTAGAATCATACCTTTTGAGTGAAGGGGTGTCTAAAGAGGATCTATCAGAAATACAGCAAAAATGGCTAGCAGAAATTCAACAAGAAGAAAACTCAGAACGAGTGTTTACTCGTATAAAAAATAAAGAAGTTCAGCGAGTAGAACAATTACAAAAAATGCTTGCGTATGTCCAAACAACTACCTGTAGACGTGAGTACTTAGTAAACTATTTTGACGAAACACTTGAACATAAGACGGCTAATTGTTGTGATAATGATGGCGCTAGTTATTTAATTGAAGAGAAATCAGCGGACTTAGGAGTGGAGCAAAGTCAGAAAGGGTTCGCTAATTGGGAAACAATTTTACTAAGATTATTTAAAGAAAAAAAAACTGATTGATTTTTGAGGACACATTTGAAACTCGTGTGGTATAATAGCACACGATAGTAATTAGGAGGGAATTTTACAGTGAGTAGAAACGATAAGAAAAAGCCGAAAACAGCAAATGAACCGTGGGAACAATCCATTTACGATACTGACTATGATCAAAGTGCTTCGCGCAGTCAACAAAGAAAAGGAAAAAAAGGGAATACGATGTTTTTGACCATGTTAGTAATCCTTCTTTTCTTAATTGCTGCTATTCCAACAGGGGTCTATATTTGGTGGTTAAATGATAATAAGACAACGCCAAATACACAAACAGCGACAACGACGACTGTTAGTAAAGAAACAAAAGAATCTTCAACAAGTAGCAGTACGGCAGGTTCATCTTCTACAGAGCAGACAAGCTCATCTTCTGTAGCTGATAATACGCAAAATGAAAATCAAGAAAATAACCAAGCAGAAAATGGGAATACAGATCAAAATACCAATCAGAACACGGATCAAAACACTAATCAAAACACAGATCAAAATACCAATCAGAATACAGATCAAAATGCTGGTAACCAAGGCGAAGAGTATACAGAGGTTTTAAATGGTGAAGGGCCAAATCAAATTGCAGCTCGTACGGGTGTTCCTGTGGAAACTATCTATGAACTAAATGGTATGACTCCAGATAATTTCAATCTAGTTCCTGGTCAGTCAATTCGAATCAAATAGATAAAGATAAAACGTAAGGCCGCTTTGGCGGTCTTTTTTATGGAAAAGAAACTTTGTCAGAATAAGCAAGTAAAGGATGTTCAATCGTGAAAAATATTAGTCTAGCCATAGATGGACCTGCTTCATCGGGGAAAAGCACCGTTGCCAAACTACTGGCAAAAGAATTTCAGTTTATTTATACAGATACAGGTGCGATGTATCGGTCGCTTACATATCTTGCTATTACACACCATGTGACGTTCGATGATGAAGCTGGGTTAGTTGATTTAATCAAAAAATATCCTATTTCATTTAAACAGACTGAAGAGGGACAGCTTGTATTTGTCGATGGAAAAGATGTTACAGATGCAATTAGACAACCAGAAGTAACGAATGCTGTTTCAGAAGTCTCAGCACATGCCAAAGTACGTGAAGAAATGGTCGCCTTGCAGCAAACAATTGCTGAAAATGGTGGTGTGGTTATGGATGGACGAGATATTGGAACAGCGGTGTTGCCTAATGCGGAAGTGAAAATATTTCTAGTGGCCAGTGTGACAGAACGAGCAGAACGCCGCTACAAAGAAAATCTGGAAAAAGGAATCGCTACAGATTTTGAGACCTTAAAAAAAGAAATTCAGCAGCGCGATTATATTGACTCCACTCGTGAAGTTTCTCCACTTACGCAAGCTGACGATGCGGTTCGAATTGATACGACAGGAATGTCAATTGATAAAGTAGTCGACGCCATTCACCAGATAATTAAAGAAAAAGGATATTTATAGGAAATATACAGAGAATTTACGGAAAAAACGTGAATTCTCTGTCTTTTTTTTCAATTCGTATCAGAACTTGCTTTTTTTTAGAAAAAAAGGTGGAAATCGCTTTATTTTTTTTGTAGTATCGCTTAGAATCAAGATAGTAGTGCAATTTAGAATCAAATGTTGGTTAGGAGGACATACGTCATGACAGAATTTGATCAAAATCAAGTGGAAAATGGCAATGAATCAATGGAAGCAGCTATTAATAGCGTCCAAGAAGTAAATGTTGGAGATGTAGTTAAAGGAGAAGTCCTTGCTGTCGAAGACAAACAAGTGATTGTCGGCATTGAAGGTGCCGGTGTGGAAGGTGTAGTTCCAGCTAAGGAATTATCAACTTTGCCTGTTGAAGATATTAATGAAGTAGTGAAAGTTGGCGACATTTTGGATTTAGTCGTTATTACTTCAATCGGAAAAGACAAAGAAAATGGCAGCTATCTGCTTTCTAAACGCCGTCTTGATGCTAAAAAAGTCTGGGAAGAAATTGAACAAGATTTCAAAGCAGGCAAAATTATTGAAGCACCTGTTACAAATGTTGTAAAAGGTGGATTAGTTGTTGACGTTGGTGTCCGTGGATTTGTTCCAGCTTCAATGGTTGAAGATCATTTTGTGGCTGATTTTGATGAATATAAAGGAAAGACATTAGCCTTTAAGATTATTGAAATCGAACCTTCAGAAAACCGTTTAATTCTTTCTCACAAAGCAGTTGTTGAAGGTGAAAAAGAGGAAAAGAAAAAAGAAGTACTGGCAAACATTCATGACGGTGACGTGGTTGAAGGAAAAGTCGCACGTTTAACAGACTTTGGTGCATTTATCGATTTAGGAGGGATTGATGGATTAGTCCACGTATCTGAAATTTCTCATAAACATGTAGATAAACCGAGTGATGTTTTAAGTGTTGGTGATGAAGTGAAGGTGAAAGTTCTTTCTATTAATCCAGAGCAAGAACGTGTGTCACTATCAATCAAAGAAACATTGCCTGGACCATGGACTGAAATTGAAGAAAAAGCACCTGTTGGTGAAGTATTAGATGGCGTTGTTAAGCGTCTAACTAGCTTTGGTGCATTTGTAGAAATCTTCCCTGGTGTGGAAGGGTTAGTTCACATCTCACAAATCTCTCACAAACATATTGCAACGCCTCATGAAGTATTAAAAGAAGGCGAAGAAGTAAAAGTGAAAGTTTTGGAAGTGAATCCAACAGAACACCGTGTAGCTTTAAGCATTAAAGCATTGGAAGAAAAACCTGAATCAGAAGCTGAGCCTAAAGAAGTTGAAAGCTATGAATTACCTGAGGAAAATACAGGTTTTACTATGGGTGATATTTTAGGGGATGCATTAAAAGGTGAAATTGAGGATACGAAAGAGTAGAATATTCGCTTTCTAAAACAGTCTATCCTTTAAATACGAATGAGGGCTGAGCTGCAGATTATGTAGTTCAGCTTTTTCATTTTATGCAGGAATGTTTAAAATTTGGTAAGTTCATGAAGTTTTTACTGACAGAAGTGTAAAGAATCAGTAAACTAGGCTTGCAACTTCACTGTTCATTCGTTAAACTAAGAAAGATTGAAACTGTCAAGGAGGACAAAAAGATGGCAAATCCAACAATAGCAATTGTAGGGCGCCCAAATGTAGGTAAATCAACGATATTTAATCGTATTGCCGGTGAGCGTATATCAATTGTTGAAGATACTCCGGGTGTTACAAGAGACCGGATTTATGCAAAGGGAGAGTGGTTAGGCCGTGAATTCAGTATTATTGATACTGGAGGAATTGACCTTGGCAATGAGCCTTTTATGGACCAAATTAAGCACCAAGCAGAGATAGCGATTGAAGAAGCCGATGTAATTATCTTTGTAGGAAGTGGTAGAGAAGGGATTACGGATGCAGATGAACTGGTTGCTCGAATTTTATATCGAAGCAATAAACCGGTGATTCTTGCGGTGAACAAAGTTGATAATCCTGAAATGAGAAATGACATTTATGAGTTTTATTCACTAGGATTAGGTGATCCATATCCAATTTCTGGAAGTCACGGACTTGGAATTGGTGATGTTTTAGATGAAGCAATTAAACATTTTTCAACAGATGCAGAAGATGAAGACCAAGAGACGATCAAATTTAGTTTGATTGGACGTCCAAATGTTGGGAAATCTTCATTAATTAATGCAATTTTAGGAGAAGATCGTGTTATTGTTTCTGAGATTGAGGGAACAACAAGAGATGCGATTGATACACGTTTTGTTGCAGAAGATGGTCAAAAATTCTTGATGATTGACACAGCTGGAATGAGAAAACGCGGAAAAGTTTATGAAAATACAGAAAAGTACAGTGTCATGCGTGCAATGCGTGCTATTGACCGCTCAGACGTCGTTTTAATGGTGTTGAATGCAGATGAGGGGATTAGAGAGCAGGACAAGCGTGTTGCAGGCTATGCTCATGAAGCAGGCCGTGGTGTCATCATTGTAGTAAACAAATGGGATCTTGTAAAAAAAGAAACCAATACACTTCGCGATTTTGAACAAGAAGTGAGAGAAGAATTTCAGTATTTAGATTATGCACCGATTGTTTTTGTTTCAGCAGTGACAAAACAACGATTGAATAAGCTACCTGAGATGATTCAATCAGTGAGTATCAATCAGAATTTACGAATTTCTTCTGCCTTGTTAAATGATGTGATTATGGATGCAGTAGCGATTAATCCAACACCTACAGATAAAGGGAAACGATTAAAGATTTTTTATGCAACACAGGTAGCTGTGAAGCCGCCAACCTTCGTTGTATTCGTTAATGAAGAGGAGCTAATGCATTTTTCTTATGAACGTTTCTTAGAAAACCAAATTAGGAAAGCCTTCACCTTTGAAGGGACACCTATTCGAATTATTCCGCGACGTAGAAAGTAAGCATTTTACCATACTCAAGTCGTTTTTACAAAGAAATTTCATCAAATAGAAAAAAATATAAATAAAATCAAAAAAAGCAGGTAAAAACTCGTAAAAACCTTGCTATTACAATGTTCTTATGCTATCTTGATTAAAGAATATTGAACCAAATCAATATTTATCATTTATTCTTGGACCACTCAAGAATAAATGAATTAGATGTGCTAACATCAAAATCTCTTTTTGAGGAGGTGAATCCATTCCATGGCAAACAAAGCAGAATTAATCGAAAAAGTTGCATCAGCTACTGATTTAACTAAAAAAGACGCAACTGCAGCTGTAGACGCTGTATTCTCAACAATTCAAGAAGCTTTAGCTAACGGTGAAAAAGTTCAATTAATCGGTTTTGGTAACTTCGAAGTACGTGAACGTGCGGCTCGTAAAGGACGCAACCCACAAACTGGTGCAGAAATCGAAATCCCAGCTAGCAAAGTACCTGCATTCAAACCAGGTAAAGCTCTTAAAGACGCTGTTAAATAATACGTCTGTTAAAACGTTTATGACTTTAGAGTCATAAACGTTTTTTTCTATTCATAAGCCAGCAAAAGGCGCTCTTCCATTTTGTCTCTAAGTCAAATGATGTGGAGGAGTAAAATTTAATTCATTAAGCAATGAAAGCCGATTGGTTTTCGTTGCTTATTTGTTTAGCTTCAAAATTAAATAAAATTATATCTCTTTTTTCAAAAAAATAGATGCAGATGAATTTTTTTCATCCACACCAATAATTGTACAGCCAGTATAATTATGAATCAATATGACAGGATAGAAAGAGAGTAGGGTAAATGGTCGTTTATTCTGCTCCATAGTTACCCTTTTTTACTGTCAAAATGAGAGAAAAAAAGAAAACAATAGAAAAAATTTTATCAATTTTGTGCGTATAGTACTATTGTAAGGACTGAATACTACAAACGCAGTCTATTTATCGTGACGTGTGAAATAGCCTTTAATACTATCTAACATAAAGTCTTTAATGAGTGAGGTCTTATGAATGTAAGCGCCGTTTGATAGAACTTGTTCGCAAGAAATAAACGACCAATTTTCCTCATTACCTCTGTATAAAGGATTATTTGCATATACAACACCATCAATTCCAGCCCAGATAATTGCAGAGCTGCAAAGTGGACAAGGTTCAAATGTTGAGTATAGCCAACATCCTTTTGGCAGTTTTGGGCTGTTGACTAGTGTGCATGCCTTACGAATCGCATTTATTTCAGCATGAGCAGTAGGGTCATTTGATTCGTTTACTGTAGTTGTACCCATTGCTAAAATTTCTCCATTTGAATCAATAATCGCAGCAGCAATAGAGTGATTTTTCCACTGATAGTCTATTAGTTTTTCCATAATGACAGAATCGGGATGGCTATGCATATCTAACACCTCTTTGTTTTTCTAAAGTATAGCATAATAGAAAAGTGTTTCCATGTCAGTTCTTGAATCAACTTCCATTTTTTTCGATAATAAAAAGAGAAAAAGCGAATTAGAAAATAGCTATGAGAGAAAATATAAAATTTTCTCTGATTTTCCATCTTTTCCATATGAATTCTTATATATAAAGGAGATTTAATGGTAGAATGAAAGCAAAGGGGGGGATGATAGTGGAACGTGTCTATACAAAAAATGGGTATAGCTGTCGTGTTGTGTATGGTGAAACATTTGCAACACAGTTAAAACAAGAACCGGTTACCAATAAACATGTGGTTATTGTGACGAATCAGCGCTACTATGATCGTTTTTCCCAGAAATTGCTTCAACTGTTTTCTGTCCATTCTGAAGTGGATTGGTACATCTGTACAAATAGTGCACATTGTAATAATTTAGATGAGCTAAATGGTCTTTTAAGCTTTGCTGCAAAATTCCCGCAAGAAGCAGACTATCTGTTTGTTGCTTTTGGAAATGAAGGAGTTATGGAATTAATGGGATTTTTTCAGAAAACGACGGTTCTTCAAGGGGAACTGTGGTGTTTACCCGTTTCTATCCGCTCTTTGGCAAAAGCATTAACATTATCAAACACAATTGAGAAATTAAACAATCAGCCTGTAATGGAAATACAGGCATTAGGTAGTCAAATTATTTTTGATCAGACACTAACAAATAATCAGTCAGAAGGAAAGATGGTTGACTTGCTGTGGTTTCTTCAATGTGGTATTGTACGAGATCATGACTTTTTGAAATTATTATATCAAAATTATCCAAATCAAAAAAAACTGCTTAGCCAATCATTTAATGGATTGATTGCCCCGTTAATCAACTATTATGAAGCAGATAGCGAGGTCATTGAAACGTATGGTCAGCTGTTTGAGCGAGCATTTTATCAAACACAAACAAGTCATCTGCTTTCAGATCATATGAAACGACTGCTTGGAATACTACTTCAGTTAAAGTGGAATGATGAAATTGAGCCGCTTACTTTTAATTATCGTAATTTTCTTATCTGGCTGGATTATTTGGGCTTTCCTATAGAGCTCCCAGATGAATTATTGATTAGTACGTATGTAGAACAAATGCTCCAGCTTGCAAAAAAAAGCAAAAAGATAGTGGTTTTAGAAAAAATAGGTATAATAAAAGAACATCGGAATCCAACTGAAAAAGAGTTGTTGGCAACCTTAGAATCCTATAAAAAAATTGTACAAGAAGTAAAAGGAGAACATAATGAAAACATATAGTGAAAAAATGTTAGTAGCGTTAGCCAACGAAGATTTAGCTGAAGCACAATTAATGTTAATTGAGGCACTAAAGCATGACGATGGAGATGTTTTAGTAGAATTAGGAGAAGAGTTATTATCTCTTGGTTTTTTGGAAGAGGCAAAAGAAATTTTTGAAAAGCTGATTGTAGATTATCCAGATTCAGACGGCTTAAATATTCCGCTTGCTGAAATTGCGATTGAAGATAATAAAATAGACGAAGCGTTTGAATATTTAGAAAAGATAGAAAAAGAGAGTGACAGCTATCCGCAAAGTTTGCTTGTGACAGCGGATCTTTATCAAGTACTGGATATTCCTGAGGTCAGTGAAGCGAAACTAAAGGAAGCAGCTGAAATTTTACCAGATGAACCACTTATCCAATTTGCTTTAGCAGAACTCTATTTTTCAACCAATCGTTTTATTGAAGCGATTGACCTCTACAAACAGTTATTAGCAAGTGATGTTTCAGTGATTTCTTCTGTTTCCATTGAAGAAAGAATTGGTTCGGCATATAGTATGGTAGGAGAATTTGAAGAGGCGGTTGGCTACCTAGAGTCTGCGTTAGAAGAAGAGCAAACGGATGATCGTCTGTTTCAACTAGCATTTACGTATATTCAATTAAAAGAAAACGAAAAGGCTATTTACTATTTACAGCAATTACGTGCATTAAATCCTCACTACCAGTCCCTTTATCTTTATCTAGCTGAAGTGTTACAAGAAGAAGAGCTACTTGAAGAGGCGAGCGAAGTGATTGCTGAGGGACTAAAAGAGAGCCCTTATCAAGTAGAACTGTATCACTTTGCTTCTGAAAATGCATTTCGACTTCATGATGTTCAAGGCGCGGAGGATTATTTGTTAAAAGCCCTAGAACTTGGAGAAAAAATAGATGAGACCTTATTAACGCTTAGCAATCTGTATTTAAATGAAGAACGCTATCAAGAAGTTGTAGATACATTACAAAAAATGGAAGAAAAAGATCATCCATATGCTGCATGGAACTTAGCTCATGCTTATAATGAGTTGGAAGAATTTGCATTAGCTGCGGTTTATTATGAACAAGCGTTCCAAGAATTAGAACATGAACCGGAATTTTTGAAAGAGTACGGCTTCTTCTTAAGAGAAGAAGGAAAACTTCAAGAGGCAAAAGAATTATTGTCACATTACCTACATCACGAACCAGGAGATTTAGAAGTGCAGTCTGTCCTAGATGATTTAACAGAGAGATAGGTGAGAAGAATGTTTATCGATGTCCAGCAAAAAAAGAAATTTTTAAATTGGTTTGTTAATCATGGAACATTCAACCGACGGGAAGTCTTGTGGATATTGAATTATTTGGCAAACCATGAGGCGATATTAAATAATGTTCATTTTATTGAAGCTGCAGATCAAACGAACAGAGGCTTACAAATTCGTGATGCAAATCAAGAAGGGGAAGCTATTCAGCTTTATATTGATGGCAAAGTGTTTACTGATAGTGATCAAGCATTTCATGAAATACGGTTAAATTGGAAAAAACCTCTTTATTTAGAGTGTTTGTTTGACGGGGCTTGGCAAACAAGTGAATTTTTATCTATTATAGAGGATAATCCTTTTGCTAAATGGAATGAGCGAATTAGTCCGGAGATTATTGAGGAGTTAGAGGGATTTTTCAAAGAAGAAGAGAGACAAGCTAAGCTTTCTCTACTTTATAGTCAAATTGATTTCGCGTTGGAAAATGGCGATAAGGAAGCATTTTTAGAATTATCGAATGAAGTCAATCAATTAACACTTTTATCTGCAGAGCATTCACTTCATCAAATTTAAAAAACAGCACTTACAGGGATTGTCTTCTTAGACAATGCACCTGTAAGTGCTGTTTTTCTATTCAGTTACTTTTTTTCGTCTCAGAATACTTGTTTGAGGTCTTAGATAGGTGAATCCTTCTCCTTCAACTTCATGGACATTTAGTACAGAGACAAATGCAGTTGGATCAAATTCCTGAACAATTCGTTTGATTTCTGAAATTTCTCGGGCACTAACAACAATATAGATGATTTTTTTTTCAGCGCCGGAAAATGCGCCTTCTCCTTGCAAAAAAGTAACACCTCGTTCAAGCGTGGTCATCAAAATCGGGGCAATTTCTTCACTATGATTTGAAACGATGAGCAGCCCTTTGGCAGAATATCCACCGTCTAATATAGAATCAATTACTCGGCTGAACACATAGGATACAATTAGTGTGTACATCATTCGTTGTAAATCAATATAAGTTAAAGAAAGAAGTAATACGAGGACATCTAGGGCAAATAAAGAACGTCCCATAGAAATACCGTAATTTTTTTCTAATATTCGAGCGACAATATCACTACCACCTGTTGTTCCGCCTACCTTGTATACTAATCCACTGCCAATACCAGCCAACAAACCAGCAAGTAATGCGACGATAAGTAGATCGTGCTGAAGGTTTATTTCTATTGGAACGCGTTGCCAAATCCAAAGAAAAGCAGACAAAGAGAGGGTTCCAATGACTGTATAGACAAGGGAACGTTTTCCAAGTATTTTTCCTCCAATAATGATTAATGGAATATTAATGAGTAACGTAGAGTATGCGGGATCAAATTTAAATAAGGCATAAAGAATGAGGGTAATTCCGGAAACGCCACCTTCTGCCAAATTGTTGGCAATATTTAAATTAACAAGACCAAAAGCATAGATACTTGTACCAATCAAAATCAATGGGATATCTTTTAAAAACATTTTGCGATTCAAAAAAAACCACCCGCTTTCTAAAAAATAACGATATAAAAATGATTCTGTGAAGAAAATACAAAAGGAATCAGAATTATGGACGTTTCTAATTGTTTTTTCATATAGCAAAAATCTAGAGAGACCTGTTTTTTACTTACCTACCTTCTAAATAACAATTTAGCACGAAATCTTTTTTTATACAATGAGAAACAAACCTTAATTATTCTAGGAATTATTCTGAGAATTTGTTAAGATAATGTGTAAGAGAGTACAGAGAGGTGAAGAAGAATGGACAATAAGCAAACATTAGCATCCATGCAAAAAGAGGTAGACGAATATATTCAACAGTTTAAGGCAGGCTATTTTTCGCCACTCTCTCAGATGGCAAGGTTAACTGAGGAAGTGGGAGAGTTAGCCAGAGAAGTGAATCATTATTATGGTGAAAAGCCAAAGAAAATAGATGAAAAAGAAAACACGGTTGCTGAAGAGCTTGGGGATGTTTTATTTGTGACAATGATTATGGCAAATTCCTTGGATATAGATTTAACAGACGTGTTCCAAAAAAATATGAGTAAGTTTAATCAACGAGATAAGTTTCGTTTTGAAAGAAAGGATGGGCAGACACATGATTAAAATTGTTGTTGCAGGGTTTAATGGAAGAATGGGAAGTACCGCTACAAAAATGGTACTGGCAAATGAAGCTTTTCAATTAGTAGGTGTGTTGGATCCGACAGAAACAAAAACAAATTTGAATGAACTTGCAGAATACGGACAAGTGGACGTGCCGATTTTCACAGAAAAAGAAGCGTTGTTGATAAGTCAACCCGATGTTTGGATTGATTTTACCATGCCGGAGTTTGCGTTGACACATACACAATTTGCTTTAGAACATGGGATTCGTCCTGTAGTGGGAACAACTGGTTTTTCAGAGGCAGATGTGGCTTTTCTAACCAAACTTTCAAGAGAAAAAGAAACGGGGGGATTAATTGCGCCTAATTTTGCAATAGGGGCTGTTTTAATGATGGAATTTTCCAAAAAAGCGGCAAAATTTTTCCCAGATGTTGAAATCATTGAGTTACATCATGACAAAAAGCTTGATGCACCAAGTGGAACGGCAATTAAGACGGCAGAAATGATTAGTGAAGTAAGGAATCCTAAACAACAAGGAAATCCAGATGAAGTAGAAACACTTGCAGGAGCAAGAGGGGCTGACTATGAGGGAATGCGTATTCATAGTGTTCGTTTACCTGGTTTAATTGCTCACCAACAGGTTCAATTTGGTGGAGAGGGAGAAGGATTAACTATTCGACATGATTCATTTGACCGTAGTTCGTTTATGGGCGGGGTTGCTTTGGGGTGTAAAGAAGTCATGAAACGTAATGAGCTTATCTATGGATTGGAAAACCTACTATGAAATTAACTACACTACCTGAGGAATTTATTCAAGCAATTCCTGTTATAAACAAGATTGAAGAAGCAGGGTTTGAGGCCTATTTTGTAGGGGGAAGCGTACGAGATGTTTTGCTTGGTCAACCTATTCATGATGTAGACATTGCCACAAGTGCTTTTCCAGCAGAAATAAAAGAAATCTTTCCCAGAACAATTGATGTCGGCATTGAACATGGGACGGTATTAGTTCTTGCACAAGAGAGCCAATATGAGATTACTACGTTTCGAACCGAATCTACGTATCAGGATTTTCGACGACCAGATAAAGTACAGTTTGTTCGCTCATTGGAAGAGGATTTAAAACGAAGAGATTTTACCATTAATGCACTTGCTTTACGTGAGAATGGAGAAATCGTGGATCTTTTTGACGGCTTGTCTGACTTGGATAATAAAATTTTACGTGCTGTTGGAAACCCTCATGAGCGTTTTCACGAGGATGCATTGCGTATGATGAGAGGTCTGCGTTTTGTGAGCCAACTAGGCTTTGAATTAGAACCTCACACACTCGCTGCCATGAAAGAAAATCATCATTTACTGGAAAAAATATCTGTAGAACGTATTCATATTGAATTTATGAAATTGTTATTGGGCAATCATCGTAAGGATAGTATTCATGCTTTTTTTGAAACGGAGTGTTATCAATATTGCCCTGGTTTAAAAGATAGAGGTGAGGCGTTACTTCGATTTGCAGAGCTTCCTGATAATCCAATTTCAACAGAGGCACAGGCTTGGACGTTATTGTTAGATTGCTTTGCTGTTTCTGAGCAGGAGGTTTCATGCTTTCTTAAAAAATGGAAATGCTCCAATCAAACAATTCAAGAAACACGCCAATTATTATGGGGACTTAGACAGAGAAAACAAGCTTGGTGGAAAAAACTTACAGTGTACCAGCTTGGCTTAGCACAGAGTTTGCGCGTAGAGGAATTACTTATCTATTATACTATTGAAATGAAGAAAAAAGAGACAGAGGAGATGAGTTGTCAGCTTCCAATTCATTCATTAAGTGAACTTGCGGTAAACGGGAATGACCTGATGAAATTTTTGAATAAAAAACCAGGAAAGTGGCTCAGTCAAGTAATTCAAACATGTGAGCAAGCTGTTGTTGAGGGAGAAATTGTAAACGAAAAAGAAGCGCTGTTAAACTTTGTAAAACAAAAACTACTAAAAGAGGAGTCGCAGTGATGAAAAAATTTATTCAACACTTTGTAGTTGCAGAAAACCAAACAGCATATGCACTTGGTTCAGGTGAGTTAAAGGTACTGGCAACACCCGCCTTAGCGGCGATGATTGAAAATACCTGTATGAATAGTGTAAAAAATGAATTGTCTGATAGTGAGACAACAGTGGGAACATTACTGAGTTTAACTCATCAACGACCGTCAAAAGTTGGACAAGAAATTACAGTAGAGACGGAGATTAGTAAGAAGACAGGGAAATTAATAGATTTTTCTTTTCAAGTATTTATGAAAGATGTCCTTGTATCTGAAGGGACGCATCAACGCGCAGTTGTCCAAATAGAACAATTTTTAAAAAGAATTTAATCAAAATTGAGAACTTCTTTGTGACCAGTTTCAGAAGTTATGCTACACTATATTAGAATAAATATTATTTAGTGAGGAGAATCATTATGGCTAGAGAAATGACAGCGTTAAAATTTTATTTCCGTAACGGCGAAACATGGACAATCGAACGTCGCTACATTGGTGATTTATGGATTAAACAAATCACAACAAGCTTTGGACGTATCAATGGCAGTGAATTTGTTGAAATTCATCCATGTGCAGGGTTTAAAATTGAAATTTTCCAAGAAGGCGATCATGTAACTACACATGACATCAACTTAGGTGGATTAGAATCAGGCATGTTTGCACGTGCTTTAAAATATGAAGATATTGAACGCATGGAAATCTTATATCGTGCAGGAACTCCCGATTTAATTTATTTCCCATACAAAGATAAAGATACAGATGGATTGGATAATTTTTATCAATCTACAAAAGAAAGCGAAAAAACAAAGAGTCTATACATTGTTATTGATCCAACACAAACAGTTGATGATGTATACGGCGACCATTTCGAATAAATCAGCAACTAGAGAAACTAGTAAAGAGCGGCAGATGAGAATCTGTTCCATCTTTACTAGTTTTTTTATCAATTAATAGTAAGGGACTTGAATAAAATTGTTGACAAAATAATAAGGTACCTGTATTATATAGAATGTAAGGTACCTTATCAAAAAATAAAAGGATGATGATGAAGATGAAACGAGAATTACCACAACAATTCATGGAGACACAATCATTAATGAGACGATACATGCATAGAGAAATGAGTAAGCAAGGACAAATGGGTCCGCATCATGGGCAAGGACGTATTTTGATGATTCTTCGCATGCAGGAGGCAGTATCACAAAAAGATTTGGCTTTTGTTTTAGGTGTTCGTCCACAATCCATTGGTGAACTGCTTGGAAAAATGGAAAAACAAGAATGGATTACTCGAACACCTTCAACAGAGGATCGACGGGTTATGTTGGTTTCTTTAACTCAAAAAGGAAAAGAAGAGGCAGAAAAACTTTCTGAAGAGCCACATTATGGTGAAGAATTGTTTTCTATTTTTAACGAGGAAGAACAAGAGCAACTGCTAGATTTTATGGAAAGACTGTTTGAAGAACTGGAGGAGAAAGTTGGTGGTGAAGAAGATCCGAGAGAATTCTCTAAACGCTTTGGTGGCGGACATGGTCCCCACAGGCATGGACTTCACGGGCACGGACCTTTTAGACAAGATAGAGAGCACCATTATGGTTTTTGCGGGTATCATGGGAAAGAAAACTTTTAAGGAGTATTGATCTGAGAACGTTGAAACTGTATTGGATGTATTTCAGTAATAAAATTTAAAAATGATTTCTTAGTAATGGTTCTACATTTGCTTGAAACCCGGTGGATAGTGGAATGTAGAGCCATTTTTTAATTTGTCACTCGCCTACATATTGTTGAAAATGGGAAAATTAAACAACTCCCTTTGCGCTAAATTGTATTTTGTAGTATAACAATAGATGTTACCTAATATTATTTATCATTTCTTTTTTAAGGAACTGCATAAAAGGAGAAAAAAATGACCAGCGAATTTGAAATGCGCAAGCAACAATTAAAAGAAAAATATGAAGCGATGTCTCCAATAGAACGAAAAGAATTGAAACGTTTATTGAAGCAAAAGAATCTATTAGCTTATCGTCATGGAGAACGCATCAAGCGAGAATTATTACGCTTGGAGGCTCGCCGCGCGCAAATGACTTGTGAGCATGAAGATGCTCATCTATCTGAGATTGAAGATCGTATTATTCATAAGAAAGAACAATTCTTAAAAATTCTATATGACGTAAAGAATAGGAGTTGATGCCATTGGAATTTATTGAATTACTCATTGTTTTTGCATTGGCAATTACATTCTCCAATGTAGTTAGCCGAATTTTACCATCTATTCCATTACCGCTTATTCAAATTGCCTTAGGGATACTGGTTGGGATGACAGAATTTGGCGCATCAATCACCTTTGAGCCGGAAATATTTTTGATCATGATTATTGCTCCATTGCTTTTTCGTGAAGGGGAGGAAGCAGATATTCCTTCTATTTTAAAAAATTTTGGAACAATTTTATTTTTGGCTTTTGGTGGTGTGATTTTAACATTATTTGGAGTGGGTTTAACGTTGTCCTTCTTACTGCCAGCTTTGCCGCTAGCTGCTTGTTTTGCTTTTGGAGCAGCACTTGGTCCTACTGATGCAGTAGCGGTGATGTCATTATCAGGACGTATTAATATTCCTAAAAAAGCAATGAACATTTTGAAAGGGGAGGGGCTATTAAATGATGCCTCAGGTGTTACAGCCTTTCAGTTTGCTGTTGCTGCTTTATTAACGGGAAGTTTCTCAGGATTGAATGCAACGGTCATTTTGATTGTCTCAAGTATTGGTGGTGCAGCCACAGGGTTTGTTTTAGTTTGGATTAAGCGAAAAGTGATTCGACTAATTGAACGAGCTTCTGCTAGAGATGTAACAGGATACTTATTAATTGATTTACTTTTGCCATTCTTAGCGTATGTTTTGGCAGAACATATCGGTGTTTCGGGAATTATCTCTGCTGTAGTGGCAGGAGTCCTGCAGTCGTTTGGATTTAGAAAAATTACCCTGTTTGATGCGGAGTTATCAAACGTTTCGGAAAGTTTTTGGTCAACATTAGTATTTACGCTTAACGCACTAGTTTTCTTGTTTTTAGGAATCGAATTGTCACAGGTGTTTTCACCGATTTGGCAAAGTGATCTTTATCCAAATAGTTATTTGTTAGTCATTGTATTGGTAATCGCAACAACCTTATTTGTTTTGCGTTTTGCTTACATTACGGTGTTCTACCTAATAAAAGATGGGATGAAGAATCTAAAAAAACAAATGAACGAAATTTTATTGTTAACATTTGGCGGGGTAAAAGGGACGGTCAGTTTAGCAACTGCATTTATTTTACCTTTGAGTATTAATGGTGAAGATTTTCCCGAACGGTCGTTGATTTTGTTTATCACTGCATGTGTGATTTTAGTCACCTTAGTTGTAGGGGTAATTGTTCTTCCATGGCTTGCCAGTGATGAGGAAGAAGTGGCAAGAGAGCAAAAAATTATTGCAATTATTAAAGAGGTCATTGCGGAGCTTCGTTTAGATATTGCAACAAAAGAGCTCAATGAAAAAGAGCGTACTGCAGTTGAAGCTGTCATTGAAAATTATCAGGAGCGCCTTCAAGACGCCTATACGGAGCAATTGACAGATAGTGAAAAGCAAGAAGTACAAGAATTACAAGCCTTGATTTTATCTATTGAAAAAGACGGCTTGGATATGAGTTTTAGAGATCATGAAATCAGTCCTAATGGCTATCGTTTCTATTCTCGATTTATCACAAGATTTGAAAATTCAATTACAAGACAAATTCTTTCATTTATTGGTTTTTGGCTAATTGTCGGAAACCGCGTTATTCGAGTGATTCTCCATCCAAAAATGTTTTGGGAGCGTACACGCCAGCAAGGGTTGCGTTCGCCATTAAATGAAGTGGATATTGCAGAAATTAAAGAGG
Source organism: Enterococcus phoeniculicola ATCC BAA-412 (assembly GCF_000407505.1). GTDB lineage: Bacteria > Bacillota > Bacilli > Lactobacillales > Enterococcaceae > Enterococcus_K > Enterococcus_K phoeniculicola. The sequence continues at coordinate 155,669 of NZ_ASWE01000002.1, forward strand.
TCTATATTCAAAATACGCAATTAATTTTGGAGAGTTTAGAGAACTTACAGGACGTCTATGATGATCAGCTGATTGACTATTTTGTTGAGGATCGTGTAAGCTCGACCAACAAATTAGAACAAGGAACATTCTTTTCAACGTTTATGATTCAACAAGATGCACTTTATGAAAAAGAGCTTTTACGAGGCTACTACTTAGAAAGAAAAGTCATAGATGAATATGAGGTTTCAGGAGAAATCAGCACATTTTTAGCCAATGTCTATCGGCAAAAAGTGAATTTATTAGAATCTTATTCCATCAATAAAATTGATGAGTCAAAGCCAATGCGCTTGACCATGAAGGGGAGAAAGATTCCAATTAAAGCACCTAGAGATGAAGAAGTAGACGGTGGGTAAAAAAAATTCATGGATTTGCAGCATCAGGTACTGTGCATCATCGGAAGTGAGACTTCCGTGATTTACAGCAATAATAAGGCATACGCGAAAGGTGGGATATAACTTAGATAGTTATGTCTCACCTTCTTTCTCGTTTCTAAATAGAAAAGTGTCTGAGAGGGTGTTTTTGTGGTACAATGTGCGAGAAAGAAATGAGGAGGAAGAATAGTGAAAGAACTTAAAGTCAGCGATCTTACAAAAACTTATGGGGAAAAGACACTATTTGATCAGATTTCTTTTCTAATTCATGAAAAAGATCGAATTGGACTAATTGGAACCAATGGCACTGGAAAAACAAGTCTTTTAAAAATACTTGCAGAAGAAGACAATGGAGATGGCGATGTTAATGCTGTTTTTTTTCCAACAGATTACAGAATCGGCTATCTTTCTCAAGATAAGGTGTTTGAACCCAGCCTAACGGTACTAGAGGCCGTATTTCAAGGAAATAGTCCGTTGATTCAAACTGTTAAACAATATGAAGAAGCATTGATTCAGCTCAATCATTTTGGGGAAGACCCAATGGTTCAAAAAAAGTATGCACGTGCCGAAGAGCGAATGAATGAAGAAGATGCTTGGCTAACAGATACCAATGCAAAAATTATTTTACAAAAATTAGGTATTTCAGACTTAGATAAGAAAATAGGCGAGCTGTCTGGCGGACAAAAAAAGCGTGTAAGTTTAGCTCAGGTACTGATTGATGAGCCTGATCTGCTCTTATTAGATGAACCAACCAACCATTTAGATTATGCGACTATTCAATGGCTAGAGAATTATTTGAACCAATATCGAGGCGCTGTATTAATGGTGACACATGATCGTTACTTTTTAGATCGAGTGACTACACGAATTTTTGAGCTATCTTTTGGTAAGCTTTATGAATATAAAGGAAACTATGAAGCTTATGTATTAGAGAAAGCGGAACGTGACCGAGTAAATGTAGAACAAGAAGAAAAACGAAAGAGTCTCTATAAACAAGAACTTGCCTGGATGCGAGCTGGCGTTCAAGCACGAGGGACCAAACAGCAAGCTAGAATAAATCGATTTGAAGATCTAAAAGAAAACTTGTACCAAGTACAAACAGAGGGTGATTTAGAATTAAATATCGCTACTCAAAGACTTGGGAAAAAAGTTTTAGAGATTAAAGAGGGAAACTATAAAATTAATAAATTGACTATTTTAGACCACTTTGATTTACTAATTCAGTCCCGTGAAAGACTTGGGATTACAGGTAAAAATGGTGCTGGAAAGTCTACTCTTTTAAATATTTTAGCAGGACGTCTTGAACTGACAAGCGGAATCTATAGCATAGGTGAGACCGTCCGCTTAGCCTATTACACACAGCAAAATGAAGAGATGAATCCCAACCAACGAATGATTGCCTATCTTCAAGAAGCAACTGAAGAGGTTAAACAGGCAGACGGCGGACAAATTGGTGTAGCTGAACTATTGGAACGTTTCTTATTTCCTCGATTTATGCATGGTACTACGATTGGCAAGCTTTCGGGTGGAGAAAAGCGTCGACTCTATTTGTTGAAATTACTTGTTCAGCAACCAAATGTTTTATTACTAGATGAGCCGACGAATGATTTGGATATTGCTACATTGACTATATTAGAGGATTATTTTAGAACATTTCCCGGGGCTGTAATCACGGTTTCTCATGATCGTTATTTTCTTGATAAGGTAGTCAATAAATTGTTGATTTTTAAAGGAAACGGCGTGATTGATTCTTATTTTGGAAATATGAGTGACTATTTAGCATCAAGTGAAGAAGAGTCTAGTCTACCAAAAGAAAAAAAAGAAGTTTCCGTGACAGACGCTGAACCAAAAAAGAAAAAAATGTCGTATATGGAACAAAAAGAATGGGCGACTATTGAAGAAGACATTGCAGAAATTGAACAAAAAATAGATGAATTGACCGAAGCAATGAATCATCAGGGAGATAATTTTACTCGTCTTCAGGAGCTGCAAAAAGAGATTGAAGCTAATGAACAACAATTAGAAGAAAAGATGAATCGTTGGGAATACTTAAGTGAGTTTGATAATTAAAGGGAGGAAAAACGATGGAGCAAGCATACTTGGAGCTAGGCAAAAAGCTGATTGAAGAAGGACACTATAAAGGAGACCGTACAGGAACCGGAACGAATAGTTTATTTGGCTATCAAATGCGGTTTGACTTATCAAAAGGGTTCCCACTGTTAACAACAAAACGTGTTCCTTTTGGATTAATTAAAAGTGAATTATTGTGGTTCTTACATGGCGATACCAACATTCGCTTCTTATTACAGCATAATAACCATATATGGGACGAGTGGGCATTTGAACGATATATTCAAAGTGAGGACTATAAGGGACCGGATATGACTGATTTTGGGCGTCGTAGCTTAGTAGATGAAGCTTTTAATGAAGCTTACCAAAAGGAGCTTGCTGATTTTTGTCAGAAGATTGTTGAAGATGAGGAATTTGCTAAAAAACATGGTGATTTAGGACATATCTATGGCTATCAGTGGCGACATTGGGAAACCAAAGAAGGGCGTTTTATCGATCAGATTCAAGAAGTAATTGAGATGATTAAAACGAATCCCAATTCGAGACGATTGATTGTTTCTGCATGGAATCCAGAAGACGTACCCACTATGGCGCTGCCCCCTTGTCATACGATGTTCCAGTTTTATGTAAATGACGGAAAACTAAGCTGTCAATTATATCAAAGAAGCGCCGATGTATTTTTAGGCGTGCCATTTAACATTGCGAGTTATGCGCTACTTACACACTTAATTGCACATGAAACAGGACTTGAGGTTGGCGAATTTATTCATACTTTGGGGGATGCACATTTATATGTGAATCACTTTGACCAAATGAAAGAACAACTTTCTCGTGAAGTTCGAGCATTTCCGACACTCGTTTTAAACAAAGAAAAAAAATCTGTTTTTGATTTTGAGATGGATGACATCAAAGTGGAAGGCTATCAGCCGCATCCATCAATTAAAGCACCGATTGCAGTATAGCAGTCGAGAAAAGGAGTTCATATGTTAGCAGCAATTTGGGCGCAAGATGAAGCTGGGTTAATAGGAAAGCAGGAGCACCTACCCTGGCATTTACCAAGTGATTTGAAATTTTTCAAACAGATGACGGAAAGCAACACATTAATTATGGGAAGAAGAACATTTGAGGGGATGGGCGGCCGTCCTTTACCAAACAGAAAAACCATTGTTTTGACTCGAGACTTGACCTATCAAGCACAGGGTGTTGATGTGATGCATACGTTGGATGATGTCTTAGCTTATGAAAAAGAGTTTGAGGGAATCACTTTTGTGGCAGGAGGATCAATGATCTATGAAGAATTTCTTCCCTATTGTACAGTTCTTTATCGCACACTGATTCATCACACGTTTGAAGGTGATACCTACTTTCCAACGGTTGATTGGACGCAGTGGTCATTGATCAATCTCAGTGAAGGGGAGCAAGATGAAAAAAATCTCTATCCTTTTCAGTTTGAGACGTATCATCGAAGAAATCAATCAGAGCAATAACAGAAGGAAATAATGAAATAAACTATAAAAAAACAAGCTGAAATTTGCAAAGTGAGCATCTTTGCGAATTTCAACTTATTTATTTACATGAAGACTGTTTACGTAAAGAATAGAACGGAAAAGAACATGAAGCCTGCACCTAACATCACAAATACATGCCACACAACATGCATAAAGCGGACGTTCTTTAAACTGTAAAAAGCAGCACCTAGCGTGTAAGAAACGCCACCAGCAACTAGAAGAGCTGTACCAATCCCTCCAAGTGAGTCATACAATGGTTTTGCTGCAATTAAACAAAGCCAGCCCATGATAATATAGATGATGGTTGAGACCTTTGAGACCGTCTCTTTTTTATGCAGCGTTAAGGATTTATAAACAATCCCGCTAATAGCAAGGGACCATATTAAGCCAAAAAGAGTCCAGCCTAACCAGCCTTGAATGCTGAGTAAGCAAAAAGGAGTGTAGCTTCCAGCAATAAGTAAAAAGATGGAACTATGGTCAAACACTTGAAAGACTTTCTTTGCTTTTGTAAAAATAAGACTGTGGAAAAGCGTCGACGTTAGAAATAATAAAATCAGTGTGGTACCATACAGACAATAGGATACTACATGAAGAGCTGAGCCTAAGCGCGCACCTTTGATAATAAGCAAAACGAGACCAGCGATACTGAGACCTGCACCGATTCCGTGAGTGACTGCATTTAAAACTTCGTTAACAATTAAGTATTTTCGGCTGAAGTGGATTTTTTCCATGAAATCGCCATCCTTTGTTTTAATTTAATTTGATGAAAAAACTATTTTTCTCTGTTATACTTAAAACAGATAAATACCTTAAGTGTATTCTAACACGAAATGAGGTAGCTTTTAAAGAAAGAGTGATAAAGCTATGACAAATGTAAAAATTGTAACCGATTCTTCTTGTACAATGGAGAAATCTATTTGTGAGGATTTAAATATTCATGTTATGCCGCTGTCCATTATGATTGACGGTGTCATGTATCGTGATGACGAAACATTGGGTGGCGAAAAATTCATGGATATGATGGAAAAAGCCACTGCTTTACCTAAAACAAGCCAACCGCCAATTGGGGAGTTTGTTGAATTATATGATGAACTTGGAAAAGATGGAAGTAAAGTGATTTCAATTCACATGACAAAAGGGTTGAGCGGAACGGTTGAAGCAGCTCGACAAGCCAGCAATATGTCGCAAACAGATGTAACAGTCATTGACAGCGATTTTACAGATCAAGGCTTATCTTTTCAAGTTATTCGTGCTGCTGAGTTAGCTAAAAATGGTGCTAGCGTCCCTGAAATTTTAGCTGAAATACAATACGTACACGATCACACGAAGCTTTTCATTGGGATTTCTACGTTGAATAATCTTGTGAAGGGTGGGAGAATTAGCCGTGCAACTGGGTTGCTCTCAAATATATTCAACATGCGTGTGGTTATGGATTTTGAAAACTCCGAATTAATTCCGGTTGCAAAAGGTCGCGGATCAAAGACATTTACTAAGTGGTTTAATGAGTTAAAAAATGAATTGATTAAACTAGGAAATGTCCGCCAAATTGGTATTTCCCATGCAGATGGTCTGGAAATTGTCAATGAGTTTAAAAAGGGATTACAAGAATTATTCCCAGATATGACGATTCATGTGTTGCACACCAATCCTGTAATTGCTACACATACTGGAAAAGGTGCGTTTGCGATTATGTACTACACGGATTAGCGGAACCTAAATAAGTTGAGTGAGCTGGGGCTTCGGTAGTGAAGAACCAGCTTATTTGTGGAAATAGGGAAAGAAATAGATAAGTTATCCATATATTTTTCATTTTGTTAGTAAATGACTACCCTTTTTTTTATATTTTTGCTACTATAATGAAAATGTGAATGAGTGATTGGATGTGGAAAAATGAATTCAAAAGTAAAGAAAATCGGGCTGCCTATCTTATTTTCATGTAGTGTGGCGCTTCTTTTTTTTGTGGGGCTCTCAATAGCTATTCCAAAAGCAGAACCCTTATTAATTGCAAGTCAAGGGAGAGCAGCAACACCCTCTACAACAAAAGAAAAAATCCATTATACAGCCGTTGGAGATTCCTTAACGGAAGGTGTGGGAGATCAAACAAAACAAGGTGGGTTTGTCCCTTTGGTGGCTGATAAGCTACGAGAGGAGTACAAGCTAACTTCTGTTGAAATCGACAACTTTGGAGTTGGCGGAGAACGAAGTGATCAAATCTTAAAACGGTTAAAAAATGATGAAGATTTGCGGGAGAATGTTAAGTCCTCAGATATCATTAGTTTAACAGTTGGCGGAAATGATTTGATGAAAGTCATTCAATCCAATATTTTCGGGTTGTCTGTAAAAACATTTAATAAACCTTCTATCGAATATCAAGAAAGAATAAAAGAAATGTTTGAAGTGATTCGAGAACTCAATCCAACAGCACCTGTCTATGTATTAGGCATCTATAATCCGTTTTATTTGAATTTTCCAGAAATTACGGATATGCAAACGATTGTTGATAACTGGAATGAAAAGACAGAAGAAGTTGTAAGTGAAGAAGAAAATAGTTATTTTATTCCAATCAATGATCTGCTATATAGAGGGCTGAACAGTGAAGTTGGTGTTGCAACTAGCGACAGTGATACGACAACAACTTCAGATGATAATTTGAATACGGTGAAAAATAATGTGCTATATGAAGAAGATCACTTTCATCCGAATAATTTAGGTTATCAGTTAATGGCTAACGCAGTGACAGATGAATTGGCGAAAACCGAATCAAAATGGCTAGAAAAAGAGGACAAGTGATATGGATAATCAAAAAGAAATTCAAACAAACGATGAAGCGACGAAAGAGACAAAAAGAGAACAAAAAAATAAAGGATCAGAGAAAAAAGGACCAATAAATTATTGGAAAATTGCCTTTTTATTACTTGTGGGTATCGTAGTGGGTTCAGGCGTATTTCTTGGAACGAGAATCTTCTCGCTTCGAGAGCCCAACTACCAGACGCCAACGATTACAAAGCGTGAAGGAGAGCCAGTTTTAACTATCAATACCCAAAAAGAAAAAGTGAATGAGTTAATTGATTTTTATTTGACGGATTTTCAAAAAGATACCGATATTAAATATTCTTTTTATTTAGAAAATGAGGCTTTATTAAATGGCGAGTTTACCGTATTAGGTGTACCCGTAAGTTTTTACCTTTATTTTGAACCATATGTTATGGAAAATGGGAATGTTCAATTGAAGGCAAAAAGTCTTTCAATTGGCACGCTAGGTTTACCCATCAAAGATGTAATGAACATGGTGAAAAAAAGTTATAAGCTGCCAAAATGGATCGAGGTAGACTCTAAAGAACAAACAGTGTTGCTCCGTTTAGATCAATTTCGTATGCAAAACGGGATGTATCTGAAGGCAGACCGGATTAATTTAGTTGACGACTCTATAAGCTTTAGTTTATATTTACCTGATACTAGTAAAAAAGAAGAAACTAAATAAGAGAAGTTGTTGGTCAAAATCAAACTTTTAATGTTCAGTTTAGACCTGGAGGAGAGTATGAGACGGAGTTTTTATCATTATTTAATGACCTTACGTGGTCCAAACAGAAATGATCCAGAAATGAACTTTGCCAATCAAGCAAGTCATGACATTCAATTTCCTAAACAATCAGAAGATTACGAGGAAATATCCTCTTATTTAGAATTGAGTGTGGACTATCTTCCGACGATGGATTTATTTGATCGAACGTGGGAAAAATACATCGAGAATAATCAGCTGTAAGAAATAGAGATGAGATTGGGACAGATGCTGTAGAGGTAAATTGTTCCTGTTTTCGCTGTTTATTAAGATTTTTACGAAGGTGAGGTATAACTTAATTAGTTATGTCCCACCTTCGTCTTTTTTTATAAGAATAGCCGAAATTATCTCTTATCCAAAAAAGAATAACGATAAATAGTTTTTAGAAGATTATCCCCTTTTCCAATGACCATTTACATGGTACTATTTTGACAGTTACATAAACAGGAGGTTCAAAAATGCCGAAACACAAGCAGTTTATTAGTTTTAATAGATATCTTATTTCTCTTCTTTGTGTAGGAATTATTAGCGGAGGAAGCGTCTATATCATTCAAAAAGAGATTCGGTTAGTCGAAAAAAATCAGGCTGCTCAATCAGTGGATGAGAGAGATGAATTAAAAAAGGTGCATGCGCTTTATGATGAAATAAATAATTATTATGTAGGAGATGTAAAAAAAGAAGAGCTTGTTGAAGGGGCAGTAAAAGGGATGACGGATGCGTTGGATGATCCCTACTCAAGCTATTTAAATAATGAAGAGGCAACCAATCTAACAAATAGTCTTTCTGGTTCATTTGAAGGAATTGGTGCTGTTGTCACAATGAAAAATAAACAACCGACGATTGCAGAAACACCAATAAAAGACAGTCCTGCTGAGAAGGCAGGCTTAAAAGCCGAAGATATTCTTTTAAAAGTGGATGGAAAAGAAACTACTGGAAAAACATTAGATGAAGTAGTTAGTAAAATACGTGGTGAGAAAGGAAGCAAAGTGACTCTAACCATTTTACGTGGGGAAGAAACGTTTGATGTAACGCTAACAAGAGATACCATCCCTCAAAGTACTGTAAAAAGTACAATTGATAAAGAAAATAAAACAGTTGGTTCTATACAGATTACTTCTTTTGGAGAAAAGACAGCTAGTGAATTAAAAGAACATATCCAATCGTTGCGAAAAAAAGGAGCTACTTCTTTTATTATTGACTTGCGGAACAATACCGGTGGCTTACTCGATCAAGTCGAAGAAATGTCTAGCATGTTTTTAAAGGATGGAAAAACAATTGTCCAATTTTCTGATAAAGAGGGGAATCAATCAAAAACGGTGGCTGGAAAAGAGTTAGATGATGGATTTAAAGTCAAGGAACCCGTAGCTGTTTTGGTTAATGAATATAGCGCCTCTGCCTCAGAAATATTCGCAGCAGCTTTAAATGAATCGGCTGATGTCCCTCTTATTGGAACGAAAACATTTGGAAAAGGAACCGTTCAAACCGTGCGCGGACTTGATGAGAAAAGTGAGTTAAAACTAACTGTGATGAAATGGCTGACACCAACTGGCAAATGGATTCATGAAAAAGGGATAGAACCCACTATTAAAGCTACTTATCCTGACTACGCATTTTTAAATCCAATTTCTCGTGAGAAGACGTTAAAGCGAGGAGATAGCTCTGAGGTAGTAGAAAACGTAAACCAACTTCTTGCAGCATTAGGTTATAATACAAAAGGTCAGGCATTTGATGAACAGACAGAAACAGCTGTTAGAGAGTTCCAAGCGGGCCATAAATTATCTGTAACAGGTGAAATAGATGATGGTACTGCTACAGCATTGGAAAAAGCATTGTTTACATTAATTGATGAAAATGACAACGCATATAATAGCGCATTAGAGCAGTTAAAAAAATAAGAAGAATTATTCGCAAAGTTGAACAACATTTCATATAATGAAGTAAGATGTTGAAAATGAGGGATTGAATGTGGAGAAAAGGCGGCGAATTTTTGAGAAAGCATGGCTAATGATACGCTATACAATTGTTGCTGTTGCAGCAGTGTTTTTAATTCGAGGATTTTTATTAATTCCTGTTGAGGTTGAAGGCAACTCTATGGAGGATACCCTAAAGCAAGGGGATATGATTGTGATGGAAAAAATTTCACCAATTAAGCGATTTGACGTGGTTTTATTTCAGCTTTCTGATGGAAATACGTATATCAAGCGAGTCATTGGACTTCCTGGAGATACAATTGAATATAGAGAGGATCAGTTGTATATCAATAATAAAAAAGTAGAAGAGCCATTTCTTTCCAAAGAGGAAAAAAATAGGAATGAAGTAATGCCGTATACAACTAACTTTACTTTACCAGAATTGTTAGGAATAGAGAAACTTCCCGAAGATAGTTATTTTGTAATGGGCGACAACAGAAGGGTGTCAAAAGATAGCCGTTCCTTTGGTGTGGTGACGAGTCAAGATATTTTTGGGAAAGCTCGTTTTGTGTACTATCCATTTAATAAAATAAAAATAATATCCTAAATAATAAAGGCATTGTACTGGTTTGGCGTAATCAGTACAATGTTTTTTTGATGCTAAGTTTTGGCAAACGAAATGAGTAGTGAGTAAAGTCTTGGATAGAATTTCCCACTCATTATTCTTCACATGTTTCAATTTTTATTGTAAATAGAGACTCAAATAAGAATTCATATGGTAAAATTAAACAAATAACAAATAACAAATAACAAATAACAAATAACAAATAACAAATAACAAATAACAAATATGAGTCACTTCTGCATGAGTCAAACACTGTGCAGTATTGCTCAGACTATTTGAATGAAAGGACTTGTTTACATGTCAAAGTCTAAAAAGAGATTTTCAAAAATTATTTTCATTTTTCTGTGTCTTCTTTTTGTTTGTGGACTCTTCGCTCTAATTGTATTAAATAACATTAATATAGCTGAAAACTGGTTTGGAATTAATGAATATGAACTGGCAGAAATAAAAAATCAGCTAATACAAGTCGTTCCATATATTTGGTATAGTGTGATTGGCCTTTTTGTAGTTATTTCTCTAATTATGGGGGTTAAAAAAAGAAGAAAGCCTCTCTATTGGTTAGCTATGTTGGTGATTTTTCCATTGATTATGCTGATTATAGGTGGTGTTAGTACGACTATTCCTTTCGATAAAAATAACTTTCGGGAAGAAGAAAAAGCAGAAGAAATAATGACAAGCCTCTCCGAATTGAAGCTTTTAAAAGGGAAGAATTTACAGCTTATTAGCTTTAGTTTTCATATAAGAAATGTTCCTCTGAAAAGTGGGGTTTATGCAGTAACACGAGTGATTAATCCAACAACAGATCTGCAGGATGAGTACTGGTATTGGTCAACCAATCCGCTGATGAAGTGGCGAAAAGATGCAGATGAATTTCCAATTCCTGCACAGAAGACAATCTCATTTGATGAAATCGATTGGAAGGTCATTCCAAAAGTAATTAAGGAAACAGAACACAGGGTGAGCAAGCTAGATACGTATTATCCAGGTGTCTCAATTGTCATTTTAGGCGATGCTGGGGATCGATGGACATGGACTGTAGGGATTCAAGATGTACGTGGACGAACAAGCTTAAATATGGTATACGACTTAGAAGGAAATTACCTTTCAGAGTGGTCCTAGTGTGGGAGAAAAACTTAGATAAAGGATAAACAAAGCATATTAAGAACAGAGGGGAAATTCATTGATGAATGAATTTCCCCTCTATTCTTCTTTTCAAATTCATTAATGAGAGTGACTCTTAGTACGATAATTATATAAGTTTGTGTATAAATAGACGAAAAAATTGAGGGTAAATTTGAAGGCGTAGATGATGAATCAATAAAATAAAAAACAAAAATATTTTGCTATTCATACGCACATAATTTTATAGAAATTAGCTTGGAAAATAACATAAATAGGGAAATGTCCTGCATGAAAATGCTATACTATTTTCAATGAATGGAGGAATTTGGGATGGAAGAGATTTATATTGATTATGCAACGTTAGAAGATGCAGAGTCGTTAGCAAGAATTTATGCGCATTATGTTGAACATACAGCAATTACATTTGAGTATAATGTACCTACAGTGGAAGAATTTATAGTGAGAATGAAGAAAATTCTAAAGAAATATCCGTATCTCGTAGCAAAAAAAGATGATAGAATTGTAGGATTCGCTTATGCAGACTCCTTTAAGTCACGAGCTGCTTATGATTATTCAGTAGAGACGTCTATTTATGTGGATTATAGCTGCAAACGAATGGGGATTGGGAGCAAGTTGTATAACGCTTTAGAAAGCAAACTAAAACAACAAGGTATTTTAAATATGTATGCTTGTATTGCTTATCCTGAAATTGAAGATGCGTATCTTTCAAAAAATAGTGTCCAGTATCATGAACGTTTAGGGTATCGGTTGGTTGGTGAATTTTATCAGTGCGGATATAAATTCAATACATGGTATAACATGGTTTGGATGGAAAAAATACTCGGAGAACATGTTAAAAATCCTGCACCAATACGTTTCTTTGAAGAAATCAGAGATAAAGAATAAGCTTAATGAAATTAATAGAATGGAAAGAGAATGAAGACATTTCAAGAATTCATCCATAAAAATAATTTGATAAGATAACTATTCTGGTTGTGTTGCAAAGTTTTAAAAATAAACAGTCCCATCGAATTTTTAGTTGATGGTTCATGCTGTTTTCAATAGATGCTCAATTTCTTCCCATGGGGAAAAGTCGAAGAGGGTAATTTCTCTTCGACTTTCTTTGTATAAGACTGAAATCACTTCAATTCCCTTGATCTTGGTATGGTGTACACTTATCCTGAATTGGCGCATAATCTTGGCACAATCACGGTAACTCAATGGGAAATGATAATATAAGCCTACAACTTCAATAATCATCCGATAATCATACTGCTTTCCTTTGAATCGTACCTCTATTAGCTAGTCTTGAATTAGATGATAGCGTAAAATAGACACTAGAAAAACTTTGCAACACAATCCAAAAACTTCAGGTAACAACTATCGAAATGTGTTACAATACTGGAAGAAAATGAGTATTTGCTTATTTGAATGGAAAATTTGATACTGATAAAAGCAAAAGGAAAAATAGAATATCGTTCGTTTGTTAACGATTTGTCCGTGACAAATTACTAAAAGTTGTCTAATGAATCTTTCCTGTTTCTACTCTTTATCTCGAAAAAGAGTAGACCAGGGAAAAATGATAAGTAAGGAGGAATACTATTTATATGACTATTCAATGGTTTTCTTACTGTATTCCTTTTGTATCCTTAACCTAGTATACAAAAAAAGTGTTATTAATTTCCTTAATAATTCTTATTTAACTGTCATTTTTTTAAAATCAACGTTATTCAAAAACCAGTAAGTTATTAACCGTTAGATTAATAACTTACTGGTTCTTTGTCAATGCTTATTAATGCTTTCCGCTAATTGTCCCATGAATTGTCCCACGTGAATAGTTATGTTACTGAAACTTCTTTTTTATATTCTCCTTGAAAATTATAGTAGACTAACTTTCAAAGAATAAACAAAAATATGCCTGAAAACTCTGTTAAATCAGTGGTTTTCAGGCTTTATTTATAATTAAAGATGAAGAAATAGAATGATAAATAAGTATTATCTTGTACAATATTTTCGATAATGGGACGTTACTCCCATCCTAGTGAAAGAACGAAACCATTGTATGTGCTTATAGTCTTCTGTTGGTATTGTTGTAGGGTTTCAATCGTATTAGCAACAATTGAATTTCTTTCAGACTCTTCAACATTTGAAAAAATATTCTTAAGAAAGTTTCCTTGATACTTGGAGTGATCAAAATTTAAAGAAATTGTGGCAAATTTAGTAATGTATAAATTGGTCGTTTTATTCTATATGTTTTTGGTTTATTTCTTTAAAGGAATAATCAAATATTAATTAAGGTGTACTTTATATATAAATACGATAGTTTTAATTTATCTTTTTTGTTATAATTAGATAGTTAAATAATAAATATATAAGCGAAAAGGTGGGTAAGGTATGGGAATACTGAGTGATCTTACTGGAGCAACTCAAAAAGCAACCGCATTAAAGAATGCAACCGATCGATTAATCCAACAAACGACTATAACTAATGATACGCAAACGACAGTAGCAGGGAATAGTAATGAGCAAGAAGCCGTTACTACAGCTCAAGAAACAGCAATTAAAATCGCACAAGCGGTAGTGATTGCTTCTAATAATTTACAAAGCGTAGCAGAAGATTTCCAAGCATTGGATGTAAATGTTGCAAATACAATGTTTCAGCCAATAGGTGGTGTTTTAGGAAAATGAGGCGTTTAGAAGAGATCCAAACAGAAGAGAGGCAATTATATTCAAAGGAAGAAGCACTAGATAGTGAAGCAAATCAAGTAAGACGTATTAAGGAAACCTATGACCAACATTTATATGAAGCAAAGCATTTTTTTGATGCTATCTGTTATCAATTCCATAAAAATGAACAAGGAAATGTGTATCGCGCACTCTTTGATGAATTTTCACAAAAATCAAGGCAAGTAATGAACGAATTAGAAAAGGACGAAGAAGAGCTACGTAGACAAAAAAGGAAGCTATCTAATCAATTAGAAGATATCGGCTATGAAAAAAGAAAACTATTAGCAGAGGAGGAAAATAAAACATGAGTGTTGATATGTATGTTTCGTCCTCCACTACTCAAGCAACAAGTGTAACTACGATGTGCAAATCACAAATAGAAGGGTATAATGAGTTACAAAAGGCAATTACAAATTTTGTAATTGCCAGTCCATTTTTAAGTGGTCAAGCGTATGATTCAGCGAAAGCCTATTTCCAATCGGTTCTCTCTCCACTAGCTCAAGGTGGTATCCTCCTGTCAGAAGCAGTAGAAAGGGCAGTGAAGAAATTCCCGGAAGAATACATGGCTCAAGTGGATAGTGGAGACTTAAAACAATCAGAATTGGAAGAAGCCATTAGGCAAACCGACAAATTGTTACAACAAGCAGAAGATATACGAAGAACATTAACCTCATCAAAAACGCCTGATAGCACAAAGTTATTCCAGTTAACTACGAATTTAATGTTGATTGGCCTGTACAGTACGACAAAGCAAAAATTAGAAGAGCAATTACGAAAACTGTTAGCATTTCATGCCAGTTCACCCGCCATTTTTTCTGAAATTTCAACGTTACAAAGTGCAGTCAATCAGGGATTAGCGCAAGCAACTACCGCATGGAATGGTGCAACAGGAACCTTTACAGTTCCAACAGATTTATCATGGAAGAACACAATTACTGATAATTGGAAATTACGAGAAGAGAAAGAACAAGAGAGATTAAAACAGAAAATTAAAAATCAAAATTTACCAACGACAAAAGCGGAAATTTTAAGAGATTATCACTGGTCAACAAATTCCAATATGTATGTTCATACTAAAACTGGTGTACCGTCACCAGAAGTAACGGCACTGTACAATAAACTAACAATGGAAGAACACGCTCCACAAAAAAATCCACAGTTAGAGTTTTTTAATGAAATGTTACGAACTGGAAAACATCCTATTACAGGTGAACAAATTAGTAAAGCGGAGAGAGTAAATGCTAAACTAATGATATACTCACTTGTATTACAACCCTTTGTAGGTGCCTGGGCAATTTCTAAAATACCTCAAAATCAACAAACATCTGTTAAGGGAAATAGTAATGTTAAAACAGATTTTAGTGCGGAAAATCCAGTATCTGGAAATGATTGGAATAATTATTTTGAAGATAAATATGGTGCTGGAAATGTTCAGTGGAAGAATCCCGTGAGTTCAATAAGTGAACTAATGGAGAATCCTAGCTCTTTAATTAACGTTAACCCTGCAGATGTTGCCGATTTTGTAAAAAGAGAAGGATGGATGGTAACGCCTTTGAAAAAAGGTGGAAGTGGAGGTATTCCCTATGAAGAAGGCGGAGGATTTAGTATGAATCCTCCCAAAGGAACTAGTGGAGGTTCAAGATATATTCAGTATCACCCTGGAAATGGTCACCATGGAGAAGTTCCTTATTATAAGATATCACAACCGAATAAACCAACAGTTAGAATTTATATGGACGGAAGATATGAAATTGACTAGGGAGGAAATATTTAATGAACAATTATAATAATGTGGACGATTTAATAGCTATTCATGATTTACTTATTAAAAATTTGCAGATTTTTTCTAGTAGTTTTAAAATTCAAAAGGAGAAATATAAACATGCCGTTTTATCGGACGAATTAGCTTCTGATTTTTCCGATATTGATATTGAAAGAATGAAAATCTTATTTGAAAACGGCTGGATAACGGAAGAACAGTTAAATTTAGGGGAAAAAATAAACGCATTTTTGGAAGAAATGAATAAGGATAAGAGTTTATGGACGGATGAAGCTGTGAAAAAATCTTTGGAATGGGAAAAATGTAGAGAAATGGGATTAGAATTATTAGAATCTTTGGGATATTAAAAGAATTTTGGTTTGAATGGAGTAAAAATTCATAAAATAAAAAAGGCACTTTACCATGCGATTGGCATCGAATAGTAAAGCTTTGATAGTAAGGTATACACTCACTAATCAAGTTGCCAATAGCTAATAAAAAGCTATCTGTATTTATTGTACAAAAATTCAAGAGACTTTTCTAGTTTTTTTGAATGTTTATTAATTGTACAGTAATTCAGATAGAGAATGTGAAGGTATTGAAACGGTATTAGTGAGGAAACAACTACTGATACCGTTTTTTCGTATATCAAAAATTGAAGGAGTGAAGAAAATGATTCAAGCAGAAAATAAGCAAGTAATCAAAGAAATTAGTCACCAAGATATTTACAATTTATATGACAGTTGGGAACAACTGCAATCATGGCAAGAGGTGTTACCAGTTCTAGAAAAGTTCTTCGAAGACAAAAATAGACCAGTGAACAAACAACAAATTGCTAGAAAATACTATGCGTGTTCACAAGTTTTTACCGTCTTTTATACAGATTTTAGCCAAAGTATGAAAAAGATGGAGAAGCAACTACTAGAATTACGAAGTAAGAAAAAGGTTTAGAATGCTATTTTGCTAGATTCTGAGGGTGAAGAAAGAAGTTTTTAGAAGAGCAAATTCAACTGTTAAAGCAAACGATAGGCATGTTACGCTAAAAAGCTCGAGGAACCAGCCAAGGTGTTAGCTATTTCGTGAGTTCCTCGGGCACTGACAAACGGACATGCCTACTAATGAAAATCAATGGCGATGTAATCGACGGAGTGAACCATTTACTTTTATTAGAGTGCTGTTCAGATAATGTTTTCAGCTAAATCATTGGCTGAGACATCAAAACCTATAAGCAAAGAAATAGTTTATTGCAAAATAAGAAACGGTTAAAATAATAATAATTCCAATAGTCATTGCATTAATAGACTGTTGGAGTTTTTTGATAAAATAGCAAATTTGTTTATAAAGAAAGGTATACAATTTTGTTCAATTCTAATTCTAAATTGTATACAGAACAATCTATATTTTAATAATTAATTTTGTTAAACTACCGATGAGGAGTTTAATGTATTAATAATAGTATTTTATAGAACAAAGGAGGTTAGTCCAATGTTTGAATGAAAACGCTTTCTTTAGAGCGGAAATTTTTTAATTTTTCGAGTGTAGAAGTTAATTAGAGAGGTATATTCAAAGAAAGGATTGTTTGAAATGAGGCAAAGACAGTTAGTTATTAGATATTTAAGTATTTTTCTTATAGGCGGAGTCATGTTGTACTCTGTAAATCAAAAAGTAAAAGCCGATGCTATTCCTGAAAAACCATCATCATTTGTAGATGAGACTAAAGAACAATCAATAAAAAATAATCAACAAATAAAATCCGAAAAATTACTACCTAAACCTAAAATTAAAGCGATAGATGCTGTCAATGCAACAAATAAACAAGAACTGGTGGGGAAAATACTTAACTCAGTGAAAAATTTTGAAACTGTTAAAGGATGGTTAACGGTTCGGTATATGAATAATAAAGAACTAAATTACGACTCAATGTTTGAAATTCAAACAAACTCTGTTATTCGAGTGATTGAAGTAACCGATTTTGAAGCGACGGGAAGAGACATTCCTGCTACTATTGCATTAAATAATGGAAAGAGCACTATTTTTGGAGAGCAAGAATCAAAAACAAAGGAAATAAAGATTATGAATGAATATCCATTAGACCAAGGAATGACACAAGGAATGCGTCAAATGATTGATGGCCCATCACTGAGAATGGAGGATATGATTCAAATAAATGATAGAAACGAAAAAATGTATAAAGGACATCCAGTTCAATTTGGGAATACCTATTCTCAAAAGCTAATTTATTCAGATTTTTTAGCATTAGGACTTTTGGAAGATACTAATTTATGGAATATTACCAACTCGAATGACAACAATATGTTGATTGAAGGGACGTTGACAACAGAATATAGTAAAAAGATGAAGGCAGAAACTTTTTCATTATTAGTTGATAGTAGGACGGGAGTTTTATTGTCTGTAAAAGGATTTGATGACAAAAATGCAGCAGTTTTTGACTTTGAAATGAAGAAAATCGCATACGACATGACATTTAAAGAATCAAATTTTTCTCTTGAAAATATAGAGAATGTTTTTTCGTTGAAGGAAGGAGAATCCTAGATGAAAAAAATAATATTTACACTGTTTTTTTTATTATTAATGCTTTTACCTATGACTACTGCTAATGCAGCTGTAATGCAAGATATAATTGATAACGATTATAGTGGAACAAATGGGTATAGTAAAATTGATTCTGGTTATTGGAGCTATCATACAGATGGAGGATACTCAGGAGATTATCGACTCAATGCACAACAAGAAGAAATCGGAGATATATATAATTGGGTACTAACTAGCCCTCAAAATATAGGAACAACAAGTCAAGAGGTTTATGCTTGGTTAACAAATGCCTCTTTTTCAGCCGTAACTAGATATGAAAAAGGGGATGGAATTAATAAACGTGTTTGGTTTGATATTGATCAAAATATTGCACCAATTGGCTGGAATTATATTGGTGGTGGACCTTATGGTGCAATTTCAATTTATCATGTTTATGCTTGGAAGGTCAGTTATACTTATACAGCGACTGGAGCAGATGCCGTAAAGATTAATTGGCGCTATCCAGGTGGAGGTAAAGAAGAATAAACTATTAAATTTTTACAGGAAGACGTAATGTTTTTTCGTATGCAATAAGATTTTTTTCAAATTATTATAAACGATTATTAAAATGAGGAGGTAACAAGATGGCAGACGAGCTAGTTCTTAGGACACAAAAATGGTTGAATAAAACATATTTGAAAGTTTCTGGATATGAAAAAGTCCCAGAAGACGGACATACAGGCTGGGCAACTATTTATGGATTAATTGAAGGCTTGCAACATGAATTAGGTATTTCCCCAGTTGTCCCTAATTTTGGTGCTGGAACTAAGGCCGCTTATGAAACACAGATCACTGGTAAATGGGGGAGCGATTTATCACACAATGTTGTTTATTTAATTCAAGGAGCGTTCTGGTGCAAAGGAATTGATCCTGGTGGGTTCGATGGAATCTACTCAAAAATATTAGATTCGGCAGTGAAGAAGCTTAAGACATATGGTGGATTTACAAATCCAGATGGTATTTTAAGTGCTCTGTGGGCTAAAGCACTTTTTGATATGAGTGCTTTTACATTGTTATCTACTGGGAATGCTAGAGTCCAAGCCATGCAGCGATGGTTGAATGCAAACTATTATGACTACACGGGAATTATGCCATGTGACGGTATTTATCAAAGAGGGACAAATGAGGCTCTTATTTATTCATTACAGGCAGAGGAAGGATTATCTCCAGAAGAGGCAACTGGTACCTATGGAAATTTAACAACTCAACTGACTCCTACATTAGTAGAAGGGGAAAATGGTCAATTTGTTTCCATACTGAAATTTGGTTTATTGGTTAATGGTTTTTATGAAATTGATGATTTCGGACCACTATTTTCCAATTATGTAGGGAATAAGGTAAAGGAATTTCGGGAGTTCATGATATTAGCACCCTACAATGAAATAGCTGATGTTACGGTAATTAAAGGGCTACTATCTAGTGCGGGTCATACAGAAAGACCAGCAGATGGGGCTGATACCTCGACACAGTTAACATATACGCAAATACAGACTCTTTTATCAAATGGACTCAAATTTATTGGTAGATATTTAACAGGAACAGTGGGAACTGGTTCAGAAGAACGTGACAAATTTTTGACAAAAAATGAATGTGAGATGTTATTTGATGCTGGAATAAATATTTTTCCTATCTATCAAGATGGTGGCTCATATATTGAATACTTTAACCGTATATATGGTTATCAGGATGGTGAAAACGCAGGGAAAGCAGCAATAAAATTGGGAATACCTAGAAATGTAACAATTTATTTTGCTGTTGATTTAGATATTTTAGGAGATGACATCGAGGGAACAGTAATAGAGTATTTTACAGGGATCAGCCAAAGTTTACTGGAATATGGGTACACAATAGGTATCTATGGAACAAGAAATGTTTGTTCGAAAATAATAAATGCTGGGTTAGCTAAATATGCGTTTGTAGCCGACATGTCTACAGGTTTTAGTGGGAATTTAGGATTCCCAATGCCAAGGCAATGGACATTTGATCAATTTATTGAATTTGCAATAGGTTCTGGAGAAGGAACCGTTGGTATAGATAATGTAGCAGTTTCGTATAAAGATCAAGGTTTTACACACTTAGAAGATAATGAAAATGGGTCTGATTTATTTCTAACTTTTGTTGAAAAAGTTCAAGCTTTGGCTAAAGAGTATTTTCCTGTTGCTTCCGAATTGGGACGAGGAAAACAAGTTGCAGATTATTTTAGAAATGTAGTATATGGTAATCCAATATGGGAAGTTATAGCTGGACCTATTGACTGGAAATTTATTGAGTTTGTTGATGATAAAATTCCAAAAGATGATAGGATATATACGTATATAGATCCTGTAACCCATATATCAATTGGAGCTGAACATTTTTTTGCGGCAATTTCAGGATACCTGTTTAGCGGCCTACCTGACCCAAATGAAGCAAATTTAGGCGATGGTTGTGGTTGGCTAGGTGACTTAGATACTCTATTAATTGATTATGTGGATAACAAAAATGATATAACATCTATTTATAACTTTGGATTTGATTGGATAGGGGGAGTTGGAGATGCAGGCGTAGGACATTTTAATCAAAATGATTTGATTGCAGATATAGATGCGTGGAATATTTCATATTTGTTAACTCATAACTCTGGAACGTTATCAGAATGGATTCACGAATATTTTCAAAATAAAGAGTTACAACGATATGCAACTTTTGTTACGACTCGATATGCAGCAGTAAAGGAGAATATATTAAGTTGCGCCCAAATTGCACTCATGAGTGATTCAATTGAACATCCTATATTATCAACTTTTAGAAAAGGATTATTAATATACTTTGGTGGGGTGGAGTATTTAGATGTAGACAAAGAATCTAAGGTAAAGTATGATTTGTGTGTGGCTTTCCAAGATAAACTATTTAAGCTTGCACAAGATGAAATAGATTCAAAGAAATTTAATTGACAGGTGGAATAAAGATGAATTTCCCTCAAAGCCGTATCAATGCAATCCAGTTCTCCATTATATTACTAGTAGCATTACTAATGCTTTACGGGATAATAAAAAAAAATAAAACGCTTGAAGTAATTTGGATTTTCGTCGTTATTTTTTGGATGACCCTATCGGTGAGACTTACAAATGATTCTTTTTGGAAAATCCCCCTTTTTTTGCTAGATATTTTGATAGTTCCTCCCTTTTTAGTAATATCAGGACTACAGGCTTTAATTCATGGCTTTCTTAAGAGAGATATATTAGAACTATGTATAGCTAGTTTACTTATTCCGTACTGCTTTATTACGATACGTTATCCGTTTCTACCTGTATATCCAGTCTTAGATTTAGTGTTACGAATAGGTATTTGTTTACTATCAGCGGTATCGATAGGTTACGAATGGAAGAGAAGACGATAAAGTTTCTTAAAGATGGAGCTGTGCCAGCATTTAAATTGGTCTTTATAAATATCGGAGACTGCAATAAACAGTTAGCATTTTGTAAAAAAACAATATAAAAAGAGCCCAACCATGATTTTGTACCAACTTCTAAAAGTTAGACCTGAAAATCTAATTTTTGGAAGTTTTTTTGCATGCCGAAAGACTGTTTTGAATTTAAGCTTTAAATTATTTATGACTACTCATTTCGTTACTATAAGGAGAATAACAGCTAACCACCATTTTAAATGATATTGAAGATCATCGTACCAGAGTGATATAGTTTTTGTAAATAATGATAACAAGAGTAAACTAATAAGAATTACAGCAGTCAAAGGTATAAAATTTAATACAATTCTGATTCAAAATTGTATATGGGACAGCCTATATTTTACTAATTAATTCTGCTAAACTTTCGATGAAGAGATAAGATGAAGAGTTAAATAATGGTTTCTTATAGAGGAAAGGAGGGGTATCCAATGTTTTTTGTAAGAGCTTAAAAAAGATTATTGTTATTGAAGAAAAGCAAATTTTCCGGTAAGTACAATATTTTTATAATAAAAAATTTAAAATTACTAATCAATCACTATGTTAAATGGAGAGGGTTTTTATGAAAAAAAAAAATATAGATATGCCAGTAATCTACGACAAATCTAATCAAAACGTACAGTTACTTGAAGTAATAGCTCAGCCTAAAGGAACTGAACCACCAACTAAACTTCACTGGGTTAATTTTGGTCATCCATACTTTTCAGATCCTTTTACAGGTTCTGGTACAAGATATAGCGGATATATTTTTGGATTAGATAATTCAGATAAATGTAAACTTGATTTTGAATTAGGAGGATTTATGATTTTTGTAACAGATAGGCCAGATCCGGGTGCTATTCTATATTCGGTAAATTTACCATTAGAAAATGCTCCATATCATGTTGAAACAGGAGGATATTTCTACTTTGCTGTAGATAATCCAAAAAAGGGACAAACCTATACAATCATAGTAGAATAGTGAGGTTTGAAGAGAAAAAAATAATGGTTTTAAAAGTGGGAAAAGAATAAACTTTAGAAGCCATTTCAAAAAGACTCGACTGTCATCCTAATAGATGAGCGAAAGAATTGTACTAATTATTGACTTACCAACGATATTAAAAACCTGGCTTTTCTTATAAAGAAGTCAGGTTTTTATTTCATTTAATAATCAATTAAATGTGTGGTTTGGTTTAAATACTAAAAATAATGAGTACAGGAAGAACTGTATGTGATTAAAGTTTTCTGTAGTTTGAATTTTATATTGAATAGCGAGATAATGTTAAGGAATAGATAAACTACACATAGCTAGTAAAGCAAAAGATTTTTGAAATCAAATAATATGGTATAATATTCCATATTAAATAGGTGAAAGGTGATGAGAAAGATGTCTGATTACAAATATTCAGTTAAAAACACTACTAAGATAGAACGTGAAAAATTACGTAATGTTGCATTAAGTTATTCAACTTTAGATGCTGCGGAACCGTCAAAAGATACCATGGAATTAGTTGATAAATATGTGGCGGGTAATATTGAAATTGCAGATGCGCTTGAAATTATTATTAACAAATATCGGACAGAAGGAGCACAGAATGTGTGACCCATACCTAATTCCAAATACAAGGGTTCTAAGAAATAAATTAGGCATAACTAATGAAGAGTTACTTGAAAAAGCAGAGGCAGATATTACGTATCTAAAACTGTTAGATATTGATGCTTGGTTCGAGAATGAGCCACTCAATTATGAAACAATTTTAGCGATTCACAGGTATCTATTTAGTGATTTGTATGAGTGGGCTGGGGAAACTAGAACAGTATCTATCTATAAAGAAGAACCAGTTTTAGGCGGTATTTCGTTGGAATATGGTGATATTTCTACTATTCAAGAACAAGCTTCTGAAATTATTGAAGAATTAAATCAAGTAAATTGGTCTGATATAAGTTCAGAGGATATGATTCCTTTGTTTTCAGATCTAGTTGCTCGTCTATGGTTAATCCACCCATTTAGAGAAGGGAATACTCGCACCATTATGCGATTTGCTGGTTTGTTTGCAAATGAAAAGGGCTTTCCACTTAATTCTAAACTTTTGCGGTCTCATGCTAGTTATGTAAGAAACTCATTGGTTCTATATTGCGTTGAGGAAGCTCCTGAGAAAGAATATTTTCTTAAAATTATGACAGAGGCAATAATTGATTTCTAATAATCAATTGAATATGAAGTGATAACAAGTTTAGATTTCTTATTAGTGTTCTAGTTGCAGGTTTTGTTTTCTTGAACTTTTAAAAGTAAATATATTGTTTATATAAAAAACAATATTCCGTAAAAAATGAAGGAGGAAATAATGCGTTTACTTTTTAGCAGAGTGGATTTAATACTATTACTATTAGAATACATTTGTATATCATTCGCAAATGGCCTTTTTTTATCACTTTTAAAAGATCCAAAATACTTGATTAGAGCTAGTGTCATCAGTATTATCTGTACATTTCTTTTTACTCAAATAAATGTCATGTCCTCAGTGTTTTTTTGGCTATTTTTAGCCCTGTATTCTATGCTAAATACGAAAAAAATCTACAGCTCTTTGTTTGGAGCTTCTTTGGCGGTTATTTTATATGTAGTTACTAATTACATTTTTGGTTATTTTTTATCTCTAGTAATACCTAAAGCTAATTTGTCACTTTTTCTAATTATACCTATCAATTTTATAATTTATTTAATTTGTACATGTACAATAGTCTATTTTTGGAATAAAATGAATTTAAGTTTGATTACCAATAGCTTACAATTGATATCTCTTTTATCAGTTGTTACAGTTATTGGTTATTTTTATATCATTATTTATGAGAAGCTTTTTGGAAAGGTCTCTTCTTTAGGTCACAGTAATCTTTTCTTTATCAGTTTTTATGGAATTGCCTTTTCTTTTATTTCTATATTTGCTGTCCACTTAATAAAAAAAGATAACGAGCAAAAACGAAAGCAAAAAGAACAACAATATTTAGAAGAGTATTTTACTAACTTAGAGCATGCCAATATTGAAATTCGAAGATTTAAACATGACTATCAAAATATTTTACTTTCAATGCAAGAATATTTTAATCAAAATGATATGGATGGACTGAGACGATTCTACGAAACGGACATACTTGCTACTCTAAAAATATTGGATCAAGGAACGCTAAATCTCTCCAAGGTAACTAATTTAGAAATTCCTGAAATAAAGAGTTTGATTGTTAGCAAAGTGCTTCAAGCTCAAGGTAAAAATATTGAAGTATTCATAGAAATCCCTGAAGTAATAGTTAAAATTGGAATGAATAAGATAGACTTGATTCGTTGCTTAGGGATAATTTTAGACAATGCAATTGAGGAAAATGAAGATACTAAGAATGGTTGGATTAAAATTGGATTCATTAAAGTAAAAGATATATTAAAAATAATTGTGGAAAATTCATGTTTGAATACTAAACCGCCACTTTATAAATTGAAAGAAGAAGGTTATTCAACTAAAGGAATCAATAGGGGAATAGGTTTGAAGATTCTTAATGATTTAATATCAAAGACAGATATGGCTACTCTTGAAACCAAAATTGAGGCTGATACATTTATTCAAATAATTAATATCAAAGGGGAGTTATGAATGAAAATTTTTATTTGTGAAGATGAACCAGTAATTTTAAATCTTTTGTCAACATCAATTTTTCAATATATTCTTTTTAAAGACATAGATATTAAAATAGGGCTAGCTACTCAATCTCCAGAAGAAATTATTGAAACCCTTCAAAACGAGGCACTTGGAGGAGATAATCTCTTTTTTCTGGATATTGATTTAAAAACTGAAATTGATGGAATCACTTTAGCAACAGAAATAAAAAAAATTGATTATAATGCGAAAATAGTTTTTATAACTTCACATGGAGAGTTAACCAGTTTAGTTTTTAAATATCAGATTGAAGCTATGGATTACATCATTAAGTCAACACCAGAAATAATTAATGAGCGTGTAAGAACGTGTATAGATCTTGCTTATAAACGCTTCGTTTATAATAAGAAAAGTAAAGAAGATAATCTCCTGCTAAAGATAAATGGAGTATTCACAAAAATTAGTTTAGAGAATGTAATGTTCATTGAATCCTCAAAACGAGCACACAAGTTGGTAATTCATCTAGTCAACAGCCAAGTTGAATTTTTTGGTACAATAAGAGAAATTGAAACAATGAAAAAATCTCTAGTTCGAGGTCACAATTCTATTCTTGTAAATATTAACAATATTGACCGTGTGGATGTACCAAAAAGGATGCTGTATTTTAAAAATGGAGAATATTGTTTTGCTTCAACTAGATATATGGTTGGAATAAAAAAAATATTGAGTATAAGGTAAGTTAGAAGAAGTATTTAAATTTAGTTCCCAAAAGAAGTCAGCATTGACTTCTTTTTTTGCAGTTAGGAAACAAATTTTAAGTTCTGGGAAAATCAAAACAAATAAAATTTTATCTATGTTACTCTCCTCTTAGGAGGAGAGTATGTTTGAAGAAAAATTAGCAGTGAAACTTACAAAGTGTTTGTTAAAGGATAGTCATTTGGATAACTATTTGCAAGCAAAAATTGAATATGGGATAGCAATATTAATTGTTAACTTATTTAAAGTTATAATAATAGTTGCGTCTGCGGAGATATTTTTCTCACTATCGAGCACTCTCTATTGTTACATACCATATTGTATTATACGCTCTAACAGTTTTGGATATCATGCTAAAACTAGTTTAGTATGCTCTGTACAAAGTATTTTAGCATTTTCAATTGTTCCTTTTATCATAAAAACAGGGGAGTATAGTGTTGGTAAATTAGTACAGGTGGTAGTTATCATTCCTTTAGTTTATTTACTTTCAAAAACTGCTCCATCGTTAAAAAAAAATAGAAGTATAAGTAGTAAAAAGAAAAAAATATTAAAAAATAAAAGCATCTTCACTACAACAGCTTTGTTTTCTTTATCATTAACTTTTTCATCAATAAATTCGACAATTACTTTTTTTGGAATTGTATTAGTCATTATATTAACTATACCAAATAAGTTTTGAGGAGGTGGGGGAACATGAGTAAGAGACAGTTATCTCAACATGGAGATTCATTTATTTATTCATTATTAACGACAATTGCAATAGTTCTGAGTAGTGGTAATTATGATTGCTTTCTAGGATTTTATGAGCCAAAAAAACCTGAGATACTTGGCAAAATGAATGAAGAAATCGAACTTCCTAATGAACGAAGGAAGTAATAAAAAATTAAAAACTTTATTGCAGGGAGTGATTAGATGAATGTAAATGATTATAGCTTAGACAACCCTCTTTTCTTTACTTCCAAGAATGAAATGTACGATTTTTCAAAAAGATTTTCTTTACCTTTACCTGACGGATGGTATGAATCTGAAAATGAGGAATGGATAAATTTATATCCTTTGACTTCGATGATTCAACGTCAAGGTTGGAAAGTACATGTTAGTGCTGAATATAAGACTGCAAATGAAATTTTAGATATAGTTTCAACGCTTTGCTTTAGTCAAAATGTAGTTTTTAAACATCTATCTACAATGAAAGTGTTTAGAAACAGAAATGGAAAACTAATGGATAGAGGTTTTTCAGGAAAATTTATTACTTGTTATCCAGATGAAGATAAGTTAGAAGAATTTCTTAATTTAATGGAAAAACATTTAGATGGATTTAATGGTCCATATATTTTGAGTGATAGAAGGTGGAAGAAGGCACCTATCTATTTGAGGTATGGAGTATTCAGAGAAACTGTTTTAGGGGAATTAGAAGCTGGAATAGGAGAGTTAACTATTGCTGGCAAGCAGGTAACAGATGAAAGGTTACCCAAATTTATAGTACCAGAAGGAATAGAAATCCCAAGGTTTATAAAAGAGTGGATAAACAGTTCCGATGATGTTGTTCAAGAGAATATGCCCTTTACTATAAAAGCAGCAATTCGCTATTCAAATAGTGGTGGAATATACAAAGCTATTTTAAAAAAAAGTGGATTTAAAACTATTTTAAAAGAAGCAAGACCTTACACTGGTATTGATAACGAAGGAACCTATTCTTCAGAAAGATTAGTAACTGAAAAAAAAGCTTTAGAGCGTCTACAAACAGTGAAGGGGATACCTGAATGCTTGTGGCAAGGAAAAGTTTGGGAGCATACCTACATTGCAGTTGAACATATTGAAGGTATTCCTCTTAATCGTTGGGTAACAAATAATTTTCCAATATATGAAAATCAAGAAAAAAATTATTTGAAACGAGCATTACGAGTGATTAAGCAATTAGTTCTACTTGTAAATAATGTTCACAATTTAGGAGTTTATCATCAAGATATTCATTTAGGAAATATTATTATAGATGAACAAGATAATATTCATCTAATTGATTGGGAACAATCAGTTTTTACTAATTCGACAGAAGTGTATCATCAAATTGCTGCACAAGGATTCAGAGCATGGGGAGAAAACAAGCCTGAACAAATTGATTGGTATGGAGTTTCCCAGACCGCTCACTATCTATTTATGCCATTAATTGTACAATCGGATTTAGTATATGGTTATGGTCAGCAGACTAGAGAAGCTGGGATAATATTATTTAAACATTTAGAGTATAGTTACGAAGATATAAAAAAATATTTAAGTGAACTCGATTTTATTTATCAGAAAACTAAACAAGTAAAGGTGATTTCTAAAAATAAGTTATTGAGACCTTTTCTTGTTGATAAAGAATTATCAAAAGATATTTCTTTGATATCTTTAGGAAAACAACTTATTGCGGGAGTTATACCAGTAGTGAAAAATTGGAGAAATCTCAATCGTAGCTTTCCAGTGCATTATTATGGACTTTCAGAAAATGAAGGTGTTGCATATTCAGATTTGGGAATAATTTGGGCTTATAGTAAATTATTAAATGCTATCGGGGAAGAGGAGACTAGTGCATTTAATCATTCGAAAAGGAAAGCTATGCAAGAAGCAATCTTGTTTATTAAATTTGGAAAATCTAAAAAAAATGGATTGTTTGATGGAAAAGCAGGGACACTTTGGTTATTAAGTGAACTAGGAATGGAAGAAGAAAGTGCAGAAGTATTTAACCAAGAGTTTGAAACGATGATGGACCACACTACGAGTAATAAATTGTATGATGGCATATCCGGTATTCTATTAGTAGGATTGTACTTTTTAAGTAGGAATCTAGTTTCCGACAAACTAAAGCAAAATTTAATATTGAACCTTGAAAAATTTGCTAAATCATATAAAGCGAATCCATCTGCCCATATTCCTATTGGTGCTGGAAAAAAAGAATCTAATGATCCTTACGACCAAGAGTCAGGTTTATTGTATGGGCATGCTGGTTTAGGATGGTTTTTTGCAGAGGCAGCTAAGCTGACAAAAAATAAATTATATAGGGATTGCTTGGAATTAGCGATTGAAAGTGAACTTGTGGGCTATGTCCCTGATAAAATAAACTCAATCCAGTATTCTCAAGGTGGAAGATTACTTCCCTATTTTTCGATGGGAAGTGCAGGATTGGGAGTATTATTAGCAAATAATTCAGATATTATACCAAAGAAATATTTGAACAGATTAAATAATATTTATAATGCTTTGAATGCCAACTTTTGTATTTTTCCGGGACTATTTACAGGATATTCAGGCTTGAAATTTGGAGAATTTATAATAAATAAAGAACTTAAAATTTTTTCTAAAGATGATATTTTAAAATCTTATGCAAATGGATTAAGAAAGTATTTAATCCGATTCGGAAATGGTGTTTGCCTTGCAGGCGACAGTGGCGAGAGGATAACTATGGATATTGCGTCAGGATTTGGAGGTACAGCATTGGGGATAAGCTCTATTCTTGATGATGTTATATATATACTACCTCAAATACAAGTAGAGAGGAGGTGAATGGTTATGATTACGGTCTTAGAAATGCAAAACTTTGTTGCAGAAGAAGATGTATTGGATGATGTAGATGGAGCTCGTTTCAGTAGTTTGAGTGGTGGTTCATGTGGGAACCTAAGCTCAGTAAGTATTTGGGATTGCTAATATATTTCTATATGCTAGACAAAATACTTTGTCTAGCATATTTTAACTCATTTTACGAGGAGGAGAATGAGAGTGACATCTAATAGTTATGAAAATTCTTACTTCCATAATTTATTTGAAAGATCAGACGAGGAGTATTTATCTAAAAAAATTGAATTAAAACAAATTATTGAAAGCTTAAGTACTAAAACATCTTATATATTTAGAAAGAATAATTTTTGGTATATATTTGAAGAATGGATACTTCCGAATAAAGGTATTATTCGGAGATGGGATGTAAAAGACGAGAGTGATTGGATACCCAAAAAAGATTTCACAACAGAATTTAGAAAAGATAATAGTACAATAATTTTTGATGTTGGTAATTTACCAAAACAATTTGAAGGTTATGAAATAAATAGAGTATCTATTTCTTCAATGGATTCGTATTTAGCAATAACAGTTTCCAAAGATGGGTACTTCGATATTGCAATAAGTGAACTTGAAAGTATAAGTCAACAAACAAAATGGATTAGAAATATAAGTCTTGAAGCATCATTTGATTTTGTTGATGAAGGTATAGTATTTGTTAGAACTGACCATTTAGGGCGTCCCAGCAAAGTTTATTATGAATCTTTTATTGATCCTGAATCTATTCTTATTTATGAAGAAGTAGAAGATATCTTTAGAATTAGAATACAGAAAGTAAATGAACCCTACTATACTTTGATTAAATCAGAAAGTTATAGTCGTTCAGAAGTATATGTATATTCTACTAAGCAAAAATTAGATTTAATAGAAATTTGGAGCAAAAGTAAAAGTAAGCCCGTATCAATAAATATTTTAACAGTTCAAGGTAAAAAATATGCAGGAATAGTAATAAAGGATAAAAACAGAAAAGGTCGATGCCTATTAAGAGAGATAGATGGAGTAAGAAAAGTAATTCCTCTATGTATAAATATTGATGAGACAATCTCTATACACAAAATATGGGAAATAAATGATGTTATTCTTGTAAAATACTTGAAGAAAGAACATATACAGATAGGGGTTTTACTCACAAAAAACATCAAAAATATAGAAGAAATATTTTTGATTAAAGAGTTACAAATAAATTCACATAGTAAATTATATCAAAATAATTTTTCGCCAAATCTATTATTCTTCATCGAATATAACAATATCTGTGATGAAACGATATTTGCTTATTCAATGTTAGACTTTAAAAAATCCATAGTTTTTCAGTCTAATATACTTACTAAGGATGAGAAAATTTGTTCTTCAATGGTGTGGGCTTCTTCTCGAGATAAGAATACGCAGATACCTATATCCCTTTATTGGAAATGTCTCAGTGATGACAATGACTTATATAAAAGAAAAGGGGTTGTTAATGTTTATGGTGCGTATGGTAAAAAGGAAAAAGGAATTAATCTTGATCCAATGGCTGTAGCTGTGATTGAGGCAGGATTTCTGTATTGCATTGCACATGTTCGAGGAGGAGGTTTTTTAGGTGGAAAGTGGTATAGAGCTGGAAAACAAGGAAAAAAATGGAATTCAATTTATGATTTAATTGATTGCTGTGATTTCTTGATTAACGAAAAAATATTAAATGAGGAACAGATAGGATTAATTTCTTCTAGTGCAGGAGGAATTGTTGCGGGAGCATCATTGAATGTAAGACCAAACTTATTTAAAGCAATGTTATTGTTTTCACCATTTATCAATCCTTTAGGTGCTTTAATGGATTTAGAAGACCCACTTTCTAAAACAGAAACTATAGAATGGGGAGATCCTATAAATAATCCAGAGGATAGAAAATATATTGAGTCTTATTCTCCATTGCAAAACGTTCAGAATGCTTTGGGTTCAAAGACATCAATAGTCTCCATTACAGGTCTTCAAGATATCTATGTATCAACAAAGGATATACTAAAATGGAGTAATAAATTGAATTACTATAAAGTTGATTCAAAGGTATATGTCAATTCTCAAGTGGGGCATGGTGGCATAGGTGCAGGTGACTTTGAGTTTATTTCGAAAATTCTATCTAATTTTTTATGTTCTATAGGGGAGAAAAAATATGACAACGAATAAAACTATTGTTTTATATGATGTAACAAAAGATATAGTACTTGGAAAGGAGCAGAAAACGCTAAAGATTCTTAAAGATGTTTCTTTGGAAGCCTATAAAGGAGAATTTTTAAGTATTGTTGGTCCTTCAGGCTCGGGAAAAACGAGCTTATTACATTGCATGTCTGGTTTGGCTAAACCAACTCAGGGAAGTGTTGAGATTTTAGGAAGCAATCCTTATCAACTAAGCTCTTCAAAGATATCAGAATTAAGAAGAACTAAAATAGGTTTTATTTTTCAATCCTATAATCTAGTTGCTGCATTACCAGCTTTCGAAAATATTGTTTTACCTTTGAGATTAGCAAAAAAGAAAGTCGACAAGAAAAAGGTTTATTCTCTATTAGAGCAATTAAATTTTAAAGCAAGTGCTAATAGTTATGTCGATTCACTTTCTGGTGGGGAGCAACAAAAGATTGCAATAGCAAGGGTATTGGTAAGTGACTGCCAAATTGTTTTTGCAGATGAACCAACAGGAGCATTAGACTCAGCCTCTGGGAAAATGGTATACGACTTACTTAAATATCTGACAGAACGAGGAGTTAGTGTGGTTATGGTTACTCATGATATTGAAATGGCTTCTGCAACAGATAGGGCATTAATTATGAGGGATGGACAGCTTGTAGATACAATAATTCAACCAAAAGATGCACAGTTATTTGAAGCATTGAATGGTAACAAAAGGAGGTAAAATATGGTTCGTCTAATTTGGTTACAATTTAAATTTTCTTGGAAAATATGGATGAGTACTTTGTTTGTTTTCTTTATTGCAAGTTTTGTAACAGGTGTTTGTTTGACAGGAATCATGTCTCTATATCTAAACAATAGTTCTTTAAAAAATAGTGATGAAATTTTACCCTTATTTTTAATGCCTGTGACTTTTGGCGGGCTTACTCTTTTATTAATAATAGGAGGAATTATTCGGCTGATTGTTGATTATTTTAAAGAAGAGTATATTCTTTGGTCAATTTTAGGAAGTAAGCCTACTCAAATTTCTTTTCTTGTAGGAGGACAACTAGCTTTAACAGGTTTTATTGGTGGAGTTTTAGGATATTTCTGTGCATTTCCATTTGCTCAATATGCTTATTTTTGGATTCAAGATATTGTAGGAAAAAAGATGTTACCAGATATTCAACTCGGTTTTTCTTTTTCGGCTTTTTTAATAACTATTTTATTAATTACCATGCTTGGTGGCTTAGGAGGAATTGTCCATTCGAGAAAAATTTTTATTCTTACCCAGAGCAATGTATTTATGCTCGACAAGCAAGAAATAAAAAAGCAATCTAGGTTCAAAAAGACAATGATCATTTTGTGCTCTTTTATTTTATTAGTATGTTTCTATTTTATTTTTAAAGGAGTTCCTAGTACAGGGAATATACCCAAAGGGGTTATGGAGATACAATTATGTTTTGCAGTAATGTTCTTTTTAATTATTTTATTGAATTTACTTTCTAGTCGTTTGTTCACTCAAATCGTAAAAATTTTGATGATTGTATTTCCAAAGAAAAAAGCAGCAACCTTAAATACAGCTTTTTGGTCTGTTCTATCTGATAACAATTATCTTAGTTCTATAGTGGCTCCTATGGTAACTGCTTCTGTTCTACTTTCAGGCTTCTCTACTATTATGATAAATTTTCTAAATCAGTTAGGGTCATTAAACGCTAATCAGCAAAATACAGAAAACTTACTCTCTTTGCTGCTATTTTTAGGTGCGCCACTGTTACTAATTGTATCTAATATTGTCGGAATTTCGATCATCTTTGGAAAGCAACAAGAAAATAGTATTAAACAATTGCGTGTGCTGGGCTTTTCGACTTGGACAGCTATTGTTGAAAAATTATTTGAGGTACTTATTTATTCGATTACTTTTCTAATTGTTTCGATAGGTTGTAATCTAGTTACGTCAATTTTAGTTATTAGAATTGCTCATTCAGTAATTCCCGATGGTTCAGTCTCGTGGAGTCCTGTTTTTTTATTGACGTTTTATTTATTTTGGGTAATGTTTGTTTTTATGGGAGTAGTTAAAATTATTCAAATCAAAAAATCTAGTAACGTATCTGATCTGGTTAGATAGTGAATAAGCTATGTATCTTCAATAGAAGGGGAGGGCAATGATGTGTCTGTTATTTAAGATAGTCAGCAAATGGCAATTGCTTTTTAATGGTCGTATCGCCATTTAATGGGGTAGTATTATCTCATATTGTTGTTTATACAAGCTCGTTTACTAAAAAGACTAGTTTAATAGAGGTCACTATCTTTGGTCTAGCAAGCTTGCTAGCTTGGAGTATTGTATATATAGCAAGATTTTTACTAAGTATAGTAATTGCCTCCTCAATCAGACAATTGAGTATCTCATTGAAACAGGCCTATTACTGGCATGAATTTATAAATGTTGGGTTTAAAAAAGATAGTGCTAAGGTCATATCAGCTTTATCAAATGATTGGAAACTTCTGGAAACAAATTATTTTCAATTAATCTTTTCAATTATCTCAAATACTATGCTATTTTTAGTATCATTGATTTATATGATGTATGTAAATTCTTTTATTTCAATTTTTTTTATTGCTTTTTCTTTTTTACCTATGATTATTCCCAAGTTAATGAAAGGTAAACTCGTAAAGTATGCCAAAGATTGGTCTATTGCAAATGAACAATATACTAAACAAATTCAGTATTTGAAGAAGTATACAAAATAGGGAAAAACAAGTTAGAATGCATGGAGCAAAAAAGTTATGAACTTTTTAAAATTCAATCTTTCGCTGAATTACTTTCGGTTTTATTATCTGGTATAAGTTTTCTTTTTCCTTTTTTAATAGGATATTATCTAATAATTTTTACAGATTCCTTATCAATTGGTGTTTTAATAGCTATATTTCTTGTAAATGATAGGGTTGTAGGACCATTAAGAGAAATTTCTACAAGTTTTAACAAAATAAATACTACTTCTGATTTACAAAAAAATACTTTCAATAAGTTGGGCTCAATACTAGTAAGATTTGGGATGATGGAAAAGAGGAGGAAAGATGTTTTCAGATATTAGATGAGATAAAGTTAGTCAATTTAAACCATAAATTAAGCCAAGAGACAGAATTATTTTTAGATATAAAATTACAAGAAAACTTTAAGGTAGTTATTTATGGAGATTCTGGAAGCGGAAAAACAACAATCTTAAATTTAATCCGAGGAGCCATACTGCCAGGTTCAGGTGAAATTATTGCAATTGATAAACAGGATAAATTAATGAAACTATTTAAAGCAGTTGCATATATTGAACAAACACCCTATATATTTGATACCAACGCTAGAGACAACTTCAAAATAAGAATTATTCTGAAAGAGAACTTACAAGTGTTTTAAAATCTGTTTCTTTGTATGATGAATTAGGTAAGGAAAAGGCATTAGAATTTAATGGGGAGTAATTTGTCTGGTGGTCAGCATCAAAGAATCGAGATAGCAAGAGCATTATTACGTAGGAAGTCGTTGTATTTAGTAGATGAAGCACCAGCAAATTTAGATACTAAGAATGCAGAGCAAATTAGAGAGATATTTTTTATTTTAGATGTTCCTTTTATTGAAGTTGCACATCATTTTAATTCAGAAAATGCTAAATATACTCATCAATTTGAATTATTAGACGGAAATTTAGTTTTAAGAACTGGTGAATGATGGGAGGCTATTAATTATCAATGTAAATTAATTACATGAAATATAAAAAAATAAGCCTTTCATGGGCTTTTTTTCGTTAAGATAAAATAAGCAGTACATGTATTGTGTAAATATGTAAATTAAAAGACCAATAACTTTATCAATAAGCGATTCCTCTTATTATTTTAAAATTTGAAATTAAATAGGATATTGAAACCTCGAATGAATACTAAGCATATTCTACCATATTCAATAAATAAGATTTGAAATCGTCATTTAGTAAAAAAATTTTTTGTACTACATAACAATTGATAAATTGAAAAAATGAGCGATTTTTTTCAAAATTTTTGAATTAAATAACGAATTAATAGTAATAATTATTCAACCAAAAAACCTGCAAACCATGATTATCATGGTTTGCAGATTTTTACTGTTTAAAGAGGGGAAACTAGGACAGTATCTATCTATAAAGAAGAACCTGTTTTAGGTGGTGTTTCGTTGGAATATGAAGCTATTTCTACTATTCAAGGACAACCTTCTGAAATTATTGAAAAATTAAATCAAGTAACTATAGCCCTATTATTCTGAGTTCTTCATTATGCTAATATGAAAAAAAGAAGGTTTAATAAATGAGTAAATTAATTGTGAAACAGTTTTTACAGCACTGGAAGATTTAGCTTGCAGTCTTACCACTTTTTATTGAAAATCTAAAAGATACTTAGCTTTTTATCATACTAATAGTTTGTATAGATCAATGAGTTTCACTTCACCTATAGTTTTATAAAAGGAATGAAGTAAGAAAAAAGTAAGAAATATATAAGGAATATATTATATTCAGATGTTAAAATTTATTTATCACAGAGGAGGTCGTCAAGCTTGTATATTCTCAGAGTACAGAACGTTAAAAAGAATTATCGAAGTACAGAGGTATTATCCAACATAAATATGAATATAAAAAAGGGAGACATTTATGGATTTTTGGGAGAGAATGGTGCTGGAAAAAGTACTCTTTTTAAAATTTTGCTAGATTTAATACCAGAAGATTCAGGAGTTCTTGAAAGGTTTGGTAATGAAGATAAGAAGAATATGGATTATTTTTTTAAACAGACAGGGTCAATTATCGAACACCCATACTTTTATGATACTTTATCCGGACGACATAATTTAAACATTCATGCTAAATATATGGGTTTCTATAGTAAAAATGAAAATACAAGCAGAATTGAAGAAGTTTTGGCTCAAGTTGGATTGGAATATATTGATGAACGAGCTGTAAAAACTTATTCACTAGGGATGAAACAACGACTTGCACTTGCACGTGCCTTGTTAACAAAGCCTCAATTTCTGATACTAGATGAACCATTTAATGGATTAGATCCAAAAGGTGTAGTAGAAATAAGAAATTTATTATTAAATTTAAATAAAGTTCATGGAACAACGATCCTTATATCAAGCCATATTTTATCAGAGATTGCTATTTTAGCAACTACGATTGGTGTGATTAAAAATGGGATTATTATTAAGGAAGTTCCTATGGATGTTGTAAGAAATGAGGAACAACAAAAGATTGAATTAGAAATAGATGATTCTTCAAAAGCAGCATACTTATTAGAAGAGGAATTAGGAATACATGGATTTAAAATTGTTTCAGATTATACAATTGAAATATACGATATTACGGTAGATAGAGGTCGTTTAACTAAGACGATGGTTTTAAACGGTGTAAATGTTAATAATATAGCTATTCAGTCTGGAACGCTGGAAGACTATTTTTTGAATCTGACATAAGGAGAGTTTCAAATTGGGACAATTAATGAAATTAGAAATAGAGAAATTTAAATTACAAAAACAAATGATTGGAGTACTAATTACTATTCTTGGAATTATGGTCTTCTTAACGGTTTCTTTTGTAGATACTTATACAGATGCTAGCCAACAACTTGATTCTAGCCAGAATATTCGGTGGATGATAAATCTACTAAACACGGGTGCCTTTCTAGTCTATTCATCAACTATGGTTTCAAAGATAGTTGTTAATGAATATTCAAGAGGAACTATTTATGTACTGTTTTCATATCCAATCAATAGAATAAAACTAATGTTGAGCAAAATCATATTAATCTTCCTTTTTACCGTTTGTTCAACTATATTGGGAGATGTTCTTTGCACGTTGTATGTGAATCTGATAAATGCAAATGTTCAAGTGATGACAAGTATGATTGGATGGGATAGTGAAATTCTTTCTTTATATATTTTTGGAAGCATCTTAGGAGGGATACTTTCTACTATCCCATTTGTTACAGGGATGTATAGTAAGTCAACATCAGTACCTATTGTAACTTCTGTTATTTTGGTTGCGGTTATGCAGGCACTAATAGGTAGAAATCCTGAGATCCTGACTACAATCTGGAATTTAGTATTAATTGCTGGAATTGTTATCTTGCTGGCAACGTATACCTTGATAAAAAAAGTTTAATGATGTTAGTATACTTTATTTAGTTAGAGTGACTATAGAAAAAAAAGAAGATAGTGAGGTGAAAACTATGTTTGAAACAGTAAATCAGTCAGTAGGAAAAACACGCCGTTGGCCTTGTTTATTCTGTGATGAGTGGTCATGGGATGTACTAAGTTAAATTTGAGAAGAATCCACTTTAGATAACAAATTATCTAGAGTGGATTCTTTTTATAACAATCAATCATTTGGAGGTCTAAGGATGAATAATCAATCACTTATCGAATTTGAACCATACAAAATATTTAGAAATAACGGAAAAAACTATGTGTTTAAGATTAATGATAATAAGCTCTTTCAAATAGATAGCAGAACGGAACAATTTCTTCGGGAAGAGGGTAAGACAATTGAACAAGGTTTCCATTCATTAAGAGAACTATTTACCCAAGAAGAATATTTAAACTTAATACAAGGGATGATGGCAGCAAATTTTTTTAAAAATCAAATTGAGGAATCCGTTTTTACGGATATACCAAAGAACGGGGTAGGTCTCTCTTCGCTTACTCTCATGCTTATACAAGAATGTAATATGAAATGTTCATATTGCTATGGTGAAGGTGGAGAATATTTCAATAAAGGTAAAATGTCTATCGATACAGCAATAAAGGCAGTAGATTATTTGATTAAGGAGTCAAAAGAAAAAGAATTATTAGTAGCTTTTTTTGGAGGAGAACCCTTGATGAACTTTCGTTTAATTAAAGAGGTTGTCAAATATTGTAAGGGGAAAGAAATCTCAACTAATAAGATTTTCAGATTTACGATAACAACTAATGGAACTCTGATTAATAAGAGAATCGAAGATTTTCTTGTAGAAAATAATGTGATGATTCAAATAAGTTTAGATGGAAATAAAAAACAACACGATAAAAATAGATTTTTTGAAAATAGAAGAGGCTCTTATGACCTAATTTTAGACAGAACAAAAAGTCTGAGAGAAAGGACTCGAGTAAGTGGTCGTGCAACGTTAACCTCTGAAAATTTAAATTATACGGAAATATATAATCATTTGAATGATTTAGGATTTTCTGCAATCCCAATGGCTGTTGCAGAAAACATGATTGATGATGAAGCATACGAAATTAGGATAAAAGAATTTATTCGATTAATTCATTACTGTAAAGAATTGATTGACTTAAAGAAGTATGATGATGTTGTAAAGATTCCAATGATATACGGAATATTACAAAAATTAGAATTTCCTGAAGAAAGACAAGTGGGTTGTAATGTTGGGCAAGGTGTGTATGCTGTGGATATAGATGGAAGTTTGTTCCCGTGCCATAGATTTGTGTCCAAAGAAAATTTTAAGATTGGTGATCTTGAAATTGGAGTAGAAAATGTACAGGAATTTAAAGATAAGCAACATGTATTAAATCATGTTAAGTGTGACAGTTGCTGGGCTAGGAACCTTTGCTTAGGTGGATGTCCATTTGAGAATTATGAACAAACAGGATTTATGGAGAAAGCTTCATCAAGATACTGTAAATTCATGAAAATGACTTCAGAAGAAATAGTCAAGCTATACTTAGAATTAAACAATGAAGATAGAAAAAAATTGTTTCATTGATTAATCAGCGTAAAAAATACAATAAAGGATTACTAGTTTATGTATAATATTCTACTAAAACAATTGAAAATAAAAAAAACAATATTTTTATTAGGTATCTTTTCAAGTTTACTGAGTACTGTAATAAGTTTGTTGATACCTATTTTGTCTAAAAATATTATTGATGCTGTTTCAGGAAAAAACCTTTCTTTATCTTCTTTTAGTAATGTAATTTTACTGTTTATTTTTCAAGCAGCAGCTTCTACTGTTAGTGTAGTGAGTCTATCTTATATAGGTGAAGGAATAGTAGGGGGATTTAGAATAATAGTATGGGAAAAAATTATTAGTTTAAGAATTAGATACTTTGAAAATAACAAATCTGGAGAAATCACAAGTTTGCTAGTAAATGATACTGGAGTCATAAAAAATTTCATTTCTAATAAAATCCCATCTTTGATAACTAGTGTAATCTCTTTGATAGGGGCAGTAATCATATTGATGTGTATAGATTATAAGATGACACTTTTAATATTCGCTGTGTTTCCTATCCTTCTACTGATAGTTTTACCTATGGGAAGAAAAATTAAACACAGATCTCAACAATATCAACAAGAACTATCTGAATTCACTGGATATGCTAATCAAATTATAAGTGAAATAAAATTAGTCAAGTACTCTAATAGTGAAAATTACGAAAAAAAAAGAGGCACTACTCAACTCAACTCTCTTTTTAGGATAGGATTTAATTTAACAAAAATAGAATCTTTGGGAAATTCACTGATTTTACTTGTTATGACATCAATGCTTATATGTTTGTTAGTTTTTGGTGCTGTTCGTATCTCAAAACAAGAAATTTCTACAGGAACTTTACTAGCTTTTCTCATGTATTTACTACAAGTGATATCACCTACAATAATTATACTCAGTTTTGTCAATCAGTTAAAAAGTGTTCAGGGAGCATCAAAGCGGGTAATTGATCTTTTAGAATTAGATGTAGAAGATTTGTCTAAAGGACAAGAAATTAATATAGAAAATCAACCATTAAAGTTTAAAAATGTAAATTTTGAGTATGACTACGGAATTAATGTACTCAAAGACGTAAGTTTTGAAGTTCAGCCTAAACATACAGTCGCATTTGTCGGTCCTAGCGGAGCTGGTAAAACAACCATATTTGGCTTGATAGAACGATTTTATGATTTGAAAGAAGGGGATATACTGTTTGGAAACCATTCAATTTTGGATGTGCCTATAAAAAATCTCAGATCTCAAGTTGGTTATGTATCTCAGGAAAACTCACTTTTAAGCGGGACAATTTATGATAATCTAATATATGGTCTTAGATTCTCTGTTTCTGAAAACCAATGTATTCAAGCGTTGAGCCAATCGTGCGCTTTGGAGTTTGTTAACCTTCTTCCCAAGGGAATTCATACAAATATAGGAGAGAAAGGGACAAAGTTATCAGGTGGGGAGAAGCAGAGGATTGCTATTGCAAGAGCATTTTTAAGAAGTCCGAAAATCCTTTTACTTGATGAAGCTACAGCAAATTTGGATAGCTCTTCTGAGGAAGTTGTTCAACAAGCATTAAAAAATTTAATGAGAGAAAGAATGACTTTAATTATTGCACATCGCTTATCCACAGTAATTGATGCAGATAAAATTATTTTTATTGAGAATGGTCAGATAACAGGAGAGGGTAAGCATTTAGAACTAATAAAGTCGCATTCCCTATATAAAGAATATGTAGAAAGTCAATTTATGAATGTTAAAGAGTCCCAATCCTACAGCTAAGATTGGGACTTTTGATATTTAACGACTAAATATTTATGATATTGGGATGGTTACTTTAAATAATGTTTCTACATAGGGTTTGCTAGTAACTTCGATTTGACCATTTAATCTTGTTAGATATTCAGTTACTATCGCTAATCCTAAACCACTTCCTTGATTTTTTGTATTTCTCGAACTGTCTTCCATAAATGTTCTATCAAATATATTACAAATATTTTTTTTAGCGATTCCCTTCCCTTTATCTCCAATACTTATAATTACATTTGAATGTTCTCTCTGAAGGGTTAAGCTAAAAAAATTACCATCTTTTCCATGAACCAACACATTATTAATTAAATTCTCTAAAATACTCTTGAGTGCATAACGGTCAGTATAAATTATAGTTCCATTCTCAGGAATACTGACCTGCACCTCAAAATTATTACTTATAAAGGTTGGACTGAATGAAAAAAGTATTTGTCTACAAAGCTCATTAATATTTATTGGCTCTATAGAAAAAAGCATGTCGTTAGAATCTAATTTAGCTAGAATTGAAAATTGCGAAACAATTTGATTAACCTCAATAATTTTATTTTTTATTTTTGTTGAATAGCTAGAAACACTTGATGTTTGCTCTAGTATCTCAATATAACCTAAAGCAGTTGCAAGAGGTGTTTTTATGTCGTGGGAAATGTTAGAAAGAGTACTTGAAACGGAATTTCTCGCAGCATCATATTCGATTTTATTTTTGTTGTTTTGCGAAACAATCTCGTTTAATTCAGCACACATTTTTTTTACTATTTTATCATCTGTTTTGAACAGCAATGTACTTTCTGAATTAGAAGTAGCAACTCGTTTGGCTTCTTTAATAAGGCTCAATAACTGTTTTTTCGTCTGTTTCACTTTAACATATTCTATGAGAGAGAATAAGGATAACACTAGAACAATGATTGGAATTAGTGTATTCATTTCGTTATTTCCTCCATTGTGTATCCAATACCCCAAAGTGTTTTAATATACTCATCTTGAGAATTTTTAGATAGTTTTTTTCTAAGTCTGTTAATTGATACATTGATAATATTTTCTTCTCCATAATAGGTTTCTTTCCATACTAATTCATACATGCGTGCTTTTGAAAAAACAGTTCCTTGGTTCGATACTAAAAGAGTTAAAATTTCAAATTCTTTTTTTGTCAGTGCTATTTTTTCCTTATCTTTTTTCACAGAAAAAGAAGTGAAATCAATAGATAAATCTTTGTAAGTGAGAACCTTAACTATATCACTCTGTTTAATTGTAGAGTATTTTTGGGAGCGACGGAGCTGTGCACGAATTCTGGCCGAAAGCTCAATTAGTGAAAATGGTTTGACCATGTAATCGTCTGCCCCAAGGTTGAAACCTATCGTTTTATCTTGCTCAGAAGACTTTGCTGTTAAAATTATTACGGGTAAAAAAGTATGTTGTCGAATGAACTTTAATACATCAATACCACTAGTCCTTGGAAGCATAAGATCTAACAAAATTAAATCAAAGGTATTACTTAATTCTACCTTAGCTTGTTCTCCATCATATACTGGTATAACATCAAAATTTTCACTGACAAGATATTCTACAAGCATTTCGCTCAAGTCAAGGTCATCTTCTATTAATAAAATTCGATCCATTTCGTATCGCCTCTCTTTCAGCCTTAGGCTATATAATTAGTTGCCTGACTAAGTATATTTTATTGAAATCAACAAAAGTAATTTTTCTTATATTTAATTATATCAAAATAGATGCAACCATGCTTAGAAATTAACAGTTGTAATTTTAAATATTGAGAGATTAAAGAAATATGATTAAGACTGGATTTTTAGTTTTCTAAAAAAATTTGTCCAACTCGGCTAATATATAGAAACCAAAATCATTTTTAAAAGTAGCTAAACTTTTAAATTTTTTTAAATAGATACTTTCACCCTCATGTGATTACTCGAAATGGGGATAGCCATTGATGTGATTCCAGAATCAAAAGAATATTCTTTTGATTCTGGAATATTTTTAATACCTTTAATTAGTTTCAATTATTAAGGTAAGTTAAACAAAAACCATATCTACAACTTGTGTAAATTAAATCAGATTAAAAAGTCTGTTGAAATAGATTCACAAAATTAATTGACATAATCGATGATAAAACGCTGGATATACAGTATTTTATAATGATAATTCACATAAGTCATCAATTTTCATCTCAACTTCTATACTGATTTTTAATAATATAAACAAGTATTCTGCTAATTCTACAGTCTCAAAAGTCCACGCAGCAAATCCTACATCTGTAAATAAATAGACAGATGTATTTTTCATTAATATTTTTTCCATTGATGATTCCCCCTCTAAAAATAAATACGCAAGAAACCTATTTTATTTTTTTCATTTTAATCAAGTGTGTCTCTTTTTAATTTGATTGATTGGTATTAGATGAACACCAATTGACCATTGAAAATTTAATACACAATCTATCAGTACAAAAAACTTTGTAGCGAGCCTTAAAAAAAGAAACGCAAAGATAATATTTCAGCGAATCTCAACTCAATGAGTAAAGGAGATGATTACTAAAGGAATTAAGATTGGTCATGAATTAAAGATTAGTCACCTTGCAAAAGATTGTGCAATAAGCTTTGTACGAAAATATCATTATTCAAAGGTAATTCCAAAGCTAGTTAAATACTACTTGGGAATGTTTGATTTAAAAGATGAAAAACCAAAATTATTAGGCGTTTTCATGTTAGGGTGGGGGACACAACCTCTCCAAACGATAAGAAAGATATTTCCAAATCGTAGTTTTTCAACTAAGGATTATTTAGAAGTTGGTAAGATGTGTTTTCTTCCGGAAATGAATAATAACCGCTATTTTGGAAGCTACGCTCTGTCTTCTCTAATAAAATGGCTCAAGAAAAATACAAACTATCTTTTTTTATATACTCTTGCAGATGGCATTGAGGGCAAGTGTGGATACGTTTATCAAGCTTCTAATTTTTATTATGGGGGAAGTTTCAAAACGAGTGTTTATAGGGATAAGAAGAGTGGCGAAAAGATTCATCCCAGGAGTGCGAAAAAGTTATTAGAAGAAAACGCAAATTTTGATGACGTGAAAAAAAGAAATTGGTTAACGCATGATTTC
The DNA here is from genome assembly GCF_000407505.1 of Enterococcus phoeniculicola ATCC BAA-412. GTDB lineage: Bacteria > Bacillota > Bacilli > Lactobacillales > Enterococcaceae > Enterococcus_K > Enterococcus_K phoeniculicola. The sequence goes on from NZ_ASWE01000002.1 coordinate 200,190, forward strand.
TGCACATATAAAGGGATTGAGAAAATTAATGGAAGAATGTTTAGATACATTTTTCCTCTGAAAAAAGTAGCCAAAAAGATTTTAGATGAGTCAGTAAATTTTAGTCAGAATAAGTATCCGAAAAATAATGAGTTACTTTTTGAAAAACGTGTAGCTTACAGAAAGTATAAAAAAATCAATCGTCCTAAATTTAATAGAAATGTAAATTTTTACAATAGTCAAAAATTCTAATAATGAGTTAGAGAGAGCAGATATAGAGGAGCGATAGAATTTCTTTGGAACCTGGAGTTAGTCACTTCAGTGCAATGAACTATAAAGGGATAATGGTACTTCTAATATTAAAATAGCTTGCCGTGAAAGTCGGGAAGAGGTGAAAATCCTATGATGTTGACTAGCATGCTGATAGATTTTTTTGAATCTAATTAAGATTAAAGGAGCAAGTAAAATGAAGTTAATCAAACTTTGTAAGAAGAGATCTGTTCTGTTGCTCAGTATTATTTTACAATCAATTGCAATTGGCTCTATCTCCAGTGCAGGATATGCGAAAGAAAGAAGTATTGACTATCCACAAAATGTTTCAATCGAATACGATGCTAGTAAACTCTATAATGTTTCAGGTGCTTATGCAAATGGCACCAGTTTTGCGACTAAAACAACAGGATTATTTGCAGTCTATAACCAACAAAAACAAGCTGTTTTTTGTATTGATCCTGGCATACCGATTCCTGACGAGTCTACCCCTGGATATGAAAAAAATCCGCTGCCTACCATGCCCGACAAAGCAAAATTAATTACCGTTTTGTGGAACAAAGTGGGTACTGATATGGATACACAAATGGTTGCACAAAAAATGGTATGGGAAGAAGTCAATGGTTTGTCACTTGATAAAGTAATTAGTCCTAATGGTACATTGATTGATAGTAAAGGGATTGAAAGTAAAATCAATCAAGTAATAAATGACTACCAAAAGAAACCAAGTTTTGATCATACAACTGTAAAAACAATTTTAGGAAAATCTACAACTCTTAGTGACAAAAACGGTGTTAACCTGTCTGAATTTAATGAAGTTGTTAAAAATACAGCAAATGTTGATTACCGTGTGAGTGGGAATCAATTAATTATTACACCAAATGCTAACTCAAAAGTAAGCGGTGAATTGGTTTTACAACGCTCGGAAGGTACTGGCACACCAGTTGCGTATAAAAAATTAGGTCTGCAAACTGTGATGGCGGGTGCTATTGATAAACCAACAACCTACACAGTCAAAATTCAAGTAGAAAAAAACGGGTCGTTGAAAATTAGGAAGGTTGATAAAGAATCTGGTAGTAATGTAGCGGGAACCGTATTTCATTTAGATTTTGGGAAAATCCTTCCTGAAAAAGAAGTGACTACTGATAAAGAAGGAATCGCTGTATTGGATGGGATTCCTCATGGTACAAAAGTAATCATCACAGAAAAATCGGTACCCAAACCTTATACGATTGATACCACGCCGGTAACAACGACAATCAAAGCTGGAGAAACCATTACCGTAACTAAAAAAAATACGCGTGAAAAGGGTCAAATACTTTTAGATAAAACGGGAATTGAAACAGGTACTGACCTTTGGAACGAGAATTATTCTTTAGCTGGGAATACCTTTGCAATTCGAAAGGATAGTCTGACAGGAGCAATTGTCCAAGAAATAACTACTGATGAAAAAGGTCATGCGGAAACGCCCAAAGATATTGCGAATGCTTTGGAATTGGGTACCTACTATGTGACGGAAACCAAGGCTAGTAATGGATTCGTAAATAGCTTCAAACCAATCAAAGTTGAATTAAAGTATGCAAATCAAACCGTAGCACTTGTTGTAAGCGATGTAAAAGGTCAGAATCAAGAGGTTACTGGAAAGACATTAATAACTAAAGAAGACAAGGAAACCGGTAATAAAACACAAGGGAAAGCAGAATTTTCTGGTGCACAATATACGTTGTTTTATGCAAAAGGGGACGCTATGCATAAAGTAAATGATGCCGTAAAATGGACAGATGAATTTAAACCTGAGCTAATTCAAGGTACGAAAGCATCTAATGAAACAGTTACTCTTAGAATAGATGAAAAAAATCAAATAGCAGTTAAACACTTGGCTATTAATGAGTATTATTGGCAGGAAACTCAAGCTCCTGAAGGCTATACTTTAGATCAAACGAAATATCCTGTTTCCATCAAAAAAATTGATGACACTGAGCAAAATGCGGTTATCACTCGTGACGTTACAGCAAAGCAACAAGTAATCCGTTTCGGCTTTGATTTTTTTAAATTTGCAAGTTCCTTAGCAGGTACTGCAAGTACGGGATTTAATGATCTTACTTTCAAGATAACTCCTTTAAAAGGAACCGCCGAAATCACAGGAGCTAATGACGAAGCTATCACAGGTTATAATGAACAGTTAGGTTTTGATGGATATGGAAAGTTTGAAAATTTACCTTACGGAGATTACTTATTGCAAGAAGTTAAAGCACCAGATGGATTTCAAAAAATTCAACCTCTGGAAATTAGAACGACTTTCAAGGAAAATAAAGATGACTACATCAAAAGCGAATATATCTTCACGATTACTGAGAAAGGACAAAAGGAACCAATAAAAACGGTCATCGTTCCGTATGAAAAATTAACCAATACAAACTTTTCTGTTAATTTAAATCGATTGCTCCTTTACGATTTACCTGAAAATGAGGATAGTTTGACTTCTCTAGCGGTTTGGGATGAAGAAGCTAGCAAAGAAATAAAAGGTCTGGATAATACGAATTTACTTGATAAATTAAGTTACAATTTACATGAAGTCAAAGAAAATTGGTATGTAGTAGCACAAGCAATTGATGTTGTAGCCACGAAAGCTGCTAAAGAAAAAGATGACAAGGCGAAACCGGTAGTGATTGCTGAAACGAAAACCACGTTAGCCAATAAAGAAAAAACAGGGACGTGGCAAATTCTTCATAAACTCACATCAGAACAAGTAATGAATAAAACAATTGTTTTATTTAATTATGTATATAGCAGCAAAAAGTCTTTTAAAGCTGGCGAGGCACCTATTGCAAAAGATGATAGCTTGACCAATCAAGCACAAACCGTCAAATGCACTGTAAAACCTCAGGTGTCGATTCAGACGAAGGCCCATTTAGAAAACGGTTCGCAAACTTTTTCTTACGGTGATGTTGTTGATATGTTTGACGATGTATCCATTAATCACGATGTTCTTGACGGTTCAAAAGAATCATTTGAAACAATTCTCTATGCTTTGTTTTCTGATGGTACAAAAAAAGAAATTTGGAAATCTGGAAAGATCGACTATGTAGTGAATGACAAAGAATTTACAAAGACAGTACTTTCAGAAAAAGTAGATACGAGTAAATATCCAAAAGGTACAAGCTTCACTTTTGCTGAAATTAACTATGATAAATCTGGAGAAATAAACGGAAAACACAATGAAGAACTAAATGAAAAAACTCAAACTTTGAAACCTTCTGATGTTGTGAATCCGACTGCAAATGAAGAAAAGAATAAATTACCTCAGACTGGAGAAAAAAATACTCCGGTCATTTTTGTTTTAGGAATAATTATTTTAGTCGTAGTTCTTAGTTATATATTTTACAAATTTTATAGTAAAAAGAAGCATTAAAGGAGATAGGAATTTATGCCAACAAGAACGGAATTAAATTCAGCTAAGAGGCGTGTAAAATTATTATTGAGTGCTCAAGAGGACAGTTATGAGAGTTGGCTGTATGAAAAACATTGTCAATTTATTGAAGAAAAAGATACAGTCATTCTGGAAGCTTTAGCTCAATATGTCAAGCAGAAAGGAATGGCAAGTAAGTGAAAAGTATATTATTTGGAAAAATTTTGGCAGTCCAACATTTTTTTTTAGCAGATATTGGTAGTAGTTTAACAGGCGTAGAAAATAAGATGTCCACAAATTTTACCAAGTGGGCAAATGTTGGAATAGGTATACTAATATTAATATATGGAGGAGCTAGTTTTTTAGGGCTGGAAATTAAAGGTGTAGCAAAAAAATGGATTATCGGTGGATTTGTTGGAGCCATTTTGATTGTAAATTTCCAATTTCTCAAAGACCTCTTTTGGTCTGCTATTGGAGGTGGATAGATGTATAAAATAAAAGTTATTGCAACGGATATTTTTGATTACGATAGCGATGATGACATTGAACTTTCTTTTTCTGATTTTTATGAAATAGTGAATAATATGCAGGAAAAGCAATATATTCGTTACCAACTACTTGAAAACGATATTCCTTTGTATACTGATTCTTATTTAAACTATGATAAAGCTACGATTGAGCAATCTATTTTGGAGCAATTGAAAAAATTAGTGAAGCTGAAACAATTATCAAAAAAAGATTCCAAACAATTATACACTACACTTTTTGATCTCGAAAAAAAAGGAGATGGGATTGTAGAGTCTAAGGTGTCGTTCTCAAGTATTGAGGAGAAGGGGCATTCTCGAATTTATGAAGATGAAATGGAAATAGTGCTTTCTTTACGTACTCCTTTTTCAGAGTCAGAATTACTATCTTTAGTAAATAAATATATTAATGCTGGACAATTAGACGAAGCAGCATTCATTAGTAATTATTTAAAAGATTCTTCTGTTATTGAAAATCTTGAAGCTGCCTACTTAAATAAGTGTAAACTCTTGTTGCAGAGGGGACTAATCGAAGAAGCAAAAAAAATGAGTAAAAACATTACACTTTCAAATTATAATGAAAAGTTTGTTCATTGTTTAAAAGATATAGAATTAATCCAATGTTTTGTAGCCTATTATCATCAACTTGGTGACTTAAAAAAAGAAAAAATTTGGAAAAATAAGCTTTTAAATATTTAAAAATTGTTCCCTTAGTTTGAGAAGCCACAAAATGGCTTCTCTTTTTTTGTATATGGAAGTGCAACACTAAGAAAGGGAGTGATTGTACAAGATATGGTTATCAGAAAAGGAAATAAGCGGGTTTCAGCTACGTTAGAACCAATCCATCAAAAAAAACTTGAGAAAATGAAAAAAATGAATCCAACATTCCGATACACTGCATTAGTTAGAAATAGTATTAATCAAGAATACAGCCGTCTAGAGAAAGAGGGAGGCAAAAATAACCTTTTTTGATAAAAGCAAAACTAGAAAAACCAAAACAAAAAAGAACTATGAAAAAATGAAACAATCTCAGTTAAGGTTCTTATCAAATGGATACTTGCTCTTTTTCATCGGAGTTTGTATGTACTGTTTTTTATTCCTAGTGCTAAACGCAATTTGCTATTTCATCGATTCTGTCATTCCTAATCTGACAACCTCGATAACAGGAGACTTTATATTTTCAAAAGAAAAGTTCTTATCAAGTCTTTTCAAGTTCAATCACAGTTATTTTACATTCTATTTTTTTGGTTTTTTAATAGGTGGATATTTCATCTTCCGAAGAATCTTTCAGTTGAGAACTAATTTTCGTCCTTTGGAAGATGAATTTTCTCAAGGGAGTATGGAATGGGCAAATGTAAAAAATCTAATTGGTGAATATGCAACCGTACCGGTACGCCCATTTTCCGAAGAGGATTATTATGATGGAAAACCTGGTTTACCAATATCTCGGATACCTAGAAATGCTAAAGAAAAGAAATCTGGTGAGTTTCGATATTTAGTCGAAACTGTCATTGGGAATATGTTGATCCTAGCGGCCACTAGGATAGGCAAGTCACGCTATTTTCTTGATCCTTTTATAGATACAATTTCACGTGCCAAAAATCAGTTGGATAGATGGTCATTTGTTATGACCGCTACCAAAGGAACTGAGCCACGTGAATGGTATCAAATTCTTAAGTCTAGAGGATACAACATTCGTATATATAATACGGTTAATCAATTTTATTCTGATCCTTTTCCTATTCTCAAAGTCTTTTTTACTTACTACAAACACTATTACCAGTTTAAAAAAAAAGGAGAACAACAATTAACTGAAAAAGAACAGCAAAAATACTTAATTAAGGCTGAAATGCAGTTAGCTAATGCTGAAAACATGCTACGACGAGCTGCCCAATCCTATTTCCTTGAAGTGAATCAAGGAAAGGATGGTGGTTTTTGGACGAAGGCTTGCCGGAACCTATTTACATCACTTGCTTTGGCGGTAGCTGACCAAGTTCTTAAAGAGGGCGAAGAAGAGATTAAAGTAAATCCGTACACTATTTATGATATAGCGAATGAAATGATTGCTATAAAAATTACAAAAGAAAGTTATGAGTATTTAAAAGAAGGAGCAAAGAACAAAAAAGAGTTAGATAGACTACTAAAAAAATATGAGGGTAGCAGTATATTAGATGTCTATTTTCAAGAATTACCTAAGACAAATCCAGCAAGAAAGTATTATCAAGCAATTTTAGCTAGTGCCCCTGCTAAAACTACGTTAGGGAATGTGCTTACTCATTTTGATGGAGATTTAGAGAGTTTCTTACAAAGTGCAAATGCAAAAATGACTAGTTATGATGATGGATACAATCTTGAGGATATAGGATTTGATAAAGAAAAACCAACTGCAGTATTCATCATTTTTTCTGATACAGATGAATTAAATAATCGGTTAGGAATGCTAATTTTAGACCAAATTTATCAGATATTAAAAAACAAAGCGGATTTACAAGAAGATCCATCACAAGCTCATTGTGTGAGACCAGTACTCACTATTTACGAAGAAGGTGGAAATTTAGGTCTGCCTGTGCCAAGACTCACACAGAAGTGGACAGCGGGCTTATCACGCTGGCTTTATCAATGTCTAGTTTTACAAGATATTGCACAACTAACAGAAATGTATACAGAAGCAGTTGAAAAGACAATCCTAGGAAATTTAGCAAATTTTGTGTATATCCGTACTGGGTCAGAAGAGACAAATGAATTTGTATCTAAACAATTAGGTAAGAGAAAAGTATATTCAAAAACCAGATCAAAAGAAACTACATCTATAAAAGCAAGTGAAATTGAAAGTTTGGAATTTCTTAATTTACTTGATACTGCAGAGTTGCGCCGGTTGCGAGCAGGAGAAAGTGTGATAGTAAGACTTAACCATGAAGAAGATAATGATGGAAATCCAATCTATCAATATCCTATTTTTAATACCTTTGAAAATGATACTAACATGATTAAATTCGATGATTTCAGAAGAAAAGATAAATTATCTTGGGATGAAATCCCAGTAAATAATCAATTCATGGGCTTAAAAATTGAGGAGATTTTAACCACATTGAAAATAAAGAAAAACAAACCTCAACCTGAAAAAAATAATTTATTTCCAGTTAAATTGGCTAAAGTGAAGCAAGACAATAAACAAATACATTCGAAAAAGGTTTCATTTAAAGAAATAGAACAAATAAATCTATTTACTTTAAATGAGGGAGAACAACAACTGGTAGAGTCTGAATTAATTTCTATGAATACTTCTGAAAATGAGATACAAGAAAAAATAGAAACAAATTGGAAGGAAAAATTAGTCTTTGAATATTATGAATTATTTGAGTCAGTTTTAGACAAACCTATTTCTACAATTTTTAAAGCAAGTGAATTACAACAATTAGAACAATTTATCAGAAAAAATAGTTTGAAGCAGCAAGCAATAACTATAAATGAATTTGTACAAATCGTAAGAGTGCAAGACCAACCAATAGCTGAGTTGATAACATTTCTAGTTTCTAATCTGGATCAAGAAAAACAGAAACAGCTAATTAGTATTATGAAAAATTGGAAAGGAGTTGCATAATGCCTTTTACTGATGAACAGTTAATAAATATATATATAACATTTGACCGATACTTAAAACTAAGCGATACAGGGTCCGATATATTTCGAGCAATCTTGTTTGGTCCACTAAAAATTATGGCTGAGCTTGTAAATAGTTTGGGGCAACTTATCTATGAATCTGTAGCGTTTTTAGGATTTTGGGGGATTGAAGAAATTGGTGGAACCGATACTGTGGCTTCTGGGATACTCAATAATGCAAATTCGGGTTCCATTTTAGAAATACTACGCCCTTTTCAAAATTTTGGAGTAGGGGCTTCAATTTTAATTATTGGCGCCACTTATATGTTGGGTAAGTCAGATGAAAACAAGGAAATAGCGAAGAATATCTTTTTTGTCATCGTACTTGTAGGATTATTACCAAGCATTATGACCAATGGAGCCTCTTTAGTAAAAGGGACTGCTACCGAATTAACACTGGATCAAGCAAACTTAGGAATTTCAGCAGTTAAGAATAATACAGCAGATGTTTATACTTTCGTGGCTGATAAGTGGCAAACAGCAGAATTGAAAGATAAAAATCATCTTGACGATTTTATTGGAGTTGACATTAACGAAACTATTGATGAACCCGATGAAGCAGATACAAGTGGTGTTCTTTCTAACAAAATTGTTGCGGGAAAGAAAGACAAAGAGAAAACTCTTGAAAAACTGCCAGAAAAGAGTGGTGCTTGGGTTGTAGGAAACTTAATAAATATGCTGATACCTAGATATTACAGATGGTCGATAAACTGGATACCAGCTTATGTAACTGTGATTGCTTTACTAGTGGCTATTGTTTTATCGCTTGTCAGAATTGGACGTTTGGGTATGGAATCTGCAGTCAACTATATTTGGGGAAATATTATTGCTTTCTTCTCTTTTAGAGATACCACAAGATTTAAAACGGTAGTTATGCAAATATTGGTAGGTTTTGTGACGATTATCTCAATTTTTGTTTTGTTCTTTGTATTTATCTATTACATGAGTTTTGTAAATAGTGTTACAGAAAATACTTGGTTAAGGCTTTTTGGTATTGTTGGCGGTTGTGTTCTACTTTATGACGGTCCAGCAATAATCCAACAATTATTTGGTGTAGATGCGGGTTTAGGGACTGCTGGAGCCGTAGTGCTAGGGACAGGTCTTAGTTTTGCCTTAAGAGGAACAACAGGAATTACGAAGAAAATGGCCGCTTCTAGTGCTATTACTGGTGGTTTCTTATCCGGATATTTTGGCAGAAAAGAAGATAACTCAGAAAGTGCGTCACCTAACAAGAGATTGGAAGAAAAGAATCAAAAATCAAATTACAGTACTCAAGAACATAACGACAAAGATAATCAAGAAGTCGGAGAAAAGAGTATTGAAGACACAAAAGGTAGTGAAACATATCCAGATTCAGTAGAGGAAGAAAGAAATATAGGGTCTGAACATAGTCAGCTTTCTGAAGAAGAAGTAAAAGAAAGTGAGATTCAGAAGAAAAATAGTGAGTTAGAGAAAACTACTCATCTTTTAGATGAAAATATAAAAGATGATGCTCCGACTTCAAATAATAGAGAAAAAAATCAGTCTATATATCAAGATGAGGAAGAGGATAGTAAAAATGATGAGGTTGAATTGAATGAAAAACCAAAAAATCCTGTTTATCAGCACTTAGATAAAAAGTGGAGTACACCTCCAAATCAACGAAAAAAAGGTCTTTATGTACAAACAAAAGGCAGTCATACATTAGGTAAAGAATACCGTGAATATCGAGAAGAATTAAAAAAATATAAGAAAGCGCAAAAGTCAAACCCAATAGAAAAAGGAGATGATGATTAATGCCAGTCTATAACATTCAAGAAGAAATCATTACTAAAGCAAAGTATTGGGGAGTCGTTCTTTCTTCTGATTTAGTCTATATGTTATTGCTATTTCAATTTGCAGCAAAATTTAGAGAACATGTTGTACCTACGCTTGGCAATTTTACAGTCATAGTAATATTTTTATTTGGTCTATATTGGATACTTCCTAATGCAAGCAATAGTCAAAAAAGAAACTATCATCGTCTGGTTTTGAGCATAACTAAAAATCGTCAAACATACCATCCTATTGCTTCCTATGATTTTAGTTTGTTTTTTGATAGAGAAACTGAACTTAGTGATGTGCTACTAAATGAAAATGAATGGCGACAAGAAATGATTGTAAGAAGTGAAGGAGCGCAATCTATTGAAAATTTTAGCAAATAAAAGGAAGACCACAGTCAAAATTCTACCTTATCGTAGAATCGTCAACGAAGAATGTATTGCATGTGAGAATAATTTTACTGATTATTTAAAGATTGGTGATTCTCAAGCTGCCGATGGAGATAGAGATGAAAAGTTGCAGGCAATTGCTGATTTTCATCTCTTTTTACAAACAGTTGTGTCAGATATAAAACTAATTTTTTCTAGTTTTCCTATTGATCTAGGAGATAATATAGATTACGCAAAAAATCGTTTTAGTTTAGTTGAAAATCGTAGTGAGAATATTCTATATGAACAGAATGAAAATTTAAAAGCATTAGAATTTCTTGATCGACGTCGCATGGTTGATTTTGCCTACCTGCAGTATTTTGGTGAGTCAGAAGAGGAACTAAAAACTGTTCAACGAATCCTTTTATCGGCGACAAGTAATGGTTTCTATCTTGAAAAAATGGATTGGAGTCAGAAGGTTAAAACAATCTTCCGCTTTTACAATCCTTTAAGTACTCTTCCTATTGGTAAAGCCTATAATTTGTCAGATACAACACATAGACCGTTAGAAATACAAAAGATGGTAGATAGTAAAGGGGTTGATCCACAGTTTCTTGCTGAAATACAACCTCTGGCAGGTATAAAACCCTATGATAGCAAAACATTACAAATTGGTGATGGATATTTGCGTATTATGAACTTAGTCACTTATAGACCAAAAAATAACCGGCCATTTTGGGGAACCAATATTTTTCGACTTCCAAACGTAATGACTAGCGTGGATATAAAAACTATTGATGTCAACAATCCGTTAGTCGAGGGAGCGCTAAATCGTTCACTATCGGAATATGAGGATCGAACAGCAACGGCTAGAAATAGAATAGGGCGGAAGAAAGCCACAAAGGAATATTATGCATTAGAAGAAACAGTTGAAGATGTTTTAGATGCTACAGAATCTCTTAAACAAATTCATGTGAGATATGTTTTATGTGAACCTACTTTAAAAGAATTAGATGAAAAAGAAGCTGAAATTCGAACAAAATTAAATAGAAACAAGTTTCAAGCTGCGGTATTTTTAGATGAACAAGAACTTCAATATCGGTGTTTCTTTCTATCTTTCTCAGAAGGAAGTGACTTAATTCAAAGAAAAGGAAAGGATATAAAATCAAGTACACTTGCAGGAAGCTTTCCGTTTGATTCATCGAATCATATTGACCCTAATGCACTATATACAGGGTATCCGTTGTATGGTAGTGGTTTGGTTTGTTTAAATACAAATTACAAAGATACTCAAAGAAAAGCGTATGGCACAATTATAATTGGTGCTCAGGGCTTCGGTAAATCAACACTTGGAAAAGATAGGCAGGAAAAAAATGTTCTGTTGAACAATAACACTTTTGGCTTTTATGTATCAAATGAAGCAAAAAGGATTACTAAATACCTTAATGGAAGTCATATTAACGCACGGGAACCTAAAACGAATCCATGCCAAATCTATCCGTTAAGTGTAGATGCCCAAACGCTTAAAACAAAGGAATTAGATAGTTATGAACAAAGTCTAAACAATATGTATCGGATTTTTCTTCTAGGTAGGGGATTAAATGAAAAATCTGATAAAGATAGTGGGACTTTAAGAGAAGCAAAAAAAATATTTAGATTAGGATATGAAAATCATATTTTGAAAAATGGTCTATCTAAATCAAAAATTACTCAATACGATGCAACACAATATCTAAGATATGAAGATTTTCTAGATATTGTTGTAGCAGAAAAAAGAAATGAAGTAGAGGAATATAGAAAGAGAGACTTGTATGAATTACAGCAAAATTTAGAAGAATTTATTCATGCTGAAGGAGGTCTATTTAATGCCTATTCAGCTTTTAATTTACAGGATAAAAAGTTCGTTAACTTTAATTTGGAAGACTTGTTGAGAGCAGAGGAAAACATCTATAACGCACAATATTACAATCTCTACAATATGGTTTTCGCTGAATCGGTAAAAGTTGGACAACATGAAAAATATTTATTTGACCATCGAAAAAAGAAAGCAAATGAACTTGTTTTTACTGATATTACACATGATGAATTTCATAATCCAATTCGTACAAAAAATTTACAATTAATAAAACGCATTGATCGTGATAATCGCGAAGGTCGAAAAATAATGATTGGAGAGACTTTGATATCGCAAGAATTGGGTGATATGTTTCCAAACTTTAGTCAAAGTGGAAGAATTGATGATGAGATATCAAAAGCTGTGGTTAATTTGTTTAAGTTATCCCCCTATCGTTTTATTTTCCGACAAGATATTTCCTCTCGAAATTTATTCAAATTAGTTTTTGGAGAGCAACTTAGTCCCTCTGATTTAGATGATGTTTTTACTTCTTTAATGGAAGGAGAATGTCTATTAAATATCAGAGGCGTAAAAAACATAAAGATGAAACATGATTTACGACAAGAACAGCTTGCTAGATTTGATGGTGGATTATGAAAGAAAAAAATAAATTTTTTAGTAGAGTTAGTAAAAAAATTAAGGTTCTTTATTATGGTAAAAAATCAAAAAAAGCTACAATTCATGTTTCTTTTCGTTTGATTTTATGTGTAATTATTTTAGCGATGCTATTACAATTCCTCAATCAAAAAAGATAGAGAGGAAAAGGGATGAAACCAAAAGTATTTACTGAAAGGCAATTAAATTATGCCAGAGCAACTCCAGTATTCGATTATCTGACATTACGAGGCGAAAAATTTGAAAGTGTCGGTAGACATTGGCGTCATACGGTTCATGATTCTTTGACTATCTCCAAAAAAACGGGTGTAGCAACTTGGCGTTCTCGGTCTGATTGTCACAGTTATAACAATGCGATAAATTTCATTTCAGAATTTTATAATGAACCATATGAACAGGTGGTTCAGAGTCTCTTAGAATTTCGGTCTTCAGAGAATATTCAGAGAGTGAAATATGAAACTAAAGATCAACATATACAAAATCTTTTTGATGCTAAACATCTTAGTAAACTCAATAACTATGATACTAATAAATTGTCTGAACGTGGTCGTAACTATTTACGATCACGTTTTTTGTCTGAAAAAAATATAGACAAATTTGCAGCTAAACATCTTATTAGCAGTGATAATCTAGAAAACGTACTATTTAAGATTGGTGATATAAGAAATTATCAGTCTCTTGAGCTAGTGGGAATTTCTGTGCAAGGTATACATGCTAAAGAGCTAGTAAAGCGCATAAAAGAAGATTCCAGAGGAAATATGAAATTAACAAGAAAATATTTTAAGGGGTTAGCTTTAGACAGCAATCCAGAAAGAGGATTTCTTTTTGGATATACAACATCTCAAGATAATCCAATCACCCTTTTTGTGACAGAATCTCCAATAGAATCATTATCTTTACTTGAACTAAATAAAAATTTATATGCTGATAGGACGAGATGGTATTTATCAACAGAAGGTCTTAAGGAGCAAATCTTGTGGAGCACTGTAAAGCAGCTTAAAGAATGTTTTCCTAATGTTACAGGTTTTGACGTTGTTTTAGCCTACAACAATGACGAAAAGGGAAGAGATGCTATTAGAAGAATACACAGCACCTACATTGGGTCTGAAAATCTAAAAATGGGGCTATCACTCAAACTGTTAGTACCAGAAGTAGAAAACGGCGACTGGAATGAAGTATTAGAGCTGGCTAAAACTGGTCAATTAGCGACAAGAAATGAGAAGAAAAATGAAAAGGAAAAAGCAGAAAAAATCTTTTCAAACCAAAAGAATAATAACGTAGAACTACAAGAAATGAGGAGCATGGAATGAAAGCAGTGAAAATGAAAATATTTCTGTTGCTTAGCATTGGATATATCATACTCATTTTAGTTACTGGTGCGATTTCCTTTGTGCAGTCTGCTGTTTTAACTAGTTTGCTTTCACATGAAAATACACAGGAAATTGAAACAGGAGAAGGGTTTACTGGCGAATATACTGATGATTTACCTATTTTTAAAGAAATTAAAGGCCGTAGCCAAATTACAGATGAGGTAGCTCAATTAGCCGTTGGAGTTGGTGTAAAATACAAACTTTTACCAAGTGTTGTTATCTCGCAATGGGCCTATGAGAGCGAGTGGGGGAAATCTTATACAGCAAAAAATGATAGCAATTTTTTTGGAGTCACTTGGTTTTTGGGTTGCCCTTTTCCTAAAGGGTCTCCTCGTGGAGTAAATGGTTCTGAGGGTGGTTACTACATGAAATTTGACAATCAAAAACAAAGTTTTAGCTATTATGGCTTTATGCTAGCAACTCAAACAAACTTTAATGCAGTTGTAGGAAATAAGGACCCAAAACAAAGTTTACTAATTTTGGGTAAAGGTGGTTATGCTGCTGCAGGAATTAGCGTAAATAGTCCATATTATCTTGATTGTATGTCTATAATTACAAAAAATAAATTGACAGATTACGATGATTTTGCAATCAAACATTGGTCTACTGACAATAATGGTTCAGCTAATACTGGCAATATAAATTCATTACAAAAAGTTGTTGGACAATCATTAAATGGTGGAGAGTGTTATGGATTGACTGCGTATTACGTTAGTCAGTTGGGTGGACCTAAATTAATGGGATCAGGAAACTCATTTGCTGAAAGAATAGGCGAGGACTACGATTGGGAGAAGTACGGTTGGAAAGTAATTATGTATCCGAAAGCCAACGAAATTAAAAAGGGAGATGTCATTAATTGGGAACATGGAGGACAGCTCTCGCCTGGTATATACGGACATACAGGGGTTGTCTCATCGGTTTCAAACGGGGGAAATCAATTTACTACCTATGAACAAAATGCAGAAAAGGGAAGAATTTGTGCAGAATATTCTCGCACATTTACGATGACGAAAATTAGAAGTTTGGTTAGGAAGGTGAAGTAAAATGAATAAGCGAGGAAAACTTCTCTTGTTGAGTTTTATGGGTGTCTTACTTTTGTTTGGTTATGCCGCATATAGGAGAGCTCATGACTCAACTACTGAAGAGATAGTGAACAATAGTAGTCAAAACAGTAAGAATGATTATTCGGAAGCAAGGGAAACAGTTGAGGCAGTGCAAAATGATAAAAACGTTACTGAACTGTTGAAAAAATTTGGACAGAACTGGATAAATTATCAATCAATCTACCAACGTAATCAGTCAGTAAAACAATTGTTAACGGAAGAATGTATAAAAGAAAATGGAATAGATAGTAATCCAAATGTCGAAGTAACAAGCATTGGACAGTTACTATCTATTAACAAAAACATAGATGATTCAAGGGAATATGTATTAGCAGGATTGGAGAAAAGCGGAGATAAAGACCAAACTATTTTAATGAAAGTAACTGTAGCTGATGAGGAAGTGAAGATTACTAAATTAAAGATTTATTATATTATTTCAGGATTTTGATGGGAGGGGCTATTAATCGACAATGTCTATTGAAAAAATGAAAAAAAGAGTCGTACCAACAATAAAAAAAATCGATCTGAATCGAAAGATAAGATTATTATTTTCTTCGAGTAAATTAGTAATATTTATGGCCATAGTAACATTGTTTTCTCTTATTTTCTTATGGGAATCTCCATTCATATTTCCAAATCAATCTACAATAAAAAATGATATTGGAACGACTTTAAAGCTTAAAAATCAGGATATTACAGTACTATATGCAACTAAAACTAAAGCTGCCAACGACCTCAAAATAATTGTTAAGATACAGGATAGTAATGCTATGGATAAAGAATATCAAAGTGTAATTGTGAATATGGACGACGGAAAAAAGAGAGAAGCACCCTTGGTTCTACTATATGGTAACTATTTCTTAATTCAAACGAAGTTAAAATCAAATTGGAAGCAAGCAGCATTAGCAATTGGAACGGTGAACAAACCAAAAGAAAACTCGAATAATATGGAAGTTGACTATTTTTTTAGTAGTTCAAAGCTAAGAAATGTGGGCCATTTATCAATAAAAGACTATAGATTAATCGCAACTAATTTAGAGAAAGAAGCAGTAGTAAAAAAGATTGGAGTAGTAAAAAACCAAATTAAAAAAAATGAAAAAGAGATAGAGAAAATTGATAGAAAAATCAATCTCAACCTGACAGACAGTCTTTACCAAACGGATAAACAAAAGGAAGAAACTACTGAAATTAATCAACGCTTAAACACTCAAATTGATTCTTATCAGAAAAAAAATGAGGAGAAAAAAACATTGATTGCAGAAATGAAAATTCAAGTTTTGAAAGTCAGTGAACATAGAAAGAAGTTAGAAAAAGATTAGGAGGAAATTAGGGATGAATTGGGGTGGGAAATTCATGGTTTTGGGGCGAATTTGGGGTGGAAAAGTAGAATTTTTGGTCCTAAGGAAACGCCTTGCACTGCAAGGCGGGACAGCTTGTCTGTCCCCAGTTTCCCTTATGCTCTTCCTTAACCAGAAACGGTAGAGTAGATGCTAAGAACAAGAAAAGTTAATGAAGAGTAGAGTCAAAAAAAATTAAGGCAGGTAGTAAGATGGGAGAAGTAAAAATCAGAAAAATAAACGACGGAACAATCGCTATATTAGATACACAAGCAAAAGAAAAAGGATATGCTAGTAGACAAGAATACCTACAAGATCTGCTTGAAAAGATAGCAAGAGAAGAGTATCAGTTTGAGACAGATGTTAGATACCAGTTTTTAATTTCTCAATATAATGAATTGATTGAATGGCTACTAAGTGAAGTGACACTTAATACAGACAAAAAAGAGGTATAAATATTATGAATAAAAAAAAGAGCTATTGGGTTTCTATTGATGTAATTAGTCGAATCAAACGACTATGTGCAGAGGAAAGTTTAACTGAAGGAAAACTGCTTGAAAAAGTATTGGATAACTATGAAGAAAAAGAAGATATTCAAAAATTAGCAAGTAGACTAGAGACAAAATTACAGATTACAAAGAAAGTCATTTCTGATGTTGAGTCAGATGTGTTGGTAGCGATAAAAATGCTCAATTCTATTGCAACTTTACAAAATATTTTTACTGTTGTAGAAGAAGGACAGTTATTAAAGGATGCGCGAATGGAACTAAAAAAAGAAAAAAATGAAAAAATTATTCAAGCTCTGAATAAAAAATAAATTAATGGCAAAAAAAGAATCTAAGTCACTCATAGATTCTTTTTTTGCCGTTTCAAGGAGAATATGTTTTTTGTGAGAATTACAGCGGGTATCATACTTTCAACAGCTTTTGTCTTACCAAAAAAATTAGCGTACGTTAATTATATCAATTATATGAATCGTTCAGAAGCAGTTCGAAATGAAAGCTTTAATAAATACAATTTATTTTCTGAACGAAACATTAATGTTGCTAAAAATACAATAGAAGAGGCAAATGAATCTATGTTTAAAAATTACAGTGACTACATGGCAAATCCTCAAAAAACGTCTGCTCTTTTTACGAATACTTATGACCGTTTACCTGATAGTGAGATAGACAAAATGAAAAAGTATTTCGAAGTTGCTCAAGAAAATGGTTCGCCTCTATGGCAACACGTTTTTTCATTTAAAAATGAGTGGCTAGTTAATCATGGATTTATGAATGAAATCTCTGAAAAAGTAAACGAAAGTGCTTTGTACGCAGCTGCTCGACTAGCTATGAAAGAACTAGAAAAGAAAGAAAACTTAAATGGGAAATGGATTGGTGCGATTCACTATAATACAGATAACATTCATGTCCACATTGGTTATGTTGAATCTGTGTCGACACGTAAATTAATTACCGCTGGTCAAGGAAAAAACGTGTTTGAGCGAAAGGGAAAGTTTCTTAAAAAAAACATAAAATCTACACGCTCAGTATTTGTCAATGAACTTCTGAATATGAATGAGCTTTTACAAGTAACTTCGGAACAATTCAATAAAATTGTTCAGCAAAGCAAAGAAAATAAAGAGTTTTTTGGAGCTAAGAATTATGGTGACTTGTTTAAAGAATTGTACGAGTCAATGCCAGAAAATCGTTCGCATTGGAACTATGGATATGCAGAAAAACAAAATTTTAAGAAACAAGTAGATAAAATTACGACACTCTACCTAAATTCAGAGCAATCTGATGAACTAAAAAGTTTAATAGCAAAATTATTACCACTTTCAAATGAGTACGAAAGTGCTTATGGTAATCCTAAAAATCAACCTACCTATTTAGAAAACAAGCTTTATGCGAAAAATGGCTTATATCATAAACTAGGAAATACAATTTTGGAACGTTTGAGAATATATGACAAAGAAATAGCTAAACCTCAAATTAAGTCTAAATTAGAAAATAGCAAACTAGAAAGAACATATAAGCTAATAAAAGATAGGTCAATAGAGGAAGAGCAAGATTTATTTTTGTCTTCTTTATACGTCAATGAACCCAAAGAACAGATTGTAGATGAGTTAGATGAAAACATAAATGATTTGTTTCAAAGTAATCCTAAAATTGATGAAGCTCTAAGAAAAATTTATGCAAGTTATGAACAAAATGCAACTCGGTACAAGCAAAGAACAGAGCGCATAATTGAAGAAATGAATCAGAAAAGACAAACCGATTTATTTAATGAAAAAAATGATAAAAGAGATCCCAACAACTTGGAAAATGAGACTAATCCCAACAGTCAGACCATTAATAAAAACAAGTTAAATTCTAATTCATCTGAAATAAATAATAATTTAGCACGTTTTTCTAAAGAAAATCAGCGGAAAATTTTAGAAGCAAACCCTGATGCAACATTAGTTTTTGGTAGTAGACAATGGCGTTTTTGTGGTAGAACTGTCAAGAAAGATCAGTTTGATAAACCAATCAATTTGATAGGAGCAGTTCAAGAAAACGACCAACTATACTTTTTCGAATTTGAAGGTTTTGACATCAGCCAAACAGAACCATATCTACCAAAAATTGATTCAAATATTCTACAAAACTACGTATCTACAGGAAGAGGAATTTCTTATAAAAAAAATAAATATGATGCTCAACAAAATCAGTTAGAAAATCTAGTGAGGAGTGATTATTATCACTTAAAAAAAATGTTGAGAACAACCACGCAAGATTACTTAAACAGAGAAATTCACTATCATGTACAGTTTGAAATGAATGAGTTGATAGACTAACTTGTTTTATCAAACAAACGGGTGTATAATCCGATTATACACATGTGTGAGGAGATTAGAATGAGCTATAGAATAAAAAAAATTGGCAATAGTCAAATGTTTTTAGTACCACATAAAATTGGAGCACAACTTATTGAAAAAGATAAGTTACACTTTACCGTCCAACGACAAAATGATGGTAGATATTTGTTTAGCTCACTAGAAGATATGAACTTGTATGGCAAATCAACTATTTCAATAAAAAAAATAGGACGTAGTTATTATTTACGTATACCAAGTGAAATTTTGTATGAAAATTATTCTGACACACAGAATAAGTATCTTTTTGTTGAATTGGATACTTTAAGCAATTATGTATATGTTCCAATCGAAGATAAATACAATTCTTTTGAAAATGCATACTCGATTGAAAAAGGATCAATTGTAAATTTTCAACAGGGAGATAAGAAATTTCGTGGAGTTGTTATAAGTGGTCCCAAATACAATTATTTAAAGAATAAATGTGTTATCTGTTTAATTCAAACTCTTGAACTAAATGAAGAAGATTTGCTTAAGACAAATTTTGGTATGGTCAACCCAGGGGATTTATTAACAGTTTCTCTTAATAGTCAATTGTCCGTCGTAGGAAAATTATCAGCAACAGAAGTTGCTGTAATTAATTATCGTTTATCGGAAATTTTTAATTTAGGGAGGTAAAGTAAGTGGCTGGATTATTTGTAATTATTTTGTTGCTACTGTTGTTTGCTTTAGTGCTAAAATATGGACAATATGTTGTTGCGGGACTTTTAATTCTATGGTTGATCAGTGTCCTTCTTGGAAAATTTTGGTTGCAAATTACAATAATTGCAAGTATATATTTCACTTATTTAAGTCTAAAAAAATTCAAACAGTATCAAAATAGTATTCATAAGAAAATTAAATAATTGAAAGAAATGCTTTTACGGTTAACGGTTAAAGGAGTGAAGCGTTTGAATAGAAATACAGTCACAGAGATTTACCAAGCAGGAATAAAAAAAATTGGTTATGATATGGCAACTTGGCAAGATTACTTATCTTTTTCAAGTCAATTGTATAAATATAGTTTTACTGAATTAGTACAGATTTATGAACAAAATAATCAAGCAACTTATGTTGCAACGGAAGATACATGGAATAAATTACAACGATATATTAAAAAGAATAGTAATAGTATTGCTATTGCTAAAATAAACTCGGTAAATGGAATAGTCGAAATACAACCTTATTTTGATATAAAAGAAACGGAAGGAAAAATTTTTTCACTACCCAATCAAATGACGACACAAGAAGATGGAAAAAAGATTGTTCAGACTTTTTTTTCAGATTTATTTGTAGCTGAAAAAGAAGAACTTGATAGGTATGATTTGTTAGAAGATATTATTACTGCAGCTGTAAATAATCTGGTTGACTTGGATGAAACAGATACAATAAGATCTTATCAGCAGTTTATTCAAGACTCCATTTTGTATACAATAAGTAAAAAATTTGATTGGCTTGATATTCCTGATTATTTGATAGGTGATTTTCCAGTGTTAAGTAGAAAACAACTTGAAATTATTGGTCAGGTTAGCAATAAAGTGTCAACTTCCGCTATAAAAAAGATATATTCAATAAAAAAAGACTTAGAAGAGGAGAAAAAGGAGGAAAAAGAGAATGCAGATGAGAGAATTAAGAGTCTCAAACAATCCGAAGGACAATCTGCCATTACAAGATTACGGGAAAATGGCGATGAAGTATCTGGAAGAACACAACCAACTACTAGTCCAACAACTCTTGATGGAAGGAGAGTTGATGAAGTATCTACACGAAAAAGAGAATTGGGCAATAGAGACCGAAGAAACGCTGCAAAGGAAAGCGTTGAAAGACAATCCATACAAATCGAACAACCCATTAAAAAGAGAACAACATCTACAAGTGATCTTGTCTCAAGTCAAAGAGATAGTGACGCAACAACTAATCCTGTCACTACCAATCAACAACTTGCTCAACAAAAACAATTTATTCAACTAACAGATAAATTGAAGAAAGAAGAAGTAGAGGATGAAAATCCCACTTCTTCTTTTTTTGCGGAAAATGGTTCTGTAGTTTTGGATGTAAATAAAGAAATTCTAACAAATGGCTATTATCAGCAATTAGATGGTACATTACCTAAAAACTCACTTTTTCGGTTTCGCTGGTTCGAGGGCTCTAACAAAATATGGCTTGATAATGGATTTGCTAAATTACAAAATGACTCTGCTGGCTATGTTGGTTTTTCAGATTTTTATACAATTGAAGAAAATGCTAGCTTGAATACTCTTGTTAAGCTTAAAGGTTCAATAATTGAAACGAGTAATATTTCTGTGTTATATGAAACGTTAAAAAGAGTGCACGACCCTGAAATTAACAGTTTTTCTCTAGAAAAGGAATTATTTTTAGGAACAAAAAAAAGACTCAAACAGAATAAATTAGCAGCGAGTGGCTCTATATCTTTTAAATCATTATTGTGGTATAGATACTATTTGGACTACTTAAACAATCCAGATAAATTAGCTGGGACTTATTTGACTATTTTTCAGCCCAAAAAAAATGAGTATCTACACTATGCAGTATTAGATTTTGTAGAAGACAATGTCACTTTATTCTATTTCTCTAACAATTTCCATCAAAGACAGGAACACGGTGATAAAACAGATACTATTACTAATAAAGGAACTAAACTTGAAAGATTATTTGTACTAACGGAACAAAGTGAACAAGAAGAACTTTTTTCTTTTCAACAGTTCAGTGTTATTAGTGTTCATAATATTGATTTATTTAAGAAATTTATTTCTGATTCATCAAAAGAATCCGACCACTTACAATTTGAAAAAGAGATATTAAATGTTACTAAGAACCATGTTTCACATAGCAATGGTCAATCGTTAAACAATATAGAACTTCAAGAATTTAAAGAGCATCTAACCGAACTAGAAAATCGAGAATTTCTAGAACTAGATGGAGAAAAAAATGAACAAAATAGTATTCTAAAAGAAAATACTACAGAAGAAAAAATAAATGAAGAAACTGAATTTATTTTAGGTGATGAGTTAGAAGTAAAGGAAAGGCCTGTAAAAAAAAATAAACAGGAAATCGCAGTGTATAATGCTACAGAACAAGAGCAGTTAGAACTATTTGACTTTGATAAAGAGTCGAGTAGTGGAACGGACTACGATTCAGAATTTGCTTTTATTCCTAAAAATAAACCAACTAAAATAGAAATCAGTACACCGAAGAATTATTTTCCATCGGAACAAATCACTTATGCAGATACAAAAAGAGAAAAAATTAATGATAATCTAGAAGCATTATCTATCATAGAAGAATTGGAACTAGTTGAATCTAAAGATCTTAAAGAAAATTTGACAAGAGAAAAACAAAAAAAATTGGCAAAATATTCGGGTTGGGGAGGGTTAGCAGACATCTTTGATGAGCAAAACAATTCTTGGCAGGAGGAGCGAAGTAGATTAAAAGAGCTTGCAGGTACTAGTTATAATGATATGAGAGCAACTGTTTTAACAGCGTATTATACACCAGCAAATATAATTGAAGAAATGTATTGGTTTGCTGAACATTTTGGTAATCTTAGTCATGCCAACATTTTAGATCCAGCAATGGGAACAGGAAATTTTTTTCAGCGTATACCTTCTGCGATGCGTGGAGCAAATCTTACTGGAATTGAAATTGATGAGACATCAGCTGAAATTGCTAAATATTTATATCCACAAGTAAATATTTTTGTCACTGGATATGAAAATGTCACGTTACCAAAACAAGACCTCATCATAGGAAATATTCCGTTTAATAATATAAAAGTGTTAGATAAAAAATACGATAAGTATAATTTTGTTATACACGATTATTTTTTGGCAAAATCCGTAGATCATCTTAATCCTAGAGGGCTGATTTTTTTTATTACCTCTGCAGGTAGTATGGATAAAAAAGATAAAAAACTAAGAGAATATGTGGCAAAACGTGCTAATTTTATTGGTGGAATACGTTTGCCTAAAACTGCATTTAAGCAATCTGCTGGGACTGAAGTTATTTCTGATATCCTAATTTTCCAAAAAAAATCACTAGCAGAAATGACAGAAGTCCAAACAGAGAAAGAATTAGCATGGTTAACAAGTAACGAACACCCATTACATGAAGGTCTGTTTATCAACCGATACTTTATTGATCATCCTGAACAAATTCTGGGAGAAATACGAGTAAAAAACTTTCAAGGTAAAACAATTGACGTTGTGCCCAATAATGATATTGATTTTTCTATACAACTTAATAAGGCGTTTGACAATATTGTAAATGAGCACAATGCATTTGAACAAGTTCAAATAAAAGAACGAAGTAAATTTAGTCAAACAGTAATAGTTAATACTCCGATTGAGGTACCTGCTGAAACTGCTAAATATAGCTTTTTTATTCAAAATTCTAGAGCTTTTTTTCATACGGTTGATGGAGAATATGAGGAATATAGAGGTAGAAAACAGTATACACAGATTCGTGATATGTTAGCTGTAAAACAAGCCACTCAAAAACTATTAACACTGCAACATAGTTTTTATGAGATTGATGAATTACAGTTGAGTCTAAAACAATTAAATGAAAAATATGACCAATTTGTTAAAATTCATGGGCATTTTAATGATTCTATCAATAAAAGAATACTTCGTGTAGATAATAAGTTTCCTTTAATGATGTCACTTGAAAATGAAACCAAAAATGGGTTCTCAAAAGCTAAAATATTTTATGAAGCTACTATACGACCCCAAAATAAACTAGCAGAAGCTCTAACAGTTGAACAAGCAATTAACTATTCTATGGCTACCACTCGTAGAATAGATTTTTCTTTTATTCAAGAGATTTATCCAGAGCATAGTGTCTCTGAAATTATAGGTGAAGCGGGAAATCTGATATTTTTAAATCCAGAAAAAATGAGCACCTTTGCACAATCGCCAGAAGAGGCTTTAACAGCGTGGGAAATTGCAGATGAGTACTTGACTGGTAATGTCAAAGACAAACTGGAAAAAGCTCTACTAATTAAAAAAAGAGTCGAAAATGTTGCGACAAAAGCATTAATAGATCGAAATATAAAAGCTCTTAAAACTGTTCAGCCCGCTCGACTGTTATCCGGAGATATCAAATTCCAGATTGGGAGCCCTTGGATACCCATAACAGATTATAGTGATTTTCTCCATTATTTGTTGGAAACTCCAGACTGGTCAGTGAAAGAGATACAATTACAATATTCTAAGTTGAGTACTGCTTGGTATATATCGAATAAAAATATTAACGGTCAATCTGTTATAGCTAGAGAAAAGTATGGAACTAAAAGAATAAACGCTTATGATTTACTTGAAGCTAGTCTCAATCTCAAACAAGTGCAAATTAGAGATGCAGTAAAAGATGGTGATAAAACGAAATATGTTTTAAATCCTCAAGAAACCCTACTTGCTCAAAATAAACAAGCGGATATAGAACAAGAATTTCAAAACTGGTTATTTTCAGATGAAGAACGAGAAATACGGTTACTAAACATCTATAATGATAAATTTAATACAACAATACCCAGAGTTTATTCTGGAGCAAACTTAGTTTTTGACGATATGAACTTAAAAATGGAGCTACGACCTCATCAAAAAGATGTAGATGCACGTATAATTTATGATATGAGAGCATTGATGGCTCACGAAGTTGGCGCAGGAAAAACTGCTGCTATGTTAACTGGGGGGATGTATCTTAAGCAGCACGGATTAATTAACAAACCAATGTACGTCGTACCAAATCATCTAACTGAACAATGGGCGAAGGAAATATTGATGTTTTATCCAAACGCCAATATTTTGATTACAACAAAAAAAGACTTTGAAAAGCAAAATAGGCAAGAGTTTGTTTCAAGAATTGCGACAGGCGATTATGATGCTGTTATTATTGGGCATAGCCAATTTGAAAGGATTCCGCTGAGCTATGAAAGACAGAGACAAGTCATAACAAACCAAATAGAAGACGCAGAACAGTTTGTTAGAGAATTAAAGGAAGCTGAGGCGGAAAAATGGTCAGTTAAACAAGTTGAAAAATTTAAAGCAAACTTAGAAATAAAATTAGAGAAGCTAGAAAATGCTGAGAAAAAAGATAATGTGATCAACTTTGAAGACCTTGGGGTTGATTTTTTGTTTGTTGATGAAGCGCATGTTTATAAAAATCTTTTTACTTATACCAAAATGCAAAATGTTGCTGGAGTGGGTCAGTCAAACAGTCAACGTGCAAGCGATATGTTAAGCAAAGTGCGTTATATTCAAGGAGAGCATGACGGACGCAATATCGTTTTTGCAACAGGAACGCCAGTTTCGAACTCAATGAGCGAATTGTTTGTTATGCAATACTTCTTACAACCAGAAGCACTTGAAGAAAGAGGGATAATTAATTTTGACAATTGGGCTGCTACGTTTGGTCAAGTCACTTCTTCATTGGAAATTAATCCCGAAGGTGCGGGCTATCGCTTGAAAAACCGTTTTTCAAAATTTAATAATCTCCCTGAACTAATGTCAATGTTCAGGGAAGTGGCAGATATACAAACTGGGTCAATGTTAAATTTACCAGTACCAAAATTGAAAGGGGAGAAAGTGAAGAACGTTGTGACAAACATTACTACATTTCAGCAAAAGAAAATGGAAGAATTTGTCAAACGTTCTGAAGCAATACGCAACGGACAAGTACCACCTGACGTTGATAACATGCTAAAACTGACTCATGAAGCAAAGTTGATGGCTATTGATGCTCGCTTGATTGACCCGACCCAAATACGTGACCCAAACTCAAAGCTTAGCATTTGTTGCGACGACATATATGCTACTTACGTGCGAACGAAGGAACAGAAATCGACCCAAATTGTTTTTTCTGATTCTGGTACTCCAAAACACAGCTTCAATGTTTATCAAGAAATTAAAGATCAATTAGTGGAAAAAAGTGTACGAGAACAGGAGATAGCGTTTGTGCACGATGCTAAAACAGAAGCCCAAAGAGATGCCTTATTTGAAAAGGTGAGAACTGGTGAGGTAAGAATAATTATTGGTAGCACTTCAAAATTAGGAACAGGCACAAATATTCAAAATAAACTAATTAAAGCACACCATATTGATTGTCCATGGAAGCCATCTGATTTGATACAGCGAGAAGGTAGGATTCTGCGTCAGGGAAATGAAAACGAAGTAGTTGAAATTAACAGGTATGTTACGAAAGGAACCTTTGATTCTTATCTTTGGCAAATCCAAGAACAAAAATTGACATACATTTCTCAAATAATGAGTGGCAATAATATTAATCGGACGATGGATGATTTGGATGAAACCGTCTTAAGTGCAGCAGAAGTCAAAGCTATAGCAACGGATAATCCATTATTGGCAAAAAAAATGGGAATAGATAATGATGTAGCTCGGCTACAGATTATCCGAAGTCAGTGGAGCAATAGTCGAACTAAAATGAACCAAGATTTAAAAATTAATTATCCAAAAAAAATCGCAATAGAAACGGAAAAGTTGAATAAGTATGTGAAAGATGTGGGAATAATGGGTCTTGACCCTTCTAATGATTTTACAGTTTTTTTAGGAGGAAAAAAATATACTGAGCGTAAAGATGCATTTGATGAAATTTTAGTGCAATCTATACTAATACCTGAAGAACAGTCAAAAAAAATTGGGGATTTTAAAGGGTTAGAACTATATCTTGAAAAGTCAAAAGCTGACAAGGACACGCTAGTGTTAAAAGGAGAATCGAGTTATAGGACTGATTTCATTTCTAGTACGGAAATTGGTAATTTGATTCGGCTTTCAAACATACCAAAATATGTCCAGCAATTAATTGATGACACAAAAAAAGAGATTGAAAATCTCGAAGTACAAATAAATTCTGCTAAAAAAGAAATAACAAAGCCGTTCAAACAACAAAAAGACCTTGAATTGTTATTAAAAGAACAGCAGCAAGTTAACAATCAAATAAAATTAGATACACTGAAAAAGGAAGCTGAAAATGAAATAGTAGAAGAAGTGAATTTATAGTAGGAAAAATTTATTTTATGGAGTAGGAGACAATAATGAGAAATAACATTTCAGACAATATTGACTGGTATGAAACTAAACGTAATATGGGCTCATTTCTTCGTGTATATAAAATCTTTCTTGAAAGGGAAGGAAAAAGTTATCCTAAAATAGGGCTGGAAGGAACTTTAGTTTTAGTTAATGAAAAAAATAAATTCAATGCTGCGACTCGTTCACAATCTAATTTAAAAATACAAGAGTTGTTTATTGAAGGATTTACAGCTATAATGCACCCTTTCAATCCTGAAATCACAAAAAGGAGAAGAAAAATTTTTTTATTTCGTTTTTTTTATGGTTTATCAATTCCATTAATTTCAGAAAGAGTGAATTATCAAAGAAACGTAATTATTTTAGATTCTAAAGTTGCCATCTATCAATTTTGTGAAGCTTTAAATTTAGTGTGTAAACTTTTTTAGGATATTTTTAAGAACCTTTAGGGACTATATAAAAAATATACTTTGCTTACAAGCTTGAATATAATTTAATCACGGCCGTGGGAAAAGAGTTTTCCATGAGTAAGCATCAAAAAACGTTTATTGATTTGTTTTCTGGCATCGGAGGATTTAGGTTTGGAATGACCTGGGCAGGATTTAAATGTGTAGCCTATTGCGAAATTGACAAATTTGCTCGTCGTAGCTATCAATCAATTTTTAATACAAAAAATGAGGTGGAAATGCATGATATTACAAAAATTTCAGATGAATTTATTCAGTCAATCGGATATGTTGATGTTATCGTTGCAGGATTTCCGTGCCAGCCTTTCTCGATTGCGGGCAAAAGGAAAGGATTTTCTGACACAAGAGGAACTCTGTTCTTTGAAATTACAAGATTCGTCAGTTTACTCAAACCTGAATTTATATTCCTTGAAAATGTTAGGGGATTGCTCAGCCACGATGAAGGAAATACCTTCGAGAAAATCCTCTCAACGTTGGCAGAATTGGGGTATGACTGTGAGTGGTGCTGTATTAACAGCAAAAATTATGTTGCACAAAACAGGGAACGTGTCTACATTATCGGACATCGTAGAACCAGTAGTTCCTCAAATGTTTTTCCTATCGAACAAACAAAAAGAGGGGATTCAATTCAATTTGAAAAAATAGTAGAAGCTGGTCAATTCAACTCAGATAAAGCCCCATTAAATACTATATTTCCAATGAATACACCAACACGATTTAAGTCTCGTTGTAATGCTAAGCGTGTTAAACGTAACGATGAACCAATGTATACCCTGAAAACAGTAGATCGTCATGGAATAATTATTGCTGCAAAAATGAATATGGTATTTGAACAAGCAAACAGAATTTACAGCATTGAAGGACTTGCGCCGACACTGACAGCATCTTCTGGGGGCGGTCATACGCCCAAAATTTTGATAAAAGATATCGGAAATAATGTTTGCACCACGCACGATTTTGAAGTTAGAAATCTGACTCCTTTAGAATGTTGGAGGTTGCAAGGTTTTCCTGATAGCGCTTTTCTAGCTGCTAAATTTGGGAGTAAGGAAATTGCAAACAAGATAATTGAAGAGCGACTAGACCATTACAATTGTGATTTTGATCAAAAAATGTCAAATCATCAACTCTACAAACAGGCTGGAAACAGTGTAACTGTAAATGTCATTTATGAGATTGCACGTAGTTTAAAAAATATTAGCAAATAGATTTAATTAGACAGCAGAAATCTGCTGTCTTTTTTGGAGGCAAATTACGGATGATTTGACGCATAGAATTGATATTGAGCGACCAATCGAATCAAAGGGGAACGAGATAGCGATTGATGATTTTGATAGATCAGCTTTCGATTTTATGACCACCCATATATTAATTGAGACCGCACCGGTTGAATCTTATTTATCTGGAAATTTTAAATTGAATATATTCAATTTAACAAATTTAGAAATGTATCAAGTATCACTCTTAAATCGTGGCTACGAACGAAACTTAGATTATTTTTATTTAGTTGTAGATAAAAATACAAAAAATTGGGTGTCTGGAAACGGTAGCGTTATATACAAAAAAAATGAAGAGGAAGTATTGAAGTATAGCAAAAATTTGGAGCCTAACAAAGAAATTATAAAGGCAGAAAAAGTATTCAAGAATGGATACAATACGCCCATTTTTGAATTAGATCACAATTATACACTTTACGATTTGAATTTTGATATGCAAAGTTACGAGAAATCAAATGAAATTTCTGATGAATTTTGAAAGTGTGTAGAATTTTTTCAAAAAAGATAACTTTTATGTTTAATTTATGGTTTTTCTCTTTACAAATCGAACATACGTTCTTATAATTAGGTGGTAATTTAATAAAAAGGAGGGATAAAAATGAATTTTGATTATACCAAAGAACCAGTGAGAGATATTTTTTTAATTGATGTCAAGAGTTTTTATGGTGCGAAACGTTCCTAACTGAAAAGGTTAGGCACACAAGTTCTTCTTGTGGAGAACTGATAATTTGAGGAGTGAAATGAAGGCGTAACGTCCTGAAGCGCTCCCTCTAATACTCCGATTGGCAATTCTCTTGGTTAGAAAATGGATTGTCAAAAGCTCGGTGAAGTCGGCTGAGAGTTACCGTCATTGCTTAACAGCAATCGAAAGTCGTCCAGCGGTGGACGGTGTAACCCATAGGCCGGGAGTCCACAAATTACTCATGGTGAGAATGTGCAACTGCACTGACAAACTTGCGAATGTACGAATCTATAGGCTTGGGGTACAGAAATGTATCTTTCCCGCACAAATATAATTGTGACAAAGGGTGTGACTTGTGGTTTAGTAAGAATCGTAGATATGAATAGCCACGCAATGTTAAAGGTATTGGAAAGTCACAGGTTCAGAGTGAGCACCTAAAAGTAAATGTACGGATAAAATTATCGGAACGTTGAAAGCTAGTGACGTTGAGGACTAACCTCCTGTGAAACGGTTGAGACGAAGAATAATAAGCTCATTTACACTAGTGAGAGTAGTGGCACAGTACCTATGAAGCAGTGATAACAAGCTGTGGAGGGATAGCCACAAGTCAATTAGTTCTACTAACAGTTACGATGCAATCCATAGAATCGAGTACGACAAAATAAACACCGACATCCGAAAGGGGGCGGTGCTATGGAGAATGTATCAGCATCACATTCAATCCGTCATATGGAATATTATGGCATGATTGATAGCTTTGACGATCTATACAAAGCAAGTAGCGATAACCAGACTTTCAGCAATCTTATGGAAATCGTCACTTCACCTAATAACATCCTATTAGCGTATAGAAATGTGAAGGGAAACTCTGGGAGTGTATCCCCAGGCGTTGACAACAAAAATATTGATGACTTGAAAGACATACCTAATACTGATTTTATCAAAATCGTGCAAGCAAAATTTTCAGAATACAAACCACAACCAGTTAAAAGAGTGGAAATTCCTAAGCCAAATGGGAAAACTCGCCCACTAGGCATTCCAACTATCTGGGACAGAATCATCCAACAATGTTTACTGCAAGTCTTAGAGCCTGTCATGGAAGCAAAATTTCATGATAAAAATTATGGTTTCCGACCTAATCGGTCGGCACATCATGCTTTCTCTCAAGCAGTACGGCTAGCACAAGTGTGTAAACTTACTTTTGTAGTAGATATAGACATCAAGGGATTCTTTGATAACGTAAATCACTCAAAACTTATCAAACAACTTTGGACGTTAGGCGTTAAAGATAGGTGGTTACTAGGCGTTATCAGAGCCATGCTTAAGGCACCGATTATTCATAAGGACGGTCGCATTGAACATCCTAAGAAAGGTACGCCACAAGGCGGAATCCTCTCCCCACTTCTAGCCAATGTTGTGTTGAATGAATTGGACTGGTGGATATCATCACAATGGGAAACACACCCAACAAGGCATAATTACGATTGGTATCATGCCGAGAAAAATTATTGGAGTAAAGGCAACAAATATCGAGCTCTGCGTGGCTCAAAATTAAAAGAAATTTTCATCGTGAGATATGCCGACGATTTTAAAATCTTTTGCAGAAAACGAAGTGACGCAGATAAAATCTTCTTAGCCACCAAATCATGGTTAAAAGAACGTCTAAAACTTGATATCAGCCTAGAAAAGTCAAAAGTGGTAAATCTGAAAAAACAGAAATCCGAATTTCTCGGCTTCACTATGAAATTGATGCGAAAAAGAAAGAGCTTCGTCATCGAAACCCATATGTGTGCCAAAGCCATGAAAAAAGTTTCTGATAACTTAGCGAGACAGGTAAAGGTAATTCAGCACTCCCCTACCAATGAGGAGCTACAAAAGCAACTAACGAAATACAACTCTATGGTGATTGGTATCCATCAATATTACAAAAAGGCTACCCACATAAGCGTGGATTGTCCGAAAATTAATCAGCGCATAATGATTATTATCAAGAATCGACTGGATGTTAAGAAAACTGGACAACCGCCTAGTGATTTCGTTAAGAAAAACTACGCTCGTTCAAAGCAGTTAAGATGGATTAATGGCTACCCAATGATTCCTCTAGGATTCATCAAACATAGTCATACATCATTACCTAAAATGGGAATCTGCAAGTATACGCCCGAAGGGCGAATACTAATTCATAAATATCTTACCTTTCCAATTGATATTATCAACCAACTCATGAATATGGAAAAGACTGATGAAAGCATCGAGTTCAGGGACAATCGTGTTTCTAAGTATTCTACACAACGCGGAAGATGTCGCATAACGAAAGAGTTCTTAGAGCTGGCAGATATATATTGTCATCGAATCATCCCAAAAAATCTCGGTGGAAAAGATAACTTTCAAAATCTAGTTATTGTTCACCAGGACATTCACACACTTATTCATGAAGAAGATAATCAGAGAGCTTCAGTCCTTATAACAAAATTAGGGATTACTAACACTCAACTTGAAATAATCAATCAGTTCCGAAAAAAAGCAAAAAATTGTGAGTTGTCGCTGAATCTATAACTGTATGATAACTGTTAGTAGACATTGATGGAACGCCGTATGCGGTGAAAGTCGCACGTACGGTGTGGAGCGGGGGAAAATCTGGAGATTACATCAAAAGATTACCTATCGCTATCCTCAGTAGAATGTGTGTCCAGAGGACTAAATCCTTTAAACACAATGCTCGTAGTAATGAGCCATGCGGACAACACTGGAAGTGGTCTGGTACTAGCGGCTTCTCCTAGAGCTAAAACAGTTTTAAAGATATCAAATGTTTCAAGAGGATTTGAAATACCAAATCATCCAGATCTTATTATTGTTCCACCAAGGATGAATTTATATATAAAAGAAAATTTAAAAATTAATGCTATCTTTAATCGTTATGTAGCAGATAATGATTTATACAATTATTCAATTGATGAGTCAATACTTGATGTTACAGCTTCATTAAATTTATTTGTACCTGCAAAAATAAGTCGAAGTGAGAAAAGAAAAATTTTAGCTGAAAAGATTCAAAGCCATGTAAAGCAAGAAATGGGATTGATAGTAACTGTTGGAATTGGAGATAATCCACTACTAGCAAAACTTGCATTGGATAATGCAGCAAAACATAACCCAACTTTTATTGCAGAATGGACTTATGCAGATATTGCCACTACGGTTTGGGAAATTAAGGAACTCTCAGAATTTTGGGGGATTGGTAATCAGACGGAAAAAAAATTAAAAATGATGGGAATTAGAAATGTAAAGGAACTGGCTAATGAGAATCCTTGGCGCCTGAAGATGAGATTTGGAGTTATTGGATTACAGCTTTATGCACATGCCAATGGTATTGATCGCTCTAGATTATCAGAACCTTATAAACCTTTAGAAAAATCATTTGGAAATAGTCAAGTATTGGATAGAGATTATGTTAGGCAAGAAGAAATAGAAACTGTTATTAAAGAAATGGCCGATCAAGTAGCAACAAGAATTAGAAAGCATCATTGTCAGACCGGCTGTATTCAATTATATATTGGTTATTCGCTTGCTGAAACTGAGAAAGGTTTTTCACGCCAAATGAAAATACCTATAACTGATAATACACATAAATTAACGGAATATTGTTTACAGTTATTTAGAAAATACTATACAGGGAAAAATGTTCGATATTTAGGGGTTACCTATAAAAAATTAGTCTACACAGAAGCCGTTCAATTGGATTTATTTAGTTCAAATGAAGAATCAGTGTCACAAGAAAAGTTAGACAAAATTGTTGACAGGATTAGGGAACAGTATGGTTATACGAAATTAATACATGCGTCCAGCCTAACAGATGGTGGAAGAGCTGTTAAACGAGCTTCATTAGTTGGTGGACATGCAGGTGGATTAACTGGTATGGACATAAAAAATATGGAGGATGAAGAAAGTTGAGTCTTATGGATAACTACGAGGATAGAGGCATGGTTAAATGGGCCGGGTTCTACCTTTCTGAACACACTGCTGCTCTTGCTGAAGATAGAATGGCTAAGTTAAACAAATCAAGAAAAAAAAGCAAATTATCTTCTCAAGAAATTAGTGAACTATTACATCATGCGCAAGTTCATAATAAGACTATTGCAATTCAAAGAGAAGAATTAGATGGTGAAGGGAACTATCCTGCGGATATTGTTGGAAAAATTGATGGATATGATTCTTTAGGTATTTATATTAGCTTGACTAAAATTGATTACGATGAAATTCGTAATGTAGAAATTATTCATCTTGAAAAGTGGAGTCAAGTATAATCTATATAGAATAGATGGGATTTTTATAAGCAAAATTCCCATCTATTTTTTCTAGGAATTATTAAAATTAATCGAGTAGCTTTAGTTGATGTTCATGCACAAATGCATAGAGCTGTTCCCAGCGATTTTTATTTGTTAGATTGTCAAAATAAAAATACTTTGTACTTTGATATGTTTCTTCGTAGAAATCTGAAATTATAATGTCAGCAGAGCTTATCTCAGTTGAAAACCGAATCTTTTCTTCGCCAAAAACTCTTGTGAGCCAAGATTCGATATTTATTTGACCATATAAATTTTTAGAAAACTGAATATAAATATTTAATTTATCTTTGATACTGTCATAGATGAAATAATCAAATATGGTACACAACAAATTTAAATGGTAGCTAGATATAGATGATTTAGAAGTAGATGGATTTTCAGAAAGAAATTTTTCTAAAAAATTTTTTATCTTTTTTTGTAATTTAGTTTGTTGAATACTAACGTCAGGATTGATATAAAGTAATTGTTGTAATCTTGAGGAGTCAAAACCGACGTAAAATATATTTGCAAAAAAAAGAGTTAAAAAATAGAGCAGGCGAAAATGGATTTCTTCTGAAAGGTCATTTCTTTTCGTTTCGGGAAATTGTTTATAAAATGACAAAATAATTATTTTACAGTAATCAACTAAAACATTGTTTTCCTGTTCATTAATTTTTTTCCCTATTCGTATTTGAGCTTGTTTAGTGTCCGACATTGCATTAAATATTCGTTGTACATAGTTGAAAAACAAATAGGTGTCTTTTGTTACTAAGCTGCTCTCTGTAAATTCAAATGATTTTCTTAAAGGATGAGATAAATCTTTTTCCGCCATAAACACTGACAATACATCAGCAAAGTCTTTTTCTATTAGGATTTCCTTTAAACTAATACTTTTTTGATTAAAAATTGCAAGAGAATAGAAAAATTTGGTTTGCTTAGCCAAGGAAAGATTTAATAGTTCTTCTAACTCTTTAGGGCTGCAATATAAATAAAGCTCTTCCATTGTTACATTTGGAAATATCCATTCTAATCCTTGATAAATACTAAAATAAAAATGTAGTTCAAATAGAAACACAGACATAGTATTTCCAATTATAGAGATTTTGGTATTTGTTTGATTTTCTACTGCAACAAACTCGGTATGTAAATCAAACATTTCTAAATTTTTATTTGTTGATTGTAACAATTTGTAGACGTAAGGGCTACTTATCGCCAATTCTTTTGTAATTTTATCAATAGATAGTGGGTGAGGTATAGTAGAGAATAAATTGCTTATTAATTTAAACTGAATAGAGTTCTCATGATAAAAAAGATTGATTTTTTTTAAGACGTAGATGTTGTTTAGCGGGGTAGGATTGTTTAACAAATAACCATCTTTAAGAGTAACTACTTTTATATTTTGAAAACCATTAATTTTACTCAATGTTTCATTAAGTGATTGAATATGTCGCTTAATTGTTGAGATAGACATATTTAGTTGCTTCAATAAGTCCTTTTTTCTGCTATAATTCTTTTCTTCAATTAAAATTTTTAGAATAGATAATTCACCTATTTCTCTTTTTGTCAGTAGCATAAAATAAAAATCCTTCTTTCAATTATCATGATGAATTCAACTCAAATAAAAAAAATATATCATTAATCAAAACTTAAATAAACGTTGTTGTTTATACAAGAACGAGCTATATTTGTTCAAAAGAGGTTAATATAGCGGGTAACTTTTACTGGTTTAGTCATAAAGTACCTACATCTAAAAAAAACAATTCGAAGTAAATGAATTAACTCTATAGATACTAGTTAGATTATACAATATTGATTCAAAGCAGCTTGATAAAAGAAAATACGATTTATATATTTTTCAAGTTGAAAAGGCTATCATTTTGTAGAGGGAAGTTTTTGCTATAGAAAAAAGAAAGGAGTAAAAAATGAAAGAAACTAATCCTAAAAAATTTAAAATATAAGGAAGTGAATGGAATGATGAAAAAAAATGTAATTATAGGTATGATTGCAGTTAGTTTAATCGGTATAGGAATATTAACTGCTTTTAGTGGTTCGGTATTCGCCGAAGAAACTAGTTTATCAGAAGCAAATTCAACAGAGAACGTAAAAGACCCAAAAATTATTTCAGGCGGTGCGTTAAGTGGTTCGGGCACTGGAGTCAACGGGTTACAGTTGCTAGCAGGTGGACTAGTAACAACTGGAGAAATTGACTTGCACTATGATGGATGGTCGATTGGAATTGGTGGTATTACAACATCAGTAGATTATGTTCTGCAATTACCAAAAGAATTTCGAGAACTCGCTAAAACCGATAGCTTTTTAAATGCCTTAAGTGCTTCTATACAAGTCAACAGCGGTACAGTACACAACTACAATCGTTCAGACTTTCAGGTAGAATCAGATGGAACTGTTCTACGAATTTCACATGCTCCTGCATATTTTTGGTTGATAGGTGAGAGAATCCAAGTCGAAGTCCAAATGGATTTAGGCAAAGCGATAACAGAAAGTGGAGTTAGAATCCCTAATGCAGAAAATAATACTAATTATGAATTTGTAGGTGGTGTTGTCGAAAGTGGAGCTATCTTAGATTGGGATTTAATTGGAAGTAAGAATGACTCTTATACATTGCCAACGTCTACG
This sequence comes from Enterococcus phoeniculicola ATCC BAA-412, assembly GCF_000407505.1. GTDB lineage: Bacteria > Bacillota > Bacilli > Lactobacillales > Enterococcaceae > Enterococcus_K > Enterococcus_K phoeniculicola. The sequence goes on from NZ_ASWE01000002.1 coordinate 236,839, forward strand.
CTCGACCCTGGCTGGGAAATAGTTCAAGAAACGCCAACAATAGAAACGGTCTATGATACAGATACGACAGTTTCAGGAGTTGGTATTCCAGGAGCAGATGTTCAGGTTAAAGTTGGGAACCAAATCATCGGTACTGGTAAAGTCGATAATACAGGTATCTACCATATAACGATTTCAAAACAAAATTCAGGGACTACAATTAGTGTTTCACAAAATGGTGGCGTTGGTTGGAGTTCATCAGCAACAACAATTGTCCAACATAAAGAAGCCGACCTGGTAGCACCAATTGTCGACGAACCAATTTATGATACGGATACTGTTTTATCAGGCACTGGTTCAGTCGTTGGTAACACTATTATAGTAAAAGATAAAAACGGGAATGAAATAGGGCGAGGGTTAGTTCAAGCGGATCTAAGTTATTCAGTAACAATCCCTAAACAAAATGCGTATACACTCCTACACGTAACAGAGACAAATGGGCAAGAAACGAGTCCATCAACTGACGTAGTTGTGCAACATAAAAATGAAATTAACATTCCAGCACCACAAGTAAATGAACCAGTCACTGAGAATGATACAAGTGTTACTGGTACAGGCTCTTTTGCAGGAGACACGATTATAATTACAGATAAAAATGGGAACGAGATTGGTAAAGGTACTGTTCAAGCTGATTTAAGTTACTCAGTGACTATTCCACCGCAACCAGCTTATACAATTCTACATGTTACGGAAACAAATGGAACAGTTACAAGTCCTTCAACAGAAATTACAGTGCATACCAATACTGCACCAACCGAAGGAATTACTTCATTAGACCCGTATTCAATTACAACTAATGACGGTTTCATTCATGGGACATACTCGGGTAATTCCACTGCATTTGTAGTCGTGAGTGTTGACGGTGTTGATAGTGCTAAAATTAATGTGTCGCCTGGAGGGGGAGCATTTGTATATTATATTCAAAACTTGATAACTTCGCCAAATCAAACGGTCATTGTTCATTTACTTGACGGATTTGGGAATACAATTGATAGTAAACAAGTGACATTGTTGCCATAAAAAAGCTTATATATTTCATGCTAAAAAACGAAAAAGGACTGACTCTTAAAGTTAGTCCTTTTTTTGCGTTCTATTTTGAAGAAAAAGTGTGAACCAGTCCATCTATAATCTTTTGGCTAGCATTTCCGTCCCCATAAGGATTAACTATACTGCACATTTTTTTATGTGTTTCAGGGTCAAGTAATTTTATAATCTCTTGATAAACACTGACTTGATCTGTCCCAACTAGCTTTAGTGTTCCTGCTGAAACGCCTTCTGGTCGTTCTGTTGTATCTCGCAACACAAGAACAGGTACGCCTAAAGAGGGTGCCTCTTCTTGAACCCCACCTGAATCAGTCAAAATTAAATAACTTCTGGCGGCAAAATTATGGAAATCGACAACGTCTAACGGTTCGATTAAGTGAACGTTATCCAATGTACCCAGAATTTCTCGTGCTTCTTTTCTTACTTGAGGGTTCTTGTGCATAGGAAACACCACCACTATATCTGCATGCTCTTCTGCAATTTTTCGAATGCTACGAAACACACGGTGCATTGATTCTCCTAGATTTTCTCTACGATGCATCGTGACTAGGATTAGCTTTTTTTCTTTCAAATTAGTAGGTAGGTCAGGATGACTGTAGGTTTTTGAAACGGTATATTTCATAGCATCAATGGCTGTATTTCCTGTAACGAAAATCGCTTCTTTTGGGTGATTTTCTTTTAATAGATTTTCCGCACTGGTTTTTGTCGGTGCAAAATACAAGTCACTTAACACATCAATCAATTGTCGGTTCATTTCTTCTGGAAACGGGGACCATTTATTCCATGTTCTCAAACCTGCTTCCACATGCCCTACAGAAATTTGCTGATAAAAGGCTGCTGTAGCTGTTGCATACGCTGTAGTTGTATCTCCATGAACAAGAACAACATCAGGTTTTTCTGCTTCTAATACAGGTTTTAGATTCGTTAGAATACGGGTGGTAATATCTGTTAATGTTTGCCCACTTTTCATAATATTTAAGTCATAGTCTGCGGTAAGGTCAAACACATTCATGACTTGATCGAGCATTTCTCTGTGCTGGGCCGTCACAGCAATCTTTGCATCGAATCGAGGGTCTTTTGCTAAAGCTTTTACTAGTGGTGCCATTTTGATAGCTTCGGGTCTTGTGCCAAATACAGATAATACCTTAATTTTGTTCATAAAAATATCCTTCTTTCAAAAAAATTGAAATAAATAACTACATCAAAACAGTATAAAACAATTCCATTGAAGCCGTTTCTAAATATTCCTAATTTGGGTTTGGAATATTTAGAAAATTTTATGTCTAATTCATTGTATGATTTACTCGTATCAATTCAAGAATTTAAATGGAGGAATTTAAGGTGAATCAAATAACGTATTTGATAAATGAAAATAAGACATACTGCTCCAGCGACTACGGAAAAAATGAAACGATTGTATTTTTATTTGAACGTTTCGGAATTAATAAAATATTTTCTCTGTCGAAAGTGTGGATTGTTACTAGAACGTCGTTCATTGATTTAGATATCTTAAATCAACAAGAACCAATTATTCACCCGATTACTGATTGGATATCTCCGTATTACGTTGTCGCAAATAAGGATATTGACGTTCCAAGTAACGGTAATCAATTGACTGGCGGCAATCATGGAACGACCAATGGTGGAGGAGAGCCTACAGCAGAATTTACGAACCTCGAAGTATTTGTAGATGGAAATCCTGTCTACAATAATTTAAATAATTTTGACTCAGATAAAGAAATTCGGTTAATTACAACGAACATGATTGAAGCTTCCAATACGCATCTATATAAACCTCGAGCAATTCTAGAGGAGAAAGTTAGCTACAAAATATGTCAATCAAAAATTTCAGTTAATGTAGAAACTCAATTTAAAGAAGATGGCTACTTATTTTCTTATTCAGGCTTGCAAACTAATTCTGAATATTACGATAGTATAAAAATTCCTAATTCCATATTCGATGGGTTTAAGGAAATCGGCAAGGAAGCTTATGTGAGTGGTGACTATAAAAAGTATGGATTAGCTGATAGGGTAATTTTGAGGCACACAAAACAATCAGATTACTTGATTGCAGAATTACTGGAACACGAGACATTTCGTCTCGGCGATGGACTTCCTTTGATTGAAATGGGGTTAGCAAATGTAAATGACAAAGTCTATTTTGCTTTAGTTAGAAAATCTTATCTTCAGTTTCGAACAGGTGATTTTTATGGCTACAAAGGCAGTTACGAATTTGTCCGATATGTATAGTATAGATGAGAGGGAAACAAGTGAAAAACAACACAAAAATAAGCTTTCATATTACTAAACGAGGGATTGATATTATTGGTGCATGCTTGGGTATTTTATTATTAATGCCGCTTTTATTACTCATTGCATTCTTAGTAAAGCTGGAGTACCCAGAAGAAAACTTTTACTTTATTCAAGAACGAGTCGGAAAAAATGGTGAAGTATTTTATCTTTATAAATTCCGCTCAATGGTTCCGCAAGCTGAAACAATGCTTGAGGCTTTAAATGGAGAGAATGAAATTTTAGGGGCGATGTTTAAAATAAAAAATGACCCCCGCATCACAAATATTGGTAAGTTTATTCGTAAGACCAGTTTGGATGAACTACCTCAACTTTTTAACGTTCTTAAAGGGAATATGAGTTTAGTGGGGCCAAGGCCACCTTTAACACAAGAAGTTCAAAAGTATACACTCTATGATCGCCAACGATTGTCCGTCACGCCTGGTTGTACAGGATTGTGGCAGGTGAGTGGAAGAAACAAACTGGATTTTTATGAAATGGTAGAGCTCGACTTACGTTACATTGCAACACAAAGTATTAAAAACGATACAATCATTCTATTTAAAACAATCAAAGTTCTTTTCTTGATGGAAGGTGCATATTGATGAACGTAGGAAAGCAAGAGAAAAAAATTGAATTGTTTGGCATTTCTTTTGATGCATTAACAATGAAAGAGACAGTTGCATTAGTAAATGAAAAACTAAAAAATAAAGAACCTACCCACGTACTAGGCATAAATGCTGATAAAGTGAACGAATTAAGTCATAAGGGACAATTCAATCAGATTATAAGAAGGGCAAATATAATTAATGCCGACGGTGCTTCAATTATACTTGCCTCGAAAATTCTTAGAAAACCATTACCTGAGAGGATTGCTGGAATTGATTTAATGCAAGAATTGTTGCTTTTGGCAGAAAAAAAGAACTATCGTGTTTATTTCTTAGGTGCTAAACAAACAATTGTAACAACCATGAATACATGTTTAAAAGCAAAATATCCTGTTCTCAACGTTGCAGGATATCGCAATGGATATTTTAAGAAAGAAAATTGGGATGAGGTAGCAAATGAATTGAAGCTTTGTGAGCCAGACATAGTGTTTATTGGGATAACCTCGCCATTGAAAGAACAACTAATTGATTACTTTTTAGAACAAAACATTAATTCTGTCTATATGGGGGTTGGAGGTAGTTTTGATGTACTTTCAGGTGCAATAAAGCGTGCCCCTATATGGATGCAAAAGTACCAATTAGAATGGCTATATCGTGTTTATCAAGAGCCTAAGCGACTGTTTCGTCGGTATTTATTTGGGAATAGTAAATTTATTGTACATGTTTTACAAGAACTGTTCCGTTAAAAAACTAATGAAAGTGAGCGTGTCAATGCCTAAAGAAAAAAATGAAATAACTGTTGCGGTCAACAATTTCCTAGTAAAAAAAGTAATGAGTCCTCAAAAAATTGTAGGATTGATTCCAATCCCTTCAAAAAATCTGAATTACAAACAACTAATGAATGAATTTGTTTTGGGACTTTCAAAAGCTTCCGAGAAAATTTTAGTAATAAATATTTGTGTAAAGAAAGGAAACTTGTTTGAAAACTTTGAGGAGTCTGACTATGAAGAATCCATTTATTCATCAGGAAATGAGCAAATAGATATTCTAGATGGAAGTCACTTTATTCATCATATCTCAGTGTATAGAAAGTTTATGGATGATGTTAGGGCAAGTATTTTTTATAAAAAATATTCAACAATTGTTTATCAATTCAGAGAAAACATCGTTCTGACAAATCCAGATTTGCTTGAAGTGATGAAAGATATATTCATCTTTGTCGGATCAAAAAGAATTTATAAAGAACAGCTATTGATGATTGAAGAAAAAAATAAAGAATACAAACTTGAATGGTTAGCTTTCTTTATCATTCAAGATCGGTTTGGATGGCTAAAAAAATGAGAAAAACAAACGGAAAACTAATTCTATTGTCTCTAAAAAAATTTTGGAGTCTTATTTTACTCTTAACGATTATTAGCAGTTTTGGAGCTACGCAAATCTACAAACACTTTATTACGCAAAATTATTTTGCTATAAATCAATTGCTTGTTACGCCAAAAGAAAATGAACAGTTTGACTTAAAATACATCAATACTTATAAAGAACTATTATCAGGTGATGTCATTTTAACTAAAGTAGTACGAGAATTGAAAGCAAAAGATATCTATCTATCTGTTAGTGAGATACAAAAATTAGTAGCTATCAATCTAAGTAATGATTCTCAACTTATTTCTGTTCAGGTCATTTCGGGTGATAAAGCAGAAAGTATTGATATAGCAAATACAATTGGTCGTGTAGCAGAAAAAGAAATTCCTAAAATGCTGGATAGCAATAGTATCATGCTCATTAACCAAACGAACCAAGCAGCAAAAATTAATAAGATATCGAATACTCAGTTTTTGATCTTTAGTTTAACTATATCTGTTGTAATCATTACCTTATGTTTAATTTACAAAAGTTTATTTAGTAAACGAGTCTTTTTTAAAGAACAAATTCCGGAATTTGTTGATGTAATACATGTATACACAATAGATACAAGGAAAAAAAGGGAAACCAAGAAAAGAAAAATGGAAAAAGGGAATAAACTTACAGATGAGTGAAAGAGAGCATCATTCACAGATGGAGACAAGACCAAAAGAAAGCTTACTAACTATCATAGCAATATGCTCATTTGGGATCATGCCAATTGTAGATTCTTTTAATGGTGCCTTTCAACAATCCCATATTGCAGATATTTACCGACTATTTCTCACCATTTACGTCTTTTTTTTCTTATTTTTTGGAAAAAAAATTATTTTTGAGCAATCACTTCAAATGTTACTAGTCGTGTTTTTTTTTGGCACTTTGATAATGTTGCAATACTTTTTCTTATATGGCTATCACGTTCCGCTGGTAAAAGATTTAAAGTCATTAATGCGTATCCTTCTAACAATTATATTTTATGCTTACTTCTATAAACTTATTCAGCTGAAGTTGATAACTAAAGAGCAGCTAAAAGACATGCTACTTCTAATAGCATTAGGCTATTCTGCATGTATTATTTTACCTTTTCTCTTTGGCAAGGGATTAGCAACCTATGATATTTTTGGCAGTGGTACTTTGTCAGCAGATCAAGGCGTCGGGTTTAAGGCGTATTTTCTTGAGGTTAATTCACTCTCTGCTATATTAATTGGTTTGGTTACTCTTTGCGGAGAGGAGTGTTTAGCAAGCATAAAACAAAATTCCTACAGATATACAATTTTGGTAGGTATTTTGTTTTTAGGTATATGGTTGTCGTTATTATTGACTAGTACAAAAACTTCTTTGGTTTACGGAATCTTTTATTTCATTTTATTCGTTGGCCGTATGCTATTGAGTAAAAAATTACGCATGATTTTTAAGTTATACGGAATTTTTAGTATAAATCTGATATTTCTTTTATTGAAGAGCTTGTTCTTGCCTAAATTTGTCGAGTCAGTAAACGGTGTGCTTGCAAGAGGATTCTATTTTTTTGATTTGATGGATGGCAATTGGATTCAGTTTTTAACAAGTAATCGTTCTGTGTGGCTAGTTTTGAATTGGCAGCAGTTACTAAGTTCAAAACACTTTCTGTTTATTCATTTTTTTGGAGCCGGCTATTATATCAATGTAGATTTTCCTTTAGCTCGACGAATCCTCGCCGAGATGGATTTATTTGATTTTTATTTCAGTTATGGGCTGGTGGGTTACTTGCTGTATATTTCATATTTTAAGACTAGTCTTATTCATTTTTATAAAGCAGAAAAGGATAGCGTGAGTTGGATGTTTCTTACGTTGTTTATCTATAGTATTTTTGCAGGCCATGTATTTGTTAATGCGATGGCTGCGACATTGTTAGCCATTATATTTGCCTATTTTACAGCTAGACAGGAGTCAAGTGAATGAAAAAAATATTAGTGATTACAGCGGGTCTACTACCAATACCTGTATCAAAAGGTGGGGCAGTTGAACATTTGATTGAAAATATACTTGATAAAAATGAAATAGATACGCAGTTCAACATTCATTTAGTTTCAACTTTTGATCAGAAAAGTTTGGAATTATCGCAAAAATACAAAAATACCCATGTTTTTTTTGTTGAAAATTCGTCACCATTCAAAGAAATAAGCTTATTCTGGAAAAAATGCTTAAAGGTTGCTACAAGAAAATTATTATCTAAAAGAAGTATTTTTATTGAGTATCCTGAAATAATCGAAAAGAGTAAAAAAATGTTGAGACAGAATCAATATGAAAAAGTAGTCATTATTAATTATCCAGAACTAGTTTTACCCCTAAACAATTTAATTGATGGAGAAAAAATTCTCTATCTTCATAATGATAATCTAAATGAATTAACAGTAAGAGCAAAAAAAATCTATGAGAGTTTTGACAAATGTATAAGTGTTTCTAGGTTTATCAACCAACGTGTTTCAACCGTTAACGTGAGCAATGACAAACTGAAAAAATTTATTGTATACAATGGAAAAGATGGTGTTGAAATAAAAAATAAGAACAAAAAAAATAGTTTACGAGAACAGTTTAATTTCGGTAAAGATGATTTTATAGCTGTGTATATAGGGCGTCTTATAGAACAAAAGGGAGTGATGTTTATTATTGAAGCACTCGAATTTTTACCTGAATATTTCAAAGTATTAATTGTTGGTGGAACATTCTACGAATTAAACAAAGAAAATCACTATGTAAGAAATTTAAAAAAAGTAGCTAAACAGTTTGGAAACAGGGTTATCTTCACAGGATATCAAGAAGCGTCACTTATTCCTTCGTTTTTATCTATCAGCGACGTAGGAATAGTGCCTACTTTATCAGACGAAGCATTTGCAATGAGTGCACTAGAAATACAAATGGCCGGTATACCATTAATTTGTACAAATGTCGGAGGATTACCTGAAGTCAGAAACGATAAAACATCTATTATGTTAGATATAAATTCTGGTAACTTAGCTCAAGAGATTGCGAGGGCAGAACATTTTTTAAGTCATAAAAATGTTCGAGACAAAATGGGGCTAGCGGCTTTTCAATTTTCAAAAGAATTTAGTGCTGAAAAGCAGATACAAGGATTTATTGATTCGGTGATGTATGAATAAACAACAATCACTAAGAAAAAATGCAGTTGTAAATGTAATCAGGTCGTTAATGAGTATTCTATTTCCCATCATTACCTATCCCTATATAACCCGCATTCTTTCAACAGAAGGGCTCGGTAAATTTGAATTTTCAAGAACGATAATTAATTATTTCATTCTAGTTATCAACATTGGTTTAGGGCAATATGCGATTCGAGAGGGGTCCATTTTAAGAAAGGATCATCTGAAAATGCAAAAGTTCTCTAATGAAATGTTTTCGATATATCTGTGGTTCACACTAATTTCGTATTTTGTCTTGTTTTCGTTATTAATTTTTATCCCTGCATTTCAAGGCTATGAAAAGTTAATCTTAATCTTTAGTATACAAATTGTTGCAACAACATTTGCTGTTGAATGGGTCTTTTCTATTTACGAAGATTTTACCTTTTTAACGCTAAAAGCAATCGCTGTTCAAATTTGTGCAATTATCTTAATGTTTTTGCTAGTAAAAACGACAAAAGATTACACAGTCTATGCATGGATTACGACATTATCATTTAGCTTAGCTGTTCTTTTTAATTTTCAGTACGCCAAAAAATATATTACTTTACACTACACAAAAAAAATGAATTTTAGAAAGCATTGGAATCCAATTCTGTATTTATCAGCAAACTCAATTGCTTCAACGATTTACTTATCTGCCGATATTATTCTCTTAGGATTTCTTGCAGGCGACCATTATGTAGGAATTTACAGCATTTCTGTTAAAATTTACAGCATTGTGAAATCTTTAGCGGATGGAGTCATCTATGCAGTCAGTCCAAGACTCACATTTTATAAAAGCAATAACAAAACTAAAGAATATGAAAAAACGTTGAATGACCTATTTTGGTTATTGTTGACATTTTTAGTTCCAATAGAAATAGGTATTTTATTTTTTAGTAAGACAATTATCTATTTGATTGCTGGAAATCAATTTATTAACAGTGTGTCTTCGTTGATTTTTTTAACAGTAGGTATGATTCCGAGTATTTTTTTTAGTTTCCTTTTATTTACAGTTTTGCTTGTAAATAAAAAAGAAAAAACAATTTTACGGGCAACACTCTATACAGCCATACTAAACATTTTAGGAAACTTTATCATTGTTCCCTTAAGAAAAACAGATGGATCAGCAATCGCTACGGTTATTTCAGAATTTTTTATTGCTTGTATAGCTTTTTATTATTCAAGACACCTATTTAAGATTGAGTTTCGTTTGAAAACATTTTTGTCTATTTTGATTGGTGGCTGTACTGTTTGTCTGATTTGTACTTTGTTCCAAACTTTATACTTGGAACAAATTCAAACAATGTTATTATCTGTTGGTTTTTCATTCATTAGTTACACAGTGATTTTATATAGACTACATCAAATTCCCAAAATATAAAAAAGGAATGCAGAAAGGAATACTTTTTGTTTATGAAGAAAAAAAATTTTTTATTTACGGTAGGAATATGTTTCCTTTTTATCTTTGTATTGAATTACTTAACAACTTATGCAACAGATGACTTTTCTTATCGTTTTGTTTTTGACCATTACGGCTTACCTACAGACAATCCAGAAAAAATCACAGGATTTTTTTCGATTGTACGGTCGATGTGGCGCCATTATTTTGCAATGAATGGTCGATGGCTAGCACACTCGTTTGTACAATTCTTTATGAGCCAAAATAAATTACTATTCGATTTTTTTAATTCAATTTTTTTCCTGTTACTAGGTTGGTTACTAAATTATTTAGCTAGTTTGTTGCTTGAGACAGAAAACGACCTTTCAAATTTATCATTTATTTATCCATTATTATGGCTTTCACTTCCAGAATTTGGAAAAAGTGTCTTGTGGCTCTCTGGTGCATGCAACTATTTATGGATGTCATTAGTCTATCTATCTTATCTTCTCGTCTTTAAGAAGATTAATAAATATCGTTGGTACAACGTATTTTTATTAATTGGATTAGGGATTTTATCGGGTGCAACGGGTGAAAATAGTGGAGCAGCAACCGTGATTGTGGTCTTTCTATTATGGTTATTCACCGAACATCAACCAAAAAAACTTATGTATTGGAAGCTGATTAGTGTAATGAGTAGTGCGATTAGTTCAATTATTCTCATAAAATCGCCAGGTGCTTTAAAAATTGAATCAAATTTATCGATTCTAACAAGTAATTTCTTTACACTGATAAAGTTTTCACTTTTACTAATTGTTCCTATTTTATTGAGCATTTATTTCCTTTATAAATTATCAAAAGCTAATGTATTTGAAAGCTGTCATCGTGTCTTTCTTTTTATATTTGTTACAGGTGCTTTAGCTAGTTTTTTCAGCTTAGTATTTGCTGAACACAGTACGCCAAGAAACCTTTTTAGCGTTGCTATTTATTTGAATTTAATGCTGGTCTACTTATTGTACTTAATGAAAGATTATTTTGAAAAGAAGAGACCGTTTATGATAAATACTGTGCTAACCTTGGTGTCACTAGTCATTTATATTCCTGTTACGAGCCAATTAGCGGAAAACTATCTTGAATACGAACAGGAGATAGCAGTAATCGAACAGACGAAAAGAGAACACAAAAAATTAGCAGTTGTTCAAGGAATTACTTGGCCGGATAATCAACTGGTAGGACTCTATAACCCATATTACAAAATGCAATATTTATCGTCGGATTCGCATGCTTGGTTAAATGAATGGATGAGTAAATTTTATACAGTAAAAGGAATTAGACTAGAAAAAAAATAATTTGGAGGTGAAAATATGATTTTGGTTGTATCGAATATGTACCCATCAAAAGAATTTCCAAATTATGGAGTTTTTGTAAAAAATTTTGTTTCTGAACTTTCAGAAACACACGAAGTACAACTTATTTTCTTAACAAAGAAGATTGGAAAACGAGCTAAACTCATAGCTTATCTACGCTTTTACTTTTCGGTTTTTAGAGCATATTGTTCAAAAAACTATGAATTAACCTACGTTCACTACGCAGGGTACAATAGCCCTCCAATATTAGCTGGTCGCCTGGTTAGACGCCTATTTAATAGAAAAATGACGTTGATTGTTAACGTTCATGGCAGTGATGTAACTCCCGAGAAAAAATTAGAGGAGCGAACGAACTTCTTAACAAAATGGTTAGTTAAACGAGCAGATTTAACTATCGTGCCGTCAAGTTATTTTAAAGAAGTCGTAGAGAAAAAATATGGAAAAGTGCAAATATTTATTTCTGCTTCTGCTGGTATAAATTTAGATGTATTTTCTCCAAGTAGTAAAGGAAAAAATCAGCAATCTTTTATGCTAGGCTATGTCAGTCGAATAGATGAAGAAAAAGGCTGGGACTTACTAATTTTAGGTTTTAAAAGGATTCTATCTTATATCCCAGAAGCAAAACTGACTATTGTAGGAAGTGGAGCACAAGATGAAGAAGCTAATCAATTAATTCATGAATTGCATTTAGAAGAATATGTAAATAAGCAAAGTATTTTACCGCAAAACGATTTAGTGGATATCTATCGTTCATTTGATGTATTTGTTTTCCCTAGTACACGTGCTGGAGAGAGTCTTGGTCTAGTTGGATTAGAAGCAATGGCTTGCGGTGTGCCGGTGATTGGCAGCGATTTTGGAGGAATTAAAACGTATGTTGAATCAGGAAAAAATGGCTACTTATTCACGCCTAAAAATCAAGAAGAACTGATAGAAAAAATTATCACTTTTTATTCACTAACACAAAAGCAAAAGCGAAGTATGTCAAAGTACGCACAAGAAACGGCTCACAATTATGACAGTAAGAAGGTAAATAGAGAACTGATTCAAAAAATTAGTTCTTACATCAAATAAATGAAAGGAGAAGCGATGAATAATTTCTGGTTCATTCTATTTATACTCATAAATAAGGTAGTCGTTCCCTATCGCTTAATAAAAACGGAACACTTTTATCGCCAAGTCAAAAATTTTATAGGAAAAAAATTATTTGCATTTGTTGGAAAAAATGCAGCTATTCGTCCCAATGTACGATTATCTTATTTAAAAAATATTTCTTTAGGCGAAAACTCGAGTATTGGTGACCGAAGTATGATTGTTGCAGCTGCTAAAGTTTCCATTGGGGAAAATGTCATGATGGGACCAGAAGTTTTGGTGTTAACTCAAAACCATCAAATTGTAGGACGAAAAAAAAAGTTAATCGACGGAAAAATAAAAAAGAAAGAGGTTTCTATTGCTGACGACGTATGGATAGGAGCTAGAGTAACTCTTTTGCCAGGAACTTATATAGGAAAAGGTAGTGTAGTGGCTGCTGGGTCAGTTGTAGTGGGTAAAGCATATCCTGACTATGCAATTTTAGGTGGAAATCCTGCAAAAATTATTCGTTATAGATAAAAGAGATTGGAGATTCTAATGAAAAAGTATCGGTTTGTAAAGATTGTTCTCTTAATCGTTTTTCTGTTATTTATTGTGATTGCAGTAAGCTTTGGAAAAATATATTTCGATGTAAAGAAGACGTTGAATCAAAGCTATGAAAAAGTTGAACGTAAGGGTAAATATAAATATAAGGCCATTCATTTAAGTCAACAACCAGATGAGGAAAAGCTTAGCCCTTTAAATATATTGTTGTTAGGGATTGATACAGGAGATTTAGGTCGTATAGATCAAGGTCGTTCAGACGCACTGATTTTGGCTACAATTAATCCTAAAAATAAGACTGTGCTATTTACAAGTATCGCTCGAGATACATACACGGAAATTGTTGGATACGGGTCTACTGATAAAATTAATCATGCGTATGCCTTTGGTGGAACCTCTATGTCCGTAAATACGGTATCAAACCTTTTAGATACACCAGTTGACTATTATGTCAGTTTGAACATGAAAGGTGTAGAGGAATTAATTGATGCAGTGGGAGGAATTACAATAAACAATCCATTGAAATTTGAGTATGAGGGAGAAACTTTTAAAATAGGGGACACGTATTTGGACGGTACGAAAGGGTTGAAGTACATTCGGATGCGCTACGATGACCCTGAAGGCGATTATGGTAGACAAAAAAGAGAACGACAGGTTGTTCAAGGAATCGCAAACTCACTTAAGTCAATTAATAATTTTACTCTCTATCAAAAAATATTAGAAATTTTAGGAGAGAATATGAAAACCAACATAGCGATGGATGATATTTTCAAATTATATACTAAGTATCTAGGTTCAATAAATACACAAAATAGTGAACAATTAATGGGTACTGGATTTATGTTGAACGATATATCTTATCAAAAAGTAAGTGACGCTGAACTGAAAAGAGTCCGCGACAAGATTCATCGTGAGCTAGAGAATCGCTAAACAATAGAGAAAGGACTGAGTATATGAGAATTGAAGAAATGAAAAAAATTAAGTTAATTATCTGGGATTTGGATGATACATTCTGGCAAGGAACATTAAGTGAAGAAGAAATTATCCCTATAGAAGAAAATGTTCAATTAGTAATAAAACTAAGTAAACGGGGGATTGTTTCAAGTATTTGTTCAAAAAATGATTTTGAAGAAGCGATGAATCAACTGAATGCGTTGAAGATAGATAACTATTTTGTATTTGAATCAATTGATTGGAGTAGCAAGGGACCTAGAATAAAGAATATAGTACAGGATATGAATCTAAGAGAAGAGAATGTTCTGTTTATTGATGATAATGAACTGAATTTAAATGAAGCAAAATATTTTTGTCCAAACATTCACATATTACTACCAATAAAAAAGGAATTAGAAAATCTTTATAGATTAGCAAATACGTTAGGTAAGGACGATGGGCAGTTAACGCGTTTACAAAATTATAAAGTGTTAGAGGAAAAGACTGTAGCAGAGAAACTGGCAGTTTCAAATACTGATTTTCTCTTTGATTGCAATATACAAATACAAATTCATAGTGAACGCAAAGATATAGAAACACACATAAGGCGGGTATATGAATTGATAGGTCGTACTAACCAACTAAATTTCACAAAAAAAAGAAGTACATTTGAAGCATTGCAGGGCCAATTGAAAGAAGAAAACATAGAGATGGGTTATGTAACTGCTCAAGATAATTTTGGCGATTATGGAATTGTTGGCCTGTATGCATTGGATACGAAGATAAATGAACTAGTACATTTCCTCTTTTCTTGTCGTTCTATGGGCATGGGAATTGAAAACTATGTCTATCAACAGTTAAATGAACCTAAGTTAATAACAATTGAACCAGTCGCTTATCATGTTGATAAGAATAAAAAAAGTCCTTGGATTAATCAATCTACAAATAAAATAAGAAACGAACGACAGGATATTCAACATGCAGCAACAGAAAAAACTATACTAATCAAGGGGAGCTGTGAGATTGAGTGGGTGATTGATCTGCTCTCAACAGACGCTCCCTTTTCAAAAGAGATAGGTCATCTTAATACAAAAACAGGAGCAGATATTACTAGCTTTAATCATTCAACGAATGTTTATAATTCTTTTTATCTAACATCTGCACAAAAAGAGTGCTTAGGCAAAGAGGTGCCTCTATGGGATGACGAGCTCGTTTCGACAGACATGAATAAGAATAACTATGACATCGTTTTTTTAAGTGGTTTTTTGGATCAATGGGAAGGTGTTTATCAAAGAAAAGGGACAGGCGAAAAAATCGCACTTGGAATTGAGAAGATTGATTACACGAGTAGAAAAATGTTAGAAGAACAAATCAGGAAAACCCAAAAAGAGGATAACCAGAAATACATTCAACAACAGCGAAAAAAAATAGATGGGTTTACAAATAAATATGTCTATGTAGGTAAAGTGTCCGCAGTAGAGGCAGCAGATAACTTTAAAAAAATTGTAAAGAAAGTTCCCAAAGAAACCCTAGTCGTCATTATGTTGCCCAGCGACTTTCAAGTAACGAGTTACGGAGAAAATAGAAGACGACAAGGGGAAGAAAGAGGGCTATATAATCAAGCAATTTGGCAGGCTCTAAAAGGCTATAAAAATGTGAGATATATCAATTTTAGTACTTTTACGCACAGTGAATCAGATTTTTTAGAAACGCAAGACCACTTTACGAAAAAAATCTACTATGAGGTAGCTTTAGAAATGCAAAAAATTATAAATGAAACTGTAAATCATCAAGTGAATAGAATCTCAGCAGAGGAATTTAGACAAAAAAAATTCAGAAACTCATATTCTACAATGAATGCACTGGGTTTATTAAAACCATTAATTAAAAGTAAAAATTTTATTCAATCAAAAAAATAAACTGCCCACAATCTTTTACAATTGTTAACAGTTAGAATTAAAGCCCCAAATTTTCATCAACATGAGCAAGTAGTTGTTTGTGATAGAGAAAAATAGCAAATTCTCGATAATAGTCTTGTTCTTCTTTTACCAGACTATTAATTATTTGTTTTAAGTAATAGAGTTCTCCATCTAAATCACTTGTATTTTTACAAAGATTAGCATTTTGCCATAGAACATCAATTGTACTTAATTGCTGTGGAATATCAAAAGAATCATCGATTGAGTGAAAATGACCTTCAGGTATTAAATCATTAGGCGACATTTCAAGAGCAACACAGATTTTTATCAAACTATTAAAAGATGGCGAAAATACGCCACGTTCTATTTTTGAAACGGTCTGTGCGATAGAGTCAACTTTCTCAGCTAATTCTTTCTGTGTAACCTTTAGAAATTTTCGTCTTTGTTTAATCTTTTGACCAACATGCCTATTAAACTCAAGACCCATGAAATCACCTCTTATAACGTATAGTCAGTAGATATTTTAACATTAAACAAACAAAAAAAATACTTTTTTAAGCGAAGGTAACACTATAATGCTTTTATTGAAAACGTTTTAGCATTATAATGTTCATGAGAGGATGGGGAAACTATCATGAATCGACTATTTAGAAAAAATGATGCAATAAAAATGAAAATGTTCTATTTTATTTTGAGTGGGAATGAGCGAATGAGAGCTGTAGACCAGGTAGAAAATGATTTGGGGCTTACGTATTACATGGTTGATTATTCGTTTAAAGAACTCAATCAGGATTTAATTGACATCTATAAAGAAACGGGAGGAGAGCTCTGCCAACTTCAAAAAGTTGGGAATAGATACTATCAAATTACAGGTATTGTTGAAACAGTAGTATCTCGTTTATTTTGGTTTTATGGTGCACGTTCAAAATTGTTCATTTTACTAAATAATATTTTTACCTCTCAAAAGTTTACTCCATCAAAACACAGTCAAGATAATTTTCTTAGTTCAGCAAGTGTTTACATCGCTAAAAATGAGCTACGAGATTTTCTTTTAGACTATAACATTCAATTAAGTAACGCATATCGTCTTGTTGGCGATGAATTTTCGATTAGGCAATTACTTTTCTCAATATACTTCGGTATTTATAAAGAATTTGAATATCCTTTCAAAAAGCAAGTAGAAGTGGAATCTACCATATTTTTAGAAACAGTTATTAATGATTTTAATATCGAGTTAACCTCTGGCGATCGGAGCAAATTGTTACTCTATTTAAGTGTATTATTCATTCGTTTGCAATCAAAAAACATTATGCAAACGGAAGAAGCTTATTTCTACCCGTCAAGTAAACAATCAGCAACAGCCAATTATTTGCAGAAAAGATTTAAGTTAAATGATGAAACCAGCAATATTGAATTGCAAAATATTCAATGGTTTTTAGAAGCGGAAAAATTATTGCCTTTTTGTTCAACATTATTCTGCTATGAAACGGAAAAAGAAACTGTAGAATTAGCAAACTTATTTATAAAAAATTTGACTAACCAAGATATTGAAACCGAAAATGACCATCCTATGGAAACCATGTTAAGTAGTCGCGTTCAAGAAATATTTAGATATCTTATACTTTGTTCGTCTAAACGAGTTGACCACTTATTTTACTTAAGACAAGCCGATGTGTACTTTTTTTATCCTACACATTACTATTTATGTAAAAATTTTTTAGAAAAACATTATTTTAAGGAGAGTAGAAGCAGCCTTCATTCAGTCAATTATAAATTTTTGTTGCTCAATTTTTTAACGTCTATCACCAATCTTTTTGAAGTTAGTCACCTAAGATACCGTATAAAAGTAAAGTTGGATTTTATCTCTGGAAAATTATATCAAGATGAAATCGAAAACCTGATTAAACACATGATTGATTTACCTATTTCTATCACTTTTAAACAATCGGAAGCAGACTTAATTATAACCGACCGTTATCATAAACATAAGAAATCTAATCAAGTTATCAATTGGACGTATCCTGCAACGATTCACGATTGGTCGCATTTAACGAACGCAATTATTCATTTTCTCAACAGCAAAATATCAGATGAGGGAGAAAAAAATTTTTTTCTTTCCACAAAACAATCAGATTAATTCCTTTCTAAATCAAGAGAGGTTATATAAAGGAGTTATATTGCATGAAATTTACCCATAATACATCAAATCTAGCTAAAATTCTTGCCATTATATTAGTAATCACAGGTCATTATAGTGGATTTTTAGGAATAGACAACCTCTATGTTGCAAACAGTGGTGCAGTTGGCGTGGGGATATTTCTATTTGTCTCAGCATACGGACTCAGTGCTTCAATGGAACAAGGTGACGAACAATTGCAAACCTTTTGGGTAAGGATATTGAACCTAGTCATTGTTTATGAATTTGCGACATTATTAAAAGCTATTATTTCTATTGTTTTTTTTAAAGAAAGTGTAGCAGTGTCAGTAAAAGCGCTCGTAGGATTGGGCTTTAAAAGTAACTTAGATCCAACAATGTGGTATATGTTTTACATCATCATGGTTTATATTGTTTTTTGGATAAGTCATCTGTTGATTCAGTCAGAACTATGTAGAGTTGGACTTATTTTTATTTCATGTAGTGTATTTGCAGTGTTATCCAGTTATATTGTCATTCCATTCGCTTTTCCATTAGGATACTTAGCCTTTCTGTTTAAAAATAAATCAAGATTCTTTTACTTAATTGTCTTATCCACTCTGTTTTTAGGACTTATTTTAGCCTATCAGTCTTTTTTCATATTACCTATCACCCATACGAACTTACTTCTATTGCTGCAAGTGAGCTATTTACCTATTTTTTCCTTGTATTTTATCGAGTGGGGACAAAGGTTAATTTTAAAAAAACATTTTATAGGTATTGTGAAGACACTTTCATCATTTACATTAGGGCTTTATCTATTTGAGGGATTTCCCTTATATAATAGTAGGTTGGCAGAATTAGTTCATTCAAATTTACTATTTGCTATCCCTTTAGTGTTGTGTTTTGTTGTATTGATTAGTTACTTTTATACGGTCCTTATTATTAATCGTTTTTCAAATAAAAATTTAAAAAAGGGTTTGTATAAGGAGTGAATAAAACTATGATAAATTTCTTCAAGCAATTACTCATAAAGATAAGATAGAAGCTGGAAGGGCACTTCTCGACTACTAAATGTATCAAAATAATTAACGAAATAGAGTAAACTATCTGAACTCTTTAATACAAATTTATTCTGGTCATTGGGGACGGATTATATTGACCGTGTTTATGGTGAAGATTCAGGTCACTGTTTCCTTAAATATTTATCAGAGCATCGCAAAGAAACTCTCTGATTTAAAACATTTCGGCGGGCGGGCAATATATGGGAATCAATGAATAAAGGGCACTGGCGAATTAGCAGGAATAATGGGGATGTTAGAAACCTAAACAGGACTATTCATTGATTATGGGTATTTGATGGAAATCAACTAATAGAAATGTTTCAATAAAGGTAAAGCAGAGATAACATAAAAACTACCATAGAGGGTGAAATGTTAGATAATGTGGGTAATTTAGACCGCTGATAGAGTTTTTAAGAAAAAAATACATGTGGTTCCCAAAAATCAAACATCAGACCTTAAATCTGTTTGATTTTTGGAAATCACTTTTTTAGTTACTTTTCACATTATCTATTTTTATGTTATATCAGGACGTTAAATTATTTAGAATACGGCTTTTTAAGCAATAAAGCACTTAGTTTTTGTCTTTTCACTAATAAATAGTAAATTAGTAGAAAGAACGCTAGATTTTATAAAAAAATGAATTCTTTTAGAAGATTAATTTATAACACAGAGCCTATCAAACCAATAAATTCGTTGTTATAATAAATGAAAAGAGGCCTTACTATTGAATTTTTAGTGTTTCTTTCACGTAAATCACCTCAATAAACACTTTCCCTTACAAAAAGGCAAAGCAGATAGCAATTATATATTGAAAAGCAAAGTAAGTCATTCTTTGAGTGACTTACTTTGCTTTTTTATGTGTCCTTTTAGTTCAGAAATTTGCTGTACCCGTTGAGGGGAGAAATCTATGGATAAATTTGATGAAAGAGCTGCGATTTATGAACAAATGCGATTATTAATCGAGGAAAGGAGAGAAATCAGTAAGATGTATTTTGAGTTGAAGCAACAATTAAATGGGATAAAGGAACAGCAAGAGAAGCGAACAGAGCCGGCTGAAAAAACAACTAGGAACCGCTTAGCTAAAGAAAGTGAATATCAACAATATATGATTGAAAAAAATACAACGAATAGTGCAGTCGCTTCCTATGACCATTTAAGTTTAAAAATCGCTTCATTGCTTAAAGAAGCTGGTACTCCATTATCAAATAAACATATATTTGATCTGTTGGAAATGAATATCAGTTACAAGAATTTAACTCATAATATTTTACCTAGGATTGCAAAAGATGACAATGTTAATGTGAATCGCGCATACAGAGGATTCTGGCAATATTACAGAAAATAGTCAAAGTTATCTATTCTTTCTCTTTTTTGATTTCAAATTAAAGAGAAGAAGTGAATCTTATGGAAGAAAAAGACAGTAAGGTAGAAGCACAGTTGATAAAATACTTCCAAAAAGTGGTCATGCATACAGCTATTAATTACTACAAAAGAAGAGCAAGAATTATCGAAAATGAACTGTTAGTTGAAGATAGTCTAGGTGAAATTCTTGAAGGTAAAGAAGGGGTTGCTATTGCTAGCATTGTTGTTTTGGGGATTCCTTTAGAGATAGATAATGAGAAATTAATAGAGAAATTAAAAAAGATTAAGGAAAAAGAACAGATTTTTCTAATTGAAAAATTTATCTTCGGAAAAACTGATAAAGAAATCGGGAAAGAACTTGGCATTACGCGGCAAGGTGTTACAAATTTAAAATTACGACTTTATCGAAAATTTCGTAGAACACTCTAAAATCCTCCAGAAACAAAACAGTTTTATTCGTGGTCCTCCTACTCCAATACTGAAGTTATTGAGAAGAATTAGTTAGGAGGAAAAGAGATGGATAGTATTGAAAATTTATTCATTCAAGCTAAAAATGGAAACAACGAATCAAAGATGAAACTAATTGAAAGATTTAATCCACTCTTGTGGAAATACGCATCAAATCGTGGACGATATGATGAAGATTGTTATCAGGAATGTGTATTAGCCATGTTAATTTCTATAGACAAGTTTGTTGTGGGAAAAGAATAAACTAAAAATAGACGTGATTTGAGAAATAATCAAATTACGTCTATTTTTGTAGCTTTTGACTATGTGGGGAACTGGTATTAATAAGTCATAAAATAGTTCTTTGAAAAATGAATATGCCCCTCAAGATGCTGATCAGAAGAAAATGAAATAATTAGTTTAATTGATTAAAAAAGATGGGAAGGGATAAAGTTGGAAGAATTAAATAAAGAATGGACTACTAAGAAGGGATTGATGGTTAAATACGAATTTTTGAATATCAATACACTAAATCATTGGTTAATGGAGATGCGTGGAAATAGGGAGTTTCGGAAGTACGTTGTTAATCCAACACCAAAACTTGTGTGGATAAATTTAGAAGGGTTCCATCAATTTTTGTTATACAAACAACACAAAAATTATAAGTAACGACAAGTAAATTGTGGTACAATGTTGAAAGGAAATTAATGCTTATCGATACTTTTTTTGTGTGCTGTATTAACTCAAACAATCATGTGGGAGTGATTACAACATGGTATCACATACAAAATTACCTAGCGGAAATTATCAAGTGTTAACTAGATATACAGATCCTTTAACGGGTCAAAGAAAAAAAGCGACTGTCACTTATGTAGGTACTACAAGAAAGGCCAAGAGGAACGCTGAAAGACTTCTTGATGAGAAGGTGGATGAACTTATCTCTGAACGTCAATATGATGTTAAAGAGCGAATTACGACGTTTAAGGAATTAGCTGATCATTGGTTTGAATTCTGGCAAGTAGGGGTGAGTCCACAGACCAAAAAAAGAGAAGAACTGGTTTTGCGAAGAGTAAACGAAATCATAGAACCGGATATTTTGGTGAATCGTATGACTCCGTTACTATTAGAGCACTTACTTAATGATTATCAACAAACCTATGATTCTTCATACTCTACAATGATTCACATTAAAAGTACATTAAACAAAATTTTTAGATTTAGTGTGAAACATGGCCTACTTAATTATACTCCTATGTCGGCAGTAGAGCTAAACATGACTCGAGAAAAAAGACAAGAAGTCAGAAAAAAAAGGAAAAAGAAGTATTTAGAGCCGTATGAATTGAACGCTTTTTTTTCAGAAATCAAAAAGAGATTGAATCAGAATTATTTTTATTTAACTGTTTTTTTAGTTTACTCAGGTGTGAGAATTGGGGAAGCTGGCGCCTTAACAAAAGACGATTTTGATTTCACTAAAAATACGGTATCCATTACTAAAAATCTTCTGCATGAATGTGGGTATGTATATGGACCGCCGAAAACAGAGGAATCAGAACGCACCATTCTTTTGCCAAACAATGCAATGAAGATTGTTAAGCAAGCTATTCGTAGTAGTGAAGAACTAACCACTCGTTATACGAAGCGACCATGGAAAACGTATGTTGCTACAGAATCAATTTTTAGAACACTATCTGGAGCCCCAATCACTTCTCAGAGTTTCAGAGGGGTCATTGCACGAGTAGAAAGAAGTCTTTTGTCAAACTGTGAAACCTTGTACGGATTCAAGTGGGTCAAACATGTGACGCCCCACTCTTTTAGGTACATCAACATAACGTATTTAAAAGATAGCGAGGGAGTAGATATAAAAGCGGTACAATCACATGTAGGACATGTAGATATTCAAACGACATTAGGCATTTATGCGCAATCTTCGTTAGTAGGGGAAAAGAAATTAGTAGCAGCTATGGAGAAATGGGATGAGGGAGAAAATTGGCTAAGTATCTCGCCACCCGTCCACTATAATGAGTATTCTACGAAATTAGAAACAGAACTATTAAATTGTTCAAACGAGACAGAACTCTTTTTTTCACTAAAAAGTTTCAAAGAAGTTTTAGGCTTAAGTGAAATGTATTCACCCAGACATATAAGCGGAAATATCTTACCTCGATTGAAAAAAGATTTACTTGAACACTACAGGCTGTTTGACATTCGACCAGTCTACGGGGACAGAAACAGAGTTTTGGGCTACACCATTTCATGGGAAAAATAAAAAACTAAATTGTCCCATGTCTGTCCCATGAAGGCCCTTTTTCTCGTAACTGCGGAAACAGAGTAGGGAAAAAGGTTGATACAATAAGGAGGTGACTAGTCAATATGACTATTCAATGGTTCCCAGGCCACATGGCGAAGGCTCGCCGTGAGGTTTCTGAAAAATTAAAGTTTGTTGATATTGTTTTTGAACTTGTTGATGCGAGATTACCTCTATCTTCAAGAAATCCTATGATGGATCAAATTATTCAGCAAAAGCCTCGTCTGGTGTTATTAAATAAAGCAGACTTAGCAGATCCGCATCAAACAAAGCTATGGCAAGGGTATTTTCAAGAAAAGGGTTTTGTTACATTAGCGATTAATGCACAAGATAACAAAGGGGTTAAAAATATTGTTCCTTCAGCAAAGATTGCTTTAAAAGAAAAAATTGAGCGTGACCGGGCAAGAGGACTTAAACCTAGAGCGATTCGCGCAATGGTTATCGGCATTCCTAACGTCGGAAAGTCGACGTTGATGAATCGTTTGGTTGGAAAAAAGATTGCTCAAACTGGAAACAAACCTGGTGTAACAAAAGGGCAACAGTGGCTACGTTCTGGAACAGAACTTGAATTATTAGATACTCCAGGGATTTTATGGCCCAAGTTTGAAGATCCGGAAATTGGTAAACGACTTGCCTTGACAGGAGCGATTAAAGACCAATTAATTCATTTAGATGATATGGCATTGTATGGTCTAGATTTTTTTGCCCGCTACTATCCTGGACGTCTTTCTGAGAGGTATCAGCTTACGCAAGAACAAGAAAAAGAACTGGCTCCAGAGTTATTGATGACGATTAGTCAAAAACGTGGATTTCGTGAAGACTATGATCGTGCCAGTGAAATGATTGTTTTTGAAATTCGTAGTGGAAAGTTAGGGAGTTATACGTTAGATCGCTATGAGGAGTATGATAAGTAGATGAAAGCAGAGTCTATTGCAGAAATTAAGAAAAACTTGTCCGCCATTACAACAAGTGAGCATGAATACGTTGAAAGCTTACGTAAGGATACTAGAGCAGGTGTTCAAACTGCGTTGAAACAGTTTGATAGGAAAATAGAAAAGCAGGCTCAGTTACTCAAAAAATTACAAGAAATGAGTGAATTTGAAGAACAAGCCTATCAAGAAGGTTATCAGTCTATTGCAGGAATCGATGAGGTT
Organism: Enterococcus phoeniculicola ATCC BAA-412; assembly: GCF_000407505.1. Taxonomy (GTDB): domain Bacteria; phylum Bacillota; class Bacilli; order Lactobacillales; family Enterococcaceae; genus Enterococcus_K; species Enterococcus_K phoeniculicola. The sequence goes on from NZ_ASWE01000002.1 coordinate 261,079, forward strand.
GGAAGAGGACCGTTAGCTGGTCCTGTTATTGCAGCGGCAGTTGTTCTACCAAAAAATTGTGATATATTGGGGTTAAACGACTCAAAGCAGCTCTCGGAGGCTAAGCGCGATCAGTTGTTTGATGAAATTAATGAAAAAGCGGTAGCAATTGGTGTTGGCTTAGTTGATCAATCAGAAATAGATAGGATAAATATTTATCAAGCAAGTAAAAAAGCAATGATGTTGGCTGTAGAGAAATTGGCTGTTCAGCCAGATTTTCTTTTAGTAGACGCTATGACCCTCCCAACACAAACCAGCCAACAAAGCTTGATAAAAGGAGATGCTCGTTCCATCTCTATAGCTGCTGCAAGTATCATTGCAAAAGTAACACGAGATCGTTTAATGAAGGAATACAGTGTGGTTTATCCTTATTACGGTTTTGAACGAAATGCGGGTTATGGAACTAAAGAACACTTACTTGCGCTAGAAACGCATGGAATCACACCTATTCATCGTTTAACCTTTGCACCTGTAAAAAATTATATAAAATAAAAGAAATGCTCTTTTTTTGCGAATACTTATTTTGATGAGTATAGAGAAAGAAGGGTATTTTTTATGTATGAATTAGAAAATTTGCTGTTTAAATTGATATTTTGTCGGGGAATTCGATTAAATGGCTGCTGGCAGTTAATTAAATATGCGCTGGAAAAGCAATACACTCATTTCACAATGGAAGAAATTTTATATTTTGTGGTAGATAGACAACATCAAAAAGCTTTTCGAGATTCATGGTCGGATCTCTCTGATGAGTTTATTCAGCAAAAGAAACAGGAACATTGTTATTTATTTTGTTTGAATGAAGAGTATCCTGAAATGTTATTAGAGATTCCCTATCCGCCTATTTTTTTGTTTTATAAAGGGGACTTAAGATTCTTAATGGAAAAGAAGATTGCTTTTGTTGGCGCACGAGAAGCGACGGGGTATGGGAGACGTGTGGTTCATAGACTTCTTCCTGAACTAGTAAAAGAACAATTCGTGATTATTAGCGGTTTAGCAAAGGGCATTGATACAGAGAGCCACAGAAAAGTTCTTTCGTTAGGAGGAAAGACAATCGGTGTGATTGGTACAGGGCTTGACAATTGTTATCCAGAATCATCTAGAGAACTTCAAGAAGAGATTGCAACAAACCATTTATTACTCTCTGAGTATCCAGATGGAACTGGACCAAGACGACATCATTTTCCCATGAGAAATCGAATCATTGCAGGACTTTCTTTAGGCGCTTGCATAATTGAAGCGAAACAAAGAAGCGGTTCTTTAATTACAGCTCAGATGGCTTTGGAATATGGCAGGGAGGTTTTTGCTGTTCCTGGAGAGATTTTATCAGGCTATTCAGATGGCTGCCATAATCTGATTCAAGATGGCGCAAAATGTGTGTGTTCAGCAAAAGATATTTTAGAAGAATTAACTAATTTTTCGTAACTAGAGAAATTACTTCCTTGACAAACCTTTTTTGAATAGATATGATAGGCTACGATTTGTGAGTTTTTTTACACATATATATAGTAGGAACTCGAAACGCGAAAGGAGTCCATCCGTGTAATGGCCTATAAATATTTAGTAATCGTAGAATCACCAGCAAAAGCAAAAACAATTGAAAAGTATTTAGGAAGAAACTATAAGGTAATGGCTAGTGTTGGTCATATCCGAGATTTGCCAAAAAGTAAAATGGGGATTGATGTTGAAAACAACTATGAACCCCACTATATTTCAATTCGCGGAAAAGGCGATGTAATAAAAAGTTTAAAAGCTGCAGCAAAAAAAGCAGAAAAAGTCTTTCTCGCAAGTGACCCGGATAGAGAAGGAGAAGCAATTGCCTGGCATTTAGCTTATTTATTAGGATTAGATTTATCTGAAAAAAATCGTGTTGTGTTTAATGAGATTACAAAAGAAGCGGTGAAGGCCGCATTTAAAGAACCAAAAACAATTGATGTTGATTTAGTTGATGCACAGCAAGCTAGGCGTGTCCTTGATCGATTAGTTGGCTATTCCATCAGTCCAATCCTTTGGCGAAAAGTGAAAAAAGGATTGAGTGCGGGTCGTGTACAATCTGTTGCGTTGAAGATTATTATTGATCGTGAAAAAGAAATTCGTGCGTTTGTTCCAGAAGAATACTGGAGTATTGACGGAAACTTTAAAAAAGAAAAGAAAAAATTCAAAGCGAATTTCTGGGGTGTGGATGGTAAAAAGAAAAAATTACCAAACGCAGAAGCAGTTAAAGAAGTAACACAGAAAATTACAGGAAAAGATTTTGATGTTACAAAAGTTGAGAAAAAAGAACGCAAACGAAATCCTGCACTTCCATTTACAACAAGTAGCCTGCAACAAGAAGCCGCTCGTAAGTTGAATTTTCGTACAAGAAAAACAATGATGGTTGCGCAACAACTGTATGAAGGAATTGCTTTAGGAAAACAGGGAACAGTTGGTTTAATCACTTACATGCGTACAGATTCAACACGTATAGCGGATAGTGCTAAAAATGAAGCAGCTGAATTTATTGAAACCACTTATGGAAAAGAATTTTCAGTTCATGGTGGGAGAAAAGCGAAGAATGCACAGGGCGCACAAGATGCCCATGAGGCAGTTCGTCCATCGAGCGTATTACGAACACCTGATGAAATGAAAAAATACTTAGACAAAGATCAATTGAAGCTCTATACACTTATTTGGTCTCGATTTGTGGCAAGCCAAATGACCCCTGCTGTTTTAGATACAATGAAAGTCACATTGGCACATAATGGCGTTATTTTTATTGCCAATGGATCAAAAGTAAAATTCAAAGGGTTTATGCAAGTCTATGTAGAAGGTAGAGATGACGGCAAAGAAGATAAAGAAAATATTTTACCTGACTTACAAGTAGGCGATGTGGTAAATTCAGTTGATATTGAACCAAAACAGCACTTTACTCAACCACCTGCTCGATTCAGTGAGGCTACACTAATCAAAGCATTGGAAGAAAATGGCGTGGGTCGTCCATCTACTTATGCACCCACGTTAGATACGATCCAACGAAGATATTACGTGAAGCTTGCTCAAAAGCGATTTGAGCCAACTGAACTAGGCGAAATTGTCAATTCTCTAATTGTTGATTTCTTCCCTCAAATTGTCGATATTCATTTTACTGCAGGTATGGAAGGCGATTTAGATAAAGTGGAAGAAGGAAAAGAGGACTGGATTAAAGTTGTTGACCGCTTCTACAAACCATTTGAAGTTGAATTAACAAATGCAGAAGAAAAGATTGAGAAGATTCAAATTAAAGATGAACCCGCTGGATTTGATTGTGATTTATGTGGTCATCCTATGGTAATCAAGTTAGGAAAATACGGGAAGTTTTACGCATGTAGCAATTTCCCTGATTGTCGAAATACAAAGCCAATTATTAAAGAAATTGGTGTCATTTGTCCTGTGTGTCATGAAGGACAAGTCGTTGAAAGAAAATCGAAGAAAAACCGTATTTTCTTTGGCTGTAGTCGATACCCTGAATGTGAATTTACTTCTTGGGACAAACCAGTTGGGAGAGATTGTCCAAAATGCGGGAAGTATCTGGTTGAAAAGAAAGTTAAAGGTGGAAAGCAAGTCGTCTGCGTAAATGGTGACTATGAAGAAAACGTACAAAAATAATTATTATGAGTGTGAATATATTTTTAGAAAAGAGGGATTCGATGGTTCAGACAGTAAATGTTATTGGCGCTGGCTTAGCAGGAAGTGAGGCTGCTTGGCAAATTGCTCAATCGGGTGTTCCAGTTCGACTTTATGAAATGCGTCCAGTGAAGTCTACAGAAGCACATCAAACAGATAATTTTGCAGAGTTGGTTTGTTCAAACTCGTTGAGAGGAAATAGTTTAGCTAATGCAGTTGGCTTATTAAAAGAAGAAATGAGACGATTAAATTCAGTTGTCATCACTTCTGCTGATCAAACGGCAGTTCCTGCAGGTGGGGCATTGGCGGTAGATAGAGATAGCTTTTCCCAGACTATTACGCAGCGCGTAAAAGAACATCCAATGGTAACAGTGGTAAATGAAGAAGTAACAGACATTCCAGAGGGAATAACAATTATTGCGACAGGGCCGTTGACCTCTGAGCCTTTAGCCGAAGCAATCAAAGAATTCAATGGTTCTGATGGATTTTATTTTTACGATGCGGCAGCGCCAATTTTAGATAAATCAACAATTAATATGGATAAGGTCTACCTGAAATCACGTTATGATAAAGGGGAGGCGGCGTATCTAAATTGTCCAATGACCGAAGAAGAATTTCATGCGTTTCATGATGCGCTAGTTAATGCAGAGGTAGTTCCATTAAAGACCTTTGAAAAAGAAAAATATTTTGAGGGATGTATGCCAATCGAAGTGATGGCACAACGCGGACTTAAAACAATGCTTTTTGGACCAATGAAGCCAGTTGGTCTGGAAGACCCTAAAACTGGGAAACGCCCTTATGCTGTTATTCAGTTGAGACAAGATAACGCTGCGGCCTCTCTTTATAACATTGTTGGATTTCAGACGCATTTAAAATGGGGAGAGCAAAAACGTGTATTCCAAATGATTCCTGGATTAGAGAATGCTGAATTTGTACGTTATGGTGTTATGCACCGTAATAGTTTTATGAATTCACCTGAACTATTGGAACCAACCTACCAATCCAAAAAACGTGATAACTTATTTTTCGCAGGTCAAATGACAGGTGTTGAAGGATATGTTGAAAGCGCAGCTAGCGGACTTCTTGCAGGAATTAATGCGGCACGTTTAGCAAAAGAAGAAGCACCAGTGATTTTCCCTAGAGAGACAGCTATGGGAAGTATGGCGTATTATATTACGCACGCGGAAGGAAAACATTTCCAACCGATGAACGCAAACTATGGTTTATTTCCTGAATTACCCGAAAGAATCCGGGATAAAAAATCGCGTTATGAAGCAATTGCAGCACGCGCACTAGAAGCAAATGAAGAAGTAAAGTCGACATTGTAATTTCGAAATTAGAATCGTAAAATGGGGCAGGAGGGAAATTACCTTCTGGCCCACTATTTTTTTACTAAGTGTGTCATTTTGAAGTTGAAACTTAAGTAATGGAGGAGCTTGAATTATGCCAAGTCAAACATTTCATAACTTGCCGGAAGCAAAAAAAGAGCGAATACTAACAGCCGCATTGAATGAGTTTTCGGTGCATCCTTTGAAAGAAGCACGTGTTTCAGCAATTATTGCAGAAGCAGAGATTTCAAGAGGAGCATTTTACAAATATTTTGAAAATTTAGAGGATCTATATATTTACTTTTATGATTATGCCAAGGTGGATGCGCATCAATTAATCTTTGATGTATTACAAGAAAATAATGGCGATTTATTTTTAGCTTTGAAGGATTATTTCCGTCAGATTCTTACTTGCTACAGTCGAGAAATTTATGCAGACTATTATCGAATGATGCTCTTGCATGAGAGTGACTTTCAAAAGACTCCGAAAGTAGAAGAAATCGAAGCGAATTCTTCTTTGGAAATTCAAAAGAGATTCTTCCAACTAATCGATACAAAACAGCTGAAACTGGAAAATGGACGTGAGTATCAAGAATTTATCGTGTTTCTTACCACGATTATGCATGATTTAATTAAAGATCATTTGATGGAACAACAGCCGATTGCAAAAACAACTGCTCAGTTTGAGCAGAGAATGCACTGGTTAGCTTATGGTATACGTACAGTAGTATGATTTTTTAGAGAATCAATTGGCTGATTCTTATGAATGAATTGTGCCAATTGTGAACAAACTTTGAAATATTGATTAAATTCTGACAATTTGTTTGTTTTTTCAAAATCATTGTGCTACATTGTACATGTATTATTTAGGAGGGGAAAACATGGCTGAAAAAGAGTGGCCAGAGGAGTTTTATCGATACCTTTTAGTTGAAAGAGGATACTCAGAGAAGACACAAGAAGCATACAAAGAAGACCTTGAAAATTTCAAGCTTTTTTTAGAAGAATCAGGGAATGATGAGCTGTTGAAAGTTCAGCATCTAGATGTTCGTGTGTATTTAAGTTTCCTGACGGATAAAGGGTATAGTCGAAATTCTATCAGCCGAAAAATTGCCAGTCTTCGTTCATTCTATCAATACTTATTGAAACAGGAGTTAATTGAGGAGAATCCTTTTTCCTATGTCCATTTGAAAAAGAGCAATCTTCGGTTACCTCGTTTTTTTTACGAGAAAGAAATGGATGCGTTATTTGAAAGTGTCAAAGGAGACAAACCTTTGGATTTTCGAAATCAAGCATTATTGGAAGTGTTGTATGGTTCGGGGCTGCGTGTGAGTGAAGCCGTGACAATGCACATTCAAGACATAGATTTTAGTTCTGGCGTATTGCTGGTTCACGGAAAAGGGAATAAGGAACGATATGTTCCTTTAGGTTCTTTTGCTGCAGATGCTTTACAGGAGTATTTTGAAAAAGGGCGCAATTTTTTGATGAGAAAGTATCAAAAAGAGCATCCTTTTGTTTTTATTAATCACCACGGGGAACCAATTACAGCTACGGGAATTGAATATGTCTTAAACCAAGTAATTAAAAAAAGTAGTCTGGATAGTGATATTCATCCGCATATGCTTCGCCATACATTTGCTACTCATTTGTTAAATAATGGAGCGGACATGCGAACGGTTCAAGAATTGTTGGGACATGCGAATCTGTCGACAACACAAATTTATGCACATGTAACAAAAGAAAGTTTACAAAAAAATTATCGAAGCTTCCATCCGCGTGCATAAATGCATGAAGAGAAAGTGCAGATAAATTCTGGGAGGAAAAATAGATGGTAGAATCACAGTTTCATTCAACGACGATTTGTGCAGTAGAAAAAAATGGGAAATTTGCTATGGCTGGGGACGGTCAAGTGACGATGGGCGAATCAGTTGTTATGAAGGGGACGGCACGTAAAGTACGCCGTATTTATAATGATGAAGTAGTTGTTGGTTTTGCTGGAAGCGTAGCAGATGCATTTACGCTAGAAGAAAAATTTGAAGGCAAACTAAATGAATATAATGGAAATCTTCAACGTGCAGCAGTAGAGCTTGCGCAAGAATGGCGAACACAGCAATCTATGCAAAAGCTTGAAGCAATGCTGATTGTAATGAATGAATCAGAGATGTTGCTTGTTTCAGGAACAGGCGAAGTTATCACGCCTGATGATGGGATATTGGCCATTGGCTCTGGCGGAAATTTTGCGTTATCTGCTGCTCGAGCAATGAAACAATATGGCGGCGACCTCTCAGCTAAGGAAATAGCGGAAAATGCGCTAAATATTGCCGCTGATATTTGTATATTTACCAATCACAATATTATTGTAGAAGAATTGTAAAAGAGGGATTTTAGATGAATGAATTAAATAAAACACCAAAAGAAATTGTTTCTGAGCTGGATGCATATATTATTGGACAACAGGCAGCAAAAAAATCTGTTGCGGTTGCTCTTCGTAATCGTTATCGACGTTTACAGCTTGATGAAAAAATGCAGCAAGATATTACACCAAAGAACATGTTGATGATTGGACCAACTGGAGTTGGAAAGACAGAAATCGCTCGTCGATTAGCAAAAATTGTCAATGCTCCTTTTGTGAAAGTTGAAGCAACAAAGTTTACTGAAGTTGGTTATGTAGGTCGCGATGTTGAGTCGATGGTTCGAGACTTAGTAGAAAATGCAATTCAAATTGTAGAAAAACAGCAGTACAGCAAAGTGTATAGCCAAGCCGTAAAAAAAGCGAATCAGCGACTAGTAAAAGTATTGGTGCCAGGAATTAAAAAAGAGCAAAAACAAAGTGGAAATCAGTTTGAGCAAATGATGAACATGTTTAATGCTGCACAGCAACCACAGGAACCTCAAGAAGAGGTAACAGAAGAAATCAGAGTAAATAGAAAAACTATTTTAGAACAGTTGGAAAAAGGTATTTTAGATAGCCGTGAAGTGACTATCGAAATTGAAGAACCAAAGAAGGCTGCACCTTCGATGAACAACGGTTTGGAGCAGATGGGAATTGATTTAAATGAAACATTAGGTGCTTTATCCCCTAAAAAGAAAGTGGAACGAACTGTAACAGTGAAAGAAGCAAGAGAGCTGTTAATCCAAGAAGAGTCATCTAAATTAGTAAATGATGCAGATATTCATAGTGAAGCGATTCGCTTAGCAGAATCTAGCGGGATTATTTTTATTGATGAAATTGATAAAATTACCTCAAAATCTCAACAGTCAGGAGAAGTTTCCCGAGAAGGTGTTCAAAGAGATATCTTACCGATAGTAGAAGGCTCGCAAGTAAATACGAAATATGGAGCAATTCAAACCGATCACATTTTGTTTATTGCATCTGGCGCATTCCATTTGTCAAAACCAAGCGATTTAATTCCAGAACTTCAGGGACGATTCCCGATTCGAGTGGAATTAGATGACTTGACAGCAGAAGATTTTGTAAAGATTTTGACTGAACCTAATAATGCGTTGGTTAAACAGTATATTGCTTTGATTGGTACAGAAAATGTTTCTGTAACCTTCACGATAGAAGCGATTGAACGGATTGCAAATATTGCGTTTGATGTGAATAGAGATACCGATAATATTGGTGCAAGACGTTTACACACAATTCTTGAAAAGCTATTAGAAGATTTGTTGTTTGAAGCACCAGAAATGCAAATGGGGGATATTACAATTACAGAAAGCTATGTGAATGATAAACTCGCATCTATTGCTCAAAATGAGGATCTAAGTCGTTACATTTTATAAGATAATGGAGGAGTAAAAATGAGTACCTTACTGGAAAAAACGCGTAAAATAAATAAATTATTGCAGCAAAAAAATACGTTTGATATGCAAGCAGATCTTCCTTATGATAAGATGGCCATGATTTTAGGAGATATTCTAGATAGTAATGCATATATCATTAGCGGTGAGGGTGTTTTGTTAGGGTATAATGAAAAACATGATGTGAATAATGAACGTGTAAAAAGTATGTTTATAGAAAAACAGTTTCCTGAATCTTACACAGATGCAGTGGATCAACTGATACGCACGGAGTCTAATATTCCAATCGCCAGTGACTTGACTGCCTTTCCAATAGAATCGAGAGAAAAATTTCCATTTGGGTTAACGACAGTTGTTCCAATTTTTGGTGCTGGTGAACGTTTAGGAACGATCATTTTAGCGAGAATAGAGCAGTCATTTAGTGAAGATGATCTTGTTTTAGCCGAATACGGTGCTACAGTAGTTGGAATGCAAATTTTATATCAGCAATCTCGAAATATTGAAGCAGATGTAAGAAGCACGACAGCTGTTCAAATGGCAATAAATACACTATCTTATAGTGAGTTAAAAGCAGTTCAAGCCATATTTCAAGCGTTGAATGGAGACGAAGGGCGGTTGACTGCTTCAAATATTGCTGACGAGATTGGAATTACGCGCTCAGTCATTGTAAATGCTCTTAGAAAATTAGAATCGGCAGGGATTATTGAGTCACGTTCTCTTGGAATGAAGGGAACCTATCTGAAGGTTTTAAATAAACGATTTAAAGAAGAGCTTGCAAAGCACAATTACTAGGAGGGGCAAACAATGACAGTTATTATTCAAAATGATCAATTAGTCGCAACGATTGCTGAAACAGGTGCTGAGTTAATCAGCCTTAAGTCTAAAGATACAAATATCGAATATATATGGCAAGGCAATCCCGAGTTCTGGGGAAGACATGCGCCTGTTTTATTTCCATTTGTGGGCAAATTAAAAGAGAATCAATATCAATACCAAGGAGAAACCTATTCTATGGCACAGCATGGATTTGCAAGAGATATGGATTTCACTGTTATTAAAAAGGGTGAAGAATCTGTTAGCTTATCACTAAAAAGCACAGAAGAAACAAAGAAAAATTATCCATTTGATTTTGAATTAATCATTACTTACGAATTAGGTGGAGAAGGAATAACCACTTTATATCAAGTAGAAAATACTGGGAAAGAGGAAATGTTTTTTGCAGTAGGTGGTCATCCTGCATTTAATGTTCCTCTAGAAGAAGGTTTAACTTTTGAGGATTATTATATGGCTTTTTCACCGAAAAAATCTCGGCTGAGACTACCGCTAAACGGTCCTTATATTGATTTGGATCAGCGAACATTAGGACAAACGAATACAAATTTAGCTTTGAATCGTGAAATGTTTGAAACAGATGCACTGATTTTTGAGACCAAAGGATTGAATGCATTTTCTATTCGTAGTGAAAAATCATGCCATAGTGTGACTCTGAGTTATAATGATATGCCATATGTTGGTATATGGTCCCCTTATCCAAAAGAAGCACCATTTGTTTGTATCGAACCGTGGTGTGGGATAGCTGACACGTTGAATGCTTCTGGGAACTTAATTGAAAAATACGGAATTAATCAGTTAGCTGCAAATGAATTGTTCAAAACTAAGTATTCAATCACGGTGAAATAAAAGAAAATAAAGAGGAATCTACCGCTATTTCGCGGTAGATTCCTCTTTGTATTTTCATATTTATCATATTATAAAAACAGTGGTTTTTTTATTTGATTATTTTTAAGTTCATATCATTTTATTTATGATAGAGAGTATCCTATACTCATAGTAGAAAGCGCGTTTTCTTATTTTTATTGTGTAGCTACACTGCTCGTTTGAAGAATAAATATTAATTTCTTTTTGAGGAGGAGAATAATGAGAAAGCAAGACTATAGGAGGCTTATGAATGTTAAGCGCTCTCACAAAAAAACGCATCGAGCGTTACTGGTGACCGTTGCATTGTCTTCAGGGATGTTGTTGGCTGAACCTGTTATTTCTTATGTTTCTAATCAGTCATTTGGGGTCGTCGCACATGCAGCTGTTATCTCAGGAGAAGTATTGACGAATCTTTCTCTTAGTAACAGTAGTGGAACATCAACTACCAGTCCGTTTATAACTGATGGTAGTACAAGAAATGTAGATTTTACTATTTCCGGTAATGAGCTTGTAGGTGCCTCAGCAGTGCTGAATGGTCGTCAAGCAGCTGTTTTAACTATTCCTAGTGATTTAGTTGGGTTAGTGAATCCAGCTGGGAATGCATCAATTGATACAAGTATCACTTTGCGATTGAATGAAATTGGACTACTCCAGGAAGTTATAACAACTACAGATAATTTGGTGGATTTTTTAGCAACAACTTTGGAAGATGTTGTGGGAAATGTTACTGGAGTAACGGTTAATGTTGCAGCTGTAAATGAGCAACTTGCACTCTTAAAAAATCTATCGAATTTTGGTCAAGCTCAATTTTCTGCACCTCAAGTATTAACGACAGATGGAAAACATATTTACGCGGTAATGGATGATGGATTAGGCCAAGTAGTTGCTCAAGATGTGACGACAATTCTAACAGATTTACAAAAAGCAGTTACAGAGCTAAAAGCTACAGGTAGTAATATCATCACTAATGGATTGGCGAACACAGTAAACTTAGCACTTGCACCAGTTAAGTTAACCGTGAATACAGCAATTGAAGCTGCGAAGGCAGCCACAGGGGTAGGCGGCTTGCTGATTACTCAAATTGCTGATGCGGCAGTACTAGGAGATACTCAAGTTACTCTACCTACAACGATCAAAGACCCAGATCTTTCTCCGTCGAACAAGAACAATACCCGTGCTCTTTCAGCGGTTGAAGAGCAATTTTCGGGAACCGTTGTAAAAGACAGTCTGATCAATCTTTCTATTTTTTCAGAAGCAGATGGTCGGACATCCATTTGGTATGCCGCACAAGTAACTTTGGTTGCCCCTACTGTTAATGTTGAAGGCGATTCTGTTGAAGGCTATACAGTAACTGGTGTTGCTGATCCAAATGTAACGGTGGATATATATGATAGTGATAATGTACTTGTTGGTACAGGCACAACGGATGAGTTAGGGAATTATACGATTGTGTTAGCGCCAGGAGTTGTTTCTCCTCAAGAAGAAATTAAAGCGAATACGAAAGATACACAAGGCAATGTCAGTCCAGATACAACGGCAATCATACCGGATGATCCAGAAGCCGATGCTGATGCGGATGCCGACGCGGATGCCGATGCTGACGCCGATGCTGACGCTGACGCAGATGCCGATGCTGACGCAGATGCCGATGCTGACGCAGATGCTGATGCTGATGCGGATGCCGATGCTGACGCCGATGCCGACGCTGATGCTGACGCGGACGCGGATGCCGATGCCGATGCTGACGCGGATGCCGATGCTGACGCGGATGCCGATGCTGACGCGGATGCCGATGCTGACGCTGATGCTGATGCTGACGCGGATGCTGATGCCGACGCTGATGCCGACGCCGACGCGGATGCTGACGCGGATGCCGATGCCGATGCTGATGCCGACGCCGATGCCGATGCTGACGCCGATGCCGACGCCGATGCCGACGCGGATGCTGATGCTGACGCGGATGCTGACGCGGATGCCGACGCCGATGCCGACGCTGATGCTGATGCCGACGCGGATGCTGACGCCGATGCCGACGCCGATGCCGATGCCGACGCCGATGCCGACGCCGATGCCGATGCTGACGCCGATGCCGACGCGGATGCTGACGCAGATGCCGATGCTGATGCCGACGCAGATGCCGACGCAGATGCCGACGCAGATGCCGACGCCGATGCCGATGCTGACGCCGATGCGGATGCCGATGCCGATGCTGATGCCGACGCGGATGCCGATGCCGATGCCGACGCGGATGCTGACGCTGACGCCGATGCCGACGCCGATGCGGATGCCGACGCCGATGCCGATGCGGATGCCGATGCCGATGCTGACGCCGATGCTGACGCGGATGCCGATGCCGATGCCGATGCTGATGCTGACGCTGACGCCGATGCCGACGCCGATGCCGACGCCGACGCTGATGCTGATGCCGACGCCGATGCTGACGCGGATGCCGACGCGGATGCCGACGCTGATGCTGATGCCGACGCGGATGCTGATGCCGATGCCGACGCCGATGCTGACGCCGATGCTGATGCTGATGCCGACGCTGATGCTGACGCCGATGCGGATGCTGACGCTGACGCCGATGCCGACGCCGACGCGGATGCGGATGCTGACGCTGACGCAGACGCCGATGCGGATGCTGATGCGGATGCTGACGCGGATGCCGACGCTGACGCGGATGCTGATGCCGACGCCGACGCAGACGCCGATGCGGATGCTGATGCCGATGCCGACGCTGATGCTGATGCTGATGCTGACGCAGATGCCGATGCCGACGCTGATGCTGATGCTGATGCTGACGCAGATGCCGATGCGGATGCTGACACTGATGCGGATGCTGATGCGGATGCCGACGCTGACGCGGATGCGGATGCTGATGCGGATGCCGATGCTGATTCTGACGGCAAACACCCAATTACTTTACCAAATGGTGGACACAAAGGTTCTGGAGGCGGATCATCTCTTATGTTAGGGGGAAAACCTCTACCAAAAACGAATGACACCGTTTCAAGTGAATTGCCAGTAGCTGGTGCCTTGTTAGTGGGTCTGTCTAGCTTAGGATTGTGGATTCGTCGAAAATTTAAACGCGACTAATATTATAAAAGGGGAGGGGATTCCCTCTCCTTTTATTGAAATGAGGGACTAAGAATGGAACGAACAGCGCATGAGCTCATCTCACAATTAAAAGAGAAATTCATTGACTTAACCATTGAACATACGCAAATCATTTTTGTTATTAGCGTTGGGAATCTTCAACAACGAGTATCTGTAACAGAATATTATTGTAAAAATCAAGCAGAAGCAGTTAAAAAATTAACTAGATTTTTAGATAAATTGAAGACGTTTCCTCTTTTTTTTCGAATAGATATTCTTACTGATGAAGAAAAATTCTCGTACATCGAAATGAATGAACGACTACAAGCGATAAAAAGAAATAATTATTACGAGTTTGGCATACGAGTAGAGGGAAGAAAGAGACGACTATTTTTAAAAGAAGAGCTGATGGGAAACGCACTATTAAAGCCTGATAACAAACATAGAGTAGGATACAATCTTCCAAATCTTTCTTGGAATGATCAAAATGTCCGTGGATATGTGAATAGGAAATACAAAGTCATCGAGCCGTCTATTCGTTACTTTGAACAAGCAGATTTTTATCAATTTAAGACGGTTGGATTTTTTTTCTATGAGAATTCTTTAATGGATTTAAATGAATTGGGAAATGGCAATGAACTACGTAAAATCGATGAAGACCAGTGGGGAAAAACGATTGATGAAGTGATTGTTCAAGGGAAAAGTTATTTGGAAAATCAACTGAAGGAAACCGGAAAGTTTTACTATGGTTATTTTCCTTGTTATCAACAATTGATTACAGGTTATAATTCTGTCAGACATTTTTCTAGTCTGTATGCTCTAAGCGAATCAATGGATTATATTGGGGACAAAAAAGGGCAGGAAAAAGTGAAACTTGGCTTAAGATGGGGATTGAATAATCTGGGAAAATGGATTGGAGATTTCTTCGTTATCCAGGATGGCGCTGGTGATTCAATAGAGTGTAAGCTAGGGGCACAAGCAACTGCTATTCTGGCTCTTTCAAAATATACTGAAATCACTAAGGATAGAGCGTTTTTACCTCTTATGAATCAGCTAGTGAGAACCGTCCAGAATAAGTTTTTTTCAGAAGATGGTTCACCTATTCATGTATTAGATAAACAGCTGGATAGGAAAGAAAAATTCCGGATTATTTATTATGATGGAGAGCTGGTCTTCAGTTTACTGCGTGCGTATCAGGTAACAAAGATTGATGACTATCTGCAGCTAGCCAAGCGTTTGATGGATTATTTTGTTTTGAACCGCTATGAAAAGTATCATGACCATTGGCTCAGTTACGCGACAAATGAGATGGTAAAATACGATCAGGATGCACGCTATTTTACATTTGGTTTAGCTAATGTATTAAATAATTTATCCTTTATAGAGCAAAGAGATACTGCTTATCCCACGATGTTAGAACTACTAGATGCTGCAGTTGAAATGATGCAAAGTATTGAGAAATTAGGGAAACAAATGGAGCTGTTTGATTCTCTACAGAGTTTTCAAGAAACAAAAGAAAGAATTGAATCTGTTATGACCAAACGAGCGCGACATGAGGTTCAGACAGGTGTAATGTTTCCTGAGTTTGCAGCCTTTTTTAAAGAACCCCAAACGATTCTAAATGGATTTTACACGCGACATGATCGTTTCAGGATGCGTATTGATGATGCAGAGCATTTTTTATCAGGGCTCATTCATTATCAATTAGTTAACCAATCTAAGGAGATGATGAGAGATGTTTCTTAGAAGTACGGGAAGCTGGATACGTTTTTTCTTTTTCATTTGTATAGGAATTTCCTATATCGTGTTACGAAAAACGCACAGAAAGAAATACGAAAAACAGGAAGATGAGAACTTATCCAATTATTCAAAAAATGAAGAGGGGTTGTATCCTTGGGAAGTAGATACGGATGACTCCCCAGAAAAAATCCCCACAGATGCGGTTCGATTTGTAAATAATCATCGGCCAAAGAGGGGGCGCTGGTAAAATGAATGAAGTACACCATGCAGCAATTGCCAGTTCTTTTGAAGAGTTATTTGATGGCTATTATT
Organism: Enterococcus phoeniculicola ATCC BAA-412; assembly: GCF_000407505.1. Taxonomy (GTDB): domain Bacteria; phylum Bacillota; class Bacilli; order Lactobacillales; family Enterococcaceae; genus Enterococcus_K; species Enterococcus_K phoeniculicola. The sequence goes on from NZ_ASWE01000002.1 coordinate 276,732, forward strand.
TTCGTGAGAAACCAACAGATCAGACTCGTTTAACAAATGTTGAATATTTTTCCCAGCATTTACGCAGTCTATCAGACTATTCAGAAACCATTTTTGTCTGTATCACGCCAGAAAAACGTGCATATGTTAATCGCAGGCCAGTATCATGGATAGACGGAAATAAGCAAATAAAAGGAATAGAAAACAGACTGGGATTAATTGTCACCGAACATCCTATAGAGGATGAAAAGATAACAACACCTCAATTCATTGTAAAGGATAGCTGGGTATTTTTATTACAACTAACTGCTTATCTACGCAATCAATTCACAGGACCAGTTGTTGCTATTACGGGTTCAGCGGGGAAAACCTCAACAAGGTTGTTAATTTCTCATTTATTTCGTGAAAAAAAAGTGCTTGAAAATCGAGGGAATCATAATGTCCGTTTTGCTATTCCATTATACGGAAGTAAGCTATTAAGTGCGCCAGACCTTGTTAATTTAGAAATTTCTTTAAATGCATTAAACAGCTATGATACAGGTTCCATGTCAAATTTGGTCAAGCCAACCATTGCAATTGTTACATCTATTGGTGAAGCACATTTGAGTTCACTGAAAAATACGGAAACTGTTGCTTTGTACAAGTCAAAAATTTTTGAAGGACTGGATCAAACAGGTGTTGCATTAATCAACCGAGACATGGGTGAAAAAGAATTTTCCATTTTACTTGAAGCTGCGAAAAAGCACACGGAAATAATTTATACGTATTCGTTAACGAACCAGCAATGTGATGTTTATGTGAGAAGGATGGAGAGTCATCGAGAATATACGGAAATTGACGTTCAATTTTTCAATCAACGTGTCAGCTATAAAATGCAAACAGCCTCTGAAGGAATGATTGCGAACAGCTTAGCTGCCTTGTTAACCGTCTGGGTGATTAAAGGGGAAATAAAATCAGTTTTAGAAAAATTTGAAGACTTTCATTCTTTGCCTAAAATACTTGAAAAAAAAGAATTAAATTTGATGGATGGAAAAACTATTACTTTGATTGATGACAGCCACAACGCTTCGGTTCCAGCGATGAAGAATGCAATTGACTATTTTCATCAGCTTCAGCCTTTTTATAAAGGAAATGCGATTTTAGTTTTAGGGCAAATTGCAGACTTGGGCGATACTGGTCCCAGTCAACATGAAAAGTTTCGTATTATAATAGAAGAAAGTACAGCGGATTTTATTTTTGGCTATGGGAAATTGTTCCAACCAATCTTTCAGACACATGAAGCAAAGTCCTCTATTCAATGGTTTGAAACGTTGGAGGAGCTGCAAAAAGCAATTACAGATAAGATGAATGAGGATAGCCTTATTTTGCTAAAAGGCTCAGTAACAGGCAGTGATTTTTATAAATTGGGTGAGCAGCTGAAAAAGAGTGTAGGGAGATAGTCATTCATAGAGCGAGCGCAGGACATAACTAAAAACAGTTATATCCTGCGCTCTTAAACTCTTAATAAAGGTCGAAATAGAAGAGATTCTATCTATTTAGCCTCTTTTTTCTTTTTTACTACTATTTAGTCCAAAGGGGACTCGACTTTCGGTTCCTTTTGCAATGCGCTGGATATTTTCTCTATGTCGATAAAAAATAAAAGCTGACACGCATACTGCGATGATTGTAAGCAGCCAATTTTGTTCTGGCAAAATTGCAGGAAAAACCAGAGGAACAATCATTGTCGAAAGAGTAATCAATACTGCACTAATCATGCTTGTAAGACTAACCATGCTCGTTAAAAATAAAAAGAGTACAAAAATTGCTGAGGAGTAGATAAAAAACAGCGGACTATAGCCAAGCAACATTCCTGCACTCGTGGCAACTGCTTTTCCTCCTTTAAATCCCGCAAAGATCGGAAAAGTATGGCCTAAAATAGCACATACACCAAACCAGAGAGGATTAATGGTCGTATCGTGAAACAAAGTAGGCAGACTAGTTGCTAAGGTTCCTTTTAAGATGTCCATAGCTAAAACAACAATTCCAGCTTGTTTTCCAAGCACACGGAAGGTATTTGTTGTTCCGCTGTTTCCACTACCAAATAGGCGGATATCCTTTTTAAAGAATAACTTCCCAATCCAGACCCCAGAGGGAATGGAACCTAATAAGTAGGCAAGAAGGAGTAAGATAACGGTTTTCATTGTAAGACCTCTTTCTCGTTTAACGTATGGCTAATTTTATCATGAATGGTTTCGTGGAACAATCACAAATTCAAAGGGAATGAAGAGCTTATTTTTAATGAATATGCCGAAAAAATAGGCAAAACCACAAATTTAGTGTAACATGAAAGGGATTCGTAAGGATATTTATATGTATTTTAAATTTAGTGACCAAAGGAGCGCATGAAAAATGGTATTTCAAAATCCAGCACAAGAAGTTATTAATGGTTATTTAAAAGAAGCAAAAACGATTGCAGTTGTCGGCTTGAGTAATAAACCTGATCGTGTGAGTTATGAGATTGCTCAGCTATTACAAAATAAAGGATATAAAATTTTTCCTGTAAATCCTGTATTGGCGGGTCAGGAAATTCTTGGAGAGCCAGTTGTTGAAAAACTGACAGATATTAAAGAGACGATAGATATTGTTGATATTTTCAGACGAAGTGAATTTTTGCCGGAAGTGGCAGAAGAATTCATAAAAACAGATGCGAAGGTCTTTTGGGCACAGCTAGGATTATTTAGTCAGGAAGCCGCAGACATTCTCAAATCTGCTGGCAAAAACGAGGTTGTTATGGACCGGTGTGTAAAAATTGAGTTAAGAAATTTGTAAGGTTCCAGAGGGTTTTTCAAGAGCCCTCTTTTTTTTGAGAACTATTTAGAGTATTATATTAACGATACGGTGAAGACCGTGTATGCTGTTTAGAAGGAGAGTTTGCTTTGGCAAAAAAAATCAACAATGAATATAATGATGCCTCAATCCAAGTACTTGAAGGATTAGAAGCAGTAAGAAAACGACCAGGAATGTATATTGGTTCAACTGATAGTCGCGGGCTACACCACCTTGTTTATGAAATTGTCGATAACGCAGTAGATGAAGCCTTATCCGGTTATGGAAATGAGATTAGCGTAGCTATCCATAAAGATAATAGCATCAGCATTAAAGATACTGGCCGGGGGATGCCTGTTGGGATGCATGCTTCAGGAATTCCAACAGTAGAGGTAATTTTTACTGTCTTGCATGCTGGTGGAAAATTTGGTCAAGGCGGATATAAAACATCAGGCGGGCTGCATGGTGTGGGGGCAAGTGTTGTAAATGCACTCTCAAAATGGTTAACTGTGACGATAGTCCGTGACGGAGTTGAGTACCAACAAAAATTTAAAAATGGTGGAAAACCAGATGGTACTTTGAAAAAAATTGGTAAAACACGTAAACCAACAGGGACAACTGTTCAATTTTTACCCGATGATACGATTTTTTCAACCATCAAGTTCTCCTATGAAACCCTAGCAGAGCGTTTAAGAGAATCTGCTTTCTTATTAAAAGGGGTTAAAATTAATTTAACGGATGAACGAGGAGAAGAAACCATTACGGAGACCTTCCACTTTGAAGAGGGAATTAAAGAGTTTGTTGACTATCTGAATGAAGAAAAAGATACGTTGACACCGGTCATTTATTTTTCAGGAGAAAAAGAAGGAATTGAAGTAGAGGTTGCTTTTCAATACAACGATGGCTATTCAGAAAATGTTTTATCCTTTGTTAATAATGTTCGGACAAAAGATGGTGGAACCCATGAAGTGGGAATGAAAACATCTATGACAAAATCCTATAATGAATATGCTAGAAAAGTCGGCTTGTTAAAGGAAAAAGACAAGAACCTTGAAGGAAGCGATTTTAGAGAAGGTCTAGCAGGCGTACTTTCTATTCGTGTACCAGAACATCTTTTACAATTTGAAGGGCAAACAAAAGAAAAATTAGGTACACCGATTGCTCGTTCTGTGGTAGATAATGTCCTTGGAGAGCAAATGGGTTTTTATCTGCTTGAAAATAGTGAAATGAGCCAAATGCTTATCCGTAAAGCGATTAAGGCACGTGAAGCTCGTGAAGCGGCTCGAAAAGCCCGGGAAGAAAGCCGTTCTGGTAAAAAACGCAAAAAAGGAGAATCCCTTCTTTCAGGGAAGCTCACTCCAGCACAATCTAGAAATCCTAAGCGAAATGAAATCTATTTAGTGGAAGGGGATTCCGCTGGCGGCTCCGCAAAACAAGGAAGAGATCGTAAGTTCCAAGCTATCTTGCCTTTACGTGGAAAAGTAATTAATACAGAAAAAGCAAAGATGCAGGATATTTTAAAGAATGAAGAAATTAATACTATGATTTATACCATCGGTGCGGGTGTTGGACCCGAGTTTTCTATTGAAGACTGCAACTATGACAAAGTGATTATCATGACCGATGCGGATACAGATGGTGCTCATATTCAGGTATTGCTGTTAACATTCTTTTATCGTTATATGAAGCCTTTAATTGAAGCTGGGAAGGTTTATATTGCCTTACCTCCATTATATAAGGTTTCAAAAGGCGTAGGAAAAAAACAAGTAATTGAGTATGCGTGGACAGACGAAGAGCTAGATGAAATCACTAAAAAAATCGGAAAAGGCTATATGCTTCAACGATATAAAGGACTTGGCGAAATGAACGCCGATCAGCTGTGGGAAACGACGATGGATCCTGAAACCCGTACGTTAATTCGAGTAAGAATTGATGATGCAGCACAAGCAGAGCGTAGAGTAACAACATTAATGGGCGATAAAGTAGAACCTCGTCGTAAATGGATTGAAAAACATGTTCAGTTTACATTAGAAGAAGACGGCAGTATCCTGGATAAAAAAGAGGACACCAGCCATTCAGTGAATGAGACAGTTGCAAAAGAAACGGCTGATGAAACGCAAGATATAGAAGAAATATCGTTATTTGGTGAAGAATAGGAGGTTGCCCAAATGGAAAAAAGACAAGATGTACAAGAATTAACATTAGAAGAAGTCATGGGTGACCGTTTTGGTCGGTATTCAAAATATATTATTCAAGAACGTGCATTACCAGATATTAGAGATGGGTTGAAACCTGTTCAACGACGTATTTTATATGCAATGAATAAAGATGGAAATACCTATGATAAAGGATTCCGTAAATCAGCAAAGTCTGTTGGGAATATTATGGGGAACTATCACCCGCACGGAGATAGCAGTATCTATGAAGCTATGGTACGTATGAGTCAAGATTGGAAATTGCGTGAAGTTCTGATTGAAATGCATGGAAATAACGGAAGTATGGATGGTGATCCACCAGCTGCAATGCGTTACACGGAAGCTCGACTATCAGAGCTTAGCGGAGAGCTTTTAAAAGATATTGAAAAGGATACTGTTGACTTAGTTTGGAACTTTGATGATACAGAAAAAGAGCCGACTGTTTTGCCAGCAAAATATCCTAACTTACTGGTGAATGGTTCTACAGGGATTTCTGCGGGATATGCTACTGAAATTCCGACGCATAATCTAACGGAAATTATTGATGGAACAATCTACCTAATTGATCATCCAACTGCGAAATTAGAAAAATTGATGGAGTTTATTCCTGGTCCTGATTTTCCAACAGGAGGAATTCTGCAAGGAAAAGAGGAAATACGAAAAGCCTATGAAACAGGTAGAGGAAAAGTTATTCTTCGCTCACAAACTCGAATTGAAGCACTAAAAGGGAATAAACAACAAATTGTCATCTCAGAAATTCCTTATGAAGTAAACAAAGCGAACTTAGTGAAGAAAATGGATGAAATTCGTTTGAACAAAAAGATTGATGGAATTGCAGAAGTTCGTGATGAGAGCGATAGAACAGGATTACAGATTGTTGTAGAGCTCAAAAAGGATGCAAATGCAGAAGGAATTTTGAACTATCTCTTTAAGAATACAGAGCTTCAAATAAACTATAACTTTAATATGGTTGCTATCGATAATATGACGCCTCAACAAGTAGGCTTGAAACATATCCTGCAAAGCTATGTGAATCATCGGAAATCTGTTATTACAAAACGAAGCTTGTTTGAATTAGAAAAAGCGCAGAAACGTCAGCACATTGTCGACGGTTTGATGAAGGCTTTGTCTATATTAGATGAGGTTATTGCAACGATTCGGGGAAGTAAAGATAAAAAAGATGCCAAAATGAATTTGGTTGCTGAATTTAAATTTACAGAAGAGCAGGCAGAAGCAATCGTGAACCTGCAGCTCTACCGATTGACGAATACAGATATTACGCAATTGCAAAAAGAATCAGAGGAGTTAGCAGCAGAAATATTTGAGCTTCAAAAGATTCTTGGCGATGACAAGGAACTGTTTATGGTCATGAAAAAAGAACTGCGTGAAGTGAAAAAACAATACGGAAACGATCGAATGACCAAAATTGAAGATGAGATTCAAGAAATTAAAATCGAAACAGAAGTGTTGGTTACTCAAGAAGACGTGGTTGTTACAGTGACACATGAAGGCTACATCAAGCGCAGTAGCTTACGTTCCTATGCGGCTTCAAAACCAGAAGAGCTTGGAATGAAGGATGGAGATTTCGTTCTTTATACAGGACAGGCGAATACATTAGATCATTTGTTACTGGTGACTAATAAAGCGAATGTTATCTACCGTCCGATTCATGAGCTGCCAGATTTAAAATGGAAGGAAATTGGTGAGCATATTTCGCAAACTATCTTAAATCTTTCAATTGATGAGTCGATTATTGCGGTATTCCCTTACAAAGAAATTAATCCGTTAAAAACCTTTGTATGTATCAGTAAGCAAGGACTCATTAAGCAAACGAGAATGAGTGATTTCGAACCATGGCGTACCTATAAGAGTCGCCCAGCATCTTGTATGAAGTTCAAAGATGCTGCCGACGAGTTAACCACTGTATTTTTAACTGACCAACAGGAAGATTTTGATGTATTTTTAGTTAGTCATAGAGGATTTGGGTTACGTTATCCACTTACAGAAGTCCCTGTAGTTGGTGCAAAAGCTGCAGGAGTGAAGTCAATGAATCTAAAAGAAGGCGACTTTGTTGTAAATGGTCTGTTAGTTTATCCAGAAGGGGATACACCAATTGTCATTGTGACCCAACGTGGTGCAGTGAAACGAATGCTAGCACAAGAATTACCACAGCTTGGCAGAGCCAAACGTGGATTGATGGTATTAAGAGAGTTGAAAAAAAATCCGCACCGGGTATCGTATATGGGAGATGGGAATAATCATCCATTGCTGCTTGTAAATCAGAAAGGGCAGCAAATAGAAATAATTCCTAGTCAGTCCCCGATAAGCGATCGTATGTCTAATGGTTCATTTGCATTAGATGAAAAGCAAGGTGGGGAAATCATGGAAGTTCATGAATTAAAAGAGGCATCTATCGATACTGATAGTCCAACTGTTATATAGTTTTTGATAAAAACGGCTTCTGTACTAATACAGAAGCCGTTTTATTTGTCTTAAAAAAAGAATAAATAATTACTTCACAAATAATTGAATAAAATTTTCACAAAGATAGAATGCTTTTATATCAGCGTATTTTACAACTTTTTTGTTTTTTTATTGTATTATGTTAAAAAAACATCAATGAAATCGTTGCAATTGATGTAGAATGTGTTATACTAATCACGTAAAGCTGTTATAATTAACAGAATTTTTAAGGAGGCCCATGAAATGGAACAATGGAAAGGCTTTAAAGGCGACAAATGGAAAACATCAGTAGACACTAGAGATTTCATTCAAAGAAACTACACAGAGTACAAAGGTGACGATAGCTTTTTAGAACCAATCGCACCAAGTACAGACAAATTATGGACAAAACTACAAGAATTATTTGAAGTGCAACACCAACAAAATGGTGTGTATGACATGGATAACGATATTCCTGCAACGATCACTTCACATGAACCTGGATACTTAATTAAAGAAGAAGAAACAATTGTTGGTTTACAAACAGATGTACCATTGAAACAAGCATTCATGCCTTTTGGCGGAATCAACATGGCAAACAATGCGTTGTCATCAAATGGCTACGAAGTAAACAATGAAATGACAAAAATTTTCACTGAGTGGAGAAAAACACATAACCAAGGTGTTTTTGATGCTTACACTCCTGAAATGAGAGCTGCACGTAAAAATAAAATCATCACTGGTTTGCCAGATGCTTATGGACGTGGACGTATCATCGGTGATTACCGTCGTATTGCATTATACGGAATTGATCGTCTGATTGCTGAAAAGAAAAAAGATCTAAGCAACACAGGAAATAAAGTAATGACTGACGATGTTATTCGTCTACGTGAAGAAATTTCAGAACAAATTCGTGCAATGGTTGACTTAAAAGAAATGGCTGCAACATATGGCTGTGATATTTCTAAACCTGCTGCAAATGCACAAGAAGCAATTCAATGGTTATACTTTGGTTACCTTGGTGCAATCAAATCTCAAAACGGTGCAGCAATGTCTATCGGACGTATCTCTGCATTCCTAGATATCTATATCCAACGTGATTTAGAAGCGGGTGCAATTACTGAATTTGAAGCACAAGAAATGATTGACCACTTAATTATGAAACTTCGTATGGTTAAATTTGCTCGTACACCAGAATATAACCAACTATTCTCTGGTTATCCAATTTGGGCAACTTTATCAATCGCTGGTATGGGCTTAGACGGACGTTCATTAGTAACGAAAAATGATTTCCGTATCCTACACACATTAACAAACATGGGACCTTCACCAGAACCAAACTTAACTGTTTTATATTCTTCTCATTTACCAGAAGGATTTAGAACATTTGCTTCTAAAATTGCAAAACAAAGCTCATCTATTCAATTTGAAAACGATGACTTATTACGCGCTAACTGGGGATCAGATGACTGTGCAATCGCATGTTGTGTGTCTGCAACAGTAATGGGTAAAGATATGCAATTCTTTGGTGCTCGTGCAAACTTAGCAAAAGCAGTTCTTTATGCAATTAATGGTGGCGTAGATGAAAAATCTAAAATGCAAGTTGGACCTAAATTCCGTCCAATGACTGGCGAAACGTTAGAATTTGATGAATTCATTGACAGATTTAAAGATATCATGGATTGGTTAGCTGAATTGTATGTAAATACATTGAATGTTATTCACTTCATGCATGATAAATACGCTTATGAAGCACCACAATTAGCATTTATGGATAGCGACTTAAAACGTACATTTGCAACTGGTATTGCAGGTATCTCTCATGCAACTGACAGTGTAATGGCTATCAAACATGGTAACGTGAAAGTAATCCGTGATGAAGATGGATTAGCAGTGGATTATGTTCCTGCAAATGAATTCCCAACTTACGGAAATGATAATGAAGAAGCAGATGCTATGGCAAACTGGATTCTTGATTACTTCATGACACAAATTAAACGTCAACACACTTACCGTAATGCTCGTCCTACAACTTCATTATTGACAATTACATCAAATGTAGTTTATGGTAAAGCAACAGGAAATACTCCTGACGGACGTCGTGCAGGTAAACCATTAGCTCCAGGGGCTAACCCAAGTTACCAAGATGGTAAATTCTTAGGTGAGAAAAATGGTCTGTTGGCTTCATTGAATTCAACTGCACGTTTAGATTACACTCATGCATTAGATGGAATCTCTAACACTCAAACAATTAATCCAAATGGCTTGGGTAAAGATGATGAAACAAGAATCAACAACTTACGTAATGTAATGGATGGATACTTTGATAAAGGTGGCTACCACTTGAATGTCAACGTATTTACAAATGAATTACTATTAGATGCGCAAGCTCATCCAGAAAAATATCCGAACTTAACCATTCGTGTATCTGGATACGCAGTGAAATTCCGTGATTTAACTCCTGAACAACAAGCAGATGTTATTTCTAGAACGTCACACGACAGAATGTAATTAATTATAAAAGGGTGGCACTTGTGTCACCCTTTTTATTCGAAAGAAGAGGGATATACTATGTCAACTCCTATAAAAGGTAGAATTCATTCTACAGAAAATTTCGGTACCGTAGATGGACCAGGCGTGCGTTTTATTGTCTTTGCTCAAGGCTGTCGTATGCGATGCCAGTTTTGTCATAATCCAGACACTTGGAAGATTGGCTCTGGAGGTCGTGAAGTAACGACGGATGAAGTACTGGAAGAAGCCTTGAAATACCGTTCTTATTGGGGCGAAAAAGGCGGAATCACTGTAAGTGGTGGTGAACCTCTACTTCAGTTGGACTTTTTGACGGATTTGTTTAAAAAAGCAAAAGCGTTAGGAATCCATACAACGATCGATACATGTGGAAAACCTTTTACAAGAGAAGAACCATTTTTTAGTGAATTTAACGAATTGATGAACTATACCGATCTTTTATTGTTTGACATCAAACATATTGACGATGAAAAACATAAAGAGTTAACTTCATTAGGAAATGAAAATATTCTTGAGATGGCTAAATATCTGTCTGAAATCGATAAGCCGGTGTGGATTCGCCACGTATTAGTTCCTCAACGAAGCGACTATGATGAGTATCTCATTCGCTTAGATGCATTTATTAAGACGTTGAACAACGTTGATAAAGTAGAAGTATTGCCTTACCATACAATGGGTAAGTACAAGTGGGATGAAATGGGCTTGAAATATCCTTTAGAAGGAATTAATCCTCCAACAGAAGATCGCGTACAAAATGCAAAGGAATTACTTCATACGAGTGAGTATACAAAACATTTAACACGATAAAAAAGACAGGAAAGAGTAGAAAGATAGTTGCTCTTTTCCTGTTTTTTGCTTATTATTAAAGATGAATCCATTAAAAGGAGCAAAAGAATATGTCAAAAATTTTAGTTTTCGGTCACCAAAATCCTGATACAGATGCGATTGGAGCTGCGATTGCATTTGCTCATTTACAAAACGAATTAGGAAAAGATACTGAAGCAGTTGCATTAGGGACACCTAGTGAAGAAACACAGTACGCACTTGATTACTTTAACGTTGTTGCACCACGTGTCGTTGAAGCTGCAGGAGCTGGAGCAGATGTGATGCTTGTTGATCATAATGAGTTCCAACAAAGTATTTCCGATATTGCCGATACCAACATCTTATCCGTTGTCGATCATCACCGTATCGCAAACTTTGAAACGGCTAATCCTCTTTACTACCGTGCGGAGCCTGTTGGGTGTACGAGTACGATTGTTTTAAAAATGTACAAAGAAGCAGGAGTTTCAATTCCTAAAGAAGTTGCAGGAATGATGGTTTCAGCTATTATTTCAGATACATTATTATTTAAATCACCAACTTGTACGCCAGAAGATATTCAGGCAGCAAAAGAGCTAGCGGAGCTTTCTGAAATTGATTTAGATAGTTATGGATTAGATATGTTAAAAGCTGGAACAAAGCTGAGTGATAAATCTGCAGAAGTCTTGTTGGATTTAGATGCAAAAAGCTTCCCTATGAATGATAAGAATGTACGGATTGCACAAATCAACACTGTTGACTTAGATGAAGTAATGAGTCGTCAAACGGAGCTTGAAACGGCTATGGAGATAGCCTGCAAGACAGAGGGGTATGACTTATTTATTTTAGTAGTAACTAATATTTTAGACAGTGATTCAGAGTTGTTAGTCTTTGGTGAACCAAAAGAAAAAGTGGAAGAAGCTTTTGGTACGAAACTAGTAAACAATCGCGCCCTACTAAAAGGTGTCGTTTCTCGTAAGAAACAAGTGGTTCCACAACTAACAGAAGCCTTTGCGTAACTATATTTAAAAAAACTTTTAAGTGGAGAGACTGTTTTACAGAAATAGGCTCCACTTTTTTTAGTGAAAAGAAATGAAGGAAAGAATTGATGAATTATTATTATCAGGAGTCAGAAAAAACAAGGTATGGGCAAGTAAGCCTACATCCATTATTTGATAATCTTGTGAGCTATTTGAACGAGCATAGCAGTGAGCGTATTATTTTAAGACAGTTACATGAGCAATTCTCAGAAAAAGACTTTGAAAAGTTTTTAGATAAATTAATTTCTTTAGAGCTAGTGACTCGAGAAAATAGGCAGTATCGTTTAGGATTTCCAATTTTTGAAGATGTCGATGAATCGGAAATTTCTGAAGCGGTCAGTCAGTTAATCGATGAAGTTCAGCAAATCCCATTAGAAACTCAGGCGGGCTATATAGGAGAGGTCATTTGGCATAAGCTATTTCCATACGAAGCGTACTTCTACGGCGTTAGTCATGAAGAGGGATTCTATACAAAATCAGTAGCAGGAAATCAGACAATCCAGTTAGTAAGTGTTGCATTGCGGGAACAACCACCAGTTACGCTTCCTAATTATTTTTCGTTGATTAGACAGCAACAAATGCTACCAAGCTCATTTGACTCACTAAGTGAAATGATAGGGGACGTAAACGAAATCTACTTCTTTAATCAAGTTGAAATGATTTTAGAAAAAATGGAGAATGGACGATTACGCACACGTAGAAGAAATATCTTTTTAGAGTCTTTAATCAATACGGGTGTTGTAACAGAGCCGTATTTCCAATTGGATTGGCCAGTTGTTCAGTCTGAAGTGTTGATGAATCGTAGTAATTTAGAAACGCCATTTGTAAATATTTCAGGTGAAACGATAGAAGAAAAGGCGTATAAATCACACATCATCTTTAAAAAACTTTTAAAAAGCTTAGGAATATCAAATCTAGTTTACTTGAAAAAGTAAATCTAAAAATCCACGTACAAGGGGAACTCTCCTTTGTACGTGGATTTTTTTATGATTGTTGATTTTTTTGACGCTTCCGAACTTTTTTTGTCCAAAAACCGCCAGAAATATATTTTGGCTCATAAGAAATAATAAACGCACGTTCTTCAATTTCTTTAATTAAGCGATAGAGGGTTCGTTCTGTTTTTCTTGAAGACAAAATTTCAAGAACAAGTCGTTCTCCTTCGAGTCCTTGTGCATAGGTGACTGTTACACCATAGCCATTTTCTCGTAGAATTTTAGGTAAATTTTTTTGTTCCTCCGTATTGGTTGGCAGTATAACAGTAACCATAATATATCCAAGTGCAAGCTTATCTTCAATTCGAATCCCAACACTAATACCCACGGCATAACCAAGGGCGTAAACAAGTAAATTAATCGGGTTGTCTAATCTATTTAAGACTAGAGATAGGCCAAGAATATAGATGATTATTTCTGCCATGCTTACAATCGGTGCAATTACTCGATAGCCCTTCATTGTCAACATAAAACGTAATGTATTCAATGTGATATAGGCAAAGTTTATAAAGAAAATCATCAGAAGCATTTTGACATCAATCATATTTATTCTCCTCTCTGTTACTAAGCATAGCAAAAAAAATTCTATAGGGGAAAAGATAAGAGAAGAAGATTGAAAAAATTTAAGGTTGCACTGAGTAAATTATTTTGATAAGCTATGGTTAATAAAAAAGTTAGGCTAACCTAAAATAAATTCATTTTGAAGGAGGAACTATGAAAACAACCATAATTGAAGGAGAAAACCTTAACGTCAGTTATACTGGCGAGAACGTTTTAACTATAAAAAATTTGCAAATCACCAAAGGAAAATTGGTAGGTATTGTGGGGCCGAATGGTGCAGGAAAATCAACATTGTTAAAAGCTTTATTGAAATTGGTGCCCATGGATGGAGAGGTAAATTTCTCAGGGAAATCATTAAAACAATTTCAAAAAAAGATTGCTTATGTCGAACAGAGAAGCGAAGTTGACTTGACGTTTCCCATTTCTGTAACAGAAGTGGTTACCCTTGGAACATACCCTAAATTAGGGTTATTTCATCGCCCTAAAGAAGCTGATTTGAAGAATGTTGAGAAGGCATTGAAGAAAGTAAGATTAGAGAATTTTGCGCAACGTCAAATCTCTCAACTATCTGGCGGTCAACTGCAACGTGTATTTTTAGCAAGAGCAATTGTCCAAGAAGCAGAGATTATTTTTTTAGATGAACCGTTTGTTGGAATTGATGTAACAAGTGAGAAAGTGATTATTGAGTTATTGAAAGAGCTGGCAAAATCCGGAAAGACAATCATTGTTGTCCACCATGATTTACACAAAGTGACAGATTATTTTGATGAGGTAATTATTTTAAATAAGCAAGTGATTGCGATCGGACCAGTTGAAGAAGTATTTACGCAAGAAAACTTGTTGCATGCATATGGTGAGTCAATCGGATTCATCCGACGAAAGGAGGAAAACTAGTGATTAGCGCATTTATTGACGGAGTTTTTCAGTATCAGTTTCTACAGAATGCATTGCTTACATCAGTGATGGTTGGGTTGATTTCAGGTGTGATTGGATCTTTCATCATTTTAAGAGGGATGTCTTTAATGGGCGACGCCATCTCTCATGCGGTTTTGCCTGGTGTAGCCCTTTCTTATATGATTGGTGGAAGTTACATTATAGGTGCTTCTTTATTTGGGCTAGCAGCTTCTGCACTAATAGGATTTATTACAGAAAAAAGCCAATTAAAAAATGATACGGCGATAGGTATTGTGTTTAGTACATTTTTTGCATTAGGGATTATATTAATTTCTTTTGCAAAAAGTTCAACAGATTTATATCATATTTTGTTTGGAAATGTACTAGCAGTGACAGATTCCGATATGTTTATGACCGCTATTGTCGGCGTATGTGTTGTCTTGTTTGTTCTCATTTTTTACAAAGAGCTATTAGTTAGCTCCTTTGACCCAACAATGGCAAAAGTCTATGGTTTGAATACTACATTGATTCATTATGCATTAATGTTTTTACTAACGTTAGTTGCAGTAACTTCACTGCAAACAGTAGGAACAATCTTAGTGATTGCTATGCTCATTACTCCAGCAGCTACCGCCTATTTTTTAACAGATCGACTATCAATTATGATTATATTAGCTTCTACAATTGGTGTAGTCAGTGCAGTGGTCGGATTATTTTTTAGTTATACGTACAATTTAGCTTCAGGTGCTGCGATCGTGCTAACAGCTGGTGTGTTTTTTACTTTGGCTTTCTTGTTTGCTAAGTCAAAAGGGATTTTACGACAAAAGAAAGGAAGAAATTAAATGAAAAGAAAATTTATTTTAGGTGTATTAGCTTTAGGAATGTTAAGTGCTTGTGGAAATAGTTCGACAAATGAATCAACAAGTGATTCTTCAAAAAAAGAAGAACAGTTATCCGTGGTTACGACAAATTCGATTTTATCGGACATGGTGAAAGAAATTGGAGGGGATGAAGTAGCGATTCATAGTATTGTTCCTATAGGTACAGATCCTCATGAGCATGAAGTTTTACCGGAAGATATAAAAAAGGCATCAGATGCAGACGTTATTTTCTATAACGGACTAAATTTAGAGACTGGAGGAAATGGCTGGTTTGTTAAACTGATGGAAACAACAAATAAAAAAGAGGGAACGGATTATTTTTCTGTAAGTAAGGCAGTAGAACCTTTATATTTAGAGGGAAAAACAGATGCGTCATCTATGGATCCACATGCATGGTTAGATATAACAAATGGGATTAGGTATGTTGATGAGATAACAGAAGTGCTTTCAAAAAAAGATCCGGATAATGCTTCAACGTATCAAAAAAATGAAGAAGTCTATGTAAAAAAACTACAAGAGCTTCATAACGAAGCCCTTTCTGAATTTGCAGATATTCCACAAAGCAAAAAGCTTTTAGTAACAAGTGAAGGAGCCTTTAAATATTTTTCTAAAGCGTACGGTTTAGAAGCTGCTTATATTTGGGAAATCAACACTGAAAGCCAAGGAACGCCAGACCAAATGAAACAAATTGTAGATAAAGTAAAATCAAGTGAAGTTCCTGTTCTTTTTGTCGAAACGAGCGTGGATCATAGAAGTATGGAGCGGGTAGCTAAGGAGACTGGGAAAGAAATTTATAGTGAAATCTATACGGATTCAATCGGAAAACCTGGGAGTAATGGAGATAGCTACTTCAATATGATGAAATGGAATCTTGACCAAATTCATGAGGGACTAGCAGGAAAATCAAAAACAGACAAATAATAAGGACTATATGGTAGTATGAACCTGAGGAGTGAAGAAAATGAATCCAATCGTTCGTAAACGAACCATAAAAGAAGTACCTGTTTTAGAGGTCGTTCTGAAAGAAAATCAGTCAGAGGCGCTACCTTTAATTATTTATTACCACGGTTGGCAAACCAGCAAGGAATTAGTATTAACGCAAGGAAGGAAGTTAGCTGAAAAAGGATTTCGAGTGGTGTTGCCAGATGCAATGGGACATGGAGAACGAAAGCATCCAGTTTCGCCTATTCCATCTTTAACCTTCTGGAACAGTATCTACTATAACTTATTTGAGTTCCAATCACTGAGAGATTTTTTTATGGAAAAGGGACTTGCAACAGAAAAAATCGGTGTTGGAGGAGTTTCAATGGGGGGCATGACTACCTGTGCTTTATTGACTCATCATCCCGAAATTTCTGC
Source organism: Enterococcus phoeniculicola ATCC BAA-412 (assembly GCF_000407505.1). Taxonomy (GTDB): domain Bacteria; phylum Bacillota; class Bacilli; order Lactobacillales; family Enterococcaceae; genus Enterococcus_K; species Enterococcus_K phoeniculicola. The sequence goes on from NZ_ASWE01000002.1 coordinate 293,210, forward strand.
AGCAGCTTGTGTGATGGGCTCCCCAGCACCTTTACTTTATCGTGAAAATATCCGTACACGTACAGCGGAAATGGGCATTTCATTACCAGATGACTATGAGTCGCTCTTGAGTTGGTTGGAGGCTTATGATTTAAGTGAAAATAAAGAAACCTTGAAGGGAAGACCCTTATTCATTTGGCATGGAACAGCAGATGAAAAAATTCGATTTGAAGATACGGCACAGTTTGTCCGAAAAAATAAGCAGACGGAAAATGGAAAGAATATTGAATTTCATGTGGCTGTAAATGAACCTCATTTAGTGAAAGTGCCAACTATGGATAAAATCAGTTCTTTTTTTGAAGCAAAGCTTCTTTCCTAACAGCAGGATAAAAATGACAAACAGTGCGAATCTGGCGCCTAACGATAGTGTTACTAGTGACGAAAATTGTAAAGAAGTATAATTTAGCAATAAACATACTAAGGGTAGTGGGGAAGATATTCGACGGAATACTTTACCCACTATTTTCTGTTTATAGCGTATGGTGGGGGGGGAAAGGAAGCTCGAACAAGACCTCAAAGATCTCGATTCCGAATGATAAAATGGGCTCCTTTACTATCCTTTTAGAATCGGTTTTAAGTATGCTGGAGCTTCGAGTCTATCTAAAAGAAAGGGGAATCGGAAGAATCAGTGAAGGTCTTTTGAAAGAAAAGAGGAAAATCAATAACGTTTATTTTAGCTTTTGATGTCTCAAAGTAAGACCAGCACAAACATCCTCTAAGCGTTATGCTTTGAAGAACCTGAAACCAAAAGAAAAAGTGCTCTTATTCAATCATGGTGAAAGATAAGTGCCATTTTACAAAACAGGTATCTCTTCTCATGATTAAGTGAAACGAATACATTTTTCAAAAAATATAGAAATTCTCAAGTCTTCTCGTGTCTATTCTGTCTCTTTTTTACTGACCGAACTGTTTCCTGCATGTTATACTATGGAAAAGGAGAGGTTAAGATGGCAACTTTATCAGATGTAGCAAAATTAGCAAATGTGTCTAAAATGACTGTTTCTCGTGTAATTAATCACCCTGAGCAGGTGACGGATGAGCTAAAAGAACTTGTGTTTCATGCGATGAAGGAGCTTGATTATAGACCCAATATTGCAGCTAAAGCGCTGGTTTCTAACCGCTCACAAATTGTTAAACTTTTTATTTTAGAAGAAATTGATACGACAGAGCCTTATTATATGAATTTGTTAATGGGCATTTCAAAAACGGTAGGAGAAGCGCATTATTCATTGCAGCTTGTGACGAAAAATGCCTTTGATTTAGGAGCTTGTGATGGTTATATTATTACAGGATTTCGTGAGTCAGACTTTGAGTGGATCAATCGATTGGAGAAGCCAGTCATTTTATTTGGAGAAAATACACATGGGATTGATTACGTTGACAGCGACAATCAATATGGCACCGCAATGACCACTTCTTATGCCTTACAAGCGGGTTATAAACATATTATTTTTATTGGAATTGATGAAGATGAGCCTTTCTCTCGTTCCCGAGAAGCAGGATATGTAGGTGTGATGAAGGAGCATGAGAAAGAACCGTCGATATATCGTTTTGCGAACCATTCTACACAAGCCAAACAGTTTATTGAAGAAAATTGGTCTTTGTTCAAGAAGAATACTTGCTTTATTTGTAGTTCAGACCGATTAGCAATTGGCATAGAGCGCGGTATTATTGATAGTGGGGGAAATGTTCCTGATGATTTTGGGATTATTGGTTTTGACGGAGTCTTTTTGGATCAAATTGGTTCACCTAAATTAACCACTGCAAAACAGAGTATAATTAAAATGGGAGAGGTTTGCGGGGAAATGCTGGTCAAAAAAATTGAAGAACATGGTGCAAGCCAAGGGTATCGTCGATTTCTTCCAGAACTAATTACAAGAGAATCAACAAAATAAAATACGCTAAGAAACAGGCGATCTTTCTAAAGAGAGCAGGTCGTCCAGTATATAATGTAATAATCTATAATAAAAATAGGAAATGCATAAAAATCTTTAGTTGATTTTCGTGCTTTTCCTATCTTTCGTTTCTGAAAAAATCGTTTAACTGAGCAAAATAATAACAAGGGTGGGACAGAAGTATTTAGGATTGAGAACCAGGTAGATACTTTGCATCATCAGCAGTGAAATTTCGTGATTTGTGGTCATAGGCAGAAAATCACGAAGAAGATAGGCAACTTTCAATGTTGACTGATTCCTACTCAATACTCCTCAAAGCTTTGGGATGCGCAGATTCTTAATTCTTCGTCCCGCCTTTAGAGAGTAATGAGAGCGAAAGGATGTGGAGACCTTATGGAGATGAGTTCTCCCATCTTTTCCTCGTATCAATAAGTGACTATATGAAAGCGTACTCTTTGGGAAGTATGCTTTTTTCAAATGTATTAATGCATAAATGGATCATTTTAAAAAGCAAGATGATTAACTGAGCAGTTAATCTGTGGGGAAATAAATTTGTCGAATCGTTATTTATTCATTTTTAAATAACAAAAAAATTCTTAGAAGAATTAATTCTAAGAAAAAAGATCAATTATATAGAATATTTATAGCAATTTTGACATAAAAATCACTGATTAGAAAACATTCTATAATATATGGTACGTTATTGTAATCTTAATGTCAATAGAAGTAAGATTCTATTATAATTTGACCAATTTTTTCACATAATACTTTCTTGATGTTGTTAGCTATCTTTGTTTTTTTAGCCGTCAAGTCAGCCGTCAAAAAATAGAAAGGATTGAGAGAACATGGCACGCCGTGGAGAAAACATATATAAACGAAAAGATGGTAGATGGGAAGGGCGTTTTATTAAGAGTAGACGTCCAGACAATAGTATTCGTTACGGTTACATTTATGCACGTACCTATAAAGAAGTAAAAATAAAATTATTTGAAAAGAAATACCAATATAAGACACAAGTGAAAAAAGAAGTAAAATTTAAAGGAACGATGAAGCAATGGATAGATATATGGTTAGATGGAGCCCTTGCTTCAAAAGTAAAACCTTCTACTTATGCAAGTTATCAATATAAACTGCAGCAATATGTTTCTAGTGAGATTGGTGAAGTTCCTTTGGTTGAAGTCACTCAAGAAACAATTCAAAAACTAGTGGACAGACTCTCTGACAGAGGGTTATCTGCATATACAATCAGAACGGTTATCCAGATTTTAAAGCATAGCTTAAGCGATGCGCTAAACTATCAATATCTTCTCAAGAATCCTGTATTTGACATTGTATTTCCTCGTCAATTAAGAAAAAAAGTATCTGCACTTACAAAAAATGAACAGACTAGGCTCGAAAAAAGTGCAATGACTTCTAAAAATGGTGTTTCTGTTATGCTAGCACTTCACACAGGACTCCGAATAGGTGAAATTAGCGCATTGAAGTGGGAAGATATTGACCTAGAAAAAAAAGAATTATCAGTCAGCCGAACACTTCAACGAATTTTATCCTCCAGAAAAGGAAAAAAAACAGAAATATCGATTGGTCTTGCAAAAAGTGTTTCAGGATACAGGAAAATTCCATTAAATAAAAAAATATGTGAAATATTAAAAAATAAAAAAAAAGCCGCAACTAGTCCGTATGTTGTTGGAGAAAACAATCGCTATTTTGAGCCACGAACGCTTTCATATCAGTTTAAAAAAATTCTGAAACGTGCAAACTTGGCGAATTTACACTTCCATCAGCTTAGACACACATTTGCTACAAGATTGTTAGAAATAGGGGCTGATGTGGTATCCGTTAGTGCATTATTGGGTCATCGCTCAGCCAAAATGACGTTAGATATTTATGTAGATTCTATGATGACCCAAAGAAAAAAATGGGTTAGTCGGCTAGTATAAAAAAAACAACGAAATGAAACCGCTTTCTACAAATCCCTCGGAATTTTCCTCAGATTTTTAAGCCGTCAGATTAGCCGTCAAGGACTGATTTATTCCCGTTGTTACGCGATTAATTTCTATTTCTTAGAATTAATTCTTCCAAGAAACCTGGCCAAAGGTAAAAAAGAATTTTTCACTGAGAACAATTATAAGTCATTTTTATAGGAAGGTCTATCCATTGGTATTGGGGACTAAGGATAGGATTAGAAAACATTCATTTTTTAGGAGGTGATGAGAGGAACTGTTTTTTTATTTGAGTGGATGATCAAATGCGTAAATGATAAGAATGATTGATAAAAAAACAAAGTTTTTAACCGCAATGATATGTTTCTACAAATCGGTACGGTTGGCTACGGGAGATAAGCTTTTATAAACTCTTGTGATGAAACCTCTTTTGGGGATGAATTGAAAGTATGTTTTCAAAAAAATGCAAAATTCTTTTGATCATTTATGTCTTCTAAGGAAATAAATGGAATGAATGGCGTTAATTTTTTGAGAATACCTAGAAAAGGAGTCAAAAGATATATGAAGAAAAAATTAATAGGAATTTGGTTGGTCAGCTTACTTTTTTTACAAATACTAAGTCCGCTAATTGGTTATGCACAAGAACTTAAAACGGTACAAAGTGACGTAGAATCAGTGACAGAAACAACTCAATCATCTGTGGATAAAGAAACTACAGATAGTTCCATACGTGTACAAGAATCAACTGAATCAAAGGAAAAAGAAGTTCCTGCTTCCAGTGAGGAAAAGAAAGAGGAACAACCCATATCCGAAGAAAAGAAAGACGAGCAACAAACATCTTCGGCTCCAGAAGCAAGTGATAAAACGAAACCTGAAATAAATGAACAAAGTCCTTCAAATAAAACGCGTGCTGCAATCGCTGATAATTTGTTTACTTCAGCAAAACTTTACAAAATAAATGGGGACGAAGTTCAGCCATCAGATACCTTACCAAATATGTCTGGTATTAAGTTAAGCATGAAGTTTTCTTTTTCAAATAAAAATTATCAAGCTGGAGATACATTCACCACGCAACTTCCTGCACAAATTGCCATTGCAAAGGATTTATCAGGAGATTTTTCTCCAATGACTTCAGCAAAATGGGCGATTAATGCTGCTACAAAAGAATTAACCATTACTTTTTTAGAGGATAATGTAACTGCTGAAGAATATGATTTAACACTCACAACTTCTGTAGAGAAAGTTACAACGATTTCTGAAGAATATCAGACAATTACATTTAATACCGCACCAACAAAAACAGTTTATCACTTAGAAATGACTTCTAGTCTTGATAAGGGATTAAGTCGTACAAGTATTACGATGAATTCATTGAATCCAAGAAGTGCACAAATTTTGTCATCTTTCAACTTAGACCGTACGAATAATGAAAATCGTATGTTTCGAGTGGAGGCGTATAACGGGACTAGCAAAATCATCTATGATTCAGTCCATGTTTATACAACGGATGTTGATTTTAACGGTGTATTCGTCGGTAAAAAGACACTACTTACCGAAGGAACAGATTATGAAATCGTATATAAGAACAGTGAAACAACCTCAGCGGCAGCTGAAATTACATTAACCAAGTCGGTTGGAAAGAAAGCAATTTATATAGAATCTACAGTTTCTGGTATTAACGGAACCAATTATATTGACGAAGCAGTTTCAGGACTTGAGTACAATTATTTTTATGGTTACTCATACACCTATGAAAATAATGCTAGCATAAGCTCTTCTTATAACTCAAAAACATTTGCCACTATTTTTCCTCTAGCTGCTAAAGGAAAAATAAACAAGGAAACAGGAATGGTTGATTGGGAGATTCAATACAACTTTAACGAACAGCCTCAAACACCAGCATCCAAGCTTTTAACCGATTTGACAGATCAAGGGGTGGAATTTGTTGAGGGCTCACTTTCTGTTGAAAAAATAGGATTTAATTATCTCAATGGAAACAGCTATGACACCGTTCAACAAGGTGATGGCTCATCCGAGCTATCGGTAACTGCAGATTCGTCTGGCTCCCTTGAAATTCATCCGGCTGGAAATACTAACCAAGCGTATTTAATCAAATATTCGACAAAAATTGTTGATCCAACTGAGCGAGTTATCAAAAATAAAGTAACCGATGGACGAATCAGCAAAGAAGCACAAGTAAGCCTTATTCCAAATCTTCTGTCAAAAGAGTCAGGAACAATAGATGTATTTAACCGAACGATGGAATGGAAAATTACCATTAATGCAGAAAAATATAAAATGAAGCAGCCGGTTGTCCATGATTATTTTATTGATGCGGTAAAAGATTTTACTAGTTTATCTGTTGTTAAGAAAATTTCTGACACTGAAACAGAGCCATTAGTAGAAAATGTGGATTATAAAGTGACGCAATTTGATGAAACAGGTTCTCCTGTTGGCGCATCACCTAACGTCAATGGTGCACCTGACAGTTTTAATGGAGGCGTAAGAATCGATTTTCTAGGGGAATATGCACAACTGGAAGATACGCTTGTTATCACGATTAAAACAAAACTTGAAACCTCTGATCAAAAAACAGAAATTAAAAATAAGGCAACACTAAACTACGGAGACACGCCAGGTGTTATAGAATACGAAGCAAAAGGAATATTTACAGACCCTTACTATACTGGTGGAACTAAGCTTGTAAGAACGGGTACATCAGATAATCAGTATATTTATCAAGATTGGCTAGTACTGGTAAATTCTAAAGGAACAAAATTCGATATGACAACTATGGAAGATACATTGCCTAGTGGAGTAGAGTTAGTTCCTGGGTCATTACGCTTTGAAGAAGTAACAAGTGAAGACATGCTAACGAACATTCAAAATTATTTAAGATATGACTATAATCTGCTTCCAGAAGGAGCAGATGCTTATCCGACAAAAATAGATACATCAAATAACAAAGTGAACTTGGAATTTGGAAATTTAAAATCAAAACGTGTCTATGTTAAATACAAAACGCGAATGAAAAAAGATTGGTATATCTACCAGAGACTTGATAATACAGCAACCATTACCTATGGAACACAAGCACCAGTGGATTATAAAGCTTCTATTTATGTAGCAAATTCCGAAGTGGCGTTACAAAAATCAGTTTTAAAAGATACTGAAAAAGAAAATGTAGCAAACTGGAAAGTACAAACAAAAAATATTTCTTCAATACTACCTGTTGAAAATCCAGTGATTACAGATACCCTAAATCAAGGAACAACAAACGGAGCTTATGATCCGACGTCATTTGTAGTCACAGATTTAGGCACAGGTGAAAAAATTAGTACAGATCATTATCGATTATCAATTACTGGAAATACGTTTAAAGTTACGTTCCAAGACTATAAAGCGACAACAAATATTCAAGTGGCTTATAACACAATCAGTGAATTCCCTGGACTAGTGAAAAATACCTCTGTAGTTGATTCGACGAGTTATGGGGCATTGAGTAGCTATTATCGACAAGCAACAGCTTCAGTTAATTTGAGCTTTACTAGCGGAAGCGGGTCAGGTGTAGTGAAAACTGCGGATGTTTCAGTCATAAAAGTTGATGACTCGGATGAAACAATCTATTTAGCAGGTGCAACATTTGAAATTTTGAAATCAGATGGAACTGAAACAGGACTTAAAGCGGATACCGATGCAAGTGGGAAAGCCTCCTTCAGTGGACTGCCATTAGGTGATTATTTGTTAAAAGAGACAAAAGCGCCAAATGGTTATGAAATTAATCCAGACTATAAAGATGGAAAAGCCTTCACGCTGACAGAATCAATGGATCCAATTAAAGTGAAAAATAAAAAGACCATTCCAAACAGTATAGAGTTAACGAAAACGGATGAGAAAACCGGTGATCCATTGAAAGGGGCAGTTTTCCAACTAGAAAAATCCGATGGAACAATAGTCAGCACCAATCACGAAACAGATAGTGCAGGGATATTAAAAGTTGAAGGATTATCAATTGGCGACTATCAATTTGTTGAAACAAAAGCTCCTGCCAGTTATAAGCTTGATAAAACACCTGTCAAATTTTCAATTACTGAAAAGCAAGGACAGGCAATTTCTTTAGAAATGACGAATACCTTAACTACGGGCTCAGTTATTCTTACTAAAGTAGATGAATCCTCGAATAAAGGACTCAAAGGTGCTCAGTTTAAGCTTTTAGATAGTGAAAATAACACGATAAAATCCGATTTGGAAACGGATGACTCAGGAAAAATCAACGTGAGTGAATTAGCTCCAGGCGACTATCAATTCATTGAAACAAAGGCGCCGCAAGACTATATATTAGATGCTACACCAATCGACTTTACAATTGCTAAAGGGCAAACAGAAGCAATAAATGTAATAAAGACAAATAAACTTTTTACTAATTCAGTCGTGCTCACAAAAACAGATGAATCTTCTGGAGAAAAATTAAAAGGGGCTGTATTCCAATTAGTGGATAACAAAGGTACAGTCATTCACTCTTCAATTGAAACTGATGGATTTGGACAGTTAGCCGTTCAAAATTTGACACCAGGAGAGTATGCATTTATTGAAACAAAAGCTCCCGCAGGTTACGTGTTAAATAATGAGCCTGTGAAATTTACGGTGAAAATGAATCAAGAAGAGGCTGTTTCTGTAGAAAAGACAAATAAAAAGCTGCTTGGGAAAATTTCTCTGACAAAAGTAGATGCACAAACAGATGAAGTTTTATCTGGTGCTAGATTTGACTTAAAAACCAAGGACGGAAAACTCGTTTTAGAAGATTTAGTTACAGATCAATCTGGGAAAATATCTATTGATACACTGGCGCCTGGCGACTACCAATTTGTTGAAAAAGAAGCACCAACAGGCTATGTATTGGATAATCAGCCAGTGGCGTTTACCGTTAAGAGTGCAGCTGATTCTATAGATCTGAAAAAGACGAACCAAAGAGAAGAAGGAAGTGTTCTCTTAGAAAAGATTGATGAACAAACGCATTCTACGTTAGCTGGTGCTGAATTTGAGTTAAAAACTGCAGATGGAGAAACGGTTATCGATGGAATGACAACCGATGACTATGGTCGACTTGCAGTTAACGAATTAGAACCAGGAGAGTATCAATTAATAGAAACAAATGCACCAGCAGGGTACGAATTAGATGCTACGCCGATTCGTTTTTCAATTGAGAAGAATCAAACGGAAGCATTGTTCCTTCAAAAGACTAACAAACAATTGAAGGATGCTGTCTTATTAAATAAGGTAGACAAACAGACTAACGAACGACTTGAAGGGGCAGTCTTTGAATTGCGCGATGAAGCAGGAAAAGTGGTAACAAAGCAAACCACAGATAGTGCCGGAACTATTTTGGTAGAAAATTTAGCTCCAGGCGCGTATCAATTCATTGAAACAAAAGCGCCAGCAGGGTACAAGTTAGACAGCACACCTATAGAAATTAATGTATCAGAAAATCAACATCAATTAGTCACTGTTACAAAAGTAAATGAACAGGAAAATAAAAAGAAGAAAAATGAGACAAAAGCTGTCAAAAAGAACCATACCTATCTGCCAAAAACAGGAGAGAATCATACCTCGCTTCTTTTGATTTTGAGTGGAGGAATTATTGTACTACTAGCTGGTAGTTATATGCTTGCTCGAAAACGCAGAAGATAAAAATCCGTAAGTTTATTTTTCTTAAAAATAGATAGCAGTTGGGTACCGTTGTGGTAGCCACTGCTATTTTTAAAGGAGAATACCAAGTTAATTATTCTGTAAAGGAGAATTTTATGAGAAAAAAGAAGTATGATAAAACGCTTATTTTAGAGGGTGCCTATCAATTGGCTATAAAAAGCGGGTTTGATTCATTGACAGCCAGAGGTCTTGCGCAAGAATTAGATATTTCAACACAACCCATATATTTGTCTTTTAAAACGATGGATGCCTTAAAAGAGGCACTTTCCGAAAAATTATTTTATGAAATAAAAGAAAATTATTTTAAAAACTGTGACACGATACAGCAGTATGCTTGGGGATGTTATCGCTTTTCAGTTGAAAAAAGAGAAATATATTTTTCTTTCTTGACGAATAAAGAGATGATTGTTTCATTCAACCAATATTTATATCAACTATTTTGTGAAATACCAGAGATTAAGAATAGTTTAGAGAAAAAGAACGTGCCCGTTTATTTTGCAAAAGTGACTGTTCTTATTTCTAGTTTAGTTTTTTTGGAGAGTGAATATATATCAGAAAAGGAACTTTATGAGGAACTTATAAAATCAATAAAGAGGGATTTGTCTAATGAGGTCGGATCAGAAGTCTTCAGCTCCAAGAACTAAGTAGGTACCGTGCATCATCGAAAGTGAAGCTACGTGATTTGCAACACCAGGTAGTGCGCATCCATAGGAGAAGTAAAACGTGGAGATCTTCAACTCAAGCATGTTCCATGCGTAAAAGATGATGAGTTTCTTCTCTTATCAATCTTTATTAAAATTTTACGAGGTGGGTATAACTCAGTTATGACCTACCTTCTTTTTGTTAAAAAACGAATTTTTTTAAATCCATTGATTTTTTTACCAAAATGAATCTATTATGTATAATAAAAGAATAGGATTAGAAGAGTATGGTGACAAATATGCAGTTTATTAAACAGAAGAGAATCAAAAGAATTCGTAAAAGTTGGATGGAAGTTATAAATAAGGAGATTATTGAATTTCTTTCTTGAAACAGATAAGACTTGAGTATGTATAGAATCTAGGAATATGCTATAAGTAAACAGTGTATGAAATAGGCTAAAAAGAGAAGAGATGCAAAAAAATGACTATTATATTTCGAAAATTAATAGATAAAGACAAGATTTTTCTGGAAAAAGTCTTGATTGACTCATTTAACGAAGATAGCGAAAGAGCTTTTAGCAGCGGAAAGAAAGAGGGACCTCCGGGCTATGATAATGGAGAATTGGCTAAAAAAATTCTTAACGATAGAAAATCGAATAAATTAGTTATCCAGGTTAATGAGATCGATTGTGGCATCCTTGTTTATCAGGAAGAGCCCACGCAAGTGATTGATTATTTCTGTATTCTGCCAGTATACGCAAATAAAGGGTTAGGGAGCGAGGTCTGGCATGTGTTTGAACAGAATAAGACAGGTGTATGGGTCTTAGAAACACCTGATTTTTCAATAAGAAATCATCATTTTTATGAGAAGAATGGTTTTCAAAAAGTAGCCGAAAAGACATATGGTCCTAAAGCTAAGTCTTTTGTTTTCCAAAAGGATTTAGGACATGTTTAGTCCAAACAAAAAAATAAGTGAATTTCTATGGTAGTGACTATTCACAAACACAATCCAATCTACATGTTTATAGCAAGTTCTCTCAATGGTATTTCTGCCAACGAATTTAGGAAGCTTGGGTCAATAGAGCAAGTCCATACAAATCGGATAGAGAAAATAAGTGATAGTTAGAGAAAGACTTGTTTGGCACATGACATCTTTATCAACATAAAAAACTAGCAGATAATTGCAAAAATAAAGAGACATAATAAATTTAGAGGATAGCTCGGAATACGTAATGACTAGTTTTTTGTAGGAAATTTGAGCCTATGAAAAATGAAGTGAAGCGTGCTGAGCTATTTTTCTTTTCAGTTGTTTGATAAATTATCACAAGTCTGTCATTTTTAACGGATTTAAGATAATTCGTCAGAAAAAAAAGAGGTACTATAAATGATAGACAAGTTTATTTATACACAATCTATTATAAGTTTAATGTTGGAGTCAAACTTTGTTGGCAAGTCTTTTTCAAAAACTATTAAGGAGCTAAGACAATGAATATCCTTTATGGAGTCGCTGTATTTTTCGCAATGATATTATTTGCTTTACTATTCATACAATGTTATTTAAAACAAAAAAAAGATTGATTGTATTATGAGGTCTTTTATACATTCATTGAGTAAAAGTCAGATAATAGTCGTTTCTTTTTCTGTAAATTGATAAAAGAAAAAGATTCGTCAAGTCCATAGACGTATTTGTCTATATGAAGCTGACATAAAGAAAAAAACTCTTGTAAAAAGGAGTGATTGTGATGCTGCCAGACGAAATCATCGCTTCATTTTTAACGAAAAAACAAATGCAAAAACTTAAAATTTTAAGACAGCTAAAACAAGGACCTGTTCTTTTAACTGAAATAGAGGACGATTTTCATCTTTCTAAAAGACAAGCTAGAGAAGTAATCGATTCTGTGGTGGAGGATATTTACGAATATAGTCAGTCAAAATCTGATTTACCTGATTTACAAAATAAGTCAGGTAAAATAAATTTTTCTCCGCTTATTTGCGATGAACAATTTATCTATTTATTAAATAATATGAGAGAAAAATATGTAACAAGCTCTTCATTATATCAAGTTCTTCTATTTGTATTGGAAAAGCGTTCCTTTCGATTGTCAACCATGGCAGATACCTTAGCTTATAGTCAATCTTATTCCTATAAACTATTAGGGAGACTCAAAAAGTTTCTTATTTCCATCGAGGCAGATGTCAAATTGACTAAAAAGAAAACAACAACGTTTGAGCTTTCGGGAAATGAATCTTCCATACGAATGCTGCATTACTTTTCCACGATTCTGATTTCCAGAGGAGAAAAATGGTTGTTTAAAAGTATTGAAAAAAAAGAAATTCTTTCTTCTTTTCGCTACTTAAAGACAAAAAAAATTGAGATGCTGTCTCCTATAAACCAAAATAAAATATACGATATTCTAGCAATTTATGAACTGGCTAATCGTAATCACTGTAAACTTGATTTTATGGAGAAAGATATTGTCAATTTAGGGGAAGTGATTGGTAGTGCAAAAGAGATTCATTATTTAATTTCAGAGCTTCAGACTTCTTTTTCTTATAACGAGCGAGTTCACTTATCATTTTTTATGACCTATCTGATTCAAGAATTTTTAACTAAACAAGAAAAAGAGCAAATTGGTATAAAAATTTTGGATTTAGTGGATAATAAAATTGTCACACAAACATATCATCTACTTAAATTGATTCAAAGAAAAGTTTTCTTGCCGGAAAAAATCTTTTATCAATTAGCCTATAGTATCTCATGCAGCATAGTGGTTGTTTATTATTTTGGGCTACATCGGTATATGGTATCAAAGAATCAACAAAATGAGAATCATTCCATTTTAAACTTTCTAAGAAGCTGCATAGAAGAATCTTTAGACACGCTTTGCGAAGAAAATGGGTTTCAAATTTTAGTGATTCATCTACTACAGGTTATTTCTGGATATATTACTGTAATTCCTGACATTACACAGTACGTTTATTTAGAATTTTTTCAAAGACCAGAATACAAATTTATTGTCGAAAAGGCGCTGGAGGTTATGTATACAAAAGATGTAATTCAAATTTCTGAAGATTATTATTCAGCAGATATCGTAATTTCTGACACATGTCATAGTAAAATGAAGAAGAAATACTTTTATTTTAATGAATTCGCTAATCAAACGTTATGGAAAGAACTAGGAGCGTATTTAGGATCGAAAGTGAACGAAAAAAATTATCAAGAAAATAGCTGAAGCGGATTATTTGATAGCGGCAAGGTATGATTCAACGATAAATCATAGATAAGAAAGAGGGCAACTGTAATGAAAGAATTTTTTGAAAATCGAAAAAGAAGAAACTTTTGCTCAGTATATTTTGACAGCAAACATTCATTTACCTCTGTCGAAAGAAGATGTGTTTTTCCCATGGAATGGACTGAAGAACAAATAAAGAACTATTTTTGTACAAATATGGAGGTTTCCAAAGTACGTGTAAAAAAACATAGTATCGAAAGTGTGATTTGTCTTGAAGAAACGATTCAGTCGGTTATCGATAAACTTGAAGATCGTATGCTGGTTGAAAAATTTTGGGATGATGCGAAGATTTACTTAGCCGAGCTATGCAATGAGTGCAGTATGGTCATTGTTGCAGGAATGGATACAGTGGAAGAAGATATAAAAGCATTCATTTTGAAAGATAGCGGACAAGTGCCAAACTATGTCGATTATTATTCCGACTGCTGGGTAAAAAAGGAACAACCTTTGTAGGTTAAAAAATATATCATTCGTTTTTAATGGAAAAGAGATTCAGCTAGCTTTTATGAAAAACAAGTGTTGTTGTTTTTTTATTGCTATGCTGTTTCTTTTTTTGTCTGCCTGACTTCTAGTATAAGAGGTGTTGACTAATCGATAAGCAGTTTCACATAACCTGAATTCAAATTCTGTTACCGTTAACAACCGATTTTGAATTGATGACAGAATGGCTTTCGACTATCATGAAATAGAAAGAGAGAAAAGGAGAGATTAGATGAATACTTCTGCATTATATCATCGGCCTGAAAGTGAATACGCTTTCTTGTATACCAAAGACACTATGCGCATTCGTTTGCGAACAGAGCGTGACGATGTTCAACAGGTAGGGTTAATTCAAGGAGATCCATACCTGATTAGCTTTGATAAATGGTATCTAGAAAAAACGCCTATGAAAAAAACATTGAGTACAGATTTACATGACTACTGGGAAATCGAGACACAAAGTAAATTTCATCGATTACAGTACGGCTTCTACGTGGAAGGAAAAGATGGAACAGAGATTTTTTATGGTGACCAAGGGGTATTTGACTATAAAGAGGAATTCTTGGAAATTGCTAACTATTATTTTAGAATGCCTTATTTTCAAGAAATTGACCGGTTTCACTCACCAGAATGGGTCAAAGATACGGTTTGGTATCAAATATTTCCCGAGCGATTTGCCAATGGGGATAAAAATAATGATCCAAAAGGAACGCTTCCTTGGGGAAGTAAATTACCGGATCGAGAGGATTTCTTTGGCGGGGACCTACAAGGCGTTCTGGATCATTTAGATTATTTAGTTGATTTAGGTATCAATGGTATTTATTTCTGTCCCATCTTTAAAGCGACTTCTAATCATAAATACGACACTATTGATTACTATGAAATTGACCCTGACTTTGGTGATAAGAAGCTGTTTAAGAAGCTAGTGGATGAAGCACATAAAAGAGGAATTCGAATCATGCTAGATGCTGTATTTAATCACATGGGTGACTACTCACCGCAGTGGCAAGACGTGATTAAAAATGGGGAACAGTCAAAATATGCAGACTGGTTCCACATTCATTCCTTCCCTGTAGATGATTACGACATGACAGACATTCCAGAAACTGCGAGGAATTTAAGCTTTGATACGTTTGCATTTACACCTCATATGCCTAAGTTAAATACTGCAAATCCGGAAGTTCAAGACTATTTATTGGACATTGCAACGTACTGGATTCGAGAATTTGATATTGATGCATGGCGTTTGGATGTTGCAAACGAGGTAGACCATCATTTTTGGAAAAGATTCCGTAAAGAAGTTACAGCAATTAAGGAAGATTTCTATATTTTAGGAGAGATTTGGCATTCTTCACAAAGCTGGCTTCAAGGAGACGAATTTCATGCGGTGATGAATTATGCATTCACAGACAATATTAAAGATTTCTTTGTTAATAAAAAAATTTCTCCTAGCAAAATGGTTAGTGGGATGAATCACCAGCAGTTGCTTTACAGAGATCAAACAAACGAGGTTACCTTTAATATTCTGGATTCCCATGATACTGCACGTATTTTGACGATTTGTAATGGAGATAAGGATTTAGCGAAAGCTACATTAGCATTCATGTTTTTACAAAAAGGTTCACCATGTATTTACTATGGCACGGAGATTGGCATGTTGGGAGATAATGATCCGGATTGTCGTCGTTGTATGGTTTGGGAAGAGGAAAAGCAAGATAAAGAGATGCATACATTCACTAAGAAGTTGATTCAGCTTCGTAAAGAATTTTCTGAAGTGATTACGTATGGCGACTTAAACTGGCGTACTGTTAATGATGAAGAAAATCAGATTCTATTTTCAAGAGAAATAGAAGATACTCTGATTACTGCTTTTTTTAACGAATCAGCACAATCGGTTTCGTTAGATATAGAAGGGGAGTGTATTCTTTCACAAAATGAAGTGAATCTGGAATCAGGAAAATATTCTATCGGAAATCATGGGTTTATCGTAGTTTTAAGCAAAAAATAGAAGAAAAATATTCTGTTACCGGTAACAAATGGAAAACGCTTGCTTCAAAGGTGAAGCGATTGCATAATATGGATGTAAAGAAAAAATAATTTAGGGGGCAAGGAAATGAGAAAGACAAATTGGCGTAAATTAGGTTTAGGGTTAGTATCAGCAGGAGCGATTTTTACTTTAGCAGCCTGTGGTGGCTCTAATGACAAGAAAGATACGGCTGCAACGGATGCAAAAACGTTACAAGTATCTGTCGGAAAAGATTACGTTGAATATGTAAATGATATTAAAGGCGCATTTGAAAAAGAAAATGATGTAAAAGTTGAAGTAGTAGAAAAAGATATGTTTGATCAAATGGATGCGTTACAGCTTGATGGACCTGCTGGAAAAGGCCCAGACGTGACAATGTCACCATATGACCGCGTAGGACAACAAGGATCTCAAGGAAACTTGGCAGAAGTGAAATTACCTGATGATGGTCGCTATACAGAAACAGATAAAAAACAAGTAAGTATTGATGGAAAAGTTTATGGCGCACCAGCAATGATTGAAGCAGTTGTTTTATTCTACAATAAAGATTTGCTTTCTGAAGCACCAAAAACATTTGCTGATTTAGAAGCTATTTCAAAAGATAAAAAATATGAAGAAGATGGAAAAAATGTTGGATTTTTAGCTCGTTGGACAGACTTCTACTACACTTATGGCTTGTTAGCTGGTTACGGCGGCTATGTGTTTGGTGATGAAGGAAAGGATGCTTCTGATGTTGGTTTGAACAACAAGGGAGCAATTGAAGGAATAAGCTATGCAACAGATTGGTTCAAAGACGTATGGCCACAAGGAATGCTAGATGTAAAAGCAAACGAAAACTTGATGTTAGATTACTTTAATCAAGGAAAAACAGCAGCAATCATTTATGGACCTTGGGGAGCTAGCGGATTTAAAGATGCAGGAATTAATTACGGCGTTGCGAAAATCCCAACACTAAATAACGGAGAAGCTTATCAAACGTTTGGTGGCGGAAAAGCTTGGGTAGTAAGTAACTTTGCAAAAGATAAAGACCTAGCACAAAAATTCTTAGATTATTTATCAAATGAAGAAAATCAAACAAAACTATATGATATGAGAAATGATATTCCTGCCAATGCGCAAGCACAGGAAAAAGTAAAAGGAAATGACGATCCAATTGCCGCAGCTGTTATTGAACAATATGGTGTTTCTCAACCAATGCCAAATATTCCAGAAATGGCTGAAGTTTGGTCAGGTGCTGAAAATATGATGTTTGATGCTGGTTCAGGAAACATGTCACCAAAAGAAGCAGCAGATAATGCAGTGAAGACCATTCAAGATGCAATTGAACAAAAATATTAATCCATAATTTACACGTCTTTTGAATAGAAAAAAGACTAGATTAGTAAAAAATGACAGGTAAAACAAGAGGTCGGGACAGAAGCCTTCAACTCAACGCATGTTTTATGCGTAGAAGTTGTTGAGAGCAAAACGAAGTGCTTTTGACCCAGCCTTTATTAAGATTTTAGGAAATCTGGAAGTAGCTATCATAGTTATTTCCAGATTCTCCAATTTTAAAAGGGGGATTTTCAATGGATAACACAAAACGTAACCCGCAAAAAGCGATGTTATTATCCATTGTTCCTGGATTGGGACAATTGTACAACAAACAAAAGGTTAAAGGGATCTTATTTCTTGCAGTGTTTTTCTTGTTTGTATTGGAAATGATCCTATTCGGTGGACAAGCTTTGGTTGGCTTCTTTACATTAGGGGCGGTTCCAATGCAAGACAATTCATTGTTTATGCTTATTGAAGGAACGCTACAAATTATTATCACCGCAATTTTCTTATTTTTCTGGGTATTGACCATACGAGATGCAAAAAAAGTCTCTGAGGCAATGAATCGTGGAGATAAAGTGCCAAGTACTCCTAAGGAATTGATGAATAATGTTTATGAAAATGGATTTCCGTATTTATTGACTATTCCTGCGTATCTAGTAATGACTGTTGCAATTATTTTTCCAGTATTGGTTACTTTATTTATGGCATTCACGAACTATGATTTTAAACATATCCCTCCAGCAAATGTTCTTGATTGGATAGGATTCACAAACTTTACGAACATATTTACTTTAAGCTCATATAGAGAAACCTTTGTGAAAGTCTTTAGCTGGACAGTTATCTGGACAATTTGTGCAACGACTCTTCAAATTACTTTAGGGATTCTTACAGCAGTAGTTGCTAACCAAAAATTCCTGAAATTTAGACGTTTCTTTGGGGTAATCTTCTTATTACCATGGGCAGTTCCTGCATTTATTACAATTATGAGTTTTTCAAATATATTTAATGATACCGCGGGAGCCATCAATACTCAGGTGATTCCACTATTAAATCATCTTCCTTTTATTGATATCCCAATGATTGCCTGGAAAACGGATCCATTTTGGACAAAAACAGCAATTATTCTGATTCAGGGATGGCTAGGGTTCCCCTATATTTATGTCATGGTTACCGGTATTTTGCAGTCTATTTCAGAAGATTTATATGAAGCAGCAAAAATGGATGGCGCGAATGCACTCCAACGTTTTAGAAACATTACATTACCTGCTATTTTTCTAGTAGCTGCACCAACATTTGTTACACAGTACACTGGAAACTTTAATAACTTTTCTATGATTTACTTGTTTAATAATGGCGGACCGGGAAGCTTAGGTGGCGGAGCTGGTTCCACAGATATTTTGATTTCGTGGATATATAAGTTGACGACAGGCGGCTCACCTCAATACTCAGTGGCTTCTGCGATTACGTTAATTATTTCGTTTATCGTTATTTCAGTTTCATTAGTTGTCTTTAAACGTACAAATGCATTTAATATGGAGGATTAGACATGAAAAAAAATAGTTCAGAAAAGCGCAAGAAATTTTTAAACAAATTTTTCACCTATTTATTTCTTGTCGCCTTATCAATCGTAATCATCTATCCATTGCTTATTACTGCGACTTCTGCATTTAAACCGGGAAACTTGATTGCTTTTAAATTAGATTTTCATACAAAATGGACGATGGAGAACTTTTCGCGTCTCTTTAGCGAAACACTTTACTTTGACTGGTATAAAAATACTTTGTTAGTGGCAATTTCTACTATGATCTTTCAAGTAATCATTGTGACCTTAGCAGGGTACACATACAGTCGCTACCGCTTTGCCGGACGAAAAAAGAGCTTGATGTTTTTCTTGATTATCCAAATGGTTCCTACAATGGCTGCATTGACTGCTTTTTATGTCATGGCAGTTCTAACAAATGGACTGGATCAATATTGGTTTCTAACACTTATTTATATTGGTGGGGGAATTCCAATGAATACGTGGCTCATGAAGGGTTACTTTGATACAGTACCAATTGATTTGGATGAATCAGCGAAGCTAGATGGTGCAGGACACTTTAGAATTTTTGCTCAAATCGTTCTGCCGTTAGTTCGTCCAATGGTGGCTGTTCAAGCACTTTGGGCATTTATGGGACCTTTCGGGGACTTTATGCTTGCTCGTTTCTTATTAAGAACACCAGAACGACTCACTGTTGCAGTCGGATTGCAAACATTTATTAATGATGCAAGAAATCAGCGAGTGGCATTATTTGCTGCAGGAGCGATTTTAATTGCCTTACCAATCTCAGTATTGTTCTTTTTCCTACAAAAACACTTCGTTACTGGATTAACTTCTGGTGGAACGAAGGGCTAGAAAGGCTGATTCTCTTTGAAAACAGACGTATTTCCAATTAATTATTTTCAAGCGATTTTTTCTCCAAGGAAGATTTTCCAATTTCGGAAAAAGTTCAATTGGTTTCAATTATTTGTATTGTATCTTTTTTTAACTGCATTGTTAGTTATCCCTGCAACTCTTTCTTTTTCAGGAGTGAAGGTGATTGATGAAAATCAATTTATGCCTCATGTAAAAGAGCTGTTGACTGAACAAACTGCAAAGGATATCCAACAGCTTCCAATTAAAAATGGACAATTAAATGACTCCGCTGTTCAAATATTTGAAGAGACCAAGAAGGGAGTTATTGGAACGAATTTATCAGAAAAACAATTAAGTGAGAAACAATACAGTCTAAACTTTTCAGAGAAGAAGTGGCAAATTCATGAAACAATTGGTGGAAAACAGTATGTTTATCAAATGAATTATTCAGACAAGTTTTCCCCTGAAAAAATTACGAATCAAAAAGAGGCACGAACAAGTATAAATGAAGAATTTGTTCGCAATAATCGTTCTTCACTGTTACTTACTATGAGCGTGACTACTGGATTTTTATTATTTATGATGAATCTTTTGTTGGTTTTAGGTGCTGCATTTTTCTTATGGTTAACGAAAAAAAGCCGTTTATCTTCGATTCATTCTTATTCAGAAAGTGTGAGCATGGTTCTGGCGAGCATGGGAATTGGATCGATAATTGCTTTATTTGTAGGACTCGTCCATTTTGATATTACTGTAATGATAGGTATCCAGTCATTTGGAATGATTGGCATGCTGTTTGCAAGCTATATAAAGACTAGGTTTAAAGATTCACGGGGAGTGGAGGACAAATAGATGTATAAACGACTTTTTGATATAGACTCTTGGAAAGTATCTACACATACGCTGGACCGAGAAAATAAGCGATTAATGGAGAGCTTAACTTCTATTGGCAATGGGTATATGGGCATGCGTGGGATGTTTGAAGAGACGTATAGTGGAGACACTCATCAAGGAACTTATCTTGCAGGAGTCTGGTTTCCTGATAAAACCAGAGTTGGCTGGTGGAAGAATGGCTATCCTGATTATTTTGGAAAAGTGATTAACGCTACCAACTTTATTGGGTTGAAAATTAGTGTAGATGGTGAAGAAATTGATTTAGCTAAGTTAGCTGTAGAAGATTTCTATGTTGAATTAGACATGCGAAATGGCCTGTTGAGTCGATCATTTACTTATCAAACAGCTACGACGAAATTAAAGTTTTCATTTGAACGCTTTGTTAGTATTGTTCAAAAAGAGATGGCTTTTCTTCGATTAACAATTGATGTTTTGAAAGGTGCTCCATCTATTTCTGTAACATCCACAATAGATGGAAATGTTAAAAATGAAGACAGCAACTATGAAGAAATGTTCTGGGTTGAAAAAGAACGTCATATTTCAGAGACTATTCATGCGTTAACCGTTCAAACAATCGAAAATCCTTTTGAGGTTCCTAAGTTTACTGTGACAACAGCGATGAAAAATCGAGGAACACTTGGAAAAGGTAAAGAAATACAGAAACCGTTGTTTGTAGGGGAATCCTATGAGTGGACAGCTGATGAAGCACGATATTCTTTAGAAAAAATGGTTTCAGTAGTAACTAGCAGAGACGTAGATGAACCCCAACAATTAAAATGTGCAGAAAAACTATTAGCGAGTGCTGCTTCAAAAACATTTGCAGAACATTTAGAGGAACAGACAAAAGCCTGGGAGAAACGCTGGGAGCGTGCGGATGTAAAAATTGAAGGAGATCCGGAAGCACAACAAGGGATTCGCTTTAATTTATTTCAGCTATTTTCTACGTATTATGGAGAAGATGAACGCTTAAATGTGGGACCTAAAGGATTTACAGGAGAAAAATATGGCGGGGCTACCTATTGGGATACAGAAGCATATATTGTTCCTATGTATCTTTCTGTGGCAGACTCATCTGTCACAAAGCGTTTGTTGGAATATCGCTATGATCAGCTTCCCGGAGCATTCATCAACGCGAAAAGACAAGGATTAAAGGGAGCCTTGTATCCAATGGTTACTTTTACAGGAGTAGAGTGCCACAATGAATGGGAAATTACTTTTGAAGAAATTCATAGAAATGGCTCTATCGCCTATGCCATTTATAACTACACAAATTATACCGGAGACAGAAGTTATCTTGATTCTGACGGGATTAAAGTTTTGGTAGCAATCGCTCGCTTTTGGGCGGATCGTGTTCATTATTCAAAACGAAATCAGGCCTATATGATTCACGGAGTTACTGGGCCAAATGAGTATGAAAATAATGTGAACAATAATTGGTATACGAATTATATTGCTTCTTGGGTGTTACGTTATACATTGGAAAATTATGATCAGGCACTTGATACATCTAAAGAAGAATTGCATGTAACGACTGAGGAAAAAGAAAAATGGCAAGAAATTGTGGAACAAATGTACCTTCCAAAAGAAGAAGACCTAGGGATTTTTGTCCAGCATGATACCTTTTTAGATAAAGAGCTGATGTCTGCTGATGAATTACCCAATGAGGTGCGACCACTTAATCAAAATTGGTCATGGGACCATATCTTGAGAAGCTGCTTTATAAAACAAGCCGATGTTTTACAGGGAATTTATTATTTTGGCAACGAGTTTACCAGAGAGGAAAAAGAACGGAATTTTGATTTTTATGAACCAATGACTGTTCACGAATCCTCCTTATCTCCATGTATCCATTCAATCCTTGCTGCAGAGCTTGGAAAAGAGGAAAAAGCAGTTGAACTCTATGCAAGAACCGCTCGTTTGGATTTGGATAATTATAATAATGATACAGATGATGGGCTACATATCACTTCGATGAGTGGTAGTTGGCTTGCCATTGTTCAAGGATTTGCAGGGATGCGAACCTTTGATGGAAAATTACAGTTTTCTCCATTTTGTCCAAATGATTGGGATGGTTACTCCTTCCCAATTGGCTATCAAGATCGTTTGATAGAAGTGAAAGTAACGAAAAAAGAATTAGTGATTACATTGCTTACAGGTGAACCGCTAGAACTGCGTATATTTGATAAACCAGTTTTGTTAGAAAATAGAATAGAACAATCTTTATAAAAAGAGCTTCGGCTCTTTTTTTTTGTAAATCTTTGGGAAGTCTGAATAGAAATGCTCAACTTTAAGAAGCAAGTAGCGACATTTTTACATCAGACTTCAGTTCAATGTTGTTGATGAAGAGAAGACAACTAAATAAGAACTAGTAGTTGAATTTTAAATAGATGTTCGTTCTATTTTCATTTTCAAGTGGTATTACTTGAGTCAAAAATAAGAAGGTGGTAAGCTAAGTTTGTGAAAGAAATTCAGTGGTTTTTCACTGAAAAATGATTTGGAGGAAAAAGAAATGAAGAAACAACTTGGCTTAGCAGTGGCAAGTATAGCCGCATTACTTTTATTAGGAGCATGTAGCAGCGATACTTCATCTAGCAGCTCATCTTCATCAGAAGCCGCTTCATCTAGTAGTGTTGCAAGTACAGATAGTTCTTCAACGGAAGTTTCTTCGGCTGAAGCAGTTGATTACAAAGATGGCGAATATCGTGTGGAAGCCAAAGACTTTGATGAAAATGGCTGGAAAGAATATGTCGTTGTAAAAATTGCTGATGGGAAAATCGCAGATGCAACATTTAATGCAGTAGACAAGGATGGCAAGCTGAAAACAGAAGATGCTGACTACAAAGAAAAAATGAATGCTGCAAATAAAACATACCCAGAAAAATATATGAAAGAATTAAGCGATGAGCTAGTTGCGAAACAAAAAACAACAGATATAGAAGCAGTTACTGGTGCAACACATTCTTCTTCAGATTTTGTTGCTTTAGCTAATGAAGCGCTAGGCTATGCTGCTAAAGGGGAAACGGGAACGCATGCTGTTGATTTAAGTGAATAGGGTTCCTTAATTAAAGAAATATACTTTGCTTCAAGGAGAAATTCAAAAGAACTTCTTCTTGAAGTTTTTTTATAGGGAGAAGAAATAGAGAGGTATGTTCCGATTTCTCAAAAATTCCTTATAAAATCAGTATTCAAGCTATTAGAATGAATGGATTTATGGTAAGATATTAGAAAACGTGTATAGAAAAAGGATGACATTTATGGAGAATAATCCAAATATTAAGCGCAAGCATTTTCGATTTCCTGCGTATGATGATGAAACTGGGGTAAAATTAGAATCGGAAAATCGTCGGGTATTATTTGGTAGTGAAGAAGATTTTATTACATCAGCTAAATCAGGGGAAGTCAATGAGCGTAACGTACGTCGCTCACAAAAAATGACGAATGAAAAGCAGGGACATTCCATCCAGCAAAAAGAGGAATTAGCTAAGCATAAAGCGAACCTACCTGATTATAATAAACCAAGAAAAACAGAAAAAACTGCAACTGGTAAACAAAACTTATTTGGTGAACAGCATAAACATGCAGCAAACCTTGCAAAAACCAGAACATCTACCCATAGTGCTGAGCCTATGCGCTCAACGAAAAAAAATTATTCTGGGCGCTCTTATTTCGTTCCTAAGTATATTCCAGCCTCAATTATTCCAGATGAGCCGGATACTGCTATAAAAGAGGACGAGCTGATTGACTCAATGAAGAAATCAGAGCAATCGTTTTTGATGTTTGATACAGAGCCTGCTGCTTTTCAAGAAAGAACAGATGAAGAGCCATCCGTAAAAAAATTCAATAAACCAAAATCTGAAGTCAAAATTACCCGAAAAGAATTTAAAAAAATGGATAAAAATATGGATGAGGGAAGTAAAAAACATCGTTCAATTTTAGATCGTTCTTTGAGTGGATTAATTGAAGAAGAGAACACGGATTTAGAGAAAAATGGCTATTTCAAATAGTAATCAGAAAAAATGATTATGTAATTGATATTTAGTGAATAGTGACATGACCGCCGACTGGGATAATCTAGTCGGTATTTTTATTTTAAGAAACTTAGTCGAAGATATAAAGCAGATTCAAGGAAAGACGTACATAGAAAAAAGGCAGTCTCTGAAGAAATAGATAAAAATTAAGAACGAGACATCTAGATATATTGCAAAAATCCAGTAGCTGATTCATTCAATAAAAAAGGAAGCACTCTTATCTTTTTTTAGTAGGCTCTAGCTAATTCTATAGAAGATTTCATTTTTAAGGTACATTTAAGCTGAAAATAGTAGGCTTGTTATACTTAAAGAATGGAGGAACAGCAGATGATTATTAAATGGTTGAAACATTTATTACACAAAGCACCCGTTTCTCGAATTGATCCTTACGAAGTAGACAATGAGTTTATGCTGCAAAAAGATTTCCCGACAACAAAGTAGATGAAAAAGCATCCATTATTATCATAGTTGTAATGACTTAAAAAATTGGACTAAAAATCTGACGTTTTGAAGGTTGTTTCAAGTGATGGATGCTTTTTACTTACAGAAAAGAAAGAGATTAATTTTTTGAATTTTTTTGATGTCGCCAATAAATCAGAAGGTTTTCCGTCCAGTCCATCGCAATACCGATAACAATTCCTAAAACAATTCCAAATAAAAGATTAAAAAATGCAAGACCAATAAGAATTCCCGTAAGTAACCCTAAGCCTGTATATTTTCCATCTTGATAGTCTGGTTTCATACGGAACACCCCCTAAAAGTAGTATAACAGAAATTTTGCAAGGCTACTTGACATTCGTACGGGTCATCGGTATCATTTAGAAGTGTCCGATATAGCAGATGTGGTGGAATGGCAGACACGCACGCTTGAGGGGCGTGTGGGCGAAAGCTCGTGTGGGTTCAAATCCCATCATCTGCATATATAGAATGAATAGGAAAAGGGCGGGTATGTTTTTATGACATATCTGCTTTTTTTATAGGAGGAATAGGAAAGTGAAAAATCTTACCATCCGAAGAGTAGATACCTGTATTGAAAAAATAAATGAGGCGGCTCAGTGGTTTAGTGAAAAGTGGGGAGTTCCTGTAGATGCCTACAAAGAAAGTATGGCAGATTCATTAGACATAGACCAAGTAATTCCCAAATGGTATGTTGTACTTAATGACAATGAGGAGATTGTCGCAGGCTCTGGTGTCATCGAAAATGATTTCCATGATCGACCTGATTTAGCACCTAATCTTTGTGCTGTATATGTTGAACCAGCATATAGGAATAAAAAAATTGCTAAAGACCTGCTTGCATTTGTTTGTAAGGATATGAAGAAGTTAGGGATTGAATCCCTTTACCTTGTGACGGACCACAAAGGACTGTATGAAAACTATGGCTGGTCATTTTTAACAATGGTTCAGGATCAGGAAGGCGCGACTCGTATGTACACGATTGATTTGTAAAAATTGTATGGATAGCAGAGCCAATGTGTCCGCTTTGAAAAGAAGTTGAATTTTTTTTAAATAGATGCAAAAATTCTTTAAAAGCGATTGATTTGATGTAAAATAGAAATTGACAGAAAATTGGTTCAATTTTTCTAACGATAGATAAAAGATGAATCTCTGATCGCCAGTTTATGTAGCCATTTTTTGTTTATAAAAGGAAAGAGGATGATGTTCATTTTTTTGAGAAGTAACTTTCAAAAAATGTTTCTGTTTCGTGTAGAAGCCTTTCTTTTTTGTTAAAATAGGATAAAAAAGACGATTGACACACAGTTTGTAATCAATGAGAAGAGGGATACGTATGAAAAAATTTGAAAAATCAACGAAGCTTGATGGTGTCAGTTATGATGTTCGCGGACCAGTATTAGAAGAAGCCGAGCGTATGCAAGAAGAAGGCGTAAGTATCTTAAAATTAAATACAGGAAATCCAGCGACTTTTGGTTTCGAGGCCCCTAACGAGATCGTTCGCGACTTAATTATGAACGTCCGTGAGTCGGAAGGGTATTCAGATTCCAAAGGTGTTTTTTCTGCAAGAAAAGCGATTGAACAATACTGTCAATTAAAGAATTTTCCTAATGTGACGATAAATGACATCTATACTGGAAATGGTGTAAGTGAACTAATTACTATGTGTATGCAAGGCCTCTTAAATAATGGGGATGAAGTGCTTGTTCCTATGCCTGATTACCCACTTTGGACAGCTTCTGTTTCTTTAGCGGGAGGTAAACCTGTTCATTATATTTGTGATGAAGAAGCAGAGTGGTACCCAGATATTGAAGACATTAAAAGAAAAGTGACAAGCCAAACGAAAGCGATTGTCATTATTAATCCTAATAATCCAACTGGTGCATTGTATCCAAAAGAACTGTTGGAAGAGATAGTAGAAATCGCACGTCAACATGATTTGATCATCTATTCCGATGAAATCTATGATCGTTTAGTGATGGATGGATTGCAACACATTCCAATTGCAACTTTAGCACCTGATCGATTTGTTGTCACTTTAAACGGACTTTCAAAATCTCATAGAGTTGCAGGATTTCGTGTAGGCTGGATGGTATTAAGCGGAGATAAATCAAAAGTAAAAGGATACATTGAAGGATTAAACATGCTTTCATCTATGCGTCTTTGTTCAAATGTTTTATCTCAACAGATTATTCAGACGGCACTAGGTGGACACCAAAGTGTAGATAAGCTTTTATTGCCTGGTGGTCGCGTCTATGAGCAACGAGAGTTTATTTACAATGCAATCAATGATATACCTGGTCTTTCAGCAGTGAAGCCAAAAGCAGCATTTTATATTTTCCCTAAAATTGATGCAAAACGGTTCAATATCGTGGATGATGAACAATTTGTATTGGATTTTCTACATGAGCATAAAATTCTGCTCGTTCATGGCGGAGGTTTTAACTGGAATCAGCCGGATCACTTCCGAATCGTTTATCTTCCTAAATTAGAAGATTTAAAAATGACGGCAGAAAAAATGCGAGAGTTTTTATCTACCTATAAACAGAAATAAAAGAAAAACAACAACTAACCCCAATCTGATAAGCCGGTACATGAAGCATTTACCGTACAAAATTCAGATAAATTAGTTGTTGTTTTTTTATTTTGCAATACGACATACTTTTTTGCTAACGATCATACGATTTGTATATTTCGTAACCATATCTTCTGTAGGGTTATGTACGGAAATAAGAAATGAGTATTCATATTCTTTTTCAATAACCCCTTCAAATTCTTTGTCTTCCCATATAAAAAAGACAGTTTCCTGATTGCTCACTAGATTCACCTCAAATTAATAGAAAACGTGTAAAAACGTCGGAAAGTAATGATTCTTTCTTGAAGTTTATTATCTGATAAAGTAGAATACATTCATAATGCGAATACGCATATTTCATGAAATGAGGGGTAAATATGGAAGGGTATTTAGATTCTTTTGGAAACGTATTAAAAGCTATCCGAAAGGAACGGAAACTCACACAAAAAATGCTCTCACAAGACATTTGCTCTCAAAGTGTATTAAGCCGAATAGAAAATGGAGAAGAGCTACCGAATGTGCTGGTCATGCAACAGCTTTGCCAAAGATTAGGTGTGACAATTGATCAAGTAATGCTCTATAATTCCACTGATGTAAAAGAAGCAGATGAGCTTTTGGAATTGATGGCCTATCACTTTAGAAAAAAAGAGTACAAAGTATTAGATGAGCTTTTAAAACGTCCTGGTCTTATTGAGCAATTATATTTGGATACAGATATTCAACTTTATTTCTATTATTTAGGGAGTTGCGAATTTTTCTTACGTGGAAACTGTGAGAATGCGCTATCGTTGTTAAAGCAAGGTTTATCCTATACGTTTAAGTTAGATAAAATGCATGTTTCTAAAGAAGAAATTCAATTAATCAGCTGTATTGGAAAAGTATATGGGGATATGGGAAATCTTGAAGAAGCAGAACAATACTTAAAAAAGAGTATACATTTGTTTTACCGCTTGCCAAATCGGCGTGGAAACGTTGAGCTGACAAAGATATTTTACAATTATGCTAGTTTCTTATTTAAAAAAAGGCAATATGCGTTAGCAAATGAGCACATTGATAGTGGGATTCAATTAGCCCGTCAAAAAAATAGTTTTTATTATTTAGAAGACCTGTTTCAATTAAAAAGTAAGCTACTCAAAAAAAACAATCGTGAACAAGAATCTTTAGTTTACCAGCAACTATCTGCTGAAGTACAAAGAATTGCTAAATTCGGCGAAAATGGTCTACACCATTCTTGACTTATTCGAGAAATAAGAGTAGTTTAAAAGTAGAAAAATTGAAGGAGCGAGTGAAATGAAAACATTTATCTTTGCAGACAAGTTCTTTTTAAAATCAGGCGTAAAGGGTCCGGGCTATTTGGAAATTACAGACGGAGTATTTGGTGACTACCTGCCAGTATTACCTGAGGAAGAAGTCACAGTAATTGACCAGAAAGGTCAGTGGATTGCACCAGGTTTGGTTGATACACATATTCATGGATATATGAATCATGATGTGATGGATAATGATGCACAAGGAATTAAGGTCATGTCAGAAGGATTGCTTTCTTGTGGGGTTACTTCATTTTTACCAACTACATTAACATCTAGTAAAGAACGGTTGAAAGATGTTGCAGAAACCATTGGAAAAACATATAAAGAAGTGACGGGCGCAAAAATTCAAGGCATCTATTTTGAAGGTCCTTTCTTTACAGAAGAGCATAAAGGCGCACAAAATCCAAGCTATTTTGGAGACCCCGATTTAACAACTTTCCACGAATGGCAAGAGGCATCTGGCGGTTTAATTAAAAAGATTGCTTTAGCACCTGAACGTAAAGGGGTTAAGGAATTTGTTAAACAAGTGACAGATGAAGGAGTTGTTGTTTCTTTAGGGCACAGCAGCGCTACATTAGATGAAGCACAAGAAGCAGTAGAAGCTGGAGCAAGTGTCTTTGTTCATGCCTTTAACGGTATGAGTGGCTTAAATCACCGCGAACCAGGTATGGTAGGTGCGTTGATGAGTTTGCAACATGTATTTTCTGAACTAATTTGTGATGGACACCATGTACACAGAAATGCAGCAGAAATCTTGATGGAAAAAGCAGGTCATGATCATATTGCGCTGATTACCGACTGTATGATGGCAGGCGGAATGCCTGATGGCAACTATAA
The DNA here is from genome assembly GCF_000407505.1 of Enterococcus phoeniculicola ATCC BAA-412. GTDB lineage: Bacteria > Bacillota > Bacilli > Lactobacillales > Enterococcaceae > Enterococcus_K > Enterococcus_K phoeniculicola. Next base: position 323,039 of record NZ_ASWE01000002.1, read on the forward strand.
TTTAGGTGAGTTTCCCGTGGTCGTTAAAGATGGGACAGCGCGTCTTGAAAGCGGCAATTTAGCTGGAAGTATTTTGAAGTTGAAAGAAGCAATCAAGAATGTTGTTGACTGGGGAATTGCAACACCAGAACAAGCAATTATGATGGCGACATTTGTGCCAGCTGTCAGCTGTAAAATTGATGATAAATGCGGAAGTATTGCAAAAGGTCGTGCTGCTGACTTTATCGTATTGACTCCTGACATGAATCTACAAGCTACTTACCTTGATGGGGTGGAACGTTACCACGCAGAATAAGAGAATAGAGAAGAAAGAGTCTAGGACACATAACTGTCCTAGACTCTTTTTTTGAAATTGTAATATTTGTTCGTAAGGAAGGTGGGACATAACTAATTAAGTTATGCTCCTGATGTATAGTACCTACTTGGTGCTGCAAAATCCACGAAGTCTTTCTTCCGTTGATTCACAGTACCTTTTCTCAGAACCAAACACTTCTATCCAATCACTTTTATGTATAGAATTATCACTGCAGCCTCAATTTTTTATGACCATGAAATCAGGCCGAATAAACTTTTCCGTTTTTTTAGCGGTTCAGGTTGTTCAAGGGCTGCGACATAAGGCTCTGTTGTATATTCTGAGCGACTCATCAGCTCTTCCAAAAAGGTTAGTAATTCCTCTCCAGCTTTGTCTCCAGATTTTGCCATGTAATCCGTGTTGCTTATGACTTGAGCAGCAATTTTGTACTCATCCAGCCATTCCTGTCTTTGCATTAAGGATGTTTTTACAAGTGGTGAGACGAGCAATCCATCAATTCTTTTGGCAAATTTGGGGAATTCCTCTTTTGAAAGATGACTAGAATTACCGAATAAAATGCGTAAATCAAATTCTTCTTCAGTAGAAAAATCATAGAGTGTTTGCAGAGAATAGCTTTCTACACGTGTTCGTATACCCAAGGATTCCCAATAAGAAAACATTTTTTTGAAAAAGGCATCCTTTCGGTCACCTCCTAGAATAAACAACTCAATGTCCTTGTCTCTATTTTTTGTTGTACGCCCGTTTTTTGAGACGGCGCCACGTTCAAAATCAAGATGAATCAGTTGATCCAGTAAGTTTTCGTAGGCGACAGGCCCATTCATAGTACCAAAAATTTTCATTTCAATATCGCGAACAAGGGTAGGGTAGTCTTCTAAAATCTCTTGTTTTTTCGGTGTGAGATAGCGAACCTGAGGGGCAACAAAGACCACATCAAATAAATTGCCCATTTCAAAAGCTGTATCAAATCGTATTTGATCGATACTCCCATAGGCAAACACTAAATCATACATTTCTCCATAACTATTCTGCTTTCTGTCTACAGAAGCAAAATCATCAAAAACAGCTGTCAAGTTTTCATCTGCCTGATTAATTTCGTCAACTATCTTTTTACAAAACATACTTGATGTACCGCCACCAGCACATCCAACATAAATAAACATAGTCTACACCCCATCTATCAACAATGATAAGTATAGTATAACACAAAATGAAATGGCTTTCTTGAATAGAGAGTTTTATAAAAAAAGGATGTAAGACACTTCGCAGGATAAAAATATTTAGTCAAAAAAGGTCGAAATAGCTGCCTGACTATTTTCATAGGCGACTAAGAGTTCTAAAAAAGTTGTTGATTTTACTTTGATGTCTTCTCTCACTAGTGAATGGGGAAGAAAAAAAGTTTCACCTTGCTTTTCTCCGATATAGTCGCCATCAATTGTTCTAGCAAGAAGAACACCGCCAGCTGATCGCCATGCTTCATATTCATGTAAGGATAAGGCGAGTGAGGAGCGGTGCAGAAAAAGACTTTGTTTAAGGCGTTCATCCATTTCTGGAATAAATACGAGCTCTTCCCAGTTTTTTGGGGCATCAGTCCGTAACCAGTGAATAAGTTCGGCTAGTGAACGATTTTTTTGCTCATAGAACATGAAAGGTCACCTACTTTATATTTGGAATAGTTACAGAAAAATCAATCGTTGTCTTTTTATCTAATCCTTTTGCCTCAAGTATGACAGATGCGGGAATTTCCTCAGAGCCATCGTAAATGGGTGTTACACGGTAACGAACCGTCTCTCCATTATTTAGTGCCTGACGAATCTTTAATTCGTAGAAATTCATATAAGGATCGTTGACAGGGGTTTGATATAAGGTTACTAGATTTTTGGGCTCATCTCCGCTTCCACCAAATTGTTTGGCAATGAGATGCCCTCTGGAATGGTCATATTTAGGTCCAGAGATAAATCCTGGAGGACGAATCTCTCGGTTTGCACTTGTTCCAGTATTAATCATTTCTTTGGTTAATAGCGCTTGTGCACCAGTTGGTCGTTTATGGTCATCGAGAGGAAAATAGTCAATCCATCCTTTTTTGGTATCTTTAAGCTCTGCCGCACTGAAATTTGCTCTACCATTTTCTGATGGTCCGGGATTGTTGCCAATAGCGGAAAGATCAGCTTCAGTTGGTAAACCAGTCTTTTTTTGTGTCTCTTGCGGGGTGCTAGGTGAAGATGAATTTGTAAATTTATCTAAATTGAACCCAAATGCCCCTGATAGTAAAACAATAATCACTGCGATGATGGAAGTGATTGTTTTTTTCTGTGATTGTTTATTCATAATACACTCCTATTTTTTTCTATTTTCTTAGTATACGCAAAAAAAGAATTACTTCAAGTCATATAAATGAAGGGAGTCGTTTTAATTCACGATTTTCTTGTGGTAAACTAACAGAGAGAGAAAAAGGAGGGGCACATAGATGGCGTATATAGATGTGATTGATGAATATAAGCGATACAACATGGGTGATACAGTTATTGCCGCAAATGACGGAATAACTTTTGGTGTAGAAAAAGGCGAAGTAGCGGTTATTTTGGGGCCAAGTGGCGCAGGTAAATCAACCGTGTTAAATATATTAGGCGGCATGGATAGTTGTGATGAGGGGCAGGTTATCATAGACGGCATAGATATCGCCAATTTTGATGCAAAAAAACTGACGACTTATCGGCGGAATGATGTCGGATTTGTTTTCCAATTTTACAACTTAGTCCCTAACTTAACAGCAAAAGAAAACGTAGAGCTTGCCTCTCAAATTGTTTCTGATGCGTTGAATGCAGATGAAGTATTGAATTCGGTTGGGCTAGGAAACCGAATGAATAATTTTCCGGCACAGCTTTCTGGCGGAGAACAGCAGCGCGTGACGATTGCCAGAGCCTTGGCAAAGCAACCCAAGCTGTTACTTTGCGATGAACCAACAGGTGCTCTTGATTATGAAACAGGGAAACAAATTTTAAAAATCTTAGAAGATACAGCAAGAAAAACAGGGACAACAGTCATTATTATTACCCATAATTCACAGATTGCACCAATGGCTGATCGGGTAATCCGAATTAATGATGCCAAGGTTCGAAGTGTCGAAATTAATGAAAATCCCACACCAGTCTCAGAAATAGAATGGTAGAAAGAGGACAATGATGAAAAAAACAGCCATGTGGAAAACAAGCATCCGTGAAATATGGCAATCAAAAGCTCGATTTCTTTCTATTTTAGGGATTATTTTTCTAGGAGTTGCCTTTTTTGTAGGAATCGGTGCAACGGGTCCTGATATGATTCGCACTGGTGACCGATACTTTAGAGAACACCAATTGGCGGACACAACTATTGTTTCGACCTTGGGAATCGTTGACAAAGACATTAAGACAATAAAAGAAATGCCTGAAGTAGCAGAAGTGACGCCACAGTATTCTAAAGATGTGAACATTACAGAAAAAAATAGTGTGATTCGTTTTATCGGATTAAATATAAAAAATCAAGGAATCAATCAATATATTATTCAAGAGGGGCGACTACCTGAAAAAAGTGGTGAAATTGCTCTGGATAGTCTGGCTCAAATCAAAGGAAGGTACAAAGTCGGTGACACATTTAAGTTAGAGGATAAAGACGATAAAGATGGTGTTTTTAAGAAAGACACTTATAAAATTGTCGGATTTGTCAATTCGCCTGAATATATTGAAAATGTTTCTAGAGGAAATACGAATGTAGGGACAGGGTCCATTGATTTTTTTGTGGTCATTCCAGAAGAGGATTTAGATTTAAGCACGTACACTCGGGCGCTTATTCGCTATAAAAATACAACAGACGCGCAAGCATATTCCGATGAATATGATCGTCTCGTTAACAAAAACGAAGCAGCCCTAGAGAAAATTTTGAAGAATAGACCAGAAGAACGATTAAATGAAGTCAAAATTGAAGCAAAAGATGAGATTAAACAAGCACAAAAAAAGATTGACGATGGTGAAAAAGCATTAAATGATGGCGAAAAAAAATTAGCAGACTCAAAAAAAGAGCTAGATGATGGGAAGAAAAAACTTTCTGAGTCTCAAACAGAATTAAATGAGAAAATTTCAACAGGTCAAAAGGAAATTGATGAAAACCAAGCGAAATTACAAGAAAGTCAAGCAGAACTAAATCAGCAATCAGAGACCTTAGCTCAAAAAAAACAGGAGCTATCAGCTGTAGAATCTCAGATTTCAACGGCAAAGCAGACATTGACGGATTTGACAATTCAACAATCTGACTTACAAAGAAAAGCAGGACAATTAGATAGTGCACTATCAACCTATCAAGTAATAGAAGGGTTGTTAGAGCAAGTAAAGACTGTTGCAGATGAAGAATTTACTGAGTCGTTAAAACAAACGCTCAATACATTGTCCACGCTTCTCATTCAAGTGGACGCATCGCAGGAATTAAAAGATGCAGTGAATCAGCTTTCTCAGTCATTGAATGAAGCAGATTTAAACCAGGTGGTTCAAGAAGTTCAAACTGCAAAAAATACATTGCTTCAACAGCAAAAAGAGCTAGAGGCAGGTCTTCAACAAATTCAGCAAGCAATTGCAACAATCAATGAGCAAATCGATCAATATAATTCTGGAAAAGAACAAATTTCTAATGGTGAGCTACAAATTCAGGTAGCTCAATTGCAAATTGATAATGGACAGGATCGACTAACTTCGGCTCAAAAAGAATTAACTGCTGGAAAAACAGAAGGACAAAAGCAAATTGATGAAGCACAGAAGGAGTTAGACGAAGGACAAAAAGCCTATGATGAAGGGATAAAAACCTTTGAAAAAGAGAAAAAAGAAAATCAGCCTAAGCTTGATGATGCAAAGAAGAAAGTCAAGGATGCTGAAAAAAGATTAGAGGAGCTGAAGCCAGCTGAGCTGATCTTCACCAATCGTAATGATAATCCCGGATATACAGAGTATAAAGAAAATGCAAACCGTATTTCTTCTTTAGCTACTGTTTTTCCAATTATTTTCTTCTTAATTGCTGCGTTAGTTAGTTTGACAACAATGACCAGAATGGTTGAGGAAAAGAGAAATGAAATTGGAACGTTCAAAGCTTTGGGATATAAAAATGGCGAAATTGCACAAAAATTCTTATTGTACTCCTTTTCAGCTGGAATGACGGGGGCTATTTTAGGGCTAGTTCTAGGTTTCTATCTATTCCCATCAATTATTTTTAGTGCGTATGGTCAAATGTATAATTTAGATGGTTTCCAGACTCCTTGGTATTGGAGTTATTCGCTCATCGGCATTGCAGTTGCTTTGGTTTGTACGGTGGGAACGGCATTGTTAGTTGTACGTATTGATTTATTTAGTACACCAGCCAATTTATTACGTCCAAAAGCGCCCAAAGCAGGTCAGCGAATTCTTATGGAAAGAGTTACACCGCTATGGAAACGATTAAGTTTCATCCAAAAAGTGACCATGCGTAATTTATTCCGATATAAACAAAGGATGCTAATGACAATCCTAGGTATTGCAGGTTGTATGTCTATGATTATTACTGGATTTGGTATTCGAGATTCCATTTCCGATGTTGTAAATGTTCAATTTAATAAGCTGTGGCATTACCAAGCAATTGTTACATTTAAAGAAGAGGCAACCAGTAAACAAACGCAGGAATATGAACAAGCAATCGAGGCTTTGGATAGCTTTCAAGACAGTCTGCCGATGAGCTCTGAGACCTTAACTCTTTCAGAAACAGGGAAAACGACGCAGGATGTCAGTGTTTATGTACCAAAAGATCCTGATAATATAAGTAAATTTGTCTTGTTTAATGATCGAAAGACGGGCGAGAAATACTCCTTAACAAATGATGGGGTCATCATTAATGAAAAGCTTTCTAAGTTATTTGATTTAAAACCAGGTGATACAATCGAGCTTGCAAATAGTGATAAAAAACAATTTAAAGTAAAAATTACTGCAATTGCAGAAAACTATACTGGTCATTTTGCTTATATGACCCCTACTTATTATCAGAAGGTCTTTGGAAAAACGCCAAGTTATAACACAGATGTTTTACTGTTTGATAAAGATTTAAGCGCGCAATCAGAAAATTCTATGGCACAAATGCTTATGGAAAATCCTAAAGTGATTAATGTTACTTTCTTAACACAATCAATAAATGCTTTGGATGAAACAATAAGTAGTTTAAATATTGTTATTTGGGTGCTAATTGTCTCTGCCGGAATGCTTGCATTCATTGTTTTGTATAATCTGACAAATATAAATATTTCAGAACGAATTCGTGAGCTTTCAACTATAAAGGTTTTAGGTTTTTATGACAAAGAATTAATTATGTATGTTTATCGGGAGAATATTATCTTAACAGTACTTGGGATTTTTGCCGGATTATTTTTCGGTAAATGGGAGCATGGGTATATTCTTCAAACGGTAGAAGTAGATATGGTTATGTTTTCACCAGAGATTCATTGGTTGAGTTATGTTTATTCAAGTTTGATTACTATCTTGTTTACATTCATTGTAGGGGTTGTCATGTACTTTAAACTGAAAAAAGTCGATATGATTGAAGCCTTAAAATCCAACGAATAACTTGTTATTGATAAAATAGGGGAAATAATCAACTTATCCCAATTTTTCTAGGTTTTTTGTCAAAGTATTGGTAGAATAGAACTAGGATAGGAGGGAATAAGATGATTGGTGGAATTTCCTTGGAAACAATTTATTGGTATATATTGATTGGAAGTGCGGTAGTCGCATTGGTGTTAGTCATTTTTGGAGACATCTTTGATTTTGACGGTCCTATAGATCCAATGCTTGTGGTTCCTTGGTTTGCTTTTACAAGCTTATTTGGTTACCTTGGTGAGAAATTAACAAATCTGAATGAACTGCTTATTTTAGGTGTAAGTGTTATTCTTTCGTCTGGTTTAGTTTTTCTTTTGAATTTCTATGTATTGATTCCGTTAAAAAATGCGGAAACAACGATGTCCACTTCTGAAAAAGAAATGGAAGGGCGTATTGCGACCGTTGTAACAACTATTCCGATTCAGGGGATGGGTGAAATTCAGATGAAGAGTGTAACCGGTTCGATTAATCGACCTGCAGCCTTTTATACAGGACAAACAGAAGAAGCGCACCAGGGATCTGATGTACTTGTTATTGAAGTAAAAGACCGTATCTGTTATGTTGTTCCCTACGAAGAAGCACTAAAAATTTAAAAGAGTGAAGGAGATTTGGATAATGGAGATACCTGTAATTGTTATACCAATCGCTATCGTTGCTTTTATCTTGCTGATGCTATTGATTGTATTTATTTCAAAATATCAAACAGCTAAGCCAGATGAAGCGCTGATTATTAGCGGGAGTTATTTAGGCACTAAGAATGTTCATGCGGATGAAAGCAAGAACAAAATTAAAATCGTTCGTGGTGGAGGGGCTTTTGTACTTCCAGTCTTCCAACGCTCGAATCGAATTAGTCTACTTTCAAGTAAATTGGATGTTTCTACTCCGGAGGTTTATACCGAGCAAGGAGTACCAGTTATGTGTGATGGAACATCTATTATTAAAATTGGTTCGTCTGTTGAAGAAATTGCCACTGCTGCTGAGCAGTTTCTAGGAAAAACACGTGAAGAGCTCGAAAATGAAGCACGCGAAGTGTTAGAAGGACATTTACGTTCGATTCTGGGATCGATGACAGTAGAAGAAATTTATCAAAATCGTGATAAATTTAGTCAAAGTGTGCAAGAAGTTGCCTCTGTCGACCTAGCAAAAATGGGATTAATCATTGTTTCATTTACAATTAAAGAAGTCCGAGACAAAAATGGTTATTTGGATTCTCTAGGGAAACCAAGAATTGCTCAAGTAAAACGTGACGCTAACATTGCTGAAGCTGAGGCATTAAAAGAAACAAGAATTAAAAAAGCCCAAGCTGAAAAAGAATCACAACAAGCAGAATTACAACGTCAAGCAGAAATTGCTGAATCAGTGAAGGAAAAAGAACTGAAATTAGCGACCTACAAAGAAGAACAAGACATTGCTAAGGCAAAGGCTGACCAAGCATACAATTTAGAAAGTGCACGTGCGCAACAAGAGGTTATCGCCCAAGAGATGGAAGTTAAAGTCATTGAGCGTCAAAAACAAATTGAGTTAGAAGAAAAAGAAATTATTCGTCGTGAGAAACAATATGATTCTGAAGTGAAGAAAAAAGCTGATGCAGATCGTTATGCAAAAGAACAAGAAGCATTGGCACAAAAAGCGAAAGAATTAGCCGAAGCTGAAGCGGATCGCTTCCGGGTGGAATCATTAGCCGAAGCTGAAGCAAGTAAAACTCGTTTAGCTGGTCAAGCAGAAGCAGAATCTATCTTAGCTCGTGGGGCTGCCGAAGCCGAAGCAAAACAAAAAATTGCGGACGCCTTCAAACAATATGGTGAAGCAGCAGTTCTTAGCATGGTAATGGAAATGCTCCCTCAATTAATGAAGGAAGCTGCACAGCCTCTAGGAAATATTGATAAGATTTCTGTTGTGGATACGGGTTCTGGCGGTGACAACTCAGGGGCTAATCGTATTTCAAACTATGCGACAAATTTATTAGCTAGCACACAAGAAACGTTAAAAGAAACCACTGGATTAGACGTGAAAGAGTTAATTGAAAACTTTTCAAAAAAAGGAACAAATAGCTCTGTAAATCTTTATGAATCTCCTGTTAAGGATGATGAGTAACTGCAAACAGACATCTATTAACAATCTGTAAATAGTTTATTCAGTATCGTTTGGCTCCAGTTAAGCAATCGGCTTGACTGGAGTTTTTATGTTGCCTAATCAAAAGGTAATAGTCAGAGTGAACCTAGTGTTCAGCAGCAAATTTTAGTATAATAAATAAGAATATGAAGGAGGGAGTTTATGCGTATCGGTCTTCGAACAGTTAAGACAGGAGTTAGTGCAGCTTTGGCAATGATTTTAGCAAATGCTTTGCAGTTATTATATGCACCCTCAGCAGGAATCATAGCCGTATTGAGCGTCACAAATTCAAAAAAATCCTCTTTACAAACAGGAATCTACCGGCTGTTTTCTTTAACACTAGCCACACTCATCTCTTACATTTGTTTTTCACTACTAGGCTATCAACCAATTGCTTTTGGTATTTTTTTACTCCTTTTTATTCCGATAGCTGTTTCTCTTGGCTTATCTGATGGAATCGTTGTTAGTTCAGTTTTGGTGACGCACTATTTAGTAGAAGAGTCTATGAGCTGGGGAATCATCTTTAATGAATATCTGCTGATGACCATCGGCGTAGGATTCGCTTTAATCGCTAATTTATATATGCCAAATGCTGAAAATCGATTGAAAGAGGACCAACAGATTATCGAGACAATGTTTAAAAAGTTGCTCACTGAAATGTCTTCATACTTAAAGCAGGAGATAACTGAACAAAAACTTTTAGAAAACTGTAACGGACTTCTTTCGTTTATAAGACAAGGCCAACTTCGTGCACAAACATATCAAGAAAATCAGTGGGTAGTGCGAGATGTGTATTATGCGTCTTATTTCGCAATGAGACGTTCACAAGTGAGCGTTCTTCATGATATGATTGAAAGTTTAGATAGAATTGAAGTGGTTGAGATTCAAGTTGAAAAAATAGTCGCTCTGTTAGAATACACTTCAGAAACTTTTGCTGAAGAAAATGATGGAAATGAAATTTTAGCTCGAATATTTGATGTATATGAGGAGTATCGGCAGATGACCTTGCCCATAAGTCGTGAAGAATTTGAAAATCGAGCAGAATTATTTCAATTTCTCCAGTCTTTTAAAAGTTTTATCGAAATTAAGGCAGAATTCTCTCAACGTATTACGGAGTAAGAGGTCGGGACAGAAGTGTTCAGCTTATTTTCGAAGCCTTCAACTCTAGCATGTTCCATGCGTAGAAGTTGTTGAGAGACAAACGCAGTGGAGATGAGTTGCTTCTGTTCCCACCGTTTATTAAGATTTTACAAAGGTGTGGAATAACTTAATTAGTTATGTCCCACCTTCTTTTGGGTAGTTTGTAATAAAAAAGTCAAAAACCGTTAAGTGAGCAGTTTTTGACTTTTTTGTTGTAAAAATAAGGAAAGTGGATGTTTGTCCCGACCTCATCGTTAAAAATTTATTGTTTTGCCCATGCTTGCTGCATTTCATCTAAAAGTTGAATAACATCAATAGTTAATAACAAAGAGGTATTCGGCTTAGACCCTTCAATGAAAGCAACCATATTTTGAATTTCGTAGTTCATGGCTTCTTGTGTGTCGCCTGATTCGATAAATTCTTTAGTTCCATCATTATAAATGATTTCAGCTTTATCAGCGCGCGGGTACTCAGGAACGGTAATGTAGCCATTTTCAAATGCAACAATCCCTAATTTAGGCATTTTTGCTTGGAATGTTAATGTTACAGCGGCCATCTCATTTTTTTTATTTCTAAGAATTGTCACAGATTGTTCATCGACACCTGTTTCAAATGGAAGAACATTTGAGGCAATAACTGTTGGCTGTGCATTTAAAAAATAGCGAGCAAATGAAACAGCGTAGGTACCTATATCAAGAAGTGCTCCCCCAGCTAAATCGGGGTTGAAGAATCGGTTCGTTGGATCGGGTTCTTTGTAGCTGCCAAATGGTGCCTGAATCATTTTTAGTTTGCCTAGCTTACCGGAATCTGCTAACTCGCGTAGTTGCGCGTACAAAGGCATGTTGAAAATGGTCATTGCTTCTGCTAAAACCAAATTCTTTTGTTCTGCCAGCTGAACCGCTTGAAGTAATTCTTTCTGATTCATTGTGATGGCTTTTTCACATAGAACATGTTTACCAGCTTTTAATGCAGGCAAGATGTATTCAATGTGTTGGCGATTTGGTACAGCGATATAAATAATGTCAATTTCTGGATCAGATAAAAGAGCAGTATAATCTCCATAGGCTTTTGGAATTTGATAACGGCTGGCAAATTCCTCAGCTTTTTCCTGCGTCCTAGAAGCAACGGCAGAAAGTTTACTAGATGAGTCATTAAATGTTTGTGCAAACTGGTGGGCGATTTCGCCTAAGCCCACAATTCCCCAATGATAAGTCTTCAAAATAATCGGCTCCTTTAAAGGTATTGTAAAAAAGTACAGCTTAAGTATAGCAGAAAAAGAGATTTTTTTAAAAAAAAGGAAAATAAGATGAAAAAAGATGATTTTTGCCCTATAGTTAAGTAGAATACATGAGGAGGGAAAGATAATGAATCGAGTATATATTGAAATTATTGTTAGTGCAATTATTGAGCAGTATGGATCAGAAACCTATTTTTACAAAGAACAGCTACAGATTGAACCGGATTACTGGGAAGCGTGGAAAAAAGGACAAAGAACTCTTTCTTCAGAAATGATGCAAAAAGTTAAGAATCTATTCAGTGATTACGAGTGGATGCTTATGCAAAAAGTTTTACGTCAAACGGCGCTATTTCCTGAAAAAAGAAATTTAGCTGTTTCTGAGTATAAGCGATTGAAGACGAAAATAGCGCAAAAATGGCTACGCTCAAGGCTGGGAGAAGTGGAGATGCTTCCTTTTCAGACAGAGGCGCAAAAAGAGCATGCGTTTATCAATTTAAAAGTGAGCATCAGCTATGATGAGTGGGGATTTGATGATAGTGTCAGTTTCCGACTACCTGCAAATATCCAGCAGCAAATTGAAGGGTCTCCTGTCGGACTTTTAGAGTGGGTAAATGAAAATTTGGAAGAGACCTATATCAAAAATAACCAGGGAAAATAACTTGAAGGGATACAACAAGTGAGTGAGAATAAACAAATAGTCGCATCAATTGGATTGTTGATTGTTTCGTTGGTTATCTTTTTTTCGGTAACGAACACATTCAGTCAGGGAAAGACCATTGATTCATCGGCTGAAACGGTAAAAAGTTCAATGGAAAAAAGTGAAACAAAAGCGTCAAGTACAACAGAAAGTATGACAAAAAAAGAGACGAAAACCTCTTCAAAAGCAGAAAAAAAAACAGTAGAAACAACATCAACATCTTCAAAGAAAGCAAAGGAATCAACTACCGATAAAACTACTCCTTCTGCACCTAAAGAAAAATCGACAACGAAAAAAGAACGCTTGCCTGAAAGTAATGTAGATGATTGGAATTTAGTGCTTGTCGGACCAAAAAATAAAATTAAAACAGAAATACAAGAAGACCAGTTAACCTCACTTTCAAACGGATTTGAAGTAGATAAACGAATCGCAAAAGACTATGAAGCATTAGCAGAAGCTGCGAAAAAAGCAGGGCATCCGCTAGTGATGATTTCAGCCTTTCGTTCAGTTTCCTACCAAGAAGAAGTATTCAGTGAAGGAGTCTCTCAAAATATGAGTAAATTAGGAGTTTCTGAAGAGGAAGCAACTAAAGAAGCGAAAAAGACAATGACAGAACCAGGCTATAGTGAACATCATACTGGGCTGGCTCTGGATGTTGTTGATGAAGAATGGAATACAAACTATGTTGGTAGTGTATTAGATGCACGCTTTGGTAACGAGGCTGGTGCAAAATGGTTAGCAGATAATGCCGCAAAATATGGCTTTATTATTCGCTATCCTAAAAATCAGGAAAAGATTACTGCTATTACCTATGAACCTTGGCATATTCGCTATGTTGGTCCTGAAAACGCGGAATACATTCATGAACATGAAATCACATTAGAAGAATATCTGGATTTACTAAAAAAATAAGGATATGTCACGCATATAGGAGTGAGAACAATTAAAAACAAACAGTCATTAACCTCACCAAAAACAATAGTAGGCATCATTTCGGTGTGTTTATTAATAGTTGTTTCTGTTAAAAGTCTTACTGGAGGATTTACCAGTGAAAAGGACACTCCTACTGATACAACGAATCAAAAAGAAGAACAAACTGCTACAACTGCAGAATCTACATTAATTGATCTGCCTGCTGTTTCCAAGGATGATTGGTCACTTGTTTTAGTTGGACCAAAAAATAAATTGAAGACAGAAGTTGATGAAACCAAGCTTGCTTCTCTTTCAAACGGCTATCAAGTAGATGAGCGAATAGCAGATAGTTATGAAAAGCTTGCTCAGGCAGCAAAAAAAGCTGATTTTCCATTAGTCATCATTTCAGCCTTTCGTTCAGTTGCATACCAGCAGACTGTCTTTGACCGAAATGTTCAAGCTGTTATGACAAAAAATGGTGTCAGTGAAGAGGATGCAATAGCTGAGGTGAAGAAAACAGTAACAGAGCCAGGCTATAGTGAACACCATACAGGCTTAGCAGTCGATGTTGTTGACGAATCATGGTATAATAACTATCCAGATGAAGTGCTGGAAGAAGGCTTCGGGAGCCAACCTGGAGCGAAATGGCTAGCTAAAAATGCACCCAACTATGGATTTATCGTTCGATATCCAAAAGGAAAAGAAAAAATCACCATGATTGATTATGAACCGTGGCATTTAAGATATGTTGGGGAAGAAAGTGCAAAATATATAACGAAGAATAATTTGACACTGGAAGAATATCTTAACTTGTTATAAAGAATAGGAGTATTATGAGCGTACGAAGAACATATAAAAAGAAAAAGCAAACGATGAGTATTCCTACCTTGTTGTTGGGACTCATTATTATAGGGATGGCGTTTGTCTTTTCTTTAAAGAGTATTGCAGACCCTTTAATAGAATCAGATGATCCGCAGTCAGTTGAGGCGCTGTCACATGAGGAGTTTATTAAAAGACTTGCTCCGCATGCACAAGAGCTTCAAGAAGGATACGGAATTTTACCAAGTATAGTTTTGGGACAAGCAATTCTTGAATCCAATTGGGGCCAGAGTTCGCTAGCCAGTAAATATAATAATTTATTTGGAATGAAGTCTTTTGGAGATGAAAAAAAAGTAAATTTGGAAACCAAAGAATTTATCAATGAAGAATGGATTGTTATACAAGGAGATTTCAAGGTCTATAATTCATGGGAAGATTCTATGGATGATCATACAATGCTTTTTGTCAACGGAGTGACGTGGAATCCTGGCCAATATGAAAAGGTATTGATGGCAAAAAACTATAAGCAAGCAGCAAAGGCTTTACAAGATGGGGGCTATGCAACAGATCCAACATACGCTCAAAAAATCATTGAAGTGATTGAGACATATAATTTAGATAAGTACGATGGACGATAATGCGTCTCTTTTATTTATCAGTGGAGGAATCGAATCATTATGACAGAAAAATTTGTTCCAGAAATTACCACCGAATTAAGAAAAGATATTGTTCGAGTTCCTGAAGTGATTTCCCAAGCTAGCGGTATCCGTATTTTTGGAAAAAAAATTCGATCCATTATTTTTACAACAGATATTGCAATTGTATGCAATAATAATGCGAATGCCGTGATTGCTGTCTATCCGTTTACGCCGCATCCTGCGATTACAAAAGGAATTATTGAAGCAGCAAATATTCCTGTTTTCTCAGGTGTTGGTGGAGGACTTACACAAGGTACAAGATCGGCGTACATGAGTATGTTTGCTGAGGCACAGGGATCTATAGGTGTGGTTTTGAATGCACCTACGCCGATTGAAACGGTTCAGCAGGTTTGTGAAGTAATTGATATTCCAGTGATTAGTACAGTTACCTCTATTTACACGCCAATCGATGAAAAGCTTGAAGCCGGAGTTTCAATCATTAATATTAGTGCAGGCAAAAAAACAGCTGAAACCGTAGCCTACTTTAGAAAGAAGTATCCTGAGCTGCCAATTATTGCTACAGGTGGACCGACAGAAGAAGGAATTCTAGCTACGATTGAAGCTGGAGCGAATGCCATCACCTACACTCCGCCAAGTAATGGCAAGTTATTCAGTAAAAAAATGGAAAAGTATCGAGAACAAGAGCGAACAGAAACCGAATAATTTTTAAAAGTTTTTTCTTATTATTAGGATATTCTTATGAAGCAAGGGCTTTCATCCCTTGCTTTTTTCATTAATTAAATAGATAATGGATATATCTTTTTTAAAGTTTCACTTATATATCGTCGAAATAAGGTCGACAGTCTCTACCCAATACCGTAAATATTGGACTATAAGTAAAAAACGTGTTTTTGTGCACCTTTTTTGCTTAGGCGAAAGAGGTTTTTTTGCTTATTTAAGCGGAGGCAGGAAATAGGTACAACAATGGTTATTAGTATCTACGATTGCTTTATTTTCTGATAATTAAATGAATAGGAGAGAATGAAATGAAAGAGTTAGTGGAACGCATCAAGAAAGACGGGCACGTTTTAGGTGAAGGTGTCTTAAAAGTAGATAGCTTTGTCACACATCAAGTGGATCCAGTATTAATGGAGCAGATGGGGAACCGTCTAGCAGAAGTGTTCAAAGAGGCAGGTATTACAAAAGTAGTAACAATTGAAGCATCGGGAATTGCCCCTGCAGTTTTTGCAGCTAAAGAGCTGAACGTTCCAATGATTTTTGCCAGAAAAGCAAAAAGCCTTACGATGGATGAGGAGTTGCTAACTTCATCGGTGTACTCTTTTACAAAACAGGTGACGAGTACGATTTCAATTTCCAGAAAATTTTTATCAAGTGAGGACAAAGTCTTGATTATTGATGACTTCTTAGCGAATGGTCAAGCTGCTAAAGGATTGATCGAGCTATGTCAACAAGCTGGTGCAGAAGTAGAGGGGATTGGTATTATTATTGAAAAATCTTTCCAAGATGGACGCCAGTTAATTGAAGATATGGGACTTAGAGTTGTTTCATTAGCAAGAATTGCTTCACTGACAAATGGACAAGTAGAATTTCTTGAGGAGGACGCATAGTTTGGAAAAAGAAACACAAAATGGTAAAGCAGCCGTTTTAGGATTACAGCATTTATTAGCTATGTATGCAGGAGCCGTGGCCGTACCACTTTTAATAGGAACAGGTTTAAATTTTAATGAGCAGCAAATGACGTATCTGATTTCAATTGATATTTTCATGTGTGGCATTGCAACTTTATTACAACTAACAGTAAATAAATTTTTTGGAATTGGTTTGCCTGTTGTGCTAGGCTGTGCGATTCAAGCGGTTGCTCCATTAATATTGATTGGTAATAATAACGGAGTGGGGGCAATTTATGGTTCAGTAATTGCTTCTGGAATTTTTGTAGTGTTAATTGCTGGCTTTTTTTCTAAAATAAAAAAACTATTTCCACCTTTAGTGACAGGAACAGTAATTACTGTTATTGGTCTCACGTTGATTCCGGTAGCTGTTGAGAAAATGGGCGGGGGATTGAAGACTTCACCTGATTTTGGTGCACCAACAAGCTTACTATTAGCATTTGTAACGATTGGCTTAATTATTGGCATACAGATTTTCGCTAAAGGATTTATTCGCTCGATTGCGGTTTTAATCGGTTTGGTGGGAGGGACTATTCTTGCTGCTTTATTAGGTCAAGTGGATTTAGCAGCGATTGGTCATGCACCAGTTTTTCATGTCCCACAACCTTTCTACTTTGGCATGCCGACATTTGACGTCTGGTCTATTTTATTAATGGTGATAATTTCTATTGTTAGTATGGTTGAATCGACAGGCGTTTATTTTGCTCTAGGAGATATTACAGGGAAAAAAATTGGCGAAGATGACTTAAAGCGCGGCTATCGTGCGGAAGGTCTAGCTGTTGTTTTGGGTGGAATTTTCAATACTTTTCCTTATACAGGATTTTCACAGAACGTCGGTCTTGTGCAATTATCAGGAATTAAGACACGCAAACCAATTTATTTTTCTGCCTTCTTTTTAATTGCTTTAGGATTATTTCCTAAGGTAGGCGCTCTTGCTCAAATTATTCCCGAGCCTGTATTAGGTGGAGGAATGCTTGTAATGTTTGGGATGGTAGCTGTTCAAGGTATGCGTATGCTATCAAAAGTGAATTATGATAACGATAAAAACTTATTAATTATTGCTGTATCTATTGGTTTTGGCTTAGGGTTTAACGTATTACCAGGATTGTTCAGTCAAATGCCAGAAACTTTACAAATGTTCACAGGCAATGGAATCGTGATGAGCAGTATCACAGCAATTTTATTGAATCTATTATTTAATGGATTAAAATCTGAGGAGTAATTGGCTAAACTGATTAATAAAAATTTAATCGTTGAAAAAGAAGAAAATCACCTAATGATTTTCTTCTTTTTTGTGTATAACACGAACGATAAATCTTTAATTTGTTATAATATTCGAAATTTCTTTGACAGAGGAAACCTCACTTGATAAAATGATATCGAATAAAAGAGAGAGAGGCAAAAGGATGACAGCATTAGTTTCTGTAATTATGGGAAGCCAATCAGATTGGGAAACAATGAAACATGCATGTGACAGTCTTGATGAACTGGCGATTCCCTATGAAAAAAAGGTCGTATCTGCACACAGAACACCTGATTTAATGTTTCGCTACGCTGAGGAAGCGAGAGGAAGAGGAATCAAAGTGATTATTGCTGGAGCAGGAGGAGCCGCACATCTTCCAGGGATGGTTGCTGCAAAAACCACTCTTCCAGTGATTGGGGTACCCGTCCAATCCCGAACATTAAATGGGTTAGATTCACTACTGTCTATTGTACAAATGCCAGGAGGAGTTCCGGTTGCGACCACAGCGATTGGAAAAGCTGGTGCAATAAATGCGGGTTTACTTGCGGCGCAGATGCTTTCCATGTATGATTTAGAGGTAGCGGAACGACTTGAAGAAAAAAGAAAAGTCATGACGGAAACTGTAATGGAAAGTAGTGATCAACTTGGTTAAACCTTTATTGCCTGGTTCAGCAATCGGAATTGTTGGCGGAGGCCAATTAGGACGTATGATGGCCCTTAGTGCAAAAGAAATGGGCTTTCGAGTAGGTGTTTTAGATCCGACTGAAGATTGTCCGGCATCACAGGTAGCAGACTGGCAAATAGTTGCCGCTTATGATGATAGTTTTGCATTGGAGGAAATGACAAAAAGAGTAGATGTGATTACCTATGAATTTGAAAATGTCAGCGTAGAGGCGTTAAACTCTATCTTGCCATTGACCTCGATTCCTCAAGGAACAGATTTACTAGCAATTACACAGGATCGCTTGATGGAAAAATCATTTTTAGAATCAAACAATATTGTGATTGCTCCTTATGCAACAATTATTAGTCCGACAGATATTCAAGAGGCAATTGAAAGTATTGGCTATCCTTGTGTATTAAAAACCACGCGTGGTGGATATGATGGAAAAGGACAATATGTCTTGTATGGCATGCCTGATTTAGCCCCTTCAATGAATCTATTACGCGAAGGAACGTGTGTACTTGAAGCATGGATTCCTTATGAAAAAGAGCTTTCAGTATTGGTTGCTGGAGATGGTGAAGGAGCATATACTGTGTTTCCTGTAGTGGAAAATATTCACAGGGATAATATTCTTCATGAAACGATTGCGCCTGCAAATGTTTCTTTAGAAGTGATTGAAGAAGCTCAAAGAATTGCAAAAGTGATTGCAGAAGCGATTGGTTTGGCAGGGACGCTTGCTGTTGAAATGTTTTTGACAGAAAGTGGAAGCATCTATGTGAATGAGATGGCGCCGAGACCGCATAATTCTGGTCATTATACTATTGAGGCTTGCTCTATTAGTCAATTTGATGCGCATATTCGAGGGATTGCCGGATGGCCATTACCAGAGGTACGTTTACTAAGTGATGCAGTTATGGTTAATATTTTAGGTGATGAGTTATTGAAGACCTTTGAGTTGGTTGCAGATAAGCCCGCTTGGAATTTTCATTATTATGGAAAAGCAGAAGCAAAATCTGGACGTAAAATGGGCCACATCACCATTTTGACACAAGAGATACAAGACACTTTAGAAGAAGTAAAAAAGACAGCTATTTGGGATTAAGATAGGAGCAAACAAATATGTTAGATCGTTACACTAGACCAGAAATGGGTCGTATTTGGACAGACCAAAACCGGTATCAAGCGTGGTTAGAAGTAGAAATTTTAGCTGATGAAGCTTGGGCTGAATTGGGCGAAATTCCAAAAGAAGATGCAAAGAAGATTCGTGAACACGCAAGTTTTGATGTAAATCGCATTCTAGAAATAGAAGAACAAACACGCCATGATGTAGTGGCTTTCACTAGAGCTGTATCGGAGTCTTTAGGTGAGGAAAGAAAATGGGTTCACTATGGACTGACAAGTACAGATGTGGTGGATACTGCCTATGGCTATTTAATCAAACAGGCAAATGATATTTTGCGTGAAGATTTACAGCGCTTTACGAACATTATCGGCGAAAAAGCAAAAGAACATAAGCGGACAGTGATGATGGGCCGTACACATGGCGTTCACGCGGAGCCGACTACATTTGGGTTGAAGCTTGCTTTATGGTATTCGGAAATGAAGCGCAATATTGAACGCTTCGAGCATGCGGCAAAAGGGGTAGAGGCTGGGAAAATTTCTGGTGCTGTGGGAACATTTGCCAATATCCCTCCATTTGTTGAATCTTATGTTTGTGAAAAACTAGGGATTCGCGCACAAGATATTTCTACACAAGTGTTGCCGAGAGATTTACATGCTGAGTATTTTTCAGCAATGGCGCTGATTGCAACAAGTATTGAAAAATTTGCGACAGAAATTCGCGGATTACAAAAATCGGAAACGCGTGAAGTAGAGGAGTTTTTTGCAAAAGGACAAAAGGGTTCTTCTGCTATGCCTCATAAACGAAATCCTATTGGTTCTGAAAACATGACCGGGTTAGCTCGGGTGATTCGCGGACATATGATTACTGCCTACGAAGATGTTTCTTTGTGGCATGAACGTGACATCTCTCATTCATCAGCGGAACGGATTATTTTACCAGACACAACTATTCTATTGAATTATATGTTAAATCGTTTTGGCAACATTGTAAAAAATCTAACGGTATTCCCTGAAAATATGAAGAGGAACATGGATGCAACATTTGGCTTAATTTACAGTCAGCGTGTTTTATTAAAACTAATTGATCATGGTATGTCTCGTGAAGAAGCATATGATCTGGTTCAACCAAAAACAGCGTATGCGTGGGATAATCAAACGGCGTTCAGACCTCTTTTAGATGCAGACGAGAAGATCACTTCCGTACTGACAAGAGAAGAGTTGGATGATGCGTTTGATTACAATTACCACTTGAAGAATGTTGATACAATTTTTGAGCGAGTAGGTTTAGGCGAATAGAACGTAAAAAAACCTTGAGAAAAAAATTCTCAAGGTTTTTTATTATGCATAAGTCGCTGTTTGTTCGTGAAACTGGAAAACTTTATTTTTTCTGAGTGCATTCGTAAGTTCTTCAATGAATCGAAAATCATATTCATGTAGATTGTAAAAAACCTGAATACGATAATGATTTTTAAAGACATGTTGTTCATGAAGCTGATGAATGATTAATTCATTATTTTTTTGATTCATATATCGGAATGTCCGTTTTCGACATTCAAAATGTCGATGTGTTGCCCGTTTTAACTTGCGGAATGTATAAAAACTAGCATGTTCATTTAAACGATGTACTTCTTCCAAAGCAAGTAAATCATTATATAACCGTATCTGGTCTTCGTCATTGAGATCTGCTAAAAACTGCTGCGCCATTGTTTGTAAACTCGTCATCCAAGTTTCCTCCTCTAGAGCCTTATCGCTATTTATAAATAGTGTAAAGTGTGTTTGCAATCTATGAGTTTACTATAGCACTTGTTTCTCTAAATGTAAACGCTTCTCAGTATTTGAATGAGGAAACATCTATACCAAATAAGAGCAAACACGAACGTTTGTGTTTATTTTGTTTATAAATGAACGGATTATGTTGACTGGTTAAATAATGCTTGTTAAACTAAATACAAACATTTATACGAATATTATTGATTCTTTTACTTTTAATATTCATGAAAAAGGAGAGAGCAATCGTTGGAAAAGGAATCGTTACTTTACGAAGGAAAAGCGAAAAAACTCTACAAAACAAGTGAAGATGGGTTGGTTTGGGTAGAGTATTTAAACCAAGCCACGGCTTTAAATGGTGCGAAAAAAGACAAAGTTCAGGGAAAAGGCGAATTAAATAATCAGATTACCAGTAAAATTTTTGAGAAGTTAAACGAACGAGGGATTGCTAGTCATTTTGTTAGGAAATTATCAAAAACCGAACAATTGGTAAAAGAAGTGAATATTATTCCATTAGAAGTTGTCGTGCGGAATGTGGCTGCAGGAAGTTTTTCTAAACGTTTAGATGTTTTAGAAGGACATCCGTTGCCATTTCCAATTATTGAGTTTTATTTCAAAGAAGATCGATTAGATGATCCATTGATTAACGAAGACCATATTTTAGCATTGGGTATTGCAACGAATGAGGAAATTCAAAAAATCAAGACCATGACACACAAAATAAATCACGCATTAATTGATTTGTTCAATGAGCTTTCTATTAAGTTAATTGATTTTAAAGTGGAGTTTGGAAAAACGGCAGAAGGTGAGATTCTTTTAGCAGATGAGATTTCTCCTGATACTTGCCGGTTATGGGATTTAAAAACAAATGAACATTTAGATAAAGACGTTTATCGCAGAGATTTAGGAGACCTTGTTCCTGTGTACAAAGAAGTATTAAGACGTCTGGAAGAAATTTGAATAGTTACGGTTTTGGAAATACTGAAGCAAGTAGTCAATAAAAATTCAAAATAATGAGAAAAAGGAGCCATTCAAATGTATTTTGTAAAAGTTTATGTCACGTATAAAGATTCCGTTTTAGACCCTCAAGGAGAAGCAGTCAAAGGTGCAGTTCATCGTATGGGCTATACAGAGATTGAAGAAATTCGCATTGGGAAATATTTTGAAATTAAAGTCTCCGCAGCAGATAGACCGGTAGAAGAAATGATTGAGGAAGTCTGTGACAAGCTATTGGCAAATGTAAATATGGAAAGCTATCGTTATGAAATTTCTGCATTGGAGGAAGTATAAATGAAATTTGCTGTCATTGTATTTCCTGGTTCAAACTGTGATATGGACATGTTTTGGGCTGTAAAAGAAATCATGGGTGCTGAGGCAGAATATGTGCGTCACGATGCTGACTCACTGGAAGGATTCGATGGCGTTTTGCTTCCTGGCGGATTTTCTTATGGAGATTACTTAAGATGCGGTGCGATTGCTCGCTTTTCTAAAATAATGTCTGAAGTGATTCGATTCGCAGAAGAAGGAAAGCCCGTTTTTGGCACTTGTAATGGATTTCAAGTATTAACAGAAGCGGGCCTTTTACCAGGGGCGCTGAAAAGAAATGAGTCTTTACACTTTATTTGCAAAACGGTTCCTTTGAAAGTAGTCAACAATCAGACAAAATTTACGACAGAGTATCAAAAGGAAGAAATTCTTCAAATTCCTGTGGCTCATGGAGAAGGAAACTATTACTGTGACGAAGAAACCTTGCAGGAATTAAAAGAGAACAATCAAATTGTTTTCACGTACTCTGGTGAAAATATTAATGGCAGCATTGAACAAATCGCTGGAATTACAAACAAAGCGGGAAATGTTTTAGGAATGATGCCACACCCAGAACGAGCAATGGAAACGTTACTTGGTTCTGAGGACGGCAAACGTTTCTTTGCCTCCATACTGAAAAACTTTGGAAAGGTGACAGCGAACAAATGATGAAAGTGACAGAGCCAACACCACAAGAAATAAAAGAGCAAAAAATTTATACTGACTGGGGATTGACGGAAGAGGAGTATCGATTGATTTCAGAAGAGATTCTGGGGAGGTTGCCAAATTATACAGAAACGGGTTTATTTTCTGTGATGTGGAGCGAACATTGCTCCTATAAAAATTCAAAACCTGTATTGCGAAAGTTTCCAACAACTGGGCCTCAAGTATTGCAAGGTCCTGGAGAAGGAGCAGGGATTGTTGATATTGGCGACGGACAGGCAGTTGTGTTTAAAGCGGAAAGCCATAACCATCCGTCAGCAGTAGAGCCTTATGAAGGAGCCGCTACTGGTGTAGGAGGAATTATCCGGGATATTTTTAGTATGGGTGCACGTCCAATCGCAATTTTAGATTCTTTACGTTTTGGGGAATTAGATAATGAACGCACAAAATATTTACTCGAAGAGGTTGTTGCAGGAATCAGTGGTTATGGGAACTGTATCGGTATTCCGACGGTTGGCGGGGAAGTGGCTTTTGATCCTTGCTACGCAGGAAATCCACTAGTAAATGCCATGTGTGTGGGATTAATTGATCATAAGGATATTCAAAAAGGGCAGGCTAAAGGAGTCGGAAACGCCATTATGTACGTAGGCGCAAAAACAGGACGCGATGGTATTCACGGTGCTACGTTTGCCTCAGAAGAGTTTGTAGAAGGAGAAGAACAGCAACGCTCGGCGGTTCAAGTAGGCGATCCCTTCATGGAAAAATTACTATTGGAAGCTTGTCTAGAATTGATTTTAGAACATTCAGACATCTTGGTAGGAATTCAAGATATGGGCGCCGCTGGACTGGTTTCGTCAAGCGCTGAAATGGCGTCTAAAGCAGGTTCTGGTTTGAAACTTTATTTAGATGATGTGCCTCAGCGCGAAACTAATATGACGCCATACGAAATGATGTTGTCAGAATCTCAAGAAAGAATGCTGATTTGTGTAGAACAAGGACATGAAAAAGAGGTTGTTGACTTGTTTCATAAATATGAGCTAGATGCAGTCACTATTGGAGAAGTGACAGATGATGGACTTTATCGTCTGTATCACCACGAGGTGGAGGTTGCAAATCTGCCAGTGGATGCTTTGGCTGAGGATGCACCTGTTTACAACAAAGAACGAAAAGAACCTGCGCGGATTCGAGCGTTTTCAAAGCTAGCGGATTTTCAACCGACTATCACCAGCGGAGAAGAAACGTTACTTGGATTGTTGCAGCAACCAACCATCGCTTCAAAGAAAATGATTTATGAAACCTATGACTCGCAGGTACGAACCAACACAGTTGTGCGACCTGGAAGTGATGCAGCTGTTTTACGTGTTAGAGGAACAAATAAGGCATTAGCCATGACAACAGACTGTAACGCAAGATACTTATATTTAAATCCAGAGATTGGCGGTCAGATTGCTGTGGCAGAGGCGGCAAGAAATATTGTCGCAAGTGGAGGACGTCCATTAGCTATTACCGATTGTTTGAACTATGGTTCTCCAGATAAACCAGAAGGGTTTTGGGAATTATGGACATCAGCGGATGGTATTTCAGAGGCTTGTCGTGTATTAGATACGCCAGTTATTTCTGGAAATGTCTCTTTATATAATGAAACGGATGGAAAAGCAATTTATCCAACACCAGTCATTGGAATGGTCGGCTTAATTGATGACTTAGCCCATATTACAACGCAAGAGTTTAAACAGGCTGGTGATCTTATTTATCTCATTGGAGACACAAAACCAGACTTTAATGGTTCTGAGCTACAAAAAATGCAATTAGGCCGTATCGAAGGTCAATTAATGGCGTTTGATTTAGCTGTGGAAAAAAAGAATCAAGAAGCAGTGTTAGCCGCAATTAAACAAGGACTAGTGGAAAGCGCACATGACTGTGCAGAGGGTGGAATTGGTGTAGCGCTTGCCGAATCTGCATTTAAAAATAACTTTGGGATAGAGGTTAGCTTGAATATGGCTACGGCAAATCTATTCTCAGAAACACAATCTCGCTTTATTTTATCTGTTGCCAAAGAAAATCAAGAAGCATTTGAACAAATGATGGGTGAACAGGCAGAAAAAGTTGGAACGGTTACCGCAACAAATCAGTTGGTGATAAAGACAGAGGAAGAAACTATTTCTATTGAGGTGACGAAAGCCAAACAGCTTTGGGAGGATGCAATCTCATGTCTTATGAAGTAAAAAGTTTAAATGAAGAGTGCGGTATTTTCGGTGTCTGGGGGCACCCGGATGCTGCTCGTGTAACTTATTTTGGACTTCATAGTTTACAACACCGCGGACAAGAAGGCGCAGGAATTGTTGTGAATCAAGAAGGAATCTTAGATGGATACCGTGGATTAGGGTTATTATCAGAGGTTTTTAAAGATGAACGGCAGTTAAATAATCTAAAAGGAACGGCGGCTATCGGACATGTCCGATATGCAACTGCAGGAAATGGGAGTGTTGATAATATTCAGCCATTTCTATTTAAATTTTACGATACTTCTATAGGACTTGCCCATAATGGAAATTTAACGAATGCTCGTACACTAAGACGTGAATTGGAAACGGATGGCGCTATTTTTCACTCCAATTCAGATACAGAAATTTTGATGCATTTGATTCGCAGAAGTAAAGAAACCACATTTATCGGTCAGTTGAAAGAAGCGTTGAATAAAGTGAAAGGTGGATTTGCCTATCTGTTAATGACAGAGAATGCGATGATTGCTGCCCTTGATCCAAATGGTTTTCGTCCGCTATCTATTGGTCAAATGAAAAATGGTTCTTATGTCGTTGCCTCTGAAACTTGTGCACTAGAGGTGATTGGTGCCGCGTTCATTCGAGATGTTCAGCCGGGAGAACTTGTAATTATCAATGAACAGGGAGTGACAATCGACACCTACACAACGGATACACAGCCCGCCATTTGTGCGATGGAATATATCTACTTTGCTAGACCTGATTCAAATATTGCAGGTGTGAATGTACATACCGCAAGAAAAAATATGGGTAGACGTTTAGCTCAGGAAGCGTCAGTGGCAGCGGATATGGTGGTAGGGGTACCCAACTCTTCTTTATCTGCTGCAAGTGGCTATGCAGAGGCAAGTGGAATTCCTTATGAGATGGGCCTAGTTAAAAATCAGTATATTGCCCGAACGTTTATTCAGCCAACTCAAGAGTTAAGAGAACAAGGGGTTCGTATGAAGTTATCGGCGGTTCGAGGAGTCGTTGAAGGCAAAAAGGTCATTATGGTAGATGATTCGATTGTTCGTGGGACGACAAGTCGAAGAATTGTTCAATTGTTAAAAGAAGCGGGTGCAAAAGAAGTTCATGTCCGAATTGCTGCTCCGCCATTAAAATACCCATGTTTTTATGGAATTGATATTCAAACAAGAAAAGAATTAATCGCCGCCAATCACTCAATAGAAGAAATTTGTGAAGAAATTGGCGCAGATTCTCTGAGTTTCTTGAGTGAAGACGGACTGATTGATGCCATTGGATTAACCTTTGATGCGCCGTATTCTGGATTGTGCATGGCGTATTTTAACGGAGATTATCCGACCCCTCTTTACGATTATGAAGAAAAGTATCAAGCCTCATTGAAAGAGAAGACTTCCTTTTTTTAGGAATGAATAGGAGCGAAGCTTTATGAAAAATGCGTATGCCAAAGCTGGTGTTGACGTAGAAGCAGGATATGAAGTAGTTGAACGGATTAAAAAACACGTAAAACGTACAGAACGTCTAGGTGTTATGGGCGCAATTGGTGGATTTGGAGGTTGTTTTGATTTAAGTACGGTGGACGTTTCAGAGCCTGTACTGATTTCGGGAACAGATGGAGTTGGAACAAAATTAATGGTGGCCATCCAAGAGGATACCCATACAACCATCGGGATTGATTGTGTGGCGATGTGCGTGAATGATATTGTCGCTCAAGGAGCAGAGCCTTTATATTTTCTGGATTATATTGCAACAGGGAAAAATATTCCTGTACGTTTGGAACAAGTTGTCGCAGGTGTAGCAGAAGGCTGTGTGCAGGCAGGGGCAGCACTAATTGGTGGAGAAACTGCTGAAATGCCAGGGATGTACGGTGAAAATGACTATGATTTAGCAGGATTTGCTGTAGGAATTGCTGAAAAAAGGCAACTTGTTACAGGGGAAAAGATTCAATCAGGAGACGTTCTGATTGGACTGCCTTCAAGTGGTATTCATTCAAACGGCTATTCCTTGGTGAGAAAAATCTTTTTTGAAGAGCATTCTTTTACTGGTGAGTCAGAATTGCCAGAGCTTGACACGACACTAGGTGAAGAGCTATTGATTCCTACAAAGATTTATGTGAATGCACTATTGCCTCTTGTGAAAAAAGAACTCGTTGCCGGAATTGCCCATATTACGGGCGGCGGTTTTATTGAAAATATTCCTCGGATGGTTTCAGATGAATTGAGTGTAGAGATAGAAGTAGGATCTTGGCCAATTTTACCGATTTTTAAAGCCTTACAGCTTTATGGAAAAATTCCTGCCCGTGAGATGTATGAAATTTTTAATATGGGTATCGGAATGGTCCTTGCAGTGTCACCTCAAAAGGTGGAGGAAGTTCAGGCGGTTTTAAAAGAAAATAATGAACCAAGTTTTGTAATTGGTCGTGTAACAGAAAAGCAGCAGCAGTCTGTTGTTTTAAAAGGAGTTTAAAAGATGAGAGCAGCCATTTTGGCATCGGGAAACGGCAGCAACTTTGAGGCAATCATCACTGCCGTGAAAAGACGAGAAATCGAAATGGACATCGCATTTGTTTTTTCTGATAAACCAGATGCTTTTGTTCTTGAACGAGCTAAAAATCATGGGATTGAAGCAATTCATTTTTCACCAAAAAATTTTTCTTCTAAAGGAATTTACGAAGCAGAACTTCTTCATTTATTGGAAGAATATCAAGTAGAATGGATTATTTTGGCTGGTTATATGCGGATTATTGGTCCGTGTTTGTTAGAGGCATATCCGCAGAGAATTATTAATATTCACCCCTCGCTCTTGCCGAAGTATCCTGGGCTTCATGGGATAAAAGAAGCATTTGAAGCGAAAGCTGAACAAACAGGCGTAACCATCCACTATATTGATGCAGGGGTGGACACAGGACCTATTATTGTACAAGAAGCACTTGATATTCTACAAACAGATACCTTGGAAAGTTTGGAAGAAAAAATTCATCAATTGGAGCATCAGCTCTATCCAAAGGTTCTAGCAGAAATTGCCAACAAACAAAAAGGAGCGGTTAAATAACTTATGAGACGAGCATTGATTAGTGTATCAGATAAAACAGGGGTCATTGAATTTGCACAAGGATTAGTCGCACAAGGAATTGAAATCATTTCTACAGGCGGAACGAAAAAAACGCTTGATGAAGCAGGCGTTCCAACAATTTCTATCGATGAAGTGACTGGATTTCCAGAAATGATGGATGGGCGTGTGAAGACCTTACATCCGAAAATTCATGGCGGACTGCTGGGACGACGTGATTTAGCTACTCATATGTCGGAGATGAAGGAACACCAAATTTCTCCTATTGATTTTGTTTGTGTAAATTTATATCCTTTCAAAGAAACCATTTTAAAACCGGAAGTGACGGAAGAACAAGCAATTGAAAATATTGATATTGGTGGACCTAGTATGTTACGTTCAGCAGCTAAAAATTTTGCATCTGTGACAGTCGTTGTTGATCCACAAGATTATGAGCAGGTTTTAGCTACGCTTGAGCAAACAGGGGACACTTCTTTAACTACACGAAAAAAACTGGCAGCAAAAGTTTTTCGTCATACAGCAGCCTATGATGCGCTTATTGCCACTTATTTAACAGAGATTGTGGAAGAAGAAACACCTGAAACTCTAACCTTGAGCTACGATTTGAAGCAGACATTACGCTATGGGGAAAACAGCCATCAAAAAGCCGCGTTTTATAAAGAAGCGATTCCGACAGCTTTTTCTATTGCAAGCGCAGTACAGCAGCATGGTAAAGAACTCTCTTACAATAATATTAAAGATGCAGATGCTGCACTACGGATTATCCGTGAATTTACAGAACCTACAGTGGTGGCATTAAAACATATGAATCCATGTGGAATAGGAACAGGTGAGACTATTTTTGATGCATACAACTACGCCTATGAAGCGGATCCTGTGTCCATTTTTGGAGGAATTATCGTTTTAAATCGTGAAGTCGATTTGGCTACTGCGCAAAAGATGCACCAGCTGTTCCTAGAAATTATCATTGCACCTAGTTATAGTGAAGAAGCGTTTGCTTTACTTTCGGAAAAAAAGAACCTCAGACTGTTAACATTGGATTTCTCTTCTAAAAATCAAGAAGCAAAACCAGAAACAGTTTCGGTGATTGGCGGATTACTTCTTCAAGAACAAGATGTTATTGAAGAAATCCCAACAGAGTGGAAATGTGTGACAACCAGACAGCCGAGTCATGAAGAGCTGGCTGCACTGGCATTTGCATGGAAAGCTGTCAAGCATGTAAAATCTAATGCGATTGTGGTGGCGAACCAACATCAGACCCTTGGGATTGGTGCAGGACAAATGAATCGTGTTGGCTCTGTTAAGCTAGCGGTTGAACAAGCGGGCGTACGGATTTCAGAAGCAGTTCTAGCAAGTGATGCGTATTTCCCAATGGGCGATTCAGTGGAATATGCTGCTGAACATGGAATAAAAGCGATTGTTCAGCCTGGAGGGAGTATTAAAGACCAAGAGTCAATTGATATGGCCAATAAATACGGTATTGCAATGGTCTTTACAGAGATTCGTCATTTTAGACATTAATAGGGAAGCGGCTGAATTCGAACCATTCTTAGAATAGGCAACTGTTAAAAATTGCTGGTTTTATTCTTAAAGAAGGGGATGATTCGTCGCTTTTTTCAAAAAAGTGAATTTTATTAGGAGGACACTATGAAAAAAACGATTTTAGTTATCGGAAGTGGCGGACGAGAACATACTCTTGCACAAAAGTTTTTGGAAAGTCCATGGGTTGACCGTGTATTTTGTGCGCCGGGAAATGCGGGGATGAAACAAGATGGGATTGAGCTTGCAGCAATTAATGAACTAGATAATGAAGGGTTAATACGTTTTGCAAAACAACAAGCAGTTGATTGGACATTTGTTGGTCCTGAGATTCCTCTTTTAAATGGAGTAGTCAATGCTTTTTCTGATGCTGGACTTAAAATATTTGGTCCTACCAAGGAAGCGGCACTCATCGAAGGATCAAAAGATTTTGCAAAAGAAATTATGAGCAAATATTCGATTCCAACAGCCAGCTATCAAACGTTCCATGAGTTTGAAAAAGCCAAGGAATACGTGTTAAAAAAAGGGGCACCAATTGTCATTAAAGCAGATGGACTTGCTGCGGGAAAAGGTGTGGTGGTTGCGTTAACTGTTGACGAGGCAATTGATGCGTTAAAAGACATGCTGGAAGAAAACAAATTTGGCGAAAGTGGTGCGAAGGTCGTCGTCGAAGACTTTTTAGATGGAGAAGAATTTTCTTTACTTGCTTTTGTAAAGGGAGAAGAAGTCTATCCTATGGTTATTGCACAGGATCATAAGCGTGCCTATGATGGCGATAAAGGACCCAATACAGGTGGTATGGGTGCCTATGCTCCTGTTCCGCAAATTCCTCAGATAATGGTGGAAAAAGCAGTAGCAGAAATTATGATACCGACAGCAAAAGGGCTTGTAAAAGAAGGACGTTCATTTACAGGAATCTTGTATGCTGGGTTAATTGCAACGAAAGAAGGTGCAAAAGTCATTGAATTTAATGCTCGCTTTGGTGATCCGGAAACGCAGGTTGTTTTACAGCGCTTAGAAAGTGATTTGGCACTAATTATTGATGACTTACTAAATAATCGTAAACCAGATATTCAGTGGAAAAAGAAAGGCTTTAGTATTGGTATAGTTGTTGCAGCGAATGGCTATCCATCTGCTTATAAAACAGGAGAAATGCTTCCAAACTTTGCTCTTTTGGAAGACGAACATCTTTATTATGCAGGGGTTGAGGAAAAAGACGGAAATCTTGTGACAAATGGCGGACGAGTTTATCTGCTGGAAGCCCAAGGCGCAACACTACAGGAGGCACAAAAAAAGGTTTATGAACTGTTAAACAAAACAGATACTGCAGGAACTTTTTATCGAACGGATATTGGACAAAAAGGGATCTCGAAAGAAAAATAGCGAACTTATCTAAACTGGTTTCTTTGGGAAAAATAAAGCCTTTTCAAAAAAGGTGTGGTAAACTGTACGTTGTAGAAAGAAAATTGGAGGTATCTCATGAAAAAAATTAAATTCGGCTCAACAACTCAAGAAGTAGCATCGGTTATTTTAGGCAGTATGCGCATAAATAATGCAGAGAATCCTGTTGAAGTGATTGAAACTGCTGCAGAAAATGGTATTAACTTTTTTGATCATGCAGACATTTATGCGGGTGGAGAATGCGAATCAATTTTTGGAAAAGCGTTAAAAGAAAGCTCATTGCGTCGGGAAGATTTATTTATCCAAACGAAATGCGGGATTGTTCCAGGGAAAATGTTCGATTTTTCTAAAGAGCATATTATTGAATCTGTTGATGCAAGTTTAACTCGATTAGGCGTAGATCATGTAGATGCTCTTTTATTACACCGTCCGGATACGTTAGTTGAACCAGAAGAGGTAGCAGCTGCTTTTGATCAATTAGAAGCCCAAGGGAAAGTGACTCATTTTGGTGTAAGTAACCAAAATCCAATGCAAATTGAGTTATTGAAAAAAACTGTAAAACAACCATTAGTAGCGAATCAATTACAATTTGGTATTATGCATACAGGAATGATTGACCAAGGGATTCATGTAAATATGACGGATGGCGGAAGCGTTGATCATGATGGAAGTCTTTTGGATTATTCTCGTTTACATGATATGACAATTCAAGCCTGGTCTCCGTATCAATATGGCTTCTTTGAAGGAGTCTTCATTGGAAATGAAAAATTTCCAGAACTAAATAAAAAATTAGAAACGCTAGCTGAGAAATACGAAACAACGCCAACAGGTCTTGCTTCAGCTTGGATTTTACGTCATCCTGCGAATATGCAGGTAATTGCTGGGACAATGAATATTGGTCGGATCAAAGAAATCGCTAAAGCTTCTGAGATTGTTTTAAGTCGTGAGGATTGGTATGACATCTATATGGCAGCAGGGAATATTTTACCGTAACGATATAGAACCAATTGAAAGAATTGGCAAAAATTCACGAGAATGAAACTAGAGAAAAAATCGCAAAAAGAGGCCAGAAATGGTTTTCTCTTTCGCGATTTTTTTATTTTATGAATGGTTTCTTATTTATCGACTGTTTAAAGGAAACGAATGATATTTCGGATAAAACTTCAAATCTTAACAAAAAAAGCTTGATTTTATAGAATATATGTTGTAAATTACAGATGATGCTCAGAAAAGCATCTGAAAAATAATTAATGTTCGTGTTTTACTGAAATGAACATCAGGAGGAAGCTCTTATGAAAGTTTTTGATTATGAAGATATCCAATTGATTCCAAACAAATGTATCGTGAACAGTCGTTCTGAATGCGATACCACAGTTACACTTGGCAAGCACTCATTTAAAATGCCTGTTGTGCCAGCAAATATGCAAACAATTATTGATGAAAATATTGCAGAATTTTTAGCTGAGAATGGTTATTTCTATATTATGCACCGTTTTGATGAAGCTGCTCGGATTCCTTTTATCAAGAAAATGAAAGAGCGCACGCTTATTTCTTCTATTAGTGTGGGCGTAAAAGAGGCAGAGTACGGGTTTGTAGAAGAGCTTGCCAAGTTAGGGCTAGTTCCAGATTATATAACCATTGATATTGCGCATGGACACTCAAATTCAGTTATCTCCATGATTCAGCATATAAAAAAATTTTTACCAGAAACATTTGTCATTGCTGGTAATGTGGGGACACCAGAAGCTGTTCGTGAATTGGAAAATGCTGGGGCAGATGCAACAAAAGTTGGAATTGGACCAGGAAAAGTTTGTATCACAAAAATCAAAACAGGATTTGGTACGGGTGGTTGGCAGCTAGCCGCTTTACGCTGGTGTGCAAAAGCGGCACGTAAACCTTTGATTGCTGATGGTGGAATTCGTACGCATGGAGACATAGCAAAATCTGTTCGTTTTGGTGCAACGATGGTAATGATTGGCTCCTTATTTGCAGGACATGAAGAATCTCCTGGTGAGACAAAAGTGGAAAACGGCGTAGTTTACAAAGAATATTTTGGTAGTGCCTCTGAGTTTCAAAAAGGTGAGAAGAAAAATGTTGAAGGAAAGAAAATTTGGATTCAACATAAAGGTTCTTTAAAAGATACGTTGGTTGAAATGCAGCAAGACTTACAGTCATCTATTTCATATGCTGGCGGACGTGATTTAGAAGCGATTCGTAAAGTGGATTATGTTGTAGTGAAAAATTCTATCTTCAATGGAGATACGATATAATTCCTAGAATTTAAAGGCAGGATAGAAGTAATTGTTGCTTCTGTTCCAGTATCCTCTACATTCGAACTACAGAGTATTTAGAAAGTTTACTGGTAAGTAACCGTTACCTGTGATACAATGAATAAAAATTAGGTAAATGAAGGAGGGAACGAGGATGGCGAGCATGTCAAATAGAACATTCGAGCAATGTTTTGAAAAATATTTTATTATTTTTTGTCATGCAATCGGTTTTACTTTTGCTAACCAAGGGATTAGTGTGTCTATTTTTAGCGAAAATAAAATAAATCGATGACCATTTCAACGTTCTATTCTTATTGAATATTTAAAAAACAAGAGGTCACGTATTTTTGTGATTTCTTGTTTTTTTCTTTGGAATGGTCCAAGGAGAGAACAACTATGTTTATTCAGTTAAATCAAGTAACAAAAAATTATGGGGGAATTCCTGTTTTAGAGGATATTTCATTAGAAATTCATAAAGGTCATAAAATCGGTCTCATCGGAGAAAATGGTTCTGGAAAATCAACGCTCTTGAAACTAATGGTTGGAATAGAGGGGGCTGATTCCGGAACAGTGAGTAGGAAAAAGAACCTGATAATTTCTTACGTTCAACAAATGCCAAAATCTTCTAGTGAATCTGTATTTCACTATTTAATTGAGAGTTTTCCAAAAATTCAGGAAGTAAAGCAATTGCTCTCTTACTTTGAAACGTTGTTTTCAACTGGCGAAGCGATTGAGGAAAAGCAGTTGCTTCGTTATGGACAGCTTCAAGAAGAATATGAAAAAATCGGCGGATATACGTTAGAAGACCGAATCATTTCTATGCTAAAAGGAATGAACTTTTCTCATAAAAAAGAGGCCTATTTGTCTACATTGAGTGGCGGAGAAAAAATACTTGTGGAAATGATTCGCATCCTATTAACAGAAGCAGATGTCTATTTGCTAGATGAGCCGACGAATCATCTAGACAAAGAAGCAATGGGCTGGTTGGAAAGTTTTATTAAAAATAGTAAAAAGACGTTCGTTATTGTTTCTCACGATCGCTATTTCTTGGATGAAGTCGTTCAAGAGATTTTAGAAATTGAAGATGGAAATAGTCAATTATTTCGTGGAAATTATAGTTTTTATAAAAAAGAAAAAAGACAGCAGGAAGAAAAACTTGCAAAGGATTATGCACTCCAGCAAAAGGAAATTCAAAAAATGCAGCTGGCGATTAGACGTTATCGTCAGTGGGGAAATGAATCAGATAATGAAAAATTCTATAAAAAAGCAAAAGAACTGGAACATCGACTGGAAAAAATCCAGCGAATCAGAAAACCGATTACAGACAAGAAAACAATTCGTGGGGAGCTTATAGAGGAGAAGCGCTCTGGAAAAGAAGTCGTTTATGT
The DNA here is from genome assembly GCF_000407505.1 of Enterococcus phoeniculicola ATCC BAA-412. Classification (GTDB taxonomy): domain Bacteria; phylum Bacillota; class Bacilli; order Lactobacillales; family Enterococcaceae; genus Enterococcus_K; species Enterococcus_K phoeniculicola. The sequence goes on from NZ_ASWE01000002.1 coordinate 357,904, forward strand.
GGAAAATATTTGGAAATCTTATGATGAACAAGCTATTTTTGAAGAAGCGAACTGTAAAATTCATTGGAAAGATCGCATAAGCTTAGAAGGAAGAAATGGTTCTGGAAAAACCACGTTTATTCAGCTTCTTTTGGGAAGTGAGCTTGTAGATGCAGGAGTTATTTCGATTGGTCCTGCAGTCTCTATTGGCTATCTACCCCAAACAATTAGTTATAAAAATGAAGAGCAGCGCGTGCTGGATTACTTTAAAGAAGTGGAAGGAACGGAAGAAGTGTTGCGCCGTATTTTAGCGAACTACAGTTTTTTTGGTGAAGATGTGTTTAAGCGGTTAAAAGACTTGTCAGGTGGTGAACGCGTACGACTGGAGCTTGCAAAATTGATGCAGCAATCCTTTAATTTTCTTATTTTAGATGAACCCACCAATCATTTAGATATTACTAGCCGAGAAGAAATTGAGCAAATCATTCAGTCCTTTAACGGAACAATTTTGATCGTCTCTCATGATCGCTATTTTGTGCAAAAGATTGCAGAGAAACGTCTAACAATTAGAGATAAGCAGTTTACGGAATCATTACTTGAAAAGAAAATAGGATGACAAACTAGCTCTTTTTCCTAATGAAAACAGGAAAAAGAGTTTTTTTACGATTTTACTTTACCTGTCGTAGTAATCGTGCTAAACTGATTACAACGACAGACGTAGTAATAAAGGAGGGGCAAAATGATTTCCAGTGATGGTATTCGCGGATATAATGACACCATTCTTTTGTCCATCTTATCTGAGGGAGACTCTTATGGCTATGCAATTTCAAAGAGAATTCGAGAGGTCTCAAATGAAATGTATGTCATCAAAGAAACGACTTTATATTCTGCTTTTACTCGATTAGAAAAAAATGGGTATATCAAATCTTTTCCGGGAGCTGTGACACACGGGAAAAAACGAACATATTACCGAATTACTGATGCGGGAAAAGAATATTTAACAAGTAAAAAAGAAGAGTGGTCACTAACCAAAGATGTAGTCGACCGATTTATTTAGGAGGAGAAAAAGATGGATACAATAAAAACATATATGGATGGATTATTCTTAGCTATTCCAGAAACCGCAGAAAGTAGACAGCTAAAAACAGATTTACTCGCAAATATGGAAGATCGATATTTGGAATTAATCGAAGAAGGCAAAAGTGAAAATGAAGCAGTGGGTACAACAATTTCTGAATTTGGCTCTATAGACGAGCTGTTGGCAGAGTTGCATGTGGAAACAAAACCGAAGTATGAAGAAGAATTTCTTTTTGGAGAGCCTATTGATGTTATCGAAACCCAGCAGTATTTAGAGGTTAGAAAAAGAGCATCATTGATGATTGCAAGCGGAGTGGGACTGATTATCTCAGGTGTCGCTATATTAATTTTACTGGGTACACTTGGTATTGAGATGATGGGCGTATTTCTCTTATTTCTCTCAATCGCAATTGCTGTCGGATTATTCATTACCGGGGGAATGACTTTTTCTAAAATCAATAAAGAGTTTGATGACCGCTATATTTCGTCTGAAACGGTTGACTTTGTGAAGCAGGAAAAAGCTAAGTATCAGCGTTCCTTTGCATTGAGTTTGGTCTTAGGGATTGGTCTTTGTATTTTATCTTTTGGTCCAGTGATTATGTTTGAACTGTTTGCACCTTATGGCGGGAACTCAGGCAGAGGGGCAGCAGCAATGTTTTTCATGATTGCACTAGGTGTGACGCTAATTATCTATGGTGGAACAATCCAGGGAGGCTTCACTAAATTTTTAGCGGAACGAATATTTATTGCAGATGAGGATGAATTAGGTCCGCAGGCAAAAAAGCAAAAAAACCATTCACCCGCATTTAGTTTTATTGCTGGTATCTACTGGCCAGCAGCAACAGTTGTTTTCTTTTTGTGGGGATTTTCTGGAATTGCAGGTGGATGGGCGACAAGCTGGTTGACTTTTGTTATTGCAAGTGGTGTATTTAATGCCATTCGTGGAGCTTTTGGTGTAAGAGATTAATCAATAATGGGACTTTTGCGAAAAGAAATGCAAAGGTCTCTTTTTCTTGTTTCATCCATGGTAGAATGAAGTAGATTAGAATAAGAAAGTAGGGAGTTTCTTGAAAAAAATACATGTTTTATCTATATTTGGAACAAGACCTGAAGCGATTAAAATGGCCCCATTGGTAAATGCGCTAGCAAAGGATTCTCGATTTGAGGCAAAAGTCGCAGTGACTGCGCAGCACAGAGAAATGCTTGATCAGGTGATGGCGGTATTTAATCTTGTTCCTGATTATGATTTAAATATTATGAAGGCTGGACAAACGTTGACAGATATCACCAGCCGAGTTCTAACAGAGCTGAAGCCGGTATTAGAAGAAGCAAAGCCAGATATTGTTCTTGTTCACGGAGATACGACTACGGCTTATGCCTCTGCAACAGCCGCTTTTTATCAACAAATAGCAGTAGGACACGTGGAAGCTGGATTGAGAACGTGGAATAAATGGTCTCCGTTTCCAGAAGAAATGAATCGCCAGCTCATTGATGTGTTGAGTGACTTATATTTTGCTCCAACAAAAACAAGTGAAGAAAATTTATTAAAAGAAAATCATCCGAAAAAAGCGATTTTTATTACAGGAAATACAGCGATTGATGCGATGAAATATACTGTTTCAAAAACCTATGACCATCCTGAGTTGCCGAAAGATTTAGACGGAAAAAAATTGATTTTAGTAACGATGCATCGTAGAGAAAATTTAGGGGAAGCAATGCGTTCCGTTTTTCGTAGTATTCGAAAAATCGCACAGGAACATTCGGAAGTAGAAGTGGTGTTCCCAATGCATAAAAATCCTCAAGTAAGAAAAGAAGCGCAGGAAATTCTTGGTGAACTTGCCAATGTTCATTTAATCGAACCGTTGGATGTTGTAGACTTTCACAATTTTGCTGCGAGAAGCTATTTAATACTGACTGATTCTGGGGGAGTCCAAGAAGAAGCGCCTTCTCTAGGTGTTCCAGTGCTGGTACTTCGAGATACAACGGAGCGTCCTGAGGGAGTGGAAGCAGGAACACTAAAAATGATTGGGACAGAAGAAACTACAGTATACGAGGAAACCTTACGCTTGCTTGATCCTGTAGCACACGAAACAATGTCAAAAGCAGCGAATCCTTATGGTGATGGGGAAGCTAGTCGTCGTATTTTAGATGCAATTGCTTATCACTTTGATGAAACACAACCAAAACCAGAAAGTTTTCAATAAATAAACTAAAAAACAGAGAGGTTTGCCACCTGTAAGAAAGGGAAAAGTAACGCTTTTCTTACGGTTGAACCTACTCTGTTTTTTTGTTAACTCTAGTGTAGAAATTTTTTCCGACTCAACTAGACTGTGTGGAAAATCGCATCCATTCCTTTTTTTAAAGGGAAGTAAGCAAGTGAAACAATTACCATGGTAATACAAACATTGATGAGCGTCGCGGGTAATTTTGTCAGTGCACCTGTAAAGGCAACAGACCAATCGGCACCCATAAAGAAGTTCATTCCTGTATTTTTTAGTTGAGTCATGACAATTTTTGCTGCACCAGTTCCTGCACCAATAATCAGCAGCTGCCAAATAGCAGTGGGTTTCTTTTTAAAAGCTGCAAAGAGCAAATAAGCAACACCGCCAACAATCAGACTTTCAATCAAAAAGTAAGGAGCTTCAGTTATATAGCCACTAAAACTATCAAAAATAGCAAATCCTAAACCTGCAGCAAGTGCTCCTTTGTATCCGATTAACAAAACTGCAAGTAAGAGTACCGCGTTTCCTAAATGAACAAATGCACCTGGAAAGGGAATGCGAATGGTCGTACCAATCATAGTGAGTGCAGCAAATAAGGCGATTTGTACAAGACTTTGAATAGAGGGTTGTTTTTTCATAATAGACTCCTTATATCATTCGATTTTCAGCATGATTGTAGGCGCCATGCCAGACATGACCAAGATAAGGATTAATTTTTATTCCTTGCTGAATCGCCGCACGAACAAAATCTTTTGCTAATTTGACTGATTTTTCAACTGAAAGCCCTTTTGCTAAGCCAGCAGTAATAGCCGCAGCGAATGTACAACCAGCCCCATGGTTGTAGTCTGTTGGAATCAACTCATTTTCCAAAATTTCAAACTGCTGTCCGTCAAAGTAAATGTCTACTGCTTTGTCTAAGCCAAGGCGATGTCCTCCTTTGATTACTACATGCTTAGGTCCTCGTAAAGCAATTAATTTTGCCGCTTTTTTCATCTGTTCAATAGAAGTTAAGTCCCCTAACTCAGAAAGAATTCCTGCTTCGACTAAGTTTGGCGTGGTAATGGTTGCTTTGGGTAGAAGAAGCCTTGTCATGGCTTCAACGTTTTCAGGTTGCAGCAACTCGCTGGTCCCTTTGCATGCTATGACAGGATCAATCACGATATTTTCCATTTGATAGGTATCGATTACTTGACGTGTCGCTTCGATAGCGCCTGTTGTTCCCAGCATTCCAGTTTTCAGGGCATCTAATTTTCCACCTGTAAAAATCGTTTTTAATTGTTTTTCAACTATTTCTGGATCAATCGGTGTTACAGTGTGTGACCATCCTTCATCGGGATTCATCGTCACAATGCTTGTTAATGCAGAAAATCCAAATGTTCCGTATTCTTGAAATGTTTTTAAATCCGCTTGAATTCCAGCGCCACCACTAGAATCAGAGCCAGCTATTGTTACTACTTTTTTTATCATAAATGAGTTCCTCCGTAATATTGTATGAATAAACATAGTATACGTGACTCCGGGTTTGACAAAAACAGCCAATTGGATTATTTTTAACTCATCCAATTATCGGTATGAAGGAGGAGACGAGAATGTGGGAGAAAATAAGGAAAAAAGAAAAAGCTGCCTATATCCAAATCATGGAGCAAGTAACTGAACAGATAAGAAAAGGAAATCTTCAAGGAGGAGAACGATTGCCTTCTGAAAGAAAACTCGCTGAATTATTTGGTGTGAACCGAACTACGGTCGTTCGTTCATTAGAAGAGTTAACAAGTATGGGGGTATTGATACGTAAACAAGGCAGCGGTACTTTTGTGAATGAAGAAAAATGGGGTGTATATTCTGAGCCTAGAATTGATTGGCGAAATTATCTTTCCCAATCCTTGTTATTTGAAGAAGATTCATTTCTTAGTGAATTTCAAGAGAGAAAGAATCAAAAACAGTTACTAGATGTATTTTCAGGCGAACTACCGACAGCCCTTATTCCATCATTTGACTTTCCGCCGTTTTCGTGGAATAAAATGGTCTCTGAAGAAATCAATCAAGATGAACTAGGCTATCTTCCTTTACGTGAAGCCATTAATCAGTTAATCAAAACAATGTATGACTATGCTCCAAAGCGAGAAGAAACATTGATTACTGCAGGTGGGCAACAGGGAGTCTTTTTAATTTTACAGACACTGCTGTCTTCGGGTGAGTCAGTAGCAGTTGAAGCCCCCTCCTTTTTTTATCAATTGCCAATGTTTCAAGCCGCTGGTGTTCGCCTGTTTGGTGTTCCTATGGATGATGAGGGAATGCAGGTAGATGCGTTAGAAGAAATGATTCTGGCAAAAAAAATCAAGATGGTGATGGTGAACCCTAACTTTCAAAATCCAACTGGAACGGTGATGAGTTTAGCTAGAAGAAAAGCGTTAATTGCCCTTTGTCGAAGCTACCATATTCCAATAGTAGAAGATGATGTTTTTGCTGAGTTGTCCTATAATAAACTAACACTTCCAACGTTAAAGAAACTCGATCCAGAAAATGTGCTATATATCGGTTCTTTTTCAAAAATTCTAGGAAATACGACGAGAATTGGCTGGATTTGTGCACCAAATCATGTGCTTAGATCCTTAATAAAAGCTAGAAAGACAATGGATTTTTCTGTGAGTATAATTCCTCAGGTACTCGCTTATTGGGCGTTATCTGATGAAAGTTATGAAAAAAAATTAAATCAATTAGGAAACCAACTTCATACACAAGCTAATGAATTTCAGCAATGGCTAAATCATCAATCCTTTTGGCATGGTCGGGCGCCAGAAGGAGGGTATTATTCTTGGCTGACATGGAACGGAAAACCCTTAACTAAGAGTCTTGCAAAACAAATGCTGTCTCTAGGAATAGCCGCTGGACCGGCTTATCTTTACGGGAGCAAAGACAATGGTCTGCGAATAAATGTTAGCCGAATTCATCAAAAAAACTTTAAAGAGTTCGTAAAGAAAATGGATAGTTTAGAGCAGTTACTGAAAGTTAAATAAAATTGATTCTGTTTTACGATTTATTTGAGACAAGCTAAAAGAATTAGGAACTTCTCGAAAATGATGATACCGTTGATTCTTAGGTTTAATTAAAAATAAAAAACAACTAATTTTAACACGTCCATTTTGTACCTGAGATATAGGGAAGAGAGAACGAGATTGTTAAATAACTTATCTTATTTTTGGCGTTTGCTAAAAAAAGTTTAGGTATACTTTGACTTTTTTTCTTTTATCAATTATAGTTAGTAATGAAAAGAATAATTGTTAGGTGAGGCTCCTATACGGACATAAGCTGCTGCCGCGAAAAAATCGAGAGATTTTTAGTTGGTTGAACAGGGATAATCGTGAAGGTTATCCATAATGTAGCTGATAGTAAATACTATCTACGCCCTATAGTGCTAAAGCTCAACGATGGACATGATTGGACTATTTACGCGCGTGCTCATTTGTTGAGTAGGCGCTTTTTTTGCCTATTTCGCTATGCAGGAACATCTAGTGGAATCTATGCGTAGAAGTAATCATCAAAAAACGGCATCAATTACTGTCTGTAACGCTAAATTTTGGTGTACTTATAGAAGAGTGAACATAGTTGTCTCTAACTCAATAGTCCGGGTAGCTTAAAACCAGAGAAAACAGAAAGGATGAGTAAAGAATGGATCACCCCAGTCCCCAGAGAAGAAAATTAAATGAATAGCTGCTAGAGGGACCGTTATGTCAAAGTTCTTCTAGCAGATTTAGGAGGATTTTGACATGATGAATAAAAAAAATATTGAAATGAAATCAGCTGTAAAGGATCAAGAATTAAAAAAATTAGCAATGCTTTCTCAACGAGAGTTATTGATGGAGCTGCGCACGTCTCTAAATGGATTGTCAGAAGAAGATGCAAACGAACGCTTGGAAGAATTTGGTCCCAATGAAGTGAGTGCGCAAAAACCAACACCTGCTTTTCTTATTTTTCTAAATGGATTTAAAGATCCATTTGTCTATGTTTTAGCACTTTTAATGATTATTTCATTTTTAACAAATGATATTGAGGCTTCTCTTGTTATGGGAACGATGATTTTTGCAAGTGTAATGATTACATTTATTCAGGAGTATCGTTCACAAAAAGCAAGTTTGGCATTAAAAGAACTGATTGAAAATACTTGTGAAGTGACCAGAAATGGAGAGAGTAGAGAAATTCCTATGGATGAAGTAGTTCCGGGGGATTTAGTTACATTAGCTACGGGAGATATGATTCCAGCAGATGCGGTATTGATTTGGACAAAAGATTTGTTTGTTAATCAATCGTCATTAACAGGAGAAGCAATGCCTGTGGAAAAATTCGTTGATGCAGGGATTGACGAAAAACAGACAGATGTCTCTGCTCTTGATTTACAGGATTTAGTATTTATGGGAACTGATGTGTTAAGCGGACAAGGAAAAGCGATTATTTTAAAGACAGGTCAGCAAACATTTTTTGGCGATATTGCGAAAAATGCAACAAGCCAACGTGGAAAAACTGCATTTGATACGGGGCTTACACAAGTGAGTAAGCTATTGTTACGAATGGTCTTAATCTTATTTCCTGTGGTTTTGTTAATCAATGGGGTAACAAAAGGAGACTGGGCGAGTGCATTCTTTTTTGCAATTGCTGTAGCAGTAGGACTAACACCTGAAATGCTTCCGATGATTGTTACAAGTAATCTTGCAAAAGGAGCGCTAAGTCTTTCAAAACACAAAGTTATTGTAAAAGAGCTGCCCTCAATGCAAAACTTAGGCAGCATGGATGTGTTATGTACAGATAAAACAGGCACAATCACAGAAGATAGAGTGGTTTTAGTAGAACATTTAAGTCCTCTTGGAGTAAAAGATAGTCAAGTATTAGATATGGCCTATTTAAATTCGCATTACCAAACCGGGTGGAAAAACTTAATGGATATCGCTGTGATTAATTATTATGAAGAAAAAAAGAGAACACCAAAATTTTCAAATATCATAAAAATTGATGAAATCCCTTTTGATTTTTCTCGTCGTCGTTTGACTGTAGTTGTAGAAGCTGATGGTCATCAAGTGATGATTACAAAGGGGGCCATTGAAGAAATGGCGACCGTTTGTAAATATGCAGAGATTGATGGCGAAGTAGTTTTATTAACAGATGAACTGAAAGAAAAGATGAATGAAGTGAATCTTCATATGAATGAGCAAGGGATGCGTGTATTGGCTGTAGCAATCAAACAGGATGTTCATGGCGAAGCCGTTTATACAGTGGAAGATGAATCAGACATGATTTTAATTGGTTATATGGGCTTCCTTGATCCAGCTAAAAAATCGGCAATTAGTGCGATCCGTTCCCTACATGAACATGGGGTAAATGTAAAAGTTTTAACTGGAGATAATGAAGTTGTTGCAAAAAAAGTTTGTGGAGACGTAGGGATTGAAGTCTCTCATGTTGTTTTAGGTACACAAATTGATGGATTTTCTGAAGCCCAACTCAAAGAAGAAGTTGAAAAAACGAATTTATTTGCTAAATTGAATCCAATGCAAAAATCAAGAATTATTGCCACACTGCAATCCAACGGGCACACAGTTGGGTTTATGGGTGACGGAATTAATGATGCACCCGCGTTAAGAAAAGCTGACGTTGGTATTTCAGTGGATACCGCTGCGGATATCACCAAAGACGCTAGCTCGATTATTCTTCTTGAAAAAAGTTTGAATGTATTGGAAGACGGAGTTATTGAAGGAAGAAAAGTTTTTAGCAATATGATGAAATATATTAAAATTACGATTAGCTCCAACTTCGGAAATGTCTTTTCGATTTTAGCGGCAAGCGCATTTCTACCATTTCTACCAATGTTATCTATTCAACTGCTTGTTCAAAACTTGATTTATGATTTAGCTCAATTAGCGTTGCCTTGGGACAAGGTGGACGAAGAAGAGCTGATTAAACCTGTTAAATGGGAAACGAAAAATTTATTGAAATTCACGATATTTATTGGGCCAGTAAGTAGTATTTTTGATATTCTTACATTCCTCGTGATGTGGTTCGTTTTTTCTGCGAATACAGTAGGACAACAAGGGCTTTTCCAAACTGGCTGGTTTATGGTTGGATTAATTACTCAAACATTAGTGGTTCAAGTTGTGCGTACACGGAAGGTTCCGTTTATTCAAAGTAATGCTTCTTTACCTGTATTACTTTCTAGCTTGGCTGTGATTGTAGCAGGGGTAGCAATTGTACTAACTCCTGCGCGCGAATTTTTTGATTTTGTTGAATTGCCAGTGAGTTATTGGCCATGGATGATTGGAATTGTCTTTGCCTATTTAGTAACTGTTCAAATTGTGAAGAGGATTTATATCCGATTGACGAATGAATGGATTTAAAAAAATAGTTGTAAATTAATTTTATGTAACAGGGAATCGTTATTTGACTCTCTGTTACTTTTTTTATTTTTAAATTACAAAAAAATAAATAGGATATGTGATTTTTTGAGTGAATATTCACATTGTCTAGTAAAACGCTTTATTTTTTTCTTTAGTATAACAATGGCTTCATATCAGGGGAGCTGTATCAATTTGCTTATGAAATAATAATTAAAATAAAATGAAAGTATTGAATCGCTTCCTCTACTTGTGATTTCATTCACTAATATTGTTGTAGCTTGGATTTGTTCGCTTTTTTTATATTTGTAAAATCCGAACTTTTTGCTTGTGTTTATTTTAGATAAATGATAATTTATAAATGTAGCCGGTTAAATAATGATACAGTTTAAGTGTCTGTTTCAACCGCAAAGGAAAAAGTTCTATAATAGAGAGGAATGTGTGACAAAATGGCAGAGAAACAAAAACCACTTGATTTCAACATTTTATTAGATGAAATCAACGCAGAGTTTCCGACATATCAAGCACTTGATATCGACGGAAATGTAGTAAATCCTGATTTAGTACCGGACTTATCAGATGAGGAATTAGTTGAATTGATGACTCGTATGGTGTGGTCACGAGTACTTGACCAACGTTCAACAGCGTTGAACCGTCAAGGACGTCTTGGATTTTTCGCTCCAACAGCAGGACAAGAAGCAAGTCAATTAGCAAGTCAATTTGCGATGGACAAAGAAGATTACTTATTACCAGGGTATCGTGATGTACCTCAATTAGTACAACACGGCTTACCATTAACAGAAGCATTTTTATGGTCTCGTGGACATGCTGCAGGAAACTATTATGCAGAAGATTTAAAAGCGTTACCACCTCAAATCATTATTGGTGCGCAATATATTCAAGCAGCTGGTGTTGCTTTAGGTATGAAGAAACGCAATAAGAAGAATGTTGTCTTTACTTATACAGGTGACGGCGGTTCTTCTCAAGGTGACTTCTATGAAGCAATTAACTTTGCAGGAGCATACAAAGCAAATGGTGTATTCTTTATCCAAAATAACGGCTTTGCTATTTCAACTCCTCGTGAAAAACAAACAGCGGCAAAAACATTAGCTCAAAAAGCAGTCGCAGCGGGAATTCCTGGAATTCAAGTAGACGGTATGGATCCATTAGCTGTTTACACTGTCTCTAAAAAAGCGCGTGAATGGGCTGCAAACGGAAATGGTCCTGTGTTAATTGAAACATTGACTTACCGTTATGGTCCACATACTCTTTCAGGGGATGACCCAACACGTTACCGTTCAAAAGAATTAGACAATGAATGGCAACAAAAAGATCCATTGGTTCGTTTCCGTAAATATTTGGAAGCAAAAGGACTATGGTCTGAAGAAAAAGAAGAAGCAGTTATTGAACAAACAAAAGAAGAAATTAAAACAGCAATTGCAGAAGCTGACCGTGTACCAAAACAAAAAGTGTCAGATTTCTTAAAAAATATGTTTGAAGTTCAACCACAAGCAATTAAAGAACAAATTGCATTCTATGAAGCGAAGGAGTCGAAATAATCATGGCACAAAAAACAATGATTCAGGCTATCACTGATGCCTTAGCTCTTGAATTAGAGAACGACGAAAACGTACTGATTTTCGGTGAAGACGTTGGTAAAAACGGCGGGGTATTCCGTGCAACAGAAGGCCTACAAGAAAAATTTGGAGAAGATCGTGTATTCGATACTCCTTTAGCAGAATCTGGAATCGGCGGACTAGCATTTGGGTTAGCTCTTGAAGGTTATCGTCCAGTTCCTGAAATTCAATTCTTTGGATTCGTATTTGAAGTAATGGATGAAGTGGTAGGACAAATGGCTCGTACACGTTACCGTATGGGTGGAACTAGAAATATGCCTATTACTATTCGTTCACCATTTGGTGGCGGTGTTCATACACCAGAACTTCACTCAGATAACTTAGAAGGATTGATGGCACAATCACCAGGTCTACGTGTAGTGATTCCATCAAACCCATATGATGCAAAAGGATTACTTATTTCTTCTATTAGAAGTAATGACCCAGTTGTCTTTTTAGAACACATGAAACTTTATCGTTCTTTCCGTGAGGAAGTGCCAGATGAAGCTTATGAAGTGCCTTTAGATAAAGCAGCCGTTACTCGTGAAGGAACAGATGTTTCAATTATCACTTATGGAGCAATGGTTCGTGAAGCGATTAAAGCAGCAGACAATTTAGCAAAAGAAAATATTTCAGCCGAAATCATTGACTTGCGTACTGTAGCTCCTTTAGATATCGATACAATTATTCAATCTGTTGAAAAAACCGGTCGTGTAGTTGTCGTTCAAGAAGCACAAAAACAAGCTGGAGTTGGCGCTCAAGTGGTTTCTGAAATTTCTGAACGTGCAGTTCTTTCTTTAGAAGCACCAATTGGCCGTGTATCAGCACCTGATACAATCTTCCCATTTGGTCAAGCAGAAAACACATGGTTGCCAAATGCTTCTGATATTGAAGCAAAAGCAAAGGAAATTGCTACATTCTAAGGATTAATTAAGAAGGGAAGAAAAACGATGCCATTTCAATTTAAATTACCAGACATTGGTGAAGGAATCGCAGAAGGCGAAATCGTAAAATGGTTTGTAAAGCCGGGCGATACAATCAATGAAGATGATACATTATTAGAAGTACAAAACGACAAATCAGTAGAAGAAATTCCTTCTCCTGTAACAGGTACAGTGAAAGCAATCGTTGTACCAGAAGGAACAGTTGCAAATGTTGGTGACGTATTAGTCGAAATCGATGCACCTGGACATGAAGGCAATGACGCAGCACCCGCAGCGCCAACAACTGAAGCACCCGCAGCACCAGCTCCAGCAGCTGGAGGAGGCGTCTTCCAATTCAAATTACCAGATATTGGTGAAGGAATTGCAGAAGGTGAAATCGTAAAATGGTTCGTCAAAGCAGGCGATACAATTAACGAAGATGACACATTATTAGAAGTGCAAAATGATAAATCAGTAGAAGAAATTCCTTCTCCTGTAACAGGTACAGTAAAAGCAATCGTTGTACCAGAAGGAACAGTTGCAAATGTCGGTGATGTATTAGTTGAAATTGATGCGCCAGGGCATAACGATGCACCAGCCGCACCCGCACCAGTTGCAGCTACTCCAGCACCAGCCGCATCCGCTTCAGGAAATGCAGAAGTTGTTGCAGCCGCTGATCCTAATAAACGTGTTTTAGCAATGCCTTCAGTACGTCAATATGCACGTGAAAAAGATGTAGACATCACACAAGTTGTTCCAACTGGAAATGGTGGACGTGTAGTGAAATCTGATATTGATGGCTTCTTAGCAGGCGGAAATCAAGCCGCACCAGCAGTCGAAACAGCAACAGCAACTGCTTCTGCAAGTAGCGAAACACAAGCTGCTCCTGCTCCTGCAAAAGCGTTCAAATCAAATCTAGGTGAATTAGAAACTCGTGAAGCTTTGACACCAACTCGTAAAGCAATTGCAAAAGCGATGGTAAATAGCAAGCATACAGCACCACATGTTACATTACATGATGATGTTGAAGTATCAAAACTTTGGGATCACCGTAAGAAATTTAAAGATGTTGCAGCAGAAAATGGCACAAAATTAACTTTCTTACCATATGTAGTTAAAGCATTGACTGCAACTGTACAAAAGTTCCCAATTTTAAATGCATCTATTGATGATAAAGCACAAGAAATTGTTTACAAAAATTACTTTAATATTGGTATTGCAACAGATACGGATCATGGCTTATATGTACCAAACGTAAAAGATGCAAATACAAAGAGTATGTTTGCAATTGCTGACGAAATCAATGAAAAAGCTGCATTAGCTATTGATGGAAAATTGTCTGCACAAGATATGCGTGACGGCACTATTACAATCAGTAATATTGGTTCTGTTGGTGGCGGCTGGTTTACACCAGTTATTAACTACCCTGAAGTAGCTATCTTAGGTGTAGGTACAATTGCACAACAACCTGTTGTAAATGCAGAAGGTGAAATTGTTGTTGGCCGTGTGATGAAACTTTCATTAAGCTTCGACCATCGTATTGTAGATGGCGCGACTGCACAAAAAGCAATGAACAATATCAAACGTCTTTTAGCAGACCCTGAATTATTATTAATGGAAGGATGATTAACAAATGGTAGTAGGAGATTTCGCCATTGAACTAGATACAGTTGTAATTGGTGCGGGACCTGGCGGCTATGTAGCTGCCATCCGCGCTGCGGAAATGGGACAAAAAGTTGCCATCATCGAACGTGAGTACATCGGTGGTGTATGTTTAAACGTTGGTTGTATTCCTTCAAAAGCATTGATTGCTGCAGGACATCACTATCAAGAATCATTAGATTCAACGATGTTTGGTGTGACAGCGAAAGATGTTGAACTTGATTTTACAAAAACTCAAGAATGGAAAGACAACACAGTTGTTAATACATTAACTAGCGGTGTTGGTATGCTGCTTAAAAAACACAAAGTTGAAATTATTGAAGGGGAAGCTTTCTTTGTTGATGAACATACCTTGCGTGTAATTCATCCTGACTCAGCACAAACTTACTCATTTAATAATGCGATTATCGCAACCGGTTCTCGTCCAATCGAAATTCCTGGATTTAAATTTGGCGGCCGTGTATTAGATTCAACTGGCGGATTAAACCTTAAAGAAGTACCTAAAAAATTCGTTATCATCGGTGGTGGCGTAATTGGTGCTGAATTAGGTGGAGCATATGCAAACCTAGGTGCTGAAGTAACTATTTTAGAAGGAAGTCCATCTATTTTACCTACGTACGAAAAAGATATGGTGAAATTAGTTTTAGATGACTTTAGTAAGAAAAATGTAACAGTGGTTACCTCTGCAATGGCAAAAGAAGCTGTTGATAATGGTGACAGCGTGACTGTTAAATATGAAGTGAATGGGAAAGAAGAGTCTGTTGAAGCCGATTATGTTATGGTGACAGTAGGTCGTCGTCCAAACACAGATGATTTAGGACTAGAACAAGCGGGTGTCGAAGTTGGCGAACGCGGTTTAATTACTGTAGACAACCAAGGACGCACAAACGTGAAAAATATCTTTGCTATCGGAGATATCGTTCCAGGTGCAGCACTTGCGCATAAAGCTAGTTACGAAGCAAAAATTGCTGCAGAAGCAATTTCTGGAAAGAAAGTAGCCGTTGACTACAAAGCAATGCCTGCAGTAGCATTTACTGATCCTGAATTAGCAAGTGTTGGTATGACCATCGCAGAAGCAAAAGAAGCTGGAATTGAAGCAAAAGCATTCAAATTCCCGTTTGCTGGAAATGGTCGTGCGTTATCATTAGGAAAAACAGAAGGCTTCATTCGCTTAGTTACAACGATTGAAGATCATGTGATTATTGGTGCGCAAATTGGTGGTGTTGGCGCCAGCGATATGGTTTCTGAATTAGCTTTAGCTATCGAATCAGGAATGAACGCTGAAGATATTGCCTTGACTATCCATCCACATCCATCTCTTGGAGAAATTACTATGGATGCTTCTGAATTGGCATTAGGTTTGCCAATTCACATTTAATAGCATTATTTTGTCACACGAGAAAAGCCGAGCCGCCATGCTCGGCTTTTTGTTTTGCTTTTTTTGAAAAACAGAGCTTAAAGTACGTCTTTTTTTGACTAATTTCATAGAGGGTCAACTTTCTAGCTTCTTATATGAATAGAAAGTGATTCAAATGATTTCTCTGCTTTTGATATGATACAATAGAGTAGAAAGCTTTATATAAAGGAGCGTTTATATGTCAGAATATCAATATCCATTAGATTTAGACTGGACTACGGAAGAAATGGTAGTCGTTATGAATATGTGGGAGGCTTTAGAGAGGGCCAACGAGCAGGGGATTACTGTGAATGAATTTATGGAAACGTATGGAAAGTTTAAAAAAGTAGTAAAGAGTATAGGGGAAGAAAAACGATTAGGAAAAGAATTTGAGAAAGCATCGGGATACTCTCTTTATCGTACAGTCCAAGAAGCTAAAAAAGTGGAAAATGGTCGATTAAAGATGAAAGGAAGAGTTTAATGAGCGAACAAATTCAAGAAATAAAAGGCTGGTTGTATGAAGCAGGCGAAAAAATTAAAGCTAGCTTTAGAGAGGAATTAAAAGTAGATCAAAAAAGTAATCGAACGGACTTGGTTACCAATATGGATCGTGACATACAAAAATTTTTAATAGAAAACATTCAAAGTACCTATCCAAAGGCAAGGATATTAGCAGAAGAAAGCGGCTATAATACACTTGATACTATGGAAGGAACTGTTTTTGTGATTGATCCGATTGACGGGACATTGAATTTTGTATTGGAAAAGGAAAATTTTTGTATTATGCTAGCTGTTTATGAAGAAGGACAGTCGAAGCTTGGATTTATCTATAATGTCATGCAAGAAGAGTTATATTGGGGTGGGCGAGAATTTGGCGTCTATTGTAATGAGAAAAAACTTACTAAGCCTGAAAACAAGCTTTTATCAGAGGGCTTAATTGGGATGAATGCGCATATGTATCTTCATAATCAATATGAAGCACAGAAAATCGGTGAAGTGAGCATGGGGGTTCGAATGAGTGGCTGTGCTGGAATTGAGCTGATTGCAATCTTGAAAGGTACCCGTATAGGCTATCTTTCAAATCTAAGTCCTTGGGATTATGCTGCAGGTTGCGCGATGTTAGATGCTTTTGACTTTCCTTACAGCGGATTAACAGGGAAACCTCTTCATTTTAATGGACGTGAGCATTTTGTTGCTGGAACACCGAAGATGGTTGAGGAAGTCAGCAAAATCTTACAATTTCCTTAGTTTTTCTTTTCTTAAATGAAAAATAGGCGTTTTTTCATGGAATTATTGACTTTTTTTAATTTTTCAGTAATTTTGAAAACTTTTTACTATATTTCATGAAAGAATTTTGCTATAATAAACAGTCGAGTCAAATGCCTTGTCACATTCGGGAAGAAAAAGGAGTTAGTTTACATTGAAATATAGAGATGATATCCGTAACGTAGCAATTATCGCCCACGTCGATCACGGAAAAACAACATTAGTGGACGAATTATTAAAACAATCTGATACTTTAGACGGTCACACACAATTACAAGAACGTGCAATGGACTCAAATGCAATTGAAAAAGAACGTGGAATTACTATTTTAGCCAAAAATACAGCTGTTGATTATAAAGGAAAACGCGTCAACATCATGGATACGCCGGGACACGCGGACTTCGGTGGTGAAGTAGAACGTATCATGAAAATGGTTGACGGTGTACTTTTAGTTGTAGATGCTTATGAAGGTACGATGCCGCAAACACGTTTTGTATTGAAAAAAGCCTTAGAACAACATTTAACACCAATTGTTGTTGTAAACAAAATTGACAAGCCTTCTGCTCGTCCAGAACATGTTGTGGATGAAGTATTAGAATTATTTATTGAATTAGGTGCAGATGACGATCAATTGGATTTCCCAGTGATTTATGCGTCTGCTTTAAATGGAACGTCAAGTAAATCTGATAAACCTGAAGATCAAGAGCCAAGTATGTCAGCAATCTTTGATACGATTCTTGAACATATACCAGCACCTGTAGATAATAGTGATGAACCATTACAATTCCAAGTATCATTACTAGACTATAACGATTATGTAGGGCGTATTGGTATTGGACGTATTTTCAGAGGAACTGTGAAGGTTGGAGACCAAGTTGCTTTAATGAAATTGGACGGTTCTGTGAAGAAATTCCGAGTAACAAAATTATTTGGTTTCTTCGGATTGAAACGTTTGGAAATTCAAGAAGCAAAAGCAGGAGACTTAATTGCTGTATCTGGGATGGAAGATATCTTCGTCGGAGAAACAGTAACACCTGTGGACCATCAAGATGCATTACCAATTCTTCATATTGACGAACCAACGTTACAAATGACTTTCTTAGTAAACAACTCACCATTTGCCGGACGTGAAGGGAAATATGTGACTGCTCGTAAGATTGAAGAACGTTTGATGGCTGAATTACAAACGGATGTTTCTCTTAATATCGAGCCAACAGATTCACCAGATGCCTGGACTGTTTCTGGTCGTGGAGAACTTCATTTATCAATTTTGATTGAAAATATGCGTCGTGAGGGCTTTGAATTGCAAGTATCACGTCCTAAAGTAATTGAACGTGTGATTGAAGGAGTAAAATGTGAACCGTTTGAACGTGTTCAAATTGATACACCTGAAGAATACATGGGAAGTGTTATCGAATCACTAAGCCTACGTAAAGGTGAAATGCAAGATATGATTCATACAGGGAATGGTCAAATTCGTTTGATTTTCTTAGCCCCTGCTCGTGGTCTAATCGGTTATACAACTGAATTCTTATCTATGACACGTGGATATGGAATCATGCACCATACCTTCGATCAATATTTACCAATGATTCAAGGACAAATTGGTGGACGTCATCAAGGAGCGCTTGTATCGATTGATACAGGAAAAGCAACTACGTATTCAATCATGAGTATTGAAGAACGTGGAACGGTCTTTGTTGAACCTACAACGGATGTTTATGAAGGAATGATTATCGGAGAAAATAATCGTGATAATGATTTAACTGTAAATATTACGAAAGCAAAACAAATGACGAATGTGCGCTCTGCAAACAAAGACCAAACGTCAGTAATTAAAAAACCAAAACAATTAACATTAGAAGAATCATTAGAATTCTTGAATGATGATGAATATTGTGAAGTTACACCAGAAAGTATTCGTTTGCGTAAACAAATTTTAAATAAGAGCGAACGTGAAAAAGCATCGAAAAAGAAAAAAATAGCTGAATAAAACAGGAGATGCGCAGGAGAGCAGTGTCTTAAACAAACGCTAAAGTATTGTTTAAGACAGGTTTTCCTCCTATCTATCTGATTTTCCGAAGACTTGAACAGAACCTTACTCGGTTTGTTTAAGTCTTTTCTTTTTTACATAAAAGGATGGTATCTTTCGGTTAAAAAAGAGAGGAATCAAAAGTAAAGAAGTTATAATGTTTGAAAAGAAATAAATCAAAAAGAAAATAGGGGAACGAACATTCTGTGGAAAGGCGATTGTGGAAAACAATTGAGGAAAAAACAACAAAAGCCCTGATAGTTCAGCTTTCTATTTTTTTGTTTAATTTTAAGAGAGTAAAAAAAGTTTCATAATATTGCTGTGTTTCACAAAGAGAAGTTGCGGGTATAGGCTAAAAAATGCTAGAATAGCAGAGTTGACTGGGGGAGGTAAACAGATGGAAATGGTGAATCAAGTCTTAAAGAATGTTTTTGGTTATACGGAGTTTCGTGCTGGCCAAAGAGAAGTCATTCATTATATAGAAGAACATCAAGACGTATTAGGAATCATGCCTACAGGGAGTGGCAAATCTATTTGTTATCAGCTTCCAGCAAGCTCATTTGCCCGTTTAACGATTGTTGTTTCTCCATTGATTTCTTTAATGAAGGATCAGGTGGATGCGGCGAATCAGCTGGGAATTTCAGCAACATACATTAACAGCACATTGGATTATTATGGAGTGTCAGACAGAATTCAAGGATTACGTCAAGGAGCCTTTAAACTGCTTTATATCGCGCCTGAGCGACTTGTTATGCCTGACTTTCAAGAGTTGTTAAGTCATCTGCCAATTGATTTAATAGCAGTTGATGAGGCTCACTGTATTTCTCACTGGGGACACGATTTTCGACCAAGCTATCTCGAAATGGCGAACTATCTAAACAGTCTGCCGAATCGACCGACTGTGGTTGCTTTAACTGCCACAGCAACGCCGATGGTTGCAGAGGATATCAAACAGTTGCTCTGCATCCCAGCAACCAATCAAGTGGCGACAGGATTTGCACGTGAAAATATTCATTTTCAAGTCATTACCGATCAAAAAAAAGAAATGTACTTAATAGAATATTTAAAATTAAATAAAGAACAATCTGGAATTATTTATGCGAATACAAGAAAAGAAGTTGAACGAATTTATCATCTTTTAAAATCGGAAGGCTTGTCGGTGGGCTATTATCATGCTGGGTTAAAAGAGTGTGAGCGAACAAAATTTCAAGAGGATTTTCTTTATGACCGCGTGCAAACTATTGTGGCGACAAATGCTTTTGGTATGGGAATAAATAAGAGTAATGTCCGGTTTGTCATTCATGCACAAATTCCAGGAACGATGGAGGCTTATTATCAAGAAGCGGGAAGAGCTGGGCGAGATGGGCTACCAAGTGATGCGATTTTACTCTTTGCTCCACAGGATTTACAAGTCCATCAATATTTTATTGAACAATCTCAACGTTCTCATGAACTAAAACAAAATGAATATGCCAAGCTTCGGGAAATGAGTCAATATTCTAACACAGAAGGTTGTTTGCAACAATTTATTTTACGCTATTTTGGGCAGGAAAGTCAGCCTTGCGGACGATGCAGCAATTGCTTGGATAACCGTTCAAAAGTGGAGATAACCAAAGAAGCTCAAATGGTTCTTTCTTGTGTAAAGAGAATGGATGAACGCTTTGGAAAAGGCTTAGTGGCAAAAGTTTTAACTGGCTCAAAAGACCAAAAAATTGATCAGTTTGGGTTTGAACAATTGTCTACCTACGGATTAATGAAAGGTTACTCGCAAAAAGAGGTCACTAGTTTAATTGATTTTTTGACAGCTGAAGGACTGCTAGCACCATCGAGAGGGCAATTTCCAACACTTTTTATTACTGATAAAGGAGTAGAGGTTCTTAAAGGAACGCAAACCGTGTATCGAAAAGAACAGCGTCAAGCGCGCAAGCTGGAACAAAATAATGCGCTCTTTGAACAACTTCGGGGAATTCGAACGACCATTGCTGAAGAGACGAATGTACCGCCATACGTTGTTTTTTCTGATGCGACGTTAAAAGAGATGAGTACGCAAATTCCGACCTCACGATTAGAACTTCTTCAAATTAAAGGAGTCGGTCAAAATAAATTGGACAAGTATGGGGAGCAATTTTTAACCTGCCTGCAAACATATTTAAAAACAACAGAATAACTAGAAAAAGATGAGTTGCTCATTATGTGAGAATGATGAGAGTATTCAGAAAAGTAAACGGATAAATGAGAAGCAAACTGTCAAAAATCACGAAAATTTGTACTTCATAAATTTTTAATAAACGATGAGAAACTTGTGATTTTCTTATTTATATACCAATAAATTATGCTATAATAATAGAATTAAGATGGGGGGTTAGGCGCAAATGGAAGCTATGTCTCCAGAATTTGCACTAAGTTTATTAAATCAAGATGCTGATCGAATCAAAATGTTGATTCGCAATCAAAAAAATAGTCTATGTATTTCACAATGTAAGGCATTTGAAGAGGTAGTTGATACACAAATGTATGGATTTTCAAGGCAAGTAACGTTTGCTGTACGTCTTGGGATGATTACAAAAGAAGAAGGCCATCAATTGATGAGCGACTTGGAAAAAGAGCTCAATCGCTTATATACAGAGGTTTATACAGAAACACAAGAAAAAAACGAATTAGGCAAGGAGGTTTAACACTTGCCAAAGAATATAAAAAAACGTCATTTGATGGATTACAGTATTTTTATTCCCTACCTCATTTTATGTGTAGTGGGATTAATTATGGTTTATAGTTCTACATCCTATTTATTATTAGCACAGGGCTTGAATCCTGCAAAGTCAGTGATTAACCAAACCGTTTTCTGGATATTGAGCTTAATCGTTATAGGGATTATGTACAAAATGAAGATTGATGTATTTAAAAATGAGAAGCTCGTTCAGCTAGCTATTGTTGTTACGGCCTCATTGCTGGTTATCGCTTATCTATTCTTCAAGCCTGTTAATGGGGCAAAGGGGTGGATTGATTTAGGCTTTTTATCTATTCAGCCAGCAGAGCTTCTGAAAATCGTTTTAATCTGGTATTTAGCTTTAACCTTATCAAAAAGACAAGAAACAATTGCTACTGATTTTATGCCAACGATGAAGAGACCCCTGTGGTTGGTTATGGGCCTAATCGTTGCTGTAGCAATTATGCCGGATTTTGGAAATGCTGCTGTCTTAACTCTGCTTGTACTTATTTTATTATTGGCAAGCGGAGTTGACTACACATTATCCTTTAAAATTGGTGCTAGTGGAATTCTCTTGAGTATTTTAGCAATACAAGGGATGAATCTTTTTGGAAAGACCGTTTTACCTAAAAGTATGCAGTATATTTATAAGCGATTCGCAATATATCAAAATCCCTTTATTGACGAATTTGATACAGGCCATCAAATGGTTAATGGCTATTATGCGATGTTTAATGGGGGACTGTTTGGTAGAGGATTAGGAAACAGCATTGAGAAAAAAGGATTTTTAAAAGAAGCACAAACAGATTATATCTTTGCTATTGTTGTTGAAGAACTAGGTCTAATTGTTTCCATGATGATTTTAGGCTTGCTCATCTTTATGATTGCCAGAATCATTTTAGTAGGTGTTCGGTCGAGAGATCCGTTCAATTCACTTATCTGTTATGGAGTAGGAAGTATGCTTTTAATTCAAATATTTGTCAATTTAGGTGGGATTACCGGGATTATTCCACTAACAGGAATTACCTTTCCGTTTTTGAGTCAGGGAGGGTCAAGCTTACTTGTTCTATCAATTGGTATCGGATTAGTTTTAAATGTTAGTGCAAATGAAAAGCGTAAACGATTAATGTCATATTATAATGGATAAATGAACGAATAATGAAGAAAATGGTAGGAGTGGTTTAGGTGAAAAAAGTGTTAGTAGCAAATCGCGGAGAAATTGCGATTCGAGTATTTCGAGCATGTACAGAGCTAAACATCAAAACAGTTGCAATTTATGCCGCAGAAGATGAATATTCTGTGCATCGATTCAAAGCGGACGAAGCTTATTTAGTTGGAAAAGGGAAAAAACCAATTGATGCGTATCTTGATATTGAAGGAATCATTAAGATTGCGAAAAAAGCAGAAGTAGATGCAATCCATCCTGGTTATGGTTTTTTATCTGAGAATCTTGAGTTTGCACGTCGTTGTGAAGAAGAAGGCTTGATTTTTGTTGGCCCTACACAGCATCATTTAGATATTTTTGGCGATAAGATTAAGGCAAAAGAAGCAGCTGTTGCAGCAGGGATTGCTTCAATTCCTGGAACAGATGGACCTGTAGCTTCAATTGATGAAGTCTTGGCGTTTGCAGACTCACATGAGTATCCCATCATGATTAAAGCTGCTTTAGGTGGCGGAGGTCGCGGCATGCGTGTAGCACATGATGAAAAAGAAGCACGAGAAGGTTATCAGCGTGCCAAAAGTGAAGCAAAAGCTGCATTTGGCAGTGATGAAGTTTATGTAGAAAAATATATCGGAAATCCTAAACATATTGAAGTTCAAATACTTGGAGATACGCACGGGAACGTTATTCATCTTTTTGAACGGGATTGTTCTGTCCAAAGACGACATCAAAAAGTAGTAGAAGTAGCACCTTGTGTTTCTATGAATGATGAACAACGGGAAAAAATCTGTCAAGCGGCTGTTCAGTTAATGAAACATGTTGGGTACGTGAATGCAGGAACGGTTGAATTTTTAGTTGAAGGCGATAACTTTTACTTTATTGAAGTGAATCCCCGTGTTCAAGTAGAGCATACGATTACAGAAATGATTACAGATATTGATATTGTGACTAGTCAGCTATTGATTGCCCAAGGAAAAGACTTGCATAAAGAAATCGGTTTACCTCAGCAAAAAGATATAGAGCTTAAGGGTGCAGCAATTCAATGCCGGATTACTACGGAAGATCCCTTAAACAATTTCATGCCAGATACTGGGAAAATTGATACTTATCGTTCGCCAGGTGGGTTTGGTGTCCGTTTAGATGTTGGAAATGCTTATTCAGGAGCAGTTGTTACGCCATATTTTGACTCTCTTCTTGTAAAAGTTTGTACGCATGGAATTAGTTTTGAAAAAGCGATTCAAAAAATGCAGCGTTGTTTAACGGAATTTAGAATTCGTGGGGTAAAAACGAATATTCCCTTCCTGCAAAATGTGATTAGTCATCCTGCATTCCAGTCTGGAGAAGCAAAAACGACTTTTATCGACAATACTCCTCAGTTATTTGAATTTCCAAGGGTTCGAGATCGCGGAAATAAAACAATGAAATATATTGGGGAAATCACTGTTAATGGATTTCCAGGGATTGAAAAATCACAAAAACGCTTTTATGAAGATCCGCGAATACCTGAGGATATAAAACGCCGAGAAGGATTTGTCACTGCTAAAGAAATTCTGGATACAAAAGGTGCAAATGCAGTTATAGATTGGATTCGAAATCAAGAGGATCTTTTATTAACAGATACAACCTTTAGAGATGCACATCAAAGCTTACTTGCTACTCGTGTACGGACGCAGGATTTCAAAGAAATTGCTCGTTTGACAGGAGAAGCTTTACCTGAATTATTCTCGACAGAAATGTGGGGAGGCGCAACATTTGATGTAGCTTATCGTTTCTTAAATGAAGATCCTTGGCAACGATTAAGAAAACTTCGTCGTTTGATGCCAAATACCTTGTTCCAAATGCTCTTCAGAGGCTCAAATGCAGTTGGCTATTCCAACTATCCAGATAATGTACTTGTTGAATTTATTAATGAATCAGCGTCACAAGGAATTGATGTGTTCCGTATTTTCGATAGCTTAAACTGGATTCCTCAAATGGAAAAAAGTATTCAAGCAGTTCGGGATACTGGAAAAATTGCAGAAGCTGCGATTTGTTATACAGGAGATATTAACGATCCGACAAGAGCGAAATATAATGTTCAATATTATAAAGAGATGGCCAAAGAATTAGAGCAGCTGGGTGCACATATCATTGCGATTAAGGATATGGCAGGGTTATTGAAGCCTCAAGCAGCGTATCGACTAATTAGTGAATTAAAGGATACAACAGATTTACCGATTCATTTGCATACACATGATACGAGTGGAAATGGAATTATCACTTATTCTGCAGCAACGAAGGCTGGTGTGGATATTGTTGATGTGGCAACAAGTGCAATGAGTGGAAACACTAGTCAGCCAAGTATGAGTAGCTTGTACTATGCCTTGGTGAATGGTGCACGTGTGCCAGATATAAATATTGACAATGTTCAAAAAATCAACCATTACTGGGAAGATGTTCGTATGTACTATAAACCGTTTGAGAATGGCTTGAATGCTCCTCAAACAGAAGTTTATATGCATGAAATGCCCGGCGGACAGTATTCTAATTTACAGCAGCAAGCAAAAGCCGTTGGTCTAGGGACTAAGTGGGATGAAATCAAAAAAATGTACCACACAGTTAATCTCATGTTTGGCGATATTGTAAAAGTAACTCCATCTTCCAAGGTCGTTGGAGATATGGCTCTGTTTATGGTTCAAAATGAATTATCAGAAGCCGACATCTACGAAAAAGGAGATTCGTTGAGCTTCCCAGAATCAGTTGTCACCTTCTTCCAGGGTGAATTAGGGCAACCAGTAGGCGGATTCCCTGAAGACCTTCAAAGAATCATCTTAAAAGGAAGACCTGCGTTTACGAATCGACCAGGAGACTTAGCTGAGCCTGTTGATTTTGAAAAAGTGAAACAAGAGTTAGCAGAACAAATTGGTTATGAACCTCAAAAAGATGAGGTATTAAGTTACTTGATGTATCCTCAAGTATTTTTGGATTATCAAAAAGCATATAATCAATTTGGTGATGTGACGTTATTGGATACACCAACTTTCTTCCAAGGCATTCGTCTAGGCGAGTCTATAAATGTTCAAATCGAACGTGGAAAAATCTTGATTTTACGATTGGATGAAATCGGAGAGCCCGATATTGAAGGAAATCGAGTGTTGTTCTTTAATTTGAATGGTCAGCGACGAGAAATCGTTATTAAAGATAATTCTATTATTAGCTCTGTTCAGACAAAACGCAAAGCGGAGCCTACTAATAAAGAACAAATTGGAGCAACGATGTCAGGGTCAGTGCTTCAAGTATTGGTAAATAAGGGAGATCGCGTGAAACGAGGCGATACATTATTAGTAACAGAGGCGATGAAGATGGAAACCTCTGTGGAAGCTCGTTTTGATGGGATGGTTGATCACGTTTATGTTACAGAAGGTGAAGCTATTCAATCGGGTGATTTATTGATTGAAGTGAAAGAAAAATAAGAATTCAATGTAGGTGAGAATGATACATGAAACGAGTCGGATTATTTATGAGTATCTTCCTAACTGTCTTGTTGATTTTCTATTTTGAGCCTGTGGTTTTTCCTAATAAATCAGAGAAGCCTGTACAGGTGGCGAGTGAACCAATAACCACACTTCACAATACAACATTAAAATACGAAGAAATGCCCGCAAAGGGCTTTTCTTCGTATATCAATAAAAGTGTCGGTGAGTTGGAAAAACAGCTAGGCAGTCCTGTAAGTATGTACTCAACAGGCTTTCAATATGAAGTTCGCAGGTATAAAACAGAAAAACAATCGGCAATTATTGAAGCAAATGTTTCAGACGGAAAAGTTTCAGCTATCAAAGCGATTGGGGATACAAAGGAGAAAATCGCACCTTTTTCATTTAAAATGACAATGGGAAATCTATCAGAACTAACTATGATTTATCCAAATTTTAATTTTGACTACAAGGGAGAGCCGGTAAATATTGAGTTGATGGAAGAGGATATGAATTACCGACCATTAATTGCTTTTGATAATCAAACATTTGCCGTCTTATTTTTTGATCAAAATGATGGAGAATTATTTGGTGTGGCTTACCTTAATCAAAAAGAGTTGTTGACACTTCAGCCTTACCAAATTGATATGCATGCCCCGCCTAAAGTTGAGGCACAAAGTCAAGGCGTTAAATGGGAAGAAATTAATGGATTTAAGGCGATTCAAAGTACGGAAACAATCAATTTCTTACGAGCAATTGATCAGCTACCTGCTTATGAATCAACCATTCAGCAGCAGAGAACAGCAGAAGCCATCCAAACAGACTTTTTGACCCATACAGATGAAGTGCTGGAGAAACAAAGATATACGTATTGGCAACAAATGAGAGCGGGAGACAACAGTGAAACCTCATTTTTACTTAGTAGTGAAGAGCTATCAGCTCTAACCAAACGGACTACAGATGAAACTCAGAGTGGTATCTTATCTGAACCAGTTATTGATGCAACATTTTCTTTGCTTTATTGGTACAGTGATCCGTTTCTTCACACAAGATTCATGCATGAAGAGCCTGAAGTTTTAGGGATTTCCTTTTCAAAAGAAAATGTGGTAGTCTTAATGAAAAGAGTAGATGAAAAAGAGACGAAGGATAGTGGCTCCTAATGATTATAAATGAACAGTTATTTGTGCTTGAAGATCAATGTGAGGAAATAGTTGAACAGCTGCTTAAAAGTCAGACCTGTATCAATTATTTTCAAGCAAAAAAATCGATGTATAATTGCTCAGAAGTCATGACGCTACAGCAGACTTTTTTAAAGAATAAAGAAGCGTTTGAGCGAATTTCTGATTATGGTATTCATGCACCTGGTTATAGAGAAACGCAACGAACATTGAGGAAAAGTAAACGTGAGTTAGATGTAAACGCACATGTAGCCGCTTTTCGTGTGGCGGAAACGCAGTTACAGGATATATTAGATAGCATTAGTTTGACTGTCGCACAGACAGTCTCAGAAGAAATTAAAGTAGATGCTGGAAATCCATTTTTTATAACAGGTGGACATTCTGGTTGTGGAGGAAGTTGTCATGCAAGCTGAAGAAAATGAGTTTACAGTGCAGAAGCGACGTGGAATTATTGTTTGGGTGTACAGTCTAAAACAGTTAAAAAATCTGAAACGTTTTGGTTTAGTTCATTATGTTTCTCGTAAAATGAAATATGTTGTTCTTTATTTAAATGAGGAAACATTTGATACGTCAGAAGAAAAAATCAAAAAACTTCATTTTGTAAGAAAAGTAGAGCGTTCCTATCGGCCAGATGTTGAAATGAATTTTGCTGATAGAATTGGTACAAAAGCAGCTTATCAAGTGCACGAAGAGGAAGAAGAAGACCTAACGCCAGATATTCGATTGGCGGAAAACGTCTAAAAAAGATGAAAAATGTCTGATTTTTTCAAACATTTTTCATCTTTTTCTTTGTGCTTTTTGGTATACTTAACTGACGATAAAGGAAAGAAGGTTTTTTTATGCGAGTAGTTTCCGGTGACTATCGTGGACGACGATTGAAAAGTCTTGAGGGAGAAAATACCCGGCCAACAACAGATAAGGTAAAAGAATCAATGTTTAATATGATTGGTCCTTATTTTGATGGAGGAATAGCGCTAGATTTATTTTCAGGAAGTGGCGGATTAGCAATTGAAGCTGTTTCTCGTGGGGTTGAGTTGGCTGTATGTGTTGAAAGAAACTTTCAAGCAATGAAAATAATTAAAGAAAATATTGAAATAACCAAGGATGCTGAGCGTTTTCTTCCTCTAAAAATGGACGCTGACAAGGCATTGGGCTGGCTTCAAGCAGAAAACTATACATTTGATTATGTATTTTTAGACCCGCCTTATGCACAGCAAAAAATAGAAAAGCAGCTAATCATGATGCTTCAAATGAATTTACTAAATCCAAACTGTAAAATTATTTGTGAAGCAGATAAGGAACTGGTTTTGCCAGAAACGATTGGTACGCTGGTTCAGATTCGTCGCCAAACATATGGAATTACTGCGGTAACTATTTATAGAAATGAGGATGAAGCATGAAAAAAATTGCATTATTTCCAGGGAGTTTTGATCCTTTGACGAAAGGGCATCTTGATACGATTACTCGCGGTGCTGAACTCTTTGACGAGGTGATTGTGGGTGTGTTCGTAAATACTAGTAAAAAAAGCTTCTTTTTACCAGAAGAAAAAGTGCGATTAATTGAAACCTCTGTCGCACACTTACCTAATGTCCGGGTTATTTTACAGGAACATGAATTAACGGTTGAATCAGCTAAAACATTAGGAGCGAAATTTCTTTTAAGAGGAATTCGAAGTGTTAAAGACTATGAATATGAAAAAGATATTGCTCAGATGAATCAGCATCTTTCGCCAGAACTGGAGACAGTTTTTTTACTTGCTTCACCTAAATATAGCCATATCAGCTCAAGCATTTTAAAAGAAGTGATTCAATTTGACGGTGATGTAGCCGAGTATTTGCCACCTGCAATTGCCAAAGCAATCCTTGAAAAGCGTGATGCAAGATGAACAGACAAATAAAAGAAGATAAAAAAGCACCGATTCGTTCACTAATCGCATTTTTAGTGATGCTTCTACTTGCTGCTGCTATCGTAGTACCGATTCCTTACTATATTGAAGCTCCGGGTTCAACGATTAACTTAAAAGAGCTGATTACAGTTGATGGAAAGACGGATACACAAGAAGGCTCATTTTCCTTAACCTCTGTCGGTATTCGACAAGCAACAGTCTTTACTGCACTTAAATCTAAACTAACGCCATTTCAAGATTTAGTGAGCAAAAAAGAGCTTTATGGAACCTCTACAGATGAAGAGTACAATCAAATGCAGCTTTACTATATGCAGTCCTCTCAGAATGCCGCAATAGAGCAAGCTTTAAAACTTGCAGATAAACCGTACGAAATGGTGTATAAAGGAGTCTATGTGCTGTCTGTAGAAGAAAATTCTAGTTTCTATGGAAAGATTTCAGTGGGGGATACAGTAACTGAGGCAGATGGAAAAAGCTTTAAAAGCAGTGAAGAGTTCATGGAATATGTAAAAAGTCAAAAAGTGGGACAGGAAATGACGGTTACTTACTTACATGAAGGAAAAGAAAAGAAAGCGACTGGAAAACTGATTGAGTTAAAATCAGATAAGAAAGCTGGAATCGGTATTGGATTAGTTGATCACACAGAGATCTCCTCTGAGACAAAAGTAGCCATTGATTCTGGTTCTATCGGAGGACCATCAGCAGGCTTGATGTTTACTCTTGAAATATATGAACAAGTGACTGGAAAAAATCTACGACATGGAAAATCTATTGCAGGTACAGGTACCATCAATTCAGAGGGAACGGTTGGAAGAATCGGCGGAATAGATAAAAAAGTAGCGAGTGCCAGTGAAAGTGGTGCAGAGATATTTTTTGCTCCAGATGATGCGATTACAGATGAGATGAAAAAAATTGATCCCAATGTGTTATCTAACTATGAAGAAGCAAAAGCGGCAGCCGAAAAATTAGGAACGTCTATGAAAATTGTTCCTGTTAAAACAGTGCAGGATGCCTTAAATTATCTTGAAAAATTGAATAAGTAGTCCAAAAAAATCTCTCAATATGATTTGAGAGATTTTTTAGTTTATCGATTCGCTAAACTTTTAATTATTTTGTTGACAATTTTGATAAACGTTTTATAATGTATAAGAGGTGAGACGATGGATTTTTTACAGATTAAACAAAATGAACTAAAGCAAGGATACCAAGTGAAGAACAAAAAGGTTTTTTGTAATTATTGTCAGGTAGCTTATTCATTTGAAAAAAATCATGAGACTATTGCGATTAATCAACTAAAGGAACACTTGACACAAAAGCATAACGGCGAAAAGCGAGCGCTTATTATGTTTGATAGTAAGTACAATACATTAACGGATAAACAAAAAGAGCTGTTACTCGACTTTAGCACAATGAAAAAAGATCAAGAGATTGCTAATCATATTGGGGTAAGTCCGTCTACTATAAGGCATCAAAAGTTTACTTTTCGTGAAAAAGCTAAACAGGCAAAGGTTTACCTAGCTCAGTTTGAATCTATTTTTTCTGAAAATCCGCCGATAGAAGATACATTGGTGCCAATTCCAGAGGCCTCAGAGATTGTTGATGACCGCTTTGTTCTCACTGAAAGAGAGTACGCAGAGATTGTTCGGAAATATTTTGATTTTTCAACAGGAGAAATTGTCTTAACTGTTTTTCCAAAAGGACAAAAAAAGATTGTTGGGATTTTAAATCGGATTGTTGAAGAATTTTCATTAAATCAGCATTACACTGGAAAAGAAATGGACGAGCAGTTGAAAAAAATTTATTTTGATTATTTACTGGTAAAAAGATACCTGATCGACTATGGATTTTTTACACGTACCCCTGATGGAATAGATTATTATCGAATTTATTAAGGAGAATGTTTATGAATCAAGAAAGAAAAAAACAGCTATTAGAAGAATATAAAACAATGCCTACTTATTACGGAATTATCCAAATTAAAAATGAAAAAAACGGGAAAATTTTTATTGAGGCTGTTCCGAATATAAAAAATCGTTGGCATTTTTATAAACTGAATTTAGATAATAATTTTTATCGAAACTCCCTGTTACAGGCTGACTGGTTCACATATAAAGAAGAAAGCTTTTCTTATGAAGTCTTATGGAAAAAGAAGACGGATGATGTGGATAATATGAAAGAAGAGTTGAAAAAAAGAAAAAAAGAGTGGCTGTTGAAATTAGAGCCTTACGGAGAGAAAGGCTACAATAAGCCCATGAGAGAGTAGGAAATACCATGCAAAACGAATTAATGAGTCAATGGAAAGAAATTGAATTCTCCACATGGAAACGAAGAGAGTATTTTTATTATTTTACAAAAATGAATCCCACTGCTTATTCGGTAACAGTTCAGATAGAGGTTACGAAGCTGTATTCATTTATCAAAAAACAAAACTGGCATTTTTTCCCGAGCTATCTTTTTATTGTAACAAGATTATTAACAGAGTATCCAGAATTTAAAGTGGGAAAAGTGGAAGACAAGCTTGTAGAATATGAGATTCTTCATCCTTCCTATTCTTTGTTTCACGAAGAGGATCATTCTATTTCAATGATGTGGACAACATTTCAATCAAATTTTTCGGATTTTTATCAAAGCTATCTCAATGATAAAGAGGACTATCAAGATAAGTATGGGGCAGTTGTAAAAAAACAGCCTGCTCCAGCTAATACCTATATGATTGGGATGATTCCTTGGTTAGAGTTTACTAACTACACACCGTTGCCATTAGAGGGGTTAAGTAGTTTCTTCCCTGTTATTCAAGGTGGAAAAATGAGCGAGAAAAACGGAAAAAGATACTTACCAATCTCGTTTACCATTCATCATGCGGTTGCAGATGGCTATCATGTCAGTAAATTCTTTAATGAACTACAAGAAGCGTTTAATGAACCTCAAAAATGGTTAGTAAAAGAGTAAGTGAAGAATTAGGAAATAGCGGGTAAATAGAAGAGATGATAATAAAAAGCGGATGTAAAGAAAATTTTGAAGTGAAAAAAGCTGAGTCCAACCCTAAATGGTTGAGCTCAGCTTTTGTTATTCCAACAAAGTCAAAACGTTTAAAAAGAGTTGCCGAAAGAGCTGTGAAAATCCAATCTCAAAGGAGCTAGGAGCTGCTGATTTTAATAAGGGAACTACATAACCCCAAATTAGCAGTATAGCCGCTAAAAGAAGGAATAAGACAATCACAACCTTGAATTGAAGGCTCACATTACTAAATAAGAAATCGAACGTTGTACTACGTTTGACTTTATCAGTAATTAAAATCGCTTTTAATGGCGGAATAGATTCCATTTTTTCCCTTAGTACTTGCGCATCTTTTTCATCAAGTATTTCTGTGAAAATATTTTTACCAGATTGGAAATCGAAAGTATACCAATGGATCTTTACTCGTTTTGGTGAAAATCGTTTTTCCCAATCAAAATAACTAACTGTATGTTGTTTTAAACGAATAGATTTGATGCTTTCGTAAGGATAACTGAAATAGATTTCATCTTCTAGAAACTCTATAATAGTCATGAAAATCATTCGTTTTTCTGTGAAAATCATCAAACGGTTCCCACGAACATCATTAAATGTATTCACATACCCTCTAGCTTCCTTTGTACGGGCGTAGGCCATCCCCATGACACCAACGTTTGCCATTGATGAGTTAGGGCCTGGAGAGAAGGGGAGATAGCCTTTTATTTCTTCGCCTTCATCAAGTAGGGGTTCTACTTTTTTTAAGAACTCTTGTAGAAAAATATGGAATTTTACCTGAGCAGTTAATCTTTTTTTTGACTCTTTAGATAAATCGTTCTCTGTCTGATCTAATTGTTCATCTAGGTGATAGAAAAGTTCTTTAAAATTTGAGTTCATGATAGGCTCCCTTCTAAAGCTTGTTTTATTTTTTTCCTTCCACGAGAAAGTCGCGCATAGATTGTTTCTTTAGTGAGTTGAAATTCTTGTGCAATTTCTTCAGGATATTCTTTGTAATAGTAGTATTTTAAAAAAATGAGTTGATCCTCTGAGGATAATGAAGAAACCAAGTCTAAAAAATGCTCCTTCTCAAAAGGATCAAAGGTTTCACCCTGTTCTGGAAGTAGCTCGACAGGTTCCATGCGAGAAGAGCGAATAATTTCTCTTTTCTTATCAATACTGCAATGTTTTGTAATCGTAAGTATCCAAGTTTTAAAAGAACTCTTTGTTGAATCAAATAAAGACGCATTTTCCCATATCTTATAAAAAACTGCATTTTCAACATCTTTTAGATAGTTTTGCTCAACAGATTGATTTAAAATCGCTCGAATCGTCGTAACTATAGAATAGCCGTAAATATCAATTAACATTTCTAAGCCCTCATACTCTTTTTTCTGAAGGAGATCAATTATTTGTTCATCTGACATCCTCTCACCGCCTTTCATATAATTATACGATGAAAAAAAGAAATTCCTGACAAGATTTAAAAATCTTTTTGCGTAGCTTATTTTAGAGGAGTAAAACAATGAAAAAAGAAATTTTTGAGAAGTACCGGTGGTTCTTTATTATGGGTCTGACAATTCTAATTATTTTAGGAGGAGGGATATACTGGTGGGGTGCACAAAATAAGCAGAAAAGAGTAGAAGACGTATTTTTACAGGAAAGTACTTCAGAAAGTACAATTGAACCAACCAACGGCAGTTACACACTTCTTGTCGATATAAAAGGTGCTGTAAATAGCCCCGGCGTCTATAAAATTCAAGATGGAGATCGTATGCAGGATGCGATTCAACTAGCAGGAGGGTTATCAAAAGAGGCAGACGATCGGCAAATCAATTTGTCTGAAAAAGTAGCTGACCAACAACTCATTTATATCCCAAAGAAAGGAGAAAAGTTAACAGAACAAAGTCAAGGACAACAACAAAATAATTCAGAGCAGACATCTGAAAAAGTCAATCTAAATACAGCTGATAAAACACAACTACAAACACTTTCTGGAATTGGAGAGAAGAAGGCAGAAGAAATTATTAACTATCGTGAAGAAAATGGACGCTTTAAAACAATTAATGATTTAACAAAAGTTACAGGAATTGGTGAAAAGACAGTTGAAAAATTGAAAAACTCGATTACAATATAGTAAAAGTAAAAAAAGGAGAATTAAAATGGAAAGAATCCCTTGGGATCAGTATTTCGCAGCTCAGGCTGTATTGTTATCTTTACGTAGTACTTGTACAAGATTAGAAGTAGGAGCAACGCTTGTTAGAGACAAGCGCATTATTGCAGGAGGCTATAATGGCTCTGTATCAGGAGATGTTCATTGTGTGGATGAGGATTGTTACATTGTAGATGGTCATTGTCTGCGAACTATCCATGCTGAGATGAATGCCTTACTTCAATGTGCAAAGTTTGGCATTCCTACAGAAGGTTCTGAAATATATGTTACACATTTTCCTTGTCTTGCCTGCACAAAAGCCATTTTACAAGCAGGAGTAAAAACAATCCATTATCTTCACGACTACCATAATAATGAGTACGCACTAAGCCTCATTGAGCAAGTTGGTGCAAGTGTGCATCAAGTAACGCTAGACGAAAAATATTTTTCTAAACTCCAACTTGGAGAACCGCTTTTCTGAAAATAGGGAGAGACTATTGTTTAGCTATACAAAATCGCTTGATATTTCCTGTGGGAGTGGCTAGCTTCTCTGGTGTTTTTGTGTTGACAACAAATGAATTCATTCGATGGTTTAGTTTGTTGTCTTTGATTATAGTAAGCTGTAAAAGAGAGAAAAGACTGATGTTTACTTGCCTCTTTTGCGGCTTTTTGTCGTTTACTGTAGCAAGTATAAAAGTGATACAGCAGCCAACGCCTTATTATGGAGAGCAAGAGAACCTCATTCAATTGATTCCAGACACACTGAAGGTTAGTGGGGATCTCGTTCGCTTTGAGGCAACCATTGTTAAAAATAAAAGTCAGCGAATGAATATCAGTTATTTTCTCCAATCAAAAAATGAAAAAGAGGCGTGGTTAGAAAAGGGAATAGAAAATACAGGACTAGATGTTTCGGGAAAGCTAACAAAAGGAGAAGTACAAAGAAATCTAAATGGGTTTAATGCAAGAAGATATCAACAAGTAACTGGTATTGTTGGGAATTTTCAAATGGATCATTATCAGATACATCCTGTTAAACGCTCTTTAACAGATTGGTTTAGTTATTATAGAGCAAAGGGAATCCAGCAAGTAGAAAACAATCTTTCCAAAAAGTCTTCTAGTTATGTCAATGCTCTTCTTTTTAATTACAAAAATGAGCAGTTTCAAGATATACAAGCAATTTTTTCTGTAAGTGGTTTGCTTCATTTGTTTAGTTTATCAGGTATGCATGTACAAGCCTATTTTGGGATGCTCTATTTTTTCCTTCGAAGAAATGGATTTGTACCAAACCATAGCTTTTGGATTTTAGTCGTATTTAGTTTATTTCTATTGATTCTATCTGGTTTTGGTCTGAGCGTACTAAGGGCAGTAAGCAGTTACATCGTGAAATTCTACTTCAAAAAAAAACGAGTTCGCATTTCTAGCTTAGACTGCTGGAGTTTGGTGTGTTTATTTATGCTGCTCGTCCAACCCTATCTCTTTTTCCAAACAGCTGGTCAGTTGACGATGGGACTTACCTTTATCATGACAGTGATGGAGGATTTACCAATAAAGAATAAAAGACTAAGAAATTTTTGTACTTCAATTGGGATTGGTTTATTAAGTTTTCCGATCATTCTAGGTACGTTTTCAGAAATCCCTGTATTTTCAGGTATATTTACTTATTTTATTAGTCCAATATTTCAATGGTTCCTGTTGCCAAGTGTGATTATTGTATTTTTTTTCAGCTTCTCACCAAATTGGTTTCATCTGCCGTTGCTGTTATTTGATAGTAGTTTAACCTTATTGGAGAAAATCATTCAATTGTCTGGAAGTTTCACCATACGTAGCGGTCAGTTACAGTTTTGGCAAATCATTCCGCTATTTGTTCTTGGACTTTTTACCTGGCAATTTCTTTGCCAAAAAAGATGGAGATTATTTTCTGTTTGTTTTTTCTTATTCTTAATACCTACTGTAGCTAAATATATAGATCCAACAGGAATGATTGCTTTTGTAGATGTGGGACAAGGAGATAGTATTTATTTTCAGTCCCCCTTTCACCAAGAAATTATCTTGCTGGATACAGGAGGAAAGCTGACTTTTGAAAAAGAGTCTTGGCAAAAACGACGACAAAAGAATGCTTCAGAGTATCAGCTCATTCCTTTTCTAAAAAGTCAAGGTGTGACAAAAATAGATAGGCTGATTTTAACCCATGGAGATCAAGATCATATGGGGGAATGGCTAACTGTTGCTCAAAATTTTCAAATAGATCAACTGATTATTCCAATTGGAATGAAAAGAAAACCTAAAATAGAAAAGGGAATTCGTCTATTACAAGAAAAGGGAACAAAAGTATTAGAGATGAAAAAAGGACAGACAATTACCGGCGAATTTCAATTTTCTGTCTTATCTCCTGAAATTATTACGGATGGAGGAAATGAAGACTCGCTTGTTCTAGGGCTAAATAAGAATAATCACCGCTTCTTATTTACGGGCGATTTAGGAAAAACAGGCGAACAAAATTTAATGGAAAACTATCCAAATCTTCAGACGGACATTTTGAAGGTTGGACATCATGGAAGCAAAAACTCATCTGGAGAATCGTTCATCCAAGCAATAAAACCTAAAATTAGTGTGATTTCTTCTGGCAAAGAAAACCGGTTTGGACATCCGAATCAAGAGGTCCTATCTATCTTAACTAACGAAAAATCAACTATTTTTCGCACAGATTTACAAGGCATGATCTATTATCAGTGGTGGGGGAAGCGTTCCAATGAAGAATTTGATTACTTAATAAAGGAGGACTAGATTTTCTCAAGGACACATGATAGGATTATGAAGAAAGTGAGGTAGACCGATGGATGTACAAACCGCTATACAAACCCTCAAACAACAGGAATTTAAACCTATATATTTAGTCTTAGGAACTGAAGACTATTTGCAAAGAAAGATTCGCGAAGAATTTTTAAAAAAGTTTAAAGTTGATGAAGAAGATGACTTAAATTTTATGAGTTTTGACATGGAAACTACCGCTTTAGAGGATGTTGTAGCAGAAGCTGAAACACTGCCTTTTTTTGGTGATTACCGTTTGATATTTGTAGAAACACCATATTTTCTTACTGGTGAAAAAAAATCGAGCAGCATTGAACAAAATACAGACCTATTGGTGGAGTATTTAAAGAATCCTGTTGAATCAACGGTACTTGTTTTCTTTGCAAATTATGAAAAGCTGGATGAGCGAAAAAAAGTTACTAAACAGCTGAAAAAAGCAGCAGAGATTATTGATGTAAAACCGTTATCTGAGCAGGAAGTTCGACGATATATTCAAAAACAGATCGAGCAAGCAGGCGTGAGGATGGATAAAGATGCTTTTGATTTGTTTTTACGGTTAACAGATATGGAACTTTCTAAGATGATGAGAGAACTTGAAAAGCTGTTATTGTTTTCTAATGAAGAAAAAAGTATTACAACAGAAACAGTTAGCTCATTAGTCCCCAAAAGCTTAGAACATAATATTTTTGATATGACTAACTATGTACTAAAAGGTAATGCGGATCAAGCACTTCGCTTGTATGATGATCTACATCTGCAAGGAGAAGAAACAATCAAGATAAATGCGATTTTATTGAGTCAATTACGTTTATTACTTCAAACGAAAATTTTAATGAGAATTGGCTATCAACAAGCAAACATAGCGGATACATTAAAAATTCATCCTTATCGTGTAAAGTTAGCGATGCAACAGGTGCGTGCGTTTGATGAAAAAACAGTTGTAAACTTAGTGGATGAGTTAGTTGAAATGGACTATCAAATAAAAAGTGGGCAGATGGATAAAGAGTTTTTATTCCAATTGTTTGTGTTAAAAACAGCTAACCAAATGCGAAAATAAAAATTTAAGAAGTTGATACTTAACAAATTGAAACACAGAGAGTGTTGAAACCTAGAAAAGGGCACGAGAGTAAGTCGAAAAAACATATGAAAATTCAGAAATAATTTTTGTAATGGAAAAAGCGTAGTCTATAAAGTTTCACAGACTACGCTTTTTTGGTATAAAAAAATCGGCTATGACAGCCGACTCTTTTATTATTTAGCGATTTTTTTGCTTAGACGAGATTTGTCGCGATTAGCTTTGTTTTTATGGATTAATCCTTTTGACTCAGCCATATCGATTGCTTTAGAAGCTTCTTTATATAACGCATCTACGTTGTCAGCACCAGCTGCAACTGCTTCTTCAAATTTCTTGATTGCAGTACGCATAGAGCTTGTTTGAGATGAATTTTTAGCATTTGCTGATTCGTTAGTACGAACACGCTTGATTGCAGATTCAATGTTTGGCATTTTGTTTCACCTCCGATAGCTTAAGTTCTTATGCACTTGAGTACATAATTCAACAGTAATTATTATACATAAAGCGCGCCATGTTTGCAATAAAAGATGACAAGTTTTTTTCCTTAACACGAAATAATTGAAAAACATGAAGGAAAAAAAATTATTTTCATCAGAGATTGAAAAGGCATTCACAAAATTTGAAAATATGATATGATAAACTTGAAAACAGATTGGAGGGAGTTTTTTTGTGAGTATCGCTTTAGTAGTGACAATTACACTTGTCATGGGTGTAATCTTTGTAAATGGTTGGACAGATGCGCCAAATGCAATCGCTACAGCTGTATCAACAAGGGTTTTACGACCGAATGTGGCAATTGGTATGGCAGTAGTTATGAATTTTTTAGGCGCTTTAGTTATGACATTCTTCAACGCTCAAGTAGCAGAAACAATCTCAAATATTGTACGCTTTGAAGGAGGCTCTGCCCAAGTGGCATTAGCATCTGCATTGTTCTCTATTGTTGTGTGGTCTGTGGCAGCCTGGTATTTTGGTATTCCAACGAGTGAATCCCATGCATTGATTGCAGGTCTTACAGGGTCTGCTATGGCTTTAGGCGGTCTCGGTGCTGTAAATGGTGGAGAATGGACAAAAGTCTTGATAGGACTCGTTGTTTCAACGATTATGGGCTTTGGTGGAGGTTATTTAATTACAAAATTAATTGTTGTACTATTTCAATCGACACCTAGAAGAAAAGCGAATAAATTCTTTACTGTAGGTCAAGCAGTTGCAGCCGGTGCTAATGCTTTTTTACATGGTGCACAGGATGGACAAAAGTTCATGGGCGTGTTTATGCTTGGGCTATTTTACAATGACCTTGCAGTAAAAACAGGTAACGGTTTTGTTATCCCAATCTGGGTAATGGTTTTGTGTTCACTTACAATGGGCTTTGGCACATCTGTAGGAGGAATGAAAATCATTAAATCTGTAGGGATGGACATGGTAAAGCTAGAAAAATATCAAGGGTTTTCTGCGGATGTGAGTGCTGCAATTTGTTTATTCTTATCATCAATTTTTGGTATTCCTGTCTCTACTACTCACACAAAAACTACAGCAATCATGGGTGTAGGTGCGTCACGGCGCTTGTCTAGTGTTGATTGGCGGATTGTTAAAGAAATGTTGTTTGCCTGGGTGATGACATTCCCTGGATGTGGTTTGATTGCATTTATTATGGCAAAACTATTTATTGCAGTATTTTAGGAGGAAAAGACGATGGCAAGAAAGAAACAATATGATTATTTTGTTGCATTGGAACATATTGCATCAAATGCCCATAAAGCAGGAACCTATTTATTACAATTGGTAGAAAACTATACAGAAGCGCATGCGATTGAACAAGCAGAAAAAATACATATGCTTGAAAAAGAGGGGGACCATCTCGTAAGGGAAATCATGAATGAGTTATATGATGCATTTATTACGCCTATTGATCGTGAAGACATTGTAGAAATTACAGATAAGCTCGATGATATCTTAGATGGAATTAATGGCTTGTGCTATCTTTTTGGAAACCTTGCAATTACTGAAATGCGTCCTGAAACTGATAAGTTTGCTCATTTAGTTGTTGAGGCAACGAGCGGAGTACTCACCGCAACAAAAGAATTTGCAAAATTTAAAAATTCAAAAACACTTAAAAAAATGATTCAAGAAGTGAATGATGTTGAAGCAGATGCAGACCAATTGTACAGCCAGCTACTTAGAACATTATTCAAAAATGAAACAAATCCAATCGAAATTATTAAATGGAAAAACGTTTATGATCAGTTAGAGCTTACAATGAATCGTAGTGAGCAAGTGGTGGACCTCATAGATGGTTTAGTCATTAAGAATACGTAAGTTTAATTAGTGAATCTTTCTCGCCTATTAAATGCGGATAACAAGTGATTGTTTTCGTTTTAATAGGTTTTTTTGCAAAAGAATTTACTGAAATTGAGTGTTTAAACCATGAAAAATAACTCATAACAGTACTTCAAAATTCCCCCGAAAAATATAAGAAAAAGGAAGGAGGGGGGACTCATCTCCACTTCGTTTCGCTCTCAACAATCTCTAAAAGCGAGACGCTTTAAGAATTGAAGGTCTCCACTTCGTTTCGCTCTCAACAACTTCTACATATGAAACATGCTAGAGTTGAAGGTCTCTACTGTGTTTGTTTCTCAACAATCTCTAAGAGCGAAAAGCTTTAAGAAAGAGAAGTTTCAGAAATACTCCTGAAATAGAAGAAAAACCAAGTAGGTACTGTGCATCACTGAAAGTAAAACTTTCCTGATTTACAGTACCTACTTGGTTTTCGTGGCAAAATAGCTCCAACCCTTTTTTTCCTAATTATGTGCTACCTGATAAAGAGGACAATCGAAACAATCAGAGTGATGATTATCTTTTGGTAATTTTTTCTTAGAATCATAATCAACAGGGATTGTCCTTAATAAGCGCAATCCGTTTAGAATAACTAAGATCGTGCTTCCCTCGTGACCAACAACACCCATAGGCAAGTTAATAAATTGGAAGAAGTTTGAAAGGATTAGCAGAACAATAACACTAATAGAAAAAATAATATTTTGAGTAACCACACGTTTTAATTTCAACGAAAGCATGTGGCTCATTTGCAGTTTTGATAAATCATTGTTTATGAGAACAATATCAGCTACATCCATTGCAATATCTGTTCCTCCACCCATAGCAATTCCGATTGAGGCAGTTGCAAGTGCTGGGGCATCATTAATGCCATCTCCAACCATTGCATTAACCTGATAGGTTTCTTTTTCTTTGGCTATTTGTTGTGTTTTATCTTGAGGAAGGCAGTCTGCATAAAACGTTTTGATTCCTGTTTCTTTTGCAATGGCTTGAGCTGTTCCAGTATGGTCGCCTGTCATCATGGTAGTATGAACACCATTGCTGTTGAAGTAAGAGATAACAGAGGCTGCTTCTGGTTTAGCCACATCAAGTAAGCCAAAGAACGCGAGTAACTGGTCATCTTTGGCTAAGAAAATCACAGTTTTTCCCTCTTGTTCTAATTTTTCAATCGTTCTTTTTGCTTCATCAGTAACTGAAGTGGTACCGGGAGTATACGCGTGCTTTCCGATTTTCCATACATGATTTTGATAACTTGCCTGTAACCCAAAACCTGTGATTTCTTCAATCGTTAAAGAGGTCAGCTCTTTAGGTAAGTCAATTGGATAGTGCTGAATGAATGCTTCAGCTAAAGGGTGCGTACTTTTAGTTTCCATAGCGACCAGCATAGGAATAATGTCTTCGTCTTTTTGAAGGAAAACACTGTCAGTAACGACTGGTTTTCCTCTCGTCAATGTACCAGTTTTGTCAAAAGCAATTGCTTTTAGTTGCGCGAGATTTTCTAAAAAGACACCCCCTTTAAATAGAACGCCATTTCTTGCGCCATTTGAAATAGCTGCTAGAGTTGCTGGCGTTGCCGAGGCAACAAGGGCACAAGGGGAGGCGACAACAAGCAAGACCATTCCTCGATAGAAGCTTTCTTCCCAAGTCCAGTTTAGAAAATAAAAGGGAATAAGTATCATTAATGGGACCATAATTAAAACGATTTTCACATAAATATTTTCAATTTTTTCAATAAAAGAGGCTGTTTTTGTTGGAACTGATTGTGCTTCTTCAACTAACTGAATAATTTTTGCAAAAAGAGTGTCCTCGCTGTCTTTTGATACTTCAACCGTTAGTGCATTTCCAGTATTTAGTGTTCCCCCAAAAACCTCGTCGTTGATCGTTTTTTCAACAGGAATTGATTCACCGCTGATTGCGGCTTCGTCAATGCTGCTGTGGCCATTTATAATCACTCCGTCAATAGGGATTGTTGCGCCTTTTGGAACGAGAACAGTGTCAGCAATTGCTAATTCAGAAACCTCAACTTCTATCGTCCGCCCATCAGGTAAAATCTTTTGCGCAACGGTAGGCTTCATTTGCATTAAAGAGGTAATCTCTTTTCTACTTTTATTTGTTGTGTATTCTTCCAGAGCACCGCTTAAACAGAAGATAAAGGTCAACATAGCACCTTCAAACCAGTTACCTATAATACACGCACCAATTGCGGCAAGAGCCATAAGTAAATCAACATTTAGCGTCCGCTCAGAAAAAAGTTCCGATATTCCTTCATAGGTTTGTTTCCAGCCGCCTGAGAGAATAGCTAAGCTGTAGATAAGAGGATAGAGAAGTAGTCCCATTTTTTCAAAAATAAATGCGAGAATCATAAAGCCAAGACAAAGTAATGTCGATAAAAATGCTTGTTTTTCAGTTTTACTCATAGATAATCACTCCTTACAAAACAAGCATATCACAGAATTTATCTAAATGATAATAGAAATCGCTAATTGAGAACGATAGTAGTTATCAATTAGAAAATAAAGAGCTTTCTAGTGATTTA
This sequence comes from Enterococcus phoeniculicola ATCC BAA-412, assembly GCF_000407505.1. Classification (GTDB taxonomy): domain Bacteria; phylum Bacillota; class Bacilli; order Lactobacillales; family Enterococcaceae; genus Enterococcus_K; species Enterococcus_K phoeniculicola. The sequence goes on from NZ_ASWE01000002.1 coordinate 400,740, forward strand.
AATGATAATAAATATCGATAATAAGAATAAGAAAGAGACAACACCATCACTTTTTGAGTAATGATCTTGTCTCCAATGGGATAACTATAAGTGAAACAAATTATAAAGTAATTAACCAGTAGCCGATAAGAATCACTCCTAGAATAATTCGGTACCAGCCAAATACGGTAAAGTCGTTTCGTTTCAAATAATTTAATAAGAACTTAATTGCAATGATAGAAACGGCAAAAGCGACAATCATACCAAGTAGTAACAAGAAAGTTTGCTGAAAGTCAAACGAGTTTCCAGCTTTAATAAATTTGAATATTTTAATTGCACTTGCACCAAACATTACTGGAATCCCTAAAAAGAAGGAGAATTCAGTAGCAACAAATCGAGAAGCCCCAATAAGGATTGCACCTAAAATAGTTGCTCCTGAACGTGAAGTTCCAGGGACAAGGGAAAGCACTTGGAAAAATCCAACGACTAAAGCTGCTTTATAGGTGAAATCGTTTAGTGTGGTGCACTTTGGTGTTTTATTTTTATTTCTTTTTTCAACGATAATAAACGCAACACCATATACAATTAACATGATTGAAACGGGGAGAAACTTATGAAAATGTGCGTCTAAAAAATCATCAAGAAGTATTCCTAGGATTCCTGCTGGAACACAGGCAACGACAACTTTATACCATAAGGTCCATGTATCATTTTTTTCAATCGCTGTTTTTTTAGTTGAAAAAGGATTCAACTTATCAAAGTATAAAACAACAACAGCCATAATAGCACCTAGCTGTACGACCACATTAAACATAGTTGTGAAGTCGGCACTTACATCCATTTTGATAAACTCATCAACTAAAATTAAGTGACCGGTACTGCTTATTGGTAACCATTCAGTGATACCTTCAACAATTCCCAATACAATTGCTTTCCAAATATTTGCTAAAAACATAATTTCATTCCTTTCAGACAAAAAAATACAAGTTTAGTATACCTGTTATTATGAGGAAAACCAAATGTTTTCTAAAATACTGCTAATTCTTTACGAAAACCTTGAAAACTATTTCAATAAGTACCAGCTTTCAAATTTTCACAAAAAAACTTGTTTAAAAAGGCTTTCCAAAGAAGGGTTCTCCTTGGCTTACTCAATTTAAACAAGTTTAGAACAAGCTAATTTAAAAGCGTTTTTGATAACTGTTTTCCATTTTCAATATAGCTGACATTATTTATTTCTTGAATGGAGAACTTTCCATTTTTATAGGTTAAGCGAGTGACGCTTCCATTTTGAAGACCTGCACGTATCGGCTGGCTAGAATCAATAAGATTGAGTAAAAAAGCAATTGTTAAGCCGTGAGAGACAACAAGAACATTTCCACCACCATTTTTTTCTCTTCGATGAGCGATATCCTCGAATCCAGACCATACCCGGTCTCGTAGCACTTCATATGGCTCAGCCCAGTTTGCAGTGTCTGCTGCTAAAATAGCTTCAGCAATTTGTTGGAAGGTAACATCTGTTTCAATCATATCATCATAATTTTTAAAGTTAAGTACGCGAGGGACGACACCCCACATTTCTTTATCGTATCCTCCTTCAAGTGACCCAAAGCACCATTCACGAATTCGGTTATCTACGGAATATGGGATTTTTCGCCCATGTGTATGTTCCCCAAGAATGATCCGACTTGTTTCAATCGCACGACCGCTATCGCTAGAAAATGCTTCAGTAAAAGGAACATCTCTAAGACCTAGCCCCAAATAATGAATTCCTTCTTGTCCTTCTTTTGTAAGAGGGGTGTCACACCATCCCTGAACACGTTCGATGGTGTTAAACATTGTTTTTCCATGTCTGACTACGTACAAATTTGTTTCTGTCATTTTTCCACTCCTTATCAATAATTGAATGATTCCATTTGGCTATTGTTAGTTAAAAAATGGATTTGTTGTTCGTTCTCGTTCAATGGTAGTTGCTTCCCCATGCCCAGGATAGACAGGAAGCTCACCAGCAAGAGAGAAGAGCTGCGTTTGAATACTATTTAATAGCTGTTCAAGATTTCCTGTATAAAGGTCGGTACGTCCAATACTGCCTCTAAACAAAGCATCACCGCAGACAACAAAGTCATCAAAAATGAAGCTGACACTTCCAATAGAGTGACCCGGTGTTGGTACAACAGAAAAACGCATATCACCAAGTACATAATCTTTCATTTCAAATTCATATTCTGCGGGCTGAACGATAATATTATTGATGTCATCATGACGCCCCAATCCAGAGAGGTTACGTATCGGATCTCCGAGCCAAGCTTGTTCTAGAGGGCTTACATAAACTGGAACATGGTAATAATGACGCAGTTCTTCTACAGCACCTATATGGTCATAATGCGTATGTGTCAATAAGATAGCTACTGGTGCTTGTCCAATACGGGTGATTTCTGAAATTAATTTTTTTGCATCCTCACCAGGATCAATAATTAGCAATGCTTCATTATTTGACACAAGATAGCAATTTTCCTGAATAGGTCCTGTTGCAATCCGTTCAATATTCATAAAAATCCTCCTTAAAAATACAGTTCTCTCAGTTACTCCTTTAGTATACATCAAGAAAAGGTAGCCGACAAAAAAAGCAGAGAACTTTCTGAATAATCAGATTCTATGAAAAGATAGAGTGAATTTTAAACAGAAGACTATCAGGTTTTCATGATTTTCTAAGAAAACTACGTTATAGTATCGTTATCCAAAGAAATCCTAATTCTTTATCCTTTTCCCTGTTTATCCGCAGGGAATTTTTTTATGGTTAGAAGGAAGTATCTTTTTCTACAGAAAAAGATACTTCCTTCTTTTCAATAATAGAAAATTGTTCTATAATTATAATTTATTAAACACGAACGCTTGTTTGTTGATAAGGGGGCTCTTGATGAAGCAGACAAAAATTTCAGTCAGACAGCTCGTTGAATTTATTTTGAAAAAAGGGAGTATAGATACTGGGAAAAACAGTACACATACTGCACTCGAAGGAGCAAGAATCCATCGAAAGCTACAAAAAGAGGTTGGAGATACTTATCAAAAAGAAGTCTTTTTAAAGACTGAGGTTATATTTGACGATATCGTCTTAAAAATTGAAGGACGAGCAGATGGAATCTTTAAAAAAGAGAATCACTGGTACATTGATGAAATAAAGACATCAGAGCCTAAATTTGAAGAGTTAGATGAAGACCAAGTAGATTTATTTTTCTTTCAAGCGATGGTTTATGGCTATATATATGTAAGTCAAAATGAACTGGAAGAAATTACGATTCAGTTAACCTACTATCAAACGATTGAAGAAGTCATTACACGGACGACTCGTCATTTTACGGCAAAAGACTTAGAAAATTTTTTTAATCAGTTGGTCACTGAGTATAGGGAATGGGTGATTTTTCAAGAAAATTGGCGTACTGTGCGAAATGCTTCTTTAATGGCACTTAAATTTCCCTATGAGGAGTATAGAAGAGGGCAGCGCGAGTTAGCAGTAGCAGCCTATAAAACAATTCGAACGAAACAAAAGTTGTTTGTTGAAGCGCCAACTGGAACAGGAAAGACAATTTCGACGCTTTTTCCAACTTTAAAGGCGATAGGAGAACAAGAGGGAGAACGCGTTTTTTATTTAACAGCGAAAACGATTACAAGACAGGTAGCTGAAGATGCGATGGTTGCACTAAGTGGCGTAGGAGCCGAGGCTAAGAGTGTTACATTAACAGCGAAAGATAAGATTTGTTTTTTGACTGAACGAAATTGCACGCCAGAACATTGTATATATGCAAACGGCTATTATAATCGGTTAAATGAAGGACTGTGGGATCTTTTAAACCACGAGAACCAAATGACAAGAGAAGTGATTGAAGAATATGCAAAAAAGCATACACTTTGTCCCTTTGAACTGTCTTTGGATGTTAGTTTATGGTGTGATGTCATTATCGGAGACTACAATTATTTGTTTGATCCAACGGTATATTTACGCCGCTTTTTTGAAGAAGATACAAATGAAGAAAATATTTTTCTTATTGATGAGGCACATAATTTGGTGAATCGGTCACGCGAAATGTATTCTGCAGTAATCACAAAAAATAAGTGTATGGAGCTGATTCGAGAATTAGGGACAGAATACCAGACACTTCAGCGTGCATTGAAAAAAGTCTCTAAAGAGTTTTTAGCTATCGAGAAAATTTCTGAAGAAGACAACTGGGTGTATCATCATCAAAAACAACCTGCAGAAAGTTTGACCAATCAACTATACAAGTTAAGTGAAAAAATGAAAGAATGGCTGGCTGAATTTCCAGAGGCCTCTATGCAGCCCGCCGTTCTAGCTTATTATTTTGATGTTTTATCATTTCTTAAAATGAGCGAGTATTATGATGACCATTATGAGACGACAATTGAGAGAAAGCTAGGAGACTTAATTGTTCGTCAATGTTGTATCGATCCTTCAGACTTTTTAGAGTCTTCATTAGATAAAGGGAAAGCAAGTTTGTTATTTTCAGCTAGCTTTTCACCACTTTCTTATTATCAAGAAGTACTGGGCGGAAAAGATAGTCTAGCGTATCGATTACCTAGTCCATTTCCTATTGAAAATCAGCAAATTATTCTTGCAAATTATATTGAGACAACTTATCAAAAACGTCAGGATAGTGAATCTGCTGTTATTCAAGCGATTGGTGATTTAGTCCAAGCAAAAAAAGGAAATTATTTGATTTTTTTCCCCTCTTATCAATATTTAGATGATATTGCAGAGGGATTTAAACAAGTTTATCCAGAAATTCAGATGGTGATTCAAGATACTAAGATGAATGAAGAAGAACGAGAATTGTTTTTGAGTAAATTTGAAAAAGATCCTAAAAAAACTCTTGTTGGTTTCTGTGTTCTTGGAGGGATTTTTTCTGAAGGGATCGATTTAAAAGGGACTCGACTGATTGGAACAGCAATTGTAGGCGTAGGACTTCCTCAAATGAATCATGAGCAAGAACTGATAAAAAACTATTATGACGAATCAGATAAAAATGGATTTGCCTTTGCGTATCAACTTCCTGGGATGAATAAAGTGCTTCAAGCAGCTGGACGTGTAATAAGGGATGCAACAGATCAGGGAATTGTTCTTTTATTAGATAGACGTTTTAAGACATCACGATATCAGGTACTATTCCCACCGCATTGGCGACAGTATGAAACTGCATTTACTCCTGCTCAGTTAAAGGAGAAAATAGAAAGCTTTTGGAAGAGAGTCGATAATCAAATATAAATTAAAAAGTGAGGGCAGAAATCCGGTCGGTTTAAACTGGGAGATTTAGTTTAACCATGGATAATTGCTCTCACTTTTTTAGATAAAACTTGCTGTATTTTTTCCTTGTGTGCATACATGAATCGATTGATAATATTTCAAAAAAAGCAGTACGTTTCTAGCGATAATTTGTAAACTGCAGTTCAATAGGTAAATCTAATTTTCTTAAAGTTTGAATGACTGCTTGTAAATCATCCCGATTTTTCCCAGTAACACGTATTTGATCGTCTTGAATTTGAGATTTAACTTTCAGCTTTGCATCCTTTATGGCATTATTAATTTTTTTTGCATTTTCTTTATCTATTCCAGAAATTAAATCTGCCGTTTGACGAGCTTTTCCACCCAGTGATTTAATTGTTTCTGAAAAGTGGATATTTTTAATAGGGACTCCACGTTTCATCAGCTTACTAAACAAAATATCTTTTATTTGCTCCAGCTTAAAATCATCATCCCCAACAACATTTATTTTGTTCTTATCTAAAGTAATTTCAACTGTTGAGCCTTTAAAATCAAACCGGTTGTTTAATTCTTTTAAAGCGATTTGAATTGCATTTTTCACCTCTTCAATGTTCACCTCGGATACGATATCAAAACTTGCATCTTTTGCCATAATCATTCCTCCTGTAATCCTTCAATTGTATTACATAAATCATACCATGAAAGCCTTTTTGCTACCAGTTGATTCTAGAAGGTAAAATTCTTCTCATTTAGGTCGGAACTATTTCAATTTATTGATGAATTTGTTATTCTAGCAATGGAATAATTTAAGGGGTGTGGTCAGTGAGTAAACTAATAGGAACCTATCAAAAAAATGAGATTGTTAAGAAGATTGGAGTTATTTTATTAACCGGACTTACTGCAGCAATAGGGTTAAATTACTTTTTAATTCCAGCTCATGTATTTTCAGCTGGAATGAATGGTGTAGCACAGATTATTGCTTCTCTTTTAAAGACCTATTTAAAGATTGAAACAGATACAGGGATGTTTATTCTGTTGCTCAATATTCCTGTTTTTATTTTAGGTTACATAAAGCTTGGTAAGGCATCCACACTTTTAAGTTTTGTAAATGTGCTGTGCATTTCCATTATGACGATGATTGTTCCTATTGGTCATGTAACAGATAATATTTTGATGAATGCCATTGTAGGAGGCGTATTTGTCGGAGTCGGAGCAGGCCTTTCATTAAAATATGGATTTACTACGGGTGGAATGGACATTTTATCCTTAATTTTATCTCAGGTAACAGGAAAAACAGTCGGAAAATATATGTTTTTGCTAAATGGCTTAATTGTTATGCTTGCAGGTTTTTTATTTAACTGGGAAAGTGCTCTGTTTACTATTATTTCGATTTATTGTATGACTCAAGTTGTGGATATGATTCATACTAGTCACCAAAAAGTTACAGCAATGATCGTTACAGTTAAACCTGAATCTGTAGCAGAGGCGATTTCAAAAAAATTAGTTCGTGGAATGACCCTCCTTCCTTCGATTGGTGGTTTTGCAAAAGTAGAAGGAAAAATGATTATGATGGTTGTCACACGCTATGAGCTGTATGATTTAGAACAAATTGTTCTTGAGATTGATGAGAATGCTTTCATTAATATTTTGCCTACGCAATCAGTAATTGGCCGATTTGCAAATGAAAATGAACAAAAGACCTATCGAAAGACAGGACAGCTTCCAGAGTTGAAATTTAATAAAAATAATAAGTAGTAGAGTAAGGATTCTTCCATCGAGAAGAATCCTTATTTTGAATAAGTTTCTAATGTAAAATAATGTTTTAAAAAATTTTTTTTGCAAAATAATATTCTTGTTTTTTTATTAATTGAATAACAAGTTTTTTGTCTAAGAAATAGCAATGTTATCTCATTTTTTGTTCTTGACTTATAGGGTTTTCATTCATTAAAATAAGGCATAGCAATAAATCCAAATAAAAAAGGCACTTCATACAATGATTGGCGTCATCGTATGAAGCCTTGAATAATCAGCAGGAACTGATCAATCAAGTTTGCCCTAGCCAATGCGCACATTGACCTTCTATATTGTACCTAACAAGAGGAAATTTATCTACTCTTTTTTGTATAATTAATAACAGTAGGAGAGAAAAACGCTTAATTAGCTATGACAGAGGTATCGAACAGTGACAAAGCTGGTCGGTACTTTTTTTGCTTTGAAGCAAAAAAGTTTAGCATACTAGTTTATCAGAGTAAGGGTTCAATTTTAATGGATGAAATAGGATAGTCAGTCAAATAATTAGGAAAACTATTCAAACCCGCCTGTGTTTGACTCTCCCTCACCCTATAATCCCTTAAAGACAGAACAGACTGAAGGATATTTCTTTTTATAAGAGCCCAATTAAATTCTTATAAATCTATCTTTTATTCGTTATTGAACGAGACTTACGATTGTTAAAAGATTTACTAGTTAAGTAAGTCTAGCGAATGTTTGTGTATCAAGTGTAATCTAGTGAAATAGCCTTGAACATTTACTTTTACTAGAAAAAATTCGTCCAAATTTTTTACAGTTAAAAAGTATGCGTGAAAAATAGCTAGCAGTGAAAGAATGGTAAGCTGACTGTCTGTAAATAAGCGTGTAAGTAAAAGACTCTTGTTTATTCTCCTTCCAAGTTGTTGAACAAGAATCTGGCTTGATGGATTTATTGCTATGTAATGATAAAAAGTACCATTTACTTTAGATAGGAGATGATGAACGCTATTCAAAAATAGGAGTGATAAGCTTCTTCAGACCTATCTAAAGAAGAGTTGATTAAGGAGTATTGAGTAAACCAAAGTTTACTAGTATTTTCAGTAAGGATACGACTAAATAAAAATGAAATGTACGCAACGAATAAACAAGTTTAGCAAGCAAAAAGACAAGAAATATAGAAAATTGATCGAATTTGTCACTCGGTTTATTTATGTGTTTCTTGTCTTTTAAATAATTTTGTAGTGTTTTAGACCAGTGAGTATTCCGCTATCTGTATGTGAAGTGGTTACGTAATCAGCTATTTTTTTTACTGAGTCAGAGGCATTTCCCATAGCAATCGAATGGGTGACAGATTGAAGCATACTAATATCATTCATTCCATCGCCAAAAGCAAAACTATTTTTTATAACATCTGGACTTAGCTGCTGATAAATATCATATATTCCTTGTTTCTTTGAACGACCGTGTAAAATGACTGCTAATGAATAAGGACTATCTCGATAAAACGTAAGTAAGCCTTTAAATTCTTTCATAAATAATTCATCATATTCAGGCGTTTCATTGAATAGATAAAGCATAAAGATCTCCTCATCTAAAAAATAAGTTTCATCTATTTGAGGCAAGTCTGCATTATCTAGCTTGTAAAGTTTCTTTGTTGCAGAGTTAATAAAATTAATACGATAATCTTCCTTGCCATACATTGCAACAGGGGTTTGAAACTTATGTGCAAAGGAAAGAAGTTCTGTAATCAGCTCAGAAGGTATTGCATGATGACTAATACATTTTTTTTCGTAGACTACATATTGGCCATTTAAAGAAACATAACTAGAAATTGGACTCCTTCCTACGATGGTTTCAATCTCTTTAGGCGAACGACCGCTAGCGGCAACTAGTAAATAATTTAAATCGTCTAATAGCAGAAGTAATAAACGATTTTCCGTACTAATTTCAGAACGCTCATTTAAAAGCGTACCATCTAAGTCGAAAAAAATAATACCTTTTGTCTCTGAATTCTTCAAAATGATTCTCCTTTCATTCTAATGCATAAGGACTATTTTTATGAATAAGCCAGCGAAGTCCAAGTGTAATACAAGTCTGAAACTCTGTAACAAAATAATAATTCGGTTGGTTCGGTTGTTTTTTTAAAAACGAGTCCTGTTGAATCAAATGTTGAACTGTTTTTGGCACGACTCCATCAGATGAAAGAATAAAGGAGTGGGGTGCTATGGCAACATTGTAAAAGGAGAGTAACGTAAGGAACCGGTTTGCTAAATCCTCGTCGGAAGAGGGAAGCGGATGCTCCAAAAATCCAGGGAAAAATTTTGCTTCACCTGCTAATGATAAATTCCCCTCGATTAATTCTTGATTTGCTAAAATTGTAATCCCAGGCATACTTGTCTTTGGATGAAAAATGCCGACAATCGTTTCTTTGGCTAAAGAAAGTTTTTGCTGTAAAGCAAAGCCAATCGTGATAAGGTGGGCGTCATTTTGAACATAAAATGGTATAGAAGTAATATTCTGAATTGATTCTATGATTGGCCAATAATCAAATTTTTCATACCAGCTTGATTGAACAATTCCATTATGGACTTTTCCGGGAAGAGATAAGCCAATTTTTTTCACAAATGGATAGGCATCTAACTGATTTTTGATAATGAATAAAACTTCTTCGAGCGTAATGTTAAGCAAATCAAATTCTTCTTGTTTTTTTATAACTCCATTTAAGTTTACAAGCTCAGAATAAACACATAAGCCTTTCTTTTTTTCTTGAATGGATAATAAAAGTGAAAAAGAAGCATCATAATCAAGAACATATTCAATAGCAGGACGTCCAACTTTTTGCTGGATGAGTTCTCCTTCAATAACTTCTTTTGCTTCAATCAGCTCTTTTAATAAAGAGTTAACGGTGACCATGCTAAAACCGGTTATTTCAACTAATTCTGATGCGAGTAGTTTCTCATGATTAAACAGTACTTTTCTGATAATATTTAGATTGCGTGTACGAATGGATCGCTTATCCATAGCCAGTCCACTTCCTTGTTTATTCTTTTTACAGTGAATTAAGAGAGAGTTAAAATTTCAACTTTTTCTACTAATTAATGAAACCTATAAGTATTTTTCTAAAGCTACAGCAATCCCATCTTCATCATTTGATAAAGTGACATCATCAGCAATTTCCTTCAACTCATCAACAGCATTACCCATTGCAATTCCAGTACCTGCATATTCGATAATTGAACGATCATTTTGCCCATCGCCAAAAGAAAGAATTTCATTTTGAGTGATAGAAAGCTGTGCAGCAATTTCATTAAGTGCTTTTGCTTTATCAATTCCTTTCATCGTAAACTCAAAATAGAAAGGAGCAGAAAAGGCAGCTGTTACTTGGTCTAAGAAGGGTTCTTTTATCGCTAAATGATTTTGTTGCAGATACTCAGGATCTCCTGCGATAAGAATTTTATATAATGGAAAATCAACAAATTCAGCTAAATCCTTCACTTCACATAACAAGAATTGCCCACCTCTTGATTCATACTCAATAATGTTAAACGGACCATCAGGTAACTGTAGTTGGTTGTTGTATACATCGTTCACGTACATATACGTTTCATCATTAATCATAGGAATTAATTGAAACTGTTTTAGATGGTTTAATATTTTTTTTGCAGAATCATTAGGAATTACTTTGCTAAAAATAGGTTGATGCGTTAAACAATCCATTGCAACAGCTCCGTTGTAGGATACTAAGAAACCTTCATAGACATCCATGAGCAGCTCTTTAGCAAGCGATAGCATACCGGAGGTTGGTCGTCCAGAAGCTAGAATCACTTTCACTCCCTTTTTTTGCGCATGAATTAATGATTGTTTTGTTTTTTCGGATATTTTCTTTTCTGAGGTTAATAGGGTGCCATCAATATCTAATACGATTGCTTTGATTGTCATAATAAAAACTCCTATTCTAATTTGATATTAGTCTGTTGTTAATTCTATTAAATTTCCTTCTGGATCAGCAATGACCGATTCATAGTACCCATCTCCGGTCACTCGAGTAGGGCTGACCAGCGGATATCCATTGGCAGTTAACTGTTCAGTTAGACGATCAACCTCTGTTCTGGTTCCAACCGAGAGTGCCAAGTGTGCATAACCAGTTTGAATAGAGGCGTTTGCTGGAATCTCTTCTTTATGCATTATTTCCAGACGACTACCTGTTGAGAATGTAAGAAAGTAAGAAGAAAAGCCAGTTTTTTCATTTTTGTAGAGTGAATTACTGCGTGCTTTAAAATAGGTTTCGTAAAACTGCTTCATTCTTTCAAGATCATTTACCCATAAACCAATATGTTCAATTTTCATAATTTTTCCTCCTATATTTATTTTTATATCTTTAGCAGGGCTCCTCCAATCATGACATTCTCTGGGAAATTTTTTTGCAACAACTACTCAGCGCCACACATTATTTTTCAAAGTGACTCCAGACGATTAAGATCGTTCCGTTGTCAATTTCAAGTTCACTACTACTTCCAATGGGATATAGAGGATGAGTGGCTGTATAAATTTGAACGTTCGGTCCAAGTAGAAAATGGAGATAGGGCACACCTTTAAAAATGTGCAATTGAAAGTTAGCAAGAAATTTTACCTACAAAAATAGTTCATCCATAGTTAGAGGAAATAGAGGGCTCTGCAGTAAGAACTTCAACATGGACACCAAATAGTTTTTTACTAACTGTTTTCGTAATTCATAGTTTTATACATTGTTAATCAGAGCTATCCGTATTCTATAAATGATCTCCAATCATTTTTTAGCTAAGTTGTGTGTCTTGTAGAAGTCCTCCCTGGAATTTAAAAATTGTTTAGAAAACTAGTTACGTGTTTATTTATATCAAAATTAAACTGAATTTTCTTTTTACCTGACTAACTATGTGTTTCTTTACATATATATTTATACCATTGTTAACAACATTAATAAAGATGTTTTATTAAATAATTTTTGCTATGCTAATTTTGCTGCAATAAAGGAGGGAAAATATGAAATCTTATGGACCTGAAAGAATCAAAAAGCATAATCAAAAATTCATAAAAAAAGTTTTTAATGATAACCAGAAGCCGTTAACGAAGACTCAGCTAGCTAAGAGTACAGGCCTTAGTGTAGTAACCATTAATAAACTATTGCCTGAAATGATTGCCAGAGGAGAGTTAATAGAATTAGATAATCCAATCGTAACAGGTGGTAGAAAAGCTTCTGTTTATAGATTAAATGCTAATTATCATACAACACTTATTGTTCAATACGTTGCACAGGATGAAGAAATGACTGCAAATTTTTCTGTCGTGAATCTCGAAAATCAAATAGTTAAAAAATATAGAAAATATGAAGAGCAAATTGAACTAAATGGACTAAAAAAAGAGATAGGGCGCTTACTTCAAGAATATCCCACTATTTCATCACTTGTAATTGGCGTTCCTGGAACAGAAATAAATGGCTATTTAAAAATCATGGATTACTCTGCGCTGCTAAATATAAATCTTACTCAACAAATTCGTGATACTTTTCATTTACCAGTTATAGTAGAAAATGACATTAATGCAGCTACGTTAGGTTACTCTTTAAAAAACAAGGGAAATGAGAAAGTAATTGCTGGTGTATATTTTCCAGAAAAATTTCCACCTGGTGCTTCTTTAGTTATCCATAATCAGTTGTTTCATGGGGGTCATGGTATGAGTGGAGAGATAAAACATGCTCCCCAATTTTACCAACAAGAATTTCCGATTACTGATAAAACACTTTATAGAGAACGTGTCATGGAGAGTCTTCAAATTCTTGTCAGTCTTTATGATCCAGATGAGATAGTTGTTTACAGTGAAAGTAAATTTCTTCCTTTAGATTGGGAGGAAGAGGTCCTTTCAAAATTAGATACGCTTTTTCCATATGATATTTCTTTTTTTATTAAAAAGTCATCATCATTTTTAGAAGAATATTTTATAGGTCTTAATTTTATTGGCATTCAGCTGTTAGAGGATTTAGATGACTAACTAGTTGATAAGAAAATACTAAGTGAAATCTAGTCATTTTTTCATTAATATGCTATTATGCTAGATAATTAGTGAAAAGGAGTGAAGGTATGTTATTTGGAACAGCAAAATGGAATCAAAAAGATCACTTAGAAATTGGTGGCGTTGATACAATAGAATTAGCAAAAAAATACGGCACTCCATTATTTGTCTATGATGTCCAACATATTAGAGAGATGGCACGCGGATTTAAACAAACATTTGAAGAAGCAGGAGTAAAAAATAAAGTTGTCTATGCAAGTAAAGCATTTAGTTGTTTAGCTGTGTATAAAGTCTTACAAGAAGAATCATTAACTTGCGATGTTGTCTCAGGTGGAGAGCTTTATACAGCGATTCGTGGAGGAATGAATCCTAGAGACATCGAGTTCCATGGAAATAATAAAACAAAGAGCGAACTACAAATGGCTGTAGATGAAGGTGTGGGAACCATTATTGTTGACAACTTCTATGAAATACAGATTTTAAGTGAAATTCTACATACTGAGAAGAAGAAGCAAGAAGTATTGTTTCGTGTAACACCAGGGATTAGCGCAGAAACACATGATTATATATTGACTGGACAGGCAGATTCAAAGTTTGGATTTGATGTAGCCAGTGGTCAAGCAAACGAGGCGCTGTCTCAACTTTTATCTGATGATGTATTTATTGTAAAAGGTGTACATTGTCATATCGGCTCTCAAATTTTCTCACCAGAAGGCTTTATTGCGGCGGTAAACATTATTTTTGATTTGTTAAATACATGGAAATTAAAAATGAATTATCTAGCGGAAGTGTTTAACATTGGCGGTGGATTCGGTATTCAATATACGCAGGCAGACACTCCTGTTTCTCCTTCCGAGTTTGTAAAAACGATTATTCATCAGGTGAAGGAAGCATGTCAAAAGAATGATTATCCATTACCTGAAATTTGGATAGAGCCTGGCAGAAGTATTGTTGCTGAAGCTGGGGTTACCTTGTATAGTGTTGGGGCACAAAAAGAAGTACCTGGAATTCGTAAATTTGTTTCTGTTGATGGTGGTATGGGAGATAATATACGTCCAGCATTGTATGATGCAGCTTATGACGCAGTGGTGGCAAACCGCAAAGCAGAATCGGCGGAAAAAATAAGTATTGTTGGAAAGTATTGTGAATCAGGAGATGTATTAATTCGAGAAATTGATTTTCCAAAGGTAACGGATAAAGATATTGTGGCACTAACAAGCACTGGTGCTTATGGCTACTCTATGGCAAGCAATTACAATAGAAACCCTAGACCTGCAGTTGTTTTTGTTGAAGATGGGCAGGCGACCTTAGTTGTTCGAAGAGAAACTTATGAGGACATTATTCATTTAGATGTACCGATTACTGAATAATAATTATTTTAAACTGAAAAAAATGAATTAGAGAAAAGCAATGAATGGTTAAGGAGGAGGAAGACGACCTTGTTTGGCTATTACTTGTTTTTTTTCTATTTTTAATAGAGGTGTCAGAGTTTTTAGTTACAGATAGTCTTGTATAGAAATAGATGTACCGAGAATGGAGAAGAGGATATTCTCATTTACAAATGATAAAAAAAAGAGTATTATGGATAGGAATCTTGCTGAGGAGTGTGAAAAGATGAGCGAAACAAATCAAGCATGGAGTCCGGAAGAAATTGAGTCTATTAAAGAACGAATTTTAATGGCATTAGAAACCGTTATTGACCCCGAACTAGGTATAGACATTGTAAATTTAGGTTTAATATATGAAATTGAGTTTGAACAAACGGGTGAAACAGTAATAAAAATGACTCTGACAACTATGGGCTGTCCATTGGCAGACATTTTGACCGAACAAATTCATGAAGCGATGAAAGAAGTCCCAGAAGTTACAAAAGCAGAAGTGAAGCTGGTGTGGTATCCCGCATGGACGACGGATAAAATGAGTCGTTATGCACGAATTGCTTTGGGAATTCGTTAGGGAATAGAGTTGATTTAATGGGGCTCTTTGTCAAATGGTGTTGTTTTAAAAATAAGTCGCAGAATTGAGAACATTTCAGTGTTCTCTTTTTTGTTTTTTAAATGAGTTCACAGAGACCTTGTTGGACAAGAATACGCAGGCGTAGGTGGCGAAATGTTCGAAATTCAAAGGCAATTCGTTTCTTTATTCAACTGCTAGGCAAGTTGGTCAATACAAGTAAAGAAGCCCTTATAATCCTTATTTTCAAAGGTAGAGTTCTTGAAAAATTTTATAGTTTTCTCTAAGGTCAGAATCCACGCCTAGGAGATGATCCAAAACCTCTGATTCTGTTACATATCTCTTTTGAAAGAGAGGAAACTGTTTGAGTGCACTGTAGTTAATGTTTTTATGTTTCTTTAAAAGTGTCCGCCAATATTTTTTTAACTTGCGATAGTTCTTTTGGGCAATGAAATCACTTTTTTAGTTGATTCATTGCCTGAATTCGCTACTTATTAAAGGCTCTACTCAGTTGTTGAATCACATGAAATCGATCAATTGAAATTTTAGCGCAAGGAAATACATCTTTTACAAAGCTACCATAAGAAGCATTCATGTTCATGACAATATGGGTGACTTTCTTTCGCGCTTTTAGCGTAAATCGTTGAAAATACGCACGTAGTTTGAAGTTTCTTCGATCGCTTAAACTATCAAAAAGTTGTCCTGTATCTGCGCCACTGACGATAAAACACATGGTACCTTCACGATCTTTCGTTCCTTTAAACTCAATCAATAAATGAGCTGGCAAGTAGTGGGGATTAAAACGAGGTTCTCTATGAAAAGAGTCTAGGACTCGTTCAACCGTTTTAAAAGAGACAAGAGTTCCCAACTATCTTTCATTGAAATTTTACGCTTCAAATCAATGGCAATAGCGAATTTCAATGGATTCGAAATGTAACAATTTTCCTGAACATAGGTCTTCTGGGAAGAGAAAGCGGCTGTGTACGGTTTACAACGAAAGCACTACTTAGATAACAGTAGGTAAGGAACCTCTTAATACGGAATGAGCTAAAGAGACGCTCATAATACGTATGACGAATGATACATTGTCCTTCATTGACACAGCCACAAGCTGGGCAACAAGAAGGCGTATAAGTAAGTATACCGGTAAAGACATTAGTCAGTTTACCAGAGATGGTTTCTTTAGCTAAGGGGTCCTCTACAAAGTAGAGGTTTGAATCCTTTATGTTTAGTAACTTTTTTATTAATTCACTTGTCTTTTCCTCTTTTTTTCTGTTAATCTTAGTCATAGGCATTTGGTTTCTCCTTCTATATTTTGTTCGACGACTTAATTATAGAGGAACCAAATGCTTTTTGTTATAAAAAAATTTGGTGTTCCTACTCTTTTTTGAGTGACAACACCAAATATTATAGAGACACTTTTATTGTTTATTATTCTTTGTTTGCAATTAAAGTAGACCCAGTGTGTTCAGGTAAAGCGATATTTTTCCAATCTATACCATAGAAATCTTCTTCATATAAATCTGAATAGACTGAAGTATATCTATTTAATAATTCTGCCCCTGCGTTTGTTATATATAATCGAAGTATGTCCTCAGATAATTTATAGTGGGATAAAAGACCAGTGGAAAATAGTTTTTTTAGAAATTTATTGAAAGATTCAGTTACAAGGTTAATTGCTTTGTATTTACTGTGATTATATTCTTGATAAAAAACCATACTCTGCACATTATTATCAAAAATACCAAAAGTATTATCAATATAATAAAAAATGTCTTGCTTTGATGATAATTTAAGCGTTTGAAGAACAAAATAATCTGCATAAGTAAAACTTGTCCAAGGTGAATATTCTAAATAATTTAAAATTTTTTCTACTAATTTATCTGAATTGTTTCCAAAATAGTTAAAGGATTTATTACTATAAAAGCTTGAGCTGGAGCTATGTGTGCTAATTCTAAATTGACAATAGTAATCGGTATTTTGCTTTAATACGGTTACATAGAGACTTTGTCCATTAGTGGAAACTTTACTAGAAATTACTTCATAGTTGTGCAACATTTTTTTTAAAATAGGTTCTAAATGCTGAATATGAGACAAGATAAGATACCTCCTTTGTAAAAAAATTTGAGTATTTATATTGATTATATCAAAAAAAACAGATTGATTACTTATTCTTTTGTTTGACATAAAGGGAAAACATTTGTACATCAACATTCATCACGGTTTTCAGGAAGTGACCATAATGAAAAAGACCTAAATTTGTCAATATAGTGATTAATACCTCATAAAAATTGGGATGAAAATAAATCATAATTTTGAATACCGACTGGCTTAGAGGTAAATATTTTTTTAAACCATTCTGTTGTCATTAGATTATGAAATAAGTATAAAATTTTAGATTAATAGTGAGAACAGTGTGGTTAGTTTTTTGATAGATAACGAGCTAACTATATTTTTAAGGGCCAATTCAACCATTCTTTGAGGTATAATGAGCCTACAAAAGTTAATAAAAAGAAGTCGGAATTAGGAATCAGTATCGTTAATTTAGGCTTGATTTATAATATTGAATTCAATCAGAAGATGCGGCACGGTAATCAAAATGACTTTAACAACAATGTGTGGATGTTAAATATGATGAAATTTGATTGTTAGAGAACGAATTAAATCACTAAAAAACAAAGAAACGTATCAAAAATCTTTTTTGTAGATTTTTTGGTCCGTTTCTTTGTTTTTGGAGTGACTATTTATATCACATTTCCATTTTGATTGGAAGTTTAGTGAAGGAATCTTCAATATATATGATACAATTATTTATATATTGAAAATAAGAGGTGATAATGATGCTTTTTTCTATGATAAAACCTTAAATTTAAAACATTTAACAGGCGACGAATTAGCTGGAGAAATGCTGAAAAAACTAGAATCTTATGGTGATAGTAATATTGCCTTTAATAATAATGAGATACTCTCTTGGAAAAAATCTTTACCATTATTAATTAAACTAATTATTAATGCTGGCTTAGGTGAACTAGATCTAATACTAGAATATGAAACTCCGCTAAATGCAAGAATTGATGCGATATTGACTGGGTATCATCTTGAGACTAATAAACCGACAGCAATAATAATTGAATTAAAACAATGGGACTCCATAGATTTAGATTTTGATGAATCAGTTACTGAAGTCAGATTGAAAAATGTTAGTGAAAAAACTAATATTAGAAGTCATCCTATCGTTCAAACGCATACATATAAAAAGCATCTTATATATAACCATTCAAATCTTGGCAATAATCAAGTTGATTTAATAGAAATACAATATTTACATAATTATATTAATAAAAATGAACTGTTTAGTAATCAATATAGTATTTATGAATCACGAAAGAATCATTGCTTTGT
The DNA here is from genome assembly GCF_000407505.1 of Enterococcus phoeniculicola ATCC BAA-412. Classification (GTDB taxonomy): domain Bacteria; phylum Bacillota; class Bacilli; order Lactobacillales; family Enterococcaceae; genus Enterococcus_K; species Enterococcus_K phoeniculicola. Next base: position 419,137 of record NZ_ASWE01000002.1, read on the forward strand.
TCGAGGAGAAGAGGATGAATTAATTGAATTTCTAAAATCAACCTTTAAAAATTGTATCTCTAGAGGCGTTACAAAGCAAGTTATTGAAGGTCAGTACTCTATGGAAAAATTAGGATATGAAAATTTAGTTAATGTATTAAATGATGATGGACTTAGCCCCTTGTTAGATGAACAAAGAGATATCTCAGCTAAAATTAGTAAAATTTTTAAAGATAACGAAAGAAAGCATTTAATTATGATTAGTGGTGATTGTGGCACTGGAAAAACCTACCTAGGATTGTATCTTTTGAAGCAATTTATCGATATATCAGGATCGAAAAATGCAGTCTTTACTGCAACAAGTAGAATAATAAATGCCATTATTAGTGGACATACTGAAATAAAAGCCCCTTATGTTAATCGGTTATATGGAATCTTCGATTTAGTAATTATTGATGAGGCTCACAGGATTCATGACTTAGATGAGGTACTAGATAGGCTATACAAAGTAAATGAAGTTAGATTTGTTATTGTTTTGCAAGACGATAGACAAAGAGTTCGAATTAAAGAAGAAGGACTGAAGAAAAACTTTAAAAATTATGTAGAAAAAAGTAAAAATCAAATTGAGCTTCATCAAGAGTATCTATCTGTTCAGAAACGTTCAATGTATCAAAGTAGCTATGTTGATAGAATAAATGATTTATTTTCGATAATTCCTCAAAAGAAAACCTATAAACAAATAGATAGGTATGAGATACAAATGTTGAATACATTAAATGAAATAGATTTGATACTTGATAAATATATAGATAGCGAAGAAAAAGCTCAATGGTTTGCACCATTTTGTTGGGAATGGACTAAGGATGTGAGGAATCATGATGTTATTATTCCAGAAGAAAATTTTTATAAGCCTTGGAACCCAATAAATGAACAATTTAGATGGTATTCAGAAATTAAAAAATGTCATAAAGACAGAATTGGTTGTATTTATACTGCTCAAGGACTCGATTTTGATTATGTTGGCTACATTTTTTGGAACGATTTAGTATGGTCAAATCAAAGTAATGAATGGATAGTTGATTTAAATCAGAGTCATGATAAACAATTTATAAGAGAAATAGTAGAGACATACGGTGGACAATTGAAAAATCGTGCACCTCAGGAGGATTATTGGACAGTGTATAGAGATGGAGAAATCTATAGATTAAACAGATTTATATATGAGTTTGGCAATCCAAACGAAGTAAAAGAAATACATATAGGGTATTGATGACACGTGCTAGGAAAGGAATTTATATTTGGTTTAAAGATAGTGAAACAAAAAAGAAAGTAAAAGATTTTTTGTGGAGTGATAATATTGACAAGCTATAGAGTGATAAATTTGAGACTAGTAGATGGAAGGATTGTTAATCAGTTAGAAGAATATCAAAAATACGTTTTAATAAATAATCCTGTAACATATATTTATTATAATCTGAAAAATAGGAAGATTTATGTTGGAGAAACTAACAGTTTTAACTCTAGACATAGTCAACATTTAGGAGAAACTAATCCTAAATTTAATTATCAAGAATTTACCAATTGTTTAGTAATCTACTCTAATTTATTTAACAAATCTGTAATACTGGACTTAGAATCATTAATTCTAAACTATATGATTGCAGAAGCTGATAGCACAAGATTTGTATTTGCTAATGGAAATAATGGCCAGACTGAGTTGATATATAAAAATAAGGAGGAAATATTAACAGAAGTTTTTTATAAATTATGGACTAATGAATTGCATGTATTAGGATTAGTTAATAATCCAAATATTAATGAATTAAGAGAGAGTCTTTTGTTTAAATATTCGCCATTCAAACAACTATCACCTAAACAAAAAGAAATTGTGGACGAAATAGAAAAAAATATAACAAAAAAATATTTAGTGGAAGCTCCAGCTGGTTCAGGGAAGTCTGTTCTTTTTACTAATTTGGCTTTTTCTTTAGCTGAACGGAATCCTAATTTAAAAATAGGATTAATTACAACAGGAAATTTAACTAAACAGTTTAATTTAATTTTCAAGTCAATTGGCTTAAATGAACGTTTAAAAGTTAAAACAGGTTCTCAACTAATACTGGATGCAAAAAAGAATGATAAAAAATTTGATATTATTATTGTAGATGAAGCCCATAAATTGAAACAACATTATAGAAAAGGCCATCCGAACGCAAGAAGACATCTTAAGGAAGGTGAAGAGGAACTCACCCTTCTTGAGGGGATAACGGATGGATTAGTTCTGTTATATGACCCTTATCAAGGTATTAAACCTCAAAATATCAGACCTTCAAAAATAAGGAACCTCACGAAAGAATATAAAAAATTAATGTTGGTGCAACAGTTTAGAATCGGAGGAAATGGAGATTTTTCTGGAGAAGATTTTTTAAAGGGAATATTATACGGTTTACAATTAAGCGATAATAAAAATTTCAATACTAAAGTTTTTAAAGATGACTATTTTAAAATTGTAGATACATTTAAAGAAGTTATTGACTATATAAATATCCATTCTCACGCTTATCCAAAAACAACTAATAGAGTTATAGCTGGTTATTGTAGAGAATGGATATCCAATACTAGTAAAAAAGAAAATAAAGGTAAAAAGCTGGAAGAATTACCATATGACTGGAATATAGACGGTATAAACAAAAGATGGAACTCGACATATGAAGATTGGGTAAAAAAAATAAACTCAGAAAATGAAATAGGCTCAATACATGCTATCCAAGGCTATGATTTAAACTATTCTGGAGTCATCATTGGTAATGATATTACTGTAAATGATGGACGAATAATTGCTGTTTCTGAAAATTATAAAGATATTGGTGGAACACCTTTAAAAGAAGAGTTTAGTTTATCTGAGTTAACAGAATACATATTAAATATTTATTATGTACTTCTGTCAAGAGGTATGGATGGCTGTGCTGTATATTTTGAAGATAAAAATGTGGAAAAAATATTTAGGGAACGAGTTGGATTGTAGAAAAATCATTTCTGATGACTAAAAATAAATACTAAGTATCTAAATATTTGAGCGTTTCTAAAAATTTCTGAGTTATTAGAGAGCGGTTGGATAAAACAACTAGTAAAGTCATACCCAACTCATTTCTATCGCCCACTTCATTAATTACCATTCTAAACAAATAATGAGAATAGCTAGATGCAACTAGAAGTAGCAAGATTGCAACTGGTGTATTCTTGTATTCAATTGCTTGGTTGGGTTATTATGTTTTTTATGAAGGGAGATGATCTAAGTGTTTGGTAAAAAGCTACAGCAGCTAAGAAAAGAAAAAGGGGTATCGCAAGAAGAACTTTCAGAAATACTAGATGTTTCACGACAGTCGATTTCAAAATATGAGAATGAGACAGCTCAACCTAGTTTTGAAAAATTACTTTTACTATCTAAATATTTTAAGGTATCCGTTGACGAGTTATTGGGAAATGTTGAATTGAAACAACAAGAAAAACTTTTGCCCGTTACTGGTACTGGAAACAATAAAATTTTAATTATAAGTCAAATCGATAATAAAGCATCGTCTTTTTATAAATTTATTTTGAGTCCTGTATTTGGTAGAAAAGAATATCATCCGGAAATACTGCTAATGGGTGTAGATGGTCACAGTTTTTGGGGGGATAGTGCAGTTACTCTTGGATGGTATGCTACTAAAGAGGATGCTGAAAAAGAATTAGCTGATATTTTGAAAGCTATGTCAACTAATGAAGCAACCTATGAATTGAAATACTATGTAAAAGTTAAGAAAAAAGGTTTTTTAGATTTTGAAATCGATGAAAAATAGTATATAAGTTAAAATGAGTATATACCTATAGTAAGTGTTATGTGTCATATTTTTTTCATATTGCAATAATTTTTATAGAGTATATTTTGTTACGGAGAGGAAAGAAAGCCGCTATTTTTTAATTCGAATAAAAAGATTGCTGGTTGTTTTTCTAACTTTGTTTTACTTAAATCTGATGATTATTTGTTCTCATAATTAATTTTATGGGAACTTTTTTATTAATCGAAAGGATGGAAAGTGAAAGGTGAATAGCCTAATTTCATCTGGAATAGTCATCAATTAACGTTTGCTTAATACATAGTTCAACTACTATTATTGAGGGTGAAAAAGCTTATGATGAGGCAAATTCTGAAACAATCAAGTACTTACTATTGTTAACGTTTAAAAGACCGAATTCTAAAAGTTAGTAAAAGAGTCTAACTTTTAGAGGCTGTTTTTTATTAAAAGAATTATTCCGTAACTAAATGATGTTTAAATGACTCGTTTTAGAAAATAACCAGACAAACTATCAATTTTTCACTAGATAGTTTTTTTAAAATTATTTTTTAGTTTAAATGATTTTCTCTTTTGATTTGTTTATTACTAGTGAAGAATGAAATGTAGAAGGTGGGTGAAATGAATTAAAGATTATCTATTAGTACAAAAAATTAAGAATGGTGACACGGATGCTTGGGAGCTTTTAGTAAATAAATACTACGACCGAATTTTTTCTTATTGTGTTCGGCGATGTTTTGGAGATCGGGTGCTGGCTGCTGATTTGACACAGGATATATTTTTGAAATTAATTGAAAACATCAATCGTTATCGTTTCACTGGAAAATTCCATAACTATCTCTTCACGATTGCTGTAAACACCTGTCGAAATCATTTTTCAAAAAAGAAATTTAAGGAGGAACAATTAGAAGATTACTTGTATTTTGATAAGGAAGAACGAAAAAGAGATACTTTGGTGATTCAAGAAGAGGAGCAGCTTGTTCAGCAAGCATTAGATCAGCTAAATGAGAATCAGAAAGAAGCAATTCTATTAAAATATTTTTATGATTTTAAAGTGAAAGAAATTGCTAAAATTATGGGTACATCTGTTCCGACTACTCAATCAAGAATTCACCAAGGAATGAAAAAATTAGAAGGAATCCTTAACAGAAAGGAGTTTGACAATGTCCAATGAGACCAAAAAAAAATTATTGAATACCTTTGTTTTTTCTGATAATAAAAGACGTCAACTTATAATAGAACAGGGGAAAAAGGAACTTTTTAAGAATCAATTAACCCGTCATTCCTATGTAAACTTAGCTATGTCAACGATTCGATTTATCTCAATCAAAACGTGGTTAATGCAGTTTTTGGTAGTCCTTTTAATTCTTGTAACAACCATGTCTCATGTGTTTGATCAGTCTTCGTCGAAAACAATTATCAATAGTTATCTTATCTGTTTGATTTTTTCCATTCTGTTCTTTTTAGACGAAATTTATAAAAGCTTCATCTCAGGGATGTGGGCACTGGAACAAAGCTTTAAGTACGATTTGAGACAACATACGCTAGTAAAGCTTATGATATTCGGTTTCTTAGATTTACTGATAATTTTATTTATTTCGCTGGTGGCAAAAGCTGCATTGGCACTTTCAATTATTCACCTGACACTCTATTTACTGGTTCCCTATAACATTTTCTGTCTCTTGATTTTTTCAACGGTGACGATGTGGCGCAATAGTATCAGCCGTTTTTCTTTATGGATTATTGCAGGAATGATTAGCGCGGGAACACTTTTTGTAGTGACTTTTTTTGATGTTTATAAACTTAATATTTATTATTGGAGCAGCTCGCTAGCAGTAACTTTAATTGCTTTAATTCTTGTTATTTATATGCAAGTAAAAACAAATATTTGGAGGTAGATTAAATGGAATTGACTATAAAAAATATTTCAAAAGAATATGAAGGGACATCAGTACTTAACAACGTCACATTTCAGTTAAAACCGGGCGTTTACGGATTATTAGGTGCAAATGGTGCTGGAAAAACAACCCTCTTTCGGATTCTTTGTGGTTTATTAAAGCCTACTAAAGGAAGTGTTTTGTACAATCAGCAAGAGATACTTAAACAAGCAGATAATTATAGAAGTATCTTAGGTTTTTTACCACAGGACTTTCGCTACTACGATGAATTTACAGGATTAAAATTTATGCGGTATATTGCAGCATTAAAAGGGCTAAACAATAATACTGCAAAAAAGCGGTGTGTTGAGCTACTAAAATTGGTTGGTTTAGAAGCGGTCAAAAACAAAAAAATTAAAGAGTATTCTGGTGGAATGAAGCAGCGTCTAGGTATTGCCCAATCAATGATTAATGATCCAGAAATATTAATTTTAGATGAGCCTACAGTTGGACTTGATCCTAAAGAGCGCGTTCGTTTTAGAAATTTAATCTCTTCTTTTTCAACAGAAAAAATTGTGATTTTATCAACGCATATAGTCTCTGATATTGAGTACATTGCAGATGAAATTTTAGTTTTAAAACGTGGAAATTTAGAAACCCGTGGAACAGCAAGTGAACTACTAAAAGAGATACAGGGTGCAGTATGGGAATGCCTTGTTCCAGAGTCTTCAGTAAAACGATTGATGCAGATATATACCATTAGTAATCAGAAACATACAGAAAATGGTATGGTTCTAAGGATTGTGAACCAAGAAATGCCAGTTGAAAATGCGCAGCCTGTTCCACCAACATTAGAAGATTTATATCTTTACTATTTTCGAGAGGATGTAGTTGAACTATGAGCCTTTTTAGCTATGAATGGTCTAAGATTATTAAGAATAAAACTGTTATAGGGGCATTAGTTGTTAGTCTGATTATTTCTGGAGGAATATTTTTTATTGGGTATAACTATAGTCAAAATCATATGAGTCAAACAAGTAACAGTGAAAAGGGCTATTCAACAATTGACAATAAAATTAATATGGAGTATACAGGGGATTTGACTGATGGAATGGTAAAAAAAATAGTGAATGATTATGTGAAGTTAACAAGTGAAGAGTTAAAAGACAAAGGATTTGCATCTGGAGAAGGACCTTTTTATCTATTTTACTGGGAAGTGGCGCAAACATTTTTAAAAATGGGTCCAGAGAATTTGTCAACATATTTGAATGAGTTGTTGAATTCTGGAAAAGAAGTAACAGAAAGCAATCTCAATCTGGAGCTGAATTCTGTAGACTCTATTGGCTTTAAAACCTTTCATCATCCGTTAAAGTTTGGTAATTATATCCCCTGGAGTGATTTTTTCCGAGTAATAGGAAACTTATTTATCTTGTGTAATCTTCTTGTTGTATTCATTTGTTCGCTACTTTTTTCTAATGATACAAGTACACAGATTAATCAGCTTTTATTTTCTACTAAACTTGGGCGAACAAAGTTAAACATCGCTAAAATTGGTGTAGGGAATCTAATTTCAGTGTTATTATTTTTCTTTTTTCAGATATTAAATTTTGTTGTTTTCTCAGCAATGTTTGATATAAACGGTGGTAGTTCAAATATTCAAACAAACTTATCAATGAATTTGTTTCATTTTCCAATGGACTGGAATCATTGGCAAGTGTATGCCTTTATTGTAGGTTTACAACTTACGGGTCTTTTGTTTACAGCAAGTATTACTACTTTTGTATCGTCTATGGCAAAATCGCCTATGGCTGCTTTTTCAATTTCTTTAGGCTTGTTCTTTCTTCCTTATTTTTTAAAAGAATTGATCAAAACCGGAATAGTAAATGAACTGCTATATCTATTTCCGATGAATTTTGCCAGTCCTAATCAAATATTAAGCATTCTTTCCTCAGATAATTTTATTTTCAATTCTTTTTTGGAAAATTCAGCTTTAATAATCATCTCCTTACTCGTAGTTAAAATAATAGCTGAAGGGATGATTTATCTTCGGATGAAAGCGTGGCGATATGCATAGCGTAATACATTAAAGTAAGCAAAGGTAGGTGAAACTTCTTATTTATTAGTAAGCAAAACAATAAATGTTAAATGAACATATCTAATTCTTCCGTACTATAGAACCTCTTATTTTTTGGTAAATGCCTTCGTTTACTGAAAAAAGGAGGTTCTTTTGTTTACCAAGGAGAAGATTGATGATAAAAAGAGGTCGAGATAGAAGTGTTCAGCTTCAAGAAATAAGAAGGAATTCACGAAGATTGCTCCTCAAATCTTTGGAAAATTCAGCTTATTTTCGAAGCCTTCAACTCTAGCATGTTCCATGCGTAGAAGTTGTTGAGAGCGAAACGCAGTGGAGATGAGTTACTTCTGTTCCCAACCTTTATTAAGATTTTACGAAGGTGAGGAACAACTTAATTAGTTATGTCCCACTCTCAAGTAGCGAGTAAAAAAATCATATTTCCAGTGTAGAAGCTATGTTAAACAATGGTATAATCAACAAGGATATAAACTTAATGAGAGTAACAGAAGAAAATGGGGGAGAATAAGAAAAATTCTACCGACAAAAGTTTGTGTATTTAAACTATCAATAAACTCATTCAGAAAGGATTTACCAATGGAAAAAGCAATTTTTACGAATATGTGTATGATTGAAGATGGTGAGGGGAGGGTCCTCGTTCAAGAAAGACTGAAAAAGGATTGGCCAGGTGTAACTTTTCCTGGGGGACATGTTGAAAAAGGTGAATCGTTTGTGGATTCTGTGATAAGGGAAGTAAAAGAAGAAACGGGGTTAACCATTCAACAGCCTGCTTTATGTGGTGTGAAGCAATTCCAAACAAATACAGACGAAAGATATGTCGTATTTTTATATAAAGCAACGAGCTATGAGGGGATTGTAACGAATTCAAAAGAGGGACCCGTATTTTGGGTGAAAAAATCTGAGCTTCACACCTATTCTTTGGCATCAGACTTTCTTGAAATGTTAGACGTGTTTGATGACCCAGCGCTTTCAGAATTTTTTTATTCAACTGGAACAGATGGGACACGGAGTCTTCTTTTGAAATAAAAAGCAGTTTTCTAGGAGAGGGAGTTTCTCTTAAATTAAAAAACTTTGATTAATCACTGCATAGTGTACGCCATAGAGAAAGTAAGGAAAATGAGTCATTTTTCCATGATAGTTTTTGGTTCTAATAATCTTGTGTTACACTGTTAGAAAACTTTGAGAAGGTGAGTTCTTGAATACGTACCATTGTTCATGTCTGTGTAAAGCAATCTCTTTTTCTGTTTCACTAAAAAATCTTTCTATTGAAGTCTGTCATTGTTCTATGTGTAGAAAAATGATGGGTAGCAGTGGGTTTCTAGGAATGGAATGTGTTGGTGGGATAACGTTGACAGAAAATGCGGCACTTCATATCTATCATTCCTCAGATTCAGGGCAGAGAGGTTTCTGTCAGTGTTGTGGCACGAGTCTTTTTTACTATTTTGTTCCAGAGAATAAATTTTTTATTCCTGCGGGAGTTATCGATGATTTACCTGAAGAAAAAGTAAGTATGACTGCAGAAATTTATTATGATAACAAACCTTGTTACTATGAATATGTTGGTGAAACAAAAAAATTTACTGAAGCAGACTTTCAATAATTAATGTTTTATCCTGCAAACAAAATTTATATATCATAAATAAATGCTCTAAGCGCTCTCCTTTGTATTGGATTTTAAAAATCAGTACAAAGGTTTTTTGTCGGAATTTTTTTATTTATGGCATTACCTGTAAGAAAACAATAAATTGCCTGATTTAATAAGGATTCAAGTAATACTTTAGTCTAAGAAAGAAATTATTTATTGTGAATAAGTGATAGAACAGGTAATATGACAACAGAAAATTATAGAGATTGGGGAAAATTTTATGCAAATTGGAGAAAAAATTAAATTTTTACGCATGCAAAATAATCTGACACAAAGTGAACTTGCTAAGCAATTAAATGTTTCTAGTCAGGCGGTTTCAAATTGGGAACGGCAAAAAGGATATCCAGATATTGGGAATTTGATTACTCTCTCAGATAAATTTGAACTTTCTTTAGATGAATTGATTAAAGAGGATATCGATTTTAAAGAACGACTTTTAGAGAAAAAAGTTGAGAATAAACTAGATCTGTACATGAATTGTCTATTCTTATTGCTTGGGAGTCTAGGAATTATCTACGAGTTTACTTGGTATCTGCTAAGAGAAAAAGAAGTCAGTATATTTATCCTAGTAGTTTCTTTTTTTATGATTATTGATGGCGTTCTATTTCTTAAAAAACGGACAAAAAAAACTACAATCAATTAACCAAAAGGGGGAACTAGCAAAAAAAATGGAGATAATTAGTATTGTTTATTCAATATCAGCCCCCTGTTTTAACAAATGAGCTTTCATTTTTGCTTGTTCATAAAAACATCACCTAGAGGAATAAAAGCAAGTGTTTATCCTACTTTTAAACTAGATGATGTTTTTTTGTTAGCTATTTTTTCTTTTTTGTATAGTAAAAAATTCCGACATATTGTATGAATAATCCAAGAACAAGGACAAATACCACAACATATTTCCCAGTTGAAGTATTAAAATAAGAGACTGCTGCAGGAACTCTGTAAAGAATACCTAAAATTGAGAACATAAGCACTGGCGGGATAAAAGGAATCCAGCTAGATTTTTCTTGTTGACTTATAAATAAGTACAAAAGAAGAATCAAACAAGCAACGATAAGAACAATCCCTGTGTTACCCTGGATTGAAAGTTGTAAAGGTGTTTTTATGAAGAGCAAAATAAGAATCATCAGTGAAAAACTCATGATAAAGAACATATATAAACTTATTTTAGCTCGCTTTGATTTGTATTGATACACACTATACCCTAAGAGTCTGAGTATTCCAAAGATACAAATTGTTGCAAAAATACCGGCTATTAAGTAACTGCCAACATCAATTTTTTTATCGGGAGTGATAAATGATGGAATTAATGCAAAAAGTAAGTAACAGCCAAATCCAGTTAAAATGAGTTTAACCGTGTCAAAAAGATTAATAGGCAAATTTTGAATTAGTTCATCTGCAAGATATTTAGGGTTTTGACCAAAGTATTCTTCAGCTGAAATTCCTTTTTCTTGAGCGTCGACGATATCTTGAAGGATTTCTAATAACATTTCTTCAGATTTATGTTCATCTCTTATTAGCGACTTTGTTCGTACATAGATAATTAGATTTTCATAAAATTGTCCATTTTCAGTAGTAAGTTCATTTTGAAGAGCTTCATTTATTTTGATGAGTTCACTCGTCTTCATTGCGTTCATTCCTTTCGATTAATTGATTTACACTCGTTGATAATGTCTTCCATTGGGTAATAAATTTTTGTTTCTCCTCTAAACCTTCCGCTGTAATCGAGTAATACTTCCGCATAGGCCCATTTTCTGATGGACGCATATTACCAATAATTAGTTTCTTTTTTTCAAGGGTTAGCAGTAATGGATAAATAGTTCCGTTTGAAATATTTGTAAAACCATATTCTGATAGCCGTTCACTTAGTTTATAGCCGTAAAGTTCTTCTTTTGAGAGTAATGAAAGGATGCTTCCTGTTAGAACTCCTTTAAGCATTTGCGAATCTATTTTACTTGGCAATTTTCTCACCTCTTACTATTATGCTTTACAAGGTAATGATAAACGATGCTCACTATATTGTAAAGCATAATAGCTAAAAATAATTAACTACTGAAAAACTTCCTTTTGACTAGTTTAATAAATACAGAGAAATTCACTAGCAGAGTCATCGCTTTTCCTTTGATTTCTAAAGACCCTTATTCTAAATCAAAAGTTTTGAGAAAAATGAGCTGTTCTATATTTCCAACCTTTTGCCAAGAATCAAAAAAATGAAAGTGACATTTAAAATAGTCTGTTCAGATCCAGAGATACCTCAGACAATAATTTTTTTGTAACCAAAACAGAAGAATTAATTTATACGGAAATGATTTGAAAATTTAGTGATATACTATAAGGAAATATGGGAAACAGATAGAAATGTTTAATAAAAGCTATCATAGGTTGTCTATTGATTAAAAAAAAGAAAAGGCTCTATTTGCCCGTATAAATATTTGCAAGAAACTGAGGTGAAAGAAATGAAACCTAAGATTACTCAGGTCCATCCGATAACATCAACAAATTTTCATTTACTGCAAATAGAAGATTCTGTAGTGATACAGGTAAAGCAAGGACGGAATATCTTAAAAAATGAATGGACAAAAAATGATTATCAATCAAGTAATGAGTATGCGATGGATTTATTATTTACATATAAAGAAAAGATACTCTATTCTGCTACAGACGAAAACTACTGGTGTCCTACTTGTGAGCGACTGATTAGAAGATATGCTTATAATTTGGAGGAAGAGATTCTTCAACAGCTATCGAACTATCGGCAAGTGATGGGAAAAAGTAGTATCTTTCAGGAAATTATTGAAGCGAACAAACCATTACTTGAACTTTTACCATCTGGCTCTTACACACTTTCTTTACGAAAAGTATTTCCAACCTATGGCGAACAAGCTTGTTTTATTGATTTTCTTTCAGGCAGCCTAACCGCATCGGCAGATAGCTATTATGAGTTTATGGACAATGAACCGATGACAGTAGAAGCATCAACTATTTATATGCTTCCCACGCAAGAAAAAGAACGATTAAATGAAGATACGCTTAAGGAGTATAGAAAAAAAGATATGCTGGGCTATGGTGTTGTTTGGGGATTTTGTGGGTTTCTTGGCTGTCTGTTAGATGGACATCACAAAGCAATGATTGCTTACGAAAGAAATCAACCGCTCGATTGTTTTGTTATTGAGCCATACATAGAGGGGCAGCCTCTTTGGAAAAAAAATGAAGGTGTTTTCCCTAAAAAGAGATTTCCAGAAATACCAACGATTTCAGAATTTTGCTTTCTCCAAAATTTTATTGATGAAAAAGAAATGAACAGCCAAGAAGAACTACTTTCTTATTTTACAGCAATTCTCGAAAGAAAAATGATACCACAAGAAGGGGAGATGGATCAGTTTATTCATTTGGTTGCTTATTTTTTCCCTGAACGCTTAAAGGAGCTGTATGCAATTATTTCCACTACGTACCCTTATAAATCTTTGAGAGAGCGATTCTTTCATTTTTTAGCAAGGCAAGCGCGTTCTTTAGAAATTGAGAAGATTATGTTGGATTTTCTAATTTATGATGATTATGAGTCACCTCAAGCAACAAAAATATGTGAAGACTATTTTAGATAATAGTAGCTTAGTGTGAATAATTGGAGGAGATACTAATGACACTTATATATAAACAACTAGCAATTGATTTTCACTGCAGTCCAGAGACGATTGCTTTACCAGATTCTTTTTTTACAACTTATAAAGGAACGAGCGATTCACGTTATCATGCAAGAAATGAAGGCAATCTTGTTTGCCAAAATGGACGATTGCTTTGCCGAACAACCAATGTTGCATTGACCCAGGAACTTAGAGAAAAATATGCATCAGTAAAGGCTGAATGGTTTTGCGAAATGTCCAATTTGTATGCACTTAATCAAATACTTTCTAAGTATGACTTAGAAATTCAATCGATTGTTCCTTTCTTCATTCCCGATGGTCAAGTGATTGATGATATAGCTAAAGAAAATTACCAATTCCATTCTGAAAAAGAGATACCTGCTTTTAAAAATGATAAACGAATTCGGCAGTCCTTTTGTTATTCTGAGGATGATCCAGACAAACTTGGCCTTTCTTATACTGAAAATGGAAAGTTACTTGCGATGGGTGGAGCGAATCATCAAGGAAAATATACGTGGGAGATTGGAATTGAACGGATAGAGGACGGTGGACCAAAATACCTTGCAAGTAAACTGGTAAGAAAGCTTGTTGCTAAAATTCAAACCGACTATCCTGATGTACTACCGATTTATTCTACTCAATTTTCGCATGTTCAATCCATCAATGTTGCCATTCATGCCGGATTAAAATTGGGCTGGACAGAAATTATCATTGGAAAGAAGAACTGAATGAACGTGTATTGCTTAATAAGCGAACGAATAAAACAATCTAAATGGAGATGTTAACGATTATGAATGAAGAGGAATTGAAACAGCTTCTCATAGAAAATGCTCAATTGAAAAAGATACTGACGATTATAGAGGCACTTCAATTACGAGACTGTTGGTTATGTGCAGGAACCATTCGAAATTTTATTTGGAATTATCTATCTGGAATGAACGAGCTGGATACAACCAATGATGTAGATGTGGTTTTTTTTGATCCAACCGTTAGCTATGAAGAGACCTTACAGATTGAAAAGTGGTTGAAAAAAACGTATCCTAACTGGAATTGGGAACTTAAAAATGAGGTCTATATGCACATTCACAATCCGGAAACACTTCCTTATAAAGACAGTTATGATGCGATTGAAAAATTTCCAGAAACCTGTACATCTATTGCTGCTAGACTAAATGGAAATCAGCTGGAGTTGATGGCTCCCCATGGTATTGAAGATATGGTTCATTTTATTGTTCAGCCAACGCCGCATTTCAAAGAATCCGTTGTTAGAGGGAAAATTTATCAAAAGCGTGTTCGACAAAAAAATTGGAAAAAAACGTGGGAAAAAATTCAGATTATAGAAATTGATAATCTATAAATGGAAAATGATTAAGAGAATGCTTAGAAAAAGAAGGGGGAACCTGACTTTTTCTAAGCTTTTTTATTGAAAAAATAATTATTGAAGTCGTTATTGTTGAAACGAACGTTTGTTTGCTTCATACTTAAACTTATTGTCAGTAAGGAGCGTTGTATATGTCATTATTTTTTCAAACACTGAATGAACGAAAAGAAGAGCTGGTCACAGCAATTTTTCAGCATTTAGCTATTTCTTTGGCCGCTTTAATTGGTGCGATAGTTATTGCAATTCCACTAGCTATCATGTTGTCTACCCGAAAAAAAGCAGCAGAGGTGATGCTGCAAGTTACTAGTGTGTTACAAACTATTCCCTCACTTGCATTATTAGGGCTACTCATTCCATTCGTGGGAATTGGGACACTGCCTGCATTAATTGCCTTAATCGTCTATGCGTTACTGCCTATTTTTCAAAATACGTATATTGGACTCTCAGAAATTGATCCTTCGATTGAAGAAGCAGCCATTGCATTTGGAATGTCCCGTTTTCGACGATTAATAAAAGTAGAGCTACCAATTGCACTACCTGTAATTGTCTCAGGAATTCGGACAGCACTCGTTATGATTATCGGAACAGCAACTTTAGCGGCACTTATTGGTGCAGGGGGGCTGGGCACATTTATCTTATTAGGGATAGATAGAAATAATCCTACGCTAACCTTAATTGGTGCGATGAGTGCTGCTTTATTAGCTATTCTGGTTAGTTCACTCATACGATTTTTACAAAAAAGAAAACCTCGAGTAACGTTATTCACCCTTGCATTTTTATTGATTGGATTTGCAGGAATTGGTATCAGTCAAAGTACTCTTTTTTCAAAAGAAACTGTAGTTATTGCGGGGAAACTTGGAGCTGAACCGGATATTCTTATTCACATGTATAAAGAATTAATTGAGGAGCGCAACCCTAAAATAGAAGTAGAGCTAAAAAGTAACTTTGGGAAAACAAATTTTCTCTTCAGCGCACTACAACATGATCAGATTACTGTATATCCTGAATTTACTGGAACGGTTTTAGAAAGTTTAGTAACGCTTAAAGACTCTGAGAAGCCTTCAAACTCTTCAGAAGAGGTGTATGAAAAAGCTAAACAATTGCTTGAACAACAATACGCGATGACATTTCTTGAGCCGATGACCTATCAGAATACGTATGCGTTAGCTGTAAAACGGACATTTGCAGAAGAAAATCAGCTAACAAAAATTTCTGATTTAGCAAAGATTCAAAATAAAATTCATGCAGGATTTACACTAGAATTTATTGATCGTTCTGATGGCTATAAAGGAATTCAGGAGTTGTATCAGATGAGTTTTGATACGCAAGCGATGGAACCAGCTCTTCGTTATCAGGCAATAAATAATGGAGAGGTAAATGTAATTGATGCCTATTCTACGGATAGTGAATTAAAAGAATATGATCTTGTTCGACTCGAAGACGATCAACACTTGTTTCCTCCGTATCAAGGCGCTCCGTTAATGAAACAAACAACCGCTGAAGAAATGCCAGAGCTTGTGGAAGCGTTGAACCAATTATCTGGAAAGATTACAGAACAGCAAATGAGTGAGCTGAACTATTTAGTGAACGTAGAAAATCAGTCGCCAGAAAAGGTGGCGCATGATTTCTTAGTTAAAGAAGGATTGTTAGAGGAGGAGAAGAAGTGAATCCAATCATTGAATTCAAACATGTAGGAAAATCCTATGGAGAGAAAAAAATTATTGAAGACCTCAATCTGTCTATTCTTCCAAATGAAATTTTTGTTTTAGTTGGTCCTTCTGGGAGTGGAAAAACAACAACACTAAAAATGATTAATGGGTTGTCCACAGCTACTGAAGGTGATATTTATTTTAAACATCAGAAACTCACTGACTATGATATTCAAAAAATGCGTTGGCAAATGGGGTATGTTCTTCAGCAGATTGCTTTATTTCCAACAATGACAGTTAAAGAAAATATTGAAGTAATCCCTGAAATATTAGGGTGGAAAAAAGAAAGACGTTCTGAACGAGTGGATGAGTTATTAGAACAGGTTGGCTTAGAGCCGGCTCTTTATCGAGAGCGGATGCCCAAGGAACTTTCGGGAGGAGAGCAACAGAGAATTGGTATTCTACGAGCTATTGCCGCACAGCCAGACCTAATCTTAATGGATGAACCATTTAGTGCATTAGATCCAATTTCTCGACTTTCATTACAGGAGCTTGTGATTAATCTCCAAAGAGAATTGAAAAATACAATTGTCTTTGTTACACACAATATGAATGAAGCCATTAAGCTAGGGGACAGAATAGCTGTCATGAAGAATGGACAAGTGGTTCAATGTGATACACCTGATAAAATCCAAAAAGAACCAGCAAATGAATTCGTTCAAACGTTCTTTGAAGAAACAGAGGAAAACCGCTCGCTTTCAGCTATTTCTGTTAAAGAGCTGATGAGTCAAAAGCAAGCTTCGGCGAAAAAATTAGTAGAACATTCCTTATGTATTTGCGAAACAGCTAAACTGGGTGAGTTATTTTCTTTGTTAGCAAAAGAACCTGCTGTTTCAATTGTAAATGACAAAGGAGAGTATATAGGAGAACTCACTCAAAGTGACGTATTTGCATTTTTAAGTGAGAGAGAAGACGGTTAAGAGAGAAATGAACGCGATAGTATACAAAAGAAGAAACCCAAAGAAATCCGTATAAAACTAGTAAGTTCAAAAAAATATCGCTCAAGCCTACTAGTTTTTGTTTCAATAAAATGATGCATGATAGTTAGAAAGCATCTGCATTTTACGAGTATTTTTATTCGTCTAAAAAGCGGATATAGTTTTATGAAAAAATAAAACGGGCAGTTTGAGCACCAGTGCTTTTTACATCTATACAGTTTGTCTAAAAGAGAGTTAAGCAAGTGGCGTGTAGACAGATTTATACCTATGGAGAAGCTGGAATTAGAGTCAGTCTCTTAAAAAACTAACTAATAGAGAGAAATTATATAGTGGACAAGTCTGTCCTCTATTTTTTTCAGACTAAATATGATACAGTAGAAGCGAAAATATGTTCGTATGAGGTGATGAGAAATGAAAACGACGCTGACAATTGAAATGGAGCTTTCGTTGTATGCCTATTGTGTGGAGCTAGGGGCAGTAGTTGTTGAGGAGGTAACGATGCCAGAGGATAAGGGAATTGTTGACACATTGAGTTGTTTTATGTTCCCAGACGGAAAAAGAGAATGGCGTTGTTATGAGTTAAAAGTATCTAAGGCAGATTTTCGTTCTGCAGCCAAGCTTTCATTTATCGGACATTATAACTATTATGTTTTACCCAAATCATTATACGAACAAGTGATGGAGGAAATTCCACGCGAGATTGGTGTATTAGTTTATCGTCCGTACGTCTCAGAAGAAAAAACAGATGTACCAGGAACGTTTAGCATAGTGAAAAAACCGCAACGAAAAGAGTTGGAAGTAGAAGAAGAAGCGCTAACGAATCGGTTTATGGCGTCATTATTTAGAGAAGTAAGAAAAGCTAAACGAATGGAAAAAGGAGTTCGCTATTTTCCTACAGAAGAATTGTATAAAGAATTGAAAAATCGTACTACTTTTTTGGGTGTAGCTGGAGAATCTCTGCTTTACGAAACATTTAAGGAAGAGCTGGAGAACCAAGCGGTAACAGAGCTGACAGAAGAATTAACCGCATTAAAAAAAGATTACGAATTTCTAAAGAATCGGCAGACTGTTCGCAGACGTGCAACAGAGCCTTTGGAGTGAGCGTATGTATTATCCTTATTTAAGAGGCAAACAATTTGATTTACTTGCTCTAAATGAAGCTGTAAATCGTAAGCTTCTTTCAAAAAAAGTCCAACCTATCATTGAGCCTGTGAAGGATTCGGCAACAATTAAAAAAACGATTTTACTTTTTCAACAAAAAAATCAACCTTTGTATGTAATTCAAAATCCTCAGGTAGGACAATATAGATTATTTGAAGAACCTGTTCATACGTGGTCGCTTCTGGAAAATCAGGCTGTTCAGTCTGCAAGGATTGTCACTGAGGAGAATGCCATTGATTCTTTAAATAGGAACGCTCCTTTGTATATTTTTGATGCCGCACAGCCTGTCAGTTCAACTAGTACACTTCAAAAGTTTGCCGGTTTGGAAGGGAAAAAACTTATTCCCGATCAGAGTAGATTTCGTATTTGGTTTCCTGAAAATAAAATTATTATAAATGATGCATTTCATTTACCGAAAAGAAGTAGTGACTATTGGTTCAAATCTGATGATTTTTATTCGGATCATCATTTATATTATCAAGAAGACGGTTTTTCTGGTTTCTCTGATTATACAATTGACGAAAGTTTTTATTCGGACAAAGGATTTCCTAGTGTGGCAATTGTTTTACACCTTACGTACTTCGATGCTTACGGAAATATTCGTATAAAGCATTTTTCATCAGATAGTAATGATACTTGGGGAAACCAATCAGAAAAGTTTTTTGAGGCATTGACCAAACTTTCAGTATGGACGAGAAAACATGCGGATCAGTTGTTGATTACCGAAGGGATGAAAGAATTACTGAATTATCAAATACTTCAAAAATTTCCAGGGTTAGGAAGTATAAAAAAATGGAGTTTACTCCACCATCTAGAATTAATTAGTGCTTATTTAGAAGAAGGAGAGCATTGGAGAAATAGATCGAAATCGCTTGACGAATGAGAGCGGGTGCCTCGGAGGAAAACGACTTGTTTTTTGGCGATAGTGTTTGCTATACTTTTTTTATAATAGTGGTTGGAGGAAACTTGAAATGGAGATTTCATTAAGAAAAGCAAAAAAAGCAGACTGTGAGAAAATCATGCAGTTAATTGAACAAGCCAAAGAATTTCTGAAACAGCAAGGCTCTCCACAGTGGCAAAAAGGGCATGGTCCGAAAAAAGAAACAATTCTTCGTGACATCGAAAAAGAAGAGAGCTATCTTTTGATTGCTGATAATCAAATTGTAGGAACGGCTGCTCTAGTTTCAGGGATTGATCCAGTGTATACTGCGATTACAGGTACATGGAAAAAAACAGACACTGCCTATGTCTCTATCCATCGTGTCGCAATTGATGGAACGATTCGAGGAAATAGACTTGCCAAACAGTTATTAAATGGGCTTGTTTCTATAGCAAAAAAAGAAGGAATAAAAGATGTTCGGATAGACACTTATCCTGCAAATGTTATTATGGAAAAAGCAATATTTTCTAGCGGATTTACCTATCAAGGAATGATTGAATTTCCCATTCCTGATGGCGAAAGAAAAGCCTATCAATTTACTGAATAATAAATAAAATCATCATCCTATCAAAATGAGCGAAACCAACTAAGTATTGAACGTTCTTTGATAGGTTTTTTTGTTTTTATTCAGAGGAAAACCATCTAATCTAACATATGAATAGACGCTAAAATAAATCGTGCTATACTATTGGTAATTAATTGATTTTAAGTAGGGGGGACAGCAAGAATGAAGGCTATTTATACTCAAAACCTGACGAAAAAATATAAGAAAAAAACTGCGATTGATAATGTTTCACTTTCCATAGAAGAAGGAGAAATTTACGGATTCATTGGACCAAATGGTGCTGGGAAATCAACAACAATCAAACTATTAATGAATTTTATTTATCCGGATGAAGGAACAGCGGAAATTTTTGGTTTAGATAGTGTACGTGACGCAAAGAAAATCCGAGAAATGACGGGGTATGTTTCTAGTGATGTGCGTTTTTATCCTCAGATGAATACCTATCAACTTTTAGAGACTGTTTGCGATTTTCATCAGATAAAAAATATGAAAAAAACGATTGATTACTATATAGAAAAATTTGATATAGATCCCAAGAAGAAATCTGCTGAGCTATCTCTTGGAAATAAAAAGAAGATTGCTATCGTAGCGGCTTTACTCATAAAACCGAGGCTGTTAATCCTAGATGAACCTACTAATGGACTTGATCCGTTGATGCAGCATCGTTTGTTTGAAGAAATTGAGCAAAAAAACAAAGAAGGAATGACGATATTTCTATCAAGTCATGACTTAAATGAAATTCAGCAGCATGCAAATTCAGCAGCCTTTATTCGTCAAGGAAAGATTATTACTGTCCAAGATATTCAAAGTGAACGTTCGCTTGGTAAAATTGTCCAGCTGTCAGGTAGTCATCTAGACCCTAGGATTTTTAAGATTCCAGGAATACAGTTATTAAAACAAGAGGATAACTCTGCTCGGTTGTTGGTAAATCTATCCAAACAACAGCTGATAGCTCTTATTTCAGATAAAAGTATTGAAGATTTTTCTGTAACTGTACCAAACTTAGAGGATCAATTTATGTCTCTATATGAAGGGGGAAACCAAGATGATTCTCTTTAGATTGGAGTGGAGGAGTTTTCGGAAAAGTCTAGTGATTTGGTCCGTATTATTCGTCAGTTTGATTAGTATATTTGGGATTATCTACCCTCAAATGTATACACCTGAAATGCGAACAACTATGGATCAAATGCTAAAGGGACTTTCTCCTGAACTATTAAAATCATTTAATATTATTAGTAGTGGTCCGGCAAGTCTTATGACTGCGACAGGCTTTTTTGGTTACTATTTTCAGTATATGTTTATTGCTGCTTGTATATTTGCTAGTCTATCTGGAAGTAATGCACTAATCAAAGAAGAGTCTGATGGAACCATTGAGTTTTTATATGCTCAACCGATAACACGCGTTCAAATAGTTTTACAGAAATTTTTTGCCCACGCATGTAAGCTGCTTATTTTCTGGCTTATTTCGTGGGGAAGTGCACTAGTGGTCTTTTTAGGGACAAAGCAGCAAGGGGATAGTCTCGGAGAATTTATGAAGGAACTAAATCGTGTATTTTTAGGTGAATTTCTTATTTTACTCTTTTTCTTAGCTTTAGGCTTTCTATTTTCAACGATGCTGACCTCAAGCAAACAAGCATCTGGGCTTTCATTAGGCATCGTTTTTGGTTTTTACTTAGTAGGAATTATTTCGGGATTATTACCCAATTTGGAAAAACTGAAAAATATTTCACCAATAAGTTTAGGTATTCCAGCAATAATTATTCAAGATAAATTGCATTATGGCGGGGTAATCGCTGTGTTCATTGTGCTGTTTCTTATAGCGAGCCTCTATTTATATCAAAAAAAAGATTTGCATGTGTAAGAGAAGAAACAAGAAGATAGCTGACTGAGAAAAATGCACAGTTATCTTCTTGTTTCTTTTTGTTGTGTATCAATAGTAGAGAGAAGCGTTGTTTTTAATTCGTTTAAGGGCTTTTCTGCATCTAAAAAAATTGCAGCAGGAATCGTTAAAAGATCCTTTTTATTCTTTAAATCTTCTTCAAATAGTGCAATACGTTTGTCAAGTTCTGCTTTTTTTTCGTTTCGAATGTGTAAACGTTCAATCATCGTTTTTTTGGAAATCGTCAAAAATATAGGAACGATTTGTTGACCATACTTTTTATAAAGAGTCCAAAAACCAGTAGAAGTAAGGACATCGTAGCAGTTATCAGTCGCTAATTTTTCTTCTAGTGTCTCTTTTGTGACACCATAATAGAAATCACCATAAATGTCATACTCTGCAAAGGAATCGGCTTGAATCATTTGTTCAAATTGTTCGTTTGAAACAAAATAATAGTCCTTTTGATTTTGTTCACCCTTTCGAATGGGTCTCGTAGTATAGGAGATAATCTTTTGATTCTCTGAAAAGACATGACTAGCAAGTGTTGTTTTTCCTGATCCACTGGGTCCAATGAAAATATAGCAATGGTTTTTCAAAAAAATCCTCCTTTATATAGACCGTTTCATTCTATCAGTATACCTGTTTTTTGAATTTGAGACAAAGAAGAGTGTAGAAGATATAAAAAATGATCACTTTTCTTTATTTTTAATGAGAATAAAGTTGTCTATTTCTGGAGATTGTCTGTACTAAAAATGACTATTTAAATTTTTTTGTTTCTAAAAATAGAGAACAAACGTTGATTTTACAATGTATACAATAAAAGATCGTTATTTCTAATTTATCCTCATAGTTTAAAATACTTAATCATTTTCAAATAAAACAAAAGAATTGATTTACAAAACTGGCTTTTGTAGGCTAATATATGTAGTATCTAGAAGAAAGATTAAGTGATAGATCGGGATGCTTACTTTTTCAAATTTTAGAAAAATAAAACGGTCATTTTTTTGTATTATCAGAATGTTTTTAGCTTATAGGGGTGTAGGCTTTTAACAGATAGTACAGACACAGTTATCAATTGTTTGGGCAGTTGAGATCGTTCATATTAGGGGGAAAATTATATGTATTTATGGGATTTAGACTTGGAAGCCTATTTTACTGAAAGAATGGATCGTGAAATTGCTTCTGAAAGAGAGTATTTTCTAGTTGATAAATTTAAGAAAATTTCAAAAAAAGTAAATCAGTTGATGGCCGCAATCACACCCAGTAATTGCGTGGAGAGTCTGAAAACAATTATCAAAGAAGAAGGAAAACTGAATCTTTGTGTCTTTTATTTAACAGAAGACGAATTTGATAGTGACAATGACCAGTTAAATGAGCTTGATCAACGAATTGAGAAAGATTACATGGACTACTTAGCATTTATTGACTCAAAAACACAATTTGATTGTGATCAATATCTTTTGTTAAATAATATCATTGCAGAAAAAGAATTGGAAAAAGCTAGAATGATGTAAATTTATTTTTAATGATGAGGAACTAATGGAACCTTTTAAAAATGGAAAGTTATCTATAAAAAAATGCTAGAAAATGACTTTAACTAATAGGTTGTTTCCTAGCATTTTTATGTTTTAAAAAAAGAAAAACATTTTTTGCGTAAGTTACTTTGTGAAGGTTAAATTATACGATTTAGATGAATAAGTTAGGCATAACTTTGCTAAGTTATCTATTTCTTGTAATAAAAAAAACGCTTTTCTGCTATTGCGTAAGGAAATAATTTGTTTTTTTCAGTAAAAAAATTTTTCTGGCAGGATAAAATATGTTATTATATATCCAAAGGAGAATTATTCTTAAAAAGGAGGAAATTTTAAATGACTAGACGTAACAGTCTGCGCTTCAAACAATCAATCGCTGTATTTAGTGCAGTCGCAGTAGTATTTACTCAGTCTGCACCAGCATTTGCGAATGTTGAAAATTTAGCAAATACATTAAATACCAGTACTGCAGAACAAAGTGAAACACCAAATTCAGAAGTTGAGCAAGGGACTGAGGTACCAGTTGAGGAACCAGGAGATGAATCAACACCTGCTGAACCAACTGAACCAAGCACACCAGATTTACCAGAAGAATCTTCAGATGAGGTGCCAACAGAACCTAGCGAATCAGAATCATCAACGGAATCTAGTGAGACGAGCACGTCTACACAACCGGAAGAAACAACTGATTCTACTGAAACAGATTCAACCTCAACAACTGATTCAAGTACAACTACAGATTCAACAACTAGTTCAAGCAGCTCGACAAATTCTAGCTCAAGTAGTTCAAGTAACTCAACAAGTTCTAGTTCAACTAATCAATCAACAGGTTCGAACACGTCTGGTGATACAAAACCAAGTACTTCTAATGAACCTGTGACTATTCCATCAGGGCCAGTGGTTAACTCAGATGGAAATGCAATATTAGATAGTTCTCTACAGGTTGATAGTCTGACAGATTCAGACTTAAATGGTTATGAGTTGCCTCTTTTAGGTTCTTTAAATAATACGAAGATGGCTGCTGTTATTGCAGAATCACTAAAACAATTAAACAAACCGTATGAAAAAGATGCAAAAGGACCAGATTCTTTTGATAATGTTCTCTTTATAGATTCTATTTATAGTGAATTATTTACTACTTCCATAGGAAAAACTTTGGAAGAGCAAGTTGAGTTTGGAACAAAAATCGCTACAGCTACGGCGAAACCCGGAGATTTACTTTTCTGGGAAAAGGATGGGAAAGTGACAAAAGTTGGCATTTATTTAGGTCAACAAAAAGTCATTTATGTAGATACTCAAGCGAAGAAAAAAGAAGATAACAAAGTAAAAATTGAAGCAGTGGTCATCAAGAATGAAAAAACAAAAAAAGATGAACAACCTTCATATGCGGTAGATGTACTGAAACATTTAAAATTAAATGACTATGGTGAAAAAGTAGTTAAAACATATGCTGCAACGTTAGATTTCCAAAAAAATCCAACCACTGAAAACTTTATCGAGGTTATTGGTGAAGATGCTAGAAAATTAGGACTGGAATATGACGTTTTTGCTTCAGTCATGATTGCTCAAGCCATTTTAGAGAGCGGATCTGGCAGCAGCGGTTTATCAAGCGCACCACACTATAACTTATTTGGTATTAAAGGATCATTTAATGGGCAATCTGCTGTATTTACGACAAATGAAGATGACGGAAAAGGCAATTTATATGAAATCAAATCTGCATTTAGAAGTTATTCAAGTTATCGTGATTCCCTTTCTGATTATGTAAAATTACTTCGTCAAGGGATTTCTGGCAATAGTGATTTTTATAAGGGTGTATGGCGCTCTGAATCCAAAAATTATTTGCAGGCAACTGCTGCTTTGACTGGAAAATATGCAACGGATACACAATATAGTAATAAACTTAATTCAATTATTGCTGCATATAACCTTACACGCTTTGATGAGCCAGATAAATCTAAGGGTGTGAAAACACAAACAAGTATGATTATTGAAGCACGTGATCAAATTCCAAATGCTTACCGTGAACAAATGATTTATCCAGATTTTGATGGGGTAAACTATAATGCTTCAGGATCATATCCTATAGGACAATGTACATGGTATGTGTATAATCGTTTTGCTCAACTAGGAAAAACAGTAGATGAATATATGGGAAATGGTGGCGAATGGGGTGCTAAAGGTGCTGCATTAGGCTATGAAGTAACAGATGAGCCAACAGTTGGTTATGCAATTAGCTTCCATCCAGGTGTTGCAGGATCAAGCTCTGTCTACGGACACGTAGCCTTTGTTGAAGCTGTAGGAACAGATGGAATACTTGTTTCTGAAGGGAATGTTGTTAGTCCCGATGTAGTTTCTTACCGTGTTATTCCGATGTCAATTGCTAAATCAGATCTAGTTGATTATATCGCACCAAAATAATTCGACAAACACAGTGAGATAACCGTTGATTTATAAGAATAAACGTTAACCTGCCAATTTTAGGCAGGTTTTTTTGGTTAAAAAAGAGAAGTATATTTGTCTGGCTGCCGTTAAATCGATCAGTCTAAAAGTAGTGATAAAAAAGCTTAAATAATAGTTGTTTCATCGTACAACTATTGCTATTATTAAGTGGTAAAGGACGGTGCCAAATGAATAAACGTTTGAAAAAGAAAACTGCCTATAAAAAATATATTCGAGATATTTTTATCGGCTATGAAACTATGTTGGAAAATCCCTCATTAGATGAGTTAACATTCCAATACTTACATGAAGAAACAATTCTTAGAAGAGATGAAAAAAGACAAATTCGTTTTATTACACATGATAAAGACTAGTTTAAGCTAGTCTTTTTTTTATAATTTAAAAAAAGGTTTGACATCTAATCTGTTTTCATGTAAATTATAGATCAATAAGAAATATAAATTTCCAGTGAGAAGGAAAGTACATTTTATTAATTTTCAAGAGAGACTCTGGTTGGTGTGAAGAGTTAATGAGGTAAAATGGAAAATGGCCTTTGAGGGTAATTGTCGATAAGTAGGCAATTTTCGGGTAGCTCTCCGTTATCAGGAGCACCAATCAATTGGTTGGGTTTAAGGAAGGCGTAAGCTTTCAAAAAAAGGTGGTACCACGAGCAATCGTCCTTTTATCAGATATTCTGATAAAAGGACTTTTTTTTTATAAAAAAATACGTAGATATGGAAAGTATTTAATAGAGAAAAGATTAGCAGAGAGCCCTGTTTGCTGAAAATGGGTGATCTTTTCATTAAAGAAAATGGCCATTGAGTATTCATTGCCGAACAAATAATTCTGTAAGGTAGTGACGGATGCATTCGTTAACATGCTAGAGTATGAAGTACTCGAAGAGGGATATTCTGCGAAGAATATCTAAATAGAGGTGGTAACACGCGAAAAGCGTCCTCAAGCTGATGAAGTATCGTCAGTTTGAGGACGCTTTTTATTTTTATAAAAAGTAAAAAAATAAGGAGTGAGATAAATGATTGAGTTAACAAATATTGATGTCATCTTTCAACAAAAGAAAGAAAAAATAGAAGCAGTGAAAAATGTGAATTTGAAAATAGATAAAAAAGATGTTTTTGGTATTGTAGGATATTCTGGAGCAGGTAAAAGTTCTCTTGTCCGAGTAATTAACTATTTACAAAAACCGACGAATGGGAAAGTTGTAATTGATAATGTTGAATTGGGACAATTATCAGCTAGAGAACTTCGAAAAGAAAGAAAAAAGATTGGAATGATTTTTCAGCATTTTAATCTTATGAGTGCAAGAACAATTTCTGATAATGTTGAATTTTCATTAAAATATTCAGGAAAATCAAAAAAAGAAAGAAAGGATAAAGTAATAGAGCTTTTAGCGCTAGTTGGTTTATCTGATAAAAAAGATGCGTATCCAAGCCAGTTGTCTGGCGGACAAAAGCAACGTGTTGCAATAGCACGAGCATTGGCAAATGATCCAGAAATACTTTTATGTGATGAAGCAACTAGTGCATTAGACCCAAAAACAACCTTACAGATATTAGATTTATTACGAAAATTAAATAAAGAACTGGGATTAACCATTGTACTGATTACACATGAAATGCAAGTGGTAAAAGAAATTTGTAACAAAGTAGCT
The DNA here is from genome assembly GCF_000407505.1 of Enterococcus phoeniculicola ATCC BAA-412. Classification (GTDB taxonomy): domain Bacteria; phylum Bacillota; class Bacilli; order Lactobacillales; family Enterococcaceae; genus Enterococcus_K; species Enterococcus_K phoeniculicola. Next base: position 446,417 of record NZ_ASWE01000002.1, read on the forward strand.
GTTATGGAGAATGGTCGAATTATTGAACAAAATGACAGTGTTTCAATTTTTAGTGATCCAAGAAAAGAGCTGACTAAAGATTTTATTCGAACAGCGACACATGTTGATCAAGCATTAGAAACTATTTTAAATCATCCGACACTCTCGCAGTTAGAATCAAATGAATTATTGGTTGAATTTTCATATGTTGGAGATCAAACAAGTGAACCACTGATTTCTAAATTATATAGTCAATATCAAGTAACGACGAATATCTTGTATGGCAATGTGGAAATTATTCAAAATACACCAATTGGTAGCTTGATTGTCACCTTAAAAGGAGAAGCACAGCAGCGAATGAAGGCTTTTAATTATTTGCATAGTCAACAAGTGAAAACGAGAGTTATCAAACGTAATGACTCAACAGATAGCATTCATGTATTAGGGGGGAAGACAAATGAATCAATTTATTAAGACGTATTTACCCAATGTCAGCGAAATACCTGACGAATTTGTTAAAGCAACTAGTCAAACGCTATATATGACATTTTGGACAGCCTTAATTGCTGGGGTATTAGGGATTCTGCTAGGCGTTTTATTAGTAGCAATTGGACCCCGGGGGATATTAGAAAATCGTGTAGTCTATGGAGTTTTAGATAAAATAATCAATACGATCCGATCCATCCCATTTATTATCATGTTGCCATTATTTGCGGTAACAACACGATTTTTAGTTGGAACTACGATTGGTGAAAAGGCGGCTCTTGTTCCACTGATTATTGGAGTGATTCCCTTCTATGCACGACAAATTGAAAATGCTCTGCTTGAAGTTGATCCTGGAGTAATAGAAGCAGCACAAGCAATGGGAACCAGTCCTTTTGGAATTATTTTTAGAATTTATTTAGTTGAGGGGGTTTCTAGTATCGTTCGAGTATCTGCTGTCACAATTATTAACGTAATAGGATTAACTGCAATGGCAGGTGCAGTTGGTGCAGGAGGTCTAGGAAACTTGGCTATTTCTAGAGGCTATAATCGATTTCAGACAGATGTCACAATTGTTGCAACATTGCTTATCTTATTACTAGTATTTATCAGTCAGTTTATTAGTAATTTGATTATAAAGAAAACAACTCACTAAAAAATTTAGAAAAAAGAAATGGATAAAGGGGAAATAAACATGAAAAAATTTGGAAAAATAATAATTGCAGCACTTACTTTACTCGTTATAACAGGATGCAGTAATGGCTCTGAGAAAAAAGCAAATGCTAAGGAAGAAAAAACAACAGTAAAATTAGGAATTATTGGTGCGGATACAGATGTATGGGATAGTGTAAAAGATCGCTTGGCAAAAGAAGGAATTGAACTAGAGTATGTCCAATTTAGCGACTATAATCAACCTAATGCAGCTCTAGCTGATGGATCAATTGATTTAAATTCATTTCAGCATCAATTTTTCTTAGATAACTATAATAAAGAACACAAAACAGATTTAATCTCAATTGGAAATACCGTCAATGCACCTTTAGGAATCTATTCAAACAAAGTAAAGGATATTTCTGAATTAAAAGACGGGGCAGAAATTTCAATACCTAATGATGTAACAAATGGTGGAAGAGCTCTTCTTTTATTACAAACAGCAGGGTTGATTAAATTAGCTGATGGCAGTGGACAAGCTCCTACTGTTTCAGACATAACTGAAAACAAAAAAGAATTGAAAATTAATGAACTCGATGCTTCACAAACAGCAAGAAGTTTAAGTGATGTTGATGTAGCGGTAATCAATAGTGGTGTAGCTGTTGATTCAGGTTTAGTACCAAACAAAGACGCTATTTATCTTGAGCCTGTAGATGATAATGCAAGGCCATATGTAAATATTATTGTTGCCCGTAAAGAAGATAAAGAAAATAAAGTCTATCAAAAAGTAGTTGATACCTATCAAACAAAAGAAACGGAAAAAGTGATTGCTGAAACATCAAAAGGCTCAAGTGTCCCTGCTTGGGATACTTTTGGAAAGAAATAGGAGGAAACATAAATGACAACAATAGTAGACGAGCAGGTAATTACTAGTGAATTAGAGTCTGTAAAAAAGAGAGTAATCGACTTAAGAAGACATTTCCATCAATATCCAGAAGCAAGCTTAAAAGAATATGAAACAATTGCCCGGATTAAAGAAGAATTAACGAAAATTGGCCTTCCTTATGAACCTGTAGGTGAAACAGGAGCAATTGCAACCTTAATAGGAGAAAAGGGACCTGGAAAAACTTTAATTTTACGTGCGGATATTGACGCATTAGAACTAGAGGATAAAACAAATAAAGAGTATGCTTCTAAGAATCCAGGATTAAATCATGCATGTGGTCATGATGGGCATGCAGCAGCTCTACTGGGTGCAGCACAGGTACTAACAAATTTAAAAAGAGAGTTTTCTGGAACAATTAAATTTGCTTTTCAGCAGGCTGAAGAGATAGGTGCTGGCGCGAAACAATTTGTTAAAGGTGGTTTTTTAGACAGTGCGGACCAAGTGTTTGGTATCCATCTTGATTCAGGAATAGAAGTTGGAAAGTTAGTTGCAACACAAGGAGCAACGAATGCTTCATGCGATATTTTTAAAATTGAAATTGAAGGATTCAGCAGTCATGTAGCAAGACCTCAAGCAGGTCGTGATGCGCTTGTCGCTGCAGCTGCAGTGGTTACAGAGTTGCAGACGATTGTAGCTAGAGAAATAGATCCGCTTGATCCGGTTGTAGTTGGAATAGGCGTTTTAAAAGCGGGAACTCGCTATAATATTGTGGCTAGTCATGCTGTGATTGAAGGGACAGTTAGAAGCTTTAGCTTTGAAACACGTGAGTTTGTATTGAAAAGAGTTGAAGAAATTGCAAATAAGGTGGCAGATTCACACAGAACCAAAATAACGAATTTTGAACGTTATGATGCAGCGGCTCCCCTTATTAATGAAAAACAAGCAACGATATTAGCGCAACAAGTAGCTTCTGAAATTGTAGGTATAGAAAATGTAATTACAGATAATCCAAAAAGTTTAGGAGCAGATGACTTTGCAGATTTTTTAGCGAAGGCTCCAGGGGTATACGGCAGAGTTGGGACAAGAAATCTAGAAAATGAAGAGACGCAATATGGTCATCATCACGAAAAATTTGATATTGATGAGCGTGGACTTGCTCTAGCAACTGCCTATCATGTTCAGTATGCACTAACTTATTTAAATTAAAGAGAATCTATCTAGTATATAGAAATGTTATTTAAAAATAGTAAAGCTGTTGATGCTAATCCTAAGTCATTTACAGCTTTACTTGCATATATTAATATATGCAAGTAAAGCGTTGAAACAATGAATCAAAAAATAAAAACAAAAAAATATAAATTTATTCTTGACGGAAGAGAAATAACCTGTTATTCTAATTAAGTTGCTGAAACAAGCACATGACTTTCTGAAAAAAGTCAGAAAAAACTTTTGAAAAACAGTTGACATTCACTTGTCTAACTGATATGATATAAAAGTTGCTGAAACAGCACAGTAGACCTTTGAAAACTGAACAAAGTAAGACAAACCAAATGTGTAGTGTGTACTTGATTTATCAAGTCACAAACATTTAACAAGCAAGCAATATGCTAGCAAACAAATTGAGCTTAACAATCGAAAGATTGTTCTAACTTTTATTATGAGAGTTTGATCCTGGCTCAGGACGAACGCTGGCGGCGTGCCTAATACATGCAAGTCGAACGCTTTTTCTTTCACCGGAGCTTGCTCCACCGAAAGAAAAAGAGTGGCGGACGGGTGAGTAACACGTGGGTAACCTGCCCATCAGAAGGGGATAACACTTGGAAACAGGTGCTAATACCGTATAACAATTGGAACCGCATGGTTCTAATTTGAAAGACGCTTTCGGGTGTCACTGATGGATGGACCCGCGGTGCATTAGCTAGTTGGTGAGGTAACGGCTCACCAAGGCCACGATGCATAGCCGACCTGAGAGGGTGATCGGCCACACTGGGACTGAGACACGGCCCAGACTCCTACGGGAGGCAGCAGTAGGGAATCTTCGGCAATGGACGAAAGTCTGACCGAGCAACGCCGCGTGAGTGAAGAAGGTTTTCGGATCGTAAAACTCTGTTGTTAGAGAAGAACAAGGATGAGAGTAACTGTTCATCCCTTGACGGTATCTAACCAGAAAGCCACGGCTAACTACGTGCCAGCAGCCGCGGTAATACGTAGGTGGCAAGCGTTGTCCGGATTTATTGGGCGTAAAGCGAGCGCAGGCGGTTTCTTAAGTCTGATGTGAAAGCCCCCGGCTCAACCGGGGAGGGTCATTGGAAACTGGGAGACTTGAGTGCAGAAGAGGAGAGTGGAATTCCATGTGTAGCGGTGAAATGCGTAGATATATGGAGGAACACCAGTGGCGAAGGCGACTCTCTGGTCTGTAACTGACGCTGAGGCTCGAAAGCGTGGGGAGCAAACAGGATTAGATACCCTGGTAGTCCACGCCGTAAACGATGAGTGCTAAGTGTTGGAGGGTTTCCGCCCTTCAGTGCTGCAGCTAACGCATTAAGCACTCCGCCTGGGGAGTACGACCGCAAGGTTGAAACTCAAAGGAATTGACGGGGGCCCGCACAAGCGGTGGAGCATGTGGTTTAATTCGAAGCAACGCGAAGAACCTTACCAGGTCTTGACATCCTTTGACCATTCTGGAGACAGAACTTTCCCTTCGGGGACAAAGTGACAGGTGGTGCATGGTTGTCGTCAGCTCGTGTCGTGAGATGTTGGGTTAAGTCCCGCAACGAGCGCAACCCTTATTGTTAGTTGCCATCATTTAGTTGGGCACTCTAGCGAGACTGCCGGTGACAAACCGGAGGAAGGTGGGGATGACGTCAAATCATCATGCCCCTTATGACCTGGGCTACACACGTGCTACAATGGGAAGTACAACGAGTTGCGAAGTCGCAAGGCTAAGCTAATCTCTTAAAGCTTCTCTCAGTTCGGATTGTAGGCTGCAACTCGCCTACATGAAGCCGGAATCGCTAGTAATCGCGGATCAGCACGCCGCGGTGAATACGTTCCCGGGCCTTGTACACACCGCCCGTCACACCACGAAAGTTTGTAACACCCGAAGCCGGTGAGGTAACCTTTTGGAGCCAGCCGTCTAAGGTGGGATAGATGATTGGGGTGAAGTCGTAACAAGGTAGCCGTATCGGAAGGTGCGGCTGGATCACCTCCTTTCTAAGGAATATTACGGAAACTACACACGTTTGTTAACCTTTGTTCAGTTTTGAGAGGTTTACTCTCAAAACTTTTGTTCATTGAAAACTGGATATTGAAGTAAAAAAGAATCAAAACAAACCGAGAACACCGCGTTGAATGAGTTTTTTAAGAAGTTCAATTGCTTATTTTCTTGATGACGCTCCTATCGCTAGGAAAACGAGTCAAAACCCAACCGTAAGGTTGATAAGGTTAAGTGAATAAGGGCGCACGGTGGATGCCTTGGCACTAGGAGCCGATGAAGGACGGGACTAACTCCGATATGCTTTGGGGAGCTGTAAGTAAGCGATGATCCAGAGATTTCCGAATGGGGAAACCCAGCATTTTTAGTAGAATGTTACTTTCCAGTGAATACATAGCTGGTTAGAGGTAGACGCAGAGAACTGAAACATCTAAGTACCTGCAGGAAGAGAAAGAAAATTCGATTCCCTGAGTAGCGGCGAGCGAAACGGGAAAAGCCCAAACCAACAAGCTTGCTTGTTGGGGTTGTAGGACTCCAATATGGTAGTTCTTTCAGATAGTCGAATGACTTGGAAAAGTCAGTCAAAGAGGGTAAAAACCCCGTAGACGAAATTTGGAAGGCACCTAGGAGGATCCTGAGTACGGCGGAACACGAGGAATTCCGTCGGAATCCGGGAGGACCATCTCCCAAGGCTAAATACTCCCTAGTGACCGATAGTGAACCAGTACCGTGAGGGAAAGGTGAAAAGCACCCCGGAAGGGGAGTGAAATAGATCCTGAAACCGTGTGCCTACAACAAGTCAAAGCCCGTTAATGGGTGATGGCGTGCCTTTTGTAGAATGAACCGGCGAGTTACGATCCCATGCGAGGTTAAGTTGAAGAGACGGAGCCGCAGCGAAAGCGAGTCTGAATAGGGCGAATGAGTATGTGGTCGTAGACCCGAAACCATGTGATCTACCCATGTCCAGGTTGAAGGTGCGGTAAAACGCACTGGAGGACCGAACCCACGTACGTTGAAAAGTGCGGGGATGAGGTGTGGGTAGCGGAGAAATTCCAATCGAACTTGGAGATAGCTGGTTCTCTCCGAAATAGCTTTAGGGCTAGCCTCGGAATTGAGAATGATGGAGGTAGAGCACTGTTTGGACTAGGGGCCCATCTCGGGTTACCGAATTCAGATAAACTCCGAATGCCATACATTCATATCCGGGAGTCAGACTGCGAGTGATAAGATCCGTAGTCGAAAGGGAAACAGCCCAGACCACCAGCTAAGGTCCCAAAATATATGTTAAGTGGAAAAGGATGTGGGGTTGCACAGACAACTAGGATGTTGGCTCAGAAGCAGCCACCATTTAAAGAGTGCGTAATAGCTCACTAGTCGAGTGACCCTGCGCCGAAAATGTACCGGGGCTAAACATATTACCGAAGCTGTGGATAACACCTCTGGTGTTATGGTAGGAGAGCGTTCTAAGGGCGTTGAAGGTAGATCGTGAGGACTGCTGGAGCGCTTAGAAGTGAGAATGCCGGTATGAGTAGCGAAAGACGGGTGAGAATCCCGTCCACCGAATGACTAAGGTTTCCTGGGGAAGGCTCGTCCGCCCAGGGTTAGTCGGGACCTAAGCCGAGGCCGAAAGGCGTAGGCGATGGACAACAGGTTGATATTCCTGTACTCGTTGTTTTTGTTTGAGCAATGGAGGGACGCAGGAGGCTAAGGAATGCAGACGATTGGAAATGTCTGTCCAAGCAATAAGTCTTAGTATGAGTCAAATGCTTATACTTCTAAGGACAAGTTGTGATGGGGAGGGAAATAATAGTACCGAAGTTCCTGATGTCACACTGCCAAGAAAAGCTTCTAGTGAGAAAACAACGACCCGTACCGCAAACCGACACAGGTAGTCGAGGAGAGAATCCTAAGGTGAGCGAGCGAACTCTCGTTAAGGAACTCGGCAAAATGACCCCGTAACTTCGGGAGAAGGGGTGCTGATCGTAAGATCAGCCGCAGTGAATAGGCCCAAGCGACTGTTTATCAAAAACACAGGTCTCTGCAAAATCGAAAGATGACGTATAGGGGCTGACGCCTGCCCGGTGCTGGAAGGTTAAGAGGAGTGCTTAGCGTAAGCGAAGGTACGAATTGAAGCCCCAGTAAACGGCGGCCGTAACTATAACGGTCCTAAGGTAGCGAAATTCCTTGTCGGGTAAGTTCCGACCCGCACGAAAGGCGTAACGATTTGGGCACTGTCTCAACGAGAGACTCGGTGAAATTTTAGTACCTGTGAAGATGCAGGTTACCCGCGACAGGACGGAAAGACCCCATGGAGCTTTACTGTAGTTTGATATTGAGTGTTTGTACCGCATGTACAGGATAGGTAGGAGCCGTAGAAATCGGAACGCTAGTTTCGATGGAGGCGTTGGTGGGATACTACCCTTGCGTTATGACCACTCTAACCCGCACCACTCATCGTGGTGGGAGACAGTGTCAGATGGGCAGTTTGACTGGGGCGGTCGCCTCCTAAAAGGTAACGGAGGCGCCCAAAGGTTCCCTCAGAATGGTTGGAAATCATTCGCAGAGTGTAAAGGCAGAAGGGAGCTTGACTGCGAGACTTACAAGTCGAGCAGGGACGAAAGTCGGGCTTAGTGATCCGGTGGTTCCGCATGGAAGGGCCATCGCTCAACGGATAAAAGCTACCCTGGGGATAACAGGCTTATCTCCCCCAAGAGTCCACATCGACGGGGAGGTTTGGCACCTCGATGTCGGCTCGTCGCATCCTGGGGCTGTAGTCGGTCCCAAGGGTTGGGCTGTTCGCCCATTAAAGCGGCACGCGAGCTGGGTTCAGAACGTCGTGAGACAGTTCGGTCCCTATCCGTCGCGGGCGTTGGAAATTTGAGAGGAGCTGTCCTTAGTACGAGAGGACCGGGATGGACTTACCGCTGGTGTACCAGTTGTTCTGCCAAGGGCATTGCTGGGTAGCTATGTAGGGAAGGGATAAACGCTGAAAGCATCTAAGTGTGAAGCCCACCTCAAGATGAGATTTCCCATTTCTTTAAGAAAGTAAGACCCCTGAGAGATGATCAGGTAGATAGGTTAGGAGTGGAAGTGCAGTGATGTACGGAGCGGACTAATACTAATCGGTCGAGGACTTAACCAAAGAATGGTAAGAAAATAAACTCGGACGAGTTTTGATTGATTACTTCAAATCCAGTTTTGAGTGAGCGAAAGCATAACTCAATAAGACAACATCACCAAGTGTGGTGGCGATAGCGAGAAGGATACACCTGTTCCCATGCCGAACACAGAAGTTAAGCTTCTTAGCGCCGATTGTAGTGAGGGGTTGCCCCTTGTGAGAGTAGGACGTCGCCACGCGTAAAGACTAGAACATAAATTCTAGTCTTTTTTATTGTCTAAACGTCGTTTGACTGTACACTTCCAAAACAGTTTCGAGATCGGGACAGAAGTGTTCAACATCTTTGAGAAAGCTTCAACTCAAGCACGTTTCATGCGTAGAAGATGATGAGAGCGAAACGAAGTGGAGACCTTCAATTCTTAAAGCGTCTCGCTTTTAGAGATTGATGAGAGCGAAACGAAGTGGAGACCTTCAATTCTTAAAGTGTCCCGCTTTTAGAGATTGATGAGAGCGAAACGAAGTGGAGATGAGTCCCCCTCCAAAAAAAAACTTAACGGAGTTGAGTTTCTTCTCAACCTTTATCAAGATTTTACGAGGTGAGAAATAACTTAAATAGTTATTTCCTTTCCTCGTTTTCTTGTCACCTTAATTTCTAGAGGTTATCTGCTGAATTAAGATAAATATGTATATATCGTTGAAGAAATTGCTTTGACTGTATTCGCCCTATTTTATTACGGGCTCCTTCTAATATATCCTTACTCTAAGGAGAAAAAGATTATTAAGAATTTTTTATTTACTATTTAGAGAAAGATAGTTTTTTTTAAAAGATTTCTGGTTAAAGCTGATTAAATTGTACGTGTAATCTATATGTATGAAAGAGGGGAGAAGATTGTAGCAAATTAGTAGTGAAAGGAGAGGATATGAGATATGAACGAAAATGTGCAGCATCCAGAATCAAGTAAATACGTTTCTACATTTATTCTTTTCGGAAAACCGTATCAGGTTCACTAATTAGGTACATCTTATTTCCATGATCTTCTACTTAAATATGTCAGTTGATAAGAGATAAAAGATTGGAGATTTAAAACTCAAATGTATTCTTCCTCTTATTAATATTTTATAGAACCTTGAAGTAACTATTATAATTACCTGTGATAAGCTTTTTTTATTTTCTAAAAAAACCCGAGTGCTCAAATGAGTATACTCGGGTTAGGTGTTTATAGCCAGCCAAACAAGATAGCTAATCCGCCAATAAGGTTATTTAGGAAATGGATACTTATACTCACTTCAAGCCTTTTTGTTTTATAATAGCTATAACTTAGTACAAAGCCAATAGAAGTATAGATGAGGAAACTGATAAAATTAGTTGATAGATGAATGCTGCCAAAGATAAGAGAGCTGATGATGATACCAGCAATCGGATAATCTTTAAAAAGCAATCCGATAATTCCACCACGAAAAACAATTTCTTCAGTAATCGGCGCTGCAATTGAAACCATGATAAACGATAAGATAGGGCTTATTAGCTTAGTCATTTCAATAATAGCATCATCATTTTTTGTAGAGTTTTCACCTTGTAACATCATCAAAACGCTCAAGCCATAAACAACAACTCTAGCGATAACAAAAGCTAAAAGAATAAATTTAACATTTTTCTTTGTCAGAAAATCCCATGAAAAATTCATTAGTTTTAGTTTTTTAGCGATAAAAACTAGTAGCCATACACTTAATAATGTCAAAACAATGCAGGAAATATCCATTATATAAGACATTTTGTTTAAACCGCTTTGCTGAGTTAAACCGATTCCAAGACCTATGATTAATCCATATAATTGGCTTAATAAGAAGAGTCCAACAACAATAAAAAAATTCTTTATATAACTCAATGATTCACAACCTTTCTATGTATAAGTTTACCATAAAAACATCTTTTTACAGTTAAATGTTTATTCTTTTTTTATTTACAATACAAATATTATGTAAACAAGAGTGTTTTATAAATTAATTAAAAAGTATTAAGACTTTTCAATATTCATAAATAATCCATTAAGTTTTAAAGTTCCATCCCTATTTCAATCAAACAAAGTTTATTATGTAAGAGTATCGATACAGGAGGAATGTACAGTGAATATGAAAAAAAGTTTAATCATAGCTGCAGTAACACTATCTTTGGCTGGGAGTATTGGAATTTATACGAATTCAGCTTTTGCTGAGACTGGCTCCGCTAACGAAACGGTCATTAATGAGCGGTGGGGAAAACCAACCTTTGTCGCAGGAGCAGGATTAAATCAAAGTCAAATTAATGAAACTATGAAGCTATTAGACATAAACTCTGACTCAGTAAATACTCAGAAAGCAACAGGTCAAGATTTGATTACGTATCTAGGATATGGAAGCGGAGACGACAGCGTTATGCTTAGTTCAGTTGTTGTAAATCGTGAAGATGAGGGAAAAGGAATTAATGTAGATATTGTGACACCACAAAACATTACGTTAATTACAGCGGATCAATATAAAAACCCTTTAGTTACTGCAGGTATAAGTGATGCAACAATAAAAGTAGCCAGTGTGGCCAAAGTAACAGGAGAAAGTGCTTTGACAGGTGTATATAAAGCATATGAGGCAAATGGTGAAACAGTCGATCCTCAGAGAGCTCAACTAGCACAAGAAGAGTTAGATACAACAACGGATTTATCCAATTCAATTGTTGAGCAGGCAACAAAAGAGAATGAATCAGAGGCATTAACGGATGATGAGCAAGCAAAAGCTGATGAAGCTTATAAAGCACAATTAAATCAGACTTTAGTTGATATAAAAAAAGAATTAGCTGATTTGAAAGAAAAACAAGGTGAGTTAGCAACAAAAGACGACGTTGAAAAAATTGTCAATGATGCACTAGCAAAAAATAATCTTTCAACTTATCTAACGAAAGATGACGTAGCAAAGCTTGTTTCTTTAGCAGAAAAATATCAAACTACAGATGGTGTATTAGATAAGGAGTCAATTGCTCAGCTAGATAAGATAAGTGAAGGATTCAAAGATACTGTAGATAAATTAAGTGATGAGCTTGGAAAATTTGGAGACTCAATTAAAGGAACAATAGAAGAGAATCAAGGGTTCTTTTCCAATTTATGGACAAGTATTACTGACTTTTTTGGGAATTTATTTTAAGAAATAAAAAACTTAGGTTACTGATAGTAGTCTAAGTTTTTTCCTACTTTAAAAGGCTAAAAAGAACTATTACTTTAAAAGATGAATGATTTTCATTATAATGATAAAATAGAGTAGTATCGATGTTCAAAAAAGGAGGTACATTTATGACCACATCAGAGAGTCAAAATGATAAAAATGATAAATTGGTTGAGTTTAAGGTTGAAGTTACAAACTCTGAAGAAATAGATTCTCAGAGTTCTTCAAATTCATTTGAAGAGGTTAAACAGGTAGCTAGTTTGAATGTAAGCAAGCTACTACATGATTTACAAGAGTTTGAAGAAGCAATATCAAAGGAAAATATTCCAGCGATTTATCGGTTATACAATAGTGAGTTAACGGATGAATTAAGGCGAAGTTCGAATCAAAATCATGAAATTGATTACATGCTTCTACAAAAGTTACATGAACACTTTAAAGAGGTCTTTCCATTTATGTATTTTGAAAAGCAAGTAGACACTACTGTGAATTATTATCGTATTGGAAATTATTATCGTCAAAGACCGACTATTGGAATTGATGCGTCTGTTCCAGAAATTTTTATTCTGCCTGAAATCGATGGTGAATGGCGGACGTATTATGAAGATAAGGAAGTTGAGTTAGCACTCATTAGAGAACAAATGAATCAATTAGATGCGAAAATGATTGCTGGAAAAGCTGAGATTGAGGAAATTAATCAAAAAATTAAAGCCGTTCAAAATCAAAAAAGTGAAATCAATGAATCAAAAGGATTATTAAATAGAAAGAAAATTGATACGGAAATAGAAGAATTAGATAAGCGTTTAGCCCTTTTAAATAAGCAAAAAGAAGAGTGGTTACCGTTTATTGATGATAGCGGAAAAGTAGAACAAGAAAGAGCTGCTTTAGATGCTCAGTATAAACAAGTTGAATTGAATAATTCTATTGTAGAAAAAGAGCATCGACTCATTCAAAGGTATTTTGGTGGATTTCAAGAGTTAAGAGAGAAAATTGTCGCATTTTTAGATGATTATTTAACTGAAAAACCAGTTCATTTTGAGGAGGGAGGGCCTGATAATGAGTGAGGATCAAACAACTGAAGAATTCGAAACAAAAATTAATGAGAAAAAAGTTATTACTCCTGATGAAACAGAAACTAAAGAACCAATCGTTGAACAGTCAGAGGAAGTTAGTCGCACAAAAGAGCTAGAGTTGACTAAATCTGAGATTGCTTATTATGAAAAAAAAGAAAAAAATCGGAATAATATTATTGATATGATTCAAGTAGCAGAAGAAGAATTAGCTGACTTAAAATTAAGAAAATCTCTAATGGAATCAGAATTTCCAGAACTGCTGACCTATTATCAAAAGCTGTTATTGGAATCATCTTCACTAGAAATTTCTTCGATTGCTCAAGCAACTCTACTAGAATATATGACGTATGAACTATTAAAACCATTGACACATATTGGGTTGAAGTATTCTCTAGCTGAGCAAGATAGCTGGGAAACGGTTCATTTTCAAATTCACTACGCGATAACTGAACAAAGCCAGCTGAAGTTTGCTTTCAAAATGAAACCAATAAATAATAAATACCAGCCGACTTATATGGATATATTTAAATTAGATATAGGTAGTATGAAAGTTGATGTTGATGATAATCAAGTTTTGGCACTTATTCGTTACTGGTCAGTTGATAAATTATACTCATCTGTTCAGCTATCTGTATTAAATCATGAATTAAATCAGCTGCTTATTCATTTTAAAGGTCTAGGATTTACTGTAGAAGAAAGTCTTTTAGATAACGGCAAGCCTCTGGATCTCCACTTGGAAAGCGCATTTGAGCTATCAACAGATATTTTAGATAATATATTCATTATTGCAATGTCAAACAGTGAGTATGATATGGAAAAAACTGGTGAGTATAGCTATGAGGTCCTCCTGGATAAAGAGCAATCTTTATCTGTAGAGGTTAATGAATATGGAAATACTAATATAGACATACAAACTGGGCGAATCAATCGCTCAATCTTGGATTTCTTCGGAAGTTATCCATTCTTAGTACCGTTAATGCTAAGATAAATAGTATGATGGGAATAGTTGTACTTTTGACTTAAAAAATAATAAATAATGAAAAAACGGCTCTTTGTCAATAAGGACTGATGAGTTATACAAAATCAAATCTGGGTCAGAATGAACCTCATTCTGGCTCAGATTTTTTGTTATCTTACTTTGATTAATTGATTGATCAAAAAGATTCTAATTCTCATGTTCTCAAATGATTTAAATCCGTAGGATACTCGTTTCATTGTCTTTATGTGTGTGTTCTTTGCTTCTATTTTTCCATTGGAGTAAGGGTAGATCATTGCGTTGGTGATGCCTTCTTCATAATTCAGAAGGTTTTGAAGCTTCTTCCGAAAACCGTCATCTAGTGTTTCGGGAAGTTCTGCCAATAAGGAGAAAAATAAGTCAGGGTCTTTGTCTCGAAAGGCTTCAACTAATTCATGAAAAAAGGGATACGCCTCCTTCAGGGGCGCAGAAAAGCCAAGCAATCGATCAATCATCATTGCTTCAGTAAGAAACGGGTATTTTGGCGCTCGGAAACTTTTCCATGTTTTGTATTCATAATGGTTGATGTTTGCACGATTTTTTAGCAGAAAGCGCCAGTTCTTTCTCAGCTTTTCTGCCAGACTTTTCTGTCCTACTTTACGAAGCTCATTCATTTCACGGATACGTAACTCATTGAACGCCTGATTCATGTGTTTGACAATATGAAACCGATCAATCACTACTTTCGCATTTGGCAAAACACGCTTGGTGAGCTGGAAGTAGGCGGCGTTCATGTCTGTAACCAAGAATTCTACTTCTTCTGGATTGGTACAGCCTAAGAAATAGCTTGTTAATCGAGGTAACTTACGCGTAGGCAAGACATCAATTAATTTTCCTGTTTCGCCATCTGCGCAAATAAAGCTCATTTTATCTTCTATGGAAGCGTGCGAACGAAATTCATCAACCATCAATACTCTGGGGAGAATCTTCTTAGATTGCTTTGGTAAATAGCTTTTAAACTCTTTCAATGTACGAATAACGGTGGTCAAAGATACCTGACAGCTTTTCGCAATAAAAGATAAAGATACTTTTTCAGTCAGTAAAGAAGCAATTTTATATCTGACATGATTTGCGATTGAATGTCTAGGTTGGACAAAAGAACTTTGAGCAGTCCAATGAGTTCGACAATTTTTACAGGTATAGCGCTGCTTTTTTAAGCGCATAACCAAAGGCATATGATTGTATTGTTCAAAGCGGACAATCGTTTCCTTCTTCCCGTTTTTCACTACAATTGCTTTCCCATTTCCATCTACCACAGTAGAACCACAACTTCTACACGCACGAGGAGCAGGCGAGAGAACAGCATCGACGATCAACGTCTTTTCCTTCTGAAAGGTCTCGTAAGAGACCTCTGTAATCATCAAATCTTTCTCTATTATTCTCAGCATTTTTTTGATAGAATCATTCATATAGCATATCGTCCTCTCAGTTGTTTATTTTGTGGTGATTTAATCATACTAGAGAACGATATGTTTTTTAATACCTAAAGTGAAAATGGGACTGAAGAATCAATTATGATTCATCAGTCCCATAAATTATAGAGCCGAAAAAACTGCTATCTATCATTGGTAGCAGTTTTTTTAAATACATAGTTTTTAGCCATTTATTAATTAGCAGCAGAATAAATCCTTGAAATGAACAATTGATAAGAAAACTAATTTAAATCTAGCTAATAATTAGTCGATACACTGAAAACTAAATTTTTATTATATCTTTTAGCAGCACACACACTAGGAATCTAGCAAATTAATAGAGGAGACACCAGAGAGACAGCATAACCAGCTATCATTCATTGTGAATAAGAGGAAATAATAAATAAAATATTTTAGTTTACATAATATATATTATACAAAGTAGATTTGTAAAAAGCTTGGTCTGTTGCTAATCCCAGTTATGACTATAGTCATAATATAGTTTACAATCTGTACATAAATCCTCACTAGATTCGCAGTACATAATACAATGAGTACATTGTTTAATAGTCCGTTTTTGTCTTTTTCGGAATAAACTCAATATTTTCTTTAGCAAAAAAATTCCTCCTAAATATCATTATACAGCAACTCATGTAATTCATTGACAACTTGACTTGTTTTATAACGGCTCACAGAGCCATTTTCAGCAAATTCTTCAGTTATTCCTTGTAGAATCAATTGAATGTCTGTATTAGTAACATTTTGTCTTTGTAGTTGTATTCTTGATAGCAATTTTTCATGAGCAGCGTTCGAGCCATAAACAAAATAATCTTTCAAATAAAGCATTAACTCAGCTTTATCTGGTCCATGGTTTTCTAGCCAATTTTCTTTACGTTTCAATGTAGGTTTATCTTTTGATACATATAGATGTGTTTCTGACGCATTATTAAGAAATTCAGTCCACCAACGAGCATTCTCACGCCTGGAGCGATTTTTATCACCTGTAAGTGTCACAAAGCGATAATGTGCAGACAAGATACCTTGAAATAAATCTGATAATTCACGACCCTCAGCAAGCTCTAACACAGCTAAATGAGCTTTATCGGAAGATAAACGTAACTCCCAACGTGTCCATGAATCAACGTCATATTCTTGTTTCGCACGGTCAAAGCGTTCTCCTTTTTTATCATAGATATTTAACTGTTGGGGCTTATCGCCTATATAAATACTAGCATTATAATCCTCACCAGTTTTAGTATTAATCTTATTAATTCGCTTCACATTTCCTCTATAAATCAACGTTTTTTCATAAATTTTCTTCAAAAGAAATTGCCAAGTATATTTGGAATTAATCAAGTCTAAAGCTATATCTAAACGTGTAAAATTACCACTGATTTTCAATAAGTTTCGTATCGTATCATACCAAGTCCAACAATTATTTTCATTCCACCGATAAATTTCATATTGTCGGCAACCTTGACCGTTAAAATTCACAGCAAATCCACTATTTGAACCGTTCTCAACGTCTAGAGCTGTTGAGTAATAAATGTGTATATTATCAAATTTCGCAGTATTCCCGTAATGATAAGAGCGACCTATCCCCCCTACCTCAAAAATAAAATCACGATAGTCCATTTGTAAAACCTCGGTTATAAATTCATGAACATCATAATCAAGCGAGAAACTAGCAGTTAACCAGTCAATTGTGATATATTTATTTGAGACTTTTGAAGTATTGATTGAAACATTACTCATAACACAACCCCTATGTTATTTATTTTTAAGAGTCCTTTTCCTATTTAAAATCAAGCCCTAGCCCATATGTAGTAAGGTGTTGGGCTATATACTGTGTATTGTAGACCCCCCTGTTAGTAGGTGGGGGTCTTTTTAAATTTTGTTATATTAATTTAAAAAACCAGCTTTCTTCATGTCCATATCAACCTTAACCATTTTTTTCAGTTCCTCACTGACTGTATGGCGACCACCATACCATCTGCAGTTATCTTTCGAAGCTTTTGCCTTTTCTTCTAAATAAGTCCAGTATTCAACTGGTAGCGTAACAAACCGCCTTTCATTACCTTCGGCAACTCCCATTTTCATTCCTCCTAAGTTCCTGAATGGTGTAACACTTATGTTTTACTGCAGTAAGAAGTGTTACTCTTTTAAGTGTGCTGCACGTTTGAAAGTGTGACACAAAAAATCGATTTTTAGAGTAACACTTTGATATTGAGATTCCTTTCGGCTTCTAGCCGACTGCGTGGTGCAATCGCAGACCCTGCAGGAACATTTATTCAATTAGCAGAGGAAAGCCCCCTCTACTAATCAAATAAACGTTAATCTATCTTAATAACAGCGACAACTTTAAACTGTGGCACTGTACTTTCAAAACCTTTCACAAACCAATCTAGCTTAATACGTACCCTATCCCCTTTTTTCAAATGCAGTATGTCAACTTGACGATTAATGGAAAAACAGAGTCGTTTTTTACTGTTCGGGATCTCGACAAACAATAATTGATAAAACCTATCTACACCGTTGCGCTCAATGCCGTATGTAGCAACTTTTAGCACTTTTAAATAATCGAATTCGGTAAACATTAATCGCGCTCAAGACTTCTCGCAAAGAAATAGTAAGCAACGAAAAAGAGCACCACTTTTAAAACAATCATCATTGATTTATCACCACCACATTATTGGGATTCTTTTTCTCTTGTACAGCTTGTTCGGAAAGTGTACGAATCACAGCATAAGAATCATAAAGCTCTCTTAATTCGTCTGTTTGAACAAAAGAAACGGTTCGCAGTCTATGTAACTGTTTCTTTTCCTCAGGTTTGTCGATATTATGACTAAACTCGTCAGCATCGTAAAACTTACCTTTTGTGTAACGTCCCATAATCGTATTACAAACCACCACTTCAAATGTTTGTTCTCTAAGCGCTTTAGAAACTCGAGTAAACACCTGACTAGTACCAAGTATTTTTATCTTTTGTTTACGCTGTTGCGTGACCGTCCTTAAAACGTCCTTAGACACTTTACTAAAGCTATCAAAGTCATTTTGTATCTCGTCCCAAAGAATCAGCACGCCAATCTTATTTAAAGCATTCGCCTTTAAAACGGCGTTGGGAATATCAGCAAGAGATTTCATAGGCTCATCTTGATAAACGTAGCCGAAGTTACTGCATATATATAAATCGGGAAATTCGGCACGATAACGCTCGGCTTCGTAAACCAATGACATAGTTTTACCAGCTCCTTGACGACCAGTAAAGAGAGTAAGCCCAAAGTCTTTAAAAGGTTTTATCCCCTGTTTTCTTAATTGTCTATAATGTTTGACATCTTTCACCTTATACTTAATAAACTGATAGAATTTCATAGGTTAAAAGCCTCTCCTTTGCATAACCTTTTTTCATTAAATTAAACGAACCGATAATGGGAAAAGTACAAAAATGCCTGACAGCCTAAAGACTGTCTGCATTTTGTGCGCTTTTTACCCAATAAACGGTATTCGTTTGATTATAAATGTAAATATCTTTATAAAAAATTGAGCATTTTGAACAGCTACGATAACGCCTATCGCCATTATTAAAGTAGTAACTGGGAAAAAATAATCTGCCAATCCAAGCATTTCAGAAAACCAACTGGTATCGGGTAAATCTATCGTTAATGAAATATCGGGAATAATCGAAACCAGCAGGTTAATCAATCCGATAATTAACTGAAAGAGCAACTCAATTATCATTAATAATGTCCCCCTGTCCGGTCAATTTCCGATAAACAAACCAAGCAACATAAAGCCAAATCAGCACTGCGAAAGCCGTCCGAAATTTTGGTACAAACATATCAGCTACACTTTTATCAGGAACAAAGCTGGCACCCATAAAACTAAAAGAAATAGCGCTAAAAAAATCACTTTCTGTAGGTGTAAAAATATCTTTAATCTGCCCACCAACGTTAAGAATTCCGTCAAATTTAACGTCAAATTTTGCTTTAATAGAATCGAACCCCTTATCAAGAAAATCTAAATTTTCGGGAACAATTAAGCGGATAATATCATCAATCAAACTGTCTAAAAAATCTAAGATTTTTCTAGCCGTAGAGCCTAATTCAGTAAGACCCGTACTAATTATATTCCCTAGATTATCAACTAAACTTTTAAGAAAATCCCACATATTTGTACCAGCTTCATTTACAATATTTCCAAAATTAAGCCCATCTAACATTTCTTGAAGCCTATCAAAATCAAAGGGCATTGAAGGCACTATAATTTGTTTCTCATAGATTTGATTTAACCATTGCGTAATAACAGCTCCAGTATTTTTCAAATCTACTATGCCTTGAAAAAATAACTCAAGCCAGCCATTCGTAGTATTTTGTCCTATAGCAAGTAAATTAAGCCCGTCAAAAATGTGTTGTAGCAATTCATTGGTTTGTGTGTATCCATCAACTATCGTATATCTGAGAGCGTATATCGCACTTCCAGGTTCTAGCCCGAAATACTTATCAAATAAAAATTGCGTATTTTTTTGATTCGCATTTAGCGTATCAACAATAGTATTTTTCAAAATAGCAAACTGATATTTAAAAAGTTTTACGGCTGAACTGTCACCGTCTACAACAGTTGCATTGTAATCTGTAGAACTCCATAATTTATCATTACTATCCATAAAAGCGTCTAACTGACCAGATATAGCTGATATACCATTAGTAATCTCACCAAGCGCATTAGTGACAAGAACAGTATCCGCAACATTGGACAATGTTTGAGCAGTAATACTGCCATTAATCAAACTTAGATTACTATTTACATTTTTCAGTGCCGTTTCAAAAATAATATTTTTATCACGTATGATACTAACTAAATTTTTTGTTTGTCCAAGTAAGCTCCCTAAGTTTTTAAGTTCGGCATAATGATTATCGAGTTTATCCCAAAGAATCATTTTTCCATCTGTATTTGTGGCAGTTAGCTTACCCAAATTACTATCTATTGTAAGCGTTTTATCACGAATAATAGTTGTGAGGTTTTTAGTTACCGCTATATCAGACGTCAAAGTTAAAATCTTATCTCTAACAATCGTTAACAGATTGACAATAACACCACTATCGCTAGCAATTGATAAAATCTTATCCCTAATAATTGTCACAAGATTCTTAATTACATTGTTAGAACTATTAAGATCACCAAGTCCAGTACCAATGTAATTCGATAAACTAGTCACTCGATTATCAACCTCAGTAATATTCGAATCAAGAATTGCATCATTATTGAACAAAGTAACTGTGCGATTCCAAAGCGTCGCATAATTATCACTTATCCTAGTACTCAACGTACTATAATTATTATTTATTTTTGTATTTAATGTGTTGTAGTTACTTACACGAGCAGTATCGACACGTCCAATATAGTCATTTAAACTTGTTTGACCAGTTTCTAAAGTAGCAATCCTTTTAAACGCATTGTTGATATTTGTCGTATGAGTCCCCAGTGCACTATTTACTCTATCAACAGCATAATTTGTATCATCAATTCGGCTATTTGTAGCCCATACACTGTTTTTGGTGGCATTCGTGAGTAAATCTATACGGCTACGCCAGTCAAGCGTATAGTTGTATCTCCAACCGTTGAAAGCAGGTCCAATATAATCATAAAACTCACCACTCCCCCATGTAGTCTGAGCAAAAAAAGTATTTCCCCAAACACCACGAGTCAATTTCTGTTTTACATATCCGTCTTCACCAACATGTTCGGGTACATCTGTAAATAAGGAAGAATCAAAAAGCCAAAATCTTTTTTTAATCCCTTCATCAGAAGGTTCAGTATAACCAAATTGACTTATGTCAAACGGAGAACTTTCTTCGCCACTGTCTTGAATGATTTCGGAACTGTCACTTTCTTCTTGCCTATCGCTATCTGTATCAATGTCCATGATATTTTCAGAACTATCGCCACTATCGCTAGTCTCAGAAACAGCGAAGTCAATTCCTCCAAATAAATCATGATTAGGGAGACTATCGGCATAAACATAATTACTAGCAGTGCCGAAATTAGAAATAAAAAAACTATACCGACCCACTTACTTATTTTTTTTATATTTATCATTGCGTTACCCCTTTCCGAAAAAATAAAAAGAACTAGGCTTTCGCCTAGCCCTCAAAGGAAAATTAAACTTATTAATTTTATTTATTGCATAAAACTAGCCTTTATTCATCATAGATTTGATGAAAGTAAATCCTTTTTTACCAACCCAAGTCACAGCAAGGATTGAAGCCCCTACACCAATACCAATCGGCACAACTGCCGTAATTGCAGTAACAACAGGGTCAAACATATCTGCAGTAAACATTGACATCCTCCTTTTATTGTATGTTTTTTTATATTAAGCAAATGCGCTATCAAATAATTTAGAGAGCCCTTTATAAGCCAAAAAAGCAGGAATGAAAAAGTATAAAAAAGCTAAAATACTTACGTTTGTAAAATAACTCACTTCTTCTTGTTTTGTTTCTTCATCTAAATTTTTAACTAGCACACCCAACTTAGTATCAATATTTTTTAATGTATTCATTTGACTATCATCTGTGTTCAAATCGTTAAGAGCTTTTAAAATGTCGTTTCGAAAGTTCTCTTCATTTTTTAGCATTTCTTCATTTGGAGATTGGTTCTCAATCAATTGGTACATTTTATCCCAACGCTCATTTTCAATTTTTATGCTTTCTTCTTGTTCTTTTTCGGTTTTCTCAGTCCGTTCAAGTTCGATAGCAGCGTTTGATTCACGTTCGTTGGCTTGTCTTTCTAATTCTTTTACGTATAACCCTTTTAAGTCGCTGATTTCCTGTTTTAATTCAGCGTTAACCTCTTTACTCTCATTTTCCATACATTATGCAGGTGACACAGTTAAGCAGTTCATGCTTGTGCTATAGCCCATTTTTTGTGCAATTAACACAACTTTGCATGGTTGACCTTCGTTACAAGTGACTTTCACATCATTATCAGCAAAAAATTCTAAGCGTTGATAGTTTTCCGTATCAATCAAATGCACTAGTCTAAAAGGATTCCCACCTTTACTTACACGTTCCTCTAACTTCTCAAAAATAAATTTACCTGTACTGACAAACATTGACATTCTCCATTCTATTTTTATTTAAATAATTAAATTATTTACTTAGCAAATTAGGAATTTTTATTTACTGACATGATTTGACAGCTTCCTTATTCGTTAACCATAATTGGTTAATTAAAGTATAAACCAGTTTGGGTTGATAATCAACCATTTTTGGTTAACAATATTTGGTTAACTACTTTAAAATAATTATATGTAGCTAATTAACTACATAAATACTCTTATGTGAGGTAGACCAATGAATCATAATGAAATAATAATTGATAGGCTGTACGGTTTACTGAGAGAAAAAAACATGACAGTAAACAGACTTGCAGATGTTAGTGGCATTAGGCAGTCAACCTTGAGTAATATGTTTATAAGAAAAAGTGTTCCTAAAGTGGATATGCTTTACAAAATATGTCAGGCTTTAGACATGAGCGTAATCGAATTTTTGGACTTTCCACCATATAATCAAAAATAAGGAGGAAGTATGTGTGCTAAAAAAACATAAAGGAAAACGTAATTTGAAGGAAATCAAAAAGTTTATTAATACTGAAGCGACTATTGAAGATATAATTGAAATAGCAACGGTTATGAGAGATAGAAAAAGATTCCTTGAATTAGAACATACAGCAGAAAGAAATCAAAAAGTTATGAACAAGGTGAAACATCTGTAAAAAAAGACTAGTGCAAAATGTACACTAGTCTTTTGGTCTATTAAAATTTAATTATTGCATTGCTAATCATTCCAAAATAAACAAAAAACATTGAAATAATAAGCAATATTAAAGATATCCAAAGCGACGACTTGCTAAAAGATTTTTTTGAGAGATAATCTTTCCTAATTTTCCCACTAGTAAATATAAAATATAAAATAAAAATAAAAGCTATTCCGAGCAACAGCTCAGTACCTATTCCAAACCATAAGCGTTCATTATTAATGATAGTCATTTTTTTCCTCCTGTAATTATTATATTTATATTCTACCATTAATTAAAGGGGAATAGTAATATATATTATACAAAGTAGATTTATGAATCCTTGATACTACACATTGTTTAATCATTTATATTAAGGTCAGATTTATCAACAACTTGAACTGCCTTTTTATCACTTTAAGTATGTTAAAGTGATCGAATTTCTCTGTATCTGACCGTTTTTTAGTAGTTTATTAGTAATTCCTACCAACAAACGAACTATTTCAAAGTTATTGTAATCTTTTAAAATCTCTCAGAGCTAACTTATTCAAAAACGTGATAAGCCTTAACTACGAATTTATGAGGCTTATCACGTAATTTTAAAGCATCTAAAAAACTCAAAGAAATTTTTACTGCTGTAAGTTTTTTAGATGCTTTATGGAATTTATTTTATAGATAATTGATAAAAAGACTTTAATATCTGTTTGTCTGAGATTGTTAAATCATTTTTTGAAATTCCTTGAATTGCAGCTTCCAATGCTAATAGTCGATTATAACAAGCCGAGGCATCAAGTTTTCTGATCTTCAACCAAGCTTTTTGGCTGCCAATAGCTTGTAAATCGTTTGCAGTAAAAATATCAATTGTATTCAGCTGTCTTTCCAATTCTGGTCCAATATTAGGCAATAGTGTTAGTTCTCCCATAATAAATGTCTCTCTCTTTCATAATAAATAAGGATACAGTGTGTCTCTTTGTCTATTGTATCATACCAGTAGTTGCTTCTGAGCCAGATGATAGTGTTTAAGTAATTTTTTCAGAAATAAAAGATTATTAAATAAATTGGAGCTTTTGTACAGTTTTTGTCCCTACTTTTGCTAAGATAACTACAAAAGTCCCTCCCCCGCAGAAAAAAAGAAGTGCAGGTAATTTGTATGCCAGAATCAGAAACAAGAAAATAAAGAAACTGAACGTCAACATCACACGGGTTTCTTTAAAGAAAAGAATACAAGACAAATAGCAAAGGTTTTTATAGCTAATCTCGAACATAGCGAGTATTGACAGACTATGAAAAAAAGAAATGGAGACTAAAAAAATCATAAAAACGAGTAAAAAGTCAATTAGTAAAAATGGAATTCCTTCAATTTGTATTGAGAACCATAGACTATAAAGGAGTATGCAACAAACTAAACTAAATGTGAGACCTATCTGATTTGCTTGTATAAAGTTTCGTTTAAAGCCATCGTACAGACTGCGTAGAGTAATGGTTTTCTCATTCCACGGGTCTGTTTGAAAAAGCTCCAGGCCTGAAATAATTGCAGGAATCAATCCAAAAATTAAACAACCTACTAAACTGATTACCCAAATATACATTGATAGCTTTAAAAGATAATAAAATTTATTTATTCCTTCGGTAACTCCTTTTTCAATCATAAATTCAACTTCTTTCATTAAATGGTAATAACGGAGAAGAATCTGAGATTGAATATAAAAACCATTCATAATTCTCAGATTCTATACAATTAGTAGCTAATAGTAGCCAATGAATTTCTATTTGCTCTTATCCATCATAAACTAGAAGTGAACTTATCTAGTCCTCATCTAATTTACTATAAACTACTTCTTCCCCACTCTTAGTAACACTACTTATTGGATCTGAATTCATCAAATTGTTTTTGCATTTCTTTTTGAACCTTTGATAGCCCTGCTGCTTCTAATTTATTATTGAACTCTTCTAGTTTTTCTGCTGGATCTAATGTTCCCGTACTGAAACCAGCATAATATTGACTGGTAACATTTTTTATATTAGTGACTTCAGTTTTTACTGCTGATTCATCAAAGCTAAATCCTAGTAAAGGTGATACTTGTGCTTCAGCAATTGATTCATCGCGCTTTTCAATCATTTCATCTGTAATTCTTTCATCAGAGAAAAGTGTATTGTTATCTCCAGTCATCCATGCCCCACCAATGATTTTTGAGCTAGCATCATATCCTGGTAGAACTTTCATTTGCTCATCGCCAACCTTTTCCCAGCCCTCTCCTTCTAATCCGAAGACCATAGTTGTAAGCAATTCCTTATCTGTATTTATCATATTCAAAACTTCTAAAGATTTTTCAACATTTTTTGATGTATTTGAAACAACCCAGTTCGCAACAAACATTTGTCCATTATCTTTAATTGGTTCTGTAAATGGAACAGAAATAAGCTCTCTACCGGCTGCTCGAGATAAAATAGTATCACCATAGTCAAAAGGTCCTTGTGTTTCAATACGTGCAAACCACGTTTCTTCATCCAAACGATAAATTGATTCTGAGGTCGCAGCATCTGAAGGAATTAATTTTTTAGAATATAGTGAATGTACATCTTTTAAGTCTTTTAATAAACGATCTGATTCTGTATAAGGATTAATAATTTTATCCATATTTTGACTGTCCATATCAATACCTAGTGGAACAGAAGGATCATACACATAGTCCATGTTCCCTAAGCGTACATCTTTTCCAATTGGAAATGGCGGGATTGATGGCTCTTTGTCTTTAATCACTTGCAGTAGAGGTTCTAAATCTTCTAAATCTTTTACACCGGTTATATCCAAATTATATTTATCGACTAATTTCTTATCAAATGTAATCACTTTTTGAGCATAGACGTTGCCGTTTACAGGAATAGCATAAAGCTTTCCATTCACTTTATTGCCTTCTATATACGTCGGATCAAGATTATCCATTGTTTCTTTTGCGTATTTTGGTGCTAAGTCAGTCAAATCTTTATAGGCCCCTTTTTGCGCATTATTTACATAGCTGTCTGCAAATGCAATATCATAGTCTTCACCTGAAGAAGTAATTACAGACATTTTTTGTGCATAGTCTCCCCAACCGATATATTGGATGTTTAATTCCACACCCGTCTCTTTTTTTAATCGACCATTAACATACTCCATCAGATCGTCAAAATTTTTAGGCTTTTCACCAACTCGATACATTAATAAGGTTGAATCATTTTCTTTACTTGTTTGTTTTTTTTGTTTATCTCCAGTTAAGCTAGAACACCCTGTAAGTATCCCTATTCCAATCATGAGTGTTGTACTTGCTACGATCATTTTTTTGAATATTTTCATTTTTATTACTCCTTTAATAGTTATTCTTTTACACCGCCGATGGTTAATCCACCGACAAAGTATTTTTGGAAAAATGGATAGGTTGCAGCGATTGGCGCGGTAGACAATACGACCATAGCCATTCTAGTGGCCTCTTTTGGAATCGTTACAGAGCCCAATTGAGCACTAGTTGCAGCATTTTTGATGATAAAATCAATATTTGCCTGAATTTTCATTAATAAATATTGTAAAGGAACAAGATTATCACTCTGGATATAAAGTAACGCATTAAACCAATCATTCCAGTAGCCTAATGCAGCAAATAAGCTGATGGTCGCTAGTCCTGGTATAGATAACGGCAAAACAATTTGAATAAAGGTTCTTAAATCCCCAGCACCATCTATTTTCGCTGCTTCAATGATTGAATCAGGAACAGAACGACGATAAAAAGTTCTCATAACAATAATATTAAAAGAAGACAATGCCATAGGTAAAATTAACGCAAGTATATTATCCTTTAATCCTAATAGACTAGTCATAACAATATAGTTGGGTACCATACCTGCACTAAATAGCATAGATATCAAAACAAAAACGGTAAAAAATTTTTTAAAAGGTAAACTATCTCGCGATAAAGCATACGCATAGGTAGATGTAAATGCGACGTTAACAATCGTTCCCACAATAGTTACAAATACCGTAATAAATAATGCTTGCAGGATTTGATCCTTCATCTCAAATAAATATCTATAGCCGTCAAGACTCCATTGTGATGGAATAATCTGATATCCCTGTGTAGTTAAAGACTGTTCGCTAGTAAATGAAATGATGATGACAAATAGAAAAGGAAAGATACACGATATTGCGACTATCCACATAAGTACTGAAAAAAGTATGTTGGCTTTTGGACTAAAGCCTTTGACGTTTACTGACTGAACCTGTTGTTTCTCCATTAAAATCTTTTCCTTTCTAAAATAGTGCGGAGTTTTCGTCAAATTTTCGAACAAGCATATTCGAAACTAAAACAAGTGTGCATCCTACCACTGATTGATACAATCCAGCTGCTGAGGCCATGCCAATATCACCTGAATTCGCTAATCCTCTATAGATATACGTATCTAAAACGTTTGTAACATCAAACAAAGCTCCTGAATTTCTTGGAATCTGATAGAACAAACCGAAGTCTGCACGAAATATTCCGCCTACTGCTAAAATAGTAAGAATTGATATCAAAGGAATAAGTTGAGGAAGCGTAACATGTCTGATTTGCTGCCATTTACTAGCGCCATCGACTTCAGCAGCCTCATAATAAGTTGGATCAATCCCCATGATTGATGCAAAATAAACAATACTGTTATAGCCAATCCCTTTCCAGACACCAAGGAAAATAATAATAAATGGCCAGTATTTTGGTTCGCTGTACCAGTTAATCATCTCTCTTCCACCAGCTTCAATCATTTTATTAAATAAACCGATATCTGGATTTAGGAAAGCTCCAACAAAGAAGTTAATAATGACCCATGATAAAAAATAAGGAAGAAGCATGGACGTTTGAATAACTTTAATTTGTCTTCTTGAACGTAGTTGACTCATAATTACTGCGAGTGTAACAGCTACAACTAAATTTATGACAATAAAGGTCACGTTATACAAAATCGTATTTCTGGTAATAATATAGGCATCTGAAGAAGTGAATAAAAATTCAAAGTTTTTCAATCCAACCCATTCACTCTCGATTAAACTTTGAAAGAAACTTCCTTCAGAAATTTTAAAGTTTTTAAAGGCAACCATATTGCCTAATACAGGGATATAAAAGAAGAGAATCAGCCACAATATCCCAGGTAAAGTCATAAGTAATAATACTTTATGGCTCCATATTTTTTTGAACTTTTTTTTCATAGCAGCCACCTTTTACAAATTTTTATAAAGAAAAGCTAAAAACGATATTTCTATTATTTTTTGGGATTATAAGCAATAACAAGAATTCCTTCATTTAATTCGGTTGCTCTCTCCACAGAGTCATTTGGTGTTGTATTGGAGGTTAACAGCAACGAGTAGTTAAATTCATAAAACCCTGATAAATCAACTTTAAAATTTGTTTCCCAAAAATTATTCATTGGCCAGGAATAAACGAGGTCTTTATTCTTCCTTTCAGTTTCTTTTGAATTTAACTCAATGAGATGACTTTCCAAGTTGCCTAACGCAATTAATGGTGTGTCTTTTATAGCAACTACTAAACTGTGATTTCCATCTGTAAAGGTTAACCCATTGTTTAGTAAGTAGAATTCATTGTTTGTTCCAGGTAATTGATCAATAGCAGGTCTAAAAGTCGTTCCAGATTTTTCAACGAATAGCTCATAGTCTTCCCCATAGCTAAAAGGTAAAGCGATATATAGATTTTCTGGGGCCCACTCGTTTTCTTTTTGGATTCTTACAGTAATATCAATTTTGGGGATACCTTTATATACGCGAAGGACAACTGTATACATTTTTGTTCCTTTTAATTCATAGTCTAATTCTAAAAGTGCATATACTTCTTCATTAGAAATTAAACGAACATTTACTAATTTTGAAAAAGTTCGTTCAGTAATTCTTCCCTTACGATTTCGCCCCATCATTCGTCGTTCAGCACATGCATCCGTAGAAATTGGCGTCACTTCATAGATTCCGGAAAAAGGAGCAGCCAATCGATTAGGATGTAGAAGATCAAGATTATTTTTCTTATCTATGAACGTTTGAATTCCATTTGCATAATCAATTTCCAATTTCAGGTAATCCGTTTCGACGCTGTAAGTAGAGATGCGATGAGTATAACCGTCATATGAAGCAATATCGCTAACCAGTTCAGTCCCAATATGTGCGTGATTCCATTTTTGAGTAAGTGATTGTTCCACAGGTTTTCTTCGCAGTCGAATCAAACGTTCTTCTTGTGGCTTCAAGTTCACTAGAAATTCAATTTCCTTTCCTAAGGCTGTATCTAAAACTTGACATGGAATAACCTTACCCGTTTGGCAATCAAGGACTTCGACAAAGTCTGTTTTGTTGGCTCCGTAATAAGAATCATCAATGGTTTCCCAATGTTTTATATAAATTCTTGCATAATCCATTAATTCCCGTTTATGCGGATTTATAATCTTATAAAAGGGTTCGCGATTCATTTGAATAGATTCTTCCCCTAATTTTGCAAGCAGTTCATCTAAATGTTGAGAAATAAAACTGTTCGCATTCGTAGCATATGCAGCTTTCCTATAATCCAAATCATTCACAAATGTATTCCAAGGTTGGGCGACAGAAGAATGATAGCCCCACGTATGTTCTGCATACATCATTAATTGATGTTCAGCCTGCGCTAATAATTCAGGATTCCCTTTATTTGAATCCGTAGTTAGCTTATTTGCTATCCGATACTTTCTTTGTGCATCTCGATAGATTTTTGTTGGAGCAGGTGTCGAGCCAACACCATCTGCCCACCAATCTGTCCAGTCGCCACTATACGTTGGAATCTTTGTAGGTTCTTTTCGTAAGATATGAAAGAATTCATTTAAGGTAATCAATTCAATTTCGATTTGCTCGCCATGTTGCTTGTTCCATCTATGAATGACTTCCATCATTCGTGGATTGGGTGGTGCATTATCTGTTACAATCCCACTAATCATTGCGGGAGAAAATGAATAAGGGTATCCTTCTTCTTCAAGTAATTCAAAATGGCGAAAGATGCGTTCTTCGGTTATTTTAAACTGCTCATTTGCTCGTTCAACACTATATCCAGATTCATCATATTGTTTTGATTGATCAGAATTGGGAACTAGTAAAAAATCATTTCCTGTTTGATAGTGATCACCATTCCAGACCAAAATTTTATTTCCTTGCTGTGTTTCCCACCAAAAGGGAATTTGTTTTTTAAACAACGGAAACATTCCGTGATGAGTATGCAAGCACGAGTATAAGTTTTCAACTCCATGTTGAAAGAGACTTTCCGCATATCCCCATGAAAAGCCGTTTATATCTGCTGTCATGGCAGAATTTGTCTCAAATCCGATAGAATTTGTATAGTGTTTTCCTTGCGCTAATTTTTTGTTTAATACATCCTCATCAACTAGCTCAGTCATATTTAGATAATTTAAGGAGATATCAATGAGTCCTTTTTTTAAGTAATACTCAAACTTATTCTGTTCTTCTTGTGTACTATGTGCTAAGAATTGCTCAACTTGCCAATAATTTTCGCAGGTATACTTGAAACCGCTCCATTCGGGATGATGTCCCTTCTCGATTTCTTCTAAAAAATAAAGCACACTTTTTATGAAATCAATATGATATCTACTTATTTTCTCTTGACGATCGGTATAGCCGATGTCTGTATGAGAGTGGTGAATCAGATAAAGCGTTTTCTTTTTCATGTACAATGACTCCTTTACTATTTTTATAAATTGTCTATTAATTAGTGAGTGATTACTTACTAAAAACAAACAAGATTATTATCCTTTTTTAGACTAGCTACCTACTTATTCGAGAAATAAAACACTAAAAAAAATATAGTTAATCAGAGTGTTTTGTTAAATTCAAATAAATATTTAGTAGATTAAAAGTAACAACAATTTGTTTATAAAAAGAGTATAGCATAGTAATTTATGTAAAATGGTCTTTTTAAAAGTCAGCTATATCAAGGCTTTTAGGCTATTGTTCTATTCTTTTCTTGGTTTTTATAAGCGTAGTTAAAGAAGAGTTTATTTGGAGTAAGATTGTTTTTTTTAGAGGAATAAAATAACTGATTTCAAAAAAATCAGCTGTGTTTACAGAAAAGAGTTTGTCAGAATTGATGGGTATCTGTCTAGAGGAAGGAGTCAGTAAAAGTATCAGTGATAGTGCGATGAGAAGGATAAACTAATCCTGTATTATTCCCTGATTATGGGTAATCACCTGCCCTTAAGCTAAGATTCAACTAATAAAAGCAGCTAAGTCTGAAAAAGAATGGAAATCATCTCTTCATCTTTAATTGAGTAAAATGTTAGACTTTTATCACTAATTTTTACATGAACATGTCTAGTTTCTCCCTATCTATCTATAGAAATACATGGTAATTTTAAAAAAAAGATACGGAGGCGCTTTCATGAAAATCAAAAATCCTATACTCTCTGGTTTTAATCCAGATCCAAGCATTTGCCGTGTTGGAGAAGATTACTATTTAGTTACTAGTTCGTTTGAGTATTTTCCCGGTCTTCCCCTCTATCACAGCAAGGATTTAGTCAATTGGGAACAGATTGGTCATTGTATAACAAGAAATAATCAGATTGAGTTGTCAAATCAAGCACCAAATGCATTTGGCTTGTATGCCCCAACGATTCGTCATCATAATGGACGCTTTTATGTTGTTTGTACGAATGTTCCTAATCAGGGGAATTTTCTCATTTGGACAGATGATATATTGGGTGAATGGTCAGAGCCCATTTTTTTAGATTTACCGGGAATTGATCCTTCCTTATTATTCGATACAAATGGCAAAGTTTACTATACAGGAACAGATAAAGAAATTTATCTCTGTGAAATTGACTTGGAAACTGGAAATACAACCGCTAGAAAAAATATTTGGGAAGGAATCGGTGCAGCGGATCCAGAAGGTCCTCATCTATATCAAAAAGATAATTATTACTACTTGGCTATTTCTGAAGGCGGAACTGGTTATGGACATATGCTTACGATGGCACGAAGTCAACGTATAGAAGGTCCTTATACAGCTTATGAAAAAAATCCAGTGTTAACTAATCGAAGTCTCCCCTCTTGTATTCAAGCAATTGGTCATGCAGATTTAATTCAGGATCATGTTGGAAATTGGTGGGCTGTTTGTCTGGGAATTCGCCCGTTCCATGAATTTCCCAAACGCCACCTTTTAGGAAGAGAAACCTTTCTAGTTCCTGTGGATTGGTCTGGAGACTGGCCAGTATTTGGAAATAATGGTAGCGTAGACTTGGAAATGTCAGGTCCCGATTTGACAAGTCATCCATTTTGTTCACAGACACCAAAAGAATGGTTTGGTCAAGAAGTTTTACGCCCTGCGTGGACTATGCTCTATCAAAAGGAAGAAGAACATATCTATCAAACAAAATCAGGCTTACAGTTACTTGGCCAAGCCAATACACTTGATGATAATGAAAAAATAACATGGTTAGGTCGACGTCAACAAGCATGGGACTGCCAATTCACTGCAAAGTTTAAACTTCCAATATTAAAAGAATCGAGTGAATTTGGTTTAACCGTTTTCTTAAATAGGACACATCACTATGAAATTGCTGTGAGACAACAATTAACAGGCCTACAAGCTATTATTCGTCAACGAGTAGGTGAATTATCAGGAATCACACAAATCCTCCCTATTGATGAATTAGACAGCATTTGTCTGCGTATTCAAGCTACCCCAACTGAATATCGGTTTTCTATTGGTAGCGAAGACCACCTTCAACCTGTAGGATCTGCCTCTACACGCTATGTTACAACGGAGGTTGGTGGGGTATTCACAGGTGTCTTTTTAGGGATATATGCCTCAGGGAACGGAACGATATTTGGAGAGCCTCTTACGTGTGAATGGTGTGAATATATAGAAAAATAAATACGAAGAAATGAGGTCGGGAGAAACATTTTTATTTAAGGAACTCTTGTCCGATGTTTTTTACGAATTTTTTATGGTAGAGAGATAGAACTAGTTTCGCTTTTTTCTATCTCCTACTTTTCATGAAATGATTTTTTTAATTTCATAGCTTATCCATTGTGTGTTCTCATTAACGGTAACAATTGATAAGTTCATAAGCATAAGAAATTGCTGAAATTGTTCAGTAGTTTTTAAAAATGGGAGAAAATAATTGATTTTTGTTTTTTCAGAAGCGAGTAGGATTGTTCCATCATCAGCTAAAATTCTATGTAATTCACGGAACGCTTCTTCGAGATGTGACCAATGAAAGTGGGTTTGAAAGGCGCAAATTAGTTCAAATCGCTTATCTTCGAATGTTGTTTCTTTCACGTCCATTGTGAAAAAAGAAATACTCGAATAGTTTTTGGCTGCTTGCCCAGTAGCTGTTTCAGAAATATCAATCCCTACTATATCTACAGTAGGGAGCTTACTTAGTAAATAGGCGGTAGATTGTCCATTTCCTACGCCAACATCCAATACAGTGCTTGGCAATTGATTCTTTGATAAAGAAATTGCCCATCTGACCATGGGAAGATAACTCGTATTCCATAATTTCATCATTAGTATCCCTAATGGTCCGCTAGGTTTTTTTGATTGATTTAATAAGTGACGATAAAGAAAAGCCAGACTAAGTAAACAGAAAATAAATAAAAATAAATAGAACATTTGATTTCTCCTGATCTTACAGTGCAAGTAAGTTAATAATCTTTTAATTTCTCTAAGAGAAATTTTTTGAATCTAGGACTAAGCATGTCCTGCTCTTCTAAGTGGAAGTAAATAGCAGCTAAAAAGTTTTCAAAGCATGAAAGTCTTTGATAGTCTAAAGGAGATGTTTTAGGAAAGATTAACGTATCTAGCCAATTTATAAAAAGAAGTTCATCCATCTTATTAACAAGTAGTAAAGAATAAATGATAGTTGCTAATCTGCGCTCTTCTCCATCGACAAAAGGAGCATCCATCATGTGAAAAACATGAGAAATAGCTGAAAGTATATCAGGATAATAATTATTTGGAAACGAGGGATGGAGAGATGATTTTTTCAGCAAATCTGCCCCATGAGCAATTGCATGTACCCAGCCGTATTGGAGAGAAAATCCTATGTAATCTGTTTCTAAAGAAAGATAGGTGATTCCACATGTAAAAAAATAGTTTCTCAATGTATCTGATAATAAAGAAAAATAGATACTCTCTTTGTCACCATCTGCCTGGACAATGAAACCTATTAATAGAGCAGTAAAACTTCTTGTCAAAGTTGCTTTTCCTTTCTTGCTTAATTGGAAAAACAGCAGTTGCTCATTATAGACCCTACTTGCCAGATAATGGAATTGCTCTTTTGTAAAGCCTTGATTGATTATACCTAGTGCTAAAGCATTAAAAACCAGTGTATCTCGAATAGTAGCGTCTTCATCACCGATATGCGCTAATAGCCAGTCAAGCTCAGTATCAGAGCAAGTAAAGGGGATTTCTTTTTGAAGTCTCTCCTCTAAAATTTGTTTTATTTCTATAGTTGTCATCATTTTATCCCCCCCTTTTTATACAAAAAGCTGCTTTATTTCTTTGGGTCTTTTTATCTGATAAAATTGACAGTTTTTCTCATATTTTTTCATCAAAAACAACATATTGGGTTTATTTGTTTTATTAAAATGCCAAATAAATGAAATAAATTCTTTTTCTAACCGATTGGGATTGCCATAGGAGGATTCTCTGAATTTCCCTAATATATATCGTTTGAGGACTCTATACACACAAAGAAGTCTTGGAAAATCCAACCAAATAACTGTATCAGCTGCCTGAATTCTTAATTCTAACGTTCGATTGTAATTTCCATCAATTATCCAAACACGACTAGAAAGAATAGAAATTAATTTCTCATCGAATTCCTGACTTGAAAGGGTTTCTTTATTATTTTTCCAGTTTATCTGATCTAGATGAATAACTGGTAAGGATAACTTTTTTTCTAAAATACCGGCTAAAGTTGACTTACCTGATCCAGGAGAGCCAATAATGAGTATTCTTTTACTAGTTTGTAAATTCATGAAATCTCCTTCTGATTAAACTTATACAGTCAACCTTCCAGTACCCTTAAAAAAATATTATGATTAGCTATAAGTAGATGAAATTTTTATTTTCCTAATTTTCTATGGTTTTATAGCTATCACTCTCAAAATTTTTTTTAAATTCTTGAAATAAAAGTGGTTGAATAAGTGGATAGGTCCATTCTTCTGGTGCCTCTTTCAGCAGTTGATAATCTATTATTTCATGATGTAGCTGACGCTCTTTTTTAAAGACCTCAGCAAAAAATACCTGACCATAATCTGTAAAATCCCCTTTTGTGACACTATAAATAAAAAGTGGGCGTAAACGATAGTCAACGGCGCCAGTTTCTTCAAAAAGTTCCCTTTTAGCACAAGTTTCTATCGTCTCGTCTAACTCTCTATGTCCACCAGGTATCTCTAGGGTCTCTCTAGCATGATGCCGGACAAAAAAATATTTATTTTTATATCTAGCAATGATTACAGCAAAGTCTAATTTATCATCTTCTATTTCTAAAAGTGGTAAGCATTCTACCTTTAACATGAGTTCTCCTTGTAATGTATCACTTACTTCGTGAATTGTCAGAATATTCTCTTGATTATACCATGATTTCCTTCAATATATAAAAATTTTTTGAAAAAAGGAAAAATTGATGTGCCATAACGATCAAGTTATATCCTATCCTCGGAAAAAACTTAATAAACACTTCTGCCTTGACCTCGATAACGATTAAGCTAACTGTTTGTATTCTTCTCCCCAGTCTCTCATTGCATCTAGGATGGGCTCCAGACTTTTCCCGGTAGAAGTTAAACTATATTCTACACGCGGGGGAACTTCCGCATAAACTTTACGGGTAACAAGCCCAGCCTCTTCCATTGTCCGTAAATTAGTCGTTAATACTTTTTGAGAAATATTTCCTATGGATTTTTTTAATTCTCCAAATCGCTTTGTTCCATCTAACAAATCTCGAATAATTAAAACTTTCCAGCGATTTCCCATTAATAATAAAGTTGTTTCTACTGGACATGCAGGTAAATTTTGTTCCATAAACCTTTCCTCCTTACAATAGTATCTTTTTGGATGCTATAGCTCTCAAAAGTGCTTACTTTACATAAGTAAGTGTTCGTCTTATTATAGATGTAGAAAGAAATTTTTACAATAGAGAATGAAAGGATGAAGAACAGATGAAATTAGGAGTTATTGCAGCAAACGGAAAAGCAGGTCGTGTGATTGTTGAGGAGGCTGTTTCAAGAAATATTGATGTAACGGCAATTGTACGTGGCGAAAATAAAACAGCTGCTAAATCGATGATACAAAAAGATTTATTTGATTTAACTTATGAAGATGTTAAAGAGTTTGACGTATTAATTGATGCATTTGGTGCTTGGACGCCAGAAACATTACCACAGCACACGACTTCTCTTCTTTACTTATCCGATATTTTAAGTGGAAAACCGAACCGTTTACTAGTTGTTGGTGGCGCAGGCGGATTATATACGGATAGTTCCCATACCACACGATTAATGGATGGAAAAGATTTTCCTGAAGCATTCTATCCCCTTGCTTCAAGCATGTCAGACTCTTTAGATGCTTTACGTAAACGATCTGACGTAAACTGGACCTATGTAAGCCCAGCAGCAGATTTTCGTGCAGACGGGGAACGTACAGGAGACTACCTGCTTCGTGGAGAAGAATTTTCTGTGAATGAAAAAGGTGAAAGCTTTATTAGTTATAAAGACTATGCAATTGCGATGATCGATGAAGCTTTATCAGGAAAACATGTACAAGAGCGTATTTCAGTTTTAAGTAAATAAACAGGTGAAATAAAAATATTCTATTTGATAAAAGCGTCTTCGGTTGATAGGCAGTGAATGTTTTCTTTTCATCAATCTTTATTAAAATTTAAATAGCTTGAGACCGAACCAGTTGTGTTCCGTTTCAAGCTATTTTCTCTTTGAAGTTGTAGAAAAATTAGAGGAAATCCTCTATGTTCCAATAAAATGTGCGTTTCCATATGCATCGATTAGTATATCTGTTGGACTTGTTGGGTACATTTTTTTCACCTCTTAATAAATATTTTATATTTATAAAATATATTATTGCTTGATATTCTGAAAGCAATGATATATTCTATTAGACAAGGGTTAGGAGGATAATACAACTATGCAAATAAATGGACAATTAGTTAAAAAAAGAAGAAAAGAATTAAAAATGACTCAGAATCAGTTGGCCGATGGCATTTGTAAACAAGCAACAATCAGTAATATTGAGAAAAAAAATAAAGCGAATAGCATGCAAATTATTACTGCTATCTGTAATCGTTTAGATTTAGATGTGAATGAAGTAACAATTACTGTACAAACAACACAAGTACAAACCAATCTTAGAAAAGTCATGCTTCTTATGCAAAAAAATCAATATAAGAAAGCTGAACAATTATTAAACTCTATTTCAGATGTACAGGAAACACTGGATGACTACCTGTTACAAGATTTTTATTATTGTCAGGGTGCCGTTGCATTGTTTGCTAGTCAAAATGATGATTTGGCTTTATTCAATCTGTATAAAGCAATTGACATGGGCGCAGGGAAAAATGACTTGACAACCATTTTATCAACGAATCTACTAGGTGTTTACTATTCTAAGAAACAGCTACCTGATCAAGCAAAAACATTTTTCAATCAAGCAATTGAGCTGATTAATTTACTCCCTCAAGAAACACTTGATCAACGAATCGCCTCTACTTTTTATAACGTAGCTAAGCATTACTCTGGTCTTAAAGAATACCAAAAAGCAATTGACTATTGTAATCGTGGAATTGATATCTGTACAAATAGTTCTTCCCTACTTGGTTTAGATTTTCTTATTTATGAAAAAGCATTTAATCTTTATTCATTGGATGCTGAGCAAGGAATCAAAGAATATGAATTTGCCAAAAAGATGGCTGAATTAGTTCATAATGATTATTTAGTCAGCACAATTGAAAAGGATTTGTCAAAATAATAAGTACTGGCTCCCTATAGCTTCTGAAAATGCCTAGAGTGAGTTTGCTTATATGTTACTAAGACGAGGATTTACTTACGTATGAATAAAAAGTTGAAACGCACACTATAGTGTGAATCAGTTCAGAAAATCCTGTGTTCATTATTTTCAGAAATTTCTTGTTATTGCTGAATATTATCGAAAAAAGTATCTTTTTGATAATAAAAGCAATAGCAAGTTTTTTTGTGCAGATGTTTATAATAAAACTCATCAAATTCTTAGTTTGTCTTTCAATCATTCATTATTCCTTGAATAAAATTATAACATGAACACAAGAAAAAGAAAGCGTTTTAAAATATTTTTTGATAGATACAAATAATTCTAGTTATTTTAATGAACTAGAAATGACTACAAGAGAGCGTAAATAATCAAGGAAACTGTCCTCTATTTTCTTTTGATAAAAATAGTATATCACCGTTTATTTTATAGAAGTAATCCTAAATTAATAGAATTATCGTATTTTTTAACTATACAACAAGAGAAATTTTTCTAAAATTAAGTATGTAATTGATAAAATATACTATTATTCTGCCTAGACAAAGTGAATTAGACAATAAAGTATGTGAATGAAACTTGAATAGAAAAATCAGCTAATAGTTTGAACATGTTTTTGACTTGAAGGTATCTTTTTTTTTTGAAGAGCAAAATAATTTCAACTTTAACAGAGATAGATGCATAGTGTTTTGGTAACTCGATTTCAGGATAACTAAAAGTAATGATGTATTTACACCTGCTATTTATAAAGTATCACTACTTATCGAACGGTTTATTTTTTATGTTTGCCCCATGACACATAGTTTTCTACTATTAAGGAGAGAAAAACTATACGCTCTTTATTTTTTTCGTAATAAAATGCATAGTTACTCATCTTATGATAACATAAAGAATTTTTATTAAGAAAGCGCTTGCCAAATTATATAATCGTTGTTATAATAATTGTTAGATTAGAATGTTTATTAATTATTCTTTACTTAATTATTAAGTAGGATAGTTATTATTCCCTTCACCTCATACTCCAGATATTGTTAGTTTTTTTCTGGTTGGTGTTCTGAATCGAACAATCACTTTCTCTCCTACTTAAATTGTGGACATGAGGAGGTGTTTTTTTATTGACAGAAAAATTGGTATTCATTTAATTCTGGTTGTTTTATATCTTGTTGAGAAAAGTAGTTCTCTTCTAATATTTTATAAGAAAATATGTGCTTAAACAGAACTACACGTAGAATTGAACAATTTCTACGCGTAACTAAAAGGGAAAGGGATTGTTTTTATGTCAGAAGGAATGCAAACGTTTCTAGCTATTATTCCAATTATTTGGTTAATTTTATCATTAGGTGTTTTTAAAATACGCGGAGATATTGCCTGCATGATTGGCTTGGTAATAACAATAATTATTAGTATATTAGGATTTAAATTTTCAGTGACTGATAGTTTAACTGCCTCTTTAGAGGGAATTGTTATGGGATTGTGGCCAATTGTTTATGTGATTATCGCCGCTGTATTCACTTATAATTTAAGTAGTGAATCTGGTGGAATGGAAAAAATTAAAGATATGTTGACAGCTATTTCTGGAGATATGCGCATCCTCGTATTATTACTTGCATGGGGATTCGGTGGGTTTTTAGAGGCGATTGCAGGATTTGGAACCGCTGTTGCGATTCCTGCAAGTATTTTAGCAGTTCTTGGGATGTCGCCAATAAAAGCCGCAGTAATTTGTTTAATTGCAAACACGACACCAACTGCTTTTGGTGCAATTGGTTTACCTGTTACTACCCTTGCACAGGTATCTGGTTTGGAAGTGAAACAGCTATCTTTGGTGGTCTCCTTACAACTATGTATTTTGATTATCTTAATTCCATTTTGTTTAGTTTCATTAACAGGTAAAGGAATAAAATCAATTAAAGGTGTTTTTTGGATAACGCTTGTGTCAGGTGTTACCTTTGCTGTGCCACAAGTCATTGTTTCGCAGTATTTAGGAGCAGAACTCCCATCGATTGTGGGCTCACTTTTATGTATTTTAGTCACTATTTTCATGGCAAAATGGATAGGACCAAAAGATAGTCATACACATGAAATAGCTCCTGTATCAAAAAAAGATGGCTTCATGGCATGGTTACCTTTTATTTTGGTATTTATTTTTATCATCTTTAGTTCTTCGTTATTCCCAACCATTCATAATGCTTTAGCTAGTGTGACAACGAGTATTCCTATTTTTACAGGGGAAAATGCAGCTCCATATGTTATTAATTGGCTAACAGCTCCAGGCACACTAATTATTCTTGCCACTTTTTTAGGTGGACTAATCCAAGGAATGAAGTTTTCTAACATTGCAAAAATATTATGGAAAACGATAAAACAAATGACAAAAACAATGGTTACAGTTGCTTCTATCGTTGGTCTTTCTAAAGTTATGGGCTATAGCGGAATGATTAATGTAATTGCAGTAAGCTTAGTTACTTTGACTGGTGGCTTCTATCCATTCATCGCTCCTATTATTGGTGCACTAGGTACCTTCATAACGGGAAGCGATACTTCAGCAAATGTATTATTTGGGGAACTACAAGTGAAAGCAGCAGATAGTTTACAGGTGAATCCCTATTGGTTAGCCGCAGCAAATATGGCGGGTGCGACTGCAGGAAAAATGATTTCTCCTCAAAGTATTGCGGTGGCAACAGGTGCTACTGGTCTTGATGGAGAAGAAGGAACGATTTTAAAACAAGCAATGAAATTCTGTGTTATTTATACACTCATTATTTGTCTAGTAGTCTTTGGTTTAGGTAAACTATTTGGTCAAATTTAGCAAAAATCCATAATAAATTGGACAATACAAATAAAAGCTCGGGATAAACAGTTTTTACTGTTTGCCCTGAGCTTCATTAGATTGTTGCATGATTTTTATTGCACGTGTACTTCCCACTGGTTCTAAATTGAATAGTTTATCCTAGTAGAAATTTTGAATCCTTATTCGCTGATTCAGTGAACCAGTCCATTCTACCTCAAATCTCGCTTGATTTAATAAATCTACGATGCGTTTTCCTACTTTCAACGCTATTTCTTCATCACCATTTAAGCTATGAAACGCAAGAAAGAGTGTTCTATTCTCAGAATCCATACATCGTTCAATATCTTGTTGATGATAAAAACAATAGCCATTTCTTAGGAGGTCATTTTCCTTCATGAACTTAAAAACGACGCCCACCTCTTCATGACCTTCACTAATATCAAATCCAGCATAATCAATGGAGATGATTCCCTCACGATTTAATTGATCAAATACGCCTTGTAATCGTTCATAGTTTTTTTGCCCGGTATCTAGTGGTCTCATTTCACCCACCTCATTAATGATTTTTTTCATCCTATTGTATGATGGTGCGGGAAAATCATTATCCATCTTCGATTCCGACAACTGGCCTTAAAAGCCCAATATATCAACACCCTATATTCAAAATTTGACTAAAAACGGCTCGTGACAGTAATTTGACAGCAGTAATCTGTAAAAAAAATTAAACTTCAAATTTGGTGAATTCATTTGCCAAAGTTTGATTTGTTTCTGGATAAAGATGACCGTATTTATCTAAAGTAGTCTTAACAGTGGAATGGCCCAATCGCTTCGATACTGCATAGATATTGTTATTATGCTCAATTAAAAATGCAACATGAGAATGTCGAAGTCCATGTAAATGAATAGGTTTGACTCCAGCCACTTCAGCCAATTTTTTTACTCGCCCTAAAAATGTCTTTGGGGACGGTGGCAGCCCATCAAATGTAAATACAAAGCCAAGGTCATCTCCGATTGTTTTTTGAGTTTCTTTCCATTCTTTCAAATCCTTAACGGTTTGTTTGTCCAATGTAATGGTTCGGATACTCGAAGCATTTTTTGTATCCGAGAAATCATAATCTGTTCTCGTTCGAATATAGAGTGATTTACTCACGCTGCAAGTTCCTTTACGGAAATCGATATCCGACCATTGAAGTGCAAAAAGCTCTTCACTTCTTAGACCGGTTACGAATAAAAAGCGCATCATTCTTTTGTAAAACGCTTCTTGGAAATCGCAACGATAAGAGTAATTGTACACTTTCTTGAACTCTTCAACTGTCCAGAATGCAACCACTGATCGCTCTGTTCGAATTTTCCCTATAGTATCTACTGGATTCTCATCAATGATTTCCAAAATTACCGCTCGATTAAAAATAATCCGCAGCTTATTGAATATCTGTTTAATATAATTGTTAGATAAAGGTCTAACTACCCCTTTTTTACTTGTAACAGAACATTCTTGAACCAGATATTGTTGAAATTCTTGAATATGAATGGGTTTAATTTTTTCTATTTGCATTTTCCCAAAATAGGCTAACGCCCGTTTTAAAGTCTTATCAGTTTTTACACAAGTTTTCTCAATCGTCCCAAGCTTATACCAAGGAAAAAAATACTTCTTATAAAATTCTCGGAAAGTGATTCCTTGTAAATAAATCTCTTGAGAGTCAGAGTAATTCTTTTTTAATTCCTCCATCGCATCTTTTGCTTCTTTTTGCGTTTTAAACCCTCTTCTAGTAGGTTGTATTCTCTTTCCGAAACGATCATAGCCCAGAGTCAAAGAAAAATACTAAGTCCCCCTTTTTTCATCCTTATACACATTTGCAACTCTTCTCATCAGTATTCATCCTTCCAAGAAATGTTTAAGACCTCTTCTATGACACTGACCGGTATCCTTTTAATCTTGTTGTTTCGATAAAAAGAATATCCGTTAGCAATCAAAAGAGCTTTACATTCCTTGAAGATTTTGTCAGCGTAATACTGCGAAAACCCCATCTTAATTAAATCTTGCCGAGTGGCTGTCTTCATTCTATCGCCTTCTCTTTCTTATGTCAGCGCCTCCCTAAAAATCATAAGTTATTGATTGATAAAATCTCTACTAATCTATCAGCTGCTCCTGTCAAAAGCACATAGGATTCTCACCTCTCCCCAGTAATGGCGAGCCAGTTTAGTTACGGAAGTATCATTATTACATTTGCAGATCATGGCTCAAATTTGACAATTCTTACCTTAATTATTTTTCGCTCCGTTAATTCGTCATGGCGTAATTAAGAAATGCTCCCTGCAAATGGAAAGTACTGATAGATTTTGTATTTAGTTTTCAAAGGTCATTTTCTTTACACTAATAAAGACAATTGAGAGCACAAAAAAGCAACTCTCTTTAAAAGAAAGATACTTTTTAAGAAAATTTTATTGTTATGACATTTGTAAGTTATAGGAGTATTGAAAGAACAGTTACTTTTAGTGATGAGTAATCGTGTTAAGGACTCTTTAGTCGTTTCGATTGAGAATTAAAGATTTATAGGTGAGTTTATTCGTTTCCCTTTTTCGTCCATCGGATCCAACATCATAGCTTTATTTCCTTTGTTATTGTTCATTCACTCTCTTCGTGATATAGCGAGTGACTCTCTTGTGTATCGAACATTGCTTGTTCCTCCTTTTAAGGCAAAAAAATAACCCAATCATCAAGTTTAGATGATTAGGGTTAATAGTAATAATATATATATGTAAATTTATTTGATTCAGAAAATATAAATATAAACTCTTCGTAATTTGAAGTCAATTTTCACTTGTGGCATAGCCTATTGAAAAAAATCTATGCCTCATATTCTACTCAACTAAATTGAAACTATAACTATTTATCTTAAAGTATCACTGTTTGATTCAATTACCTTTTGATGCTAATAAAAGCAATCTTTCTTCAATCGTTTTAATTCCTTCAACCTACAAGTAAGTAAACGCTGCTTTAGTGATCACTGACGGCAGAGACTTGTATCAAGAGGAAGATAAAGCAGTTCAAACGCTAGTTCAAGGTGATATTGTTCAAATCCCCATGAATGTAAAACATTGACATGACGCTTCCAAAGATAGTTGACTCACTCATTTATCTATTACTACAAATAGCAATTAAAGGTGGTACAGACTGATTGGCTCAGTAGACCATAATAAATCCTAAACGAGTCAATGCAGACTATGTTCAACCTCGATTGATTATAGCCTGCATTTCTATTATTCTAAATATTCAAGTATTTACCAAACTTGTTCTATTAATAATGATTTGCTGATCAAGTATACTGCCACTATTTAGAACGAACGAATATAAAAACTACAATAATCGAAACTATAGTAAACAGTAGCATTAGCCAAATCTCAGGTTGGAAATTATTAGTAACAGAAACGATCAATGACAAACCAATTGGGCCACCGATCTGATGCATCGTATTAGTCACACCGCTTGCGACTCCTGCCAGTTCATTGGGCGCATCATGAACACCTGCTGATGTGACGGGCGCTAAAATCAGCCCTTGTCCCAAGCCCAGTATGATCATCGGAATGAACACCGCTGCCCAATACCCATTATTTATGTTTGAGACTGCCAATAGGATCAACCCAGCAGCTAGTATTATTTCTCCCGCAAGTAAGACGTTATTATTGCCAAATTTGGCAGTTAAACGCGGCAATTGCAGCGCAATGATAAAGTTGACGATCGTCAATGGCAAAAAGGCCATCCCCGATTGTAAAGCTGAAAATCCAAATTGTGTCTGCATCATTTGCGGCAAGAAGAACCAAAATGGCAGCATCGCCATCATAAATAAAAGTCGAGCAACATACGCCCCGGAACGGATTCGATTTCTAAATAGCGATAAGGGCATAATCGGAAAAGATATCCTTCGTTCACGAAGGATGAACAATCCTAAAACAACGATTCCAGCAAATACGATTAAGGTTTTTCCTTCAGTAAAGCCGTAAATCATCCCAATCAAGCCAATGATCGATAACAGACTTCCAAGATAGTCGATTCTTTCGCTTTTTCTTTCAGAATTCTCCACGAATCGTAATGTTAAGAAAAAGAGAATGATCGTGAAAGGCACATTTATTAAGAAACCCGCCCGCCAAGAAATAAGACTTGTTAATCCTCCGCCGACTAATAAGCCAACACTTGAACCGATCCCCGCCGTTGCCCCATAATAGGAAATCGCGCGCTGACGCATATTCAGTTTATAAGCATCCATAATTAAAGCCAGAGTAGTAGGTGCAA
This sequence comes from Enterococcus phoeniculicola ATCC BAA-412, assembly GCF_000407505.1. GTDB lineage: Bacteria > Bacillota > Bacilli > Lactobacillales > Enterococcaceae > Enterococcus_K > Enterococcus_K phoeniculicola. Next base: position 491,372 of record NZ_ASWE01000002.1, read on the forward strand.
TGATCGAACTGCCAATACCTTGAACAGCTCGCATGGCAATCATCATCTCCGGTTTTGTCGATAAACCAATGAACAACGAACTAATCCCAAAGATGAACAATCCCAACAGAAAGATTCGTTTGCGTCCCAAAAGATCTGATAGTCGTCCGCTTAATAGTAAAAAGCCTCCGAAAGTAAGCGTGTAGGCACTCGATACCCAAGATAGCGCCGCATCTGAAAGTCCGAGGCTTTCCCCGATCTGAACCGAACTCGTAAAAATGATCGAGTTGTCCATTAATATTAAAAAATACGATAGTAAAGTGATTGGTAAGATGATTCCGAATTTTTGTTTATCCAAGTTATTAACTTCTTTCTAATTCTCTAATTGTCCAATTTTTTTAAGCCATGTATCTAACTCTCGAGATACTGTAACTTTTTTTCTATCTTTGATAGCGAGTAAGACACCATTATTTTCTTCACCGCCTTGCACAGAAAAGCCCTCAAGAACAGTTGCTCCTTTGGCATCCGTTTTTATTTGATCGAAGCTTGTACCTACTCCATAACCGCCATTTGTATTAAATGGAATGACCGTTTTCCCGTTAAAGTCATTGTTATTCAAGAACGTGACAACCGCCTGCGGCAAAGCCATACTCCAGGTTGGCGCGCCGATAAAAATCCGGTCGTATTCTTCGAGATCAGGAATGCTCGTTTTTAGTTCAGGCTCCACTTGACTCTCTTGCTCTTGCTGATTCTGTGCTACTTCTTCCTGATAATTTGAAGGACGTACTTCCTTTGTTTCAAGTTGAACCAGCTGCCCTCCGACCTTTTCTTCAATCAGTTCTGCAACAGCTTTGGTATTTCCTGTACGTGAATAGTAGACAATCAATGTTTTAGACTTTTCCATCGTTGATCCTTCCTTTTCATTCGTCGAGTTATTCCTCATGATTGAAAATAAAACGAAGCTGATTGTTAAAATACCTAGTAATAATAAGATGACGCTGAAAAAATTCTTTTTAACCATATGCATGACCTCCCACCTTAGAAATAGAAAGAGTTGCGATATGGCTCGAAATGGCTATATCGCAACCCACAGTTATCCTATTGAAAGACAGCTAATAGAAATCAGGTTTGGCTTTATTTTCTGATCCTGGTTCCCACAATCCGATACTAGCCCGTACACCATTACGCTTGCCTGTGATAGTATCCAAAACAAATTGTGCAATTGATCGTCTTGTAATTTGAGCACCTAAAAATGGTTCTCCTTTAGGACTAGCGACATAATCACTTCGATTGCCATTATATAGCCAGGTCATTCGCATATACGTATAATCGAGATCACTTGCTTCCAAGGCTTCCACACCACGATTGTGAGCGATACTGCCTCCCATCATACGACTATTCCATGCTGCAAAAGGTTCCGCAACTTCGCCATAGACACTTAATACACCTGCTTGGATAATTCGCTTCACACCTGTTTGATGCATTGCTTCGATTACCTGTTCTGTGATTTTTTTATTGTCGAAATTCATGTAAATGATGTCTTGATTTTGCATAGCATGAATCAGATCAGACACATTACCAGCATCCCCACTGATTTTCTTTACATTTTCATAGGGTAAACTAGCCGCATTCCGTCCAAAAAGGGTTAGCTTCAACTTGACCTGTTCTTGTAAGAGCGGGATCAAAACTTCTGGTATTTGACCGCCTGCTCCAATAATAAGTACATTCATCTGATTTGACCTCCTGTAAACGAATAACTATTTTTCTGTATCCAGCATCCGATTCATGAACCATTCCACTTGTTGTGGAGCGTCATGATCAAAGAAGGCAGATTCCTTCATATCTAAAGCTGAAATTTTTTCAAAATCTTCTTCTGATAATTCAAAATCAAAGATGTCAATATTTTCCGCCATACGTTCTGGACGAACTGATTTTGCCAAAGCGACGATCCCACGCTGCATCAACCAGCGAAGAACAACTTGTCCAACGGATTTTCCATATTGTTCACCGATTTCAGCTAAAACAGGATTGGTAAATAGATCATGGTGTCCTTCCGCAAAAGGTGCCCAGGCTTCCATTTGCACGCCATATTTTTCATGCCATTCTTGATCTTCCACCCGTTGATTCCAAGGATTTACTTCAATTTGATTGATTTGCGGTTTTACTTCATTCAATCCGACAAACTCAATCATTTTCGCTGATTTGAAATTTGAGACACCAATTGCTCGTAATTTTCCAGAGTTTTGGGCTGCGACCATTGCTCGCCATGCACCATAAACATCTCCGTATGGTTGATGGATCAGATACAAGTCTAAATAATGAAGTCCCATTGCATTGAGTGATTGTTCGATCGTTTCTGCAGCTTTTGCTTCAGGTGCTTGCAGAATAAACAGTTTTGAGGTAACAAATAGCTCTTCACGAGTAACGAGACCTTCATGAATCGCACGTTTGATCCCTTCTCCAGTTTCCTTCTCATTTCCATAAACAGAAGCTGTATCGATTAAACGATATCCGGCTTTGATTGCTTGATACACGGCTTCAGCTGTTTCAGTTAAGGGAATTTGATATACCCCAAATCCTAATTGCGGCATTTCTACCCCATTGTTCAATTTGATTGTTTGCATTTGTGTTTCCTCCTCTAAATTTGATTACATGATCTATCCTAAACCTTGAAGTGAACTCCATAGCAAGGAAAAAGTATTTATTTTTTTCGCTCCCACAACTTTTCAACCTTATCTGGTGTCATTTCTCCAGCCTTGAACTTCGCAATGTGATCGTCATAGGTTTCAATTTTGTACGCCAGCATTTCTCTAACATCTTGCATTTCAGCCATCTTTTGATCCAGCTCTTCTAATTGATCAGCTAAAATCTGTTTTTGAGCCTCTTCCACATTTTGCGTTTCTCTTAATTGTGCCAAATCAGCAAACTCAATCAAAGATTCAACTGATAATCCCGCATTACGCAAGCTTTTCGCTAGATAAATCCAATTTAAATCACTAATCGTATACTCTCGATACCCGCTGGAATTGCGATGAACGGGTGGTATAACTCCCACACGCTCATAATAGCGTAGTGTATCCGTTGTTAAATCAAACATCTCGGCTGCTTTTTTGATATTCATTTAATTTAACCTCCTCATCTTTAAAACTATCATAAACTATGGAGTTCACTCAAAGGCCAGAAAAATAAATTCAAAAGATCAATTTTATAATAAAGGCCTTAATTTCAATTACAGTGTTCAACCAATCTACAATAGTTTTTATTCTGTTCGATAACTTTTTTTGCACGATTGTTTGTCTCGAATATTTTTCAATAATTGCACTGATGCCTCATAAATCTACCATTTTTTCCTTAATGACTCTTTCTTTCTATTAGAAACTTCTGCAGATATTAGGAACAGGAGAAAACAACAGTTTTTTATGGAGGGACAATCATCGTACTTAACTCCAAAATGAACCATAGCTGTTCATATTTTACAATCCACGTTTCCAACACTTATCTACATTATTAGTTTGAGGTTCATTGATAAACAACCTCAACAAAACGCCACAACAATAACTGAACCTCTACGTTCACTATTTTTTTGATATCTGGCGATAAATAAATTGATTTTCTTATTCAACTTAGTAATCCGTCCAAAACACAAAATAGACCCGTATCCCCACACGAATGTAGGTTTACGAGTCATGTTGATAATATATGCTTTTTTGAAGTGGTACAACAAATGATACTGAAAACAACGTTGCTGTATTTCCTTTGTTACTTGTTCATTCACTCCTCTCGTGACATAGCAATTTTCTTGTATATCGAACATTTCTTGATTCTCCCTTAAACACAAAAATAGCCCAATCACCGATATAGATGATTGGACTTCTTAGTAATAATATATATTTGTAAATAGAGATAAGTCGATGAAAAATGCAATACATAATTTTCCTACGAACCGTAATTCCAATAGTTTACACAGAATAAAGTGTTTGGTATTAAAATAACTAATAGGTAAATCTCTGAATCAAACAACCTTCTTTGTAAATTTTACTGGATTTTATCTTGTTGTAATTGGTCGCAAAGCACAGTGCTTCACGACAAGTTTTAAAGTTTTTTTCTTCTTTTGTTTTATCCCTATTAACACAAACTACCAGATACTTCACTTTTTCCCTCCTGCTTAAAAGCGACAAAAAACAACTACCTTTTCTTTCGGTACTTTTTTGCTTAATTTACTTTAATTTCTGACGAAGGTACAAAAATGGACAAGACTTAATAATTACTTGATGACCAAAAAGGTGGAAAACATCGCATTCTCCACCCTCACTTTATAATAGCTTGAACTTCTCTAACGCATACACGATACCATCATCATCATTCGTTTTGGTCACAAAATCAGCGATTGCTTTTACAGAATCATTAGCATTGCCCATGGCTATGCCCGTTCCAGCCGCTGTTAACATCTCAATATCATTTATTTCATCACCAAAGGCAATAATGTTCTCAGTTTTTATTCCTAAGTTTTGTGCAATAGTCAGCATTGTGACTGCCTTCGACCCTTGATTAGGGACGATGTCAACGAATGAAGGATGCCAACGAACAAAACGAAAATCTGAAAATTCTCTCTGTATTCTTTCATCAAGCTGCGGGTCATAAAATGCCAGTCCCTGATAGATATCATTTTTCAAGTGGAAATCTGGCAAATAGTCAGGGATTTCTGCACCGATAGAGCGCATTGCTTGTTCCATTTGAGAAACTTGAAACGAGGATATCCGACAAAAATGATCTAATCCAGTTAATGCAATATCAATCTTTTGTTTCCTAAAATGGGTAAGTAGAGTCTTTAATTTAGTTTTTTCCAGTGTTCTCTTAAACACCTGTCTATCGTTAAGAAAAGCAGCAGAGCCATTGCAAACAATATAATCTTTTATAGTTAACTCATCTAAAATATCTTTGATGAGAAAACGACTTCGTCCTGTTGCCAACATTACCGTGTGTTTTCTTTGTAAGTAATCCAATGCTAGCACCGTGCTTTGAAGTAACTGATTTTTACTTGTTAGCAGAGTTCCATCAAGGTCAAAAACGAATAACTTTTTCTCCATGTCTTTCCCTCTTAACTCTCTGTCTCAAAAATCGAATCATCAAATCCTAAAATCCAGGTTGCCACAAAGGTCACTACAATCGTAATTCCAATTGTACATAAGGCCAATATAAAATTCGTATTTGACCCATCAGGATTCATAAAGATTGGTAACGTAAAAAATGATGGTGGCGCAAATGAAAAGATTTTAACATTGGCGATGGCACAAAAGATCCCGTTTGCGATACAACCAATAAAGGTCGCATAAAAAGGCTTTTTCAGCTTCACACTGATTCCATAAAGAGTGGGCTCTGTAATACCGCTTAAAAATGCCGTAATCGCACAGCTAGCCGCAAGCTGTTTTAAATTACGTTTCTTCGTTTTGAACATTACTGCTAATGCCACCGCGAATTGTGAGAAGTTCATCCCAATAAAAGCAATCAGAAGCATATTGTCATAGCCTAAGTTCTCAAAGTTTGTCAAAATAATTATCGGAGTCAAGGCGATGTGCATCCCCGTCATGACTAAAAGTGGAGCAAAAGAAGCTACTAATAGAATTGCTAACCAACTTGCGTGACTATAGATCAAAGTTAGAATACTTCCGATTCCTTCACCCAATAAGAATCCTGCCGGACCAGTAATACACAAGGCGATCGGTAACATAACCACCACGATTGCAAAGGGTTTAAAAACATATTTGGCCGCATCTGGAACATATTTGTCAGCTAGTTTTTCGACGTATGACAGAACCCACACGCTTAAAATGATCGGCAATAAACTAGAAGAGTAGTCCACAGCTGTCACAGGCAAGTAAAATAAATCAACAGTTCCACCTTTTTGAGCGAAGCCTAGAATATTCGGATGTAAAAACAGTCCTCCTAAAAATAGCGCATAGATCGTATTGCATTTAAACCTCTTCGATGCGGTGTAAGCCAACATCAACGGTAAGAAATAGAAAACGACATTGGCGGCGCTATTTAAAATTACATAGGTCGAGCTTTCCTGATCCATACCTAATCGAGTCATAATGACCAGAATTGCAGAAATAAATCCGCTAGCCATAATCAATGGAACTGCTGGGCTTAAAATATCGGATAATACGTTCAAAATCCGATTTGGAACCGATCCTTTTTCTTTCATTTTCTCTGTCGAACTTTCTATATTGTAGAGTTTTTGAATATTGTCATAGATTTGATTAACGGTATTGCCGATGACGATCTGCAATCCACCCATGGATTTAACGATACCTAGTACACCAGGAATTTTTTCAAGCTTTTCTTCGTCTGCAGCTGCTTCATCCTTTAAGTTAATCCTCAATCTGGTGGCGCAATGCCCCAGTGAAGTGATATTGTCTTTACCTCCCAATGCACGAATGATGTCATGTTCTAAAGCATATTCTTTTGAATTCATTTCCTTTTTTTCCATTGGTATCTCGCCTTTCTCAATATCCAATAGAAGTGTCTCACGATCTCCCTGTTCCAATTCGTTAACCTCGATTATCTTATAATCTGGTGTATTTAGGATTACTAGTGGGATGATGGGATCATATCCTCGCTCCTTTATTTTCACTAAATCAAAACGCATGATTAGATCCCCTGTTTTAACACGGTCATTTTCTGAAACTAGCGGCTCCAAAAGTTCTCCATTCAGATTAACTGTATCAATTCCTACATGAATCAATACCTCACAACCCTGATCACTTTTCAACGTAATCGCATGTTTCGTCGGAAATACACTGACGATAACCCCATCAAAAGGAGCATAAATTTCTCCTAGATTTGGTCTCATTGCCGCTCCTTTTCCCATCATCTCCTCTGAAAAGATCGGATCTTTCACTTCGCTTAATGGAACAATCTCTCCTTGTGTAATCCCATGAATTTGCTCTTTTTCACTCATCTCAATCTAGGTCCTTTCTTTTTCAAGTAATCCGCGTACACATTGGTCCTTCAACGTTCTCTTAATGATAATAATAGCGTTTGTCCTTAGCCAACTCCGCCGAAGTTATGGGCAAAATAGTAAGGGAATTAGGCTGATTTCTTTCTTAGAAAAGGCCTCGTTTTTGAAAAGGCAAAAAAATGACTGTCAGATTTTGTCCAATAAAAGACCTGAAATATCTCTAGACGAATCAAAGATATTTCAGGTTATGGATTATTCCATTGTTACATGCAAATAACGGATTTCATGAGGCTTTAAATGAATCGAAAATTGTAGACGATTATTCTCAACTTTTACTTTTGTGTTTAACAGCCGTGGAGTACTGATGCGATGCAAATAGTCCTGTTCATTCATACTCAACTCTTTTAAGTCAAAGCGACTCCATTCCTCTTGAACACTACCATGTGCACGGTTTACCACACGTGATTTTATGATATAACTGCCATTTTCGACACCGTTAATATCGATATTCAACGATAAGGATTCATTGTCCTCAAAAAAATTGGACAAATTTTCTAGTTGAATTTTACTCTCATCCGTCAGGTAGTAATTGAAATTTAATTTACGATAGTTGTGACAAGCAAGGCGAAAAGAACCTCTCGTATTTCCTGTAACAATGCAATGTTTTTCTTTGTAATAGATATCTTCATATAGTGAATGTAGAAATTCAAGTGCATAAAAGGCTGGTTTCGCTACTCCTGTCTTCGTAAGTAAACCACAGCCTCCAAAAAGGAATCCCTGAGAATCCTGAAGATCCGCATAGATATCCGTACCTAGCCAATGTCCAAACAACTCGGCGCCACCGATTGTTGAGATCATATTTTGAATCAAATAACTCCCCTTCGCACAATGGTCATTGACTGGATTTCGATTAGAGAGTGTCAGACTATACTCTGAAACATGGATCGGCGTCTCTGGAAATGCACTTTGTGCTAATGCTTCTTTGACGACCTCTAAATTATGTTTGATAAAGAAAATATCCGTTGATTTTTTTTCGTAGTAATTATCTGATTCCTTTTCTAATTGATAAGGATAACAAGTAATCGTCAAGAAATTAGGTTTCTCATCGTATTCCTGCCATAGGGACAATAAATCGCGAAAGCCTTTATTTCCATAATGCTGCACTGGAAATCCGCCACCGCCGATCTTAATATCCGGTAAAATTTTTCTCATGGTTCCAGCGATTCTGTCAAAGTTTGAAAAATAATTGCGATGCACTTCTTCCGTTTGAGGCGAATAATTATAGCGTAAATCTAGAAAAGCAATGTCTTCTTTTTTCCAGTATTCAAAATACCATTTTTGTACCTCTTCTGAACCATAGCGTTTAATAAAGTGCCGAAGCAATTCTCTGAAAAAGCGCTGCATTTCTTCTGGTGAATCAAAATCTTCATTTCTCGGAATCTCCACTAATGCATCTTGCGTATTTTTCAATAGTCGAATCGGTTTGAACCCCAGTTCGATATAAGGTTTCAGCTGATTCTTGACGAGAAAATCTATCGCTGTATCCAGCTTACTAAAGTTTAAATTTTCCTTTGTCGCATGAATATCTAGATAAAGATTGGGATCATAGATGTCCCAAAAACGTATATATTCTGCCCCAAGCTTATTTTTTAAATAAATGATTTGTTCCTGAAAGTCTGATTTAGTTAAATCAATCGCTGTCCCAGCATTGATTAGCTTACTATAGTAGCTGGTCTGCTTGTAAGCTTTTTGATGATCCAAAATAAATGAGATGTTTCGATCATGGCTTTCTTCCCCTTGTTCGTCGGTTATCTGATTTTCATTTAGATAGCTATTAAGTTTCTCACGCAGTTCCTCTTCATCTTGAGTATGCTGTTCTTTTTTTTCTGTCGTCACGGCATTTTTCCGAAACAAGGAGGGTGTCATATCGTAGGCTTCTTTAAATACTTTATTGTACGCAGCAACACTCGCAAATCCGTTATCCATAGCGATTTTCATAATAGACGCGTCCGTATAGAGCAAATCAGTCATTGAATGTGTCAGACGCACCGAATTGACCAGATCTGTAAAACTAACGTTGCATTTCTTCTTGATGTATTTTGAAAGATAAGCCGTTGAAAGAAAGAAATGATTAGCTAATTCCTGCAGTGTAATGCTCTTCTGATAATTCGTTCGAATGAATTGGAAAATCTCTTCCATTCGACTATCATTTTTCTTCTCTGATTGATAACGAACATTTTCTGATGTCAGCAAAAAGTTCTTAGAAATCACATGAAGCAGCTGATAATACAAACTCATTCTGTAGATTTGATTTTTCTGATTTGTCACAACCTGCTGATTAAGAATCTGGTCGATGATTTTTCTCATCTCATCATAAGACTCGTTTTTTTCTAACGTGGAATTACACCAAAACAGAATCATATCTTTAGTTAATAATTCTTTTACCTTGCTGTATGAAATAACAAAACGAGCGAGAAAAAGATCATCAGATCCTATGTAACGATGCTTGCGGTTATAATTAACAATGATCAAATCTTTTTGCTTTAACTGATATTCTTCACCCTCGACTGTCAGTGATAATTCACCATTTAGCACATATAATAACTCGAAATTTTCGTGATAATGAATTTTTGTTTCTGCTTGAGTTGTAAATTCAACATCCATTAATACATCTGAAGAGAGGTAATCTTTTTCCATCTTTTCCCTCCTAACTCTTGTTCATTCATTATAGCAAACCGGTTTCATTTCGTTAACCAGAGTATAAAAGACTTGCTTAGAGAAAGAAGCAGTTGGTAAAATTATTATCAACTGCTTCTTTTTAAATTAGCCTTTTACTGCATCTACTTTATCAATTTCAGCTTCCTTTGATTTGGTAATCAAGTTGATCGCCACGAAAGAAGCGGCAGCAATCAATCCAGTAGCACCAAAAGTAATAAACCACGTACTGATTGATGCATTGGCAGATAACAACAACCCGCCCAATGTCGGTCCAAAAATTCCACCTAAACGCCCCACGCTATTCACCAAACCGACCGCTGAAGTACGCAACTCCTCTGGATAGTGTTGCGAAACAAAAGCATTAACTAAGCTATGCGCCGAGAATAGAAAGAAACCAATTAAGAAAACAAAGAGGTATAATACGATGATATTGGTTTTTACACCCATCAGCATCAATACAACTGCTCCGATTCCATAAATTGCTGGTAAGAGGACCTTAAAGCCTTTGCGATCAGCTACTGCGCCCCAGACAACCGTACCTGCGATCGTTCCTACATTCAAGAAAATCGAGAATGCTAAACTAGAACCTAAGGAGAAGCCATTTTGAACCATCACTCCCGGCAACCAAACAATCACTCCGTTAATGAAAAGCAGCCCCATAATATAGATGATACAAGCCAGTAACGTTACGAGAATGAAACGACCGTTAAATAGTGCGAAATACGATACTTTTTTCTCTGGTTGTATCCCTTCAGCACTCATTGTTTTCAACTGTTCAAGATCAATCTTCTTCGTATAATCCTGATCAATTCTTTCTAATACTTTTTTCAGCTTTTCTGTTTCTTGGTGTTTTACTAAGTATTGGGCCGATTCTGGTACAAGTTTAATAATGAAAACTAGGAACAAAATAGGAACGAAAGCCATCCACAACACCGGACGCCAACCCAAACGCGGCAGTATTACAATCGCTAATAGAGAAGCAATGATCGAACCAATTTGATTTCCACATAGAGCAATTGCTACTGATTTACTTTTGCTGCTCTTTGGGGCATATTCCGACAGCAATGATATTACTAACGGAATCACCCCGCCAAAACCAACACCTGCTAAAAATCGGAAAATTGCGAATAATACCGGTGTATTTACTACGGATTGTCCAAAGGTAAAGACACAGAATATCAAGACTGAACCGATCAAGACCTTTTTTACACCTAAACGATTGCTGATGATACTTAAGATTACTGCACCAAACATCGAGCCAAATTCAGATAGACTGCCCATATATCCTAATACTGTCGCATTCAAGTTCCACTCAGAAGTGATGGAAGTGATAATAGAGCCATAAGCTGTTGCACCATACCCGGTAAAAGCAATCAGAAAAACACCTAAAGCAACCAAGGTGACATGGAATTTTCCGAGTTTACTATTATCAATAAAGTTACTTACTACATTTTCTTGCATGTTTATTCCCCCTTAAAACTAGACCTTTGCTTCCACAGATGACTCAAATGTCACACTTGAGAACGTTTCTGCAGACTTCCAGCAAGCTTCCATGACTTCCAATACTTTACGAACTTCTTGCGGTTTAACTAATAGTTCTGCTTTGCCATTCAGAGCAGCAAAATAATTTTCAAAGAATTCAATATGTTCTGTCTCAACTTTTGGAATATCTTCGGTGACGATCAACCCTGGTTCCGGTACTCCGAATGAACGCGTAGGTCCGTAGGATTTCGCTGATTTGTCTTGATCCTCATTCACGTTTTCCAATAGTTTTGTTGTGCGAACGATCTTGCCTTCTGGATCAAATTTGTTGGCATACATACTTCCCGTATTGCCGCCCATATACCAATGACGTTCAAACCATTCTTTTTGATCAGATAAATAATACGTACCTAATTCAATCTCAGCGGTCACACTATTTTCAAAGCGCAGTAGAATATTAAAGTAATCATCAACTTCTTTATTAATTACATTGCGAATATCAGCAAACACTGCTTTTAACGGGCTTTCCATCATGTACAAAATCTGATCGATCAAGTGAACGCCCCAATCATAAAGCATCCCTCCGCCTTCCGCTTTGTAAACGTGCCAATCGTGCATATTGCCGTTATATCCATATAACGAACTTTTGATCGTATAGACATCACCCAAAGATCCCTCTTCGTAGCATTTCTTTACAGTTTGGAAATCCTTATCAAAACGACGTTGCTGATGAACCGTTAAGGTAACGCCTGCTTGATCAACGGCTTCCATCATTTCGTCGAATTCCGCCACACTCATAGCAGCAGGCTTCTCACAAATAATATTCATTCCTGCCCGTGCGGCTTTGATGACTAATTCTTTGTGTTGGTTATTATTTGCCGAGATGATCACACCATTGATATCTGATTCCTCCAAAAGCTGATCAATTGTTCCATAGGTCTCGATTTCTGGATAAATCCCGCGTACTTCTTCTAACCGTTGCGGGTTTATATCGCAAACCGCTACACAGTCCACATTCTCTAGGCTTTTCAACGTTCCCACATGACGGCGACCGATAAAGCCGTAGCCAACTACTGCATATCTGTATTTCATGATAATTCCGTCCTTTCTTTTTCAAAAAAGACGGTCAATCCCTGACCGCCTTATTCAGCTTATTCCATCGCTAATTTGATTGTCTGGTTCCCGTCCGAAGCTTGATAGATCGCATCTAAGATTTGTGTAACTTTGAAAGCTTCACTTGGCTTCACACACGGCTCGCCATCTGTCAAAATCGCATCAATCCATTGCTTTGCTTCCGCCACACCAGCTGGTTCATTGACTCCTTCGAAGTAATCCACTAAGGCTTCACCAGATAAGGTTTCTTCACTCATTTTTCCATGACGAGTATGATTGAACCATAATTCCGCATTTTCGTAGCTGCCGCCATATTTGATTTCGGCACCTTCTAAAGTCCCACAAAGCGTCGTTGCTGCTTCTCTGGCATCCATATAGTTCAATGCCCACGATGCTCGCAGGTTAATCAACGCACCATTTTTGAATTTGATAAAGCCCATCGCTGAGTCTTCTACTTCAAAGGTTTCAGTATCCCAAGCGCCATAGGTATTGCCTTCCGCCGCTGACGGTAAGTTACCTAATTTATAGAAGACTTGACCGCTAACGCTATCCACTTCGTAGTTATCCATACACCACAATGTGATATCTAAGGCGTGCGTGCCAATGTCAATCAAGGGACCGCCACCTTGTTTGGATTTGTCTGGGAAGACGCCCCAAGTAGGTACAGCTTTACGACGAATTGCATTCGCTTCTCCGTAGTAAATATCTCCTAAATCTCCAGCTTGACAGGCCTTTTTCAAGACTTGCACATCGTGACGGAAACGATTTTGGTAACCGACAGTAAATTTCTTGTCGCTCTTTTTCCAAGCTTCCATCATTTTACGCGCATCTTCTGTGGTCGCTGCCATTGGTTTTTCACATAACACATGCTTATCAGCAGCGAAGGCTGCTACTGTGATCTCGCAATGAGAAACATTTGGTGTACAAACATGGATGATATCAATACTTGGGTCCTTCAATAATTCGTTATAGTCTGTGTAGATTTTGACATCCTTCAGATTATGACGCTCGGCAGTTGCTAACGCCTTTTCTTCTTCGATATCGCATAATGCCACGACTTCCGCTTTATCTGCTACTTTTTCTAAGGATGGAAGGTGTTTGTTGTTACAAATACCTCCTGTTCCGATAATACCGATTTTTAGTTTTTCCATTTTTCTCTTCCTCTCTGCTACATGGTCTTAACCAAATTGAATATTCACTGGATTATTTACTTGAATTTCTGAACCTGTATTTGTCAGTTTTCCATTGGCTTCATCGACTAAAAATTTATTGATAGTCCCTGAACGTTGATTCACTACATATATATGATTACCCGCTAAATCAAAATTAATGCTGCGAGGTATCGCTCCGCCTGAAGAAACGATTTCGATCAATTCCATTTTTCCGTTCTCGCTCAAACGGTAAGCTGCAATGCTGTCATCACCGCGATTTGAGACATATAAATAGTTACCGGATTTGTGTATTTTTAGATCGGCTGTTTGATTATGAGCGAAGATATCAGTTGGATCGTCCTTTGGTTGATAGTTATCCGACACTGTAACTGCACGTTCCAAATGATTCATCTCGCCTGTCTTTGAATTAAAAGAGTAACTATGGACTGTATGGTTTTGCTCACTGTTACAATAAAGAACTGGCTGTGTTGGATGAAACGCGATATGTCTTGGCCCAGATCCTTTTTCTGTTTCTTGAGCCCAGATTTCGTTCAAGGTTCCTTCTTCGTAATCGATCTTATAAACATGAATCAAATCACAACCCTTATCTGCACAAAGCAGATAGTTTTCGGTTGGATCGAGACAAACACTATGAGGATGACTTGTCCATTGGAATAACGGCAAATCGCTAGAGCCTTCCAACACTTTCAGTTCACAGCACTCACTTAGACTTCCATCTGCATTAATTGGAAACATCGCGATACTGCCTTCATCAAAGAAGCGTTTGGCTACATATGTTCCTTGTTCTGTTCGCACACTGCGAGTAATGACTTCTTCATGATTGCCATGATTAGCCGCAAAGGCGTATCTGTTTTGACTATCTACCGTAATATAGCAAGGATAGGCTCCAGCTGAAGAGACTTCATTCAAAAAGGAAAGCTTTCCATCCTCATCTACCGAGTAAGAAGCGATACCTCCGCCATTTCCGTGCACGCCACCTAAATCTTTGCGCTCATCCGTGGCATAGATATAGCGACCATTTTTAGCAACCGCCATACTGCCGACATTGACATCTGGCGTTACTTTGCTGACTAATTCAAACGTTTTCGCATCATAGGCCTTGATCCCGCCATCGCCTGCTTCAGGGTTATTCACGCCTTGAATGTCCGCGCCCCACGCGCCTACATAAATGATTTCTTGTTTATTCATCCTATTCACCAATCAATCTTTTTAGCATTTCTTGATGTCTTCTCACTTGTTCGATTTCACTGTTTAATTCTTTTTCGGTCCGATCTTGGTAGTAACGTTGACCTTCGTACTCCGAATTGATATAGCCTTCATAACCGTTTTCCTTCAAGAACTTGATTGGCCCTTCGTAATCAATGGCGATATCCTGGTATTGACCAGGTTTTCCAGGAATTTCAGACATATTGTAGAATTTACCGTGGATGCTCACGATGTAAGGCATGATCGCACCTAAGTCCTCTGGTTTCGTTCTAGAAAGCAATAGTGCTTGTGACATGACTTCAAAATCAATATCTGTATAATCTGGCACATTGTCACGGATCATTTGTTGCATTTTTTTGAAGGCTGGCAATAAATCAGCTGGTGCTTCATCATGCTTCAAATAGCGATGGAACAAAGATTGGACATTCCCTGCACTATATAATGAAAGATCAATTTCATTTAACTCATTGCTCTTGCCTAGATGATTGTCCATACATAATTGAACAACTAAATCACAGCTTTCTTGTTTGGCTCCTTGACGCATGTACCATTCCAACGCCGCTTCAGAAGGGCGAAAAGCGAAGATGCCCCAGTCAGGAACGAGTCCTAAATGTTTGGTTCCAGATTTCTTAGCGTATTCCACAATCTCATTGACATACTGACCATTGATCGGAATCGGCGCATGGATCTCTTTGCCTAATTTGATGTCACATTCTTCCGCGACAGGCAAGGCTTCGATCATGATTTCAACTGGTGTAGTTGCTAGTGTCCGAACATTTTTGAAGCCTAAGCGTTTCGCCAAGCGAATATCATTTTTCAAACGCTCTGCTGATTCTGAATAACTCATCACATGATCACGAAATTGCAATACATCATGGAAAACATCCATAGTCACAGGAGTCGTCTTGTATTTATCCATCCATTCAAACCATTGATCGAAAAATTCCTCTGGCGGATTTGGATATTGTCTTAGAGACATCTCATCTAAAATCTCGATTCCATCCGCTCCAAAAAGATTTGTGCCAACTTCTTTGACCTGTCCTTCTAAATCTAATTCTTTAAAAAACTGCGTTTGTTGGTAACTGTAAAATGAAACGCCGCGTTTGATTTTTCCCATTACTAACTGCTCCCTTCTATGCTTGTAATTCCAGTTCATATTTTACGATATTACGTGTCTTATCTGATCCTGCGCCGGAGCCCGGAACTGGAGGATTTTTCACCCATTCTTCATCTGTTGGCATGTATCCGTATGCAGCCAGAACAGATTGCTGAAAGGCTAAAATGTGTTTCCCTGGAGTTAATCCACCTGGCTTTTGCACATGGACGATTCCCTCGTCATCGTAATCCCAGTGCTCCCAAACAGCTTTTTTAATTTCTTCAAAATCACGAGGTTCTTTTCCATTGATTTCAAAAGTCTGTAATTCTCTTGGGTATTCAGTGTCATCTACTTTGATATAGTAGCCATTGTGAAGGGATAAAAATACTCCTCGGTAGTTAGCGTTTCTTGCTGCAAATTGAAAGCCCACGATATTGCCATCTTGGTCAACATCGTTTTTCAAACTGTCTTTTCGAATTAAAAAATTATCGAACATCTAAATGTCCTCCCTTTTGTTATTTGCTATACTCATAATTTAAGCTATTTTGTAAGTGCGCTCCATTTCATTTTTACCCATTAATACTGCAATTTCACTCTTCTTTTTTTATCCCGACTAAACTGCTTCTATGAAAAGACAAAATTTAACTATCATATTTTGTCTTGTCCGTTTATGAGCACTCTTTTTGTCACAATCTTTTGTTTTCTTTTTGTCATCTTAGTAACGTTTCTTCCATAGTCAGTATCTCATTACTAGACAGATACGAATAGACAGCTCCGTAGATTCCCGCATCATTTCCGAGTTGCGCTTTACTTACATTGTAGTTTCCACGAATCGCCGGAAAAATGAATTGATCAATTTTTTCTTTCAATGGAATTAACAACGCGTCACCGGCTCCAGATAACCCGCCGCCGATCACTACCTCCTCCGCATCAACCGTATTCATGATTCCAGCGATGGCTTGACCTAAATAATTTACTGTAATCGTTAAAGCAGTCATGGCCTTTTGGTCTCCTGCCTCAATCCAAGTAAAAACATCAACCGCAGAAAGATTTTCTTGATTCTCTTCCATCATATTCTGCATCGTTTTTACGAGTCCATTTGCAGAAGCGAAAGTTTCCAAGCAATTTGTGTTCCCACAGCCGCAGGTTCTTTGTTCTTGCGAATAAATAGGAATATGACCAATTTCACCGCCAGAAGAATGAACACCATTAATCACTTTTCCATTTAGAATAATTCCTCCACCGACGCCTGTCCCTAAAGTAACAAAGACCAAATTAGATTTTCCTCTCGCAGCTCCCTTCCACATCTCACCAAGAGCTGCCGCATTCGCATCGTTTAAAAGTACAACAGGAATATCTAATTCCTTTTCAATCGCCGATTTCAACGGCATGTCTTCCCAACCTAGATTCACTGCACGAACGACTATCTGCCCATCAGGTGAAATCGGTCCGGGAACTCCGATACCAATCCCAATAATTTCTGCTTGCTGATCGTTTTGTTCAAGCATCGTTTGTTGAATACTTCGAACGATGTCAGTCGGTATATTTCTGCCATTTTCAGTGATATTGGTTGGGATTTGCCATTTTTTATGGATCTCTCCATAAACATCGATCAAAGCCAACTTAATCGTTGTTCCACCTATATCAATACCAATCATTTGTTTAATCATTGCTTTTCCTCCTAAAAAAGAGAACGAATACTTCGTCCTCTTCGCTAAAATTCTCTAAATAATGAAATTTCGTAAATACTTCGTACTTAAGGTAACAGACTTTTTGACGTCCTCATAAGTTTTCTCAAAAGCTTTATCTTCTACTTCAATACACGTATACCCTTCATAACCAATATCCGTTAAAGCAGACACATATTGACCCCAATCAACATCACCTAAACCTGGTAATTTCGGACTCATGTATTCTAACGGTGTAGCCATCACGCCAACGTCAGCTAACTTATCAGCATATACTTTGATATCCTTGTAATGAACATGGAAAATTTTCTCTTTGAACTCATACAAAGGATGAATATAATCGATTTGCTGCCAAATAAAGTGGGATGGATCGTAATTAATCCCAAAGTAGTCACTATCAATTACTTCAAATACTTTTCGCCAATTACTAGGCGAAGTCATAATGTTTTGCCCTCCCGGCCATTCATCTTCAGTGAAAAGCATCGGACAATTTTCGATCGCGATTTTTACTTTTTTCTCTTCAGCGTATTTAACAATTGGATTCCAAACTTTAGCTGCTTCCTTCAAATTCTCAGAGACCGATTTACTTTGCATCCGCCCGACAAATGTCGTAACTAAATTGATGTTCATTAAGCTCGCTGCATCGATCAAGGTGTACAAATGATCGATCGCTTCTTGGCGTTTTTCTAAATTTTCATCTAACGGATTTGGATAATAAGCTAAAGCAGAGATTTCTACCTTCTTTTGCTTACAATAGGCTAAAATCTCTTCTGATTTTTCTTTGGTTAAATTTTTAGTGTCTATATGCGAAACACCCGCATAGCGACGCTCAGCTTTTCCCAGTGGCCAACAAGCAACCTCGACGCAATCAAGACCATTTTCTGCTACGATATCAATCATCTCTTCGAAATTACTTTGATCAAAAATCGCACTGACGATTCCTAATTTCATGATTTTTCCTTCTTTCTGTTCTTTCATACCTTTATTCTAATGTCCTCAAACTGTTAAAGCATTGGAAGTTTTATTCAATATTCATTGAAATATTTGTCCTTATTTTTGTTCTGAAAATGATTCATTCCGTATAGAACAAAATTTAATAGTTAAATCTTGCTTTGCGGACAAAAAAAGCAATCAAGCAAAGTCGCTTGATTGCTATAAGAACTTATTTTTCCACAACCGTATTTTCTGGAATCACATTTTCTTTTTGTTTAAAATGTTTAGTTTGAATATTAATTAACGTTATTGATATAGCGGCAACAATACCTGGTATCGCAAAAACCAAAAACCACATAGTGATTGAGACATTTGCTGTAAGCAACATTCCACCAACGATTGGCCCTAACATTCCACCAATTCGACCTGTCGCATTCGCAAAACCTACTCCTGTAGTACGAATTTCGGCTGGATAATATTGAGACGCAAATGTATTCATTAATGAATGTGCCGAAAATGCAAACATACCGATTAAACCAACAAACAGATAAAGAACCAAAAGATTTGCCTTAATCCCCATACCAAACAAGCTGATTGCTCCAACAGAATAAATGATTGGCATCAACACTCTAAAGCCAACTTTATCTACCATAATTGCCCAAAGAACGGTGCCTAAAAGCGTGCCTAAATTTAATACCACGGAAAACGTTAAGCTAGAGCCTAATGCATAGCCATTTGAGTTCATAACCTGTGGCAACCAAACGTTCACACCGTTAATGGTAAGTAGCCCGCAAATATAAATTAACGTAATAAGAACTGTTCCTAGTGCATATCGCTTGTTGAATAACTTTAGGTAAGAAACCTTTTCTACGTTTTTTTCATCCTCAGCATCAAAAGTAATCGTTTCTTTAGTTGTCTCCAATACCGCTTGATAATTAGGATCAATTTTAGTTAATGTCGCGTTTAATTTGTCTGTTTGGTTACTTTGAGATAAAAAACGTGCTGATTCTGGAATCACTTTAATGAAGACAGGGATTAGTAACAAAGGTAAAATAGAGAGCCATAATACAGGTTTCCATCCAAATTGTGGCATTACATTCATAGCCACTAATGGAGCTAAGATTCCTCCAATTTGGTTTCCACAAATAGCAAAAGCAACCATCTTTGCTTTGTTTGCTTTTGGGGAATATTCCGTTAACAAGGAGATAACGATTGGAGTCGCTCCCCCACTGCCAACACCAGCCATAAATCGACAAATCCCAAACATTAACCCACTATTAGTGAAGGTTGCACATACAATGAAAAAATTGAAGATAAAAATAGATACGATTAATAATTTCTTTACTCCAAACTTATCTGCTAAAAAACTTAGTAAAATGGCCCCTAGCATCATCCCAAACATAGCTGAACTTCCAATAAAACCAACCTGTGTCGTACTGATATTCCATTCTTTGATAACTACCGGTACGATAGATCCGAAAACTGACAACTCATACCCAGAAAACGTGATGACAAAAAAGCCAATAGCCAACAATACTTTATGAAATCCATTAAACTTGCTGTTATCAAGAAATGAATTTAATACTTTTTGATTCATCGAAACCCTCCATAATTATATTCTGATATCAAACAAATCCCTCCAATAAGACCAGTTACTATTTGGCCATTATTGTCTCCACTGAAGCATTAAACAAATCCGTTCAGTTGGAATATTCCTACTGCCTCCTTTTTTGTATATAGTCAAATTTAGTCTTTTTGAGATTCTCTAACTATATTTTTTTTACACAAAACAACTGTTTAAGAAAGCCTTTTACAAAAATAGGAATTTAAAAGAAAGAAAAAGCGCAAGATTCAGAATATAAATGAGGATTCGCGCTTAGTAATTAGAAGGCGTGCTAGTTTGACAAAAATAATAATACAATATTACTTTAAGATAATATCAGCATTTGGTTTCATTAACCCATAAGAACAAATAACTAAGTCTAATTCGGATACTAAAAAAGCCCTCAAATTATCCAGTACTAGATAGATAATTTAAGAACTAATTTGTTTTTCTACATATTTTAATTATTAAATAGGTGATGATTTACGTAGTTAATTTAGCAGAAATTTTTGTATACCAAAAAAATATCATCATTTATGGTACGTCTCGTCTCGCCTAATCCGAAATAGCTTTTTGATTTATCTAAAAAGTCTTCTTTTGAATCATATCCGAGAGGACCAATTTTCAAAGATAATCCAAGAAAACTTATAGTTTTTGTCAAAAAAAGTATTGTCATTCCATATAGATAACAGTAGTAATAATTATTGTTAACAAAGTCTTATCGTGTTACCACAATGATAGTGAAACAAATCTTAGTGATATTGATTTAGTCCCATATATCTATGTAAAAGCTATTCCCTTTTAGAAGTTATATCATCATATTTTCCAGTAGCTAAACAACTCATTATAATTACTCCTAATACACCGCCTAAAAATACCCCTAATAGAAATAGTAACATAATAAGACCTCTTCCCTTTCAAATCTCTTCTGTTGAACTAAAGTCATAAAACATAATTTAGATAAAAATGATCATTGCTTCCATCAAAGAAAGATAGGCCAACTTAAATAGACCTACCTTTCATGAAAACAAATTACACAAAAAATGAACTGATGTTTCAAAAATAAATCATTTTCGGATCTCAAAATTTTTCAATGCTAAAAATAGTCTGATCAAGCACTCTTGGTAGCAATCTTCGTCAAATTTTCCATTTCTACAAGATTCCTTAACTAATAAAGGTTTAAAACTATTAACAATTTGAGCAAACGCCTCCTCATCATTCTTTTGTACAAGAATAACGAGTTCTACTAAAGATTTCACATCATGCATCCTCCATTAACTTATCACTCAAATGATATCAGGAGTGATTTAGGAGGATCACGAATCATATAGATTGTTAGGATTAGCGCATTAATCGCTCTCGAATCTTCTTTAAAATACGTTGACGCTTTTTTGTTGCTGCTTGTCTGGTAAGGGATAATCGAATGGAAATTTCATAATCTGAATATCCAAGAATATATTTCTGGATTAGTAGAGATTGATCTGACTTAGATAATCCCTGAAATTCAATAGCTAAGTCAAAATTAGAAAAATCTATTGGAAAATTTTTATATTCTACCGTTATGGTTTCTTTGGGGAAAATAGATTGTTCTTCGATTAAATAATCAAGAACCTTTTGCCCAGGAATAAATTCAACATTTTTTTGCCTGCTTTTTTTAACAAAATAATTAATTGCGGTATTATGAACTGTTTTTTGAATATAACTAATAATTTTAGCTTCGTAATTTACACTATCAAAGTTCTGATTCATCGCTGTCACTTCTTCCCTTGAAAATGCGAAAGGAAAAAGATATACGGACAAATTAGGTTTTGAGTCTGTATTGCCAATATCCTCTCATAGCACGTTCAACGGGGAGTGATTCATCTCGATTAATTTTTGGAAGAATATTATTTACTAAGTTTCGATAATCAGGAACAACATCACACATTTCCGTCAACTTACGATATACTTGTTTAGATGATAATGGCTTGCCTGACTCTTTCAAAATTGATGCAATAATAAACCCATAATCTTTGTAAGATCGATGAAGTTTGCCGATTGTTTTTCGCTGAGTAAAGAAATCCTGAAGCTCTTTTTCATTTTTTATATTTATTGGCTTCACTTCACGATGTAATTTTTCACTAGTTTTTTTCGTGATCTGATTGTCCTCTAAATGAATTAAGTATTCTTTTAAATCATAATACTGCCTTGAAAGTTCCCTCCTTTCCTCCATCAACAATTTCAGCTGTTCGTACACTCGACATTTTTCATCACGAATATCCATATTCTTTCTTCTCCTTTCATTACTAAAAACAAAAGGACCATATGAAACTGGACACTCAAATCGAAAATTCATCTAAAACAGACAAATTTTTTTCCTCAACTTTTTCTAGCAATTGTTACTTTACTTAAATCATCATTAGTGCCCAGGTAATACCATCTTTCTTAAAAAGTGACATAGGCTACCCTCATTCCTCGATAATGATAAACACATTTTTCCTCACTCATTACACTTCTATTCAGTCTTTCAAACTTAACTTCTACTTCAATGACAATTACATTACTGGATATCCTATTTTTATATGATTTTTTTCAATATCCATAATTTTTGATCTCTCATTGTTGCAATCATTTTGTTGGTACCACGATTTCATACTGCATAAAACCCAAACATCTTCTTGCACCAATTCCTTCATTACCTTTTTCCCTGCTTAGGTGTCACAAACTCTCGATTTTATTATTTGATAGATAACTTCACCTATTTTTATTACACCGACAACTTTTATTCAGCACGATAAGAGATTTAAGCGATAAACTGATATTTGTGATCGACACTTATAAAGTCGAAAATACTTTTTCTATTTTTGATTATTTCATCAATAGCAAATAGATACCTATATCTTTTTCGCATCAACAGTTGCCTTCTAAAATCTTGAAATCTATGTATTAGATAACTAGACAGCCAGCCTAGTTATCCTATTGAATCGCTTCGAATTGTAAGACCATCTTTATATCACATCATTTATAATTCCCCAAGTAAACTACATTAATTTAGACACCACTGATAATTACTAATCTAAAAAAGTTCTTTTATATAGTTTAAGAAGTCCTGTAGTAACATATATTTTTTGTGTGAGTCTTTAATTAATCGAATATCATCAACTATATATATATACTCAATATTGGGATTTGTTTGATTTGTAGTCGTCCCAAATAGAGAAATTATCTTGGCTAACATAAGGTTCTCAGTATCAATTCCTAGAATGGATTCGTATATAAACCTTTTATTCATCAATATGTCATCATTGTTGTGCAAATTATAATAATCAATCATTAAACAAAAATGCTTTATATAAACGTCTTTGGTAAATTCATCGCTTAAATCTAGGTATTTTTTACATAGCTTATCTACCATGTCATAATTAACAGGTCTAGTTCCATAGATATATTTATATAATTCTAAATTCTCTTTCCAGGAAATGAAGAAATAAGATAAGTAATTCAATATAAATAGCACATACGAATCTAAAGGGAAATTCGTAGAGTCTTGGTTATTCTTCTTTACAATCAACTTATTCAAACAATCGATAAAGTTTTTCAATTTGTAATCAGAAGAATCCCATTTAATAAAATTATTTTGGAAAAACAAGGCATCTGATGGTGATGAAAATTTGAGTACAATATTTGTAAGACCTAGATATAAGTCTCTAATTTCTTTGTCATTAGAATTGTTTTGTCCTAAATTTTTCAATACAGTAGTTCCTATTTCTACGAACTCTGTATCTAAATGAAAAGGATAGTTATCGTAGGGTTTTTTCCCTGTAATAATTACGTTTTTTTTCTTTAAAACATATCTCCAATTCAAGCAAGTTAATATCCAATTAGCAAAAGACATGATATTTGATGAACTAGCAATTATCCCATACTGAGCAAAAATGATATTCACTTGTCTTCTTAATAGATTCTTTTCAGGATTCATATTTAGGTTCTCGCCCAACTTATTGGATAAGGATATTAATTCATAGAGTACGTTCTTTATTGTTGCTTCGGTTCCTTTTAAATGAATTATCTCGTCAAGAGCAATTGAAACATGGTAAGGCAATAAATGTTTGTTAAGCGATCTTATGACTTTGTATACTTGTGGTACGCTGATAAATAAATTTTGAGCCAACTGAGGTATAGTGTTTATATTGGATTTTATGAGTAAACTTTCTAAAATTTTATACCCCATATCATTAAGACTATAAAAATCGATTATTTGTTCAATGTTATAATTATTTTCAATTAAAACAGCAAGGTTGTTTTGTATTTCAATATGGATATTACCATCCAAGTCACTGTTTATTTCCTTAATTAAATTTCTGATAGTAACTGTACTAACGGTTGTTTGCTCACTAAGATTCTTGAGTGAACAAGCTTCAGTTTCTTTAAGAAACAGCATTATTTTACAAATTTCGACTTTATTTTCATTTTTTTTTCCAAAATAAAAAGCATCTAATACCTCCATATATTTTGAGCTATTGTTTACAGGACCGATTAAGCACAAATGATTCTTCAATATCGTAAACGAGATCAAAGCCACCTTATTGACAAAAAGATATCTCTTTAGTTTGAACTCGTTAGCAATCGCTATTAATTCACAATACTTCTCAATCACCTCTCTAAACAGTCTTAATTTCACAAATGCAATCAAAAGTATACCGTACAAGAAAAATATTTTCAGCCCTAGAAAAACTACTTTTAAATGCTCTTAAACATCAATGTAAGTGTGATTACTATGCATATACTACATAGTAAATTTCGTATTAACATACGCTGATAATAATGGGAATCAATTTGACTTCAGTAAAGTTACTTCATAAGAAAGTACTTTTTTAGATATAACTCTTACGCTTCTCCTGATTAGTTTAAAAACACTTAAAGTAGAAGTGAATTCAACCTTAAGTGTTTCAATACCACACTGTCAGTTTCAATTGACAATGAAAATTAATAATAGAGAATCTAAATCTTTTTTCAGTCGTTTACTACGGTGCTGCCACCAAGTTCCATTGAATAGTCCCACTATATTGATTTGGTTCTATATATTTTGTTTCTGGAATGACTAAAGTTAGTTTACCTAGAGAGTAATCATAAACCCCTGTCCTTTTCCCATTAGTAGCACTCATAATGGTTGATTCCGACTCATCAATTGTAGGGTATCTTTCACCTCTTGCTTCGGTAGTATCTTTTAAATCATTATCTGTAAAAGGGTCGTTCCCGTTGTTCTCATTCTTGTACACTTTTCCATTATTATCACTTTGAATAGAACTGCCATGAAATTCATTTTTATCCCATTTTAGTTGAGCTCTAAGAGTCCAAGAAGTATTAGCATAATAATCTTTTACACCCACATGTATGCTGGTTGTCTGAATTGGAATGTTTTGTTCGCCAGATTCATTTAACTCCGTTTTTGGAATTGATAATTTAATTGGATAATAGGCTATTCCTAATCTACTATTTGGATTCACATTGTCTGGAAGTGTACTTCCGTCAGGAATATTAGGATCATTTTTTCGTTGCCAGTTAGCAGTGTATGTGGTATCCACTTCATCAAAGATATTCGTGATCTCATCAATATTTTTACCAGAAGAATTCGTCCAGCTTATAAAATCAGAACCTTCCTTAGTGGGTTCTATTTTTTTTACGTACTCCTCTAAGGATGACAAAGTATTTTTATTCTTGTATTCATTAGTAGTCATAGCAACTTTTGAAAAATATGACTTGTTAATGTCTGTTGTATCAGGGAACACTCCACCATCAGGGTTAAACCTAGGACCACCTGGTATCCTTCTATCCACACTATAGTAATCATAAGTTAGTAGTTTCGGATCATTCGTTTGAACAAGCAAAACTTGTTCAGGATCAGTAGTCTGAACTGTGAACATAAAGCCCATATTAGTCACGCTGGAGGTATCCCAGTTTGAAGCATTTAGTTTTTTAAATTTAGGACAAAGCATAAACATGCCACTCATATTAGTAACGTTAGAAGTGTTCCAATTTGGCACTTCCAAACTAATTAATTTTAAATTATCAGAAAACATGCCTTGCATATTCGTAACACTGGAAGTATCCCAATTTGATATATCCAAGTTAGTTAAGCTTGTATTATTAAACATATTAGTCATATCCTTAACTTTAGACGTGTCCCAACTCGATACATCTAAACTTCTAAGATTACTGCACTCCGAGAATAAGCCATACATTGTTGTAACATTGGACGTATTCCAATTTGATAAATCCAAACTAGTTATACTTGTGTTCCAAAACAAATTTCTCATATCCTTAACTTTAGTCGTATCCCAGTTTGATACATTTAAAGTGCTTAAACTGATGCAATAACTAAACATTCCGGACATAGTTGTAACATTCGACATGTCCCAATTTGATAAATCTAAACTAGTAAGCTTTAAGCTATGTGTAAACATATCCGCCATATTCGTAACCTTGGACGTATTGAAACTCGACACATTTAGACTAGTTAAGCCCGTATAACTAAACATAGTATTCATATTGTTAACATTAGACGTATTCCAATTCGATAAGTCTAAATTACTAAGGCTTTTACAGTTGTAAAACATGTTGCTCATATCAGTAACATTTGAAGTATCCCAATTTGATAAATTCAAACTAATAAGCCCTGAATTAGCAAATAAGTTACTCATATCAGTAATATTAGTCGTTTTCCAATTCGATACGTTTAAAGAAGTGAGGTTTCCACACCAAGAAAACATATAACTTATATTTTTGACATTCGATGTATTGAAGTGTGATAAATCTAATGTATTAACGCCTGATAAAGAAAACATGAAAGACATTTTAATTACACTGGACGTATCAAAACTCGAGAGATCTAGTGTACTGAGATTGCTACTGTTGTAAAACATGCCGGTCATATCAGTAACTTTCGATGTATTAAACTTCGATACATCTAGTGTAGTCAGACTAGTACAACTATAAAACATACTGGCCATATCAATGACATTCGATGTATTAAACTTCGATACATCTAGTGTAGTCAGACTAGTACAACCATAAAACATACCGCTCATATCAGTAATATTAGATGTGTCAAGATCATACAAATTTATACTTTTTAATTTTGAAAGATCTCTAAACATCTCCTTTGTAGAATTATTGCCTATACTAATCAAATTTAGGTCAACACTTTCCAAATTAGACCATCTTTTGAAACTAACAGCTTCCGCATAAAAAGGGCTGCTGACTTTAAAACTAGTGATATTTTGATAATTAACAAACACTGACCCATCTAGCCTTTCAAATCGAATAGGTTTTCCACCTAAAGTACTTGGCACACTAACATCGCCGCTCAAATTTGAACTAGTGATATAGGCATAATCTCCTCGTATGTCATAGTTCCAACCATTTTCAGTCCCTTTGTTTATCTGTTTTGCTTCAGATGAACTAGCTTGTGTCTCTACAGATGAAGCCGTAGAAGTTGTTTGATTTGAACTTTCCTCTGTACTAGTAGTCTTTTGTGTGATTCCGCTATCAGATTGTTGAAATATTTCTGTACTATTTTCTACAAATTCTTGACTATCAGAATCATCCTCTAAAGAAAATCCGTGGTTTGTAGAATCTGTTGTCTGATTCAACTGATTCGTTGATAAATTTTCTGTTAATTGTTCGAGATCATTTGAGTTTAGTGATTTAATATCTGTAGTTTTATCTATATTATTGCTAAAAATACCTGACTCTTTTCCCTGAGCTGTACCAGTTTGCATCACAGCAAGATAACCGCTTAATACTGTCGATACAGTTGTAATACATAAAAATTTTTTTACCTGCATAATGTTTAATCACTCTCTCACCTTTTTAATTGGTCATAAATAAGAAAAAGATATATTATACCTGTCCCAGTAAGCGCAAATGAACTGATCAGCGCGAGCCAATTAACGTATAATTTTTTCCTCTTATATTGTCTTAGTGTAACTTTTCTATAATCATTTAAGAAAAAGAAGATATCTAAGACTAGAAAAACGATACCCAACAATATTAGAAACATCGGAGTATAATACATCAGAATCCCTCCCTATGCTTTTGATTCAAACTTACATACAAAAATACAGTTATTAAAAAAATTGTTCCAATAAAAAACCAGTTATTTTTCTTAGACCCAGTTTTTGGAAAAAGAGCTGTGTTTGTAGTTAGATGGCTCTTCTGTATAGAATCTCGAGAATCAGTCTTATTTTTTTCAGCCGATTCACCTTCTCCAGGTAATATCCCAGGTGAAATTGCTTTTTCAAGAACAATTTTTATTTCTGTCTTTTCATTATTTACATAGGTATTATTACTTTCAGCTGCATATATGGAGGTACTATTAAAGAAAGATAAAACGTAGACTATGCAGAGAAAAATAGATATTAGAATATCGAGTTTTCTCAGTTTTTTAAACTTCATATTAAGATACCTCTTTTCTAAGCCCGCGATAAATTATCCAAGAACTTGTCATAAGCACCAGGACTAAAAAGAATACAGAACAAAATCGAACCCAATATGGAATAAAAATTTTAAACACCGTTTTTTTATTCATATTGCCGGCTTGTTCCCTTGTAATCGTAAATTTCTTAGAAAATTCCCATTTATTGTCTTTTGTTTTAACTACCCCTCTGAATAAATAATTTCCGGGTTTTATTTCTTCTTTCTTCCAATCGAACTGGAAAGGATAAATCGAGTTAGGAGCAATTGATACATTTTCATTTTTTTGTTCTTGAACTATTTTCTTTGTTTTTTCATCAGTAATAGTGCCCTGAACTGTAGCTTTACCTAAAATATAAGGATTTTCATTCAGCAAGTTAACCTGCACTACTTTCTTACCGTAAAATAATTCACTCTGTATATTTTCTAATACGATAGATATGTTTTTGAAAGTCTCAACTTTGGGGTCATTTTTCAGGACGACACCAAGAGTGTATACATATTTATTGTTAATAGAAGTTGTGTTTGACGAGTTTGATGACTGCGTGATATCAGAAACTTGAATGCCTCCAAGTATAATTCCTTCAAATTGGTTTTCTGGCATAGTTAAATTCAATGTTACTTCTTTTTCACTATTCGGTTTTACGATTACAGTATCGTCAGCCGTTTTTAATATAGAGTTGAGAGGAATTTTTAATGATGGGTGGTCTTTTAATTCACCTGTATAATCTAT
Organism: Enterococcus phoeniculicola ATCC BAA-412; assembly: GCF_000407505.1. Lineage (GTDB taxonomy): Bacteria > Bacillota > Bacilli > Lactobacillales > Enterococcaceae > Enterococcus_K > Enterococcus_K phoeniculicola. The sequence continues at coordinate 520,510 of NZ_ASWE01000002.1, forward strand.
TAACCCATTGGAATTAGTATTCCCGTTCGTAACTTTTATTGACATTTCTTTTTCCTGATTCGATTGATTCAATATTTTTAACTTCAAATGGTCTTTTTCACCGGGAACCTCGTATAGATCAAAATATCCAGAATCTGGATCTATTTGATGAGAATTAGGAATCCCTTCAATTGTATAACCGCCTGCTGATTCCTCAGAGGTCTCTTCCGCATAAGTGGTATTGCTAATAGTTAAACTCAAACTAAAAAAAATGACGACCGTCAACAACAATCGTTTCATTTATTTTATTCACCTCTCTATCATTGCTATTTTTCTTTCTAAACTATTCTTATTTCTGGCAGGTAAAATCTTGAAATAAGAATAGTTTAGAAGGAAAACAGGTTGTTTCCCTTCTAAGAAGTAAAGAAGTTATGGTGTTACAGGTGTCGCAGCTAAGTTCCATGTAATGTTACCTGAATAGGAACCTGCAGGAACTTTTTCAGTAGCAGGAATTACTAATGATGGATTTTCAAATCCATAGTTATAAATTCCGTTAGTTTGTTTTCCATCAACCGTTTCTAGTACATTTGTAGGCGTATTACTAATGCTAAGAGAAGTTGCGCTTGTAGATACTTCACCATTTTGGATATTTCCTAAGACCCCAGCAATATTCTCCATCGCTTGACCATTTTCACCAGTGATAGTTGTACCGTCCATGAATGAAGCATTTGCTCCGCTCCATGTAAGCTGAGCAGACAATACCCATTTATTTTTTTTACGTAAAGTATCTCTGATCCCAACATTGCACTTATTCTTACCTATCGTATTCTTCAAAGCTATCGTTTGTTGACCCGTATTTTCTAATTTTGAAGTCGCACTTAAAGGCTTAGGAATATAGGCAATTCCAAAATGACCTGTTATTGGAGTAAGATCTTCTCCTGGATTATTTGGATCACTTGGATCAATAGGTGGGGTTATTGGACCAGCATCTTTCAACTCCAGTTCGGCAGTTACTGGAGTTTCAGCAGTACTTGGGTCAGGGGTTCCATCTGCTGCAAATACAGATGTAGTTCCTAAAGTGCATGTAGCTAAAATTGCTGTAGTAATCATTGGCATGAATAGTTTTTTCATAATTCAATCTCCTTTTTCCCTGTTGATAATTTTTACTTTTTAGTATTTTGTATAAACACCTGCCTTCAAAAAGAATACGCTAAAATGAGAATCAGATTTATTCACTTTTTTACGCTTTGTAAAAAAATGAATAATCAAATTTGTCTCCTCTAGTTAGAAAAAGTTATTATGGAAGCATCTTCATACTTGAACTATTTGAAATCCTTTTTATAGTTAGCAAAGTACATAGCTTATTTACCTTTACTCTTCGCTCATAAGTTAAAGGGAAATATTTTAGAAATGCCAAACCAAAGACGAACAAACGACTAGACAAAAGAACTGCCTAGCCGTTTTGTATTATTCTACTGATTTCACTCTCTTAATACTATTTTACAAAGAGCCCTAAAATGGAATCTTAGTTCTAAATTAAGCGGCCTTATATTCCTCCTATTCGGCAACATACTAACTGTAGGTAAAAAATTATTTTTATGAATAATTTCTATGGTGCTGATACCAAGTTCCATTGGATAGTTCCACTGTACTGATTTGGTTCTACATATTTTACTTCTGGAATAATCAAAGTTAATTTACCTAGAGAGTAATCATAAACGCCAACTCTTTTATCATTTTGGGCACTCATGATTAATGATTCCATCTCGTTAATCGAAAGATGTGGTTCACCAATTACTTCGGATGTGTCTTTTAAATCCTCTTCTCTAAATGGATCAATTCCGTTATTTTCGTTCTTACACACTTTTCCTTCATTATTACTTAAGATTGAACTACCACTTAAATCATCTTTATCCCATCTTACCTGAGCCCGTAGAGTCCAAGATGTAAAAGCTGATTGATCTTTCACACCAATGTGCAAACTTGTTGTTTGGATAGGTATAATTTGTTCGCCGGATTCATTCAACTCAGTTTTTGGAATCGTCAGTATTGTTGGATAATAGGCTATTCCAAGTCTGCTTAGAGGGGACACACTATCCGGTGATGTGCTTCCATCAGGGATATTTGGGGTTATTATAGGATGCCAATTAGCTATATAAGTCGTGTGTATTTCATCCAAAACATTCGTAATCTTGTCAAAATTTTTCCCTGGAGTATTTGTCCAAACTGAGAAGTTATTCATTTCTTTAGTTGGTTCGATACCTTTTATATACTCCCTGAAGGAAGACAAAGTAATTTTATTCTGATATTCATTAGGAGTCATAGCGACCTTTGAAAAGTAAGACTTAGTTGTGGAGGTTCCATCAGGAAATATTCCACCATCAGGATCAAATTTAGGTCCATAAGGGAATCGTCGATCTTCTGCATAATTATAAGTGAGCAGATTCTGATCATTTGTTTGTATATTTAAAATTTGGTCAGGACTATCTGCTTTTTCCCTAAACATTCCTTTCATATTGATAACGTTGGACGTATTCCAATTTAATGCATTTAAACTAATAAAATTAGGACAAGAGTCAAACATATAGCTCATATCAGTAACCTTCATTGTGTTAAAATTCGATAAATCTAAACTAGTTAGAGCGTAACAATAAGAAAACATGTTAGACATATCAGTAACATTGGATGTGTCCCAGTTCGTTACATTTATACTACGAAGGCTAATACAGGCGGCAAATAATCCTTCCATATTAACAACCCTTGAAGTATCCCAATTTGACACATTTAAACCGACCAAGCTATTACAGTTATAAAACATATCAACCATATTGGTGACTTTAGAAGTATCCCAGTTCGATAAATCTATGCGGGCAAGGTCGTAACAAAACTTAAACATACCTGCCATACTAACCGCTTTAGATGTATCCCAGTTCGCTACATTCAAGTTAGTCAAGCTATTACAATCAAGAAACATCGAACTCATATCGATGACATTCCCGGTTTCAAATTTTGATACATTCAAACTAGTAAGATTGATACAGCCAGCAAACATATAGCTCATATTAGTAATATTTGATGTATCAAAATTATTTAGATTAATACTCCTTAATTGATTACAACCCTCAAACAAGCGAGCTGTAGAATTATTCCCAACACTTATTAGATTTAAGTCAACGCTTTCTAAATTATTCCAAGCTTGAAATGTGATAGAATCCACTAATAAGGGCGCACTGACTTTGAAACTAGTTATGTTTTGATAATTATTAAATACCGAATAATCAAGAGTTTTAAACCGGATAGGTTTTCCACCTAAAGTATCAGGCACTTCAACATTGCCACTAGCATCTGAACTAATTATATACGCATAACCATCTTGTAAAACATATGTCCAACCAGCATCGACTACTTTTTCATTCGTTTGTTTTTCATCTGAATAATTTTCTTGTATCTTGTTAGAACTTTTTTGGCTTGATGAGTTTGTCTCACTACTAGTAGTTTCCTCTTCCATTTTACTATCAGTCTGTTTGGAACTTTCCGTTGATTGCTTTAGTACATCTGATTCTAACGATGGAATATCTATGATTTCATCTAGGCTATCACTTGAAGAACCTGATACATTAGCTTGAGCTTTATCAGATTGCGTTAAAACAAGATGACCACTTATTGCTATCAATATGGTTAACATACATAAAGGCTTCTTTACTCGCATGATTAATCAACTCCTTACCCTTTCCAATTGGTCATAATTGTACGCAAATAGATCGATTAAAGTGAATCAGTTACCATATAGCTTTTGTCTTCTAAGTTTTTATAAAATAGAAATGTTAAGTAGTAATAAAGTTAGAAAATGTCGTACAGAATTAACTAACTGCATCTCTGCATCCCTTTATTGAAAAGAACAATCAGAAATACAGCTAATACAAGTTTCATTTAATTAAACTCAAATTGTCCCCTATATAAGTTAAAAATTTGAAAGTTCAGCCTTTTCTATTTTGTTTAGGATATAGCAAAACAACGGTAGTTTTTATCCGTTTCTTTTAGACTGGTAAAAAAATAAATAATCATTTTGAAATTATCTCTTCCGAGTTAAAATGAAAAACAAAATAGGGAATAATCTCGATAATTCAGATTATTCCCTATTTCGCCTATATACTTCCCAATTAAATTCTATTAAAAAAAGTACCTTTAGGATATCCAATATTTTTCAAGTAAAAAAAAAGAGGATAACCATTTCAGAAATCTCCATTATGGGCCAATAAGTAATCAAACTAGTGCCTACTTTCGTAGCATGAAAACTAATTCTACTTTGTTCTCATAAACCCAGCTTATTTCAGGATATCATCTTAACCTTTTTCATTCGATAGCATTTAATCAATTTGAACTATTATTAAGTAAAGTATTAAAATCTATCTTGAATTAATGAATGAATGACGTGATCACTGCTTCCTCCCCTATTATTTGATTATATATAATCGTAAGTACCTATCTCTGGATATGAACATTTAAACCTCAACGAAAAAAGCATCAACTATCACACTATTCTAAACGATTTCTATTTAACTTTTGTTATCAATAATTTTCCAATTCTTATCTTTTTGCAGGACCAAAGTATATTGAAAACTAGAAATGGTCTTCGTGATATCGTCAATATACTTCACTACAAGTGTCGCTTGAATTGATTTTCCTTTTTCATGATAAATGGGAGAAACAATTTCTTTGAATTTAAGATTGTAATTAATCGGATTCAAAACATCATGATCAATATAGTACCGCAACTCCTTTTCTGAAGCTGTTGGATAAAGCATGAAGAATGTTTCTAAAAACCCAGTCATTTCCTCCACCCTTTTAGCATCAATAGTAGAATCACTTTCTAAGTGTTTTCCTTCATATTTGGCTTTTGACTGTTTTCCAATCATAGTGGGTAAACTAGTTATGATATATCCACCTTTCTTATCATCATAAGCTGTGACACGGTAAACTGTATTTATCATTTGATTTCTTTTTCCTTCATCGATTCTTTGACTTATTGAAAAAGAAATAGTGAATTCATCTGATTTTTTTTCTACATCTAAAATTTTTACTGACTCTACCTCAGAACTAGTCGGGATATCTGCTCGAATCATATCTTGGCTTAAAGTACTCCCTTCTTCTGTTAGATACTGTGTTAAATCACTCATTCTTTTCTCAATATCTAGTTCATTATTCTTCCACGAAAAATACTCCTTAGCAAAATCTATAGTAAAATTTTCAATTCCTGAAGTGTTCAGCACTTTTTCTTTTATTACTACCTTTTCGTGAGTAGTATGCTGATCAATGGCAGTAAAATTTTTGTAGATTCCAAAAATCAAACTACAAAATAGTAGAATCCAAAGAGCAAGCACCCTTTTCCGATGTTTTCCTACTGAAACAACGCGTTCTTTTTTCTTTTTTAGAGCCTTTTCTCTCTTACTTCGCTCAATTTTTATCTTCATTTTGCATTCCTCTTCTCTATAGTTTATACTGCGCTGCCCCAATAATATGCTGCTGCCAATATATTTCTGTCAGATCGGCCCATCCCACTGGATTTCCCGCATGGAACATTCGATTGTCTCCCGCATAAATACCCACATGAGTTACATAAGTTCCTGCATCGTAGGTTGAATGAAAAAAAACTAAATCTCCCGGCTTTGCATCTTTTAGATCGATATGAGTCATGGCATCATACTGATCCTGAGCAACTCGTGGAAGTTTTAGACCGACTTTTGCATAACACCATTGGGTTAATCCGCTACAGTCAAACCCCGTTGCTGGGCTTGACCCACCAAATACATACGCAGTGCCTTCATACTTAAAAGCTTCATCAAAAATCCCTTGAACAGTTTTATCATCAAATTTTGTTTTAGTCAGATATTGCTTCACCAATGAAGAATAGAACATATTCCCATAGTTATAGCGCCAGCCCCCATTTGATTTAATAGCAATTGGATTAGAATAATCAACTTTTTGTCCACCTGACTTTTCTTTTGCAAAGGATTCTGCTAAAGACAAACCATGTTTTTTCCCGTTTTTTGAGACATAGTCTAAGTAGCTGCCACCATAGTTGTAGGCTTGAATGATACCATCTTGATCACAACCTAAACCTTTTGCTCGTTTAACCAAGGAAGCAAAGTAAATACACCCTTGTTTGATTGACGCTTCAGTACTCAATGAGTTAGGCGGTAAACCCACTGATTCAGAACTTTGCATCACATCTTCCGATGTTCCACCTGATTCAACTTGGATAATCGCCAAAAGAATCGGAACATATTCTAAAATCCCCGACTCCTTAGCGTACTTCTCTACAAGTGAACGATGCTTCAAAACTTCTTCTGAAACACTAATCCCACCAGTAGATTCCGAGTCACCGATCCCCACATTATCCTCACCAAACAATAAACCGACACACATCAAGATACCCATAAACGAAACCACTAATATAGAAAATGTAATCGTACCAAGTCTCTTAATTGTCATGTTGAATCACCTTGCTTTACCTTAGGACGTTTTACAACTTTCTTTTGATAATGAAGACTCCCGTTTTTTGTTAGAGTGGAGTGTTGTTTCAACAATCGCGTATTCGTTAACTTTCTTTTTACTTGCGGGTTAGTGTTTTGCTGGTGAATTCTTTGTTTAGACTGTGAACCAATGTCTTTTTGAGCGCTCATTTCTATTTGGTGTTGATTAATTGAAGGGCGTTGTTTCGAATTTACGAGTGAACTAACTGAAACATTGGTTCGACGATTCGATGAAGTAGCTTTCGGAGTAACCAGCATCTTGCGTTTTTCATCCATGTTTTTATGCCTTTTTTGGTGTTGATATTCTCGTTGTTCCTCTCGCTCTTTTTTCTCCTCCACAAGCCCACGCTTGAATTCTCTTGGTGCCTTTTTCGTCATCTCAATTCCTTTATAAAGATTGTATTTCAAATTCGTTGGCATATCGGTTACTTGGTCTTTCGTTTGTTTTAATTTGTCATTTACCATAGATTTTGAATCAAGTACCTTTCCAACTTTTCTACCCGCTGAATTTATTCGTGATGATTTTCTATTACCGAATGTATGATTTTGTTTTTCCAGGTCAGAGCTTGACTCTTTGTTGTCTTGTATTGATTGGTTCGTTCGATTATATAAATCAGCCTTTTTTGAACGTTTTCCCTTCGAAGGACTAGCTGCCGGTTTATTAGCTGCGGTTGCACCTCCGCCAAAGGTCAAAGTTCGACCTACATTTCGATTGAGTTGTCGCAATTTACGATTCATCAACATTTGAGGTTTCTGCATGACACGTCTACCCATTGACTGACTATCATTACTTTGGAGATTGAACATATTCATAATGTCACTTAATTTGAAATAGATACCGGCAAAGGTCACGATTTGGAGGAAAGCTACCATAAAGAAAGGATAAGTAGCCGAGATATTGAAAAACATTGTTGAAATACTAAAAGCCGTTGTAATAACTAACGTAATCCCCGCGCGCATCATGATTGTATTAAATAAGCGAATAACCGCCTTCTTCCCCAAACTTTCATATGTGGGCAACATAGATAATAAGAGGCTGATTGGCAGAAACATCGCAAAAATAATGAAAAGAATTTGAGAAAACAACATAATCCCCGTTAGTAGAAAGACAAAGAACGATATCCCAATATTGAATAACACCAAAAAAACCACAGTTCCTAATCGGTCCATGGTCTTCGTGATGCTCAGATTTGCATTGTCATTATCTTCAATTTCTACTTTGACCGCTTCCTCCCGATCTTTTCCCTTATTTTTATCAGGGCTCACAGATAAAATCTTATTTACCCGATCTTCACCGATTTCTTCGATGTTAGAATCAGCAAATTGCAACAATAGCCATGGCTGTTGGACTTGAATCGAAAATAGGCTATCCCTAATCAAATCAACACTATCTTTCCCCTCGATTTCAGAGTTGGGTCCCACAATCTTAGTTCCTAATGTGAGAGCTGCTTCACTGACATCTGAGCTAAATTCATTGATTTTCGTGATATAAGTGGGTGCAAAAGCGATAAATGAACCTGAGAGTAGAAAAATCATCACAAAATTAATCACCGCTCGAACGGCTCTAGTAGTTTCCCGTTTGAGTAAACCTGTATAGGCAACATAAACTCCTAAAGTTAAAATCATCAATAAGAGAAAACCAAAATAAAAACCGGAAGTTTGAAGACCATTTTCGGTAATTCCTGCTAATATTTGGATGTTCTTTCCGATACTTTCTGCCGTATCTGATATGAAGTCTAACTTATAAGCCTCCTGTACCACATATCCCGTCGCATTTGACAAAAACAAACTAACAGTCCAAATAAAATTTGTAATAGCATATAATCCAAACATTACGCTTTTTCCTAGACCATCCCCCCAATTCCAAGGTAACCAATCCCAAGAACTGTCTACAAAAAAATCGAGCTGATAGTTATTCAAAGAATATTGAGAGTAAATATTTCCAGCTTGAACCTTGTCATCTACAAGCCCTGTAGCTTCCGCTACCGTACCGATTAAACTTATTAGAACGATGAGCGAGAATAGACAAACAAAAACAATTCCAATGATTCGAAAAAGTTTCTTTTTCATTCGCTCACTCCATTCTCTCATGGACAGGTGGACGCGTGTCGAAAGCACGGAAGAGGTCTTCAAATACTGGATGAACTTGTATCACGCCAACACGACCGTACAAATCTTGCATCAGGCATTGCCCATTTTCCAAATCTCGTAAACGCTTCTGGTTACTTTCATCTTCTTGATCTAAACCAAAGAATTCGAGAGTTTTCTTGATTTCATGAATATCGGTACTGCGAAAGGCAAACTTCAAACCAATGTTGTTTTTCAATCGTTCATCTAGTAAATCGTCACTATTTTGAGTAACAAAATAAACACCAGCATTCATCGCTCGACCGGCTCTGACTAATTTATTTGATAAAGTCTTTCCTTGAGCAACCTGCAAGAAACTCCAAGCTTCATCCAAATCAACGATTTTAAAGACCTCTCTATTACTATGAATAAAATCTAAGGCAAAAGTCGAAATAACAATTAACATGGAAACACTAAGTAATTCCATTGTCGTATATTCTTCAAAAGTCGTTTCTGCATCTGGTAAGACCAGATCCGCCACCTGAATAATATTCAACTGTTTGTCTAAGCTAATAGACTGTTTAATCGAACCATCTGAAAAGAGCAACTGAGCAAAATCATAATCAGTAAAAGATTCAATATGATCGGCAATATTTTCCGCCACTGTAGTGCCATCGTTTCGTAGCTCGGTTATTACTTGTAATAACCCTCGCTGTTTACTTTGAGTAACCGTTCGAATGGCTTTCCGTAAAACTGGAAACTTCTCTCCATCTCGACTTGAAATACCTGTTAAGAAAGTGAGTAGATCGATGGCTAAACTCTCGGAATCTTTCTTTTTTTTCATAATTACATAAGGATCAAGCAAGCCTTGATTTTCTGGCTTGCTCGTTAGATTCAAGATATTGATTTCATCCATAATTTCTGGCAAAGTTTCTTTCCAGCCACCACGCTCGCCTTTTGGATCAACAATCACAGCTTGACCACCGAAAAGTACTGCGTAGTAAACTAAGAGATTGTTACTAAAGGATTTCCCACCACCGAGCGAACCAAGAAAAGCTGCGGCTAGTGCGTTTGTAACTGACCCTTTTACTCCTTGTGAAGCCAATGCTGGTTTGAGGTAAACATTGCGCCCAGTGTCTACATTGTAGCCAAAGTAAATGCCCTCCAATTCTCCTAACATTTGAGTTTCTCCAAAACCAAGTCCGGCCAAGAAATCAGAAGTAACATATTGGATATAATCATTCATATACCGTTTACTAGCTGGCAAAAACTCCTCATGTAACCCCATCATATCGCCAAAAGGTCGAACTAATTTAACATTGGTATCATCGTAAAAATCTAGGACTTCATCACAACGGCGTTTTAATTCATCCAATGATTCCCCGCTGATACGAACCACATAACTTAATTTGTACATAGACTCTTTAGACTGATCCAATGTGGTCTCTAATTCATCGACTGAGTCCAAGGCATCTAAGACGTTTGAATTTGTATCATTATTAGATTGGTAAGCATGATTGTCTAAATCTTTGAGTTCCTTTTTCTTATTTCTGACAGTAGCTAAGGCCTTTTTATTCGTCACAATTTCCACATTCATACTCGTATCAATTGGGAATGTAAACTGTTGTTGCTGATAATAAAATAGTTCAGAAGATGGAAACTCCATTTCACTAACAATCATGTTGATCGTCATATAGGCTACATACGACTGATAGTTTTCATGTTCCATCCGTAAATATCTTGCCTTTTCCTCAATCAAACAACGACTGGGGCGTATCAAATCGTACCGCTTCACCAAGGCTTCTGATTTCAATTTTTTCTTCGGTAACTGAAACTCGTATTCTTCAAATGGTGTCCCTTTCTCTCCATAAATATGTTCAATCAAGTAAGTAAGATCACTGGGTGTTACTCGTCGGACTTTGAATCTACGGGTTAATTTACTTTTCATCAATTTTTCAAGCTTGGTATACCTGTGGATTTCTTCATTAGATAACGAAACGAAATCCCCCATTAAATGGTGATTGACCCCATAGACAAAATCTTGAAATCCAGAAAAGAAAGTTTTTTTGAGACTTTTTAAATTTACTTCTTCATCAGTAGCAATCAACTTGAAGCCAATAAAAAAGCGATAATCAATTTGACTATCGCCAATCATGGACACTAAAGCATTTGTCTGCATATCAACCCGTTGTTTTGCAACTTCTTTAAGCCTCCCCTTAATTTCTTTTTTCGATCGTTCTTGAGTAGCTCGAACACTACTTTCTGTGGCAACTTGTAAAGCATGAATCTTTCCTTCACGATTTTGTGCAATCAATTGGCGAAAATTATCATGAACTTGATATTTCTGTTCAGGGGATAAAAAAGAGTAATTGTAAGGTACTAGTTCATAATAGGCAAAACATTCTCCCTCATGATTAAAGACGAGATTATTTTCAATATACTTAATTGGATACATAATTTACACTCCTTACCAAGGTGATGGGTTCATCCCATCGTTTTTTCTGTTCCTTGACTTTCTTTCCAGCAAAAGTGACCTTAAATCGTAAATGATAACTGACAAAGGATCGCAAAAATCCCAATGGCTTCTTTCCATCAAAGGTCTTTTGTGACATAAACCATGTAACTGCCACCGGTATGCCTAAGTATTTTAAAAATGCCCCCTCTATCATAGATAGTGGAGGCACATGTGCAAATACAATGACCAATAGCAAGGATAAAACAAACCATGCCATTTGATTAAAGGTCACAGGAAAAGGCAGCTGAAAGTCATTTATCGCGTAAATGACTTTTTCAACTGCCCAGATACTAGTATAGCTTTTTATTTTTTTCATTGACTCATCTCCTATAACACAATAAAAGACTCATCCTTAATGAATGAGCCTTTTAAAAATTTATCACTAATCATTTGAATACTTTTGAAATGCAGTTGAAAACTGTTGATTTACTTTATCATGAAGATTATCCTTCTCATGTTCTAATTCTAAAAGTTTATTGTAAATATTTTTATATATAATTTTGTGAGCAGCGTGTTGAATTGTCTCTTCAGAAAATTCATCCATCTCAAATTCTCCTTCAACGCTATCCAAGATAATGTTAATAAAACTAAAAAGGTCCTCCTTTGTGATTTGATCAACCGCAATCCAATTGTCTTCCTTTAAGAAAAAGCCTTGATTATTTTCAATTTTTAAGTATTTCATACATTTCGCTCCTCTTACTATACGAACTTTCGCCTGCTTCAAGGCATGTTAACTGAACAGATAAATTATTAATTGATTTCCCATCATTTGAGTATAGGATTTTATCTGTTGGATAGCCGGTATAAACTCTAAAATTAGCTTTGTCCTGTTCAATACTCCTTTTTGTATGCAGAATGAAATCCGGACTAATGGAACCACCAATTGTGTTATTATGAGTTGAAACAAATACTGGAATGTACTTCGAAATATCCTTCAACATTGTGTTAATTTTTGTATTTAGGAACGGATTATCAAACGATGACTCAGGTTCATCGATGAGAAGCATATCATGTGATAGAGCGCCTTCTATTTTCCGTAAAAAGTTATATTCTGCTCGTTGTCCTCCAGAGACTGGTTTCAAATCCTTGTTTAAAATTTCTACCTGTATCTTTACAAAATACTTATAAAAATCTGCGGGTTCAAGCTCTTTTTTACTTTTTAGTTTCTGTAAAAAATCAAATGGAACTGAATACGATGAAAATATATCAGAAAAACTCATTCTCTTCTTTGCTTGTTCAATCAATTCCCTTGGAGTAGCAAACTTTCTTTTAGATTTTCTTACTGTAAAATCAAAAGTTTGCTTTTCATTAAGAATTTTTTCTTGTTGTAGTTTTTCTGTGAGCTCATTAAACTTTCTTATTTTTAGCTGTTCTTCAGCAACCTTACTTAAATCAATATCAAGAATTCTTTGTGTTGTTGTTTTCAAAGATAGTTCACTTTGAACATTGCCGATTATAGTGTTTGCCTTCTCCTTTATTTCATTATCCAAAGAAATCCGTCTGTGTTCTTTAATCAGGCGAAGCAACAGTTTCACAAGTTGTTCTCTTTCGATAACTTCATCAATAAGTGTTGAGTATTCATTGTTTTCAAGAATTACTTGAGTTGCTTTTATTAATTCTTCTAAAGTAGATGTATCCTTATGCTTAAACTTTTCTTCACTAAAAAGGGTTGATTTGGCAAAAGCATCTTTCTTTTCTGTACTTTCAGCATTTTTTAACAATGATTGCACATAGTCGTTAACATTTTTTTTGGTAGTAAGTACATCAATATTCAATATGTCTTTGACGATTTCATTAAACTCCGATAAAAACTCTGCTGAAAACATACTTTCATCATTCTGTAACTGAGCATGAAATGTTTCTTCTGAACGTTTATCATCAGTTTCTACTAATTCAAATTGACGAATATATTTCGTATTCTCTGTACTTTCATTTATTTTATTCAATAAATGAGTTTTACCGGAAGATCTTTCCCCTAACAATACATTTAAACCTGTAGAGGCGTTAATTCCATCATGAATTTCAAATAAGTTCTTTCCGTCCTTTTTTGATAAACTTACTTTGGTTTTATCCGATAATGCCCCCTTAATTGCGGCTAAACTAATTTCGGAAATATTCAAATAAGTTTGATGGTTATTAAAACTACTCATAAAACTACAGATTCTTTGATCACTAAACAAAACAGGGGTTAATCCATCAATTTCATTTTTAAGTTCCATAAATTTTCTTGGAGAACTGACCTCTCCAGCACTAATGGTAGAGTTTTCTGATAGCTCATGTATAATTCTTTCTGAAATCTCAGGTGATTTACGATAGTGCGGAATCAATAAATATTTTTTTAAAGTATGCTTTGGAAAAACTGAATAGAATTCTGATAAAGTCAGAGAGTCGGACTGCTCCTTTATAAAATTAAGCAACTTTTCACATGATGTTGCAAAATCTTCAAGTGGAAATTCTGAACAATCACCAATTAATAATAGATGACCTTTTTCTAAATCAACTTCTACCCCTGGAAAAACTGGTACTTCAATTGCCTCTCTAATTTTCCTAAACTGTTCAATATCAAAAATATTATGATTTGTAATAGCTATTGCATCAAGTTTTTTTTCATGTATATATTCTGATAGTTTCTCAATTGAAAAGTCTATTTTCTTTGAATCACTTATAGATCGAACTGTATGAATATGCAAGTCTAACTTTTTCATCCATCAATTTCCTCCCCATTTACTTCACCTTTAATCTTAACACTTTCAATAGATAAAATAAATGAGATATTAATGTCCGTTTTCCTACTTCAGATTGAATATTCATAAATACCTAAATTAGTGATTAAATAATTCCCTCCAATTTCCAAGTCTCGACCATACGACTCGTAGTCTATATAGTTCTGCAGATGAGCAGGCACTTCACCCAAAGCTCCAGTTTCCTCAATCAAATAATACGCCACATCACTCATATCATTACAATCGGGATAACAGATAATATCATCCACATGCTCCACCATTTCTTCAAAAGAATTGAAAAATGCATGTTGGATTTCTGAAGCAACTTCGCCGATCGGCGTTCCTTCTAGTTCTTCTGCCAGCCCACACAACCGATTGATCTCGTCAATTGCCATATATTCATCAATCTCAAAGGGGAGCTCATAATCATGGATCGCATATTCTTCGTATTCATCATTTAACCCAATGCGTTCTTTCACTTCATCAAAATCAATAGGTGGGGTAAACCATGCCCCCACCAACTCACCTTCATTGTATTTCCCGAGATTCGCAATATAAACGCGCATCTTCTCCATATTTATTGTCCTCCTTAGGCACCAACAATTCGGTTAAACAGATTGAGTAAGACATCTTTTACTCCAGAAGCATTAAAAACCAATCCTACCGCAATTAAAGCAATCACTAAAAAACCAATCAGTTTGGAAAACTCACGTTTAAATCCTAAGAATAAACCAATCACCACTATCGCCAATAAAACCAGAGATTGAGCATTGGTTAAAAACCATTGATACAGGTTTTGACCAAAATTCATCTTGTCATCTTCCTTTCTTTCCTATTACTCGATCCGTAACGAAACCCGCATTCCTTAAACACATTATGGTGGCACCAATTATACTGCTGCCAATTACCAATAAAATATCTTTCATAATTCTCATAACGATTCCTCTTTTCTCACATAATCAAATTTTCAATCCCCATACTTTGTTGTTCTAAAATCTTTTTATAGCGCTCGGATAATTGTGAATTCTCTAACATATCCTGTATAAAATTTGTCTGATTCAACCGATCCAATTCTTTTGCCATCTTCCAAGTAGGCGCTACTTGTCGTCCTAACCAATTCAAAGTTCGCTCAATGGTATATGGTTTCGGATCAGAAGTTAAGTGAATTTCTTTGCGATTCCGTCCAACAAAGCGCCCCCATTGTTCATTCATCGGCCAATTGGTTCGCCGTTTACCTTCTACTTTATCCGTAAATCGTAGATAGCGGTTGATAATGGAAAACGTAGTACTCTCAATGCTTCGACCGTTTAACAAATCTTGAATGGCATGATAGGCACGGTCATTTTTCAAGCGAATTTCAAAACGATTCTTCGTTTCTGTCTGGTCTAGAGGAATTCCGAGCTTAATATACTGCTCATAATCTTTTTCGTATAGACAAAAATAGACCTCACTTTTAAGACTCCCAATATACAAGGTGTTCCCCATACCATCTTTTTCATCATGTTTCAAAAGTTCACCTGAACGATAGCTCTTAAAAGTACGAAATAGAGAAATACATTCTTCTTTTTGACATTTCTTTGTTAATTCAGGAATATCCAATAAGCCGACTCTGTCATTGATTGCCAAATCCAAGCGTTTCATCACTCCACCAGCTTTTAGGCAATCATCAAAAAAGCTGTACCAGGTACGTTTTTGAACGAGCAGAAACGTTTCAAATTGCCGACAACCACGCCCCTTAAGTTCTATCAGTACGCCTTTATCTTCCTCATTAGAAAGCATCACCACTATATCTCCCATTACATATTGTTCCTGATAAGAGTAAAAGGCATGATCTTCATGAAGCATGTAGTCAAATTTTAAATGTAAAATCTTCTGGATGATTTTCCGCACGTCCGTTGTGGGAAACCGAATCCTTACATAGTCAAACAATAACATCAAAGGCAAGTCGGGATTGAAACTTTCCAGTTGGTCAAAAATTTTCCTTATAGTCTTTGTAGATGCAGTTACGCCACCGTTTTCTATCTGGTTTAAGTACGAGCGACTAAGCCCACAAGCAGTAGCCAATCTATTTTGCGAAACGCCATATTCGTTACGTTTGTCTTTTAATAAATGGTAATCTAAATTTCTTTGTACCAAATTCTCACCTCTAAATTTGAGATGTTAACTTTTCCAAATAAGTTAACACCTGTTTAAACAGCTTATTAACTTTGTTACAGCAACCATTTTTAATCTTTGCTTGATTATTTTTTGTGTTTTTGTACCCCCCTGTTAGATACGGGGGGTGAGACATCATGGCCGGCTAAAGCCGTCCATGAACAGGCACAGCACCACGGAGGATTTCTGCTTCGCAAATCCGCCGCGGTCAGCGCCTAAAGTTGGGATATTGAGCTCTCACTCATCTTTAATTCCATCGGTTTCCAACTCTGCCTTTATTTCTAACAAGTATTGACGAATATCTGGTTCTTTTGCTTGATCAGCAATTCGTTCAAATTCTGTGATTACCTGATTAACCTCGATTCGAGTATCTGTCTCCTCATCCATCACATAAAGATCACCATGAACTTTCACTCCGTTCTTGCGAATATCAAAATTTAATCGCCGCAATTCTTCTTCTAGTTCTGGATCTGACTGAATCTTTCCAATAACCCAATAAATCTCGCTAATCAACTCATCGTAACCCATGTGCCTCCACCTTCTTTAGTCTTCTGGCAATATCAAAAATGACTGGGACTGTCACAGAGTTCCCGGCCTGTTTATACAACTGACTATCTGAATTTACTTTGGCAGCCCGTTCAAAGGCCCAGTCAGGAAATCCTTGAAGCCTCCAGCATTCTCGCGGCGTCAATTTACGAATCTGATACTGATCCGTGACAACTACCTGTTGACCTCCTGTCAACAAGGCATGAACACTTTGTTTACCAAGACGCCCCCGACGACTTTTTGAATTAGAAAAAGCCAAGTTCACACTATCCCCTGGCTTAACTTCGTGATATTCTTTTTCGTTTTTCCGAATCATGATCTTAGTACCACCTTGCTTTGTTGATAAGGTAGGTGCCGTTCCTGATACATCATAAATTCGATTTCCTTGTTCGAAATTACCAAGCAACATTCCCGCCACAGAACTTCCTTTTTTCGCTTGCAAAGCAATTTTAATTCCTTCATTTCCCATTAAGGTTGGGGCAACACCATCTGGTCCATATACTTCTCCACCCATACCATGATTGGATGGATTAATATTTAACAGGTTTCTGATTTTTTGATCAGATGCTGCAGACGGTCCAATGATAGGAAATACTTGTTCGGTACATGCATCTCGAGAATGTCCGATAAGGAAAACTCGCTCACGGCTTTGGGGAACGTAGGCTTTTGAGTTAAGCACCTGCCACTCCATGTCGTACCCCAATCCATCCAGCGTTCGGAGGATTGTCTCGAACGTAGCCCCTCCTTCGTGATTGAGTAATCCCCGGACGTTCTCAAGGAATAGAAATTTAGGTCGGAGAACAGCGGCGAACCGAGCGATTTCAAAGAAGAGAGTACCTCGAGTATCGGAAAATCCTTGTCGCTTTCCCGCAATTGAAAAAGCTTGGCACGGAAATCCGCCGCAAAGGATATCAATTGGTCCGATTGATCGAACAAACTCGTCTGATATACTTGTGATGTCATGCATTTCAACCTCCTCCTTTATGTCATGGATTGCTTTGTAACTACGCCTAGCAAATTTATCAATTTCGCAAAACCCGATACAATGGTGTCCAGCTTGTTCCATCCCTAAACGAAACCCACCAATACCGGCAAACAAATCCAAAAATGTCATAAATCACCACTTTCATTGAAAAGAAAAAGGCCAAGAATATTTTGCTCTTGGCTTCTACAACTATTTTCGATTCGAAATTATTTTTCTTTATCCAGACCAATCAATTTACGTTGTTTTCGGTTGGATTCATCTGCTACATATTTGAAGACTGCCTTCAACTCTTTCGCAGAAGCATTCTTTTGTAATGTAAAAAAGTTACGGTTTTATTTTTCCATAATTTCCTCAATTATTCTTTTGATTGTATTACTTCATTGATGGCTTTTAAGAAATCATACCCTCTTGGAACTAAAGGCGTGTAAAATTCACTAATCACACTCCCTCCAGTATCAACATATCCTCGACCTTTGATTCTTTTCATAAAGAAGTTTTTATCGACCTCCCCAAACATCATAGAATATCCCAACTCACTCATGCGTCCCAAAGCAACACGAAAATTAAACTGATCACGAATTCCATCTCCCAAATACTTCGCGTCCGGTCTTTGACAAGCCAGAATCAAAAAGAAACCAGACTGACGTCCTAACATAACGATTTGTTTGAGCTTATTCAAAACCACCGCATTCTCCTTTGTGGTTAACATTTCCATATAAGCAACATACTCGTCAAAGATTAGGAAATTTGGCAAAAGACCTAGGTAGGCATAATTTTCTCCTGTTTTGTAGTTCGACATTTCTTTCATCGCCTTACTACGAGCCATCATACGTTCATAGAAATCCTCAACACAGGCAGAAATTTCTTCCTTTTGAGAATACACATGAGGCATCACCGTACCTAAATCGGCGAGGTCCGCATTTTTGGGATCGATAATAAACAGTTCGGCATCAGATTTCAGTAAAGCCTCGATGATGGTTAGTAAAAAGTAAGTCTTCCCACCACCTGTACCACCTGCGATTAACATATGAGGCAAGGAATCATATGCCCATACTTGATTTTTCATCAATCGCAGAGCCCCATTTTCTGCCACTACTTCTTCAATCCCAATTCGATTGGCAATCATATCGTACACTAATGTGTATTCCACATAGGAATCTTTGAGTTCTTTTTCTATTAACTCACAATACAGTCCACTTTCTAGCTTCTTTTCCAGCTTCAATAGCTGATCTTGATATTTTCCCAGTGAAATTTGAACGCGAATTGAAAGTAATCCATCCTTCATTCGATAATAGATTTTGGGAAAGTAACTAATACTCTCTTTGGTTCGACTACTACTAAAATCTTTGAAAAAGCCTTCACTTTGAGTTTGTTTCACTTCATACCAATGGTTTTCTAGAATCATCCGGGCTAGCTTTTGTCGATGCCATAGACTTCGCCAATGAGCCTGAAAAAAGTGTATATAAAGCAATATCATAGCTCCTGAAAGAGCGAGACTTCCTAGTAAGCAAATTAAATCTTTCATGGACCAAACGATTTCAATAGTGGAAAGTGATACCTTAGAAATATCAAATCGTCTAAGCTTTTGAAAATAAAAGATGCTCATCCAACCAATGGACAAAGCGATTAGCCAGCCAAGAATAAAGTGACAAATTAAGTGTTGATCTCCTGCTCGTATACGATGCCCTTTGTACTGTCTGATGTTTAACACCTCCAATAGAAAAAAGTCATTCTAATTTTTTACTACTATGGGAAGTTGCTTAGTTTCAACCAGTTGCTTTAAAAAGTCTCCAATGGCATCAGGCATTTCCACACCGATTTCTTCCAAGACGGATTCTGCTTCCCGACACAAACATTCCTTTACTTCCACCACTAAAAAGAAAGCCCCTACTTTATCTAAGCAGCCCATTACATCAAGTGCATCTTCATCTGTTTCAAGAAATCCGTGGTGCAGAATAAGAAACATTTTTTCATCTAATGTCAATGTTTTAATAACTTGTTCCTCGGTCAGTTCTCCTTTTCCATATCGATCTAGACGATCTAAAAGATGCTCGATATCAATATCCATAATCTTCACCTATTTCTTCTCTTCATTTTGGTTAGTAGATATTCCCTGATTTTTTGGATGCTTTAGCTTCAAATCGTCTGCTTTAATAAACCAATTAACGGTGGTTCCTTCTCGGAAAACATAATTGGCAACGGTATCCACAATTGGATTGACTAATTCAACTTCTGAATCATAGGTAAACTCTCGCAATGGTACATTTGCTGGGATACTTACTTGAATCATTCGACCTTGAGCCGAAGATTTCAAGTTATAGGTTCGTTCTTTTACCTCATTACTAATCGTTCCATCCTCATTTTGTTTCCGTACCTCTCGGCGCAATGCAGAAAAGCGCAACTTACCAAAAGTTAGTCCTGAATCTACCACAATACCTTCCGTTAGTCTCATATTTTTCTCCTCCTATGCTTTCACTAAATCATCGACATACAACACATAATCTGTAAAACCGCGGTTCTCAATCTCATACCCTTTGGCAACTAAATGGGGATTAACGGCTTTTAACGGTTGGTCTTGATCAAAATCCTTTTCTCCGGCTTCCGCTGCAACTACGACTTCAATATCATCTGCTCGTTGTTTACTGGAATATAAATGGTAACTGCGACCAATAATCGTAGTATTCCGACCATATCCTTCTGTTAAAACTTCACCCTCACCGGCATAACTTAACTTCCCAAAGGTTTCGGCCATATCTGGCACAACAAATTTCAATTCCATATTCTTATCCTCTTCTCATTTTTAGTTTTGGATACAAAAATAGCGCAACCACTTTTTTTGGAGGCGGTCGCGCGTGTTGGTTGTTACAATTTATTTGATTCATCTCATCACCTTAGTTTCGGCGATTCCAGAAATAATAGCCAGCCGTTGCAAAGATCAAGGTAAAACCAATGAACAGTAAAATATTGGAGTTTTTCTCTCCGGTTTGAGGTAATGTCTTCGTTGTGGCCCGCGATTCTTGAGAGTCACTTGGAGTAGTTGGCGTTTCAGGTTTTTCTGGTGTACTAGGTGCTGTTGGAACTTCTTTTGGTGTTAAGGTTTGGGCTTTTTCCTTCAAATCCTCATTGTGTTTTCCATTGATATTTCCGTCTTTATCATAGTTGATCTCTTTAAAGGTAAAACTTGTACCCTCTGGATAGTTACTCGTGTCCACTTTTTCCGCAAGCACTGTTTTGGTGTATTCTTTATCATTCACTTCATAGTCAATTTTTCCTGATTTCCAGATTTCTTTGTTCGTACCATCTGGTAGTATAGCATACAGAATAGTCTCAAAAGCTTCTTTTGAACCATCCAGTACTTCATGAATAATGTAAACATCATCAAACATATCTACTATATCTCCGTGAGTAAAGGTTTTAGAACCATCTTCTAAGTGGGCTTTTGTTTGGATAGAAACATGACGCTCTACGTTACAATTTACAGTTTGTGCTTGATTATTCAAGCTAGCATCTTTTGCAATCGGCTCATCGCCTGCTTCAAAGGCTTCCTTATTTTCGTACACATAATTGAATAAAACAATGGTTTTATCCAAGACTTGCTCTATTGTTAGTTTATGTGGAATTTCCCAAGTTCCTGTTTTCTCTTTGTTAGCCAAATTTGATGTTGTTTCAGCAATCACGACAGGTTTGGCTTTTTGATCTTTTTCTTGAGCAGCTTTTGTTGCCCCTACATCAATTGCTTGAGCCACAACATACCATTCTTCTTTTATTTCATGCAAATTGTAGCTCAATCTATCGACTAACTCGGTAGAAGCAAGCTTGGTTAATTCTTTAGTGCCGTTTTTCCAAGTTGCAAGGGAAGTTAAGCTATCTTCTTTTTCCGGCAAATCATAAAACATCAAACGATTCAAACTAATAGAAAAATTCTTGTTGGTGAGTTTATCATAAGGAACTGTCACCGTCTTAATCGGTTGTTTTTGCCCTTTTTCGGTAATGGTAAAGATATATTCACTCTCGGTGTAATCGTCTTTGTTTTCCTTAAAAATAGAACGGATTTCTAGTGGCGCAATCTTTTGAAATCCTTCTGGTGCTTCCACTTCTTCGAGCAAATAATCCCCATAAGGCAGATTTTCAAACTTGCCATAACCATCAAATCCTAGTTGCTCATTGTAGGCTGTGGTAGCTTCATCTTCAGCACCTGTGATTTCGTTGGTTCCTTCTAATGGCGTAACTTTAAACGTTAAATCATTGAAGCCAGTTTCGGTAGTTCCCACAACTGATCCGGTAAATTTAAAGAAATCAAAGCCAAAGCGAATCACCTGTTCTTTCGCCGTAACGTCTCTGGTAATGACCGCATTTTTTTCGTTATCATCAACCTTTTTAATGGATACAGGGTATTTGGTTTGGTCTAAACTATACCCTTTTGGCGCCTTAGTTTCTTGCCAATAATATTCATTAATCGCTAAGTGTTTAACTGCAACTTGATTATTTTCATCTAAAGTCAAAGTGACGGTTTTATCAGAAGCATTTGTCCCCTTCACTAATTCTGGTTTGAAAGCATCATTCCATTTGACAGCTTGACCATCTTTTGCAGTAAAGAGAGTATATTCCGCTCCTGTAAATTCAGATTTCCCTTGAGTCTTATCCCCGGTATCTTTATCTTCTTTTGTCAAGGTTGTTTCACCGGTGATTTCTTGGTTTTGACCTTTCACATTACTAGTAACAAGTGCTACCGTTTGATTGGCATACTTTAATTCAACTTTCACTGGCTTAAAAGTGTTAACAAATCCATTGCTAGCTTTGGTTTCCGTGATATAATACGTACCTAATTCCAAAGCCCTATCGATTTCTTTTGGTGTTTCTGCATGTCCTTTTTCATCAGTAATTATTTCTTGGACTATATCTCCAATAGAGCTGTCCTTTCGAATAGCAAAGGTATTACCAGCTAAAGTGTAATTTTCATTCCAAAGATCATTTCCAGTCTCTACCCCAGTTTTGTCCAAAATGATTTGACCTTTTTCACGAGTATTTTTAGAAACCACCGAAATCGTTTCTCCTGCTTTAATCGTGGCAATCATTGGTGTTTCATCAATCGTATAAGGATCTGGCACCGATTTTTCCGTGATAGTTACCTTTGTACCATGGGGAATCCCATCTAATTTCGCAATCCCTTCCTTATCGGTAGTCACATCTTTTTCAGGTAAAGCTTTCCCAAAATCTAAATGAAACACTGTCCCAGGTACAACATTACCTGATTCTTTATCGACTTTTTTGATTTTCAGGGATCCTTTTGTCTCCACATCAATTATCACACTGTAAGTATTAGGTTTATCAATTGCCCCAGGCATTAAGGTTTGTTGCCCTGCTTTTTTATAAGCCACCGGTGTTCCGGTACCAACCGATTTTTTCAATGTCAGTAATCCTGGTTTGGAGTTTCCATTTGGTGTGAGCACTAATTTATTTCCATTCACACGATAATCAATGTTTGCGGTATTTTGAACAACCTCATCGAACTCTGATAAGTTCAAACCATTAGTATCCGTTACCGTGATCGATTGACCTAACACTGTTTTTACTGTGGAATTATGGAAGCTTGGTTTCTTCTGATAATCTGCGATTGCATGATTGATTTTTGCCTCAATAGCTGCGATATTTACGGCACTACCATCCGATCGTTTGATTGAGTGAGGTGTGTAGCCATTGACTTCTTGCCAAATCATTTTTTGAGCCACAATATGAGTATCCACATCCGTACCCACTTCTTTCCACAAAACGGACACTAGTTTTGCTTTTTCCGGCATATCAGGTAATGGATTTTTCTCATAACCCGGAGTGAATTGATTATCAATCGGAATCCCTGGTTCAATACAGAAAATATCTTGTTTCACACCATTATAGACAGCATAGTGAGGCACAGTGACTTCTGACATCAATCGTCCATCACTAAATGTACCTTCGACAGCATATTGATGCGCTAAATCTAATTCCACGGTTACCGTTTGTGGATGAGTAATTTCATCGGCCAAGGCAATCGTAGTGCCAATCGTTCCTCCAATTGTTTGTCCTAACAAAGCTATAGTCGCACACAATCGCCAATTTTTAAATCTCGGCTTTTTCATAGAATAAATCTCCTTTCAAAATTGGATAAAAAAAGAGACATCCAATTCTGAATGCCTCAAATGTTAAAACTATTCTTTTCAAAAATTATCAGATACCGTATACCAAAAACTCCAAAGAGACTTTTCCTATATAGGCATACTGAATAATACGATCGGTATTTGGGATATCTTTTCCATTCTCGTATCTATCCATCGACCATTTTGTAATAGGAGGCGAAAAAAACTTTCCAAAGTCTTCTCTTTCCAAACGATAATCCCTTCGAATTTTTCGAAGTCTTAATCCCATTCGGAAAGGGGCTAACTTTTCAAATTGGCTAACCTTGTTTCCCTCTTTTAACATCTTACTGTAAATATCTCCATATAAAATGTAGGAAACAGTCACTTTCCCAAGATAGGCAACATTCATCAATCTTTCGATATCAGGAATATTCGTACCTTTTTCCCATCTATTCACAACATTCTTGCCTGCTGGTCGATTAAAGTTCTTACCAAATTTTTCCAGTGTCTCGCCGCGATTTTTCCGAATCTCTTGGATTCGTTTTCCCATCGCCATTTTATCGACAAAGGGTAATTTAAACGAACCATCATCTTGTTTTATATTCATCAAAATTTCTTTACCATCGTTAGAGAGAAACACAGCAATTTTTTGCTGTACATCCTTTGATGGCTTTCGACTACCGCTCAATATACGACTCATCAAAGGTGCATCAATTCCAATCTTTTGTGCTAACTGTTTACTTGTTAAACTATTCTTTTCTTTGAAAAACAACAATTGATTTACTATAGTTGTTACAAGGTCAGTTTGATCCCCCAAAAGTGTATCTACATTGAAAATCTCACTTAAAACAGTATCGATATCCTTTGATATTTTTCTTGTTCCCTTTTCGTACTTTACTAAAGCACTTTGTGAAACACCTGCTAAATCAGCCAACTTCTTTTGAGATAGCTTGCGCTCTTTCCTTAAAGTTTTAAGTAAGTCACCACTTATATTTTCAGACATGAAAAAAGCACCTCCTCATGAGATGCTTTCATCATACGCTGACGGTTAAAAACCTTCAAGGGAAAATATTCCGTTTTTGACAATTTTTTTGATCCGTGACAACCGCATGACAGTTTAAACTTTTTTAAACGGGTAAGTCACGGATTTTTCGCCACTTGAAAAGATTGATTTAATAGGATTCCCTCTTCAAAAATGCTACTTCTTAGGCTCATCCTCGTCCATGTAGAACTCTTCCAAGTATTCAATTGCGAGTTTTTCGCTCTCTTGTTCATCAAAATACCCTGAATTTATAGTGAAATTAAGCGCCTCAACAATTTCTTCTTTTCTATCGTTATTCATTTAAATTCTATCTCCTAAATTGTTATGAATACTAGTTAGATATATTTTTATCTTTCACTCTTCCTGCTGATTGAGCCACTGATTTGCTTGTCTTAACCAAGGATGTAAAACAAGGACTCCTTGTTTCAATGTCCAGTCAATATATGTTTTTGCTCCATGAACTAATGACATTTCTAGGGCTTTATTTAACTCGTCTAAGTAAGGAGCTGCGTATGATTGATCCCATTGTAATTTATCAGCCAAAAAGACAATCAAATCCATTTTTGACGGAGAGCTTCTTAATGTTGTATGACATTCGATTGCATTCAGTATGGATACATCTCTCACACCAAAGAATTCATTTGCCAGTACTTTAGAGAGTCGCTGATGTAACAGCATAGGTACTTGTTTTTCTTCTGGATACACAGTTAAATTGAGTGTCTGACAGAGTGCTACTCGCTCTTTGTTTGGAATAAACACACTACTGTCATGAAGTAGACCTGCAATATAGGCTGCTTCAGGGTCTGCAGAAAATTTAGAGGCTAAACGTTTTGCCTCAGACGCTACTGCTAGAGAGTGATTTGCTACCTCTGAAAATCCATAGTAAGTGAGATATGCAATCATCTGTTGCTCAACTGTTCCTTCCACTTCTAGTCTGAAATCAGTTAATTGAACCATTCCACTCCTCCTAGTTATTAAATAGATGTGCCTCATAAGGCGACAAGGTGATTTTAGAAGTGAGCATTGAATTTTGTTCGCTATTTCCTACTACATGACTCCATGAAGAATCAGAGAGGCTTTCAGGCAACCGCAGATTGGCTGGGCTTTCTGATAAATTGACCACAATTAGAAATCGATTGCTGTTTAGTATACGCTCATAGATAAACACTTGTGGATGCTCACTTAGATAAAGTTTATAGGAACCATAGACTAATGTCTCTGACTTTTTACGAATCGCAATTAATTCTTTATAGAAATTTAAAATAGAGGATGAATCAGATTCTTGAAGTGCAACATTAATCTTATTCTTATTTGGATTAACATTCATCCATGGTGTTGATTCTGAAAAACCTGCGTAGTGCTCGTCAGTCCATTGCATAGGTGTTCGGCTATTATCACGAGTTGTTTTACTCACAATTCGTAAGGCGTCTGCTACGCTTTTTCCCTCATCCAATAATCGAAAATAAAACGCACGCGAATCAACAGCATCTATTTCATCAATTGTTGTGTAGGGATAATTAGTCATACCAATCTCTTGTCCTTGATAAATAAAAGGTGTTCCTTGTAAAAAGAAATACATCATAGCGATAGCTTTGGCTGAATCTTTCCAGTAAATTGTATCATTTCCGAAAGCAGAAACAGCTCGCGGTACATCATGATTTTCCATATATAAGGCATTCCAGCCCTTCTTGTCTAATGCAGTCTGCCAAGTAGATAACGCATTTTTTAGCTGAACAACATCTAGTTTTCCAGTCTCTTCTTTATTCCAAAGAGAAATGTGATCAAATTCAAAAATCATGTTGAAATAGCCATCTTCACCTACCCATTTTGGTGCTTGCTGTGCAGAAACTCCGCTTGCTTCTCCTACGGTCATGATGTCATATTTTTTAAATAGGTCACGCAGTTCTTCCAAATGAGCTTCGATTCCTGGTACATTCATAAATGGATCAAATGGATGATTTTTAGGCGTTGTATCCAAAGAAGCTTTTTTGATGTGTGAAATTGCATCTAACCGAAACCCGTCAATTCCTTTTTCCAGCCACCATTCAATCATTGTGAAAATTTCTTTTTTTAGCATCTTGTTTTCCCAATTCAAATCAGGCTGTTCTTTTGCAAATACATGCATATAATATTGCTGGCTCTGTTCATCATAGCTCCAGATTGAGCCGCCAAAAATTGATTCCCAATTTGATGGAGGAGTATCAGGTGTCCCCTCTGCCCAAATGTAATAATCACGATACGGATTATCTAGTCCTTTTTTTGATTCAATAAACCACTGATGCTGATCAGAAGAATGATTGATGACTAAGTCCATGATGATTTTTATCCCACAATCATGCGCCTCTTTTAAAAGTAAATCGAACTCTTCCATGGTACCGAAATCACTTAAAATCCCCTGGTAATCACTGATATCATAACCATTGTCTACATTGGGAGAATCATAAATAGGATTAATCCAGATAAAGTCAATACCCAAATCTACCAGATACGGCAATTTTTCACGAATTCCATTTAAATCTCCAATTCCATCATTGTTACTGTCGTAAAAGCTTCGTGGATAAATTTGATAACCCACCGCCTCTTTCCACCATGCACGTGTTTGTTTCATATCCGATTCCTCCATTTTTCTAGATACTTCTCAGTATAAAGGAAAACATACCTTAAAAACTGTTGTTACCGGTAACAAGATGAGCGTGATTATTTATTTTTGTTTACATAATATATTTATTGTTTATTTTTGAGAGAACGTTTTCTAATTACTTCTGAAAAACCTTCATAAGTAATTCTATTTGCTGGTCAAGCTTATTTCATTCATAGAGTGCTTGAATAAGAGTTCCTCTGTTTTTATATGTGTTTTTAAAGAAAACCAGCTACACCAATGGTCTAGCTGGAGAATTTACGTATTCTTTTTTAGTGTAAGCAGGAACTCCGTGTTCTATTCGATAACTCGCTAGTTTTTACACTACTCCCAGAGCGCATTTGCCAATTACAAATAGCGGGCAATTAGTTGAATAATTTTCTCAGGGAAAGTCGCTAAATCACTGATGTCTAAATAACGATTTTCTCCATAAATTTCCTTGATAACCTCTTTGTCTTGACCGATAGCAGCTGATAAAAACAGTACACCTTGTCGTTCATATTCCTTTAAAACGGATTGAATATCTTCTTTTGCTTTGTCTCCTGTATAATCAGGTAAGGCTTTTGGCTGCCCATCACTAATAGTCAATAGCAATTTAGTTGTCGCTGTTTGTTTTGACAATTTATCTGCCATAATTTTAAGCACGACGCCATCACGATTATTTTGACGTGGTTTCATGGATATGATTTTAGCATCGACATAATCAAAGGAATCATCAAACTCTTTGTAGGAAAATATAGAGGTCTTTTCTCTTGTTGAGACATCTGCAGTATCCCCATAAATCATTAAAGGAATGTTTACTCGTTTCGCAAACTCAGTAATTGCAAGAGCGGCTGTCTGCGCACTGTTTATCCGACCCTCTCGTATCATGGAACCAGATTCATCCACGCGAATAGCGAGCGCTAGCGAAGGCTCTTCATGGGGTGGATTCTTTTTATCAAAATTTTTATAATCCCCATAAGCAATTCGGCTAGCATTAAACCGATTCCCTTCATATTTTCCTGTTTGATAGGTTGTGGTAACCTCTTTATCAAGTAAATCCAACATTTTCCGACTCAGTGTTTCAACGGCAGGAAGAATCTTCTTCTTTGCTTCTTTGGCAATGAGTATATCTTTTTTTTTGAATGTTGGGCGATGGATAATCAGTCCTTCTTTTGCGTGAGCTGTATCTTTTAAGAGCTGGCGCGCTTCTTTGTTCAAACTACGCTTTTTTTCTTTGTCGACAGCTTCCATTTCAGAGGGAGACATGGATGTTTCTTCATCAGAACTCTCCTTCTCTGTATGTCCATTGGCAACAGTGTCCTCACTCTTTTTGGTTTCTTCCACTTCAATAGCTTCTCTTTTTTCCTGTTTTTCTTTTGGGGCTGATACTTCTGATACTTGGTCAGAATCGCCTAATAAAGTCGCTTCTTCTGTTTCTTTTTCAATATTTCTCAATTCTGCTTCTTCTGCTGAAATTTTTCTTCCAGCAATTTTCTGCTCTTCTTTAAGAAATTCTTGTAACGGATTTTTTTGCAAAAGAACTTGCAGCTCAGAAAGCAAGCCACTTTCTTCTAAAATATTTTCTAAAATTTCTAGCTCGTTGGGATCAGTAGTCACTTTATAAAATACTTTAGGGTAGATAGAAATTAAGGGATCCTGCGCTTGTTTTAGGGTGTTTACCCAGTAGAAATAAGAGCGCATACCAGCAACCCCTTTGATGGCATTTGCTTTAGCCGTTTGATCGAGAAGCTGAATAATTTCTGCCATTTTTAACAAAATATCAAGTTCATTAACACCTGTTTTCGCTAATGCCCGTTCAGCCATCACGGATACAGCAGGTAAATCCATTTTTTCGGCATGCTGCATTCGGTCACGTAGAGATTCATTTAGGGGCCGATTCCCTTGATAATTACGGTTGGTGGTAATCACAACGATACAATCTGGATGTCGTTGGATAACCCCTGTAGGGATATTTAGCATACCATTACTCTCTAATGCGGAATTCAATGCTACTAAAACAGAAGCATCGCGAATAACTGTAGGCTCTTGAATTTCTAAAAGATAACCCTTTTCCATTGCACGAACAATTTCAGAAGGGTAAAACTTATAATGAACGGTTTCCTGCTGGTTTTCGTCAATACGATGAATCAGCTTAGCAAGGCGTTCTTTTGCAGTACTCTGATTGATACTATAATGTTGTTGAATCAACTTGATTACTGCATCAAATGAATCTGTTTGGTAAATGGCTTCCAGCAATTCACTATCTAGCTCATCATCTGCAGAAATAATTGGCAATAACGCGCCAAAAACGTCTGATTTATCCATATCTGCAAAACAAGTCACCTTTGTATAAGGTAGCTGTAAATCAGCAGATAAGGCTTTTGCTAATTGGGTTTTTCCAGAACCAGCATCTCCTTCTAATAAAATATTAAAAAGTTTCATTTCAGGATCATGCCAATTCGTTTTAATTTCTTGTGCAATCCGTTTTTCTTCTTCACTGGTTTGATGACTTTTGGGCTTTTTCCAAATCATTTGTTTTTCCAAACGAGAGAAAATTCTACCTTCCGTCACTGAATAAGAGGTCATAGGGAAAACTCCTTTTAATAGCCTAGATCATCTAACAAACGTTTTAATACACGCATACGTTCACCGATTAATTCGCCATCTTTTTGTAATGTATCATAGTATAATAAAATATCTTCATCAATCATTGGATTGTCCGTATCTACCTCAACTGTCATTCGATTTCCTTGAAGACCAATGATATCTATCTCTGGATTCTCTGGATCGTAAAATTTTTCATGTCGATAGGCATCTTGAAAATAAAGATTTCCTCGTGCGACTAAAATAGCCAAATCAAGTATTCGAGTAATAGGAAGCTCTTCAGACTGACGTGACCATTTTTCTCCTGTATGACGCCAAACCTTTCCTGATATATCGACTTTCCCTCTATCATTCCATTGTGCAAGACCTAAAGAAAGCCCTTTTGCATCCGTATCTAATGCATAATTACCATCAATTTTGTCATAGTCTTCTACAACGATGACAGGTTTATGTTTAAGATTTGTTGGGATTTTCATAAACTCGCCAACCTCCTTTTAGTAATTTACTAATTTACTAAACTAGTAATTTAGTAAATTATAATAGAAATGTGTCAATTTATCAAAAAAAGAGATTTACTGAAACATGTTGGAAAGATATTAATGGACTTCTTTAGCTCTTTAAAGGGCAAAAAAGACCCATGGAAGACTTCAAAAGAGATTCTTTTGAATGTTCTTCTATAGGCCTGTGATGAAAGAATATATAAGAATTATTGCGCTGAGATGGCTAATCCAATTGCTTTTTCTCCTAAATGAGTTCCAATGACCGGACCAAAATGGCCAATCTCAATTTCTGCATCGGGATATTGTTTTTGGAGCTTTTCTTTTTCTTCTTTTGCTACTTCAAGATTATTTGCATGAATCACATAAAGTTTTACTGGATATTGGATTTCATTATAGCGTTGTCCAACTATCTTTTCAGCACGAGTAAAAGCTTTTTTTGTTGATCGAATCTTCTCAGATAACACAATCTTTCCTTCTTCAAAGGTTAAAATTGGTTTAATCTTAAGCAAACCACCAATCAAGGCAGCGCCATTTGTTAGTCGTCCTCCGCGAACAAGATTGTTTAAATCGTCTACAATTAGATACGCGTAAGTGTTATCTCGAATAATATCAATTTTGGCAAGAATTTCATCTAGTGACGCATCTGTTTCAGACATATCCAATGCCGCCTCTACCATATGTCCCATTGGTAAGCTAGTAATTTCAGAATCATAAGGGACAATTGTGACTCCGTCAATTGCTTCCTTGATTCCATGTAAAGTACTAACAAAACCGGAAATACCAGCAGACAGGTGGATACTAATAATTGTATCGTATCCTTTATCCGCAATCTTTTGATAAAGCGCCAACACCTCTCCTAATGCAGGTTGAGAAGTTGTTGGAAATTCTTTGCTGTTTTTCAGTAAATCGTAATATTCATCTGCTTCAATATCAATACCTTCATTGTAAATCTTTCCATCCAAAATAACAGGAATTGGAATAGTGAAGAGATTTTCTTTTGTTTTTATACGTTCAGGCAGATATGCTGTACTGTCTGTGACTACTGCTAGTTTCATTTAGTTTCCTCGTTTCAAAGAAATTTCACCGTTCAAATATAATAATAGCATAGATTGAAAAACATTGAAAATAAATTTTCAGACAATCAATTGGCTAAAAATGTTTGGATAGCTTGTTTATTCTGTTCCTTATCAACGACTAAAATGCTTCCGGCATAGTCAGAATTTCCATAACTCCAAGAATTCTCTACGGGTACACTTAGACGATCAATTCCTCCTGCCCCTTTTAATACAGAGAAGCTGTTTTTCAGCAAAAAGGTTGTTGGAATATTTGTAGACGTATAGCCAATTGCTTTTCCAGAGGCTAATGGCAAGTTGATAAGTGTCAGTGGATTTTTCATTTGAGAAAAGATAGCAGACATTGCTTGTTGTTGACGTCGAACACGACCAAAGTCTCCTTCTTCATCCATACGAAAGCGTGTATACTGCAATAATGTTAACCCGTTCATTTTTTGAGGTCCTTTTTTTATAGGGACTTCTAAGTGACTACTCATATCTTTTTCGGCATCAATCTGTACGCCATTTGGAAATAAGGAATCAATCACCTTCTCGAATGATTGAAAGTCAACTTTGGCATAATATTTACAATCAATACCAAAATTATCTAAAAGAGTTTGCCGTACAAGATCAGCTCCGCCAAATGCATAGGCAGCGTTTATTTTATTATCACCCACACCAGGAATTGTCACAAAAGTATCACGCATAAAGGAAATCATTTTTGGCTTTTTCCCAGAACCATCAAGCTGAATTACCATAATCGTATCTGCCCGTCCAGTTTCTCCTCCTCGACTGTCACTTCCTAAAAGCAGAATATTATTTGATTTATCAGCACTAGTCACCCCATTAAATGTTTCCAGCTCTTCTTTTGGCAGGGAGGTATCGTGCTCTGCACTATATTTTCCATAGGCAAACATCCCGCCAGAAAATAAAAATACGAGTAAAATAAGAAGCCCCAATATTCGTAGCCCTTTGTGTTTTTTTCGAGATTTTTTTTGTTTGGGTTTCTTTTCTTTTTCCGGCGAATTTGATGTATGAAAAAATGTTGCTTTTTTTCTTTGTTTCGTTTGTGGTGCAGATAATTGCTCTTCAGCAGCTGACTCAACTGGTTCTTTTTGCTGTCTTTCTTTTCTTGGTGAGAAAGATTTTTTATTATTTACTGTTTCTGATTCATCATGTAAGTTTTTATAACGATCCATTCGACTCATAAGCGATAGCCTCCATTTCTCTTCTTCTCTAGCATACCTGATGAAAAAAAAGTTCATAGTCTTTTTAGAAAATTTTAAGACAAAAAAAACCTTCTGAGTATAAAACATCAGAAAAGGTTTAAAGACACAAAGAGTCATTCGATAGTTTTTACAGGATAAATTCCGTAATGACCAAATATTTTGACTTCCCCACCCAACAAACGAATTTCTTCGATTGCATTGTCAACTAAGATTTTGGGTTTATCCATTTCTATATCTAATAAAAAGAAATATTCACCAAGGCTTGTCTTTAGCGGACGAGACTCAATTTTACTTAAGCTGATTTTCCTCCAGCTAAATGCTGAAAGCGCCTGATGAAGAGAGCCCGGTTGATTAGAGGGCATCGTGATTGCAAGAGTCGTTTTACTCTTTTTTTTAGAAAGTGGTAAGGAAATTTCAGGCTGACCAATGACCCAAAAGCGAGTATGGTTTATTTCGATATCCTGTATATTTTCACGAACGATAGCAAGCTGGTACGTACGAGCAGCGTTTTTTGGCGCAATGGCAGCGATTTGCTCCTCTGGATGTTCAGCAACATATTGTGCAGCGTAAGTTGTTGAAGGAGTAGCCTCAACAACTGCTTTAGGAAAATGCTGTTGAATAAACTGAGATGATTGAGCTAGTGCCTGAGGATGAGAAAGGATTTTCTCAACAGATTCCCACCTCTTCTCATTTTCTTTTGATACCATCAATTGCTGATGAATGGGAAGAATCAATTCAGCACCAACCGGAATCGCGGATTGGTGATAGAGATAGTCAACTGTTGTGTTAACGGAACCCTCTAAAGTATTTTCAATTGGTACGACACTCAAGGCGACCTTACCATATTCGACAGCCTTTATACAGGCAGGGATACTGGAAAATGGGACAAGTTGTCCCTCTGGAAATCCTGTTTTAGCTGCTTGATAGGTAAAGGAACTTTCAGGACCTAAATAGCCAATTTTCACTTACTCACCTACTTTTAAAAGGATTGTTTGAACAATTTCATCCGGTGTTCGGTTGGTTGTTTCTACAATAATGTTTGCACTCTCTTCATAAAAGGGGATTCGCGGAATGTAGACTTCTTTAATCTCTTCTGGACTTTTTGAAACGACAAGAGGTCTAACGGTTGTTTTATCCCTTTTAAGGCGTTTGACCAACTCATCTGCATCTGTTTTTAAATAAACAACGGTGGGCATTTGATTTAGTAAACGTCGATTTTCTTCCTTTAATACAATCCCTCCGCCTGTAGAAATAATATGCTCTAAATCCAGCGATTTGGAAAGAATTTCTGTTTCTTTTTTTCGAAAAGCTTCTTCGCCATATTGGTCAAAATATTCTTGAATCGTCATGCCAATTTCTTGAACAATCAGCTCATCAAAATCAATTTGCTGTAATCCTGTTTTTTGTGAGAGCTTTTGGCCAACTGTGGTTTTCCCAGCACCCATAAACCCAATTAATACGATTCCTTTCATATAGCACCCCCAGGTAATAATGTTGTTAAGTCTGAAAAGAAGTTTGGATAGGAAACAGAAACTGCCTCCGCTTGGTCAAGTTCAACCTCTCCATCAGCTACAAGGAGGGCGGCGATTTGAAGCATCATACCGATGCGATGATCTCCGTAACTTGTAACGTTTGCTCCATGTAGTGGCGTAGGTCCGTTGATAATCAATCCATCTTCTGTTGCTTGAATAGACGCGCCCATTTTTGTTAATTCTCTAGCGACCGCATCAATACGATTCGTTTCTTTTACTTTTAGTTCTTGTGCATCGCGAATAATTGTTTGACCCACTGCTTGGGTAGCTAATAAGGCAATAATAGGTAATTCATCTATCAGTCGAGGAATAATCGCGCCGCCAATGGTACACCCTTTAAGCGAAGAGTAGCGAGCAGTAATTGTTGCTGACTGGTTTTCAGAATCGGATTCACTTACCTGTATCTCTCCTCCCATGTCTCGAATAACATCAAGAATTCCTGTACGAGTAGGATTAATACCAACATTCGTTAATTGAATCGTACTGTTTTTTGTAATTAATGCCGCTACGAGGAAAAAGGCTGCTGAAGAAATATCTCCTGGAACAACCACTGTCTGCCCACTGAGCGTTTGTGGTCCTTTTAGGCGAATCATTTTATCTTGTATCTCAATCTGTCCGCCAAATTGTCGAATCATTTCTTCTGTATGATTTCGGGAAGGTTCTTTTTCAATAATGATGGACTCTCCATTGGCTTGAAGTGCAGCAAACAAAATTGCAGATTTTACTTGTGCACTTGCTACAGGCATTTCGTAGGTAATTGCGTGTAGCGTCTTTCTTCCTTGAATGGTTATAGGAGGAAATTGGGTGTGTTTATTTCCTGTAATTTCCCCATTCATCTGATTGATGGGGTCCATCACACGTGCCATAGGACGCTTACTTAAAGAGTCATCGCCAGTCAAGGTTGTGGAAAAATTTGTTCCTGCTAATATTCCCATTAATAGGCGAATCGTCGTCCCTGAATTTCCTACGTCAATTGGTGCATCAGCAGGGATGAATGCATCGGTGCCTCTCCCATGAATGGTAATGACCGCTCCGTCATCTTCTATAGGTACCCCAAGTGTTTTAAAGGCATGTAGCGTAGCCAAACAATCTTCTCCTCTAAGAAAATTGTGAATGGTTGTCGTTCCTTTAGCCATCGCACCAAACATGATACTTCGATGAGAAATAGATTTATCTGCTGGAACAGTCAGTGTCCCCTGTAATTGTTGCTTATTTGTCACGAGCTTCATTCAATCACTTCCTATTTTGTACGACAAGTGTAGGTTGTCTTTTTTTCTAAATACTGTTTTCCTGCCAAACGATCTTTTTCTGTTTTAAACGTTATTTGTAAAACCCCGATAATATCTTCTCGTGTTTCTTGAATACGCAAGTTTATAATAGAAATTTCTTTTCTTCCAAGTAAGCCAGTAACCTCAGCGATGACCCCTGGAACATCAGGAACATCTACTAGTAAATCATAAAATGCAGGAATTGCGCCCTGCTCATGAACGGGTAGCTGATCACGTGTTTCTTTTGCTTTTTCAAAAAACTGATAGATCTTTTGTTCTTCTCGCTCACTTATCCATGTTCGAACTTCACCCATAGTCTTTTCCCACTCATCTATCTTATGTAACAGAGCATCCCGATTACTTAATAAAATATCTGTCCACATCGTAGGATCAGAAGAAGCAATTCGTGTAATATCACGAAATCCGCCAGCAGCCAGCTGACGCGAGCGTGGAAATACTTGATTAAATCGGTCACTTTGATTGACGAGGCCTGCAGCAATAATATGCGGTAAATGACTCAACATCCCTGTAATTTCATCATGTTCATAGGCATCTAACACAACATATTTTGCTCGCGTTCCTCGTAAAAGATATTGAAGCTCACTAACCATTGTTTTATTTACCTCATCGACAGTAAAAATATAATAAGCATTTTCAAACAAGTCAACGTTTGCAGCTAGCACACCTGATTTATGGGAGCCTGCCATTGGATGTCCACCGATAAAAAGAAAGGAAGCGTCCTTTGTTGCCTCCATAATTTCAGATTTTGTACTACAGGCATCCGTGACAATCACCTGTGGTCTTAGGGTAAATGTTTTCAGCTCATGAATCTTTTGAATACAGACACGCACAGGAACGGCTAATAAAATAACATCAGCTTGTTCAGCCGCTTGCTGAAATGAGTCGGCTATCTCATCAATAATCTGGGTATCTTTTGCAATTTTTTCTGTCTGAGTGCAATGATCGCATCCAATGATAATTGCATCAGGCTGTCCTTTTTTTATACAAAGTGCTAAAGAACTGCCAATGAGACCTAAGCCCACCACTAGAATTTTTTTTCGCATATTAGGAAACCTCCTAATAGTTTTTTAAATAGGTACGATAGTCTGAAACAGCTTTTTGAAGTTCTTCAAACGAGTCGCTTGGAAATTTATCTAAGAGTTCTTTTGCAATCTCAGTAGCTACGACGCTTTCACAGACTACGCTTGCTGCTGGAACAGCAGTACTATCTGAGCGTTCGACACTAGCTTTGTAGGGCTCTTTTGTGTCGATGTTTACGCTTTGCAGAGGTTTGTATAGTGTTGGAATAGGCTTCATAACTCCTTGCACCACAATGGGCTCTCCGTTGGTCATGCCACCTTCAAAGCCCCCTAAATTATTCGTTCTTCGTGTATAGCCTTTTGTTTGGTCCCAAACGATTTCATCCATGACTTTTGAACCTGGGAGATTCGCCATTTCAAATCCTAGTCCAAACTGTACTCCTTTAAACGCATTGATACTGGTTACAGCTTGTGCAATTTTTGCATCTAACTTTTTATCCCATTGAACGTAGCTGCCAAGTCCAGCTGGTACTCCTCCAATGATTACTTCAACCACACCGCCGATTGTATCACCATTTTTTTTCGTTTGATCAATTAACGCTTTCATCTCTTCTTCAACCTGTGGGTCAACTACTCGAACCTCTGAAGCTTCTGAACGTTCTTTAATTTCAGTAACAGTTAGTCCATCCTGAATTTCTGCATGAATACCGCCCAATGTCACGACATGTCCGGCAACAATAATCTCTAACTCTTTTAAAAGTTTTTTTGCAATTGCTCCAATCGCAACGCGCATGGTTGTTTCTCTAGCGGAAGAACGTTCTAAGACATTTCGCAAATCGTCGTGATGATATTTCATACCCCCCACTAAATCGGCATGACCAGGGCGCGGCTTACTCACGCGACGTAAGTTTTTATTTTTTTCAGGGACTTCTTCTATCGCCATCACCTTTGTCCAATTTTTCCAGTCTTTATTTTCAACAACTAATGTGACCGGTGAGCCAAGTGTTTTTCCATGGCGAATCCCTGAAGTAATTTTCACTTGATCTTTTTCAATAAGCATTCTTCCGCCACGACCATAGCCTGTTTGACGTCTGGCAAGCTCACTATTAATTTCTTCTGCCGTTAAAGGCATTCCTGCGGGTAGTCCTTCAATAATAGTTGTTAATTCTGGTCCATGTGATTCTCCAGCTGTCAGAAATCTCATATTCTTCCTCACTCCTTTATAACTAAAAATTCATTGACTAATGGTGTCTCAATTGTTTGAATTTTTGCTTGTCCAATTGTTTCTAATAAAATCAGTTTGATGGTGTTTCCACGTGTCTTTTTATCATGGGTAATCGCCTGAAACAATGCGTCTTTTTCCCATGGACTGTGCTGAGTAGGAAGACCAAATTTTGTACTCATTTGAGTCAGCTTTTCTGTCGTTCCTTTCGCTGTCAGTCCTTTTTTCTCTGCAATACGTGTGATTTGAGTCATACCAATTGCGACACCCTCACCATGGGTTACGACCCCGTAACCTGCGGTAGCTTCAATAGCATGACCAATCGTATGACCAAAATTCAAAATCAAACGATTACCATTGTCTAAGACATCTTCTTCAACAACGGATTGCTTTATTTTTAAACAAGCCGTAAGTATCGCTTCTGCGTCTTCTAGTAAGGCTTGCTCATTTTCCAACGCTTCTAATCGTGACCAAAGAGAGGCATCCGCAATGGCTGCTGATTTTATGATTTCTGCAATCCCTTCTCTTATTCGGCGAACCTCTAAAGTATTTAGAGTGAGTGGATCAACAAGCACTCCTTCAGGCTGCCAAAAGCTACCAATTAAATTTTTAGCTTGTTCTGTATTAACAGCGGTCTTTCCTCCAATACTGCTATCTACTTGTGCAAGTAAGGTGGTTGGTACTTGGAGATAATGGATTCCCCTCATGTAAATGGAAGCAACAAATCCAGCTAAATCCCCAACGACTCCCCCGCCTAAAGCAAGAATTCCATCTGTTCGAGTAAATCCATTTTCAGCTAAAAAATCAACAATGTCTGAGGCAACTGAGATAGATTTGCTTGTTTCACCAGGGATAACGGAGAAAATAACCGTATCAAATCCCTGTTCCTTTAATTGTTGAAAGACAAGATTTCCATATAATAATTGAACAGTGTCATCTGTAATGATACAAATTTTTTGTTTTGTCCACAAAGAGGAAACCCATGAGCCAATCTGTGTCAACGACTCTTTTTCTATTAGAATATCATATGCGTGTTCTGGAAGAGTAACAGTTAACTTCATATAGCCTCACCTACTTTTCTAATGCTTGAATTTCTCTCATCGCTTTTTCCATAATCTGAACTTCTTTCATCATGTTCATGTAGGTCTTTTCATTTAGAGACTGGGGACCATCTGACCAAGCATTTGCTGGATCTGGATGAATTTCAACAATCATACCATCTGCACCAGAAGCGACTCCCGCTCTTGCCATTGGAGGAACTAAATCCCAAATGCCCGTTCCGTGACTTGGATCAACAATAATTGGAAAATGACTTAATTTTTTCATTAAAGGGACGGCACTTAAGTCAAATGTATTTCTGGTTGCAGTTTCGTAGGTTCTAATTCCTCGTTCGATAAAGATCACTTGATGATTATTTTGAACAGCGATATATTCAGCTGCGTTCAGCCACTCGTCAATAGTACCAGAAATTCCACGCTTCAAGCCAATTGGTTTTCCTGTTTTTCCCACGGCTTGTAATAGTTTAAAGTTTTGCATGTTTCTTGCACCAATTTGAAGAATATCACTGTATGCAGCAACCATATCGATATGTCCTTCATCCATTACTTCTGTAATAACTTGCATACCCAGCTCATCTGCTGCCTGACGAATGTATTTTAATCCTTCTTCTTCTAATCCTTGGAAGGCGTAAGGAGAGGTTCTTGGTTTAAAGGCGCCACCACGTAAAATTTGAGCACCTCCAGCTTTGGCAATTCGGGCACACTCACGAATTTGATCCAAACCTTCAATGGAACAAGGGCCTGCCATGGTTACGAAGTTTTCAGTTCCCCCTATTTTTACGCCATTTACATCTACAACTGTGTCCTGAGGATGAAATTCTCTAGAGGTTAATTTATACGTATTGGAAATTTTCACCGTATTTTCGACCCCATCGTAGCTGTTGAAAGCTACATCTTGTATAGTTTTGGTGTCTCCTAAGAGTCCGATGACGACATGATCTTTTCCCTGATTAATTTGGACATCTAGTCCTTCTTTTTTTACTCGATTTACAACACGTTCTAGCTGTTCTTTTGTGGCATTTGATTTCATGATAACGATCATTACTTTTCCTCATCTCTATTTATTTTAGTTTAACTATTTTCTACAATTGGTTTTATTTTTTCTATAGGCATTTCCTGCTGTGTCCAGAGTTCAAATGCTGCGGCACCTTGATAAAGGAGCATGCCTAAGCCATTAGCAGTTTTTGCTCCACGAAGACGTGCTTCTCTCAAAAATTTGGTTTCCCTAGGATTATAGATGACATCATAGACAGCTAAATCTTCACGAATGATAGAAAAATCTTCAATTGGACTTGCTTCAATGTTAGGCTGCATGCCAACTCCTGTAGCATTTATGAAAAGAACACTATCTGCTACATCATCTGCAAGAGCTGATTTATCTTCTAAATCATGTAAGGTAATCA
The DNA here is from genome assembly GCF_000407505.1 of Enterococcus phoeniculicola ATCC BAA-412. Classification (GTDB taxonomy): domain Bacteria; phylum Bacillota; class Bacilli; order Lactobacillales; family Enterococcaceae; genus Enterococcus_K; species Enterococcus_K phoeniculicola. The sequence continues at coordinate 560,695 of NZ_ASWE01000002.1, forward strand.
AACAAGAGGTATTTTCTTGTACGTAGGCTAATTTTTTCTGAACGCTTGTATAAAAGTCATCGTGTCTGTTATAGACCGCAATCTCTTTTACGCCATCTAATGCTGCTTGAACAATAATCGCTGTGGCTGCCCCACCTGCGCCAATGATGGTCATTTTTTTCCCAATTACGTCTATTTCTTTATCCTTCAAGCTTCTCATAAATCCTGTTCCATCTGTGATATGCCCGGTTAATTTTCCCTCGTGGTTTACAATGGTATTGATTGCACCGACTAACTTAGCTGCCTCACTTAGCTCATCCATCATTGGAACTGCCGCCATTTTATTTGGCATGGATAAATTTGCTCCAAGCATCTCTAAATTTTTAATGGAGTCAATAGCTTGTGAAAGTCGATCAACTCCTAAGTCAAAAGCAAGATAGACCGCATCAATTCCTAATTCTTGAAATGCAGTGTTGTGAATCATGGGGGATACACTGTGACGAATCGGTGTCGCAAAAAGTCCTACCAGTCTTGTGTGTCCAGTAATATTGTTTTCCATTTTTTCTCCTCCAATCAATTATCCAAAAAAAGGTGCTCACCGTAAATTTTCAAAAAATCTACAGTGAGCACCTTTTACAAGTGCAGAAAATAAAAAGCCACTATAGATTTTCATCTATGTGGCGGATAAGACAACTTCGCATCTTAAATTTCCCTAGCCATCATAGATACAAACGTTTAGGTTTGCATCCATGAATTCATGAATACAACCTTATCTAAAATAGCTAAAGTAATAATTATTCAGTTGTGGTTTTTGTAATTGTAACATAACAATCGCTCCAAACTGTTTTTAAGATTGACCTAAGTATAGGATGAATAGAAAAAGCTGTCAACACTTTTTTTCATTATTTTTTCATTTTATTTTCAGAAGCAGATTTCTTTCCTTCAAAAAATCCACCTTTATTTATTACTGCGTCTATCAATAGTTCTATCAGAGAAATCAAGGCGTCCATAGGGATAGAAGCTCTATTTCTTTTTATTATTCACTATTCAGCAGGTATTTTTTCAGAAGAAACAACACTACCTGAGTTTGGGAAAGCATTGGTTCGTTTTTTTATCTGTTCTTTTTCTCGTTGTGTAAAATGCCGGAAAAAAAGTGGGATGCCGCTTCCGTTTGAAAAATCTAAAGTATTCATAGCCTGAATGTGAATATGCGGCTCTGTTGAATTTCCAGAGTTTCCACAGTTGGCGATATGTTGCCCTTCAGTAACGGACTGTCCTTCTTTTACAAGTATAGAATCTTTTTGTAGATGAACAATCGCAACAAATAGATCAACTTCCTTTGCCTTGATGACAAGATAATTACCGGCAATTGCCTGGTGTCCTTTGCGTATACGTGAAGATTGACTCAGCACATAAGGGAGTAATGTAAACCAACTCCGTCTAGCTACATGATCTTCCTCCCCGTTATGGATACTTACAATTTCTCCCTCAATTGGAGAAAATACTGATTTGCCAAAACTGTAAAATAGTTCAGGTTGTTCTACCCCAAAAAATGTGCGCCAGCTTTTACTGGGGGCTGTTCGCGTCTTACGGTCAACTGCCATAAAATCAAATGCATAGCTTGTACCAAATAAAGTGGTTCCATGGCTGGGTATCTGATTTGCAGGTGTATTTCCAACGAGCCATTGCCCTTCAAATGGCAAACCGCCTATTAGAAACTCTTCATTTTTTTTCGTTTCCGTCGGTATTCCCTCCTTTTTTCGTTCATTAACTGCATAGGCATAAACACGATTCTTTTCACACTTAAATCCTAGAATTGTTATCCAGTAAGCTAGTTATAGAAAAATACGGATTTGGTTACCCGTATTTTTTTGACTATCTCATAATCACATTCGTAAATAAAATGAGCCAATCAGTCGTTTCTTGTAGTATACCTTATATTCCTTATTCATGGAATGTTCCAGTGTAGATAAACTGGAACTGATAGCGAACGAAGAAATGTCTTTTACCCTACAATGACCTCCTCTTGTTCTTCAAAAAATAAAAGTAAATCTGAAAGTGTCAATTTTTCTTTTTCTTCTGCCGAAAGATCTTGAATAATTTTTCCTTTTTGTAAAACGATTAGTCGATTTCCATAATGTAACGCATCTTCCATTCGATGGGTAATCATCAGACAAGTTAACTGTTCGTCTTTAATACGACGATCCGTTAGCGCCATTAATTGTTTGGACGTTTTTGGATCAAGGGCTGCTGTATGCTCATCTAGTAATAACAGCTCTGGTCGTTTAATCGTTGCCATTAGCAGACTTAAAGCTTGTCTTTGCCCACCAGAAAGGTGTCCGGTTGGAGTATCTAAATGATTTTCGAGTCCATTTCCAACTTCTTTACATAATTCATAGAAATACTCTTTTTGCTGTTTTAACTGTCTTTTTTTCAAAATGCGTCTTTCCCCTCTTTTTTGTGCAAGAAGTAGATTTTCCGCGACAGTCATTCGAGGCGCCGTTCCCATCTTTGGATCTTGAAACACACGTGAAAGAAATTCGGCTCTTTTTTCCTCGGAAAGATTATTTACGAGTCGATCCCCCATCGTGATTGTTCCACTTGTCACAGTCGTCGTTCCCGCAATAGAATTAAACAGTGTACTTTTTCCAGCACCATTTCCCCCTAATACCGTGACAAATTCACCGGCATTTATGGTTAAATCAATACTATCTAATAAGACTTTTTTTTCTTGAATCCCGTTATCAATTTCTTTTCGAACTTGTTTGATTTCAATAATTGCCATATGCTGTTACTCCTTTTCTGTGCCTAATGTGAGATTCAACGCACGTTTTACTTGTGGAATCATTAAACATAAAGCTAAAATTCCTGCGGAGAAGATTTTTAGATAGGTGGTATCAAATCCGGCTGCGATAACAAGTAAAATCAATAACTGATAAATAATACTTCCAATAACGATTGCGATGAGCCGTTCGGTAAAGGTTAATTCGCCAAATAGCACCTCCCCTATAATGATAGAGGCAAGACCAATGACAATCACCCCTGTCCCCTTGCTTACATCTGCGTAGCCGTCATTTTGAGCAATCAGTGCACCTGATAATGCGATAACACCATTAGACAGTGTTAATCCCAATATTTTCATTCGATCAGTTGCCACCCCCAATGAACGTGCCATCGTTTCATTGTCTCCTGTCGCAATATAGGACTGTCCTAAATCTGTATTAAAAAAGAAAAGAAGTAAGGAGATGATAATGGCTAGTGCAAGAAGCCCAACAATCACAATATCAAAATAATCTGGCAGATTGAGCTTAATGAAAAAATCTTGAATTCTCGGTTTATTTAACAAAGAAAGATTCGGTGTTTTCATAACGAAAAGAATCACTGAATTAAGTCCTGACATCACCAAGATTCCCGCTAAGATGACAGGTATTTTCCCCTTTGTAAATAGTAAGCCTGTTACCATTCCGGCAAGCATTCCAGAAAGAATCCCCAAAAGAGTGGCAAGTATAGGATGAATTCCATGAGAGATGGCCGTCACGCAGACAGCTCCTCCTAGAGGAAATGAACCCTCTGTTGTCATATCTGGAAAATTTAAAATTCGATAGGTCATAAAAATCCCTAACCCAAGTATTGCCCATAACATTCCTTGACCAATTGCTGAAACAATCATATTTATTCCTCCTCATTCATCTTGTATATGCTTATTCTTCTGTTGTAACTAACTTGGCTGAGTTTTTTAATTCTTCTGGAATTGTGATTCCTAATTTTTCAGCCTGTGTAGTGTTTATAATCGTATCTCCTTCAGTAAATGTATAGATTGGTGTAGTAGCTGGTTCGGATTTCCCAGATAAAATATCTGCAGCCATCTTTCCTGCTTGTACCCCTAAATCAAACTGATTGATTCCAACAGTGGCTAACCCACCTTGCTGAACCATTGTATCAACAGAGGTAATAATTGGTTTATTTGATTTATTTGCTTCACTGACGACTGTTTGCATGGCATTTGCAATCGTATTATCCAAAGGAATATAAATGAAATCGACCTCTTGGCTCATGACCTGAACCGTTTGAGCAATTTCATTACTTGATGGAACTGCCATTTTCTTTGTCATAAAGCCTTGTTTTTTCGCAGCTTCTTCCGCTTCAGCCACTTGATACTTTGAATTATCTTCCGCTGACGAATATAAAATACCCACTGTTTTTGCGGTAGGAAGTAATTGTTTTGCTAGTGCCATTTGAGCATTTACTGGAGATTTATCTGAGACACCTGTAATATTTCCGCCAGGTGCTTCATTATCGGCTACAAGATTTGCCCCCACCGGATCAGTTACTGCCCCTAAAACGATGGGAATTTCAGAAGTAGTTGTTGCTAGAGACTGAGCAGCGGGCGTCGCAATGCCAATTAACACATCGGATTTTTTTTGAACCAGCTGTTGACTCATTGTAGTTAGCTTACTTTGATCGGCTTGCCCATTTTGAAAGAGAATTTCAATTTTATCTTCAGTGTACCCTTCATCTGCTAGTCCTTGTTTTACTCCTTTGTAAATTTCATCTAATGCAGGATGACTGACGAATTGCAATACACCAACTTTTTTCTTTTCAATTTGGACTGTTTCTGTTTTCTTCTCTTGTAAAAAGAATGACGCGATGAGTACGAGGACAACGGCACTGACCGCAAAAATTAATCGTTTATTTTTCATTTATAATTCCTCCAACTTGTTTTTTTAATAAAAAAGACAACTACCGAGTGGTGGTAGTTGTCGCAAAACAAAAGACCACATAGACAGTTCATCTATGCGGCCGAATAAGATTTTCTTAGCATAGATACAAATTTTAGAACATACTCTAAAAGCTGTATCCATGAATGACTTCATCAATACAACTATCTACGCCAGCTTTGCCATACGTTATTCACTTTTACAAATTTGATAGATAGATTCATGATGGCCACTTCCTTTTTTTATGATTGAACTCAGTGTACAGGATGAATTTTCATTCGTCAACAAAAAAATGAAAAAAAGATGAGATTTTATTGAGAAGAAGATTCAGTTGTTGATTGGCTTGTTTGTTGTAAATCTGTTATATTCCACATTGGTAAGCGATTGAGCTCTGGGATAAATTCTTTATCAAAGTCTTTTAAATTTTCAACAGCAAATCGATTCTTTTCTACACCATTCTCGTAAAAAACAAAGGTTACCTGATTACTATCTATGGAATATTTCTCTTCTAATTGTTTTGATTTATAGACAATTGGATAAAAATAAACCGTTCGATTTAATTCTTTTACTGCTTTTGAATCATTTAGTAGACTTATTACACTCTCATAGCTTTGTCCGTCAGGCTTGCTATACATGACAGAGATTGCTTTACTTTCTTTAATCACTTTATCTGCATCTTCTTCAAAGAATTTTACTTTACTTGAGTGAATTGCTGGATAAACCAAGCTTTCTACTTCTTCTTTTCGGATGCCTGGTTGAAGAAGAATCATAATAATAGTCGAGATAGTAACAAATGCCAACAAAGAGCCTGCATAGATTAAACTACGTTTTTGATTGGCAGTGGCTAAGTCGACGAAATCATACCAAGTATCTACCAATTTATTTTTTAGTTTATTTAACCAATTCTCCATGCAACAGCCTCCTAATTTTTCTCTATCTATTATACCTATTATTAAAAAAAATAACCATCTTTTCTGTAAATAAATTCAGAAATAAGAAAAGGAAATGGAGTATTGTAGGCGTATACCTGTTGTATTTCATTTGTTGTGATAGACTAGAGATAAGAAGTACAAGGAGGAATTTATATGGCACACCAACTAATGCAATTAGTTACTCCCTTTTTAGAAATACTCGTGTTTGCACTAAATATTTTGTCAATTATTGTATTAATTTGGGGAGTTATTTGCGCTGGGATTGATTTTTTGCGCTCTGACATCATGCAAAAAGATCGAATGAAAGCAGCTCAAACAAATAATTTCATTAAAAGTTTTTTAGGAAGTTATATATTACTCAGCTTAGAAATTTTAATTGCAGCCGATATTATTGAATCTATTATTAACCCAAGTTTATCGGATATCCTAAGACTAGCAGCACTTGTAGTGATACGAACGGTCATTTCCTATTTTCTACATCAAGAAATACAAGATGCACTTGAACATGAGAAACAGTCGGGGCAGTAGTGTTTGGCTCTGAGAATAGGTACTGTTCATCATTGAAAGTGAAACTACGTGATTTATAGAAATAAGAAGGAATTCACGAGTAATCTTCGTGGATTCCTTCTTATTTCTCGTAGCTGAACACTTCTGTTCCGACATCTCCTCGCTCTTTTGTCGCTATTCAATAAGTCTCTATCCATAAGGCCAAAGATTCGTTAACATCAAAAATCCTGGAATCCATGTAGTAAACACTCCGCAAAAGAGAGCAAAATACAGTACCGGTTTTCCTATATGGATATGCAAAACATACTCGATAAATCCTGTTGCCCATAATAGACCCCAAAGTAACCAAATAATGGCAAACAAAGGATCACCGTCTATCTGCCAACTGATATACGCGCAAGGAATCGTATTAATCGCAACAAATAAGGCAAAGATTCCATAGATACGCATATCCAGATTATAAATATAGAGAACTCCCACAAGCAAATAGGTGAAGGCAAACAAAAAACCTGTTCCAGCTTCATAATAGTCTCCTCGTATAACATAAATCATATTGCATAAAAAAGAGAGTGTCCCTGTAAAAAGATTCATTACTGCTAAAGATTTTTGGTGAATACCAAGTAGTCCCCCTAAACCATTACAGATGAGTGTGATGCCAACAAATAACAATCCAATTCCTAACAAACTTGTACCTACCCTTCTTTTTTTCTTTAAGAATAACGTGTTTTCACTTTTTGAAAAAGAAAAATGAAAAAAATCTAAGAAAAAAGTTAGTTTTTATTTCCCAGAAGGAGCTCGGTACATAATTCTAACAGTTACTTTTGCTATGATACTTTCCTTCGTTTGTTTTTCAATAACTTTTATGCATGACACATGCTAGAGTTGCAGGTTTTTGAAGTAAGATGTGTCTACATGGTTCTCATAGCTGAACCTGTTCTTTCTAACCTAGAGATTGGAGTTCTTTCTATTTTTCGTTATAATAGAGATATTCTAGAAAAGAAATGAGGGATTTTAATGTCCTTTGATGGTGTGTTTACACATGCAATGATTCAAGAACTGAAAACAGAGGTACTTTCTGGTCGTATTTCAAAAATTCATCAGCCTTACGAAAATGAGGTTGTTTTAGTAATTCGTGCACGGGGGAAAAATAAACGCCTGTTACTATCAGCTCATCCTAGCTATGCGCGTGTGCAGTTGACAGAGATTGCTTATGGAAATCCAGAAACTCCGCCTAATTTTGTGATGATGTTAAGAAAATATCTGGAAGGTGCAATTCTCGAAAGTATTCACCAAATCGAAAATGACCGTGTCATTCATTTTACGTTTTCAAAGAGAAATGAACTGGGTGATTTACAAAATATCGTCTTAATTGTTGAGTTGATGGGACGTCACAGTACCATCGTTCTGTTAAATAAAGAAACTGGAAAGATTCTCGATGCAATCAAACATATAGGAAGCTCACAAAATACTTACCGTTCACTGCTTCCGGGAGTCGATTATGTTGCTCCTCCACTTCAAACACAAAGAAATCCATTTGAGATAGAAAAAGAAGCAATCTTCCATCGTTTATCTCAAGCAGAAGAATTGACTGGGAATTATTTACAACAGCAATTTCAAGGATTTGGCAGAGATACAGCAGATGAACTTGCTTATCGCTTTGCCCAACGTCCAAATGAAAAAATGGCTGTTTGGACAGACTTTTTTTCTGCCATTGACCATATACAGCCAACTTTGACAACGGTGGGACAAAAAGAATATTTCACCCCCATTCTCTATGAAAATCTGGCAAATCAAACGACAAAAGTAATGTCTTATGAAACGCTAAGTCAGCTTTTAGATGCCTTCTATGGAGATAAAGCTGAAAAAGATCGTGTTAAGCAGCAAGGTAGCGAGTTGTTGCGGAAGATGGAAAATGAGCTAAAGAGAAATAAAACAAAACTAAAAAAACGTCAAAAAACACTGGCTGATTCTGAAAACGCAGAAGAATTCCGTCGCGACGGTGAACTGTTAACAACCTTTATGACGCAAGTTCCAAGAGGGGCTTCAAAAGTTGAATTACCCAATTATTATGAAGAAAATCAACTATTGACGATTCAATTAAATCCCGCCCTTTCGCCTAATCAAAATGCACAAAAATATTTTCAAAAATATCAAAAGTTAAAAAATGCTGTAAAACTAATTGGTCAACAAATTCAAGAAACTAAAGATGAAATTGCCTATTTGGAATCCGTTCTAGCACAGCTTGAAATTGCAGGCCCTATGGATTTGTCAGTCATCAAAGAAGAACTAACTGAACAAGGATACATTCGTAAACGTAAAAATAAAAAACAAAAGCAGGAAAAGAAATCTCAACCAGAACGTTTTCTTTCTTCTGATGGCACACAGCTGCTTGTTGGAAAAAATAACTTACAAAATGACCAATTAACGTTAAGAACAGCGAAAAAAACAGACTATTGGTTACATGCAAAAGATATTCCTGGTTCCCATGTCATTATAAAAAGTGATGATCCAACACAAGAAACAATTTTAGAAGCAGCAGAGTTAGCTGCATTCTACTCGAAATATAGACATTCTGCTCAAGTTCCAGTAGATGTTGTTCAAGTCAAACATATCAGAAAGCCAAATGGTGCAAAACCAGGCTATGTTATTTATGAAAATCAAAAGACTGTTTATGTCACACCAGAAGAAGCAACAGTAGAATCACTAAAAGAAAAATAAAAAATACCCCACCTTTTTTGGGCATCGATAGTGTCTAAGATGATGCACAGTCTTAGAAGAAATCGCTGCTTAAAAAGAGTTGGGGTATTTTTTAGGTCTCACACTCGTAAAAACTTAATAAAGGTTGGGAACAGAAGTCACTCATCTCCACTGCGTTTGTCTCTCAACAACTTCTACGCATGGAACATGCTAGAGTTGAAGGTCTCCACTGCGTTTGTCTCTCAACAACTTCTACGCATGAGACATGCTAGAGTTGAAGGCTTCGAAAATAAGCTGAAATTCCCAAAGATTTGAGGAGCAATCTTCGTGAATTCCTTCTTATTTCTTGGAGCTGAACACTTCTACCTCGACCTCTCTCAACTTCATGAAAACTGATTTTTTTCAGCGCTTGAGCTCATTAGATAAGTTACATATTATAATAACGCTTTAACCTCTTGAATAAATGCACGCACAATAGGTGTTTGCTGCTTTCTCTTCGGATAGATTGCACAAAATTTATTTTCAGAAGCATCTGCTAAAGGAATCAGACAAATTTGGCTTTTACTTCCACCAACTACAATTCCTGAACCTGAAGCATAAGCCGTTGTTTCAAGAAGTAAATTCATCAAAGTTCCCCTATCACTAGTATAAAAAACCGTTTCTTGCTCAGGAATTTCAATTAAATCTTCATAAAAATAAGCAAAGTTTTGTCCATCCTGTGTAAAGCGGACTTGTGGAAATTTAGCAAGCTCTTGAATGTGGATAGATGTGTGATTTGCCAAAGGATGCTGTGGTCCTAAAAAAATATGCGTTTGAAACGTCCCTAAATGCTCAAATTCTAAATCTGCTTGTTCAAGATAGCGGTAAATGCTGGATTGATTATGTTCGTTTAAGTAAATTAATCCTACATCACTAACAAATTGCTGCACATCTTCAATGACTTTGGCAGTTGTTGTTTCAAAAATTCGAAACTGTTTGTATTGTGGTTGAAATTGGGTTCGTAACTTAGCAATAACCGGCCCTAGAAAATCATAATGCTGGGAAGCCACAGAAAATCGTTCTTGCTGTTCTTTTTTTTGATAACGAGTTTCCAAGTGATCCATCTGAAAAAGAATTTTTTCAGCGTGTTCTAAAAAGTCTTTTCCCTCTTCTGTGAGGTACGCCCCCTTGTTTGTTCGAGTAAACAAGGTTAACCCAATTTCAGTTTCTAATTCCTTAATACCATTTGAAAGACTGGGTTGCGTAATATACATTTTTTTTGCTGCCTCACGAAAACTACCATTATTCGCTACGGCAACGACATATTTGAGCTGTTGAAGATTCATTCTTTCTTCACTCCAGTAAAATAGCGTATTTTTCTATCTTTTATTGGCTGCAGAGGTCGATTGTTATTTTCAGCAACTTCATTTCGAAATTGTGTGACAAAGTTTCGGTTCATAGTGCGAACGGTATCAAAAACAAACCAATTAATGGGTCCCTTAGTTGGGGGCGTTGTCAATGAGCCTACATAATAAAAATGACTTTTTTTCTCAGGTAAAAATATTTCTGGATTAAACCATTCCGTATGATTATCAAAGTCCCATACCTCACCCTCTTGATTTTTTAGGATGAGTCCGCCAGTATCTGAAAGAGTAAACAATGCTCCTAGAACCAAGTTTTCTTTTTGCTCATTCATGTGTACAAGATGAAATTCAAGTTCTTCTTGATGATCATCAATGATATGTTCACTGGGCATATGAAAGTGAATGTCCGTTAAGGAATACTTCACTCCATTAAATAAAACATAACTTTTCGTGTCGTAAGGAACAAAGTGTAAAGTATTTTTGAACTCTTTTTCTGTAAAGTGCTCGCGTTCATAAAAAAATGCCAACTCGTTAATAGCGGAGGCGTCTATTTTTTGATGGTGTAATGGAATGGGTGATTGATAAGGATAAGATGCCCCTTCTTTAAACCAGTCACACAGTTCATGCCAGTGCTCTGGCCCACGTGTTCCTGAATAGCCCCACTCGACATCCATATTTTTAATCTTCTTCATCTATTTCCCTCCAAATTTTATAGATTCAATAAAAGTCCTGTCTCTCGCCAAAAATAGTGAGGGAAGGCTAGCAACTAGCAGATGATACACACTAATAGATATAGTTTGACGGAAGAAATGAAAATTGTCATTTAGATTGCTCATAAATTTACCGATAATCCTTGAGAGAAAAAAAGACAGAAACAGAAGAACAAAATCAGGCGCCCAACAAAATAGGGCGAGATTTCTTCCTCTGAGCTTCCAGTCTTTTAAACGTCTTGCTTTGATTTTTCTTAAAAGACTAGTTTGACCAATTTTCTGGATCATTTTTCCAGTCTTTTAAAAGTTTTAATTCAGTTTCATTAATATACTTAGAGTTTAAGGCTACATCAATAAGGGTAGAATAGTTTGTCAATGTAACTAATGGTGTATGATAGGCGTCAAAGTTCGCCTTGCCTTTTGGGAGTTCGTAGGTGAAAATAGCTGCTACGCCTAAGACATCAGCTCCTTCACGCTTGGCAGCTTCTGAGGCTTCAAGAACACTTCCGCCAGTAGAAATTAAATCTTCAATAACTACCATTTTTTGTCCTTTTGAAATACGTCCTTCAATCTGATTTCCTTTTCCGTGATCTTTTGCTTTGCTTCTAATATAAACCATCGGTAAGTCTAAAATCTCTGCTACCCATGCAGCATGAGGAATTCCAGCAGTGGCTGTTCCAGCAATGACTTCTACATCAGGAAATGATGTTTTGATTTTTTCAGCAAGCCCTTTTGCAATGTCTTTTCGGACATTTGGATAGCTCATTGTAATACGGTTATCACAATAAATTGGGCTTTTCATTCCACTTGCCCAAGTAAACGGTTCTGTAGGACTTAAAAATACTGCCTTAATATCTAGTAAATCTTTTGCAATTGTTTTTGCTATTTCACTCATTTTTGTTCTCCATTCCATTCGTTTTTGATTTGTACATAAGTCTCATAAGGTGTTTCTGACTGCGTGATTGGACGACCAATTACAATAAAGTTTGAGCCGATTTCTCGTGCTTTTCCAGGAGTAACCACACGCTTTTGGTCTCCTACTTCACTTCCCGCAGGTCGAATACCAGGTGTTAAGGAGATGAATTCTGGACGAGTTGCTTCTTTAATTTGAGCGACTTCCCATGCAGAAGAAACCACACCATCTAATCCTGCTTTTGCTGCACATTGTGCATAGTGAATCACGCTTTCTTCAAGAGAAACCTCAATTAATTGATCTTCATGCATTTGTTCTTCGCTTGTTGAGGTTAACTGCGTAATAGCAAGAAGTAAAGGTCGTTTTTGTCCTTCAGGAGTTCCTTTTTTAAGACCGTTAAGTGCTGCTTCCATCATTTGCACCCCACCTGCTGCATGAACACAAGTTAAATCAATGCCAAGACCTGCTAATCTGCGCATCGCCATTTCAACAGTATTTGGAATATCGTGTAATTTCAAATCTAAAAAGACGTCATGTCCTAAACTTTTTAACCAGCGAACAATTTCTGGTCCTTCTTGATAAAATAATTCCATACCGATTTTTACAAATAAGGATTCATCCTTAGGAAAGTTTGTTAAAAAAGATTCTACATCTGTTCGATTTGGAAAATCTAAGGCGATAATTGGTCGTGTATTCATTACTTTCTTCCCTCTCTTACTTCTTGGATTAATTGTTCTAATGAATCAATTCCAAGCTCAGTCATTCGTTTTGGTAATTCATTAATCAGTTTCGGACAAATATAAGGGTCCGTAAAGTTTGCTGTTCCAACAGCGACAGCACTTGCTCCTGCCATGTACATTTCTAAAACGTCATCAACCGTTTGAACGCCCCCCATCCCAATGATAGGTAAGTTAGAGACATTTGCTACTTGGTTAATTAAACGAATGGCCACAGGTTTGATTGCAGGTCCGGATAAGCCCCCTGTTTGATTGGCTAAAATTGGTTTTCGTGTTTTTAAATCGATTCTCATTCCAAGCAAGGTGTTGATCATAGTAAAGCCATCTGCGCCACCTGCTTCAATTGCTTTAGCGATTGGGACAATATCTGTCACATTCGGTGAAAGCTTGACGTAAATTGGTACTTGAGAAACTTTTTTAACAGCTTTAGTCAATGCATAAGCAACATCTGGGTCTGTTCCAAAAGCGATTCCCCCATGCTTTACATTTGGACAAGAAATATTTAGTTCAATTGCTTTCACGTTTTTTGCTTGACTGATTTTTTCACAGACAAGCACATAATCTTCTTCACAAGCCCCAGCAACATTTGCAATGATTGGGAGTGTATCAAAAGCTTCCAGACTAGGTAAAATCTCATTCATCACTACATCTAGCCCAGGATTTTGTAATCCAATAGCATTTAACATGCCGCTAGGTGTTTCTGCTACCCGAGGAGTTGGATTTCCGAAACGTTCTTCAGGCGTTGTTGCTTTAATCATAATTGAACCAAGCTGATTTAAATCGTAGTATTTACTGTATTCTTTACCAAAACCAAAACAGCCACTAGCGGGCATGATTGGATTTTTTAAGTCTAAACCTGGTAGATGAACCGCTAATCGATTCTTCATAAAACAACCTCCCCTGCTTTAAATATAGGTCCTTCATCACAGACTTTCACACTCTTGTTTCCTGTTTCATCATCTTTAACATGGCAAACACAGGCGTAACAAGCCCCCATTCCACAAGCCATTCTTGATTCCAGAGACAATTGAACATTTGGATGTTCTTTAAACTGAGATTCAACAGCTTTTAACATGCCATTTGCCCCACAAGCAAAAACAGCAGCAGGGGGAATCGTTTGGACAGCTTCTTCTAATAAATGGCCGACATGACCATGGTGAGCGAAGCTTCCATCATCTGTAGCAAATCTTGTTTCAGCTAAACCTTCAAATTCTTCTTGGTAATACATGACCTCTTTAGAAGCATAACCCAGAAAATGAATTGGTGTCACTCCTTTTTTGAGTAATTGCTTTGAGAGCTCATATAAGGGAGGAATGCCAATACCCCCTCCGACAATAAAAGCAATATCGCCTTTATTTAGCCCTGTGAGATCAAATCCGTTACCTAATGGTCCCATTACGTCTAGTAAATCGCCTGATTGAAGCTGTGAAAATTCTTTTGTCCCCTCACCTTCTACTCGATAAATAATCCTGCAAGTCTGTTTTTCAGCATCAATATGATTGATGCTAATTGGTCGACGCAAAAGTAAATCAGCTCTAGGAACCCGAATATGAATAAATTGACCAGGTGTACCCATCTCTTTTACTAGCTCACCAGTTAAGGTAAGCTCAAAAATTCTAGGTGCCAGTTGCTTTTGACTGACAATTTTCATCATTTCTTGTTTCATTTTCATGCTCCTTTTCTCAGTTATGTATGAGGTTTATCTAAAATAAGTGGAGAAGCAGAGTCTGAGGAGTTACTGCTTTTCCGTGATTTATTAAGAGTTTAGGACATCTGAAAATAACTGACCAGTTGTATTTCGGACGTGTACATCTTAATCTCAGGGAAAAATAAGGTAACTCCTGACCTGTTGCTTTTCTGATATTTTTAAATCGCTTGTGTTGAGAATGCTCGGGATTCAAGTACTCGCAAAATGGCGTCTGCTGTATCCAATGAGGTGAATAATGGTACGCCATGCTCAACCGCTTCTCGACGAATAGTGTAGCCGTCTTTTGATGAATGACTTCTGTCTTTGTCCATTGTATTAACCACTACTTGGGCTTCCCCACTGCGAATTAAATCAACGACATCTGTTTTTTCGGTTGACTCAGAAATTTTAGCGACAGTTTTCACATCCAACCCATGCTCTTTGAAATAAGCGGCAGTCCCCTTTGTTGCCAAAAGGCTATAACCAACTTCATAAAAGCGTTTTGCTAGATGAAGTGCTTCTTCTTTTGTTTCATCTGCAATAGTAAACAATACTGCACCATAGCTTGGTAAATGCAATCCTGATGCTTCAAAGGCCTTATATAATGCTTTTTCTAGACTGACATCGGAGCCCATCACTTCGCCTGTTGACTTCATTTCTGGGCCTAAGTACGTATCTACTTTTTGAAGTTTTGTAAATGAGAAGACGGGTGCTTTAATGTGTACTTGCTGGCTTTCCGGATATAATCCGTTTTTATAGCCCATTTCTTTTAGAGACTCACCAAGAATCGCCTTCGTTGCTACTTGAGCCATTGGAATGCCAGTAATTTTACTTAAAAATGGGACGGTTCTACTTGCTCGTGGATTGACCTCAATGACATAGACTTTTTCTTCATGAATGACAAATTGAATGTTCATCATCCCGATACAATTTAATCCTAACGCAAGTTTTTCGGTATATTCGGCAATAGTTGCTTGAATTTCCTTAGATAAGGTTTGTGGAGGATATACCGCCATTGAGTCTCCCGAGTGAACTCCGGCACGTTCAATATGCTCCATAATTCCAGGAATCAAGACTGTTTCACCATCACAAATGGCATCGACTTCACATTCTCGACCCAACAAGTAGCTATCAACTAATACTGGGTGCTCTGGAGAAGCTTTCACGGCATGAACCATGTAATCTTCCAAATCTTGCTGGTTTTCCACGATTTCCATCGCTCGTCCACCAAGTACATAGCTAGGTCGAACAAGAACTGGATAGCCAATTTTATTGGCTACAGCTACAGCTTCTTCTTTACTTGTTGCTGTGTCACCAGGAGGCTGAGGAATTTCTAACTCATTTAAGGCTTGTTCAAATAAGTCTCTATTTTCCGCACGATCAAGATCTTCAATACTCGTTCCTAAAATTTTGACTCCCTGTTTGACAAGTGGCTCCGCTAAATTAATCGCTGTTTGTCCACCAAATTGAACGATTACCCCTACTGGTTGTTCAAGAGCAATAACATTCATGACATCTTCTAAAGTTAGCGGCTCAAAGTATAATTTATCAGAGATAGAGAAATCTGTAGAAACTGTTTCAGGATTACTGTTCATAATAATCGCTTCATATCCAGCTGCTTGAATGGCTTTGACAGAGTGAACCGTTGCATAGTCAAATTCAACCCCCTGACCAATTCGGATAGGACCCGAACCAAGAACTAAAACCGATTCTTTTTCAGAGCGAATACTTTCATTTTCAAACTCATAGGTACTGTAGAAATAAGGAGTTTGAGACTCAAATTCAGCTGCACAGGTGTCCACCATTTTATAGACTGGCAATAGGTTATTGGCTTTTCTAAAGGCAGTTACTGAAGCTTCCGTAGTTTGCCATAAATCGGCTATTTTTTTATCTGTAAAGCCATTTTGTTTGGCCTCTCTTAAGGAATCCAACTCATTTGGCGTATCTTCTAACGCCGATTCTAATTCAATAATATGAAGGAGCTTATCTAAGAAGAACAAATCAATTTTTGTTAAGTCGCTTAATTCGGTAATTGGATAGCCTCGGCGAATCGCTTCTGCTAGATAGAATAATCGATCGTCTTGTGCTTTGACAATTTTCTCCATTAAAACATCATCTTCTACTTGCTGGAATTCATCAATTTCAATATGATAGCTGCCAATTTCTAAGGAGCGAACGGCTTTTAATAAGGATTCCTCAATGTTTCTTCCTATCGCCATTACTTCACCAGTTGCTTTCATTTGTGTACCTAGGCGACGTTCCCCTTTTTCAAACTTATCAAACGGCCAGCGAGGAATTTTTGCCACTACATAATCTAAAGCAGGCTCAAATTCTGCATAGGTAGTTCCAGTAACTGGGTTTTTCATTTCATCTAATGTTAAGCCCACTGCGATTTTTGCAGCTAATTTTGCAATGGGATACCCTGTTGCCTTACTTGCCAATGCAGAAGAACGAGATACTCGAGGATTCACTTCAATCACATAATAATTAAAGCTATGCGGGTCTAATGCGAGCTGAACATTACAGCCCCCTTCAATTTTCAATGCACGAATAATGGCTAACGATGCATCGCGAAGAAGTTGATATTCGTGATCGGATAAGGTTTGACTTGGGGCAAATACGATAGAATCGCCTGTATGGATGCCCACAGGATCAAAATTTTCCATGTTACAAACAACGATTGCATTATCAGCAGAATCACGCATGACTTCATATTCAATTTCTTTGTATCCTGCAATACTTCGTTCAATCAAACATTGAGTCACTGGAGAAAGCTTCAAGCCGTTTTCTGCTATTTGGCGTAACTCCTCCTCGTTATCACACATACCGCCACCTGTTCCGCCAAGAGTAAAGGCAGGACGAACAATTACTGGAAAGCCAATTTTCGCAGCGAAGGCAAGGGCTTCATCAACAGTTGTGACAATTTCTGACTCAGGAATGGGCTGATTTAAATCTTCCATTAACTGTTTAAAGAGATCACGATCTTCTGCTTGGTCGATTGCAGAGAGCTTTGTGCCTAAAAGTTCAATCTCAAGCTCGTCTAAAATACCAGACTCAGCAAGTTCCATCGCCATGTTTAATCCTGTTTGACCGCCAAGTGTGGGTAATAGTGCATCTGGTTTTTCTTTTCGTAAAATTCGAGAAACAAACTCCAAAGTAATGGGTTCGATGTAAACTTTATCAGCAATTTCTTTATCCGTCATGATTGTAGCAGGATTTGAGTTAACCAGTACTACTTCATAGCCTTCTTCTCTTAGCGCAAGACATGCTTGTGTTCCAGCATAATCAAATTCTGCAGCTTGTCCAATAATGATTGGTCCAGAACCAATCACCATAATTTTCTTTATATCTGTACGTTTTGGCATCTTATAATTGCTCCTTCCAGGCATCCATCATTTCCATAAATTCATCAAATAAGTGAATCGCATCATGAGGTCCAGGTGCTGCATCTGGGTGAAACTGGACACTAAACGCAGGATAGCGACGATGACGAATCCCTTCAACAGTTCCGTCGTTGACTTCTGTATGGGTAATCATTAGTTTTTCTGGATCAATTGTTTTTTCATTGACTGCAAAGCCATGATTTTGAGAAGTAAAATCAATTCTTCCTGTTGCAATTTCTCGTACGGGATGGTTTAATCCGCGATGACCAAATTTCATTTTGTACGTATCCGCATCATTTGCTAAGGCAAACAATTGATGACCAAGGCAGATACCAAAAATGGGGACTTTTCCTTGAATTTCTTTTATCATTTGGATGGCCTCGGGCACATCTTTTGGATCTCCTGGTCCATTGGTTAACATGACTCCATCTGGACATAAGTCAAGAATGGTTTGTGCAGGTGTGTTGTAAGGCATAACCGTTAAGTTACAGTGACGCTTTGATAATTCTCGTAAAATGCTGTGTTTCAACCCGAAGTCAATCACCACGACATTGCGTCCAGTGCCAGGGCTTGGATAGGGTTTTGTAGTGGACACTTGTGCAACTTGATTTGTTGGAAGTACGGTTGCTTTTAGTTGGTCAAAAATGTGTGTAAACTCATCTCCTGCATCAACAATACTTGCTTTCATTGTTCCAACCTCACGAATTTTCCGTGTTAGTGCACGTGTATCCACCCCTGAAATTCCCGGAATTCCTTTGCGTTTTAAGAATTCATCTAAAGTCATTTGCTTTCGCCAGTTACTTGCCAGACGAGCATGCTCTTTTACAACAACCCCTTTACAGGTTGGCGCGATTGATTCGTAATCATCCCGATTGACGCCATAATTTCCTACCATCGGATAAGTAAATGTGATAATTTGACCATTGAAACTTTGGTCTGTTATGGTTTCTTGATAACCAGTCATACTTGTTGTAAAGACGATTTCTCCAAAAACATTGGCTTCCGCGCCAAAAGCTTTGCCTTCAAAGACTGTTCCGTCTTCTAATATCAATAGTCGTTTCATTTACTTTTCCTCCTTCTTCCAGACAATTTTTCCGTCTACAAGTGTGTATAGTGTTTCTCCGAAGATGTTCCATCCAACAAATGGCGTGTTCACACCCAAGGATTCAAATTCTTTTTCATCAATGACCGTTTCGTTACGAATATCAAAGATAGCAATATCTGCAGCCTGTCCTACGCGTAAAGTGCCAGCAGATAAATGGAACAGTTCAGCTGGTTTTGTCGACATCCAGTTAATGACTTGCTCTAAGGTGAAAATTCCCGGTTTCACCAAATGTGTATACACTAGTTGAAAAGCTGTTTCACTTCCGACAATTCCGAAAGGTGCTTGTAAAAAACTTTGATTTTTTTCTTCTAAACCATGAGGAGCATGGTCAGTTGCAATACAATCAATTGATCCATCTAACAATCCTTCAATTAACGCATCTCTGTCTTCTTTTCCTCGTAATGGCGGATTCATCTTCCAAAAGCCATTATCCTCAGGAATATCCTCATCAATTAAAAGCAGGTGGTGAGGAGAAACCTCAGCTGTTACGTTGATGCCTGCCTTTTTTGCATCTCGTATGACACGGACACTTTCTTTTGTTGAAACATGGCAGACATGGTAATGAACCCCAGTTTCACCTGCTAATACAACGTCTCGGGCGATTTGTGAAGCTTCAGTTGAGCTGAGAATTCCCGGAAGACCTAGTTTTTTAGAAACCGCTCCTTCATGCATTACACCGCCAAACAGCAGAGATTCATCTTCTGTATGAGCGACTAAGGCCATTTTCTGCTTTGCTGCTTCTTTCATGGCTAAATACATAGTTCCCGCGGTTTGCACGCCTACGCCATCATTCGTAAAGGCGAATGCGCCTGCTTTTTTCAAAGCAGCTTGGTCTGTTAAAACCTCACTACGTAATTCTTCAGTAATAGGGGCATATTGAAGTACTTTAACGACTGCATCTTTTTTTATGATGTCATAAATAGCAGATAATTTTTCAGCAGTATCTGGCACAGGATTTAGATTTGGCATGGCGCAAACTGTTGTAAATCCACCATGCGCTGCTGCTAAACTCCCTGCTTTAATCGTTTCTTTATACGTAAATCCTGGTTCTCTTAAATGAACATGTACGTCTACAAGTCCTGGTGTAATTAATTGCTCTTTTGCATCAATGACTTCATCAAATGACAGAGAAGAAAAATCCGTTCCGATAGCTTTTATAATGCCCTCTTCAATCCAAATTTCTACAGGTGCTAATTGATTATCTTTTACAACCATTTGTCCGTTTTTAATACGTGTCTTCATTTTTTTCCTCCTATGCCTTTCCATTTAGAATCGCTTCTAGTATCGCCATTCTAGTAAATACACCGTTACTCATTTGTTCTACAATTCGTGATTGTAATCCTTCAACTAATGAATCAGCTAACTCAACATCACGATTAACAGGTGCGGGATGCATAATAATTGCCTTTTCTTTCAGCTGTTTTGCTCGATCAACTGTTAGTCCATACTCTTGGTGATAGCTCTCTTTTGAAAAGCTTTCTTTTCCGTCATGACGCTCATGCTGTACACGAAGCATCATCATCACATCGACCTTGTCCAACAATTCATCTAGAGGTAAATAGTGTCCATAAACTTCATACTCGTTGTCATACCATTCTGACGGTCCTGAAAAATAGACTTTGGCTCCTAGGCGCTTTAACATTTGCATGTTTGATTTTGCAACACGCGAGTGTGTAATATCACCAACTATGGCAACCTTTAAGTTTTCAAAGTACCCAAATTCTTCATAGATGGTCATTAGATCCAATAAACATTGGCTAGGGTGCTGACCACTTCCGTCTCCACCGTTTATAATTGAACACTGAATTGTTTTACTTTGAATCAATTCTTCATAGTAATGTTCTGCTCCGTGTCGAATGACTGCAATATCAACGCCCAAAGCAGACATAGTTAATACTGTATCGTATAATGTTTCTCCTTTTTGGACCGAGCTTGTACTTGCTTCAAACTCAATCACATCCAATCCTAACTTCTTTTCAGCTACTTCAAAGCTTTTATGTGTACGTGTGCTATTTTCAAAAAATAAATTTGTTGCAAAATATTGTCTTCTTTGAGGCGTCCACTGGGCACCATTTTTAAATTCCTGCGCGCGTCGGATCAAGCCCATTACCTCTTGGTCGGTCAGTGCTTCAATGGTTAAAAGATGTTTTAAGCTGATTCTTTCTGATTGGATAATCATGAGTATTCCCCCTCTTAATTTTCTTCGCTACGTGAAGTTTCAGGCAAGATTAAGTTTAATAAAATCCCGAGTACTGTTGCTAAGGCCATCGCAGATAGTGTAAATGTTCCCACTTGGAAAATTAAACCACCAATGCCGATGACTAATATTACTGATACGATCAATAAGTTCTTTTTCTTATCAAAATCTACTTGGTTTTCAATGAGAATCTTTAATCCACTTGCAGCAATCACTCCGAATAATACGAAGCTGATTCCTGAGATGACTGGATTAGGAATACTTAAAATCAAGGCAC
Organism: Enterococcus phoeniculicola ATCC BAA-412; assembly: GCF_000407505.1. Classification (GTDB taxonomy): domain Bacteria; phylum Bacillota; class Bacilli; order Lactobacillales; family Enterococcaceae; genus Enterococcus_K; species Enterococcus_K phoeniculicola. The sequence goes on from NZ_ASWE01000002.1 coordinate 581,880, forward strand.
TCAGTTTTCCCACAAATCCTAGGCAGATAGCAAGAACTCCTGCTCCTCCGATAACAAATACACTGTGAACACGTGTGATGGCAAGTACACCAATATTTTCTCCGTAGCTAGTTACAGGAGGTCCTCCGACAAACCCGGCAACAATCTGTGCCAGCCCATCGCCCATCAAGGTTTTGTGCAAGCCTGGGTTTTCAAAGAAATTTCGTTTGGTTAATTTGTTTAAGACCATTAAATGACCAAAATGCTCTGTCATGGTAACAAATGCAATGGGCGCCATTGTTGTAATTGCACCAAGGTATAACTTAGGTTCATATTGAATGAAAGGAACCTCAAAATTTGGTAAGGCAAACCAAGGAGCATTTTTAATTAGATCTACATCAACAATCCCAAAAAGTAAAGCGACAATATATCCGCTAATAATTCCTAGTAAAATGGGAAGGAGTCCTAAAAATCCTTTTAAGTACATATTGAAGAAAATGGTTAATCCTAAGGTGATTAAGGCGACAGCTACATATTTAAAATCATATACTTGATTGGCTGCATCACTATACATGGCATTGCTTGCTGCATTTGCTGCAAGCCCTAGTCCGATAACCATAACGACTGGTCCTACAACGATTGGCGGTAAAATTTTATCTAGCCAAGCAGAACCAATTTTTTTAATAATCAGAGCTACAACAAGATAAACAAGTCCAGTTGTCATCGCCCCTTGAGCAATTGCCGGATAGCCATCTGTCTTCATCAGCATCTTCATGGCTGCGATAAAGGCAAAACTACTTCCTAAATAGGCAGGAATCTTCCCTTTTGTGACGGTTAGATAAACGAGTGTTCCTAGTCCTGAACTGACTAATGCAATCCCTGGATCAATGCCCACCATGATAGGTACCAACACGGTTGCTCCAAACATGGTAAAGAGATGCTGTAAACTTAATCCCAACCATTGTGCAGGTTTTGGTACATCATGTATATCTAATACTGCATCTGGATTCTTAAATTCTGTTTTGTCTGACATAGTTACGCTCCTTTTGTAATCAAGATTCGATCTTGTCCATCTAATTCTTCCATTTCAACAATGATTTCCTCATTCATTGAAGTTGGGACATTTTTTCCAACATAATCAGCACGTATTGGCAATTCACGATGCCCTCTATCAACAAGAACTGCAAGAGAAATTTTCGTAGGACGACCAAAATCCATAATGGCATCCATTGCTGCACGAATGGTACGTCCTGTAAAGAGTACATCATCAACTAAAACAACTTCTTTTCCTTCAAGTGAGAATGGAATATCCGAAGAGTGAAGTTCTGGTTCATCTTGAGGCTCACTTTTTTGATCGTCTCTGTATAAGGTAATGTCAAGCTCCCCAACAGGAACGTCAATTTGCTCCAATTGTTTCAAACGTTCAGCAATTCTTTGAGCAATATAGATTCCTCTTGTTTTAATCCCAATCAGCACAATATCTTGTACCCCGCGATTTCTTTCAATGATTTCGTAGGTAATTCTTGTTAATGCTCGTTTCATCGTGATATTGTCTACAACTTCTTTTCCTTGCATGGCAATTCCCTCCAATTATTATTTGTGCAAAAAAAAACTCCTACCTGTGAAGGTAGGAGGATGGTTTCGGACTTTTGGGTATACACGTCTATAGAATAAGTCAAACTCTCAGCGCACTGAGTATTGAGCTTACTCGCTTCCTTCTTAGCCTCACGGGACTACTCTTAAAGGATTACTTATTTAATTTTCTCTAGAATTACTATACCGTTCTTACAAAGAAAAATCAATCACTTTCTCTTAAAGTTTCTAAAGTTTTTTTGAATAGTTCGGGAAGCGGTGCTTCAAAGGTCATTACTTCACCAGTTGTTGGATGGGTAAATCCAAGAAGCTTGGCATGAAGAAACTGTCCATTTCCCGGCAATGTTTTTTTAGGTCCATATAGAGGATCTCCTGCAACTGGAAATCCAATATACTGCATGTGTACACGAATTTGATGTGTGCGCCCTGTTTCTAACTGTAGTTCAACAAGTGTGAAGCCAGAAAAGCGTTCGAGTACGGTAAAATGTGTAACAGCAGGTTTGCCATCTTCTATCACTGCTTGTTTTTTTCTATTCACCTTTGAACGACCAATCGGCGCTTCAATGGTCCCTTTTTCGTGGGAAATTTCTCCATGGACTAGTGCAACATACTTTCTCAAGGATGTTTTATCTTTAAGCTGTTTTGCCAATGCTTCATGCGCATGATCGTTTTTGGCTATCATTAATAACCCAGACGTATCTTTATCAATTCGATGAACAATCCCAGGTCGAATTACATCATTAATGGTTGAAAGGTCTTTAATATGAAAAAGTAAAGCATTAACTAGCGTTCCATCCTTATGTCCAGCAGAAGGGTGAACAACCATTCCCTGAGGCTTATTGATGACAGCAAGGTCTTCGTCCTGATAGACAATTTCAAGAGGAATATCTTCTGGAAGTAAGTCAAGTGTTTCAGGCTCAGGAATCGTAATGATTATTTTATCTTTTGCTTTTACTTTGTAATTTGCTTTCACAAGTTCTCCATTGACGGTTACTGATTGTTCCTTTAACCATTGTTGAATTTGTGAACGTGTATAGTTCGTTAATGCTTCGGTCAGTGCTTTATCGATTCGACCAGTTTGTTGTTGGATGATTACCTCAATTTGTTCCATTATTTCCCCTTTTCCTTCTCGTCTAAAATAATATAGATGAATATACAGATTACACCAATTACGAGCGACATATCAGCGACATTGAAAATTGGAAAATTTATAAAATCTGTTTGAAACATGTCTACAACATAGCCCAGACGAACACGATCAATAAAGTTTCCTAAAGCACCTGCTAATACGAGGCTAAGTCCTACTGTAAACCATTTGCTACCGTGCAGATTTTTAATTAAAAAATAAAGCACAGCAATCACTGCAATCACGGTAACGATTGTAAAAAACCACATCTTTCCTTCAAGCAGACTCCAAGCTGCACCTGTATTTCTAATGTAGGTCAAAGAAAAAATATTTGAAATAACTGATTGGCTTTCTCCTAATTCAAATGTTGAGACTGTCCAAATTTTTACCCATTGGTCAATCCCCACGATTACAGCACTTAACAATAAATATACAAAAATCACATGCGTCAATCCTTTTCTAAAGTATTATAAATATCTCTCGGTCGAATGATGCCTAATAAATTTCCATTTGGGTTTCCGTCTTTTGTTATCAACACGGCCTCTAATGTCGCTTTATCACGAAACAGAGCCTCTACCTCAAAGACATGCGTATCAGATGAGATGAATTGATAGTTGGTTTCTTTTCCACCTGAGACTAATAAATCCTTTGCTTTTAAGTTTTCTAGGTGAAGAGCGCCCTGTTGACTACGCTTTGCAAACCAGAAACCTAGTGCACGCAAAGTAATGAGGCCCTCGAATGTTCCTCTTCGATACAGCGGAAATTGCGAATAACGTTTTTCTGAGACGATACGCAAAATTTCAAGTAGAGGGACATCCCACTCAAAACCAGTCACTTTTTTTGAGAATTTAGGACAAACTTTCTCAGGTCTAGTTAGATCCTGCTCAATTTGTTTAATCCGCTGAACGGCCCATTCATTCGGTTCTGCAATAACAAAATCTTCTGAAATACGCTCATGGATGATGGCATTTCTCAATTGTGCCATCTGCAATAAATCTTCTTCATTTGCTCCCACCAGCAAGTCTTTTCGACGTGACAGTCTGCGGACCATCTCACTAAAGCCCATACTATTGGGATTATTCAGTTCCTCACGTAACCATTTTTCAATGCGGTTAAAACTATTCAAAAATTCTTCAGACGGTTTCACCATGAATATTCTCCTTAAGTAGATAAGCTTTTGAAGCCATATTTTTCAAGAAAAAGCCAAACAAGATAAGAATAATGAGCGTCAGCCAAAGACTTTTTAAGACTAACGGGAAGATAATCATACTAGCAAATAAGGCAAGATAAATCTGAATAAGCTGCGGATTCATCACAACTGTATAGCTTTTCATTGGACTTGGAGGAATGGAATAGACTGGACTTCTTAATAAAAATGAGAAACGTACCTGTACCGTTACAGAGTCAGAGTCATCAGGCAGCTCAATTTCTTTTGTCTGTTGATTTTGTATACTCATTCTTTTTTCTCCATTTATCCATACATCAATCGGGCTGGCTATTGCATAAAAGCCTGTTTGTCGAGTCAAGAAAAGTTTCATAAAAATGCACTCCTTATTATGCTTTAGTATAACGTAAAAAACAAGACGTATAAAGCTGATTGACTTTAGAAATTTAAGAAATCAGCAATCTTTGACTGGAGAATAAGAAAAAGCAGACAAATCATTTGTGAAAACGACTTGTCTACTTTATTCATCATTTAAAATAATCCTACTGCTGTCCCATCTTCTAAAACATCCATATTTAAAGCAGCAGGTTGTTTGGGTAAGCCTGGCATAGTCATCACATCTCCAGTAAGTGCTACGATAAATCCTGCTCCTATCTTAGGAACTAATTCTCGAATTGTGACAGTAAAATTAGATGGCGCGCCAAGTGCTTTAGGATCATCTGAGAGTGAATATTGTGTTTTTGCCATGCAGACAGGTAAACGATCCCAGCCATAATCTTCAAAAGTCTTCATTTGGTTGATTGCTTTTTGACTAAACGATACTCCTGCTCCGCCATAGATTTTTGTGACAATAGTCTCGATTTTTTCTTCGAGTGACGCACCAACTGGATAAATAGAGTGATAGTTGGTTGTCTCATTTTCAATAACCGAAGCCACTGTTTTGGCAAGAGCTGTTCCGCCATCGGCCCCATGTTCCCAGACACTTGCTGACTCAACAATGACTCCCTGTTTTTTGCAGAGTGCTTCTAGTTGAGTAATTTCTTGTTTGGTATCGGAAATAAATTCATTGATAGCTACAACGACTGGAATTCCGTAGCTTTGCATATTTTCAATATGTTTTTTCAAATTACTGAATCCGTGGGTCAAAGCTTCTATATTTTCTTCGTTTAGCTGCTCTTTTTTTACACCGCCATGCATTTTTAATGCACGAATTGTTGCAACAATAACGATGACATCAGGAGATTTCTTTAAATTAGGTACTTTGATATCTAAAAATTTCTCAGCACCTAGGTCTGCACCAAACCCAGCTTCTGTCACGACATAATCACCTAATTTTAAAGCTGTTTTTGTTGCTAATACACTATTGCAGCCATGGGCGATATTGGCAAAAGGTCCGCCATGGACAAATGCAGGCGTTCCATAAATTGTTTGAACAAGATTTGGTTTGATCGCATCTTTTAATATAAGCGCAAGTGCCCCTTCTACTTGTAAATCACCTACAGTAATGGGTGTTTTTTCAAATGTATAGGCAACCACAATATTAGAAAGGCGTGTTTTTAAGTCCTCTATGTTCGTTGCCAAACATAATATCGCCATAATCTCACTGGCAACAGTGATATCAAATCCATCTTGTCTAGGCATGCCTTGAAGAGGACCACCTAATCCCACCACGACTTGTCGTAACGCACGATCATTTAAATCAACCACGCGTTTCCAAATGATTCGGCGAGGATCGATTGCTAATTCGTTTCCTTGTTGAATATGATTGTCTAGTAAGGCAGAGAGCGCATTATTTGCAGTGGTTATGGCATGCATATCTCCTGTAAAATGTAAATTGATATCTTCCATAGGCAGTACTTGTGCATATCCACCTCCTGTTGCCCCCCCTTTTATCCCCATGACAGGCCCCAGTGATGGTTCACGTAATGCGATGACTGTTTTTTTACCAATTTTATTTAAAGCGTCCCCTAAACCAATCGTAATGGTAGATTTGCCTTCTCCTGCAGGTGTAGGGTTAATAGAAGTAACTAGAATTAAATGACCGTCTTCTTTCTCTGCTGCTTTTTGAATAGTGGGAAAGTCAATTTTTGCTTTATAATTTCCATATAATTCTAAATCATTTTCTTTCAAGCCTATTTTTTCAGCAATTTCTTTTATGGGTGTAAGGTTCACTGATTGAGAAATTTCTATATCTGTTTTCATGATGCCCTCCAAATTACGAACTTTTTTATTATATTTCTATTATTTCGTTAAGAATATACTTATTATACTTGTTTTTTGAAAGAAAATCACTAGATAAGCGAGTAAATTAAAATAAATTTGACGTGTTTCTATTTCATGATTATAATTAGGCTAGTTTCATAAGTAATCAGAAAGGTCGTGAGTGATTTGGCCAAAGGAATCGTGAAATGGTTTGATAGTAAAAAGGGATATGGATTTATCCTGTACAATGAAGTGGAAGAAATTTTTGTTCACTTTACTGCTATTGAAGAGGAAGGTTTCAAGAACTTGGAAGAAAATCAGGCGGTGGAATTCGAGGTTGTCGAAGGAAACAGAGGAACCCAAGCCGCTCATGTCCGAAAAGTAACAGGATGATTTATGAGAACTTTTAGTGAATTGATTCAGTAATTTATTTAGATAGACGAGATTGGGACAGAAGTGTTCAGCTTATTTTTGAAGCCTTCAACTCTAGCATATTACATGCATAGAAGTTGTTGAGGTCGTTTATTAAGATTTTACGAAGGTGGGGCATAACTTAATCAGTTATGTCCCACCTCCTTTTTTTCTTTAAAAGAAGTACATAGGTACAAGCATTAGAAATTTTTTTGGTAAGCGGATTAGAACAAAACTTCTAACAATACTACAAAAAAGTCCGAAACATAACTTGTTTAGTTACATTTCGGACACTATAACGCATAAAGGTTGGAAATACAGGCAACGATTATCTCAAGTGCATGTATTTATTTAGGAACAACAATCGAAAGATGACTAGGTAAGAGTTTCACTGTTACAGGAAGCTCAATCCCCTTATCTCCATCAAGATTAGACGGATAGTTTTCTTTACCTTCGATTCGTATTTCTGTTCCAACAAAGCTCACCGTCTCTTCATTTTCCTCAACATTATTTCCAAGTAGGTTTGGTAGAAGTTTGAGGGAATTCACAAGACTTAAATCTTTTAAGATTAATCCGTGGAATACGCCATCATCTGCTTTCGCTTCAGGAAACCAATTAGTTAAGCCAGCCATATACTGGGTTAGTCCAATCATTAAAATATTCGCTTCGCCAGACCATTCAAAATGATCGGAGTGAAGGGTAAGCTGAATTTTTTCGTTTTTAAAATATTCCTTTACCCCTTCTTTTGCATAGGCTAAGGGACCAAGTTTACTTTTTTCTTCTATTGGTACCTCGTGGACAGCTGTAGGAATCATTCCCAAGGCAAAACTATTGATGAAATATTCTGTACTAGCAAGCCCTACATCAATCTTACGCAAGTCAAACTCTTTTAACAGTTCAATCGCTTCTTCTGGTTTTAAAGGAATATCAAGTGCACGAGCTAAGTCATTTACAGTTCCCAGTGGAATAATTGCCAGTGCTGGACGTTTCTCTGCTGGAGCAAGTCCATTTACTACTTCATGAATCGTTCCATCTCCACCGACACTTACCACTAAATCAAAATTTTCTTTTATCGCTTCTTCGGCAAATTTTTTCGCATCACCTGCACCTTTTGTTTCTTTTAGCACACGTTCTTCATAGTGAACTACCAAAGCTTCATCAATTTGTTTCGGAAAATCAACTGCTTTTTCTTGTCCTGAGGAAGGATTTAAAATAATCATTGCTTTCATAGTATACGCCACCTTTTCAATCTTTTGATATTTTTAGAGACTCGTCATAGAAGAACTTTGCATTCATTTCTATAGACGTTAAATTTTTTATAAATTTTTCTTTTGTCTTTACTTTCATGTTAAAGAGAACTGGTTTTGGAAGGCGTTTAGACTTAAGTTCAATTCCTTTTGGACCTTCTCTCACCCATTCAATTTCATCATAAGGAATTTTTGTTACTTTCCAAAAGGCTGCATAGCGAATTTCCAGTTGATGTTTATTAATAAATAAAGAGCGTCGCCAGCCAAGATAAACAAAGCATAAAAAAACAACTAGAACTGTATTGCTAGCCCAATAAGGACGAGTGTGCTCTAAGGAAAGAATTAAGCTGAAAAAGAAAATCATCATCGTGCCAGACCAGTAAATCATAGCCGTTGACAATTCAGGTTGCCAATGATAATACGTACGTTTCATAGATGTATCCTCTCTATCTTAATAAACCTATTTCTTAGTGTTATACTTATCTTAACACATTTTTTTTTATTAAGAAAAGGAGAACGTATGATAAAAGTATTTATTGATGCGTCTACAAAAGGAAATCCGGGACCAAGTGGCGGTGGATTAATGATAACAAGTGAGAAGATGTACAAACAAGAATCGTTTGTTTTTTCAGAAATGACAAATCATCAAGCAGAATTTGAAATATTAATAACTGCGTTGGAATTTTTGCTTGCCCACCATCTTGAGCAAGAGACTACAATGATCTATTCCGATAGCAAGGTTGTAGTGCAAACGATTGATAAGGATTACACTACTAATGAACAGTTTTTCCCTTATCTATCGAAATTCCGACAATTGCAGGAGCACTTCCCTTTGCTTATCCTTCAATGGATTCCAGAAAGTAAGAATAAGGGTGCTGATAACCTTGCAAGACAAGGGCTGCAAAAGGCATTAAAAAAAAGAAAGAAAAAATGAAGGGGATATTTATCCCGGACTCATTCAAAGATAGCTGACTGTTTTTTTAAAATATATGGCCCTAAAAGAAGCTGGAAAGTTCTACTTTTAGGGGAAGTTCGTAGGATCATTACTTTCTTTTTTAAAGTAGATAGTTATGATCGAATGTAATATCTAAAGTATATTTGCCAACTTGCTGTTGAAGATTTGATTGAATGAGCTGTTTTAGTTCTTCATCACTATATCTAGGTTTGGCAGGAACAGCCAAGTCGAATTGAAGAATTTTTGGCTCTGTCGCATGCTCAATTCGAAAATCATGCATCCGTAGATTCCCATCTATTTTTGCAAGAATTTCTTTTAAAATTAGCGACAATCTTGTATAGTTGCGATCATGTAGAGCGACAGGGTCTAAGTGGCAGACTAAATCAACTCCCAGTGTTTCTTTAAACTCTTTTTCAATGGTGTCGATGATTGTATGGGCATAATTTAAATCCCACGATTCATCTACCTCAATATGAACAGAGGCAAAACGCTTACTGGGACCATAACTATGGATAAGTAAATCATGGTAGCCTAAAATGGAGGTATTTGAAGAAAGGCGCTGCTTCATTTTCTCAATTTCCTCAGCAGTCGGTCGACTACCTAATAAATCATCGACAAACCCTTTAATCATTTGAATGCCACTGTACAAAATATAAACAGCAATAATGAAACCGACGTACCCATCAATTCGCCACCCCGTTCCCCACTCTACTCCTGCAGAAATTAATACAGCCATTGTCGTATAGACATCATTTAAACTATCTTGTGCCGTGGCGTTTAGTGTATTTGACTGAATTGACTTACCAATAGTTCGATACATGGCTCCTTGCCAAATTTTTATGGCAATCGAAAGAATAAGAACAATAAAAATGATTGGTGATAAGGAAAGATTTTGCGGATGTAAAATTTTCTGAAAAGAACTATCTAAAAATTGAAATCCTACGTAAGTAACGATAATGGAAACAAACAATCCGCTGATATATTCAAAGCGTTCATGCCCGTATGGATGCTCTCTATCTGCAGGCTTTGCAGATATGTGGAACCCGACAAGCGTCAAAACAGACGAGGCGGTATCAGAGAGACTGTTAATTGCGTCAGCCATGATAGAGACACTCCCAGAAAGAAACCCAATCGTTAGTTTACTACCGAATAAAATACTATTTGAGAGAAGTCCTAGAATTCCGGCTAAAACCCCTGCCTTCGTTCTTCCTGCCGTTGAGTTTATTGGAGAGTTTTTCTGAATTTTTTGTAATAGATACTGAATCATAAGTAAGAACACCTTTCAAAAGTCAATAATTCATTATAAAGGCTATAAATCGAACATACAAGCTTTAAGGGTATCCGAAATTTCTAACAAGCTGAAACGAAAATGAATGAAAAAGCGGGCAAAAAAAGGAACGGATGGTATGAGTAAATAGTGAAGTAAAGCGTACAAAAAAGTCTGTTTCTCTACTTTTCGATAGAGTAAAAGAGTCCAAAACATTTAGGTTGCTCCAGACTCTTTTCTTTAGTTGAGGTTGGGACAGAAGTATTCAGCTTATTTTTAAATCCTTCAACTCTAACATGTTTCATGCGTAGAATCTGTTGAGAAGACGAGTTGTTTTCTGTTCCCGCCGATTATTAAGGTTTTACAAAGGGGGCGTGACATAAGTTAGTTAGTTACGTCCTCGATAAAAACAAAATGCACGCGAAAATAAAAATATTTTCGCGTGCATTTTGTTTTTTTAGTATAATTGGTTGGTTTAATTACTTATTTTTGCCAGCTTCATCATATTGATTGCCGTAATCAGTAAACCTGATTGCTTTCTTACATTATCTAACCCTCGAACTGTGAATCGAGTGAAGCCTAAACAAGCCTTCATAAATCCGAAGACTGTTTCTACATCAATCTTCCTGCGACTATAAACCTTTCCGGTTTCAGGGGTAGAAAGAAGCTCATTTTGTTTGGCTTTATGATATTCCCAAGCAGGGTTTACTGTAATTTTTCTAATATACCCCTTCGGTGTTAGAGCTTCAGGAATCACTTCTTGATTTAGATCGATTTTTTCTGCTTGATATTCTTTAAACTCTCGAATAAATCCATCTTTATCGGTTCTTTTGCGATAGGCATGAAAATTAAATCGCACACCTTTAGGATCGATATAGTAATCTTCCTGTTCATTGTAAGTCCAGTTCATTATTTTTTGCTCATCGGTTTTCCACTTTTTACTTTTCTCTTTTAAAAAGGTCCCGTAGGGAATAAGCGCGGTATGTTGAGGGAGTTCATCTTCTAGATATCGATAATTACTTTCAGAGCCATACCCTGCGTCTGCGACAATATATCGATGTGATTGGTTAATCACATTCATTTTTTCAAGTAATGGTTGTAAGGTTCTAGTGTCAGTTGGGTTTTGAAAAACATCATATCCTAAAACAAATTGATTACAAGTAGCGATTTGTAAATTGTAGGCTGGCTTTAATTGACCATTCATCATATGATCTTCTTTCACGCGCATGAAAGTAGCGTCATGATCGGTCTTTGAGTAACTATTTCTGGCACCATAAATAGAAAACTGATCTTGGTGTTCAATCAGCTTCTCTCGTTTTTCAGTTAATTTGCGTACTTGACTTTTTAGCGTTCGGCGCTGTTTTTTTGCGGGATTAGGTGAAATTCGTTTCGTTGACTGGACTTTTTTTTCAATTTCTTCCAATCTCAGTTCCATTCGTGTCAACAGCTCATCTACCATGTCTAGTGTAAGGGAAGTCCCTTCGGGAATCTCTTTTACTGCATAAGCTTCTTTTAATTCCGTCATCAATAAAAGGAGTTTTTCACGATTCATCTGATCAAAACGGATCGTGTTTTTCTTCCAGACAAAGCTGTATTTATTCGCATCGGCTAGAATTTTCGTGCCATCGATAAACAACGCATCATCAATCAGATTGCGCGCGCGAAGATACTCGGTCAGATGTGTTAATCCTTTATTCGTCAATTCCTGCACATCATTGGACACGCAGAAACGGGCAATCGTTCGATAAGAAGGTACACGTTCTTGAGTCAACCAACGGGCATATAAATTTTCTTCAGCCAATCGCTCAATCTTGCGACTGGTGAAGGTTTCTCTCGTATAGGCAAACAGAACTAGCTTCATCATGGCACCTAGATCATACTCTCTAGGGCGTCCAAAAAGATACGGCTCATTGATTTGAAGAGATTCCACTAATTCATTGATGAAAACAGCGACGTGATTTTCTTTGGGAGAAAATGAAGTTGATAAGTCCAAAGTGAGTTGATTCATGTTATAATAGGTATGCATATTTTTAGTCCTTTCAGGATTAAATGTTTGAAGCACAGGGTGCCACCTGTGCTTCTTTTATTTTAACTAAAAAAGCGCATGAAATGAACGGTTTTTCGTCATTTCATGCACTTTTCTGTTAGGGACTTATGTCACAGCCCCCTCGTTATTTTTTGCTTATTTTGGTTCTAATGGTGTAGCGTGAAATAAAGCGCTGGCTAGAAGCGGCGTGATTATTGCTGCACCAATTGCTTCAGGAATCCCATTTGCAACAGCCACACCAAAAAGTGTTTTAAATAAAAGGGAGGAATCCACTCCGTAAGCTCCTGCTGTAGCGTTTGTGTAAAATAAGCCCATAAAACCTAGCACTAGAAGCGTGTTCGTTAGTGAACCTAATATCCCTGCTGTAACGGAACCGGCTGTAATAGAATGGCTTTTTTTGTAGATTATATGAAAGGCATAACCTGCAATCAGCCCTACTAATACCCTAGGAACCACTGAGATGATTGGATTAGTGAAGACTAAGGTATCAAAAGGCGTGGTGGGCATTGCAAATGCACGGATAATCGTAGCTAGTCCCCAAAATAACCCAATAATCATTCCATCCTTTGGTCCTAAAACAACGGCTGCGACAATCACAGTGATATGAATGATAGTCAAGCTAACAAAGCCTAATGGGATAAAGCCTAGCCAAGGAACCATTGCTTGAACAATAATAATGGCTAATAAAATGGATCGTAAGACTAAGCGAAATGTTTTGTTTGTACTTTTCATTTTTTCCCTCCTACTCATAGGTAAGTATGAGCTTTATAATAGAAATAAATTTGTTATTCGTCAACTGTTTTTACTTATTATACTTATTGTAGGAGGCTAAATGAATTTTCATTAAGGTGTAAAAGACTATTCCCCCTCTCTCTTTCTTCAACCCATGATAAAAAAGAAAATTCTATAGAACGAACCAAAAAAATTTGACTTCTAAATAAAGAGTGAATTGAAAAGTAAGGTTCGATGATTCGTTTAAATGAAGTCAGCAAAGTATATAGTAAAAATTATTTTAAAAAATAGGAGCGGATTTTTGTGTAGAAGAAAAGAGACAAATTGAAAAAGCACAATTCCTTAAAAAATATCTGTTTGTAACCAACCTAAGAATGCCTTTATATCAAGGCGTAAAGAAACTAAGCATGCTATTTATTTGAAAGTTCTGTTTATTTTTTTATCAGACTGCTACACTAAAAATAAAGAAAAAGGAGGCAAGAATAATTCATGGTTTTAGGCGAAAAACTACAAGAAGAAAGAAAAAAATTAGCACTGACTCAGCAAGAGTTAGCAAGTAAAATGAATGTATCAAGACAGACGATTTCTAACTGGGAGCTAAGTCGAAGTTATCCGGATATTGAAAGTTTAATTTTGTTAAGTTCCTTATTTTCTGTAACAATTGATACCCTACTAAAAGGAGATAAAAAGATGATTATAAGCTTGAAAAAAAGAAGCATACTTAGCAGTTTATTTTTATGTATTTTAGGTTGTTTAGCACTGGCAAGTAGTATCTGTTTTATCGTTGATTTCAGTCTAACGGGGAAATTTACATGGTCTTTAATCGTAGCAGGAAGCTGTCTTTTTACGGGAATTGTTTTAGCAATTGCCTGTTATACAAAGACCGAACGTTTACTAAAAACAAGTATAGGTATCACTTGCTTATTATTACCTTTATTGATGACGATTCAATATGTTGATTCTAGTAGTGATTGGTTCTGGGCATATGGCGTGCAACTTTGTTTGGTTAGTCTAATATTTTGTTGGATGGTTATCCTTTTATGGCGATTCACACGTGTTAGTATCTGGTGGCTAGGGATAGCTGTTTTATGTTTATCTGTTGTTGTTAACTATTTAGGAATGTACATAACAAATGAGCTGAATGAGTCAATAGATTTTATTATACCAGCTCTCTCTCAAGGCATTTTAGCTGCAATCTTTTTTCTAACTAGTTGGTTATTTGCGCATATTAGAAGGTATAAAAATAAGAGAAATGAGTAAAAGTAAATACCCTATTAAGTGTGTATTAGCATTAGAAGAAAGAAAAAACCATCTCTCCCCCATTCTGACTGGGTAGAGATGGTTTTTTTACGATATTATTTTGTTAACCAAATAGTTACTTCTTTTAGAGCATCTGGGATTCCCGCTGGATTTTTTCCACCTGCTTGCGCCATATCCGGACGACCCCCACCGCCGCCACCAACTTTTGGTGCAATGGCTTTAATTAAATCACCTGCTTTTAGTCCTTTTTCATTGGCTACTTTATTCATCGCAGCAAGTAAACTTACCTTGCCTTCGTGACTATTTGCAAGAACTAGTACATCTGAAAGTTCTTTTTGTTTCCATTGATCAGCTAGTTGACGTAATTGATTCATATCTTTTACCTGAACTTCAGCTGAGATAACACGAACACCATTTATCTCTTCAACATTCTGGAAGACATCCGCAGCTTGTTGGTTTGCTAATTTTCCAGCCAACTGTTCATTTTCTTTTTGTAACTCTCGAAGTTGTTGTTGCACTTGTTCCGTTTTGCTTACCACTTCTTTTAATTGAGGGGATTTAACAATAGAAGCCACTTCTTTTAGCTGCTGTTCTTCATTGTAAAGTAGTTCATAAGCTTCTTTGCTTGTTACAGCTTCTATCCGTCGAACCCCTGCGCCTATACCTGATTCAGCGACTATTTTGAAAATACCAATATCTTCAGTATTGTTTACATGGATACCACCACAAAGCTCAATCGACCAATCGCCAACATTTACTACGCGCACATCGTGTCCATATTTTTCACCAAATAGGGCCATCGCACCCATATTTTTGGCTGTATCAATATCCGTTTCAATAGTAATAACAGGAATTGCTTCCCAAATCTTTTCATTAACAATCCGTTCCATTTGACTCAATTCATCTGCAGTTACCTGTCCAAAATGAGTGAAGTCAAAACGTAAATGACCTGGAGCTACTAGAGAGCCGGCTTGGTTTGCGTGACCACCCAGCACTTCTTTTAACGCTTTATGCAATAAATGTGTAGCAGTATGGTTTTTAATAATTCGATTTCGTTTTGATTTGTCAACAACTAGTTTGTATAGAGTTCCTTCTTTTAGTGGTTGAAGCACTTCAACTGTATGCAAAAATTGTCCGTTTGGTGCTTTTTTTACATCAATAACAGTTGCAACAGTTTCTTCTGCTTCATTTTGAATAAATCCTTGGTCTGCAACTTGACCACCCATTTCCGCGTAAAAAGGTGTTTCAGAAAAGATTAACTGTGCATTGCCTTCAGAAACGGTGTCAATAATGGCTTCGTTTTGTACAATTACCAATAATGAGCTTGTATATTCTGTTTCAGAATAGCCAACAAATGAACTTTCCACTTTAATATCAGTCAGTAAAGCAGATTGAACACCCATAGATATTTCCGTACTGCGAGCTGCGCGAGCACGCTCTCTTTGGGCCTGCATCTCTTTTTCAAATCCTTCATGATCCACTTTAAGCCCTTCATCTTCAGCAACTTCTTCTGTTAATTCTACAGGGAATCCGTAAGTATCATACAATTTAAAGATATCTTTTCCGTTTAATGTTGTTTGGTTTTCAGCTTTCACATTTGAAATAACTTCATTTAGAATCGCTAAGCCTTCATTAATTGTTTCATGGAAACGTTCTTCTTCTGTTCGTACGACTTTTTCAATAAACTCTTGTTGTTGTAAGACTTCAGGATAGTAACTAACCATGATGTTCCCTACAACAGGAACAAGTTTATACAAGAACGCTTCATCAATGCCTAATTTTTTCCCATGCATAACTGCCCGGCGTAATAAGCGACGTAACACGTATCCACGACCTTCATTTGAAGGAAGTGCCCCATCGCCAATCGCAAAGGATAATGCGCGGATATGGTCTGCGATGACTTTAAAGGAGATATTAGTCTGTGGTGAATCTCCATAAGCAACTTTTCCACTTAATTTTTCGACAGCATGGATAATTGGTAAGAATAAGTCTGTTTCAAAGTTTGTTGGTGCATTTTGAACGATAGAAACCATTCGTTCAAGCCCCATTCCCGTATCAATATTTTTATGGGGTAAAGGTTCATAAGAGCCATCTGCCTGATGGTTAAATTCTGAGAAAACAAGATTCCAAATTTCAAGATAACGTTCATTTTCTCCCCCAGGATAGTTTTCAGGGTCATCTTCGGCAACATCATTGAAAGCTTCACCGCGATCATAGAATATTTCAGAATCTGGTCCACATGGGCCTGCACCAATATCCCAAAAGTTATCTTCAATATCGATGATGTGCTCCATTGTTAGTCCAATTTCTTCATGCCAAATACGCTTTGCTTCTGTATCTTTTGGATAAACGGTCACGTAAAGTTTTTCAGGATCAAAGGCCATCCATTCAGGAGAAGTTAAAAATTCCCATGCCCAGTGAATTGCTTCTGTTTTGAAATAATCACCAATAGAAAAATTGCCAAGCATTTCAAACATTGTATGGTGACGTGCAGTTTTCCCTACATTTTCAATATCATTTGTACGAATTGATTTTTGTGCGTTAGTGATTCTTGGATTTTCAGGAACCACAGAGCCATCAAAATATTTTTTTAGTGTCGCGACACCTGAGTTAATCCATAATAAGGTCGGATCATTTACAGGGACTAGTGAAGCACTGGGTTCAATACTGTGTCCTTTTGATTGGAAAAAATCAAGATACATTTTTCGAACTTGACTACTTGTTAATTCTTTCATCTTTTTTCCTACTTTCTTTTCAAATAAATCAGTAAATGGTAGCGAATTTATAAAAAAACGCAAAAAAACACCATCACAGTCAAGGACGAATAATTCGCGGTACCACCTTGATTGCAATGATGTTTGTCATTACCTCTTAAACTCGATAACGCGGAGTAGCGTTGATATTTCTATCAAACTGAAAAGGGAGCCATTTTAAAGAAACACTATTTCTCTCTCAGCAACAAGAAACTTTCTGTAAATGTTTTGCACTTAAAACGATGATCTTTTCATTACTTTCAAAGTATAAAGAATTCTCATAGAAAAGTCAATTTTTACTGAGTCATTTCAATTGAAATTGTTTTACGATAAAGAAATTCTTCTGGGGCTAAAGGAGATTCTCCTTGAATCATGATTCCTGACTGATAATAACTCGATAATGGCAGGCAATCAATGATAGGACATCCTGAGTCTTCTATAATATCAAGCTTTAAAACAGAAGGGTCCCGAGTGAGCTCAAAACGGGTTTTACTCGTATCTATAATCAGACCAAACATATTTGGTCCCTCTTTTTTCTCTCTTACTGATTTTGCCCAAGGGGATTGGTCAGACAACAGTTCATTTCCCCAGCGGAAAATCCGACGAGTACCACCACCTACGGCATACTCCCACTGGTCTTCTGTGAGCAAATCAAACCCTTTTGCATGGATTTCTTTTAAAAGTTCTTGATGTGTATCAGCAGAATGCTTATACACAGAATATGTATCTTCATTTGACGACATCTCAAGGTAATAAGCATTATCTTTTTTTAAAGAACGAGGAAATTCCCATGTTAAGCTTTCTTCTAAACTAAGCTTAGGACTTAGCTGATGTTTTATTTCTGATAAAAAAGGAGCAGCTGCAATTTCGTTGCCCTCAAAATTTGCCGTCACCGTATGATAGCTACCTACAAAACTTGTCCCTACAGGAAGGGCATATTTTTGGACAAGCATCGGAGCAACCGCCACTTTTCGTAAAGGAGTGGTAAAGTCATTTACATAGTCATTGAAATCATCCAGTATTTCAAAACCGTAGATTTCTTTAAATTGAAGAAAAATTTCAGATTCCTCCGCAAGCTCTTGTTCGTAGACGACTTCTTGAATAGGTAATCCTTGAATACCTAGATCCCAACCTAAAATTGCCTCTTTATTTCCTGGAATGAAAACAAATTCTTCATTATCTAATTTACATTCAAATGTCGTACATTTAATTCCTGCTAATTCATAGTCCACTAAAGTAACGTCTGAAACTTTTACAAGTGGGCTGACATAATACATAAGTATTTGACGGAATAATAGCTGTTTATCTTCTAAAGTCAGCTGCTTCCAGTGACTCCATTCTAATTGATTAAAAAAATTCACGAGTGTTTTCCCTTCCTCACTGTTTTTTGGTATGCTTGAAGTATAGCATGGAATTCGAGGAAAGCGAGGAGAAATATGAATTTAGTTATTGGAAACGAAAAATGGATTCAGGCGGCTGCTTTTTATTTAAGATATCAAGTATTTGTTCTTGAGCAGAAGATTTCAGCAAAGGAAGAATTTGATAGACTTGACGATGATTTTGCTACACTCTATTTAGTTTATTATAATAAAAGTCAGCCAGTTGCCACCTTGCGTTATCAAAAAATAGATGAAAAAACATTCAATCCAGATCGTTTTTGTGTAAGTGAATGCTATAGAAATCAAGGAATTGGCAAACAACTATTACTTGAAGCAGAGAAAAAAGCTGCAAATGAGGGCTGTACTACTTCTGTGCTTTCAGCAGAAGTCACAGCACAGGCATTTTATGAAAAGATGGGATATAGAGTGATATCACCAACTTATATGGAAGACGGCATTCTTTGTGTCAAAGTGGAAAAACGATTAAATCGTTACGAATAGGTAAGAAAAAAGTATATAAGAAAAGCAGATTCAAAATGTAGTGTCAGAAAAAGCAACGGGCTTCTTCTATCCCTACAAATAGGAATCTGCTTTTAATTATTGATTTGAATTCTTTTTGTTTTTTCGAACAGAGCGTGTTTGTTGACGTCGCTCCACTTTTCTTTTTTGTTTGTTGCTGTCAGAAATTGCCCATTCAATCTTCTTTTTATAGCCTGGCTTGATTTTTTTCTTCTTTTTCTTAACCAAACCTATCAATGTTGGATCTAGGACATCCTTTGATTTCTCACGTTTTGTTCGACGATTTCGGTCATACGTATCAACAATTTCGCCCTCTTTAATTTCTTTTGGTTTAAAGGTTACACCTAACTTCTCAATGGCCATAATCGCTTGATCGTCACTTGGATCATAAAGTGTAATCGCTGTTCCTGACAACTGATTTCGTCCCGTTCTTCCGACACGGTGAATAAAGAAATCTAACTCTTCTGGAATCTCTGCATTAATAACATGGGAAACTCCTTCAATATCAATTCCACGAGCAGCTAAGTCTGTGGCTACTACATATTGAAATTCTAAATTTTGAACTTGGCGCATGACACGTTTACGTTCGCGAGGTGTTATATCCCCATGAATTTTTGCAACTTTCAAGCCTTGTCCTTTTAGGTAATCAGTAATTTCATCGACACGCTGTTTCGTATTCGCAAAGACAATCGCAAGATAAGGATGCCCAACTGTCAACAGTTGATAAATCAGACGATTCTTATCTTTGCCTTTTGTTGAAATTAACCAATTATCAATAGATTCAGAAATAATCGCCTTTGGACGAATTTCTTCAATAATCGGATTTTCCATATACTTTTTCAAAAATGGGCGAAGTTTTTCAGGAATGGTTGCTGAGAAAACCAACATTTGTAGTTTTTCAGGAAGACGACTGGCAATTTGATCAACTTCTTCTAAAAAGCCCATGTCTAATGTCATATCTGCCTCATCAATGACGAATGCTGAAGCGGTATGAACCTTCAATGCCTGTTCGTTCATCATATCTAAAATACGACCTGGTGTACCAATAACCACATGTGGTTGTTGGTGCTTTAATCGATTTAGCTGGCGTTGTTTATCCGTTCCACCAACAAAATTTGTCACACGTATTTCAGGAGTAGAAAATTTTGCTATTTGACTGGCCGCTTGAAAAATCTGTGTAGCTAGTTCACGACTCGGTGCGGTCACGACGATTTGTGTTTCGTCTTTTTCTACGTTAATTTTATCCATTAAAGGTAATAAAAATGTGTGTGTCTTACCAGAACCTGTTTGGGATTGTCCGACCACGCTTTTTCCTTTTTGAATTAATGGGATGAGTTTTGCCTGAACCTCTGTAGGCGTTTCGAACCCCTTGTCATTTAGTGCCTCATCTATAAATGGGTTAAAGTGAAATTGTTTAAATGTATTCACTAGACCACCTCTTTTCATTTTATACTTAGTCCTTGCGCATTATACCATAAAAAAACAGTCAAAAGCACAGTTATTCATAAATCTTCATGTTTTAGTAAAATAAGCTAGGAACGTTTAGATTAGGAAAAAAACATAAAAATTAGTGAATATTTCCGAAAATCAATCATTTTGTTGGAAATATTTGAAAAAATTTTTTTGCATTTTTTTCGATTCATATCCTATTGCCTCATAAAACTTGTGTGCACCTACTCTTGTTTCTCCAGAATTCACTCTGATCCCAGAAGCACCTTGTGCCTTCGCCCATTCTTCTGCTTTTTTCATAAGCTTTGAGCCAAGTTTATTCCCTTGAAAGCGGCTGGAAACAGCCAGACCCATCACATTTTTTAAAGTTGAAAAATAGAGTGTTTCATAGTTGCTAAGATGAACATATCCTTGAACAGTTGACTTGTACGCTGCGACAAAAATAATCTGTGTGTCATCTGCTAAAATTTTTTCTAGCTGTTTTTTTGTCTGAGTTTCAGAAACTACATATCCTAAGTCCTCAGTATTTAGCCGGTTGATGTCCTGCCAATCTGTACTTTCTGCTTTTCTAATGATTACATCCATTATTGTCACCTCAAAATTACTATATAGTATAATTGGGAAAAGAACAAATCAGGAGGTTACTGGTTTTCAAAACGAAAAATATGAAGTATCATTAATAAAAAGGAGGGATTGTCATGTTAAATCCTTATTTCGCTTTTGGCGTACCATTATTTTTATTCATTATATATATTGTTTTTTATATTTTAAGAAAAAAAACGACGTTACACTTTCTCGGATTTATTTTATTGATTATTTCAGGGTTTTTGACAGTATTTAGTCTGCAAGTCTGGCAGCAAGCGATTAGTGAAATGGAGAATGAATCACTCCAAACGCTCAGCCAAGAAGCAGGTTATCCTATTTATTTATTATGGGTGCCCATCATAATTGGTTTCCTACTTGTGTTTATCAATTTTATTCGCGCAGTCAAAAAGCTACGTGAAATTCAGCAGAAAAAAGAAAAATAAAAAAACAGGACTTAAATAGATACACAGCTAGTGAATAAAAACTAGTTTTGTGACTATTAAGTCCTGCTTTTTATTCTTTAGACCAGTCGTCCGTAGTGTCCTCTAATGAAAAACGTTCGCGCTCTTCACTGTCAAGTAGCCCCACTAGATATGCCCAGTCAGATCGGGAAAGAACCATGACATCTAGATCATTTTGTTCGTCTATCAGCTCAATTGTGCTGACATCACCGTCTACTTGCTTTAGCACATTTAGCAAACCTTCATCTTTCATTGTGATATAGGCTGTTTTTTTCATTACAATCCCCTCCTACAAATCAACAAACTCAAAATAGTTAATCGTTGTTTTCGCGGTTTCCCCCATTTTTTCAATGGTTCTTAAATCCAATAAGACATTTTTTTCTTCAGTAATTAAGTAATGATTAGCATCCAATGCCTCTTCAATTGCTGAAAGTATTTCTTCCTCATCGCCGTGTGAACTAAGGGATAAACGCCCCATTTTTTTGACCAGTACATCATCTCGTAAAATGAAACATTCCTTTTCATATTTGTAAACAGCCACTTGATAGTACCTTTCCTTAAAGTGACTTTGAATAAGCAAAAAACATTCGGAAATATGAGGAAGCATTCGTAATAGAGCTTTTGGCGTTAACGCCTGTTGATAAAACATTTTACTACCTCCTTCTCTATATTATAGAAAATGTAATCATAAAAATAAACTAATTGGTTTCTCTTGTTGGATTTTCTAAAGGAGCTGACTCCAGATAAAACTCCTCAAGAAACTTTTCCATAAATGTCTTTCGTCTAAGGGCTTCTTTTTTACCAAAGCTTGTATTCATCCGTTCAGGCAGTAAGAAAAGTTTCTCATAGAAATGATTGATTACGGTACTTCCACGGCGATAATCTTTTTTAGTCGTATAATCTACAGGTTGTATTGATGGATCATAGATAGGGTGTCCTTTTCCCCCACCGAAATAGGCCGTCCGTAAAATACCAATCGCTCCAAGTGCATCAATTCGATCAGCATCTTGAACAATTTTTCCTGAAATACTGAGACTTCCCTTTCCAGAAACGATTTCTTTTGAAAACGAAAGATGTTGAATAATATACATAATTTCTTGGCAAGTTTTTGGGTCGATAGCCAGTGATAATAAAAATGAATGGAGTTCTTTTGCTGCAGCTGCCTCGTCTTCCACTAGCTTGTCATCAATTGTGTCGTGCAGGTAAGCTGCTGCAAGGACAACGAAGGAATCAGCTTGCGGCTCGGTAGGAAGAATTTGCTTACAAATCGCAACCACGCGCTCAATATGATCCATGCTATGACCGGTTGTATCATTTTTTAAAAGCTGATACGTATAGTTTTTAATTTGTTCTAATGTATTCTCCATATTTCCTCCATGTTTTATGAATAATTTTAAAGTAAAAGATAAACTTGAAGTCGCTCCTTGTTTATCTAATTTTATTCTTATGTACTTTTTTAGAGTTTTACAAGCCATTTTCTATCATAGCCTTGATTATTTTAGAAAGCAACTATTTACACATCTTCTTTCTAGTTAAATGAAAAAAACGACTAGAAGTCATAGATAGACTTGCTAGTCGTAAGAATCTATTTTACTTTATAAACATCAAAATAGATTTTCTTCATATAATCAATTAGATATTGAGGATTTAGTGTTTCTCCAGTTGCTTCAAGAATCAATTCATTGGGTTTTTTCGATGCACCATATTGGTGAATATGCTCTGTCAACCATGATTTAATTGGACTATAATCGTCAGAAGCAAGTACCTTATCAAAATCAACTTCTTTTTTCATTGCTTCCAAAAGCTGAGCCGCATACATGTAGCCCAAAGCATAAGATGGGAAGTAACCAAAGCTTCCATTAGACCAATGAACATCTTGTAAGATTCCTTCTAAGTCATTTTCTGGGCGGATTCCTAAGTATTCTTCATACTTGTCATTCCAAATTTGCGGTAAATCATCTACTTGTGCTTCTCCATTGAAAATTAGTTTTTCAATCTCATAACGGATGATGATATGCAGTGGATAAGTTAAGCTATCTGATTCAATTCGAATAAGGCTCGCTTGGGTCTTTTTCAAAGAATCATAAAAATCATCAAAAGAAATATCATCAAATGTTCCAGGTGCACATTCTTTTAAGAATGGGAATTGTTTTTTCCAAAACTGTTTGTTGCTGCCAATAATAATTTCATTGAATAAAGATTGAGATTCATGAATCCCCATCGAGGTTCCTGTTGCTACAGGGGTATATTGATATTTTGGATCAATGCTTTGTTCGTACATGCCGTGCCCTGCTTCGTGAATCACACCAAATGTCGCCATAGTGAAGTCATGCTCATCCCAACGAGTGGTGATACGTGCATCATTATGATTAATTCCAATCATGAACGGGTGAATGGTGTCATCCAAACGACCTCGACTAAAGTCATAGCCTAATTGGGTTACCACGCCTATAACAAATTCTCTTTGTTGCGCTACGGTCATTTTGCGAGATAAAAAGTCAGTGTTTGGTTCAGTTCCTTTTTCTTCCAATGTTTTTCGGATGGACAGAATCCCCTCACGAACTTCGGCAAAGACTTTATCCAAAATTTCAACAGTCATATTTGGTTCATATTGATTAAGTAGCACATCATAATCTGTTGCTTCGTCTTTTTTCCAATAAGGAATTAATTCTTTTGTCAAGCGAATGTTGGTCTCTAACGCATCACGAAAGTCAGCAAAATTTTTCGACGCACGTGATTTTTGCCAGCTCCCATGAGCTTTTGATAACGCGCCACTTAATGCTTCCATCTTTTCTTTTGGAATGGCATGATTTAAGTCGTATTGTTCTTTCACTACGCGATAGGCTGCTTGACCAACTTCAGATAATTCATCCTGACGATTTTCAAAATAAGTTAGAGCCTCTTTTATTTTTGGTCCAACTTCTTTTTCAAAAGCAAGTCCATAAAGATAGCTTTCTACTTCTCCTCGATCATCGCTTGCTTTTTCAGGCATCCCTGTTTGCGTGTCCCAGCCCAAAATAGCCAAAGCCTGTTGAAACAGATTAATTTCTTTTAACTCTTGTAAAAATTCTTGTTCTTTCATATCCAATCCTCCAAATCAAAATCCTAAAAATTTATCCTATCCTAGTTTACCATTACGCGTTACTTTCCTCACGTGGTTGACGTGGGGGTCTTGTTCCCCAGTATTGGAATAAGTCTGTTCGGATTGCTCCGTTATACAGCTTTCGTTTTTTTGTAGCTTTTGCTTTATAAAATTCCTCAAAAGCTAAATCACTGGTTAAAATATATTTACTCCATGTTTTTAAAGGTCTAAAGACCTCGCCCATCTCTTGATAGAGACGTCGTACGCTTTCCTCTTCACCTAAACGTTCTCCATAGGGCGGGTTTGCGACAATTACGCCATATTCTTTATCCGTTGTAAAATCCTTCACAGCTTGCTGCTTAAAGGTAATAGAATCTCCTAGCCCAATTTCCTGCGCATTCGCTTTTGCAATTTCAATCATACGACCATTAATATCTGAGCCTGAGATGTCAAGTTCAATATCATAATCAGCTTTTTCTTCAGCATCTTTTCGAACCGCTTCAAAAATTTCTGAGTCAAACCATTCCCACGTTTCACAAACAAATTCGCGATTAAATCCAGGAGCAATATTATGGCCGATAAGTGCTGCTTCAATGCAAAGTGTACCAGAACCACAAACAGGGTCATAAAATGGGCGATCTTTTCGCCAATTGGTCAACATAACAAGAGCAGCTGCCATATTTTCTTTTAGAGGAGCGCCACCTTTTTCCAAGCGATAGCCACGTTTAAATAGACTTGGTCCTGTTGTATCTAGTGAAACAATGACGTGGTCTTTTAACAAAGCGACCTCCAGTTTGAAAAATGCTCCTGTTTCAGTTAGGGGAACACTCGCTGGACGATGATAGACTTCTCGAAGTCTATTAACAATTGCTTTTTTTGTGATTGCCTGACAGTCAGGAACACTGAATAATTTTGATTTAATTGATTTGCCGGCAACAGGAAACTCTGCATCCAATGGAAGAAAATCTTCCCATGGAAGAGCTTTTACTTTTTCAAATAATTCATCAAATGTAAAGGCGTCAAATTCCCCTACAATGATTTTGATACGATCAGCTGTACGTAACCATAAATTAGCAGTTGCAATGGTTTCCATCGTTCCTTCAAAACGTGCACGTCCATTTTCTACCTGACATTCAATTCCTAAATCACGTAATTCTTTTCCAACCAATGCTTCTAATCCGCTTGCAGCTGTTGCTACGAGTTGAAATTTTCTGTTTTTATCCATTACTCTCTCCTTACTTATAAAAAAAGCCTTCACAACACTGTTGGAAGGACTCCCTGATTACCTGTAATTTTCTATAAGCCATGTTTTGTACGCCTTCACTCTCAGGGAGAAAGAAAGGCGTGGTCATCATCTATCTGCAATCATTGATTGCCTCTTTGCTTCGTTCATTTCCGATCAAAAAGCGCCCCTACCATAGTTTGGGTTGCTCGCTCGAGGGGTTTACCGCGTTCCACCGTTTTGGTTTCCCAAAACGTTTCGTCACTGTGGCACTTTCAAGGATACTTGGGCATAGCTCTCACCTTAGCCGGTTTTCCTGCCGTTACTTCTAAGAAGTACCTTAGCTTATTTTTTCGCTAAGCACGAACACTACAGACATCTCAGTCTGTGCGAGCATGGACTTTCCTCAGCCTGGCAAAAAGCCAAACCGCGATCACCCGAAAATCACAGGAAATTTCCTTGTTTAAAATAATCTTGTTTTATCCATGTCATCGCTGTTATCAGCATTTGAATAATTTGAACTAAAACTTGATGTACGAGTAGGTGTTCCTGAATCATAGCTATCTTGATCTAGTTTTTTCCCAAACACTTCACGTTCCAAATTCGATAGACGTTTCAAAATATCAAAATTTGTTACAGCAGCACTTTTAGGTGCTTCTTGTTGAACACGAGAAGCAACCGCTTGGCTTTTAGACAATTGGTCAATTTTTGCCAGTAAACGGTCATTTTCTTCTTGTAAAGATAAAATTTGTTTGTTGTATGTTTCATAGTCTTTAATCACATTGTCTAAAAATTCATCTACTTCAATTGGATCATAGCCACGCATCTTTGTTTTAAATTCTTGTTGTAAAATGTCTTTTGGATTATACATTAAGTTAGCCATATTTTGCACCTCATTATTTATTTACGTAATATGAAAATTCTACCCTTTGTCATTGTATCTAAAAAAAGTCTAGAAATCAAACACTATCTCCCTTTTTTAAAGACTTTCTATAGAGTTTTGTAAATCGTCCATGGTAATCATGTGGATAACGTAAGGTATTTTTTCTGAGAAGCACTCAACTGATTTTACAAAAAATTCCAGTTTTCCAGGGTATTCTCTATCGTACACCATTAATGTACCACCCGTATGTTCTAATAAAAACTGTGTATGGTTTCTAAGCTGATCAGGTGCTTTATAAGGTTGATGACTTGTAGAATTAACATAGTCGGCAAGCTGTTTTACTGTTTGAAGCTTCAATTGGTTTGCCTCATTCCATTGACTACCAAATTCTTCAAAAGGGAAAATAATACCCAGCTTAAGATCTGGATAGTCATTTTTTAATTCACTCACGACTTCAGCACCCCAAAGCTCAACGCCTAAGTTTCCACTCGTTAATACCCACTCAAGTCCATTTTCGGCATATTGCAGAAGTTCTTTTTTTAAAACTTTTTTAATAACTTGAATTTTCGGGTCTTTTTCTTGAAAAACGCCTATTTCAAAACTACGATAGCCCGTTAAATAGAGTGTTTTTAGTTTATTCATTCCGCTTTCCTTTTCTTTCTTAAGTCTTTTTTGATATAATGTGGCCTAGGAGTGTGATTTGTATGGTTTTTCGGTATCCTAATGGTCGTTCTTATATTAATAATGAGCCATCTAAACAAAAAACTCAAGCAACAGTCATAAAAAAGAAACCAACAGAGTTTGGAAAACGCGGGATGCGTTTTGAGGAGGCAATTAATTTAAGTAATGAGTATTACCTAAATCGGGGATTAGCAGTGATCCATAAGAAACCAACCCCAATACAAATCGTTAAGGTAGACTATCCTAGACGAAGTGCTGCAGTCATCAAAGAAGCTTATTTTTCTCAAGCTTCAACGACAGACTACAATGGTGTGTACAAAGGAAAGTACTTGGACTTTGAAGCAAAAGAAACACAAAATAAGACCTCGTTTCCTTTTAGAAATATTCATGAACACCAGATTAAACATATGGAAGTATGCATAAAGCAGGAAGGAATTTGTTTTATTTTATTAAATTTTTCTTCATTGAATCGCTGCTTTTTCTTAGCAGCCGAAGAGCTTATTGTATTATGGAAAGAACAAGAAACCACCGGTAAAAAATCAATCCCATTAACGACGATTGAGCAATTAGGAATTGAAATCGAGCCAGGTCTGGCTCCCCAAATCCCCTATTTAAAAGCAGTTGACCGGTATATAAATGGAAAAAAAGGAGCTAATTAGTTATGACAGATCATTTACAGTCAAGATCCTCCCGTCGTAAGGAAACCAAATCGACGAATAACTCTAACCAGTCAAAAAAGCCTAAGAAAAAACGTTCAGTAGGATCCATTTTACTTAAAATTTTCCTTGGATTAGTTGCTCTGGGAGTTATTGGTATTCTCGCTGGAGTCGGTCTTTTCTGGTCTTATGCAAAGGATGCACCAAAGATATCAGATACCGAATTAGACGCTACTGTCTCTTCAAAATTTTATACTATGAGTGGTGATTTGTTTGAAGATATTGGTGCAGAAAATCGAGTGAAAATTGAGCCAACCCAAGTCCCTCAGCTTCTGACAGATGCAATTGTTTCTGTGGAAGACAGACGTTTTTATCAGCACAAAGGTGTTGATCCTATAAGGATTGTAGGATCAGCGATTTCCAATGTGAAAACGGGTGGACTTCAAGGTGGAAGCACGTTGACGCAGCAGTTAATCAAGCTTTCTTATTTTTCAACGAATACAGAAGATCAAACAATCAAACGTAAAGCGCAGGAAGCATGGATGGCTTTACAACTAGAAAAAGAAAAGTCAAAACAGGAAATATTAACGTACTATATTAATAAAGTCTATATGGCAAATGGTTTTTATGGGATGGAAACTGCTTCAGAAAACTATTTTGACAAAACTTTAGAAGAGTTGACTCTTTCTCAAACGGCACTTTTGGCTGGTATGCCTCAAGCACCAAATGATTATGATCCGTATACAAAGCCTGAAAATGCAAAAGCACGCCGTGATATTGTTTTGGGAACAATGCTAGAAAACAAGAAAATTTCAAAAGCCCAATATGATGAGGCAATTGCAACACCTATCGATGATGGATTGAAAAAACAAACACAAGAAGATTCTAATAGAAAAATTGTCGATAACTATTTATTTGAAGTCATTAAAGAAGTGGAAGAGAAAACAGGCAAAGATGTCTATACAGATGGGTTGAAGGTTTATACGAATCTTGATTTAGACGCACAGAAAAAACTATATGATATTGTTAACACAGAGGATTATGTACAATATCCCGATGATAAATTTCAAGTAGCTTCTACCCTTATAGACGTGAAAACCGGTCAGGTACGTGCACAAATTGGTGCTAGAAAAGTTGCTGATGGAACCATCTTTGGTTTTAATGCTGCTGTTGAAACAGGCCGTGACTTTGGTTCTACGATGAAGCCAATTACTGACTATGGTCCTGCGTTTGAATATCTTGATAAATCAACAGGGGATATGATTCTTGATCAACCCTACAACTATGAAGGGACCAAAACACCGGTTAAGAACTGGGACAACCAATATATGGGAAATATTACTTTGCGATCAGCTTTATATAATTCTCGAAATGTCCCTGCTGTGAAGCTTTTCAATGAAGTTGGAACAGAGAATGTTTCAAAATTCTTAAAAAATGTTGGGATTGAATATAAAACAATTCATCAATCCAATGCGATTTCAAGTAATACAGAAGAACAAGATGGAACAAAATATGGTGCTTCTTCATTAAAAATGGCAGCAGCGTATGCCGCAATTGCTAATGGTGGAACGTACTATAAACCTCAGTATGTAAATAAAGTTATTTATCAAAATGGAACAGAAGATGAATATCCAGCAGATGGTGAACGCGCAATGAAAGAAACGACAGCCTATATGCTAACAGATATTTTAAAAGATACGATTTCTATTGGTTCAGGTACGAATGCCCAAATTGAGGGACTTTATCAAGCCGGTAAAACCGGAACCTCTAATTATACAGACGACGAATTAGCCAAACTAAACGCCTATACAGGTGTCTATCCAGATATTTTATTTGTTGGTTATACGACAAATTATGCCCTATCTGTTTGGACTGGCTACAATGATCGAATGACACCTGTTACAGATGAAACGAATATGATTGCTTCAGATGTCTATCGCGAATTTATGAAATACGTTTCTTCCTCTGTATCAAATATTGATTGGGATATGCCAAAAGGATTAAGCCGTATCGGAAGTGAATTATATCTTGATGGTAAATATACTGCTCCAAGTTCAAGTTATACTCCGCCAGTAAGTAGCGAAACTTCTGAAAGTAGCTCATCAAGTACAGTTGAAAGCACGACGACTGAAACGACAACTGAATCAAGTTCCTCAAAGGATGAACCAGCTGAAACAGATACCGGAAACACTGGAAATACAGGAAACACTGGAACAATTGATACTGGAACGAATAATCCTGGGACGAATCCAACTGTTCCACCAACTACTGATACAGGAAACGAAGAAAAACCTGATCCAGATCAACCAGATAAAGAGCCTAATCAAGAGCAAAAACAAGGCGAAGGCAATTAAAAATAAAACGCCACCCTGCAGATTTTTCCTGCAGGGTGGCGTTTTTATAAAAAAAGATTGCTATCAGAATTTTAAGAGGGAGTTTTCTTTGTTTCTTTTACTTTGCGAGCTTCATTCGGTCTTTCCCCTCTTGACACATAGAAAGAAGCGGACAAATATCACATTTTGGTGCACGGGCTAAACAATGATAACGACCAAAAAAAATCATGGTGTGGTGTGTTTTTACCCAGAGCTCTTTTGGTATTTTTCTCATCAATGTATCTTCCACCTCTAAGACATTTGCGTTTAGCTTACAAATTCTTAATCGTTTGGATACTCGCTCCACATGGGTATCTACCGCAATTGCCGGAATACCGAATGCATCCCCTAAAACAACGTTAGCTGTTTTTCTTCCAACTCCGGATAAACTCATTAATTCTTCCCTTGTTTGAGGTACTTCCCCGTTAAAATTAGTCAACAATTGTTGTGCGCAGGCTTTAATATTCTTTGCTTTGTTTCGATACAAACCAATCGTTTTGATTTTTACCATGATGTCTTCGACAGGTGCGTTTGCTAATCGTTCTGGTGTTGGGTAAGCTGCAAAGAGTGCAGGAGTTGCTTTGTTTACTGACACATCCGTTGCTTGTGCACTTAAAATAACCGCAATCAGCAGTTCAAATGGGGACTTATGGATAAGCTCCCCGTGCGCATCAGGAAATAGTTGATACATTTCTTCAATTGCAAGCATCGTCTTTTCTTTATTGAGCATATAAATCCCCTCCTATTCATCTAACCAATTCTTTATGGATACTTTAGGTAACACTTTATTGCTTGTTGTCTGGTCAAGCTCCTTTTGCATAATTAATTGTTTTCGTTTTTTTTGTTCTTCTGCAACTTGTTGTTTTGTTTTGATATTCTTTCTTTCCCACGAAAGCAGAATTCTATCAATGTAGTTTAAATTATAAGCTTGACTTAACACCGCTTCTCTTAAAGCTAACTGTATAAGTTCTGGAGAATAGTGATCTGTATTTAACCACTCCCCAATTCGCTGAAACTCTATTGAGGATAAGGGACGTCCAAACTCTTGTTCTATGGCACGATATAAATTTTTAATTGCTTCTTCCTCATTTTGCTGGAGGTTTTTAAATCGTTCTTGTTCTTTTAATATATCTAGCTTATCAAAGGCATAAGTCAAATTGTAACGGTCAATTTTTTTATCATGTACATCCGTAAATGTTTCAATTTTTAAAAAATTTTTCTTTTCTAACTGATCCAATGCGTGAAATATCTGTTCGGTAGACATCCCCATGTCTTCAGCAATCATTGTCAAATCAGGAAATAAATCTCCCTGATTCTGCAGCCGATATAATTGAAGCCATAACAAGAACTCTTCGCTTTTCATTCCTAAGCGATGATAATTTTTTAGTAATAAATTTGAAACAATGGTTTGACCTGCATCTAAGTATTCATTTAATGATGTCATGAGCTCCCCTACTTTCTTCTCTAGTATACTAAAAAAAGCAATCCTTCGAAAGGCTGATTGCTTTTTTCCTCACTATTATTTATTCAAACTTTTCTCTATTAACGGCTGACTTACTTTTTTATCCCAAAAACTAATTAGAGGACCCGTAAAAAACGCATTAATAATTGTAGCGATTCCCACTGGACCGCCAAAAATGAAAGCAATTACCATGAATAGAACGTCTTGTGTAATTCGTATAACACGAAAGTGAAGTCTCGTTCGATCAACAAGAATAGGAGCAATCGCATCATATGGAGCGTTTCCAAGCTTTGCTGACATATAAAAAGAAGCTCCAAAAGTAAAAATAAGTACACCAAAAATTAAGAGCAATGCTTGTGTAAACCATGTAATTGAGAGGGAGATGTAGCTGGTTAATAGCCACGTAAAAAAATCAATAAAAAAACCAGTTAAAACCATGTTAATAACTGTTCCGATACCAATGTATTTTCGACCAAAGAAAAAAACAAAGCATAAGATGAGTCCATTTAGTAGTAACTGATAAGTCCCTAATGAGAGACCAATCTTAGTACCTACTCCGATATTTGCTGCGGTAAAAGGATCTAACCCTACTTGGCTTACCCGTAAAAGAGCGGCGCCAAACCCCAGTATAAACACTCCTAACAATGCATAAAAGCTCTGAATCCCTATCCTTTTCCAATCCAAACATGTCACCTCATTTTATTATCAAAAACAGTTTGTCAGATATTCTCTAAAAAAGCAACTATTAGCATTATTTCAATAAACAATTATGCATCCTTTGAAAGCAGAATAAGTACCGTTGAACAATGAATATGAAAATCAGCTATTAAAGGATAAAGATAGGGCATAACTAATGAAGTTATACCCCACCTTTGTAAAATCTTAATAAAGGTTGGGAACAGAAGCAACTCCTTCGAAAATAAGCTGAAAGTGCATCTCTACACCATTTCTAAAAGAAATAGTGTAGAGATGCACCTATTTGGTACTGCAAATCCACGAAGTTTCACTTCCAATGATGCATAGCACCTGTTCTTGGAGCTGAACACTTCTGTCTCAATAGCAGCCTCAATAAAATTGATTAATTGTTTTTCTTAATATCTGCCAAAGCTGCTTGTGCCAATAAGTTTAAGTAGTTCCATGGACGATCAAAGTGCGGCTGGAAGAAGAAATCAGAAATAGCTAAGTCTTCCACGGTCATTTTATTTTGGACAGCCAATGAAAGGGTATTTGCTGACTGTGTAATATCATATTTGGACATAAATTGTGCCCCAACAATACGGTTTGTTCCTTTTTCGTAAACAAGAGACATTTTTACATTTTCTGTAGTCGGCATAAATTCCGGACGATAATTATCTTCAAATAAAGTAGCTTCTACGTCTAAATTATTTAGCGCGGCACTTTCTTTTGTTACACCAGTAGAACCAATTGTCCAACCAAATAAATAAAGACCTGAAGTTCCTTGTGTGCCACGGTAAGCTAAGTTATTTTTTGTTAGATTATGACCTACTAATAGTCCTTGACGAACAGCATTTGTTGCTAGCGGGATATAGTTTTGTGTGCCGCTGGGATTATAGTGAACAACAGCTGAGTCCCCTGCCGCATACACATCAGGATTACTTGTTTGCATATATTCATTTACCTTAATTGCGCCGTTTGGTAGAGTGTCAAGTTGACCTTCAATTAATGTTGTATTTGGTTTGAAACCAACACATAAAATTACCATATCAGCATCAAAGGATTGACTAGGGGTAACCACTGTTTTTACTCGTCCACTTTCATCGGCCACGAATTGTTGAACATTTTCTCCAAGAGCCAATGTAACACCTTGCTTTTCAAGCTCTGATTCTAAAACATCAGTAAATGGTTTATCTAAATATTTATTTAAAATACGATCTAAACCATCAATTAGAGTCACCTCTTTACCTGATTCAGCAAAAGCTTCCACTAATTCGATTCCAATATATCCACCGCCAACAATAACTATTTTATTCGCTGATTTTGCTTTTTCAATAATCTCATTTGCTTGATTATAGTTTTTACAAAGTAAAATATTTTCTGATTGAATACCATCGATTGGAGGAACAATTGGCCAAGAGCCTGTAGTCATTACCAATTTATCATAAGTGACTGTTTCTATTTCCCCTGTTTTTAAATCTTTGGCTGTGATTGTTTTCTCTTTCACATCTATCGTTTCAACATCATGCTCCATCTTGACTGTTGCACCAAGAGAAGCTAATTCTTCAGGATTTGAATAAAATAAGCTAGCAGGGTCTTTCACCACACCTCCTACATATAATGCAATCCCGCAAGATAAAAATGACACATTATCATTGCGTTCATAGACAGTTACTTCTGCCTCCGGGTGATTTGATAAAATACTTTTGACTGCAGAAGTTCCAGCATGGGTACATCCTACTACGACTACTTTCATTGTTACGCCTTCTTTCGTTTTTAGTTTGTCAACTTGTTGACTATTTCACTATAACAAAAGAAAAAGTGAAGAAACATTTATTTGCTTGTGAATTCACAAAATGAAATTAGACTAAATTTAGAAAAGCTATCAATCGTTGGATTCCCATTTTAATCGCTTTAATTTCTACTTACTTAAAGGAAATGATGCAAATTGTTAAACAATTTCACAAAACAAAAAATCCATTCTCTGAGAATAGAGGATGGATTTTCTCAATTATTCATTTACAACAGCAATAATTTCTATCTCTACTAACACATCTTTTGGTAAACGTGCCACTTCTACCGCTGAACGCGCTGGAAGCTCTTCGTTAAATAGTGTAGCATAAACAGTATTAAATGCTTGAAAATGATTCATATCGCTTAAGAAACAAGTTGTTTTTACAATTTCATTTGAAGTAATACCTGCGCCCTGCAAGATTGCTTCAATGTTTTTTACAACTTGTGTTGTTTGTTCTTCAATTGTTTCTCCGACAATTTCACCAGATAGAGGATCTAGCGGAACTTGACCTGAAGCAAATAAGAACCCCTTTGCAATTTTTCCCTGAACATAGGGACCAATTGCTTTTGGTGCATTCTCTGTATGAATCGTCCTCATTTCGCTTCCTCGCTTTCAGCCGCTTGACAATCAGGACAAATACCATATAGTTCTAATCGGTGTTCATTAATCTCAAAACCAGTTAATTCACTAGCTGCCATTTCAACATCCTCTAAACCAGGATAATGAAAATCAACAATCTTACCACAACTTTGACAAATGGCGTGATAATGACGAGTAGAGCTAAAATCAAAACGACTTGATGCATCACCATAGCTCATCTCTTTTACAAATCCAATCTTTGTAAACAAACGTAAATTATTATAAACAGTAGCCACACTCATATTTGGAAATTGATGTTCTAAAGATTTATAGATTTCATCAGCTGTTGGGTGTGTACGGTTTTCAATTAAATATTCTAAAATTGCATAGCGTTGAGGTGTAATTCGAATATTGGCATGTTTTAATTTCGAAATCGCATCCTTAACCATCGTGTTACTCATCGAAGCCCCTCCTATTTTATTCATTCTTTCTTGATAATACTATTTTTTTAAGGAAATTACCACTATAATTAGTGATTAATTCACAAAAGGATGATCGAACACGTATTTCCGTTTCTTTTTAGTTCTACTCTAACCCTAAGAGAGAAAAAAGCCAGCTACCAATCATCAAATTGAGAATGAGGTAACTAGCTCTGATTTCATGAATGAGGATGATTTTATGAAAATCACTTCATAAATCGCAACTTAGGTATACTTTAAAAATAGTATGGTCACTCGCTGTCGGTTGCATAGAGTGCAGTTGATAAATAGCGTTCTCCATTATCTGGAACGATTGCCAAGACTTTTTTACCTTTTCCTAATTTTTTAGCTACTTCAAGTGCAGCGTAGATAGCAGCACCAGATGAAATACCGACTAAAATTCCTTCTTGGATGGCTACTTGTCGAGCAGTTTGCATAGCATTCTCACTAGAAACTCCAAGTACTTCATCGTAAACGTCAGTATCCAACACTTTAGGAATAAAACCTGCACCAATTCCTTGGATTTTATGCGGGCCAGGTTGTCCGCCTTCTAAAACAGGAGATTCTGTTGGTTCCACAGCATAGACTTTAATCCCAGGATAAACACGTTTTAGCTCTTTACCAGCCCCTGTAATTGTTCCACCTGTTCCAATACCTGAGACAAAAGCATCCAGTCCTTGTGTCCCAAAAACTTCTTGAATTTCTTTTCCTGTTGTTTTTTCATGAATGTCTGGATTTGCCGGGTTATCAAATTGTAAAGGCATAAAATAGCCATCTTGTTCAGCTAATTCGCTTGCTTTGGCAATTGCCCCCTTCATTCCGTCAGCACCAGGTGTCAGCACTAACTCTGCACCATAGGCCAGCATTAGTTTTCTACGCTCGATACTCATTGTATCTGGCATAACGATAACTACCTTGTATCCCTTTGCAGCACCAACCATAGCCAAACCAATTCCTGTATTTCCAGAAGTTGGTTCAACAATTGTATCACCTAAATGGAGTTTTCCATCTTTTTCTGCTTTTTCAATCATGCTTAGGGCGATACGATCTTTCACACTGCTTCCTGGATTAAAAAACTCTAATTTTACATAGACCTCTGCTGAGTCATCGGGTACCAACCGATTTAATTGAACAACAGGTGTCTTTCCAATTAATTCTGTTACTGAATGATAAATTTGTGTCATATTTTCTCCTCCTTGATATTGAAAAAAATATACAACTCTCTATTACAATGATACCTCAGTAAAACGAAATTGGCGAATATTAATTCTTTTTGTTTAGAATAAAAGATTCATTTTCACTAGAATAGCCTCTACTTATAAAAATTTACATTAATTGAATCATTATAAGAAATAGAGGAATATTAGGTAGCCAATAATAAGAGAGAATAATAAAATAATTAGTGGAAGAGGACTCTTTTTTGATTTGCTTTTTTCGTAGGTATCTTGAGTGGTCCCACCAAAGGTCATTCCCCAAAAATCAACTAATCCGAACATAATAATCACTCCTTTTTTTGAAAACGTTATCTTTATGTTAGAATACGCTTATTTTTTATTTAAGTCAAAGAAGTAAGTAAAAATAAAAAAATTCTTAAGCTGTTTTCGCTCAAGAATTTTTAGTATTCATTTATTTGTTAGACCATTAATTGCTGACCAATCATAATCGTATAGTCTGATAATCCGTTATTTGCACTGATTGCATCAACTGTTGTCCCAAAAGTTTCGGCAATCGCCCAAAGTGTATCACCTGACTGCACCGTGTAGCTTTGGGCAGCTGATTGATTCGTTTCTGTTTGATTGCTAGTTACTTGCGTAATTTGTCCCCCACTAGATTGACTATCAAAACGTGTCAAATTATAAGTAGAGATTAACCAATTTAATTTTTCCGCATACCCTGGATCGGTTGCATAGCGTCCAGTTAAAAAGGCTGTTGCATCCATATAACTAGAGGTTTGACTTTGCCAAGCTCCCGCATAATGATAAGATCCAGTTGTAAAACTAGTAGAACGTAAAACATTGGCATGATCTTGAAGAGATTCATAGTAAGAATTGTATTGTCTAAATGGTTCATTCATTGTTACCCATTGTCCATTGAGATATTCTTGTGTAGCCATATAAACGACTTGTCCATCATAACTTCCTTTTACACCAAATAAATTATAATATGGGGCACTAGATAAGCCAGAAGTTCCATACCCGCTTTCCAATAACGCTTGAGCAATCATAACAGATGCATACAGGTCATTATTAGCAGCCACTTCTGAGGCAGTCCAACCAATCTGGTCAATGAATGATTCGATAGAACTAATAGACTGTGCTTGATAAGTATCTGCAGCTGCCTGTTCAGTAAAAAAAGGCGCAGAAAATGACGTAATCATCAATCCTGTTCCAATGAAAGGAACCATTGTTTTTTTAGTTATAAAATTTGTTTTCACCCTGTTTTTTTGATGTCGAGCGCTACGAGTTTTTTGCTTTTCCATAGTTACTCCTCCTTCTATAAAAAACGAATTCTTCGTAATAATAACAAAAAAATAATTAAATTACTGGTTTATTATAAGTCCAAAGAAAGAGGAGTACAAATTTTTTGAAGGATAAATCTGAATTGTAAGAGCTTTGTAATGTAATCAATATATAATTGAAAAAAAAGTATTCAAAATATTTTTTTAAAAAATAACGATAGTTCCTCTGTTTTTTAGAAATCAATGAGTAAACCCAGTAAATATCCACCCGCATAGCGGTTGGCTTTTTAATAGCCCTAGAAGGGCTCACTACTTGCTGCTCCCTTCAAGGGAGCTTTTTTAAGAGACCGCCAACCGCTATCTCTCTATTTTTTTCTAGTCTTTATTTGCTAAATGGGTCGTTGTACTCTCTTTTACTTATACTATCTCTTACTCGATCTTCCGCTTCTTGTTCTCGTATATATTTTGCAATTGTTTTTTGATTTAATCCTACAGTACTCACGTAATATCCTTTGGCCCAAAACGATCGATTCCCATAGTTATATTTCAGATTCCCATGACGCTCATGGATAATTACAGCACTTCTCCCTTTTAAATAGCCCATAAAACCTGATACACTCAGTTTAGGCGGGATTCTTACTAACATATGAATATGATCTGGCATCGCATGGGCTTCGATAATCTTTACCTCTTTCATTTCACACAGTTTTCTCAATATTTTCCCAATATCTTGTCTTAACTTTCCATAAATGACTTTTCGTCTGTATTTTGGCGTAAACACAATATGATACTTACAATTCCATCGAGTATGTGCTAAACTTTTATCGTCATTTGACATAAAAAAACTCCTTTCGATTTGATAACGGTTGGTAGCCTTTATCTAGTATATCGAAAGGAGTTTTATCGCTAAAGCTACTTCTTCCACGCGCAGTACGCGTGGTTTTTTTGTTTCAATCACTTTAGCGATTGAAACCGACTAAAGTCATTAATAGAAATTAGTGGGTAAGATATTCCATCGAATATCCTACCCACTAATCTTAGTATGTTTGTATAATTATAATGTATTGAATGTATTCACTACATTTTCTACAGTAAATCCAAATTCAGAAAGAATCTTATCTCCCGGTGCAGAAGCGCCAAAGTGATTGATACCAATCATTTTCCCTTCTGTTCCTGTGTAGCGTTCCCAACCAAATGGTGAGGCAACTTCAATTCCTACACGTTTTGTGACTGTTTTTGGTAGCACAGATTCTTTGTACGCTTCGTCTTGTGCTTCAAACAAATCAAAACTTGGTAGTGATACCACGGAAACATCTTTTCCTTGTGCTGCTAATTCTTTTTGTGCGGCAACAGCTAAAGCAACTTCTGATCCTGTCGCAATCAGGATTCCTTCAGGTATTTCCCCTTTTTGTGGGGACAACACATAACCGCCTTTGGCTACATGGCTGTCTGCCAATTCGTCTGTGCCTTCTAAAACAGGAAGGTTTTGACGGCTTAAGACCAAAATAGTTGGTGTATCAGTTGATTCCATCGCAATCTTCCAAGCGGCGCGTGTTTCATTGCCATCTGCTGGACGAAGGACATGAACCCCTGGCATACAACGAACGCTCGCTAATTGTTCAATCGGTTCATGTGTTGGACCATCTTCTCCTACTGCTACAGAATCATGAGTTAATACGTAGGTTACAGGAACATTTTGAATAGCTGCTAAACGAATCGCTGGACGTAAGTAGTCGGTGAAGACAAAGAATGTTCCACCGTAGACTTTGGTTCCACCGTGTAATTGAATCCCATTCATTGCGGCGGCCATCGCAAACTCACGCACACCAAACCAAATATTTCGTCCTTCATATTGACCAGGCTCGAAATCTTTTTCTGCGGCAACCATTGTATTATTTGACCCAGATAAATCAGCGGAACCTCCCCAGAAGCTTGGGACCGCTTTTGAAATAGCTTGGATCATGTCTTTACTTGACACTCGGCTTGCTTGACTAGAACCCACTTCATAATGAGGCAATTCTTTTGCCCAATCTTCAGGAAGCTTGCCTGAGAATGCTGCTTCAAATTGTGCCGCTAATTCTGGATATGCATGCTTGTAGTTTTCAAATTGTTCATTCCATGCAGTTTCTGCTTGAATTCCTTTGTCTTGCATGGTTTCTTTAAAACGAGCGGCTACCTCTTCAGGTACTGTGAAGTCAGGATATTCCCATCCATAAACGGCTTTAGCGACAGAAATTCCTTCGTCACCTAATGGTGCGCCATGAACCGCAGAGGTTCCTTCTTTTGGTGCGCCGTAACCGATGACCGTTTTGACTTCAATTAAGGTAGGTTTATCCGTTTGTGCTTTGGCTTCTTCAATTGCGTTTGAGATAGCTTCCAAATCATTGCCGTCTTTGACAAGAATATGTTGCCAACCGTAAGCTTCGAATCGTTGACCAACATTTTCAGTAAAGGCTTTAGAAGTAGGACCATCTAATGAGATATCGTTAGAATCGTACAACACAACCAATTTGCCTAATTTCATATGTCCAGCCATAGAAGCCGCCTCTTGAGAGACCCCTTCCATCAAATCACCGTCTCCACAAAGCGCGTACGTATAGTGATCCATTACATTAAAATGTTCACGGTTGTAAGTTGCTGCTAAGTGGGCTTCTGCCATCGCCATTCCTACAGCCATGGTAATTCCTTGACCTAATGGGCCTGTAGTTGCTTCCACACCATCTGTGTGATGAACTTCTGGATGTCCAGGTGTGCGACTTTCCCATTGACGGAAATTTTTTAAATCATCCATCGTCACATCATAGCCTGCAAGATGCAGCAAGCTGTAAAGCATTGCTGACCCGTGTCCTGCAGAAAGAACAAAGCGGTCGCGGTCCACCCAGTTAGTTGAAGTTGTTGGGTTTACTTTTAAGTGCTTGGTCCAAAGTGCATACGCCATGGGAGCTGCGCCCATTGGTAATCCTGGATGACCTGAATTGGCTTTTTGAATGGCTTCAATACTTAAAGTACGAATTGTATTAACGCCTAGTTGATCTGTGTTGTCGAACAAAAGAATCCCTCCTGAATTTAGGTTTTTTTTACTTTTATCTCCTTTATTGTAAAAGAAAATAGAAGGAAATGCAATCTTTTTTGGTATTTTTTACTTTAATTAGAACGGTTATGAATCCCTTTTTCTTTTTGAATCTGTTTCAATTTTTCTGGTGTTACATCCGTGCCGTCTGGATCAACGACTTTCATTCCTTCAATATGATGCTTCATTCCTGAACGAAAGGCGGTTAGATATTCTTCTCTTAGAAGCAATTGTTCTTTTTGCTCGGTCTCTGTCAAACCAGACTCTTTTTTCTTTTTCGCTAATTCATTAATGCGAGCAAGTTTTTCTTTTGATAACATAGTTAAGCCTCCTTTTTGTCCCTCTTTATCTTATTAAATATTCAAGAAAAATACAACTGTAAAAAACACAATAAAGCGAACGTTTGTTTGATTTCATCTGTTTTGTATGGTAAACTAAAATCATAAAATGAAAGAAGG
This sequence comes from Enterococcus phoeniculicola ATCC BAA-412, assembly GCF_000407505.1. Classification (GTDB taxonomy): domain Bacteria; phylum Bacillota; class Bacilli; order Lactobacillales; family Enterococcaceae; genus Enterococcus_K; species Enterococcus_K phoeniculicola. The sequence goes on from NZ_ASWE01000002.1 coordinate 622,882, forward strand.
TGTGAATCGTGGCCAAGCGAACAGAAACAAGACAAGTTGACATCTTAAAATATATATATGAACAGGTCAATGAAAAAGGGTATCCACCTACAGTCAGAGAGATTGGTGAAGCCGTAGATTTATCCTCTACGTCAACTGTCCATGGACATCTTGCACGATTAGAGAAAAAAGGGCTTTTACAACGAGATCCTACAAAACCAAGAGCAATTGAATTAACGCCGTTAGGACTTGAAAAAATTGATGTCCAGCCAACAACAATTCCTGTTTTAGGAACAGTTACAGCTGGCGAACCAATTCTTGCTGTGGAAGAAGCCTCTGATTTCTTTCCTATTCCGCCTAATCTTGCTTCTGAGGAAGGAACATTATTTATGCTGACTATTCGTGGTGAAAGTATGATTAATGCTGGGATTTTAGATGGAGACAACGTAATTGTAAGAAAACAAGCTACCGCTAATAACGGAGATATTGTTATCGCCATGACGGATGAAGATGAAGCAACTTGTAAAAGGTTTTATAAAGAAAAAAGCCACATTCGCCTTCAACCGGAAAATGATGAATTGGAGCCAATCATTTTAGAAAATGTTTCAATCCTAGGATTAGTAGTGGGACTTTACCGCAGTCACATCTATTAATAAAATAGGTACACACTGAAAATCGGGAGTCTTCTCGATTTTCAGTTTTTTTGTTTTTTTCTAACTTACTGTCAAAAACTTTTCTCTTCACTAAAAACGTTTATAGTGTAGAGAAGCCCTCTCTGCTAGATAGAAACAAGAATTGTTCTCAAAAATTCTCTGATTTCTCTAATATTACAAGTTTTTAGCGAATCGCAAACATACAAAGTATCAAATAGTGTTTGATGGAAATTAATAATTTCATGTGATTAACAAATGCCTTGAGTAGACATTTTCAAAAATAATTACTTGATAAGGATATTTTTCTTTACAAAGCGAACAAACATTCGTATAATAAAGATACAAACGTTTGTTCGTATAAAAAAGTAGAGGTGAATATCATGAGAGCAATGCGTCGTTTTGGCTTTATATTGGTAGTATTAGTGGTAGGTATTTTGTTAGGTAACATAGGCATACGGTCAGCACTTTTGATTCTTACACCCTTAGCTATATTATGGTTCCTATTGTGGGATGAGAAAAAGTATCGTCAAGTAAAACGAGAAAAGTTTTATTATGAAGAACCACCTTATGATGATGGATTCGATGAAGAAAGATATGAATTTGATTATGACTATCAATATGACTATAGACATTAATCTTTTTTATGATTTACCCCATAAAGAAAAATTGAGATAAGAATTAAAAAATATTCGGATAGATGGAAAAATACCCATTGCGTACATTCTGGTTATGTAATGGTTCCATAAAGAATCCCCTCTAAGCTTTTCTTAGAGGGGATTTTTGTGTTTTAATATTCCATTAAAGTAATAATGTCATGACCTTCGATTTTGTCGCGACCATGTAAATCCATAAGTTCAATTAAAAAGGCACAGCCGACAACGACACCACCTAATTTTTCAATTAAATCAATGGTTGCTTTTATGGTACCGCCAGTAGCAAGCAAATCATCACAAATTAAGACACGTTGACCAGGGAGAATGGCATCTTTGTGTAAGGTCAATGTATCTGTGCCGTATTCTAAATCATACGTCACTTCAATTGTTTCACGAGGAAGTTTTCCTTTTTTACGTACAGGAGCAAAGCCAACGCCTAACTCGTAAGCAACAGGACAACCAACGATAAATCCTCGTGCTTCAGGTCCTACAACCATATCAATTTGTTTTTCTTTTGCATAGTCAACGATTTGTTTTGTTGCTTCGCGGTAAGCATCACCATTAGCCATTAGTGGTGAGATATCTCGAAAGATAATTCCCTCTGAGGGATAATTAGGTATGCTTGCAATATAATCTTTTAAGTTCATTTGGTACTCCTCCTACGATTGTAGCCAATTTTTAATTGTGGGAATATCACTTAATAGTAAAAATTCCTCTGATTTAATTTGTTTCAACCGCTTCTGATAGAGAAGACTCTCTGTCAACGGGTGATTTTCAGGATGTTCTACTTTATTTAAAACACCGTTTTCTATTGTAACAAATCCTAGCTCAAAAAACACTTGAATCATAAAAATTAATAGAGTTTGAGGGATTTTTAAAAATTGAGCAATAGAAGCTAGTTTATAACGAACATCTACTTGTTTGTGTTGGTGTATAAATTTGAATAGTCGTGCATATTGTTCTCGACTACCCACACCGTTTAAATAGGCTTCTTCAGGTGTTGCAAATAATAAATAAATTCGTGAAAATTCTCCAAGAGCTGAAATTTCTTTAATTAGTTGCTGTGATTCTGGACAATCAACAAAGACTAGCTCCTCTGGCATTTGTTGGGTAATAATCGCCTGTATCTGTTCGGTTGATTCAAATACAATGGTCTTGTCTGCGACTTCTTCTTGAAGCACCTTTTTATTTTTTTCAACAAAGACGATATATAGTGCCTGATTGGACAACAACGAATGCTGCCAGAACCGTTTTGCTCGCCAGTCAAAAAGCTGTAGCCCTTCAATTGCAAAGTCTTGAACCATTAACTGCGGCTTTTTACGTCCATTCCATTCATTAATAGACAGCTCACCAATCACTTTTAGACCTTCATTTTTTATTTCTTGGGCTTGTTCTCCTAATCCAAAAGCTATGGCATCAAGACTAGCAGAACCATTCTCTAAAGAAAATTTTAGATGCTGTTGTTCTGAACCAATGCGTTTTATTTGAGTAGCAGAAATATTTTGGAATAAAAATTTTGGTAGTGGATTATCCGTACCAAAAGGCGCTAAAACACGTAATTGCTGGATAAAATCGATTGAGACATCTTCAACTAGAAGGGCCTCATCGATAGTTAGTGGTACCCCTTTTGTTAAATCAATTTGATTTTCAGATACGTAATGATTCATTTTCTCTTGAAGAAGTGCAAGATTTTCTTTAGGCATGGTTAGCCCCACCGCTGCGTGATGTCCGCCAAAGTGAGTGAATAACTCCTTCATAGAAGAAAGCATTTGATATAGGTTTAGTGCTTCAATACTTCTTCCAGAACCCTTAGCTGTCCCATCTTCTTTTATACTTAAAACAATCGTCGGTTTTCCAGTCTCATTCATAATTCTACCTGCGACTATGCCAAGTACCCCCTCATGCCAGTTCTCGTGGGCAATTAGGTGAATTTGATTTTCAGACTGGATCATAGTCATTGCTTCAGAGGTGATCTTTTCGACAATAGATTTTCGCTCATCATTTTTCTGATTTAACAATTTTGCAAGCTTGTCAGCAACTTCATCATCAAAGGTTGAAAATAATTCCACCGCTGGATTGGGATCATCGAGGCGTCCAATGGCATTTAAACGTGGTCCTACTGAAAATCCAATCGTTGTTTCAGTCATCTCTTCTGGATTCACCGAACTTTCTTTAAACAAGGCTTCTAGTCCGAGACGCTCCTTATGTTTCATTGCTTCTAATCCAAAAGTAACAAGCACACGATTTTCTCCAGTTAATGAAACTAAATCAGCAATAGTTCCTATCGCTACAAGGTCTAGAAATTCTGCGGGCGGTTCTTCAAGTAATGCCGTAGCGACTTTATACGCCACTCCCACTCCCGCTAAATCACCAAAAGGATAGCTTCCTTTTGGATGACGTGGATGAACGATTGCAAAGGCTTCGGGCAGCTCAGCAGGCAACTCATGATGGTCAGTAACAATTACATCCACTCCTTGACTTTTGGCATAGGCCAGCGCCTCGTGTCCAGCAACGCCATTGTCTACTGTTATAATCAGTTGAATTCCCTCAGAAATTTTTTCTTGATACAATTCTTTATTCGGACCATATCCTTGTATAAAACGATTGGGAAGAAAGTACTCTACTTCAGCTCCAAGTAATTCAAGCGTTTCTTTCATGATAGTTGTACTGGTAATCCCATCTGCATCATAGTCTCCGTAGATAAGGATTCTTTCACCACTAATGACAGCTTGTTGAATTCGAGAAACTGCTCGATCCATGTCATACATAAGAAAAGGATCATGAAGCATATCCATTGATGGAGATAAAAAAGTATCTAGTTGTTCGCTCGTTTGGATAGAACGTTGCCAAAGAAGCTTTCCTATCAATGGAGATAAGCCTCTTTTCTCAATTTCTTGGAGAAAGTTTTCATTCATTTGGGTATTCTCGGGTAATTGCCAGTGATAATTTGACTGTTTCACATACTCACTCCTAACCTAGTAATTATAGCAAAGCCTTGTCCGAAAAAAAAGAAAGAAAATTAACTCTTTCTTAGTATTAGTGAATAAGGAGTATTTATCTGCGGCTGGGCAATAAAAAAGAAGGTGAGACATAACTCATTAAGTTATACCCTACCCTCGTAAAATCTTAATAAACAGCGGGAAGAGAAGGAACTCATCTCCACTGCATTTTGCTCTCAACAACTTCTACGCATGGAACATGCTAGAGTTGAAGGCTTCAAAATAAGCTGAAACTACATCTATTTCTAAAGGAAATAGATGTAGAGATGTACCTACTTGGTGCTGCAAACCCACGAAGTTTCACTTCCAATGATGCTCAGTACTTGTTCTCGTCGCTGAACACTTTGTCCCAACCTCTAGTTTGTTATTTTTCTAACTAAAAGATTAGTCAAAATAATCCAGTTTATTTTCTTCTTTTGTATATTTTTCACCACTTAGACTAGCAATTAATAGCTCTTGCTCTTTTATTTGTGTTTCATAAGCAGCTTCCAGTTTTGCTGTCTTGTTGGTATATTCTCTTTGAAGTTTTTCTTTTTCTTCTGTTAATTTTTTATCCATTTCTTCTTTATAGATGGCTAACTCTTTTTCCTGCTGCTGAATGATTTTTTTTTGCTGCCACATGGTAGTTGCAGAGGTTAACAGGACAATTAACGCACCAATAATGGCAGAACTAATAAGTATAAGAATAAGTGGTGCATTAAGTGTGGTAAAGCCAAAACTAATAGGTACGTCTGTATTATTTAACACAGCAAAAACTACGATGATTAATACTAGAAGAAAACCAACAAATACACGCCATTGATTTTTCATTTCACTCTCTCCCTTTTACTTTTTGTTAAAGATTCCTCCCGCTAAATAATCGCCCACATGCGGAAACAGCGTGTAAAAACGGGCAGCAATTTCCAACGCTACAGGCTGATTAATTTCACGCTTTGGTTTTTCTACAGAACGAATGATGGCTTTAGCTAATTTTTGAGGTTCTAAAACAATAAACCCTAGTTTATCGAGATAATCCCCACTAGGATCAGCTTTATCAAAAAATTCTGTCCGGATAGGTCCAGGATTGACCGTGGTCACAGAAACATTGAAAGGCCGCATTTCCAACCGTAACGCATTAGAGAAACCAAGGACAGCAAATTTTGTTGCAGAATAAATGGTTGATTTGGCTGTTGCCATTTTTCCTGCCATGGAAGCGATATTAATGATATGACCTTGTTTATTTTCCGCCATCTGAACGGCTACTTGTTGTGTAAGAGTCATCATACCTAAAACATTTACCTCAAACATATTACGAGCTTTCTCTAAATCGAAGGTAAGAAAATCTTCAAAAATACCAAAGCCTGCATTATTTACTAAGACATCAATGGTTCCAACTTCCGCTTGAACTTTTTCTAAAACAGACAAAACACTTTCGGGACTACTAACATCTAGTTGAAAAGCAAATGCCTCTTTTCCACTTAGAACCATACACTGTTCTTTTACTTTTCCTAACAGCTGGATTCGTCTCGCACACGTGATAACGATGGCTCCTTTTTTGGCAGCTTCATAACAAATCTGCTCTCCTAAACCAGCAGATCCTCCAGTGACCATAACTACTTTATTTTCTAAATTCATTTTTAACCCTCCTAATCCATAAATGGAATATCAATGATATCAAAATCTTTCGCCATTTTTGTGTTTGGAAAAATCTCTTTTGCTTCCTCTTCTAAAGCCTGTGCTTCTTTTCCTAAGTACCTCGCACTTATATGAGTGATGAGTAGCTGATGAACATGCGCTTGAAGGGCTGTTTCTGCTGCTTGATGTGTAGTAGAATGAAAATAATTTTTTGCCATCTGTGCTTCTCGTTTATTAAACGTACTTTCATGAACTAAAATTTGGCTGTTCTTCGCTAATTCTACAGCAGCTTCTGTTTTTCTTGTGTCTCCCAAGATAGTGACAATTCGTCCCTTTTTAGCCGTCCCCTGGAAATCTTTCCCGTCAATGACGCGCCCATCCTCTAGTGTGACAATTTCACCTCTCTTTAATTTACCATAAATAGGTCCTGCAGGGATTTCTAATGCTCGTAATTTCTCCACTTGAAGCTCTCCATCATGATCATGTTCAACAACACGGTAGCCAAAGCTTTCAATCCCATGATCCAGTCGCTTACAGATAACGGAGAATTGTTGATCACTAAACAGAGTTCCCTCCTCTTCAATTTCAATAAATTTTAATGGATAACCTACTCTGGTTTGAGAAATTGATAAAGAGGTTCGTATATATTTTTCAATTCCTTTTGGACCATAAATTTCTAAAGGAGTTCCGCCTCCTTGAAATGTCCGACTACTTAACAAACCAGGTAACCCAAATATATGGTCTCCATGGAGGTGTGTAATAAATATTTTTTCTATTTTCCTTGGACGAATGGTGGTTCGCAAGATCTGCATTTGTGTTCCTTCGCCACAATCAAATAACCACACAGCATTTCTCTCATCTAAAAGCTTTAAGGCAATGCTTGTAACATTGCGATGCTTCGCAGGAACGCCTGCTCCTGTACCTAAAAATTGTAATTCCATAATTAGACCCGACTTTCTTTTGACTTCCTTCTAATTTTAGGTGAAAATGCCCACTTTAGCAATTGAAAGTCTGATTTATTTTTCAGGAAGCTGTATTTCAAATGCAACCCCTTTTGGAAGATAATCCTGTACGACAATTTTTCCTTTGTGGGCACTGATAATCCATTGAGCAATCGAAAGCCCTATTCCATAGCCTCCTGTTTTTCGATTTCTCGATTCATCTTCTCGATAAAAGCGTTCAAAAATACGTTTTTTCTCTTTATCTGGGATTCCTTTTCCTGTATCGGCTACAATCAACTGCCATTCTTTGACACCTTCTTTTGCCGTTACGACAATTTGTTCTCCTGCTTGTGTATATTTTAGCGCATTATCTAATAAAATAATCAATAGCTGATGAATTTTTTCAGGATCAAAGAGTACGCGCTGTCGACCAATTATGTCTAAGGTAAATCTTTTCCCTTCTGCTTCTGCAAGCTCTTTATAAGGCGTAACAATTTTTTCAACAAACTCGTCAAAATAAATCGCTTCTTTTTTTAGAACTAACTCATTGCTATCTGAGCGGGCTAAAAGAAGTAAATCAGTTGTTAATTGACTTAATCGCTGTACTTCGGTTAAAGATAAGGCAATACTTTCTGATTCTTCTAAGATTGTTTGATTGGGTTTGGTAAATAAATTCTCTAATTTTGCCTGAATAATAGTTAAGGGAGTTCGTAGCTCATGGGAAGCATTTTCAACAAACTGTTGTTGTTTTTTCCACGAGGCAACAATTGGTTCAGTAAATTTTTTGGATAAGAAATAACTTAACAGAACAGAAAGAATAAAAAAGAGAATCATGCAAAAAATAAGGATTTGTTTGAATTGTTCCATCGTAGAAACAATCGGGTCGATATTTACCATGAGCTGAATGGTGTAGCCATCCGTAGCATAATTAGGGCTTTTTACTGTAATTGTTCGAAATTGCAATGTTCGATTATTCTGATCTAATAATTGAAGAAAAGAGATTTTACCAAAACTTCCCGTATCAGGCACTAAATTTTTAAAGTCATTTAATCTCGAGCCAAACTGTCCTTCATTAACGATATGTCCATTTTTATCCCAGATAATGATTTGTTGTTGAAAATTATTAGGCTTTGGACCATCCATATTTCTTGGGGTTAGTTCCTTTTTATCATCAGGTAGCTGGGCGTGGAGAATTTGTTCATTCAAAAAATTGGTATTTTTTGCTAATCGGGTTAAATCACTATCAGTGGATTCATACATGGAAGACTTGGCTAGCTGAAAAACGATAAATCCTAAGAGTAAAAAGAGTGCGCTAAATACAACTAAGGTAACTAGAAAATATTTTTTTTGTTGTTTCTTTAATTGTGTCTCAATCATACGTCATCCTCTGGTATTTGAAAAATGTACCCTACGTTTCGAATCGTTTTTAGCCAGCCGTCAATCCCGTATGGCTTTAAGTGTTTGCGTAAATTACTCATATAAACTTCTACAACAGATAAGGTAGTGTCTGATTGAAATCCCCAAATCCGGTCAAATAACTGATCTTTTGTAATGATTCTTTTACTATTTTGCATAAAATAAGCTAGTAAGTCGAATTCTTTTCCTTGAAGCTGAATTTCTTTGTTCTCATAGTGTACAAGATGTCCATCTAAATCTAGGACTAATTTTTCTTGAACCAGTTCATTTCGATTATGCAGACCAAGTGCGCGACGAATTAATGCCTGACTTCTAAGGAGCAACTCTTCTCGGTGGAAAGGCTTTGTCAAATAATCATCGGCTCCATTTCGAAAACCATTCATCTTATCTTCAAAGCTATCTTTTGCTGTTAAAATTAAGACAGGGCAATAAATCTTTTTTTCTCTAAGCGTAGTAAGCACTTGCTCTCCACTAATTTCTGGAAGCATCAAATCAAGGACAATTAGGTCATAAATCCCTCTTTCACCCTCGTAAATTGCTTCTTCTCCATCATAAACGGGTGTTATTTCACCCATTTCTGTAAGTATATCCTTTATACTATCAGAAAGAACCTGATCGTCTTCAACTAATAAAATTTTCATAAACTCTCCTTACTTTTTTTCGTAAAAAAGCTGCGATAAAATTCTTACGAATGTATCACAGCTCATCATTTATTTATTTTGTATCGGGCGCATCACTGTCAGGAGCTGTTTGTTTATCACTGTGTTTATCATCCCAGTTTTTTTGTGCAGCAGCCTTTGTTTCTGACTCTACATGTTGAGCATTTTTTATCTCATCTTCTACTTCATCGTAGTCTAAGCGAGTGATTTGTCCGCCTAGTTCGTTCATGACTAACTGATTTAATGGACGATTGTCTTCTTCATCTGCAATTAAAATGACCGCTGTCATCCCTTCACCTATTTGATTAACTACTGATTCAAACACGGATTGAGCATCTTTAATTTCTTTTGCATCTCGAGTAGCGCCAATCATGCCTCCTGCAAACCAACCAAGTAAGATAGCTAATGGACTTACTAAGACACCGAGTAACATGCCAATCATTCCGCCAGTTGAAGCATTGTTGTTTCCTGTGAAGTCAATAAAATCATCGATGGTAAACTTATGATTTCCGTCATTTGTATGTGTGACTACCGCCATCTGATCTCCTTTTATTTCTCGTGAAACATGTAATTTTTTAATTTCAGAAAACGCTTGGTAAGATTGACTTTCAATATCAAATGTTAATAGAATTACTCGTTTACTCATATCAATCACTCCTGTTCTTAATACTTATAGTTTACAGGTTCTCAAACAATTGGTAAAGCCTCACCACTCGCTAAAAATGTATTTACTATGTCATTTAATTTTTAAAAACCACCAGGACCACCCATTTGATTTTCACTAACTGCATTTCCATCTTGATCAATAGAAGTAATCGTATCAACTAACGTATAGGTACCAATAAGAGTTCCTTCAGTATAAGTGCCTCCTAATGACAGATTATTAGAGGCTGTTCCACTATTTTTGCCAGAGGTTGAAATAGTGACCGTACTTCCGTCTTTCATTTCTGGTGTGCTAATCACGATGTTTTTAAATTCTTTTGAGGGACTATAGCTTAGCACTTGCTTGTCATCAACGACAAGATTAACAAGGGTATTTGCTTGCTGCGTTTGATTAAAATAAAGAGAAAGACTAGGTTGAGTAGAAGTGTCACTCGTTGCTTGCACCATTCCGTCACTTCCTGCAGCAATCAAAATTCCCCCTTCTTGGACAAACTCTCCATTATAATCCAAAGCACCGTTTCCGCCATTTGTTGGACCGTCTACTAATAACGTACCACTGGTCATTTTGATATGTCCATTGCTGTCTATGCCATCTCCTTGTGCGTGAACCACAGTGAACCCGCCTGTAATTGTAATTAACTTACTTTCATCCGCTTGATCTCCACCTCCGGGACCTCCGCCAAATGAATCAGCACCAAATTGCCCCTCGCCTTCTGAGCTGTCACTTCCTCCTCCTGCATTGATTCCATCATCACTTGCAGTAATTAAATGCTCTCCGCCTGCAATCGTAATTGTAGAAGCTTCTAAGCCTTCGTATGAAGTTGAGACAGTAATCTTTCCGTCAGTAATAGATAAATCGTTATCTGCATGGATTCCGTCATCACCAGAGGCTAAGTCATACGTACCATTTGATAGGGTGATTGTATTATTTGAGTGGATACTGTCATCAGCACTATCGATTTTGTAAGTCCCGTCATCAATTATTAGCGCATTTCCTGCTTTTAATCCCTTATAACTAGTTTCGCTATCGGGATTACTCATTGCAGCACCCTCTCCAGTCTTGATAGAAAGAGCTGCCGTAGCAATTTTCAAATCAGTTTCAGCTTGAATGCCATCGTTACCTGCTTGTATAGAGAATGTACCGTCATCAATACCAATCCAGCCTTTTTCAGTGTCTTCTGTATTATTGACTTGAATCCCATCGCCAGAAGCGGCTGACAAATCAAACGTTCCTCCGGCAATTGACAGGGAATCCTTTGCTTTCAATGCATTGTTTACAGCATCTATAGTAATTGTTCCTGACACGATGACCAAATCATCTTTTGTGCGAATCCCATTGTTGTAGTTTCCTTTTACTGTTAACTCGCCAGTCCCGTTAATCGTTAAATCATCTTTACTAAAGAAGGTTGCATCAGGTTCATCTTCCTCAGAAGATAAATTATAGTCTGCCCCGTCTTCCAACGAATTTTTTGTGTCAGAAGCCAAGGTGGTAATCACTTTATCGGCTTGTTTCACATAAATCGCTGACGAGGTCGGATTTTTGATAGATACGCCATTTAAAACAAGATGAACGGTTTCTTCTCCTGCATCAATGACAACCTGTCCCTCAAATGAACCGGATAAAAGATATGTTCCTCCGCTTGAAATTGTTACAAGTCCTTCAGAAGTAGTTACCCCTTCGCCTTTGACTGTTGCTTCACTTTTAGAAAAAGAAATCGCTGCTGCATTCGATTCATCGTAGGAGGCATCGAAGTCTTCATTCTTATAGTTGCCATATTTCGTTTCTGTTGTTTGTTCAGAACTATTTGATGTTTGATAAGTTGAAGTATTTGTTGCATCAGTCGTTGCTTGATTCGAGGACTGACCTGTTGTCTCTGTGCTACAGCCTGCCAATAAAACCAGCATTCCTGTATAAAAAAGTGTTTTTTTTGTTATTTTTCGCATAAAAGATCCTCCTAAAGCTCCTCTTTATTTGTTGAAACTTTACCGGAAATCACCGTCAGATTTCCATTACGTATACGAATTTCATCAATTAATTGTTTTTCCAGCTGTCTATCCTTTAGTTTAATGTGGTAACGCAATTCATATAATGACCCCATGTTTGTTGTACGAACAGATTCTGTTACTACTTGATACGTATATTTCTCAAACAAATCATCAAATAACCCAGGATAATCTAAGTCTTCTGGAATGGTCACTTTCAGCTCTCTTTCAGCGAGCTTATTATTTTCGCCAAATTTTGTTGTATTAAGCACTACTATAAATGCCCCTGTAATCACTGAAAACAAGAATACATAGCCTATATAGCCCATTCCGGTTGCCAAACCAATTCCCATAGACCAAAAGATACTGGTGATTTCTCTTGATCCACCTGCAACAGAACGAAATCGAATCAGACTAAATGCACCTAAAACCGCAACACCTGTACCAAGATTTCCATTAACCAGCATGATGACTAATTGAACAAGAACGGGAAGTACAGCTAATGTAACGACAAAATTTTTGGTATAGATATTCCGATACATATGGACATAAGCCACTACTAAACCTAAAAATAAAGAGACAAATGCGCAGATAGCTACATCAATTATTCCTGCAGTAATTGTACTGCTTGATTCTTCTACTAATAAACTAGATAACATGTGATAATTCCTCCTTGAATAAATACCGTTCATAAACTTGCGCATATTTTGAAAATGAACATTTGTAAATAGAAAGCTCAGATAAAATTTCACTGAACCATAATGGATAAGCGCCCAATGCTTTTACCTCCATCAAAACACCGATTTCAGAGGCAACAGGTTCACCAAAATCGCCCTCCAGTAAATTCAATTTATCCGTTCGATAACGAATATTAAAATCAAACGTAATACGAAAATCAGAGAGTTTCACATCTTTTGCAGCAAGTGCACGTCTGTCGTAGGCAATTAATACTTTTGGGGACAGATGTTTTCTTGCGTAGAGCCAATCAATCTCATGCTTAATCTGCTGATCGCGTAAGGAATCGGGCGATAAACTATTAGGATTTTCAATGTAGTCAAGTGCCTGTGTATATTTAAGAGACAATCTTCTTTTATAAACAATTCCCTTCACTTTTTTCTTCAGCTCCAAAAAAACTTGCTGTTGATTGGTTGGCACACCATAACTTCTTAAACGGAATTTTTCTTTGTATACAGGTTTTTGAATTGAATGACGAATCAAGGCATAATCTTCTGTATCAAAATACACGGATAAGATTGTATGAAGACCATATTCATCTTCTGTCATATAAGGAGCTAGATAGTGTCGCAGCAATTTATAGGTCTCCATAGATAACGTATATTTGTTTTCTTTTCGTTGAAACACATTCTTTAATTTCATTGTGTATTCCTCCTTGGTAAGAGTTGTAATCTGTTATTCATATTAGAAGCCTTACCATAAATGAACCTTAAATTATGGTATTTTTTCGAAAAATTCCTACAAAGATTAAAATTTCTTTAAGTAAGTAGAAAAAAGAATGAACAGTATATATAACAAAACAGAGCGTTAAAGTAAAAAATGACGACAAAAAAACGAGGGTAAGATATAACTATCTAAGTTATATCTTACCCTCGTAAAAGCTCAATAAAGGTTGGGAACAGAAGCCATTTCTTCGCCAATAATCTGAATACTTCTGCCACAATCTCGTTTTCAATTCAAAATACTTTGTTATTAATCGACGAATTCAAATTCAAATTCACCAATTCGCACTAAATCGCCATCTTTGGCACCTCTTGCACGCAGCGCTTCATCAACACCAAGTCCACGTAGCTGTCTAGCAAATCTCATGACCGTTTCATCATGCGCAAAGTTTGTCATTTCAAACAGTTTTTCAATTTTCTCACCTGTCAATACCCAAGTAGCATCTGGATCTCGATCAATGGTAAAGGCTGGCTCATCAGAAGTGAATCCATAATGAACAGTTTCATCTTCAATTTCTTCATCATAGAGTAAGAATTCAGGAGTGACTTCTAATAAATCAGCCGTTGCATTTAATAAAGGCTCAATTCCTTTTCTTGTTACACCTGAAATCGGAAAAATCAGCAAATCATCAGCAAATTCATCTTCTTTATCTGCTGCCAGCTTTTCTTTAAAAATCTTCAAGTTTTCTTCTGCATCTGGCATATCCATTTTATTTGCAACAATAATTTGCGGACGTTCCATTAATCGTAAATTATGGGTCGCTAATTCATGGTTAATTGCTAGATAATCCTCATAAGGGTCTCGCCCTTCCATACCACTCATATCAATTACATGCAAAATGACACGTGTGCGCTCGATGTGACGCAAGAATTGAGTACCTAACCCTACTCCTTGAGAAGCGCCTTCGATTAAACCAGGTAAGTCAGCTGCTGCAAAACTACGGCCGTCACTTGTCGCAACCATTCCTAAATTAGGAACTAATGTAGTGAAATGGTACGCGCCTATTTTAGGACGAGCAGAAGAAATGACTGACAGAAGCGTTGATTTTCCTACAGAAGGAAATCCGACTAATCCAACGTCAGCTAAAACTTTAAGTTCTAGTTCTATTTTTCGTTCTTGACCTGGTTCTCCATTTTCAGCAATTTCAGGAGCTGGATTTCTTGGGGAGGCAAATCGTGTATTTCCACGTCCGCCACGTCCGCCCTTAGCGACAACAAGTGTTTGGCCGTTTTCGATTAAATCTCCTAATAACGCGCCTGTATCTGCATCACGAACAGTTGTACCAGGTGGGACCTTCACATAAGTATCTTCAGATCCACGACCATGCATTCCCTTACTCATCCCGTTTTCACCAGGCTGTGCACGGAAATGACGATTGAATCGGAAATCCATTAGGGTACGTAACCCTTCATCTACTACTAAAATGACTGCTCCGCCATGACCACCATCGCCACCAGCAGGTCCGCCATCGGGAACATATTTTTCTCTCCGGAAGGCGACCATTCCGTCTCCGCCTTTACCGGCTTTGACATCAATTGTTACTTGATCTAAAAACATGGACATCTTTTCGTCCTCCTATTTTGTTACTTGACTACATGAATCTCCACAATAAACAAAAGCCTCTCTTATTTTAGCCGTGAAATTGACATTTGTCCATGTTTTCTACTCATTTAATTATTAGAAGATGTACTTGCAGCAATCATAGTGGTTGTTGCAATCATTGCGGCCATCTCTTGTTGAATGAGTAGAAAGTTAGTATTTAAGGATAATAAGTCTATTTCTTCTTTTTGATATTCTTGTAGCTCTGAGCCGATATATAGACTCACAGCTAGTGATGTACGTAGATTCTTATAAAATCCCAGTTGACAGGTTTGTGTAATTTCTTCATATAAATGAACAATTTTTGAAAAATCAATCCCTTTTTATGTTGATAGATAAGTAAGAAATACAATACTTGCATATGTCTCACGTCGAAATGGAAGTCTGTGTAAGCTGAACTGTTGAATCATCTGCATCATTTCTTCAATAATTGATGGATGATAGCCTTGAAAAAGTAAAACGGCATTTCCGGCAGCAAATTGTAGCTCATCACCCTTTGAGAAACCAATCTTATTCATTGAAACATAATACTTTTCCATGATATCAGTAATATCGGTCACCGGAAATTTTTGCAATAAGCTGTTTTGGGCAAGAGAAATAGTAATGGGCGCATCTTCCTCTCCAGTTAAAAACGGATGAGTTTGTTTGATTGCCTGATAGATTTCTTTTCCCTTGGCAATGATTGCAAGCTTATCGTTTGTCTTAGAAAATTGAAGAAGATAGGCAGCGAAATAGGTATAAGGTGAACGACGAAACCCTCCATTGATTAGCTGATCATAATCTTCTAATAGCTGACTAATCGCCTGCTCTGATGTTCGATTATGAGTCATGAGAAGACAAATAATGGATTCTCTGACAGGACTGCTAAATTGATTAAATAAAGCTAATTGATCTTTTATTCGTTGTCTTGTTTGTTGATAAACGGTTCCTGAAAAAGGGTGTTGACTCCCTACAAAGCTTCGTGCAAGAACATAACGAAGCTGTTTATCTAACCACTGCTCTTTTTTTAACTGCTCATAATTTTCTTGGAGTTCTATTACTGCTTGTAACGTCATCTATACCCCTTCTTTCGTTTTTTATGGTTTCTGTAAAAAGATGTATTTTCTTTGTGGTATTCCTCCATAAGATGAATCTTTTGACAAAAAAAATAAAGGAGGGCACACTAATAGTGTAGCGAATATTCTTTCTAAAAGAAAGACTTTGCTATAAATTACAGGTTCTTATTTATAGAGGAGGAAGTATTTATATGACAGTAAAAGTAGGTATCAATGGTTTTGGACGAATTGGTCGCTTAGCATTTCGTCGGATTAAAGAAGTATCAGATGATATTGAAGTAGTTGCAATCAACGATTTAACTAGTCCTACAATGTTAGCTCATTTATTACAATTTGACTCTACGCACGGCACGTATCCTGGCAAGGTAACCGCAACTGATGATTCTATCGTAGTTGATGGCGAAACGACACGTGTATATGCTGAACCAGATGCAAGTAAAATTCCTTGGGTAAAAGAAAACGGGGTAGACATTGTTTTAGAATGTACAGGATTTTACACTTCAGAAGAAAAAGCACAAGCTCACTTAGACGCAGGTGTAAAACGAGTAGTTATTTCGGCTCCTGCGGGTGCAATGAAAACAATTGTTTACAATGTGAATGATGATACATTAGATGAAAATGATAAAATTATTTCTGCTGGCTCATGTACTACAAACTGTTTAGCTCCTATGGCTTACTTTTTGAATAATGAATTTGGGATTGAGGTAGGAACAATGACGACCGTTCATGCCTATACTTCAACACAAATGCTTTTAGATGGTCCTGTTAAGGGAGGAAATCTGCGTGCAGCACGTTCAGCAGCAGACAACACAATCCCACATTCTACTGGTGCTGCAAAAGCGATTGGACTGGTTATTCCAGAACTTCAAGGGAAACTTCAAGGCCATGCACAACGTGTACCAGTTGTTGATGGTTCATTAACTGAACTTGTTTCTATCTTAAAGAAAAAAGTTACGGCTGAAGAAGTCAATGAAGCAATTAAAAAACATACGATTGACAATCCTTCTTTTGGTTATGATGATCGTGAAATTGTTTCTGGTGATGTGATTGGTACAACAGAAGGATCTATCTTTGACCCAACGCAAACAGAAGTAACCACTGCTGGTGATTTCCAATTAGTGAAAACTGTTGCTTGGTACGACAACGAATACGGCTTTACCTGCCAAATGATTCGTTTGTTGGAAAAATTCGCCAATTTATAATTGAATAATAAACTAAAGAAGCGCAGGATTCTCATTAATGGAAATCCTGTGCTTCTTATTTTAATTAATCTACATATGTTTCTAAAAATCCTTTTACGACTTCTTTATATTTTTCAGGGTTTTTATTATAGGCGCCCCCATGCTCTGCACCAGGAACGATATATTTTTCTTTTTTTACATCTGTTGCATTGTACACTTCATCAAGCATACTGTATGGAACAAAAGTATCTGCGTCTCCGTGTATAAAGAGCATAGGTGTTTTATTTTTCTTTAGCTGATCAATCGAACTTGCCTCACCGAAGAAGTAGCCTGCTCTAAGTTTAGTGATACCGCTTGTCACTGGAATGAGTGGGAAACTTGGTAAATTGAACATTTCTTTTAACTGATAGCTTAATTCTCCATTGACAGAGGAGTAGCCGCAATCCTCAACGATTGCTTTTACATTTTCTGGAAGTTTTTCTCCACTTGTCATCATGACGGTAGCACCACCCATACTGATTCCGTATAACGTGATTTGTTCATTTTTGCCATTTTCACTAATAATTCGATCAATCCATTGAACATAGTCTTTTCTTTCTGGCCAGCCAAATCCTATATAATCGCCTTGGCTTTCTCCGTGTCCTCTTGCATCAGGTGCTAAGACGTTATAGCCCATATCATGATACATTTTTGCAAATGTAGCCATGGTTTCTGCCGTCCCCATATAGCCGTGTGCCATAAGAACCGTCTTGTTTGTGTCTGATTCGGCTGGTAAATAAATGGCAGACAATAGTAGTCCATCTGTTGATTCAAGCGTCCAGCGAGTACGATTATTTTCATCTGTAAACCACTTAGACTCTTCTGTTTCCTTTTTTTCTTTATCCGTTCCTGCAGTATCTCCTGCTAAAAAATCTTTTTCTGAAGGAACGACTGCATAATTGTAAAAATAATTTCCTGCAAATAATAATCCAATCACAATTACAACAACGACTCCGATTAAAACCTTTATCCAACGTTTCATTTGCTTGCCACCTTTTTTCAAATTCACTACTCAAAATAGTATAGACAAAATCTACTTTATTCGCAAATTGATTTTCGCATAGTGACTAACGAATCTGATGTGGCTTGCTACATTCGTTCCACAAAAAAACACAAGCTGTGTCTGAGATGAAATCCTCTCAACTCGTAGGCAGCCTGTGCTTTTTTTCTATGCGTTTGTTTCAATAAACTTAAAGTTTGACCATGGTTTCAAGAAATCTAATAAGAATAATTCATCATCAGAAATACGTCCAACCACATTTACACGACCATCATTTTTCATTTCTTTAAGGGCAACTTGTGTTTCACCTTTGTATTGACCATAGCCAACATTGTCGATTAATACATCCCCTTTAATCATGTCCCGAGTATTATGCGCTGGGAATTCTTTATCTTTGTAATAGATACGAGTCATTGTAGAACGCATAATATAATCAGAACGATCACCACGATAGCTGTGTAAATTATCAAACAGGCAAATACGTTCATCTTCTGTAATATCTTCTTCTACTTTTACCTTTAAAGTTGGATAATCAGCAGTGAATGCTTCAGCCATTGCTTTTAATTCTTCTTCAGAAGCGTAGGCATTCCCAATTGAAATATCATCAATCAAGCCTGTAAGCATCAAGTGTTTTACCTGTGTACTGATTTCTAAATCACGATGGTCTTCTAAGGAACAAAGGCCATCTTGTGTTGGCCAAGGACCAAATGTTGCAGCATGTGAATTTACAAATGCCATGGTATTTAAATTATATTTACGGAATTTTTCTGAACAAAAGACAAAATGATCATAGCCTAGTCCTGAGTAACGATGTGGATAGAAATTATGAGAACCAAGTAGATTATCTGTGTTTGGAGAGTAGCTCATAATATTATCGACATAATTTGTACCTGAGCTCATGTTGATTTCAATTTTTATACCATAAGGATTACGAGTCATTTGTGCTTCTTCTGCTCCGGTAAATCCAACATCTAAGCGGACACCGTATGCTCCCATTTTGTCAAAAAATGACAGATCACTATAAGAGATTTCAAGTTGATCAAATAATGCAGGATTAATATCTACCATGACTTCCATGCCCAAGCTGTTTGCGTAATCAACAACCGCTTTAAATTCACTTAAAACTTTTTCTTTATCGTCAGTGATTTGTAGCAAACTTGTAAAGACACGTTTAAATCCATACTTGTGTGCAAGGTCTAAATATGCTTTGTCTTTCTCAAATGTTGAGCGTTCTGGATAAACTGAAATACCTAATTTTCCCATGTGTATTGCCTCCTGAGTAGTTGTTTCTTAAATTTGAATACACTTCCATTATAACAAAACTTCAAAAAATGGTCTACACCTTTGCGAATCTGACAAAATTTAATAGTTTTTCTTATCTCAGTTTGATATGATAGTTAGGAAGTTTAAAAAAGAGAGGAAAATTTTTTCATGAAATTAAAAAAAGTTATCATTCCTTTAAGCATTTTAGGAGCAGGGTTATTATTGGCAGCATGTTCCCCTAAAGAAGAAGCGACTAGTGGTTCTAGCTCATCCACCACTGCTTCAAGCGAAAAAACGACAGAATCATCCGTTGATTTAAATGCACTTGATTTACCTCAGTTAGATTCAGAATTGAAAGAAAATGAATCTGCTGTTGAAATGGAAACAACTGCAGGAAATATCAAGATAAAATTATTCCCTGAAATCGCACCAAAAGCAGTAGAAAACTTTATCACCCACTCAAAGGATGGCTATTACGACGGTATCACCTTCCATCGTGTAATTAATGAATTTATGATTCAAGGTGGCGATCCTGAAGGAACTGGTGCTGGTGGTGAAAGTATCTGGGGGAAACCATTCAAAAATGAACCTTCAAATCAGCTTTACAATATCCGTGGGGCTCTTTCTATGGCAAATGCTGGTCCAGATACAAATGGCAGTCAGTTCTTTATCGTTCAAAATACGGAGGACAAGTCAGATGGATTATTGTATGAAGATAAACCAAAAGCAATTATTGATGCCTATAAAAATGGGGGTGCACCTCATCTAGACGGCGATTATACCGTTTTTGGACAAGTTTATGAAGGTATGGATGTAGTGGATAAAATTGCGACGGCTAAAGTTGGCGATGACGGTCAAACACCTACTGACCCAGTAAAAATTAAATCAATCAAAGTTTTACAAGAAGCAAAATAAATAAATGAACGCCAGAGAATTCACTTTGGCGTTCATTTATTTATTAAGAATTTCTAAAGAAATAACTAGTTATTGTTGCCCAACAATAAACGTGAATTCACATTCCGCAGCTTTTTTTCCTTCAACAGTGGCAATTGCATTAGCTGTCCCTACAGAGCCTTTGATTTTGATGATTTCAAAGGAGAGCTTAACGACATCTCCTGGTACAACTTTTTGACGGAATTTTGCTTTGTTAATCCCACCGATATATGCTGTTCGTCCAAGAAATTCTTCTGATTTTAATATCAAAATTGATCCTGCTTGTGCAAGGGATTCTAAGATAAGAACGCCCGGCATAACGGGGTTTCCAGGGAAATGACCTTGGAAAAAATCTTCATTAATCGTGACATTTTTTGTTGCAATAATCTTTTTCCCAGGCTCCAATTCGTCTACATAATCGATATAGCAAATCGGATAGCGGTTTGGAATAAGCTCCATTACCTCGACTGCAGTTAACACTTTTGTCATATTATAAACCTACTTTCTTAAATTGTTAGGAAAACTTTATTTGTTTGATAATCAAAGTATCATATCTCTTACTATTTGACAATCATTTTTTATTCTTGATAAAAATAGTTTGACAATCAAACAATTATCGATAATAATAATAAATCATAGAGACAAGAAAGGCAAGTCGCAATTATTTTAATATTTAGTTCTTTTTCTCTAGTTAATTAATTAAGAAAAATCAAGGAGTGTAATTATGACATATTTATCTGGAAAAAAAATTGTAGTAATGGGTGTCGCAAATAAAAAAAGTATTGCATGGGGCTGCGCAGAAGCCATGGAAACTCAAGGAGCAGAAGTTATCTATACGTATCAAAATGATCGTATGAAGAAATCTTTACAAAAAATTGTTAGTGAGGATGCATTTTTAGTAGAATGTGACGTAGCTAGCGATGAGAGTATTCAATCTGCCTTTAGTCAAATTAAAGATTATGCAGGAGAAATTGATGGAATTGTTCACGCGATTGCGTATGCAAAAAAAGAAGAGTTATCTGGGAATGTAACAGATATTTCTCGTGACGGTTATGCACTTGCTCAAGATATTAGCAGCTATTCATTAATTGCTGTTTCAAAATATGGTCAAGAAATTTTATCAGAAAATAGCGGAATCGTCAGCCTTACGTACATTGGTTCAGAACGTGCCATTCCAAATTACAATATGATGGGGATTGCAAAAGCTTCATTGGAAGCAAGCATTCGTTACCTTGCTGCTGAATTATCACCGAAGAAAATCCGTGTTAATGGGATTTCAGCTGGAGCAATTAAAACACTTGCAGTGACAGGTGTTCAAGACTATCAAAAACTTATTCAACTTTCTGAAGACCGTACGCCAGATCATATCGGGGTAACCATTGAAGAAGTTGGTAATACATGTGCCTTCTTAATTAGCCCACTTTCAAGTGGAATTATCGGAGACGTTATTTACGTAGATAAAGGAGTTCATCTTTCTTAATTATAGGAAAAATGAATAATGAGCGCTAAATATAACGCACAAGAAAACGTCGTGAACTTTTCACGACGTTTTCTTTATTCACTAAAAAGAAATTAGGTGTCTTCCCCTAACCATCATTAGTTTACTTTTACTATCCATCCTTCAGGTGCTTCTACATCACCAAATTGGATACCTGTTAACTCTTTATAAAGTTTTTGCGTGACAGGTCCAACTTCCGTTTCACTAAAGAACACATGAAACTCGTCATTATTTTGTATGCCACCAATCGGAGAAATAACAGCAGCAGTGCCACAAGCACCTGCCTCGGCAAATTTATCAAGCTCATCTAATCGTACATCACTTTCTTCTGCCTCTAATCCTAGACGCTCTTTTGCAATGTATAGAAGTGAATACTTAGTGATACTTGGAAGAATAGAAGGAGAATAAGGCGTTATGAATTTTCCATCCTTAGTTATCCCGAAGAAATTGGCAGACCCTACCTCTTCTATTTTTGTATGTGTTGCTGGATCAAGATAGATACAATCGGAAAAATTCTTTTTATGCGCTTCATTACCGGGAAGCAAGCTAGCCGCGTAGTTCCCACCTACTTTAGCGGCACCAGTTCCATGGGGAGCGGCACGATCATACTCAGATACGATGAAATTAGTTGGTGTTAACCCCCCTTTGAAATAGGCACCAACAGGCGTACAAAAGATGGTGAAAATATATTCTGGCGCAGCTTTCACGCCAATTCCCTCTCCAACACCAATTAAGAGTGGGCGTAAGTATAGTGTTCCGCCACTTTCATAAGGTGGAACGAATGCTTCGTTTGCTTTAACGACTTGCTTTACCGCATCAATAAATTTTTCTTCAGAAATTGCAGGCATCAGTAAACGTTCTGCACTTTTATTCAGGCGCTGACTATTTTGGTCAGGTCTAAACAGGTTAATTCCGCCATCTTTTCTTCGATAGGCTTTCATTCCTTCGAAACACTGCTGCCCGTAATGTAAGGCTGAGGAACCCTCATGAAGCGTAATTGTATTGTCCTCTGATAGTGTGCCCTCGTCCCACTGGCCATCTTTCCAACGAGACACATAACGAAACGGTGTCTTGATGTAAGAGAACCCTAAATTATCCCAATCAATTTCCATAAAAATTCCTCCTGTTTTCTAATATTTCTGATAAGTTTACCACTTTATGAGAAAAATGTCATTGTTTTTTCATAATTTTCTTTCAATTTTTCTGTTCTTCTAGTTTATCAAAGAATCAAGTATTTGTTTATCTATTTTTTCGTTTTTCTTAAAATCCGTTGAAGAGATTTCCTTTTTCCTTTTTTTACTGTTAAAATGGGAATAATCAAGTTTTTGAAAGGTGATATTTTTTATGTTTTTTAAATTATTTTTGACACAAGCAACAACAGAATCAACTACGGAAACGATTGTTGAACAGACAACAAAAAAACTAAATGCCTTTCAACGGTTCTGGGAAGGAATTGATTGGGATCAAGTAGTTGCACTTCTAATTGAAAAGACCATTTATTTAATCTTAACCATCGTTCTATTTGGTATTTTAAATCGGTTAGGAAAGTATTTTATCAACAAGTTATATGATCGTTATCAGAAAAAAGCACATTTAAGTGAAAATAGGATTGATACCCTGCACACTTTATTGAACAATGTATATGCCTATATGCTTGTTTTCTTCTTCATCTATTCGGTTTTATCAATTATTGGTGTTCCTGTCGGTTCTCTTTTAGCTGGTGCTGGGATTGCAGGTTTAGCAATCGGGCTGGGTGCACAAGGGTTTATGAATGATATTATCACAGGTTTTTTTATCATTATGGAGCAACAGATTGATGTTGGTGATTATATTCGTTTGGTGAATCTTACAATTGAAGGAAAAGTGGTTTCTGTTGGTATTCGTACAATTCAGCTTCAATCCATTGATGGAACGATTCATTTTATTCCAAATCGTAATATAACAACAATTAGTAATCTTTCTCGGGCAAATATGCAAGTGGTTGTTGATGTTCGAATTTTACCAGACGAAGGTTACGAGAAGATTCGTGAAGTTATTGAAGCGGTGAATCATCGACTAGCAAAAGAACATGAAGATGAAATTCAAACAGGACCAACATTATTTGGGATGGTGGACTTGGGTAACGCGAATTTTGCTGTTCGGACCAACATGTATGTATTAAATGGACAACAGGCACAAATCAAGGAAGAATTTTTGACTACCTATGTAAAAGAACTGTCAGAAGCTGGATTTACTATTCCAAATACGCCGATTGTTACACCATAGTCTCAAGAAATCAAAAGACTCGGATAATCTAAAAAAAGTGTAAAGAAACGATGGTGACGTTTCTCTACACTTTTTTGTTATTTTTTAACGAAAATGAATAAATGGTAAGAAGTGAATTTTAGAAAACTAGCAGAAAATAGTATTTACTTATTCGTTGGTATCTATAATTTATTTCTCATCTAGTGTTTTCAAAAAATCACTAATGACCTCTACTCCTAATAAAATAGCCTCTTCTTTTGGGTTAAACAAAGGATGATGTAATCCATAAGGACTATCTACGCCCAGCCAGAACATCGTTCCGGGAACTTTACTTAATAAGAATCCAAAGTCTTCACCAGTCATGGCTGGTTGTGCTTCATTAAAGGTAATCTTCGGATGTTTTTCCATAAAGTGAATGAAGGCTTCTGTTGTCTTACGATTGTTTTCAACGGGCAAATATCCTTTTTGATCTAAAGAAAGAAGAACCTCACATTGAAAGGAAACTTCAATACCTTTTGCTATTTCCTGCATTCTTTTTTGCGTGAGCAGATTCATTTCTTGCGTAAGCGTACGAATCGTTCCATAAAGCTCCGCTTCTCCTGCTATGACATTATTTGTTTTACCAGCGTGGAAGCTTCCAAAAGTAATGACGCCTCCTTGTATAGGATCAACGCTGCGGCTGATAATCGTTTGTGCTTGTTGAATAAATTGGGTTGCAGCAACAATCATATCATTTGAAAGATGTGGGAAAGCAGCATGACCGCTTTTGCCTTTTAAGGTGACGCGGACTTCACAAGTACCGGCAAATAATGTCCCTACGCGTGTACGAATTTCACCAACTGGAAGCTCTGGTGCAACATGCAATCCATAAAACTCATCGGGTAGCCACTCACCAAATGCCTGGGCATTGTACATTAACATGCCTCCTGCATCATTTTCTTCAGCCGGTTGAAATAAAAACAGAAAATTATTTTTTGGTTGAACAGCACTTAAGTTTTCTAAAAGACCTAAGGCGATTGTCATGTGAAAATCATGCCCACATGCATGCATGAATCCTTCATGAAGAGATGAAAAAGAACTTTTAACAAGCTCTTTTATTGGAAGTCCATCAATATCTGTTCGCCAACCAATCGTTTTTTCAGGATGATGACCTTTGACATAGACAAGAATTCCAGTTTGCCATTGCCGTATTTCTACATACGCTTTGTCTAGCTGTTGAATTTTTTTAAGTAAAAAATCTGAAGTCTTAAACTCTTTAAGACCGATTTC
Source organism: Enterococcus phoeniculicola ATCC BAA-412 (assembly GCF_000407505.1). GTDB lineage: Bacteria > Bacillota > Bacilli > Lactobacillales > Enterococcaceae > Enterococcus_K > Enterococcus_K phoeniculicola. The sequence goes on from NZ_ASWE01000002.1 coordinate 647,981, forward strand.
GGGCATGGTATGCAATGCTCGTCGAATCTCAATTAATTGTTCTTGAATGGTCATATGCAGCATCCCTTCTTTTTTCCTATTGTTACGGAAAAAATGGCTTCTGTCAAATACCTAAAATAGAAGATAGAAATATTTTTAAAAAACTATGTACGAGTATGGAATTAATTCTAAAGTACGTATTATTTTTTTTATTCTATGAATGAGATTGACTAGAAGAAAGAAAAAAACACAGACTTTCAGTTATTGAGTCTGTGAGGGAAGATGGGACATAACTAATCAAGTTACACCCCGCCCTCGCAAAATCTTAATAAAGGTTAGGAAGAGAAGCAACTCATCTTCATCATGTGTTGAGAGCGAAAGCAAGCTGAAATTGCAATGATACACTTCTTCTGAAGGAAAAAGATGTAGAGATATATCTACTCGGTTCTAAAGATTTTAGAAGCAATCTTCATGAATGCCTTCTTATTATTGTAAATCAAGGAAGTTTCACTTCCGATAATGAGCAGTACCTACTTGGTTCTAGAGGCCGAACAATTTTATCTGATGTCAGGTTAAAATTTTAGTAAGCTTATACTTTTTCCAAACTGACTCTTCTTTACCATAGAGAAGATCCTCTACAGGGTATTTGATATCTGACAAATCACCAGAATAACATAGGATACGTCCTAAAATGAAGGAGGCACTGTATTCTTCCCAGCTAGTAAAGGATTGTTTTTTTAGAATAGGTGTCACTCGTTCTTTTAATAAAGTAAAGGCCTTCTCTTCTGTGATATAACCGATATGTGCAGAAATTCTGATCAAAAATGCAGCTCGTTCAATATCCCATGCAGAAAGTGTTTGACAGGTTTCAAAAAACGCTACAGGTATTTTTCCAATAATACCAACATCTTCAATTAGTTGATTATATTTTTTATAAGGTTTGCCTATACGTATATTATCAATTAATTGATTGCTGTCTTTTGCATCTCCTCCGTTTTCAAGTAAAAAGTTTAACTGATAAAAAAGAGAGGCCTTGTCAGCAATCGACCATTGTTGCATTAGAATTTGTTGATATTGTTCTTTTGGTGCACGTAATTTCATAATTGAGCTTGTAGATTCGTTTGTTTCAATCAAAATTGCTCCTAAAGTAAGATATTTTTGCATTTTAGGATTTACTTGATTATCTTTTAGAAATATTAGTCGTTTCTGTTTATTCTGTATGTAAGAATGAATAAATAGTATAGATAAAATCCCCACTATACCAGTAAGTATTAATAGAATTTTCATTATATTCCCCAATTAATATCGAAATCGTTAAAAACTACGTTCTATAAGCTGAACTAAATCTTCATAGGTTTGACCGGTAAAAATCGCATAAAAAGCAATTACAAGAACAATTGCAGCTGCAATTAACTGGACGGGTCGTATAACAATGCCATGTCCATTTTTTTTATTTTTTTGATAGCGATAAGCTTGTCCAGCTATTATTGTAAAACTGCCAATTGCTAATAGATAAGTTAAGATTTCAGGTGTCATATTAGTTTTTTTCTCCTTAATTTGATAAAGTTTTTAAATTGAATTGTGCTCTTAATTGATTGCAATCATCTACTTGAGAGTAATGAATACCGTAGTCATTTTCATAGGTAATATCTACTCCTTGTGTTTGTACACGATACCTTATTTTATTCGCTTCTTTAAACAAATAATTCGTATTTATTCCTTCTATATCCACTGCCTCTATTTGATTTTTTGTATAAAATCCTAAACTAGCAGCTTCACCAGATTTTGGGTTATAGGAAATTAATTCAATTTCCTCCGTACTCTTATCAAAAAGAATTACATAAGAATAATAGGTTGTTTTTTTTTTGATAAGTGTTACTTGTTTTGTATAATGTCCATTTACAAAAATCTTGTTGTCCAAATCTTTTTGAGCTATTTGAACAATACCAGAAACTACTTCTTTTAATCGATTGTCTTCCTTTTGTTTTTCACCAGAATAGTCTTGGTGATAAGCTTTATTTCTTTGATAGAGAAAGAAACAAGCAATAGGAACAAAAATTATAATGATTAGAAAATACATATTTTCTCCTTAACTTTGTAGCAAATGAATAATTTTTTTGTTGTATTTATTTGCCTGTTTATATTTTTTTTGTTTTTCTTCAATTTTTGCCATCAGCAGATAAAGTGGCATAAGGAACACTCGTTGTCGCTTTTTTTCAAAGTAGAATAAACTGTCTTCTGCTAACAGTTTTGCATCATCTAAAAAATTCTTCTTATAAAGAACTAGAGCATGGAAAATGTTTACTTGCATTTGCTGATCTTCTGTCAATAATTGCTCATTTATTAATCCTAGACGTTTTTGTAGTTTTGCCCATCTCTTTTGTGAAGCAAATATTCCACAAAAGTAAATGCTCTGTAGATTTTCATCTTTAACATACAGTGAATCAAGTTGATTAAGAAGGTCGATTGCTTTTTTGTATTCTTTTTTTTGCAGTAATATTACATATTGATAATGGATAAGTGACAAGTAGTCTTTCTTTTTATTATCAGAGAATTTAATATATGTTTGAGCAAAAATGGACAATTTCCAAGCTTCATCATAGTGCCTGAGCTGGAATGATAAACGACAATCTGCTAAATAAAGCTTTGAAAAATATTCCTTTTTCTTCATGTGATTGGCCACTCTAAACAAGCTATCTAGTTTTTTTTTTGCCTCACTGTATTGTTCTAATAATCCTAATATTTCTATATACAGTACTTGTAACGGTAAGAAACAAGAAATATCATTAGAGACAAGCTCTAGCAATCTTGTTAGGTATTCCAGAGTAAGTGTATAATGAAATTGACCTTCATTGGATAAAATTTGAAAATAGAGAATAGCTTTTTGTATTAATGGATTCTCCATCAACTCTTCATCATTTGCAAAAACGGGTAGATAAAAAGAGAGATAGTTGTCCACTATTCTATGATAATTCGACATGTCTTCTTCCATATAATAGAAGCAAGCTTTGCAGAGATTTGAAATAAATTCTACATATAAAGAATTGTCTGTTTCAGGTATAACGGATTCGAAGGATTCTATTCGTTGATTTGAAATAGTTTGTTTAACAAGAATTTCAAGATTACTTTTTTGTGCTTCAGTAATGGTATTAGCATCTAAAAGGTACTCTGTAGAAACACCTAATCTTGAGGAAAACTGAACGGCGAGATCTTTTGCCAGTTGGTATCTACCTAACAGAATATTTGAAAGATGAGGAACGGTAATCAGACCTTGAACTAGCTCTTTTCGTGATAACTGCTTGGTCGTACAAAGAAAATTTATCCTTTTTCTCAACATAACTATTCCGCTCCTTAGTAATTTTTGCATTTTGGGGATTCAAGAACTACTAGATTGCTAAAATAATAATTTATGCAAGAATAAATAAATTATAGCATAGCTAGTGAAAAAAATTGTCTCTCCATTATAACTACAATAATTTTAGGTGAATATTTTTTTAATGAATTTTTATTAAAATAACTTTTGTGATATACAAAAAAACCGAAGGCATCTGCCTCCGGGAAACTATTATCTATTGAAGAAAAAATATTCAGTTATTGAGTATTATAAGTTACGTAACTCTTCCATCATACTAGTTTTGCCTTTTGTTTGTTCATCAATATCTTTTATTTTTCTAGCTGGTACACCAGCTACTACTGTATAAGGAGCAACATCATGAACAACCACTGCACCAGCTGCAACTACTGCGCCCTTACCAATTCGAATTCCTTCTAATACAACTGCATTTGCGCCAATTAATACATCGTCTTCTACTACAACAGGATTTGCACTAGGTGGTTCAATGACACCTGCTAAGACAGTTCCTGCCCCTATATGGCAGTTTTTTCCTGTAATAGCACGTCCCCCTAATACAGCGCCCATATCTATCATGGTTCCTTCACCAACAACTGCACCGATGTTAATAATGGCGCCCATCATAATCACTGCATGATCGCCTATCTCAACTTGTTCGCGAATAATCGCCCCAGGTTCAATTCGTGCATTCAGCTCTTTTTTGTCCAATAGCGCAATTGCTGAATTACGCATGTCATTTTCTACAACGTAATCACTAATAAGTGAACTATTTTCTTCTAGGAATGGCTTGATGACCTCCCATTCACCAAAGAGCGTTCCGGTTTTACAATTTGTAAATGAGCGTATATCATCTGGATAGATCAGCTCTTTTAAGTTTCCTTTTATTGTCACTTTTACGGGTGTTCGTTTTTTTGCATTTCCAATATGACGAATAATCTCATGTGCGTCCATCGTTCACGCCCTTTCTTCTATTATAAAATTAAGCGTATCAAAAAATAAGAAGAATGTGAAGTGATAGGAAATAATTACACAATTTTTTGTTTTTCTAAAATAGGATCTGTCTTTGATAGAAGTAAGTTTCGGCGTTCTAATTCATGAGACATATGATTCACTGCTTTTAAAATTTCTTTTCTTGTAATGATTCCTTTAAAAATTTGCTGATCATCTACAACTGGAAGAAAAGGTAAGTCTACCAATAAATGTAGCACCTCTTCTAAATCCCAATTCTCCGATACAACAGAGACATGTGTCTGCATGACGTCAGCTACTGTGAGTCCGTTTAGTTTTTCCATATCGATTTCTTTTAAATCAATCATTTTTTCAACAACTTCAGATAAACTGACTAATCCAACAAATCGATCCCCTTTATCTAAGACAGGGATTTTACTATAGCCAACTTTCGTTAACACCAGTAAGCAGTGATCTAATGGATTTTGATACATAACATTTGCAACATTCTTTGCTGGAATTAAAAAGGTTTCTTGATTTTCTAGTAACAATTCTTTTACCGTAGGTCCAATCATTCGATTGCCTCCATTTCAGTTTCAATCAACAATTCTATTTTACCGAAAACATGGGTGGATATGCTGTAAAGTTCGAAATTATTGAAAATCTTATTACTTTTTTAATGAGTAAAGATAGTCTTTTAAAGGCTCATTTATCTATTCTCTAGTTAATTTAGGAAATGAAAAATGAAGCTCCTCTACTGGATGATGCGCACGATTATAATACTGTACATCAAATGCATCAGGCGTACTGTCAATCACTGCATAAGAAGGAATTTGAATTGGTCCACGAGGCTGTGAAATACTTCCCGGATTTAAATAAAGTATTTCATCTACAACCTCACAACCGATTTGATGAGTATGCCCAAATAAACTGATTGTTGCATTGGATTCTTTTGCTTCTATGGAAAGTTGAGTTAATCCAAAGCGAACATTTGACAGATGACCGTGTGTGATATAGACAATATCCTGTTGCGTACTGATTGTTTGTCGTTCCAGAAAATCTCCGCCATAATCACAGTTTCCGCGCACAACAATAAACGTATCCCAAAGCTTGTCATGACTATCTAGTTCTGAATCCCCACAATGAAAAAAATAGTCCATTTTTTCTTTATACCGTTCAACTAGATCAAGAAGAATTTGACGATCTCCATGATTATCACTTACTACTAAATACTTCATCTATTATGCCTCCAACCATTCTTTCCATTGTTTTTTTAATTTTTCCATTGCAAGCCCTCTATGACTTTGCTTGTTTTTTTCAGAAGGGTCAAGCTCTGCTGCAGTTTTTTCAAGTCCATCTACAATAAATAGTGGATCATAGCCAAAGCCTTGATCGCCACGTGGGATACGACCAATCCTTCCAGGCCATTCTGCTTCCACAACAAGACTCTCTTTTTTTGGCGCTGCAAACACTAATGTGCAGTGAAACTGTGCTTTTCTATTCTCATCTTCAACATCAGTAAGTTCATGGAGAAGCTTGGCATTATTTGCCGCATCGCTAGTTGGTTCCCCTGCAAATCGAGCTGAATAAATTCCTGGCATGCCGCCTAAAGCATCTACTTTTAATCCTGAGTCATCTGCTAAAACAGGTTGTTGAATGAGTTGAGCAATAGTTTCTGCTTTTAAACGCGCATTCTCTTCAAAGGTTTTTCCAGTTTCTTCAATATCAGGTAACTCGGGATAATCTAATAATGTTTTAATCGTATAGCCAGACGGAGCAAATAAAGAAGCGAATTCCTTTGCTTTACCAGGATTTCTGGTAGCGATGACTAAAGTATTTTCTGGTATTGCTACTGAAACAGGTTCAGACGCCAACAGCGCTTCTTTTTGATAGGCAATGAGGTCCTCTATCGCGCCCTTGCCGTAATAGAGCATCGTATTTAATTCTTCTCCACTAAATGTTGCCTCTTCACCAGTCCCTTGAATTTCCACAAACTGACCAGATTCGGTCATGACAAGATTCATATCGACAAATGCAGTCGAATCCTCCACATAATCTAAATCAGCTACACATGAGCCATCAGGTAAAATTCCTACGCTAACTGCTGCAAGGTGCTCTTTTATAGGATCTTCTTCCAATTGGTTTGTTTGGAGCAAGCGATTGATTGCTAATTTTAATGCAACAAATCCGCCAGTGATACTAGCAGTGCGTGTTCCGCCATCTGCTTGAATCACATCACAATCAATCACAATACTTCGCTCGCCTAATTTTTCTAAATCAATCACTGCACGAAGCGCACGACCGATTAATCGTTGAATTTCCATTGTTCGACCGCTTAGTTTTCCTTTTGCACTCTCACGTCGATTACGTGTATTTGTGGCTCTAGGCAACATACTGTATTCCGCTGTTACCCATCCGCTTCCTCCACCACGTAAAAATGGCGGAACAGACTCTTCAACGGTAGCAGAGCAGATTACTTTAGTATCGCCAAATGAAATGAGTACAGAGCCTTCAGGATGTTTAAATACATTGGTTTGTATAGTAATCTTTCGTAATTCTCGTTCGCTTCTTCTATCGTGACGCATAAGTAGTTCCTCCTAACTCTATGTGTGAAACCGAAATCGTAGATAAGTCTAACCAGCTTTTTGCAATTTCTTCAAACATAGTTGCAGAGCCGGTTGTGTAAAAGTCACAAATTCTTTTCTCTGATTGACGACTTGGACGATTTGCAATGGAAAAATAATCCAATAGCATACTTACTTCACTAACTGTTTCTGCACCAGAATCAATTAAGGTAACAGATTGTCCCATCACATTTTGAATAATTGGACGAAGTAACGGATAGTGTGTACAACCCAAAATCAGTGTATCTAATTGTTTGTGTTTCAAAGACTGAAGTGTCTCTGCGACAATTTTTTTTGCCACAGAAGAATGAGATTCATTACTTTCAACAATCGAAACAAATTTTGGACAGGCTAAACTGGTAACTGTAGTTTGAGGTGCTTTTTGCTTTAGTGCAGTCTCATAAGAACCACTTTTAATCGTCCCTAAGGTACCAATTATCCCTATTTTATTATTTTTTGTTGCTTTTAACGCCGCACGAGTCCCAGGTAAAATCACGCCAACTACAGGTATGTCTAATGCTTCTTTAATTTCTTCTAATGCGACAGCTGTTGCGGTGTTACATGCTATAACAAGCATTTTAATGTTTCTCTTCATCAAATATCGAGTCATTTCCCAAGTATATTCAATGACTTGTTCTTCTGGACGAGGACCATATGGACAACGTGCTGTATCACCAACATAAAGTATATTTTCATTTGGTAGTTGTTTTAAGGCTTCCTTTACAACCGTTAATCCTCCTACGCCAGAATCAATAAAGCCAATTGGCTGATTATTATGCAAAATTCATCCATCCTTTATTAGGAAATGTAAAACAAAAGTTTCACCCTATCCATTGTCGCCTTTTTGTACATATTTTTCAAGTTTTCTTTTCTTTAGAAAACCTTAAGAAAGCGTTTCATTTTAACCCTTTTTATAATCGTGGTATCCTAAAGGAAATGAGAGGAGGAATTTGTTATGCCCGAAAAAGATTTTGAAAAAAAACTCGCAGACATTGCAGAAGAAACCAACCATGGAAAAGATTTTGAGGAACTAGATAAAGTTGAAAAAGAATTGAATTTAGATGATAAAGATGACGATGATGTACCAAAAGAAGGAAAAGATAAGGATGGAATCAGTGAATTGCTCCCTCCTATCCCGCCTAAAAACAGTGGCAATGGTTTTCCGTATTAAAAAAGACGATTCAGTTTACGATTCCTTCAAGCATGGAATAAATACTTGAAGGAATCGGCTGAATCGTCTTTTTTCTTTGAAGAATATCTAGTAGTTATATTGTCTAGATTCAAGATATTTAGATAACAAAGAAAGTAGGTAACAAACCACAAAGTAGAAAAAAGTCATTGCAAGAAACATCGGAATCACGTAATTTGAATTTTGCCCATAAATTATTTTTGCATTATGTGTTAGTTCTGGCAATGAAATAATTACAGCTAACGAAGTATCTTTAATTAATGAGATTAACTGGCTAACAATTGCTGGAATCATTGATTTAAATGCTTGTGGAAATACAATAGTTGCCATTGTCTGGACATAACTTAACCCTGTAGACAAACCAGCCTCCATCTGCCCTTTTGGTACAGCATTCAATCCTGCACGAAAAATTTCAGAGAGCATTGCCGATTCAAAAATAGTCAATGCGGCTACGGCTGACCAAAAAATACTTAAACGCACACCAATTTGCGGCAAGGCAAAGTAAGCAAAGAAAATAATAAGAAGCAAAGGTAAGTTTCTTATTATGTCTGTAATAATTCCAACGATTTTGGAAAAATAAGGAACTTTGGTAAAACGGATAATTCCAATTAGTCCGCCAATAATGAAACTGAACACAATAGAAACTAGAGAGACTTCAATGGTAACTAACAGGCCTTCTAGTAAGAAGCGGATATTCATCCACGAAAATGCTTGACTGAAATCCATAGAGGACTCTCCTTTCTATGAGCGAATTGCCCAACGTTTTTCTAAATAAACCATTAAGTAAGATAACGGTAAAGTAATGACTAAATAAAATAATCCAACAATGATATAAGTATCAAACGTGTTAAATGTCGTACTTGCAATTAGATCGCCTTGATACATTAAGTCAACACCAGCTACCATTGCTAAAATAGAAGAATTTTTTACAAGATTGATAAACTGATTTCCTAGAGGAGGCACTACAATTTTAAATGCTTGAGGTAAAACAATGTAGCGCATTGTCTCTGCATAAGTGAACCCAGAAGATAAACCTGCCTCTGTTTGTCCTTTTGGAACGGTTTGAATCCCGGAGCGCACCGTTTCTGCAATAAATGCAGAAGTATAGATTGTGAGTCCGATTGTTCCTGCTTGAAAGCCATCAAAGCTCATCCAGTAAAGAGGAACAACGACGTAAAAAAACATAACAATAATTAATAAAGGAATGTTTCTGAAAAATTCAACGTATGCTTTTGCAAAGCCACGAATGAATTTATTACTGGATAATTGAAAAATTGCCATCAGTGTTCCAATGACTAAACTAAAAAATAAGGCCAGCAGGCTTGATAAAATAGTTACTTTAAACCCTTCAAAAAACATTCCAGAATAGGTCTGAAATAATTGACTCATTGTCTCTCCTCCTTATTGAACTTTTCCATCTGTAGAGTCAGGGAACCATTTATTATATACTTTGTCATAAGTGCCGTTTTTGTGCATTTCTTCCAAAGCTTGGTTTACAGCTGTTAAAAAGGCTTCCTGTTCTTTATTTATGGCTATTCCATAAGGTTCATTTGTGAAATTTCCTCCTACAAGTGTGTAGTTTGGATTTTCATCAGCCATGCCTAACAAAATAGCATTATCGGTGGTCATTGCATCTCCTTGACCAGATTGTAATGCAGTAAAAGCTTCTGCATAATTCTCTAACTCAAGAATTTTTGCATCAGGTGCGTGCTCACGAATATTAATTGCTGATGTAGACCCCTTCACCGCTAAAACCGTAGTATTACTATTCAAGTCAGCTACACCATTAATCTTACTTCCTTTTTTCACAAGCAGAGATTGTCCTGCATCAAAGTAAACATCGGAAAAATCAACTTGCTCTTTTCGCTCTTCCGTTATTGTCATTGTTGCAATAATTGCATCAATGTTTCCATTTTTTAATAGTGGAATTCGCGTTTTTGAAGTTACTTCTACAAAAGTTGCTTTGGCATCTTCTCCTAACATTTGTTTGGTAATTTCTTTTGCGATATCAATATCGAATCCTTCTACTTCACCTGTAGAAACATTCATCATACCAAATAATCGTGTATCATACTTTACTCCCCATATAATTTCGGGAGATTTCTCTGTTCTCTCCAAAATGTCCTCATTGGACACGCTGCTATTTTTACAAGCGGTTAGTGTAAACAAGAGAAGGCCCATCACTAAAACTGAAAGAGTTGATTTCAATCGTTTCATACAATATCCTCCTTCTAATGATTTATAATTTTGCTAAGAAATTGTTTTGCACGTTCCTCTTTTGGATTCTCAAAGAAGCCGTTGACGTCTCTGCTATCCTCTAGGACTTCTCCATCAGCCATAAAGATTACTCGATCAGCTACTTCTTTTGCAAAGCCCATCTCATGAGTAACAACAATCATTGACATCCCATCACGAGCCAGCTTTTTCATAACATTGAGGACGTCTCCAATCATTTCAGGATCTAAGGCCGAGGTTGGTTCATCAAAAAGAAGCATTTCTGGATTCATTGCAAGTCCACGGGCAATTGCCACGCGCTGCTGCTGTCCACCTGAAAGCATCGATGGATAAGAATCTTTTCGATCATACATATCTACTTTCTTCAAAAATTTCTCCGCATTCTTAACAGCGGTTGCTTCATCCTGTTTTAGAACCTTTATTGGTGCCAACGTGATATTTTCTAACACGGTTTTATTTGGATACAAATTAAAATGCTGAAAAACCATACCAATGTTTTTTCGGATTTCTGTTAGTTTCACATTGTTTCCATGAATATCCTGACCATTAATCAGTAAATCACCTGAAGTAATTGTTTCTAAACCGTTGATACAGCGAAGCATGGTGCTTTTCCCTGAACCAGAGGGCCCAATCACAACCACGACTTCACCTTTTTCAAAAGATAAATCGATTGTTTTTAATGCATGAAATTTTCCATAATATTTCTCTACATTTTTAAACTCGATCATAGCCATAACGTCACGCTCCTAATTAAAATTTAGATTAAAAAATTCTCACAAACCCTCAATCATTTCACATTATAACGGAAAAATCATCAATGTGTAAAGTTTTATTTAAGAAAAGACCTATAAAAGTATAATCTTTTGTTCGTTAACCTTACATTGTGATGTAATAATTATTAAAAAATGGTAATAAAACGCTTTTATAAATTCCTTATGATCTACCCTAGGTTTACTAGTTGTTTCTCCTTCAAAAAAAAGGTAAGATGTTAAGTGCATGGGATTTCCCAAATGGAATTAAGAAGGTGGATATTTAGATGACGAACATTATTTTAACAGGTGACCGTCCTACAGGGCGTTTACATTTAGGACATTACGTAGGATCATTAAAAAAACGTGTGGAGATGCAGGCAGATCCAGAAAATAAATTATATGTAATGATTGCGGATATGCAAGCTTTAACAGATAATGCAAAAAATCCAGAAAAGGTTTCTACTAATTTATTAGAAGTCGCACTGGATTACCTTTCAATTGGATTAGATCCAGAAAAGACAACGATTTTCATTCAGTCGCAAATTCCGCAGCTTGCAGAATTGACTATGTATTTTTTAAATCTAGTAAGTGTTGGACGAGTAAAAAGAAATCCAACAGTAAAGGCCGAAATTGAACAAAAGAAATTCGGTGAGAGCATCCCTTCTGGCTTTTTCATTTATCCAGTCTCACAAGCAGCAGACATCACGGCGTTTAAAGCAACGCTTGTCCCTGTTGGAGATGATCAAAAACCAATGCTGGAGCAAACACAGGAAATTGTTCAAAGTTTTAACAATACCTATGGAGAAGTATTAGTTGAACCAAAAGTGGTTCTCCCTCCTAAAGGAATGGGACGCTTACCTGGAATTGACGGGAACGGCAAAATGAGTAAATCTCTTGGAAATGGTATTTATCTTGCTGACTCAGCAGAAGTGGTTCAAAAGAAAGTAATGAGCATGTATACAGATCCTAACCATATTCATGTAGAAGATCCCGGTCAAGTAGAGGGAAATATGGTATTTACCTACCTTGATGTATTTGGGAAAGACAAAGAAAAAATTGAAGAGCTAAAAGAACACTATCGTCGGGGTGGTCTTGGGGATGTAAAAATAAAACGCTATTTAATCGATGTATTAGAAGAAGAATTAGCCCCTATCCGTGCGAGACGTGAAGAACTAAGTAAAAATCCGGAAGCTGTGATGGCTATTTTAGAAAAAGGAAGTAAAGAGGCAGAAAAAGTTGCTGCTCAAACATTAAAAGAAGTAAAAACGGCAATGGGAATCGAGTATTTCGGCTAATAAATTTTGTGAGAAGTCGGGACAGAAGCGTTCAGCTCCCGTCAGTTATTAATATTTTATGAGGATGGGACATAGCTTAATTAGTTATGTCCCATCCTCTCTTAACATATTAGTACAGGTTGGGAAAACTCATCTCCATTTCATTTCGCTCTCAACAACTTCTACGCATGATACATGCTTGAGTTGAAGGTCTCCACTTCGTTTCGCTCTCATCAATCTCTAAAAGTGGAACACTTTAAGAATTGAAGGTCTCCATTTCATTTCGCTCTCAACAACTTCTACGCATGATACATACTTGAGTTGAAGGTCTCCACTTCGTTTGCTTCTCAGCAACTTCTGCGCATGAACTATCTAATGCAAGTGCATAAGTCTTTTTTTCATCTGCTTTCTTTGATTGAAAGGTTCTTCTCTGTTTCATTTCGTTTCTAATTTCTTAAATATGAGCTTGAAGCTCAAACGTACTTTAACCATACTTTAAAATGATAGTAAAGGAGACCATTTTTTTAAGAGACTCGAAGTCTAAGAGAGAGAATGGTCGATTTTTCTTTCACTCCTTACTATAAACCTAAAGAATACGAAAATAGAAGGTAAACTCTTCAACGGATGAGTTTACCTTCTATTCTTAGTATGTTTCTTATCTAATTACTGCTTCGTGAGTCTCAGTTAAAGCAGTGATTACTTTGTTCATTGATTTATTAATTTCTTCATCGGTTAGTGTTGCTTCAGGATTTGTAAAAGTTAAACTGTATGCCATTGATTTATGACCTGCTTCAATTGAGTCCCCTTGATACACATCGAAGAGTTGAATAGCAGTTAGATATTTTCCTGCTGCTTTTTTGATTGTTTCAGAGAGTTCTTGATTGGTAACTTCTTCTGAAACCAACAATGCAATATCTCGACTAACGGCCGGGAATTTTGTGACAGCTTTGTAGACAAAGGCTGTTTTTTCCATCGTTAATAAGCCGTGTAAATTTAATTCTGCAACATAGGTTTCTGGGATATCGTAGGTTTTTGCTACAGCTGGATGAACCTGTCCTACAAACCCTATCTTTTCTTCACCTAGATATATATCTGAGGTTCTTCCTGGATGCATATCTTTCATTTCAGTTGTTGGCTGATAGCGAATATCAGCAGAAACAGATAGTTGCTCAAATAGATTTTCTAGAATCCCTTTGATTGTATAAAAATCAACTTTTAGATTTTGTTGATGCCAGTTTTTGACTTCACGAAGTCCTGTTAAAGCAAGACCTAAATGATTTTCCTCTAAAGGAAGATTCTTTTTGGCATCATTTTCCTGATAAAAGACATTTCCAATTTCATAGAAAGAAAGAGATGTATTTTTACGAGCAACGTTATATGCTACATCATCTAATAATCCGCTGATTAAATTCATTCGTAAAACGGAACGTTCTTCACTCATTGGCCAGTCTAAACGAGTTAGATTGCTTTTCTTCATCGTAAATTGACGTGCTTTTTCCTCAGTCGTTAATGCATAGCTAATTGCTTCGGTTGCACCACTGCCTTCAAGGAGCGAACGAACTTTTCTAGTTAAAATTTGTTCATCTGTCAGACTTCCTGCGACTGTTTCTCCACTCGGTAGTGTTGATGGTAAACGATCGTAGCCATAAATACGAGCCACTTCTTCAATAATATCTGCTTCAATTGAAATATCCCAACGACGTGGTGGAACAGAAACACAATAGTGTCCATTAGCAGCCGTATACTCAAATTGTAAAGCTTCAAAAATTTCGTTTACTTCTTGTTCTGAAAGATTTGTACCAAGATATCGGTTAATTCTTTCTAGTTCAATTTCTACTGTTACGTTTTCAGGATGAACAGATGCACCTTCCACTGCTCCTGAAAGAACCGTTCCACCAGTAAGTTTCGCAATCAATGCAGCAGCAGCTTCATTCGCTTCTCCGACTGTTGCTTGGTTAATTCCTTTTTCAAAACGAGAAGAGGATTCACTTCTAAGATTGAATTGTTTTGAGGTACGTCGGATAGATACGTTATCAAATAAAGCAGCTTCAAGTGCAACTGTGGTTGTTTCATCCGAAATCTCAGAGTTAGCCCCACCCATGACACCTGCTAAAGCAACTGGGGTTTGGCCATTTGTAATAACGATATTTTCAGAAGATAGGGTTCTTGTTTCACCATCTAAGGTGATTAGCTCTTCTTCATTGGCTGCACGACGAACAAGAATTTCTTTGCTCCCTAATTTGTCATAGTCAAAAGCATGAAGTGGTTGACCAAATAAAAGTAAGATGTAATTTGTTACATCAACTACATTATTGATTGGTCGAATGCCTTCATTCATTAAACGATTTTGCAGCCATTGCGGACTTGGGGCAACCTTTACATTATCGATTATTCGAATCTGATAGGCTGGAGAGTCTTTTATATCGGTAACAGCAACCGATATTTTATCACTTGCTTTTTCCACTGATTCCACCAATGGTTCATCATTAAATGCAGGTGTTTGTCGATAAATCGCCCCTACTTCATAGGCAACACCACGGATAGATAATGCATCTGCACGATTTGGCGTGATTGATAATTCAATGATGCTGTCATCCATTTCTAAATAAGAGAAGACAGGCTCTCCGTTGATTGCTTCTTCTGGAAGATAATAAATTCCGTCAGAAAATTCTTTTGGAATGACACTATCTGAAAATCCAAGCTCCTCCAATGAACAAATCATCCCATTAGATACTTGTCCACGCATTTTTCCTTTTTTAATTTTGACGTTTCCAGCGATTCTTGATCCAGGTAACGCAACAATTACTTTGATACCAGCTTTTACATTTGGCGCACCACAAACGATTTGTGACAGCTCTTCTTCTCCGATGTCCACTTGACAAATGGATAAGTGATCTGAATCAGGGTGAGGCTGACATTCTTTTACTTCACCAACGACGATTTTTTTCAAACCTTCTTCTGGAATATCAATACCTTCTACTTCGATACCTGTTACAGACATTTTATCTGCTAGCTCTTTTGGTGTTACAGATGATAAATCTAAATATTCATTTAACCATTTATATGATACTAACATAGTTATTCCCCCTTGAATTGACTTAAGAAACGTAAATCATTTTGATAGAAATTACGAATATCGTTTACTCCGTAACGTAACATCGCTACACGATCTGGCCCTAAACCAAAGGCAAAACCAGAGTAAACTTCCGGGTCAATTCCTGACATTTTTAAGACATTAGGATGAACCATCCCAGCACCTAATATTTCAATCCAGCCTGTATGTTTGCAGACGTTACATCCTGCTCCACCACATTTAAAACAACTTACGTCTACTTCAACTGACGGTTCAGTGAATGGAAAATAACTAGGACGCAAACGAATATTTCGATCTTCACCAAACATTTTTCTCATCATGACTTCAAGCGTTCCTTTTAAATCGCCCATTGTTATGTTTTTATCAATAACAAGTCCTTCAATTTGATGGAATTGGTGACTATGTGTTGCATCATCCGTATCCCGACGAAATACTTTTCCAGGAGAGATCATTCGCAAAGCACCTTTTGAAAAGTCATGTTTTTCCATTGTGCGCGCTTGTACTGGAGAAGTATGAGTACGAATTAATATTTCTTCTGAGATATAAAAAGTATCCTGCATGTCACGAGCCGGATGATCTTTAGGTAAATTCATTCGCTCAAAGTTATAGTGGTCTGATTCTACTTCATATCCTTCCACTACCTGATAACCCATACCAACGAAAATATCTTCAATTTCTTCCATAATTTGTGTTAGTACATGACGAGCTCCGTGATGTACTTTTGTACCTGGCAAGGTCACATCAATGGTTTCTTTAGCCAATGCTTGATTTAATGCAGCCGCTTCTAAGACTACTTTTCTATTTTCTATTTCCAACGCCAACAAATCACGTATCTCATTTGCGAAGCTTCCAACTATTGGACGTTCTTCAGGTGTTAAATCTTTCATCCCTCTGAGAACTTCTGTGATGGGTCCCTTCTTACCTAATGTTTCTACACGAATTTGATTCAATTGCGTTAAGTCATTTGCTGCTGAAATTTTTTCAATTGTTTCTTTTTTTAATGACTCTAATTGTGCTTGTAAAGACATTGTTGCTTCCTCCTCAAAAATTACTTGGAAAAAATGAACGAAAAAAAGCCCTCGTATCCATCAAGGAACGAAGGCTCGTGTTACCATCCTAATTCGCAATCAAAGAGATTGCGCACTTAATTTATTAACGACTTGCGCCGGTCTGTCAGTTACACAGACAACTCCGGAAGTGAACTTCATTTTTCGAGTACTTGATTTGCTTTCAGTCCCTGACAAATCTCCCTAGTAAGTCTCAGCCAAATTACTCTTTTCCATCGACATTTTTTCTTATCCAATTACTAACAGTGTACAAGATTTTGTTAAGTAAATCAACTGCATTCTTCTTTTGTTACCCAACGATCACTCCAATTTTGAAGTTGTCCCATGGCTTCTTTCAAATCGGCCCCTTTTTCGGTTAACATATATTCTGAACGACTGGATTCTTGACAAGAAATATTACGTGTGACAATGTTTTCTTTCTCTAATTCTTTTAGGCGTTCGACTAATACACGATCACTGACCATTGGAATTTTATTAGCCAAGTCAACAAATCGCTGTGGTCCATTCTCCAGGAGGACATCAATGATTAATCCATTCCATTTTTTTCCTAAAATAGAGAAAGTTTTTTCGAATTTTGGACAGAGTGTAAACTCATCAAATTTTACTTGTTCCATTCTACCTCACCTCATGCATCGAGTATATCACATTGCTTACCTTTTGTAAGTTGATTTGCACTTCTATAATTTTTCAGTTACATCAATTACTTCATGAATAGCTAATAAAATCAAATATACTCTTGTAACTGGTTTATTAAGCGCATCACTAAGAGATTTTTGATATAGACGTAATTGACCTAGATAGCGTTGACTCACTTCATCAATTGACTGTTGACGGTTTTCACTTGAAATGAAATCTGTTTTAAAGTCATACAAGATGAGCTCGTTTTCTTTTTCCAAGTAGCCATCAATAATTCCGTGAATAAGCAAATCATCCTGACTTGTTGGATAATCTGTAAAAATCTCATCAGCAGGTATCAATGTTGAAAATGGCTGTTCTTTTTTCACAAACTGGTGATTTTGTATGAGCTCATTAGCAAGTGTTGTTTTATAAAACCATAAAATTGTCTGTCTGTCAATTTTTTTTGCAACTTCTTCTGCGATTAGACGTTTTTGAACAAGTTGATTTATCAAATCTTCTATCTCTTCTTCAGAAGGAATTCGGTCAATAGGCAGCAATTGTAAAACATAATGAGTCGCAGTTCCAATTGCTGCACCCGTAACTTCTCGTTTCTGATTTAAAAATTTCGGTGTCGCCAGTTTTTCTTGTGTATAGCGAAATTTTTGATTTAGTGCTTTTTCTTCATGGCTTTCCCACGTTAATTTTGTTGTTTGTCCATCATCCGGATCTTCAAATAAACGCTTGATTTCTGAAACTGATTGATAACTCGTAGTTTGGGTTGCTTCTTGAAAAGAATACATGAAATCTAATCGCTTGGCAACTTTTTGCAAGTCACCTCTTGCCAGCTCCACTTGATTTTCGTTTCCTTTTTCAAATGTCACTTGTATCTGTTCAGACATCTTCTCCATGAGCTGTGTCTGGTTTACCCAATGAATCTTAAAGCTTCCTGCATGCTCCTGTAGAGGACTGTATGGCACATAGTTTTCATCATACTGCTTCATGTCAGGATGTCTCATTAAGGTCATACCAATCCAGCTAAGTAGGCTTCCTTGGCTTTTTATTCGAGAAGCAGAATCCAAAACAAGTGATTGCTGCTCATATGAGTCTGACCAAGCTTTTAAGGTATCTTCTTTACTCTTATAGGAACCAACAAGAAACAGCTTTTGTTCTGCTCGAGTTAAGCCGACGTAGAGCTTTCTCATTTCTTCTGAGAGAAGCTTGATTGTCTTTACCTGTTTAATTGCTTGGTAAGGAAGCGTATCGTACAGAACACGTGTGTCAGGAGTTAGGTAACGAATACCTGCACCTAAATTTTCTTCAAACATGTAGCGTGCTTTTACATCTTGCAAATTAAACTGTTTACTCATATCCAATAAGAATACGACTGGAAATTCTAATCCTTTACTTGCATGAATAGTCATAACGCGTACTGCATTCTCTTCGGTAACTGCAAGTGGTTCAGCTAAATCTTTATCTTTTTCCTGCATTTTTTCGATGAAACGAACGAATTGATATAGCCCTCGAAAACTGCTTTGCTCATACGCTTTTGCTCGGTCAACTAATGCAATTAGGTTTGCTTGTCGCTGACTACCTACAGGAAGACCAGCAACATAATCGAGATAGGCCGTTTCATCATAGATTGTCCAAATCAACGTAGCTAAGGGTTCTCGCCTTGCAAGTTCTCGCCAAGAAGAAAGCTGCGCTAGAAAAACAGAAAGTTTTCCGGCTAATGTGGTGGTTTCCTGTTCTTCATAGAGACACAAAGCTTCATAAAAACTACGTTTCTTATCACTCACTCGAATTTGAGCCAACTCATCTTCAAGTAAACCTACTATCGGAGAGCGTAGTACAGAAACAAGCGGAATGTCTTGAAAAGGATTGTCAATAATTTGTAGCAAAGAAATCATAATTCGAATTTCGGTTGCTTGAAAATAGTTTTGTGCGTCATTCACTTCGACAGGAATACTCAATGTTTTAAACACATCTAAAATAGCAAGGTTATTTTTCTTTGTTGGTGTTAATAGAACAATATCTTTATAAGTAACCTTACGATTCTCTTTTGCTTTTTTGTCATAAATCAAGAATTCAGAATCAATCAGTTCTCGAATTTTTAATGCCGTCATATAGAGTTCGCCATCTGTTTTATCTTCAATGAACTCAGAGGGAATGAGAGAATCTTCCGAAGAGACATCTTGTTCTTTTTCATAGATTAATAATTCAGGGCTAAATTCATTACTTTCCGGAAATGCGGGAAATCCGTAAACAAGTTTTGCAGCAGCATCGTATTCGATTTGTCCAACTTTCTCGTCCATTAATTGTTCAAATACTAGATTGGTAAAGTCTAAAACCTCGGATCGTGAACGGAAATTTTCTGCTAAAATAATTCTACGCCCGCCATGCTCATCTTTGAAGGCATTGTATTTTTCGATAAATAATGTCGGATCAGCCAATCTAAAGGAGTAGATAGATTGTTTTACATCACCTACCATGAACATGTTTCCTTGTGCATCATTCGGCTCTCTTAACCAATAAAGCAAGTTTTCTTGAAGCCTATTTACATCTTGGTATTCATCTACCATAACTTCTTTAAAGCGGCTTCTGTAATAATGTGAAGCTTCGGTTGCTCGCCATTTGCCTTCAGCAGATGTTGCAAGGATTTGAAGGGTAAAATGCTCTAAGTCATTGAAATCCAAAACACCTTTTTCCAGCTTTCGTTGATGATAGCGGTCCATAAATAAAGTGGTAATCTCACCCATCAGTTCTACTAATGGCAAGGATTGCGCCATTAATTCTTTCATTTTTTTTGGTGAAATACTAAAAAATGATTTAACAAGTGTTTCAAATTGTTTTTTTGTTTTATCGCGATACCCTTTTATTTCCACTGAATAAGGCTTTAGCTCTTCTTTTCTAATTGATGGATAGCGTTCAAAAACAATTGACTCAACATACCGATACGCTTCTTCAAGATTGTCCTCTTCAATCGAAGATAAGAAGCCCTCAAACATGTGTTTTTCATCAGAAACAAGTGTTGTTATCTTTTCAAGACCCGGTATTTGAGAAATCTCTATCATTTTTTCATAGCTTTGAACTGCGTGAGAAAGCTGACTGATGATTTGCGGACGAACATAGTTTTGGTAAAGTGCGGACTCTTCAATCCCAGTGCCGACTCTGTAATTTTCTGCGAGAGACTTAAGCCACTCTTTTGGAGAAGGATTTGCGCGAGCAAATTCATAGAGAGAAAAGACCATATCCGTTAACCCATTGTCATTTCGATCATTAGAAAAATTAGTCGTTAATTGATAAAACAAGGCTTCATTTTCTTCGTAAAGCGTTTCTCGCAGTTCTTCCCAAACATCTTCTTTTAATAAAATTGTTTCTGTTTCATCTGTGAGCATCCGAAACACAGGATCAAGATCAATCAAGTAATAAAAGCGACGAATAACAGTTAGACAAAAAGCATGTAGTGTAGAAATGGCTGCTGTTGGCAAAAGCAGTAGTTGTTTTGTAAAATGCTGTTTGTCAGTATCCGTAGCTGCTGTATTGATTGCTTCTTGCAGGGATTGCTGAATACGTTCCTTCATTTCTCTGGCTGCTGCTTCTGTATACGTAACTATTAGCAATTCATCAATATTTGTTCCATTTTTTAGTTTTTCAATTACCCGTTGTACCAATACAGTTGTTTTTCCTGAACCTGCTGAGGCTGAAACAAGGAGATTGTCTTCCCCATCATAAATGGCTTGCCACTGTTGAGGAGTATATGTTTCTGTCGGGCCTTTTTCGGGAATCTTAACCATGTTTGTTTCCTCCTTCATCCGTGGCTTTTGTTTGTTCTTCTTGTATCTTTTGTAGTGCTTCTTCTTTAGTTAGCTTCTCTAAGCGATGATAATTATTCTCTTTAAGCATGACATCAAAGGTACAAATACTGCGAAATGGACAATACTGGCAAGCAATACGCTGTTTATCTTTATAGGAAGGATTCAGCTGGATTTCTCCAGAGGTAATTGAATTTCCCGCTTCTTTCATATTTTTTCTGTTATGTTCCATAAATTTTGCCAGTTCATCTTCTGTAAAAAATTTATCCTTACTTAATGCATTCTTTTGATAAAGATCCTTTGCATTTTTTTTGATAGGATAAAGCAAAGACGATTCTTTGGCTTCCAAGCTATTATCTAACGTTGAAAATAATTCAGGCTCATCGACAAATAGTCCATCATAGCTATATTTTTTTAATGTTTCTTTTTCTATTGAGTTTTCAGAGGTTAATACAGGATTATGGACATGTAAGTAGAATGCACCAGCTGGATGAATAGACTCTTTTGCTTGTCCAGTAAGTCTCGTAGCATCCATAAGTGCAACATCAAGGTAGGTTAGTAACTGCATTGCTAGCCCATAATAAGCTTCTGTTATATCGAAACTTCGTCCGCTTGATTTGTAGTCAATCACGCTAAGCCAAGTTTGATTTTCATTTTTAGCTACATCAAGACGATCAATTTTCCCACGCAGGTGAAGTTTTCCACCGTTGTTTAAAGGAAGCTCAATCCCTGGGATTCCTTTTTCTCCAGCTATCTGTCCAAAGAGAATTTCCGTCTGTAAAGGACTCATGTTAGTTCGCTGACTTTGTTTTTGTAAGGCCCAAGCGACTTTTTGAATCGTTTGGCTAAGCTGATGACGAATATAATTCATACGTGCTGAGCTTGCTAAAATTTCAAATCGAATTTCTCCAAAGACATTTTTTAACACTTCTTCAGCAAAGGCTGACCGTTGTTCTTCGTTTAAATCAGTCAATAATAAGTCTTTTGAAAAGAGAAGCTTAAAGAATTGATCCAAAGCCTCATGGTAAAAATCGCCAGTTGCTGCAGGCGTTAGACCATACAATTCCCTTTCTTTTAGCTTCAATCCAAAATTAGCAAAATATTTGTATTGACAGTTGTAGAAGCTTTCCATACGAGAGATGGATGCATATAAATCTTCCCCATATAATTTTTCAGCAAGATCAGCTGAAAGTGACACAGGGATATTTTGATAAGAGCGACTAGAAAAAACCTTTTCAGCAAGCGGCGCGTAAGATGAATTTTTCAATTTCTTTTCTATTGTCTGCCAATTCAGTGGAATATTTACTTTTTCTTCATCTGATAATCGATACAACGTATTTAAACTACTGATTAAGCTTCTATACGTCCCTACGAATTGAGAGAGTTCACTTGTTAAATGTAAAGAGATTTTTTCTTGAATAGGAATCCCTAAATAGTCGTTTATTCTTGATACATAAGGTGAGAGTCTCAAGTTTTTTTGTGTATCATAGTTTGCAGAATACGTAAGATAAAGTTTTTCGCTTGCTGATAAGAATACTAAATATGCCTGAAAAGGTTTTTGAGACATTGATTGGCTTGATGCATCAACTAAATATTGATTATCCTCTAAACGTTCATTTAGCAGTTGACGTTCCTCACTTGTTAACAGTCCTTTAGTCTCAGAATGACCTGGGAAAATCTGATCATTTAATCCAATAGCGAATGTGATTTTTGCTTGATCAATTCGTGCCAAATCAAGCTTGTTTACTTGTACTTGGTCAATAGCGGTCGGAATTTTCCCATAGCTAAGATTTTCAAGACCACTACTCAAAATATCTTGAAATGCGCGCCAATCAAATGACTCTCTCCCATAAATAGTTACATATTCATCAAGTAAGTCAATGAACGCATTCCATGTTTGCTCGTGATTTCTAGCTGCTTCTAAATTTCCTCTAGCAACCTCTTGATCTCGCCAGGCAATTAGCTGAGTTTCAACTCCGGAAGCTATTAAAAATTTGTATAAAAATACTGCGGCTTCATTCCCAGTTTTCGCCTTTTTTATCGTCTTAAAAAATTCAGGCAGTCGATTTTGGATTAGTTTTCTAATCTCATTAGAGAGAGTTTCTAACGACTCGGATTCATTTAATGTCTCTGATTCAAAATCATAGGAAATAAAATGCCAGTCACGCTCCCTAGTCCAAAAACTCCCTTGGAAATTATACGCTAATGAGATATTTTCTGTTATATCTACCTTACGTCTAAAATTATCACGTTGCTTTAACCAAGTATCACTATCTGAGTTAGGTAAAAATAATTCTGTCCGTAAGAATCTGAAAATATCCGCTAAACGAAACTGATAACGATCTATAGCGAAAAGTGAATTTAGAAACTCAACTAGTGGATGTTGCTCCATCAATTGATCTTCATCAATGTAACAAGGAATATCCATTTGAGTAAATACAGGTTCAATTAAGTGTTTATATAAATCTACATCCCCTGTTAGTAGCTGAATATCTCGATAACGATAATGTTCTTCAGAGACGAGTCTTCGGATTTCAACAGCAATGTGTTGAATCTCCACAGTAGGTGTCTCAGCCCTCCAAATTTGAATTGCCTGTGTATGATTGAATTGTTTTTTTTGAAACTTTTCTTGATTTTGTGTAGCAATCCATAAATTATTTAGCGCATCAAATTCCTCAATCTTTTGTTTAACTGGAGCAACTTTATCAATGAAAGTTTGAATACCCCTCTCAGCGGCAACTTGCCGTAACCGATAGTAAACTTCCCCAGTCTCTCTAAATAAATTTAACGGTTGCGGTTTTTCTGCTGGATACCCTACATCAAGAATTAGTGCGATAGATAGGTGTCCGTAAGTCATCAGAGTAGAAACTAACTGATGTTCCTGCGCGTTAAAATGAGAGAAGCCAGAAACGATAAATTTCGTATGTGTTAAATCAATTGTTGGTAAATAGCTCATTAACAAATCTAAAACATCTGGTGAATGGATATCACGGTTGAGTAACTCTTCTTCAAATTTTGAAAAAAGATAAGATAAATCGGTTAATTTCAGCTGCTCGTCTAATTGCTTTGCTTTAGGATTTGTATATGTTATTTGGAGATCTTCAGGGGTAATATTTCCACTTTTCAACTCCGTATATAAAGAGTATAACTGTTGAATAAATCCTGTCTTATTTACTTCTCCACGAAATACAGTAAGATTTTCTTGCTCTTTTTCTAAAATTTGGCGAAAAATCATTGCAGCTCCCGCTTCACTTAACTCGTTTCCTGATAGTAATGTTGTTTGCTGAAGAAAAAACCAAGCTAAACGATAGAAACTAAAGACTTGTACCTTAGTCGTACTAATAGCTGTTAATTTTTTTGAGTGGCGAAGCTTAGATAAAATTTCTTGTTCTTGTTCAAATTTATTATAGTTAGGAACTAGAAAATAAACCTCATTTTTTGGGTTTTTAGAAAGCCATTCGTTCGCTTCTTCAATTAAAGAAGCTTGATGATTATGGTTGGCAGAACCAATAATAAACTGTAAACTCACACAATCACAACCTTTTCTTTTAAATGAAACAAAATGGAGTTACGCACTTCTATTATAACAAAAACAAGGAACGTTTGTTCTTTTTTTTCTCTTTTCTTATTTCTATCTATTTTAGATTATTTCTTAGCATAGAAACAGAAAAAAGAGCCCCTTCTATTTCTACATACGCAAATGAATGATTCATTTTTTGTAAAAATAACTTAGTGCTCTTTTTTATTTAATTTCTCCGATTCTATTCAATGGAAAAAATCCAAACCGCGCATCTCCTAAAATAGCTTTTTCATCTATGAAACCGACTTCAGCATATCGACTATCTTTTGAAACAGGACGATTATCTCCTAAAACAAAATACATCCCTTCTGGAACTTTGTTTAGGCCATACAATTCAGTTAACGTGAAATCATTAGTCAATGGCAAACTTGCTGCGTACTTATTCTTATTTTCATCTAAGTAAGGTTCAGCATATGCTTTTTTATTTATATAAAGAATATCATTTTTATATTCTATCTCATCTCCGGGAAGGCCAATCACTCGCTTAATGTAATTTGTATTTTCTTCATCAGGCGCTAAGAACGTGATAATATCAAATCGCTTGATTTTTGTATGAGAAACAGTAAGGATTTGTTGACCATTCACTAATGTCGAATCCATGGAATCTCCTTTTACAATAACAGGCGTAAATAAAAAAATACGTAAGAAAACAAGTAATAAGACAAAAAAGAGAAGTCCATTAACCATATATATCCATCTCAACCGCCTCAATATTTTCCCTCCTATTTATTTGTAAAATCAGTTTACCATAAAGCCTAATTGAGAAACAAAGGTTAAACATGTGAAAATATTATCTTTGAATAAGAAGTGATAAGCGAATCCAGGAAAAAGATCACTCGTAAAGAAATATATTTTTAATAAAAAAGGCAAGACACAATGTCTCACCTCTTCCTTAATTAATGAACAGAGCCCATTAATTTTTTTATTGGATTTTTTACTAAGATTAAAATGATCCCAGCAATTACTGCAACGCCACCAACGATACCAAAATATGCTGATTCAGTGGCAGGCGTGTAAAAACGAGCAATCTGCGCATTGATTGCTTGAGAAGCTGCATCTGCAAGTAGCCAAATAGCAACTGTTTGTGACTCAAAGGCCCTTGGTGCTAGTTTAGTTGTGATTGATAATCCTACAGGAGATAGACACATTTCTCCAACAATCATAATAAAGAAGCTAAGGATTAACCACATGGGGCTTACTCGTCCTTCAGTTCCAAATAACAATCCTGGAAACATCAACAACACAAAAGAGAGACCAGCAAAAATTAATCCAAATGAAAATTTAACTACTGTAGAGGGCTGTCTATTTCCAAGTTTTGTCCAAAGAGTAACAAATACAGGCGTTAAAATAAAAACAAAGATTGGATTTAACGATTGAAACCAGCTAGCCGCAATTGGGAAACTAAGCAATGCCCCTTTTGTACGCTCGCTTGCAAATAAAGCTAATATAGAAGAGCCCTGCTCTTCTAAAGACCAAAAGACAATAGCGGAAAGAAACAACGGAATATAGGCCATCACTTTAGGTTTTTCCTCAGCTGTTACATCTTTTGATGTCAACATTTTCACGAAATAATAAATAGGTAATAAAATTCCCAAGATACTAATCGCATTGACAATAAAATCAATGGTTAAATTATCAGTTGCATAAGCGATGCCAAAAATACCAGCAACGAGAATAACAGCAATTAATGCAGCAATCCCAAATTTTTTCTTTTCTGCTGCATCCATAGGATTTGTTGGAACTCTTCCAATGTTTCCTAAGCTTTTCTTTCCTTGAATCAAATATTGCAACAGACCAAAGAACATTCCAAAAGCAGCAATAGAAAATCCTAAATGATAGTTATAATTTTGACCTAGCGTTCCTACGATGAATGGCGCAAGCAATGCCCCCATGTTGATTCCCATGTAAAAAATGGAGAAACCAGCGTCACGTCGTAAATCTGTTTTAGAATAAAGATGACCAACCATACCTGAAACATTTGGTTTTAACATCCCTGTTCCAATGATAATTAGAAGCATGGAAATAAATAGAGCGCCGATACCAAACGGTGTAGCTAAAACAACGTGTCCAATCATAATAAAGACGCCGCCATAAAAGACCGTTTTTCTAGAGCCTAACACTCGGTCAGATAGCCAGCCACCAATAATGCTCGACATAAATACCAAGGAACCATAAATGGACATAATTGCTAATGCGGTTGTCCGTGGTAAGCCTAGTCCCCCATTTGCTACGGTGTCATAAATGTAAAAAATTAGTAAGGCACGCATTCCATAGTAACTAAATCTTTCCCACATTTCTGTGAAGAACAATGTCGATAGACCTTTGGGTTGCCCGAAGAAGGATCGATCCTGCTCGTTTTCCATTGTAAAACCCCAATTCTTTTTTTTATTCAGAATAGTCATAATGAATTGTATGAATATTCCTAAAAAACTAATAACTGTAAGTTTATACTCTAAACATTTTAGCCTGATGATTAATTAGTTGGAAAATAATTAGAAAATGCTTGTCGTTTTTTCAGAAAAAAGAAGGAAATAAGAAGTCGGCATAATAAAAATAATTACTCAATAATGATTTCCAAATCTGCATCTTCTTTAAGTTTTGTTGAAAGAAAAAGTACCAGCTCTTCCATTGGAATAGAAAATTTTAAAAGTGGTCCCCGGAGTCCGCTTCGAAAAAAATTTAATTTTACCTCATTGGACTCTTTATTTTGATAGAGTACAATACGATCAATCTCAGAATAAGCAACCCCTCGACGATCAAATACGTTTAGAATTATACGTTCATCAGTTAAACCTTTTCTATCCAATAAGAAACTTAAAAATATCAGTGCAGCAAGTACGCCTCGAACACGATCATCTAGAGTAGTATATGTAGTAATCGACATCCAAATAGTCAGAATCGAAAGCCCTACTATTATAATAGAAGTATTTTTTCTTCTAAGTGTGGCGATTCGTACTTCTTTTCTCACTAAATTTAAATATAAAAACATGATAATTACAAATAAAAACAAAAGCAGTGTAAATAGACTCATGAAATTCTCCTATCCTTTTTCGTAAAAATTCTTTCTTCAACTATAGAACCAATTATTTTCAATTAAAAAGAAAAAGTAGATTGAAAGCTTTAGCCTCAATCTACTTCTATTAAAGCGCTTGATTAAATGTATCATATCGTGCAACAACCATGTTTGATTTTGCTTCTAATTGTTCTGCATCAATTGTTTCGCATGAGTTAACACGAACAACGGCACAATTTATCATTTTGGAAACGACTTCTCCAACAACAATTTTCTCAAAACCAATTGGCTGGCATTGATAGTTTTGCCCCAGTTCAACTTGTTCTTCTTGCATCCAAAGCAACCTCCTACAACATCCTAATTTTTTATTAGTTTTTCCAACAAGAGCATCGCATCCACCTCTAATTGTGGATTTGTTTTAAACAAATCAATTAAATGGCCTTCTTGCATTCCCCATGTTGTAATTAACCATTGCTCAGCATCATCTAAATAATCATAGTCAATACCACAAGCCATATCCCTATAAACAGAAGTAAAATGACGGTCCATTTCAGTATATTTTGTGTCTAGAATTTCCACAAAGCATCCCCTCACTTTCATCCTTAAGAGCATTATATCGAATTGTTTTCGTTTTCACAATCAAAAGGTTCTTTATTATAGCAAATGATTCGTCATTTCTATAAATTTTCGATACAATGTAGAAAAGAAAGGGTGATTATGTAATGGAAGCATTTTTTAAACAATTTCAAAAATACGCTATTTTAAGAGGAATTGCTTACACGCTTGTGGGAATATTTGCACTGACGAATCCCGGTGTTTTTTTTAAAGCAATTATTTATTTCATCGCAGGATACTTTGTATTGATGGGAATTATCAATTGTTTAGCCGCAAGAAAACTTCATAAGGAAACTGGAAGCTATGGGTTTAGTATGGCTTCAGGATTGTTTTTCTTTCTTCTAGCGGTTATCGTACTATTCTTTTCAAAAGCAATTTTAAGCATCATCCCATTTTTCCTCGGTTTACTAGTAGTAGTAAATGGACTATCCCAACTTCTTCAAGCCTTAAATACGCCAAAAGGGAAAGGTTTGTGGTTGATATTTAGTATTATCATGCTTGCAGCAGGTTTGATACTTATGTTTAATCCATTTAAAACACTTCTAGTGGTTTGCCAAGTCTTTGGTGTTCTGTTAATTGTTAATGGATTATCTGAACTTGTAAATTACTTTCAGTTGAGAAAGCTCTATAGGTAATAGTCTATATCAAAAGGGGTAGTACGTGATGATGAGTCTCGTACTACCCTTTTATTTTTTGATGTTTGTTTCTTCATCAGAATGCTGCTCTAAGGCCTCAAGCTGTTTATTTATTGAAAAAATTTCTTGACGATTACTTAAAATTTCTTTAATCACTTGGTCGCGTTTTTCGCCTAGCTCCATAGAATCAATTTGCTGATAATAGGCAGCGAGCCGTTGAACATATTTCATTTTATCTTTTTTCAATTGATCAATTTGTCGTTTATCCTGCATATTACTCGCCTCCTATAGAACAATTATACCTTATTTTCTGAAATTAAAGCGTTTTTTTTACTTTTTTCATAATTTAATTAAGGAAAATTCGAATATTTGATATGATTTTTCGAGAATCATTAATCTTCTTTCAACGGGTGCTCTCCTTTTCATAACTAATATACGCCAATATTTTGATTATTTTGGAAAAATGATTTTTTATTTAAAAAGAGTAATAAATCTATTCTCAATTTCTATAATCTATTCTCTAATAGCTAGAGTATCTATTTCATGCTATACTTGTTTTCTTGGCAGGGGCGTGAGCTATCAAAGTGAGTTATTCTCATGATGATGGCTCTCTTGTTTCATAGTCGGACAAAATTTTCTGTTTTTTCTTGAGCTTTTGTTATAATAGAGACAATGCTTTTAAAAATATTTTTATTAGTAAATAGTATATAAAGGAAAATAATCATGACTTTTAAACGTTTTTTTCAATTATTTATTTGTTATCTGCTCTCTGTCATTGTAGGATATGGCGTAATTTCATTTTTTCCAGAAGCTAGTATTTGGGTTAAGGGCCTGTTGTTCACAGTGATTGGTTATATTGTTTTATGTTTACCACTAACTATTCTTACATTTTTGAAATCAAAATAGACTTGAGGCGTTTCTATGAAAAAAAGAGTGTTTTATCTTTTGGCTATTTTTGTTCCGATTCTCGGAGCATGTAGTCAAGTTGATACACAAAAGACAACAAATACAAACAGTTCAGCTGCAGAAACCAAACAATCAGAATCAACTACAGCATCTATACATAAAGAACTTCCTGAAGGGATAGAAGAAATTTTGAAATTGATAGAATCTTCTTCAGGTGCAGATCGAACAACATTTTCTACAGAAATATATACCCCTAATTATTCGGGTAATAAACGAATCTATGTCATAAAGACAACCGAAATCGAAGGAAAGACTTCTTATTATCTTTATGTATCGAGTCCAGAAAAATTCATTACAATAGATGAAAATGAGTATAATGGAAAGCGTCAAGGGATAATTCAGCAAAATAATTCAGAAGAACCCTACTATCAAGAAAATTAATCAATAAAGTTTTAAACCTTCATTTAAAGTAACTATTCTATTATTAATACAAGTATCTTATTTTTTTAAAGAACGTGAGGGTGGGACAACTGTTTAAGTTATGCCCCACCCTCAGATCTAAGCCGCTTTTTCTAAACCTCATATTATAAAACATTCGGATTGTATCGATAGGTAATATCCCCGTTTAAATGTGCTTCTCCTACGAAAAATTTTCTATCTTCTCTTTTTAACCAAGCTTCTCTAAATAAAAAGAAATTTTCTTTGGAAACCTCAATCTCATTTATTGTGCCTTCTTTTAATTCATCTAACTTTTTTTCATAATCCATTGTATGCCACTCCCTTGTCTGTATTGTACAATTTTCAGAGGTAAATGCAAGTACGATTTATTCGTCCATCTGCAAAAAAAGTGCTACAATTAACTAGTAATCTTCTTAATGGGATGTGGCCAAATTGGTAAGGCGTCTGACTCTGAATCAGATAAGTGCAGGTTCGAGCCCTGCCATCCCAATTATTCGTTTTTTGAATCAGACTTATTATATTTATAAATCGTTCCGCTTATCAGTGATAATGATTATTTCCCTCTCCTTACTTCCCGCTTCTCTTTTGTATTAATCTTCACAGTTCTCTTCTTCCATTAAAAATATAGTATTTTTTCACTTTTATTTAATCAAATGACCGACTTTTTCTCATTTTTGAGTGTGATTTCTTGACGTTCGTAAAAATACCTCCTATGATAAATAGTAGAGAGGAGATGAGGCTATGTTTGCTGTGAAAGTGTTTCATGGATATATTGCAAAAGATGGAAAACGAACTAGAAATAAGAATCCACAAATTTTACTGACTTTTTCTTGTAAAGAGCATGCACAAAAATTTGCAAACCAAATAGGCGGGAGAGTCAAACAAATTGGATAATTTCATGTGATAAGAGTAGACAACCATACTGATGTTGCCTACTCTTTTAATTTTCTCTTCTATAATTACTCTACAAATTCTTTTTGTAGCTTCGCATTTTTTGCTGCAAAAGAAAGAATGACTCCTAGAGCAATCGAGCTAAAGGCTGCTACAATTACTCGAATTTCTTCCGGCAATAAAAAGACAATCGAATGAACAGGAATCCAGAAGAAAATACCTACCTTCAGCCAATTGAAAGTTACAAATGTTACCCAATCAATTTTTCCTAATACACGTCGAAAGGAAATTTTTCCTCTTTCGGTCTCTTTATATTTCATTTCAATTAATTCATCCATTACTCGATGAAAAGTGTTCATCATGGGAGCGAATGTTAAATTCATAATACTGCTTCCAAAAATTGCTTGAGCGATGATTTGCTTTGGAAAAGGCAATAATCCTGCCTCTTGTGCGGCTGCTGCCCCTGACATAAAGACGGTAAATACAAGGGTAACCATCCATCCGATTACTCCCCAAACAAGTGTCCGCAATAGAAATCCTGCTTCAAAAATATATGTGCCTGTCGCTATCCTTTTTCCTAATAAATCACCCATAGATGCCAAGATAGCAAAGGTTAAAAAGCCTGAGATGTAAGGATGAATTGCTGATTGCTCCATAATAAACTCTTTACTTACAGGAATAATGAAGAGAGAAAGTATACCTATAAATATTCCTAGCCATAGAAAATCGCCCTTTTTCATCACTATTCACCTTCCTTTATTTAGGTGGCTGATACGTTTTATCCATAACCACAACTGGTTTAATAACTTCTCCTGTTAAAGAGTCTGCCTCTGCTTCATTAATTTGTTGGAAGTCATAAAATTTTACAAAGCGATCGAAAGGAAATTCTCCTTTTTTATAGTAATCTAGCAATCTTGGTAAATGGAATTTAGGAATTGTATTTCCAATGAGTACGCCTTCCATTTTTTTGTTGCCAAATACTAAATCAAAGAAAGTATTCAATTCAAAATTGCTTTTAGTTACTGCCAGAGGAATAAACGTCCCGCTGTTGGTTAAAGCCTGCAGTGCTTGCGTCATTACTGGAGGAACACCTGTTGTATCAATCGTGTAATCTACCCCAATTCCTTTTGTCAGTTTCATGATTTGTTCTTTAGGATCTGTCATTTTACTGTTTATGATAGTTGTTGCACCACATTCCTTTGCAGTTTGAAGTCTGGCATCGTTAATATCAACTGCAATGATTTGTGAACAGCCAACGATTTTTGCTGCCATTATTGCCGCAAATCCAACTGCACCAGTACCAAAAACCGCAATCGTACTTCCTGCATCTGGTTTTAAAACACTTAAGACCGCACCACTTCCTGTCCCTAATCCACAGCCTAATGGTCCTACAAGTCGTAAATCAATATCTTTGTCTACTTTTACAATATTTGATTCATCCGTCAAACTGTAGGTAGCAAAAGCCGATTGATTAAAGAAGTTATTGACTGCTTCTCCTTCCGGTGTATGAATGACATATTCTCCGCGTTTGTTTTTCCCCATATTGTTGACTTCAAACCAGTGTGAACAAGAAGACGGATGTCCCTCAGCACAGTGTTTACACTCACCACAATAGGCATAGGATAAAATCACGTGATCTCCGGGTTTCACTGTAGTTACTGAAGTACCCACTTTTTCGACAATTCCTGATCCTTCATGTCCCAATACGTTAGGAAATTGGATACTGTTTCCTGTACGCTCGCCATAGTCGGAACGACAAAGTCCAGAAGCAACAATTTTCACTAATACATCCTTTTCTTTTGGTTCTGCTAATTTCACTTCACTAATTTCATAAGGCATTCCTTTTTCTCTAACTAAAGCTGCTTTTATCTCCATTTTATTCTTCGCACCTTTCTTTAATCAAATTCTCTCGCTTGTTCTTTTCCACTCAATACACGATAAGCGCCACTTGCAAGTGCCTGCATCTCATGTTCTCCTTTTTCAATTTTTATAGGAGCAATAAATGCCGTTCGACGTTTAATTTCCTCAACGATGTACTCAGAATAAGAAAGTCCACCAGTTAAAACGATAAAATCTACCTTTCCTTCAACCACAGTTGCAAGACTTCCAATTCCTTTTGCAATTTGATAAGCTAGCGCTTCATACACAATCTGCAGATTTTTATCTCCATCAGCAATTCTTTGTTCAACTTTTCTTGCATCATTTGTTCCAGCATAAGAAAGAAGTCCACCTGCACGTTTATACAGTTGCAACATCTCTTTTTCAGTATGACTCGCACAAAGATGAATGACATGTTTTAAGGGGAGTCCACCTGTTCGTTCTGTTGAAAAAGGGCCTTCGTCATCTGATATAGAATCAATCATTCTTCCTTTCTCATGAATACTGATACTATTTCCACCACCTAAATGAGCCACAATCATGTTTAGAGACTTATAATCTGAGTGATAATCGACTGCTGTTTTCATGGCAACTGCACGCATATTAAGTGCATGACCGATACTTTGTCTGGGAACACCTTTTAATCCTGAAATACGTGCTACTTCTGAGAATTCATCGACTGATACAGGATCATAAATCAGCGCTCTTGTTTTTTTGTTTGCTGATTTTCGTACTTCTTCTGCTAAAATAGCGCCTAAATTTGATGGATGCTCTATTTTTGTTGCAGAAAGTAGATAGTCAATCATCCTCTGATTTATTTCATAGGCACCTGATTTTACAGGCGGCAGTATTCCTCCTCGCCCTACCACTACATCCAGAGATTCTGGCTTTATTTCATTTTCAGCTAAAAATTGGAAAATAATCGATTTCCGAAATTCTATTTGAGTATTTATGGTAGGATACACGGCTAATTCTTCTCTAGTGTGCGGATAATTAACCGTTTTTTGATTTTCTTCATTGATGAAAAAGCTAACTTTTGTAGAGGTTGATCCAGGATTAATGACTAGGATATTCATATTTCCCCCCCTCGACTTACAGACATTGCTAACAATATCGCATTTTTCTTTTCTTCAGCATCTGATCCTCTAGAAGTCAGAATGATGGGAATCTGGGCCCCCATAATCAAGCCAGCCATTTTCCCTTTAGCTAAGAGTGTCATACTTTTTCCAAGAACATTCATTGTTGTTATATCTGGGCCAAGCAGAATATCTGCGTCACCTGCAACAGCACTTGTATACTCTTTAATAGAAGCAATCTCTTGGCTCAAAGCTAAATCTAAAGAAATTGGTCCATCAATGAAACATTTATCTGAAAATTTCTCTTCAAATTCAATCATTAATTTCTCTGCTTCAACTGATGATTGAATGTTCGGATTAACAAGTTCCGTTGCTCCTAGTACACCAATTTTAGGTTTTTTTATACCTAGAGATTGCATGACAGTTATTGCATGATGCAATAACTTCTTTTTCTCTTCATAAGTTGGGGCTGCAACCATTCCTCCATCTGTTGTCAAAAGTAACTTATGATAGTTTGGCAATTGATTAACTGAGATATGTGATAAAAGAGAGTCAGAAACGAGTCCTTGTTCTTTTGAAACAATTGCTTTTAGAAACGTCCTTGTTTGCAGATGCCCTTTCATTAAGCAATCAATTTTTTTCTCATGAACCAGCTGAGTACCTATCTGAGCTGCAGCTTCTTCATTCGCTGCTTCAACGAGTTCATAGGGATAATCCGTGTAGTTTCTTTCTTCCATCTGTTGAAAAATCTTTTTTTTCGGACCAATCAAAACAGGAAATACGTGTAAGCGAATGGTTTTATCAAAGAGACTCTGTAAAGCAGCCAAATCATTAGCATAAACCACACCGATACGTACTTTGTTTGGATGGGGAGTAATTTCAGCAAGTTGATGAAAACTTGTTATGCTCATAGCGATACTCCTCTCTTTAGTTCCAAGGTGTTTCTGTATGTTTGGGTGAAATTGGATACGCAATGCGGGAGATATTTATTAAGTGATGATAAGATAAATTTTCTGAAATACTATTATTCCCCCACGAACCACAGCCTAATGAAACGGTTGGGTTTAACCCATTTGTTGGGCTTCCGCCTGCATCAATAGTTGGCTGATTGACAACTACTCGACTAACTGGTAACGTTTCTCCAGCTGATAGAATGTGCTGTTCATTATTTGAAAAAATTCCCGTAGAATGTCCAGCGCCCTCAACCCATAAATTATTTTTAGCATCTAAAAGTGCTTCTTCAAATGACTCGCATCCTTTTACTACTAAAACAGGATTCATTTTTTCTTTTACTAAGAGCTCTTCTTGCCCGGACGTAGTCACTTTAACAGCTAGAATAATGGTATCCTCTGGTACCTTAATTCCTGCTTTTTCAGCGATAAATGTGGCGGTTTGTCCTACCAAATCCGGATTTGATTTTCCACCTGGAAATAAAAGCTCTCTCATTTTTTGAACATCTATCTCCTCTTTAATTATATAGGCTTTGTTATTTTCAAGTGCTTGAAATAGTTCCTCTTCTTTTTTTTCTGGATAAAGCAAACTTTGTTGGCACGCACAGACAATTCCGTTATCAAAAGAACGCCCAATGACAGTAAGCTCTGCAGCTAAATTGATGTCAAAATCATCATCTAAAATCGCTTGAACATTTCCTGGTCCAACACCAAAGGCAGGTTTCCCACTTGAATAGGCTGCTCTTACAAGCCCTGGTCCTCCAGTTGCAACAATAACATCACTCTCTCTCATCAACTGTTGAGAAAGTTCAAGACTTGGTTCTTCAATAACTTGTAACAGGTCTTTTGGAGCATGAATTGATTCTAGTGCACTTCTCATTAAGTCAATCGTATGCTTGGTTGTTTTTTTTGCTCTTGGATGTGGAGAAACAATCATGGCATTCTTTCCTTTTAAAGCCATTAATCCGTTGCCTAAAGGAGTGATTGTCGGATTTGTTGTGGGGGTTACTGAACCAATGACGCCTACAGGATGAGCAATTTCCACTACCCCTTCTTCTTTTAGTGTCTGGATAATACCAACTGATTTCTTGCCTTTTAAATGAGAAAAAATATTTATAGCCATATTTTGATTTTTCCCGATTTTGTGTTCGTAGTTTCCTAATCCTGTTTCTTCAACCGCCTCTTTTGCAAGTTCCTCTGCATGATCAAAAATTGTCTTAGAAATAACCGAAAGCATCTCATCCACTTGTTCTTGTGTGTAATTAGAAATTGACTGCATTGCCTGACGACCTCTTAGAATTTTATCCGAGAGCGTGTTCATAATACATTCCTCCTTACATTTTTAGAAAGCGTTTTCAGAATAAGGTAAAAAAATAGTTTACGACGTCGCTTTTTACATACATACGCGCATGTATGTTTTACACCTACATCATAATTTATTCTTTTCCAGTTGTCAATTAATAATCGGAAAGTGAAAATAACTACTTGTCAGTGTGATAAAAAAAGAGGTTCAAGTTAGGTAAAAAAATAGTTTTTTATGTAAATTTTTTATAGTGCATCCTTTATTTGTTGATTATTGAACATGATAAATCGAGGTTATGCTTAGAAATAAACGTTACTTGTTTCTTCGCTACTGATAAATATACTCAAATCCTCTTATCTGAAAAAAGAAAACGAGGCTAGGATATAACCATCTAAGTTATATCCTAGCCTCGGAAAATGTTAATAAAGCTTGGGAAGAGAAGTAACTCATACCCAACATCTTTCTCGCTCTCCTCAACTTCTACGCATGGGATATGCTTGTAATCAGCTGAAATAGCTGTCGAAACATACTTGGTTCTAGATGAACACTCTTGTCCCGACCGTTGTTTATAAATCATCATTTAAAATTAAACCAATACTTTGCTTGATGCTTTCAATTGTATAATTTTTGGCAATGATAGTTGGCGTATCACTGCTGTGCATACCTTCAAAATAAGAATATAACAAACTGGCAACAACAGCTGAATCACAATTTTTAAGACGGATATTCTTTTCTTGAAGCTCTTCTACTCCTGTTTTAAAAAATGTATATAATTTTACTCTGGACTCCTCAATCAGATTTGCTAAATCCTCAAACTCTTGATTGGCATGGATAGACACAGCGGCTTGCTGTATGAATGCATAATATTTACGGTCTTTATAAGGTAAAAGAATCATTTTTACAACTTTATCCTTAAAATCGAGTGTAGAATCTTGATAAATGGGCTCTTTTTTTTTGCGGATGTTTTCTAAAGTATCAATGACTGTTTGTTTAAATAAGTCCTGTTTATTTTTAAAGTGCCAGTATGCTGCTCCCCTGCTTACTTTTGCATCCTTTGAGATTTTTTCTAAGGATACATTTTCTAAGCCAACTGTATAAAAGTTATCAAATGCTGCATCAAGCAAGTCTTGACGTGTTTGAATGCTATTCTCTTTTTTTTTACTCACCTTTTCCATGAAACGCCTCTTTTCTATCGTCCTTCTCTCTTATTAAACATCATAAAAAGAGATTTTTCAAATGTTCAAATCAAACGCTCTATTCACTGCTAAGATAATAAGTTGAAAAAGGATACAAAAAGAGGTTAGGATAGAAGTGTTCAGCTCCGATAAATAAGAAGGAGTTGCTTTCTGTTCCCAACCTTTATTAAGAGTTTACGAAGGTGGAGTATAACTTAATTAGTCATCTCCCACCTTCTCCTTTTAATTGTGTTTCTAGTTCTTTTTTTTAGTTATTCGATAATTTTCAAAATAAGAAGGATTCTTTCGACTCTTGCTCCAAGCAAATATTCCCATAATCAGTGCACCGATGGTATTCGTAATCAAATCACCCATGGTGTCCATTAACGCTGCTCGACCTACAAGAGCTGCACCGTTACTTGCAATATAGCGCTGCAAATTCATAGAGAAAAATTGATCGCAACCAAATTCCCAGAACTCCCAGAAAACACCACATAAGCCTGCAAATGCAAAACCGAAGAGTAAAAAGAGCCAAGGACTCGAGTCAGCAATTTTTGCACGTTTCATAAAGAACCCTATTAGTCCGTATCCCAAAGCAGTTAACAACATAGGACTCACGGCATGAAGAATCTTATCCCAAAATGAGATATAACTAATCACATGTAAACCT
Source organism: Enterococcus phoeniculicola ATCC BAA-412 (assembly GCF_000407505.1). Taxonomy (GTDB): domain Bacteria; phylum Bacillota; class Bacilli; order Lactobacillales; family Enterococcaceae; genus Enterococcus_K; species Enterococcus_K phoeniculicola. Next base: position 686,076 of record NZ_ASWE01000002.1, read on the forward strand.
GTGCCTATAAAGGCCGAAATCAATAAGAAAAACCAGTAAAAATAGATGATTGATGTGGGCACTTCAATTTTAAACAGCTTTCGAATGACCTGAGGTAAGAAGATTAGTGCGATACTCGCTAACGCTTCTATCACAAAAATCCAAGATTGACTTTCTGAATATCTGCCAATACTAAATTCATAAATTGTATAACCGAAGACAAATACACCGAATAAAATCATAAATAGTTGGACTTTTTTTTCATTATTTTTCATTGTTACACACCTCAATCCTCTTTATTCATAAACTCTTTTACTTTTTGAAGCAAAAGCTCCTCGTTAGAAACAATTGTTCCATTTAGCTTAATCAAGCCAGTGGTATATAAATTTACATAATGGAATTGATTTTCAGCGACTTCACCAAGTGCGGCAAGTTTCTTTTGATTGTCACTTCCCTGCTGACGAGTGTCAGTATACAGGCCAATCACAGGGATATTTTTCGCATAAGCAACCCCTACCTCAGAGGCTACTCCTGGATCAATGACCAAACCATCCAACAGAGCAATCAGAAGATCACTTTCTACTACTTTTTCTGTGTCAGCTTGCGCGATCATTTTACTATCAGCATAGGCACTCTTATCATTGATTGCCCCATTTTCCTGCGGCAGATAAACAGAGATCCGTTCAGATAGTTCGCGTATCTTCGCTACTACAGATGCATTGTATAGCAAATCACTTTTAGCAAACATAGGTGCTGCAAAATAAATATTCATTTGTTTCCTCTTTTCATATGGTTAGATTTTTTTCAAAAGTAATCACTAAAGTACGCTTCCGTATCAGGAATGATTCTTTCTAAGCTGTTTAAAGTTTCCTTATCTGTTTCAATTCGTTCAATCCGATGTAAATAGGCGCTTCTACGATAATTCATCATGAGACAAGTAAAGGTTTGAATGTCTAGTTTCACAGGTGATCCCAGTGGCTCATCCGAAATATGGACTTGATCATTTTCATCCCAAAGAACACTAAATATACCATTGTTCCATTTTGCCACAGGATCTTCAATGATAAAATGAAAAGGCTTTGCAGTACTTGCAAAAGGAAAAACTTTTAGAAATTCTTTTACGTCAACGACTCTAGCCATAAAATATGGTTCAATTGATTCTTTTATTTGTCCATCCTCTAATAAGAATGCAAGAGGTTCATTTTTATAGATATCCCCTTTAACCCAATAAATCATCGAAAAATGTGCACTTACAAAATTCCATAAGCCATTTCTAGCTTCTTGATTAATGTAAAACAGCTCTTTGATGTGAAAAACCTCTTCTGCCACCCAATAAAATAGCACCCCAAGTGGTTCTTGGTTTGCCCCATAATAAACAGCAGCCGTCCGTTCTTCTTCATTTTCAAATCGCCAGTACTCTTCCCAGTTAAACTCACTGCGAATCAGTGCCCCATGATTTTGTCGCGCAAATTGTTCATAAACTCGAATCACGTCTGGGTGAGTAACTTCAAGCCGCTCTACCATCCCAGAGACGGGCACTTGCTTTGGCAGCTGCGTATCTCGAATTTTAAACGAGAGTTTGTCCGACATGATCTCCCATCCCTTACGACGATAATAAGGAATATTATATGGATAAAGATAAGATATCCACTGCTTGTCTGCACGCATATCTTCTAAGGCTAAGGCAATTAAATCTTTCATTAAACCATGGTTGGCATATTCAGGATAGGTTCCAACTCCTGTGACTCCGCCCATTTTATAAATGGATCCGTGTATGTTGACTTCACATGGATAAATAGCAATTTGAGAAATCAGCTTGTTTTCGTGAAACCAGCCAAATACTTTGGATAACTCTAAGATAGGTTGTTTTGATTTAATAAATTCTCTTTTATTTTCGAAGCCACTTTCTTCTATGTCGGCTTGAGTGACTTGAAACACGTAGGATAAAAGCTCATTAAACTGATCGACGTGTTCTTCTCCCACCTGTTTTAATTCAAGACTCTCTCGAAATTCTTTTTGTTCCATTCTTTCATCTCCAGTTTTCTTTATAAGTATAGTATAACAAATGCGAAGGAAAAGTGGGAATTCTTCGTGTTGTGAAAAATACTTTAATTATGATGCTTTCGTTGGTATAATGGTAAGTGCTGATTAAAAGAAATGAGGAATTAATCCATGAATATAAACGAAATGAAAAAACGACAGGAAAAAATCCGGAATTTTTCGATTATTGCCCATATTGACCACGGAAAATCAACTTTGGCTGATCGAATTTTAGAAAAAACAGATACAGTAACTACTCGTGAAATGCAACAACAGCTATTAGATTCGATGGATCTTGAGCGTGAGCGTGGGATTACGATTAAATTAAATGCAGTTGAATTAACGTATGATGCAAAAGATGGTGAAACCTATATCTTCCATTTGATTGATACTCCGGGACATGTGGATTTTACTTATGAAGTGTCACGAAGTTTAGCTGCCTGTGAAGGGGCCGTTTTAGTTGTAGATGCTGCACAAGGAATTGAAGCACAGACTTTAGCCAATGTTTATCTAGCATTAGATAATGATTTGGAAATCCTACCTGTAATAAATAAAATTGACTTGCCTGCTGCAGACCCTGAACGCGTTCGACAAGAAATTGAAGATGTGATTGGTATCGATGCAAGTGAAGCTGTTCTAGCAAGTGCCAAAGCAGGAATTGGGATTGAAGACATATTAGAACAAGTGGTTGAGTATGTTCCAGCTCCTACAGGTGATGTAGAAGCACCTTTAAAAGCCTTAATTTTTGATTCTATTTATGATAGTTATCGTGGGGTGGTCCTAAATGTACGGATTATGGATGGTGTGGTGAAACCTGGAGATAAAATTCAATTAATGAGTAACGGAAAAACATTTGATGTTACTGAAGTAGGCGTTTTTTCTCCAAAAACAATTGCTAGAGATTTCTTAATGGTTGGCGATGTTGGCTACATCACAGCAAGTATTAAAACAGTTCAGGATACTCGTGTTGGTGATACCGTTACTTTGGCTGATAATCCCGCAAAAGAAGCTCTGTATGGTTATAGAAAAATGAATCCTATGGTTTATTGTGGTTTGTACCCTATCGATACCTCTCGTTATAATGACTTACGTGAATCACTAGAGAAGCTGCAGTTAAATGATGCTGCCTTACAATTTGAACCAGAAACATCTCAAGCTTTAGGATTTGGTTTTCGCTGTGGATTTTTAGGTTTACTTCATATGGATGTTATTCAAGAGCGTTTGGAGCGTGAATTTAATCTAGAGTTAATTACGACGGCACCTTCTGTAATTTACCATGTAGAAAAAACAGATGGCTCTTTAGTAGTTGTTGATAACCCAGCAGAATTTCCAGATCCTGTAAGTATTGAAAAGATTGAAGAACCTTATGTAAAAGCACAAATTATGGTACCAAATGATTACGTTGGAGCCGTGATGGAATTATCTCAGCGAAAACGTGGAGACTTCGTTACCATGGATTATTTAGATGATTATCGTGTGAACGTTGTTTATGAAATTCCACTTTCTGAAATTGTTTTTGACTTCTTTGACAAATTAAAATCAAGTACAAAAGGCTATGCTTCTCTTGATTATGAATTGGTGGGTTATAGAGAAAGCCGTCTTGTGAAGATGGACATTCTTTTAAATGCTGAAAAAGTGGATGCGCTGAGCTTTATCGTGCATAGAGAATTTGCTTACGAACGTGGAAAGGCAATTGTTGAAAAATTGAAGAAATTAATCCCACGTCAACAGTTTGAGGTTCCTATTCAAGCAGCCATTGGACAAAAAATTGTTGCTCGTTCAGACATCAAAGCGTTACGTAAAAACGTATTGGCTAAATGTTATGGCGGAGATGTTTCTCGTAAACGTAAATTATTAGAGAAACAAAAAGAAGGGAAAAAACGGATGAAACAAATTGGTTCTGTCGAAGTGCCGCAAGAAGCCTTCATGGCTGTTCTTAAGATGGACGAAGATGAACCCAAGAAATAAGCCGTTTTTGAAAATAAATTCTTGAAACAAACTAGTTTGCTGTATTTGCCACCGGTTTTCTGCCGGTGGTTTTTTGTTCATTCAGTGAAATAAATAGGAGGTTGAGACAGAAGCGTTCAGCTTTGAGAAAAGGTACTGTGTATCATCATACGAAAAAAATCCTATTCTACAGAAAAAGTGGTATTCTTCTTTCACTTAGTAAATTTGAGTTGCTTTTTTCGTTGTGCTAAAATAACAGTACTGATGATTTTTCTCTTAGATGAGAGATGGATTAATCGGCAGATTGAATCGTCTGCTTCTTTTTCGGAAGTACTTGATGGATTGCGTAGCAAGAATTAAAGATTCACAACTATAGTTTATTTGGAGGAGTTATTATGCGGTTTGTTGCTATGATTATTTTCGGCTTAGCAGCTATCAATTTTTTTTATCGAGCAGTTCAATTATTTCGTAAATCATCAAAAATCTCTTTTTCAGAAAACACCTTACATAGATTTATTTGTCAGTCCTGCCAAACAGAATACAAATTAAATGGAATTGAAGCAAAGCAAAAAATTAAGGGTGCGATAAAAATAAAAAAAAGTTCACCTAAAGGACAGGTATTTTACTACAAGTTTACTTGCCCAAATTGTAATACCTATGCTTCTCAGCAAAAGCTGTTTGATATGCAAAAATCAGCCCTATTGGGAAATGCAAAGGTCAATATTGATTCTAACCAGATCCCTCTCCTGATTGATATGCTCCTTAAAGGAGTTCTCCCAATCTTTATTGTGATGATACTCGTTCAATTACTGATGAAGTAGTTAGAACTATTATGTATTGTTGTGGATGATTTGGCTTGTGCTTAGGATTAAATGGTAAAGGAGGAGCATGCGGTTGCTGGCGTAACTGCATGCTCCTCCTTTATTTTTCAGACATAACTACAGCTGCACATCATTAATAGAAGATTTTACAGGAGTTATTTCAATATCTATAATTGATTTTTTGTGGATATTATGATATTTTCCAAAGTCATCCATTACTCGATAGAAATCTCCTTTTTCTTGAAGAACTTCTTGATAAAGCTCAAACGGATTATCCTTTTTGTCAGTAGTAAACGTCACTTGAATTTCTTTCCCATTGGATAGAGAAAAAACGATAATGTAACTAGCTTTTTTCACGATAATTCATCTCCTTCTATTTCGTATTATACAACAAGTCAAAGGACAGACGCGATGAAAATCGCTAAATCTTTAAACATACTACAAAACGAAAGAAAGCAAATTTCTATTCTATCACTATTCTTTGTCGTATGGTACATAATCATCATATGTTTCTAACTGACGTTGTTCTTCTGCTTCAAACAAACTATCCATTCCCATTGAAGGACCTGAGCCTAACTCATTAAACCGCATTTCTTCTGTAGCAATTAGCTGCCTATACTCATCCGAGGAAATAATAGCACCAGTCTGATGATTTTTGTAAAATTTCGGTTCAGAAAATAGTTTCCTTTTCTTTTCTTCTTCAAGTTTGTAAGACACAAAGTACCCATGAGATAATTTTCTTTTAACCACTGTATTACATTCTGGACATCGAATCGGCATCTCCTTCATTCTATGATCAGCAATCTTTCTTACTTCATCATAGTAAAAGCGGGTATCACAGGTTGGACACGTTAATTGATCATCTAACATTATTCTTCACCTCTTTATAATTAGTTTACTCCAAACCCCAAAATTTGTCCTATCAGAACTGATGTTTTTTGTAAAAATAGTTGCTCTCATTTCCCTAGTTTACAGTTAATAAGGACACAATTTTTCGTGCGTATGAATACAGGCTTTTCGAAGATTTTTATCTATTCAAAAATTAAATTCTAAAATTTTTATTAGAAAATCACTGTTTTTTTGTGCTCAGAGAGGATTCTAAGCTTTTTTTGAAGAAGAGAAACATCCAAAATGTCGAAACAGCGGTAAAATACTCTCATTTATTCCTCATGTAAATCACTAGATTCTCTTGTAGGATACAGATAAACAGATAAGGAGAAGATGAACATGCAAAACCCAAAGCTTGTAAAAGCTACTTTAAAAGAAGGTTCTTTTTTTCAGATTTATGATGAAGAAGACTATACACTACAAAATCAAGTGATCCAAAAAGAGTTTATCGAGCACCAAGTGATTGACCATCCCACTTTCGAAGGCTGTGCATTTGAAAATGTTCTTTTTTCAGAAAATACATTTACCCGTTTAGAAGTGACCGATTGTATTTTTAAAAATTGTGATTTTTCAAATGCTAATCTTCAACAGAGTACGATTCATCGCACACAGTTTGTGGACTGTAAATTAGTAGGAACAAAGTTTTCTGAAAGTTATTTAGGAAACGTTTTATTTAAAGAATGCTATATGCCCTTCTCAAACTTTAGTGATTCAAAAATTAAGTCAGTAGGCTTTGAAAAGTCTGATCTTTCAAATGGAGATATTGTTGAAAGTAATTTGCAAATAACAACATTTACTGAATGTAAATTAGAAAATATAAATTTATACGATACGAGTTTACGGAAAATAGACTTAAGTAGCTGTCATTTCGATACACTTGATACACAAAAAGAAAATATTCGCGGATGTATCCTCAATCAATTTCAAGCTATCTATTTTGCACAGAAATACTTAGCAATTCAAATAAAAGGATAGTTTTTTTATTTCTAAAATCTTTTTTAAAAAGAAGACGTGTGTTATACTAACTTTGAGGTGTTGTTCATGAATTCAACAATTGCTTTTACATTAGCTGGACTCCTATTATTATGGAATCTATGCTCTATACCATCACTTTTGAAAAACAAAAAAAACTATGGAAGTTATTTTGTTCAGAAATCCTTTATTATTCCTAAATGGAAAGGATATGGCAATAGCTTTAATATGAAAAATCGTTTTGGTTTTTCACTAAATCTATTTTTTGTCTGCTTATTTGTATTAATTGGTCTTTTTGGTCATTAAACGCGCAAGTATGGTGTAATCAAAAACAAGAATTTTACATTTATGATAGTTAATTGTGAGAAGTTGGAACAGAAAGTTCAGCAACCAGAGCTAATTAGGTAGTTTTTTATAACTCCCAAACTTTATTAAGATTTTAAGAGGGAAGATATAACTTAGATAGTTATATCTTCCCTCTTATTTTAATTTGTAAATTTAATATTTTGAGAAATACATCACTTTTTTGTGTTATTTATTGAAACTGTTATACTAGACACGTAGAGTAAATTTTTGGAGGTGAGACGGTTGATTACACATACACCGTTAACAAATGACATCAAATGGATTAATATACAAACAGAGGATAAATCAGAACTGAAACGATTTTATGAGCACTATGAAATTGATGAAGAAATTGTTGACTATTCCTTAGATGAAAACGAACGAGCGCATTTAGATTACGATCAACGGACGAATACGTTTGTTCTTATTTTTAACGTAACAAATCCCCAAAAGATTGATAACCATTATGAAACTATTCCAATGACCTTTATTGTGAAAGATAACATCTTACTAACTGTTACGAATGAAATCAATCACTATGTTTCCGATATTATGATGAAACAAGTTACTTCTGAAGAGGTAGAGAGTATTTTTCAATTTTTATTTGGTAGTTTGTTCATGATTATCGACTCATTTTTTCCTTATATTGAAGAAATGGATAGAGATCGAAAAATCATTAATAATAAATTGAAAGAAAAAACGACGAAGCAAAATTTGTTATTACTTTCAGACTTGGAAACAGGGATTATTTATTTTGTTTCCGCATCTAAGCAAAATGTTGTTCTACTTGAACAAGTTAAGGCGCATCAAATTTTCAGATTACTTACAGAAAGTGAAAAAGAACGTTTAGATGATGTCCTCATTGAAGCAAGACAGCTAGTGGAAATGACACAACTGTCTTCTCAAATACTACAGCAATTATCAGGTACCTACAATAATGTTTTGAATAATAATCTAAATGACACAATGAAAATACTTACAGTCCTATCCATATTATTAACTGTGCCCACAATTATTACGGGATTTTTTGGTATGAATATGCCGTTGCCTTTTGAGCACAATATTTTTGGCTGGATGTTTACCATCGGTATTAGTGTTTTGTTATGGTTTACCTTATCCTTTATTCTTAGACGATTAATGAAATAGCTAAAAAAAAGTCGATACAGAGTGAGACACTTCTGGCTCGACCTTTTTTAAGTTCAAAAGAGCAATTTATTTTCATTACTACATGTATGAGTCTAGTTTTTTGACAAAAAATAACTCTGTTGGTTCTTTAGATAATAAGAGTGCACCACAATCTGTATAGTTTAATTTTCGATAAAAGTGTTGACCTTCTTCATCTGATTGAGTAGAAAGTAAAATTTGACTATACCCTAGTTCTTTCATCTGCTGTTCAAAGGCATTCATAAGCGCGGAACCTATCCCCTGTTTTCGATGATCAGCTTCCACAAATAAAAGGTTGATAAAAGGAAGCTCATCCCAAAAATAGTTGAAACGAAGAAATCCAATAATCTTATTATTTTCTTTTGCAAGAAAAATTTCTTGTCGTTCAATCTTCTCTTTAATCTTTTCTTTAGAAAGATGTGTATCTAGAGAAATTAAAAGCGACCAGTCAGCGAGTGTTGCCTTCGTTACAAAAATCATAAAACCTCTCCTATTATAGAAAATTAAGATTCACTAGCCATAGTGTAGCATAAAAAAAGGAAGAAATAGTGTAGTATTGCCTTGCCCTTTACTTATAGAGAAATGGTGAGGAACATCAGATGAGTCTTTTTGATATAAAAAACCTCCCCTATAACAAACTAGAAACATTTAGTTTTCTAGTACCTGTTATAAGAGAGCCTATCAAAAGATTCTACTTCGGATTTTTTTATAAGTTTTGTTGAGATACAGGAGTTTTTAATTTCCCATAAGTTATGAATGAAAAAACAATGGCAATTATTTTAATAATCCACGCAGGAAATGTGAAAATCATACCTAGCAGTGAACCGCCAATAGCGCCACCTAGTGCTTCACCAGCTTCATACGAACTCAGATTACTTGTAGTATCAATAGCTGCTAAGCTACCAAGAGAACCCATCACGATTAACCCACCTATTAATGATAGCGCACAAGCAATAACCATTAGGATAGCACCTGTTTTTTTTATTGGTCCCTTTGGTTGTTTTACAAGTATATAAATTGAAAAACCTAATAATACAAATGTTAGGATTCTAAAAATATCAACTACTGATCCTAACACTGGAATCGCTGTAATAATTCCAATAATTGCGATAACTAAATATGATGTACTTACACCTTTATTCATTTCTTCCTCCTTAATACTTTCTTAAGTATTAAATATAAACTTTTTTATCATATTTGTAAATAATTTTTTATGGAAATGTGTATAAATATCGTTTTAAAATAAATTCCAAAAAAATATTTTTAATATTTCGTATATAGTTATAAAGTAAATAGTTCCGATGGTAAGATGTTCTATTGTTTTAATTTTCCGTAGACTTTGAATGAAAAGATAATGGCAACAATTTTAATGACCCAGGATGAAAAAATAAAAAGTACAATGACAATTCCCTTCATGATTACAAAGATTGGCGAATTATTAAAGAACTCTCCTCCCATACTATTATTAATTATAGTCTGTAACTGAATGTATCCCAAGATGCTCAGAATTGCTTCTCCAAACAAAGAGAGTAGACATGATATAAGCATTAACAAGGCCCCTGTTTTTTTAAAAGGAGCGTTCGGTTGTTTCACGAGAATAAAGAAAGAGAACCCTAATAATATAAATGTGAGAAGTCTAAAAATATCCATGAAAGCTCCTAACTTTGGAATCGCAGTGACTATACCAATAATAGCAATAACTAAATAAGACGTACTTATCTGTTTTTTTCTATTCCCTCCTGATAATATAATGTATATTAATTATAAATTTAGTTATTCGTTATGTAAATGGTTAATTTTTTAAATATATATATTTTTATTAAAAAAGCAGAAAACTAGGATTTCCTAATTTTCTGCTTTTAATTAAGCTTCTTCTTTGATTGGTTCATTTTGGAATACTAAGCTGTCTTCCAAAATACTAACCGTCACTTTTGTTTTTGGCATAACTCTACCAGAAACAATCTCTTTTGCAAGTGGTGTTTCCACTTCTTTTGTGATAAAACGTTTCAAGGGTCTTGCACCATAAGCTGGTTCATATGCATTTTCAGCTATCCAAGTTTTTGCATTATCACTAATTTCTAACTGAATTTCTTGATGCTCTAGCCGTTTAGACAATTGTTGAATCATTTTATCTACGATTCCTTTTACATTGTCTAAACTTAGAGGTGTGAAAAGAATGGTGTCATCTATACGATTTAAAAATTCTGGCTTAAAGCTTCCTCTTAAAATTGTACGAACATCCTCTTCCACATCTTCTGGTATCTTTCCATCTAAGGTGACACCATCAAGAAGTAATTGGGAACCGATATTGCTTGTCATAATCATTACTGTATTTTTAAAGTCCACTACGCGACCTTTAGAGTCTGTTAAACGGCCATCATCTAACACCTGCAGTAAAATATTAAAAACATCTGGATGTGCTTTTTCAATTTCGTCTAATAACACAATCGTATATGGATTTCTTCGTACAGCTTCTGTAAGCTGTCCTCCTTCTTCATAACCAATGTAGCCTGGAGGTGCGCCTACTAAACGGGACACTGCATGTTTTTCCATGTATTCGCTCATATCGATTCGCACCATGTGGTCTTCTGAGTCAAATAAGTTTTCTGCCAACGCCTTTGCAAGCTCCGTTTTTCCGACTCCTGTTGGTCCTAAAAATAGAAACGAACCTAATGGGCGATTTGGGTCTTGCAAGCCTGCACGAGAACGAATGACCGCATCACTCACTGCATCAACGGCTTCATCTTGTCCAATCACGCGCTTATGAAGTGTTTCATTCAATTTCATTAATTTTTCGCGTTCGCCTTCTACCAATTTAGTAACAGGAATACCCGTTAAACGTCCAACGACTACTGCAATCTCATTTTCAGTAACAGACTCTTGAACCATACGAATATTTTCTTTTTCATTCTTTTCTTCAAGTGCTTTTAACTCTTTTTCAAGTGCTGGGATTGTTCCGTGACGCAAGACTGCTGCACGTTCTAAATCGTAATTATTTTCTGCATCCTCTAACTCATGTTTTGCTTTATCAATTTCAGCACGTTTGTTAGAAACAGCATTAACTTCTTCTTTTTCTGTTTCCCATTGCATTTTCATCGCATTTGTTTCTTCACGAAGCTCAGCTAACTCTTCTTGCAGCGCAACCAGACGCTTTTTACTTGCATCGTCTGATTCTTTTTTTAGGGCTGCTTCTTCGATTTCAAGCTGCATTAATCGACGAGTGACTTGATCAAGTTCTGTTGGCATAGAATTCATTTCTACGCGAATTGTTGCACTAGCTTCGTCTACTAAATCAATCGCCTTGTCAGGTAAGAAACGATCTGTAATATAACGATCGGATAAAGTAGCCGCAGCAACTAACGCATTATCATGAATATTCACGCTGTGGTGAATTTCAAATCGTTCTTTTAATCCACGAAGAATACTGATAGTATCCTCAACCGTAGGCTCTTTTACTAAAACTTTTTGGAATCGACGTTCTAGCGCCTTATCCTTTTCCATATATTGACGGTATTCATCAAGCGTTGTTGCCCCAATTAAATGAAGCTCTCCTCTTGCTAACATTGGTTTTAACAAGTTTCCGGCATCCATACTGCCTTCTGTTTTTCCAGCACCGACAATATTGTGAATTTCATCAATAAATAGAAGGATACGTCCGTCACTTTTTTTCACTTCTTTTAAAACGGCTTTGAGTCGTTCTTCGAATTCACCACGGAATTTGGCTCCTGCAATTAATGCCCCCATATCTAACGAGAAGATTGTTTTATCCTTTAAATTTTCAGGTACATCTTTTCGAACAATCCGTTGTGCTAGTCCTTCGATGATGGCAGTTTTACCAACACCAGGTTCACCGATTAGAACAGGATTATTTTTTGTTTTTCTAGATAAAATACGAATGACATCACGTATCTCTTCATCTCGCCCAATAATCGGGTCTTGTTTTCCGCTCTTTACTTGTTGAACTAAATCAATTCCGTATTTCTCTAGCGCTTTATACTGCTCTTCTTGATTTTGAGAAGTCACACGATCTCCCCCTCTCATGTCTTCAATATTTTTACGTAATTCTTTTTCGTTAATCCCATTTTTTAAAAGATATTTGGTTAAACGATAATTTTTAAGCTTCATCAAGGCGAGAAGAACAATCTCTGTTGATAAAAATTCGTCACCAAAGCTTTCACGAAGCGAATCTGCTTCATTTAACAGATTAAACAAATTTTGACTCATACTTTGTCCATATTGAACATTTCCGCCAGATACCGTTGGATATTCATCCAAAGCTAAATCAATTTCCTCTTCAAATGCCTCAACATCAACGCCAGCATCTGTATAAAAATTACGACCAAAATGATTTGGTTGTAAGAATATTTTCCAAAGGTGTACAATATCAATTTCTTGATGATGTCTTGTAACGGCAACATTTTGTGCCTCAGCAATTGCTTCTTGCAAGGTTGTGGTCATTTTTTCAATATTCATAACACATCTCCTCCACTCAAGTAATCTATTTCTCCTTACATTTTTAAGTATACTCTCTTGGTCAATATTGGTCAAAGGATAGGTAATGTTTTTTAATTTTTTTTAAACTAATTAATTTATCTGTTTTTCAATAAGAAGAAATTGTTTCGTTCATGACTCATTTGATGATACACTGAATTTAAAGATTGGAGTGAAGAAAATGGAAACAAAAGCAATTGCCTTTAACACTGGATTTGCACTAATTGAAGGAAATCATTTTGAAGAAATTATGTGGCAGACTGAATCACTTTCTCCGCTAGATGTATTGGTAGAAGTTCATGCGATTTCGGTGAATCCTGTCGATACGAAATTACGACAATCTGCTTCGACTGATCAATGGAGGGTATTGGGCTTTGATGCAGTTGGAGAAATTATCGAGTGTGGATCTGATGTCTCTGACTTTTCTATTGGGGATATGATTATGTACAGCGGAACAGAAAAACGAGCAGGAAGCTATGCAGAACATCAAGTAGTTGATTCACGAATTGTAGCAAACATACCCAAAAACATATCTATTGAAGAAGCGGCTGCCCTGCCCTTAACAAGCATTACTGCATATGAGGTATTGTTTGAAAAATTAGGGCTAATTCCTGAAGAAAATGGGAATTTGGACGAAAATATTCTGATTGTCAATGGTGCAGGTGGTGTAGGTTCTATTGCTATACAGTTAGCAAAATGGGCAGGCTTGAATGTTTTAGCAACTGCTTCAAGACCAGAGACGAGTCAGTGGATTAAACAAATGGGTGCAGATATTTCTTTGGATCATCGTAAAGATTTAGTCGAGCAAATGAGAGAATTGAATTTAACTGAAATGAAACGAATTTTACTTCTCCATTCTACTGATTATTATTTTGAGTCCATGGCTCATTTTCTCGCCCCATTTGGTCATCTCGCTTCAATTGTTGCAACAACAGAGCCTGTGAATTTATCAATCTTAAAAAACAAATCAGCTAGTTTTGACTGGGAGTTCATGTTTGCTAAGACAAACTATGATTACCAAATTGACTCTCAAGGAGAGATACTAAAAATCATCGCTCAGTTGATTGATGATAAAAAAATAGTTTCGACACATACGACAACCTTAGAAGGATTGTCGAGTCAAACCATTTTTGAAGCACATCGCCTATTAGAAACCAATAGAACACTAGGAAAAATCGTGATTCGAGTGAAGTAATTAGCCTGCTTTTCATTAGAATATTCCTAAATAATACTCGGACTTTACGAATAAAAACAGCTGTATCTTGAGCACTATTCCAAACATTAGATTATTGAGTCTAATGTGTAAAGAGCTTCAGATTCAGCTGTTTTTGGCTTATTTCTTATACAGACAATGGGCTATTCACTCATCGCCTTTTTTTGCTTTTTTACTTCTTGTAACTCTTCATGTATCGCTTTTCTCTTCTCAATAAGGACATAGACAAAGCCCAATAAAAAAGGTAAGACAAATGTGCCAAATCGATAGAGCAAGACAGAAGAAATCGCATCTACCGTTCCTACAAGCGGTCTGAATAATAGCAGGTAGACAAATTCAAAGGAGCCAATTCCGCCAGGTGTAGGGACAACTCCTGATAAAATCACCGCAAAACTCGTAAATGAAAATGCTTGTAAGAAGTCAAGTGTAGGATGACTGTTTACCAATACGATAAAAGGAATGACATACCACAAGGCAAGTTTGATTAAATTCCATGAATAAATTCGCCAAACGGCTGTTTTGTCTAGCATAATCGTTTTTACCGTATCTCTTAGAGAGTAAATTTGAAGGTTACATTGATCGACCCAGCCTCTAAGCTTCTCACTTTTAAACAATCGATTGGCAATAACAAGCAGTAAGACTTGCAGATTTACACTACTAGATAGAGATAAAAGTACAATAATTAGGACAATCGTTAAAATCATTCCTGCGAGAATAAATGGAATCATCTTGGGGGAGTTTGAGTAAAATAATGAGAACTGGATAATCAGTCCAGCCACTGCATACGTAATAACCGCAAGTTTATACATCACCATATGTAGAGCAGTGACACCTACTCCTTGTGAAACCTTCAATCCTTTTTTTCGATAAAAATAGACTTCAGAAACAAGAGTCCCTGTTCCAAAGGTAATAATTCGATAGAAAGCTACATAACAAGACGTCCAAAAACCATCCTGTCTTGAAAAACTAGGTTCGAAATGCTTGGCAATTTCTTTAATGGATTGTCCTTCAACGATAAGATAAATAATTCCTATCACGAAAACTCCAGCTAAAACAACTACACTCGTCGAACGTAGCTCGGCAAAAATGTCTGCCAGTGAACTTTGAACAAGATAGAGAATAATCCAAATCATCCCTACCAAAATCAGCAGATTTAACAGTACTTTGAGTTTATTATTTTTTTTCATAAATGCTCCTCAATTCAATTAGTGGAAAAAGTATAGCAGCACACCATCTGTTAAAACGCCAATTAAAAAACAAATCAGAAATTTTCGTTTTCGTGTCTTATGATGAAATACCTGTTGTGCAATCAGTCCACCTAACCCGCCGCCAATTAAGCCAACAAAAAGAAGATTGCTTTCCGGCACACGCCATTGTTTTTTTTGTGCCTTACGTTTATCATAGCCCATTAAGCAAAATAAATAAAAATTAACAATAAAAAGGTAAAACCACAAAGGGTTTCTAGTAAGTTCGTGTAGTATACGATCCATTTTCTTTCCTCCAAATCACACGTTAATAGCGTACCTTAAAATGCGGTCACTTGCAAAGGAAATTCAACGGTTTATAAAGAAAAGAGTAAAATTTCTAGAGAAACCTTACTCTTTTCTTATCCTATTCTAATCATGGATCTTTGACTAGTTTAAGTCAAATGATACCCATTATTTTGCATTATTTTCTGCGATTTTGACAATCACATCTGTTGCTTTTTCCATTGCTTGTAGAGAGACAAACTCAAAACGTCCATGCATATTTTCGCCACCTGCAAAAATATTTGGTGTTGGAATACCCATATATGAAATTTTCGAACCGTCTGTTCCTCCGCGAACAGGTTCAATGATTGGTTGGATATTCAACTCAATCATTGCTTGTTTCGCCAATTCAACGATACTCATATCTTTTTCAATAATTTCTTTCATGTTGTAATACTGATCATACATGTTTATTTGAATACGCTCTTGATCAAATTTTTCATTCATTTTTTGTTGAATGGCAAGAATCATTTGTTTACGTGCCTCAAATTTTTCGCGGGAATGATCACGGATAATATAACTCAATTTTGCTTCTTCTGGATTTCCAGTCAAGGACATAAGATGGAAGAAACCTTCATAACCAGAAGTTTTTTCAGGTACTTCATCTACTGGAAGTGCATTTTGAAAATCAATCGCAAGCTGTAACGCATTAATCATTGTATCTTTTGCAGTTCCCGGATGGACATTTTTCCCTTGAATCGTAATATCGGCTTGAGCTGCACTAAACGTTTCATATTGGAGCTCACCAACAGGTCCCCCATCCATTGTATAAGCAAAATCAACAGCAAATGCTTCAACATCAAATTTATCTGCACCCACACCAATTTCTTCATCAGGACCAAAAGCGACCTTGATTGTCCCATGCTTGATTTCAGGATGGGTAAGCAAAATTTCCATTGCTGTCATAATTTCTGCAATTCCTGATTTATCATCTGCACCTAATAAAGTTGTCCCATCTGTTGTAATTAATGTTTGATTGGCATAATTTTTAAGGTTTGGAAAATCTTTCGTATTTAAGGTAAATTTTCCTTCTTTATCTAGTTGAATAGTTGATTCTCCATCATAGTTTTCAATGATTTGAGGGTTTACGTTGACCGCGTTAAAATCAGCCGTATCCATATGGGCAATAAAGCCAATAGAGCGAACCTCTTTTTCAACATTGCTTGGTAATGTAGCCATAACAAATCCGTTTGTTTCATTATAGGAAACATCAGACATTCCTAGCTCTTCAAGTTCTTTTTTTAAAACTAGTGCAAATTCTATTTGTGTTGGTGTAGAGGGTGTTGTTGTGCTTGCTGCATCCGAGCGCGTTTCTGTCTTTACATAACGTAAAAATCGAGGTAATAAGTTTTCATACATAATTAATTCTCTCCTTTAGTTGAATGAAAATGGATTGGTTGACGTTTCTGAGATAAGAAAATCTACCGTCCAATTTTTTTCTTGTTTCCATTGATTAAATTTTTCTACCATTTTTTCTTTGCATAACTGTTCAATATAATGCCCTGGATCAATTGCAGTCAATCCGGCTGTCTGCATATCATGTGCAGTATGATAATAAATGTCTCCAGTTATATACACATCTGCTTGTTTTTTTAATGCATCCCGATAAAATTTTTCGCCACTTCCGCCGCAAATTGCCACTCTTTTTACAGTAGTCAGTTTTTCTTTCGGTTCAACTACTCGTAAACCGTCCAAACCAAATGTTTCTTTTACTTTCGCTAAAAAGGAAGGTAACGGTATTGCTTGGCTTAGCTCCCCTACTCGACCAATCCCATAAGTTTTAGGTGGATTATTGAGGGAAAATAAATCATATGCAGGTGTTTCATAGGGATGTGCTTCATACATCGCTTGAAGGACTATATCAGCTAACGGCTCTGGGAAAATCACTTCAATTTTTGCTTCTTGGACTTGTTCTTCCTTATTCAACTGACCAATCGTTGGTTTTGCCCCTTCAACTGGCGTAAATCGGCCTGTTCCGATTGTCGAAAAACTGGTTTGCTGATAATTTTCTTGTTCTCCTGCGCCAGCCTGTGCAAGTGCTTGTCGCATTGCTTGAGCGGAAGCAACAGGAACATAAACTGCTAGCTTTTGGAAAGGAATTTCGTGAGTTTTGGTCAAGTAATCCTCTACGTGTATATCTAAAGCTTCACAAAACCAATCATTTAAGCCATCGTCAATAATATCCATATTTGTATGAGCAGCATAAACGGCAATTTGGTTAGCAAGTAAGTCTGCGTACATCTTTTGTTGCGGCTCATCGGTTGTTAATCTTGAAACAGGACGAAAAATAGGTGGATGCTTTGCAATTAATAAGTCTACTTTTTTTTCGATAGCTTCTGCCACAACTTCTGGTCGAACATCCAGCGTCATCATCACACGTTCAATCGGCTTATTCAGTGTACCAATATGAAGCCCTACAGGATCTCCCTCTTCGGCTAACCACAAAGGACAGTAAGATTCAAATTGTTGAATAAATTCAGTGCCCGTTAGTTTTGTCATGCCAACATCTCCTCAATCTGTTTTCGTTCTTCTTCGATTTGTGCTATTTTTTCACTAGGTACAGTTGCAGCTAATGAAAGCTGATGGAGCACATGTTCTCGTTGTTTTAGTTCCGCTTGCCATTTTTTGATGAATGTTTCACTTTTTTCTTTTGACAAGATAGGGCCAAATAACAAGTCTGTTTCTGAATACGCAAGAGGTTCCGCAACCTTTTCTGCAACAATAATTTCATAAATTTTTTGATTTTCTTCTAAAATGTGTTCCGCAATAATTTGATAGGATTCGTTCATCAGCCAAGTTCGGACGTTCTTTTCTCCAATGTTCGGCTGCAAAATTAAGCGTTCCGTACCAGATAGTTTATTTTTCGATTTTCCTTGGGCTAATATATCTCGAATGAGCGCTCCCCCCATTCCTGCAATCGTAATAGCAGAAATGTTATCTTCTGATTCAATTGCCTCTAGGCCACTTGCTAGTCGAACGGTAATTTGTTGTTCAAGACCATTTTTTTTGACTTGATTGACTGCAGAAGTAAATGGACCAATGACTACTTCACCTGCAACTGCAAATTCAATTTTATTTGTTAAAGCTAAAGCAACGGGTAAATAAGCATGATCTGAGCCAATATCTGCTAGACGCGCTCTTTCAGGAACAAATTCTCCCACTGCAGCTAATCGTTTTGATAATTCCTGTTGATTCATAGCGACACTCCTTCGCCCATAATTATAACATTCTTACCGTAAAAAAAAAGAGAAGGAAGTGAATTCTATCCTCTACCTGATTGAGTGAAGAGTTAAGGCGTCTTCTCAATCTCTACCTAAAGAATGATGAGGTTCTTCTTTTAGTTAAGCGTATAATTCTTTTATCTTTGCTCTATTCCTATCGTTAGAATATTCAAAAAAGTATGGCTTTTGCCAATTTTGTGTATTCAAAGCTGTTTTATTTAGAGAGGTTTCCCATGAGGGATAGACACGAATACCCATCTTTCCTTTAGTCGTGGTGCTTCTTAAAATTCCTTTTTCTAATAAAATTTCTTTTTGGAAAATAAATTGCCCTTTACGTTCTTCGTCAATGATTGAAATGATCAGCTTGTCGGGACTGCTATCATATTGATAAGCTTGATTTTTACCGGTTGTGCTTTTTTCCCAGAATGCAACAAAGTATCCGATTTTTTTGGGCGTCCGCTTTGCCAACCGACTTCGGTAAGTTCTGTGTCCAATTGAAAAACGAACTCCTTCATACTCCTTATTCTGATTTTCTTCTTCGACATACTGGATACTTTCGTTGGTTATGGTTTTCACTATACCTTTAGTCAAAATGAGAGAGTCATTCATAGCTTCCTCCTTTAAAAATAAAAAGATGTCTATCTGACCAGTAGTACAAATGATAGGGCACCCTTTTTTTTATGAATTGACGGATAAAAGCTCATTCGATTCTAGTAAATTACCAGTAACGAATGAGCTACTTATTTTTAAATAGGTGAAATAAGTTAAAGTGAGTCTTTATAATTCGTTATACATCATATTGCAGTTCTCTGATTCCATCTGCCAGTAAATCTGTAGACGAAGTCATTTCATCTGTGAACTCAGCCGTTGAAATCACTAGTTCTAAATTTAGATTGGCAAGATTTTGTGAAACGCGAACAGTATTGTTGAAATTTTCCTTAATTGTCGAACGGGTTATTTTTAATTCGCTAGCCTCTATAAAGGTAAGAACACCCCATGTTGGGGTACTGTGATCGATGATATATTTAAAATTATCTGCTTTATAGTAATCAGTAATTGTTTGAGAAACAGCAAAAACCAATTCCTGAATTTGCTCTACGGTCATCATTGATTTTAATCCTTCCCAGTAGCGAATGCGGATAACCATAATGTTAAGTGGAATATGGTATTGCGTCGCAGCTTTTGATAAAACTAAAAAATCATCATCAAACATGTTTAAAGTGCGTAACTGTGTATCTACATCTAATGCGTTTGCTTGGGTTGTTGAACGGCGAAGCTCTAAATTTTCTTTTTCAATTATTCGTAATTTTAAGGTGATAAAGTGAATCGTTAAGCAGAACAATGTCGGGATCATTAACCAATAAATCATTCCATAGTTAAACTGATTTTGATATACATATTGATAAATCACATAGATAAGTTGAGCAAAAATAAACAATAAATCAAAAATCAGTCCACTCACAACGTTAACGAAATAAGTAATCACAATGAGTAGGAGTGTAACTAAGAAACAGAGTAAATCAAAAAAGAAAGAGTTAGGACCTAATGAGACAAAAATAGTTGTCACAACCATTAAAACCATAAAAAAGAGTAGTGCTATATCCAGTTCAATTCCTCTTCGTCGGGAAATGGTATTCATCTTAGTTCCCTCCTTTTGTATTATCTGCATATTTTCGACTAATGAAGTAAATAGATGTCGCTACAATTGCTAGTACAATTAGCAAAATAAGCCCATAAACAAAGACATTTAAATTGTTCTCAATTTGACTAGTTAATGAATTTTTCTTTTCATGGCTAGCTTCTTGTTTAAATCGGTAATCATAACGACGATAATTACTATCCACTGCAATCAAGTCCCCCTTGTAAATAGCAACACTCTTTTGTGAATTTAGCTGTGTAGAAGCAAGATAAACGCCCTCAGCGCTTGGACTTGTCAAAACTAATGCAGTTAAATCACTATTGAATGGCGAAAACATTAATTGAGCAGTGCCTAAGGTTTTCCCATATTCTGGCTCGATACTTAGCTTCTCGTTAGAAACAAAAGTAGACAGTGAGTTATTGTAGGTAAAATACAAATCTTTATTCATATTTTTTACGACCGTATTATCTTTGGGTGTTCCAAGAATAATCAAGTTATGGCTTCCTAAATCACGTTTAGAAATATCTTCTTTGTAAAAAGTTAAATTTCCAGTATTATCTTTTGCATAATTTCCCAACAAATTTAAAACATTAGATAAAGCTTTAAAGTACTCATCTGTCATTTTTTCTGGAAGAACGATGGCCAAATCTGAAAATGCATTGTTGGCGATGAAAATATTTGGATAGTTCTCAAACAAGGCAACATCTGTATCTTCTGACTTGATAAATGCACTAGAAGTATTCTCAATTGATGCCCAAGGCGTATTCCCATTGCGAATTACTTCAGGACTTTTCACGTTTAAATCAAACGCTACTTTTAATACAAAACTATCAGCAACCTCCAAATTATCAGGAAACTTCAACTGCACACGATCCCCATTGGCTCCTGAAGCAGTTAACTTCTGACTTCCCACAGGTACATCATTTACATAAACTGTGACCAGTGACGTGTCAAAATCTAAATTATCCGCATACTTAATTGCCAAATCTACTGAACTTCCATTTATATTGTTGTAATCAGTAGGCAAGCTGACAAAGTAAACCTGTTCCTGATGATACGCACCAATGAGCTGGTCTCCTGTCGTAGTAAATGGAATTTTCCCGTCAAACTCAAGGGAGGAAGTGAAGGTATCCGTATTCTCAGAAATATAGGTTTCTTTTTTTTCCGTTTGTGTCATCAGCTCTTGGTTTGCAAGATAACGTCCTGCATTTAGTAATGCTTTTTCATTTTTTGAAGTCACTAGCAGAATATGTTGATCTTTAGCGTTCAAAAATTTGATGACTGCATCGTTTTCCACTTTTTTCTCATCAATGTCTTTTTTATAAGGTTCCGGAAGATTCTTATAAGTTGCAACAATCACTTGATAAGGTTGCGTTTGATTCTTCGTCCAGCTGGTTAGCTGCAAATATTGTTCACTGGTTGTGATGATTCGTGAAAACCCACTTATCCCGTAACTTGCTGCCTCTAATTCAACATCAGATGCATTTTCTGGAACTGAGACAACACTTTGTCCATTTGCAATGGTATCTGCACCTACAAAATGATTATAAAAAGAATGAATCGTATCTTCTGGCAATTTCAAATCATATTGAAAGTTCACATTTGATCCATCATATACAGTTAACCAGTTTGCAGGTGTCTCGATTAAGCGGTAGCCGTCATCTCCTTCATAATTGACAATTTGACCTTCAATCGTTAACGTGTTACTTCCTGAAAGCAAGTTTAAAGGCAAGTCAATCGTTTCCGTCTGTCGGCCGTTTTTATTTTCAGGACGCCATGAGTGAATTTTCACGCCATTGACAGCGACAGTTACATCAGAGGTTTGCTGATTTTCCAATTGTGTAATTTGATAATTTAAATTAAAAGTTGCTTTTTTTACATCCCAATAATCAATTTTTGTAAAATAGGTTGTTGCCTTTACCGCCGTCCCAGTTAATGAAGTGGTCGTATTTTGAAAAGGCTGTGTAAATGTATGGTTATCTTGTTCTGAGTTTTCTGCAGCTTTAGCAAGCACAGGTGCTGAAAATAAGATTCCTAAAATAGAAACGAACATAATAATCTTTTTCATGAGGCTCCTCCTTATTTGAACCGTTCGGTCTTATACCATTTTGTTTGCGTCTGTTTATGAAAAACATTTTCTTTGATATACATAAACATTCCGTAAGCTGCAACTGCTAGCCACATCTGACTATAGGTTACATACATTAATGCGATGACCCCAATATTTTGAAGGGTCATCTCCCCTTTTTCTGTGCTGATACTTAAATACGTGCTAAAGATAAATAAGAGAACAGCAAGCCCCCATAGTGCGTTGCTAAATCCTTCAAGTGAAGTATTCGCATAGCCTGAAACAGATAACACAAGAAAAATATCTGATAAAACTAAGGAAGTCATCAACAAGAAATAGATAGATAAGAAGTACAAAATATCAAAACGAATCCGTCTTGCTTTTGGTTCAAATAATAAACGCGCATTTTTAACAATTACATAGATATTCCCCTTTACCCAACGCGTTCGTTGTCGAAACCAGACAGAAAGTGTCTGAGGCTCTTGTTCCCACGTCACCGCTTTTGGCTGGAACTTAATTTTATAGCCCATCATGTAAATACGAAAGCTGATTTCAGTATCCTCAGCCAGCGCTTTTTCATCCCAACCACCAATTGCTTCAATGATTTCTCGCCGAACAATAAAGTTCGTTCCCGGTATTGTACAAAGCTTGAATAACTGAAAGCGTCCAGCTTGTGCCATCCACTGAAAAGCTAATGTCTCTACATTAATGAATTTGGTCAGTAAGTTGGTATTTTTATTTCGTGTTCGGAATTTTCCAATGACGGCCCCGTATTCTTGATTTTCTTCAAGTTCGCCAACAAGATAACGAAGAGCATTGGGTTCAGGTGTATTGTCTGCATCGTAAATTGCGATGACCGATCCTTTGGCTTGTTTAAATCCGATATTTAACGCATTGGATTTTCCTTTTCCACCTGTGATATTATCCGTATTAATTACATGGAAATTTCGATTTGGAAATTCGTTTCCTAACTTTGCCAATAACTCTGCACTATTGTCCGAAGAGTTATCATTAATCACAATTACTTCATATCGATCTTTTGGATAATTGAAATTCAGTAACGCTTCTACTGTACGGACAATCACAATTCCTTCATTGTGCGCGGGCACCATGATACTGACAAAAGGTGCAAGTTCTTCATCAAGTGCTGGCGGATCAACAGGATCTGTACGCAGATAATAGATGTATCCTGCAATCACTAATAAAATATTTACTATTAGTAGTGACCAAATAATGAGTGTAGCAGCAAGCATAATCCCATCGGTTATCGTCATTTTTTCTTGCCCCTTTCTGAGCGGATAAATTTAGCGCGATAGTTTCTCCGACCGCGGATAAACAGAATAATTAAAATAACAATCGTAATCACGATGATTGAAATCAATAAATTATTAGTCAAGTTATAGAAAGTTGAAAATAATCCATCTGTTGAAACAGACGGTATTTCAGTATCCTTAATCGTTGTTAACTCTTCAACAGGCACACGATTTAACAACAATTGCCCATTTCTAATTTCAATTAATTGTGTCTGGGTCTCTATAGAATAAGTGTATTGTGTGTCAAAAGGATGCGTAAAATTCAAGAAACTAGCGTTTAGCTTATCTAAAAGTTGCTGCCCTTCTTTTTTTGTTCTTGGAAACGTATAGCCATAACTTACTGGCATAGAAAATTTATAGTCAGTGTACTGTGAATTCGTCAACCATTCGATACCATCAAGTTCAGAATCAGCTAAAGAATAAAATGCCGTATCGTATATTTTACTTTGATTGGTCTGTACACGATAGAAAATGGCTTCGTCATGAGGATTTTCTTCTAAAATAACTGAATTTGCAATCGCCAATGCGTCTGCTTGATAATCAGCATCTTGATTCCAATAACCTGGAGCACTTACCCCAATAGGAAAAACATTTTGTCCAACAAGCAAGCTTACCTGTTGATTCATCAGCTGACCTAATATTCGGTTATCGGAAGTATTTGCCGCATTTACTGCAGGGACAGAAAGAAAAACTGCTGCAGATTGCTGCGTCTGCATTTTCCGAAGCAGATCGGTGAACCGTTTAAAAGAGAGAACCTCACTATTTTGATTAACACTTGTTGTGCTGACAGCATAATAATCTGCTAAATCTGCCAATTCCTCTTCAAACCATTCTGCTGTTTCCATATCAATAAGAGGATTCATTTGGTTAAATGTCAGCATCGGCTGGTACGTTTCTGTTTCCTCTAACCATCGATGAATCAGCTCACTTGCTTGTAGAAAGACTGCTCCAGAATGACTGTACATAGGTAAAAAGCCGTTCTTTCCTTGGATAACACCAAAAGGATATTCCTTTTCATCTAGCTCCTGACTAGTCAAAACACCGAATCTTGTGCCTATATTTGTTTCTAAAACAAGCGACTGGTCTTGGTAATC
Source organism: Enterococcus phoeniculicola ATCC BAA-412 (assembly GCF_000407505.1). Lineage (GTDB taxonomy): Bacteria > Bacillota > Bacilli > Lactobacillales > Enterococcaceae > Enterococcus_K > Enterococcus_K phoeniculicola. The sequence goes on from NZ_ASWE01000002.1 coordinate 710,800, forward strand.
AAGAAGCTCCTGATACTTTTTTTCTTCATGGATAAGTGTAAATTGGCGATGACTCAGCGCTCGCCAAGTTCCTTCAAATCCACTTTTTTCATCTTCTGCTATATCCAATCCAATGTGAAGTTTTTTTCCAGTAAATTGTTTTCGATCATCTTCAAATACATTTGATTGCAGTCCTTTTTCATCCCAATTTACAAAGGAAATGACTCCATAAAATTGGTTGTCATTTAATTCTCCAGCAACATAGGTATTGTCTGTTGTTGTTACGACTTCTGCACCCATACTAGTAAGGAGCCGCTGGAGAGAATCAATGTCTGCCTGTTTTTCTCCTGCAATATTTAAACTATCATAAACGAGTAAGAGTTTCTTTTCTTCTGCAGCAAAAGCTTTTTGTGAGAAAACAAGTACAAAAAAAAGACTAAAAATTAGGATAATCGTTCTTTTTTTCATTCATTTTCCTCCTCAGACCATAATCTCTTGCCTAATATATCTCCGATAAATAGCAAGATTAACAGGTCAAAGAATACGGCGGCTAAAAATAGATGTCTAGCAAAATCCGCATCACCTGCATACCATACAGCGAATAAAAAAGTGAGCAGCATATTTATTAGTCCGCCAAAGACTACAAAGAAACGAAAACATAGCCAAGCTTGCTTTTTTTTCAACCCATTATAAAAACCAATGCCGTAAACAACTAACATGACCGCTGTAAATAATAAATAAAAGCCAAATGATTTTGGGAAAAAGGCTGCTTTGATTCTGTTATAGCCCATAAATATATTGGTCTTTTCTTGAGGAGTCTTACTATCTTGCTGTGTGTAATTCGACAGTTCATTTGGTTTAACAAGATAAATATCTTGAACAGCTATATTTAGCAGTTTATTCAATTGATCCGGGTGGTTTAAGTAACTTAAAATTATCCAAAAATACCCTGTTTTTCCCATCAGTCCTTCTGTAAGTTCCTCAGAATGTATTGGAACAGGTGAAAATTCATCGTAATAGCTTGTATTTTTTAATAAGCCATATTGAGGATTGACTCCCCCTTCTTTTAAAATAGCTCCTGGATTATCAACAGTGTAAAGAACACCCCTATTCATGGAATGGTAGACGTCTCTTTCGTAAGTCAAATCTGGAGTAATAAAAGTAATCGTTATAACCGAGACAATTATCCCAACTATCACACTGATTAATGTGAGTTTCTGTGATTTTGTTTTAAGATATGCAAGTAAGCCCAAAAGCATGACAACTGTACCAGCAGTTAGTCCGTAATAATATCTATATGCACCTAAAAAGAAAAATGAACCGATAAGTAAAAGACTAAAGAGCATAAAAAAGTTTTTCTTTACACGTGTGAAATATAAGAGACCACCAACAATGTAAAGAAGAGCAATAAAGGCTGTTGTTTCAGGATAAAAAGATTGAAAATAAATCATATACGTCGCATCGCCTAAAATGAATGTCACGATAAATGCCATAACATACTGTCTTTTTAAAGGCATTTTAAATACAAGTCCCTTTGTAATTAGATAAATTGCTGGTAAATAAAAGGCCAGTAGAACAATACCCAAAAAACGCAAATCAAACACCGTTGTGCTATAAAATAATTTGTTCAGCCAAATTGCTAAGGTAATAAAAATTTGACTGGTTGATAAATAAGTAGTTCCCGTATCATTAAAATATTGGCGAATACCATACTGATTTTGAAAATAGTCACCATATTGATAGGTCTTAGGATTATGAATATACAATCCATTGACATTTAAAACATTGTAATAATCACCGTTGTCGGCTAGGCCATTTATAGGTGGCAAAAAAAGTAAGATACTTGTCGTAATCGCAACAACCAACACAGCAAACAGTGCTGGAGAAATGTATCTGGTTAAAAAGGAAAAAAAATCCTTTATTTTTGACCAACTATGTTTCATTGAGAGGCCTCCCTTCTAAAAGTCAAAAGCAATAAGTGTTGTTAAATTATTATATGAATATACTTCTAAGCTTTGCGGGTCCCCAATGCCACCGTAAATCGGACTAGTTTTATCCGTAATTTGAAATTTTTTTAATACTTGAATAGATTGTTCATATAATTCATCATCCTCCACGAACAAGCCTATAAGAGCAGCTAGTGCATAGCTTGCTGCAGATTGGTTTGTGTCAACCGGATTTCCTTTTAAATCATAAGAATTAAAGAGTGTCCCTTTAATGACATTGTCTTTCACAAATTCAATACTTTCTTGCTTTGCCACCCCTAGCTCCGCCAAATATCGAATCGTCGTCAAAGATTCAAGAATATTTATCGTTCCACTGTTTCTATATTCTTTTTTTTCATAATTATATTTTTGCTGGTAGAGTGGAAATTGATCAGATAAATAGCCACCTTCTACGATATTTAGCAAATACTGTAGTGCCTCTGGTTTTATATCATTTAACTCATATATGTAGCCCAACGTTTTAAAATCCAGATAAAAAAGTGAAATATCTGCTGCTTTTTCATCCTGTTTTTCATCATAAAAATCAACCATCAATCCATTATTCGTGGAATGCTCGATAAATTTGCTTGAAAAGTTTTTTAAATCTTTATCATAGTCATCTGTATCAAATGTTCCTCCTGCAATAATCAGTGAGCGGAAAATGCGCAAATCGTCTAAACTTGCATTTACGTCGTACCGTTTTCCATCTTCTCCGATTCGGTAAGAAAATTGTGTTCCATCATAAAATAATTTTTTTGTATTTTTGTAAAATGAATCAAAATGTTCTTTTGTATCTGCTAGTGCAAGATGAGATAGATAGTATCCTGCAGATTCACTAAGCAAATCGTGTCCTGTTGCTTGTTCTTTTTGTGAAGTATCCGGTAAAAAATTCGTGATAATCGCTCCATCATCAATCAGTTGATCTTTAATAAATGAGTCGAGTAATTCTTTTCGTTCTTCGACTCCTTCTACATGAAATGATTCATTCGCAACAAACGCCTCCTTTGAATCCGTAAACTGGGCTCTCACTTCTTCACTAACGTGTGCTACCTGAATATCTGTCTCCTTGTTCCGAAAAAAGAAAAAATAGACACCCGCCCCAATAATAATAAGACTTGTGAACATGAGAATAAATTTTTTCATAAGCTCCCTCCCTCAGCTATTGTATATATATTTATGATACACATCTATAGAAAAATAAGCCAAGAATTAACAATATTTTTTTAAAACATGACTGACTACGAGCGCGCAAAAAAAGTGTTGCCCAAATAAGTATGTAGGCAACACTTTTTATTAAAACGCGTCTACTATAACCTGCTCAACAGAGTTCCCTGGGATTTGAGGAGGGATAGACATCGTCATAACTGGTAAGCCAGTTAAAATAAAGGTTATTTTTGTTCCTTTTTTTAAGGTAGTTAGGTCTGAGTCTTTGCTTAATTGTTCTTTTGTCACATTTAAAATGACGCCATCATTTTGCATCATTGGCAAAATAGTTTCAGGATCCTTAACTGCAGCTACTTCATCAAGCGCTAGTCGAATCGTTTTTTGCGTATCCTTATTTTCAGTGGCATCATCACTTAGTACTGCAGTGAATTCAGAACGAGTCTGAGGCGTTTCACTTGTTGTCTCGGTCATTTTTTTCCCACTACTTTCTTTTGACAATTCAGTTGTGCTAACGGTTGTATTCGGTTTTGTATTGTTCTTAGAACAGCCAGCTAATAGAATACCAGCACTTCCAGCAATCATTGTCCAGATAATCAATTTTTTCATGAAACGTCCCCTTTCCTACTAATTAGATAGGTTTAGCCATTTCGGCGATTTTTACCAGACATCCACACTTCTTTTGTTAAATAACGAATTCTTTCCATAATACGTTTAGCTTTAAGTGGTTCTTCGTCCCCTCTTTGTGTTACAGAAAGATGATCTTCCAAATCTTCCATAGAAAAATTAGAAGAGAAGAATGTTGGCAACTGTTCCTGCATCCGATATTGTAAAATAACACCAAACACTTCATCTCGTATCCAGCTACTCATAGAATCAGCACCAATATCATCAATCATTAACACTTGTGATTTTTTCACGGCATCTAATTTTTCAGAAACAAGATCTTTTCCAATCGCTTGCTTCATTTCTACGGCAAACGTTGGAAAATGGACTAATGTGGTACTAAATCCAGCAATTGCCAATTCGCCCGCAATCGCCCCGAATAAATAAGTCTTCCCAACACCAAAGCTTCCAACTAAGTATAGACCTTTATGGAAAGCCTGTTTGTCCGTTGTATAGCCTTCAATAAAGTCCAGAGCTGCAGAAAGTGCTTCTCCTCGGCCACTCGTGTTTTCAAAGGTTTTGAATGACGCATTTTGAATATCTTTTGGCATATCAACCGCATGGATTCGACTTCTAATCTCTTCTTGACGACGTCTGGCAATTAATGCTTCTGTGGGTACGTAGGTAACATCCACATAGTGAAAATTAAGCATCAGCTGAGGTTCATAGCCTGGAGCGATCATTGTAGGATCATTTAGTTGATATTTTCGTTTTTCTTGTACAAATTCATAAAGCTTTGCATAGCTTTTTTCAATGTCCTCTTGCGTTAACTTTTCTTTGTGCTCAGCTAAAAATGCTTGGACATCACTATCGGATAGAACGGTATTCATCATTTCAGTATATCGATCTTGATAGTTTCTTTGTTTGACTATTTTTGAAAGCTCTTTTCCAACATCTTCCATCAATGGTCACCTTCCTTCTTTGCTAGGTAGTTTTGAAGTTTGCGATCAATCTCAGCCTGTTTTTTTGGATCAGCAGCTGTCTCCTGCTGTGGTTTGTTTAGCCAGTCAGGAAGCTTTTCACGTCGAACTCGTTTTTGTCCAGTTCGTCTAGGTGCTGTTTCTAATTTTTTTGCTGCTTCTTTTTTCACACTTTTTAAATGTCGAATAGCAGCTTCAGGTGACTGAAGTTTTAACTGTGACCAATCATTGGCAATTTTATCAACAAAGCTTCGTGTAAGACTGGCATTATTTTTAACAACCAGAACATAGTTAATGAGAATATTTAGCACACTATTTTTTAAAGGAGATTTATTAATTAAGTCTTGTATAAGCCACGTCTCCTCTTTTGAAACGAAGCCGCCTTTTTGCTCTTTGATTGCTTCTAAATAAATCATTGGAGGAATAGTCTCACTATCTTTTATTAGCGCAAGTTCCTCTTCATTAAAGCCTTCTTGACGTAACGTATTCCAACGTCGCAGCTCTTCGTCGGGTCCCTCATTGGAAATAGCTTCAGGTACTTGTTTTTTATTGTTTGGCAGCGTAGAAACTGTTAAAACGCGTTGTAGCTCTTTTTGATTAAACTCGCCTGACATCATATCAAATGCAGGCAAACTTAATTCGATTAGTTCCAACTCATCTACTCCATACATTGAATGATAAAGAGAAAAAAGTTCTTTAATGGTATCTGTTAAATGTACAGTAGTTCCTAGTTTTCTCTTTAACAGTTCTTCCACAAAGGACCAATTCAAAACTTCCAGCTCGTTAGCAACAGGCTTTCTGGCTTGTAGTAGTTGAAATTTTTCTGTTACACGCTCTAATTTCTCGCTTTTTTCAATGAGTTCCTGATTTTGCCAGCCATACACATCTAAAAATTTTTTTGTTATTGATTGATAACCTTCCACATGAAATGTTTTAGGTTCAAACTGTTGAACAAGACGTTGAAATTTCTTTTCTCCGACTGTATTTAGTAAGTGAAATGATAAAACAGTATCTTTAAAAAATTCAACAGGCTCCATTGGGGAGAGAAGCTGATAGACAAAGACAGTACCAAGCTCAGAAGAGTCTTTTTTATACGTGTTCAATAAACCAATACCTTCTAGCTTGCTTCTTGCTTCATAAAACTGCGGAATGCCACAGTTCAGCATCGTTAGCAACTCGGCATGAAGTGACTCTTCACTGCTTCCTGTTAGCTGATTAATTTCACTTGTCATCGTAAGGTATAAAGCGAGTGCTTGTGCCCCCATTATTGGTTGATACAAATGGAGCAAAGCTTCACTTGCGAGATCTGTATTGGGGAGCATTCTTACGATTCGATAAATATTTTTGGGTTGGATTTCTTTCCAAGCATTTTCCAAGAAAAGGCCTCCTTTTCACTACTCGTCTTTTTTATTGTCTGCCTTTGCTTTTTCTACAATATCTTGCAGTTCTTTTAAGAAGACAGACATGTCTTTGAACTGACGATAGACACTGGCGAAACGGATATAGGCGATTTCATCTAGATCAACGAGTTCTTCCATTACATATTCACCAATTAAATTAGTAGAGACTTCGCTTTCTCCTAAATTTTGCACCCGATTTTCTACATGGTCAACAATGGCTTCCATTTGTTTAATTGCAATTGGTCGTTTTTCAGCGGAACGAACCAGACCTCGCAAGATTTTTTCTCGGTTAAATTCTTCGCGATCACCGTTCTTTTTGATGACTAATAAAGGTGCTGCTTCAATTCGTTCAAAGGTTGTAAATCTAAATCCACAGTTTTCACATTCTCTTCGACGACGAATCGCACGTCCATCATCTGTTTGTCGACTATCTACTACACGAGAGTTATTATTTTGACATCTTGTACAGCGCATGATTTTCACCTCAATTTAATTATTATTAAACTTATCACTAGGATAAAACAGTCATTTTCATTCAAAGTTGTGAAATTTCTTTTTCTTCTTTTGTACCAATTTTATTATAACATGAATTTCTATGTAGTCGTAGATTTCTACTTAAAAAAGCCCTCTATTCATTGATTTATTTGTATGGCAGGAGTGATTTTTTATTCGTGTAGAAAACATGTCTCTAATAAGCCAGCTCTTAAATGGAGATTCTTGTTCTTTTTTGTAAAACCAACTTATTATTCAATTTTTTTGTATCGTTTTTTTCTTGTTACTTGATTTTTCACTGTTAACTTAAGAAAAAACCTTACAGATGAGGAAAGAATCTCGACTCATCTATAAGGAGTAATGTCTATTTTTTTTCTTCAATTCCAGTGTAGTGTTTCATACGAATTTCTTCTCTTTGTTGTTCTGGAGAAATGTGCGGAGATTGACTGACATGTTCAGCAAGCGGATCTTCTGCTTTATGAACAGATTGTTCTTTTGTTAAATCTTGATTTCGGGCTGCCAGTTCATCGTAGCTGTCTTCTAACTCTTCTATGCGCTCTTTTTCCTTTTGAAGTTGTGCTTTTGCTTCTTTCATTTGCTCTTTGCCTTCTTCTTTAAGCGTTTGATTATGCAGTAAATCACCGACTTTTTCCTTGACTGAACCGATCACTTTATCTGATTGATTTTTTATTCCGCTCATACCAATTCCTCCCTCTGTTATTGATAGAATATCAAAATTTTCCATTTGATTCAAAATATACGCAATTCATAATCTGGATGATTGAAACTCCCTACAGTACGTGGTAACCTAGAAAAGTAAATTATTTTTAAGGAGTTTTTTTCATGACGCAACCCTACCAATCAAGAAAACAAATTCATCGTAAAAAAAAGAAAAACTGGTTACCGTTACTTCCTGTCTGTATCTTGTTTCTTGCAGGCGGCACGTACGTGATTAATAAAATGCTTGTTGACTTAAATCCACAACAAGAAAAAGCACATGCAAGCAGCTCATCAAAAAAATCTGAAAAAGAACAAGCAAAAGAGTCACTTCTTACGCAATTATCAAATGAAAAATGGACGAAAAGCGAGAGCTATTCAACCAGTGAACAAACGTTTTTTATTGACGACTTAAAAAATGAAGAAAATTTAGGCTTGTTATTCAGCCATTTCCCAAAAGAAAATGCACCTGAGATCGTTACAGGAAAAGAAGTTTCTGAAGATTACTCAGAGGCGTTAAAGCGAGTCTATTATGATTTTTCTAGCTATACTTGGAATGAAACAAAAAAGATTTATGACAAAACGGAGTCAAACTCTGGAGAGGCAAGTTTTATGAAAGCTGATACGCATGAGTTACCTAAAATTACCGATTTTTTCCCAAGTAAAACAGAACTAATGCATAGCCATTTCCTTATTCAACAGGAAATATTAAATAGTAGTCAGGACGGTAATAAGATTATTGATGAGGTGTTAAACCAACAACCCTTTACCCCTGAGGAACTAACGGTGAGTAAAGTCAATGATGTTGGAATTCAAGTAAATCTGACAAAACCTATTGGAGATGTCTCATCGTTTACACTCCCTTGGGCCGAGTTTGCCTATTATTTAAATCCCAAATACGTTTCTACACAATATTTTCCCAAAAAAGAAACTAAACAAGTCGCTCTTACTTTTGATGATGGACCGAGTCCAGAAACGACTGAAAGATTATTGGATATTTTAAAAGAAGAAAATGTCAAAGCTACATTTTTCGTCTTAGGAAATGCAGCACAAGCAAATCCATCAATCTTGGAAAAGATTATTTCTGAGGGGCATGTTATTGGAAACCATTCTTATGACCATGCAAAATTAACACAGCTTAGTCCGGAAGCGGTAAAAAAAGAAATGCAAGATACAGACAAAATCGTTTATCAAACAACCGGTCAACTACCAAAATATATTCGTCCACCCTATGGTGCAATGAAAGAATCAATTGCAAAAACCTTAAATCAGCCCTTAATTCACTGGAATATTGATACGGAGGACTGGAAAAAAGGAAGCCCCGAAGACATTGTAGGTGCAGTGAATGAAAATTTGGAGAATGGTTCGGTTATCTTGCTCCATGATATTCATAAAACAAGTGTGGATTCTGTGCAGCCGCTAATACAATCCCTAAAAAAACAAGGGTATACGTTCACTTCCATTAATTCACTATTCGAAGGCCCACATCGAGGAACACAATATTTTGGCGGTTCAAGAGAAATTAATGTCTTTCAGTAGAAATTGACAAACCTTCAATTAAATAACAAATAAACACGTTGACTGTTTAGCCAACGTGTTTATTTGTTATTTAAATTTTGAGAGCCAGGCCATCACTTGCTCTCTTGTCTTCTCTTGTGACCCCTGGTTATCAAAAACAATGTCGGCTCTCTTTTTCTTTTCCTCGATGTCTAATTGACTGTGTATTCGTTTTAGCGCATCCTCTTCATTGAGATGATCTCGTTTCATCAATCGCTGTAATTGCAATACTTCTGGAATATAAACAACCGCAACCTGTGTCATATATTGCTCATAATGACCTTCAAAGAGTAAAGGAATATCAACGATAACCAAAGAAGCTAGCTTCTTTTTTTCTTCAATTTGTGCCACTATTTCTGATCGGATGAATGGATTTAATAGCTGATTCAGCTGTTGTCGTTTTTCATCAGATTGAAAAATAATTGACCCTAGCTTTTTACGGTTCAGATGTCCATCCTCGGTAATTATTTCATTTCCAAACACTTCAACAATGGCATTCAGTCCTGGTGTCTGAGGTTCTACTACTTGTCGTGCTACAATATCTGCATCAACAATGGGGTACCCTAACTCCTTGAAAACGGCAACAACACTACTCTTTCCAGTAGAAATTCCCCCAGTAATGCCTAAAATGAAACTCATCGAACCTTCCTCACTTTCAATTTTTGACAGGTTGGACAATAGTGCGTTCCCCTTTGAGCAACCTTTGTTTTGATAATCGGGGTACCACATCGACTACAGGGAACGCCTGTTTGTCCATAAGCTTGAAGAGAAATTTGGAATTTACCAGCCTCGCCTAATGCATTTAAGTAGCTGCGAATCGTAGTCCCACCAGCTTCTACTGCTTTTCCCAAAATATCAATAATAGCTAAACGTAGGGTTGCTGCTTCCTTTTTATTGAGTGTATCAGCCGGCTGTTCAGGATGGATTTTTGCTTGCCAAAGCGCTTCATCCACATAGATGTTTCCTAATCCTGTAACTAGTTTTTGATCAAGTAACAGCGGTTTAATTGCTTTGTGGGATTTTTTTAATCCTTTTTCAAACTCGGCTAATTTGAACACTTCTGGAAGCGGCTCAGGACCAAGGCTTGCAATCCCCTTATAAGAGGCACTTTTTCCTTTTTCCATAAGTGCCATTCGTCCAAATTTTCGCACATCGTTATAATGAAGCTCACTGCCGTCCGTAAAATGAAAAATGACATGTGTATGCTTGTTTTCTGGAGCATTTTCTGAATAAAACTCATATTTTCCTTCCATCCGTAAATGAGAAACTAGTTCCCAATCGGTTAGTTGAAGAATCAGATATTTACCTCTTCGTTGAATAGACTCAATTGTTTGACCGATAAGCTCAAGTGCAAATAACTCTGCATCAGGTTGTTCAATAATTCGTGGCCAACGCACGGTTACATAATCAATTGTTTTTCCGATAACCAATCGTTCAAGTCCCTTTCGCACGGTTTCTACCTCTGGTAATTCTGGCATGATTTGACACCTCCGTATTAAAAAATCAGTCCACAGATTATTCAACAAAAAATGAACAATCTATGGACTTCGTGATTGCCAGGTAATCACTTAGCCAATCACATTATTTTGCTTCATACCAAGTTTTTCCCCAGCTGCTGTCTGTAATTAATGGAACGTGTAAGTCCACTGCATGTTCCATGACTTCTTTAACCAGTTCATCAAGTCTTTCTAATTCTTTTTCTGGAACTTCAAATACTAATTCATCATGAACCTGTAAAAGTAGTGTAGCTTCTAGTTTTTCTTCTTTTAAACGTTTTGCTAAGTCAATCATCGCAATTTTCAGGATGTCTGCAGCACTTCCTTGAATGGGTGTGTTGATTGCTGTTCGTTCTGCAAATGAGCGAATATTGAAGTTTCGAGAATTAATATCTGGTAAGTATCTTCTTCGGTTATACAGTGTTTCAACATAGCCTTTATCTTTTGCTTCTCGGACAATGTCTTCCATATACTGTTTTACCCCGGGATATTTTTCAAAATACGTATCAATATATTGTTGGGCTTCTTTTCGAGTAATTCCTAAGTTTTGTGACAATCCATAATCAGAAATCCCATAGACAATTCCAAAGTTCACGGCTTTTGCCTGTCTACGCATATTTGGTGTAACGTCCTCTGCTTTTTCAATACCAAAGACACGCATCGCTGTACTGGAATGAATATCCTGTCCCTCAATGAAGGCTTCTTTCAAATGCTTATCATCTGAGATATGGGCAAGTACACGCAGTTCAATTTGAGAGTAATCCGAAGAATACATCACCCAATTATCTGCTCTAGGGACAAAGGCTTGGCGAATCTTTCTTCCTTCTTCTAAACGGATAGGAATATTTTGTAAGTTTGGATCAACTGAACTTAATCTACCTGTCTGTGTCAATGTTTGAACGTATCGGGTATGAACTTTCCCATCTGATTGAATGACTTTTAATAATCCTTCAACATATGTCGATTGGATTTTGGAAATTTGACGATATATAAGAATATCATCAACAATAGGTGCTTGTTCTCTTAATTGTTCTAATACGTCTACTGCAGTAGAATACCCTGTTTTTGTTTTTTTAATGACAGGTAGGCCCATTTTTTCAAATAGAATAACTCCGAGCTGTTTAGGTGAATTCAGATTGAAGGTTTCACCCGCTTCTTCATAAATTTTGGATTCAATTTCTTGAAGCTTCGCTGAAAATTCACCCTTCATGGTATGCAAACGTGAAGCATCTACTGTAATCCCTGTAATTTCCATATCGGCAAGAATCATAGATAAAGGTAATTCCATTTTATAGAATAAATCTGCTTGATTTTTTTCTTCTAATTCTTTATTTAACTTGTCTGACAATACATCGATTGCACAAACCTTACGTGCAAGATGAGCAAAAAAATCCTCTTCTTCTTCTGGAAGTCCTCTTTTTGCACCTTTTCCATAAACCGCTTCATCTGAGCGGATTTCTGTGTAACCATAATGTTGTGCCACACCTTCGATATCGTTACTGTTGTCGTTTGTATCCAGTAGATAAGCTGCTAGAAGAACATCAAAGTCAATTCCTTGCGTACGTGTGATATAGCGATTTAGTGCAACGAATGTACGTTTTGCATCATACACTTTTTTTAACATGGTTTGATCTTCTAACCAAGATTTAAAATGTGGATTTTCAAATAACGCTAAATCATTCGTTACGTATGCTTTGTGTTTTGTTCCCCATGCGACACCGACAATATCCTCTAAATGGTAGTTATCTCCTAACATTTCTACATATAATGACATGTCTGTTGTAAACATTTCAGGCGTATATTCATTAACAACATCAAAATGTATGTCCTGCATTTCAACTTCTTCTTCTTGGATATTTAACTTAGCTAAAAATTGTTTGAAGTCCATTTCTTTGTAAAAAGGAACTAACTTTTCTAAATCTTTCCCCTCATATTTCAGTGACTCAATAGATACATCGATAGGAGCTTTTGTATTGATGGTAGCAAGCTCTTTTGACATAAAGGCCTGTTCTTTATCGTTAATTAGATTTTCTTTCATCTTACTTGCTTTTAGCTTATCAATATTTTCATAGACCCCTTCAACAGAGCCATATTCCTTCAACAGTTTAATCGCTGTTTTTTCTCCAATTTTCGTAACACCAGGAATATTATCAGAAGTATCTCCTGCAAGTCCCTTCATATCAATAATTTGTTTTGGCTCAAGTCCGTCATACTTCTCTGCAACATATGCCGGCGTATACGTTTCTAAATCACTAACTCCTTTTACTGTAATATCTACTTTTACAGAATCTGTAGTCAGCTGTGTTAAATCTCGATCTCCTGAAAGAACTACGACATCAAACTCATCTTTTGGTGCAAGAACAGATAATGTACCAATAATATCATCTGCTTCATAGTTATCTAGTTCATAATATTTCACGCCAAGTCCCGTTAAAAGCTCGCGGATATAAGGCATCTGTTCTTTAAATTCACCAGGAGTTTTTGAGCGGCCTGCTTTATAATCTGAGTAGATTTCTGTTCGGAAAGTTGTCTTCCCCGCATCAAATGCTACAAGTACGTGTGTCGGTTGCTCCTTTTCCATCACATTTTCAAACATATTGTTGAATGCATAAATTGCATTGGTATGCAGACCATTTTTATTCTTGAAACGCTCTAACGAATTGTGTAGGGCAAAAAAGGCGCGGAACGCCACACTATTTCCATCCACCAGCAATAATTTATTTTTTGTCATCAATACGACTCCTCACTTGTTTCCATACTCTCTTTCATACTTATCTATTTTAACAAATATTAGAAGTGATTGCGAAAAGAAAAACTGGTTGATTTACAAATGAATAAAAAAACTATCTTTCATCGGAAAAATCCACATAAAAGATAGTGAAACTCTATAAAAATGACTAGTTGATTAGTTTGTTCGGTACACAGGTTCTGAAGCTACAATAAACTAAGAATGAATAGGAATTTCTATCAGCTCTTTTTGTTCAATTCTATAAACACGATTGCATAATTCATGTATATCCTCTTTATTATGACTAGCCAGTAAAATAGTGGTTCCTTCTTCTGCCATTTTCCTCAAAAGCTGTCGGATTTTTATGATACTTTTTTCATCTAGCCCATTCATTGGTTCATCTAATAAAATAACATCTTGGTATTCCATAATGGCTTGGGCAATTCCAAGCTTTTTTTTCATTCCAAGAGAATATGCCTGTACTTTCTTATCTTTTTCACTGAATAAGTTGACAGACTTCATCGTAGAGTGAATCTCTGTATCAGAAAGCTTATTTTTTATACTTGAGAGTAATTTCAAGTTTTCAAATCCCGTAAGCTCAGCCAAAAAGGACGGTTCTTCAATCAGTACACCCAGATTCTCTGGAAAGGTATTTGTTTTTGTGATTTCAGTTTGTTTTACGGTGATTTGTCCTTTTGCAGGTTTTAAAAAACCAGCAATAAGTTTAAACAAGACACTTTTTCCGGAACCATTTTCTCCAACGATTCCGATAATTTGTCCTTTTTTACAAGAAAATGAAAGATTATCAAATAATAAATGATGCTTAAATTTCATGCTTACATGAGTAACTTCAATAATATTCATCTGTGATTCCTCCAACTTCTATTCAATAAATAAATACTAAATCCGATATAAACTAAAAGGTTTTGAATAAAAATCCATAGTAAACTTACTAAAAGATTATTGTTTTTATCAAATTTTGCTAGTGTTCGGGCAAGAGTTAGGATACTTGTATTGAAAAAGAGAATCTCCTTTTTTCCAACAAGAAAATAGGAAAAGCAATAACTAAATAATAGAAAAACCAGCACACTAAATATTGCATTTTTTTCAGTAAAGATTATTGTTAGAAGCAAAAATAAATTTGCTAAAGTAATGCTAGATAGTACATTTTCAAAATAGAAAAGAGCTGTTTCTTTTGAAAAAAAGAGCTGGATAACTGCTGAAGGCTCAGTAAAAAATATGGAAGAAATCAGAACAAATAAGAAGGTGAAAAACAGAAAAAGTCCCCAATAAATAATCCCCAGATTCAAAGCATAGAAGCAGATAGATTTGTACCACTTCTTCAAGCTATCGAAACGAATAAGAAGCAGATACAAATCGCTTTTTTCAGCACTATGACTGGATAAACTAAAAAAGTAAAGATAGAACAAATAAAAAAATAGAAAGCGCAGTATCTGTAATACAGAAAAATCTTGATAAGGTACTCCTGCAAGTAAAATACTATAGAAATCAGAGATAGTTCGTGGTGTATCAATCCAAACTGACACATATAAACAACAGACTCCGAAAAAAACAAGACTTAAGACATTTCTTCTTCTAAGAGCTAAAAAATAGATTTTTTGTATACGAATGAATGTATTCATGGATTATTCTCCTACTGATTTATGTGTGTAACAATAAAAAAGAATTCCATCAATTATCATAAGAGAAAGTCCCCAATATCGTAGATTTTTTAGTACGAGGCTGGAAAAATTTCTAACAGGTTCTGTACCTGTATACAGTAAGTAATGAGTAAAAGGTAACCAGTCACTTACTAGAGTATCTTGTGATAATTTATAAAAATATGCTTGAATACCAATGAAAAAGAAAAGAATAAGGAACGCGACGGCTCGATTTTTTGATACAAATGTGAGGAGAAGATAACTGTTAGCTATAAAAAATAAGTAAAGAAAGAAGAAGCTCCATGCAAAACAGACCTGTATTAAGGGGGCGACCTGCGTATTTGGAACTATTTTTAGGACAGATGTATAGTAGTCGATTAACTCTTTGTCCCAAGAAAAATACTGCTTTTGAGTGGGTAAGCCAATAACGATAACCATTAACAACAAACAGATAAAAAACCGAAATAACAGTTTTAATAAGAAGGAAAAATCAGTCAAAAATAATTGTTTCCTTCCTCCAAGACGAACCAGAAACATGTATTTTTTTATTGGAAATTCTAATTCGATAGTTAGATAAATCATAAATAATAGCGGGATACCAAAGAGTACGGTATAAAGTGTTTGTACATTATAGAATAACCAAGCAACGAGTCGATCATTTTTTGTTTCCAGAATAAATTGATAATAGGACACACCAATTAATACAGCTAAGGAAATGAGATATAGCAGACTTTTTCCTTTACTCTTTTTTTCTCTGATTGTATTTACTCTATTGATCATTTTTGTTCTCCTTTGAAAAATAAGTTGTTCCAATTGAAAATAAAACAACCAATAGGAAAGCGAATTGAATGTAAATATTTTGGAAAGTAGTCGTTGTATTTGCAGATAAATCAAATGTCGTCACTGGTTCATAGCGATCTAAATGAAGCAACGGAAAAATAAATGAAGGAAAAAAGTAAATAATTAGTGGAAAAAATGCGGTAATATATTTATTTTTGATAAATATTGAGCTTACAAAACCAATATTAGCGTAAATAAAGCCAAATAAACCGCTGTTTAAAATAAGTAGACCTGCATAAAGTCGTTGATTTTCTTTAAAAATCGTAGAAAATGGCCCGCCAATCTCCCCCATATAAGCAGGTGCACTGCTTGGATAGATGAGTAGATTTAGTAGAAATAGACAAATAAGAGGAAGAACAATGACCAAGCTTCCCATCACTCCTACTGAAAAAAATTTTATAAAAAAATATTTCTTCTTAGTCATTCGAACAAAAATTGCTGTAATCATATTGTTTTGTTGGTCATTTAAGTAGGTGTTCCCCATCGGCAAAGCAGCTATTAACGGTGCTAACAGTGGAAGCAACGAGGACGTGCTGAAACTGAAACCAGAAAAGAAGAGAGTCAGCCCCTCTTCCATTTCTATTAACAATCTGTTCCCTAAAATACCAAAGAGGATACTAAGGAATGATAGAATCATGGCAAATATAAATAATTTTGACTTTAAACTAAGTTTTAGTTCATAGATAAAATAGGACAAAAGTAAGATCCTCCTTTTTAAGTAAAAGATAGCGTTATCAAATATATCAATTGAAAATATAATGACTCATCGGGGCTCCAACTACCTTGGGCATCGACGCTCACAACAGTAGTTAGAGGTGTAGACAAAGCTAATGTTGTTTTGTTACCTTATTATTGAATAAGCAAAATCCCCTGTCAACGAGGTTTTCGTTACATAACAGAGGGTCATTTATTTATTCATTTTGAGGGTCATCTAGTAAAAAAATACTTCTTTTTATCGAATAATTATTCCCGTTCATTCTTTCAAAATAGGAAGAATTGCCTCGTGTTTCTATTTTGAAGAATGTATTATTTAATGATAGAAAGTTTTCAATAAAAACAACCTATTTTACCTAGTTTAGCGACTGTTAAAGTGTCTGTTTGTCTTTTTTTCGGTAAAAAGAAAATAACCCACCCATAATCTAATTAGGTGGGAAAACAGCTTATTAGTTTTCTATATACACTTCTCTTTCGTCAGAATAAATCATTTGCCTTCAAGACCGGCAAATCTGTCTTACTTCTTTTCTATCAAAAATTGACGCTTACAAACAGGAGAGAGAAACGAATTAGAGTGACTCCCTTCATCTGTTGAGAGTAGCAAGTAGTTTAAGGGTAGTGTTTACTCCTGAAAAAATCCTAAAAAAAAGAAAGTAGGGTGGAATACAAAGGACTCCCCCTACTTTCTTTTTCTCTCAATAACTAATTGTTTTAATAAGCAAATCTGGTTTCTTCTATTTTTGTTCTGAAATCAATCATTAACGTCCCTGCATATACTCTTCTAAATCCACCATCGCCTTTTTCACAATCTCTGCCGTAATCGTTTCTTTCATGAAATGAATCGTCTCATAATCTTCGACCGCTCGTTTAGCCACCCGATTATATGACTCTTCAGTCAGTTCCATCTCCATGGCTTTCAGACTGATTGGTAAGCCAAGTTCATGATAAAAGGGCAATAGTGAATCAATTTCGTTCCACTTCTCTTCAATAACAAGTTGGACAAACACCCCATAAGCTACTTTATTTCCATGCAGGTGTGCATGACTTTCAGGCAATAAGGTCAAAGCATCATGAATCGAATGAGCACCCGCAGTTCGACCATAGTCATCACCAAATCCTCCAACCATTCCTCCCACTAAAATGTTTGTTTCCACCACATTCAAAAAGGCTTGATTAAGGGTTAATGTATCCATTGCTTTCAACGCTTCTTTGCTATCTGTTAAGAGAACATCATGACATTTTTTGGCAGCAAATTCTGCTACTTGAATTTCGATAGGCTGTATCTTCATCTGGGAGATAATGGCATCTGCTTCATACCATTTTGCTAGCGTATCCCCAATTCCTGCAATCATCAATTCTTTAGGCGAATGTAAAATTACCTCCGGATCAATTAGAACAAGCGCATTACTTACTGGGAACACGTCATAGCGAGCCATTGACCCATCTGGATGATAGATTACACTAAGAGGCGTGTAAGCTGCGCAGGTAGCAGCTAAAGTAGGTAAAATTAACACGGGAAGTCCATTGGCGTATGCCGCTGCTTTGCCTAAATCGGCTACTTTTCCGCCACCCACAGCAACAATTGCATCCAGCTCTTGTTCTTTAATAATGGTCGTTAGTTCTTGTGTGCGCTCATCTGTACATTCGCCACCGTAATAAACAAAATGTGTCTGTACAGTATGTAGTTCAGGAAAATAGGGTTTTGCTGCTTCCCATGAGTTTTTTCCATGAAGAATCATGACCTTTTTCAAGTTTCTTCTATTTAAATGATTTTCCAATTCGTTCCATGCATGTTCCTTACATTCATATTCCTGAGGCGCTCCTCTTACAATTAATGACAATGACATTTTCTTCTCTCCTCTATCGTTTTCTTACTGTATAAAAATTTTCTGATTTGTTTATGAAAATCTCTTTTCCTTCTACTTAATCTATGATATGATAACTCACATCTGAAAACAATAAATTTTTATACATTTATTCAAAAAAATGGAATATTTATTAAAAAAAGTCAAATAAAGGAGAAATATAAAATGAAAAAAATATCGAAACTATTTGCACTCATTCTTACATTGATTATTGCGCTGAGTACACTCATTCCGACGGTTTCAGCATTTGCAGAAGAGAAAGATGCTATCTATGAGGATGTACTAAAACGCGGAGAATTGGTTGTTGGGCTTTCTGCTGATTATGCACCCTATGAATTTCACGCAGAGGTAGATGGAAAAGATACCATTGTCGGGTTTGATATCTCTATTGCGCAAAAAATTGCAGATGATTTAGGCGTAAAATTAAAAATAGAAGAATTAGGATTTGATGCATTATTAGGTGCATTAAAAACAGGGAAAATTGATTTAATTATCTCAGGAATGGCCCCTACACCAGAGCGTGTTAAAGAAGTAAACTTTTCTGATTCTTATCTAGTTGTTCAACAGCGAGTGATTGTTCGAAAAGAAGACAAAGAAAAATTTCAGTCGGTAAATGACTTTAAAGGGATAAAAGTAGCTGTTCAAAAGCAAACAACCCAAGAAGAACTTGCAAATAATGAGTTAGTGGGTTCTATCCCTACCTCTCTTCAAAAGATTCCTGACGTGATGATGAATTTAACCAATAAAAAAGTAGATGCTGCTATTTTAGAAGGTCCCGTAGCAGATGCCTATGTAGAAAGAGATAAAAACCTCGTCTTTGCCGATGTGACGTTTGAACAAGGGGCAAAAGAAACGGCGGTTGCAATTTCTAAAGATGCGCCCATTTTGACTGAAAAAGTCAACGCTTCTATCAAGACCGTAAATGAGAACAACTTGTTAGAGGGTTATAAAAAAGAAGCAGGCAAACTAATGTTTACCGACGATCAGGGATTCTTAAAAAAATATGGGAAATTTTATATTAGTGGTGCCGGCTATACAATCTTCTTGGCTTTCATCGGCGTATTATTTGGGGCAATTCTTGGCGGCCTGCTTGCTTTAATGAAGCTTGCAAAATCAAAAATTTTACGTGCAATTGCCATTATTTACATTGAATATGTTCGTGGGACACCTCTGCTTGTTCAAATCTTTATTGTATATTTTGGGACGCCGATTCTATTTCAAGGAATTTCCGTTCTTACTCAAGCAGTTGGATTAGGCGCAATTGCATTTGATCTTTCAAAAGTGGCAGCAGGTTGTATCGCCTTGGCCTTGAATAGTGGTGCATATGTTGCTGAAATTATCCGTGCAGGAATTAATGCGGTCAATAAAGGACAGCTTGAAGCAGCTCGTTCATTGGGCATGAATCAAGGACAATCCATGCGGTTTATCATTTTACCTCAAGCAATTAAAAATATCTTACCTGCTTTAGGAAATGAATTTGTGACAGTAATCAAAGAATCATCAGTTGTTTCTGTAATTGGTGTGTCGGAGTTAATTTTCCAAGCTGGAAATATTCAAGGAGCAAGCTTTAAGCCCTTCCTACCTTACTTGATCGTTTCACTGATTTATTTTGTTCTAACATTTACAATCTCTCGTCTATTAGGTGTTGCTGAAAGGAGAATGAGTACAAGTGATTAATATTAAAAATTTGCATAAAACATTTGGTAAAAATGAAGTATTAAAAGGAATTGATTTAGAGGTAAAAACTGGAGAAGTAGTTGTTATCATCGGTCCTTCTGGAAGTGGGAAAAGTACCTTTTTACGCTGCTTAAATCTGCTTGAACAACCCAATGAAGGAATCATTGA
Organism: Enterococcus phoeniculicola ATCC BAA-412; assembly: GCF_000407505.1. Taxonomy (GTDB): domain Bacteria; phylum Bacillota; class Bacilli; order Lactobacillales; family Enterococcaceae; genus Enterococcus_K; species Enterococcus_K phoeniculicola. The sequence goes on from NZ_ASWE01000002.1 coordinate 730,826, forward strand.
GTTTGAAGGGAAAAACCTTTTATCAAAAGAAGTAAATATTGACCAGCTTCGTCAAAAAATGGGAATGGTGTTTCAAAACTTTAACCTCTTCCCTCATAAATCTGTTCTAGAAAACTTAACCATCAGTCCGATTAAGGTAAAAAAAGAAGCACCTGAAAAAGCAAAGGAAAAGGCTTTTGAGCTGCTGGAGCAAGTTGGACTAAAGGAAAAAGCAGAAAGTTACCCTGCGAAGCTTTCTGGTGGGCAACAACAACGGGTTGCCATTGCTCGTGCATTGGCAATGGATCCTGATGTAATGTTATTTGATGAGCCAACCTCGGCTCTTGACCCTGAGATGGTTGGTGAAGTATTATCGGTAATGAAAGCTCTTGCTGAAAAAGGAATGACGATGGTTGTGGTAACTCATGAAATGGGTTTTGCTCGTGAAGTAGCAGACCGAGTCATCTTCATGGATGCGGGGATTATTCAAGAAGAAGGAACACCAGAAGAAATTTTTGGACACCCGACTAATCCTCGAACGCAGGACTTTTTAAGAAAAGTTTTATAGGAGGTTATTATGGACAAATTTTCAATTGCAAAACGTCACCAACAGCCCGTTGAAAACATTCTGATGGATATTGCAACCAGAGCAAAAGAGTTACCTAATCTACTTGATTTATCTATTGGAGATCCAGATTTAATTACAGATGATACGATTATTCAGCAGGCCTTTGAGGATGCTAAAAATGGCTATACGCATTATACTGCATCAGATGGAAGTCAAACATTTATTGATACGGTTGTCGATTTCTATAAGAAAAAATATAATTTAAGCTTCCAAGCGAATCAAGTCCGAGCAACAGTTGGTGCTTTACACGGTATGTATCTTGCCCTACAAGTTATCTTAGATCCAGGAGATGAAGTGATTATTCATGAGCCGTATTTCTCTCCTTATAAAGATCAAGTAATTTTTGCAGGTGGAACACCAGTCTTTATCCCAACGTATGAAAAAGATGAATTTCAAATTAACTTAGACGTTTTAAAAGCAGCAATCACAGATAAAACAAAGGCAATTATTATTAATTCGCCAAATAATCCAACAGGGGCAGTTTTCTCACCAGAAACATTCAAAGCAATTGCTGAATTAGCAATAGAGCATCATTTCTATATTTTATCAGATGAAGTGTATGAAGCATTTAGCTTTTATGACGAGTTTGTTCCCATGGCAACATTTGCTCCCGACAACACGATTACATTCAGCAGTTTCTCAAAAGCCTTTGCGATGACTGGTTGGAGAATTGGCTATATGATTGGTCCTAGCTACATAAATGAAGTAGCAAAACTGATTAATGAAAGCTTAACCTACTCTGCACCAACCATCTCTCAACAAGCCGGGATTTATGGGTTGACTCATTATGATTCACTTGTTCCCCCTGTGGTCGAGGTCTTTAAGGAACGCCTTGAATATGTTGGGAAACGAGTTGAAGCAATTGAGTTTCTTTCCTTACATCCTATTAAAGGAAGTATGTATGCTTTTATCAATATTGAAAAAACAGGTCTAGATTCTGTTTCGTTCGTAGAAAAAGTCTTAGAAGAAACCAATGTACTTATGATACCTGGAAAAGCCTTTGGTGAAACAACAGGCGATACGTATGTTCGACTGGCAGCAACTCAAGAAATAACTGTTTTAAAAGAAGCTTTTGATCGAATAGAAAAATTGAATTTTTAGAAAAAAGCTCATTTTCATTTTTAAAATGAAAATGAGCTTTTTGTGTTTATACATCTACCTAGAAGGTAAGTCTGTTAAGGTATATTCCAAGACTCCAGAATAGTTTTCAGGATAAACTTTGTCAACAGATGTTTTTAGGTACATTCCTACATCCTCGCTTTTAAATGATAAATCATAGGTAAAGAATTTTTGACCTTTCACACTCTCAGTAATTGAACCTGTTGGAGTTGAGTTAGAACTTGATAGAACTGCTAATCTTGATTGAATAGGTACATCATAGGTATCGAATTTTAAAACTAAAGGTGTAAAAAGGGTATGTGAAGGATCTAAGGTACTGACAAGTTTAGAGTCTTTTAATTCAACCATAACGGACCAGTTTCCACCGACTCCTCCATTCCTGGAATCTAAAATAGAGAGTCCCCAATCTTTGACCCGAGAACTAAGTAGATAACCGTCTGGTTCTGTATCATCCAAACTTTTTGTCTCAAATTCTAATGGTTTCACAGAAATAAATTTAAGCATTGGTGCAGGCTTATCTGCAACGATGGTTGAAACAATCCCTGTCACAGCGTTATCATAAGGATCTAATTCTGCTACTTCTACCTTCTGAAATGGTAATAAGTCTTTCCCTAAATCTACTGACCATCGTTTGTCTGACTGAATGACGGTCGATCCCTGTTCATCTATAGAGGTACCATTGCTGTTATAAATTTTATAGGACACCTCATCCCCTGGAAATGTCCCCATTCCATTTATCGTTTTGCTAGAGGTTAAAGCGGTTGGAAATAAAGGTCCTTTAATAGTTGGCGAGGTGGGTAGTGCTTCGTGTATCACTTCTACCGTAGAAGACTTTATTTCTAAATTATAAGGATCATAGCTTTCAATCGTTAAGATTTCTTTTTCTTTTAGTGGAAGACCTGTTTTTATAGGGATTTTTTTGAATTCTCCATTAGCATCGAAGGTTCCTTTTGCAAGCTCAATATCTTGTCCATTTCTTGAAACAGTAATTGTAAAGTTAAATAGCGGCTCCCCGGTACCACTTAGTGTTTTGGAAAGATTCGTTGGAACTTCCATATCAGGTGTTTTGGAAACAAAAAAAGGAATATTCATTAATCGAGCATATCCATAGGCTTTTGTCTGCCACATCAAAGTAACCGAGCTTCCAGATACTTTAGAAAAATCTTGATTACTCATTGTAAAATCGACATATTTTACTTTAGAAGGAGATTTTGTTCCTCCTCCTTCTTCAATATAAAACTGTGAACTTTTCTGATCAAAATAACTTCCTGCAGCATCCCTAACGCTTCCAACTGCTCCTTTAATGTATATATCGGTTGTCTGTTTAGTAATTCTTCCTTTATAAGTATTATTTGCTGTAATAATCTCTGGAACATCTGCGCCATTTCCATTTTTGTCCTCCCAAAATGGCTTCCAAAAATCATAAACATCTGAACCATAAGTTAATCCTGAGATAGGTTCCATTGCTGCTTTATCAAGCGAGTTTGTAACCATCAGATTAGTATCATCAATAGAAGTACTATCTAAATAATTGTTTACCGATATTGACTCTCTAGTTTCGTCTGCATTAGTGAAAGAGGTAATGGTCAGTAGTAAGAATAAGATAAAAAACAAGCTAACAACAAATAGTAGTTTATTTTTATAAAGTTTGAATGTAGTTAACTTTTCCATTTTCTCCACCTACCTCTGTTTTTTCGATAATAATAGTATCCTATAAGTAAAATTATTAATAGCCCAATTTCAATGAGTATAAATTCTTTACTACTTCCTGTTTTAGGTAGCCTTTTTTGTTTTTGATTAACAATAATCGTATTTTCATCAGGAATTTCTTTGTTAGACTCATTTGTTAAGTTATTTTGAGAATCAGTAATATGGGTGTTTGGCGTAAAAGAGAGACTAATATCAGACTGTAATCCTGAAGCTTTTGCTGATTCCCCAACAAAGAAAAATAAAGTGAGACACGTTATTAATAATAAATATCGAGCAATTATTTTCATAGATATCAGCTCCTGTCTTTTACCGACGTCTCTTTACACGTTTATAAATTAAAACAATTAACAATACAATAAGAATTGTTAGAATGACACCGGCAATCCCAAATATTAGTGCAATATTTATCATTTTTTTACCAGATGTATCATCTAATGATTCTATATTATATTTTTTTGCCTTCTTTGCACTGATTGAAAAATCCTGATCTAATACCCAAGAATAACTTTCGCTCTTTGCCTTAATCCTCAGATGATAATCGCCTGATTCTAACTTTTGTTTATCATATAGAATGGGAAAATCAAAGTTTGAATTAGGTGCCATTTGAAGATTTTCCAACTTGGCTTGTTTTACAATCCCGTCTTCATCTTCTCTCGTAATAATCCCTTCAATAGAAAGATTTGGAACAATCACTGCCTTGTAATTTTGGATTTTTGCAAAAACACCTTTATGGTAATTTAACATTCCAGCTTCAACATCAAGGAGTTTTAAATCAGGAACTACTTCATGGTCTTCTGTTAGCTTGATTCCAATAGCATAAGAGTATTGACTTGTGATTGTCATCCCTTTCTTTTTATGTGTTTCTTTTGGCAAGTTGTCAACACGCGAAAAATACCAACTACCTAACAGTACTCCCTGAAAATATTCTTTTGGCATAGTAAGAGTAGCGGAAATTTCTTTTTTTCCTCCAGCTGGTACAGTAATCCTCTTTTCTCCATCTAATTTTAGTAAATCTTTTAAGCGATATTTCAGTGATGCATCGAATTTGTTTATATCTTTTCCATACTCGATTTGTCCTGTGGCACTTGTATAGGCTGTGTGTATCGCTGTCTCAACAACTATGTCTTGATCTGTTGAATTGAATACCGTCGCTTTAATCTGTTGTGTTTGTTTAGGCTCCATTTTTAAATCAAAAAATGTATTTTCTTCGTGAATTTGATTCTCGGGAATGGTGGCAGCCACACTGTAGCCTACCATTCCCTCTTCTTGTTCTGACTCACCAAAAGCTAGTACTGAGCTTCCAAACAATAGAATAAGCAATCCGGTTAGAAGCAAAATTTTTTTATTTTGTCTCACTGGGTACTTGCAACTATCCATATATATTATCCTTTTCTTATTAACGAGTTGGTGAATCGTTTAATGTCCAAACAAGTTTAGTGGTATACGCTTCTGCCAAAGCAGTCCCACCTTTTACATGTAATTTTATATCTGCCGGGTTGAAGTTAGCGACTGTAATCCCTGCCCCATCTCCGCCTGGTGCTGTCACTGCTACACCGCCAACAAATGCATCCTTAACTGCTGATGCTGATGCTGGATTAGCTCCGGCAACATTTGTTGAAACAGTTGAAGCACCGATTTCGAGTTCTGCACCTTTTAATTCATCACCATTACTAACCGTTTTTAATGGGTCAGCTTTGACACTTAGCTTCCAGCCAAGCGCTCCTCCACGAGCATCAGAAATCTGAACAGACTCAAAACCATTCCATACATTACTATTCCCATCAGCCGAAGTAAATGTAGCATCCATCGCTGGTACTTCATGTGAGCCAAAATCAAGCAGATTTGTAGCATAAATGACTGCTAAAGGACCTTGATTCCCAGTACCAGGGTTTCCAGGATCTACCTCGGGTTTTGTAGGATCTGTAGGATCCACCGGAGGTACTACAGATGTCCCCGGAGTGAATGTCGCATTGACATCAGTTTCTACAGAGCCTACATCAGTTGCCTGTACAGTAGCGCTAAATGCAGTTGATAACAGTACACTACTCATCAGTAAAAATCCTACTCTGTTTTTTTTCATTGCTTGCTTCATCTTAATTCCTCCAAAGTTTAAAAAAATTTTTCTATAATTTATTAAAACAATCAGATGATTGTCTCAAAAATAGAACAAAAGAAAATAACTAATTACGAATAATAAGTGCAATAAAGAAAGTCAGCCTTAAAATTAAAGAAAGAGTCCCTTTCTCATGTACTCATTTTGTGAGGTCATTGAACAAAGAACACTGACGCATGCCTTATATTAGCAAGAAACAATACTAGATTATAGATTTTTCTTATTTTTTTTATGAGGAAATATCAATTCATTACCTAAGAATATTTATATAATTTTAATATATATATCTGTAGTTTTTAATGTAAAAACGAAAAAATCTGTGATGCTAGAATAAAGTATCTGTTTTTTTTTGTTATTTTCGATAAAAATGGAGACTTGATTACTCAAAAGAAATGATTCTAGTCTGCTAGTTTTCCTAAAATAAACATGCTATTTTTAATTTCTAATTTAGGGGATGATAAAATGATGTTAACAAAACGAGACTTAGGAAAACTTACTGCACTACGTTATTTAATCGAGGAAAAAGGTCATGTAACAAAGAAAGAATTAGCCTTTTACTGTAATATTTCAATGTCTACGCTAAAAAGATATATAGAATCAATTAATAATGATTTACATGAATATAAGGAATTCGTAAATTTATCTATTCAAGATATAGATACTAGCTATGCCATAAAAAATCCAACTCCTTTTAATGAATATTACGTAATAAAGAAAATTCAGTTTCTATATTATTCAAAAAGTATTTATTTTCAATTGATTCGAGATATTTTATTAGGCACGGTGACCCACTTATCAGAATTAGTAGACAAATTGTATGTAAGCTATACCTATATTTATAAGCTGCTTTTAGAAACTAATTCGTTTATTGTCCCTCTTGGTATCAAGATACATTATTCTAAACAATCAGATAGAGTTTATATGTCTGGAAGTAAAAAAGATATCCAGCTCTTTCGTATTTATTTTTTTTGGTCAACCTATCAAGGCGTCGAATGGCCCTTCACACACACAACTCCTGACGAACTTTACGCGTATTTTAGGGAGAGTGAACTAAAAGAGTTTTCTTCACTCTCTTCTTCTAAAGAAGAAAAGTACCTTTACTCATTAGCAGTCTCGACACTTGAAGCAAATGATGATGAAAAAGATCTTCAACTATCAAAAGAGTTCAAAGAAATTTTAATGATTTTTCAAAAAACAAATGATTGTTCTTTGCCACTGTGTCGAAAACAGTCTACTGAAAACAAACGAGACGAAGCTTCAATTGAAGAGGAACAGCTATACTTTAATTTTATTTGTCGAATTTTTGGTTCCGCCAATGATTCAGAAAATGTGCAATATATGATTGGAGAATATCTTACTTCACTTGAAAATGAAGTAATTCATTATTGTAAACTATTAGTGGATTCTTTTTTGTCTGTTTTTTCCGAAAAATATACTATAGAATTTCCTCAATTAATCAAAAATCGCTTACTTTATACATTTTCTTTGTATTTTGTTAATACATTTTACGTTCAATTTAAACCAGCAACGTTTCAACAATTATTTCATATAAATGTAGATGCTAAAGTAACGGAATCTGTTATTTTTATTGAAGCGAAAATTTTTTTTGATACCTTTTTAAAGGAAAATCCTTTACCAGAGGAAATACGTCTATCAGACGTTCATTTACATTTGGCCTATGGACTGATTCATACACTTCTTTCTGAAATAAAAGCTCCTTCATTAGCAGTATATATTCAATTTTCAAAAAATATGTTTGGTCAAAGCTACATTCAGACACAACTATACAATACCTATGGTCGAGAAAACATTCATATCGCCTCTGACATCGATCAGGCTGATATTATCATTTCGGATTTTTTCGAAAATCGTTACAAAGAGAGAAACTATTTTTATTTAGATAATTTACATGATAATAAGCTGTGGCAGAATTTGAACGAATTTATTAACTATCACCGACTAAAGATTAATAACAATTAATAATTTATAGTTATACAAAAAGACTCTAAGACTAATCACACTGTGTGATGTCTTAGAGTCTTTTTACTTGAAAGAAGTAATATTTGATTTAGTCACGACCAAAAATTCTTAAAAATGCAAGGAACAAGTTAATAAAATCAAGATAAAGTTGTAACGCCATAAAGACTGCTACTCCGTTATTTGCTGTGCCGTTTGTTTGAAAGTAGATATTTCTAATATTTTGATTATCATACGCAGTAATCCCTGAGAAGATGATGACCATCAGAATAGAAATGAAGAAATCAACCGGACTACTGTGTAAAATAAATGTGTTTAGTAAGATTGCTAAGATGATTCCGATTAATGCGCTGTATCCTGCACGACCAATACCACTCAAATCTTTTTTTGTAAACATACCAATCGCAGACATTCCAACGAACATAGCAGCTGATGTAACAAAAGCTGCAGTTACTGTTCCTTTCGTATACATAGACAAGGTAACAGCGAGCGTTAATCCGTTAATCAGAGAATAAGCGATAAATCCGCCAATTGCCAGACTTGGATTCTTCTGAGCTTTCATTCCCAATACAAACACCAACGCAATTTCTACAATCCACAAGCCCACAAATCCGAGTGGAAAATTATTGATAAAGCTTGCTACTTGATAATTAAAAACGGTTAGTGAAAGATAAGATACGATTGCACTAATTCCCACACCCATTGCTAAAAATGCATATATTTTAGAGTAAAACTTATTAAGTCCTTGTGCTCTTACTTCTTGATTATTCATATAAATCCTCCTTCGTTTCGTTAAAATCAGCCTCGCTAATAGCAGGTGGCTGAACCATAACAACTGCATCTAATACACGATGATCCTCTGTATTTTGCGCTTCAACAGAAATTGTGACCACATCTTTCATCTTGTCCACCTTAATAACCTCAAATTGAAAGGTTAGTGTTTCGTAATGATAAATTGGTTCAATGAAGTTCACTGAAAAATTTACTACATGGGAACCTGGTCCCGGTAGATGTTTAGATATAGCACTTGTAATAATCCCCATGAGCATCACAGATGGAACAATGGGTTGTTTATATTCTGTTTCTCTTGCATAATCATGCTGAATATATAACGGGTTAGCATCATTAGTTAAACCCAAATATAAAAGCAGCTGATTATCTTCAATTGACTCAGTTAAAGATAACGAATCGCCTTCCTCTATCTCATCAATTGATTTGCCAATTTTTCTCGGCTTGCCTATGTTCAAATTAGAACCCTCCATTTTTTAAACCTCTTCAAAGATAATTGTACCAAAAACCAATGAAAAGGCAAGTTTAGAAACTGGATAATCAAGAAAATTTAAGATTCACTGAGAGATTCTTTTTCGTACTTTATTGTCATGTACGATGAAAATAGATTCTTGAAAATTCGTCACTTAGTCCTAAATTATTAACTAAGTTCGGCGAAATGTCCATTAGCAAGGGCTGCAATCTATGTTATAATTTTTAATGGTGAATAGTTTTATGAAATAGTAATTGAAAGTTCCAATAAATAATAGTCAAAACCTCATAGGAGTTAGATTTAACAGGTAGGAAGTTATTTATTGTGAATACACAGAAAGGACGGCAATATGGCTTTTTATAATAAATTTATTGAGAATGTTAAATTAAGAAGAATTGTTGTTTTATTCCTTGTTTTAGCAGCTCTTTATCTGGTACGTCACATGATAACTATGATTTTTCTTACGTTTATCTTTACTTTTTTAGGTTACAAGTTTGAACAAAAAATCAAAAAATATATAAAAATTCCACCAGTAATACTTACGACCCTTATCTATAGTTTCATTTTAGCAGCAGTTTACTTTGCTTTAACAAGATATGTTCCAGTCTTAGTCAATCAATCGGTGCAGATGGTAACTTCTCTTGTTGATTTCTATGAACAAGAACCCAAAAATGCAGACAGCTTTTTCCGGTTTATTCATAACTCAATGCAGCAGTTTGATATTTTAGATAATTTACAAAATGGTGCTACACTCATTTTATCTTATGTACAAAATTTTGGGAAAATTGCCTTTGCTGTAGTTATGTCATTTATTCTCAGCTTCTTTTTCCTCATCGAGGAACAAAGAACTGTTCAGTTTTCAAGATTATTTTTAAAGGGTGAGTTATCGTGGTTCTTCCAAGATGTTCATTATTTTATGAGAAAATTTGCAGATACATTCGGTGTTGTGATTGAGGCTCAATTTATCATTGCGCTGGTTAATACATTTTTAACTACACTTTCCTTATTTTTCTTGGGATTCACACAACTGCCAAGTTTGGCAATCATGGTCTTTATACTAAGTCTGATTCCAGTGGCTGGAGTCATTATTTCTCTAATTCCACTCTCGTTTATCGCCTATTCTCAAGGAGGCATTCACGATGTGATTATGATTGTAATCATAGTTATTGTGATACATCTAATTGAATCTTACTTATTAAATCCCAAATTAATGTCTAGTAAAACAGAACTTCCTATTTTCTATACATTCGTTATCCTATTATTTAGCGAACATTATTTCGGCGTTTGGGGTCTCGTTATGGGTGTTCCTGTATTTGTGTTTATTTTAGATTTGTTGAAAGTTAAATCAATTTCGCGTGTAAAGAAACTCCCTAAAAAAACTGAATCTTAATAAGTATGAGCTCGTAACAATGCTCTCGTTTTTCTCTGATTCGTAGAAATTAAAAGGAATCTCCAAGTAAACTCACCTAGGGATTCCTTTTTTACGTCTTAATTTTATAGCACGTTTCTTGTTGTGTTACTTAATAATTTTTCATAGGCTTGTTCAAATTTTTGTACATCGCCAGCCCCCATAAAAATCATTACGGCATTTTCATAGTTTAATAAAGGTGATACGTTATCTTCCTTTATGACTTGACCGCCTTTTTGAATTTTTTCACCAAGGTCTTCAATCTTCACATCACCTTTTACTTCCCGAGCGGACCCGAAAATATCACATAGGTAGACTTGATCTGCTAAATCCAGCGCTTCAGCAAATTCATCCATTAAGGCAATTGTACGTGTAAAGGTATGGGGTTGGAAAACCGCAATGATTTCTTTGTCTGGATATTTCTGACGAGCGCCATCAATCGTTGCTTTAATTTCAGCAGGATGGTGTGCATAATCGTCAACAACGGTCATATCAGCTACTTTCTTTTCTGTAAAGCGGCGTTTTACACCAGGGAAGCTGAGCATTTCCTTGGCTACTTCAGTCATTTCTAATTTTTCAAAGTAAGCAACTGCAATCACGCCTAGAGCGTTCATGATGTTATGTTGCCCATATGCCGGTAAGACAAAATGACCCACAAAATCGTCTCCATGATAGACATCAAACGCAGAGCCTTGCGTCGTTCTTTCAATATTACGAGCTTGAATATCATCATTTTCATTGACGCCATAATAATAAATTGGAACATTAGCTTGAAGTTTTCGCAGATAAGGATCATCACCAAAGGCAAAGATTCCTTTCTTTACTTGATTAGCCATCGTCTGAAATGCAGAAAAAACATCATCGATACTTTCATAATAATCAGGATGGTCAAAGTCAATATTTGTCATAATTGCATAGTCAGGTGAATAGGCTAAGAAATGGCGACGATATTCACATGCTTCAAATGAGAAAAATTCTGCATTCGGATCACCATGTCCTGTACCATCTCCAATTAGATAGCTTGTTGGGCGAATACCACTTAACACATGGGATAATAAACCAGTTGTGCTTGTTTTTCCGTGTGAGCCTGTGACAGCAATACTTGTATAGGGTTGAATAAATTGTCCAATAAAATCATGGTAGCGAATCACATCTAAGCCAAGTTCATTGGCACGAACAATTTCTTCATGTGTATCTGGAAAGGCATTTCCGGCAATAATCACCATACCTTCTTTAATGTTCTTTGCATCAAATGGCAAAATAGTAACGTTGGCTTTTTCTAAATCTCTTTGTGTAAAAAAGTATTCTTCAACATCAGAGCCTTGTACATGATACCCTTTTTCGAATAATACAAGTGCAAGTGAGCTCATACCCGAACCTTTAATACCTACAAAATGATACAACTTGTCTTGATTTCCCATTAAAAATCCTCTTCTCTTATTCTATAAAACATACGTTTATTAAAAATCATATATTATTACACGCTCATCATTATCTTATAAAATGGAAAAAATTTCAATCATAAATATCCGACTTATTTGTTCTTACGTAGAATACAAACAATCTGAACCGAAAAATTCATGTGTTCAAGGGGTAAAAGAACTTATAAAAGAGACTCTCTTCTCACGGATAGAGACTCATCTTCTTGTATAAGTAGTTCTTCAAATGCTTTTTGAACATTCGCTGGCAAAGGAATATCTTTCATAAAATTCAGCCCTTTTGTTCCATATCCCCATTCGTTATCCTGCATTCGCTGAAGCTCACCCAAAACCAAGGATTTAAAATAGGCTGTTGACCAGCTGATTTCTAATTCACTTTGTTGAAAAATCGGTCTGCTGGAAAATTCGATAAGTTTGGGGATGAAAGGAACATAATTCTCAAATTTTGTTTCAGTATGCGCCCATTCTTTTTCAAAAGTTGCCCGTGTACGTCGTTGCAAAATAGGATCATTCATTAATAAGACTTCTTCTGGCACGGCCTTCCCAAAAGAAGCAAGAGAAAAGCGAGCATTTTCCCCGGAATTTGTCGAATGCGTTTCAAGAATAAGCTGCGTGTCATTTATTGAAAATTTTGATGACAAATAGTTCGCATTCATTTGCGCTTCACTGAGTTTTTTAGAAAACTTATAGCCGAGTTTTTCATAATTATTTCTCAGCTTTTCTGTAGCATGTCCTACTCCGCCAGATAACACTATCTGTTTGATATGCCCTTCAACAAGAAGGGTCCCTGCATAATTTGTAAGATACGGCAGGCAATTTCCTGCAAGAATTAAAACGTCAGCGGACAGATTCTTTTCTTCCTTCTCTGCTAGGAATGTTAACAACACATTCCATTTTTCAATCGTATTCACTCCGTTCCCTCCTTTTGCACTAGTGGAAACAAAACTATTTATACAAAAAAGCTATCTAAGTTTCATAGAAAAGAGTTTTTTAAAAAAATTTGATTTATTTTAACTCATGGACAGAAAACATTTGTTCGTTTAGCCACTTTAATTTTCCTCTACATCTGCCACAGCCAAATCGTTGTGTATTCAATTTTTTTCTGCGTTTTATTTGTGCCCCGCAGTTTTGACATTCATAGACTTGGTAAAGAACATCAACTAATGGCGGAGCATAACGAGAACCACCAGTGTCTTTTAAAAGTTTTTTGAACGCAGCGTCTTTATGCTGATAGCCTTTTCCTTCCAAATGCAGATGGTAGTGGCACAGCTCGTGTTTAATGACAGCAATTAATTCTTCTTCGCCATATAATTCCCAGATACGTGGATTAAAATCAAGTCCATGTCCTTCTAAATGGTAACGTCCGCCAGTGGTTTTCAATCTTCGGTTAAATGAAGCTTTATGTAAAAAAGGCTTCTTAAAAAAATTAAGAGAAACCTTTTCTACAAGTAGCTGTAATTCTTGATTGGTCATTTTTCTTGATAAGGAGATAGCATCGTTAAGCTGATTCTTCCTTTATTCGTATCAACTTGTTCTACCCATACGGTTACGACATCTCCAACAGCAACAACATCAGTCGGGTGTTTAACAAACGTTTTGCTTAGTTTTGAGATATGAACTAAACCGTCTTGTTTTACGCCAATATCGACAAATGCCCCAAAATCAATCACATTTCGGACAGTTCCTTCTAGCTCCATTCCTGGTTTTAAATCTTCCATTGAAAGAACATCTTTTCTTAATAGCGGAGCAGCCATTTCATCACGCATATCCCTACCTGGTTGTACCAAGCCGGAAATAATATCAGATAAGGTTTCTTTTCCAACGGCTAATTGATCTGCAACGGCTTGTGTATCTAAACGCAGCAAGCTTTCCTTTGAAGAGTCTTCACCTAATTCTTTTTCCTTAAGATTTGCTAGACTAAGTACTTCTTTTGCGATTGGATAGCTTTCAGGGTGAATCCCTGTATTATCTAATATATTTTTTCCATCTGGGATTCGTAAAAAACCAATGGCTTGTTCATAAGCTTTCGGTCCTAATCGTGGAACTTTCTTTAATTGATTTCTTGCCGTAAAAGCACCATTTTCTTCACGATAGGTTACAATATTTTGTGCAGTTGTTTTGTTTAATCCTGAAATATGCTGTAGTAATTGAGGACTTGCCGTGTTTGCATTCACTCCAACTTGGTTTACTGCTGTTTCTACCACAAAATCCAATTGTTCTGCTAAACGTTTTTGAGATACGTCATGTTGATATTGTCCAACGCCAACAGCTTTAGGATCAATTTTTACAAGCTCAGCCAACGGATCCTGCAAACGACGTGCAATACTTACAGCACTTCTTTCCTCTACTTGAAGATGGGGAAATTCCGTACGTGCAATATCACTTGCAGAATAAACCGAAGCACCCGCCTCGTTAACAATCACATAGAAGGCTTCTTGTGCTGTCTGTTTTAATTGTTCAGAAACAAATAATTCAGATTCACGACTAGCCGTTCCATTTCCAATGGCCACCATTTCCACTTTATACGTTTCAATTAGTTTACGAAACGCGGGGGCTGCTGCTGCACGTTTTTCTGCAGATGCTGGTTTATGCGGGTAAATAACTTCGATTGCTAAAACTTTTCCTGTTTCATCCACCACTGCTAACTTACATCCAGTCCGGTAGGCAGGGTCAAAGCCTAAAACAACTTTTCCTTTTAATGGTGATTGGAGTAATAAATTACGCAAATTTTCACCAAAAATAGCAATCGCTTGTTCATCTGCTTTCTCCGTTAACTCATTTCGAATTTCTCGCTCGATCGCTGGGCCAATAAATCGTTTATAGCTATCTTGGTAAGCTTCACGAACAAAAGGAACAGCGGGTGATTCACTATTTTTAATTAGCTGTCTTTCTAAGTAAGTAAAAATTTTCTCTTCTTCCACTACTAATGAGACCTTTAAAATATCCTCTTTTTCTCCACGATTTGTTGCAAGAATTCGATGAGAAACCATTTTATGGATTGGTTCAGAGAATTCATAATACATTTCATAAACTTCTTTTTCATCTTTTTGCTTCTCTTTTACCGTACTACTGTACATTCCTTTATTAAAAGTAAATGAACGAATCCATGTACGGAATTTTGCTTCATCACTAACTTGTTCAGCAATAATTTCGTGGGCTCCTTGAAGAACTTCTTCAGCTGTGTTCACTTCTTTTTCTTCATTAATATAGTGTTTGGCTTCGCCATAGACGTCTGCTTCTTTAGGGAAGGTTAACAACCACAATGCAAAAGGTTCGATGCCGTTTTCTTTCGCAATCGTTGCTTTTGTCCGACGTTTTTGCTTGTATGGACGATACAAATCTTCCACTTGCTGCATCTTTGTTGCTTTTTTTATAGATGCTTCTAACTCAGGTGTCAATTTTTCCTGTTCATCAATTAAACGAACGACTTCTTGTTTTCGTTTTTCCAAGTTTTCTAAATACGCATATCGTTCTTCGATTTGTCGAATTTGAACTTCATCTAAGCTATCTGTCATTTCTTTTCGATAACGAGCGATAAAAGGAACCGTATTTCCTTCACTCAATAAAGTTAATACGGTAGTTAATTGTTTTGGACGAAATTCTGACAACTCTTTTTGAACGAGTTGAATAATTTCCTGATTTAAATTTTCTGCCATTTTTTTCCCTCACTTCTACAATACATACTTGTTTATTCTACCATAAGTTTTCATTGATTGGCATATGGAATATCACATGACTGAAAGAGACTTTCCATTTTTTGTTGTCTATGTTTTTGGGTTGTTGCTGCAAACGACTGCAAGACAAAAAGAGCCGGATTCATAACTAGGATAGTTACTTCCTGCTCTCTTCTTATCTATCTGGCTGCCATGGGCCGTTTAAATTTTGGTATTCAATATCTTGTACAATCCCATTCTCATCAAAAA
This sequence comes from Enterococcus phoeniculicola ATCC BAA-412, assembly GCF_000407505.1. Lineage (GTDB taxonomy): Bacteria > Bacillota > Bacilli > Lactobacillales > Enterococcaceae > Enterococcus_K > Enterococcus_K phoeniculicola. The sequence continues at coordinate 746,383 of NZ_ASWE01000002.1, forward strand.
TGACACCATGCACAGACCCGCCAAATACCGCACCGCCATCTATTCCTATTTTGTTATCAGAAAGCCATAAATCGGTAGTTTGCATATCCCCATGAAGCATAGGTGTGATTGTATGGCCGAAAACAATCGTTTTTCCTGTCTTATTTTTTCCTTGGTGAAACGGCTCTCGAATCCATAAAAAATCACGCGGACTCGTTTCATGCCAGTCTTTTTTAGATAAATCGACACCAGCATGAACGAATACATATTGCTGCCACTCATAATATAAAGGACGTTCGACAAGAAAGTCTACCAATTCTTTATAACGGCTTCGTATCATCATTGAGATTTCGGTAGGCGAGTATTCCTCTGTTGCTCCTTTGTGCAGGAGACTCTCAATCGTTTCTTTCCCGCCATTTCTAAGATACATAGGATACCAGTCTTCCGGTGAGACTAAAAATTCGAGGAAGTACTCTTCATGGTTTCCCCTCAAATAGATGGCATCAAATTCTTTTACTAGCTTCATTCCCAATAAAAAAGATTCTTTTGTATGTGCTCCTCGATCGTTTAAGTCACCCATTAAAACGAGCTGATGAAGCGTAGGATCAAAATAAGAAATTACTTGCTTGAATAACTCATACTCTCCGTGAATATCACTAATTGCATAAACATAGGGTTTCATCTTATCCCCTCCTACTTTACTATACGTCAAATGCTAAAAAAATAGCAAGAAAAAAAGAGCCTCAACTCTCTCTCATAATGAGTGATCCGTCAGACTCTTAAAATAGGTTAACTAGGTCAGAAAACAGAAGCGTTTAACTCCTAGAATCAAGCAGGTATGTTCCTCCTTTTCCCAACCTTTATTAATATTTTCCAAGGATGGGACATAGATGGTGATGCCCCACTCTCATTTTTTATAAACGGGTGATGATATAAAAACAAAAACGTCGTTGAATTCTAGTTTCCTTTATTTTTATACCGCTTCGTTCACTTTCAAAGCTTCTAAACGAAGAGCTTTTTCTTCTTCTGAAATACCATGTTTTTCAGTATAACGATTATGCGGATGCGCACTACATTCATACGAACAGCCACCTAAATGAATTGCTTCATTTTCTTCTGAACAGAGAATTTGTCGATTACATTCTGGATTTGCACAGTTTACATAACGTTCACAGGGTGTTCCATCGAACCAGTCACGCCCTACGATTTGTTTATCTACAGAATTAATTTCAACACTAATTCGTTCATCAAACACATACATTTTTCCATCCCAAAGCTCACCACGTACAGCTTCATCTTTGCCATAAGCTGTGATGCCTCCATGAAGTTGTGCAACATCTTTAAAGCCTTCTCGAACAAGCCAGCCAGAGAATTTCTCACAGCGGATACCACCTGTACAATAAGTAACCACTTTTTTATCCATGAACTGTTCTTTATTGTCACGAATCCATTGAGGGAGTTCACGGAAACTTCTGATGTCTGGTCGAATAGCTCCTCTAAAATGCCCTAAATCAAATTCATAGTCGTTTCTTGCATCAATGACCACCGTATCGTCAGCAAGAAGTGCCTCTTTGAAGGCTTCTGGCTCTAAATATTTTCCAGTTAATTCATGAGGATCAATATCATCTTCTAGTTTTAATGAAACAAGCTCTGGTCTTGGACGTACGAACATTTTTTTGAATGCGTGTCCTTCACTGTCGTCCATTTTAAAATATGTATCTTTAAAACGAGGATCATTTAACATAGCATCCATATATTTTTCTGTATCTTCAATAGTCCCAGATAGTGTCCCATTAATTCCTTCGTTTGCGACAAGGATTCTTCCCTTTAAATCTAAGCTTTTACAAAAACGTAGATGCTCTTTTGCAAATGCTTCTGGGTCCTCGATAGTTGTATAGTTATAGTAAAGCAGTACGCGATAATCCATATTTTTTCTTCCTTTCAATCAATATCTCTAATAGTATATGAAAAAATAAAGAAGAAGACTATGTATTAGCTTGTGTAAAAAAGAACAAAAAAGAGCTATTTTTTTATTTGGTAAGATAAATAGTTATAGGATTCTCTCATTAACTCTGCATTTCATAAGAAAAAAGCCGATTCCTCCTCTTCAAAATCATTGAAGAGGAAAAATCCGCCTTTTTTTACTTGTGAAATAGTATATTTGAATCATTATTTTCCTGAAACAGCAAAGTAATTCCCATCATTATCTGCAAAATTAAAAACCATTTCTTCTCCAAGTTTCACTAAATCTCCCAACGTAACTCCCAGTTCCTGCATCTTTTTATACAAAGACACAATATCGTCACTAGAAAACATAATCGATGGAGAATTCAAAGCAACCTCAGGAGAATGCTTCTCAATAAAGGTTCGATCATATAAAACTAAACGACTTTCAGCTGTCGCAGATAGGCCAATTTCTACAATTAGCGTGCCATCCATCTCTTGTCTTTCAAATTCATGAAAGCCTACTGATTGCCAAAAAGCGGCAGATTCCTCTACATTATCAACATATAGCATAATTTTTATTTGATTAGTAAACATCGTCTCACTCCTAAATTAAATAATCCGTTTCTTGCTCAGTGTACCAAAAGATAAGCACTTATGCTAGAAATTGCTTTACAAAAAAAGACAAGGCTGGTTAGACCTTGTCAATAGAGAGTTGCATGTTTCTTTATAAATTATTATGCTTGTACATCAATAAGCTTTGTACTGTCATTGAGCGTATCTCGATCAAGCTCTTTAATGTGGCTACTTGTTACTACACCTGCTAGCATACTATCGCTAACATTTACAGCTGTTCTAGCCATATCAATTAAAGGTTCAACTGAAATAACAAGTCCAACAATGGCAACAGGCAGATTCATTGAACCTAAAACAATTAATGAAGCAAATGTTGCGCCACCGCCAACTCCAGCCACACCAAATGAACTAATCGTTACAACTGCAACAAGCATTAGAATGAATTCCAAACTGAACACATTAATACCGACAGTTGGTGCGACAATCGTTGCTAACATTGCAGGATAAACACCAGCACAACCGTTTTGACCAATTGATAAGCCAAAGCTTCCAGCAAAGTTTGCTGTTGCTTCATCTACTCCTAATGCCTTTGTTTGTGTTTCAATATTTAAAGGTAATGCACCCGCACTTGAACGTGAGGTAAATGCAAAACTTAATACAGGGAAAGCTTTTTTGAAATACGTGATAGGACTAACTTTTACAGAGACAAGAACAAGTGAATGAACCACAAGTACAAGAATTAATGCTACATATGAAGCAAGAACAAATTTCCCTAAGTTGACAATTGCTGCAAAATCACTAGTTGCCATAACATTGGTCATTAGGGCTAAAACACCGTATGGAGTTAAACGTAAGACTAACGTCACGATTCTCATTGTAAGTTTATACAAGCTATCAATCAAATTTGCAAAAAATTCTGCTTCTTTTGGTGTTTTTCTTTTTATTCCTAAATAAGCTACACCAACGAATGCTGCAAAAATTACGACACCAATTGTACTTGTTGCACGTGTTCCAGCAAAATCAGCAAATACATTTCTTGGAATAAATGAAAGTATTTGTTGTGGAATGGATAAGTTTTCTACGGTTTCTTGTCGAGTGGCTAATTCAGCAATACGTGCAGTTTCAGCTGAACCTTCAGTGAATTTTGCTCCTTGTAAACCAAACAATAAAGTGGTTCCTATACCAATTAAAGCAGCAACTGCCGTTGTGCCTAATAAGGTTGCTAATACAGAGGCACTAATCTTTCCTAATTTTTCTGAAACCTTCATTTTAGTAAAGGCACCTACGATAGAAACAAAAACAAGTGGCATAATTAACATTTGTAAGAAGGCAACATAGCCATTTCCTACGACGCTAATCCAGTCCATTGCTTGCACAGTGGTCTTACTTTGTGCCCCTAAAATCAGTTGGATTAATAATCCAAAAATAATACCTACGCCTAATGCAGAAAATACTCGAGTTGAGAATTTTGCATGACGCTTTTGTAGCTGATAAAAGCCGTAAACAAGTACCGCAAAAATCAGAACCACTAAAACAGTGATGAGTGTTGTCATTTCATTTCCTCCTTTAAAATTTTTATGAATGACAAGTCCATCATAGGAAGTAAAGGTTCCTCAGTGACCATTCTTCAACAGTTCACTTAAAAAATTCACATTTGAATTCTTTATGACTCCCCTATTTTACTTTAAATAAGTAAAATAGGGGAACTTTTTGCCTACCTCTATTATATGAATCTATCCAGTGTGATAGTTTTAAACTATCACAAAAACTTTCCGCTTATCTTTGCCTAGAAGAACAACACAAAAAAGTCTGAAATACAGCTACTTTCGCTGTGTTTCAGACTCTTAGAATCATGAGAAGTTAGAACGAACGCTACTATTTTAAACCTCTCTCAATCGCTTATTCAATTTTTTAGTGAAAACAACTTATTCCGCATTTTTCTGTGATTGGAAATTCAGCTCCACACCCGGCTGGTCTAAAGCAATTTCGGTCACCTCATAGGTCATTCGTTTTACGATATCAAATAGCGGACTCACTAGTTCATCAACTTCTTCTTGTGTTAAGTCTTCTTGTTTATCAATCTTTTGGTTCACAAAATGATTAACCTGGCTAACCGAACCAGAAATAATAAATTCTTCAAAGACAATTTTAAATTCTAACCGTACACCAATGATACTGTTTTCCTTTGGATACTCAGGATCACTCGTTGTTAAAGGGGCAAATCCAACCTTTAATTCTGTTTCAGCTTCTACCTCAGGCTCTCGTTTGTCATAGTGAAAAGCTTCGACTATTTCTTTGTGTCGTTTTAATTCCACAAAAATCACACTCCTTCTTAAAAAATTATAGCACAATTATTTTAGAAACAATTACTTTTTCGCGTATTTTCATCTATAAAAATAAATTAAGAGTTTTCTTCTCAAACAAGCTTAATAAGGCTAACAGAAAAGAATTATTCTCGGACTTTTTGGCGCATCAAGTAGTCTCGACCTAAAAAAACTGTAGACAGTATCCGTAAAAGGACGTTTTCTACAGTTTATTCTATAGACAAATTGTTTAGTTATTTAATTAATGGCAAAATATCCCGCAAATTATGCACTACATAGGTGGAATCTATCTCGCCTAAAAAGTGGTCAATGTCAAACAGACACGTAGCAACTCTTGCATTGCTTCCCGCATCAATATCCAATTTACGATCACCGATCATAAGGGTTTCTTCATGTTTCAGCTGATGTTTGTTTATTAAATAATTCAATGAAGTTGGATTAGGTTTTCTCGGGAAATCCATATCTAAACCTACCACTTCTTCGATAAACGTATCCAAGTTATCTTGTTTCAATAGTGCCCATGTAGAGTTTGTTCTTCGATGGGTAAGAATATAATTTTTTCCACCAGATTTCACGATAGCTTCCAATACTTCCTTGGCCTCTTTAAAAGGTGGAGAAGTACGGCTATCCGAATCTTCATAGGAATGAAATTTTGGTGAAAATTGTTCGTCGGTAAGAGAGTAGGTTTCTCTTAATTCTTTTGTTGAACGTTGTTTCATGACTCTATAAATCATTTTCTTATCAGCTGTAATTCCATACCCTGATAAGGTACGTTCCACTGCATCCACCATTACCGGATAAGTATCATACAGCGTTCCGTCAAAATCCCAAATAAATGCCTTTAACACAAAATGCCCCCTAATTTTTAAACGAGTGTATAGGTGCGGGTATCCGACCTCCTCGTAAAATAAATTCTTTAGATCCATAGTCGTTGACCTTCATTACAGGTGCACGACCAAGGAGCCCTCCAAATTCTATCATATCTCCTACCTTTGTGTCTTTAGCTGGAATAATTCTCACTGCAGTTGTTTTATGGTTAATCACGCCAATAGCTGCTTCATCAGCAATCATTGCTGCAATGGTTTCGGCGGGGGTTTCACCTGGGATTGCAATCATATCTAGTCCAACAGAACAAATCGCAGTCATCGCTTCTAATTTTTCTAAGTTTAGTGCGCCGTTGTTCACAGCTTCAATCATTCCTGCATCTTCGGAGACTGGGATAAAGGCACCAGATAATCCGCCTACGTGATTACATGCCATGACTCCGCCTTTTTTTACCGCATCATTTAACAAAGCGAGCGCGGCAGTTGTTCCATGTGTACCAACAGATTCTAGTCCCATTTCTTCTAAAATATAGGCAACACTGTCTCCTACTGCCGGCGTAGGTGCCAATGATAAGTCAACAATTCCAAAAGGGACATTTAATCGTTCAGAGGCAATTCTACCAACCATTTGTCCCATTCGCGTAATTTTAAAAGCAGTCTGCTTCACTACCTCTGAGACAACATCAAAAGGTTCGCCCTTTACTTTTTCTAAGGCACGCTTGACCACACCTGGTCCACTCACTCCCACATTAATCACGCAATCTGCTTCTCCTACGCCGTGAAAAGCACCAGCCATGAAAGGATTATCTTCCACTGCATTTGCAAAAACGACGAGCTTTGCACAGCCCATGTCTGAATGTTCTGCAGTTTCTTTAATTATTTTCCCCATATGTCCGACTGCATCCATATTAATTCCTGAACGAGTGGAACCGATATTCACTGATGAACAAACGAAATTTGTTTCAGCTAATGCACGGGGAATAGAATTAATCAGAATTTCATCACCGTGCTGATAGCCCTTCTCCACTAATGCACTAAATCCGCCAATAAAGTTGACTCCTACAGTTTGTGCAGCCTTATCCAAAGTTTTTGCATACATGACATAATCTGTTTCTCCACTTGCTGCAGCTATTAGAGAAATAGGCGTTACTGAGATTCGTTTATTAATAATAGGAATCCCATATTCCGCTTCAATTTGTTCCCCGACGGTAACTAAATTTTTTGCTAAACGTGTAATTTTGTCATAAATTTTTTGACAAGCGACTTCGCTATTACTGTCAATACAGTCTAAAAGTGAAATACCCATCGTAATTGTTCGAATGTCCAGATGCTCTTCTTCAATCATTCGAATGGTTTCTAAGATTTGATTGGTTTCCATGATTTTCCCTCCGAATTATAATTTGTGCATCGTATTGAAAATTTCTTCATTTTGAATATGGATAGTTACACCTAGAGACTGCCCTAGTACATTCAATTTTTCACGAATTTCTTCAAATGAAACCGTTGATTTTTCTAATGAGAGAACCATCATCATTGTAAAATAGTTATCCATAATTGTTTGGGAAACATCTAAAATATTTAGATTAAGAGCGGCTAGTTCTTGACTTACACCAGCAATGATTCCTACCTTATCTTTTCCTACCACAGTTAATATGCCACGCATCTATCTTCCTCCTCTAATGTTTTTCTCATTATAGCACAAAAAAAGTTCACCTTTGAAAAAATAGTGAACAAATAGAGAGGAAAATAGTTGAATGTTCGTTTTTTAAAATAAAAACATTTGCAAAAATGAAAAAATGAAGCGTATGCAGATACTTAACAGAATGGAATTAAATACGACAATTGATTTATTTTCAAAAAAATGGTCGACTAAAAGAATGATCCCGTAAGTTAGAAGAAGGCGAATGTATCCGATAAAATGAATTTCTTCTGTAAATAAATCAAAAAATACATTTATCACTAGTAAAAAAAGAATAGACTGAAACGAAAATTTTAGGGCATAAAAGAAAAAATCATTCTTAGGCTTTCGTATACTTAAAAATAAATATATATCCCATAAAGGTTTTAAAAAACTAATAATGATAAGAATTTCAACGATGGACAACAAGACACTGACGAGGATGACTAATGGAAATCCGGTTGCAAAGGTATATCGCTCCTTCCAAAGCAGCTCAGAAGCATCACGATGAGTGAGTGCTAATAAAGCGTACAAAACCAAATATAGGGTGCAATTAGTTAATTTTTCTAGCTTGATTGTAATCGACCTTCTTCTAAAGAATAGTATTCGTCAAACTGTAAATCTGCTAAATTATCATGTGATGCGATGATAATTGTTTTTGACTCTTCAATCAATTCACCAATTATTTTATTGAATTCAGCTAACGCTTCTTTGTCTAATCCGCGAGTAGGCTCATCTAATAAAATCACATTTTGATTTTCCATAATTGCTTGAATAATTCCGACTTTTTGGCGCATCCCTAACGAATATTTACTTAGTTTAAGCTTATTATCGTAATCAAGACCTAAACGTGAAACTAAATTGATTACTCTTTCTTCATTGAATTGTTTTTTTATTTTACCAAGAAATGAGAGATTCGCTTTTATTGAGCGATCTTCAATAAAACTAGGATTCTCTATTAATGCGCCTAAATTTACATCGTCAGAGAGAAAAACAGTTCCCGAGTCTGGTTCAATAATCTGACAAATAATCTTGAAAATAGTAGATTTTCCGGAGCCATTTCCACCTACAATGTGAATCAACTTTCCTGATTCTGCTTGAAAATCTATTTGGTTTAAAATAAGTCGTTGATTAAATGTTTTGCTAATAGATGATAGCTGTATATTCATAGGACTTCTTCCTCCATTCATAAATAATACGTAGTTAAAATAGCTAAACAATAGCCATAATGAAATATAAAAATAAGAAAAATACTGCATAAAACTGTGTAAATTGATTTGATGTGCCAATTGGCTAAATTGAGAATAAAAAGTAAAAAAAAGATGACACAGCAATAGAAGATAATTGCCCAAACTGCGATGGAGAATTTTTCTTTTATAAGAATCTCCCCAAAAGAAAAAGCAATGAATAGTTGCGAGGTTAAATAAAGGATTCCCATGATTAAAGTCGTTGCATATTGAGTGAATATAAATTTTGTATACCCTAATCGTATGATTAAATCATCTCGAATGTGTAGATTTCGAGAAATTTTTAAAGAACAAATAATCAGAAAAGAAACCGCAGATAAATAAGTTGTAATATTTGCATACAACACTTGATAGATGACATCTTTTTCAACATGACCACTGACAATAAAGCTCATTCCAGATAAAATAGAGTAGAAATAGAAATGAAGATTTTCTTTACTTTTAAGAATATAACTCATTTTCTTCCTCCCCTCCTAGTGCCCATTTCTTTTATCTAAGTACATTCGAAGTGAAAAAAGACCTGCACATAGAATACCGTACAAGAAAAAAGAAAGAATGAAGACAACTCCTCCATTGAATGTAGGCGCATAGGCACCTATTGGCTGGAGTCCCGGGGTAATAATGGCATTTAAGGAGACAACATGTGCAAGAAAGCTACTGCTATTAGGAGAAAAGGGCAAAAAAATACCGGAAATCAGGATGGCGGTTAGTCCTACCACAAGACCTGACGGCAAATAAGCAACATAATTTTTTAGAAACATTCCCACAATTAAAACAAGCGAGGAAAAAATAGTTTGTCCTAGACAAGAAAGAATGAGAAATGCAGCAAGATTCCAAAAACCATCCTTAAAAATATAATAGTGCTGATTCGTTAGAAAAAAACTAACTTTAGTGAAATGAAACGGTGCATAAAAAAGAGTGATTAAGACTATTCTTAAGAGTTGAACAGATAAAAAATAGATAAAAACAATTCCTGCATTCGTCTTTAACACCCGAAACCAGTATACTTTGAGTCCACCAGACCGGGTAATTAGTTGATAATCAAAATGATTCACTCGTGCTTTAATTGCTTGGCTTGAATAGACAAGAGGGGTTAATAAAAACCACAAAAAATAGCAAATCGTCCCAATAATCGTAAATGACGCCCCATTATTTGCTTCATAAAATAAAGAAAGCCCCCCTTCGCCACCTGATGCAACAGGTGCAGCATAGCGAATTAAGAAATAACTTTCTATTAAACAAAGAATTCCACCTAGTAACCACATAAGAATTAGTTTTGGCTTTGAGAATAGAATCATAAAATCAACCTCCATGAAAGAAACAAGTGATAGCAACCATTTACAGTTGAATTATATCAATTGCAGTTTAAGGGAATTGATTAATTAAAAATATTTAATTTGATATTTTTTTGATAAAATAAATTATTCTTTTTTGTGAATGTGCTATTCAATTTATAGACATTTTTATTTATATTAATCCAGATGTGTTCTTTATTTTTTTTAAAGTCATTATCACAATAGTTTTTATTTTCTTTATTTTTTTATTAAAAAAGGATGATAATCTGTTTTGGGGGTAAAAGAAAAAGATGAGGGCGGACATAACTGTCTAAGTTATGTCCGCCCTCGTAAGATATTAATAAAGGTTAGGAACAGAAGCAACTCCTCTTCACTACGTGTTGAAGAGGAGTAATCTCCCCTTTCTTTCACTCTCATCAATCGCTAAGTAAAAATCGAGGATTTTATACCTTCCTAGTTTTTAGAGCTAACAGCTCCTACCCCGTTCTTCTTTTTACACTGCTTAGCCAGCCTAATTAATACGAGTGGCTTACACTTTTTGTTCAAATTTCTGATGACACTTAGAGCAGGTCACTCGAATAGTTCCTTTTCCTTTTGGCGCACGGAGTTTTTGTTGACAATTTGGACAACTGAAAAAAATATAGGTTTGCTGATTAGAAGTTGTCTGTTTCTTTCTGCTAAAGAAATGTTTCATTTTTTCTATATTTCTTATATATGTTTGATTTTCATTACTTCTGGGATAGATTTTTTTCGAGAAAAACCGTCCGTAAAGTAATAAAAACAGGAATAAAGCAAGTATTCTTCCTAATTGAAATGGAAGCCACGGATTTAGCAGTATCCCGATTAATGCAATGACCAACAAAGTTTTATTTAACTGGTCAAACCGTCCGTATCGCCCGCGCATAAAATTTTGAATGGATGCGTACCATTTTAGTAGTCGTTGAAGCCAAACTGTTTTCATTCGTGAATTCCTTTCTTCTTTTCTTTAGTATAGCAGGTATCTATGAATCTTTTGCAAGGTTTTTTAGTAACTCCTTATTTAGTACACTATCGGTCATGAGTACTTTTTCTTTTCCATTTTGTGTTTGAACTTCATAAGTATCTGGTAAAGGGATAACTAATTTTGTTGAGGGTGCCTCTTGAAGACTTGAATAATTTTTAAGCAAGGCGAAAAACTGGCTGTTATTTAAATTAGTTTCACTTACTTTTGATAATAAATTTAAGTATTGCGGTACCTTGAAGATATTTTGCTTTTTTCCAACTGTTTTTACAATAGACTTCAAGAGCGCTCTTTGGCGATGAAAAACAGAAAACTCTCCATTTTCATCCACTCGGTAGCTCATTTTTTCTTGGAGTTCTGTTGGCGATAAGATTTCTCCGTTAAATTGGATTCCTTCAGGGATAATTTTTTCAACAGCCCAAGTTAGATCTTCCAATTTAAATCGGATATATCCATCTAAGTGCCACTGGAATTCTTCCTCAAAAAACGTCCGAATCCCTGATACACCTTGTGTTTCATAAATCGTACCCAGTGATGAGTGCTCTGTGACAAACTCAGGAGAAAATTGAACCAAGGTCTTCTTTGAATCAATCTTACTGTATAAAAAGCTACTGCGCGCACGTATTTCTTCTTCAATTATAACAAGAATTTCCATCCTGACCGACTCCTTTCATGATGTATTAAAAATAACACATTCTGCAATAGAATGTGCTATTTTTTCTTCTTTTTAGGAAATTTTTACTGCAAAAGCTTCATAGGGCTCCAATTCACATTGATATAGCGTTGTTCTGGGTAATAAATTCCCAATTATCCATGTATCTATTTTATCCTCACTTGTAAATGATTGTTTTTCTTCAGATATGTTGGTTACAATTAACCAAACTTCATCTTTGTATATTCTCTTATAGGCAAAAACATTTTCGACTGTTTCTATAAGTTGAAAGTCACCCCAAACCACCACTTCCTGTTGATGTCGAAGTTGAATAAGCTTTTGATACGTATAAAAGATAGACTGTTTATCTTCCAGTGCACGTTTCACATTGATTTGTTTATAGTTTGAATGAACAGGTAGCCAGGGGGTCCCTGTCGTAAAACCTGCTTGTGGGGAGTCATCCCATTGCATAGGTGTACGAGCATTATCTCGACCTTTTGTGTTAATAGAATGAAGTATCTCTTCTTTGGCAATTCCCTTTTCTAGACGCTCCCAATACATATTTTTGCTTTCAATATCATTTACTTCTTCAATAGAAGAAACAGGATGATTAGTCATGCCGATTTCTTCTCCCTGATAGATATAAGGGGTTCCTTTCATTAAATGCAATAAAATTGCAAAGAGTTTACCACTTCGTTCTCTGTAGATTGAATCATTTCCCCAGCGAGAAATAATTCTTGGTAAATCATGGTTATTCCAAAATAAACTGTTCCAGCCTTCATCGCCCAAACTTGTCTGCCATTTTGTAAAAACCTCTTTTAGTGCACTGATTTCTAGTGGTCGCAAATCCCACTTTTCTTTTCCAGGCTGCTCATCTAATCCTATATGTTCAAATTGGAAAACCATTGATAATTCATTTCTAGAAGGATTGGAATAAAGTTTCGCTATTTCAGGTGTTGCCCCCCATGTTTCACCAACTGTCATGACATCTTTATTTCCAAATGTTGCTTGGTTCATCTCTTTTAAATAGTCATGAAGCTTAGGACCATTTCCTGTTACGAGTTGGTCTGGTTGTTTCCCAATTAAATCAATCACATCCATACGGAAACCACCGATACCTTTATCAAGCCAGAAATTCATCATTTTATAAATTTCTTTTCGAACGGCTTGGTTTTCCCAATTAAGATCTGGTTGTTTTTTTCCAAATAAGTGAAGATAATACTGCCCTGTTTCTTCATCTAATGTCCATGCACTGCCACTAAATGTTGAACGCAACTCATTAGGAGCTTGATTATTTACTGCTTCACGCCATATATAATAGTCCCGATAAACACTATCTTTTGATTTTTTTGCTTCAATAAACCATGCATGTTCATCGGAAGTATGATTAACTACCAAATCCATCACGATTTTAATATTTCTTTTCTGAGCTTCTTCAATAAGCTGCTCCATTTCTTCCATTGTACCGAACTCTGCCATAATCTCTTCATAATTACTGATATCATAGCCATTATCATCATTAGGAGACTCATAAACTGGAGATAACCAGATACCATCAATTCCTAAATTTTGTAAATAATCCAAACGTTGAATGATGCCATTAATATCTCCGATTCCATCTTGATTGCTATCTTGAAAGCTTCTTGGATAAATTTGATACATCACCGCTTGATGCCACCATTTTTTCTTCATTATGTTCCTCTCCTTCTTCTCAATTTTATTTTATCATAGAAAATGGAACGCTTTCTTTTGTTAACGGTAACAGAATTTGCTGAAAATTAGTCAAATCTGTCTGAGTGTCTAAATAAAGTAGTGTATCCTTTGACCGTTATTTATTTGTAGTACATACTGATGAAGTAATCAATCATTTTATATGAAGGAGGAATTTCAATGTATTACAGCAATGGGAATTACGAAGCATTTGCTCGTCCGAAAAAACCAGAAGGTGTCGATTATAAGTCAGCGTACTTAGTCGGTTCTGGATTGGCCTCATTAACAGCTGCTGCTTTTTTGATACGTGATGGTCAAATGAAAGGCGAAAATATTCATATTTTAGAAGAACTTGATTTAGCAGGTGGAAGCTTAGATGGTATTTTAAATCCAAGTCGCGGGTTTATCATTCGCGGCGGTCGTGAAATGGAAAACCATTTTGAATGTCTTTGGGATATTTTTCGCTCAATTCCTTCTCTTGAAGTAGAAAATGCTTCTGTATTAGATGAATTTTATTGGTTAAACAAAGAAGATCCAAACTATTCAAAATGTAGAGTGATAGAAAAACAAGGACAAAATGCTCATACAGAAAATAAATTCACATTAACCGATAAAGCATCTGAAGAAATGGTCAAACTATTTTTGACTTCAGAAGAAGAATTACAAGATAAAAAAATTACCGATGTCTTTTCAGAAGACTTCTTTGAATCAAATTTTTGGCTCTATTGGTGTACAATGTTTGCATTTGAAAAATGGCATTCTGCTTTAGAAATGCGCCGCTATATTATGCGATTTATTCATCACATCGGCGGTCTTCCGGATTTATCTGCTTTAAAATTTACAAAATACAATCAATATGAATCTCTTGTTTTACCTTTAGTAAATTATTTAAAAGAGCATAACGTTGATTTTGTTTACAATACAGTCGTTGAAAATGTTCTCGTTGACACGAATGGAGATAGTAAAATTGCTCATACACTTGTCTTAAATCAAAATGGTGAAAAGAAAACGATTGATTTAACTGAAAATGAGTTAGTTTTTGTAACGAATGGCAGTATCACTGAAAGTACCACATATGGTGATAATAATCATCCAGCACAACCAACAAAAGACTTGGGCGGCAGCTGGCAGTTATGGAAAAATCTTGCTAATCAAGATGCTTCATTTGGGAAACCTGAAAAATTCTGTGAAAATTTACCTGAAGAAAGCTGGTTTGTCTCTGCTACATTAACGACCTTAGATGACAAAGTGGCTCCTTACATTGAAAAAATAAGCCAACGTGATCCGTATGCAGGAAAAGTAGTTAGCGGAGGAATTGTGACAGCTAAAGATTCAAGCTGGCTAATGAGCTACACCCTAAACCGTCAGCCACATTTTAAAAATCAGCCAAAAGATCAGTTGGTCGTATGGATTTATGGATTACTTTCCAATAAACCCGGCGATTTTATCAAAAAAAGTATTACTGAATGCTCCGGAAGTGAAATTGCACAAGAATGGCTTTATCATATCGGTGTACCAGTGGACCAAATTCCTGATTTAGCCACTCATTCATGTAATACAATTCCTTGTTACCTCCCTTATATCACCTCGTACTTTATGCCAAGAGCATTAGGTGATCGACCACTTGTCGTTCCAGAAGGATCAAAAAATTTAGCATTTATTGGAAATTTTGCGGAAACACCAAGAGATACAGTATTTACAACAGAATATTCTGTTCGAACAGCAATGGAAGCAGTTTATACATTATTAAATGTAGACCGAGGAGTTCCTGAAGTCTTTGCTTCTGCCTATGATATTCGAACATTGATGAGCTCTTCTGCACGTTTGTTGGATGGACGAAAAATTACAGATGTCAAAGTTCCTTTTCTTGTCAAACATCTTGAAAAGAAAGGAATTGAAAAATCAAAAGGCACGATGATTTATGAATTGTTGAAAGAATCTGGCTTGATTTAACTCGTTAAAAATATTTAAATGAAAAAATAGAAAAGAACGATTTTCTAGTGGTTAGGCTACTCAAGGCGTCACTCATTGAGAAGACATCACTGAAATCGTTCTTTTTTTGTTGAAATGATTTGATTTTTTATCTAGTGAGCAAAATTAGCTTTCTTTAAGAAATATATTCCTCTTCTTATATCAGTTTTAGGATTTCAATCGCTTATTTCTTCTAACAAGAAGAAAAACGACAACCGCTTGAACAATTAACAGGCCAACAAGAGCAATTATGTACCAAGGAATGCTCTTTGATTCGACGGTTACGTCCTGCTTATTTAATGATTCGGCTTTTTTTGCTTCAATGGTAAAGGTTGGACGAGCACTCCATTTTTTTTCTTTTGATTTCACGTTGAATACTACCTCATAATTCCCTGCTTTAAAGGTTTCTCCCTCTAATGGAATATGGTAGATAAATCCAGAGTTGGGTGCCATACTCATTTGTTCTTGACTACCCTTTGTTACTTCTTTTCCATCTAACAGTAACTGATAATCAACTTGTACATCCTTAATATACGTTGGTTTCGTATTTTCCATCGTAACTGCAACAATATTGCGATAATTTTCCTGAGTTGCTTTTGCATCACTGATAAGTACTTCTGGCTGAATCACTTTGGAATGATTGTGTAGTAACAAGGCAATTTCTCTGGAAAAGATATTTTTTATATTCCCGTCTACTTTTTCAGTTGAAATCTCTTCAAAGTAAATTCCCCCTGCCAATACTCCATCAAATGATTTTTCGGGCATTTTTATTTCAACAGGTAGCTCTTTTTCTTCATCAGGAGATAGCGTAATTGATTCTTTGTTTACATTGACGAGTTCTTCAATGTTGTAGGGCATACTTTTTGTCGTATCTTTATTAATACCTGAGTATTCAATCACCCCAGAATGATTGGTAATTGCTCGATGAAATCCAACAGAAAGCTCAATTGTTTGTTTACTTGTATTTTTTAGAGTAATAAACACTGTCTGTTTTTCTTTTGGCTTTAACGTCAAATCAAAATAAGAAATTTCTTTATTTTTCTGATTTTCCGGCAGTTGAATTTGCGCTTCAAAAGAATCAAGAGAATCTGCTACCGCAACAGATAAGGGAAAAAGAAATAATAAACCAAAAATAATGACTATCAATGGGGTACGTCGTAAAGATTGCTGCATAAAGATCACTCCTTTTTAAAAGATTCTGGAACATAACTATAAAAGTTACGTCCAGATCTCCTAAAACTTTTAATAAAGGTTGATAAAGGGCACTCATCTCCTAAATATAAGACTTTTTGAGTTGAGAATTTTGGAAATAAGTTGAGATTCTCGAGATTGGGACAGAAGTGTTCAGCTCCGAGAAATAAGAAGGAATTCACGAAGATTGTTCCTCAAATCTTTGGGAATTTCAGCTTATTTTCGAAGCCTTCAACTCTAGCATGTTCCATGCGTAGAAGTTGTTGAGAGCGAAACGCAGTGGAGATGAGTTACTTCTGTTCCAGCCGTTTATTAAGGTTTTACAAAGGTGGGGTATAACTTAATTAGTTATGTCCCACCTTCGGAACTAACTTTGGCATAAAAATTGTGTAGCACTGGGAATCAGTCACATCCAAAGACAATCTTTTCTGTTTCCTATCATTTTTGTGAATACCTTCTCATCACTGCGAATCTCGGAATGGATTCCTTCTTTTCTATCCTCTTTTACTTCTTGCAAAAAATTCTTTTTTAGATGCCTCTTAGTATTTAAATAGTAATTTTTTGTTCAACAGCCTTGATTTACGGAGTTGAAGAAAACGTCCAATTCAGAGTCGTTTGATAGTTTGCTGCTTTTTTACTATGATCTTTTGGCACAAACAGTGTAAATTTTTGCAAGGCTAATGAAGTTTCCCCCGCTCCCTCAGAAGCATTGGCTGTCATTACATTTTCAGTGGTTCCTACAGTTAATTGTTTAACCGTATTCGTAATGTTAGGTCCAACAGGTGGATTGCCCACGTTATTGGTGATTGCTCCAGCGGTAATAGATAATGCAGCTCCAGTTAAGGTGTTGCTTCCTGCAGTAAATTGAGTGGTTTGAACTAACTTGATATTCCAGCCTTGAGCATTTCCACCTCGATTATCACTAACGGATACGCTGCCAGTTGTAGCAGGAGATGCTTGCGCCCCATCGCTTGTAGCTGTCCACGTTTCATCTGTTTTTGATTGAATTTCATGTGAACCAAAATTCAAATCTTTCGGCAGAGTCGCTGCAGGATCAAAAACGACAGTTCCTGCTGAATAATTAACAACGGCATTAGTTTGAGCGGCACTTGCTAGTGGCGTATATACAGCAAACGCTCCTACCAATAAACTTCCAGTAAATAAAACGGCACTTTTTTTCATTTGTTTCTCCTCCTATAAGTAATAATTGATGTACCTAAAACTAAAGAGATAAGAACAAAACCTGTGACAGACATGGATAAATATTTTTTTTCATTTGTTTTTGGTAACGATTTCTCTATTATTTGATTATTCATTTTCTGAGTTGAGCTATTTTCTTTTAACTGACTAGATTCTAAATATGAAGACTCTGAAGTACTTGAGTCAGTTGACGAGTGATAATAAGTGACATTGCCATTTGTTACCTGAGAAAAACCAGTAGTTGAAAAACAAAAAAGAAGACTTACTGCGACAGACAGATAAATAAAAAATTTACGCATCTTTTCACCCCACAATTTACGGACCGTCTGTTAAAGTCCAAACCAATGTTGTCTGGTAGGTTCCTGTCATTTTTCGCGTGTTTTTGGGAACGAACAAGTCAAATTGATTGATTGCTAAGGAAATCCCCCCTTTCGCTGCTGAATTTTTCACCGATATAAGTTCTTTTTGTGTATTTAATGCTAAATCAACTGTCGTGTTCGCCACACTAGAAAAATCACTTGATGGAAAGTTTCCCGTTACACCACCTGCAAGTATTTTTAATGTGCCGGTATTCAATTGACTTGCGCCATTTTGCCAAGAGGTTGTTTGCATGACTTTCATTTGCCAATTTTTTGTTTTAGTACGTGTATCCGTAATGGAGATAGTGGCCGTTACATTTTGACTATTTGACTGTGCGGTAAATCGTTCATCAGCAACCGTTTGTATTTTATGCGTGCCAAAATCTAAATTGGTTGGTAAAAGATTTTCTTGAAGAGACAGGTATTCTCCCTGGAAATAGATAAATGTTTGACTACTAGATCCGCTAATTAAAGACACTGTAATCGCAGAACTTTTGACAACTGTCCCAATAAATTTAGTATCTAAATTGGTTGTATAGGTGGTAGTAGGTCCTGATACAAGTGTGGGCATTTTCACATCTGTATTACCTAATGTAGAAGCATCAGCAAGCTGTTGAATAATTGGACCGGTTCCTGTAAGTGTTGGAATCACTGTATTTAAGGCAGCTACTAGTGGCGTTCTCACTAAATCAATTGCTGAGTTGATAGCTACTGCAACTAGATTTGAAGCAATATCGCTACCCGTTGCTTTTAGATTCTTCACTGCATTTAATAAATTTGTTAATATGACTGCTAAGTTACTTCCTAGAACAGGGCCTAACCCTTTATCTACTGAGGTTGTAATCAATCGTTTATCTGAAGAAAGAACTTGTGGTTGATTAAATGATGCTTGTCCAAAGTTTTCAAAACTTTTAAGTAGTGCTAGCTGAGTATTTACTTCGGCTAGATTAATTGTTACACCAGACAAGCTTCCTAATGCACCAGAACTAATTCGAGCAATCAGATTAGTTAAGTCACCAACTAAAGTGAGAACATTTGCTAATAAAGCAACTTTACTTAAGTCAACAGTTACGTTGGTTTGAAGGGCTGCATTTCCATTTGGTAGAACACGCCCGACAAGCTCTTCTGGAATTAACAATACTGCCGTTTTCTCTCCGGTTAACACGTTAGTGCTGACAAGTGAGTTGCCTGTAATTTCAAAAGTAACGGGTTGATTACTTGCTTGCTGAGCCCAACGATTACTTGTTGTCGTTCCACTAGTATTTGTTACTTTCAGATTTGATAGTATTTCAACATCTAAAATCGCACTGTACACTCTTTGTGTTGACATGAAAAAGATAGGAAATAAGCAGATGAAAATAAAAAATAATTGCTGTAATATACGTATCTTAAAGAGAGGATGCTTTTTTTCTCGATCCAGAACAAACTTTTTCACAATCTCCCTCCTAACTTTTGAAATCCCTTTCTTCAAAGCTATTATAGGATATGAAAGATAAACTCTAAACTATAATGCACTTTTATTTTTTCTATTTAATGAATTTATATATGGAGAATAAATAGCATGTGTATTTATAGAGTAGCCTGCAATAAAAAGTATATAAAAAAGAACCAATAATTATATTGTTACGCTATGTACTCATAAAGAAAACAAAAATATAGTTCCCCATAACTTGAACAAGTATCCAAGTTATGAGGAACTATATGATAAACTAACCTTTTAGGCCTTACAGCTAATAATGTTATGCTTATCGAATTTTTCTAGTTTCAAAAGTTTATTTAGTCAAGTGGAATTAAGTAAACTTTTGAATACGGTGTACCTGAAAATATATTTGAAATCATATTTCCACGACCTACCTGATGCCATGTTTTATTTTCAGAAGGAGTATTCCCCCAGAAAAAAGCGATATGACAGTCATAGTTTGGCTTTGTAAAATCTGCTTCAAAATAGATAATGTCACCTTTTTTTGCTTTTCCACTTTTTAATAATTCATCAACAGAATTAAATGAATAGCTCATTGTATTCTTGAGAAGTGCATCTCGCCAATTATAAGCATTCGCTAATCCTCCATAGGCATTCGCAACATTCGTAATACTTCCCATTTTCGCACCGGTTTTCTTAACAACGTAGGCAACAAAACCTGTACAATTCATACCTACACCATAGCCATTAGGTGCACCTCTAGGCACCATGAATCGCTCTGCATTTGAGTAACCACCTGCACCCAGACCTTTATATGGCGTACCTAGGTAGAAATTATCATTTTGATGACGGCTTAATTCATTCACTATTTTGGCACGGGAAGTCCCCATGTAAGAAGCGGCAGTTTTCTTTTCTTTTGTTGCACTTGCATTAATATAACCTATCCATTTTCCATTAGTGTCATAAAGAGAATAATATTTACTACCGTTAAAATGGTTATAGAATCGTTTAGCTTGATAATTTTTATTGACCATTGATTTAGTTGATTGTTTTTTATTCCATTTGAAATCCTTCCAAACTGAATAGTTTCCTTTTGTAACAGTTACGTAAGTTGATTTATTAATAACAGCCCCTTGTGCCCCGCTACCTACTTTAGCTGCAGAAGCATTAATATAACCCATCCATTTATTATTTTTATCATATAAAGAATAGTAGATACTTCCATTAAAGTGATGGTACTCTACTTTCGCTTTAAATGTCTTATTCTGAATACTCTTGGAACTTGCTTTTTCCTTCCAGCTAAAGTTACTCCAAACACTATAGCCACCACTCGTTACAGTAACATATTTAGGCTTTGCAATGGCAGTTCCTTGCTGTCCGCTTGCTACTTTTGCAGCAGAAGCATTAATATAACCCATCCATTTATTATTTTTATCATATAAAGAATAGTAGATACTCCCATTGAAGTGATGATACTCTACTTTCGCTTTAAATGTTTTATTCTGAATACTCTTGGAACTTACCTTTTTCTTCCAGCTAAAGTTACTCCAAACACTATAGCCACCGCTCGTTACAGTAACATATTTAGGTTTTGCAATGGCAGTTCCTTGCTGTCCGCTTGCTACTTTTGTGGCAGAAGCATTAATATAGCCCATCCATTTATTATTTTTATCATATAAAGAATAGTAGATACTTCCATTAAAGTGATGGTACTCTACTTTCGCTTTAAATGTCTTATTCTGAATACTCTTGGAACTTGCTTTTTCCTTCCAGCTAAAGTTACTCCAAACACTATAGCCACCACTCGTTACAGTAACATATTTAGGCTTTGCAATGGCAGTTCCTTGCTGCCCGCTTGCTACTTTTGTTGCAGAAGCATTAATATAGCCCATCCATTTATTATTTTTATCATATAAAGAATAGTAGATACTTCCATTAAAGTGATGGTACTCTACTTTCGCTTTAAATGTTTTATTCTGAATACTCTTGGAACTTGCCTTTTCCTTCCAGCTAAAGTTACTCCAAACACTATAGCCACCACTCGTTACAGTAACATATTTAGGCTTTGCAATAGCAGCTCCTTGCTGTCCATTTACTTCACTTACCTGCTTCTCATCAATATATCCATACCATTTATCTTTATTATCATATAAAGAGTAGTAGGTATGTTCGTTATAATGATTGAAACTTTCTTTTACTTTAAATGTTCTGTTTAATAAATTCTTTTCAGAAGACTGAGTTTTAAAATCAAAAGATTGCCATAACTGATAATTTTCGTTTAACAATGAGACATACTTATTTTCTCTAATATTTATTCCTTGAGGTCCTTCCCCCACCGTTACTTGACTTTCTTCGATATAGCCAATCAGAAGATCTTTGTTACTGTACAGTGAAAAATATTTTTTCCCATTTTCGTTTATATAATATTCTTTTACATGAAATGTTTTTTGGAAAAACTGTTCTTTGTTATCAATAGGTATCCAATCAAAGTCTTTCCAAATATCAAATTGTTCACTTGTAATAGTTACATATGAGTCTATCTCAACTGGCGTTCCTTGAGCTTCAGTTTCTTTTTCTTCTTCGAGAGCACTAGGTGACTCTTGACTTTCTACTTCACTACTTTGAGTAGTAGATTCGATAGCTTCATCTTTGGACACCGTTTCTATAGTTGACTCCACAGTAGACGAGTCAGCTGGTGTATTCGTTTCATTTGTAGCCGAGTCATCAGGTACTGTTACTTCTTCAGTATTTTCCTCAACTATTTCCTTGCCTTCGTCATTAGAAACCGTTGATTCATCCAGTAAACCTTCATTAAGGTTAGCTGTTTCATATGTATGATTCGCTTGATCTGCAGCTTGAGCAAACACAGGTGAAAATGAACTAGATAATAATGATAAAACAATCCCCAACTTAACAAATTTTTTCATTTAAATCCCCCTATTTATCAACACTTTTTCTATCATATTTAAGTAATTATATCAGTTATTTAATTGTTTGTATATTTGATATTTCTACTTATCAAAGGTAATTACACAAGGAAACTCTACAGATAGTAGATGATGTAAACAGATTACTGATTTGAGCATTTACACTCTTGGGTGACATAAATGAAACAAGATGTGACATTTTGTCATTAGAATCGAGACTATGGGTATGACTTTTCCCCATTTTCTACCAAGCTTTAAAGAGTCCAAAACATAACTCAGTGAGATATATTTCAGACTCTTGGTATTACTTAATCAAGTCAATTCTTTGCTCGAAATAATTCTCAGTACATTCAATAATTAATGTGATATCTTGCATTTTTTTAGTTTCTAGTCGTTCATTTAATTCCATCAAATCCTCGGAATCTAATGAAATCTCAAAATTTTTTGTTTCTTTTGCTTCAAGTTGTATTTTTTTAAATCCTTTTAATTCTTTCACTCGAGTAACTACTTTTTTCTGGTGGCTCTTGATATAAATCTGAATCACCTCGGCTCCAGCGTAACTACCAGTGTTTGTGATAGTTCCACTGATTATGAGTGCATTTGAATCATTTCTAGCAATTAATAATTCATTTAAGCTAAACGTTGTATAGGATAGACCATACCCAAAAGGAAAATCTGGCTTTCCAGGATTATCTGCATAATCTTTCTTGAAAGCGATCTCTCGATAATTGTAGTATACAGGTAGTTGTCCGTTATGTCTTGGAATTGACATTGTTAATTTGCCTGAAGGAGACTCTTCAAATAATATAGAAGCGATTGCCTCCCCACCATGTTCACCTGGATAACCTGCAACAAGGATTGCATCTAAATAGGGTTCTACTTCAGATAGTATATGGGGACGACCTTGAATAAATACACCAATCATTGGTTTTCCTAGGTTACTCAACTCCTTCACTAATTCCACTTGAGCCTTTGGAATTCGTAAATCAGCTAGGTCAATATTTTCACCACTTGTCATTTCATTCGATCCTGATAAAGCAGCGCCATTTGCATCAAATTGAGTTGTAAAATCACGGGCACTAGAACCGCCAAGAACGACAATAATTTTATCTGCTTCTTTACTCACTCTCACTGCTTGTGAAATTCCATCAGGTAATTTAGAAACAATATTCGAGCCTTGATGGTAGACGATATCAATATGATTTTCCTTACATTTTTGTTGAAGCCCCTCTAATACTGTGCTACACTCACGCTCATTTTTGAATGGTGTGTAATCACCTAACTGATTGTAGAGACTATGTGCGTTAGGACCGATGACAGCTAAAGAATTTAGTTGCGATTGACTTAGAGGTAGCACTTGTCGTTCATTTTTTAATAGTACAATCGATTCTTTCGCCATTTGTGTAGCAGTTAATTTCTTTTCTAAAAGTGGAACGTCTTCGGTAGGAGCCATGATATCTTCAAATAAGCCCATTTTATTTTTTAAATTGAGAACTCTCAATACCGCAGTATCCAAAATTTTTTCTGAAAGTGCTCCCTGTTCTATGGCTGTTTCCAAATGAGGAAACACTTCATCCCATAGACTGATATCGACGCCGCTTTTAATTGCCCAAACGGCTGCCTGTATCGGATCTTCTGTGATTTCAACCAACCTGTCTAAAGCACAACCATCTGCCATTACAGCACCTGTAAAACCTAGTTCATCTCTTAATAGCTCATTTAATAATTGCCCATTCCCATGACAGGGGATACCATCGATATCATTATAGGCAGCCATGGTCATCTGAGCACCTTGTTTTATCCCCTGTATCATTGGAGGCAAATGAATTTCTCTAAATTCTCTTTGTCCAATTCCTACTGGACCAGAGTTATGTCCTCCCATTCCAGAGCCTTGGGCGGCAAAATGTTTCAATACAGCTAAAACGTGTTGATTGTCTATTTTCTGGTTTGGTTTCCCTTGTAAACCTTCAACAGCAGCAATCGTAAATTGGCTTGTTAAAAAAGGATCTTCGCCATAACATTCTTCTGTACGTCCCCACCTTGGGTCTCTTGAAACATCCAAGGTAGAGATTAATCCTAAATGAGCTCCCTTTATTCTCAGTTCACGAGCAACTATTTGTTGTAGCTTTTGATATAATAATGGATTCCAGCTCATTCCAACAGTACTATTTGTTGGTGTGGTCAAAGAATCAAGCGCTTGATGTCCATGTGGGCACTCTTCTGAAAGAAAAGTTGGAATCCCAAGTCGTGTATTCTTCTTTAGGTAGTCTTGAACAAGGGAACTTACTTGTTTCGCCTCTCCAATTGACAAGCCTGTCTCTTGATTTTTTCCTGACCACGGATCAGAGCGAAATACACCATAAATACAGCCAATTGAGCCCCAGCGTTGAACCTCTTTTTTGAATTTTTCAGTTAAGAAAATACTGCCTGCTTTTTTTTCATATATTTCCCATCCGTAAAGTCTTTGATTTAGCTGTCCAACCTTTTCTTTCAGCGTCATTTTTTGTAGCAGTTTTATCATATTCATTTCTATTTTTCTCTCCTAGCTACACTGTATACAGTTTAATGGTTTGAATTTCAAATGGATGGAAATGAACAAGGGTTTGATTATGCTCGATAGTTAGCTCCTCTAACTCGTTTTCCAACAAATCACACAAAAACACACGGGATACTTTTTTATTAAGAAAAACAGGTGCTAACATATCATTATTATGAAACTCGTACATTCTAACAATCACCTGGTTTCCTTTTTCGGATAATTTTATCGTATCAATTAAAATATTTTTTTCATTACAGATACACCAACTTTCTTTTTTGGAGATTTCCGGTAATAAATCATCTGACACGTCACTAACAATTGCTGGCGTGTTTAAATCTAATGCCTCTTCTACTGTATTTCCATCTTTCCAGCCGCCCTGATGAGGGAACATAGCATAGATAAACTGATGCTTCCCTTGATCAGCTTCTGGATTTGGGTCTGTAGCAGATTTAATTAACGTAATACCTATTTGTTTATAGTCAACATTGAACCCATATTTACTGTCACTCATGATACTTACTCCATAGTTTCCTTCAGATAAGTCGACCCATTTTTGACCACAGACTTCAAATCTTGCCTGATCCCATGATGTGTTTGTATGAATTGGACGTTCAACATTTCCAAATTGAATATCAAAGGTTGCCTTAAGTGTGTTCACTTCAATTGGAAATAGAGCTTTTAATAAAACATGCTGTTGATGCCAATCTACAGTTGTTTCAAAATCAATTCTTTCACTATATTTATAGAAATGAATGAATTGCTGAATAAAAGAGTCTTCAAAAACTCTTTCTATAAGAATCGTTTGACGAATATGCCCATCTTCTATTAACTTAGCTGAACAAACAGAGTGAACCGGCCATGATTTTTCCTGATAATAGATATCAATATCCCATGCATCAAAATTAAGAGGCAAATCCTCATACGCAACAAGTTGATTTAGTACTTGCCCAGGAGGAACAATTTCTCTTTCTCGTTGTTTATCAAACAAAGAAACAATTTCAAATGAGTCATTAAATCGAACTTTATAATAGGTTGTCTCAAAATAGTTTGTCAGAGTCTTTTTTTGTTCCGTATAATCTTGTTCACCAGTTTTGACAGCATCAGCACAGCGCTTTTTCTCTAAAAGTTTAGAACTTAGTGCTGGAAATTCAGGGAGATAAACCAGTACCTCACCGGTTGAGGTCGTTTGCTGACATACATCCTTACCATCAAGCGTTAGCCGTTCGTTAGGGTGCAGTGGAACCTTAGCTAACATGTTTCTAGTCTTTCCAAGAGGATTGTAGATTAACACAGCAGTGGACGAATGTTCCTTGTCGACAAACAGCTCTTTAATCAGTGCTTTTCCTAATTCCGCTGTCTCTTTGTATTCCAAGTCAGTTTGATCATAGACCTCTTTTATTGAGCTGCCGGGAAGCGTGTCATGAAATTGATTTAATAAAGTTAATTTCCACATTTTATCTAATTGATTTTTAGGATAGTCCGCAAGATTATACTGCGCAAAAATCTTTTCAATTGATTGAAGCATTGTCTCTGTTTGACGATTGTTCTTTTTATTTTTTGCCATCGAAGTATAGGTACCTCTATGATATTCAAAATAAAGTTCACCTCTCCAACGTGGAACCTTTTTATTTTTTAACCGGTTATCTAGCCGTTGAAAATAGTCTTGAGGAAATCCAGATTGAACTTTTGGAATTCCTGGAAGTCCATTTTTTAAACGAGAAGCGGTTTCCAACATCTCTCGGGTGGGGCCTCCTCCTCCATCTCCATAGCCATACGCAACAAGCACCTCATCATTTATTGTCTTTTGTTGATAGCGATCCCAGCTTCCTTTTACAGAATAGGGGTCTAATAGTCCATTATAGGTTGTATAGTACGGAGTCGGACTATATCCCTCACTAACTGTCGTAATAAAATGTGTTAATACTTCACTGCCATCTATTCCCTGCCAATAAAACGTGTCAAAAGGAATTTGATTAAATTGATTCCACGAAAGTTTTGTCGTCATAAAGTAAGGTGTATTTGTTTTTTTTAATATTTGTGGCAATGCTCCCGAATAACCAAATACATCAGGTAACCACAATACCTGACTTTCTTTATCGAACTCGTCTTTAAAAAATTGCTTTCCATGAATGATTTGCCGTACTAAAGACTCACCGGAGGTTAAATTACAATCGGCTTCCACCCACATAGCGCCTTCTGGTTCCCACCTATTTTCAGTTATCTTTTTTTTGATTTCCTTGTATAGCTCAGGGTATTTTTCTTTTATAAACTGATACATTTGTGGCTGACTTTGAATAAATGTGTAGTCAGGATATTCCTGCATTAGTTTAAGAACTGTTGAAAAGCTACGCTGTCCTTTTTCAATTGCTTGTTGAACCGTCCAAAGCCATGCAATATCGATATGTGTATGACCAACAGCCAAGACAGTGGCCGTTTGATGAAAATCTTCTCTCTGATAGAGATGTTTTTGCAAGTAATTACTTGCTTTTTTTACTCCAAAATAGTAATTATCAGAATAGTCTGTTCGAAAATCAAGAAATTGAGCTGCTTCTTTCAACACTTGTTTATAAATTAATTCATGCTCCGTATTTCCCAGAATTGAACGCCAACTCTCTAGAGCAACCAAGAAATCATAGTAACAGTTTCGAGTCGGTCTATCGACTTGTTGTAAATATATAAACAATGGGAATTGTTTCTCTTCTCTTCCACTAAAAATTTCTAATCGTAAAGAGTGTGTTTCACCATGAATTCCTTTTGGTAAAAGTACCTCCCTATGATTAACGTCCAAAGCTTGAATTAACTCATCATCAAGATAAAAGCTAATCTGCGGGTTTGTTGCATTGTCCCATTCTGTTTCGGAAGAATAAATTCCTAAGCTAAGTTCCTCTTCTATCCAATCATCAGGTATGGTAAATTCTCCGCTGATTGTATAATACTGATTCTTTTTTCCAAAATATTGACCCGATTGATAGTCAATATAGCTATCGCCATCCTTAAGCGTTAATTCTTTTAGCGGGATTTTTCTTTTGATTTCTCGCTTTTTTAGTTCTTGATTTAGTCGCTGAATTCTTTCTCTTGTTAACATAACTGCTACTCACTTTCCCATAATTTTTCTGCATAAGCTTTCATCGGATCAAGAAGTTTCTTCATGACTTCTTCTTCAGATAATGCATCAGGTTGATCACTCCAAATAGAAAAAGATGCACCAATGATATTAGAAAGCTGAGCTTGTGTAATCTGCTGATTTCCTGCAAAGACGTTGATAGACCATTCGTTTTTAATTTTCTCTGCGTCAGGATAACTGTAGCCAGCTGCTTCTCCCAAAACAAAGTAAAAATAGTTATCATTAAAATTAATTACCTCATAGCCTTTTTCAAGGTAACTGTCTATACTTGCCATATGTTTATTCCAGCGTGTCCAATAAGTTATCTGGACATCTTTAGAGAGTGTCTGAATAGAAGACTGATTTTTCCGATAAAAACCATCACTCCACACGCGGGGAATAAAGCCTGCTTTTTTTGTCTCTTCAATTAGTCGATTCGTGTAATCAACATATAGTTCAATTCCCGTTGCCTCACTGCCAAATCTTTTTTTAGCTACTGCTTGGAGAAGGGGATATTCATGAAACGAATCAAAATCTATAAATTCATCTGCTCCAAGGTGAAAATACGTACTCTCTTTAAATAAATCAAAATACTCAAAAAGTAGTTCATAAACAGCTGACACTGCTTCTGGATTAGTGATATCTAATGCTCGATGATCCAAAAACTCATTCGGCTCCCCTACTCGATTCAGACGCCATTGAGGATAATTAGTTAAGAATTTTTTTAAATGTCCAGGAGTGTCTAATTCTGGAATAATTTGTATATAGTGCTTTTTTGCGTAAGAAATAATTTCTTTAACTTCTGATTTCGTCAAATATTCTTCTGAAACGATGGATGGATAAGAAGATGATTCAATACGAAATCCTTCATTATCTGAAAAATGTAGTTGCAGTGTATTTAATTTCAGCTTACTCATCAAATCAATCAAAGAGAAAATCCATTCCTTAGAATAATGTTTTCTGCCAATATCCAATAATAAAGCACGTTCATTCATCAATGATTTATAAGTTATTTTTTGTCTAGAGAGATCTTTCTGATTCTTATATTCTTCAAACCCATAAAATAATCCTTCCATTGATGAAGACCGAATTTCTGCAAGTCGTTCTTCGTACAGAATTTCAAAATCTGCTGTGCTCTGTTGTTCATTATTTATAAGGGTAAACACCATGGAAGATTGATAGTCAAATTCGTCAAGCCAACTGGAAATGAGTGCTTCATCTCTTGATTTTTCATTTATTAACCAAGTATTAAAAGTAAACGAATGTTCTTTTTGATTGTTTTTGCTTTTCATTTTTTATTCTCCTATTATTTCACTTATTTTCTTTTGCTAAATTGATTCGAATCCCAATCGCATCTTTTTCAGTGGTTTCAATTTTATATAAGTCATTTTCAAAAGAAGTGAGAGTATCTTGGCAAGATAATACTGAAATTTCTTCAATTCTATCCATATTAAGACCAAGTGTAGTTACATCGAGAAAAATAGAAGATGTATCCTCCTCTAATAAATGATACGCAAAAACAGTTTGGTCTTTTTTTGTGAGCTTCCATTTTTTATTTACAGCATTAATTATCGGGCGCGTTCCATAGATTCCCTCTCCGTAACTATCTAGCCAACTACCTAATCCCGATAACAAAGACTCTGCTTCTGCTGGTAAAGTACCATCTGGTTTAGGACCCACACCAAGAATTAAGTTCCCTCCTTTTGTTACCACATTAACGAGCAAATGAATAATTTCTTTTAGAGACTTATAGTGGTCATTTGGAACATATCCCCAGTTGTTTGCTAGAGGAATATTACTTTCCCAAACTTTTTTTGGTGGAGTCTCAGGAACTGCACGTTCTGGCGTAACATAATTTTCATATGCACCACCAATTGTTCGATCCACCATGATTAAATCCTTCTGAAGACGTCTTAGCTTTTCAGCAAGCTCTGCCATTTTGAGATCTTCTCCAGTTTGTGGTCCAACCCATCCAGCATCTAGCCATAAAATATCAACTTCTCCATAGTTCGACATAATTTCTGTCAATTGTCCGTGAACAAAATGAACAAAGCGTTGCCACATAATTGGGTCTTCTTGCGGATCGTAGCTTGTATACCTACCCACAGGAACTTGACCGGGAACCCAATAATAAGGAGAATGCCAATCTGCTTTTGAATAATAAGCACCCACTGCCATTCCTTCTTTTCTGAAGGCTTCAAACGTTTCTTTTAGTACATCGCTTTTTGAATTTTCATGGAATGGAAAACGTTTAGATGTAATTTTATAATCTGATAGTTGAGTGTCATACATAGAAAAGCCATCATGATGCTTTGTTGTAAATAACATATATTTGAATCCAGCATCTTTGCACTTTTTTGCCCAGTCATCTGGCTGGAACTTCACTGGATTAAATGAATAACACAGATTCCAATAGTCCTTTCTCAATGTATTTAGGTCTTTTCTCCATGGTTTCTTTCTTGCCCAATCATCTTCTGCTGATAGCTGCCATGATTCGACAATCCCTGCTTCTGCATAAAGTCCCCAATGGAAAATAACCCCTAATTTCATATCTTGAAATGCTTCTAATTTTTTTCTCAAGCCTTCGGTTATTCCAATGGTTGTATCCTCATCAAATCCTTTATTTGTTTCAATATCGCCACGAATTGTCATTAGTTTCTCCTTTTTATAAAAAAAGTGAGAAATCTGAGCTGCTTAATTACTCAGCATTATTTCAGATTTCTCACAAAATTCATCCATTTATTTTATTTTTTCCACTCATCATACTGTGTTTGCATTTCGTTTATCACTTCATCAAGACCGGCTGCTTCCATTTTTTTCTTCATTTTTGCAAGATTTTCTTCTGGATCAACCGAACCTGTATTAATTAAATTCTTAAATTCTTCCTGAACATTATTTAATGCCGCAATTTGTGTAGATACGCTAGTTGTATCAAAATTAAATCCTAATGCTGGGGAAGGAGTCGCAGAAGCATTGTATTCTTTCAATGTTTCCCATTCATCAGTTGGTGCACCCTCTGCGTGGTAAAGATTGAAGTAGCTTCCAAACATATAATAAGGTGTCGTGTAATTACTGTGAGCATCCAACCATTTAATTGTGTCATCGCCAGTTTTTTCATAATGAGTTCCTTCAATCCCGTAGGCTAATAGATTCATCAAGACTGGATCTGTATTTACTGCTTCCAGAAGCTTCATTGCTTCTTTTGGATGTTTAGAATTTGCACCAACAACGGTTCCAGATCCGACAGCAGAAGCATTTGTTACGATAGAATCAGTCATTTGAGTGACAACAACCTCTTTTTTCACTTGGTCTTTTACGGTCGCTGTATCCAATGGCCCCATTACTGTTGACGTAACGAACCAATCTTTTCCAACGATATCAGTTTGTTTTGCTAAAGCGGCATTTTCATTGATATAGCCCTCTTTCATGAATTCACGTACTTTAGTAACTCGTTCTTCATAAGGTTTTTCAAAATAATAGTCGGTAATCTTGTCTTGATCTCCCTCTAAATTTATACCAACAGACGTGTTTAATTCATCAAATTCATAAGGATTTTTATAGCCTTCTGACATATACCAAGGGAAGATTCCTTCTTCCTCTTTGATTTTTTTCAACCAAGGTTCTAAATCATCATACGTTTTTATGTCTTCATACGGTACCTTATATTTATCGACTAATTCTTTATTAAATACAAAAAATTCGGTTGCGGCAATTTCTTTTTGCGTTGGAACAACATAAATCTTTCCATCTATTTCTGCACCTTGCCAAAATTTCTCATCTAAGGAGCTTTTTAAGCTTTTATTGTCACCATTTAAATATTCTGTAATGTCTAAAAATCCACCTTTTCTTGCATTTGTCAGGTAGTTAAAGCCACCTAGCCATGATGCTGTAAAGGCTAGGTCAAAAGATTCACCTGCATTTACAAGGGCGCTCATCTTTTGATCGTACTCTCCCCAATCAATTTGATTCAGCGTTACTGTAAGTCCATATTTCTCCTTTGTATACTCATTCACTGCATCATTCACTTTTTCAATATCTTTTTGAGGGATCCCGGTCATATACCAGGTCAAATTAACTGTGTCAGAATCTTTCGTGTCCTCTTTTTTATTTCCACATCCTGAAACAAAAATAGTTAATAAAGCAAGAATGGCAATTCCTAACATTTTTTTACCTTTAAACATAAATAAATCCTCCTATATTTTTATTAGATGAGTTTTTCTCATCTATTTTACCCTAAACTATTCTTTTACTGCGCCAATCGTTAATCCACCAATAAAATATTTTTGGAAAAAAGGATAAGCAATAAGGATAGGTGCAGTAGATAAGACAACTACTGCCATTTTTATGGTTTCTGTCGGAAGAGAATTATTCGCAGTCATCCCCATTTTTCCAGCATTATTTGCAATAAATTCGATATTTGTTTCCATTTTCATAAGAAGATACTGCAAAGGAACAATTTTATTACTATCGATATATAAAAGTGCGCTAAACCAGTCATTCCAGTATCCTAATGTTAAGAACAAGGCAATAGTCGCAAGCCCTGGTAGCGACAATGGAAGGATAATTTTGAAATAGATTGTCCATTCACTTGCCCCATCCATGTAAGCAGATTCAATTAATGCTTCTGGAACTGACATCTGATAAAATGTTCGAAGAATCATAATGGAAAAAGTACTCATACATAGAGGTAAAATTAGCGACCATACGGAGTTTCTAAGTCCAAGTATATTTACAATAACAATATAGTTTCCTATTATCCCACC
Organism: Enterococcus phoeniculicola ATCC BAA-412; assembly: GCF_000407505.1. GTDB lineage: Bacteria > Bacillota > Bacilli > Lactobacillales > Enterococcaceae > Enterococcus_K > Enterococcus_K phoeniculicola. Next base: position 779,085 of record NZ_ASWE01000002.1, read on the forward strand.
GCTAAAAAGCATTGGAATAATAGAATACTTGGACAAAAATCCACGGTAAGCATATTTTTTACGTGAAAGCGTATAGGCAAATGTAGACATTAGAAAAACACCGATAATTGTCCCGACAACAGTAACGAAAATCGTTGTCCCAAAAGATTTAAAGACTGCCCCATCTTCAAAAATCATTTTGTAAGCATCCAGGCTCCACTTATCTGGAATAAATTGATATCCAGTTTTTTGAATTGTTTCTGAATCTGTAAACGAAATAATGATGACTAAGATAAAAGGAATGACACTTAATAAAGCAACAATCCCTAACAAAATCGTTAAAAATACATTTGAGCCCTTGCTTACTCGACCAAATCTATTTAATGATTCACCTAATGTGACTTGTTTTTTTTCTTCCAAAATAACATTCCTCCTATCTAAAATAGACTTTGCCCTTTATCAATCTTCTTCACGATACCATTTGTAATGAGTACTAGGATAAACCCGACAACAGACTGAAGTAGCCCTCCTGCTGCAGATAACCCGATATCTCCCATCGTTGCTAGTCCTCGATAAATATACGTGTCAACCGTTTGAGTAACAGGAATAAGAGCACCAGAATCTTTTGGCACTTGATAAAAAAGTCCAAAATCTGATCGGAAAATGCCCCCCACTGCTAAAATTAAAAGAATCACGATAACAGGTCGCAGCATTGGTAAAGTAATGTGCTTAATTTGCTGCCATTTTGATGCACCATCCAACATTGCAGCTTCATAATACGACTTGTCAAATCCGCAAATAGCTGCTAAATAAATAATCATATTGTATCCCATTGTTTTCCAGATTGAGACTAATGTTAAAATAAACGGCCAATATTTTGGCTCCATGTAAAATTGGATAGGTTTTACTCCAATCGTTTTTAATAGTCCATTTACATACCCACCTGTCGGATCTAAGAAAGCAAAAACAATATAGCTGACTACAACCATTGATAAAAAATAGGGAATAAATAATACACTTTGATAAAGTTTGGATAATTGCTTGCTGAATATTTCATTTAACATAAGAGCCATTGCCAGAGGAATAATAATACCCATTAAAATAAAAATCACATTATAACCCACTGTGTTTCGAATGATTAACGAAGCATCTCCACTTTTAAATAAAAAATTAAAATTATCTAATCCAACCCATTCGCTCTGCATAAAGCTTTCAAAAAAATTTCCATGTAAGCGGAATCGTTTAAATGCAACAAAAATTGCAAACATAGGCAAATAAGAGAATAGTGCAAACCAAATAATTCCCGGGGCTGATAAAATAAACAGCTCTTTGTTTTTAAGAAAGCGGCGCCATTTCCTTTTTATTTTCCCTTCATTTCTTCCTTTTTTTTCTTCAGAACTTATCTCCATAATCTCTGCCTCCTCGTCTTCATGTAATAAGCATACAGAATAGAAAACGCTTCCTCAATTGGTAAAATTTCACATTTATTGTATGAATTATAGTTACATTCGTCTTCTGTATGGAATGCATAGACAATTAATTTGAAGTCATTTATATTGTAAGTAAGCGCTATCTAAAAGAAAGGATTTCTATACAATGAAAAAAATAGTTCCTACTAGTTTCCATTCAGTGACTCAATTAATTATTCGTTTAATTCTTTTAAATGTCATTTTTTTACTGGCAAGTTTCCCAGTAGTCTGCCTCCTTTTATTTGCGGGGATTGAACGGATCCATTCTTATTCTCTATTATTTTTTTTATTTAGCTTGCCTGTTGCTCCTGCTTCAGTTGCTTTATTTCGCTGTACATTTTCACTTATTGATACGCCTGAAGAATCTGTATACAAGCTGTTTCTTCATTCTTACAAACAAGCTTATTCTAAGGAGCTGATTCCTTTATTTTTTATTCACAGTCTTTTTTTCTTACTAAGCTTTGATACGACGATTTATGCTCTATTTCCAAAATTGAGTCTTCTTTCCCCCTTTTATTTTATTATTCGATTTGTTGGGATGGGGCTGTATCCCATTTTTTGTATGGAGATTTCTTTATTTAAAAACCCAATTCGTGCGGTTGTTCAAAATGGCTTCATTCTTTATTTTTCAAAACCGCTGTTAATTCTCTTAACAATTGGTTATTTTTTATTTATGCTACTTATGCTAAATGAGCTGCCCGCTTCTCTTGTATTCTTTTCATTTAGCTTGTTTGCTTATTTGTATAGTAGTTTTAATTATTCGGCATTAACTGATAGAATAGCAAAGAGCAAATGACCGTGAAGGACTGACAAAAATGACGTTTCAACAAACTCTTGAGAAATTAAATATTTTTAAAATTAATGCATTTCGACGAATTTTCCAGCAATATTTATTCATTATTATCGGTGTTGTCACCATTCTTTTTTTTGTTTTCCATTCTTATGTCTTAAATATCAAACAAGAAAAAAAGAATATTTTAGCAAATAATTATGTAACTCTCAAAACAGAGATAATAAAAGAACAAAATATTGTAGATACACTTACGAATGAACTTTTTATTCAACAACCAGATTTAGATGATTTAAACAATTTTCTTAAGCTAAATTATACAGAGTACTTTGAATATAAAACGGATCGCTACATGAATAGTGAGTCTTCTAATTACTTTGGAACGCTTAGCTTTATAAAAAAAATATTTTATTCCTATCCTAATTTTTCTGATATTATACTCTATGATAAAAAGACTGAGACACTCACTATTTTCTCAAATAAAGGTTCTGATTTTCTAACACGATATGAAAAGAAACTTCCAGATAAAATTTTAACTACAAAAGAAATTACTTCACTGGTTTTACAGAAAAATGAAGATGCATTGTTATCTTTTCATAAAACACTGAATAATCCTACAACACTAGATAATGTGGCAGATATATATTATGTTTTCGATAATCAACCTATCTATGATGAACTAACGAAAAAAAATGTAGATTCTGCTGGAGAGCTTTTCTTAACTGAAGAGAATCATCCTCTATATCACACATTAAACGATTTTCAGCACGCAAAAACATCGTTAACTGAAGTACAACATGAGAATCTCTCCTCAACTTATCAAGTAACAAGTAAATATAATGCAAAAAAAATCTGGAGGTCTATTATTCACCTCTATTTTTATTTCATGCTTATCGCTATTTTAATTATTCTTGTTTCTTTTCCAGTAATTGTTCACCACTTGAGAAATTTAGAAGGAAAAATTTTTTTGATTTCACAAAAAATGACGGCGATTCAACAAGGAAACTTTTCTTTTACAGCTAAAGAAAATGAGCCTAACAGAACAGATGAATTTGGGTTAATTCAAAATGGATTAGATGAGATGGCCAATCAGTTGAAACGATACATAGACGATGTATATGTAAGTGAAATTAAACAAAAAAACTATCAAATGAAAACATTGCGCTCGCAAATAAATCCTCACTTTCTCTATAACACTCTTGAGTCGATTCGTATGAAGGCAATTATTAATGGCGATGATTCTGTAGCAGAAATGCTCTACAATACTTCTCGTTTATACAAAAATATGATTAAAGGAAAAGAGCTGATTTCATTGAGTGAGGAATTAAGCTTTTGCGACTCTTATCTGCGTCTTTTCGAGCTACGTTTTGAAGATACTCTTTTTTACGATATTTCGATTGAAGAAGGCTTGGAAGAAGCTATGATTGAAAAACTTTCCATCCAACCTTTAATCGAAAACTATGTGGTTCATGGAATTGATTCGACTTCAGACAATAATTTTATAGAAATCACCTGCGAACAAAAAAATGATGACATCCTTATTTCAATTAAAGATAATGGGAAAGGAATTCCCAAAAAGCAGCTCGTTTTTATTCAACAACAATTAATGAATAACGCGATTGAATCAAGTGATTCAATGGGCCTATTGAATGTTAATTATCGAATTAAGGAACTTTTTGGAGAGGAGTATGGAGTAGAAATAAGTAGAAATGACTGGGGTGGAGTAACTGTCTTTCTAAGAATTCCAAAAAAATAAAGGGGGAAAATTAAGTGGATATATTAATTGTAGATGATGAAAAATTAATTCTTAAAGGAATAAAACAGATTCTGTTGCAGGAAATAAAAGAAATAGAGTCGATTGTGACGGCTACCTCTGCAAAAGAAGCAACTCGTCTATTTTATGATTTACGTCCTTCTATTGTTCTTTCTGATATTCGTATGCCTGAAGTGAGTGGTTTAGAGCTAATTGGAAAGTTAAAGGAAACAAATATTCCATTTAAATCCATTATTATAAGTAGTTATGATGATTTTGAGTATGCCAAAGAAGGAATTTTATTAGGCATCGAAAATTATTTGATAAAACCTATTAGTCGAAATGAATTAGTAGAGACTGTTTTAGTAACGATTTCTAAGATTAAAAATGAAAGAACGAAAAATCAATTATGGACTGAAAATGAACGTGAAATATTTAAAGATAATTTTTTGCGCAGATTATTACTACAAAATTTATCCTCTGATGATTATCAAAAATGGGGAGAATTACTCTTACCCTATCAGTCTTGGAATCAAGTGTCCGTTGTTTATTTAACATTCAGTGATCCGCCAACTATTGAAGAAAAAAATGCGCTTATTCGTCAATTAAACTTTAAATTTTCTGCGTTTGAATTAATCAAGTTAACCGCTGATGAGATTGTCTTAATTTATGATTCCTCATGTATTTCTGAAGATGAAATTAAACAACAACTACACAGCTTTATTTATTTTTCAGATTTATTTGTTACTTTCGGCCATACTGTTCATAAGATAGAAGAAATTCATACTTCGTTCTTACAAGCAAAAACATTGCAGTCCTATAGCCTTGTATTTGGCTTTGGTCAGTGTATCAGTGAAGCTGATGTGAATAAAAATCATATTTTTTCTGAAGAAATGATTACTCAAGACACTTTATCAAAACTAATTATAGAAGGAGATAATCAAACGATCTATGAAAAATTTCAGCATCTACAAAATGAACTCATGGAGGCTTCTCTGGAACCATTAGCGATTCAAAATATTACCATAGGAATTGGTTTAATGATACATCGAATCTCTGCAGAGTTTGGATTAGCAGATACAGATGAGATTAGTGCTCTTCGCTATCTGATGACCTGTATAACAGAACAAAAGACAACTAGTCGAATCTTTACTTTTTTATACGAACGTATACAAGAGCTAATGGATAAACTAAAAAATAATGAACAAAATTATTCTCCTGTTATTCAGCAAATTCTAAAATTAGTAAATAGTGATTTGAGTATTCATCATTCACTAAAAATTTTAGCAGATAAATTCAATATGAACTCGGCATATCTAGGACAATTATTTCAAAAAGAGATTGGCATGGGATTCAACCAATATTGCCATCACCAACGAATGAAACAAGCGAATGAATTGATTATCCATTCAACAAATAAAATTAGTGATATTGCAAAATCTTTTGGTTATGATGATGTTAGTTATTTTTATCGTCTCTATAAAAAAGATTATGGCATAACTCCTAATAAAATTCGTTCCAATAAATTTATCTATAAAAACTGAAATTTTTTATATTAATTGGCAAAAAAAATGAAGGGGGATATAACTAATTAAGTTATACCCCACCCTCGTAAACTCTTGATAAAGGTTGGAACAGAAGTAACCCATCTACACTACGTGTTGAGTGAGGGGAAACTCATCTCCTGCTCACTATTTTATATAAATTTTAGGACCTTTTCTCATATTTTTGCGGTCATTTTTAGGTGTTTCCATTTGTTTGACTCTTCCGCCACCTTGTTTTTTCTTAATAATTTCTAACATTTTTTCTTTTGAATTCATTTGTTCTCCTTTACTCCCCATTAATCTCACACCAGAATCTGTAAGCACTAAGGAAATGCGACTGTTCATTTTGCCATACTTTTTATGGTCAAAAAGACAGCATTATTTTTCACATAAATTGTTCTAGGGTAAAGCGAATAAGTAGACGAACCAAATTTGCTTGTCATAGTATGGATGAAGAATTATCTAATTGCTAATTCCCAATAAGACAATCGATAGCACCGTCATTTTTTGATTAAAGACCTCTCAGCATTTTGGCCCGAAAAATCTTCAAATAGTTCAGCTATATTAGTTATTTTCTATTTTTGTCAACAATGTTACGGTCTCAACATGATAGCTTTGTGGGAACAAATCGACTGGCTGAACCTTCTCAGTTTTGTACCCTAACTCTTGAAACAGTTTTACATCGCGGGCAAGAGTAGCTGGGTTACAAGAAATATAAACGACTTTCTCAGGAGACATTTCCGCTGCTGATTGTATAAAGCTTTCTGCCAATCCCTTACGTGGAGGGTCAACAATAATAACAGTTGGTTTTATCCCACGTTCATGCCATTTTTTCATGACTACTTCCGCTTTGCCTGTTTGATAATGAGCATTTTCAACATGATTTTTTTCTGCATTAATTTGGGCATCGATAATCGCTTCAGGAGTTACTTCAACACCGTATACATCCTTCACCTTATCTGCTAATGAAATACCAATGGTTCCAATCCCAGAGTAGGCATCAATAACAACATCTGATTTCTTTAAATCTGCAAAATCAATCGCAGTTTGATAAAGAACTTCTGCTTGAGGCGTATTTACTTGGTAGAATGATTGAGGAGAAATTCTAAATGTATGTCCTAGAAGTTGATCAACCATGTGATCTTTACCAAAGAGCACTCGATTTTCCTTGCCGAGAATCACATTAGTTTTTTCTTCATTGATATTTTGGATAACAGAAACAACCTCTGGAATTTCTTTATTGATAGTTTCTGCGATTAGTTCTCCTTTAAAGAACTTTTCTTTTCTAGTCACTAGAATAACCATTATTTCATGAGTATAGTGTCCTCTACGAACGATGATATGTCTGAGCATTCCCTTATGGCTTTCTTCATCATACGCACGAACATCAAATCGACGTAAAATATTTCGGATAGTCACAATCGCTTTATCAATGTCAGGGTCTTGAATATAGAAGTCTTCAATAGGAATAATTTGATGACTGTTTTTACGATAAAATCCAGTAGTCAATTCTCCAGCGACTCGTCTAACAGGAATTTGCGCTTTATTTCTATAGCCTGAGGGTTCATCCATTCCTAGTGTCTCATAAACAGGAACCTCTGGCATCTTTGCAATTTTCTTCATGACATTTTGAACTTGCTCTTGCTTAAACTCTAATTGTTTTTCATAACTTAGATGACTTAATGGCGCGATTCCTGTACGTAATAAATCAATATGTTCGATTGGCTGGCGGTCAGGACTTTCTGTTAACCATTTTTCAACTTTAGCAAAGCCAAATTTATTGCCAACTTTCACCACTAAGACCTCTACTTCTTCGCCAGGAAGACTGTTTTCAATAAATAATGGGTACCCATCTACTTTTGCTACACCCATTCCTTCATGAGTTAAATCAATAATTGAAACGATAATGCGCTGATTCTTTTTTACTGGATAATCTTTCATTTTGTACTCCTTTAAGCAAATTTGCTCTCATTATTCTAATGAATGTTTCCTTAAAAAGCAAGGAAAACTCATGAAAAAGAAAATCTGAACGCCCGTAGGATCCCTCTATACGTGTTCTCCTAATTCTACGCTCAGATTCTCTCTATCTTATACTAATTGGAAAAACTAGCCATTTTCACCATCACCATTAATATCTTGGTCGGTTAGTTTCTCCACTTGTTTGACAAATTCTTTCCCAACATATTCTAATTCCACTTCTTCTTCTGTTTCACCAGTAATTGCATCATCAGGAATTTTATCTGTGTTTGCAAAAAATTCAATATGCTGATGAAGATTCTCAAAAGTCATTGGTGCATCACCACCATATTCCCCATCAAGATTAATCATCATTCGTTTATCACTATCTGTTGTTTCAGCATAAAGCTTGCTCGTTTTTGTATAAATTAATCGAGGATCGTCAATATGTTTGCCCCCATTTAACATTAATGCAGCAATATGCAGGATTTCAAACAAGTTTGCTGTTTTTACAATAATTAATGAAAATTTTCCATCATCAAGTTTTGCATCAGGAACAATTTGTTCAAAGCCTCCAACAGAGTTGGTTAACCCAAGGAAAAACATAGAGGCATTGCCATCATATTCTCCATCATCATATTTCAAATGCATTTTAATTGGTTTAACTCGAGGCAGCATCTCTGCTCCCTTAGCTAAATAAGCCAAGTAACCAAAAATACTTTTTAATTCTGAAGGAACATCATAAGTTAATTCAGTTAAATAACCACCTGCAGCAATATTGATAAAATAATTTTCACCAGTTTTACCAATATCCATTTTTACTGACTGATTTTTTTTGATTACTTCAGCGGCGGCTTTAATATTATCTCTAGGAATTTTTAATGCCCGAGCATAATCATTTGTTGTCCCTGCGGGGATAATAGCCATCTTTGGTCGTTTTTCTAATGAAGCAATTCCATTAACCACCTCATTAATCGTTCCATCACCACCCGCGGCAACAACTAAATCAAATCCTAATTCTCCCACACGTCTTGCTTCGTTTCGTGCAGAGTTTGGTTCTGGTGTCGTAGCGTAGGTACTCGTTTCATAACCAGCTTCTTCTAAAACAGAAAGTATATCTGCTAAGCTTTTTTTGACTACTTCTTTTCCTGAAGTAGGATTATATATGACACGTGCTTTTTTCATGTTATGCCCTCTTAACGTTTTGCCAATTCTTCTTGCAACAGTTTATTCACAACACCAGGATTCGCTTGCCCTTTTGTCGCTTTCATGAGTTGTCCTACCAAAAATCCTACCGCACGATCTTTCCCATTCTTGAAGTCGTCAACAGATTGCTGATTGTTATCCAACACTTCATTAATGATTGGCAATAATTGCGCTGGATCAGATAATTGAACAAGTCCTTTTTCTTCTACTACTTGTTTAGCATCTCCACCATTAATGATTAATTCACGGAAAACTTTTTTCGCAATTTTTGAACTAATCGTTCCATCAGCAATTAAATGAATCATCCCTGACAGATTGCTTGGAGTAAGCTTCGTTTCTCCAAGTTCAAGTTTTTCACTGTTTAGATAAGCTGAAACCTCACCCATCAACCAGTTAGATACTTGTTTGGGATCAGCATCATTTTCAAGGGTCTCTTCAAAGAAATCAGACATTTCTTTAGTTAGCGTTAGTACCATTGCATCATATTCAGGTAAGCCAAATTCTTTTACATAACGTTCACGACGAGATTTTGGCATTTCCGGCAATGTTTCACGGATTTTTTCAATCCATTCATCATCAATTACAAATTTTGGAATATCAGGCTCTGGGAAATAACGATAATCACTTGAGCCTTCTTTTACACGCATTAACAATGTTTGATTAGTTGTTTCGTCAAATCGACGTGTTTCTTGTTGAATTTCTCCACCAGAAAGAAGAACTTTCGCTTGACGTTTTTCTTCATACGCTAATCCTTTTTTTACAAAGCTCATTGAGTTAAGATTTTTCAGTTCTGCTTTTGTTCCAAATTCTTCTTGACCATAAGGACGTAATGAAATATTGGCATCACAACGCATAGAGCCTTCTTCCATTTTAACATCGCTGACTTCAGTAAATTGGATAATTGAACGTAACGCTTCTAGATAAGCATACGCTTCTTCTGGTGAACGCATGTCTGCCTCAGAAACAATTTCAATTAAAGGTGTCCCTTGACGGTTTAAATCCACGTAAGAATAGCCGCCAATCCCATGCATATTTTTTCCTGCATCTTCTTCTAAATGAACGCGTTCGATTCTAATTTTCTTCTTTTTACCTTCTACTTCAATTTCAATCCAGCCATCATGTCCAATGGGTTGATCAAATTGAGAGATTTGATAAGCTTTTGGATTATCCGGATAAAAATAGTTTTTTCTGTCAAAATGTGTGTCTTTAGAGATTTCGCAATTCAAAGCAAGTGCTGCCTTCATTCCAAATTCTAACGCAGTCTTATTCATGACAGGTAATACACCCGGATAGCCCCAGTCGATGATGTTTGTATTACTATTGGGCTCTGCACCAAAATGAGCCGGCGCAGGAGAAAAGATTTTTGAGTTTGTCTTTAACTCCACGTGGACTTCAAGTCCGATTACTGTTTCGAAGTTCATTAGGCATTCCCTCCTAAAATCACTGGTTTTTTCTCGTGGAAATCTGTCGCTTGTTCAAATGCATAAGCGGCTTTGTACATTGTTGATTCATCAAAATGATTTCCAATTAGCTGCAAGCCTACCGGTAACCCTTCTGAAAATCCGCCAGGAATAGACATACCTGGAAGCCCTGCTAAATTCACAGGAATCGTCAGAATATCACTCTTGTACATAGTAATTGGATCATTAATATTTTCACCGATTCCAAAAGCAACTGTTGGTGAAGATGGACCTATGATTAAATCATACTGATTAAATACTTTGTCAAAGTCTTGTTTAATTAACGTACGAACTTGACCAGCTTTTTTGAAATACGCATCATAGTAGCCTGAACTTAGAGAAAATGTTCCTAACATGATTCGGCGTTTTACTTCCATACCAAATCCTTCTGTTCTTGATTGAACATAAATATCATCTAAATTTTTGGCATTTTCTGAACGATAGCCGTAACGAATACCATCAAATCGCTGCAAGTTTGAACTTGCTTCTGAAGAGGCAATAATGTAATAAACAGCTACACCATATTTTGAATGTGGTAAGCTGACTTCCTCTACCGTTGCACCTAATGCACGGAATATTTCTGCTGCTTTAAGGATAGCTTCTTGTACACCTGGAGCAATTCCTTCACCTAAATATTCTTTTGGCAAAGCAATTTTCATCCCTTTGATGTCTCCTGTAAGTCCTTCTGCAAAATTAGGAACAGAAACACCTGCTGAAGTACCATCTTTTTCGTCATAGCCGCTGATAGCTGTTAGAGCTAAAGCATTGTCTTTTACCGTTCTTGTCATTGGACCAATTTGATCTAATGAAGAGGCAAATGCAATCAAGCCAAATCGTGAAACACGACCATAAGTTGGCTTCATTCCAACGATTCCATTAAATGAAGCCGGCTGACGGATACTTCCGCCTGTATCGCTTCCCAAAGAAACAGGCACTTGTCCTGCGGCAACAGCTGCTGCTGACCCTCCAGACGATCCTCCAGGAACTTTGGTATGATCCCAAGCATTTTTGGTCTTTTTAAATGCAGAGTTCTCAGTACTTCCACCCATTGCAAATTCATCCATGTTTAGCTTTCCAACAGGAATTAAATCTGACTGATAAACCTTGTCCATAACGGTTGCATCATAAATAGGATCAAAATTATATAAAATTTTTGATGCAGCAGTCGTCCGTAAATCTTTGGTCACAATGTTGTCTTTAATCCCAATTGGAATTCCAGCTAAAACATTTTCTTCTGTGATTCCTTTTTCATCAATTGCTTTTGCTAAGCTCATTGCTTTTTCTTCGTTTAGTTGTAAAAATGCATCAACTTTTGGCTCAGTTTCTTTAATGCGTTCAAAGGTAGAACGAGTTAAATCTTGTGCTGTGATTTCTTTTGAAACAAGTAAATCATGCAAGTCAACAAGTGATTTATCATATAATTTTTCCATTATGCACCAGCCTCTCCTTCATCGATAATTGCAGGCACTTTGATAAAGCCGTCTTCTGTTTCAGGAACATTTCGCATCAGCTCATCGCGATTCCATCCTGGTTGTGCACGATCTTGGCGCATCACATTAATTGTTTCTATCACATTTGAAGTGAAATCAACACCTTCAGTATCAACTTCCTCTAATAATTCAACCATATCAATAATTTTTCCTAATTGATCTGTAAAGCTTTCAAGCTCTTCTTGTTTAAAATCAAGCTTTGATAGCTTGGCAACGTGCTTTACTTCTTCTTCACTAATCGCCATTCATACCCCTTCTTTCTTCTCACTTAATAGACATTTTGTTCTTATTTTACCATAGGTTCAGATAAATTTTAAAATACTTTCATGAAACTTCTCATAAAAATAGACAAAAACAGCAAACATATGGATGATTCCTTCTTTTTTGCTTTAATTTTTATGACTGTCTTTTAATGCATCAGCCATTTGCTGTTCGTTCCAAATCGTAATACCAAGAGATTGTGCTTTTGTTAATTTACTTCCCGCTTCTTCTCCTGCAACAACAATATCAGTTTTTTTAGAGACACTTCCTGTAACTTTTCCGCCTAGAGACTCGATCGTTTCTTTGGCTTCTTCACGATTAAACTGAGTAAGTTTACCAGTAAGTACAATTGTTTTATCTTTAAATGGTGAATCAATTTTTTCCAAATCAGAAGTCCGCACGCCTTTATAAGTAAGATTTACCCCAGCTGATTGTAACTCTGCCATCAGCTGATGAACTTCTTCATTCTCAAAATAGGTCACTACACTATTAGCAATAATATCACCAAGCGTATCCAAAGAGACAATTGTTTCAAAATCAGCTTGACTTATTGCATATAAATCCCCAAAATGCTCTGCTAAAATTTTTGCAGCTTTTGCTCCTACATGACGAATGCCCAAGCCGAAGATCAAACGTTCGACTGAATTATCTTTACTGGCAGAAATAGCTGTCAATATATTGCCTGCAGCTTTTTCTTTAATTTTGTCTAGTGTCAACAGCTGCTCTTCAGTCAGCTTATATAAATCTGCTACATCGCTAACCAAGTGTTTATCATACATTTGAGCAAGTACACGTGGTCCAAGACCATCAATATTCATAGCATTTCTAGAAACAAAATGGTTCAGCCCTTCTTTTATCTGCGCAGGACATTTTGGATTAATGCATCGCAGAGCAACTTCTTCATCTAAATGAACAAGTTCACTGTCGCAAACAGGACAGTGGGTTGGCATCTGATAAGCTTCGCTTTCTTTTGCCCGCTTCTCTAAAATAACCTGTGCAACCTCTGGAATAATGTCTCCTGCTTTATAAATAGTCACTGTGTCATTCAAACGAATGTCTTTCATGCGAATATAATCTGCATTGTGAAGACTTGCTCGACTAACAGTTGTTCCTGCAACTCTCACAGGGGTCATTACTGCAGTGGGGGTAATCACCCCTGTTCGACCAATTGTCCACTCAATATCCTCTATCACAGTCTGTGCTTCTTCAGGAGGAAACTTATAGGCAGCAGCCCATCGAGGCGCTTTTACCGTGAATCCTAGTGACTCCTGAATATCAAAATCGTTCACTTTGATAACAATTCCATCAATTTCGTAAGGAAGTTCTGCACGTTTATCATGATACTCTTGGATAAATGCCCAAACCTCATCAACAGTGTTACATAATCGTTTTTCAGGATTTGTTCGAAAGCCAATTTCTGATAACTCGTTTAAAGCATCATACTGCGTTTTTGAGGTCATTGGACCAAAATCGGCTACAGTATATAAAAACGTATCTAATTTTCGTTGTGCAGTTACTTTTGTATCTAGCTGTCGTAAACTACCAGCAGCTGCATTTCTTGGGTTTGCAAATACATCCTGGCCAGCTTCTTCCCGCTCTTGATTGAGTTTTACGAATGAAGCTTTTGGCATATAGCATTCCCCACGAACTTCTACAGAAATATCTTCATTTAAACGTAAGGGAATCGAATTAACTGTTTTTAGATTTTCCGTAATATTTTCTCCAACACTTCCATCTCCACGTGTTGCTCCTCTAACAAACAAACCATTTTCATATCGTAAAGAAATAGATAAACCGTCAATTTTCAATTCACAACAGTAACTAACTGGATGTCCAACCGTTTTTTGAACACGCTGGTCAAATTGAATCAACTCTTCTTTACTAAAAACATCATTTAAACTATATAAAGGAATATCATGTACGGCTTTTTCAAATCCTTCGATAACTTTTCCACCCACACGCTGGGTAGGAGAATCGCTCATAATTAACTCAGGGTATTGTTCTTCAATTTGGACAAGCTCTGTATAAAGTTTGTCATATATATAATCTTCTACAGAAGGCTGATCTTTGACATAATATTCAAAAGCATAACGGTTTAGCGTTTTTCTAAGCTCTTGTGCTCGAGCAGTTGCTTCTTCTTGTGTCAATAAATGACTCATTTGATTTCCTCCTAGTTATAGTTTCTCAATCGGCGCAAACGCAGCTAATAAACGTTTCACTCCTTGTTCAGGAAACGCAATATCTAACTCCATATCTTGAGCGGTACCACCTACACGAACAACGGTTCCCGTTCCCCATTTTTTATGCTTCACTTTATCTCCTGCTTGCCAGCCACCAGTTTCTCCACCAGTAGAAACCTTACTGGAAACAGATTTTACAGAAGGCTGCTTATAGGCTGGCTTGAACACCTTTGGATCAAAGGTCTGCGTAGGTTTCTTTTGTGGTGCTGCCATCCCTCTTGTTTCAAGTAAGTTTTCTTGAATTTCTTCCACAAATCGAGAAGGTCGATTATACTGTGTTCGACCATAAAGAGTACGGGAAAATGCATTAGACAGATAAAGAATTTGTTCTGCCCTTGTAATTCCTACATAAGCTAAGCGACGTTCTTCCTCTAATTCATTTTCTTCCATCAACGCTCTAGACAGAGGGAACACGCCTTCTTCCAGACCGATGAGGAAAACGACTGGAAACTCTAATCCTTTTGCAGCATGAAGGGTCATCAAGGTCACCTGTGAAGCATCTTCTTCTAGATTATCAATGTCAGATACCAAAGCTAAATCGTTTAGAAAGACGGTCAGTTTTTCTTCCGGTGCATCTGCTTCATCCTCAGTCTGTTTTGCATAGCGCTTATCAAATTCTTGCGTCACCGTCAAAAATTCTTCTAAGTTTTCTAATCTTGCTTGGGATTCTAAGGTGTTCTGAACTTTCAAGTCATCTTCATACCCGCTTTTATCAATCAGCTCTTTTGTTAATTCTGTGATTGTAAGATAAGGCACCATCTGACTTAATTGATCAATCATCACCCCAAAGTTTCCAATTTCTTTTCCTGCTTTTCCAGAAATATTTGCTAGTTCAATATTTTGTGAAGCTTCTAAAAGAGACCAGTCATGCATTTGAGAAAAGTTTCTAAGCTTCTCAACAGAACCAGGTCCAATCCCTCTCTTTGGTGAATTAATAACACGCTCAAAACTGATGGAGTCGCTAGGATTAGCTATCACATTTAAATACGCCAAAATATCTTTAATTTCTTTTCGGTCATAGAACTTGTGACCGCCAATCATTTTATAAGGAATGTTGGATTTTAGTAAGGTATCTTCCATTACACGAGATTGAGCATTAGTTCTGTAGAGAACAGCAAAATCACCATATTTCAACTTCTCTTCTTGAATTAATTTTTGCATTTCTGAAACAACAAAATTTGTTTCCCCTCGTTCATTATCCGCACGAAAATAGGTGATTTTTTCACCCTCCTCATTATCCGTCCAAAGTTTTTTCTTTCGACGATTACCATTGTTTTCGATCACTTGATTCGCTGCAGAAAGAATATTTTTTGTCGAACGATAATTTTGCTCAAGCAAGATTACTGCAGCATCTGGGTAATCTTTTTCAAAGTCGAGAATATTTTGCATGTCAGCCCCACGCCAACCGTAAATACTTTGATCAGCATCTCCGACAACACAAAGATTTTTGAAGCGTTCTGCCAGTAAATTAACAAGTGTATATTGTGCATGGTTCGTATCTTGATATTCATCTACATGAATGTAGTGGAACTTATTTTGATAATAGGTTAATGAATCCGGATGTTCTTCAAACAGACGAATTGTATTCATGATTAAATCATCAAAGTCCATACACTGATTTCTTCGAAGCTCTTTTTGATAAAGGTCGTAACATTTTCCAGCAACCTCTTCAAAATAATTACCTTGAAGCTGTGCATATTGCTTTGGTGTTTGCAAATTATTCTTTGCTTGAGAGACAATACTCAACATGCCTCTAGGATCATATTTCTTTGGATCTAAATTTAATTCTTTCAAAACTCTCTTCATTAAAGAAAGCTGCTCTGAAGAATCTAAAATAGTAAAATTCTTGTTATAGCCAATGAAATCCACATCTCTTCGTAAAATTCTCACACACATTGAGTGAAATGTTGAAACCCAGACATCTTGTCCGCCAATTCCAAGGATATTGGTTACACGCTCCTTCATTTCTCTAGCGGCTTTATTGGTAAATGTAATGGCAAGAATATTCCACGGATTGACCTCTTTTTCTTCTATTAAATAAGCAATTCTATGAGTCAATACACGTGTTTTTCCACTTCCTGCTCCAGCCATTAATAACAACGGGCCTTCTGTATGGAGGACAGCCTCTTTTTGACGAGGATTCATCCCTTTTAGTAAATCATCTCTGGATGACATCAACAACATCCTTTCTTTCAATCAATCTGTTCAATTATACCATTTTAGGCAGAGGCATAAAACTACTATCCTTTAAAACTTTTTAAAATACTTTTTCTCAATTTTTTTCTCACAGTAGAAATATTCTTCCTTATTTTTTGTGAGGAGAATTTTCTTTCAATTATTTACTCAATTCTTACTTTTTGAATGTATTTGACGTTTTATATTCATTTATGAACGTTTTTGGATGTTTTTGATTGCGTAGAAATTCAGACTATGCTACTATTCTTGTGAGGAGGCGTAGAAAATGCTTACAGACGAACGAAAACAACGAATATTACAACTTTTAGAGCAACATTCAATTGTTAAGTCTCAAGAATTAATGCTCTCATTCGATGTTTCTGAATCAACAATCCGAAGAGATTTACAGGAATTAGAGGATGAAGGGTTACTTGAAAGAATTCACGGCGGTGCAAAAAAAAGTCAAAAACTTTCATATGAACAAACAATGAGCGAAAAAACATTCAAAAACATTCAAGAGAAAAAACAAATTGCCACATTAGCCGTCAATGAAATTGATGACGGAGATATTATTTATTTAGATGCAGGTTCTACTACTCTTGAAATGATTCCCCTTTTAAAAAATAAATCAATTACCGTTGTCACCAATTCTGTTCAACACGCATCAAAACTTGTAGAGCTTCAACTCCCTACAGTTATTTTAGGGGGTGCAATTAAATTAGCAACAGAAGCAGTTTTAGGTTCAACAAGTATTCAACAGCTCTCTCAGCTTAGGTTTAATAAGGTATTTATGGGAATGAATGGCGCTCACTTAGAATTTGGCTACTCCACTCCTGACCTTGAAGAAGCAGCGCTAAAGAAACTAGCTATTGCGAATGCAGAAGAAGCATTCGTTCTAATTGACCATACAAAATTTAATAAAGTGACATTTACTAAAGTTGCTTCACTTAAAGAGGCAACAATTATTACAGATAACTGTGATGCAGCTTATTTAGAAGATTTTCAATCAATCACAACAGTGAAGGAGGCATTATAAATGATTTATACAATGACGTTAAACCCCTCTATTGATTATATTGTCCGTGTAACAGATTTAACACTTGGGGCGTTAAATCGAATGGATGAGGATTTAAAGTTACCTGGCGGAAAAGGAATTAATGTGTCTCGCATATTAAAACGAATCGACAAACAATCAGTGGCACTTGGTTTTCTAGGCGGTTTTACTGGTACCTATATTTCTAACTGGTTAAGCAATGAAGAAATACGGAGTCAATTTACACAAACAAACGGTGATACACGAATTAACATCAAGTTAAAGTCAGACACAGAAACTGAAATCAACGGGTTAGGTCCAGTTATTTCCGAAGAAGAAATTGCTTCATTAAAAGCGACTCTTTCTGAAATAAAAAAAGGAGACATCGTAATTCTTTCAGGAAGCACGCCCGCTAGTTTACCTAAAGGATTTTATCAAGAGCTGATTCATCAAATTGACGTCAAAGAGGCAGAATTTGTGATAGATACAACCGGAGAGGATTTACTTCATGCCCTCTGTCATCATCCACTTTTAGTAAAACCAAATAACCATGAGTTAGCAGAACTCTATCATACGAAATTTTCTTCAATTGAAGAAATTATTCCATATGGCAGAAAGCTTCTTGAGTCAGGTGCACAACATGCAATTATTTCAATGGCTGGCGATGGTGCCCTCTTGTTCACTCCTCAGGGTGTTTATCAATCCAATGTGTTAAAACGTCCCTTGAAAAATTCTGTTGGTGCTGGTGATTCCATGATTGCAGGATTTATCGGTATATACGAAGAGACTAAAAATCCTATTGAAGCGTTTAAATGGGGGGTTGCATGTGGAAGTGCTACTGCTTTTTCAGATGATTTAGCTTCAAAAGAACGAATTGATGAATTGCTGTCGGAAGTCACAATTACCCAACTACAATCATTTTAGGAGGTTTTATGATGAATATTAAAGACTTATTAATTAAAGAAGCCATGATAATGGATCTTAAAGCAACAGATAAAAAAAGTGCGATTGATGAAATGGTACAAAAAATGTACGATACTGGGCGGATTACGG
Source organism: Enterococcus phoeniculicola ATCC BAA-412 (assembly GCF_000407505.1). Lineage (GTDB taxonomy): Bacteria > Bacillota > Bacilli > Lactobacillales > Enterococcaceae > Enterococcus_K > Enterococcus_K phoeniculicola. Next base: position 797,494 of record NZ_ASWE01000002.1, read on the forward strand.
ATATAGACACCTACAAATCTGGGATTCTTGCTCGAGAAGCACAAACATCCACTGGTTTAGGTGACGGAATTGCCATGCCCCATGCAAAAAACAGCGCAGTAAAAGAAGCCACTGTGTTATTTGCAAAAAGTACACAAGGTGTTGATTATGAATCCTTAGACGGACAACCTACTTATCTTTTCTTTATGATTGCTGCTCCAGAAGGTGCAAATGATACACATCTTCAAGCGCTTGCTGCTTTATCTCGTTTACTCATTAATCCTGAATTTGTTGGTGAATTAAAGAAAACCTCTACACCAGACGAAGTGCAAACTCTATTTCAAACAGCTGAAGAAGCAAAAGAAGCAGAGGAAAAAGCAGAGAAAACTTCTGAAAACAGTCAAGTAAATACAGAAAAACCATTTATCGTTGCAGTAACAGCCTGTCCAACAGGAATTGCACACACGTATATGGCTGAGGATGCTTTAAAGAAAAAAGCAAAAGAGCTTGGAATTGAAATGAAAGTTGAAACTAACGGCTCTGAAGGTGTTAAAAATAAATTAACCGCAGAAGATATTGCACGTGCAGATGCAGTTATCGTTGCAGCCGATAAAAAGGTTGAAATGGACCGATTTGACGGAAAAAAATTAGTGAATCGTCCAGTAAGTGATGGTATTCGTAAAACAAATGAATTGATTCAATTTGCATTAAGCGGTAAAGCGCCAGTCTTTCATGGAGATACATCAGCTTCCTCATCTTCTGATGACTCAGCTGACGGAACGGTTCTGTCAAGAGTCTATAAAGATTTAATGAACGGAATTTCCCATATGCTTCCTTTCGTTATTGGTGGAGGGATTGCGATTGCCTTGTCCTTTATGATTGACCAATTTATTGGCGTCCCTCAAGATGCATTAAATCAATTAGGGAGCTATAACGAAGTCGCTAGCTGGTTTAAACAGATTGGTGATGCTGCATTCGGTTTTATGCTACCTGTATTGGCGGGCTTCATTGCTTCAAGTATTGCAGATCGTCCTGGACTAATCGCTGGTTTTGCAGCTGGTTCTCTTGCCTTAGCTGGAAATGCAGGATTCCTCGGTGCACTACTTGGTGGATTTATGGCCGGATATGTCATGATTTTCTTGAAAAAAATATTTAGGGGTCTTCCTAAATCACTCGAAGGAATTAAAACAATCCTTTTCTATCCAGTTTTTGGATTATTGATTACAGGAATGCTGATGCTACTTTTAAATATTCCCATGGCATTTATTAATGTTTCACTTAATGGATTTTTAGATAGCTTAGATGGAACAAACGCGGCTCTTTTAGGTGCCTTGTTAGCTGGAATGATGGCTGTTGATTTGGGTGGACCAATCAATAAAGCGGCTTATGTATTTGGTACAGCAACTTTAGCAACCACTGTTGCAGATGGCGGAAGCGTTGTAATGGCCTCTGTAATGGCGGGTGGTATGGTGCCGCCATTAGCAATTTTTGTTGCCACTCGTTTATTTAAAAACAAATTTACACAAGAACAACAAGATGCTGGTTTAACGAATATCGTTATGGGCCTCTCATTTGTTACAGAAGGTTCAATTCCATTTGCCGCAGCTGATCCATTGCGCGCGATTCCAAGCTTCGTTATAGGCTCTGCTTTTACCGGCGCATTAGTTGGCGGATTTGGTATCAAGCTATTAGCGCCACATGGTGGAATCTTTGTTGTCTTTTTACTAAGTCATCCACTGCTTTATCTATTATTTATTGCTGTCGGATCAATTATTTCAGGTGTCATCTTTGGCTTAATGAAAAAGCCAATCAACACCCCGCAAGCAGTATAATTTAAATAAACAGGTAAACTCTATAATTACGAGGAGCTTCGGGCATAAGTCCAAAGAATTCTAAAACAGAAGACCGAAAATCATTTTTTTACGATTTTCGGTCTTCTATTTTTAAGATTATTGGGAGAATATTTTTTATTTTCCTAGCTCGCCTACATTTCCTTAAATTTACTGCTATTAATGCAAATCTAATTTCATCCTTGAGTTGAAGAGTCCGCAAATAAACTGAGCACGTCTGTCCCAACCCCATTTTTTACCATGAATAAGTATACTAGTCTTTCACCTTCATCCGTGCTTTTCCAGCTTTTTTATCACTGGTCAGATAGCACTTCAATTTACAGGAGAACTACTATCCTCTTCCTTGAATCCCTAATAACTCCTCTAACTTCTCATATGCCAGAAACAGCACACGTAAGTGATTTTTTTCTTTTTTTAATTCTACTGAAATCGCATCTTTTTTTTGTTTAACAGGTCCAATTTTCACATCAGGAAATCGTTCAAAAATCTGGTCAAAAGGAATTTGTGTCAGTTGATTCTGAGGAATATAAAACCGTAAAGTTGCTTCGTATTCTGGATATTTATCATCAATTACATCGATTTCCAGATAATCTCTGATATAGTAACTGTAAGCCTCCAAGCCGCTATCTAGTGTAAGCTCTGGATCAATCACTTTGTAGGCAACCATTTTTAGCTGGGATTCATCTATCCAAGGAAAAAAAGCTTGTGCATTCAATGCCCCTTTTACCCTTTTTTCTTGATATGTTTCATGAACCAAATCATAAGTTCGTGTAATAAAATGGCTGGCTTCTTTTTTTCTGGTTGGTTGAAGAGAGTCATTTTGATATTGAACAGTATGAATAAAATTTTTTGGATAAACATATTCAATATACGCTTCTCTCAATAAGCCTGTACCGTTGTCCCAAACCAGTTGATCAATACCTAACTGGTCTCTAAACAACCGCTGAAAGCCCAAATTTCGCTCATGCTTCCAATTATAAGGATTTTTAAATAATTGAATTTCTATAACTTCATTTTCATGTTCCTTTACAAACTCAACTTGTTGAATTTCTTTAAAGATTTGCTTTGGAATCATAGAATAATAGACACTTCCAAAATAAATGTGCCAACAAGAGGTGAGACATAGACCTTTGAAAAAAATATCATATCCTGCAAATTGATTACAATCTATTTTTTGCTCTCCAGACATCGTCTTTAATTTAGGAAGCTCCTTAATTTCTTCTTCTGTTTCAAAATTTTGACGTTCCTTAATATTTGCTACGTTACTATATTGATACTCACTATAAGATCGAAGATAGGAAATTATTCCAGTATAAAAAGTCATTTTATTTAGTAAGTAATCCTTTATGAGTTCATGATTTCCCCAAAAGAGGTTATCTGAAATTAAGTATTTTTCTAATATACGACCTTTAAAAAGACTAAAGCTGAATTCATCTATTTCATTGCCAACTAGCCAGGTGACTTCCGAGTCCTCACCAAGTAGACTGATTGCATTTTTTATCTTATGTAAATCAAAAGGCTGAGGCTGCTCATTTTCTATTCTAATAAAGCTAGGTTGGATTAGAATTCTAACAAGAGACAGCCAGTCTTCTGATGCTTGAACAATTTCTTTAGATGTTGCAGCATCTACACGCAGCATGCCGTACATTTGTTTTTTCTCTATCATTTGCCTCACCCCTTCTCTATTTCTATTATACCGAATAGTTTCATGTTCCACTAAAAATAAGCGTTATTTAAATTCTTTGTTTCACATTTTTTTGAAAAACGTGGTAAACTAAATACACATGGAGGTGGATTTTCATGGGATTAAAATTTGAACGTACTGACAATTTGGATAAAATGTTTGCTGATTTTGTCGTTGACCCTGAAAATAAAGTAGCGCCAAAAGAAGACATTAACCGATTCTTAAAGCCCGAAATAAAAGAACCTGAAAAAAAGAAAAAAAAGAAATCCTAAAACTAGGATTTCCAAAGTTAGAGCTAGTAGCCATTCAGGCACTAGCTCTTTTATTGATTAAGACTTTAGCATGTCAACAGATACATAACCGTTCACATAAATACATGTTTTTAACATCCACTAAGAATCACAGTGCTCTTCAAATCAATCAACTCTCATTCTTTTTAAAAAGTCATTGCTTCTTCGATGGCAGCCCAGGCTTCTTCTTTTCCTTGTTTTGTGACAGAAGAAAAAAGGATAAAATCGTCATTCCGATCAAAATCTAAGGCTTTTTTGATGATACTTTCATGCTTATTCCATTTTCCACGAGGAATTTTATCCGCTTTTGTTGCTACCACAATCACTGGAATGTCATAATACTTCAAAAACTGATACATTTGAATATCTTCTTGGCTAGGTGCATGTCGCAAATCCACAAGAGAAACAACCGCTTTTAGTTGTGGGCGGGTGGTTAGATATGTCTCAATCATTTTCCCCCACTTCACTCGCTCTGTTTTTGATACTTTTGCATACCCATAGCCTGGTACATCCACGAAATGTAATGCATTTTCGATCAGATAAAAATTTAATGTTTGCGTTTTTCCCGGCTTTCCTGATGTGCGCGCTAAGTTTTTTCTATCAATTAAAGTATTGATAAATGAAGATTTTCCGACGTTTGAACGCCCAGCTAATGCAATTTCAGGCAGCTCAGTGTCTGGATATTGTTTAGGTGCAACTGCACTAATGACAATATCTGCTTGGTTGACTTTCAATAAATACCTCTCCTTCCCTTAAAAAAGAGGTTGGAACAAAACCCTTCGTTTTGATCCAGCCTCTCTATAAATTGTTTCCTAACCTGCTTTTTGTTCTTTTTCATTGTAAAGGATGATAGGTTCTCCTTCACCTTCAGCAGCTTCTTGTGTGATGATAACTTTTTTGATTCGTTCATCTGATGGAATCTCAAACATGATATTCATCATGATATCTTCAATAATCGAACGTAACCCACGGGCTCCAGTATTTCGCTCAATTGCTTTGTTAGCAATTGCTTTCAAAGCACCTGGTTGAAATTCTAGCTCTGTATCGTCTAGTGACAATAATTTTTTATATTGTTTCACTAACGCATTTTTAGGTTCTGTTAAAATTTGAACGAGATCATCATTTGTTAACTTATCAAGTGCCGCAGTTACAGGTAAACGACCGATAAATTCTGGAATTAAGCCAAACTTCAATAAATCTTCAGGGATAATATGTTTCATGACACTTTCATCTTCTGAAAATTTTGTGTTATTTGTCCCAAATCCGATTGTTTTTTCGCCCAAACGGTTCTTAGCAATTGTTTCAATTCCATCAAATGCACCACCAACAATGAATAAAACGTTAGTTGTATCAATTTGAATGAATTCTTGCTGGGGATGCTTTCTTCCACCTTGAGGGGGAACACTTGCAACAGTGCCCTCAAGAATTTTTAATAAAGCTTGCTGAACCCCTTCACCTGAAACATCTCTTGTAATTGAGACATTTTCGCTTTTGCGAGCAATTTTATCAATTTCGTCAATATAAATAATCCCTTTTTCTGCACGTTCAACGTTATAATCAGCAGATTGTAGCAGCTTCAAAAGAATATTTTCAACATCTTCACCAACATAACCAGCTTCGGTTAGGCTTGTTGCGTCTGCAATAGCAAACGGTACATTTAATGACTTCGCTAAGGTTTGTGCTAAGAAAGTTTTCCCTGAACCCGTAGGACCAATTAAACAAATATTACTTTTTTGAAGTTCAACCTCTTCATTTGTTCCTTCAGATTCGTTTACACGTTTGTAGTGATTATAAACAGCTACCGCTAACGTTTTCTTCGCGCGTTCTTGGCCGATTACATATTCATTTAATATTTCTAATATTTCTTTTGGTTTAGGAATTTCCATGAATTCACGAACTGCTTCATCATAAAATTCTTCATCAATAATTTCTTTACATAAATCGATGCATTCGTTACAAATATAGACACCTGGTCCGGCAACGATTTTTTTCACTTCTTCTTGTGTTTTCCCACAAAAAGAACAACGAACCGCTTCATTTCCATTTGTATTATCGTACATGGTTTTCACCCCTTGATTCTATCCGTTCTCATTCTTGACAGACTAGGAAAAGAGTTATTTCTCGTTTATCCTATTACAGCCTTTCACTATCATATCATAGTTTCCTAGAAAGAAAAAGTAGTTACGACCCTCAACTAAATAGTTCTTAACTTTTCTTTAACACAGAGATGAAGTTGCATAGAAAAAAGCTTTTGAAAATGAGTTTCCTCATTTTCAAAAGCCCTATATAACAGATTATTTTTCAGTAGCAGTTGAAGTAATTGTTTCTACTGCTTTTTTCATTGCAATATCATGTTTTAACATGTCTTCAGTAAGAACATTTTTAATTTGATCTTCAGGCATGTTGTATGTTTCAGATAATTCTTTGATTTCAGCGGCAATTTCTTCTTCTGTCGCATCAATATTTTCAGCTGCAGCAATTGCTTCAATCACAAGATTTGTTTTTGTGCGAATTTCTGCTTCGCCTTCAAATTGCGTATGCAAGTCTGCTTCTGTTGTACCAGTTAATTGATAGTACATCTCTGGAGCAATTCCTTGACGCTGCATATTGTTTAAGAATTCATCCATTGAACGGTGAACTTCATCGTGAACCATAACGTGTGGTAAGTCAAGAATTTCAGCATTTTCTACTGCTTGGCGAATAGCTGCTTCATCTTTTGCTTCATCAGCTGCTTTTTCTTTCGTTTCTGTTAATTCTTTACGATATTTTTCTTTCAATTCAGCTAACGTTTCAACTTCTTCATCAACATCTTTTGCAAATTCATCATCTAATTCAGGCAATTCTTTTGCTTTGACTTCATGAAGAGTTACTTTAAAGACTGCTTCTTTTCCAGCTAGTTCTTCTGCTTGGTAGTCTTCTGGGAAAGTAACTGTCACATCAAAGCTTTCGCCAGCTTTATGACCAACTACTTGCTCTTCGAATCCAGGGATAAATGAACCAGAACCTAATTCTAGAGAATAGTTTTCTCCTTTTCCACCTTCAAAGGCTTCTTCGCCGACGAATCCTTCAAAGTCAATTACTGTTGTGTCGCCATCAGCTGCTGCTTCATCTTCTTTGATTACTAATTCAGCTTGAGCTTCTTGTTCGCGTTTGATGCGTGCATCTACGTCTTCATCAGTTACTTCGCGATCTTGTTTTTCAACTGTTAAGTTTTTATATTCACCTAATTTTACTTCAGGTTTTACTGTTACTTCAGCAGTAATTGTCCAGTCTTCGCCTTTATTCATGCTTTCAACATCAATTTTTGGTTGTGATACTGGGTCAATTCCGGCTTCTTTTACAGCAGCTTCATAAGCTTCTGGTAATACAGCGTTAAGTGCGTCTTCATATAAGGCTTCTTCACCGTACATGCTGTTAAACATTTGACGAGATACTTTTCCTTTACGGAATCCAGGAACGTTTAGGTTTCCTTTTACTTTGTTGAACGCAGTTGTTAATCCTTTTTGGATTACCTCTTGTTCGATTGTAAATGTTAATACACCATCATTAGTGCCTTTTTTTTCCCATTTTGCAGTCATTTGTTTCCCTCCGAATAAATAAAAAATTTATACACGATTTTGTGTTATGCATACTTTTAAATAGTACACTAACCCTTGTAAATTGTAAACATTTAGCATAGCAACAAATAATTTTTTTACCTATTTTTCATTATTCCCTACTGAAAATACAGTTTTTGTATTTGTTCTTGTAATTGTTCTTTCAACTGCTGGATTGCTTCCCACTCATTTTCCTCCAGTCGGGCATCTGCTTGAAGATTATATTCAGCGTAATCAACAAGATAGCTAACTGCCCACAAATATGGATTCTTTATTTTTTCGTCTGCATATGGAAAAAGAAGAGCAAAATGTAAACGAACTTCATTCATCATATTCAATAATAAAGAAGGATTATCATTTACCAGCTTTTCTTCTAGCAGATTAGAAACCTGTTGGTAGGTCTTTGCTGATGCAGGCAACAAGAGGTTTTTAGGGACTACTGTATACAGTTTTTCATCCAACCAAAGAAAATCATACGTTTGTTCACTTTGTATTTTTACGAGCTCTTCTAACACTTTTGATCGAACAAGCTGATGTAGAAGCTCATCCTTTAAAAATGTTGCTGCCAGAGATTCAAAGACTTCTGTAGGAAGGGTTTCAATTTTTTTTATTTCACCCATCTGAGTAAGATAATCGGCTGTTGAAAGGGATTGAAGGTTTTTTATTCCTTCCTTCACCTTTCTATATTCCAATTGCTGGTAAGCGTGCTCAGTTTGCGTAATTTGTTCCTGATAGTCATCTAATAAATGTTGCTCATCCGTGTTGGCCGTTTCTCTCTTTGATCCGATTAAACTCGTTGCCTGTATGAACAAACGCTTTTGAAGTAAGACTTGTAAATATAAGCCTAAGTAATCAATAGACTTGAAATAATCATGCCACATTTCTTTAGCGTACTCAAACGCTTTATCTGCCTCTCCTAATTCCAATAAAGTTGAAACTAATAAAAGATTCACAGAAAAATCCTGCTCTAAATCATAAGCAGAAGAAAAATATTCAGTTGCCTTAAGCAGTTCTCCTTCATCTAAAGCATGTTTTCCCAGTCGGACAAGGCGTTGAAATTCTTTTGGAAATTCTATTTGATTCATGTTCGTCCTCTTTCTTAATAGACTATCCTTTCACTTGTTTGTTAAAGGCTAAGACAGTATTAATGGTTACAACACTCGTGTTTGAAAGAAAATCACCAATATGTTGCTTTTTCCCACTAAAAATAGTGGGTAGGTAGCCTATCATTAACAATGGATATTTCAATATAAATCTGCAGGCTCCCTCGCGAATGAGCACCGTTTGCCAACTAAGCTTCTCTTCGTCAAAACTAATGACTTGAATGCCAAAAATCATTTTTCCGATAGTCTGTCCATTAGTTAATTTTGTAACTAAAATAAAATAGGCTAGATAAATCAGTAAACTCACTAATGCATAGATACTCCAAAAGTAGCTATCTTTTGTCCATCCGGCAACTGAAAAAATGGAACCTATTGAAATAGAAGTAATCGCCTGAATGCACAAAATATCGATGATAAAAGCAAATCCTCTAATCCAAAATCCTGCAAAAAAGTAAGCGGGGAAATCATGAACCTTAGGTATCCTCTTTTCTTCTTCAAATGAGTGCCAAGCTTCTTGCTTTTGCTTCACTTCTTCTTCTGAATAAGTTGTTTTATTTCGCTCTTCAATAAGCTGATTATAGAACGCTTGATTTGGACCGACTTGAGGCTCTAACGGTTTCTCAGCTTGTGGAGTCGTTTCTTTTTTTGTTGTACCAGTTAGTGTATTGTTTTTCTCATCAGTTGAGGTTAGTTGAACAGACGGCTCTTTTTGATTTTCATCACTCATCTTATTCACCTCCGTAATAGTACATAGCTTTCGGTGCCTCAGAGGTACCTATACTTTTAAGTAACGCTTGAACCTGACTACTTTCAGAAGGCTGCAGTCCTTGAATTTGAGCAAGCTTTGCACCTAACCACGTGCTGGCAAACCCAGAGCTCTTCACGCTGTATTGTACATATTGAGCATCTTCTAATCCATAATCTTTTCTTAACGCTTTAAGCGCTTCATCAGGAAAGCCGATTTCATCAATAAGCCCTGCATCTAATGCTTGTTGTCCGTCATAAATTCGACCATCAGCAATTTTTTTTACTTCCTCTTCGCTCATTTTTCTGCCTTCTGAAACAACACCTACAAAACGATTATATGCACTATCAATGTAGGCTTGAAGTACTTCTTCTTCTTCTTTTGTTTCAGGTCTTGTTCCAGAGCCCATATCTTTTAATGCGCCACTTTTCACCGTTGCATCCTCGACACCTAATTTTTCAAGCAGACCAGAATAATTCAAGCTAGACATAATTACACCGATTGATCCTGTTACAGTCTCTTGCGTTGCAAAAATTTTATCTGCGTGTGCTGAAATATAATAACCGCCACTGGCAGCCATATTCTTCATACTGACGTAGATAGGAATTTTATTGTCCTGCTGTAGCTCTTGCAAAGCACGTGCTAATTCGGCACTTTCGTAGACTCCTCCTCCTGGTGTATTCACTTCAAGAAGTACGGCTTTAACGCTTGGGGATTTTTTGATTGCTTGGATTTGATCAAGCAACTCTTCATGGTTATAGGTTTCTGTAGAAAATAATCCGCCACTTCCACCTGTTATTGTTCCTTCTACTTGGATTTTTGCAATTTTGTCAGAAGAGCTTCCATCTTCCAGAACAGTTTCTGACAATTGGTTTGATCCATATAATAAAGTATTTATTGAAGACAATTCATCTGTCTCTTTTGTTTCTTTTTTTGTAAGTCCCGCAGTAATCCCTGAGAAAATAAATAATGCGACAGCAATTCCGACGGCTACCCAACGTTTGGCATTCATCTGTACTCCTCCCTAATATAAATTACGCAAAACAACGATGGTTTCACTCTCACCAGTTGCATGCGTTTTTTCTGCTTTTTCTTCTAAGGAATAACCGAGGAAAATTTCTTTAGTCAGCTCATCCTGTACTTTAAATTGCTTTGCTTGTTCAGCTGTTAAGGCATCTGGCGCAACTTCTTGTAAGCTGTCCCAACCAGTATCTAAAAATACTTTTGTATCATCTGAGATATTAGCATTTGCTTCCAGTGTTTGAATTGCTTGCTTTAACTCTTTAATTGTCATTACCTTAATCTCTGTTTCCATTTGTTCATCCTCCTCACAGATAGATTTATTGTACCAAAATTTTCCTTTTTCTGTCGACTTTCTTTTTGGTCTGTTGGTAATGGAAAGAAGCTGTTCATTCCTCTAGGCACTTGCAATCTCAATTGTAACATCTATACCAATTTATTTTTATGTTGACAAATAATTATATTAACGCTATGATTTTACTTGTTTCCGAAAGAATATTAAAGGAGGATTTAAATATACCAATTGGATAGCGCCTGGTCTGGTTTTCAGACGACGAGGAAAGAGTTTATCGAATCATTCGGCGGATGACTCTAGGGTCTGCACTCTATAGATAAATAAAAAAACGAATGGAGACATTCCAACAAAGTATTTATCAAGCAGCGGAAACATATAATGGACAGAAGGTAGGAAAAAATCATTATGTGTGGAATTGTAGGAATTGTAGGAAAGCCAAATGCGACAGAGATTATCATTAAAGGACTAGAAAAATTAGAATATCGCGGGTATGATTCAGCAGGTTTATTTGTTGCTAATCGAACATCAGGATCATTAGTCAAGGCACAGGGACGAATAAAAAATCTCTCTGATAAATTAACCCCTGATGTAACAGGAACGATTGGTATCGGACATACCCGCTGGGCAACCCATGGACAGCCAAGTGAAGAAAATGCCCATCCCCATACTTCACAGAGTCATCGATTAGTTTTAGTTCATAATGGTGTAATTGAGAATTTTGAAGAATTGAAGTCGAACTTTTTGGCAGCCGATAAATTTATCGGAGAGACAGATACAGAAATAGTCGTTCATTTAATAGAATTTTTTATGAGTCAAGGGTTAACGACAAAAGAAGCGTTTAAAAAATCACTAGAAGAGATTCAGGGATCCTATGCGTTTGCGTTAGTTGATAAAGAAGATCCAGAAACTATTTACGTGGCTAAAAACAAGAGTCCTTTACTTGTAGGTCTTGGAGATGGTTTCAATGTTATTTGTAGTGATGCAATGGCTATGCTTGAACAAACGAATCGCTTCGTTGAGCTTGTAGATGGCGAAACGGTTGTGGTAACAGCAGATGAAATCCTCATTGAAGATCAAAAAGGAAATCAGGTATTTCGCGACTCTTATGAAGCACAGCTTGATTTATCAGATATAGAAAAAGGAACCTATCCTTATTACATGCTAAAAGAGGTTGATGAGCAACCAGCAGTTATGAGAAAAATTAGTCAAGCCTATCTCTCACAACAAGGGGATTGTCAAATTGATGAGGCATTATTAAAAGAAATGAGTAGCAGTGACCGAATCTATATCATTGCTTGCGGAACAAGTAGTCACGCAGGATGGGTTGGAAAAAAAATCATCGAAACATTGGCAAATATTCCTGTAGAAATTCATTTATCCAGTGAATTTGGCTATAATATGCCTTTATTATCAGAAAAACCTTTCTTTCTCTTTTTAAGTCAAAGTGGTGAAACAGCTGATAGTCGACAAGTACTGGTAAAAATTAACGAGTTAACCTATCCTTCTCTAACGATTACAAACGTTGCAGGCTCGACTCTTTCTAGAGAAGCAACCTATACCCTACTATTACATGCAGGCCCTGAAATTGCTGTTGCTTCTACAAAAGCATATACAGCTCAAATTGCAGTACTTGCTGTTTTGGCAAAGGCACTTGGGCAACAAAAAAATCGTTTAGTTGCTAAGGAATTCAATCTTGTTCATGAGTTAGGCTTGATTGCAACTAGCATGGAATCAGTCATTAGTGAAAAAGAGTTGATTCAGCAGCTCGTTACAGCGTATCTGACAGATACAAGAAATGCCTTTTATATTGGACGAGGCGTTGATTACTACGTTTCTATGGAAGCCGCATTAAAACTAAAAGAAATTTCTTACATTCAAGCTGAGGGATTTGCTGCTGGTGAATTGAAACACGGAACCATCGCTTTAATTGAAGAAGGAACACCTGTATTAGGGATTATTACAGACGAAATTACAGGATCCCATACACGTGGGAACTTAAAAGAAGTAGAAAGCCGTGGGGCACACACCTTAGTGATCGCAAGTGAAGGATTGGCAAGACCTACCGATCAATTGATTTTGCCAAATGTTCATCCTCTATTAAGCGCACTTTTAAGTGTTGTTCCAACACAGTTAATCGCGTATTATGCAACATTACAGCGAGGGTATGATGTAGATAAACCGAGAAATTTAGCAAAATCAGTTACGGTTGAGTAAATCGAGAGGTGGGCTTAGGACTTATGTCCCAAGCCCATTTTTTCTTTGTTTCTGGTTATACGTGCTTAGAATCCTACTTTACTAATAACAGGCTACCCGTAAAAAGAATTATTCCAAAGTTTATGTAAGCAAAAAAAGGTTGAATAAATATTTTTAGTCTATCTAATCTACAGAGAATTTGTACAATGAACTGTTTAAAAGTTTTACAATAAGCTTTCTAGTGATTGAAAACCATGAATGTCTTTGAAACAAAAAAATAGCTGTACAATGTTTGAGGTGGATGAAAAAATTTGTCTGCTTCTATTTTTTCAGGAAAAATAGAAACATAATTTTACTTAGTTTTGAAGCGAAACAACTACGCAACGAAAACCAACTAGCTTTCGTTGCGTAGAGGCACCTAATTTTATTCATTCACATTACTTGACTTAGAGCAAAAAAAACAGAACCAAGAGATTTTTCTCTTGATTCTGGGTTACTTTCCATTCATGAATGTTTGACAAAATATTTAAAAAAACGAGAAGTCTCTCTGTTATTCTGCACCAATTTCTTTACGTACAACCTCTGCAATCTTTTCTACATAATACGCTACTTTTTCATGCGTTGGTGCTTCTGCCATCACACGTAATAGGGGTTCTGTTCCTGAAGGACGAACTAAAATTCGACCTTCGCCATTCATTTCTTTTTCGGCTTCTTCTACAACTGCTTTAATTGCAGGAACCTCCATTGCGCCATTTTTATCTGTCACGCGGATATTTACTAATTTTTGCGGATAAATAGTTACTTCTCCTGCTAATTCGGAGAGTTTCTTACCTGTTTGTTTCATAATATGAAGCAACTGAATCCCAGAAAGCATACCATCGCCAGTAGTATTAAAATCTAAAAATACCATATGACCTGATTGTTCGCCGCCAAAATTATAATCATTTTTTCGCATTTCTTCCACAACATAACGGTCACCAACTTGTGTAATGACATCCTTCAAACCAATTTCTTTAACTGCCTTGTGGAAGCCCAAATTACTCATCACAGTTGTTACAATTGTGTCTTTCTTTAAACGATTTTTTTCTGCTAAGAATTTTGCACAGATAAACATGATTTTGTCGCCATCAACAATATTTCCAAGCTCATCGACTGCAATGATACGATCACCATCGCCATCGAAGGCTAAACCTGCATCTGCCCCTTTTTCAACAACCATTTCTGCTAATTTTTCAGGATGTGTTGATCCAACACCATCATTAATGTTTAATCCATTAGGTTTTGTACCCATCGTGTAAAAATCAGTTTCCAAGTCTGCAAATAAACGATTTACTGAAGTTGCTGTTGCTCCATTTGCAGCATCGATACAAACAGTTAAACCAGACAAATCTCCAGTGATTGTTTGAACTAAAAATTGAGAGTATTTTAATAACCCTTCTGGAAATTCTTCAACAGTACCTAAACCTTCAGCTGAAGGTCTTGGTAAATCATCCACCTCAGCATCAAGCAAAGCTTCAATTTCTAGCTCTTGGCTGTCGACTAATTTAAAACCATCCGCTCCAAAGAATTTGATTCCATTATCCTCAGCAGGATTATGAGAAGCAGAAATCATTACGCCGGCTGAAGCTTTTTGTAATCTTGTTAGGTAAGCAACACCCGGTGTAGAAATAACACCAAGCTGGAAAACTTCAATACCGACAGACAGCAGACCAGCAATTAGTGCTTCTTCTAACATTTGTCCAGAAATACGTGTATCTCTTCCTACAAGAACACGAGGTCTTTTTTCGCCTGTTTCATGTTGGCTGAGGACATAGCCTCCACAGCGTCCTAATTTAAATGCTAATTCAGGTGTCAGCTCTTTATTGGCTACGCCGCGCACACCATCAGTTCCAAAATATTTCCCCATAATCAATTTCTCTCCTTAATTTCGTCCTAGTTTGTTCCGTCAGTCTTTTCTACTTTATCCTCAGTTTCATCGGTTTTTTCTGTATTTTCTGTGTTTTTTGATGAGGTTGTTGTTTGCTTTTCCTCTTCAGATTCGGTGGATGTTTCGGATGTCACTTTTGTTTCGGTTGTGTCAAGTGTACTTGATTCGTTTTCATAAACTGGTACAATATCTACTTCAACAGATTTCGGTGAAATAGACAGACCAGAGTCAATTGGAATATCAATTGTCTTTTTCGTTGCTTTTGAAACACCTGATACATCTACTGGTATTTCAATACTCGACAAGCCATCTAATTTTTCTTGAGCACCTGAAATAGTAGCTAAAGTTTGGTTCAGTGTCAAGTTATAATAGGCAATTCCCTTTTCCAAATTTCCTGTCTGTTGCGGGTACAAGCTCACCACTTTTTGCGGTGCTACGACTTCTACATCAATCGTCACCTTATCAGGAGTAGATTGGATACTTAATGGCTCTCCTGCACTATTCAATGCCTGAATAGCGGCTTTTTCGCTGAAATCAGATTTTGCTACTTTAGAAGGATCAACCGTTGCAACTACACGTTTAATTTCCTTCAAGGTTTGATCACCCGTTGTAATTTGTACTTCTTTTGGCGAGACAGTGACATCTCCCAATGTAAATCCTTCTCCAGTATTTGATGAGGAAACCACAGGATCTACTTCAAACGTCTTTGTTACTTTTTTCTCAATAGTAACTGTGATTGTTCCAGGATCAATACTAGCAGAAACTGCACTACTTAAATTTTGCATCCGAAGACGAACTTCATGTGTTCCCTCTTTTAAGTCAGACAAGTCTGCTACCACGCTAAAACTACGAGTGTCTTCATTTAATTCTGCATTCAGCTGAATCTTGTTTGCACTGCTTAGCTTGACTGTTACATTATTTTCAAAACCATGAATGTAATATTTTTCTGAATCATAGATTGGTTTTATTGCTACATTTGTTGCTGTTTCACTGTATCCTTCACTCCCTGTCGTCGAAGTAGAAGAAAGATTTTTTCCGTTTACATTAAAGAATAAAAGCAAACTAAACAACAATGCTAAAACAGCATAAAACACATTACTTTTTTTCATTTTCGTATCCACTATTTATCCCCCTTGCTCATACCATCAAGGAAAGATTGCAGAAGATTTTTTTTCTCTTTTTCATCTTCTGTTGGAGCTAATTCTCGTTTTAAAATTTCCAAATATTCTTCTTGTGTCAACGCAGGGATTAATTCATTATTCAATGTGATACTTACATCCCCTGTTTCCTCTGAGACAATAATCGTAACTGCGTCACTTACTTCACTGACACCCACAGCTGCACGGTGTCTTGTCCCATACTCTTTTGGAATCAGCATACTTTCCGACAATGGCAAATAGGCACAGGCAACTGCAATTTTTCCATTTTTCACAATAACCGCACCATCGTGTAGCGGCGTATTTGGAATAAAGATATTGATTAGTAATTCTCCTGTAATATCTGCATCAAGCGCAATCCCAGTTTCTATATATTCATCCAACCCTGTATTTCGTTGAATTGTGATTAATGCGCCGATTTTTCTTCGAGACATATACTGGATTGCTTTGTCAAAAGATAAAATCATTCGCTCATCTTCGCGTTGCCCTTTTTTAGGTGGTTTGAAGAAAGAGCTTCTCCCTAAGTGCTCCAGTCCGCGACGAACTTCTGGTTGAAAAATGACAATCGTTGCGATTACCCCATAAGTAATTACCTGACTCATCAGCCATGATAAGGTATGCAAACCAATGACATCCGCAAGAATTTGAATCAGAATAAACATAGCAACGCCCTTTAAAAGTTGAACGGCTTTTGTTCCTCTGACTAATTGAATTAATTTATAAACTAAGAACCAGACAACCAGAATATCTAAAATGTTTATAAAAAAATTAGCTGAAAACAGGCTTCCGGTAAAAATCTGTTTCCAATACTCGAGATTGAGTAATTCTCCTAATTGAAATGACATAGACAGCCTCTCTTCTCTATTTGAGATTTCTTAAATAGTATAGCATAGCTTTGATTAGCTTAACATTAAGATAGACCAAATTTTCCCTTAATTTAGGAAAACTTTCTGTAAACTATAGAATTTCTTTTAAAATATGAAGGCGTAACTTCATGTTTTGGAGGATATTGATTATGAATTATTATAAAGTAGAATTCAAAGTGAAGATAGTACAAGACTACTTAGAAGCTCCTCCGTGTGAACGAGCCTTAGCAAAAAAAATAAGGTAGAGTGTTTTTTCAGCTCGATTCTAAAGCAGAAACTCTTTACAGATATTTTAGAACGCCACTATAATGAGCGGAATTCTGAGGGAATACCTATCAGCTCCCTTATTCATTTTTAGACGGGGAAATTATTCCCTATTAATTTTAGCAAAAACGCTACACTGGATTGCTTGTTCTCCTCTAAATAAGTGATTGAAGCAAGCGATGAATCAAACAATCGAGTAATCCTTTAATTCAATCAAGGTTGATATTACCAAAAAATCAGTAGTATGTCAGAGAATTAAGAAAGACAAGAATAGTCCAAAGCATGCCTCAAAAAGGAAACTGTTTAGACAACGCTTTAATGAAAATTTCTTTGGATTAATAAGATAAAAGATGTATTACGTCCACTGTTTTTCTACTCTTTAAGAATTAAGACAAGCTGTTACAACATCTATCCATTATTATAATCATCACTGCATAAAAACAAAATTGACTGGTATGAGTCCGATTAATATCGAATTCATACCAGCCAGTTGGTTAATTAATTTGCGTACAACTTTTAAGTCGAGCCTCATTATTGTTAGAGCATTAGTTCTTTCGTTTCGCTGCGCGTTCCGCACGTTTTGCTGCTCTTCTTGCTTCAGCTTCAGGATCAACTACCCGCTCTTTTTTTACACGCGCCGGTTTTTGAAGAGACTCTTCCGACTTTCCTTCTAGTTTCTCACGTATCTTTTCTTCTTGACCTGATAAACGGGCATAATTATAAAATCGGGTTTTTGCGTCGTTTACTGTCTTTTCAAATAATTTTTCAGCATGCTCTGGCTGTGTTGACTCCAAAGAAGAAAAACGAACTTGTTGTCTCATGAAATTGGGCATTAATGAAAAGTCTGGTTTCTTATAATCCAATGTCATCGGGTTCTTCCCTTGTTCTCTTAACTCAGGATTATATCGGTATAATGACCAATAGCCTGATTCAACTGCCTCTTTAGCCTCTTTTAGCGTTTGGCTCATCCCGCCTAAAAGTCCATGAGTAATACATGGCGTGTAAGCAATCACAATTGATGGTCCAGGGAATTTTTCTGCTTCCTCTAATGCTTTAATGGTTTGCATTTGATTTGCCCCTGAGGCAATTTGAGCAACATAAACATTCCCGTAAGTCATCGCCATCATGCCTAAATCTTTCTTGGAGGCATACTTCCCACTAGCAGAAAATTTTGCAATAGCAGAAGCTGGCGTTGCTTTAGACACTTGTCCACCTGTATTTGAATAGACTTCATTATCTAGCACAAGTAAATTCACGTCTGCTCCACTTGCTAGCACATGGTCAATTCCTCCGTAGCCAATATCATATGCCCAGCCATCTCCGCCAATCATCCACTGACTAGGTTTAACAAATAAATCACTCGCTCCAAGAATTTCTTCTAGATTAGGATTTTCTTGTCTTTCCTCTATCAAAGCAGCAGTTAATTTTGCCGCTCTTTGCTGTGTACCTTCGCTTTCATTCATATGAAGTATCCAGTCATTCATCAATTCTTTGAGACTGTCAGATACATTCGGCAAGATATGCAGCATCATTTCGGCTAAATGTTCTCTTCGTGTCTGTGAGGCTAAAAACATTCCATAGCCATATTCTGCATTGTCCTCCAATAAAGAATTCGACCATGCAGGGCCTTGTCCACTTTCGTTGGTTGTGTAAGGAGAAGCAGGAGCCGCTCCGCCCCAGATAGATGAACAACCTGTAGCATTTGCAATCATCATTCTGTCCCCATACATTTGGGTTAATAGTTTTACATAAGGTGTTTCCCCACATCCCGCACATGCGCCAGAAAACTCTAATAACGGTTTATTAAATTGTGTTCCTAAAACTGTATTCTTTTTCACTGGGTTTTCTTTTTGTCGCAAAGTCATTGCAAACGCCCAATTCATTGCTTGCTCTTTTGATTCCTCATAAGGCTTCATGACTAATGCTTTCCCTTTTGCTGGACAGGCCTCTACACAAAGTCCACAGCCTGTACAATCTTCCACAGAGACTTGAATACGGTATTTCAGTCCATCTGCGCCTCTCATCTCACGAACAATGAATCCTTCTGGTGCCTCTTCTAGCTCTTCTTCGTCAGCTAGGAAAGGACGAATGGCCGCATGAGGACAAACAAATGCACATTCGTTACACATGGTACAGCGATCACTAATCCACTCAGGAACCTCTAAGGCAACTCCTCGTTTTTCAACAGCAGCAGTTCCTAACGGCATCCGTCCGTCAGTCATATCATTTGCGACTAAGGTTCCTACAGAAAGCTCATTTCCTTCTTGTGCATTTACAGGTTCTAAAATCTGTGTAATATAAGCAGATTTTTCTCTAGCTGACTGTCTTTCTTCAAGAGATACAGTGAACCACTCAGCAGGAATGTCTACTTTGTGTAATAACTCAACGGTACGGTCAATTGCTTGTACATTTTTTTCCACAATTGCCATTGATTTCTTTTTATAGCTCTTCAACGCTTCCTCTTTCAAAATAGGTAACACATCATCAAAAGGAATGATATTCGCCAATTTGAAAAAGGCAGTCTCCATTGCTGTGTTGATTCGACCACCTAACCCAACTTCTTGCGCAAGTTTAACAGCATTAATTGTGTAAAATTGAATCTCATTTTCTGCAATGTAGCGTTTCAATTTATTGGGAAGGTGACGATTTAATTGTTCATCATCCCAAACAGTATTTAATAGAAATGTACCGCCCTTCTTTAGCCCTTTGACAAGATCGTAATTATGAATATAGGCAGGTGTGTGACAGGCGATAAAATCAGCATGCTCAATCAAATACGTTGAACGAATCGGTGTTTCTCCAAAACGTAAATGAGACACTGTTAATCCGCCAGATTTTTTTGAATCATAATAGAAATACCCTTGTGCATATTTCTTCGTATGATCCCCAATTATTTTAATCGCTGATTTATTCGCTCCGACAGTTCCATCAGAACCAAAGCCCCAGAATTTAGCTTGATAGGTTTGTTTATTGGTTAGGTCTAAGGAAGGACCCAAATCAAGCGACATATTTGTAACATCATCAACAATTCCAATTGTAAATCGACGTTTTACTTCACTTCTTGATTTTTTTAATTCATCGTAAACTGCGACAATTTGATTTGGAACGACGTCTTTTGAACCGAGTCCATAACGTCCACCAATAATTAGTGGATGAATTTCTGTATCGTAGACTGCACTTTGAACATCCAATAACAACGGTTCCCCTCCAGCGCCAGGTTCCTTACTCCGGTCTAAGACAGCAATACTTTTCACTGTTTCCGGTAATTTTTCTAAAAATGTCTCAATTGGGAAGGGGCGATATAAATGAATGTTTAAAAAGCCGACTTTTCTTCCTTCAATTAATAAATGATCAATGGTCTGTTCAATGGTTGGTGCTACAGATCCCATCGAAACGATAATTTCTTCTGCGTCTTCTGCTCCGTAATAGGTGACTAGATCGTATGCTGTTCCTCTCAACTCATTTATTTTGCCCATATATTTTTGTACAATTTTAGGCAATTCTTCGTAATGTGTATTAATGGTTTCTCTTTGTTGGAAATGAATATCTGGATTTTGATTGGTTCCACTAACCGATGGATGGTTAGGATTCATACTTTTTGCACGAAATTCTGCTAACTTTTCCTGATTCATTAAAGGTGCTAATTCCTCATAGTCTAATACTTCAATTTTTTGAATTTCATGACTTGTTCGAAATCCATCAAAAAAGTTTAAAAATGGAATACCAGATTCAATAGCTGCTAAGTGTGCAACAGGTGCTAAATCCATTACTTCTTGAACACTACTTTCTTGGAGCATTGCAAATCCAGTTTGACGAGCAGCCATCACGTCTCCGTGATCTCCAAAAATATTTAAAGCATTAGTCGTTACCGCACGACTGGCTACATGAAACACACCAGGAAGCAGTTCACCAGCAATTTTATACATATTGGGAATCATCAATAACAATCCTTGTGAAGCGGTATACGTAGTTGTTAACGCACCCGTTTTCAAAGAGCCATGGACAACACCGGCAGCTCCTGCTTCTGATTGCATTTCAACAATTTTTACAGGCTGACCAAAAATATTCTTTTTTCCTTCGGCAGACCATTGATCCACTAGCTCAGCCATTGTTGAACTTGGTGTAATTGGGTAAATTGCAGCTAATTCAGTAAAGGCATAGGAAATATAAGCTGCCGCAGTATTTCCATCCATTGTTTTCATTTTGCGCATGTATCATCATCCTCTTAATTGATTTGAGTCAAATCGTTCCATTCCATTATAACTGATATTTTTTTATTTTAAAGAGATTATTGGATAATTTTTTCACATAGTCCTATATATTCTTATAAATCCGCTCCTTTTTTTGTGAATCTCTGTAAGCTAAAAAGATTCCATTTCTTTAAAAAATTCGGTACACTAGATAAAAAGGAGGAATTTTGATGGATATATCTATTATTAAAGCAAATCAAACAAATACTCAGACTGGGTTAAAAATAGGCGCAGATGAGGCACCTAAAAAGATGGTAGAATTTATTAACGTTCGTTGCCCTTACTGTCGTAAATGGTTTGAAGAGTCTTACGATGTACTCTTTGAAGCTGTCTCTGAAGGGAAAATACAACGTATCATTAAATTTTTCGATAAGGAAAAAGAAAGCCTGCAGCGAGGAAATGTTATGCAGCATCACATTACCCAAACAGATGGCGCAAAGGCATTACAGGAGTTAAAGAAAATCTTTGATACACAGGATGAGTGGGGGAATCTTTCATTAGAAGAAGTTGCAGTATATGCAAAAGAAACTCTTAATCTTACAGAACAATTTGATCAATCAGTAACCGATTCAATTATTGCTGAAGCAAATGCTGCTAATATTCAGTTTGTACCAACTGTCATCGTAGATAACCATATTTTTGACGAATCAATTTCCAAAGATGAGTTAAAAGAAATTATCGGCTAATACCATAAAAGCAGCCATAAAAATTTATTCATAAACTAGTAAAAAAACGAGCGGATCGTTGAAGTAACTTCTACGTATCCGCTCGTTTTTTATTAGTTTTATTGATACATCTGTCTTCTATCTATTTCTTAGATTATCCGAAAATTCATTTATTTTACGGATTCGATGATTGATTCCTGATTTTGAAATTGCTCCTGAAGGAATCATCTCGCCAAGTTCTTTCAAACTAACCTCAGGATGTTCCAAACGCAGTTCTGCAATTTCTTGAAGTTTTTCTGGCAATGCTTGTAAACCTACTGTATTTTCAATGTATTGGATATTTTCAATCTGCTTTGATGCAGCATCGATTGTTTTATTCAGATTTGCTGTCTCGCAATTGACTAATCGATTCACAGAATTCCTCATATCACGAACAATTCGCACATCTTCAAATCTCAGCATTGAGTTTGTCGCGCCAATCAATGTGAGGAAATCCGCAATTTTTTCTGCTCCTTTCAGATAACAGATATAGCCATTTCGTCTTTCAAGTGTTCGCGCATTCAAATCATAATAGTTTAACATATCACAGACATCCTGATTATGTTCTTCATATAAAGAAAAAATTTCCAAATGATATCGGCTTGTTTCTGGATTATTTACTGACCCTGAAGCCATAAACGCCCCACGTAAGTATGAACGCATTTTCTGTGCATTCCCCAAAATTTCATCTGAGACATGACTATTAAACATCAAACCATCCATTATATCTAAATCCAACAAAATGCGTTCGGTATCTTGCTTTAGTCGAACGATATAGACATTATTCTTTTTTAATTTCATTTTTTTTCGTACAAGCAGCTCACTGCGTACGTCATAATGATCTTTTAAAAGAGAATAGATACGTCTGGCAATCGCCGCATTTTCCGTTTGGACATTCAAGATAAATTGATGATTGGATAAGCTAAGTGAGCCATTCATCCGAATAAGCGCCGCTAGTTCAGCTTTTGCGTGCTCGCGATGAACCTCTAAACCAGTCAACTCTTTTTTTACCTCTGCTGCAAATGACAATCTATTCTCCTCCCTTCTTTTTTCACTGAATTAAACTTTTGCACCAAATACGATTCGGAAAAGTTCCTCCACTACTTTTGTTCCATCGTGGAATACACCGCCGTCTCTTAGCTCTAAAAAGTCAGTTGACACCACTCGGCAGCCCTCTTCTCGTAATCCATTAAAATCATGTTTTACTTGAACAAGGTATTCATCATAGATTTCTGGATCCATATAGTCATCAGGGACTTTTTCTGTATTTACTAATACAGTATCTATAAATTGATTTTTTAAATGATTATTTAATACACGAACGTGATCGGCATCTGTAAAATGCTCAGTTTCTCCCTTTTGAGTCATAATATTGCAGATATAAACAACTTCTGCTTTCGTACTCACCAAAGCTTCGCCTATTTCCGGGATAACCAAATTAGGAAGGATGCTGGTAAACAAGCTTCCTGGTCCTAATACAACCATGTCAGCGTCCATGATGCTAGCTACAACTTTTCGTGCAGCGGTTGGTGTGTCATCACCTTCCACATTTCGAACAAACACATGATCGATTGTTTTTCGATCGATGGCAATTTTCGATTCTCCTACTGCTGAGGTTCCATCCTTAAATACTGCATGTAAAACGAGGGGTTGTTCAGAAGAGGGGTAAATATGTCCATCAACATGCATCATTTTGGATAACAGCTGAATAGCATCATAGGTACTTCCCCTCATCTCTGAAACAGCAGCAATAATCAAGTTTCCTATCGCATGATTTGCTAAAAAACTATCCTCCGCATCAAATCGGTATTGAAAAATGTCTTCATAAAGCTGTGGCATGTCAGACAAAGCAACTAATACATTTCGCATATCTCCAGGAGGAGCCATATCAATTGTATCTCGTATTTCTCCGCTGCTTCCTCCGTCATCGGCCACAGTAACAACCGCTGTAATATCTGCTCCCTGATTTCGTAAGCTTTTTAAAATAACAGGTAGACCTGTTCCGCCGCCTACTACAACAATTTTTGGTTTTCTAATACGGTATGTTTTCATCTTCATGAGCGATTTACCGTCTCTTTGCGTTTATCTTTGTCTCGATGAGTCATATTAACTTTATAGTTTTCCATTAGAAATTTTGCAATACGTTCAGTAAGTGCCACGGAGCGATGCTGACCACCTGTACAACCAATAGCAATGGTTAAACTACTTTTCCCTTCTTTTACGTATCCTGGTAAAATACTTTGCAGCAAATCAACAAACTTTGTATAAAACTCCTCAGTTTCCGGAAAAGACATGACGTAATCATATACTTCAGAGTTCTGTCCTGTTAACGGACGAAGTTCTGGAATGTAGTGCGGATTTGGCAGAAAACGAACATCCATTACTAAATCTGCATCAATAGGCAGTCCATATTTAAATCCAAAGGAAACCATCTCAATACGAAAGCCAACATCATTCTTAGATTTAAATTCATGATTAATTTTTTCACGAAGAACTCTCGGACTTAACTCTGTTGTATCAATCACAATAGATGCCTGTGATTTAATATCGTTTAAAATCGCCCGCTCTTTTCGAATTCCTTCGGTTACTAACCCATCCATAGCCATTGGATGAGTACGTCGTGTTTCTTTGTAGCGAGACACAAGCTCAGAATCTGATGCGTCTAAAAATAGTACAGAGGTATCAATAAAATCTGTATTTTCAATTTCAATTAACATCGATTGAATTTCTTCAAAAAATGAGCGCGAACGTAAATCCACCACTAAAGCAATTTTAGTCACTTTTCCCGACTCTTTGATTAACTCCCAAAACTTAGGGATCAAGCTTGGCGGCATATTGTCTACACAAAAATAACCCATATCTTCAAAACTTTGAATAGCAACTGTCTTCCCAGCACCACTCATTCCTGTAATAATCACTAATTGTAAGTTATCTACCATAACTATTCACTCCTATCTATTGGACAACAACATTATATCATTCCGGGCGTGTCATTGCCATCTATCTTACCTATTTCTTTTGTTTTCTACTATAATAAACTTCAGTCTGCTGCTGTTTTCTCTAAAAAAGTAGGCATAAAAGAAAAAGACAGAAGCTTAATTAGTCATTGAAAAAATGGGGACGGAGCTGAACACTTCTGTTCCGTCCTCTTTATTTTTGACTATCAACTACTTCAGTCTTTCATAAACTTTTACTTTGAGTAACTCGATTCACCTTATTTGCGTAACTCTAACGCTTTTTCAATCGTTCGATCAGCTAATATGGACTGTGCATCAATCACAGGATACGGATTATCCGTTGTGAATTCCTGAATCAACGAAAGCTCGGTACAGCCTAAGACTACTTTTTCACAGCCATATTTTTTTGTTACCTCATCCAAAATTTCATAATAGAGTTCTTGATTCAAAAAATCATTTTCTTTAATGTCATGATAAATTAAATGATTGATTTTTTCTTGCAATATTTTTTCAGGAATAAAGACATCGAAACCAAATGTACGAAGTTCTTTTTCGTAGACACCTGCTTTCACACTTCCTTCAGTTCCTAAAAAAGCTACCTTACCATTCGGCATTTGTTTTTTTAATTCCTTGGCAGCTTCTCTTGGCATGTGAAGCATAGGGATATCCGTTGCCTGCTGAAGCTCGTCAAAAAAGTAATGAGCCGTGTTACAAGTTAAAACGATGAACTCAGGTTTTAACAAATTTTGTTTTTCAATATCATCCAGCAAAAATGGAATTGGATTTTCATTAGTCTGGTCAAGAATATAAGCCGTTCTATCAGGAACAGTTGCATGATTAAATAAGACATAGTTTAGATAATCCTGATCTTTATGTGCAACAGTCCGATGATTAAGTAAACGGACAAAACTCTCAGTTGCCATTGTGCCCATACCACCTAAGATACTAAAAAAACTTTCCATAGATTACCCTTCTTTCACATTAAAATGGGTTTTAAAGCGTGCGATATAATTGTGGAACATATATTTCATTAATAGCCAACGTTTCAGAGAGCGTTCTTTTTGATAAAAGACAGTTGTTCCCCAACGCCCTTCTTTTATCATCTGTTTGGCGATTTCCTTGTCTTGATTGTCTCGTGCATAAGTTAAAAAGACTTTTTTTGGCACACCCATCCATAATTTTGCTTTCTCAGAAGCATTACTTCCATAAATCGTTTCTGTAAATGGTTGCTTGAATACACGATCTTCTGTAACAAAACGCGCTAAGTTTAACCCATTTAATGTCACAAAGAAGCTACTACGCCCTTGTCTCAAATTAATTTCAAATAATTTATATTCACCATCTCGCACATCGTATTTCATATCGAAATTAGCAAACCCAGTATAATCAATTTTTTCTAAAAACTCTTTAATTGTTTGATAAATCTTTTCATTATAATCTGGCATAATAACCACATAATTTCCAATTGAAGCCGGCGTAGGATCTTCTAGTAATGGATGACCTAAACACATCATACGAACATTATGCTCAGCATCAACATAAGCATTCAAAACTCTCATATTACTATCATCGCCTGGAATGAAATCTTGTGCGATTAATTCGCTTGTGTAGCCTGCAGAATAAATTTTATTTATAACAGAGTTAAACTCTGTTAGATTATCTATAATAAATGCTTTTTTTCGTCCTTCAAAATCTACAGACAGGTATTCCACACTATTTGCTGGTTTTAAGGCTACTGGAAAATTAAATGGAAGCTCTGTTGCTAACTGACCATTTATGACCATCTCTTCACGGATAATTAGTGTTTTTGGATAAGGTAAGTCATATTCTTCACAGACCTCGTAAAAACTTACTTTGTTCACTAAACGTTCAAATAATTCATAATCAATATATGGGCAAACAAACGTTTTAGACAATTCTTCCTTGTGTTGAGAAATAAGTTCTGCATAGCCATCCCCACAAGCAATCAGCAAATAGACTTTAGATGAATCTGTATATTTTTCATTCATCAGTTTTCTCATCTCTTCGATAAAGACTGGATCTTTATCAAATCCGGGAATAACCTCTACATTTACAATATTACTGTATTTTGTTGGCGCCAACTGATCAGAGGCATACGCCTGACAAACCTTTCCATAGGCTTCATTAAATGAACGTGCCATCCCATACACATTCATATCGCTTCCTAATAAAATTGGCACAAACTCTTGTTGATTACTCATATAAACACGCTCTCTTTTATTCAAAATTTCTGATTGTTCTCAATCGTTCTTTCATTTATCTATCACTTCAATAAAATTTACAACAGGATTATCATACCATAAAGAAAAAAGCAATCAAAGGGAAGACCTTAGATTGCTCATTTCTTTTTTGAACGGATTTCACTTATAGGCTGTTTTTGTCTATACCAATTTAGTAGTAGATTCAACCATAATTAAATAATATAAGATATTAAAAGCAAAGACAAGCCATTTTACAAGCTTTTTAAACTTTTTTAATAACTTATCCATAAGAAAAATCAATTTCTAGAAAAACAGACCATTATTTTAAAACTTTTTTTAGGTAGAAACCTGTATAACTCTCAGGAACTGCAGCAATTTCTTCTGGCGTGCCAGTTGCAATAATTGTTCCTCCACCATCGCCGCCTTCTGGACCTAAATCAATGACATGATCAGCTGATTTTATCACATCTAAATTATGTTCAATCACTAAGACTGTATTTCCTGCATCAACTAGACGTTCAAGAACGACTAAAAGACGTGCAATATCGTCTGTATGCAATCCAGTAGTTGGTTCATCCAATATATAGAAATTTTTCCCATTTGAATTTTTGTGAAGTTCACTTGCTAGCTTCATACGCTGCGCTTCACCACCAGATAACGTTGTCGCAGGTTGACCTAACGTAACGTATCCTAGACCAACGTCTACGATTGTTTGCAGTTTCCGATGGATTTTTGGAATTGATTTGAAAAATTCTACAGCATCTTCAACAGTCATATCCAAAATATCCGCAATATTTTTTCCTTTATAGTGAACCTCCAGCGTTTCAGAATTATATCGTTTTCCATGACAAACCTCACAAGGAACATAGACGTCTGGTAAGAAATGCATTTCAATTTTAATAATCCCATCGCCGCGACAAGCCTCACAACGACCGCCCTTCACGTTAAAACTAAAGCGCCCCTTTTTGTAGCCGCGTATTTTAGCTTCGTTTGTTTTTGCAAATAAATCACGAATGTCATCAAATACACTTGTATACGTTGCTGGATTACTTCGTGGTGTACGTCCGATTGGACTTTGGTCAATATCAATTATTTTTTCAATGTGCTTATAGCCAGTTAACGTCTTATGTTTGCCCGGCTTATTTGAATTTCGATTAATCTTTTGCGCCAATCCTTTTTTCAAAATTTGATTGACTAGCGTGCTCTTTCCAGAACCAGATACTCCAGTAACTGCGACAAATTCACCCAAAGGAAACTCAGCAGTGACATTTTTCAAATTATTTTCTGCAGCACCAGTAATTTTTATTTTTTGTCCGTTTCCTTTTCTTCGCTCTGCTGGAACAGGAATTACTTTTTTACCTGAAAGATATTGTCCAGTTAACGATTTCTTATTTTTTTCTACTTGCTTTGGTGTGCCAGCAGCAACGATTTCGCCTCCCTGATGTCCAGCTCCGGGACCGACATCAATCAGATAGTCCGCGGCACGCATAGTATCTTCATCATGCTCTACAACAATCAAGGTATTTCCTAAATCACGCATTTTTTTCAATGATTCAATCAACCGGTCATTGTCTCTTTGGTGTAACCCGATAGAGGGCTCATCTAGTATATAGAGGACACCAGAAAGATTGGAGCCAATCTGGGTTGCCAACCGGATTCTTTGTGCTTCTCCACCAGACAATGTTCCCGATGCTCTACTCAATGTCAGATAATCTAACCCAACATTTTCTAAGAAGGTTAACCGGTCATTGACTTCTTTTAAAATGGGACGTGCAATCATCGTTTCCTGTTCAGATAATTTTACTTCTTCAAAAAAATGAACAGCATTTTTGATTGCTAATTCACTGACCTGACCAATGTTTGTTCCATTTACTTGAACAGATAATGCTTGTGGATTCAAGCGATACCCTTTACAAGACTGACACGTTAACTCCGTCATGTACAAGCGCATTTGTTCTCTTGTAAAGTCACTATTTGTTTCATGGTATCGGCGGTCAATATTTTTCAATACACCTTCAAATGCAACTTCCACATCTCTTACACCGCCAAAATCATTTTCATAATGGAAATGGAAAGGCTCACCATTTGAACCATTTAAAATAATCTCTTGATGTTCTTCAGGAAGTTCGTCAAACGGCGTATCCATATCAATATTAAAACTTTCTGCGGCTTGTTCTAACATTTGAGGATAGTATTGTGAACTGATTGGATTCCAAGGTGTAATCGCTCCCTCACGTAAGGTTTTACTTCCATCTGGAATCACTAAATCTTTATCAACTTCTAGCTTCACCCCTAAGCCATCACATTCTGAACAAGCCCCAAAAGGTGCGTTGAATGAAAATAATCGCGGCTCCAGTTCCCCCACCGTAAACCCACAGTAGGGACACGCATAGTGCTCACTAAATAGCATTTCTTCTTTACCAATTACATCCACAATCGCATAGCCTTCAGCCAATCGTAATGCAGCTTCAAACGAGTCAAATAAACGAGAACGAATTCCCTCTTTGACTACGATTCGATCAACCACAATGGCAATATCGTGTTTTTTATTTTTTTCCAACTCAGGTGCTTCAGAGATATCATAGGTTTCTCCGTCCACGCGAATACGAACATACCCTTCTCTTTGAATCATTTCAAATACTTTTTTATGTTGTCCTTTTTTCTTGGATACGACCGGAGCTAGAATTTGTATCTTTGTACGATCCTCTAACTCAAGTACTTTATCGACCATCTGTTCTACAGACTGACTGGTAATTTCTATATGATCGTTTGGACAAATAGGATGCCCTACACGCGCATAGAGCAAACGTAGATAATCATTGATTTCTGTGACCGTTCCGACTGTCGAACGGGGATTTTTACTAGTTGTTTTTTGATCAATTGATATGGCTGGACTTAACCCATCAATACTATCAACATCAGGTTTATCCATCTGACCTAAAAACTGTCTTGCATAAGCAGATAAACTCTCAACATATCGTCTTTGTCCTTCTGCATACAGCGTATCAAAAGCAAGAGAGCTTTTCCCAGAACCTGATAATCCGGTAACAACAACCATTTTGTCTCTTGGAATTGTCACATCAATATTTTTTAGGTTATGGGCTCTTGCACCGTGAATTACTATTTTATCGTTTGCCATTGTTTTCTCCTATTCCGATGCCTTTAACTCAAGAATGGTATCTCTAAGCGTTGCTGCTGTCTCAAAGTCTAACGCTTTGGCTGCATCTTTCATTTCTTTTTCTAGTTTCAATAGTAAAGTTTCTTTTTCTGCTTTACTTAATTCATCATAAGATACTGTAATTTTTTCATCTTCTGAATTATCAGCAGTTTTTGTAATGGAGATTAACTCGCGAATTTCTTTAATGATTGTTTTCGGTACAATCCCATGTTCTTCATTATAGGCCTCTTGAACTTGACGTCTTCTGGCAGTCTCGTCAATAGCTTTTTGCATAGAATCCGTCATCTTATCTGCATACATGATAACTTTTCCTTCAGAATTTCTTGCCGCTCGTCCAATTGTCTGTACTAATGAACGCTCACTTCTTAGGAATCCTTCTTTATCTGCGTCTAAAATAGCAACTAGAGAAACTTCTGGAACATCAAGTCCTTCTCTAAGTAAGTTGATTCCAACAAGTACATCAAACTCCCCAAGTCGTAAATCTCGAATAATTTCTGTTCGTTCAAGGGTTTTTATATCGCTATGAAGATACTTCACTTTGATGCCCAACTCTTTAAAGTAATCCGTCAAGTCCTCTGACATTTTTTTCGTTAACGTAGTAACAAATACACGCTGATTCTTTTCAACCCGATCATTGATTTCTCCAACTAAATCATCGATTTGCCCCATGATAGGACGGACTTCAATGACAGGATCAAGTAAACCGGTCGGACGAATAATCTGCTGTACAACCGTATCTGTTTGCTCAGCTTCATAAGGACCCGGTGTCGCAGATACATAGACAATCTGATGAACGTGCTCTTCAAATTCTTCCAAGCGAAGCGGACGATTATCTAGCGCTGATGGCAAACGGAACCCATAATCCACCAGCATTTGTTTTCTCGCTCTATCTCCGTTATACATTCCTCTTACTTGAGGCATCGTTACGTGGGATTCATCAACAACAAGTAGAAAATCATCTGGGAAGAAATCAATCAATGTATATGGAGGCTCACCTTCTTTTCGGCCATCCATATGTCTTGAATAGTTTTCAATTCCTGAGGTATAGCCCATCTCCATCATCATTTCAATGTCATAATTTGTTCGTTGTTCAAGACGTTGGGCTTCCAAAAGTTTATTATCCTCTCTCAAAACCTTAAGTCGATCTGCCAATTCCTGACGTATATTATTGATAGCATGCTCCATATGTTCCTCATTTGTGACAAAGTGAGTCGCTGGGAAAATTGCTACATGTTCCGTCTCTCCTACAACCTCACCTGTAAGAGCATCCACTTCACGAATCCGTTCTACTTCATCGCCAAAAAACTCTACTCGCAAAGCGCGTTCATCTCTTGAAGCAGGGAAGATTTCTACAACATCTCCTCGCACACGGAACCGTCCACGTTGAAAGTCAATATCATTTCTTTCAAATTGGATATCAACAAGTTTTTTTAACAGCTGACTGCGATCCATCTCCATACCTACTCGAATAGAAACAACCTGCTCACTGTATTCTTTAGGTGATCCCAAGCCAAAAATACAGGATACGGAAGCGACAACAATCACGTCATTTCTTTCAAGCAG
The DNA here is from genome assembly GCF_000407505.1 of Enterococcus phoeniculicola ATCC BAA-412. Taxonomy (GTDB): domain Bacteria; phylum Bacillota; class Bacilli; order Lactobacillales; family Enterococcaceae; genus Enterococcus_K; species Enterococcus_K phoeniculicola. Next base: position 829,337 of record NZ_ASWE01000002.1, read on the forward strand.
AGAGCTGGTTGCTGAATGTCGAAGTTTATCAATTTCATCATTAATACTCGAATCTTTTTCAATATAAGTATCACTTGAAGGAACATATGCTTCTGGTTGATAGTAATCATAGTAAGAAACAAAGTATTCAACTGCATTATTTGGAAAAAATTCCTTGAATTCTCCATAAAGCTGCCCAGCCAATGTCTTATTGTGAGCAATAATTAATGTTGGCTTGTTCACTTCTTTTATTAGGTTTGAAATGGTATAGGTTTTTCCTGTCCCAGTCGCTCCCAAGAGTATTTGAGCCTTCTTTCCTTCCACCACTCCATCAACTAACTGACGAATGGCTTCTGGCTGGTCTCCTGCAGGTTGATACTTTGAAACAAGTTCGAAAGTATGAGAAGTATCTCTTTCAATCATGTCTTCTCCTCCTCAAGTTAAATTATCTTTGCGAAAAATAACAGCAAAAACCATAGTAAAATAGTCATTTTCCATACTGAAAAAATTATACCACACCGAACATACTTTCGCTATCTTTTTGTATTTCTCTTTTTCAAACTCATGTCAGATTTCCTTACATAAGATGTGACATTTTTTCATTTTTTTCTGTTTTTGCTTGCGAAAATCTTGTGTAATAGTTATGATTTAGCATATAATTTATAAGATATTGAGAAAATAGGAGGATAATTTATGAAAAGAAGAAATATTTTTCTCTCATTAATTTTAGCAATGGCAAGTATTTTAACTGTTACTTTAGGATATACTGCCCACGCTGACGAAAAAACATATACGATTGGAACAGATTCAACGTTTGCACCATTTGAGTTCCAAAATACAGATGGTGAATACACAGGAATTGATATTGACTTATTAACCGAAATTGCCAAAGATCAAAATTTCAAATTCAATTTAAAGCCTGTTGGTTTTGACAGCTCTGTCCAAGGGGTCCAAGCAAACCAGCTAGATGCAATGATTGCCGGCATGAGTATTACCGAAGAAAGAAAAGAAACGTTTGATTTTTCTGATCCTTACTTCGATAGTGGGATTCAAATGGCAGTTGCCTCAGATAATAATAAAATTTCAGGATTTAATGACTTAAAAGGACAAACCGTTGCGGCTAAGGTTGGAACACAAAGCGCTGCTTTTTTAGAAGAAAACCAAGAAAAATACGGCTATACAATCAAGTCTTTTGATGCAGCAGATGCTTTATATAGTGCAATTAACAGTAATACGGTACAAGCTATTTTTGATGATTATCCCGTGTTAGGCTATGCAATCAATCAAGGACAAAAACTAAAACTGGTTGGCGAGCCTCAATCTGGCAGTGCCTATGGTTTTGCAGTAAAAAAAGGACAAAATAAAGAACTGTTGGCAAAATTCAATGCGGGTCTGAAAAAATTAAAAGACAGTGGCCGCTATGAAGAAATTGTTTCTACTTATATCTCTAGCGGATCTAACGAAACGTCTACGGATAAAATGAAAAAAATTGAACCAAAAAAAGATTTGTACGTCATTGCCAGTGACTCTGCTTTTGCACCATTTGAGTTTAAAGATTCCGATGGCAAGTACAAAGGAATTGACGTTGACTTAGTTAACCGAATTGCCGAATTACAAGGATTCAATGTAAAATTCAATTTCATCGGCTTCTCCTCTGCTGTTCAGTCATTAGACGCCGGACAAGCAGATGGTATGATTGCTGGAATGACGATTACAGACGAACGAGAAAAAAACTTTGATTTTTCTGATCCCTATTTCCAAAGTGGTATTCAGATTGCTGTAAAAAAAGGGAACGATTCTATCCATTCTTATGAAGATTTAAAAGGAAAAACTGTTGGGGCAAAAGTCGGAACCGAGAGTGCTGACTTCTTAGCAGATCACGAAGAAGAATATGGCTATTCTATCAAATATTTTGATGCAGCTGATCAACTGTATGAAGGCTTAAAAACTGGAGCAATTGATGCTATGATGGATGATTATCCAGTGATTGGCTATGCTATTAGTCAAGGGCAGGAACTGGAAACGCCAATTGAACGTGAAACTGGTGGAAAATATGGGTTTGCAGTGAAAAAAGGACAAAATCCTGAACTGGTAGAAATGTTCAATGAAGGATTAAAAGAATTAAAGCGTACAGGCGAATATGATGAAATTGTTAATAACTATGTGAAAGATGGTTCAACGAAAAAAGAAAAAGCTGATGAATCAACTATCTTCGGTATTTTGAAAAATAATTATAAAGGACTTCTTACTGGGCTTTGGAAAACGATTGTATTAGCCTTGATTTCCTTTGTTCTTGCATTAATTGTTGGTGTTGTTTTCGGCTTGTTTAGCGTTGCACCTTCAAAAATTTTACGCGGGATTTCAACAATTTATGTTGATTTAATTCGAGGAATTCCGATGATGGTCCTTGCATTCTTTATCTTTTTTGGACTACCGAATGTAATTGGCTTTACGATTCCAGACTTTATTGCGGGCGTTATTACCCTGACACTAAATGCGAGTGCTTATATTGCAGAGATTGTTCGTGGCGGGATCAATGCTGTACCGATTGGTCAAATGGAAGCTTCTCGAAGCTTGGGGCTTTCCTACAATAAAACAATGAGTAAAATCGTCCTTCCTCAAGCAATAAAAATTATGATTCCATCATTTGTTAACCAATTTGTTATTTCTCTAAAAGATACAACCATCATTTCTGTAATCGGTGTGGTAGAATTATTACAGACAGGAAAAATTATTGTTGCACGTACGACACAAAGTACCTACGTCTATCTGATTATCGCTGTTATGTATTTAATTTTAATCACTGCATTGACGAAATTAGCAAAAGTTTTAGAAAAGAAGGTGAAATAAGATGTCAGAAAAAATTCTTGTTGAGCATCTTGTAAAAAAATACGGAGAAAACACAGTGTTAAACGATATTAACGTATCGATTAACGAAGGGGATGTGGTCTGTGTTATTGGACCTTCCGGCTCGGGAAAAAGCACTTTTTTACGTTGCTTAAATCGATTAGAAGAAGCAACTAGCGGAGACATCATCATTGATGGTGCTCATCTACTAGATAAAAGCACAAATATTAATCTTGTTCGCCAACACATTGGGATGGTTTTTCAACACTTCAACTTATTCCCCCACTTATCAGTCTTGGAAAATATTATTTTAGCGCCAATGGATTTAAAGAAGCAAACAAAGGAAGAAGCAGAAAAAAAAGCTGTTCAGCTTTTAGAAACAGTCGGACTAGCTGATAAAAAAGATATGTATCCAGATAACCTTTCTGGTGGACAAAAACAACGTGTTGCAATTGCACGTGCATTAGCAATGAATCCTGATATCATGTTGTTTGATGAGCCTACCTCGGCCTTAGATCCTGAAATGGTCGGCGATGTGCTTAATGTAATGAAAAAGTTAGCTGAGCAAGGTATGACTATGGTCATTGTTACGCATGAAATGGGGTTTGCAAAAGAAGTTGCCAATCGAGTTATGTTCATTGACGGTGGGAATTTCTTAGAAGATGGAACACCACAACAAATTTTTGAGAATCCCCAAAATGATCGTACGAAAGACTTTTTAGATAAAGTATTGAATATTTAATTAAAAGAGTTGAGCGCAAATGCGTTCAACTCTTTTATTAATTCTATATAGGAGAGTAGGCTGAATAAGTTTTAAAAAAGTGTTTTAACTAGATAAGATTTATTCAGACTGCTATCCTCATCCCTTACGAAGCATTCAAGTTCATAGTTCGCAGATTAAAAACAGGCAGTTACTACTGTGCTTCAATCTCGCCAAATGATAAGCTGGCACCACTGTCCTCCTCTGAAATCACTCTTTTTTCCCGGAGAGTGATTCCATTTCGTTTCCTTCTTTATTTATGTGCGGAAACCTTCATCTTTACATAGCTGTCTGTTGCGCGTATCGCCCAAAATAAATCATTTCCAGTGATTTTCATAGGCATTTGCTTCATTGTATCTTCACTATCAACTGTTTTTTCACAAAGACTCAGTAGTTCTTTATCTGACAATCCCAGACCAAGTTCATTTAGCGTTGTAGGCAAGCCAATCGATTGATAAAATGTAATAAAACGTTCCATCCGTTCTTCTGAGTCTCCTTGTAACATCAATTGTACTAGAGTTGAAAAGGCAACTTTTTCTCCATGTGTCTTTTTTTGAATTTCTCCTTCTATACTCGAAAAACTATTTTGTAATGCATGAGCTGCAGCTAGACCGCCACTTTCAAATCCTAATCCGCTTAACAAGGTTGTTGCTTCAACAACGGCTTCAAAGGCAGGTGTAACTGCTTGTGCTTCATTAGCCGCAATCGCCTGTTTCCCGTAGAAAAATAATGTTTCTTCACAAGTTTTCGCTAAAGCATGTGCAGCAATTGTTTGAGTGCCCCCAGCTAACGTTTTTCCATGGCTCTTAGCTACGGCCTCTGCTTCAATAAACGTTGCTAAACCATCCGCTATACCAGATTTCAGCATTCTTACTGGTGCGTTTACGAGTACGTCGGTATCTACAAAAACTAAATCGGGATTTTTATCATAGTAGTGATAGGACTGAAAAAAACCTTTATCATCATAAGTGACACTAATTGCTGAAGTCGGTGCATCAGTCGAAGCGGCTGTTGGAACCACTATCACGGGTACTTTTTGCTTATTTGCAACAGCTTTCCCAAAATCTATTGCTTTTCCCCCACCTAGTGCAATGACAAAATCAATTGCTTCTTCCCTGCAGACAATTGGATTTTCATCCTTGTTTGGAGACTGCTTATCCAATAAAATTATAGTAGTAGCAATTGCTTCTTTTTGTAAATTTTCATTAAACGTCTTTCCTATCATTTCCCAAACAAACGAATCAGTAACGATTATCGCCTGTTTGCCATACGCTGTTATCATCGCTAAATTTGTCTTAAGAATCTTTGGTCCTTGTACATATTTCCCTGGACTTGTAAATATTTTCACTATATCTCCACTCCTCTTTTCTATAATTTTTACACATCACCAGTAGAAAAACAAGAATGGGTACTACTCATTGTGAATAAAAAAACAAATTAGGTTCTTCTGCCTCAACCCCAATCTATCCAAGTATAACCTGCAGCCTACTTACGAATCTCATCGGTTATCTTAGTCAGACTGACTACTACTCGCAGAAGCTCACTACTTTTGTACATTTTTCTCCAATTTTTTATTATTCATTTAAGTATTTCTTTAAATTTCTTTGTTTCACACCCATCAATCCCCAACTAATTGAAATACTCAACATAATCAAAAGTAACAGAAAAATCACTCCAAGATTAAATGGTTCGAAGATATTCATAAATAATTGAAAATTAGCTGTTTTACTGAACCAAAGTTTATTTGCAGTATATGCAAGCATACACGCTAGGACAAAATAGATGAAAAAGAGGACTGAGTTTTCTATGGTAATAATTAACGTGATATCCTTTTTTCTAAACCCAAGACTATACAGGACTGCCAACTCCTTGCTACGGTTGTTTATATATCCTTTATTTAGAAAAGCTATTAAACTGCCTGTAATTAGCGCAATTCCCATGGAACCTACTATTAAAATTTTTACTAGATAAAAATAAATTGAAGCGAGTTCTCCATTCTTTAAATCCTCTTGTGAAACTAAATGATAGTATGGATATATCTTCTGTAACTCTTTTGACACCTCAGATAAATAGTTTGGTTTACTTACCTTAACAATCATCTCTGTATTCGCTGTTCCAACGGCATGTTTGTAAGAATCAAAATCTTTAATTATATTTTTATTAAAATTTTGAGTAGGTTCATTCACAGTCATCACTTTTTTATAAAAATCATACGATTCTTGTGTAAGGTAGCTAGGGAGGAAATCTTCTTGAAAATAACTTGTGTATATAGAGTACGTTGTATCCAGTGAGTTCTTATAGTTCGTGTTATAAACACCTGATACAGTATAGCCGACATGTTTATCGTTATTATTTTTATCTTTAACTTTTAAAAATATCTTTTTCCCAATAATGGTATTGAAATCTTCATTATTATTTTTTAATAGAACATATATATCGGGTATAACGACTTCATTTGTTTTATCTGATGGAAACTCTCCACTAAGTAATTCGATATTTTCTTTATTGTAGGCAGTCATCAATTCTTTGGGAACATAATTTTTGACAAAATCAAATGAAAGACTATCAATCTTATTCCCAAAATTCTCATATTTTTTAATACTATCAGAAAAATTTGAACTTGGATAAACCACATTTAATGTATTCGAATCTTTATCGTAATTAGAATAAACATCGCCTAAAGAAAGGTAGACCTTTTCTACATTTTTTATAGCGGATACTTTCTCTACATCTTCATCAGAAAACCCAATTCTAGTACCATCAAAAGAGCTTTGAATCCCTTTTTTGTTAAAATTTCTTATTTGTTTTTCAGTGATTTTTTGTGTATCTAAAAGAATAATTTGATCACCAATTCCTCTAAAAGCTTTTTTTAACGCCAGTGTCGAATTTGCTCTATAGGCGCTAAACCCTAAAATAAATATCGTTAAAATTATTATGATCGGAATAGCAAGATAAAATAGCTTCTTTTTAGTTTGCATTAAATTAGTCAGCACATATCTATTTATTTGTTTTTTTCCAGAATTATTTGTATTGATTTCAATCTCTTCTTTTGCATTCATCGTATTTCCCATACCTAGACTAGTAATCTTTTTTTCTTTTAGCTCAAATACGACATCAGATAGCTCAGAAATCGCAGAATCATGAGTAATGATAAAAATCAAAATCCCTTTATTTCTCAATTTGTTTAAATAATTCATTAGCTTCTCTGATGTCATACCATCAAGATTTCCAGTTGGTTCGTCTAAAAGTAGTATTCTAGGATCAGCAATCACAGCTCTAGCAATTGCGACTCTTTGTTTCTGACCACCACTTAACTCTGAGACATGGCGATACTTGAATTCTAAAATATCTAATTCCGTTAATACCAAATCAATTTCATTCTCTAAATACTCACCCGAAAGACAAATATTTTCATAAACAGTAAAATTACTCAATAGTTTATAATCTTGGAATACCATCCGAATATACTTTTCCCTTAGAATTGCCCATTCTACATTAGTTAGACTTGAAGCTTCTTTTCCAAATATTTGGTAAATTCCCTGATAATCTTTATCTAAACCAAAGAGGATATTAAATACTGTCGTCTTCCCACTACCACTTTCTCCCATTAAACTATATATTTTACTGGGATCATTTAAATTCATTGATATGTTCTCTAAAATCACTTTATCTTTGTATTTTTTTGTTAAGTTTCTAATCTTTATCATAAAACACCTCCGAAAAAAGAGCCCATTAATAATCGGCTCTCAAAAAAATATTTCTTATTATTGAAAATTATGCATCAAACCAAGGTGCATGATAAAATCGAGGAGCTATCAAAACTTGTCCTTGACGATCAAGTAACGGTTGTCCCCAAAAACTAGAAGAGCTAGATTGGTTAGGTCCTAAGGTAACATTTTTGTTCCCAATCCAAGCGCCACCAGCGCGAACTACTCTTAAAGAGTAATGTCCCGTTTCATTTTGTGCATTTGCAGTCCCTACGCTTGAAACACCATTTGCATCCCACTGCCAAGAAGATTCCCAATTGCCTTGAGCCGCATACACAGCTGAAGAAATACTAACAAAAAACATTACTGATACGAGTGCACCAAAATACTTCCTTTTCATGTTATTCCTCCTATAAAACAAACTTAGTTTACGGAAATATCCTATCATACAACGATAGGAAACGCTATCAATTATTTAAACAACTCTCTTTTTTCAGAATATTTAATAACATCTATATAATTCATTTTTGGATTATCTTTATATTTTACTTCGATACGATTTCCACTTACCAAGTAAATTTTATTTGGTGCATCTTTACTATCACTAATCTTTATCTTATCAATATTTTCATAGATTTTATCCGATTTAAGTAATGATTTGGTTTTCATTATATAAATATATAAGGAGTCTCCTTTTTGCACTGCGCCATAATTAGAAATTTTTTCAAAGGAATCTAAATCTGCTCTACCAGTAATAAATAACTGATTTTTTTCTTCTTTAATACGTACATTTTTTAAATTCTCGATAGACAGAATGACCCTTGTACTATTTTGATAAATCTTCCATCCAAAGAATAAACAACCTATTACTAGTATCACGACAGTTGAACGTACAAAAATTTTTTGTTTACTCATTTCAAGTCCCTCCTTATAATTTTATATATTTAGTGTACTACAATTAATCAATAAAAAGAAACTATTCTCTAATCTCATTTAAATACTACCTCAAATAAATATTGAAATCCAGAGAATTGATAAACACTATTTATAATTTACTTAATTATTCTATTTCAATATCTTAATTAATAGGTGTTAAATCTGAATAGTCAAACTCTTTCCGAACATTTGGATTTCAACGAAAAAAAGGGTGAAGCATAACTTAGAAAGTTATACTTCATCCTCTGTTCCGACCTTTTATAAATCATAGAAATACTTTTGATTATTTTTTCTTTTTACCACCAAAAGCATCTTTCATTTTATCGAAAAATCCTTCTTCTTGTTGTTCACTAACTTCTTGTCCACCAGCTTTTGCAAACGCACGTAATGCTTCACGTTGTTCTTCATTTAGGTTCTTAGGTGTAATCAATTTAACTTTTACATGTTGATCTCCAGTAGAACCGCCACGTAAACGTGGTGCTCCTTTTCCGCGAAGACGGAAATTGGTTCCGCTTTGTGTCCCCGCAGGAATTTTTAATTTCACATCGCCGTGTACAGTTGGGACTTGTACTTCATCACCTAAAGCAGCTTGAACAAAGCTTAATGGCATTTCATAGAAAATTTCAGCACCATCACGATCAAATATATCACTTTCCTCTACATGGAAAATGACATACAAATCACCATAAGGGCCGCCATTTGTTCCAGCTTCTCCTTGATTAGACAATCGCATTTGTTGTCCTTCTTCAACGCCTGCAGGCACGTTTACTTTCACTGAATGAGCTTTCTTTTCATGCCCAGAACCATGACAAGTAGGACAAGGTTCTTTAATTTCTTTCCCAGTCCCATGACATACATCACATGTTTGTCTGCTCATCACACGACCAAGCGGTGTTTGACGTTCCACATTAATCGAACCAGAACCATGACATTTATGACAAGTTTCTGGTTGCGTTCCTGGCTTAGCACCATTTCCGCTACATGTATGACAAACTTCTTCACGATTGTATTTAATTTCTTTTTCTACACCGAAAATTGCTTCCTCAAATTTAAGTTCTACCGTATATTGTAAATCGGCTCCTTGTCTTGGTGCATTAGGGTCGACTGTACGACCTCCACCGCCAAAGAAAGAATCAAAAATATCTTCGAATCCGCCAAAGCCGCCGCCGCTGAAACCACCGCCACCAAAGCCGCCAAAACCGCCGCCTCCATAGCTTGAATCTGTTCCAGCATGTCCATATTGATCATAAGCTGCTTTCTTTTGTGGATCACTCAATATTTCATACGCTTCAGAAACTTCTTTAAACTTTTCTTCTGCATCTGCTTCTTTATTAATATCCGGATGATATTTTTTGGAAAGCTTTCGGTATGCTTTTTTTATTTCATCATCCGAAGCCCCTTTAGATATTCCTAAGACTTCGTAATAATCTCTTTTTGTTGCCATAGGCTTTCCCCCCAATTAGTTTAAATAACCTTCTAGATTATTTACATCGTTGCTATCATATCATAGTTTCAAAAAAAGCTGAATACTTTAATGAAGGAATTTGTAATAACAGCGATTACTTCTCAAAAGAAAAAGCCAAAGGGGTGGCTTTGGCTTTCTCTAATCAGAATGATGAATTATTTATCGTCACCGTCTACTTCTTCAAAGTCAGCATCGACTACATCATCTGCTCCGCCTTGTGCTGCTTCTGGATTTTCTTGTGCTTGTTGTTGTGCTGCTTGTTCATACAATTTCACTGTTAGATTTTGTACGATTTCATTTAATGCATCACGTTTTGTTTTCATTTCTTCAATGTTGTTTGCTTCAACAGCAGCTTTTAATTCATCGCGTGCTTCTTCAGCTTTTTTCACTTCATCTGCATCGACTTTTCCTTCTAAATCTTTCAATGTTTTGTCAACAGTGAACAATAATGCATCTACATCATTACGTAAATCTACTTCTTCTTTACGCGCTTTATCTGCTTCTGCATTTGCTTCAGCATCTTTCACCATGCGTTCGATTTCTTCATCTGATAAACCTGAAGATGATTTGATTGTAATTTTTTGTTCTTTTTGTGTACCTAAGTCTTTTGCAGAAACATTTACAATCCCGTTTTTATCAATATCAAATGTTACTTCGATTTGTGGCACACCACGTGGTGCAGCAGGAATATCTGTTAATTGGAAACGGCCTAATGTTTTGTTATCAGAAGCCATTGGACGTTCACCTTGTAATACGTGAATATCTACAGCCGGTTGATTATCTGCAGCCGTTGAAAAGACTTGAGATTTACTTGTAGGAATTGTTGTATTACGATCAATTAATTTCGTGAACACACTACCCATTGTTTCAATACCTAATGATAAAGGTGTTACATCAAGTAAGACAACATCTTTAACATCACCAGTAATCACACCACCTTGAACAGCAGCTCCCATTGCTACTACTTCATCAGGGTTCACTGATTTGTTTGGTTCTTTTCCTGTTTCTTTACGTACTGCTTCAACAACTGCAGGAATACGTGTAGAACCACCAACTAGGATAACTTCATCAATTTCAGATTGAGATAATCCAGCATCTTTCAATGCTTGACGTACTGGTTGTTTTGTACGTTCTACTAAATCTTGTGTTAATTCATCAAATTTCGCACGAGTTAATGTCATTTCCAAGTGTAAAGGACCAGCGTCTCCAGCCGTAATAAATGGTAAGCTGATTTGAGTGCTAGTTACACCAGATAAATCTTTTTTCGCTTTTTCAGCAGCATCTTTCAAACGTTGAACAGCCATTTTATCATTTGATAAATCTACGCCGTTATCTTTTTTGAATTCAGCAACCATATAATCAATAATTTTATTATCAAAGTCATCTCCACCAAGGTTGTTATCACCTGCAGTAGATAATACGTCAAATACGCCATCACCTAATTCAAGGATAGATACGTCAAATGTACCGCCACCAAGGTCAAATACTAAGATTTTTTCATCTTTATCTGTTTTATCTAGTCCATAAGCTAACGCTGCAGCTGTTGGTTCATTAACAATACGTTCTACTTCAAGTCCAGCAATTTTACCAGCATCTTTTGTTGCTTGACGTTGTGCGTCATTGAAGTAAGCTGGAACAGTGATAACTGCTTTTTCAACTTTTTCACCAAGATAATCTTCAGCGAATCCTTTGATATATTGTAGAATCATCGCAGAAATTTCTTGAGGCGTGTAAGATTTTCCTTCCATTTCCACTTTAAAGCCAGCTTCACCCATATGACGCTTGATTGAACCAATTGTATGTGGATTTGTCACTGCTTGACGTTTTGCAACTTCCCCTACTTGGATTTCGCCGTTTTTAAATGAGACAACTGATGGCGTTGTGCGATTTCCTTCTGGGTTTGTGATAATTTTTGCTTCTCCACCTTCTAATACTGCTACAGCAGAGTTTGTTGTTCCTAAGTCAATACCGATTATTTTACTCATAATAAAAGTCTCCTCACATTAATTTATTTAATTTTTATATAAAGCACTATTGTGCAACGATAACCATAGAAGGTCGTAGTACACGATCATGTAGTTTATAGCCCTTTTGCAGAACCTCTACAATTGTTTCAGGTGCAACATCTTCACCTGCTGGAACAGTTTGAACCGCTTGATGCAGATTAGGATCAAACACCTCTCCACTAGCGGGGATTTCTTCAATTCCTTCGTCTTTTAAAGCAAAACGCAGGCTTTCAAGAACCATCTCCACTCCTTTTTTCAAGCTGGCTCCTTGGTCATCGCTAACCTCAGTAGCCAAGGCACGCTCCAAGTTATCAAGTGCAGGCAATAGTTTCTTCCCTAAATCCTGTGAACGATAGCGTTGCAACTGCTCACGTTCATTTTTGTTTCGATTGCTCATATTGGCCATTTCTGCACGAGCACGCAAGAACTTATCTTCCATCTCTGTCAATTCAATTTTTAAAGAATCAACTTCTGATACTTCGATCACTTCTTCAGGAGCTTCAACGGTTTCATCTACTTGCTCTTCTGTTTCAGGGGTTACTTCGTCTTGAAGTTCTTCCTCTTTTTTCTTTTCTTTCAAAATTCTGACTTCCTTTCCCAATGGATTCTTCGATTTCCATCGAATCATTCAATCTATAATTCAAGGAATTACATCCTTTATAGCGTAATTGTCTATTCTAATGAACGATAATACTCAGCAAGTTTTGTTGCTAACTCATTGCGAAAAGTATCAACTAAGCCGAACATTTTTGAATAAGGCATACTTGTAGGTCCAAGTAAGGCAATGGTTCCACGTCCATGCTCTTCGATTTCATAAGTTGCTTGAATCATACTCATGTTTTGGAGTAATTCATTTCCTATCTCTGAGCCTATACGAATTTGGATATTGCCATCCATTGGTGCTAATAGTTGTGTTAGCTCTTCTGAATCCTTCATAAACGAATACATAGATTTAAACTGGTTTAAATCTTGCTGCGGCTCAAAATTCAACAGATTCATCTTGCCGCTGACATAGATTTTTTCCTCAAAAGCCTGTCCAAAAACAGATTCAAATAAATCTAAAATTCCTTCTGTGGTTTGGAAATACTTATGCAGAATCATCGGAATTTCTGTCCGTAGCTTATGATAAACCGTTAAAAGCGGCTGCCCAACCAGTTTATCATTAATAATCTGCACCATTTTTTCCAAATCAGGACTGCTTATAGAAGTAGGAATGGAAAAGACCTGACTTTCAACGTTTCCTTTGTCCGTCACAATAATCGCAATAATTTGTCGATCATTTAGCGGAACAATTCGAAAGCCCGTCAATTTTCTTTCTTTAATCTCAGGTCCCAAGGAAAAAGCTGTATAGCTTGTAAGACTCGATAGAATCTCAGCAGATTGGCGGATGATTTCATTGATTTCATGGAATTCCTGACCAAACGATTGATGGATTATTTGCAAATCATCTTTATTTACACGAGCAGGCTTCAATAAGTAATCAACGTAATAACGATAACCAGCCATCGAAGGAATCCGCCCGGAAGATGAATGTGTTTTTAATAATAATCCGTTGTCTTCTAAACTCTTCATTTCATTTCTAATTGTTGCAGAGCTAGCCTGGATACCATCTTCCATCAACTTTTTTGATCCAACTGGATTGCCGTTGCTTGTATAATTTTGGATGATTAGACGCAAAATATTTTTTTGTCGTTGTGTTAACATCGCTTCATCACCTCTCATTAGCACTCCTAGTTATTAAGTGCTAACACAATTATTAATATAGCAAGTCTTTCTAAATCTGTCAAGAAAAAACTCGATTTTTTTAGCACTCTGTACACGAGAGTGCTAATTTGTTTCCAAATAGAAAAAAGTTGTCGTTGGAAACTGATTATCACCTCTTTCATTTCTTCTTTTTTGCGTTATTTTTTATTAAAGTTTAGCAGAAAAACTCTTTATAATAAGGTATAGATTTCTAGATTATTACTAAATTTTAGGAAAGACTCGATTATTTTATCTAATAAATCCTTCTACAAAAAAGAAGCTCCTTCAGAATCAAAGGACTTCTTATTTTTTAAGATTTTCTTAACAAAGCAGTTAATAGAAAACGATTCTAGTCTAATAAAAATTTTTCAAACACTTGATTTCCAATAAATAGACCTTTCTTTGTTAGTTTTACAAAGTCATTCTCTTCTATTATTAGCTGTTCATTTATCAATTGCTTTATCACGTCTTCATAAATATCCATTAAGTCAACGCGATATTTTTCGTAAAATACTTGTTTGGAGACTCCAGCTTTTTTTCGTAACCCCAGAAACATTTCTTCTTCCATTTGATTCTTTTTTGTTAATTCTTCTTTTTCAAGAATTGGCAATTTACCTTCTTTTAAAGGCTTCAAATAACGTTTAATAGGACCATGATTCTTATAACGTGTCGTACCAAGATAGCCGCTTGCCCCTGCGCCAATTCCATAATAATTTTCATTGTTCCAGTATATTAAATTATGCTGACTTTCTTTTCCTGGCAAAGCAAAATTGCTCACTTCATATTGGTGACGTCCTGCTCGTTCCATAGCGTCAATTGTTTCTTCAAACATTTGACTTTCAATTTCTTGATCTGGAAGCTCTAGTCTCCCCTGTCTCACCCAATTCATAAACATTGTCTTATTTTCTAAAATCAACGAGTACAACGAATAATGAGGTAAATCAAGATCAAGTGCACGTGTTAATGTGTCTCGAAAGCTCTCTATTGTTTGTCCAGGTAATGCATAAATCAAATCAATACTCACATTATGAAATGCTTCTTTTTCAAGAAATGTCATTGTTTGATAAACATCTTCTGCGGTATGTTTTCGACCAATTTTTTTTAATAATTGATTATCAAAGGTTTGAACTCCCATTGATAAGCGATTCACACCATAGTTTTTCATTACCTGAAGCTTTTCTTGAGTTAAATCACCAGGATTTGCTTCAACGGTAAATTCATTGCTCTCATTAAAAGGCAAACGATCCCTCACACCTTGCAGTAATCGATCCAACTGTGCCGCGGATAATGAGGTTGGCGTCCCCCCGCCAATGTAAATCGTCTTTGTATCTTCATTCGGATGCATTAGGCGAGTCAAATCGATTTCATCAAGCATTCTGCTAATGTATTCATCCACAGGCTGTCCTTCAATAAAAACTTTATTGAAGTCACAGTAGTAACAGATATGTTCGCAGAACGGTATGTGAATATACGCTGATACCTTGCTACTACTGGTTTTTATACTTTTTTTCATGTTGTCTTTGAACCTCCAAAATCAAAATCCGTACCACTTTTTCATATAACTATCTACACGCATGTCTAAGATAACTGCATTTTTTTCATAAATGCCCATCGTAAACTTATTGTTCCGATGTATTCTCATCTTATTTTGTATTGCGTGATTTATTTCAATATGATTCAAAATAATTCTCATAGACCGATTATCCAAATTAAAATCCCACTTTGTAAGTAAAAATTTCGGTGCTTGTCTCTCGCTTTTAAACTTTTGACATTTTCAACTCACCGATTTCTTTTTTATTTTTCGGTTTCGGATATTGATAACGTTGAAACATGCGCTTGTAAACACCTACCACCTTTATCCGTAATTGTGAAATGACCTTTTAGACACTCTACTTCGTATTTCATAATAACTAGCCTCCGTCCTCAATTGAACAACCGGATAGCATAGTGTATGAAAAGTGAACATAAAACAGACAATCAGGTGAAAAATTTTATATTTTTCACCTTACTATGTTCACGGTTCATTTTACCATATTTTCCCTTCATATTCTTGAATTTCTTGCGGCTGATAGGCTCTAGTATCCATTTTCATGTTTCTTCCATTCTAAAAACTTTGCAAATCCTTTTACATTTATCCAAACCAATTTATGTGTAGAATTTATGACAGACTGATTGAACTCATACTTTCTCGCTCTTTACTCTCCTCTATCAATTTTTAGAATATTCTCTTGTCAATAGCCGTAATTTTTTGACTAGAAGGACTAGAATATAAAAAAGAGGATTGATTTTACTCCAATCCTCTATTATTTAGCTTGTTCACTAAATCCTCATTTCCCCCCCTCTCACAACAAACTTGTCTATAAAAATTAACATGGTTAATACACACTCCCGGTAACAATCTTCATCGTATCGTCCACGATTTCATGTGATTCAACAACTGAGTAGAACCTTTAATAATCAAAAAATTCAGACAATGAATCAACTAAAAAAGTGATTCCATTGCCCGAACTATCGCAAGTTAAAAAAATATTGGTGGACGCTTTTAAAGAAACATAAAAACATAAACTACAGTGCGCTCAAACAGTTTCCTCTCTTTCAAAAGAGATATGTAACAGAATCAGAGGTTTTGGATCATCTCCTAGGCGTGGATTCTGACCTTAGAGAAAGCTATAAAATTTTTCAAGAACTCTACCTTTGAAAATAAGGATTATGAGGGCTTCTTTACTTGTATTGACCAACTGCCTACGCACTTGAACAAAGGATTCAAAAAAGCCATTTGTAACGCCTTGATATACAGCTATTCTAAAGGGAAACTAGAAGAAAAAAAATAACCTAATTAAAGTAATCAAACGGATTACTCTTGGCTTTCGAATATTTCGCCATCTACGCCTGCGTATTCTTGTCCAACAAGGTCTCTGTGAACTCATTTAAAAAACAAAAAAGAGAACACCGAAATGTTCTCAATTTTATGGCTTAATTTAAAAACAACCCCATTTGACAAAGAGCCCTTTATACAAAGAAAGTGGAAGAGAAATTGAGAATCTATTCCAGACAGCTTAGGCTAAACAGTAAAAATTGGAGTCAACTGATTTATTTTAAAACTTTGCAATATAACCAATACATCCTCTAAAATGAATGTACTCACCAAGTTACGCATGTTTGACAAAGAGTTATTTTTTATTAATAAGGCTTTTTGCATCTAACATCGGATCTTCTGAATGAATATCAGGTAAAATAGGAACATTACTATAACTCGTTCCCTTGCGATCTTCAATAGCGGCATTAGTTATTTGCATGACTGAGCCATCATATAAATTTATTTGAATATTCGATGATGTATATCCTGCTGTTTCAGTTCCTAAAAAAGTCACATTATGTATTCCTTTAAAACATAAAACTGTTATTTCCCCAGAGCTTCCAGTTCTATCGTTTATTAGAATGGCAATAGGGATATCAGTAATTTTTTTGTGATTTTCCATTGTAACCTTCGTTCCACCATTTATTACTGAACCGTTTTCTAGTGTAAGTGGTGTCTTCATGTTATCCCTATCAACAAAATTTAACAGATTTCCCTCTGGCAATAATGAGGATAAGCCTGAAATCATGGGTCCCAAATCTCCACCTGAATTGTCTCTGAAATCCAAGATAATACTGGTGTAGCTTGAATTAATTAGAGGGTCAGCTAAAGTATTAGCATATTTTTGCGCTTGCTCGGCATTACCAGAAAATGGAGGGATAGTGAGAATTAAACTATTATCTATTTCTTTAACTGTTGGAAGTATAAACTCATCACTATTTACTTTATTTAACTCTTCACCAGTAAGAATAAATGAGTGTTTTCCACCAGCTATTTTCAAAGCCTCTTCTAATAATGGTACGGCTTCTTCATAACTAGTGACATTCAGTAACTTAGTTTGGATTTCTTCTTTTTTAGTGGCCCATTCGTTTGAATTAGCATATAATCCTATCTGATCCATTTTGTTTAATGCTAGCTCACCATACTTTTTCGGTGTTGGGGGAACTAGGTAAAGATTGTAATTAGGTCCATAAATGTACACCAAAGCTACTATTGATACTACAAGTATTAAAAATAGTGCGCCAATCCATTTGATTGTTTTTTTCATTTAATTAACTCTCTTTCTTCTTTCTTAAGATAAATTAGTACCATATGTCTTCATTTCATCCTCATTAAATCGTTTTCTAGATGATATCGGTTGGGGAGGCCGGGATAGATGAGATTAGCTTTAAGAAACAAGTAGGTACTGTGCATCATCGGAAGTGTTACTTTGTAATTTTCAGCAATAAGCAGATCTTCATGAAAATGACCAGAAACACCAAAGATTGTCTTTCAATGTTGACTGATTTCTACTCGTTGCTCCTTAAATCTTTGGGACTAGGGAGGCAATTATATGTCTATTTCCTTCAGAAAGAGTGTGTCAACTTATTTCCAGAGCCTTCAACTCAATTATGTACCATGCGTAGAAGATGATGAGAGCGAAGCGAAGTGGAGATGAGTTCCTTCTCTTCCCTTTATTAAGATTTTACGAAGTTGGGTGACATAAGTCCCTTACAAAAAACATGAAATGACGAGATTTTGTTCATTTTATGTTTTTTGGGTAAAACAAAAGAAATACAAGCAGACGCCCATCCTTCCAGCTTAATCCTGAAAGGATCATATCCAAGTTATAACATTAATCAACTCACATTGGACATAAGTACGTCATTCGTCATTTGACTCAAAAGAAAATGGTTGTGTTGCAAAGTTTTAAAATAGATCAGTTGACCTCAATTTTTACTGTTTAGCCTAAGCTGACTGGAATAGAATCTCAATTTCTTCTACTTTCTTTGTATAAGTTGATTGAAAGCTATTGCCATAAGGAATGTTTTTGGCATAGCTATTTTCTTACACTTATTCTTGACTCAAAGAAAGTGATCACGTAGCAGCTGCTGAAGATATTTTTTTACCTATACCCTATTTTTACATAGAAAGGATAAAATTTAAAGACTTGATTCGTCCTTTTCGTTCTTCCATATCACTGTTTAAAAAAATCAAATAGCCAACTCCAGCCAAATACTAAATTGATAATTACTAATGCTGGAGGAACTATCATGTCTAATGAGAAAACTAAAAACTTCAACCAGATGCTCCATGAGAACAAAGGGATGCCCAAATTACAACTGATTATCGATAAAAAATCCATCGAAAAATATGGCGGCAACCGCATGTTCTTTGCGCCTCCCAGTTGGTATGATCTTCAAATGAAACGTGTTCCGACCGGACAAGTCATCACTACTGGAGAGCTTCGGCAATTCTTCGCCACACAGAATGACGCCGATTTCACCGACCCGATTACTGCCGGTATTTTCATCAGCATCGCCGCTTGGGCTAGCTATCAGCGGGAAACAGATCTCACCCCCTACTGGCGAACCCTCAAAGCAAATGGCGAACTGCATCCCAAGTATCCTGGAGGTATCGAAGCTCAGATTAAATTGTTAGAAGCTGAAGGACACACTATACGCCGTCGTGGTCGCAAAAATTTTAAGTACTATGTGGAAAATTCTCAAGCTTCCCTCTTCGATCTATCGGCCAACTAGCTACTCGAAGAATATAAACGTCAAAAAAGAAAGAGCTGGTCAATGACAGTCACTAGTATCTTTATTTTTTTTAGAAGTTTTGATTTTGGTGGTTTTTGGTGTTGACTTTGGAAAAAGCTATTCAAAGATTAGCAAGTAGAGGTTCATGGTATGATTGACAAGAAGAAGCAACTTTTTTCTATTGAAAGCTATTCATAGGAATTGTTGGAGTACCAGCTTAAACTACTGGTAAAAATGGAGTCGTACTATGTACTTTCAAACTTTGCAACAGAATCATATTGATAAAGTATTTACTTTTGTATCTGCTACTTTTTAGTTCAATATTTTTTCTTTATTATTTATACAGCATTAATTCATTACAGACTTTCTCACTAACTATTTGCTGAAATCTGTACAACGTTAATATAATTAACAACGATATTGTACCAAATAGTACGTATTCATCATTTTTCTCTCCATTTTCACTTAACACATAAAAACCTGTAAATCTTGCCGTGTAGGCAGTTTACAGGTTTATCTTTGTCTATTAAAAAAAGTGAGTAGGCTATGATTTTAAAGAAAAATCAAAAGTCACAGTAATAACAGCTATATTCACAGAGTGGAATGTAAATACAGGTTGAAACCTTGGTACTACAAGGTTTATCACTTTTAATGCTATTGACTATTAAGATTCCATCACAGTTGACTTTAATGTTATTCAGGATACATTGTTAAATTGTCTTCTAATAGACTTAAGATATCCTTTCGGTCGCTTTATTTGTTAGAATAAATGTTTACTCCGATATCCTTGTCGATTTTTAATAACCACTTCTAAGATGATCAGATAGTAATTTTTCATTCCTATAATATTCCGATTTAGAAAACGTTTAAGTATATGAATGAGTTAGTTTGAACCTAGCTGTTATATAGGTATAAAATCCTTGTTTTGTACGTAATTCTTCATGTAGCAACTGTTTAATATTTTTTTCTCAACAATTATAAAATCAGCATTCTTAGGATAGATTCTAAACTTTTCTTAAATAGTGTCTTTTAAATATTAATTCACTGTATGAACATAGCAAGAAAAGAGCACAAAATGGTAAAAGTCTTATTCATTTTTTGAGCATCTTTTATGAACTGCCGCTAAAATATAAATTGATTGATCTGCTTATCGTCTTTCATAATTTTACCTGACTGTTCTATAAATTAGTAGCAAAGCATAAAGTCTGCCGATACATTTGAAATTTTTTAGTTACTTTTTCAACTTGCCTGCTGATTTGCTTTACTACATAGAGTTCTTTATCAATTAAATCATTCCAATCAAATTACCTTGCAACAGATTTAATGGATAGGATGCACAAGCCTCCGATTGCTGAGAATATAAATGAGACAATAAAGATTGAAGAAAAACTAAATTGAGAAATGACAAAGGCAGCTAATACAGGTGCGATTGCTTGCGTCACAGTATTTCCCAAATTGTAGATGCCTAAGAAGAAGGCCACACGATTTTTATCTGGAATAACTTCTAAATTCAGTAAATTATCCAATGAATTCCAAATACCCATGCCTAAACCTGCCGCAAAGCCATAGATCAGAATCCCCAGATCATTTTGTAGGAAGAACATACTGAGTGCTCCAATTCCCAATGAAATAGTGGAAAGACCAACCGGCAATTTTAAAACCTTATATTTATCTGACAAAGGACCTGCAATAAAGCCCATCGCGATTCCGAATACCAGCATGATCATATTGATTAATTGGATTGATTGCTGTGTAGCTGCTGTTTCCTTATGCAAGAAGTCAGTCATAATGAACAGCAGATATCCTGTGATGGAAAAATTACCCACGCCTTGAAACAACTTGCCAATTAAGGCTAAATAATAGTCCCGTCCAACCTTCCATCTAGGAAATACTTTCATCGCCGCTTTAAACGAAATTTTTTCCTTTTTTTCAGGTTCAATTCGCTCTTCAGTTAAATTTGAAGGTTCACGCACGATGATTGCAGCAATAAGTGTGCCTACAAAAGTCATGATTCCAAAAATAATAAACCCTAATCGAAATTGTCCTAAAAACATTGCTGCAAAAATGGTAAAGCCATTATTCCCCAATGCCATACCTAATCCACCATACGCACCTGATGCTGTTGCTTTTCCATTTTCTGGCGCAAGATCTAGCCAAGCAACCATTGGTGCAACAATAAAGTTCAAGGCGATTTGGCCCAGCATCCAACTCACCAGCAGAAAAGGAATACTATTGGCTGTTGATGCAAGAATCATGGAAAGCATAAATACGGCTGCCCCACCAACAAGCCAAGGTGTTCGTTTACCAAATCGGGAACGTGTACGATCAGAAAGATACCCCGCAACCATATTTGAAATGGCCGCTACCACCATTCCACAAGTTGAAAACAGTGCGACTAATTGGATTTTGTTCTGTGCATCCAGTTGCTGAATCAATGCTGGTAGAAACAAACTTGATGCGGCAATGTATGGTCCGAGCCAAGAAGCTGGTCCGATAATCAAACCTGGAATTAGACGTTTTAAAGATACAGTTGTATTCATTTTTTTCTCCTTTCAAATCTAAACATTTGTTACATAGTAATAATCAAAATCAGCATATGAGTCCCGTTGATGTGCATCGACTGAACCAATAAAGTTGAATAACGCTGTGAATCCGCCAATCTCTCCTGGCTCCCCGTTTACCCCTTCATCGGACAAGTAGGTTACATCGACATCGTCAACAAAACGCTTCCATTGCTCATCTGATTGTCGATACATCAATGTTGCGATTCCTTGGTCATAGTTGATTTTTAGCTCGATTTCATCATTATTCACTACTAAGCGATGATTACCGTACTCAATCCGTTCTCCTAATTTTGCTTGTAAAACAGTCAGAATCGTTGCTGACTGTTCTTCTGAATAGGTCAGATGTAGATACAGCCAATTATTCGAATCATAATAAAGTCCTATACCAGCAGTTTCTGAATAATGATCTGGTTTAAAAGACAGACTAGTTTGAACCTCGTAGGAAAATGATGTTGCTCTTGTTGCCATAATTGCTGGATTTATCTGTGAGAAGAATGAATTTTCCCCATGAATCCTTAAGTATCCTGGTCGTTCAGTCGTATTGACCCATTTATCTTCTTGATTGCGATAAGGTGTCATAAAGCTCAGACTATAGTTTCCATCGAAATCATCCCGTACATCATAAGCATTTTCTTTCAAAGGTAAAGAATCCTCAGGACCTTCAACTTCCATCTTCGCAAGGTTAGAACCATCTGCCAATTCTATCCAATCCTCTTCAGTCCAACGCATTTTTTGAATCGAAGTTTCACGCCCCAATGGATTTAACAGTGTTCCTTCTAACGGTCGCGACATCAAATGCGAGATGTACCACTCACCTGTTGGCGTCTCTACTAACGAACCATGGCCTGCTTTTTGCATCATAGAATTTGGATTGTACATTTCAAAATGTCCCGCATCTGGATCACCTAGTGAAAATAAGTGTCTCGGAGAGGATGTAAGAATTGGTTCTCCTGATGGATGTGGCTCATAAGGACCAAAAACATCTTTTGAACGGCCAATTTCTACACCATGTCCATACCCAGTACCTCCAGCGGCAATTAATAAGTAGTAGTAATCTTTCCGTTTATAAATCTGAGGAGCTTCTGCACAACCGCGTGTGGTAAATCCATGATTGATCCGATGCCACTCTCCTATGATTCCACCATTTTCTAAATCCACTTCAGCAATCACAATATGCCCCGGTGCTTGATAGCCTTCACGAGTTTCCCACTCTAGGATTGCCAAATAGTGCTTGTCCTCTTCATCATGAAAAATTGCTGGATCAAAACCAATAGCAGTTAAAAAAATTGGCTCGGACCAAGGTCCTGTAATGTCGTATGCCCACATGGCGTAAGAATCCGAGTTAAATTCACGTCCTGCCATATTAATCATGTGAGAGTATGCTAACCAGTATTTTTTCGTAACAGCATCATAGGATAAATGCGGCGCCCAAATACCAGCAGGTGTATTCGTTCCCCTTAGATTCACTTCATCTTTTTTTAGTACATAATCAATAAGCTCCCAATTCGTTAAATCCTTTGATTGAAAGAGTTGGATTGCTGGATTCCAGTGGAATGTCGATGTGGCAATATAATAGGTATCCTCTACACGAATAATTGAAGGATCTGGTGCCATTCCAGGGATTATTGGATTTTGAATCGTTGTCATTAAATCTCTTCTCTCCTTTGTTATTATTGTGAGCGATTACAAACCTAAAATTGAATTGTGATCGCTTACTTTTATTTGTGTATTTATCATAAAAGATTTAGAACGATGGTTATATATCAAAAATCAGACGTTTTTTACCTTTTTCCGTAAAAAAAGACCCCTAACCTTTTCAGTTAGAGGAATTATTGATTTATTTAATTACTTTTTTTGATTATTGGCCTTTCGATATTCTTTTGGCGATAAGTTACTCCATTTCTTAAATTGACGAGAAAAATGAGACAAGTTCTGATAACCAATGATTTCGGCAATTTCATTCACTGAAAGTTTTGGTTGATGCAGTAAAAATTTAGATTCATTATAGCGTAATTGATCTAGGTACTTTTTAGGACTGACAGAATAGATTTTCCTAAAAACCTTTAACATTGTGCTTTCACTTATATTCAATGAATCCGCGATATAGTTCATGGAAAGCAACTGTCTATTTTCTTCCAATGGATATTCGGTAAATGCACGGAAATTTTGCTGAATCGTATCTGCGATTGACTTTGCTAAAACCATCGTTGAATTATCCGATGACGCCAGCTTCTCTTGCTCAAATGTCGCGTAATCAAGTAAGCTTAATACCAATTCGATTAACAGTTTTTCTACAAGTAATTTTTCTCGTAAAGAAAAACTCTCTTGTCCCAAGAGCTCAATATAAGTATATAAGACCTTTTTGATTTCTTGAAAAAACTCGTTGTCCTTGCTCAATTTAATTGGACAATACATTAAGAGATTCTGTTGAATTCCCGGATCATCAATATCAAAGTGTACACAAAAATAGCGCATTCCCTCTTTCGAAATACATGAATTCTCATGACTTGCTCCAGGAGGAATGAGAATAATCTCATCTTCATAAAAATCATAAAAACGCCCCTCAAATTCGGTACGCTGTATCCCCTCTAAAATAATCATTATTTCAAAAGCAAAATGCGTTTCTCTTTTTGCTGTCCAGCCAAAAGAAACCTTTTGTTGGTGACCACCAAAGAACTTCATATTCATGTTGATTTCAGGTAAATTCGCAATTTTCTTTAACCATTCAGGTTTTTCGTTCATACGTATCCCCAATCTCTAATCATTCGCTCTATAAGAATATACCATAAAACATTATCAATAGAAATTTTACCCAAAAACTTATCTAAAAAGACTGAAAAAGTATTTTGCGGGTTTATTTTTCTTCTCATCAACAATATTCAAAAAACAAGATAACCAATAATAGTCGAAAATCTTCAAACTTTTTAATAGAATTTAGCCGGGTTTCAACTAACTCGCTTAAACCTTTTCCTTCTGCTCACAGATAATAACTCTAGAAATAATTATTCTTAACCTTTTCTTTGGAAAAAAAGTTAGCCAGTAGAGTTTTTATTCGAAACGAATCATACCGATAAAAATTATATCGGCTAATTTAAGACTTAGTCTTACATGAATTATAAAAAAATTTATCTTATCACTATTTTGAATTTTGTTCTAAATACTACAATCTGTTTATACTTGTGCCTGATAAAGAAGTTCTATTGTGCAATTTTCCTTTTTTAGGTCTATTGTTCTCAAGTTTACTAATTTGTCTCAATCTAAAAATTTCCCTTCGTTCGTTTCATGACCATCCATATCTCTGATATTATTATCATTTTTTAGTTGTAAAACTCTCCCAAAAAAAATTTTGGTTTGAGAGTCGTCTTACTTAATTAAAAAGTAGTAAGGACTGTCTTCAACCAATCAAGAAACTGAGAATTTTCTTTGACCTCTTTCTGCAATTTTTTGAGATTAACTCTCTCTGGTTCTGATTCCATATATAGCTGATTGAGCTCATGACTATTTTTCGAGTCATAGACTATAGTTAGGATGTCTTTATCTCTTTCAATCTATGGAGTTACACATGACTCTAGTACATTAACTTATTCTGCCATTTCATTCACCCACAAGTTAGTATAGTTCTAATTGATTTTTTCAAGCTCTTCCATTCTTTAGACTTTCGTCACTATACAAAAAAGGAGTTGCTTTTAAAATACCTCTTTGATTAAAATGCACTTAATAAACTACAGCACAGTAAAGTTTATTCCACGACAGACTATCGGACTGTCAAATATCTCAATAAATTAAGGGGTTCACCCCAAAATATTCTCAATTCTGTGACTTATTTTTAAAACAACAACATTTGACAACGAGCCTTTTTTTCTAAAAAAATAGATGCAGATGAATTTCTTCATCCGCATCAAGAATTATATAGTCAGTATTTTATGTGTAAGTGCTTAATTGGGCTCAATTTTTTAGCTTAAGTAGACTTTTGTCAAATGTGTACTTAGTTTGTATCTAATGTAAGTGAACGCTTGGTATTTAAATTTATCATTTCTAAGAGTTTAAGTCAGATAAGTTCATTTATCAGCCTTGTAATAAAATGCAGATTACTTATTGTTCATGTAATAACTGCTCTGCAATAAGAGGAAGTATATTATCAAAAACATGTGTATCTCCATTAGTCACGCTGTATCCTCCATAATACGGACTTGAACTATCCTCATCTCTAAGTAGAATCATCTGTTGATAAATTTGATTTGCTAAGGATAGTTCATCAATTTCAAGTAAATACATAATCAAAAAACTATAAACTGCAGGGGATTCATAATTAACAACTGGCCGTTTTGTATTTAAATCATACATGCCATTAATATAGCCATTATTGTCCATTTCTTGACGAATAAATTCTAAAAAAGCATCTGAAGACTCTCCGGCTTTTGCTTGATGATAGGCAATAATCGCTTGGTCTACGATATTAACTTGAGAATCATAGTGATAGGCTTTTTTATCTACTTCATAAGATTTTGGGTAAAACCCATTTTTTAAAGGAGCATTCTGAAGTATATTTATTGTATTTTCGGCAATTTGTTTATTTCTAGTTACATCGCCTGCTACATTTTCAAGAGCTTCAGGATCAATATAAGATAAGGTAATATCTGTTGAGGCTAGTTTATTCTTTCTATCATAATAATCGACTAGGCTGCCTTGATTGACATTATTCTTAAACATATACTCAGTCATTACCTCAGCAACATGTGCGTAAGAATCATCTTCCCAAAGTTTTGAAGCACTAATCAGTGCGTTCGCAATTCGAGCATCATCGACTAGAGCATTAGTGGTGACTTCTTTTTCTCCTGATTCAGTTAGTTTCCAGTAAACAAATCCGTCTTTCTCTATAAAAAAATCGATTAATGTTTCTTCGTTTTCAATAAATAAACGTTCATCATTTTTATTTATTGCATAAACCATTGAGAGTCCTAAACTTTCAGATAACGCATCCCGTCCAGCGACTAAATCTGTGTCTTCCTGTTTACTCTCTTTGATGTAAGTAATAATTAATCCTTGTTCACTTTTAAGCCACTTGTTAATAAAAATTTCCGTTTGATTTTTAGCTGAATTTGTTGTATTTGTTAGTGGTATCGATTCACTTGCGTCGGTATCATTTTGTTGAGTAGACTGTTTCAAACTGCACCCTCCTAACATTACTACCATGCTAGCCATTATAAAAATCCGTCTCACACTTTATCCCCCATAAATCCTAATAAAATATAGTTACTTAAATTTCATTTTAACATAGTTCACAATCTTTTTGGCTGTATCTCCTTGGCCAAAGGGATTCTGGATTCCACTCATTGTTTGATAATCTTTTGGATTTGAGAGTAATCTTTCAACTTCTTCAACAATCTTATCTTCATCTGTTCCTACAAGAAGCAAAGTTCCTGCTTCCACTCCTTCTGGCCGTTCTGTTGTATCTCTTGCTACTAATACAGGAATTCCTAATCCAGGAGCTTCTTCTTGAATGCCGCCTGAATCAGTAATAATTAGATAGGCCTGCTTCATTAGATGGACAAATTGTTCATACTCTAAAGGATCGATAAGGTGAACACGAGGATTCTCACCAATGATTTCTTGTGCTTTCTCTCTAATCACCGGATTTTTATGAATAGGGAAAATCACTTGTACATCTTCATAGCTATCTGTGATTCTTTGGATAGCACGATATACAGAATGCAAATCATCCAAATTTTCACGGCGATGGGTGGTTAATAAAATTGTCCTTTTATTGTTACTCAATAGATGATTTAATTTATCAGATAAATTATTCTTTCTTTCACTAATATTTAGTAAAGCATCAATGACTGTGTTTCCAACAACATGAATATTATTTGCATCGATATTTTCTTTTAATAAATTCTCTTTGTTTTTGTTTGTTGGCGCAAAATGATCAATTGCAATTCTTCCAACTAATTGGCGATTTACTTCTTCTGGAAAAGGTGAATAGATATTATTTGTTCTTAATCCTGCTTCAATATGCCCTACTGGTATTTGATGTACATAGGCTGAAAAAGCTCCAGCAAATGTTGTTGCTGTGTCTCCATGGACAAAGACATAATCGGGTTGTTCAATTTCAATGACTTTACTTATTTTTTCAATCAATACACTGTTTAACTCGCCTAGAGATTGCCCTGCTTTCATGACCTCTAAATTATAAGTTGGTGTAATGTCAAATAAATCTAATACTTGATCTAACATTTCTTTATGCTGACCAGTATTAACAATCACGCTATCAATCTCTAAATGATTCGCCATCTCTTGAATCACTGGTGCCACTTTAATTCCTTCTGGTCTTGTCCCAAAAATCGTCATTATTTTCATTATATAACTCTTTCCTATCTATGAAGTTTTTTGTTTTTTTATTCGCTCTGTTTTATACCATTTTACTTCTTCTTTAAAGACTATACGTTTTAACTCAAGCAAAGTAGCATAGGCTACTAGAAGAACCCACATTTGAGAGTAAATAAAGTACATAAGTATAGAAACTAAAGCATTTTTAATAGTAAGCTGTCCTTTTTCCAAACTCAGAGACAACCAGATTTCTGTTAAGAACATAAACACTCCTACAACTAGTAGCACATTAGATACCGGTCCAATAGTTAGCGGGGAGTTAGTGAACAGCTGTGAGATAAATATTGCATGGGAACCAATGATTCCTGCAAAGAACAGTATGTATACGAATAGGAAATAAAACAAATCTAGAAATACTTTTTTATTCGAAATCTCTTTTGCGTTAAGTAGAAACTTTGCAATCACATATTCATTTCCACGTGCCCAACGAGTTCTTTGTTTCCACCAAACTTTTACAGAATCAGGTTCTTGTTCCCATGTAATTGCTGAAGGGTAAAAACGAATGTGATAGCCTAAATCATATACGCGAAAACTTAATTCCGTATCTTCTGATAAAGCTTGTTCATCCCATCCCCCTAATTCTTCCACTACTGAACGACGAATGCCAAAATTTGTACCCGGAATAGTCGTCAATTTAAACCAGTTCCATCGACCTGCTTGAGCCATCCATTGAAAAGTAATTGTTTCCATATTAATAAATCGAGTCAATAAGTTATCATTTCCATTTGTTACACGGAATTTTCCAACTACAGCTCCTGCTTTTTCATCTGTGCTGATCCCTAATGCTAATTGATAAACCGCCTCAGGTTCTGGCGTATTATCCGCATCATAAACCACAATGAGTTCTCCTGTGGAATGTTTTAATCCTTGATTAAGAGCACCAGACTTTCCTTTTCCTCCTTGAGGGGGGATTGTATGTAAAACCTTAACAAAGTCATATTTCTGTGCATAGTGATCACAAATCTTACCTGTTCCATCAGTTGAATTATCATTAACCACAATTACTTCTAATTTATCTTTTGGATAGTTTTGCGCCACCATTGCTTTAATTGTTTCTTCGATAACAATTTCTTCGTTATGTGCTGGAATCAAAATGCTCACTGTTGGTAATTCTACTAAATCTTCGTCTAAATTAGCCACAATTTTCAAATGCTTTCTATGCGTTAGGTACCCGCCAATCATTAAGAACATGTGGTAACCAAATCAAGAATAATGAGGCATACATTAAAAAATTCATCATGATTTTATTCTCCCCCAAGACCGTTTTTCTTTTATTTTCTGAATCACAATAAATATAACTAAAATTGAAATGAAAGCTACTCCAAGATAAACCATGAACCAAATCACTTTATCTAATCCAAGATGTAAATAATAGTTGGGGTATCTTAAAGAAGTTTTCATTAACCCAAAATGATCCACGTTAGCTGTCACTTTCCCATTTTTGCTTGTAATGCTCACATTTTCTACATTGACTGTATTGTCAATTTCTTTTAAATCAATCCATTCCAAATTGGGGATTTTTTCCATTTCATCCATTAAAGCGTTGAAGCCTTCTACGCCTAAATAAGGATGATAGAAGCCGCCAATGATCCCATTATCAGCCACTTGGTACAAGTTTGAAGCAGTCATCATTTCTTTTACAGGCTCTTTTAAATTAGGATCTACATATCCGATAGTTTCAGGTAATAATAACATTCCATTTAAAAAACTTGGTTTTGATGCGTATGGCGTGGTATTCATAATTTCCCACTCTTCATCACTTAACTGAATTTGTCCCACGTAAGTTGAGAACACTTCTGATGTAACTGCATACCCATTTTGAGACATGGTATAGTGAGGCGCCTCAAAAGCCAATGGATACAATCCGTAGTTCGCTAATTCTTGAACCCCTTTCGTCAGTCTCTTTTTTATGTACTTTGTTTCAAAAGATTTCTGCTCTTCTAGTGCAG
Organism: Enterococcus phoeniculicola ATCC BAA-412; assembly: GCF_000407505.1. Taxonomy (GTDB): domain Bacteria; phylum Bacillota; class Bacilli; order Lactobacillales; family Enterococcaceae; genus Enterococcus_K; species Enterococcus_K phoeniculicola. Next base: position 859,275 of record NZ_ASWE01000002.1, read on the forward strand.
CTAAATATTCCTCTTGACTATCAAAATCAAGAGCAGAGATTTTAGTGAATTTGGCATCGGCCTCTGAATAAATCGGGGACTGATTTTCCACATCCCAAAATTCGAATCCTTCTCCTGTTTCGCTACCTCTATATTGATGGGTGTACCCATGAAGTACAATGGTTCCCCCATTTTTTTGCATATATTTCAGTGCTTCTAAAACTTTAGGAAAATCTTCAAAGTGATATTCAATCTTTGTTTTTGGATCTGTATAAACAGGAATTGTTGCCACCATATAAGGAATATTTCTTTCTTGTAATTCTTTGGCAATCGCCATAAGATTTTCTGGATCAGATAAAGGATGAACATCTTCCAGTCGAATATAGGCTGGAGTTCCTTCTGTTGTTTTTACTTCAAATATCTGATTTAAAACCTCCGCTAAATAAATTGAATTGGGAGGAAATAAGGAATCTGTTGCCATATAGTAGGTGTTTCCTTGATGCATAATAAAAGGAAGCTCTCCATTTTCTCCTTTTCCTTTCGATAAAACAGTTGCATCATCATCAATTGTTGCTTCAATAATACTTTCTGCTTCAATTTTTTGCGTTTTCTTTGGATCACTCATATACGATAACTCATCTATCAGCTGCTCATCGCCAAGATCAACAAAAGAAAAGCTCCCTCCAAGCTGATCCACATTATAACCAATCCCAAGTTTTGCACCTGTAAATGAACCTATTGTTTCAATCGTTGTGTCCGATAATACTTCTTCATCTCGACCAAAGTAAACAAGATGTGTCTTCCCCTCTATATCGGATTCTTGTAGCTCTCTTGAGTTAACAAATTGAATGTCTTCTGCAAAATGCCCTAACCCCATATCCAGCATACGATGCTCTTCATTCAACTGACCATCTCTTGAATCATAAATTACCAGTACATGATTGTTTGAATTAATCGCATCTACCTCTAGAGAAGTTGCTTGCGCATGCTTAGAAATTACCAACAATCCAATTAAGCTTATAAGAAAGCTCATTTGGTAAACCCAATTTTTTTTGTTCATTTTCCCCATTCCTTTTCATGTTAATTATCCCCTTGTTTAGGTTGATTTCTTTTAACCAACCTCTCTCGTAATAAGTGAAGCCATAGAAGGCACCATTCGTGTTTAAATCAATTTCCAATCCTTATTACGAAGTTTTGAAGTGAATCTCAGTGTAAAACCTACGCTATTATTTTATGAATAATAGCGTAGGTTTCATTATACATACGAGAATCATCAAAGTCCACTATTATTTATAAAATAATAGATTTTAAAGAACGGTAGTTGTTTTTTGATGTTATACGTATAATTATCTATCCGTATCATAGGGATACTTGTTACATTTATATGAAAGAGTCTGTTAAAGCTTCCTTAAAGACCGTTTTTTTAGATAGCTACAACTACTATTTCATTATGTAATACGTATACTTTTGATCTATTTCCAGCACCTTAGCATTTAGAATAGACTAAAAATTATTAAAAAAAAGACTGGGATAATATCAAATTCTATGATATATCCCAGTCTCTTAGTTTAGAACTATTTGCATTAAACTTATTCAATTTTTTCCAGTACTCTAACCCAGTCACTATTGGAATTAATGGCTACAGAATAGTCGCTTTCGACATTTGCAAAAGGATTGTCTTCTGTTTTCTTATCTGAAGCTATGTTAATATTTACAGGATAGTTTTTATCTTGAAGCCATTTAATTATCCCACTGTTACTTTTAACTTTTCCGCTTATAAATTCTGATTGTATGACAATTATCGGTCCTGAATCATTCACAAAATCTACGGAACCAGTATTATCTTCTCCTACTATTTTTCCAATGCTATTTTTGACTGTCAACTCGCCATATGTATTTTTTACAGCTATCTGTCCTTCAATTGATTGAATCGATAATTTTTGTATTGTAGAATCTTCCAAAGTGACTCTCCCAGAAACATTATCGAGTTCCAGTATGTCTGAAGTAACTTCTTTTAAAATTGAAATGCCTGAAATATCCTTTATTGATAAGTCACCAACGTAATCAGTAACCACAATTTTTCCAGAATTATTGTTGATGTCAAAATCTGCTTTAGACTTTTCAATAATTAAATCAGCACTATCATTTTTAATATCTCCGGAATTAAAAAGAACATTTTTAAAGTAAACATCCCCTTCATTTATCTTAAAATTTAGATTTTCAGAAGAAATATCCGTTAGTCTAACATCTCCTTTTTTAAGACTAATCTCCAAATCAGATAAGGTTGTTTCTTTGGGGACAAGAAATACAATCTCCAAATTCTTAAATTTAGTAAACTTGTTTTTCCAGCTATTTTTATTGACGGTTAAATCAATTATCCCATCTTTTTTACTACTATTAAGTTTCTTGATATCTTCTTCCTCAAAATTTCCTCTAACAACATAACTCAGGGATTGTGATTTTGATACTTCAGTAACTGTCACCACAACATTTACATCCGTATTTACTTTTATTTTAATTGGACTTGTTGTCTCGACTTCAAATTTCGAAGAAAAATAGTGCCCTTCGTAAAATAACTGATCTGTTAAAGAGAATATCGTTAACAACAGAACTCCAAGGCCACTTACCATAATTGATAATAATCTCAATTTTTCTTTATATTTTGTGAAGTGAATAGAAAATAAAAATAAAAAAATAGCCCCACAAAATAAAGATATTAAGAACGGAATAATGGCAAAGTGTTGATCAAATAGAAGCTCATTGCCAATATATATTAATGAATAACCTAAAATAAAAAATGTTAAAATAGAAAATATTATTCGCACCATTTTAAAGAATAGTTTCAGCATTCGATTAGATTTACTTTTAATCGAACTAACAAATTCTTCTATTAAATGTTCCTTTGGGATCACATACGTTTTACTGCGCTTAGAAATCTCTATATTTTTATCTTCATAGTAATCTTCAGCAACTTGTTTAGGATCAGGTAAATTAGCTACCACTTCTTCCTCTGATTGCCCTTCCTCCATACAAGTTCTTAACTGCTCTAAAAGATCCTCCTTCATTTCATTGAAGCCCTCAACATCCTCTTCATCGAAATATCGACTGAGCAGTTCGAGATATTCTTTCATTTATTCTTCCTCCATCAGTTTGTTAACTTCCACAATAAACTCTTTCCAATCAGCTTGTAATGTTCTTAGGTACTTTTCACCTGATTTAGTGATACTATAATACTTTCTAGAAGGTCCATCTGGTGATTCTTTCATATACGTGTAACAATACTCCTCTTTAACAAGTCTTCGCAATACAGGATACAGTGCGCCCTCAGTAATTGAGAAAAAACTGTTTACAATTTGAGTTAACTCGTAGCCGTAACGATCACGTTTAGAGACTAAATCCAATACGCACATCTCTAACGCTCCTTTTTTGAACTGACTGGTTGCTCTCATTGTTCGCCTCCTGTATAGGGTTATTTGCTTTTGCTTATAGAGTAAAGATAAGTAAAAAAAGGTCGTTTATACATACATGAACTACCTAAAGATACTATATATCGATAGTTCATTTTCTAAAAAATAGTTGTGCTTTTTGCCCGTAAACTTGATTCATAAATCATTTCAAAATGTTCTTTGTAAACAGTTAACCCGTAGCCCAAATCTTTTTAGAAACATATTTTCTTCTATTCCCTCTATCTATTTGATATATTGCTGATTGTCCTTAAAATAGCTTCTATTGATTATACCAATTTTTATTTAGAAAGGTAAGCTTTCTTCTAAAATATAAATTTCGTTAGATGGTTCAAAGTATCTGTATATTCTTTCCTGTTCAATACATCTAGTCTGCTTATTGTTTCTTCAGTGAATCCATTGGGATAAAAAAACTTAATTGAGTTTCATGAATCACTTTATTTTCAAAATATAAATTTTTCTCATGATTGTCAGAACTATACAAATCAAAAGGAGAGTATCAGTAGCCATTTGAAACAATTTTTATTTCAAATAGTTTCAACCTTGAATATGTATCAATTTTAGCTATTCCATAATAATCTAAATCCATTTCTGTCCATAAAAGCCAGCGATTGAAATCCAATTCGTGCTTAAGACATACGTCCTAACGAAAAAATCCAGATACCTGTCAAATTGATTGGTATCTGGATTATTTTTTTGTACATAAAATAAGAACAGCTTTGTTAAAATAAAAGTGATAAAACAAATAAAAAAGCGAGGTATTCTTCTATTTAAAAGTTATATTACAAATCAAATTGTTTCTTCTCAAAATTTCAGTAAAAAAAGGATATCAATTCGCAATTATCGAATTTAAAAGTAAATTTCTGTAACGAATTGGTTACCAGTTCATTTTTACACAGATTAAATAACGTTAGGTTCTTATCTCTCAATCAGGATTTGATTCAAAAATATTTTGATGATTTTCTTAAACCTATAAACCACAAATATTTATAATACATTCTTTTTCTTTATCATTTAGTATTCGTAATTGCTAATTCAGAGATTAAGCCATTGGATAGTGTAAAGGTGAAATCTAATAAAATTGGGTCAAATGAGCCTGTGACTTCACCAATGACTATCGTTTTCACTCCTTCTGTTCTTATTTGAAGCACCTTGACTTTCACATTTTGATTATTTGCCTGCTGGATATGTTTTGCTATAGTCACATTTCCACTATACTGTCTTCCTTCATCGAATAGGATAGAGTTGCTTGTAAAACATTTTTTTAATTCCTCTTCATTATAATTGTTTGATGCTTCAAAATACTGTTTTATTATTTTTTCTAATTTCATTTATTTGCCTGCTTTCTCAATTTTTAAATTAATTTCTGTAGTTGAGACTTCTATTCCATTTACCAATAAAGTGATTTTATGGCTCCCAGCATAATGTTTTCGAGTTGTGAGGTTAGACCAATCATGTGTTTTTCTACCCTTTAGTTTGCTCATCGCATTCACCGTTTTATCTGAAAGTAAAAATTTTTTCCTTGAAGTAGAACCATTTGCCTTAACAAAATCTATACCATATTCAATTCTGAGTTTCACTGGTTCTAATGATTCTATGTTTACAGCATACTGTAGTTCTGTTTTCTCTCCTAAATCAATCGTTTTCTTATCTGTTGTTATTTCCCCGGAAGCAACTAAACTTTCTTGGCTTGCATAATCAAATAAAGACATAATTTCCGGAACACTTTGTTTCACTAAGCTACGACACCCATGACGTACAATCCAGTCTGTATCTTTATTTTCACCAAACCATTGCTTTGCAGTCTGAATCACCAAACAAGGATTATCTTTTGATATATCATTTAGATTGTTAGCTACACTCTTTCTGACATAGAGAGATGGATCTTTTTTTAGAATGTTTAATATCTTCAAAACTGGAGTTGGATTAGTCTTGTAAATAGGAAGACTCATTCCCCAAGGAAGACGCGGTCTACAACCTTCGCTAGACAGTCTTCGTACATGTTCATTTTCATCTTTTGCCCAAAGAATCAGCTTTTCCATCACACGTTCTGGATTCTTTAATATAAATGGTCTTATTGCAAACTCTGCTGAAGACATCGATGTATATCTTTTTAAAGCCTCCATCGATAATTCAAAGTATTTCTCCTCCAAACCATGAAGCGACACAAAATCAGGGAAAAATAAGTAAGCAAACCCTACACAGTCATCTACTATTAAATCCAATACTTCAAGTGCTTCAGGGTAGCTTTGTGGCAGATAACGACCTAGTTCAGTAGAAATTTTTTGCATCCGTTCACGTAATTTCAGACTAAACCAGTCATCATTTAAAATATCTTGGACAAAGTGATTTTCATCGAAATCATTATAGACGGATTTTACTTTCTGAGCGAATTCAATAAGAAATTCCTCTGAATAAATATCTTTAAGTTGAGCCAACTTCTCACACATCCTTTTGTAGAATCTTTTTTATTTTTCTCAAGATACTATTTAACCCTATCATGACAATGTTGAATGGATAATCCCTCAAATCTACGATATAAACCGCTTTGAATTGAGTCAATTTGTAGTCAACCTATATTTAAAAAGTGATTCAAATCATGATTTAACATTCTAGTTAGCACTCCATTTGTTAGTTATCTTCAAGGGTATCATAAGCTTCTTTTAATCGTTGTTTTAACTGTTCTCGAATTGATACAGGAGAAATCACTTTTACATGAGAACCAAAGGACATCAAGAAGGAATAAAGCCATTCATTTTCCGGTATCGCAACATTTAAAATAAGACTCTCTTTATTTTCTTTTAGATATTTTGAATCAAATATGTCGTATAAACGGTGAGATTGATACTTATCAAAATGTAGTTCTATTTCAACTGTCCTTTGCTGGTCAAGTACAGATGGCTGATATTTTCGCTCTTCGTCACCATATTCTCTCGATAAATCAGTCGTTAAACCATTCAGATGGTCCATTCTTGTCAATTTAAAGAGTCTATAGTCATTCTTAATTAGGCAAAACATATAAAGATACCAATCCCTACGTTTATAGATCAGTTTCAGAGGATCACCCTGTCTTTTTGATTCGTTCCCCTCTGAGTCAACATAGGTAAATGATAGTTGCTTTTCATATAGGATAGCTCGTTTTATCTGTTCAAATTTTTGATCATCTTCATAATTGCTTATCCCCCAACGATTTAAATCGACTTGAACCCAATTGATTCTTTGATCGAATAAAAGTGCCATTTTTTTAAGCGTACTTCCGTCACTTAAGTGTGGAACACTCGTCATGCTTTGTAAACCAAAAATGACTTCTTTGCTTTCATTTTCAGTTAAAAGAGATTTATTTAAAATATAATTTTCCATCAATTGAATGCCACCATTTCTTCCTATTGTAGTGTATATAGGAAATCCAACAGTGCTTAGCGTGTCTATGTCACGATAAATTGTTCTAATAGAGACCTCAAAATATTCTGCAAGTTCTCTGGCAGAAATACTCTTTCGTTCCATTAGCAGCATTAATATCTCAAGTAGCCGGCTATTTTTCATTTGATACCTCCTCGTAAATGTAGTTTAGCATACTAATACTGACAAAGAATGTCAGTATTTAAATTTAATTTATTTAGCTTAAGAAAGAAGATCTGTTTGAATTAAAACCAAATATACTATTTAAATTTTCCCAGAAAAAGAACCGTTTCTCTTATAAATATAAAAAACTTCTAAGGGATTAAAAAAAGGAAATCTCCCCATTTCTAATAGGCTCTATACTAGTTATGTTCCTACTCATTTCGAGTAACAATACCAACTAATATAGAGCCTATTATTCCCGTTACTTTTTTCTACAATGACTTTAGTATGATTCAATTACCAAAACACGTGAACCTTCCAGCTGAAATTCAAGTGACTAAACCCAATTTCAAAAAGGGAAATTCACATGTCTCATAGTGGTTGTATCTGAGTATACCTAAATTTAAAAGAAAAAATATCAGGTTTATTTTATTAGAAAAATTCTTCAAAGAAAATAAATTAATAGTTCATACAGAAATGCATCCACTAAAAAATTACTACTTGAACAGGTCTTTAGCGTGCTTTCACTACCAACCTTGTCCTTCCTCTATAAAAAATGGTCGACGTTAGTTTGCTTCGTCCTCTAAGAAATAGAAACTGATTTTTTCAATTCAACAGATAGATATTTATAAAAAAATTCTATTTTAAAATATCTATTAACTCTTTTTTTGATGCTGCAGAAGCTGGCAAGTAGCTAAACAAAATACCAATTAATGCTGAGGTACCTACAGATATGAAGACCGTTGTTACATCTGGGCGTACAGAGAATGGTAGAGCAGATGAGGCAACATAAGCAATTAACATGCCAAATATATAACCAATCAAGCCACCACTTAGCGTCAAAATGATTCCCTCATAAAGAAACTGTCGTTTAATAGACTTCGCATTTGCTCCAAGCGCCCGACGAATTCCGATTTCTTTCGTTCTTTCTGAGACAGAAATATACATCATATTCATTACTCCTACACCTGCAATAAATAATGAAATACCTGCTACTGCACTTATAAAAATAGTTAATTGGTCAAGTATGGATCCTAACTGTTTAATTTCATCATTAGGATCATAACTTCTATACTCCCCTATCAATCTGCTCTCACCATTTACATTCAGTTGAGTAAGGACTTTCTCAAATGCTTCTTCGCTTTTTTCTTGCTCTTTAAATTTAATGGAAAGCGTTGAATGATCTTCTATTTTCTCTAAATAATGATTATGGGTTTTTTTAGGAAAGTAAACGAGTGGTTCATAATTATCTACACTGATTTCTCCAGAAGTATTCGCTGTTACACCAACTACTGTAAATACCTGTCCTTTAACCTCAAAGCCTTTATTTAAGGCGTTTTTTGAAGAACCATAAAGTTGTTTTGCTACTACCTCATCAAGCACCACAACCTTATTCATTCCATCGCTATCAGCTAAATCTAATTGTCTTCCTTCTATAATCGGCAGTGTTGTTTGCTCCGGTGTTTGAATTGTTACTGTAAGCTTAGTATTTTTATCGTAAAATTCAATTGATTGATTTAACTCGTTTTTATTTGATTTATAATAGTTTACTTCTTTTACTTCTGGTAAATTAGCTACCATATCTTTATCACTAAGAGAGATACCGGCGTTATCTTTAATCAAATTTTCCATATCATTATATTTAATATTTACATATTTTGTTTGACCCGTTTCATCAGCGCTCGTCGTATTGGCTAAAATATTTCGTTTAAATCCATTCCCTAAAGCTACGATAGTGATAACGGCAGCAATTCCAATAATAATTCCAAACATAGTTAAGAAACTTCGACGCTTATTTTTAAAAATGGAACGAAAAGCTGTTCTCCAGAGAATATATTGTTTCATGACTGTAGAACCTCCTCAACCATTTTTCCATCTCTAATTTTTAGTAATCGATCACAATAAACCACTGTTTCAGGATCGTGTGTCACTAATATAATCGTCACACCTTCTGTATTTAGTTGTTTGAATAACTGCATAATATCACTTGTTGTATGTGTATCTAATGCACCTGTGGGTTCATCTGCAATAATAAAACTGGGTTGGTTAATTAAGGCACGGGCAATCGCTACTCTCTGCTGCTGACCACCAGATAGCTGTTTTGGTAATTGGCTCATTTTATTGGCTAATCCCACTCTTTTTAATGCACTTTTTACTTCTTCCTTAGTTTTATTATGATTAGCTCCATTATATAATAAAGGTAATTCTACATTTTCAAAAACAGTCAGATTTTCAATTAAACTAAAATTTTGAAAAACAAACCCTACAGATTGATTCCGAATTTTCGATAGCTCATTATCTTTAAAATCTGCAATTTCTTTTTCCTTAAAATAATATTGTCCGCTGAAATTTCTATCTATAAATCCAAGTAGATTAATTAACGTGGATTTCCCTGATCCTGAGGGACCCATAATAGCGACAAATTCCCCTGACTCAATAGAAAAGTTAATATTCTCTAAGACTGTTATTTTCTCTTCTCCAACATCATAATATTTATTGATATTCTCTAATCTAATCATTTACTCTCACCTGAACTTCCGAGCCATCTTTTATCTCAGAATCTGGATTTTCAATGATTTTTTCATTGGCCTTTACGCCAGATTTTATTACTTTTCGTCCGTTAATATCCTGCGTTTCAATTTCAGTTTGTTTCACTTTTCCGCTTACATATTTGAAGACATATTCTTTATTTTCTTTTTTTGTAATCGCTGATTCTGGCAGAATAAGCTGATTTTGCTTAATAGAAATAATGGTTGATAAATCATCTGACCATGTAAAATCACCTTCTACGATAAATTCGTAGGATGCCATATTGTTACTGTCATTGCTGTCAGAAATTGCACTTGAAGCAATCGTTTTAATCTTTCCTTTTGCTTTTTTATTATCCCCAACAGTTGTTACTTCAACATCTTGACCCTCTACCAATCGATCTAAATCATATTCAGTCACTACTCCTTTTATCTGCTTAACCTTACTTGCTATTGTCACCATTGGTACTTCTTGTGACGTTTTCCCTTGTTCATTAATTGAAACAATTCCATCCATTTCTGATTTAATAGTCGTTTCTACTTGTTGTTTTTGTCCATCGAATACATCTGTTGCTGATTGAACATCTTCATATGCCCTTTGTACTTCAAATCGTGCTTGATTCAATTGATTAGTCGCAGATTGCAACTCTGCTTGTTGTTGCTTCAATTGTTCATTTAAAGCATTTTTTTCCTCTTCACTTTTTGATTGAGAAATTTTTTGTTGTGTATCATTTATCTGATTTGTTATAGTTTGAACTTGTGCTTCTCCTGATGCAACAGATGATTCTGCCTGTGAGGCATCCAAAGAGCTTTTATTTATTGAATGTTGTTGTACAGTTAGTTCATTTTGGATTGTATGATTTTCATAATCTATTAATGCTGACCCTTTAGAAACTTCTTGTCCATTTTTTACAGGTATATTTTTTACCGTTCCCTTTGTTGCATCAAAATAATAGAGCTGTTTTTGTGCAGGTTCAACTTTTCCCTTTAATTGCAATGGGTCGGCCGTTTTAACTGTATACACACTATATTTTATTTCTGTTTCTTCGGGTTTAAAAATAAAGAAAGCGCAACCTACTATGACGAAAATAACCGCACTAGCAATAATTATTTTGCTCTTCTTACTCACTTTACTTCTTTTACTCACTTTGTTTCTCCTCCTTAATTTCATTACATATTACATTCTAATAAACGTTATTTATTTACGCCATTCATCTAACGAACAATCGTCTGACAAAACTGTAATAGTAATAAAATACATTAGTGTTTTTTAAATTTACAATATAGAAATAATAATATTTATTTATTATATATATTCTTCTAAGAATAAATTATCATAAAAAAACAAACTGATTTTTTGGATTTCGAAAACATGACACTTAGTAACAAAGAAGAAACCCTATTTTTTTCACAAAAAAGAATAAGTACGCTCACTTTCATTTCTTCTAAAAAAAGAGTTTTTAATCCATTATTCCCTAAATACACACAAAAAAAGCCTATGAACATGCCTGTATTCACATCTCATAGGTACTAATTAAGGAATCATTCCACGAAGCTCTCTTTTTACGAAGTAATAAAAACATCTTGTAGGTTGATTCTTATTCAGTTATTTATCTAATACCCTTACGTATTTTTCTTAAGGTTGTTTCACTTCCTTCTACGAAAAAATAAATGTTACATATAAATGAAATAGTTATATAAGAATAAATTTTGCGTCATTTATTCTTTGTTACACGCGAACCAAATAAATGAATTTCACGTTATTTTTTAAACCTTCTTTACCATTAAAATTGACTTTTCTTACAGGAAATTATTTACTTGGAATAGAAAAACTAAAGCTGACTTCTTTTCCTTGAATGGAACAGTTGACTTTTCCAGAATGACTTTCAATTATTTTTTTCACTAACGATAATCCTAACCCACTTCCGACGACTGTTGTACTCGTTTTTTCTCCTCTGTAAAAAGGCTCAAAAACGTAGGGTAGTTCTCGTGTCAAAATTTCATGACCAAAATTCTTCACTTCAAAAAAGATTGTTTTCTCCTTTACATGAGTAAATACCGTTACGGTTGACTCTTTATCACCATACTTTATCGCATTTTCAATTAAGTTTTTTATTGCAACACCTATCATCACTTTATTTCCTTTGAAGGCAATTCCTTTGGGACTCTTGTTTTCCAAGACCATTTGTTTTCCTTTTGCCTGATCAGTCAATAACTGAAATGTCTCTTTAATTAAATCATTCATAAGGATAGAGTCTGTTAGTTGGAGAAGATTATCATTCGCTAGTAAAAGTAACTGCTCTAGTGTGGTATCTAACTTATCGCAACTTAATAGTATCGCTTCTGTGATTTTATTTTCTTCCTCGTCAGCGTTCTCCGTATTCATCTGCAACAATTGAGTGTAGGTAACAATTACTGATAAAGGTGTTTTTAATTCATGTGCCGCGTTATGAACAAAATTTTTCTGCTTAACAAAAGATTCATCTAAACGCATCGTCATCTCGTTAAAACTTGCACTAAGCGTTTGGACTTCTTTAGGTTGACTCTTATCGATGGGCATTTGTTTTCCAATTTTATTAACATCAACTGTACTCATGGTTTTTTCTAACGTCATTAAAGACTGTAATTTTTTTCCAACTAATTTATAGGTAAGAAAAGTCCCGATAATAATCACAATAATCCACACAAAGAGAATAGTAGAAGAATAGGAGGTTTTAGCTTTTGCTAATGTAACACCTAATACATCGCCAGTTGAATTAGAATCTACATTTTTGGTTGTCTGCGCAATCTCATTTGAATCAATTGTGTTTAATCGTTCCACTGAAAAACTTCTATTCGCACTAATCACTGAGAACAACAGCATTACTAGAGACATACATGTCAAAAGTCCACTCACAACTAACGTAATTTGTTTTTGTAAGCTCATCATTCCTGATTTCCTTCCTCAATCTTTTCCATTAAACAATATCCTACACCGCGTATTGTATGAATCAATTCTGAGGCCTTTGCATCGACAGCAGCAATTTTTTTCCGTAATGAATACATATGATATTTAAATGTATTTGAAAATAAGTCAACATCGCCATCCCACACATGTTCCATCAATTTTTCCGCTGAAAATACTTCTTCTGGATATCTAATTAAATACTCTAAAATCCCAAATTCTTTTCTAGTTAATTTTATAGGCTGGTTATTTACAGTGACTATTCTTTTGGTAGAATCTAAACAAATCGACTGATAGCTTATAATGGATTCTTCTAGACTAATTTTTTGTCTTAGCAAATTACGAACTCTAGCATCCAATTCAAAAAAATCAAACGGTTTTGTCAAATAGTCATTTGCTCCCATATCTAGACCTTTAATTTTGTCCTCTACTAGACTTTTAGCAGAAAGAATCAAAATTCGAATCTCCAAATCATATGATCGGATCGTTTTTAGTATCTCCCACCCACTTAGATTAGGTAGTGCCAAATCTAAAATAATTAAATCATATTCTGTTGACTCAATTAAATTGAGCGCATCTATTCCATCCACTGCTTTATCCACGGCATATCCTTTTTTTCTTAGCCCCATACATAGGCCTTCACCTAATAAAATATCATCTTCTACAACTAGTAAACGCATAGCATAAACCTCCTAAAACTTCATTCATACTGTCAAGAATAGCACATCTTTTTAATGAAACATCGAGAGGTTTATGAATAAATTATAACTTTTTATTTTTCTATGAAGACTAAATAAATTGAAACAAAAATGGTCAATTCCAACAAGCCTTGACTCTACCTCATCTATTAAAATTTTAGGAGTCTGAGAAAGTACTATATTAGATTGTCCAGATTTCCTAAACTTATTTATCATGCTTGTTTAAGTTTGTTATCCTTTAAAATTAAGCGAATATCTGCTTGTTTCGCAATTTCTAAATCATGCGTCACCATGATGACACATTTTTTTTCAAGCACCGCAAGATCCTTTAACATTTCGATAATACCATTTGACGTAACTTGATCCAGATTCCCTGTGGGTTCGTCAGCAAATATCAGTGGCGATTCTGCTGACAATGCTCTTGCTACAGCAACTCTTTGTTGTTGTCCCCCACTTAACTTCATTACATTCTTAAACATTAGTTCATCAGTAATTCCAACAGCTCTCAAATTATTTTTAACATGCTCGTTTATATTCTTGACATGTTGCTGTTTCACATCCATCCCAACACGAACATTTTGAAAAGCTGTCATATAGGGAATCAGATTGTACGCTTGAAAAATAATAGATGTGAATGCCTTTCTATATTTCGTGATGCCCATGTCATAAATATTTTTCCCTTGAAAATTGATTGTTCCTTCAACAGGTGTGGTTAATCCAGAAGCAATTGATAACAAAGTTGTTTTTCCAGCACCAGAAGGTCCCATAATCGTATAAAAATTGCCTGATTCAAATGTATAGTTAACGTTATCTAATACCTTATATTCCTGAGTACCTTCTTTATAAGAATAAGAAATATCTTTTAACTCTAAATTCATTTCGTTCATTCCCTTCTATTCTTTTTGAGCAAACAGATCTTTCGGATCAGTCTTAGCTATCATCATGCTAGGGATTAGTGTTGTTAAAACAATTAATAAAAATCCCAGTGCAGCTGCTTTTGAAACGACATTTTTATCAATGGTTAAATTCATTTTATCAACAGGTTCTATTGAAGAATCTTCTTGACCATATTCATCTTCCTGTAATGTAGACTCTACTTTTTCAACCTGTTGAGACAACATCACATTAGAAATGGTTTGTCCCGAGGTTCCAACTACGGCAAAAGATAGACCAAAGGCAACGATACCGATTAAGATAATTTCTGTCACCAATTGAAGGATTACTTTTCCTTTATTTTCTCCCAAAGCAAGTAATATTCCGACTTCTTTTTTACGATCACGAATCGATAATAATGATAAAAAAGTTAAGATTAACCCACCTGCTACAACAATTATTTTTATCATAATTGAACTAAATGCAGACATTTTTTCTAAAGGCCCAATCATTTGTTCATACTGATCTGTATGAGCATCTAATTTAAAAATATTATCTTCCGTTGGTAACTTTGTTTCTGCTTCCTTGACAAATGCCTCTACTTTTAATGGATCATTTAAATAGAACGTTGCATCTGAAATCCGTGCCTGTTTCCCCATTGTTAGAAAAGTATCCAGATCAACAAAAATTTGGTTCTCAGGCTGAGAAGCTGCAAACATTTTCTCAAATTCGGCCAGTACTTTTTCACTTTTATAGATACCAACGATTTTCAAGCGATACTCTTTTTCTTGTTCCTCTTTGGAAACGCCCCGTAAAGTAAACGTATCCCCTATTTTGAAATGATTGTTTTTTGCAAATGTCTCTTCAACGACCGCTGAATTTTTCGCTGATTTATCATTAATTGGTTCTCCTTCAATAATTTTGGCATCATGATTCATGAAATCAGTTGTTTTGGTCATATTATTGGTACCCTTGATTTCAAACGCAGGCATTTCATAGCCCGGCGGCGGACTTAAGGTCATCTCGCTCTCATTTTCTGGTGTAACTGATTCCAATTCGCTTTTTGCCATATTCACAGTTCCGCTTATTGATGAATTTTTTACTTGTGGCAAATCACTCATTTGTTCCACCATTTCTTTTGTCAATGGTTCCATAGTTGTCTTTCCGCTTAATACAAGCTGAGTCAGCTTATCATCATCTGTTTTCAAGCGAACTTCTGCACCCAATTGTTTCCGTGCATCAACTTTACTTTTCTCTGCAGATTCCTGAATCGCAAATCCCGCTAAAATCAATAAAAAAACGATAAAAAATAATCCTAAAAATAGCGAAGTTCTTCCTTTTCGCTGCCAAATACTCATTAATGATCTTTTGAAAAAACTCATTCTACTTCCTCCAATAATTTATTCACTTGGTAAAATAAAAATAACATTTCATAGGTAAGATTTTCGTTAGATATTCTTGCAAATAAAAAATAACAGGGGAATTTCTTCATAAAAATTCTCCCTGCTATTTCCGCATAAATCGACCATATATATTTTCTTCTGTTATTTAAATAAAGAAGATAGGGAAATTGGCACTGATCTTTCACTTCTTTTGATTCTCATCCCCTTCTTTAATTATCTCCAAAGCTTCTCTGAGGTACACGTTCGTTTGCTGTTTCTGTTTCATTTTTTGCATTTTCATATTCACTTAGGAAAGACTCATAAAGATTTTTTGCTTGCTGATAACTTATTTTTAATGCTTCATATTCTTCTAGGTTATTTTTATACGTTTTTACTGTTTGACTATTATTGATTTTTTCTTGTTGGATAACTGCAATAGCATTCTGAATAGGTGTAAGTCCAACAAATGATGTTAAACTCGCTCCAATAAATAGTTTAAGTGGTTGGTTTTTCAATAAATTAGCCATATGAAATTGCCTCCCGTCTTTGTCTTTAACTAAAAAAAGGAACGCCACTCTAATTTGGAAGCCTATTTTTCAAATACAGTTGGATAATTTTCTTTATTTCTCGCTCTCTTATTTTTTCATTAGAGAGTTGAGTCTGCTCTCCTCTTGAGGTATCGGCTAGGCTGATAATTAGTCGAAACATAAAGAATTTTTCTTCTCTGTAGCATTCTTGTACTTCTTTATTTTCACAAAAAATTTCATATAAATAGTTGGTAAATTGGTTATTGACTCCTTTTTCTGTTAGAAGTGAAAGGTAGAGCTCTTCTTCTGTATTTACGAAGAGGAGTACATTCTTTATAAATTCTTCGATTGATATATTCACAGAAAAATACTTAGCTCTCACTTCTTTAAACACATAGTCAATTAATTCTATACGTAAATTTTCCATATTCCCAAACTCTAAATAAATCGGTTGGGTTGAAATAGAAAGCTCACGTGCAACGTGTCGTGCGGCTAATGAAGAGAAGCCATTTCGTTTTGCCAATTGATACGCGCCTTTTAAAATAAATGGTTTTTCATATTTTTTAGTTCTCATAATATCCTCCATTAAAATTTTTTAAAAATTTATTTCAACAAAATAATTCCTCTGCATCCTTTGAAAGCATCTACAAAATTTTATGACTGTTTCTCATCATTTTAGAGTTCTTGTTCTATAGCTCTTGAGGCAATAGTGAAGACGTAGTTGGACTAAGTTATCAATCAATTACGTAGCACATTGCCTCAGGAAATTTACTTTATGATGAAAACTAGCATCCCAGCCTTAGGATAAATAAATTTTTAAAAAATAGTTTGAAGTGTTTTACTAGGAAAATAACTATCGATTAGATGAGGGAATTTACTACTCTTTCCCATCGTCATGTGATACATTATTCATTTCATTTCGTAAGTTTTCTAGTTCTTCTTCTTTTGCTTTTAATTTTTTACGAATGATGTAGATAATAATTAAAATCACTACGAGTAAAATTGCCGCTCCTATGCCAATGTATAGCCAAGTATAATCAGGCTCTCTTTTTTTAATCGTTACATCGGTTTCATTTAACTTATCCGCTACTTCTTTTTCAATTTCAAAGTCTTTTGTAAAATGCCAGTTTTCTCCCTTTGACTCTGCAACTAAATCAAGAGTGTATTTTCCAGGCTTAAGTTCTTCACCCTTTAAAGGAATTGGATAAGCAAAAGAAGTATTGGGCGCCATCTGCATTTCTTCAGTCGTTGCCTCATACATAACCTCTTTTTTTCCTTTTTCCATCACTTTTGCTTTGACAATCAATTTATTCATATACTTAGGCTTCGTATTTTGAATAGTTGCTGAAATTGTATTTCTTGCATTATTTTGTGTGGGTTCAACGTCTATTAATTTTAATTCTGACTTGACGGGCGTATCTTCTTCTTTTAATACAATAGCCACAACATAGGCGTATTTATTTTCAATAGCCAGACTTTGTTTATCATCTTTCTTTGCTTCATCTTTTTTCGTCTCTTTTTCTTTTAATGTAATTCCACCTGCCAATACTCCTTGAAATTTTTCTTTTGGAATAGTTAATTTAAAAGAAATATCACTAGATCCATGTGCAGGTATTTTTACTTCTTTTTCAGTGGCAACAAGAATATCTTCTATTTTGTGGATAATTGTATCATCTGGTTTACTATTTGATTCACCATACTCGACAACACCATTCATATTTGTGGTTGCTGTTCTAATGGTCGGTTCAACAATTACCTCTTCATCTGTATCATTGTTTGCTTTAATGACAAGCATTTGATCCATCTCAGGCTTTACATGTAAATCAAAATACGATTTTTGTTTATCTGCCTGATTTTCTGGAATAACTGGTGTTACACTAAAGTTTAATTCTGAACCGTAGACAGCTGTTGGAATAAGTAAGAAACAAAAAGTCATTATTCCTATAATTGGCGTTAGATACCTTTTTTTCATTCTAAATTTCTCCATTCTATCCTTATACTCTTTATAAAAATCAGTCTTACAGAGATAGACTGTAGGATGATCGATCTTTACTATTTTATTATTCGCTTGCTAGACAAGAGGATAAGTTTTTAAATCCTAGCTATCAGTTTCCTTTTTTATTTTCAGACAAAAAGCGAGAACAACAGCTAAGAGACTCTGTTTTAGAAACTATTATTTCTTCTATTATTTGTTTCCTGGCAAACTGGACAACGTCCAAGTTAAGGAAGTTTTATATTGTTCCAATAGTTTATTAGTGCTTCCAGGGACAGTTAATTTAATTACATCGGTTCTATATAATAAAGCTCCTTCTGGATCTTCTGGGTTAATACTCTTCATAAAATTTACACCCGAACCAAAGTAATAAGTCCAAGTACCAGCTCCTTGTCCCTCCTCCGCAATCATGATGTTTTCAACAACACCCATTCCATCAGGATTTAAACTGAAGGATTCTTTAAATGACGGCCTTGGAGTTTCAAATTCAGCCATAGAACCTGTAGTAGCAGCATCACGAAAGCTAATCTCTGCGCCTGTTAAAATCGTTTCAGTTGTAACAGATTTGAATTGACCATTTTGTTTCACCCCTAATGTCCAGCCTTTTAGGGTACCGCGATTATCCGTCACCTGAACCCAGGTTGGAACATGTCCCCCATTGGCAGTACTAGGATTATTCAGAAGCTTTTGAGCCGTAGCATAGTACGTTTCGTCTCTTGTTGAAATCTTATTTTTTCCAAAAGAAAGCATTGGCGCAAAATCTAAACTTAATGGGCCAGCGGTTCCAGCTTCTGGCAATGTGCCATCGGGATTTACTGGTTCAACATCTTTTTTAGGATGTTCCGGATCTACAGGGTTTACCGGTCCATCATTTGGAATAAAGTTTACGATGGCGCCAGTGCTTCTGCTTGGATCTGGTGTTGCTTCACTCTCAACGGCGGATACAGACTGACTTAAAATAAGTGGACTAATAAATAGAGCCCCTATCATTAATTTGTTAAAATCTTTCATTTAATTCCATCCTTTTTAGTTATTATCAAAAAATCTTGTTGTCACATAAGAGAACCACACTCTGCTTAATAAACAGAAAAGAGTGAAAGAGAGCCTGAAACATAACTCAAACAGTTATATTTTGCCCTCTTTCCTTCTACATAGATGATCGGAATAGAGCTATTTACTTCTGTTCCAACCTCGTTCTTTATTCGTTTCCTGGTAAATTAGATAATGTCCAAGTTAATGAAGTTCTATATTCTTCTGATACTTTATTGGTACTTCCAGGGACAGATAATCTCACTGTATTTGTTTCAACTGTTAGAGCAGGAATTTCTGGACGTGGCACTTCAATAACATTACTTTCATTACCAAAGCGATAAACCCATGTTCCAGCCCCTTGTCCCTCTGCTGCTTTCATGGCATTTTCAACAACACCTGTTCCGTCAGGATTTAAACTGAACGTCCCAGTTGCTGTTGGCGCAGGTGATTCGGAAATAGAGGCTGTTTGACCACTAGAAAAAGTAATCTCTGCACCCGTTAACACTTTGTTTGATGTAACAGATTTGAATTGCCCGTTTTGTTTTACACTCAATGTCCACCCTTTTAAAGTGCCACGAGTGTCGGTTACTTGAACATAATTAGGAACATACTTAAACATTCCGTCAGTCAAAATAGGCTGCGCTAAAGCGTTATACACTTTATCTTTTGTTGAAATTTTATTCGTTCCAAAAGAAATCATTGACGCAAAATCCAAACTTAAGGGACCCGATGTTCCAACTTCTGGTACTGACCCGTCTGGGTTGTTCGGTTGAGCATCCTTTCCAGGATCAAGCGGGTCTACAGGATTTACTGGTCCATCATTTCCGATAAAGTTCACAATGGCACCGGTTGTTCTACTTGGATCTGGCGTTGGTTCAGCCTCAACAGCGGCTACTGATTGGCTTAAAATAAAGGGGCTAACAGCTAAAGCACCCAAGACTAACTGTTTTACACTTTTCATTGTTTAAAAACTCCTCTTTTTTTATTCGTTATCTGGAACTTCTGATAATGACCAAGTTAATGAAGTAGTATATTTTACTGCATCAATAGGGGTTGTTGACGGGATAGAAAGAGAGATTCCTGTATTCTTTTCTGTTAGCGTACCATCGATATCCACATTTTCTACTGCACCAAAAGCATTCACCCATGTTCCAGCACCTATGGTAGCTCTTGCCCCCATAACTTTTGAAGATTCACCTGTTGGTTTTAGTGCTACCTCATACGTAGTAGGTTCACCCATTACAAGAGAAGCTGACGCTGGTGTTCCTTTCGTAAACTTAATTTCTGCACTGTGTAATTCTTTATTTTGAGTTTCAGCATTTTTAAATTGCCCATTTTGTCTAACTGTCAATGTCCAGCCTGCGTTTGTTCCGCGTTTATCAGAAATTTGAACATAGTTGGGACGTGCGGACAAAGGATCGGGACCTGTTTCATCTGCACTCCAGTAATATTGAGGAGTGGCATAGTAAGTTACATCTTTTGAAGTAATTTTGTTTAATCCAAAATCAATACTTGATGCAAAGTCAATACTTAATGGTCCAGTGGTTCCCGTTCCAGGATTGTGATCTGGTGTTGTTGGGTCATAAGGCTTCACAGGATCGTTAGGGTCTGGAGCAATGGGGTCAACAGGATCGTTTATTCCTGTATCTGGTGTAAATTCAACAATTGCGTTACTATTGTATTCTTTCGGTGCTGCAGGAGCTTCTTCAGCAGCAAGCGCTACTTGACCTCCGATTGATAATGCTAATAATATAGATGCTGATGACATAGTAATAAATTTCATTGATTTGTTCCTCCTAATTTTTTTAGTTTGAAAAGTATCATGACTGACACTAGTGTAATAAATCCAATTACACCTAGATAGCTCGAGTGATTTTCCCCGGTTTTAGGTAAAATACGTTGACTCGTTCCATACGTTTTTATATATTTTTTTGGCTCACTATCCGGATAATTTTCTGGTACTTCCGGCACTTGTTCTTTCCCATATTGATAGATTCCATAAAAACCTGCTTCAACATTGGAACGATATTCTTTTAACTCAGAAGCCATTGTCATAGTTGAATGGATACTACTTAATCCTAGAAAGCAAAAAAGAAGAATCCAAATTACCTTTTGATTTTTCATTTTTTCTCACTCTCTATTCATTTGCTGGCACATTTGCTAATGTCCATTCTAGTTTTCCTTGGTAACTTCCAGCCATAGCTGTTCCCGGTGGGATATCTAAAAAGAACCCGCCTTTCCAAGTGCTGTCGTTAAACCATTGACTTGCGACATTAACAGCTTCGTTATTCGTGTTCGTTGCCGATTCCACATTAATGGCTGCACTGCTAATGGCTTTTTCTTGTCCTTCTTTTGTTTTGTACATTAAATTATTATCCAATGTATGTTGACGGTCGCCACTGATTATACTTTCAGCAATGTTCACCTGTAACGTCCATGTCTGTTTATAAAGTCTCGTATCTTTGACAAGTAACTGCTCCCCTAAATTTACTGGATAGTAATCTTGAGGTTTCGTTTGAATTTTTAAATTATCAAACTGAATAGAAGCTGGAACTTTTTCTAAAGTCAACGTTCCTTCCTTAACTGTTACAGGGACAGAAACCTGCGTTCGAATACCAGAGTCCTGACTCTGAATTACTACATACACCGTTGTCTCGCCAACAGCTGAAAATTCTGTAATCTTAGAGAAGCCCACTACAGTGACTGTGTCCCCTGGCTTCGTACTTTTTAAATCTTTTACTACATCTTGCGGATTTAAATCTTCTGTACTACTTCCAACTAAAACAGTTTGAGGAATTCCTACCCCACTAGGAATAGCATCAATAACTGTAACATTCACAGGAACGTTCACTTGCAATCCAGAATGTTTACTTTTAATGACTACATAGATAATGGTATCGCCGACCGTTGGAAACTCCGTACGTTCAGAAAAACCAACAACCGATACAGTATCTCCAGGCTTCGTACTTTTTAAATTTTCTACCAATTCTGCTGGTATTAAATCATCTGTACTACTTCCTTTACTTACGATTTGAGGAATACCAGATCCACTTGGAATCCCATCTACTTTTACGGTTGCCTTATCGGTGGACTCTCCTGATACGAGATTATTCTTTACAGTAAGAGGTATTTTTAAATAGGTTCCTTCTAAGTACTCAGACAATCGATTAAAAGCTGTATCTACTGATAAATCTAAATTAATCGTAAATATCTTATAACCTAAAGCTTGTAACTGAGCATTCGTCGCAGTAATCAATAGGTTATGATTTGTTCCTAAAGATAATGAAAAATTAGAGGTAATGTCGGTTCCTTCACCGTCTTTAATCACAATCTTTTGTAAGTCTGCTGTAGTTAACTTAAGCGACTCATTTACCTGCACATCCAGTGAATACTTATCCGGGTAAAAAGCGGGAGACGACTGTTCTGGTAGTGTCTGTTCTACAGTATATTTCGCTGTCATATCCACTTCATTCGTTTGCCCCATTACATTTGGTTTTGAATATGGATATTGCACTGTTGTAGTAGGCGCAAAGAAGACAGAACCACCTCCAACAGGTGCATTCTGAATATTGATATCTAGTTGTAGGTTATTTTTCACTAATACACCTACCGCTTCTTTTACAGTAGGAGACGGATTGATAAAAGAAACATTGGTTGCTGTTTCATCCACATTAATCACACTTGGCGTTGGCTTTTTTGTGCTAAACGATCGTTCAAAATGAGCTGCATCATATGCAACTGTCGTATTTGTACTAATCATAGGTTCAACTAAAGTCGAAACCTCTAGTTCTGCTCCAGTCTCATCTACAATCGTTTGTGTAAACTCTACTTCACTATTTTTAGTCATCCAAAGTCCAGCACCGCCTGTCGTAACCTGTATATATACTTTATCAACACTAGTACGTAAGGTTACTTTGTTAAATGTCCAGCGAACATCAACTTTCTTGCCTTTGTATATCCCCATATTCTTGAATAAAACAACATTCCCCGTAGCAAGATAAGAAATTGAGTTTTCTTTCAATTTCATTGTCCCGTTGTACCACTCAATGACCTTTGGCACTTTTAGCTGCATCACACTATCTGGCCAAGGTATACTACTTCCATCTAAAGGTAACCCCTTGTCATTCATCATTGTATTTTTAGGATAGCTTTCTAACGGTTGTTGGGCAAATAAACCTACATCAGCTTTTTTCGGTTCATTCACAAGAGTTGGCTGTTTTTCTTCTGGACCTGATTTTTCTGAAGTAGTGCTTGTTTCCGCCCGTTTATCCTCTGGATCTGTTTCTCTTTTCTTATCTGACGGCTTCTCTACATCTGGATTTTTTAAATCATCTTCCTGCTTGATACTTTCTTCAGTGCCAGTCAAATCCCCACTTGACTGGGTACGATCTATTTCTGAATCATCCCCTATTGCTCGGAGTTCTTCTTTTTTCATATTCTCTTTTGAATTATCAGCTATTACTATATCTGACTCTTGAGTAGCTCCTGCATAAGCTATGTATCCGACGCTATTTGAAACAATACAGAGTGCTAAAGTAACAGATATAAATTTTTTCATTTTCTATGCGTTCCCTCCTTTCTTCTATATTTTTGGTACTCATCCCTTTTTTGTTAGAAAAAGAATGGTCATAAACAATCACCTTTTAATAACAACTCAAATTTAACATATTGATGTTGGATGTTATTCTACGTTTTTTTATTTTTTCTTAAAAAAACAAATAATAAGACTCAGTTTTATTGATTTATAATTCTATATTGATTACATTACTCGTTGTTGGATTGGTATAAATAACAATAATTAGGAGAATCACTATGGATTTATTTATAGATAAAGAGAGTATTCATAAGCTAAAAATACTAAAATGTCTTGATAATCGTGAACAAAAAACAGCAGATATAACTGAACTCATCACAGCTATTGACAGCTCTTATTATCTAACAACAAAAGCAATTGAAAGTCTGATGATAGATGTCAAGACATTCGGAATTTCAGATGTCTCTATTCAGCTAGTTAACAATAAAGTAACACTGACTTACAATGAAGCTATAAAAATCCAATTAATTCGTTTACATTATTTAGAGCAATCACCACATTTCCATCTTCTAGATTCTGTTTTTAAACACTCTGCAAATACATTAAAATCTTTTGCAAGTAAAAATTTTATAAGCATATCGAGAACATATGTTATAAAAAAGGAATTGGAAATTTTTTTTGAGCCTTATAACGTGAAAATTTCAGCCAATTACTCTTTTTCAGGAAAAGAAACGCAAATTAGAATGATGCTTTTTTACTTTTACTTTTCCAAATTCAACAGCACCAAGTTTCCATTTAGTCTATCTATAGAATCCATCGCAGAGAATTTTACGAACATGATAAGCAAGAGACTTTCTCATGAAATTACTGAGACACAATATTTAAAACTCAAGTATATGTCTGCGGTTATTTTTCAAAGATATCGTACAAAGGATTACATTCATTTTGAAAAAAAATATATGTTTACTCTGACTAAAAAAAAATCACTATCAAACTATATTCAGTTGTTTTTTGAGGAATATACTTCTGTCCCAACTGAATTTTTATTAAACGAAACGCTGTTTTTCCAATCTTTTTTACTTGCTGAAGAATTCATTTTCATTAAAAAAGAAGACATTTACTACCAAGACTCTTCTATTCCTTTATCTATAAACAACTTAAATACATTTTTCTGCGTTGAGATTTCTAAGTACTTAGATGAAGACGCTTTAATGAAATCAATGGCTGTTGTAAAACAAGGATTATCAAAAATTCATTGGAAATTTCTATATTTCGAACCTATAGATAATTTTTTTATTATTGATGACGACTTCATTTTGAAAAACTATCCAAGTTTTTATCATGTCGTTTCTTCCATTGTTCACTCTCTTTATGAAAACTATCCAAATTTTGATAGTCACTGCAAAAAATATTTGGTTTACGAATATACATTTTTATTGATACAAACAATTCCCGACTATTACAAGCTACCAACTCTCAACGTGTGTGTTGATTTTTCAAGTGGCGATATCTACAATCAATTTATTGGAGAAACAATTCGTTCATTCCAAGCGTTAAATATTCGTATTGAAAAAAAAGTATCAAAAAATACAGATTTTTATCTTTCAGATTTATATATTCCAAATTTAGAATGCCCTTATCTGATTTGGACCACTGCACCGACTGCCTCTGATTGGGAAATATTAAATAAAGAATTAACCTCTCTAGGACATCTTAATAAACAAAATTAAT
This sequence comes from Enterococcus phoeniculicola ATCC BAA-412, assembly GCF_000407505.1. GTDB lineage: Bacteria > Bacillota > Bacilli > Lactobacillales > Enterococcaceae > Enterococcus_K > Enterococcus_K phoeniculicola. The sequence goes on from NZ_ASWE01000002.1 coordinate 884,521, forward strand.
TTTCTTTAAGAGAGACTGGATTCGACTAAACTTCCAGTCTCTTTTTCAGTGCTAAAAAATTGGCAACCTAAAGATAATTTCATTTTTTCTACGTATACTAATTTTTTTTAATGTTAAAGACTTTTCAGCTAAAGTGTACTTACTTCACCATACTATTCATAAGGAAATAAGAGGAATAAATGATAAAAATTGAAAGACTCCCAAGTAAAAAACGAAAGAACAGGAAGATGCTCTCTCATCTCCTCTTTTTTTATGTGTTTAGCTATGCAACTTTAAAAATTTGTTACCAAATAGTACAAAAAAAGCCTCTACTGGTGATTATCGTAAACTAGTCGCACAAAGCTAGACTAGTTGATTAACTCTATCTCCAGTTTTACGTTTGAAAGATTCCCCTTGAAGTTCCTTCAAGTTAATGGTACATTATACCCACCATGGTATATAAGGAGGTGTGCTCATTGAAAAATAAACCTAAATTTCTAGTTTATACACTCATTACTTTTTCTATTGTAGGATTTTTATTTGTCACGAATACGATTCTTGCAAATGCAACAACTTTCTTTTCGAGAGATGACCAATCTAGTTATGTCATGAGTAGACGACATAATACTCGTTCTCATCATGATGAGATGTCAGATTATTCGACAAATGAATTTTCAAGAATGAACCAACGTACAGCTCATTGTCACTAAAACCTGTAATTGATTCAAATTCGTAGCAACCAAAAGTATTGAAAAGTGATTAACCATACACTAAAAAGTTGATACTATGTGCTAGAAATTTGAAAAATTACTGGAAAAATAATCACGTATGAAACACTTACAAAAAATAGAAGGTCGAAAATCGTAAATGTTTTTCAGCCTTCTATTTTATTTGGTTCTAAATTTTCGTGCAGTTGCTTAACATCTAAAAAAAGAGAATTAAAGGCTAGTCGTAAATTCATTTTTTGATTATAATGTAAATAACTTTAGTTACTTTTTGATTTAGGCAGTTTACTTGCTGAATAATAAACTTTTATTATAGATTCCTAGAGAGAAAAGCAAATGATCATCTTTTTCGTATGTATACAAAGTAAGGAGGTAATCATAAAAAAATGTGAGAATAGCCATTCATTGTTTATCCTATTCAAGAGGAGTGATTGTTCGATTTCTCATCATAGCAATCTTGTCTTATCTGCGAAAATATTTTACGATAGTCGCATTCGCTAATTACTTGTTATTCTACAGATTTTATCAACCGAAAAAAGAAGTTCCATTACTTCCAGATGTTCTAAAATCTCATAAAGGCTGAAAATACAAGGAATTCCTTCATAAATAAATATTATCTTCTCAAAAATTAAGTACTCGTCCTATTCCAGATGTCACTTAATACTAATCGAATAGTATCCAAGAACTTACACTTCATCTCCTATATTTTATAGTAGACTTTTAAATTAGATTAAAGACTCGAACTTTACACCAGATAATGTATTTATAAAATATTTAATGTTTATTTTGCTTATAATAAACATTAGGAATCTCAAGTCTCTTACAAAATAATTAATACTTAATCGAATTCATTGTTTATTTTAATATTTTTATAATATAATCTTAATTATAAGAATTTAAATCAAAACTTTTTGGAGGTTTTTCCCTAAATGAAACTAAACGGATCTGTAATAAAGAAAAGAAGAATTGACTATAATATGACACAAAATCAATTAGCACATGGAATTTGTAAACAAGCAACAATTAGTAATATTGAGAAAAAGAATACTGCAAATAGTATGGACATTATTTCGGCTATATGTGCTAGACTTGATTTAGAAATTTCTGATGTGTTAGTTAATTCCTATGCCCCTGCCGTGAAAGAAAATCTAAAAAAGATTACTAAACTTATTGAAGTTCGTAAATTTGTAGAAGCGGAAGAATTGCTAAAAAAATTAACTATTATGGAAGATAAATTGGATGCTCGTGAACTACAAGAACTATACTTACAAAGGGGGACTTTAGATTTTCTATCGAACAAGAATCCGGAGACTATTCTTTTCTATCTCTATAAATCCTTGGATTTTGGTGCGGAAAGCAATCAAGTTTTATTTATTCTGGCAAATAGTATTTTGGGGGCTTACTACAGTGATAGAGGGTTGACAGAACAAGCAGAATCTATTTTCTCAAAAACGATTAAGCTATTAAAAGCATACGAAAAAGAAGATGATCGAAATCCTCGATTAGCACTCACCTACTACAATATCGCGAATTTCTATTCAAAGAAAAAGAATTATACTGAAGCGTTAGATTACTGTGACAGTGGCCTTAAAATTTGTGCAAAGTATTCTTCTCTGGTTGGCTTAGACTATCTCTTATATGAAAAAGCCTATAATACGAAGGCTTTAAAGCGTGCCAATGCTCGAGATGAGTATATTGTCGCACTAGGAATAAGTGAGGTTTTGGAGAATGACTGGATTCGAAAAACGATTCTTGAGGAAATGAAAGATTTCTAATTCTCAGTTTTATACATAAAAATCCCTCAAAGCAGTTCTCTTGATTGCCTTGAAGGATTTTTATTTTGTACAAAGTAACCTCTTACTCTTTCTTCTTTAGATTGTCCATCCAGCATTGCCGCGAGGATCAATCAATGAACCTAACAAATCTAATAAACCCATTCTACTCAACCCCTTTATTTTCTATTATAATCAATGATATATCTAAGTGAGATATAATGCAACAAATGATCTTTCTTGAGACTAGAAGTGTTCAGTTCCGAGAGCTAAGTAGATACGTTTCTACATCTATTTCTAAAAGAAATAGATGTAGAGATGCAATTTCAGCTTATTTGCGAAGCCTTCAACTCTAGCATGTTCCATGTGCAGAAGATGAGTCCCTCCCCCCCCCTCATCTTTTTTAACTTATTCTCTCATTATTCATGATATAGTAAAATAACGTAACATTTTTTAGTTATGGTATTATAGAGAGAATCAATTTATAGCAGACAGAAGGGAGTGACGTATCTATTGAAAAAAATAGGACTTGGCATTTTTTCAGTTATTATCGTTATTGCGACAATCCATTCGCTCATCTACAAACAAAAAAGGATTGAAAAAATTTACTATCAAAATTCTAGCTTTGGATATATTTATCTAGCTAGCGAAATTGATTTTACAAAAAATATTGGCAGGCGATACACAGTTAGTAATAAGCCAGAATATCGTACATTTGAAGAGATTGATACAGAAGCATTTTCAATCATAAAAATTAAAAACTCAAAAAAAATCCAAGAAAAATTGTACAAAACAGGATTTTCTCATTGGAAAAATGATTATGTAAATCCTAATATCTTTGATGGCTATCAGTGGTCAGTAACCATCCATTATGAGGATGGAACTACAAAATACATTCGTGGGAGTAATGATAAACCAATTAAATTAGATGAGTTTGAGAAGATTGTTATGTCTGATGTTTAACCAATCACATAATAAATCGAGCTCGTTGTGTTGTATTCAAACAAGCAATAAGTAAAAATTCCCTCATCTCATAAACAAATTATATACGGATAACTAGTTTTCATATGAATTTTCTGTAGCCTAATTTCTACAGTCCTTAATCCATTCCTTGTATCTCTTTAAATAAATAGCAGAAAGATAGAATTGTACATAGTTTATTTTTAGTTGAAGAAATGGACTTGTCTCTTTTTGTTCTTCATTTATTTTTAAAGAAACCCTTATTTTTATGATAAATAAGCGCAGCTGACAAACAAAATTCAAGTTCGCGGACAGGTAATTCTTGAAGAGGATCTAAAACAATGGCTCTATTTTTAGAGAACATCAGTCTTTCAGGAAATAATTCTCGAAATTGTTCAATCAAAACAGTTTGACAGTTGAAAAAAATTGCTACGTACTTTTCTTCAAATCTATCAATACGAATGGGCGTACCACTTTTCGTTTCTAGTGTCGAATAGGTTGGCTGTCCCCATTTTAAGCTCTCTGTTAATTTACCAACTCCTGTCACTTGTCGGGCAGTCTTAAAAATTAACTCTCTAATGGCTAATAAACTCGTTCTATATGGATCTTCATAATTTAAAAATAATTTTTCTATGTCTGGATTTTCAAAGTTCGTCATTGTTTTTCCCTCCACCTGTTTTCTCTAAATTTTAACAGGAAACCATTTCTTCTTACTTCTACATTTGAATACTCTCTCCTATTTCATTAGCAATAAAGGTGGGATGTAACTAATTAAGTTATACCCCATCATCGTAAAAGCTTGATAAAGGTTGGGACTCATCTCCACTTCGTTTCGCTCTCATCATCTTCTACGCATGGGACATGCTTGAGTTGAAGGTCTCCACTTCGTTTCGCTCTCATCATCTTCTACGCATGGGACATGCTTGAGTTGAAGGTCTCCACTTCGTTTCGCTCTCATCATCTTCTACGCATGGGACATGCTTGAGTTGAAGGTCTCCACTTCGTTTCGCTCTCATCATCTTCTACGCATGGGACATGCTTGAGTTGAAGGTCTC